>NZ_JAAOYV010000001.1 GCF_011759585.1 Frigoribacterium endophyticum
CCATCGAGCAGGCGGCGAGCGAGAAGACGAGTGCGCCGGAGGCGACGAGGCCGAGGGCGGTCTTGGTGATGGTCTTGCGCGTGATGGTCACGATGGGACTCCTTGTCTGTTCTTCCCGGTGGGGAGGTGACAGGGGTTCGCCGCCACCTCGGGAAGGGGTGGGTGTTCCCAGGTCCTGCTCAGCTTCGCCCACGCCGGGCCCCCCGAACGGGGCACGCCCCGTGCTGGCACGCGGCGGGCCCGCCTGCTCTACTGGTCGTCCGTCACCATCGCCCCGACCGCCTCCTGGGCACCACCAGGTCGGGGCCGCCGGATCAGGGAGAGACATGCACGACCGAACGGGAACCGACACCGACACCGACACCGACGCCGCCGCGGACCCGGGCGGCGACGCCTCCGGCTCGCACGACGTCGGCTGGCACGCGGTCGACGGCACCGCGCCCCTCGACGCCGCCGAGCGCGAGCGCCTGGCCGCCGTCGAGGCCTCGGCTCTCCTCGGCACCCCGCCGGAGGAGCGCTTCGACCGCATCACGCGCTTCGCCCGCGAGCTCTTCGACGTGCCGATGTCGTACCTCAACCTCGTCGACGACGCCTCGCTCGTGGTCAAGTCGCCCCAGGAGCCGGGGGAGGCGGCGCCCCGGTTCCCGTACGGGGCCGCGTTCTGCGAGTACACCGTCCACGGGACGGGCCTCTTCGAGGTGACCGACGCCTCCCTCGACCCCCGCTTCGCCGAGAGCCCGGCCGTCACGGCCTTCGGGGTGCGCTCGTACGCGGGCGTGCCGCTGCGCGCCGACGGCGGGCAGGCGATCGGGACGCTGTGCATCCTGCACCCCGAGCCGCGCCGGCTCACCGGGGAGGAGCGCGGCCGGCTGGTCGACCTGGGCCGGTGGGCGGAGGCGGAGATCCGCCAGGGGCAGGGGCAGGGCCCGGCGTCGGACGTCACCGTCGCCGTGGACCCGACGGCCGCGGGGCAGCGCCCCGCCCTGCACCACGGCGACCTCACGGCCACCGCCCTCGACCGGCCCCACGGCGCGGTGAGCGGCGACCTCCACGCCTGGGCCGAGGGCGGCGACGTCGTCACGGCGACGCTCGCCGACGTGATGGGCAAGGGCGCGGCGGCCGGCGCCCTCGCCGAGGCCCTCCGCCGGAGCCTCTACGAGGGGCCCGACGGCACCGACGCGCCCCCCGCGACGGCGCTCGCCACGGCGGCGCGGGCCCTCGGCCCCCAGCTCGCGGAGGCCGGGTCGTTCGTGACCCTCTTCCACGCCCGCGTCGACACGCGCTCGGGCGACGTCGAGTACGTCGACGCCGGCCACGGCCTCACGCTCCACCTCCGCGCCTCGGGGACGGTCGAGCGGCTCTCGTCGCACGACCTGCCGCTGGGGCTCCAGGACGCGGCCGAGGGCTGGACGACCGGGACGCTGCGCCTCGAGCCCGGCGACGCGCTCGTCTCCGTCTCGGACGGCGTGCTCGACGTCTACGACTCGACGCTCGCGAGCCTCGACCGCGTCGTCGCCGACCTGCGGGCCGAGCGCGACGTCGAGGCCTTCCTCGACGCGTTCTCGGTCAAGGTCGGCGTGGCCCAGGTCGACGACGACGTCACGGTGCTGGTCGTCACGAGGAGCTGAGCGGCCAGCCGGCCGGTCGGTCGGTCGGCCGGCCGGGCGTCGGAGCCGGCCGGGGGTCGGTGCGGCCCGGGCCTCAGGGTGCCGTCGGGGCGGCGACGGCCACGGGAGCGGACGCGTCGCCCGCGACCGGCGCCGCGACGGGCTCGCGCCGCAGGGCGACCACGGTCACGTCGTCGTCGTGGCCCAGCTCGCGGGCGAGGTCGGCCAGGGCGTCGACGACCGCCGACGGCCGCGGGTCGCGGCGCGCGAGGGCCGCGACGTGCTCGACGCTGTCGAGCCCGCCGCCGAAGAGGTCGAGCACCCCGTCGCTGAAGCAGACCACGAGGTCGCCGGGGCAGAGGGCGGTGGTCCGCGTCTCCCACACGTCGTGCAGGCCGAGGCCGAGGCCGATCGGGAGGTCGGGCGTCGACAGGCGCTCGGCCCCGCCGTCCTCCCGCACGACGACGGTCAGGCCGTGGCCGGCGTCGGCCCAGTGCAGCACGTCGCCGCGGAGGCGCGCGTGGAAGAGGGTGGTGAACACGACGGAGTCGGGCCCGTCGGCGAGGTCGGTGGCGAGCCCCTCCGAGGCGCGGACGATGGCGGCCCCGGGGTCGGGGTCGCGGCGTGAGCTGCGCACCGTCGCCCGCACGGCCGCCGCGATGAGACCGGCGCCGACGCCCTTGCCCATGACGTCGCCGAGGGTCATCGCGACCCCGTCGTCGGTGCGGTACCAGTCGAAGAAGTCGCGGCCGACGGTCGTCGAGGGCAGGCAGGTGCCCGCGAGGGCGTAGCCGGGCGTGTCGGCCAGGGCTCCGGGGAGGAGCGAGCGCTGCACCTCGGCGGCGCGGGTGATCTCGGTCCGGACCACCGCCTCCCGCTCCTCCGACAGGCGCAGCTGGGCCGCGTACTGCCGGCTCAGCTCGTTCACGACGAGGGCCAGCGCGGTGTAGACGAGGACGCCGACGAGCAGGCGGGCGAGCTCGGTGACCCGGTCGCCGGCGCTGATGCCGGCGATGAAGGGCGTGAGGATGACGACCATCGAGCCGAGCACCGCCCAGAGCACCGACCGGCGTGGCTCGCGGGCGGCGAACCACACGAGCGGCATCACCAGCAGGGCCGTGAAGACCGACGAGGAGGAGCCGGTCGACCAGCGCAGGACCCCCAGCGCGACGAAGTCGAGGGCGGGCACCAGGAGGGCCCACCCGCCGATCACGGCCGGGCGGGCGGTGGCGGCGGCCGCCCAGAGCGTGGCGACCGCGGTGACGCCCAGGGCGACGAGGAGGCCCGCGCCGCTGGTGACCACCAGCTGCGGGACGGTGAGCGAGAGGACGACGGCCAGGACGACGAGCAGCGCCGACGGTGCCTGCTTCACGAGGGGGGTCACGCCGTACCGCAGGAGGAACGTGTCGAGCGTGGAGCTCCGGCGTGCCCGCGACGGAGAGCGGTCAGAGGTCACCCCTCGACGATAGGTGTCGGCCGCCCCTCTCCGGTACCCCCCGCACTGGAGCGCCGCGGCGGGCTGTGCCGGGGGTCGGCCGCAGCTATGGTGTCGCGGAGGACCGCGCCGACCCGTGCGCCGGGACGACGAGCCGAGGAGGCTGGCTGGATGGATCTCGCTGTCGAGGGAGCGGGCGCCGACGTCGCCGTCGTGCGCTGCACCGGGAGGCTCAACATGGTCTCGGCCCCGGCCCTGCGGGAGGCCGTGACCGGCGCGATCGCCGACGGTAGGCCCCGCGTCGTCGTCGACCTCGCCGGCGTCGACTTCATGGACTCCTCCGGCCTGGGCGCCCTCGTCGGCTGCCTCAAGTCCGCCCGCTCGGCGGGCGGCGACCTGCGCATCGCCTCGCCGTCGGCCCAGGTGCTGATGGTGCTGAAGCTGTCGAACATCGACCGCATCCTCCGCCCGCACGACGACGCGGCGACGGCGTTCGATGAGTGAGCACCAGCTCGTCTTCGCCACGCCGCCGGACGACGTCAACACGGTGCACGACTTCCTCGAGTCGGTCTGGGGCGACGACACGACCCTCACCGACGAGGAGCGCATGGCCTTCGAGCTCGCCCTCGTCGAGCTGACCAGCAACGTCATCGAGCACGCCGCGGCGGGCGAGGGCGTGGCCTGCCGGCTCTCCGTCGCCATCACCGACGGCGAGCTGACGGCCACCCTCAGCGACACGGCCGAGCCCGGCAGCGTCTCGCTCGTCGGCCGCGTCATGCCCGACGAGATGGCCGAGGGCGGCCGCGGCCTCGCCCTGGTCCAGCTGCTCGTCGACGACCTCGGCTACGAGCGGGTGGGCGACTCCAACGTGTGGTCGATCCGCAAGGCGCGCCCGACGGCCTAGCCGAGGGGCGCCGCACGACCGGCCAGCTCGGGGGAGGCGACGGTGGTGGAGGCGACGTCGGTGGTCTGGCCTAGGTTCTCTCCGGGAGGCACCGTGAGCGAGACGACAGGCGAGGCAGGGCGTGGGGCGCGCCCTCCGCGGTCGACCCGACCCGCGACTCCTGAGCTGCCGCCCGTCGTGCTCGGGCCCGTCGGGGGCGAGGAGCGCGCCGACGCCGACCTGCCGCGAGCCGCGCTCGAGGCCGTGCACGCCGGCTTCCCGTCGCCCGCCCAGGGCTACTGGTCGGGGCCGGTCGACCTCAACCGGCACCTGATGCGCGACCCGACGGCGACCTTCCTGGTGCGGGTGAGCGGCGACAGCATGACGGGCGCGGGCATCTTCGACGGCGACGAGCTCGTCGTCGACCGCGGGCTCGACGCGCACGACGGCGCCGTCGTCGTGGCCGTGGTCAACGCCGAGCTGACGGTCAAGCGCCTCTCATGGCGGCAGGGGCTGATGGTGCTCAGCCCGGAGAACCCCGCCTACCCCGAGATCGTGCTCTCCGAGCTCGACGAGGCGACCGTCTGGGGCGTCGTCACGAGGTGCCTGCACCGTGTCTGAGCGCCACGTCGCCATCGTCGACGCCAACAACTTCTACGTGTCGTGCGAGCGCGTCTTCAACCCCGCGCTCGAGGGCAGGCCGGTGGTCGTCCTCTCGAACAACGACGGCTGCGTCATCGCCCGGTCGCAGGAGGCCAAGGCGCTGAACGTCGACATGGCCGCGCCCTGGCACACGATCGCGCCGATCGCCGCGATGCAGGGCGTCGTCGCGGTGTCGAGCAACTACGAGCTCTACGGCGACATGTCGGCGCGCTCGGCCGAGATCCTCAGCCGGTTCACGAGCCACCAGGAGGTCTACTCGATCGACGAGTCGTTCATCGAGCTGACCGGCACCGTCGACGAGACCACCGCGCAGGCCCGCGAGATCCGCCGGGTGGTGCGCAAGCTGATCGGCCTGCCCGTGAGCATCGGCATCGCGCCGACGAAGACGCTCGCGAAGCTCGCGAACCGCGGCTCGAAGCAGGCCACGGCGCTGGCGGGCGTCTGCCACCTGGGCAGCTACACGCCGGGGCAGCAGACCGCCATCCTCGCCAGCGTCGACGCGGGCGACGTGTGGGGCATCGGTCGACGCACGGCGAAGAAGCTCGTGCCGCTCGGCGTGCACACGGCCGCCGACCTGCGCGACGCCGACGCCGCCCGCATCCGGAAGCGCTTCGGCGTGGTGCAGGCGCGCGTCGTGCAGGAGCTCCGCGGGGTCGACTGCCTGCCGATCGAGGAGGTCCAGCCCGAGCGCGACCAGATCTACCACTCGCGGTCGTTCGCGGTGCCCGTGACGACGGTCGCCGAGCTGGAGGAGGTGCTGTCGGTCTACACGCAACGTGCCGCCGCACGACTCCGGGGGCAGGGCTCGCTGACCCGGATGATGCGCTGCTTCGCCGCCACGTCGCCGTTCGCCACCGAGGCCGGCCACACCAACCACGTCGTCTCCGTCGCCTTCCCCGAGCCGACCGACGACGCGACCACGCTCTACCGCGCCGCGATCGGAGCCCTCGGCCCCCAGCTCGAGCCCGGCAAGCGCTACGTGCGCGCCGGCGTCACCCTGATGGAGCTCACCCCGCGCGCCGAGCACGCGAGCCTCGACGTCTTCGGGGAGGTCGCCGCGGCACCGCCCGCCTACGGCGACGTGCTCGACCGGATCGCCGGCAAGTTCGGCGACGAGAGCCTCGGCCTCGGCGTCGCGGGGCTGCGGCACCGCCGCGGCTGGGCGATGAAGCGCGACATGGTCTCGCCGCGCGCGACGACCCACTGGGACGAGCTCGCGACGGTGACGGCGCGGTAGCTCCTCCGTGATCGAGGTGCCGCTTCCTGGGCTCTCCGGGGAGGACAGCGCCCCGGACGGGGCATCTCGATGACTCGTCGTGCATGTCGGTGCACAGCGCGCATCATTGCCCGGAACGCGCCGGGAGCCGTCACGATGGAGGCATGGCAACGACAGAACCGCCCTCCTCCGGGGCCACCGACGCCCGACCCTCGACCCCGGGGGAGGCCGTCACGACGACCCCCCAGCTCCGTCGGTGGGTGTTCTGGCCCGCCGCGATCGTCGTCCTCGGCTTCGTGGCCTTCACGCTGATCGCCCCCGCCTCGGCCGAGGCTCTCTTCCTCGGGCTGCAGAGCGGCATCGTGCGCAACTTCAGCTGGTACTACGTGCTGATCGCCGCCTTCTTCGTCGGCTTCTCGGTCTTCGTCGGGTTCAGCCGCTTCGGCACCATCAAGCTCGGCAAGGACAAGGACGAGCCGGAGTTCTCGACCGGGTCGTGGTTCGCCCTGCTCTTCGCCGCGGGGATGGGCATCGGACTCGTCTTCTACGGCGTCTCCGAGCCCCTCAGCCACTTCGCCTCGCCGCGCCCCGGCGTCACCGGCACGGAGGACCAGCTCGCGCAGCAGGCCCTCACGCAGACCTTCCTGCACTGGGGCCTGCACGCGTGGGCGATCTACGTCGTGCTCGGCCTCGCGCTCGCGTACGCGATCCACCGTCGGGGCCGTCCGGTCTCCATCCGCTGGGCGCTCGAGCCCCTGCTCGGCGACCGCGTGCGCGGCGGCTGGGGCAACCTCATCGACGTCATCGCCCTGGTCGGCACGCTGTTCGGCGTCGCCACCTCGCTCGGCCTCGGCGTGATCCAGATCGGGGCGGGCCTCGAGGCCGCCGGCATCGCCGACAGCAGCATCGTCAGCCAGATCGCGATCATCGCGGTGATCACCGCGGTGACGATCGTCTCGCTCGTGACGGGCGTGACCAAGGGCATGAAGATCCTCTCGAACTTCAACCTGATCCTGGCCGCCGCCCTCCTCCTCTTCGTGCTCATCGTCGGCCCGACGCAGTTCCTGCTCCGCGACTTCGTGCAGTCGATCGGCGCCTACCTGCAGAACGTCGTCGGCCTCTCGTTCAACGTCACCGCCCAGCAGGGCGCCGCCGGCGAGGAGTGGCAGGGCGCCTGGACGACCTTCTACTGGGGCTGGTGGATGTCGTGGGCCCCCTTCGTGGGCATCTTCATCGCGCGCATCTCGAAGGGCCGCACCGTCCGCCAGTTCGTCTTCGGCGTGCTGCTCGTGCCGACCGCCCTCACCTTCCTCTGGTTCGCCGTGCTCGGCGGCGCGGCCATCCACCGCCAGACCGACGGTGCCGGAGGGCTCATCGGCGCCGACGGTTCGGTCGACGTCGAGGGCTCGCTCTTCGCCCTCCTCGGCGACCTCCCCGCGGGCGCCGTGCTGACCTTCGGCGCCATCCTCCTGATCGGCGTCTTCTTCGTCACGTCGTCCGACTCGGGCTCCCTCGTGATGGCGATGATCGCCTCCGGCGGCGACATCGAGCCGAAGAACTGGCTGCGCGTCTTCTTCGCGCTCGTCGCCGCCCTGCTCGCCGTCGCCCTGCTGCTCACGGGCGGCCTCGACGCCCTCAAGACCGCGGCGATCACGACGGCGCTGCCGTTCAGCGTGGTGCTGCTGCTCACCTGCTGGTCGACGATCATCGCCTTCACGCGTGAGCGGCGGGCCTACGACGCGGCTGAGCGCGACGTGCTGCTCGAGCACGTCGGGGCCTACTACGGGCTCGAGGTCGAGGCGCCGACCCAGGCCGGCGCACGCGGGCTGGCCCGCCCGTGGGAGGCGGTGAAGGGCCGCCTGCGCGGCTCTCGTCGTGCGGCGGGCGACGGCTCGCCCGTCTCATCCGGCCCATCCGGCTCGCCGGTCTCGCCGTCCTCCGTGGCGCCGGAGCCGCCCCTCCGCGTGAGCGCCGTCTCGGTCGACCCCGCGGTGGACCCGAGCCTCGACCAGCGCCCCACCGACGACGGCGAGGGGACCGGCCCGTCGACTAGCGGCCGATGAGGGAGTCGCGGAGCGCCGACGCGTGCTCGTCGAGCAGCCCGGTGCGCGACGGCGGGGCCACCTGGTCGAGACGGGCGATCAGCCGCAGCGCCGCCTCCTGCACCGCCGGCTGCCCGTCGGCGTAGGTGCGCACGGCGTCGAGGACGGACAGGGTGAGCTCCTCCACCGTCGGCCAGCGGACGAGCACGCGGTCGCGGCCCTGGTCGTCGAGGTGGGCCACCACGACGTCGCTCCGTCGCCAGAGCGGCACGAGCACGCCGGCCGACATGTCGAGCGCGCTCACCGCCGTGTAGGGGTCGTTGCTGCCCGAGGCCAGGCCGCGGACGGCGATCTCGACGAGCTGCTGCAGGGCGAACTCGACGTCCTGGTGCGGCGTCCGCGCGGGGCCGACCGTGACGGCGCGACGCAGCTCCTGCACCGCGCCGGAGCCGAGGGAGGCGCGGGCCACGACGAGCGCGTCGCCCGCGATCACGTAGCGGCCCGGCATGGCCACGACCTCGACGACGTCGTCCTCGCGGGCGGCGACGCGGCACAGCTGCGCCCACGCGACCTCCTGCACGTAGCCGTCGGCCGAGGCTCGCACGACGGCGCCCCCCACGCCCTCGACGTCGGGTCGGGGCGGTGCTGCCGACGCTGGGGCCCCCGCCGGCCCGGCCTCCCGGCCCCGCGCCTCCGTCCGCACGTCGTCGCCCGGCTCGTCGGGCCACACCGTCGCCGCGACCGCGCGCAGGTCGCTGAGCACCCGGGCCTGGAGCGACGTGATCTGCACCGACGCGGCGATGTGGTGGATGAAGAAGACCAGCACCCCGACGTCGACGACGCCGAGGAGCACCGCGACGTGGACGGCGATGACGGGCACGAAGGCGGAGGCGTCGTCCACCTCGGTGTGGACGGTGCGCATCACGACGATGCAGTAGAGGAAGGTCGACGTGAAGGCGGCCAGCACGAGCTGGTTCGACCGGTCGGCCATGAAGTTGCGCACGAGGCGCGGCCCGTAGGTCGACGACGTCGTCGCCAGCACGGAGATGGTGATGGAGAACGACGTGCCGGCCACCGTGAGCATCGACGAGCCGATGCCGGAGAGGAGCGACCTGCCGCCCGAGGCGCTGAGGGCCCCGAGCAGGGGCAGGCCCGCGGTCGTCGACGAGGGGATCGAGCGGTCGACGGTGACCAGCACCTCGGCGAGCACGAGGACCGCGAGGGCGAACACGGCTGGGAGGAACCAGAACGACTCCCGCACGCGGGTGAGGGACAGCATGTGGCCGAGAGTAGGCGTGCCGGTACCGCCGCGGTCGGGCGGGCCAGGGCCGTCACCTGCGAGGATCGGGCCATGCCCGTCGACGGAACACCCCTGCGGCGCCTCGGCGTCCTCACCATCGGCTCGTTCGACCCCGCCTCGCCGGCCGCGGGCCACGAGGACGTCCTGCTCGTCATCGAGCGCGCGGAGGAGCTCGGCCTCGACAGCGCGTGGCTGCGCCACCGCCACCTGCAGCCGGGCATCTCGTCGCCGGTCGCGATCATGGCGGCCGCGTCGCAGCGCACGAGCCGGATCGAGCTGGGCACGGCCGTCACGCCGATCGGCGCCGAGAACCCCTTCCGGCTCGCGGAGGACCTCGCCACGGTCGACGTGCTGCTGGGCGGCCGCCTCAACCCGGGCTTCTCGTCGGGCACCCCGATGAACTTCGACCTCTACCGCGACGCGATCTACCCCGACACCGCCGAGCACGAGGAGCTCGGGCCCGAGCGCCTGCTGCGACTCCGCGACCTCGTGCGCGGCGACGTCGTCTCGGCCTCGCCGGGCCGCCGCGGCATCGAGGAGTTCAGCGACGTCGTCCAGCCGCACAGCCCGGGGCTCGTCGACCGGCTGTGGTGCGGCGTCGGCAGCACGCGGTCCGCCGTCTGGGCCGGCGAGAACGGGTTCCACCTGCTCGCGTCGAGCGTGACGAAGGCCGAGCGGGGCACGGACTTCGCCGAGAACCAGCGCGCCCAGATCGACGCGTACCGCGACGCCCACCCGGCGGGCGCCTCCGCCCGGGTGTCGCAGGGGCTCGTCGTCGTGCCGACCGACTCGGCCACGCCCGAGCAGCGGGCCCGCTACGCGGCGTACGCCGAGGCGCGCGCCGGCCGCGTGGGCGTGCCGCAGGGCCCGGGGCAGCTGCTCTTCGCGGCCGACCTCGTCGGCACCTCGGCCGAGATCGCGGACGCCCTGCACGCCGACCCCGCCTACCAGGCGGTCGACGAGGTCGCCTTCGCGCTGCCGTTCGCCTTCGAGCCCGGCGACTACGCGCAGATGCTCACCGACATCGCCGAGCGCCTCGGGCCGGAGCTCGGCTGGAGCCCCGCCGCCGCGTGACGGCACGCCCCGCGGGCGCTCGACGGTGAGCCCGCGGGATCCTCGGTCAGGGCTGGTCGCCGCCGCGCACCACGCGTTCGAGCAGCTCGAGGTCGATGCCGACGTGGCGCCGTGCCAGGGCGGCGGCGCGCGCGGCCTCCCCGGCGCAGATCGCCTCGACGATCTGCTCGTGCTCGGCGAGGGCGCGCAGCTCCATCTCGCGCATGCCGTCCGGGCCGCCCCAGAGGTGGGCCGGCGCGGCGATGCTGACCCGCGACTCCAGCTCGAGCAGCACGGCCCGGAGCGTGGCGCTGTGCGCCGCGTCGGCGATCGCGACGTGCAGGCGCTCGTCGGCCTTCTGCGAGGCCAGGCCCGAGGCGGCGGCGCGGTAGCCCTCGAGGCGGTCGCGCAGCACGGCGACGTCGTCGTCGGTGCGGTTCTCGGCCGCGGCCTCGGCGACCGTGCCGTGCAGGCGGCCGATCGCGTCGCTGGTGTCGCGGAGGTCCGACCAGCGGGCGGCGAGCGTGCGCTGCGCGACGGCCGCGGCCCGGTCGGTCGAGCGCTCCTGCACGAACGAGCCGCCGCCGCGGCCGCGCTGGGTCTCGATGAGCCCCTGGTCGACGAGCCGGGCGAGGGCGGCCCGCACGGTCATCCGGCCCACGCGCAGCGAGGCGGCGAGCTCGCGCTCCGGGGGGAGGCGCTGGCCGGGCAGGTACTCGCCGGTCGCGATGGCCGTCATGAGGCGGTCGGAGATGTCGTCGACCCGGGTCGACGACTCGAGCGGGGCCTCGAGGACGCCGGGGGAGTCGGAGCCGGGGGAGGCGGTGGCGGCGTCGGTCGCGGCGGTCACCGGGGACCCGGCGCGCGCCTCCGCGGCGTCCACAGACCCGTCCTCCGTCATGCCGCGTCACCCCTCCCCAGCCCGTCGTCGTGTTACGCCCAGGTTAAGTCACGCAGAAAGGTCTTGGCGTGAGACCTTTCGCGGGTGCATGCTGACGCGCATGTCGACGAGCACCGCTGCCACCCTCCCGTTCCGCGACGGCCACACCTGGTACCAGGTCACCACGCCCGACGAGCCCCGCCCCGGCGCCCTGCCCCTCGTCGTGCTGCACGGCGGCCCGGGCATGGCCCACGACTACCTGCGCAACCTGGCGGCGCTCGCCGACGAGACCGGGCGCACCGTGGTGCACTACGACCAGTTCGGCTGCGGCCGCAGCAGCCACCGCCCCGACGCGCCGGTCGAGACCTGGGCGCCCCAGCTCTTCGTCGACGAGTTCGAGGCCGTCGTCGCGCACCTCGGGCTCGAGCGCTTCCACGTGCTCGGCCAGTCGTGGGGCGGCATGCTCGGCGCCGAGATCGCCGTGCGCGAGCCCGCCGGCCTCGCCAGCCTGGCCATCTGCAACTCGCCCGCCTCGATGCAGCTCTGGATCGACGGCGCGGCCGAGCTCCGGGCCCAGCTGCCCGCCGACGTGCAGGAGGCGCTGCTCCGGCACGAAGACGCGGGCACGACCGACGACCCCGAGTACCTCGCCGCGACCCAGGTCTTCTACGAGCGCCACGTGTGCCGCGTGGTGCCGATGCCCCAGGACTTCGTCGACAGCGAGGAGCAGATGGAGGCCGAGCCGACGGTCTACCACACCATGAACGGCCCGAACGAGTTCCACGTCATCGGCACGATGCGCGACTGGACGATCGTCGACCGCCTGCCGAGCGTCACCGCGCCCACGCTGGTGGTCGCGGGCGAGCACGACGAGGCGACGCCGGCCACCTGGCAGCCCTTCGTCGACGGCATCGACGGCGCCGTCTCCCACGTCTTCCCCGGCGCCAGCCACTGCTCGCACCTCGAGCAGCCGGAGGAGTTCCGCCGCGTCGTCGCCGGCTTCTTCGCCGACCACGACGCCTGACCGCCACCCCCGCCACCCCCCCCTGACGGGCGTGGGCCGCGTCACCTGGACCGACGCGACCCGCGCCTCCCCGCACCACCCGCACCGCGCCTCCCCGGCACCACCCCCTCCCCGCACCGTTCCTCCCTCACCCCGAAGAGAGACACCATGTCCGAGCGCACCGAGTCCCCCGAGCTGAGCGCGCAGGCGCAGCTCGAGCAGTACGGCTACAAGCAGGAGCTGAAGCGGTCGGTCTCGACCGGCGACCTGCTCGTCTACGGCCTGATCTTCATGGTGCCGATCGCCCCCTGGGCGATCTTCGGCACCGTCTACAACGCGTCGTCGGGCCTCGTGCCCCTGGTCTACCTCGTGGGCCTGGTCGCGATGATCTTCACCGCCCTCGCCTACGCGCAGATGGCCAAGTCGATCCCCCTCGCGGGGTCGGTCTTCTCGTACGTGGGGCGCGGCATCCACCCCACGGTCGGCTTCTTCGCCGGCTGGGCCATCCTGCTCGACTACCTGCTCGTGCCGACGCTGCTCTACGTGTTCGCCGCCGAGTCGATGGTCGGCATCTTCCCCGGCACCGCCCGCTGGATGTGGGCGCTGATCTTCGTCGCGATCAACACGGCCGTGAACCTGCTCGGCATCACCTCGCTGAAGCTGATGAACCGCGTCTTCCTCGCCATCGAGGTCGTCTTCATCGTCATCTTCGTGATCATCGCCGTGACCGCGCTCAACGGCGGCACCATCCCCGGCGCCGAGTTCAGCGTGAGCCAGGTGTGGGACCCGTCGAAGGTCACCGGCCCGCTGATCGCGTCGGCGCTCTCGATCGCCGTGCTGTCGTTCCTCGGCTTCGACGGCATCTCGACCCTCGCCGAGGAGTCGACCGGCAAGCGCGGAGGCGCGGGTCGGGCCATGATCATCGCCCTCGTCATCGTCGCCTTCCTGTTCGTGCTGCAGACCTGGCTGGCGAGCGCGCTCGCCGCGGGCCGCGACTCCTTCCCCGAGGGGGAGGCCGGCAACGCCTTCTTCGACCTCGTCGCCCAGGCGTCGTCGAGCGGCTGGATGACCGCCTTCTTCGTCGTCAACGTGCTCGCCGTCGGCATCGCGAACGCGATGGCGGCGCAGGCCGCGACCTCGCGCCTGCTGTTCTCGATGAGCCGCGACCGGCAGCTGCCGGCCGTGCTCTCGCGCCTGAACTCGCGTCAGGTGCCGCAGGCCGCCATCCTCGTCGTGTCGGTGCTCTCGGCGATCCTCGTGCTGTTCTTCGTCGGCCAGATCGACGTCATCTCGTCGCTGGTCAACTTCGGCGCCCTCTTCGGCTTCATGCTGCTGCACCTCTCGGTGATCTGGCACTACGTCGTGAAGGGGAAGTCGCGCAACTACCTGCTGCACCTCGTCGTGCCCGTGGTCGGCTTCCTGATCATCGGCTACGTGCTCGTCAACGCGGCCCCCGCGGCGAAGATCGGCGGCCTCGTCTGGCTCGTGGTCGGGGCAGGAGTCTTCCTCTTCTACAAGATCCGGGGAGGCGCGGCGCCGACCCTGGGGCAGGTCGACGAGGGCGACGGGTCGGGAGCGGCCGCCACGGCGACCCCGGCGGCGGACACCCTCGAGAAGGAGGCGGGGCGATGAGCGACGCGCACCGCGACGCCTCGGGCGTCGACCACTTCCTCGGCAACGAGCTCGGCCGGCCCGGCTTCAGCGCCGCCGTCGAGCCCGTGCTGCACATCACCCCCGGCACGGGCGAGACGATCGGCTTCGAGACGAGCGACGCCGTCTACGCCGAGCTGCACGAGCACCACGACCTGGCGCAGCTGTTGGTGCCGATCAACCCCGTCACCGGCCCGGTGTACGTCGAGGGCGCGATGCCCGGCGACGCGCTCGCCGTGACGGTGCACGACATCCGGCTCGTCGACCACGGCTGGTCGGTCAGCCTGCCCGGCTCGGGCGCCCTGCAGCACGTGATGGGCGACGAGATGTTCACCCGTCGCGTGCCGATCGACGCGGAGGGCGTGCACGTCACCGACCGCCACGTCTTCGCGCCGCGGCCGATGATCGGCTGCATGGGCACCGCGCCCGCCGAGGGCGAGAACTCGACGATCATGCCCGCCTACCCGCAGGGCGGCAACATGGACGTGACCGAGAACACGGTCGGCTCGACGGTGTTCCTGCCCGTGATGGTCGAGGGCGCGTACCTCTCGATCGGCGACGTGCACGCGATCATGGCCGAGGGCGAGTCGTCGTTCGTGGCGATCGAGGCGCAGGGCACGGCGGTCGTCTCGATCGACCTCGTCAAGGGAGCCCGGCTGCGGGCGCCGCGGATCGAGACCGCCGACGACTGGATCTTCGTCGGCCTCGGCGACCCCGTGCAGGAGAGCGTCCGGCGCGGCTACGAGGACGCCTTCTCCTTCCTGGTCGACGACCACGGCTGGTCACGCGGCGACGCCTATGCGGTGCTCAGCGCCGTCGGGCACTCCCGGCTCGGCGGGCCGACCGGCTCGGTCGCGCCCGACCCGCTGCACCCGTTCGCGGCCGTCGGGGCGGTGACGCTGCACCGCGTGCCGAAGTCCGTCCTGTAGGAGGCGCGGGGCGGGCCGGCCGCCCGGCCGCCCTCAGCTCGAGAGGTGCGTGAGGATCGACCCGAGCAGGTCGTTCGTCGGGTAGTTCGACTGCCCGACGGCGATGAAGAGGTCGCCTCGCACGAAGTAGGTGTCGGTGCTGTCGGTGCCGTACATCTCGACGACGGTGGTCTGCTGGCAGAGCCGACCGTCGTGGGCCTCGGAGCAGGTGGCCCCGCGCGCCTCCGCCTGCTGCAGCAGGGCGGCGCCGGTGGCCTCGTCGAGACGGCCCAGCTGCACGGACAGGCCGGTGATGTCCGCCCCCGGGTCCCGCCAGAGGCAGTCGAGCTCCGCCGCCGTGTCGGCGATCATGAAGGGGGCGTCGCCGGCCGCGGGGACGCCGGGCGTGCGGGCGCCGCGGGCGCTGCCGTCACGGCGCGTGTACGCCTCCGGGTTCAGCGGCGTGGAGCCCATGGTCGCCTGGTACGTCGCCGTGTCGACGATCTGCGTGCAGTCGGTCGGGATGGTGACGACCGGCGACGCGTCGGGGGCCGCGGTCGCCGTCGGGGCCGGGGTCGTGTCGGGCTCGGCGGTCGGCGTCGTGGCCGGCGTCGGAGCGGCGTCGCCGGTGGCCGTGGCCGTCGGGCTCGCCGACGCCGCGGCGTCGCCCCCGGGCGTCCCCGTGCAGCCGGCCAGGGCGAGCACGACGAGGGCGGCGGCCGCGACGGTGGTGAGCGGGCGGACGTTCGACATGGCGGTTCTCCTCGACGGGCAGGTGCCGTGCGCACCCCTGGCGCTCGCGGCGGGCCCTCGGTCGGGCCCCGTTCTCACGCTAGTGAGCGGGGGAGGAGTCGCCCGTCAACCTCGGGGATGATCCCCGCCCGTGCCGGTCACGATCTGGTCACGTCGACCCGGTGTCGGACGGCGGCCCGCTACGGTCTCCCCGTCGGCCTGCGGCGGCCCGACGCCGGCCCTGAGGAGGACCATGCTCTCGCTCCGCTCCGCACCCGTCGGTGCGACCCGTCGGCGACCGTCGTCCCGTGCCCTCGGCGGCCTCGTGCTCGTCGTCGGCATCGCCCTCTCGGCGGCCGGTTGCGCCTCTGCCGACGGCGCCGCCTCCGCCTCCCACCGTCAGGTGTCGGTGGCGGGCCACGGCTCCGGCGAGGCCGAGGCGACCCAGGCGGCCACGGTGAGCCCGACGCCCAGCTCGGAGGGCGCAGGGGCGGCGGTCGCCGCTCCGGCCTCCCTCCCGACGTCGTGCGACGACGTGCTGCCCCCCGCCGAGGCCGTGGCCGCGGTGGGCGACCGTCCGGTCGTCGAGCTCGAGCCCCGCGCGGAGGCGGACGCCGTCATGAAGAGCGAGCGGCCCGTGCTGGCCGCCGAGGCCCTCGCCTGCCTCTGGTCGTCACCCGGCTCCGACCTCGGCACGAGCGTCGAGTACAGCGTCGTGGCCCCCGAGGTCTCCGACCAGTACCTGTACGACCTCAGCCTCGAGGGCTTCGCCTGCACCGAGTCGCTCGGCGGGCAGCGCTGCGCGTACTCGCACCCCGGCACGGCGGGGTCGTCGGCGGACGCCGGGCTGCTGACGATCTTCGAGCGCGACGGCGTCGTGATCACGCTGACGGAGTTCGGCGACGTGTCGGGGTCGCTGCTCCAGGCCGTCGTGCACCGCTTCTGGCCCTGAGTCCGTGGCGGCTCGGCCCCTCGGGGCGAGCCAGCTCAGTGGGCGTGACCGTGCCCCGGCCGCCCCGTCGCGTCGTCCCAGGTCGGGAAGGGGTCGACCAGGTCGCGCCACGAGGCCGGGTCGGCGAGCAGCTCGGCGTCCGTGAGGAGGCACTCGTCGAGCGCGCGACGGACGAGCCCGGCGTCGAGGTCGAGCCCGAAGAAGGCGAGCTGCTGGCCGTGCGGCGACTCCGGGTGCCACGACGGCCGTGACGTCGGGTCGAGGCTGAGCATCTGGCCGACGCTCGACCAGGAGCCGACCCGGTCGGCCCGGGTCGCGAACTGGGTGAAGCCCCGTGACCGGAGCACGGTGCCGGCCGGCCCGGGGGTGAACGTCTGCTCCAGCGCGACGGCCAGGCGCTCGGGGTGGAAGGGCCGCTCGTCGCGGTAGACCACCGTCGACACGGGGTCGCCCTCGACGACGTCGGGGGCGTCGTCGGAGAGGGCCCGCATCCAGCCCGCGGAGCCCGCGAGGGCCGAGGCGCGGCCCGGGGTGGGCAGGCAGCCCGCCGTCAGCGACGTGATCGGCAGCACCGTCGCGGTCGGGGCCAGCACCCCGAGCAGGGCCGCGAGGAGGCGGTGCTCGCGCTCCGTCACCGCGCCCACGTCGGTCAGCACGACGAGCGTCGCATGCTCGACGAGCTCGATGACGTGCTCGGCCGCCGCGAAGCGGTCGTCGGTGCCGCGCAGCACGAGGTCGGCGAGGTCGTCGGCGCTGACCACGCACGCCACGTGCTGCAGCAGCGACGCCCCGTCGGGGCGGCCGAGGTCGTGGTCGAGCAGCGAGCCGAGCAGCAGCGCCGTCGAGCGGGTCGGGGTGCCGGGGCGCAGCCGGACGGTCACGTCCACGGGCTCGCCGCTCCGGGCGAGGTCGAGCACGGCACGGTGGACCTCGTCGGCGGCGTCGTGCACGTCGGGCCCCGGGGCCAGCCGGTGGCTGTCGGGGCGGGCGAGCGTGTCGGCGACGTGCTGCAGGGCCGCCTCCTCCTGCCCGGCCACGAGGGTGACCCCCCGGTGTCGTGGGAGGCGCGGGCTCGGCAGGTCGTGTCTCATGCGGCTACTCTAGATGAAAACCGTTCTCAACAATAAGGAGGCACCCATGAAGGTCCGCAACTCGCTCAAGGCGCTGAAGCTCGTCCCCGGCTCGCAGGTGGTGCGCCGGCGCGGTCGCGTCTACGTCATCAACAAGGCGAACCCGCGCTGGAACACGCGCCAGGGCTGACGCCGCCGCCGGTCGTCGTCGGTCACGGGTCGCAGTGTCTCGCTGTCGGTGCTGGTTCTCATCATCGATTGGATGAACGCATTGCAATTCGTGCATGTGTTGTGGTGGACTCGTCCTGCCCGCTTGACCCGCCCCTCCGGAAGGACCGCCATGACCGACACCGAGACCCACGCCGAGCACACCGTCACCGAGCACCAGCACGGCACCGACTGCGGCCACGAGACCGTCACGCACGACGACCACGTCGACTACGTGCACGGCGACCACAAGCACGCTCAGCACGGCGACCACTACGACGAGCACTGATCGTCGCGACCGAGGGCCCCGCTCATCAGCGGGGCCCTCGGTGCGCCCGGCACCGCGGCCGCGCGCGTCGCATGCGCCACGGCTAATGTGTCTCCATGTCCACCGAGGGCCTCGAGGCCGCCGCCGAGCTCTTCAAGGCGCTGTCGTCGTCGTCCCGCCTGCGCCTGCTCCGCCTCCTCGGCGAGGGCGAGGCGGGGGTCTCCGCCCTCGTCGAGGCGTCCGGGCTGTCACAGCCCCTCGTCTCGCAGCACCTGCGCACCCTGCGAGCTGCGGGCCTCGTCCAGGTCGACCGCGTCGGGCGCGAGGCGATCTACTCGGTCGCCGACCTGCACGTCTCGCACATCGTCGACGACGCCGTGGCGCACGCGGGCGAACAGCCCGGCGCCTGACGCGCGCCCTCTGACGCCCGGTGCGGGCGCCCGGCCGCCCTACGCCAGCTCGGCGAGCAGCGCCACGACGAACTCGCTGCGCTCGACCATGCCGTCGAGGCTGATCCACTCGTGGCGCGCGTGGGCGCCGCCGCCCACCCCGCCGACCCCGTCGAGCACGGCGGCGCCGAGCGCGGCTGCGAAGTTGCCGTCGCTGGCCCCGCCGACCGACACCTCGCGCAGCTCGAAGCCCAGCTGCTCGGCGACCGCGGCGGCTCGCTCGTAGAGCGCGCCCGTCGCCGCCGACCGCTCCATCACGGGGCGGTTCCAGCCGCCGGTGACCTCCACCCGGGCGAGCGGGTCGTGCGGGGCGAGCGACGCGAACAGCCGCTCGACGCGGGCGGCCTCGTCGGCTCGGGTGACCCGCACGTCGACCATGGCGCGGGCGTGCCCGGCCCGGACGTTCGTCCGCGTGCCGCCCTGCACGATGCCGACGTTGAGCGAGGTGCCGGCCTCGACGTCGGCCTCGCCGTGCAGCTGCAGCACGAGACGGGCCATCTCGTCGATGGCGCTCGCCCCGCCGCGCGGGTGGAGCCCGGCGTGCACCTCGACGCCGAACGTCTCGACCTCGTAGATGCCGACGCCCTTGCGGGCGGTCTTGACCGCGCCCTCGGCGGCGGACTCGAAGACCAGCACCGCGCCTCCCCGGCTCACCTCGGCCTCGATCACGGGGCGCGACGCGATGCTGCCGACCTCCTCGTCGCCGGTCAGCACGATGCGCACGCCGGGCCGCGGCAGGCCGAGCGCGTCAGAGACGGCCAGGGAGTGCCCGAGCTGCACCAGCCCGGACTTCATGTCGAAGACGCCGGGCCCGGTCATGCGGTCGCCGTCGATCTGCACGGGCCACTCGGCGAGCGTGCCCTCGGCCCAGACCGTGTCGTAGTGGCAGAGCGCGGTGACCCACTCGGCCGAGCCGGTCGGCGACGGGTGCTCGAGCGTGACGGCGTCGCCGTAGCCCTCCACGACGCTCACCCGGCGGGCGGCGGCGGGGCCGGCCGTCCGCTCGAGCCACGCCTCGATCCAGGCGAGCCCCGCGGCGAGCAGGTCGACGTCGTCGGACGGGGTCTCGAGCGACGCGTAGGCCACGAGGTCGGCGATCATCGCCTCGCGGCGGGCGGCGACCGCCTCGCGCAGGGCGGTCGTGTCGGTCTCGGTGAGGGTCACGGGGGTCTCCGGGGGCGTCTCGGTCGGTGCGGGCGGCGCGGGCTCCGACCATGTTCCTCCCTCCCGGGGCCGACGGGCGACGAGGAGGCGCGGTGCCGGCCCCGCAGGGAGGGCCCGACCGCGGGTCGGCTCGTCACGACGGTGCGGCGGGTCCGCGTCCTCGGCGGCGGGCCGGCGCCGGCCCGCCGCCGAGGACGGCGACCCGCCGCACCTCGGGTGTCGGTCGGCGTCGATACAGTGACGACCGTCCGGCAGCACCGCCGGCGCCACGACCACCGCGAGCGAGAGGGGCCCCGTGCGCATCCTGCACACGAGCGACTGGCACCTGGGGCGGACCCTGCACGGCGTCGACCTCCTCGAGCACCAGGCCGCCTTCGTCGACCACCTGGTCGACCTCGTGGCCGAGCGCGCGGTCGACGTGGTCGTGGTGGCGGGCGACGTGTACGACCGGGCCGTGCCCTCGGTGCCCAGCGTGCGCCTCCTCGGCTCGGCCCTGCGACGGCTGAGCGAGCTCGCCGTCGTCGTCGTGACGCCGGGCAACCACGACTCCGCCGCGCGGCTGGGCTTCGCCGCCGAGCTGATGCGGCCTGGCCTGCACGTGCTGGCCGCGGTCGACCGGCTCGACGAGCCGGTCGTCGTCGACGACGCGCACGGGCCCGTGGCCTTCTACGGGCTGCCCTACCTCGACCCCGACACCGTGCGGCACGCCCTCGCGCCCGACGGCGCCGACGAGCCCCTCGCGCGCTCGCACGAGGCCGTCGTCGGCGCCGCGCTCGACCGGGTCAGGGCCGACCTGGCGACGAGGCCCGGCACCCGCTCGGTCGTCGTCGCGCACGCCTTCGTCGCGGGCGGGGCGGTCGTCGAGCGGAGCGAGAGCGAGCGCGACATCCGCGTCGGCGGGGTCGACGTGGTGCCCTCGGCGGTCTTCGACGGCGTCGACTACGTCGCACTCGGTCACCTGCACGGCGCCCAGCGCGTGGGCGCCGCCGCCGGGTCGCATCCGGTGCTGCGCTACTCGGGCTCGCCCCTGGCGTTCTCGTTCGGCGAGGTCGGGCACGTGAAGTCGACCGCCGTCGTCGACCTCGCCGCCGACGGCACGGTCGAGGTCGAGCTCGTCGCCGCACCCGTGCCGCGTCGCCTGGCCGAGGTGACCGACACCCTCGAGCACCTGCTCGACGGCCGCCACGACGACCTCGTCGACGCCTGGCTGCGCGTCAGCGTCACCGACCCCGTGCACCCCGACCACCTGTGGGCGCGCGTCCGGGAGAGGTTCCCGCACGCGCTCGCCGTGCTGCACACGCCCGTCGGCGCCGTCGACTCGCCCCGGCTGCGCGTGGTGACGGCCGAGACCGACCCCGTCGAGGTCGCGGCCGACTTCGTCGCGTTCGCCTCGGGGGCCCCGGCCAGCGACGCCGAGCTCGCCGTCGTGCGGGCGGCGTACGAGGCCGCGAGGGCGAGCGAGGGCAGCGAGTGATCCTGCACCGGCTGACCCTGCGCGCCCTCGGCCCCTACGCCGGCGAGCACTCGATCGACTTCGCCGCGCTCGGCGCCTCGGGCACCTTCCTGCTCGAGGGGCCGACCGGGGCCGGCAAGTCGACCGTCATCGACGCGATCGTCTTCGCCCTCTACGGGCAGCTCGCCGGCGAGGGCGCCAGCCGCGACCGCCTCCGCAGCCACCACGCCGCGGCGCACGTCGAGCCGTTCGCCGAGCTCGTGTTCGAGACGGCGGCGGGCGTGCACCGCATCCGCCGGAGCCCGGCGTGGCAGCGGCCGAAGAGCCGGGGCACCGGCACGACGCCCGCGAACGCGACGGCCACGCTCGTCCGCCTGACCTCGCCCGACGCCGTCGACGGCGAGGTGGTCTCGACCAGCACGCAGGAGGTCGGGCACGAGATCGGCCGGGTGCTCGGCCTGACCCGTCAGCAGTTCGTGCAGACGGTCGTGCTGCCCCAGGGCGAGTTCGCGGCGTTCCTCCGCTCGTCGGGGGAGGACCGCCGGCGCATGCTGCAGTCCCTCTTCGGCACCGAGATCTACGAGCTGACGACGGCCCGGCTGGCCGAGGGGCGGCGCACGGCCCACGCGGCCGTCGCCGAGGCCGACCGGGGCGTCGAGCTCGCGGTCGCCCGGCTGCGCGAGGCGGTCGGGGTCGACGACGACCCGGTCGTCGGAGCCGCGCTGGAGGCGGCGCTCGCCGGGCAGGCCGCCCCGGTCGTGGCGGGCGGCGGGAGCGACTCGGGCGCTCAGCCCGCCGAGGGTGGCGAGGGCGCGGCGGGCGCCGAGGGCCTCGTCGCCACCGTCGATGACGTCCTCGCCGGGCTCGTCAGCGAGTCCGACGCGGCCGCCGACCGGCGGGGCACGGCCCGGTTGGCGCACGACGACGCGCGGCGTCGCCTCGACGAGCAGCGCCGTCTGCGCGAGGCTCTCGACCTCCGCGCCGACCTGCAGGCCCGGAGCGCCCGCCTGACGGAGGCGGCGGTCGCGGTCGACGAGGCCCGGTCGCGCCTCGAGGCCGCGGGCCGGGCCGACACGGTGACCGGGGCGGCTCGGGGCCTCCGGGCGGCGCAGGGTGTGCTCGCCGAGTCGGGAGCGACGCTGGTCGACGCGCGGCAGGCGGCGACGGAGGTCGACCCGGAGCTGGAGACCGTGCCCGGGCTGGTGCTCGTCACGGGGCCGTCGACGCCGACCGACGGCATCGACGGCATCGGCGGCACCGCCGGCCTCGACAGCTCTGGGGGCTCCCCCGATCTGCCGGAGGTGACCGCCGCCGTCGCGGCCCACCGCGACGACCTGCGCTCCGACCTCGCCGTGCTCGGCCGGGTCGCCGCCGTCGAGCGGGGGCTGCCCGGTCGTCGTGCCGAGCTGCTCGACGCGGGCCGAGCGCTCGAGCAGGTCGACGTCGACCTCTCGACGCTCGACGCCGAGCTCGTCGAGCTCCCCGTCGCGAGGGTCGCCCTGGTGGCCGCTCGTGAGGGCGCCCGGCAGTCGGCCGACGACGAGCCCGCCGCCGTTCGCCGGGTCGCCGACGCCCGGGCGGCGCTCGCCGCCGTGCTCGCGACGGACGCCCTGCGGGAGGAGGCGACACGGCTCGACGAGCTCCTCGCCGACCGGTCGACGGAGGCGCTGGCCGCGGTCGACCTCGAGGCCGGGCTCCGTCGTCGGCAGATCACCGGCACGGCCGGCCAGCTCGCGCTCTCGCTCGAGGCCGGAGAGCCGTGCCCGGTCTGCGGGTCCATCGAGCACCCGGCCCCGGCCACCCCGACCGACGACCACCCGACCGACGACGACGTCGAGGCCGCCGCCCTCTCCGCCCGCGCCGCGGGCCAGCGGCAGCGCGACGCGGCCGCCGCCGCGGCCGCCGCCCGTGCCCGTCTCGAGGTCGCCGTGGCGGGGCTCGGCGACCTCGACGAGGCCGGGGCCCGGGAGGCCGTCGCCGAGGCGGAGCAGGCGCTCGCCCGCGCCCGTGCCGCCGTGGCCTCCGCCCGGGCCGCGGAGCGGGCGCTCGACGACCACGACCGTGAGGCGGAGGCACTGCGCACCCGGGCCGAGACGACCCGCACGCTCCGAGCGACCCGTGCCGAGCGGCTCGAGGGCGATCGACGCCGGCTCGCCGACGACGAGGCGCTCGTCGCCGAGGCCGTCGCCGGAGCAGGAGCCGGAGCCGAGGGGCGTGCCGACGGGAACGCCGACGGCCACGCCGAGCGCCCGACCGGCACCGTCGCCGACCGCGTCGACCTCCTCACCCGTCGCGCCGACCTCGCGGATCGTCTCGTCTCCGCCCTCCGGGCGGCCGAGGTCGCCCGGGTCGCGCACGACCAGCGTCGCGTCGAGCTCGCCGAGGCGCTGGCCGCCTCGGGCTTCGCGACGGCCGACGCCGCCGCCGCGGCGGTCCTGCCCGGCCCGGAGCGCGACTCCCTCGGTCGTCGCGTCGCGGGGCACGACGCCGAGCTGGCCGTCGTCGGCGCGGGCCTGGCCGACCCGTCCATCGCCGCCCTCACCGGTGAGGAGGAGGTCGACGTCCCGGCCGCGGAGGGGGCTCTCGGCGTCGCCGAGGTGGACCTCGCTGCGGCCACCGACGCGGCCGGGCGGTCCGCCGACCGGGCCCGACGCGCGACCGAGGCGCTCGCCGCGCTCCGACGTGCCGAGGCCGCGGGCGAGTCCGTCGCCGAGGAGGCGCGGGCCGTCGTGCGGATGGCCGACCTCACGAGCGCCACCGGCACCGTCAACGTGCGCGGGGTGACGCTCGGCACGTACGTGCTCCTCCGTCGGTTCGACGACGTCGTCGCGGCCGCGAACGCCCGGCTGCGGGTGATGTCGAGCGGTCGCTACGTGCTCGAGGCCTCGGAGGAGCGCGAGCAGGGCTCCCGCTCCCGGCGCACGGGCCTCGCGCTCGCCATTCGCGACGCGTCGACCGACACGACCCGCGACCCCGCGAGCTTCTCGGGCGGCGAGACCTTCTACGCCTCGCTGAGCCTCGCGCTCGGGCTCGCCGACGTCGTCCAGGCGGAGGCGGGCGGCCTCGAGCTCGGCACGCTCTTCGTCGACGAGGGGTTCGGCTCGCTCGACCCCGAGACTCTCGACGCCGTGATGACCGAGCTCGGCCGCCTCTCCGACTCCGGCCGGGTGATCGGCATCGTGAGCCACGTCGACGAGCTCAAGCAGCGCATCGCCGACCGCATCGAGGTGCGACGCCTGCCCGACGGCTCGTCGACGCTGCGCTCCACGGTCGGCTGACCGCGCCACCCGCTCCGCGCCTCCCGCCTGTCTCCGCCCGCTGGCCGACCTCGCTCGGCGAGTGGTCGCGAACTGCTGCTCCCGCGCCGAGTGAGGAGCACATCGCGACCATTCGACGCCGTCAGCCAGCGACGGCGTTCGGCGAGTGGTCGCGAACTGCTGCTCCCGGCCGCCGCGGAGCGCAGTTCGTGACCACTCGGCGCCAGCCCACGCCGTCCCCCACGAGCGACGGGCCGCGACCCCGCCACGACCACGGGGGTCGGGAGGGGGCGCGGCCCGTCGAGGGGTCGTGCGGGGTCGATCAGACGATCGGGCCGCCGTCGTCGCGCGTCGAGCGACGCGTGACCTGCTCGCCGCTGACCGGGTCGACCGCGCTGCGCGAGGTCGACGTCACCTGACGACGACGCGTCGCGAAGACGAGCCCGAGGATCGTGACGATGATGCCCGCCGCGATGAGGATGTAGCCGATCAGCTGGATGTCGATGCCCGCGACCTGGAAGTCGAGAGCGAACGCGAGGATCGCGCCGATCACGATCAAGGCGATTCCGCCGCCGATGCTCATGGGTTCTCCTTCGTGAGCCGGAGCCTCTGCTCCGGGTGCCTGAAGGGTACTGACCCCGCGCCTCCTCCGTCACCATCTCGTCGAGGGCTCCTCACCCCCTCCGCGGCCTGTGGGCAGCCCTCGGGCGGGCCGGACGCTGACTGAGCGTCACCCGGGTGGACGGGGGACGACGGGCCGAGACAGGTCGGGCGGCGAGGTAACCTCGGGTCACTCCGGCGGATCCTCGGCCTCGAGACTCCTGTTGAGCGACGCCCGTCGCTCGTTTCCCGGTGGTGGAGCCGAGGTCGGGTCCGCCGGAGGCCTCGCCGCTCCCGACGCGGCGGCAGACCACCTGGTCGACCCTCGATCTGGGGGAGGCGCGGGGCACGCCGGTCCGATCACCTCGGCCGGCAGCGCCCCCGGTCGGCACGCGTCGGCCCCAGTCGCCCCGCCAGCCCCCCCTCTCAGACCTCGGTCAGGCCCCGTGCAGCAGGTCGAGCGCAGCACCGAGTGCCAGGGCGTCGAGCTGCCCCGGGGCACTCGTCGCCCCGACCGCGCCGAACGTCAGGCACGAGCCGACCGTCTCGCCGGCGAGACGCGAGAGGGCGCCGAGCGGCCCCATCGACATCGTCACCGCGGGCACCAGGCCGGGCCCCGACCGGAAGTCGTCGGTCGCCGCCAGGAGGGTCAGCACGTCGGCGGGCGACGTCGGCATCGCGGCGAGCTTGACCACGTCGGCGCCGTTCTCCTGCTGCTCGACGAGGCGCGAGACGATCTCGGCGCGGGGCGGCGTCGCCGTGAAGTCGTGCGACGACATGACGACGCGGAGCCCCGCGCCGTGCGCGGCGTCGACGAGGTGCTCGCGCACGTCGGGCTGCGTGTACATCTCGACGTCGACCGCGTCGGGGCGCTCGGCGCCGTCGAGGGCGACGACAGCGTCGAGCAGCGCACCGTAGGCGTCGGGCGTGATGTCGCGCTCGCCGCCCTCCTGCTTCGTGCGGAAGGTCGCGAGCAGCGGGACGTCGTCTCGCAGCGACCGCCGCACCGCGGCCACGGCCTCCCGCACGCGGTCGTGGTCGGCGACGGCGGTGAGGTAGTCGAGGCGGAGCTCGACGACGTCGACCACTCCGCGGGGCAGGGCCGCGAGCTCGACGGCGGTGGCCTCCAGCGCGGCGGCGGTGCGCCCGACCAGCGGCACGCAGACGGCGGGGCGACCGTCGCCCAGGGTCACCGAGCGCAGGGTGACGGGCTGCGGGGTGGGCCGCACGTCAGACCACCGCCCGGTCGGTGAGCCCGGCCGCCGCACGGACGGCCGCCCGCACGGCACCCTCCTCGCGGAGCGGCTCGTCCGCCGCGCCCCCTGTGAACAGCCGCACCTGGCCGATCGCCTGCTCGACGAGCATGTCGAGCCCGCTGAGCACGACGCCGCCCTGCGCCGCCCACGCGCTCGCGGCGCGCGTCGGCCACGGGTCGTAGGCGACGTCGAACAGCACCGACGTCGAGCTCCGAGGCCGCAGCGGCAGGTCGTCGGCCGCGCCGGCGGGCAGGGTGCTGACGACGAAGTCGAGGGGGCCGATGGAGGGCAGCTCGCTGAGCGGGGCCACGACGACGTCGCCGCCGAGCTCCGCGGCGAGGGCGGTCAGCTCGCCGGCGCGGCCGGGGCTGCGCAGGTGGACGGAGAACGACCGGGCTCCCAGCTGCCAGGCCGCGTGCATCGCGGAGGCCGCCGTCGCGCCCCCGCCGAGGATGACGGCCGACTCGGGCCGCACGTCGTGTCGGCGCTGCACGGCGCGGACGATGCCGTCGACGTCGGTGTTGTGCCCGTGCCGGCGGCCCTCGTCGTCGATGACGACGGTGTTGGCGACGCCGAGCAGGGCCGCGAGCGGCGAGACGGTGTCGAGCAGCGGCAGCACCTCGCGCTTGAGCGGCATCGTGAGGCTGAGCCCCCGCCAGCTCGCGTCGAGGCCGTCGACGAAGCCCTGCAGCTCGCCCGAGGCGACCTCGGCGCGGCCGTAGTCGTAGTCGAGCCCGAGCACCTCGTAGGCCGCGGCGTGCAGGCTCGGCGACAGCGAGTGGGCGATCGGCGAGCCGAGCACGGCCAGGCGGCGGCGGGGGGCGTCGGCTCGGGTCACACGGGCTCCTCGGGGTCGGCGGGGCAGACGGCCCATCCTACGACCGGGCCTCCGGGCGGGCCTCGACCCGCGACTCCTGCCGGCCCCGCCGCCGGGCCGGGCCGCCGGGCCGGTCACGGTCTGGCAGGCTCGACCGATGGAGATCCGCGCCTTCGCCCCCGCCGACACCGAGACCGTCGTCGCCCTGTGGGAGGAGTGCGGCCTCACCCGCCCGTGGAACGACCCGCGCCGCGACATCGAGCGCAAGCTGCAGGTGCAGCCCGAGCTCTTCCTCGTCGGCACCGAGCGGGTCGAGACGGCCGACGGCGGAGTGCAGGAGGCGGTGGTCGCCACCGCCATGGCCGGTCACGAAGGCCACCGCGGCTGGCTCTACTACGTCGCCGTCGCCCCGGCCCTCCGCGGCGGCGGCCGGGCCCGCGCGCTCGTGGCCGAGGCCGAGCGCCTGCTCACCGAGGCGGGCTGCCCCAAGCTGCAGCTGATGGTGCGGTCGGGCAACGACGACGCGCTCGCCGCGTGGAGCGCGCTCGGCTACGAGCGGCAGGACGTCGTCGTGCTCGGCAAGCGGCTCATCGAGGACTGAGCGGGCGGGCCGTCGACGCCGACGGCGGCCGCGCTCAGTCGAGCGCGAGCAGCACGGCCGCCGCGAGGGCGAGCACGAGGCCGACGACCTGCGACCGGGTGAGCCGCTCGCGCAGCACGACGGCGGCCAGCACCACCGTCACGGCGGAGTAGAGCGCGGTCAGCACGCTCATCACCGTGAGGTCGCCGAGCCGGAGCCCGAGGAGGATGAGCACGTTCGCCCCGGCGTCGGCCACGCCGCAGAGCAGGGCCAGGCGGAGCGCGGGGGCGAGGCCCCGGGTCGCCGACGGCGCGCCGGCAGGCGTGCCTGCGGGCCCGGCCGTGCCGGGGGCGTGAGCTGTCGGCACGGCCAGGCCCGCGCCTCCCGGGCCCGGCGACCGCCGCCGCCTCGAGAGCGCGACCAGGGCGAGCACCGCCACCGCGCCTCCGGTCAGCACCACGTTCGTGACCCTGTTCGCGACCAGCGGCACGAGGCCCGAGTCGGCGGGCGTCTGGTCGAGGAAGACGAGGACGACGCCGATGCCGACGCCCGCCGCGAGGGCCATCAGCAGGCCGGCGGCCGTCGGCTTCGGGGCGGAGGCGTCGGGCACGAAGCCGACGAGCACCACCGCGACGAGGGCGAGCGAGATGCCCGCCCACCCGGCCGGCCCGAGCCGCGAGCCCTGCAGCAGGCCCACGCCCACCGGCACGATCGCGGAGACCACGGCGGTCAGCGGCGACAGGATGCTCATCGGCCCGATCGCGAGGCAGGCGTAGAGCAGCGCGATGGCGGCCGCGCCGGCCACGCCGCTCGCGACGCCCCAGCCGACCGCGGCGCCCGAGGGGGTGCCGGGCACGACGGCGAGCAGCACGAGCAGCAGCACGAGGCCGCTCGCCGCCGAGATCGCCGTGACGCGGAGCGGCGGCAGGCGCCGCGCCGCGAGCCCGCCGAGGAAGTCGCCCGAGCCGTAGGCGACGGCGGCGGCGAGGCCGAGGAGCACGGACAGCAAGGGGACCTCCGGAGGCGCGGTGGGGGTGGGCGACGACCGTCGCGTTAACAGCACGTGACGAAGTCGTGCGGAGCCTTGTGCGGCTCCCAGCCAGATCTTATGTTCGTCGGGTCTGTCCCTCGTCCGAGGGGCGGGCCGCCCCGGGCACCTCCCGCGGGCCTGAGATCACGCACGGACACCAGGAGACACACCGCACATGCGCCCCCGTCACCCCATCGCACCTCCGGCCGAGACGGGAGCGCCGCGTCGTCGCCGCCGCGCCGCCCTCTCGCTCGTCGCCGTCGCCACCCTCGGCGCCGGCCTCGTCGCCGCCGTCCCGGCCCAGGCGGCCCCGACCAGCATCGACATCCTCGGCATCAACGACTTCCACGGCCGCATCGCGCAGGAGGCCTCGCCGGTCGCCGGCGCCGCCGTCATGGCCGGGTTCATCGACCAGTTCCGCACGACCCACCCGAACACCTCGTTCGTGTCGTCGGGCGACAACATCGGTGCCTCGACGTTCACCTCCTTCATCCAGGAGGACAAGCCGGCCCTCGACGCGCTCAACGCGATGGACCTCGACGTCAGCGCGCTGGGCAACCACGAGTTCGACCGCGGCCAGGACGACCTCAACGGCCGCGTCACCGAGGCCAGCGACTTCCCCTACCTCGGCGCCAACGTCTTCCGTGCCGACGGCTCGCACGCCTACGACCCCTATTTCGTCAAGGACGTCGGCGGCGTCAGGGTCGGCTACATCGGCGCGATCACCGAGCTCATGCCCGAGCTGGTCAGCCCGTCCGGCATCGCCGGCCTCACCTTCGGCGACATCGTGGACAGCGTCAACGACGTGGCCGACGACCTGAGCGACGGCGACGCCGCGAACGGCGAGGCCGACGTGCTCGTGCTGCTCGTGCACGAGGGCAACTCGTCGGGCACGGCGCTCGACGCGGGCGGCGACTTCGCCCGCATCGCGACCGACGTCTCGCCGAAGGTCGACGCGATCCTGTCGGGTCACACGCACCAGTCGTACAACTTCTCGGTCGTGCCGACCGGCGGCACCACGCCTCGCCCGGTCGTGCAGACCGGCAGCTACGGCGCGAACCTGAGCCACCTCGCGATCACGTTCGACGCCGACACGAAGGCCACGACGGTCACGAGCGAGCTGCTGCCGCTCTACCAGAAGGCGACGCCCGACCCCGAGGTCGCGACGATCGTCAGCGACGCCGTCGCGGTCGCCGCGGTCGAGGGCGCGAAGAAGGTCGGCGAGATCACCGCCGACTTCCCCCGCGCCGTGCAGTCCGACGGCACCGAGAACCGCGGGGGCGAGTCGACCCTCGGCAACTTCGTCGCCGACGTGCAGCTCGAGGCCACGGTCGGCAACGGCTCGCAGATGGCCTTCATGAACCCGGGCGGCCTCCGTGCCGACCTGCGCTACGCCTCCACGGGCGCCAGCGACCCCGCGGGCAACCTGACCTTCGCCGAGGCCGCCGCCGTGCAGCCCTTCGCCAACACGCTCGTCGTCGTCGACATGACGGGGGCGCAGATCGAGCAGGCCCTCGAGCAGCAGTGGCAGCCGGCCGGGTCGTCGCGGCCGTTCCTCAAGCTGGGCGTCTCGAAGGGCCTCAGCTACACGTACGACCCGGCCGCCGCCTCCGGCGAGCGCATCCGCACGATCACGCTGAACGGCACGGAGCTCGACCGCGCGGCCTCGTACAAGGTCACGGTCAACTCGTTCCTGTCGTCGGGCGGTGACAACTTCACCGCCTTCAACACCGGCTCGGCCGCCGACAGCGGCAAGGTCGACCTGCAGGCCCAGGTGGACTACTTCACCGTGCCCGCCGGCTCGCCCGCCCGCGTCGCCACGCCGGACTTCACCCAGCGCTCGGTCGGCGTCACGGCGACCCCGTCGCCCGAGGCTGGCTTCGCGGCCGGCGACACGGTGACGTTGTCGCTCTCGTCGCTGCTCTTCAGCTCGCAGGTCGGGCCGGAGACGGGCACCGTCGCGGTCAGCCTCGACGGCGTCGAGCTCGCCTCGCAGCCGATCGACCGCACCGTGGTCGACAAGGGCGACGAGACCGGGCGCGCGACGCTGTCGTTCGCGGTGCCCGCCGGCGTCACGGCCCCCACGGCCGGACCGGTCGTGCGTCAGCTGCGCGTCACGGTGGCCGGGACGGGGACCGTCGTCGACGTGCCCGTCGTCCTCGCCGCCGCCGAGCCGGTCGTCGTCGACCCGACCCCGGCCCCGACCGACCCCGCCGTCCCCGCCCCCGGGGCCGGAGCGGGCACCGGCGCGGGCACCGGGACGGGTGCCGGCACCGGCACCTCGACCCGCCCCACGCGCGTCACGGCCGCGGGCGACCTCGCCTACACGGGATCCGACGCCGCGATGACCGGGCTGGCGCTCGCGCTGACCCTGATGCTGGCCGGCGCCGGCGTGGTCACGGCCACGCGCCTCCGTCGCCGCCGCACCGCCTCGGTCGGCACCACCGACTGACGCTCCGCCGCACAGCTCGACCCGGACGGCCCGGTCGCACCCCACGGTGCGGCCGGGCCGTCCGGCGTCGCAGCTGCCCCGGCTAGCCTCGACCCCGTGACCGTCGCCTACCACCGCCTGTTCCGCACGCTGCCGACGTACCGCTGGTACCGGCCGTTGTTCGCGCTCCTGCTCGGCACGGTCTTCTACGTCGTCGCGTCGAACGTCGTCGTGCTCGCCCTCTACGCCGTGGTCGCCGCGGCCGGGGGAGCGGACGCCGCCTCCCGCCTCGCCGAGGGCCTCCAGAGCGACCCGCTCGACGCCTCCCAGCCCCTCGTCATGCTCGCGACGCTGGGCTCGATCGCGACCATGCTGCCCTCCGTGCTGCTCGCGACGAAGCTCGCCGGGCTCGGCGGCTGGGGTCAGCTCTCGAGCGTCGCCGGCCGCCTGCGCCGGCGCTGGCTGCTCCGCTGCGTGGGCCCGGCCGCCGCCTTCATGGCGCTCACCGTCCTGCTCAGCTACCTCGTCGTGCCGCTGGTCACGGGCGACGATCTGGGCTCCGGGCCCGTCACGACCCCGCCCGCGGCCCTCGTCTGGTCGGTCGTCGTGATCCTGCTGCTCGTGCCCCTGCAGGCCAGCGCGGAGGAGTACGTCTTCCGCGGCTTCGCGATGCAGTCGCTGGGGTCGTGGATCGCCCGGCCGCTCGTCGCGATCGTCGTGCCCACCGTCGCCTTCGGCCTCTCGCACGCCTACAACGTCTGGGGCGTGCTCGACGTCGCCGTCTTCGGCGTGACCGCCGCCTGGCTGACCTGGCGCACCGGCGGGCTCGAGGCCGCCATCGTCGCGCACGTGCTCAACAACACGGTCCTCTTCCTCCTCCTGGCGCCCTACGCGGGCACCCCGTCGAGCGACGGCAGCCCCCTCGCGCTCGCCGTGACGGTCGTCTGCACGCCGTTCTGGGCCTGGCTCGTGCTGCGCTCGTTCCACAGGTCGGGCGAGCTCGCGTCCTCCCCCGCGAGCGAGCTCACGGGGCGTCACCCGGTGGAGTCGCGGGTCGGCTGACCGCGTCAGTGGCGCCTCCTAGACTCGCCTGGTGACCGACGCTCCCCCCTCCTCCGCAGCCCCCGCCACCGGCAGCCCGACCGACGCCTCCGGCAGCGCGACCGACGCCTCCGGGCGGGCCGGCTCGCCCGTCGAGGTGCTGCAGCGGGTCTTCGGGTACGACGCCTTCCGCGGCGACCAGGCGGCGATCATCGACCAGGTCGTCGGCGGCGGCGACGCCCTCGTGCTGATGCCGACCGGCGGCGGCAAGTCGCTCTGCTACCAGGTGCCCGCGCTCGTGCGGCCCGGCACCGGGGTCGTCGTCTCGCCGCTGATCGCGCTGATGCAAGACCAGGTCGACGCCCTCGAGGCCGTGGGCGTGCGGGCGTCGTTCCTCAACAGCACGCAAGACCCCGACCAGCGCCGTGCCGTCGAGCAGGCCTTCGTCACGGGCGAGCTCGACATGCTCTACCTGGCGCCCGAGCGGCTGAAGCTCGACAGCACCAAGTCGCTGCTCGACCGCGGCCGGGTCTCGCTCTTCGCGATCGACGAGGCGCACTGCGTGGCGCAGTGGGGCCACGACTTCCGCCCCGATTACCTCGAGCTGTCGGTGCTCCACGAGCGCTGGCCCGACGTGCCGCGCATCGCCCTCACCGCGACCGCCACCGAGACCACCCACCGCGAGATCTCGCGGCGGCTCGAGCTCGACGACGCCGCGCACTTCGTGGCCGACTTCGACCGCCCCAACATCCAGTACCGCATCGAGGCGAAAGACGGCCCGCAGCAGCAGCTGCTCCGCTTCATCCGCGCCGAGCACGACGGCGACGCCGGCATCGTCTACTGCCTCTCGCGCAAGTCGGTCGAGAGCACCGCCGAGTTCCTGGTGAAGCAGGGCATCGCCGCGCTGCCCTACCACGCGGGCCTCGACGCGGGCACGCGCGCCCGCAACCAGTCGCGCTTCCTCCGCGAAGACGGCATCGTGATGGTCGCCACGATCGCGTTCGGCATGGGCATCGACAAGCCCGACGTCCGCTTCGTCGCCCACCTCGACCTGCCCAAGTCGGTCGAGGGCTACTACCAGGAGACCGGGCGGGCCGGGCGAGACGGCCTGCCCGCCACCGCGTGGCTGGCCTACGGCCTGCAGGACGTCATGCAGCAGCGCCGCATGATCGACCAGTCGGAGGGCGACGCCGACCACCGCCGCAAGCTCAGCGCGCACCTCGACGCGATGCTCGCGCTCTGCGAGACGGTCGAGTGCCGCCGCGTGCAGCTGCTCGGCTACTTCGGCCAGGCGAGCACGCCGTGCCACAACTGCGACACCTGCCTGAACCCGCCGCAGTCGCTCGACGGCACCGTGCCGGCGCAGAAGCTCCTGTCGACGATCGTGCGCCTCAAGCGCGAGCGCGACCAGCAGTTCGGCGCGGGGCAGATCATCGACATCCTGCTCGGCAAGACGACGCCGCGCATCACGCAGAACCGCCACGAGCAGCTCAGCACCTTCGGCATCGGCACGGAGCTGACCGAGATCGAGTGGCGCGGCGTCGTGCGCCAGCTGCTCGCCCAGGGCGTTCTGGCCGTCTCGCCCGACGGCTACGGCACCCTGCTCATCACCGACGCCGCGGCCGAGGTGCTCTCGGGCTCGCGGCCCGTCCGTCTCCGCAAGGAGCCCGAGCGGGCACCCCGCTCCCGCTCGGCCCGCGGGGCGGGCGGCTCGTCGCGCGGGGCGCGCACCGGTGCCGGGGCCGCCGACCTCGACGCCGCCGACGTGCCGCTGTTCGAGACGCTGCGGCAGTGGCGGGCCGGGGTCGCCAAGGCCCAGGGCGTGCCCGCGTACGTCGTCTTCGGCGACGTCACGCTGCGCGGCGTCGCCGCGGCCCGGCCCACGTCGATGACCGAGCTCGCGGGCATCAGCGGCGTCGGGCAGAAGAAGCTCGACACCTACGGCCAGCAGGTGCTCGACGTCGTGGCCGGCGTCTCGCCCGAGGAGGCCGCCGCCGCGGCGGCCGAGCGCGGCCCGGCGAGCTCCGGCCCGAGCTTCGGCGGGGGAGGGGGCGGGGCCGACGAGGCCCAGCCCGCCACGGCGCCCGGGGCGGCCCGGCGGGCCGCGCCCGCTCGCTCACGCCCGGCGACGCGCCCCGCGCCGGCGGCGGCTCCGGCCAGCGGGGGCGCTCCCGACCTCGAGCCCTACCCGTACGACGACGAGCCGCCCTTCGACCCCTACGTCGACGACGTCCCGCCCGACGACTGGCGCTGACGACCGGCGCTGTCGACCGGCGCTGACGACCGGCCGCGCCGGGGCGGGCCAGGGCGAGCCCCGGCGGTCTGATGGCCTCCGACCTCGTGGGTCGGGGCGATCCGTGGGCGTCGTCGTCAGCCCTGGGCCTGGCGCGCGTCGATGACCGGCAGTTCGTCGACCTCGGCGACCTGCACGACCTGCGGTGCAGGCCGCACGGGCACCCGTATCGGCCCCGAGACCGGGCCGGCGGAGCCGAGCTGGAGCTCGGAGACGCGTCGGGCGAGCAGCACGAGCGCGAGGGTCGTCCCGACCATCGCCTCGAAGCCGCCGGCGAACCCGCCGCCGTGCAGGCGGGAGACGTACGCGGCCGAGAGCAGGAAGGCGCAGCCCAGGGGAGCGCTCAGGTACAGGGCCTGCACCGGCTGCAGCAGCAGCGGCAGACCGAGTCGCACCCGCACGCGGATCACCGTCATCGTGACGAGCAGCGCGACGGCGACCGCCGCGGCGAGACCGTAGAGGACGACGGCGACGTCGGCCGCGACGAAGTCCGCCCGGGCCGCCCCCGCGGCCCCGGCGGACGCCACCGCCGCGAAGTAGAGGTAGACCGCCGGCGCGACGGCGTAGGCCGCGCGCCGGAGACGCCCGGCCGGCAACGCGATGATCGCGTCGGCCCCTTGCCCGTCGCGAGTCGTCGGCTCCTGCGTGTCGTGCGTCATCGTCGTCCCCCCGGTGCGCCCCCACGGCGCACCTGCATCCCCGGGTCGAGCCTAGACAGGTCCGTCGGAGGCGCGCAATCAGTCACAAGGAGGACACCCGCCGTACCCGCCGCGGGTGGTCCGCCGGCTCCGCGCCTCCCGCCCGCCCCTCGCCCGCCGCGCCTCCGGCCGTCACCCGCCGCCCGTGCACCGGCCGTCGACGCCCGGCGAGCATGCCCGCCCGGGCATGCGGCGTCGGGCACCCTGGAGCGTGCTCACCTTCGTCAGCCGGGCTGTCCTCGCGCCCCTCGTGCGCCTCCTCTGGCGGCCCCGCGTCGTCGGCCGCCGCAACGTTCCCAAGCGGGGCGCGGTCATCCTCGCCAGCAACCACCTGTCGTTCATGGACAGCGTCGTCATCACGCTGATGGCCCCGCGGGAGGTGTCGTTCCTCGCGAAGAACGCCTACTTCACGGGCACGGGCCTCCGCGGCCGGCTGCGCCGCTCCTTCTTCACCGGCATCGGGGCCATCGGCGTCGAGCGCGGCGCCGGCTCCGCCGCGCAGCACGCCCTCGATCTCGGGCTCGAGCGCCTGACGCAGGAGGCCGCCTTCGCGATCTACCCCGAGGGCACCCGGTCGCTCGACGGCCGTCTCTACAAGGGCCGCACGGGCGTCGCCTGGCTCGCCCTCACGAGCGGCGCCCCCGTCGTGCCCGTCGCCCTGACCGGCACGCAGGAGCTGCAGCCGGTCGGCTCCACCCTGCCGCGCCTGACCCGCTTCACCGTCGAGTTCGGCGAGCCGATCGACCTGTCGCACCACGGCGAGGCGAAGTCGGGCCGCGCCCGGCGCCAGGCGACCGACGAGGTGATGGCGGCCATCGCGCGCCTCAGCGGCCAGGAGCTCGCCGGCACGTACAACGAGCCGCCGAACCCCTCCGTCGTCGAGCGCGTGCGGCGGGCGATCCGCCGCGACCCGGTGGGCGAGGACGCGGTCGACTGAGCCGCCCTGCCGGGGCCGCTCCCCACGGCGGCCGACCCGCGCCTCCCCGTGTCCCCGGGCGCGCCCCGAGCCGCCCGGCGTACGGTGCACCTCGGCGGTGCACCAGCCCGCCCCCGCACATCGACGCGGCCGCACGACGGCCGCCGGCAAGGAGCACCAGGGCATGCACGTCGCAGTCATCGGCACCGGGATCATGGGCGGCGGCGTCGCCAGAACGCTGCTCCGCGAGGGCTTCGACGTGACGGTCTGGAACCGCACCCGGGCCAAGGCCGAGCCGCTCGCCGACGACGGGGCCCGCGTGGTCGACACGGTCGCCGAGGCCGTCGCCGACGCGGACGTCGTCGTGACGGTGCTGTTCGACGGCCCCGCCGTGCTCGACGTGCTCCGCGAGGGCGGCCGGGCCGCGCGCTCCGCCGACGGCGCGCCCCTCTGGGTCCAGGCGAGCACGATCGGCACCGCCGCCACCGCCCAGGTCGTCGACCTCGCCCGCGAGCTCGACGTGCCGCTCGTCGAGGCGATGATGCTCGGCACGAAGAAGCCCGCCGAGACGGGTGCGCTCGTCATGCTCGCCGCCGGCGACCCCGACCTCGTCGCCCGGGCGACCCCCGTGCTCGACGCCATGGGTGCGAAGACGGTCGTGGCCGGCACCGAGGTGGGCCAGGGCACGGCGCTCAAGCTCGCCGCCAACGCCTGGATCGCGTCGATCACGGCGGCGACCGCGCAGTCGCTCGCCCTGACGCAGGCTCTCGGGCTCGACCCCCGGCTCTTCCTCGACGCCATCGCCGGCGGGCAGTCCGACAGCCAGTACGCGCACGTCAAGGGCGCGACGATGATCGCCGGCGAGTACCCCGCGCAGTTCGCCCTCGACGGCATCCGGAAGGACATCGACCTCATGCGCGAGGCGGCCGACGGCACGCCCGTCGACACCGGACTGCTGGAGGCGCTGGCCGGCCTCTACGGGCGTGCGTCCGACCGCGGCCACGGCGGCGACGACATCGCCGCGGTGCGCACCGGCTTCGACGCGTGACGCCCCTCCGACGCCTCTCCGCCTGACGCGCCGCTACCGCTCCCGCAGCTGACTGCAGGCGGTCGAACCTGCGCTCCTCCTGAGAGTCCCGTCGCCGCGCCGTCGCGGCGGAATGCCCTCCCCGCACCTCCGGTTGCCCTCGCGGGCGCCGCTGCCTCCGTGCGCCGCACCCGCGGTCGCGCCCCGTCCTCATCCCCGACGAAAGGACCCTCCGTGGACCTCTTCTCCTCCGCCTCGTTCGGCGACCTCACCCTCGCGAACCGCGTCACCATGGCGCCCCTGACCCGCATGCGCGCCGACGCCGGCGACGTGCCCGGCGACCTGATCGTCGAGCACTACCGCCAGCGCGCGACCGTGGGCCTGATCGTGACCGAGGGCACCTACCCGACCGTGGAGGGCAAGGGCTACACCGGCCAGCCCGGCATCGTCACCGACGAGCAGGTCGCCGGCTGGAAGCGCGTCGCCGACGAGGTGCACGCCGCCGGCGGCACGATCGTCATGCAGGTGATGCACGCGGGCCGCGTCTCGCACACCGAGGTCACCGGCACCGAGCGCGTCGTCGGCCCGAGCGCCATCGCGATCGACGGCGAGATCCACACGCCGAGCGGCAAGTCGGCCTACCCGGTGCCGCACGAGCTGACCACCGAGGAGGTCCGTCAGGTCGTGCAGGACATCGTCACCGCGTCGAAGCGCGCCGTCCTCGAGGCCGGCCTCGACGGCGTCGAGCTGCACAGCGCCAACGGCTACCTGCTGCACGAGTTCCTCTCGCCCGTGTCGAACGTGCGCACCGACGAGTACGGCGGAAGCCCCGCCGCCCGCGCCCGCATCGGCGTCGAGACTGCCACGGCCGTCGCCGCGGCGATCGGCGCCGGCCGTGTCGGCATGCGCATCTCGCCCATGCACAACATCCAGGACGTCGCCGAGACCGACCTCGCCGACGTGACCGCGACCTACGAGGCCCTGCTCGACGGCGTCGCGCCGCTCGGCCTCGCCTACCTGAGCGTGCTGCACGCGGAGCCCCGCGGCGAGCTCGTGCAGCACCTCCGGGCCCGCTTCGGCGGCCCCGTCGTGCTGAACAGCGGCTTCGGCGTCGTCACCGACAAGGCCGAGGCCGAGGAGCTCGTCGGCGGCGGCCACGCCGACGCCGTCGCGGTCGGCCGCATGGTCATCGCGAACCCCGACCTCGTCGCGCGCTGGCAGGGCGACACCGAGCTGAACGAGCCGAACTCGGCCACGTTCTACGCCGAGGGCGCCACCGGCTACACCGACTACCCGACGCTGGAGACGGTCTCGAACTGACCCGCGCCTCCTCGCTCGGCCCGACGCCCGGCCTCGCCGCGACCCCTGGTCGCCGCGGGGCCGGGCGTCCCGCGAAGGGGGCGGCGCGCCGCGAGCCCGCGGCGCGTTACGATCCCTCAGGCGGTCGACCCCGACGACGCCGCCGAAGGGGACCACCGTGGCCGATGCCGACCTGCCGCCGACGCACCAGCGCGTCGCGGCGCTCCTCCGCCACGAGTTCTCCGGTCTCGAGCTCACCGACGTCGCGAGCGAGTACCCGGGCACCCGTGCGCCGGGTGCCGCCCTCCGCCTGCGCCTCGGCCACCGTCTCTGGCTCGACCTCGCCGACGACGGCCGGGAGTGGTTCGTCGCCGGCCTCTACGCCGACCAGTCGGGCGTCACCCCGCCCGACCAGCGGTCGCGCGAGTCGCTCGCCGTGCCCCTGGACGCGGAGGCGCGGGTCGTCGCCGACGCAGCCGTCGCGTCGGTCTGGCGCTGGGTCGACGCCGTGGGCCCGGCCGAGGCCGACGCTCCGTTCGCCCGGGAGCGCCCCGCCGCGCCTCCCGCGATCCCCAGCCCCGCCGTCTTCGGGGCGCCGGCGCCCGCTCCGTACGTCCCCCAGCCGACGCAGGCGCTGACGCCCTCGCCCGGGGCGTGGGCCGGGCAGGGTGCGGGCCAGCCCGTGCCGAACGCGTACGTGCCGCAGGCCGCCCCCGGGGCGTCGCCCTACGGCGCGCCCGGCGGCTACGGCGCCGCGCCCGCCTACGGCGCCGCGCCCGCCTACGGCGCCGCGCCCGCCTACGGCGCCTGGGCGCCCGCCGCCCCCGCGAAGCCGCGGAACCGCGGCCTGCTCATCGGCGGCATCATCGCCGCCTCCGTGCTCGTGCTCGGGGGCGTCTCCGCCGCGGTCCTCAGCGGCATCGACACCTTGTCGAGCGAGGTCGCGGCCGGGTCGGACCCGGGCATCGACCCCGACGCCGTGCCCGACACCGGCATCGAGGAGCTCACGGTCGGCGACTGCTTCTCGTTCGGCGGCGCCGACGCGACGGCGGAGGAGGTCTCGATGGTCGACCTCCGCTCGTGCGACGAGGAGCACCAGAACGAGGTCTACCTGCAGGACGAGCTCACTGACGCGGACGCGTACCCCGGCGACGAGGAGACCGCGGCCGAGGCGGACGACCTCTGCTACGGCGCCTTCGAGGGGTTCATCGGGCTGCCGTGGGAGGAGTCGGAGGTCGAGTACCTCTACCTGACGCCGACCGAGCAGAGCTGGGGCCAGGGCGACCGGAGCGTGCTCTGCTACGCGTACCTCTACGGCGACACGTCGCCCGGCAGCCTGCAGGACTACGGGTACTGAACCGCCGCTGGTCGGGCAGTGCGGCGGGTCGCCGTCCCCGCGGGCGGGTCGGCGCCAGCCCGCCGGGGAGGACGGCGACCCGCCGCCTCCGCTGAGCGGTGGCCGGGGCGCCGGGGGAGGCCGTTCCACTCCGGAGTGGAGGAGCGATCCTGGAGCAACGCCCTGCTGGCCGCCGAGCGGGTCGTGCGCCCGTGCGCCCGCGCGTACGGCGGGTCCGTGTCCCCGCTGGCGGGTCGGCGCCGGCCCGCCCAGGAGGACGGGGACCCGCCGCGCTCCTCGCGGACCGGGCTCGCGCCTCCCGTCCTCGCCCGCCCACCCGCCGCGGCGCGCCCCGTAGGATCGGAGCGCCCCCGCGACCCGCCGGGAGCGTGACCCGAGAGGACGTCGTGCAGCTCGTCGACCGTCTGTTCCGCACCGACGAGTGGCGGACCGTGCCCAACGCGATCACGGCCGTGCGACTCCTGCTGCTGCCCGTCTTCGTCGTGCTCGTCGTCGGCGCGCACTACTGGTCGTCGCTGCTGGTGATCGCCGTGGTGTTCTTCACCGACTTCCTCGACGGGTTCGTCGCGCGGCGCACCGGCGCGACGTCCGAGCTCGGTCGCTGGCTCGACCCCGTGGCCGACCGGCTGACGGTGATCGTCGTGATGGTCTCGCTCGCGCTGGGCGACCTGCTCAACTGGCCCGTCGTCGTGCTGATCCTGCTGCCCGACGTGCTGCTCAGCCTCTACGCGCTGGTGCGCTTCGGCGGCGCGCCCTTCCCGGTCACGCGGGTCGGCAAGGTGCGCACCGCCCTGATCTTCGTCGGGCTGCTGATGCTGCTCGTCGGCCACGCGGCCGTCGACCAGTGGCGAGGAGTCGCGGGCTCGGAGGGCCTGGACGTCGCGGGCCAGGTGATGATCCTGATCAGTGCGTTCGTGCTGTTGCTCGGGCTGATCGGGCACTACGTCGCGGCGGTGATCTACGGGCGAGCCCTCGTCGCTCGGCACCGCGAGGACCGCCGGGCCGGCTGAGGTCGCCGGATGACGACTCCCGACAGGGGCCCGGACCCCGCCGCGATCGAGCTCGCCGAGGTCGACCCCGACGACCCGAGGGCCGTCTGGTGCCTCGGGCAGTACCTCGCCGAGATCGACGCCCGCTTCGACGTCGGCTACGACCCCGCCGCGGCCGTGCCGACCACGGCGGCGTCGATGCGCCCGCCGAAGGGCCTCTTCGTGCTCGCGACGCGGAGCGGCGAGCCCGTCGGCTGCGGCGCCCTCAAGCTGCACGACGACGGCTCCGCCGAGGTCAAGCGGGTGTGGGTCTCGGGGGCGGTGCGGGGAGCTGGGCTCGGCCGACGCCTCCTGCGCGACCTCGAGCGCCGGGCCGTCGAGCGCGGCGTCACCCTGCTGCGGCTCGACACGAACGCGACGCTGGTCGAGGCGATCCGCCTCTACCGCGCCGAGGGCTGGGTCGAGGTGTCGCCGTTCAACGACGAGCGCTACGCCGACCACTGGTTCGAGAAGCCCGTGGCACCCGCCGCCTCCTAGGCTCGCCCCGTGACCTCGACCACCGCCTCCGCCGGCCTCGACGCGGCGTCGCCGGTCGCCCTCGTGCTGCCCGGCGCCGGCTACACCGCGCAGGCGCCGGTGCTCGCCTGGTCCGTCGCGCTGCTCGCCGAGCGGGGCTGGCACGTGCAGGTCGTCTCGTGGACGATCGACGCCGCCGCCGAGGGCGACCCGGAGGCGTTCGTCACGGCGGAGGCGCGCTCCGCGCTCGACGCGGCCCGCGCCTCCGGCGCCACCGGGCCCGCCCACGTCGTCGCCAAGTCGCTCGGCACCTGGTGCCTGCCGTGGGCGCTCCGGGAAGGCCTGCCGGGCGCGTGGCTCACCCCGCTGACGACCGAGCCGGCCGTGCGGGCCGCGCTCGACGCCGCCGGCCCCGAGCACCTGGCCGTCGGGGGTGACGTCGACGCGTGGTGGCGGCCGGAGGGCCTGGGCGGCTCCGGCCTCGAGCTCGTCACCGTGCCCGGCGCCGACCACGGACTCCGGCGCCCGGGCGACTGGCGTGCCTCGCTCGACCTCCAGCGCGGCGTCCTCGAGCGGGTCGACGCCTGGGCCGGCCGCTCCGCCTGACCCCCGGCCGTCGAGGGGCCGAGCACGGACCCGGCCACAGACCCCGGCCACAGACCCCGGGGCTACCGTTCACCGCATGACACGTCTCACCACCCCGTTCTCCGCCGCCACGACCGCCGCCGAGGTGGTCGACGGCGTCGACCTCACCGGCCGCCGCATCGTCGTCACGGGCGGCGCCTCGGGCCTCGGCCTCGAGACGGCGCGCGCCCTCGCCGGGGCCGGCGCCGAGGTGACCCTCGCCGTCCGACGCCCGGAGCAGGGCGAGGAGGCGGCGGCCGACATCGGCCGCAGCACCGGCAGCGAGACGGTGCGGCACGCCGTCCTCGACCTGCAGCGCCGCGACTCCCTCACCGCCTTCGCCGACGCCTGGCAGGGCCCGCTGTACGCCCTCGTGAACAACGCCGGAGTCATGGCCACGCCGGAGACCCGGACGCCCGAGGGCTGGGAGCTCCAGTTCTCGAACAACCACCTCGGCCACATGGCCCTGTCGCTCGCCCTCAAGTCGGCCCTCGTCGCCGGCGCGGACGACGCCGGAGCCCCGTCGCGCATCGTCTCGCTCAGCTCGACCGGCCACCACTACTCGCCCGTCGTCTTCGACGACGTGATGTTCGAGCGCCGCCCCTACGACCCGTGGTCCGCCTACGGCCAGTCGAAGACGGCCAACTCGCTCTTCGCGGTCGGCGTCACCCAGCGCTGGGCCGACGAGGGCGTGCTCGCCAACGCCGTGCACCCCGGCGGCATCATGACGGCCCTGCAGCGGCACATGCCCGAGCAGGAGATCCTCGACCGCGGCTGGCGCGACGCCGACGGCACCCCGAACCCCGCGTTCAAGACGCCGGAGCAGGGCGCCGCCACCTCGGTGCTGGTCGCCGCGTCGCCGCTCGTCGAGGGCGTCGGGGGCCGCTACTTCGAGGACGTCGAGGAGGCGCTGCCCTTCTCCGAGGACCGCCCGCGCGTCGGCGTCAAGGCGTACGCGCTCGACCCCGAGGCCGCCGACATGCTCTGGCAGTACAGCGCCGGCCTGCTCGACTGAGCCCGCCCCGAACGGCAGGACGCCCCGTCACGACCAGGTCGTGACGGGGCGTCCTCGCGCCGAGCCGCCCGCAGGGGCGAGCTCAGCGGACGTCTGCGGAGCTCAGCTCCAGCGCTTCTTGGCCTTCTTCGCGGCGACCTTGCGGGCCTTGGCGACGTTCTTGCCGGCGCTCTTGCGGGCCTTCTTCACCTGCGGGTCGTTCCAGAACGAGCCGAAGTAGCTCGCGATCTCCTTGTAGCGGCCGTGGCCGGCCTTGGCTCCGAAGGTGTACGCGACGAAGGCGATGACGGCGATGAACAGGAAACGGAAACTCATGGGGTCCTCCCGAGTGGAACGATGTGCGATTCGTCCCGACGCTAGTCCCTGAGGCTGCGCATCGGCTCGCCCACGAGCATGAGATCGCCGGGTGCGGCCAGCGGCGACGGCGTCGCGCCCGAGAGGAGTCGCCCCCCCCCGTCGGCAGGGATCGCCCGGTCAGCCCGTCGGGTGCAGGAAGTGGTCGATCGCGTCGTGCCGCGGCCACGCCGTGCCGCCGATCGGGAGGAGGCGCTGCTCGTCGGGCTGGGAGGCGGAGGCGAGCGCCTCGGTCATCGTCATCTGGTCCACGCTGCGACGCTACGTCGCGCGGCCCCGGGCGCTGCAGCCCCAGAGCGGGTGCGCCCAGACCGGGGGAGCCCCGCGCGGGGGACGGCGCGGCGGAGGCCGGTGCGGCCGAGGCCGAGGCCGAGGCCGAGGCGGCGGCGCCCAGACCGACGACCGCTCGCTCGGCACCGCCACAGCGAGCTCGTCCCCGCGTGCAACGCCGCGGAAACACCCCCGCAACACCCCGTGGATACCGTCGAGCCATGGGAGACCTCTTCGACGGATACGCGGCCACGGCCGACCCGGGCAGCCGTCGCGGCGGGGGCCTGCGGGCTGCCGCCGGGGCCCTCGGCGTCGGCTCGGGCGCCCGCCAGGCCGCGGCCCGGCAGGCCGCCGACCGCATGCCGCCCGCCCGCGCCTGGGACGAGATGTTCGAGCGCGACGGCACCCCGCGCCGGGCGTACCACGAGATCCACGCGACGCTCGAGGGCATGACGCAGGACGACCTGCGGCACCGCACCGCCGCGCTGGCCGACTCGTACCTCGCCCAGGGCGTCACCTTCGACTTCGCCGGCGAGGAGCGCCCCTTCCCCCTCGACGCCGTGCCGCGCGTGATCGAGCAGCCCGAGTGGGCCTCGGTCGAGAAGGGCGTCGCGCAGCGGGTGCGGGCGCTCGAGGCCTTCCTCTCCGACGTGTACGGCGCGCAGCGGGCCGTGGCCGACGGCGTGATCCCCGCGCGGCTGATCACCTCGTCGTCGCACTTCCACCGGCAGGCCGCGGGCATCGAGCCCTCGGGCGGCGCGCGCATCCAGGTCAGCGGCATCGACCTGGTGCGTGACGAGGCCGGCGCGTGGCGCGTGCTCGAGGACAACGTGCGGGTGCCGTCCGGCGTCAGCTACGTGATCTCGAACCGGCGGGTGATGGCACAGACCCTGCCCGAGCTCTTCGTCTCGATGAGGGTGCGGCCGGTGGGTGACTACCCCAACCGCCTCCTCGCGGCCCTGAAGAAGAGCGCACCGTCCGGCGTCGACGAGCCGACGGTGGTCGTGCTGACGCCCGGCGTCTTCAACAGCGCGTACTACGAGCACACGCTGCTGGCCCGGCTGATGGGCGTCGAGCTCGTCGAGGGGCGCGACCTCTACTGCTCCGGCGGACGCGTCTTCATGCGCACCACCGGCGGCCCCGAGCGGGTCGACGTCATCTACCGCCGGGTCGACGACGAGTTCCTCGACCCGCTGCAGTTCCGCGCCGACTCGGTGCTCGGCTCGCCGGGCCTGCTGATGGCGGCGCGCCTCGGCACCGTGACCATCGCGAACGCGGTGGGCAACGGCGTCGCCGACGACAAGCTCGTCTACACGTACCTGCCCGAGCTGATCCGCTACTACCTGGGCGAGGAGGCGCTGCTGCCGAACGTCGACACGTGGCGGCTGGAGGACCCGGGCGCCCTCGAGGAGGTGCTCGACCGCCTCGACGAGCTCGTCGTGAAGCCGGTCGACGGCTCGGGCGGCAAGGGCCTCGTCGTCGGCCCGGCCGCGAGCCGCCGCGAGCTCGACGAGCTGCGCACCCGCCTGCAGCGCGACCCCCGCGGCTGGATCGCGCAGCCGGTCGTGCAGCTGAGCACCATCCCGACCCTCGTCGACGAGGGGCTGCGGCCCCGGCACGCCGACCTGCGGCCCTTCGCGGTGCACGACGGCGACGACGTCTGGGTGCTGCCCGGCGGGCTCACCCGGGTCGCGCTGCCCGAGGGGCAGCTCGTCGTCAACAGCAGCCAGGGCGGCGGCTCGAAGGACACCTGGATCGTCGGCGGCGACGTCAACGCCTGGGCGGGGCACGACGTCAGCGCCCTGATCGCCGAGCAGACGACGCCCACGGCCGCGATCCCGATCGTGACCGCCGCGGAGGCGGGCACCCCGGCGGTCGCCGACCACAGCCCCGACCACGCTCCGCAGGACGACCCCCGCAACGACCAGCAGGCCCAGCAGCAGCAGGAGCACGTCCAGCAGCAACAGCAGCAGCGACAGCAACACCGACAGCGGCACCGACAGCGACCGAACGACGACCGCGCCACCACCGAGAGGGAATCATGCTGAGCCGCATCGCCGAGAGCCTCTTCTGGATCGGTCGGTACATCGAACGCTCCGACGGCACCGCGCGCATCCTCGACGTGCACCTGCAGCTGCTGCTCGAGGACCCGTGGATCGAGGAGGACGCCGCCTGCCGCAGCCTCCTCGCGGTGATGGGCAGCGAGGCCCCCGCCGACGTGTCGCTGACCCGCGCCGACGTGCTCGCGATGCTCGCCGTCGACCGGCACAACCCCGCCTCGATCGCCTACTCGCTCGGCGCCGCCCGCGAGAACGCGCGACGGGCCCGCGAGATCGTCTCGACCGAGCTGTGGGAGTCGCTGAACACCACGAGGGCGCGCATGCCCCGCAAGGTGGCCGGCGACAAGGTGCACGAGTTCTTCGGCTGGGTGCGCGAGCGCAGCGCCCTCGCCGTCGGCATCATCGAGAGCGCCACGAGCCGCGACGAGGTCTGGCACTTCTTCACCCTGGGCCGGTCGATCGAGCGGGCCGACATGACCGCCCGCCTGCTCGCGACGCGCACGCTGACCGAGGCGTCCGGCCCGTCGTGGACGACCATCCTCCGCTCCTGCGGCGCCTACGAGGCCTACCTGCGCACCTACCGGGGCGTGCCGAGCGCCCGCAACGCGGCGGAGTTCCTCCTGCTCGACCGCCTCTTCCCGCGCAGCGTCCTGTTCGCGGTGAGCCGCGCCGAGATGTGCCTCCGCGAGGTGGAGCCGACGAACCACCGGGTGGCGGCCTCCGACAGCGGGGTGCGCATCCTCGGCCAGATGCGCAGCGAGCTCGAGTACCGGCCCATCGGCGAGATCCTCGACGACCTGCCCGGCCACATGGACAGCGTGCAGGCGGCGACGAGCGCGGCCTCCGAGGCGATCCGCCAGCGGTACTTCCCGACCAGCGCGGCACCGACCTGGGTCGGCGGCCGCGCGTGAGCCGCCTGCGCATCCGGCACCTGACCGGGTTCTCGTACGCCGGGGAGGCGGTGGCCAGCTACAACGAGGCCCGCATGCTGCCGGCGCACACCGAGGGGCAGTACGTGCTCTCGTCGCACCTGCGCATCGAGCCCGTCGCGGCCTCGCACGAGTACGTCGACTACTGGGGCACCCGCGTCTCGTCGTTCGAGGTGCTGCTGCCGCACCGGCAGCTGTCGCTGACCGCGACGTCGCTCGTCGAGGTCAGGCCCGTCGCGCACCCCGACACGAGCATGGGGTGGGACGACCTCGCGCGGGTCGCGGGCGCCACCGCCCCGTTCGTCGAGCACCTCGAGCAGACGCCGCTGACGACGCCGCCCGACGACCTCGTCGCGCTCGCGGCCGAGGCGCGGGGCTCGGCGGCGCCGTGCGAGGCGGCCCTCGCGATCTGCCGGGCCGTGGGAGGCGCGGTGTCTTACCTGCCCGGCGTCACCAACGTGAAGACCACCGCCGCCGAGAGCTGGGCCGCCCGGGCCGGCGTCTGCCAGGACATCGCCCACGTGACGATCGGGGCCCTCCGCTCGGCGGGCATCCCGGCCCGCTACGTGAGCGGGTACCTGCACCCGAAGCCCTCGGCCGAGCTGCGCGAGACGATCGTGGGCGAGTCGCACGCGTGGGTCGAGTACTTCTGCGGCACCTGGCACGGCTACGACCCGACGAACCTCATCGACATCGGCGAGCGGCACGTGGTCGTCGGCCAGGGCCGCGACTACCGCGACGTGCCGCCGCTGCGCGGCGTCTACGCGGGGTCGGGGGCGTCGTCGCTCTTCGTCACGGTGGAGATCACGCGCGAGGCGTGAGCGGACGGGCGCCCGTCAGCAGCGCTCGAACACGTAGCCGGGGTCGTCGGGCCCCACGAGGTCGCGGTCGCGGAGGACGGTGCTCGCCGGCGTCGTCGCCCGGCCGCAGGTGCCGGCGAACGTGTCGCGGAGCTCGTCGGAGTACTCGACCGCGAGCACCCGGTCGCCGTACACCTCGGTGAACGCGGGGCACTCGTCGTAGGCGTCGCACTCCTCGACGACCGCGAAGTCGAAGCCGACCTCGTCCCGGCCCCGCGACTCCAGCTCGGCCGTGTTCTTCTGCGCGGCGGCCAGCCCGACGGCGTGCGCCCGGTCGACGAGCAGCGTCGCGTACGCGACGGCGTCGTCGAGGCCGAAGGCGCCCTCCGAGCGGCTGTACGAGTCGAGGTTGTCGAACTCGACGGCGTCGTAGCCGTCGTCGGCGCAGCCCTCGATCGTGGCCGTCATGCGCGCCGCGACCGTGGCCCTCGTCTCGGGGCGGGCGAGGTCGAAGAGGTGCTCGTCGGGCCACCCGGGGTCGACGAGCAGCTCGCCGGAGGCGCGGTGCACGAGGAGCTCGTCAGGCCAGTCCACGCCCGGCTGCGTCTGGAACCCGTTCACGTAGCAGACCCCGTAGGCGCCGGCGGCAGGCTCGGCCGTGCTGTCGCGCACGACGACGTCGGTGCCGGCCGGTGGGTCGTAGGCGGCACCGAGCTGGTAGTCGAAGGTCGCTCCGGGAGGAGGCGCCTGCGGTGCGCTCGCCGCGCACCCGGCGACGGCCGTGGCGACGACGGCGGAGGCGAGCAGCAGCAGCGCGGCGCGGACCGCGCGGTGACGGCGGGGGCGCGGCGAGGTGGGCACCCCGGGAGCCTAGACGCCCGGGTCAGGCGTCGGGGAGGCGGGCGAGCGGCGGCGGGACGGGTGAGCCGACGCGCGACGGGTCAGTCGTGCTGCGGGGTCGCCGGCGCAGGCGGCTGATCCACTCCGGAGTGGATGAGCGTTCCTGGCGGGTCGCCCGCCGGGGCGGCTGCCGGTGCGGCGCCCCCGGTCGTCGCCCCGACCGCCGAGACGACCCGCGGCGGCGTCACCGTCGTCGGGCGTCGGCCGAACGTCGACCCGTCCGGGCTGTCGGCGAGCACGCGGTCCGCGAGGGCGACGAGCAACACGACGAGCCCGCCGACCACGACGGCCGCCGCGAGCAGCGCCAGGGCCACCCCGACGTAGTCGCCGCCGGCCAGCGGGGTGACGACGGAGGTGCCCGCGGCGCCCGTGCCGTCGACCGCACCGGGCGTCGCGGCCGCGCCGGCACCGGCCGTCGCCGCGGCCGACGGCACCGCGGCGACCGGCGTCGCGGCGGCCCCGGCGCCCGTCGTCGTGAGCGGCGTGAGCGCGGTGGCGACACCGCCGGCCTCGGCTCCGGAGCCGGCCGTGCGGTCGAGGCGAGCGAGCACGACGAGGCCCAACGCGCCTCCCACGGTCGTGGTGGCGATCGCCACGACGCCGCTGACCGTCGCTCTGCCCATGGCCGGCCCTCCGCCGCCGAGTCGCTCGGCTCGTCGATCGACGACCCGGTTGCTCGTGCCGGGGAGCGTACGCCCCGCGGCGACCGCGCGGCGGCCCGGCCGGTCGCTACGTCGTCTGGCGGACAGCGGCCTCGTCGGCCGCCATCGCCTCGGCGGTCTCCTCCCGCTGTGCGCGGAGGCCGTCGCCGTCGTGCTCGACCCGGAAGCGCGGGTGGAGCACCGACCCGCCCCGGCGCAGCCGCAGGTGCTGGCGGCGGATCAGCCACGCCAGCGCGAGGCCGCCTGCGACGTAGCCGGCGCTCGCGCCGACGCCGATGGCCCAGCGCGGGCCGAGGGTGTCGGCGACCCAGCCGACGATCGGGGCGCCGAGCGGGGTGCCGCCCGTGAAGATCGCCATGTAGAGCGCCATCACGCGACCGCGCATCTCGGGGGCCGCCGACAGCTGCACCGAGCCGTTGGCCGTCGTCATGAGCGTGATGGACGAGAGCCCCACGGTGACGAGCACGGCGGCGAAGCTCCAGTACGTCGGCATCAGCGCCGCGACCGTGCAGGTCACGCCGAAGGCGAAGGCCGCGAGCACCAGCACGCGCATCCGCGGCCGCTCGCGCCGCGCCGAGAGCAGGGCGCCCGCCAGCGAGCCGACCGCGATGCACGACGACAGCAGGCCGAAGCCGCTGGCGTCGACCCCGAACTCGACGCTCGCCATCGTCGAGGTGAAGATCGGGAAGTTGAGGCCGAAGGTGCCGATCACGAAGATGACGGCGAAGATCACCAGGAGGTCGGGGCGGCCGCGCACGTAGCGGAACCCCTCCCTGATCTGCCCCTTCGCCCGCGACACCCGGGGCTTCGCCTCGAGCTGCGACACCCGGATGAAGCGCAGCGACACCAGCACCGCCGCGAACGACGCCGCGTTGATCAGGAACACCCAGCCCGTGCCGACCCCCGCGATCAGCACGCCGGCGACCGCGGGGCCGAGGAGGCGCGCGGCGTTGAACGAGGCCGAGTTCAGCGAGACGGCGTTGGTCAGGTGCCCCGGCGGGACGAGCTCGGAGACGAAGCTCTGGCGGATGGGCGCGTCGATCGCGTTCGCCGTGCCGAGCAGCAGCGCGAAGACCCAGACCATCCAGAGCTGGGCGACGTCGGTCAGCACCAGCAGCCCGAGCGCGAGCCCGAGCAGCCCCATCGTCGCCTGCGTCAGCATCAGCATGCGCCGCCGGTCGAAGCGATCGGCGATCAGCCCGGTCACGGGCACGAGGAGGATCGGCGGCGCGAACTGCAGCGCCATCGTGATGCCGACGGCCGTCGCGTCGTGGTCGGTGAGGTGCGTGAGCACGAGCCAGTCCTGCGCGGTCGACTGCATCCAGGTGCCGGTGTTCGAGACGAGCGCCCCGGCCGACCAGAGCCGGTAGTTGTAGAGGCGCAACGAGCGGAACATGGCGCTCACGAGAGGGTCAGCTTCCGCAGGATCTCGGTCGCGTCGGCCAGCGTGCGGCGCTCGTCGGGGGTGAGGGCGGCGAGCCGGGGCGCGAGCCAGGCGTCGCGGCGGCGGCGCGTCTCGACCACGAACGCGGACCCCGCCGGCGTCGTCTCGAGCACGACGCGGCGACGGTCGGCCTCGTCGACCCGGCGCGCCAGCAGACCGGCCTCGACGAGCTTGCCGACGGTGCGGTTCATCGACGGCGGCGTGACGCCCTCGTGCTCGGTGAGGGCACCGATGGTCAGCGGCTGCGACTGGTAGACCCAGCCGAGCGCCGCCATCTGCGCGTCGCTGACGTCGGCCTCGGCCTTCTGCTGGCGGAGGCGCCGCGCCAGCCTCAGCACCGACCCGCGCACCGTCGTGGCCAGCTGGGCGTGCGGCAGCGCACGGAGCGGGGCAGCGGCGGAGGGGGGAGCGGGGGAGGCGGGAGTCACGTCGGTCATCGCCCTCCAGTATGAGCAGTTAGCTCGGCTAAGTAAACATCTCGGGCAGATCGACGACACCTGTTGAGGATCGGTCGATGCAGGCGTATCGTCGTGGACGGCTCGACGACGAGCCCCCACGACAGGGCCCCGAGGGGCGCCAGGACGCCGGCGCGAGAACGCCGCAGAAGGAAGAAGGACCACCATGGCCAGGTTCACCGACAAGACCGCGATCGTCACCGGCGGAGGCAGCGGCATCGGCGCCGAGATCTCGCGGGCGCTCGCCGCCGAGGGCGCCTCCGTCGTCGTCACCGACATCAAGCTGGACGCCGCGCAGTCGGTCGTCGATGAGATCATCGCCGCGGGCGGCGCCGCGACCGCCTTCGAGCAGAACACCGCCGTCGCCGAGCAGTCCGACGCCGCCGTCGAGTTCGCGAAGACGACCTACGGCGCCCTGCACCTCGCCGTGAACAACGCCGGCATCGCGGGCGCCCCGGCCGACATCGGCGAGTACGACGTCGCCACGTGGGACCGCGTGCGCAGCGTCGACCTCGACGGCGTCTTCTACGGCCTCCGCTACCAGCTGCCCGCCATCGTCGAGGCCGGCGGCGGAGCGGTCGTCAACATGAGCTCGGTGCTCGGCACCGTCGGCCTGGCCCAGAACGCGGCCTACGTCACGAGCAAGCACGCCCTGGTCGGCCTGACCAAGGTCGCGGCGCTCGAGTACACCGCCCGCGGCGTCCGCACGAACGCGGTCGGCCCCGGCTTCATCGACACGCCCCTCGTGCGCGCGTCGCTCTCGGGCGAGGCGCTCACCGCGCTCGAGCAGCAGCACGCCGCCGGCCGTCTCGGCACCGACGCCGAGGTCGCCGCGCTGGTGCTGTTCCTCCTCAGCCCGGAGGCGTCGTTCATCTCGGGCAGCTACCACCTCGTCGACGGCGGCTACTCGGCGCACTGACCCGCGCCTCCCCGGGGGGCTCGGGCTCGCTGCGCGGTGCAGTGCGGTGCGGCGGGCTCGCTGCGCGGTGCGGCGGGTCCGTGTCCTCGTGGGCGGGTGGGCGCCGGCCCGCCCAGGAGGACGGCGACCCGCCGCAGCTCGAGGTGCGGCCGCCGACGATGACACCGACCCGCCGGCCGTGGCAGGCCGTGCGACGTCGGCTCCCTCCGCTTCAGCGCCGGTTCAGCGCTCGCCCGCCAGACTGGGCCCGTGGGCAGGGCGCCCGCGGGGAGGGAGCCGGCCGTGCGAGTGCTCGTCGTCGAGGACCAGGCGACCCTGGCCGAGGGCCTGCGGGTCGGGCTCGAGGCCGAGGGCATGGCCGTCGACGTGGCCGGCACCGGCACCGACGCCCTCTGGCGCACCCGTGAGGGCAGCTACGACGTCGTCGTGCTCGACATCATGCTGCCCGGCATGAGCGGCTACGCCGTCTGCCGGGCCATGCGCGAGGGCGGCGACTGGACCCCCGTCATCATGCTCACGGCGAAGGACGGCGAGTGGGACCAGGTCGAGGCCCTCGACACCGGCGCCGACGACTACCTCACCAAGCCGTTCTCGTTCGCCGTGCTGCTCGCGCGCCTGCGCGCCCTCGTGCGGCGCGGCGCCCGCGAGCGGCCGGTCGTGCTCGAGGCCGGCGACCTGCGGCTCGACCCTGCCGCCCGCACCGTGCACCGCGGTGACGCGCTCGTCGACCTGACGAGCCGCGAGTTCGCGGTGCTCGAGTTCCTGATGCGGCGGGCCGGCAGCGTCGTCACGAAGCGCGAGGTGCTCGACGGCGTCTGGAACGACGACTTCGAGGGCGACCCCAACATCGTCGAGGTGTACGTGCGGCACCTGCGCAACAAGGTCGACCGCCCCTTCGGGCGGGAGGCGATCGTCACGCTCCGCGGGGCCGGGTACCGGTTGGAGTCGCGGGGTGGCTGAGCGCATCCCTCCCGCCGGGCGCCGTGGTCGCCGTGGCTCGCTGCGCCTCCGCACGACCGCGGCCGCCGTGCTCGCCGTCGCCGTCACCCTCGGCCTCTTCACGCTCGTCTTCGCGCTCGTGCAGCGCGCCGTGCTCGACGACGCCCCGCGCTCGGCGGCCGAGGAGGACGTCTCGCGCGTCGCCTCGGCGCTCGAGGCCGGGCAGACGCCCACCGTCGCGGTGGCCGGCGACGCGGACGGCACGCTGGTCGTCGTGCTCGACGCCGCCGGCGCCGTGCTCGCGGCCGGCGGCGACGACGACCTCGTCGCCGAGGCGGCCCGTCTGTCGACCGTGCCGTCGGGCGGCCGGGCACGGCTCGACGGCGAGGCCTTCGTCGTCGAGCGCGACACCGCCGACGTCGACGGCGGGGCGACCGGCGGGGCGTCGTCGGGCGACGAGCCCTCCGCGTCGGCGTCGGCGTCGGCGTCAGGCGACGACGACGATGACGACGACTCGTCCGGCCGCGGGGGCCGGGGCACCGACGACGACACGGCCGACGCTGCAGACGACGACGCGGTCGGCACCACCGAGCTCACCGTCGTGGCCGCGCGCTCCCTCGACGAGGCGCAGGCCGCCTCCGCGGCGAGCCTGGTGACGCTCGGCGTCGCCGTGCCCGTGGCGCTGGTCGTGCTCGGCGTGACGACCTGGTTCGTGGTCGGCCGGGCCCTGCGCCCGGTCGAGGCCATGCGCCGCGAGGTCGACGAGGTCACCGCCGCGCGCCTCGACCGACGGCTGCGCGACCCCGGCGGGCGCGACGAGATCGCCCGCCTGGCCCGCACCCTGAACGGCATGCTCGACCGGCTCGACGCCTCGGCCCGCGCGCAGCGGCGCTTCGTCGGCGACGCCTCCCACGAGCTCAAGACGCCCCTGGCGACGATCCGACAGCACGCGGAGGTCGCGCTGCTCCACCCCGGCAGCATCGACGGGCAGGCCCTCGCGGGCACCGTGCTCGGCGAGGAGGCGCGCCTCACGGCCCTGGTGCAGGGCCTGCTGGTGCTGGCGCGCGCCGACGAGGGGCAGCTCGGCGTGGCCCGACGGCCCGTCGACCTCGACGACCTCGTGGTGGCGGAGGTGTCGCGGCTCCGCGCCTCCTCACCGCTCCGCGTCGACGCCACCGGCGTCGGGCCCGCCCGCGTCGTCGGCGACGAGCCGCTGCTCGGGCAGGTCGTGCGCAACCTCGTCGCCAACGCCGCACGGCACGCCACGTCGACCGTCGCTCTCGCCCTCGTCGAGCGCGACGGCCGGGCGGTGCTGACCGTCGACGACGACGGTGCCGGGGTGCCCGTCGCCGACCGCGGGCGGGTGTTCGAGCGCTTCGTCCGCCTCGACGAGGCCCGCGACCGCGACGCCGGGGGCAGCGGCCTCGGGCTCGCCATCGTGGCCGAGATCGTCCGCGTGCACGGGGGAGCGGTGCGCGTCGACGACTCCCCGCTCGGCGGCGCGCGCTTCGTGGTCGACCTCCCCGCCGGCTGACGCCGCTCCTGCCGCCGGCTGACGCCGAGCCTCCCGTCGAGTGGTCACGATCTGCGTGTCGCAGGGCCCGCGAGCAGCAGATCGTGACCACTCGACGCCTGCGCACGGACGCGTGCCGCCGAGCCTCCCGCCGAGTGGTCGCGATCTGCGCCTCGCGGGGTCGGCGAGCAGCAGATCGTGGCCACTCGACGCGTGACCGCGCCGGCTGAACGTCCCTTCAGGTCGCTTCAGGGGTGCTTCAGCGCCCGGTCGGCACAGTGGGGTCATCGCCGACGGGCCCGCCCCGCACCGGCACCGACCACCCCACGACCACCGGCCGCACCGCGGCTCGACGAACGGAGACACCGTCATGAAGAACACCAAGAAGACCCTGCTGATGGCCGGCGGAGTGGCGGCCGTGCTCGTGCTCGGCGGCGGCGGCGTCGCCCTGGCGACCGGCCTCGACGACGACCGGCTGTCGGCCCAGACCACCGACCGTGTCCGGGAGGCGGCGCTCGCCGAGACCGGTGGCGGCACCGTCACCGAGGTCGACACGATCGGCGACGGCCTGCCCGGCTACGAGGTCGAGGTCTCGCTGCCCGGCGGCGGCGAGACGCACGTGTACCTCGACGACGACTACGCCGTGACGTCGACCCGCACGGGCGACGACCACGGCGGCGACCGGGGCGACCGGGGAGGCCGTGACGACGACGACGACCGCGACGGCACCTCCGGCAGCGCGACCGACGACTCCGCGGGCGGCTCGGACGACGCCACGACCGGCACCGGCACCGGCACCGACGACGACACCGTCACCGGCGCCGACCACGACCAGGCCTCCGCCGCAGCGCTCAGCGCGGCCGGCGGCGGCACCGTCACCGACGTCGACCGCAGCGACGACGGCGGCGTGGCCTACGAGGTCGACGTCCGCCTCGACGACGGCACCGAGGTCGACGTCGACCTCGACGCCGCGTTCGGCGTCGTCCGCACCGACGTCGACGCGCCGCGCAGCTGACCCTGACGCCGTGCCGGGGGCGCGGGCCGGCCCTCGGGAGCCGGCCCGCGCCTCCTCGCGTCCGCCCGCCGCACCGTGACCGCCCCCGGTCGGTGCCAAGATGACCGCATGCCCACCTTCTCCGCCGCCCGGGGCGACTTCGAGTTCGTCGACGCGCACGGCGTCACCGTCCACTACTACGTGTGGCGGGCGGCCGACCCCCGCGGGTCGGTGCAGATCATGCACGGCGTCGGCGAGCACGCGCTCCGCTACGAGGAGGTCGCGCAGCACCTCGTCCGCGCCGGCTGGACGGTCTACGCCGACGACCACCTCGGCCACGGCGCCACCGGTCTCGGCCAGCACGGCGGCGACCACACGAAGCTCGGGCGCCTCGGCCCCTCGGGCGTGCGAGGAGCCGCGGAGGCGGTGGTCCAGCTGACGGGGATCATCCGCTCCGAGGCCCCCGGCCTCCCCGTCGTCGCGCTCGGCCACTCGTGGGGGTCGCTGATGCTCCAGGCGATCGTCGACCGGCAGGCCTCGCTCTACGACGCCGTCGTGCTCACCGGCACCGCCTACCGCGTGCCCGGCAGCATGAACGGCGGCGACCTGAACTCCCGCCACGCCCACCTCGGCAGCACCGGCTTCGAGTGGCTGAGCCGCGACCCCGCGGTCGCCGAGGCGATGGCGGCCGACCCCCTCGTCGTCGACGCGAAGGTGATGCAGCTCTTCGGCTGGCGCGACACGCTGCGCCTGCTGGGCCGCCCGTCGAAGCACCTCGAGCACGACGTGCCGCTGCTGATCATGGTCGGCGACGACGACCCGCTCGGCGGGGAGGAGAGCGCGCGCAGGCTCGCCGACGCCTACGTGAACCGGAGCGGCCTCACCGACGTCGAGCTCGTCGTCTACCAGGGCGCACGGCACGAGATCTTCCGCGAGACGAACCGCGACGAGGTGCTCGACGACCTGACCCGCTGGCTGGACTCCCGCGTGCCCCGCTGACCCGCGCCTCCCCGGGGGCTGCTGCCCGCCGACGCCCCCCGCCCGCCCCGCCCGCCCCGGCCGGCAGGCATAGGCTGCTCGCATGCACGGTGAGTACAAGGTCCCTGGCGGCAAGCTCGTGGTGGTCGACCTGGAGGTGCGCGACGGGCGCATCGCCGAGTTCCGCCTCGCGGGCGACTTCTTCCTCGAGCCCGACACGGCGCTCGACGCCATCGACCGCTCGATCACGGGCCTGCCCGTCGAGTCCGACGCCGCGACGATCGCCGCGGCCGTCCGTGCCGGGCTGCCCGACGACGCCGTCCTGCTCGGCTTCACGCCCGAGGCCGTCGCCGTGGCGATCCGTCGCAGCCTGTCGAAGGCCAGCGACTGGCGCGACCACGAGTGGCAGATCATCCACGACGCCCCCGTGTCGCCGAACATGCACCTCGCCCTCGACCAGGTGCTCACCGAGGAGGTCGGCGCCGGCCGTCGGGGCCCCACCCTGCGCTTCTGGGAGTGGGAGCAGCCGGCCGTCGTCATCGGCAGCTTCCAGTCGCTCCGCAACGAGGTCGACCTCGACGCGGCCGAGGAGCACGGCTTCGAGGTCGTCCGCCGCATCAGCGGCGGCGGCGCCATGTTCATGGACGCCCAGTCGATCGTCACGTACTCGCTCTACGCCCCCGGCGAGCTCGTGCAGGGCATGAGCTTCGCCGACAGCTACGCCTACCTCGACGAGTGGGTCATCACGGCGCTGAAGTCGCTCGGCATCGACGCGTTCTACCAGCCGCTGAACGACATCACGAGCGCCAAGGGCAAGATCGGCGGGGCCGCCCAGAAGCGCCTCGGGAACGGCGCGCTGCTGCACCACGCGACCATGTCGTACGACATGGACGGCGAGAAGATGGTGAAGGTGCTCCGCATCGGCCGCGAGAAGATGAGCGACAAGGGCACCACGAGCGCCGCGAAGCGCGTCGACCCGCTCCGCAGCCAGACCGGCCTGCCCCGCGCCGAGATCATCGAGCGGATGAAGCAGACCTTCACGGGCCTCTACGGCGCCACGACCGGCCACGTCACCGAGGCCGAGCTCGAGGCCGCCGAGCAGCTCGTGACGACGAAGTTCGCCACGCCCGAGTGGCTCCGCCGGGTCCCGTGACCTGAGCCTCGCGGGTGTGCCCGGCGGGCGCAGCTCCGAGAGCCGGGGGGAGTCGCGGGTCGGCGACCGGGGTCAGCGGGCCAGCAGCTCCTGGTAGTCGACGTGCTCGTCGACCCAGTCGGCGACGAACGGGCACAGCGGCACGACGCGCAGCGAGGTCTCGGCGCGCACGTCGTCGAGGGCGCCCTGCACGAGCTGCGCACCGAGGCCGGCCGAGCGACGGCTGGGCTCGATCTCGGTGTGGGTGAAGCGGATCTCGTCGCCGACGACGTCGTAGGCGGCGAAGCCGACGGTCTCGCCGTCCTCGACGAGGGCGTACTGGGACTGCTGCGGGCGGTTCTCGACGGTGATGCTCATCCGGCGACCCTACGCCCGGTGAACTGGCCGCTGCCCGGCACGACAGAATGGTGACCATGCCCGTCGACTGGACCCGTGACTCCCCGAGCCTCGTGGTCCACGGCGACAACCTCGACGCGACCCGTCAGCTGCCCGACGGCGCCTTCACGGTCGTCTACCTCGACCCGCCGTTCAACACCGGGCGGCCCCAGCAGCGGCGCTCGACGACCTCGATCCGCAGCGTGGAGGGGTCGGTCACCGCCGTGACCGGTTTCAAGGGGCGAGGCTACGAGCGGATCCGCGGCGACCTGATGCGCTACGACGACCACTTCGACGACTACTGGTCGTTCCTCGAGCCGCGCCTCGCCGAGGCCTGGCGCCTGCTCGCCCGCGACGGCACGCTCTACCTGCACCTCGACTACCGCGAGGCCCACTACGCGAAGGTGCTGCTCGACGCGCTCTTCGGCCGCGAGTCGTTCCTCAACGAGATCATCTGGGCCTACGACTACGGCGCCAAGAGCCGCAACCGCTGGCCGACGAAGCACGACACGATCCTCGTCTACGTGAAGGACGCCTCGGCGTACCACTTCGACTCCGAGACGGTCGACCGGGAGCCCTACATGGCGCCCGGTCTCGTCACCCCCGAGAAGGTCGCCCGGGGCAAGCTGCCGACCGACGTCTGGTGGCACACGATCGTGTCGCCGACCGGCCGCGAGAAGACCGGCTACCCCACGCAGAAGCCCGAGGGCGTGCTGCGCCGCATCGTGCAGGCCTCGTCGCGCGAGGGCGACTGGGTGCTCGACTTCTTCGCCGGCAGCGGCACGACCGGTGCCGTGGCCGACGCCCTGGGGCGCCGCTACGTGCTCGTCGACAGCAACGAGGAGGCGGTGGCCGTCATGCGTCGACGGCTCCCGTCGGCGGAGTTCGTCGTCGCGGAGCCGCCGGCCACCGAGCCGGGCTCCGAGACGGCCACGGCGAGCTGAGCTGAGCGGCGCGGCCGAGCAGAGCTGGGCGCCCTGCCGCACGGGTCAACGGCTCAGGCGTTCTCGGTCTCGCGGACGGTGGCGACATGCGGGTGGGCGGCCACGGCGGCCGGCGCCGCGGTCGTCGCGTCGTGTCCCTGGCCGGCGGGCCCGTCGACGCCGTGGTCGTCGATCTCGATCGCGGAGGTCATGTCGCGGAGGAAGCCCACGACGGCCGCCGACTCGTCGGCGGTGAGAGACTCGGCCGCGCTGATCATCCGCGTGTGCATGCTCGCCATCGTGGCGCGCACCTCGCTGTTCGAGTCGCCGGTGGCCGTGAGCAGGACTCCGCGCTTGTCGGTCGGGTGCGAGTGGCGCTCCATGTGGCCGCTGCGCACGAGGCGGTTGATGAGCACCGAGGTCGAGGCGGAGGTGATGCCGAGGTGGTCGGCCAGCTCCTTGGCGCTGACGGTCTCGCTGCGGCGCTGGGCGCGGAGGAGGAAGCGGACGGCCGCGAGGTCGGTCTCGCCCATCTTCATCGAGGTGCGCGTGCGACGGCGCATCTCGGACTCGGCCGCACGGTAGCGGCGCAGGGCGTTGAGCACTTCGACGCCGCGCTCCTCGTTGCTGCTGGAGTACCAGTAGCCGGAGGCGTCGTAGATCGGGGCTGACCTGTCGGGCATGCTAGAGAGTCTAGCTAGGGCTGGCGACGGTGGCGAGGGGCCCGTCGTTCTCCCAGGGAGGGGCCGGCGGCGCGGCCCGGAACCGGGCCCGGACGCGTGGACCGGCCCGACACGGGCCGAGAGGGAGCCTGGCTCGGAGACGAGGACGGGCCGTGCACCCTGAGGTGCACGGCCCGGGGTCGTCGCGCCTCCCGCGCTGAGCTTCACGGGCAGGGACCGCCGGAGGCGAGACGACCAGGACGTCAGCGCGTGGCGCCTACGTCGTCGTCAACGTTACTCGCCTCGGCGACGGAGTCCAGTCACGGTCGGTGATCCGCAGGCTCCTCGGAGGCTCCGTCGGCGGCCTTCCCCCGGCGGGGAGCGTCGCCCCCGTCGACCGTCCGGACGCTGCCCGTGTCGGGCGAGACGAGCGCGCCCGTCGCGGCGGCCGCCTCCTGCGCCTGCACGGCCGCGTCGGCGGCGAGGGCCGCCTGGGCGTCGTCGTGGGCCTCGTCGATGGCCGACTTCTGTCGCAGCGGCGTCGCCTTGAGGAAGAAGCTGAGCACGAACGCCACCAGCACGACGGTCAGCGCGACCCAGAACACGGTCACCGTCGCGTTGGCGAACCCGTCGAGGAAGGGCGCGGCCAGACGGCGGTCGGCCGTGTTGAGGAACGACGTGTCGCCGTTGAGCGCACCGCCGACCTGCGAGGTGTCGCCGCCCTGGGCCGACTGGTACAGCCCGAGGATGGAGGCGTTGGCCGGGTCGCTCGCGACGGCCGGGTCGGCGAGGGCCGCCTGGGCGTCGGCCTGCAGGTCGCGGTCGGCGAACGCGCCGGCGATGGTCTGCGGGATGCGCGAGAACAGCACCGAGAAGAGGACGGCGGTGCCCAGCGTGCCGCCGATCTGGCGGAAGAACGTCGAGGCCGACGTGGCCACGCCGATGTCGCGCGGGCCGACCGAGTTCTGCGACGCGATGGTCAGCGTCTGCATCAGCTGGCCGAGGCCGAGGCCGACCAGCAGCATGCCGAACATCATGAACCAGTAGGGCTTGTCGTACGACAGGGTCGTGAACCAGAAGAAGCCCAGGGCCATGAAGGCCGTGCCGGTGATCGGGAAGATCTTGTAGCGCCCGGTGCGGGCGATCAGCTGGCCGGAGACGATCGACGAGATCATCAGACCCGCGATCATCGGCAGCATCTGGAAGCCGCTCTCGGTCGGCGTCGCGCCGTTGACGAGCTGCAGGTACAGCGGCACCGTCAGGAGGGCGCCGAACATGCCGAAGCCGACCAGGACGCCCAGCACCGTCGACATCGCGAAGGTCGGGATGCGGAAGAGCTTGAGCGGGATGAGCGCGTCGTCGCCCATGCGGCGCTCGACGGCGATGAACGCGGCGATCCCGACGACGCCGACGACGTAGCAGGCGAAGGCGCGGGGCGAGCTCCAGCCCCACTCGCGGCCCTGCTCGGCGACGAGCAGCAGCGGCACGGCGGCCACGATGACGGCGCCGGCGCCGAGCCAGTCGATGCGGACGTTCTCGCGGCGCACCTGCCCGGGGATGTGCAGGAACCGCACGACGACGCCCAGCGCGACGATGCCGATCGGGATGTTGATCAGGAAGACCCAGCGCCAGCCGGTGACGAAGAGGATCTCGTCGGCGCCGGCGAACAGGCCGCCGACCAGCGGGCCGATGACGCTCGAGATGCCGAAGACGGCGAGGAAGTAGCCCTGGTACTTGGCGCGCTCGCGCGGGGCGAGGATGTCGCCCATGATCGTGAGCGGCAGAGCCATGAGGCCGCCGGCGCCCATGCCCTGGATCGCCCGGAAGATCGCGAGCTGGTACATGCTCTCGCTGAACCCGGCGGCGAGCGAGCCGACCAGGAAGATCGAGATCGCGATGAGGAACAGCGGGCGGCGGCCGAAGATGTCGCTGAGCTTGCCGTAGATCGGCGTCGAGATGGTCGACACGATCAGGTACGCGGTGGTGACCCAGGCCTGCAGGCTGAGCCCGTCGAGGTCGTCGGCGATGGTGCGCATCGACGTGCCGACGATCGTCTGGTCGAGGGCGGAGAGGAACATGCCGGCCATCAGCCCGAAGATGACGAAGAGGATCTGACGGTGCGTCATCAGCCCCTGTCTCTCGGCGGGCGCGGCGGCGGCGGGGGAGGAGTCGGTGACCCGGGACATGTGTGGTCTTCCTGGTGCGGTGAGTCTGACGGGGTGCGCGGCGGGCCGCGGGGGGAGGGGGCAGCAGCGCCGGAGGCGCGGTGAGCGCCGATCGTCGACGTCACGTCGACGAGAAACTTGCGTGGTACGCAGAAGTTACTCCACGCGGCGTCGCGCCGCCACGTGACGTCCGCTCGACCCGCGGTGCGCCCCCTACCCTGGAGCGCATGTCGTCACGCCGCCCGCGCCTCCGCCCCGCCTCCCCGGGCCGCGTCTCGCGGCGCCGCGTGGCCACGGCCCTGGCGCTCGGGCTCGTGGCCGCGGTGCTCGCCGGGTGCACCGGCGCGGGCGACCCGGCCTCGGTGACCGGCACCGCGACTCCCTCGGCGACGCCCCGGGCGACCTCGACGCCCCCCGCCCCGGCCCCGACGGAGGACCCCGTGACCCCAGCCCCGGAGCCGGCCGCGCCGGCGACGCCCACGTTCGACCGCGGCGCCCTCTCGGTCGACGACCCCGCCAGCCTCTGGGTCGTCAGCGACAAGCTGCGGCCGCTCGACCCGGTCGACTACGCCCCCGCCGACCTCGTCACCGTCGACGTCTCGTCGCAGAACCCGCCCGTCTTCCGGAAGGAGGCCGGCGACGCCCTGCTCGCCCTCTTCGCCGCGGGGGAGGCGGAGGGCGCGGGCCCCATGACCGTGCAGAGCGCGTACCGCTCGTACGCGACGCAGGTGACCGTCTACGCGGGGTGGGTGCAGCAGCTCGGCCAGGCCCAGGCCGACGTGCAGAGCGCCCGGCCGGGCTTCTCGGAGCACCAGACCGGGCTCGTCGCCGACATCAGCCCGCTGCCGCTGAGCTGCGTGCTGCAGGCGTGCTTCGGCGACACGTCGCAGGGCCGCTGGCTCGCGGAGAACGCCTGGCGGTTCGGCTGGCTGCTGCGGTACCCGGCCGACAAGACCGCGGTGACGGGCTTCACGTACGAGCCCTGGCACTTCCGCTACGTGGGCGTGCCGCTCTCGACCGAGATGCACCAGCAGGGCGTCACCACGCTCGAGGAGTTCTTCGGCCTGCCGGCCGCGCCGACGTACGCCGGCTGACCGCCGCTGTGGCTGCGGCCGCGGCTGCGGCCGTGGTCGTGACGACGAGGAGGGGCCGGGCTGCGATCGCAGCCCGGCCCCTCCTCGTCGCGTGAGGCCCGTCGCTAGCTGCCGAGGGCGGCGTCGACGATCGTCTTCGCCTCCTGCTGCACGCGCGCCAGGTGCTCGGGGCCCTCGAACGACTCGGCGTAGATCTTGTAGACGTCCTCCGTGCCGCTGGGGCGGGCCGCGAACCACGCCTTGTCGGTGACGACCTTGAGGCCGCCGACCGCGGCGCCGTTGCCGGGCGCCTCGCTGAGCGTGGCGGTGATCGGGTCGCCCGCGAGCTCGGTGGCCGTGATGGCGTCGCCGTCGAGCTTGCCGAGGCGCGCCTTCTGCTCCTTGCTGGCCGCGGCGTCGACGCGCTCGTAGACGGGGTCGCCGAACTCCTCGGTGAGCTCGCGGTAGAGCTGCGACGGGGTCTTGCCCGTGACGGCGATGATCTCGCTCGCGAGCAGGGCGAGGAGGATGCCGTCCTTGTCGGTCGTCCAGACCGTGCCGTCCTTGCGCAGGAAGGACGCGCCGGCGCTCTCCTCGCCGCCGAAGGCGACGGAGCCGTCGACGAGCCCGGGCACGAACCACTTGAAGCCGACCGGCACCTCCCAGAGGCGACGGCCGTGCTTCTCGGCGACCTTGTCGATGATGCTCGACGACACGAGCGTCTTGCCGATCGCGGCGTCCTCGCGCCACTGCGGGCGGTGCGTGTAGAGGTAGTCGATCGCGACGGCCAGGTAGTGGTTCGGGTTCATCAGGCCGCCGTCGGGCGTCACGATGCCGTGGCGGTCGGCGTCGGCGTCGTTGCCGGTGAGCACGTCGAACTCGTCCTTGCGGCGCACGACGCTCGCCATGGCCGAGGGGCTGGACGGGTCCATGCGGATCTTGCCGTCCCAGTCGAGCGTCATGAAGCGCCAGGTCGGGTCGACGCCGGGGTTCACGACGGTGAGGTCGAGGCCGTAGACGTCGCGGATGGCGCCCCAGTACTCGACGCTCGCGCCGCCGAGCGGGTCGGCGCCGATCTTGACGCCCGCGGCCTTGATGGCCTCCATGTCGATGATGTTCGCGAGGTCGCCGACGTAGCCGCGGAGGAAGTCGTGGCGACCCGGGCTGCCGTCGCCGCGGAGCACGTCGACGTTGCCCGCCGCGATGATCTCGTTGGCCCTGTCAGCGATCCAGCCGGTCGCGTCGCTGTCGGCGGGCCCGCCGTGCGGCGGGTTGTACTTGAAACCGCCGTCGCGGGGCGGGTTGTGGCTCGGCGTGACGACGATGCCGTCGGCCTTGTCGAGGTTCGCCGGGTCGGAGTTGTAGACGAGGATGGCGTGGCTGAGCGCGGGGGTCGGCACGTAGCCGCCCTCGGCGTCGGCGAGCACGTGCACGCCGTTGCCGGTGAGCACCTCGACCGCGGTGCGCTCGGCCGGCCCGCTCAGCACGTGGGTGTCGCGCCCGATGAACAGCGGGCCCGTGATGCCCTGCCCCGCCCGGTACTCGACGATCGCCTGCGTGATCGCGGCGATGTGCGTCTCGGTGAACGCGGCGTCGAGCGACGAGCCGCGGTGGCCCGAGGTGCCGAAGACGACCTTCTGCTCGGCCTTCGTGACGTCGGGGACGAGGGAGTAGTAGGCGTCGACGACCTCACCGGTGTCGATCAGGTCGCTGTCTTGTGCGGGGGTTCCGGCGCGGTCGGTCATGGGGTCATCCTGGCACCAGCGGCCCCGCTCCGTCGCGCCTCGTCGACGGCCCTCAGTAGGCTCTCGGTCATGTCGACCCCCGCCTCCTCGCCGACCTACAGCTACCTCGGCCCGGCCGGCACCTTCACGGAGGCGGCGCTCAAGCAGGTGCCCGAGGCCGCGGGCGCCGTGTGGCACAGCGTCAACAACGTCGGGGAGGCCCTCGCCGACGTCGTCTCGGGCCGCAGCACGGCCGCGATGATCGCGATCGAGAACAGCGTCGAGGGCGGCGTCTCGGCCACGCAGGACGCCCTCGCGACCGTGCCGGGCCTGCGCATCGTCGGCGAGTACCTCGTGCAGGTCGACTTCGTGCTCGTGGCGCGCCCCGGCACGACCCTCGACCAGGTGCGCGTGGTCAACGCACACCCCGTCGCCTACGCCCAGACGCACCGGTGGCTCGAGGCGGCGCTGCCCGGCCACGGCCACCTGCCCGCGACGTCGAACGTCGCCGCGGCCGCCGACCTGCTCGCCGCGCCGGCGGGCGCGGGGCGCGCCGACGCCGCCGTCGCGCCGCCCACGATCACCGAGCACCACGACCTCGACGTGCTCGCGACCGAGATCGGCGACAACCGGAACGCCGTCACGCGGTTCGTGCTGGTCAGCCGCACGGTGCCTGTGCCCCCGGCGACCGGGGCCGACAAGACGAGCCTCATCGTCGAGCTGCCCGAGGACGGCGCGGGCGCGCTGGTCGACATGCTCGAGCAGTTCGCGACGCGGGGCATCAACCTCAGCCTGATCCAGTCGCGCCCGATCGGCGACGCCCTCGGGCGGTACCGGTTCGTCATCGACCTCGAGGGGCACGTGCTCGACGAGCGCGTCGCCGACGCGCTGCTCGGGCTCAAGCGCTTCAGCCCGAACGTCATCTTCCTCGGCTCGTACCCCCGGGCCGACGGCCGACCGGTCGAGGTCTCGCCGCGCAACGACGACGACGCGTTCGTCGACGCCCGCGACTGGCTCCGGATGCTGGTGGCCGGGTCGCTCTAGGTCGCGAGCCGGCGGGCCGCGCCCAGCTCGGCCCCGCTCGGCCCGGCCCGGCGGTGCCTAGCTGTCGGCGGGCACGCGCACGGTCAGCGCGCCCTCGTCGACGACCGCGCGGAGGGCCACGGCCTTGCCGACGGAGTCGCCGTCGATCTCGAAGTCCTGCGGCGACTCGAGCCGCACCACGAGCTTCCGGCCCTTCATGTAGCGCAGGGTGCGCACCTCACGGCTGTTGGCGGCGAGGATGCGGCGGCCGACCTGGGTGCGACGCAGCACGCCGTTCTCCCACACGATCTTGAACCAGATCTGGAACCAGCCGAAGAAGCCCTCGGGGCGCAGGGCGACGATGTCGAACTGGCCGTCGTCGATCGCGGCGTCGGGCAGCAGCATGATGTTCGCCGGCAGCAGGCCGCAGTTGCCGACGATGACCGTGTGGGCGCGCATCGACTTGCGGCCGCGCCCGTCGAGCTCGTAGCGCACGTCGATCTTGTTGTTGTCGCGCAGGGCGCGGATGATCGCGTCGACGTAGGCGAGCCAGCCGACGCGCGCCTTCAGGTCGTCGTTGGTGTTCGCGAGCATCTTGGCGTCGAGGCCGACCCCGGCCATGACGACGAAGGCGAACGTCTCGCGCTGGCCGTCCTCGCGCTCGATGTCGACCACCCCGAGGTCGATGTCGCGGTCGCGCCCCTGGAAGGCGGTGGCGATGGAGTCGTCGAGGTTGTCGAGCGACAGGTCGAGGTTGCGGGCCAGGAGGTTGCCCGTGCCCGACGGCAGCAGGCCGATCGAGGCGCCCGTGCCCCGCAGGGCCTCGGCCACGGCCCGGACGGTGCCGTCGCCGCCCGCGGCGATCACCATGTCGGCGCCGTCGGCGAGGGCCTGCGCGGTGACCTCTCCGCCCGGGTCCTCCTTGCTGGTCTCGTAGAAGCGGGTCTCGCCCCAGCCGGCCTCGCGCTCGTGGCGGGCGATCGACTCCTTGACGGCCTCGATGTCGACCTTGATCGGGTTGTAGACCAGCGCGGCCGTCTTCTGGGTCGTCTCGGCCGAGGGCGTCGAGCCGGGCTCGGCGGGCGAGGAGGAGGGGGAGGGGGTCATGCGCCGAGCGTATTGGTCGGGGAGCCCCCGCGACCGGTCTCGGGGCAGGTCGCAGGGAGAACGGGCCGACCCGCGACTCCGGGGAGGGACGGGGGCTGACGTCCACACGCACTCCTTAGGATGGTCGCGTGATCGATCCCCAGCTGCTCCGAGACGCCCCCGACCTCCTCAAGGCCAGCCAGCGCGCCCGCGGCGACTCCGAGTCGCTGGTCGACGACGCCGTGGCCGCCGACTCCGCCCGCCGTGCCGCGATCTCGGCCTTCGAGGCCCTGCGCGCCGAGCAGAACGCCTTCGGCAAGACCGTCGCGAAGGCCCCGAAGGAGGAGAAGGCCGCGCTCGTCGCCGAGGCGCAGGCGCTCGCCGCCCGCGTGAAGGAGGCGCAGGCCGCCTCGACCGAGGCCGACGCCGCGTTCGACCGGGCGATCCGCTCGCTCGGCAACCCCGTCATCGAGGGCGTGCCCGCCGGCGGCGAGGAGAACTTCGTCACCCTCCGCGAGGTCGGCACCCGCCCCGCCTTCGACTTCGAGCCGCTCGACCACGCCGACCTGGGCGAGGTGCTCGGCGCGATCGACATCAAGCGCGGCACCAAGGTGTCGGGCTCGCGCTTCTACTTCCTCCGCGGCATCGGCGCGCGGCTCGAGCTCGCGCTGATGAACATGGCGCTCGACCTCGCGGTGCAGAACGACTTCACCCCGCTGATCACGCCCACGCTCGTGCGCCCCGAGATCATGGCCGGCACGGGCTTCCTCGGCTCGCACAGCGACGAGGTCTACCACCTGCCCGCCGACGACCTCTACCTCACCGGCACGAGCGAGGTCGCGCTCGCCGGCTACCACGCCGACGAGATCCTCGACGTCGAGGCCGGGCCGATCCGCTACGCCGGCTGGTCGACCTGCTACCGCCGCGAGGCCGGCGCCGCCGGCAAGGACAACCGCGGCATCCTCCGCGTGCACCAGTTCAACAAGCTCGAGATGTTCAGCTACGTGCACCCCGACCAGGCCACCGCCGAGCACGACCGGCTCGTCTCGTTCCAGGAGACGATGATGCAGTCGCTCGGCCTCAACTACCGCGTCATCGACGTCGCGGCCGGCGACCTCGGCTCGAGCGCCGCCCGCAAGTTCGACATCGAGGCCTGGGTGCCGACGCAGGGCACCTACCGCGAGCTCAGCAGCACGTCGAACTGCACCACCTTCCAGGCCCGCCGGCTCGACACCCGCTACCGCACCGAGAGCGGCAAGACCGCTCCCGTGGCGACGCTGAACGGCACCCTGGCGACGACGCGCTGGCTGGTGGCGATCCTCGAGACGCACCAGCGGGCCGACCGCTCGGTGGTCGTGCCCGAGGCGCTCCGCCCGTGGCTCGGCGGCCTCGAGGTCATCGAGCCGGTCGCGTGAGCGGCGTGGGCAGCCCGACCGACGTCGCGGCCTCGGCCGCCGCCGCGGGCGTGGTCGACGGTGAGCGCTGGCTCGTCGCCCTCGACGTCGACGGCACCATCATGCAGGAGGACGGCACGATCACCGACGGCGTCGCCGAGCAGATCCGCCGCCTGCGCGAGGCCGGCCACGCGGTGATGATCGCCACGGGCCGCTCGGTCTCGACGACGCTGCCGGTGATGGACCGCCTCGGCCTCGTCTCGGACTACGTCGTCACCGCGAACGGGGCGATCACGCTCGGGCGCGACGAGTCGGCGCCCACCGGCTACGGGCAGGTGCACGTCGAGGAGTTCGACCCGACCGACGTGCTCACCACGATCCGCGGCGAGATCCAGGAGGGCGGCTACGCCGTCGAGGACCGCGACGGGGTGCTGCGCTACTGCGGCTCGTTCCCGACCGTCGAGTCGAGCGGCAACGCCGAGAAGGTCGAGTTCGAGCAGCTCTTCGACCGCCCGGCGACCCGGGTGGTCGTCGTCTCGCCCGACCACGGCACCGACGACTTCCTCGAGGTCGTCGAGCGGATGGGCCTCTCGAAGGTGAACTACAACGTCGGCTGGACGGCCTGGCTCGACATCGCGCCCGACGGCGTGACGAAGGCGACGGCCCTCGAGCGGGTGCGCGAGTGGCTGGGCATCCCGCGCGAGCGCGTGTTCGCCGCCGGCGACGGCCGCAACGACATCGACATGCTGCGCTGGGCCTCGGCCCAGGGGCGCGGCTGCGCGATGGGCCAGGCGCCCGACGACGTCTTCGCCGTCGCGAACGAGCGCACCGGCTCCGACGTCGACGACGGGCTCGCCGCGGCGCTCGCGACGCTGTAGCGGCGGGAGCGGCTGCGGCGGCGGCAGCGGGGTCGGGGTCGAGGGGGCGACCGCCTCGCGGACCGGGGGATCCCGCCCGTGTCGCCCGCGCCTCCTCGGTTAGACTCGGCCACGGTCGTGCGGGCTCGCCCGTCGCGCACCGGGAGGGCTGTCCGAGCGGCCGATGGAGCTTGTCTTGAAAACAAGTGGGCAGAGATGTCTCGTGGGTTCGAATCCCACGCCCTCCGCACCACGTCGCCTCGGCGACGACGAACCACGTCCTCGCACCCGAACCATGCCGCGGCGTGGTTCGCGTGCGACGACCTGGTGCCTCACGGCCTGAGCGGCTGCTAGTCGTCGGTGGGGCGGCGGCGCTGCTGCTTGGTGGCCGAGCGCTCGCCCTTGGCGCTCAGCCGGCGGCGGTCGGAGCCGCGCGTCCGGCGCGTCGGCCGTCGTGGTGCGGCGTCGGGGGCGAGCGCCGCGGTGACGATCTCGGCGAGCTTCGCCAGCGCCGTCTCGCGGTTGCGCAGCTGCGACCGCTGCTCGGACGACGTGACGGTCAGGGCGCCGGCGACCAGGCGCCCGTCGAGACGCGACGTCAGGCGCTCGCGCTGCGCCTCCGTCAGGCTGTCGGCGTGGGCGACGTCCCACGACAGCTGCACCCGGCTGTCGGAGGTGTTCACGTGCTGCCCGCCCGGCCCCGACGACCGCGAGAAGCGCCAGGTCAGCTCCGCCGCGGGGATCGTGAGCGCACGCGACACGACCAGGTCCATGCCCCCACCCTCGCACGCCGGGGGCGCCCGTGGCGGCACTGGCGCAGCAGCGCGGCGGGCCGCGGCGGCGCTGGTCGCGGCGGGGTGCCCGAGCAGGTACCGTGCTCCGGTGACGACACGAGGGGTGAGAGCGGCCCGATGATCCCCGAGACGATCGCGTGGGTGGTCGCGGCGGTGCTCGTCACCGTCGCCACGAGCGGAGTCGCGGGTCGGGCCGGCTGGTCGGCCCCGGTCGCGCTCGTCACGGTCGGCGCCGTCGCGTCGTTCCTGCCGTTCGTGCCCGAGGTGGTGATCGAGCCCGACGCCGTGCTCTACGGGCTGCTGCCGCCGCTGCTCTTCGCGGCCGCGATCCGCACGCCGCTCGCCGACATCCGGGCCCGGCGCGACAGCATCCTCGTGCTCTCGGTCGGGGTCGTCGTGGTCACCCTCGCCGTCGTCGGCTTCGCGCTCTGGGCCCTCGTGCCCGCGGTGGGCCTCGCCGCGGCGCTGGCGCTCGGCGCCGTGGTCGCCCCGACCGACGCCGTCGCCGTCCAGGCTGTCGCCGGCAAGGCCCGCCTGCCCCGCCGCGTGCTCTCCATCCTCGAGACCGAGAGCCTCCTCAACGACGCCACGGCGCTCGTCGCCCTCAACACCGCCATCGCGGCCGTCGTCGGCGTCGTGCACCCGATCGAGGTGGGCGGCGAGTTCCTCCTGGCGGTCGGTCTCGGCGTGGGCATCGGCCTCCTGGTCGGCTTCGGGTTCTCGGTCGTCCGCCGCTTCCTCCACTCGCCGGTGCTCGACACGAGCCTGTCGCTCGTCGTGCCCTTCGTCGCGTTCGTGCCGACGCAGGAGATCGGCGGCAGCGGCGTGCTCGCCGTCGTCGTGGCCGGGCTCTGGCTCGGCTGGCGGGCCCCGCTGATCCAGTCGCCCGAGGCGCGCATCGCCGAGTCGGTCAACTGGCGCACGATCCAGTTCCTGCTCGAGAACGCGGTCTTCCTGCTCATCGGGCTGAGCCTGTCGGGCATCGTGCGCGGCCTCCGCCGCTCGAGCCTCGACGGGGTGCAGATCACCGGGGTCGTCGTCGCCCTCCTCGTCGTCCTGGTGGCGTCGCGCTTCATCGCCGTCGGCCTCGCGAAGGTGCTCTTCGACCACGGGCCGCGGGCGCTGCGCGAGCGCTCGTGGAACTGGCGCACCGTCACCGCCGTGTCGGCCGCCGGCATCCGCGGCGTGGTCACGCTCGCCGCCGTCTTCCTCCTGCCCGCCGAGACGCCCGAGCGCGAGCTGCTGCAGTTCCTCGCCTTCGCGGTGGTCGTCGGCTCGCTGCTGCTCGGCCTCTTCCTCCCGCCGATCATCCGGGCGCTCCGCCTGCCCCGCACCGCCGACCTGCAGGAGGAGTCCGACCGCGACCGCCTCCTCGACGAGGCCAGGGCGGCGGGCCTGGAGGCCCGGCGCGAGGCGAAGGAGTCGCGGGTCGACGAGCAGGGCGAGCCGGCCGTCGGGGCGGCCGGCCGCGACGAGTCCGACGACCTCACCGACCTCACGGGCGAGCGGCTCGAGCACGACCGGGTGCGGCGCCGCATGATCGAGGCCGAGCGGGCCGCCGTGCTCGCGGTGCGAAGGGAGCACCGCTACCCGGAGACCGCGGTGCGCCAGGTGCTCGAGCTCATCGACGCCGAGGACGTCGCCCTGCGCCGCCGCGAGGGGCCCCGCGAGTAGGCCCCCGGCGGCCGGTGTCTAGGCTCGGGGCATGGCCACCGTCATCCTCGTCCGTCACGGGCGCACCACCGCCAACGCGAGCGGAGTCCTCGCCGGGCGCACCCCGGGCGTCCTGCTCGACGACGTCGGGCGCCAGCAGGCCGTCCGCACCGGCGAGCGGCTCGCCGTCGTGCCCCTAGTCTCCGTCGTCTCGAGCCCGCTCGAGCGCTGCCGCGAGACCGCGGGGTACATCGTCGACCGGCAGGAGGGCAGCCCGACGACCCCGGTCGAGGAGGGCATCTCCGAGTGCGACTACGGCGACTGGCAGGGCCGCACCCTGAAGGAGCTCAGCGCCGAGCCGCTCTGGGCGACCGTGCAGGGGCAGCCCTCGGCCGTGACCTTCCCCGGCGGCGAGTCCATGGCGGGCATGCAGGCCAGGGCGGTGGCGGCGATCCGTCGCCACGACGCCGCCGTCGAGGCGGAGCACGGCCCGGGCGCCGTCTGGGTCGCGGTCAGCCACGGCGACATCGTCAAGTCGGTGCTCGCCGACGCGCTCGGCATGCACCTCGACCTCTTCCAGCGCATCGCGGTCGGCCCGGCGTCGGTCTCGATCGTCCGGTACGGCACGAGCCGCCCCGAGGTCCTCGCGACCAACACCGACTCGGGCGACCTCTCGTGGCTGCGCGCGGCGGCGCCCGCGGCGGACGCCGCCGTCGGGGGAGGCGCGGGGCACGAGTGACGACCGGCACCGTCGACGAGGCGGCCAGCCCGCCCGCCGGCACCGCGACTCCCGCCCTGCACGCAGCCTGAGCCGGGCCGGCCCGCCGCTCGTAGGATGGGCGGCATGCCCACCATCGTCCACGGATTCGACTGGCCCGACCGGATCGTCGTCGGCACGATCGGCCAGCCCGGTCAGCGCGAGTTCTACCTCCAGGTGCGCGACGGTGCCCGCGTCGTCAGCGTCGGCCTCGAGAAGCAGCAGTCCGCGGCCCTCGCGGAGAAGATCGACGAGATCCTCGACGAGCTGAGCTCGCGAGAGGGCACCTCGCTCACGATCCCCACCGTCACCCCGGTCGAGCTCGTCGACAACGAGCCGCTCGAGCAGCCCGTCGAGCCGGAGTTCCGCACCGGCGCGCTCAGCCTCGGCTGGGACCCGACCACGGCCCAGGTCGTCATCGAGGCGTTCCCCGTCGTCGAGCTCGACGACGACGAGTCGCAGGCCTTCTCGGCGGCCCTCGCCGCGGCCGAGGCGGACGACGACGAGGCCGCGGTCGAGATCGAGGTGGAGGCCCCCGAGCTGCTGCGCGTGCGCATCCCCGTCGGCACCGCCCGGGCGTTCGCGGCCCGGACCCACGAGGTCGTCGGCGCCGGCCGCCCCCTCTGCCCGCTCTGCGGCACGCCGATCGACCCCGAGGGCCACGTCTGCCCGGCCGCCCCCGGTCTCGGCGAGATCGGGCCCGACGACCTCGACGACCTCTTCGACGGCGACCGGCCCGACGGTCGGCCGTAGGCCGTGACCGCCGTCCCCGAGCCGGACGCGCCCGTGCCCGGTGCTCCTGCAGCGGACGCGCCCGTGCCCGGTGCCCCCGCCCCGTCGGGGCCCGTCCCGTCGGGCGACCTCGAGCTGACGGGGCGCGTGCGCATCGCCTCGAACGACACCTTCGTCGGCACGATCGACGGCACGGCCGTCGTCTACAAGCCCGTCGCGGGCGAGGCTCCCCTCTGGGACTTCCCCGACGGCACCCTGGCGGGCCGCGAGGTCTCCGCCTTCCTCGTCAGCGAGGCGTTCGGCTGGGGCGTCGTGCCGACCACGTGGCTGCGCGACGGGCCGCTCGGCCCGGGCATGGTGCAGCTCTGGCAGGAGGTCGACCCCGAGCAGTCCGCGGTCGACCTCGTCTCGAGCGACGAGGTGCCCGAGGAGGGCTGTCTGCCGGTGATCGACGGCGCCGACGAGCGCGACCTGCCGGTCACCCTCGTCCACGAGGACTCCGCGGCGCTCCGCCGCATGGCCGTCTTCGACGTCGTCGTCAACAACGCCGACCGCAAGGGCGGCCACGTGCTGGCCCTGCCCGACGGGCACCGGCACGGCGTCGACCACGGCCTCACCTTCCACGTCGAGCACAAGCTGCGCACCGTGCTCTGGGGCTGGCTCGGCGACGAGCTCGCCCCCGACGAGCTCGAGGGGCTCGTGCGCGTGAGGGCCGACCTCGACGGGGCCCTGGGGGAGGCGCTGGCCGAGCACGTCACCCCGTTCGAGATCAGCGCGACGATGGCGCGGTGCAAGCACCTGCTGTCGTCCGGTCGCTTCCCCGAGCCCCGCGGCCACGGCTCCGCCGTTCCCTGGCCGCTCTTCTAGGGGCCGATGCGGTTCAGGCCGCGCGGCCGGGGCCCGGCTGCCGCCCGTCGAGGTACGACTCGACCACCGCGGCACCGAGGTCGTCGGCCTCCGGGGCGACGACCGTGCCGCCGACCCGGCGCGCCATCGCGTCGACGAACCGGGCGAGGCCGGGGTCGTCGCCGAGGCGGAAGATCGTCGTCTGCGCGCCGAGGCGCATCGAGGCGTCGAGCTCGCGCACGGTGACGGCGATCGTCAGCGGCGCCGGCGGGTAGTCGAACCAGGTCGCGCCGTCGGCCTCCAGGTGGGAGGTCGGCTCGCCGTCGGTGACGATGAGCAGCACGGGCTGAGCGGAGGGGTGCTTCCGGAAGTGGCGGTTCGCGAGCAGCAGCGCGTGGTGGAGGTTCGTGCCCTTCTCCCACTTCGCGTCGAGGCCCACGAGCTCCTCGATCTCCATCGTCCGCGCCTCTCGGCCGAAGCCGATCAGCTGCAGGTCGTCGCCGCGGAACCGGCTGGTGACCAGCGTGTGCAGCGCCAGCGCCGTCCGCTTCATCGGCACCCAGCGGTCGTCCATCGCCATCGAGAACGAGGTGTCGACCAGGAGGGCGACGCACGCCTGCGTCCGGGCCTCGGTCTCCTGCACCTCGACGTCGCCGATCTCGATCCGCACGCCGTCGCGGGTGGACCCGCCGCCGCCGGCCACGCGCGTCACGGCGTTGGTGACCGTCCGGGTGACGTCCCAGGGCTCGGTGTCGCCGAACGCCCACTCCCGCGTCGCGCCCGACCGCTCGCCGGCCGCGCCCGCCCGGCGCACGTCGCGCGCGCCTCGTCGGCCGGAGACCGTCTCGGCGATGTCGCGGAGCAGCGCCTTGCCCAGCTGCCGCATCGCCTTGGGCGTGAGGCGCAGGCGACCGTCGGCGGCGCGCGACATCGTGCCCGAGTCGCGCAGGGCCTGCTCGAGGCGCTGGAGGGCCCGCGCGTCGACCACCGCCTCCTGCCCCAGCTGCCGGGTGAGGGCGTCGAGGTCGAGGTCGTCGAGCTGGGAGCCGGGGCCCGACCGCGCCAGCTGCTCGGCGAGGGCGTCGAGGTCGGCCAAGTCCTGGAAGACGCCGGTGCCGTCGCCGAGGCCCATGCCCTCTCCGCCGCCGAACTGCTCCGAGCCGCCCCAGTCTTCTCCGGGCCGGAGCCCGCGGAGCACGTCGTCGAGCTGCGACAGCTGGCCCATCAGCTCGGGCGAGCCGAAGGCCTGCTGCGCGAGCGCGTCGAGCTCGTCGCGCTGTTCGGGGGTCAGCGAGTTGCGCAGCCGCTGCGCCGCGGCCGCCCGCGCCGCGAGGGCGTCGATCAGCTCGTCGACCGTCTCGGGCCCCTCGGGGAAGGCGTCGCCGTGCGCGGCCATGAAGTCGTCGAACTGCTGCTCGACGTCGTCGCCGCGCCGGTGGGCCTCGAGGAGGTCGGTGAGGTCGGCGAGCATCTGCGTCGTCGCGGCACGGTCAGCGTCGGTGGCGCCCTCGAGCGCCTGCTTCATGCCGGCGAAGCGCTGGTCGAGCATCTCGCGGCCGAGCAGGTCGCGGATGGCGTCGTAGTCGGCCTGGGCCTGCCGGCTCTGCCAGCGGTAGTCCGCCAGCTCGGCGACGGCGGCCGCGGGCGACGGCGGCAGGCTGTCGAGCTGCAGCTCGGCCAGCGCACGGTCGCCGTCGTCGAGCTCGACGTCGCGCGCGAGCTGGCGGCGCTCGTCGAGCACCGCCCGCTCGAGCAGCGCCGCGACCTCGCGCAGCGTGCCGTCGAGGTCGGTGCCCCGCGTCAGCTCGCGGCGTCGCTCAGCGACGCGGCGGGCGAGGTCGTCGAGACCGCGACCGTCGCTGCCGCCGCGGCGCAGGAACTCGCGCAGCGCCGCCTCGGGCGACCGCCCCGCCATGACGTCCTCGCCGACCGCGTCGAGGGCCTCGCGCAGGTCGACCGGCGGCGCCAGTGGGTCGGGCCCGCCGTCGAACCTCCGGTAGCTCGAGCCGCGCCCGAGCCGCCGGTTCGCCCTAGCCATAGACGGCCTGCCCGTCGCCCGCCTCTTTGCTGACCCGACGGGCCAGCCAGAGGCCCTCGAGCGCGAGCTCGATCGCCCCCGCGCGCTGCCCGTCGCTGGTGGCGCCGAGACGCTCCGCGACCCGGTCGTAGAGGTCGGACTCGCCGAGCGAGGGCAGGCCGGCGAGGAAGTCGCGCGCCGTCACCTGCTCGCCGGTCGTCACCATGCGGCCGGCCTCGAGCGCGTCGACCAGCAGGTCGAGGTCGACGCCCCGCAGGTGCGCGCGCACGGCCTCCGCCGTGGCCGTCCGCAACAGGTGGTCGAGGATCTCGTCTTCTCGCCCCTCCTCGCCCGACTCGAACTCGATCTTGCCGCCGAGCACGTCGACGGCCGTCTCGAGGTCGATCGGCCGGGCCACGGCCTCGGGCTCGCCCTGGCGCGTCGCGCGGTGCAGCGCGGCGGCGGCGATCGTCTCGGCCCCGGCGATCGCGAACCGAGCGCTGACGCCGCTGCGCTGGTCGACCGAGGGCGAGTCGCGGAGCGCGCGCGTGAAGCGGGCGAGCACCTCGACGAGCACGTCGGGCACCTCGGCCACGAGGTCGGCCTCCTGCCGGATCACCGCGATCTCGTCGTCGAGCTCGATCGGGTAGTGGGTGCGGATCTCGGCACCGAACCGGTCTTTCAGGGGCGTGATGATGCGGCCGCGGTTCGTGTAGTCCTCCGGGTTCGCGCTCGCGACCACGAGCACGTCGAGCGGGAGCCGCAGCACGTAGCCGCGGATCTGGATGTCGCGCTCCTCCATCACGTTGAGCATCGCGACCTGGATGCGCTCGGCCAGGTCGGGCAGCTCGTTGACGGCGACGATGCCGCGGTGGCCGCGGGGGATGAGCCCGAAGTGGATCGTCTCGGGGTCGCCGAGGCTACGGCCCTCGGCCACCTTCATCGGGTCGACGTCGCCGATCAGGTCGGCGACGCTCGTGTCGGGCGTCGCGAGCTTCTCGACGTAGCGCTCGTCGCGCCCACGCCAGGCGACCGGCAGGTCGTCGCCGAGCTCCGCCGCCCGGCGGATGCTCTCGGTCGTGATCGGCTCGAACGGGTGCTCGCCGAGCTCGGACCCCTCGATCACCGGCGACCACTCGTCGAGCAGGCCGGCCAAGGTGCGCAGCAGGCGCGTCTTGCCCTGGCCCCGCTCTCCGAGCAGCACCACGTCGTGCCCGGCGAGCAGGGCCCGCTCGAGCTGGGGCAGCACGGTGGTCTCGAGCCCGTGCAGCCCGGGCCAGGGGTCGCGGCCCTCGCGCAGGGCGGAGAGCAGGTTGTCGCGGATCTCGGTGCGGAGCGGTCGCAGCCGGTGCCCGGAGGCTCGCAGCTCGCCGACGGTCGTCGTCGTGGGTCGTGTCACGCGAGCGACGGTACGCCTGACCACCGACGTCCACCAGGGCCCGGGGCGGGCGCCGTGCCGGCTCGTAGCCCGCACCCAGGGAGCGGGCGGCCCGCTGCCAGCCCGGATGCGGGAGACGTGCAGCCACCGTGCCCGCGACTCCCACGGCTCCCGGTGCGAGCTCGCAGGAGGCGCGGGCCGGGTCGGCCGGAGGGGGGACGACGGGCGTGCCCCCACCCCCGAAGACGGGCGGCGTCGGCACCGCACGGGGGCTTGAGGCGCACGGGGGCCCGTGCTGCACTGACGGCACCAGGTCGGCGTCACCCGCGTCCGTCGCCTGGTCGACGGGTGCTCCGCCCCGCCGCCCTCCCCACCGAACGGAACCCACCCCGTGACCTCCCTCGCCCGCCGGGGCCTGGTGCTCGGGGCCGCCGTCGCGCTCGCGACCGGCCTCGTCGCCGTGCCCACCGCCTCCCCTGCAGACCCCGCGGCCGCGGCGACCGCCGCGTCGTCCGCGACCGTCACCTCCGCCACCATCCGCACGGCCTCGGCCGGCACCGTCTACCGCGGCGGCCTCTACGTCGACCCGACCGGCGCCGCCGCGACGGCGGCCGCGCAGCTGCAGGCTGCAGGCCGCACCACGGAGGCCGCCGCGGCCCGGACGATCGCCGACCAGTCGATCGCGACCTGGCTCGGCAGCTGGTACGACGACGTCATGCTGGTGAAGGTCGTGCAGCGCACCCTCGCCGCCGCCGAGGCGAAGGGGCGCACGCCCGTCTTCGTCACGTACGAGATCCCCGGCCGCGACTGCGGCGGCTGGTCGGGCGGCGGGGCGGTCGACGACGCCGCCTACCTGCGCTGGAACCAGCTCGTCGCCGACACCCTCCGGGGCCACCGCGCCGTCGTGCTCGTCGAGCCCGACTCGCTCGGCCACCTCGGCTCGTGCCCCGAGACGACCACGACCCGGACCGCGACCCTCGCCGCCGCCGTCGCGGCCCTGGCCGACGCGGGCGTGCCCGCCTACCTCGACGGCGGCAACTCGAACTGGGTCGCGCCCACCGAGATGGCCGCCCGGCTGAAGGCGGCGGGCGTCGACCGCGCCCGGGGCTTCTTCACGAACGTCGCGAACTACTACGGCGTCGACCCGGAGCGGGCCTACGCCGACAAGGTCTCGGCGGCGCTCGGCGGCACCCACTACGTCATCGACGTGTCGCGCAACGGGCGGGGCTGGAAGGGCACCTGGTGCAACGCCCCCGGTGCGGGCCTCGGCCAGACCCCGCGCGTGACGGGCGGCACCACCGGGCTCGACGCCCTGCTCTGGGTGAAGACGCCGGGAGCCAGCGACGGGCCCTGCAACGGCGGCCCCCCGGCGGGGCAGTGGTACCCGGCGTACGCGGTCGCGCTGGTCGCGAACCGGAAGTAGGAGGCGCGGCGCGGGCAGGGTCAGTCGGTCGCCGTGCCGGGGCCCTTGCCCTTGTCCTTGCCGTTGCCGTTGCCCGGCCCGGTGACGACGGTGGCGTCCACGCCGGGCACAGCGGCGCCGGCGCCGGTGGGCTTGCCGTTGCCGTTGCCGTTCCCGTTGTTGCCGGTGCCGGTGCCGGTGCCCTGGCCGGGCACGGTGCCCGACGGCGGCGTCGCCTGGCCCGGACCGCCCTCGTCCTCGTCGGGCTCGTTCTCGTCCTCGTCCGGCTCCTCCTCCGACGGCGCGGGCGCCGTCGTCTCCGGCGCGGGAGCGGGCGCCACGGTCGGCTCCGTGCTCGGCTCCCCGGCGGGGGCCTCCTCGCTCGGCGCGACGCTCGGCTCCGGGCTGGTCTCGGTCGTCTCGACCGGCCTGCTCGGGTCGTCGGCGGGGTCGCTGCCGCGGCCTGCGCCGAGGGCGAGGGCCACGGCGGCCAGCACGGCGAGCAGCACGACGGCGACGACCACTCCGACCAGCACGCGACGGCGGCCGGGCCGTTCGTCGTCGCCCCCGGCGCTGCGCGCGGCCCCCGAGGAGGCGCGGGTCGACCCGAGCGGGGAGGTCGCGGCCCCGGCTGCCCCGGCCCCCGCGGCGACCCCGGCCGAGCCCGCCTCGGCGAAGCGCCGCGTGGGGGCGTCGTCGGACGGGAGCGCCCGGGTGGGGGCGTCGCCGGCGCCGGCCGCGGGGTCGAGACGGGCCGTCGGGGAACCTCCGGCGGGGAAGCGGGCGGTGGGGGCGTCGCCGGCGGGCATCGCGCCGGTCGGCTGGTCTGCTCCGGCGGCCGCAGTCGCGGCAGCGGCAGTCCCAGCGCCCGCGGCGAGGCCGGCACCGGCGGCCAGGCCCGCCACGGCAGCGCCACCGGCCCCGCGCCCGTCGCTGGTCGCCCCGGGGGCCGTCGCCGCGCCTCCGGCACCCGCTCCTGCTCCCGCGGTCACGACGGGCGCAGCCGCAGCGCGCGCCTCGCGCAGCACGTCGAGGGCGGTCGGGCGGGCCGCGGGGTCGCGGGCCGTCATCGCGGTGAGCAGGGCCTGCCAGTCGGCGCCGACCGACGCTGGGACGACCGGGTCGCGGCTCAGGCGGGCGCTCAGTGACTCCATCAGCGTGCCCGGGAACTCGCGGCGGCCCGTGACGACCTCGAGCAGCACGAGGCCGAGCGACCAGATGTCGGAGGCCGTGCCGACGTCGCCGCCGAGGGCCTGCTCCGGGCTGAGGTAGGCCGCGGTGCCGAGCACGGAGCCCGGCGCCGTCAGCCGCGTCGCGCCGCTGAGCTGGGCGATGCCGAAGTCGGCGAGCAGCGCGCGGAACTCCTGGCCCGGGACGGGCGACGGCGCGAGCAGCACGTTGCCCGGCTTCAGGTCGCGGTGCACGATGCCGGCGGAGTGGACGACGTGGAGGGCCTCGGCGAGGTCGGCGGCCATCCGCTGCACCTCGTCGCCCGCGACGGGGCCGTCGTGCAGGCGCCGGTCGAGGGTGGGGCCGTCGACGAGCTGCATGACGAGGTAGGGGCGCTCGTCGCCGTCCACGACCGCGACGTCGGCGTCGTAGAGGGTCACGAGGGCGTGGTGCTCGAGCGAGGCGAGCAGGTCGATCTCGGAGTGCGCGCGCCGCAGGTCGTCCGCGTCGCCGCTGTTCGGCGCGAGCAGCTTCAGCGCCACCGGGCGCCGGAGGGCCGTGTCGACGGCGCGGTACACGGTGGCCATGCCCCCGCGCCCGAGGACGCCGTCGAGTCGGTAGCGGTCGCCCAGGAGGGCGCCGCTCAGGTCACGGCTGCGGTCGTCGCCCATGTCGTCCCTCCGGCAGGTCGACTCCCCACTGTAGGCGGGGACGGCGCCCCCGCGTGCGTCGGGGCGGGCCCCGGCAGGGCCGCGGGACCTCCCGCACGGCCCCGGGCGGGACCCCGGCGCGGCACCCCCAGAGAGGGGCTTCGTCGGCCCGTTCCTGTGGCGGGCACCTAGGGCGCTCTGTCTACAATGCCTTCTGCCCGCCCATCGCACGGGCACCGCCGGCCTCCTCGTGAGCGTGACCGTCGTGTGCCCGCGACGACCGAGAGGACCCCCTGCGTGAGCGATCTCCGTGACCGACGTGACCGACGTGACCGCTCTCCGCGACGCGACCGCGCGACCGGGGGCCACGGTGCCGGCCGGAGCCGCACCACGCCCGCCCCGGCCGACGAGACGGTGCACCTCTCGCGGCGCGCGGCGAGGTCGGGCTCGACGGGGATCGCCCGCCACGGCCGCCTGCGCTCGGGCGGGCCGGTCGGAGGCGTGGCCAAGATCCTCGCCGGGGCCCTCGCCGTCGTGCTGGTAAGCGGCGCCTCCGTCGGGGCGATCGCGGCCTACCAGGTGAAGAGCGACCTCGGCACCGGCGTGGCCCTGCCCGCGGCGAAGGGCGAGACGAAGGCCCCGGAGGCGCCGTCGATCGCCGCCTTCGAGGGCGGCTTCAACATCCTCGTGGTCGGCACCGACAACGACGCCTCGCAGGACGCCGCGGCGTTCGGCGAGCGTGACGCGACCCTCAACGACGTCAACATCCTGCTCCACGTCTCCGCCGACCACACCAACGCCACGGCCGTCAGCATCCCGCGCGACATGGTGGTGCCCATCCCGGCCTGCGCCCGCGAGGACGGCAGCGGCTACTACTCGGCCATGTCGGCCAGGCCCATCAACGAGGCGTGGTCGTACGGCGGACTGAGCTGCGTGGTCTCGACCGTGTCGGCCCTCACCGGCCTCGACATCCCCTTCGCCGGCATGATCTCGTTCAACGGCGTCATCGAGATGTCGAACGCGGTCGGGGGAGTGCCCGTCTGCGCCGCGACGCCGATCACCGACCGCTACACGGGGCTCGACCTGCAGGCCGGCGAGACCGTGCTGTCGGGGGCCGACGCCCTGGCCTTCCTGCGCACCCGTCACGGCGTCGGCGACGGCTCCGACCTGGGCCGCATCAGCAGCCAGCAGGTCTACCTGTCGTCGCTGCTGCGCACGGTCAAGAGCGCCGACACCCTCGGCGACCCGACGAAGCTCTACTCCCTGGCCCGCGCGGCGGCGAGCAACATGACCCTCTCCGAGGGCCTGACGAACGTCACCACGATGGTGCAGATCGGCAGCGCCCTCAAGGACCTGCCGCTCGACGCGGTCAACTTCGTGCAGTACCCCGGCACGACCGGCGGCACGGGCGTCTACGCGGGCAAGGTGCAGCCGACGACGTCGGTGGCGACGCAGCTCTTCGACGCCATCGCCGCCGACGTGCCGTTCACCCTCCCCGAGGGCAGCACGGGCATCGGCTCGGAGACCACCGAGAGCGCGGCGCCGACCGACCCGGGGGCGGCGGCTCCGGCACCTGCCGACACCGCGACTCCTGCCCCCACGGCCGCGCCGACCACCGACCCGGGCGTGACGACGACCACGCCGCCGGCCGCGGGGTCGACCGAGGTGATCACGGGGCTCACCGGGCAGACGGCCGCGGACCAGACCTGCTCGGTCGGGTTCGGCAAGTAGGTCGCGGGCCCGCAGGCGGGCCCGAGGTGCGACCGGGAAGTCGTCCCGGCGAGTAACCAGCTCGCCGGGACGACCCGGGTCTCACGCGGCGGCCCGAACCGGCACGCATGAGGGGCCCTGCGGCGCCGGGATCAGGGGTTCGGCGCCGCAGGGGGACGGAGTCGACGTCGCTGTCGGCGGGGGTGTGCCCACCGCGGGCGTCGGGTACGCTCGCGGAGTCGGGGTGGCACGGTGACGCGCTCGGGCAGCGGGGGAGTGTCCGGCAAGGGGTGGACGTGCTCGTGCTGTCGAGCTGCCGCACCTCCGCCGTCGTCGGCGTCAGGGGTACTCTATGTGTCCGCATAATGGCGGACAAGCCGGTCGTGGCCCCCAGGAGGGGGGCTTGCGGGTGAATCGCGGGTGAGAGACCACGGCCCGACCGACCGTCGAGCGGCGGGCCACGCGGTGCAGGGGGCGCGGTTCGGCAGATCGCGCTCGGCCCGCTATGATCGTCGGTGCGCGCTGTCGTCCCTGACCCAGCGCTCGAGGAGCCGTCGCATAGTTCGGCCTAGTGCACCACCCTGCTAAGGTGGAGTTCCCTTTGTGGGAACCGTGGGTTCAAATCCCACCGGCTCCGCTGGAAAGCCCCGATCGAACACCTCTCGCCAGGTGCCGACCGGGGCTTTCCTTCGTTCAGAGCGGCCGTGTCGGTGCTCACGGAGTCTGGGCTCACGGAGTCTGCGCGGTGCGGGCGCGGCGGCGGCGACCGACGAGGACGACCAGCGTCGCGAGCACCGCCAGGGCGACGACCAGCACCACGAGGTACAGCGCGACCCCGCCCGCCCCGCCCACGGCCGACGGGTCGTAGAACGGGTACGGGTAGAACCCGATGACCGCTCCGCGGACGAGCGAGTACACGCTGTAGACGACCGGGTAGACGAGGCACACCGCGGCCGCCCACCAGGGCAGGCGTCGCTCGGGCGGCCACACGACCCAGTCGACCAGCACCGCCACCGGCATCAGCATGTGCACCACGACGTTCACCCACGGCACGAGGGCCCCGACGTCGAGGCCCGCCAGCAGCACGTTGAAGACGATCCCCACGAAGACCATGGCGACGACCGTGCCGGCCCGCACGACCGACCAGGCGCGGGAGTCGGGGGCGCCGCGGGCGACCCTGATCGCCCCGACCGTGAACACCACGGTCGCGAGCAGGTTGCTGAGGTTCGTGAAGTACGAGAAGAAGTTCGCGATCGACGAGTCGTTCACGAGCGTCACCCGGAACTGCGCGGTCACCGCCGTGAGGGTGAGCGCCGCGAAGACGAGGCGGTAGACGATCGTGACGGGGCCGGGGCGCATGGGCCGACCCTAGCGCTCGCCGTGAGTCCTCCCCAGGTGGACGCTTCGCGGTGCCCTCCCCGGCGCGACGGGCCCTCGACGCCCCGGTCGTGCGCGGGTGCGATGCTGAGCGCATGACACGAGGACGACTGCGGGTGCTGCTCGGCGCGGCACCGGGGGTGGGCAAGACCTACACGATGCTCGAGGAGGGGCGTCGGCTGCGCGACGAGGGCAAGGACGTCGTCGTCGCGGTCGTCGAGACGCACGGCCGCGCCGCGACGGCCTCGGTGCTCGGCGACCTCGAGGTCGTCCCGCGTCGCGTCGTCGAGCACCGCGGGGTCGAGCTCGACGAGATGGACCTCGAGGGCGTGCTGGCCCGCCGGCCCCAGCTCGCGCTCGTCGACGAGCTCGCCCACACGAACGCCCCGGGCGGCACGCACGACAAGCGCTGGCGCGACGTCCAGGTGCTGCTCGACGCCGGCATCTCCGTCATCTCGACCGTCAACGTGCAGCACATCGAGTCGCTCAACGACGTCGTCGAGCAGATCACCGGCACGGTGCAGCGCGAGACGGTGCCCGACGCCGTCCTGCGGTCGGCCGACCAGCTCGAGGTGGTCGACCTCGCGCCCCAGGCGCTGCGCGACCGCCTGGCGGCGGGCGACGTCTACCCCGCCTCGCGCGTCGACGCCGCCCTCTCGAACTACTTCCGGCTCGGCAACCTCACCGCCCTCCGCGAGCTGGCGCTGCTCTGGCTCGCCGACGAGGTCGACAGCGCCCTCAAGGCCTACCGGGTCGAGCACGGCATCGACAGCCCGTGGGAGGCGCGAGAGAGGGTCGTCGTCGCGCTCACCGGTGGTGCCGAGGGCGAGACCCTCGTGCGGCGGGCGGCCCGCATCGCCGCGCGGTCGGCCGGGGGCGAGCTGATCGCCGTGCACGTCAGCAGCCAGGACGGCCTGCGGCAGGGCGTGCCGGGAGCGCTCGCGGCGCAACGCGCCCTCGTCGAGAAGCTCGGCGGCACGTACCACCAGGTCGTCGGCGACGACGTGCCCCAGGCCCTCGTCGAGTTCGCCCGCGGCACGAACGCCTCGCAGCTGGTCATCGGCGTCAGCCGACGGGGGCGCCTCGCGACGGCGCTCACGGGCCAGGGGATCGGCGCCACCGTCATCCGCGAGTCCGGGCAGATCGACGTGCACATCGTCAACCACGGCTCGGCCGGTCGGGGCTGGGCGCTGCCGCGCATCGGCGGTGCCCTGTCGCGCGGGCGCGTCCTCGCCGGCTTCGCCCTCACGCTGCTCGGCGGCCCGCTGCTCGCGTGGCTGCTGGTCGGGCACCGCAGCGAGGACGGCATCGCGGGCGACGTGCTGCTCTTCCAGCTGCTCGTCATCGTGGTGGCCGTCGTCGGCGGCCTCTGGCCCGCGCTCGTCGCCGCCCTGCTCTCGGGCGTGGCGCTCGACCTCCTCTTCATCGCGCCGGTGTACGAGCTGACCATCGCCGAGCCCCTGCACTTCCTGGCGCTGGTGCTCTACGTCGTCAACGCCGCGCTGGTCAGCTGGGTCGTCGACCAGGCGGCCCGGCGCAGCCGGGCGGCGGCGAGGGCCCTGGCCGAGACCGAGCTGCTCGCCACCGTCTCGGGCAGCGTGCTGCGCGGCCAGGACGCCGTTCAGGCGCTCGTCGAGCGCACGCGCGAGGCGCTGGGGCTGACGCGGGTCCGCGTGCTGCAGGGCGACGTCGAGCTCGCGTCCTCCGTCGCCCCGGGGGGCGGGGCCGCCGGGGCGGATGCTCACCCCGACCCACGCTCCGACTCCGACTCCGACTCCGTCGCGACGCTGCCCGCGGGGTCGGGGGCTGCCCTCGAGCTGACCGGCGGCGGGCTCCTGGCGGCCGACCGCCGCCTCCTCGTGGTCGTCGCGGCCCAGGTCGAGGCGGCGCTCGAGCACTCCGCCCTGAGCCGCGAGGCCGGCCAGGTGGCACCGCTCGCCGAGGTCGACCGCATGCGGAGCGCCCTGCTCGCCGCCGTGGGGCACGACCTCCGACGCCCGCTGGCCGCGGCGACGGCCTCGATCAGCGGGCTGCGCCAGGCCGACGTCGACTGGAGCGACGCCGACCGCGACGAGCTGCTCTCGACCGCGTACGAGAGCCTCGAGTCGCTCGCCGCCCTCGTGACCAACCTGCTCGACGTGAGCCGCGTGCAGGCCGGCGCCCTCGCCGTCTCGACCGACGACGTCGACGTCGACGAGGTCGTGCTCGGGGCGCTCGACGAGCTGGGGCTCGGCCCCGCCGACGTCGAGCTCGCGCTGCGGGCGTCCGTGCCGCCCGTGCGGGCCGACCGCGTGCTGCTGCAGCGGGTCCTGGTCAACCTGCTCGACAACGCCCTGCGGTTCTCGCCGGAGGGGCAGCGGGTGCGCATCTCGACGAGCGGCTTCGCCGACCGGGTGGAGGTGCGGGTCGTCGACCGGGGGCCGGGCATCCCTCCCGAGCGGCGCGGCGAGATCATGACGGCGTTCCAGCGGCTCGGCGACACCGACAACGCGACCGGCCTCGGCCTCGGGCTCGCGCTCAGCAAGGGCTTCACCGAGGCGATGTCGGGCACGCTCACCCTCGACGACACCCCGGGCGGCGGGCTGACGATGGTGGTGTCGCTGCCCGACGGCGACGGCCCCGGCGATCCTGACGGGATCCCTACGCCGGCGGCCCTCGCCGTGGCCGGGGCGTCGGGTACGGTCGGCGGGGAGGAGCCGTGAAGATACTGATCGCCGACGACGACCCGCAGATCCTGCGGGCGCTCAAGGTGACCCTGGGGGCCCGGGGGTACGAGATCCACACCGCGGCCGACGGCCGCGAGGCGCTCGACGCCGTCGTCGCTCACCGCCCCGACCTGGTGATGCTCGACCTCGGCATGCCGCGGCTCGACGGGGTCGAGGTGATCGCGGGCATCCGCGGCTGGTCGACCGTGCCGATCCTCGTGGTCTCGGGGCGCACCGACGCGGCCGACAAGGTCGAGGCGCTCGACGCGGGCGCCGACGACTACGTGACGAAGCCGTTCGCGATGGAGGAGCTGCTGGCCCGGCTCCGGGCGCTCACGCGGCGGCTCGCGCCCGGCGACGACGACGCCCCCGTCGTGGCCTTCGGCGACGTGCGGGTCGACCTCTCGTCGACCACCGTCACCCGGGGCGGCGAGACGGTGCGGCTGACCCCGACCGAGTGGCGCGTGCTCGAGCTGCTGCTGCAGAGCCCGGGCAAGCTCGTCACCCGTGAGACCCTGCTGACGCAGGTATGGGGTCCGTTCCACGCGAAGGACACCGGGTACCTCCGCCTCTACTTCGCGCAGCTGCGCAAGAAGCTCGAGCCGGTGCCCGCGACTCCGCGCTACCTCGTGACCGAGCTCGGCATGGGCTACCGCTTCCTGCCCGACGAGACCCCCGCGGGGGAGGCCCGCCCCGAGTCCTAACGCGATCCTCACGCCCGCTCGGCTCCCGGCGCACCACCGGGGCTTAGCGTTGTGTGCGCGCGCCGTCCCGAGGCCGCGCGAGCGAGAGGTCCGACCGTGTCCACAGTCTCCGAGAAGTCCGGCAGGGACGCCGATGCGCTGGAACCGCAGCCGACCCCGGTGGCCGGCGCGCGCCTCCGGAACTGGCTGCTGGACGGCCTGACCGAGAACTCCGGCGCCCACCAGGGCCCGCACGCCGAGAAGGTGGAGAAGACCCACTCGTGGTGGCGCGTGATGTGCCTCACGGGCGTCGACTACTTCTCGACCCTCGGCTACCAGCCGGCCATCGCCGCCGTCGCCGCGGGGCTCCTGTCGCCGCTCGCGACCATCGTGCTCGTGGTGCTGACGCTGCTCGGCGCGCTTCCCGTCTACCGTCGCGTCGCCCGCGAGAGCCCGCGCGGCGAGGGCTCGATCGCGATGCTGGAACGCCTGCTGCCCTGGTGGGGCGGCAAGTTGTTCGTGCTCGTGCTGCTCGGCTTCGCGGCCACCGACTTCATGATCACCATCACGCTGTCGGCCGCCGACGCCACGGCGCACGCGGTCGAGAACCCCTTCACGCCCGAGTGGTTCCACGGGGCAGAGGTACCGATCACGCTCTTCCTGGTCGCCCTCCTCGCGGCGGTCTTCCTCCGCGGGTTCAAGGAGGCGATCGGCATCGCCGTCGTGCTGGTCGGCGTCTTCCTGGTGCTGAACCTCGTCGTGATCGCCGTGTCGATCTTCCACGTGGCCGAGAACACGGTGGTGATCGGCAACTGGTGGCAGGCGCTGACCGTGCAGCACGGCAACCCGGTCGTGATGGTCGGCATCGCGCTCATCGTCTTCCCGAAGCTCGCGCTCGGGCTCTCCGGCTTCGAGACCGGCGTCGCGGTCATGCCGCAGATCACCGGTGACCCCGACGACACCGACGAGCGGCCCACCGGGCGCATCCGCGGAGCTCGACGGCTGCTGACCACGGCCGCCCTGATCATGAGCTCGTTCCTCATCCTGTCGAGCTTCGTCACCACCCTGCTCATCCCGCAGGAGGAGTTCCAGTCGGGAGGGTCGGCGAACGGCCGGGCCCTGGCCTACCTGGCGCACGAGTACCTCGGCAACGGCTTCGGCACGCTCTACGACGTCAGCACCATCTGCATCCTCTGGTTCGCCGGCGCCTCCGCCATGGCCGGGCTGCTGAACCTCGTACCGCGCTACCTGCCCCGGTACGGCATGGCTCCGCAGTGGGCCCGGGCCGTGCGGCCGCTCGTCCTGGTCTTCACGGTGATCGCGTTCGTCATCACCGTCGTGTTCGACGCGGACGTCGACGCCCAGGGCGGGGCCTACGCGACCGGCGTGCTCGTGCTGATCACCAGCGCCTCCGTCGCGGTCACGCTCTCGGCCCGTCGGGCCCGGCAGCGCAAGCGCACGGTGGGCTTCGGGGCCATCGCGCTCGTCTTCGTCTACACGACGATCGTCAACGTGGTCGAGCGGCCCGACGGTGTGCGGATCGCCGCGATCTTCATCGTGGGGATCATGGCGGTGTCGCTGATCTCACGGGTGCGGCGGTCGTTCCAGCTGCGGGCGACGTCGATCACCTTCGACGACACGGCCCTCGGGTACGTGCGGGAGGACGCCGACGAGTACGGCTCGATCCGGCTCATCGCGCACGAGCCCGGCCGCGAGGTCGCCGAGATCTACAAGAAGAAGCTGACGGCGGAGCGGCGCTACAGCGGGATCCCGCAGCGGGCGCCCGTGATCTTCGTCGAGGTGCACCCGGGCGACTCGTCGAACTTCGAGGAGGACCTCGTCGTCACCGGCCACGTCGTGCACGGCTACCGGGTGCTGCGGGTCACGAGCGGCGCGGTGCCGAACACGCTCGCCTCGGTGCTGCTGGCCATCCGCGACGAGACCGGGGTCGCGCCCGACATCTACTTCGAGTGGACCGAGGGCGGGCCGCTGTCGAACATGGGCCGCTTCCTCGTCACGGGCGCCGGCGAGGTCGCCCCGGTGACGCGCGAGGTGCTCCGCCGCGCCGAGCCGAACCGCTCCCGCCGCCCTGACGTGCACGTCAGCTAGCCCGCCCCTCGCGCCGCTCCCGTCCCCTGGGTCGTCCCCGAAGAACCCGCGATCGGACAAAACACCCCTGCACGCACGGGTTCTTCGTCCGGAACGAGGTTCATCGAGGCCCGACGCCGTCGAACCTGGCACGGGCAGCACGAGCAGCGGCCCGGATCCGCCGGGGATCGAGGGAGACGCCGCCCGCCCTCAGCAGCTCCGCCAGCTGCTCAGGCCGGACCACGTCGACGTAGTCGCAGTGGATGACCGTCCTCACGTCAGGCAGGGCGAGGAGGGCGCGGTCACGTGCCTTCTGCTCGCGGAGCGCCTGGGCGGTCGAGCGGCCGGCGAGCATGCGACCGTCGACGAGCTTCTCCATGCCGTCGAACCCGAGCACGGCCCCGTCGGGGAGCTGGACATCGGCGCGAGCGACGACGCGCCCGTGCAGGCGGAAGACCTTCTGGAGGACGGGCTGCGCGACTCCCAGCTCATGGAGGGCGATCCGCAGCAGCGACTCGCCCCCGTTCTCGGCCCACGGTGACGCGAAGGCGATGATGCGCCTGGCCGCGCGCCCGCCTTTGTGCCCGGGCGGTCCGACCCGGGACACGAGCGCTGCTCGGACCTGCGTCAGCCTCGCGTCGACGTCAGGGCCATCGCGGTGCTCGCCCCCCAGCACGATGCGGCGGAGGACGGCGTCCACGCAGAGCACCGCCTCGGCGAACGACGCGGTCCTGGCCATGTCGGCTGCCGTCCTCAACAGCGAGGTGACCCGGACGCCCGCGACCTCCACGACGTCGTCGTCGGGGAGGGGGCCCGGCCGGACTAGGAACGTCGGCGTGCGCTTGACCGTCCTCCGGTGCTCGTCGATCGTGCGGACGACGTCATCGAGTCGGCGCCCCACCGTCGGGAGCCCATGGAGGGCGACAGCCGACTCGTGCGACACCGCGATGCTCGGGGACGCGCCGGCCACGCTGGCACGGACCGTCACGACGTGCCTGCCCCGCGCCTCCAACGCCGTCCAGTCGGCGAGGTCGACGTAGACGCCTCGACGCACGCGGTGGAGCAGGCCACGCTCGGCCCCGCGACGCAGAGCCCGAGCTTCGCGGGACGAGTCGCCATGAGTCGCGACGCGCAGCAGGGGCAGCAGGGGCAGCTGGGTGGGATCGGTACTGGCCATGCCCGAGTGTGCGCGATTCGCGGCCGGGAGCGCCGCTGACGGGAGTGGCCCTGTGGACGGGGGAGGCGCCTCCCGGGCGGAGGAGGCTCACGGAAGAACCCGGGATCGGACATCGCACCCGTGCGCACAGGGGTGCGATGTCCGATCGCGGGTTCGACGAAGAGCGGAGGGCGGGCGCGCGGGAAGTGAGAGGGGCGGGTTTTAGGGGGCGGGGCGAGGGGTACGGGGGCGAGCGGACCGCTCAGCTTGGCCCGCGCCTCCCGCGCTCCTGTACATCTGAGTGATGACCGCATCTCGCTCCAAGCCCTACCCCCTCGGCGTCACGCCCCTCGACGGCGGCGGCGCCCACGTCGCCGTGTACTCCGAGACCGCCGACCACATCTGGTTCTGCCTGTTCGACGACGACGCGGCCGACGGCACCCCCGGTGCCGAGCACCGCACCGAGCTCGTCGAGCGCACCGGCCACGTGTTCCACACGGTCGTGCCGGAGGCGCGGGTCGGCAGCCGCTACGGCTTCCGTGTCGCAGGCCCCTGGGACCCTTCCGCGGGCCTCCGCCACAACGAGCACAAGCTGCTGCTCGACCCGTGGGCCACCGCCCTCGACGGCACCTTCGACTGGGGCCAGGCCGTCTTCGGCCACGACATGGACGACCCCGAGACGATGGACACCACCGACTCCGCCCCCGCGATGCCGCGCAGCGTCATCGCCGACCGCAGCTTCGACTGGGGCGACGACGAGCGCCCGCTCACGCCCCTCGAGGAGACGGTCGTCTACGAGGTGCACGTGAAGGGCTTCACGCGCCAGCACCCCGAGGTGCCGGAGGAGATCCGCGGCACGTACGCGGGCCTCGCGCACCCCGCCGCGATCAAGTACTTCACCGACCTCGGCGTCACCGCCGTCGAGCTGCTGCCGACGCACCAGTTCGTGCAGGACAGCCACCTCGAGGAGAAGGGCCTCCGCAACTACTGGGGCTACAACTCCATCGGCTTCTTCGCCCCGCACGACGAGTACGCCTCGAAGGCCGCCGGCACCCGCGGCGGCCAGGTCGCCGAGTTCAAGGCCATGGTCAAGGCCTTCCACGAGGCCGGCCTCGAGGTGTGGATGGACGTCGTCTACAACCACACCGCCGAGGGCAACCACATGGGCCCGACCCTGTCGTTCAAGGGCATCGACAACGCGGCCTTCTACCGTCTCGTCGAGGGCGAGGAGTCGGCCTACTTCGACACCACCGGCACCGGCAACAGCCTCAACGTCAGCCACCCCGCCGCGCTCGCCCTCATCATGGACAGCCTCCGCTACTGGGTGACCGAGATGCACGTCGACGGCTTCCGCTTCGACCTCGCCACCACGCTGACCCGCCAGGGCGGCGAGGCGAGCGAGCACAGCGCCTTCCTCACCCTCATCCACCAGGACCCGGTGCTGAAGAGCGTCAAGATGATCGCGGAGCCCTGGGACACCGCGGGCTACCAGGTCGGCGGCTTCCCGGCCGACTGGTCGGAGTGGAACGGCAAGTTCCGCGACGACGTCCGCGAGTTCTGGAACGGCGAGCCCGGCGTGCTGTCGACCTTCTCCGACCGCGTGCTCGGCAGCCCCGACGTCTACGAGGACTCGCGGCGCTCGCCGCTCTCCAGCGTCAACTTCGTCACGGCCCACGACGGGTTCACCCTCGCCGACCTGACGATGTACCAGGAGAAGCACAACGAGGCCAACGGCGAGGACAACCAGGACGGCGAGAGCGACAACAAGTCGTTCAACGGCGGCATCGAGGGCCCGACCGACGACGGCGCCGTCAACGCGTACCGCGACCGTCAGCGCCGCAACTTCCTGGGCACGCTGCTCGTCAGCGCGGGCGTGCCGATGATCCTCGGCGGCGACGAGATCGCGCGCAGCCAGGGCGGCAACAACAACGCCTACTGCCAGGACAGCGAGATCTCGTGGTTCGACTGGGAGCAGGCCGACCTCGAGCTGCTCGAGTTCACGCGCGAGCTCATCACGCTCCGTCGCGAGAACGCCGCGCTGCGCCCCGACTGGTTCCGCTACGCCCCCGAGGTCGAGAGCGACGACCACGTGCAGGTGCGCCGCGCCGACGACCACTCGTTCTCGAGCGGCGACTGGCAGCAGGGCGAGAACAAGGCGATCACGTTCGTGCTGACGCACAAGGACGCCGACGCCTTCGCCTTCCTCACCAACGGCTCGACGAGCGTCGTCGAGTTCCAGGTGCCCGAGGCTCCCCACGGCGAGTGGGAGCTGGCCAGCTCGAGCGACCCCGACCAGGTGGTCGAGGGCCCGGTGACCACGCTGCTCGTGCGCGACGCGAGCTTCACGCTGCTGCGGAGCCGCGCCTCCTAGGGGGCCTGCCGGAGGCGCGGGCCGGCCACCCGGGGGAGACCCCGGTGGCCGTGCCCCCGCCTCCGCTCCCGCCCCCGCCTCGTCGGCGGGGGCACGACGAAGGGCGGGTGCCCGTCACCGTGGTCGATCGAGATCGACCCGGCGACGGGCACCCGCCCTCCGTCGTGCGGTGCGGCGGCCCGCTACGCGGTCGCGAGCTGGCGCGACGTCTCGAGCCGCAGGAAGTCCGCGTAGGTCGGCTCGGCGACCGCGGCGGGGGCAGCGTCGACGCGGATGGTCGTCAGCTCCGACGACAGGCGGCGACGCTTGGGGTAGGGGTGGATGCGGGCGGCGGGCACGCGCTCGTCGCGGAGGTAGGAGCTGTCGCTCGTGACGTCGACGCGCGACCGGACGTGGCGGACGAGCTGCTCGGCCGAGAGCCCGGCGAGCTGGCGGGCGGAGGGGTGCAGCGAGGTGGTCATGTTCATCTCATTCCTGGCGGTCCTGCGAACGCCTAGAGGGGAACTCGGGGCTGGTGACGCCGCCGTGAATCGGCGTCGAGACGAGTGTGGCACGCAGATGTCTAGAGAAACTAGTTAGCGCCATGAACGTTCGCTTCGTGGATACCGGTGTACCCCGCCCGGACGCCGGGGAGCCTCTCGAGGCGTCGCCGGGGCCGCTCGTCGGCGTCGGGCCGGGCTCTCCCCTGAGCTCGCCCGTGCGCTCGCCCCTGCGCTCGTCCCTGCGCTCTCCCCTGCGCTCGCCCGCCCGCGCGTGCCCCGTGCTCCGTGCCCCTGTCAAGGCCCGGACACCGCCGGGCCGGGCGGCCTTCATGGGACGGGACCGACCACCAGGGCCCACCACGAAGGAGATCCCCATGAGCACCTCAGCTCGGACCACCACCGCCCGTCACCGCTTCGCCGAGACCCCCGTGCAGAAGGCCTCGCTCGTCGTCGGCGTCGTCTTCCTCGTCGTGGGGCTGGCCGGGTTCATCCCCGGCCTCACGACGAACGTCGGCGAGCTGCACGGCGCCGGCCACGGCTCGGGCGCCCTGCTGCTCGGCGTCTTCCAGGTCTCGGTGCTGCACAACGTCGTGCACCTGCTGTTCGGCGTGCTCGGCGTCGCTCTGGCCCGCGCCGTGCGCAGCGCCCGCCTGTACCTGATCGTGGGCGGCGTCGTCTACGCCGTGCTCTGGATCTACGGCCTCGTCATCGACAAGGAGAGCCAGGCCAACTTCGTGCCGCTCAACTCGGCCGACGACTGGCTGCACTTCGTCCTCGCGATCGGCATGGTCGCGCTCGGCCTCCTCCTCGGCCGCCGCGGCACCACGCGCTCGGCCGTCTGACGCCCCGGTGAGGACGCCGCGCTCGCTCGCCGCCGTGCTGCGCCGGCCCGGCCGCGTCCACGACGGCGACCTCCGGCCCCTGGCCGAGCAGGTCGTCGTCGTCACAGGCGCCACGAGCGGCATCGGGCTCGCCACGGTGCGGGCCCTCGCTGCGCGCGGCGCGGCCGTCGTGACGGCCGCGAGGGACAGGGAGGCGCTGGTCGCCGAGGAGCAGCGGCTGCGGGCCCAGGGCGCCCGCGTCGTGCACGTCGTCGCCGACGTCGGCGATCCGGACGACGTCGACCGCATCGCCGAGACGGCCGTCGAGGAGCTCGGCGGCGTCGACACCTGGGTGAACGTCGCCGGGATCTCGGTCTTCGGCGGCGTCGAGGAGGTCACCCTCGACGACATGCACCGGCTGTTCGACACCGACTTCTGGGGCGTCGTGCACGGCACCCGGCGGGCGCTCGCGCACTTCAGGGCCCGGGCGGCGGAGGAGGGGGGAGGCGCGTTCGCCCTCGTCACCGTGGGCAGCGTCTTCGGCGACCGGGCGGCCCCGGTCGAGTCCACGTACTCGGCGGCGAAGCACGCGGTCCACGGCTTCGTCGAGGCCACGCGCACGGAGCTCGAGGCGCAGCACGTGCCCGTCTCCGTGACCCTCGTGCACCCCGGCCGCGTCGACACGCCGTTCGACCGCAACGCCCAGAGCTACCTCGACCAGCACCCGGCGCACCGTGACGTGACGTATCCGCCGGAGGCGGTCGCCGAGGCGGTGCTGTACGCCGCCGAGCACCCCGTGCGCGACCTCTTCGTGGGCGGCCAGGCGAAGCTGGCGGTCGTCGCCCGGGCGATCAGCCCCCGCCTGGTCGACGACGTCATGGAGCGGTACTTCTTCTGGGGGCAGCGGGGGGACGCCCCGTCGCCGCCTCGAGAGACGAGCGGCCTGCACCACCCGGGGGGCGGGCACGAGGTGCACGGCGACCACCCCGCGTGGGCCCGGTCGCACAGCTGGTGGCTGCGGGCCGAGGAGCACGCACCCGCGCTGCGCCGGGCGGCCGCCGTCGCGGGGGCGGTGGGGGTCGGCGTGCTGGTGGCCCGGAGGAGGCGGCGGTCGGGTCGGTAGGTGACCCCGCCTCCCCCGGCCGTGCAGCGCCGGCAGTCGCGCCGCGCCGCTCCGCCGGCCGTGCAGCGCCGCCGGCCGCGCCGCGCCGCTCCGCCGGCCGTGCAGCGCCGCTAGTCGCGCCGCGCCTCCATCGCGTCGGCGAGGTCCTGCGAGAAGTCGCGGTCGAACGCGACGGGGACGCCGTCGAGCGACGAGATCGGCGAGATCTGCCGACCGCTCGACGCGAGCCAGAGGGCGTCGGCCGCGCGGACGCTCTCCATCGGCAGCAGCTCGTACGCCGTCTCGTGGCCGAGGGCCTCGAGCGTCTCGAAGACCGCGGCCTGCGTCGTGCCCTCGAGGATGCCCTGGTCGGTGCTCGGCGTGACGAACCGGTCGCCGAAGCGCGCGATCAGCGACGCCGAGGGGCCCTCGAGCGCGTAGCCGTCGCTGCTCACGAAGATCACGTCGTCGGCCCCGCGGCGGGCGGCCTCGCGCAGCACGCTCTTGTTGACGGCGTACGAGAGCGTCTTGGCGCCCTGCAGCAGCCAGGGCGAGGTCTGCGCGACGTCGTGGCGGTAGCCGCGGTCGAGCGCGACCACGGCGATGCCGTCGCGGCGCTCGTGCGAGTGGTCGGGCATCGCGTCGGTGCGCACCCACGCGGTGGGCGTGCCGTCGCCGCCCTCGACGCCCCGGGTGACGACGAGCTTCTGCAGGAGGAACGGCGCGGGGGCGTGCAGCCGCGCCGAGGCCAGGCAGGCCTCGCGGACCACGTCGAGGTCGAGCTCGGGCAGGTCGAGCATCGCGGCGGACCGGGCGAGGCGCCGCAGGTGCGGCTCGAGCGCCTGGATCGCGCCGTCGGCGACTCCCAGCCCCTCGAAGACGCCGTCGCCCCGCGTCACGCCGAGGTCGGCGACGTCGATCACGGGCTCGTGCACGTCGACGACGTGCCAGCCCGTCTCGCCCTCGGCCAGGGGCGGGCCCCCCGCCGTGACCTTGTCGATCAGCACGAGGACGGGCGCGGAGGCGGGGGAGTCGGTCACGTCGTCAGCATAGGAGTCGCGGGTCGGGTCGGGCCAGGACCTCCCGGAGCCGCACGGCGAGCACCCGCCCACTCGCAGCCCCGGTGGGTCGCTAGACAGCCTCGTTAGGCCGTCTAGCTAAAAAAGGGTGCTGATCAGCTTTTTCTGGGGTACGCAACCCCTGGTGGCTCCCAGTTCGACGCCGTACCGTGGGCTGTGCCCGCCTAGGCCGGCTCGTGGTTCCCCACAGGGTGCGGAGCTTCACACGCAGGGGCGTCTCCTGTGGGGGACCACCACGAGCCGGGGCCAGGCGGCGGTGCAGCGGCCAGCGCGACCAGCGCGACCACCAGGCCAGGCCGGCCTGGCAGCGGCCTACTCGGGCTTCGGGTGCCCCGGGATCGAGTCCCCCGACAGGTTGAGCTCGGAGGGATCGACCTCGATCTCGCCCACGTCGTCCGGTCCGCCGGTGCCCGGCAGGGTCTTCACGGCGTCGGAGTCGATCTCGTCGTCGTCCATGGCCGGCGAGTCGCCCGGCTCGGTCGACTGCATCTCGCGGATCGTGCCGTCGCTGCGCGGGCTGTCGAACGTCGGGTCGTCGGTGGTCTCGGTCGCCTCGTCGAGGCCCTTGGAGTGATCGTCGTTGGTCATGCCGTGACGCTACGCCGCGGTCGCCCGCGGGCGTCCGGGTGGTGCCCAGCCAGCAGCCCGCTGTCGACGCCGTCAGCCGCTGAGCGGGTGCGAGCCGTCGTGCGAGTCGCGGAAGGCGACCGCGCGGGCGAACTCGCGGAGCGTCGCGTCGGAGCTGTGCCGCGGCGCCCAGCCGAGCACGCGGCGCGCACGGTCGGTCGACATGACCGGGATCTTCGCCGCGATGTCGAGCCAGCCCGGCTCCGTCGGCTGCAGGCGCAGCAGCCAGGTGACCGAGACGAGGGCACGCATCGCCCGGTACGGCACGGGCAGCAGGCGCGTGCCGAAGGCCTCGGCGACGTGCTCCGGGGTGACCACCGGCTCCGCGGCCAGGTTGAACACGCCTCCGGCCTGTCGGTCGACGGCACGCCAGAACGCGTCGGCGACGTCGTCGGCGTGGACGACCTGCGACACGAAGCGCGGGGCGAGCGGGAGGAAGGGGAGGCGGTGGCGCTGCATCCAGCGCGTGGGCACCCAGCGGCCGAGGAAGAGGCCGACGATCTCGCTCGCGGCGGCCGGCTGGAAGACCAGGCCGGGGCGCATGCGGGTGAGGGTCACCTCCGGGTGCTCGCGCTCGAAGTCGTCGAACGCGCGCTCGTTGGCGGCCTTCTGCCGGGAGTAGCTCGAGCGGCGCACGCCCTTCGTCCGGTACGTCTCGTCGACGCGGCGGCGCTTGGGGCCGCGGCTGTAGGCGCCGACCGACGAGGCCGCGAGCACGTGCGGCACGCCGGCGCGGACCGCCGCGGCGAGGACGCGGGAGGTGCCGGTCACGTTGGTGCGCCACATGCCGTCACGGTCGTGGCTGGGCTGCAGGGCCCAGCCCAGGTGGACGACGGCGTCGGCGCCCTCGAAGGCGTGCGCGAGCTGCGCCACCGCGACGTCGTCGCCGACGTCGATCGAGAACCAGGCGACGCCCCCGTAGGGCGGCGAGGCGGTGCGGGGCGCCCGGCGGGCGACGCCCGCGAGCTCGGTCACCTCGGGCTCGGCCTGGAGCCGGGTCAGCAGGGCGGTGCCCAGGTTGCCCGTGGCTCCGACGACGACCACGCGCATGCGGGCTCTCTTCCTGTCCGGGGCGGGGGCGACGACGGCCCCCGGGTGCTGCGTCGAGCGTACGCCGGGGCGCCTGGGCGCGGCGCGGGCCGGATGCGCCACCGCGCGGGCGGCGCGCGGGTGCTCAGCGCGGCGGAGCGGCCGGGCCGGCCTCCGCGGCGATGCGGCGCACCGCCTCCTCGTCGAGCACGAAGACCTCCTCGCCGTCGCCGCGGGCGTGCGCCCGCACCACGGTCGAGCGCACCGGGCCCTCGGCCAGCACGTCGACGACGAGGAAGGCCGAGCCCCGCACCGCCCGCTCGGTGCCGTGGGGCGCCGCGACGTCGGTCTCGTTGGTCACGCCCGGCGCCACGAGCACGGGCACCCCGGCCAGCGACCCGACGATGTGGTGGTGGTAGTGCCCGGCCAGGACGACGCGGACGTCCGTTCCCTCGATCACCGCGCCCAGCGCCTCCGGGGCCTGCAGCGCCAGCGACTCGTGCAGCGTCGTCGGTGCGGGCACGGGCGGGTGGTGCAGCACGAGCACGGTGCCGCGCTCGGCCGGCGTCGCCAGCAGCTCGCCGAGCCAGGCGAGCTGCGCGGGGCGGAGCGAGCCCCAGCCCGCGCGCGGCACCGAGGTGTCGAGCGTCACCACGCGCCACCCGTCGAGGTCGGTCACCCCGTCGATCGGCACCTCGACGGAGTCGGGCACCGGCCCGCCGTGCCCGTCGCCGAGCACGGCGCCGAAGCCCTCGCGCACGTCGTGGTTGCCCGGGGCCAGCACGACCGCGGCGTCACGGCGGCCCGCCCACGTCTCGAGGCGCCCGCGCAGCAGGGCGTAGGAGTCGCGGGTGCCGTCGTCGGACAGGTCGCCCGAGCCCACGAGCAGCCGCACCCCCTCGACCCGGTCGGCCTCGGCGAGGACGCGGTCGAGCGCCGCGGTCGTGTCGACGACCCCCTGGTGCAGGCTGCCGTCGCCGGAGAGGTGGGTGTCGCTGAGGTGGACGAGGCGGAGTGCTCCCGCGGGCAGGGCGTACATGGGGGGAGCGTACTGCCGCGGGCGGGCGGGGCGTGGCTAGGAGCTGAGCTCGTCGACCGGGCAGAGCCGCGCGTCGAGCAGGCGGCCGAGCCGGTCGAACATGCCGGTGACGCTCGCCCACTGGTCGGGGGTCGGAGCCGTCGGCTCGACCCAGAGGCCGTAGAAGCGGCGGCCGAGCGAGAGGGACTCGAGCAGGATCGTGCCGGTGAAGTCGGTCAGCACCGTGCCGTCGCGCTTGAGGTCGGCGGCGAGCACGAGGTCGCCGGCATCGGTGCGGAAGCCGTTGGCCGCCAGGGTCCGGGCCGTCCTCGCCGCGGAGAGCCGGGGCAGGTGCGCGCGCCGGGCGAGGGCCCCCGCCCGGGTGCGGTCGCCGTCGAGGGCCGCGGCGCCGTCGAGCCGGGCGCGCACGTGCGCGAACACGAGCGCGGGCTCGTGCACGGGGCGGGCGGCACGGTCGTCGGGGAACATGCGCCCAGCGTGGCAGCACAGGGGCCTCCCGGGCGACGCCCAGTTCGGGGAGCCCCGGGACGGGGGAGCCCGGAGGCGGGGGAGGCACGGGTCGGGGAGGCGCGGGTCGGGCCGTGGTCGGGCCGTCGCCGACGCGGCAGGATGGTCGCCATGGACGACGCCACCCGCTGCCCCTGCCTGAGCGGCGAGACCTTCGGGGCCTGCTGCGGCCCGCTGCTCCGCGGCGAGCGGCCCGCCCCGACCGCCGAGCGCCTCATGCGCAGCCGCTTCACCGCGTTCGCCCTGCACGACGACGCGTGGCTGCTCGCGACCTGGCACCCCTCGACCCGGCCGGGCGACCTCGAGCTCGACCCCGGCACCCGCTGGTACCGGCTCGACGTGCTCGGCACCCGCGCCGGGGGCCCGTTCGACGACGACGGCGTGGTCGAGTTCGCGGCGCACCACCGCTCGGCCGACGGCGCCGGGGTGCTGCACGAGGTCAGCCGGTTCGTCCGTGAGCGGGTGCCGGGCGACGCGGGCGGCCCGGCCGACCGGCGCTGGCTGTACGTCGACGGCGACGTCGGGTGACGACGACCCGGCGCTGAGTTCGGGTCGTCAGGCCCCGTTCCGCCTCGCGCCCGGCGCCGTCTCGCGCCCTGGCCGGAGCGGGGCCCACGACGCGGCCGCCGTCAGCGCTGCGGCGTGCCGCCCTCGACGTGGCCGGCGCTCGCCGCGGCGGCGTGGCCGAGCGCGGTGGCGACGTCGACGAAGGCCGAGTGCGCCTTGGAGGCGCCGATCGCGCCGCCCTTGACGGCGGCCGTGCCGAGGTCGCGCGAGATGCGGGCGACGAGCCGGCCCTGGTCGTCGACGAAGTACGCGAGCCAGAGCGTGACGTGGAACCCCTTGCCGGCCAGCCCGCCGAACAGCAGCGTCGTCGCGAGGTTGCCGCGGACGGCCTTGGTCGTGCCGTTCGGCATCGCCTCGAGGGCGAAGCCCTGGGCCTGCACCGTCGAGTCGATCAGGTGCCGCGCCGCGTCGTGCGGCCCGCTGAAGAAGTAGTCGTAGCTGCTCTCGGCCATCGTGGCCCCCCGGTCCGGCTGTCGCGACGCCCCCGCCGGGCGTCGTCGGGCTCACTGTAGCGGCAGGCGCAGCTCCCGCTCGAGGGCGGTCGGGTCGAGGGGGTAGGGCGAGGTCGCGCCGGTCGGGGCGAAGCCGCGGCGACGGTAGAACGCGATCGCCCGGTCGTTGGCTTCGTGCACCTGCAGGAACAGCGCGTCGCCGTGCCCCCTCGCCCACTCGACGACGCCGTCGAGCAGCGCGTCGGCCACCCCGGCGACGGCGCCCCGCGACGTCGGCGTCACGTAGACGCCGACGAGCACGGGGTGCCCGGGCTCGGGCAGGTACCCGCCCATCGTGCCGAGCCAGCGGCCGTCGGCCTCGTCGACCGCGGCCAGGAAGACCCCGGTCGCCGAGGTGCCCCGTGCCGCCCGCAGCCGCCAGGCCTGCTCGTCGAGGGGCTGTGCGGCGGCCAGCGTCTCGCCGAACGCCCGCGGGGTGTCGGCGAGCATCTCGAGCCGGAGGTCGCGCACCTCCCGCCAGTCGTCCGCCGTCGTGGGCCGCACGGTGACGCCGCCCCGCGGCCCGGACGGGGTGCTCGGCGCGGCCGCCGCGGCGACCGGGTGCCCCCGCAGCGGCTGCGGCGCGGGCTGCCGACGCTGCTCGTCGCGGCACGGCGTGAGGATCGTGGCGCGACGCCCCCGCGCATCCGGCTCGGTCGCGTGCCCGAGCACCTGCAGCCGACCCGGGGCCTGTGCCCGCAGCGACGCCGTCCACGCGCAGACGAGGGCGTCGAGCAGGTCCTCACGGTGCTTGTAGGCCCGGTCGACGAGCGGCGACGGCTCGTCGAGCAGGAGGCGCGACACCGGGTGCGAGCGCAGCTGCAGCGCCGGGGAGGCGGCCGAGAGCGTGCCCAGCCGACGCAGCAGGTCGTCGCAGACCGCTGCTCGGGCCTCGCGCCGCGCCTCCGGCGGGAGCGTCGTGTCGGGCCGCTTGTAGCGCGGCCGCCGCTCGTCGTAGCCGAGCTCGGCCGCCCCCACGAGCGTCGTGTACGGGTAGCACTCGAAGTAGCTGGTGCGGCCCTCGGGCACGAGCTGCACGCCGTCGTCGAGCACGAGGCCGGCGCGCTCGAGGCGCTCGCCGAGGTCTCGACCGCCGAGCCAGGGCAGGGAGGCGCTGCTCGCGTTCGCCGCCACGTGCCACCGGCCGTACGACCGCGAGACCTCGCGCTCGCTCGCGCGCATGCCGGTCGCGTTCGGCACGAGGACCGGCGCGTCGATCGCGACCACCGAGCCGGGGGTCGCCCAGCGCAGCACCCACTCCTCGACGGCGTCGACGCCGCGCGCCCAGCCTGCGTCGAGCACGGTGCCGTCGGCGGCGAGGACGGCGAGGCCGGTCTCGTTCGCGGGTCGCCCGGGCGTCGAGTCGCGCCAGGCGAGGTCGACCCCGAGGTAGCGCGGGGCGGCCGCGGCGGGCCCGGCGGCTCCGGCGGGCCCGGCGGGGGAGTCGGCGGAGGCACGGGTCACCCCGGTCACGCTAGTCGCGTCGTCGGCCGGTCACCCCCGGCGCTCGGGCCTGCCTCCCGGCCCCGCGGCCGGTCCGGAGGTCGTGGGGCGCGCCTCCCGCGGGTCCGAGCAGCGCTCCGTGACGGGTCGGCACGCGCGGGCGGGCCGGAGGAGGCACGATGAGGCCATGACCGACACGAGCGACCTCCGCCGCTGGCGCCGCTACCTCGCCGACGAGCGCGCCGAGGAGGCCACCTACCGCGACCTCGCCCGTCGCCGCACCGGCGAGGAGCGCGCCATCCTCGTCGCCCTCGCCGACGCCGAGGCGCGGCACGCGCAGCACTGGCTCGATCTGCTCGGCGACGACGTCGGGCGGCCGGTGCGCACCGACCTCCGCACCCGGGTGCTCGGCCTGCTGGCCCGCCGCTTCGGCTCGATCTTCGTGCTGGCCCTCGTGCAGAGCGCCGAGGCACGGTCGCCGTACGCGACCGACGCCGACGCGACCGACGCGATGGCGGCCGACGAGCGCATCCACGGCGAGGTCGTGCGGGGGCTCGCGGAGCGAGGGCGCAACCGCCTCTCGGGGTCGTTCCGGGCCGCGGTCTTCGGGGCGAACGACGGGCTCGTGAGCAACCTCGCGCTCGTGCTCGGCATCAGCGCCTCGGGGGTGCCGAACCGGGTCGTGCTCGCCACCGGCCTCGCGGGCCTGCTCGCCGGGGCCCTGTCGATGGGGGCCGGCGAGTACGTCTCGGTGCGGTCGCAGCGCGAGCTGCTCGACGCGTCGACCCCCGACGCGGCGGCGCGGAGCGTGCTGCCCGACCTCGACGTCGACGCGAACGAGCTCGCGCTGGTCTACCGGGCACGGGGCATGTCGCCGGCCGACGCGGAGGCGCGGGCGCGCGACGTGCTGCGCGCCGTCACGCCCGTGACGTCGCCGTTCCGGCTGCCGGGCGAGGCCGTCGCGACGACCCGCCGGGCCGAGCCGACGGGCGACGGGGCCGACACGGCCGACGCCCTGCCCGGCGACGCGGCCGAGGCGGGCGGTGCCGGGGGCGCAGGAGGCGCCTCCCGCGCCCCAGAGGAGGCCGCGACGCCCGCCCCGGTCGAGCACGAGACCCTCGGCACCGCCCTCGGCGCGGCCGGCTCGAGCTTCTGCTTCTTCGCGTCCGGGGCGGTGATCGCCGTGCTGCCTTACCTGTTCGGGCTGCAGGGGCTCGTCGCCGTCGTCGTCGCCGCCGTGCTCGTCGGGCTCGCGCTGCTCGGCACGGGCGCCGTGGTGGGGCTGCTCTCCGGGGCGAGCCCGCTCCGGCGCGCGCTGCGCCAGCTCGCGATCGGCTACGGCGCGGCCGGGGCGACGTACCTCCTCGGGCTGCTGCTCGGCACCGGCGGGCTCTGAGCCGGGCGGTCGTCGACCCGCCACGTCGCCCCCTCTCGTCCGCCGTCGTCCGCTGCGGGATCGGGAGGCACCCCGTCCTCGCACACGCACCCCGCCGCGGCGGGGTTCGTGGGCGAGAACAGGGTGCCGGACGGCGGAACGCGCTGCACGGTGCGCAGATCGGACGCCGCCCCTTCCGATGTTTGCGCAAACACCGTACGCTCCCGTTCGGGGGTCGACGACGACCGCCCGGTCGCCGTCAGGGGCGACCGTCAGCACGACAGAGGGGCTGCATCGATGACGATGCGACGATCACGATCTGTAGTACGACGAGCACTCGCGGGGGCGAGCGTCACGGCGCTCGCGGCCGTGGGGCTGGTCACCGGGCTCCCGCCCGCCGACACCGCAGCGGCCGCGGCGACCGCCGAGGGGGTGACCATCACGCCGAACCCCTGGTACGCGGGCGACCCGTTCCAGGGCTGGGGCACCAGCCTCGTCTGGTTCGCCAACGCCACGGGCGGCTACCCGGAGGAGCTCCGCGAGGACCTCTACCAGGCCGTCTTCGGCGAGGAGGGGCTCGACCTCAACATCGCCCGGTACAACATCGGCGGCGGCAACGCGACCGACGTCGTCGACTACCTCCGCGCGGGCGGAGCGGTCGACGGCTGGTGGGCGCCCGACGCCGACGGCAGCGAGGGCACCTACGGGGGCGCCTCCACCGCGTACGCGGACCGCGAGGCCGTGCGCCAGGCCTTCGACCCTGACGACCTGTCGCAGTACGACCTCGACGCCGACGCCACGCAGCGCTGGTGGGTCGACCGCCTCGCGGCCGACGACCAGATCACGCACTGGGAGACGTTCGCGAACTCCGCGCCGTACTTCATGACCGAGAGCGGCTACGTGTCGGGCGGGTTCGACTCGACGGCGCAGCAGCTGAAGACGGCCTCCGAGGCCGACTTCATCACGTACCTCACGCGGGTCACCGAGCAGCTCGAGCAGGCCTCGGGCATCGAGGTCGAGTCGATCGACCCGTTCAACGAGCCGAACACGAACTACTGGGGCACGACGATCCGGAACGGCCAGCCGACCGGGCGCCAGGAGGGCATGCACGTCTCGCCCGACCAGCAGGTGCGCATGATCGCCGACCTGCAGGCCGAGCTCGCCGAGCCCGGCACGACCACCGACGCGATGATCGCGGCGATGGACGAGACCAACCCCGGCATCTTCGCGACCAACTGGGCGGCCTACCCCCAGGAGGCGCGGGACGCGGTCGGGCGCATGAACGTCCACACCTACGGCACCAGCGGCCGCCTGACCGTCCGCGACCTCGCGAAGCAGGCGGACTCGCCGCTCTGGATGAGCGAGATCGAGGGCAGCTGGGTCAACGGCTGGGATCCGTCGAACATCGAGAACGGCCTCGGCATGGCCGGCCGCGTGGCGGACGACCTCCGCGAGCTCGAGCCCGACGCCTGGGTGCTCTGGCAGCCCGTCGAGGACCTCTACAACATGGAGCCGCAGGGCGAGGACCTCAACTGGGGCTCGATGTTCATCGACCTCGACTGCGTGCCCTTCACCGAGGGCGGCGTCGAGGTCTGGAAGAGCGAGCGCCGCGTCGCCGACGCGGGGGGCGACTCCACCGCCGTCGAGCCCTGCTCGGTGAAGGTGAACTCCAAGTTCTCGGCGCTCCGCAACTTCACGAAGTTCATCCAGGAGGGCGACCGCCTGGTCGCCGTCGACGACGTCGACACCACCGCGGCCGTGCGCCCCGACGGTGACGGCGCCACGCTCGTGCACCGCAACACGACCGACGCCCCCCGCACCGTCACGCTCGACCTGTCGCGCTTCGGCGCGATCGCCGACGGCGCGGCCGTCACGCCGTACACGACCACCGAGGCTCCCGAGGGCGCCGAGGTCACGTCGACCGGCGTCGTCCCCGGCGCCCCGGTGGCCGTCGACGTCGCCCGCGGCACCGCGACCCTGACGGTGCCGGCGAAGTCGGTCACCACCTTCGAGGTCTCCGGCGTCTCCGGCGTCGCCGCCGACGCCCCCGCGGTGCTCGACGGCCACGACTACCAGTTCGTCGGCGTGCAGAGCGGCAAGGCCCTCAGCACGGGCACCGGCACCGGTGCGGCCACGACCCTCGCCTCGTCGGCGACCACGACGGAGGCGGCGGCGCGGCAGTCCTGGACGGCCCGCACCGTGCCCACCGAGTCCGGCGACGAGCGCCGGGTCACCCTCCGCGCCGCCGACGGCCGCTACCTCGCGGCGACCTCCCGCGGCACCGAGCTGAGGAGCGTCGACGAGGCCACCGCGGCCGGCGACCCCGCCTCGCGCTGGTGGGTCACCACGACCGACGGATCGACCTTCTCGCTGGTCGGCGAGGGAGTCGCGCAGTCGCTGGACGTGAACGGACAGTCCTCCGCAGAGGGCGCGGGCGTCGGCGTCTACGGCTCCAACGGCGGCGCGAACCAGCGCTGGGTCGTCCGCGACCTGGAGCCGGCCGTCGGGCAGACCGTCGCGCTCCGGACCGACGTGGGCGTGCCTCCGGCGCTCCCCGCCACGGTCGTGGCCGGCTACTCGTGGGGCTCCGGCGCCGCGGCGAGCGTCGTCTGGGGCGCGGTCGACGCCGCGGCCTGGCAGACGCCCGGCCGCGTCGAGGTCGGCGGCACCGCCACCGACGTGTTCGGCCGCGAGTTCGCGGTCACGGCGCTCGTCGACGTCGGAGGCCTGACCGTCACCGACCCCGTGTCGCTCACCGTCGCGGTGGGCAGCGCGGTCGACGGGGTCGTCGCGGCCCTGCCCGAGACCGTGCCCGCCCGGGTCGGCGCCTCGGAGCAGACCTTCGACGTGCCCGTCACCTGGGGCTCGTCGACCCTCACGGCCGGCGACCTCGCCCAGCCCGGCGTCGTGACGCTGGCCGGCACGGCGACGGTCGACGGCGGCGAGCTGCCCGCCGAGGTCTCGCTGATCGTCACCACGGCGACCCTGCGCAACTTCGCCCCCGACCAGGGAGTCGCGGCCACGGCCTCGTCGACCGAGTCGGGCTACCCCGCCGACCGCACCCGCAACGGGGTGTCGGGCGACAAGGGCTGGTCGAACTGGGTGTCGTCGGGCAAGCCCGCGCAGAGCTGGCTGCAGTACTCGTTCGACGCTCCCCGCGACGTCTCGCAGGTGACCGTGCAGTTCTACCCGGACGGCTCGGCCACCAGCTGGGCCCAGACGATCCAGCTGCAGCAGCGGGCGGCCGACGGCAGCTGGCAGCCGCTGCCGGGCTACGAGACGCCGCAGCCCGTCGCGGTGCCGACCGCCGGTGCCCCCGTCGTGACGGCGGAGTTCCCGACGGTGACCACCTCGGGCGTCCGCGTCGTGATGGACGCCTACGCGAACACGCACCTCACCGTGAGCGAGGTGCAGCTCTTCGAGCCGGTCGCCTCCGACTCGTCGGTGAGCACGGCCGCGACCCTGCGCCTCGACGGCGTCGAGGTCGAGGGCTTCGACCCCGCCACGTCGGCCTACACGGCGACGGTGCGGGGCGAGCGCTGGCCGCTCGTCTCCGCGATCGCCACCGACACGACGGCCGACGTGGCCGTCGAGCAGGCGTCGGAGGCCACCGACGGCGTCGCCACGGTGACGGTCACCTCGCCCGACGGCACGACCACGACGACCTACACGGTCGACGTGACGCGCCAGGTCGCGCTGGGCTCCGTCGTCGTCACCGGCGAGGCGCGCGTCGGGTCGGAGCTGCGCGTCGTCGCGGTCGCCGACCCGGGCGAGGCCGAGCTGACGGCCGAGTGGCTGCTCGACGGCGAGCCCGTGGCCCCGGCCGCGGCGCCCGGCGACGAGCCCGCGACCCGCGCCGCCGCACCGGTCGAGAGCGCGACCTTCGTCGTGCCGGCCGGGTCGGAGGGCCGGGTGCTGAGCGTGCGGGTCACCGCCCGCGCGGCCGGCTTCGCCGACTCGGAGCCCGTCACGAGCGACGGCGTCACGGTGCTCGCCGCACCGGTCGACCCGCCCGTGGACGGCACCGACCCCGGCGCCGGGACGCCCGGCACGCCCGGCACGCCCGGCGGCACGGCCCCCGGGACCGGAGCGGGTGCCGGCACCGGCACCGGAGCGGGTGCCGGGACCGGAGCCGGAGGGGGCGCGACCGACACCGCCGCCCGCGCCGAGGCCCGCCGCCTCGCGATGACCGGCTCGGGCCCGGCGCTCGGCGTCGCGCTCACCGCGGCGCTCGCGCTGCTCACGCTCGGCGGGGCGCTCGTCGCCCGCCGACGGGGGCGCGCCGCCGAGTAGCGGACGGCACCACCTCAGGGAGGCGCGGGTCGGGCACCAGCCCGGCCCGCGCCTCCTGCGCTGTGCTCCGCGCTCGTGCCCTCCCGCGCCGCACCCTCCCGTGCCGCGCCGCCGGCCTCAGGGCCCGCCGAGCCAGTGGTCGATGCGGTGGTGGTCGGGCGTGAACCCGTTCTGCACGCCCCAGAGCACCGCCTGGGTGCGGCTCGTCGCGCCGATGCGGCGGTACACCGAGCGGATGTACGACTTGACCGTGTTGGGGCTGAGGTACGTGAGCGCGGCGACCTCGGCGTTGCTCTTGCCCTGGGTGATGAGGGCGAGGATCTCGCTCTCGCGGTCGGTGATGCCCTCCTTCTTGCCCGGCCAGTCGAGGCCCGGCGCGCTGGGCGCCCGGTGCCGGACGTCGCTGACGACGAGCTCCCCGCGGTGGACGGCCTCGAGCGCCTCGACGAGCTCGCGGGCCCCGAGGGTCTTGGAGAGGTAGCCGTGCACGCCCTGCGCGAGGGCCGACTCCACCAGCTCGGGGTGGAAGTTCCAGGTGTAGACGACGACGCGCCGCGCGGAGGGGTTCGCGACGAGGGCCGCGAGCTCGTGGTGGTCGGACTCGGGCTGCGCGAACGAGTCGTAGAGCACGATGTCGACGCTGTCGGAGAGCGAGGTGGTCGCGTCGATCTCGGCGACCGTCACGCGGTCGCGGTACTGGTCGAACATGTGGGCGAGGCCGGTCAGCACGACGTCGTAGTCGTCGACGAGGGCGACGGTGATGTAGCTGGTCTGGACGGGCAGCTCCGCGGTGGTCATGGGCTCACCATCCCACCCCGAGGGGTGTGCCGCCACACCTTCAGGGGTGGTCTGCTGTGACACGGCGACAGCACGGCACCGACGGTGCCGGTCGCCGCCCCCCTAGAAGGAGAACACCATGCTCGGTCTCATCGTCAGCCTGCTCGTCATCGGCCTGGTCGCCGGCTTCATCGCCCGCGCCGTCGTCCCCGGGAAGCAGAACCTCTCGATCGTCGCCACGATCGTGCTCGGCGTCGTCGGCTCGTTCGTCGGCGGGCTGCTCGGCTTCCTGCTCTTCCAGCACGACCCGACCGACGGCTTCTTCCAGCCCGCCGGCATCATCGGCTCGATCATCGGCGCGATCGTCGTGCTCGTGATCTGGGTGTCGGTCTCGGGTCGTCGCGGCGCTCGCCGCTGACCGCTGCTCGTCGCACCTCCAGGCCCCGCTCGGCACGCGCCGCAGCGGGGTCTGCGCGTCGTGAGGGGGCGCGGCTCAGAGCCGGCGGTCGAGCTTCCAGGCCAGCCAGCCCGTGACCAGCACGACCCCGGCCGCGGCGAGGCGGGCGCCCATCAGCACCCCGTCACCGGTCGACGTGGTGACGCTCATGTCGCTGCCGATGCCGATGCCCCAGGTCGCTCCCGACGCGGCCAGGCAGACGACGAGGGCGAGGCCCAGGACGCCCGACGTGACTCCGTGCGCCTTGGAGCCGACGGACTCGTCACGGCCCCGACGGTCGCCCGTGTAGCGGGCGGCGACGCCGCGGACGACGCCCAGCCAGAGCAGCGCCACCGCGCAGGCGCCGACCACGTCGCTGCAGCGGTGCCAGCCGTAGGCGACGGTCTGCTCGGCGACGATCGCCGCGAAGGCGGTCGCCACCACGTACACGACGGGCCGCGAGCGACGCCCGAAGGCGGTGAGCACGGCGAACATGGCCGCGACGGCGACCGTGGTGTGGCCGCTCGGGAAGCTGTTGGCGTACACGTCGCCGGTGAGCTCGGGACGCGGCACGACGATCTTGAGCACCTGCGTGGTCACCGTGGCGCCGATGACGAGGGCGCCGGCCTGGAGCGCGGCCCCGGGGCGACGGCGCGCGAACGCGACGAGCATCGTCACGCCGACGACCAGCATCAGGGCCGAGGGCGAGATGGCGTCGAGGGCCGAGCCGGACTGCAGCAGCGTGTCGCCGTCGACCGAGCGGAGGATGCTGTCCTCCATCGCCTGGCCGGTCGGCGTCAGGACAGCGACGACGTACACGCCGACGAGGCCCGCGGCCGAGAGGCCCGAGGTCAGCATCCACCGGTGGGCCACGCGACGGCGGACGGCCGTGCTGGCTCGGGCGGTGGTCGATGCGGTCACGGGACCATGGAACAACACCGCCCCTGGAAGCAGCCTCACACCGACCTCCCAGAGCCCGGAGTGCGGGCGGACTCACAGGCTGCCGGGGCGCGCTCCATCTCCCGCCACGCGCCTCCCGTCAGGGGAGAGAGCGTGACGACGACGTAGACGGCGGCGACGACGCCGAACGCCACGGCGAGGCCGACCGTGTCGGCGGCGACGCCCCCGAGCAGTGCACCGAGCGGCACCCCTGCCCACGCCCCGGCCGTGATCAGCCCGAAGACCCGGGCCCGCAGGTGCTCGGGCACGCGCTCCAGCTCCACCGCGCCCAGGATGGGGTTGATCGCGCCCGCGGCCAGCCCGGAGACCGCCGTGGCCGCGACGAGCCACGCCAGCGGCAGGTCGAGCGCGAACGCGGCCGACGAGGGGCCGCCCGCGAGGGCGAAGCAGACCGCGAACGTCACGCGACGGCGAACGCGGTGGGCCACCAGGCCGAAGCCCACGCTGCCCACGAGGGCGCAGCCGCCCATCACCGCGACGATCAGCCCGAGCGCGGCGGCGCCGCCCAGCCGGTCGTCGGCGTAGATCGGCAGCAGCGTCGAGCTGCGGGCGGCGTCGAGCAGGTTCGTCACCAGCACCAGGGCGACCACGAGGCGCATCAGCCGGTCGCGGGCGACGAACCGGGCCCCCTCCGCGAGGTCGCTCCAGAAGGAGGCACGGTTCGCGTCCGTCTGGCCTGCCGCACCCGCCGTCGACGAGCCGGCCCGCGACCCCGCCGCCGCTCGCGGCACCAGCAGCAGCGTCAGCAGCGCCGACACCGCGAACGACGCCGCGTCGACGACGAGCGTGCCGAGGGGCCCGAGCAGGGCGACCAGCAGGCCCGCGAGCGTGGCGCCGACGAGCTTCGCCAGCCGCTCCGAGCCGTCGAGGAACCCCACGCTCCGTTCGAGGCGCACCCCGGCCGCCCTGGAGAGGGACGGCAGCATGACGCGGCGAGCGGTCTGCCCCGGGGCGTCGAACAGGCCGCTGACGAAGACGAGGGCGAGCAGGGCCCAGAACGGCAGGCCGACCGTCACGGCGAGGGCGGGCACGGCCAGCACCGTGACGCCGCTGACGACGTCGGCGACCACGGCGCTCCGGCGGTGACCGACGCGGTCGGCGACGACGCCGCCCAGCGGCCCGCCGACGACGACGGGGAGGGTCGCGGCGACGGCGGCCACGCCGACCTCGACCCCGCTGCCGCCGGTGCCGAGCACGTAGAAGGGGACGGCGAACGAGGTGACCACGTTGCCCGTCTGGCTGACGGCGTGGGCGGCCAGGAGGGCGGTCAGGGCCGTGCGGGGGCGGCCGTGGGGCGCGGTGTGCGCTGCCTCCCCGGTGCCTCCGTCGGCAGCTTCGGGCCCCGAGACGCCGGCGGGGACCCTCGGCTCCGTCACGGCGCCGTGGGCCGCCGGTACGCCTGGTGTGCCCAGGTGACGTGCTCGACCGCGGGGTCGTCGGGCTCGTGGGCGGCGGAGACGTCGAGCCACCTCTCGGTGAGCCCCTCGAGCTCGTCGCGCAGTGAGGCGAGCTCGTCGACGGTGAGCCGGAGGGTGCGGTCGCCGAGCGCGGCCGCGGCGACCCACTCGCGGGGGAGGGACGGCGCCTCGTCGAGGTAGCGCCCGTACTGCGCTGCGAGCACCTGCGCGATCGAGCGCTGGAACGCGGTGGACGCGGCGGCCCGCTCAGGGTCGTCGAGCATGTCGGCCGGCTCCCACGCGGTCAGGTCGCTCGTGGCCCGCCACCAGCGTTCGCGGCGGTCGGGCCCCTGAGCGTCGGCCTGCTCGATCAGGCCGACGGCGGCGAGCTTGCCGAGGTGGTAGCTGAGGGTGCCGGGGGCCTCGTCGACGACGTCGGCGAGGAGGGCGGCGGTCTGCGGGCCTCGCTCGCGGAGGAGCCCGAGGAGGCGCAGCCGAGTGGGGTGCGCCAGAGCACGCAGCGAGGCGGCGTCGGTGAGCTCGGCACGACGGTCGGGCAAGCGAGAGGTCATGGGCTCGACCTTAGATGCGCAAGAAGTGTTGCGCAATGCCCCTTGTGCATGACGGGCCCTTGTCTGAGACGGGCGGCAGTCGAGGGAGCAGACTCGACCTCACATGACCCGAGCCACAGGAGGCACGCCATGACCGGCACCAACACGAACGAGCCGCACCAGGGCGGCGTCACCGACGAGACCGCCGAGTTCGGCGACCGCACCCGGGTGCCCGTCGCCGGCAGCACCGAGAACCACGGCGACGTCGAGACCGACGAGGGCGCCGAGCGCGGCACCGCCCACCTCAACGGGCGCGACGCGACCGGCGACGTGATGGACCGCAGCGGCACCGTCGACTCCGACGACGTCGACAGGCTGCTCGGCGAGCGCAAGGACGACGACGAGGGGCCGCGCGCTCCGTAGCCCGCCCCGAGCCGGGCCCGGTCGCCTCGATTGGCGAGCGGGCCCGAGCTCGTGTATGGTTTCCTCTGGCCGTTCGGCCGGAGAAATGCGCCTGTAGCTCAACGGATAGAGCATCTGACTACGGATCAGAAGGTTGGGGGTTCGAGTCCCTCCAGGCGCACGAGATCGAGAAGAGCCCCTGCCCTACACTGCAGGGGCTTTTCTCGTCCTCGGTGCTCGTCTGGCCGCCTGCCGGCGGCGTGCCGGTGGCGCTCCGCGCACCGGCGTCCGGTCACCGATCTGCGACCGGACGGGCCATGCGCCGGCGCCCTCCCCGGATCGCAGATGCCATCCCTGTCCACAGGTGACGATCCGTTCGTAGACATTTGCCTACGACGAAGGCACCATGGGGGGATGCTGAAGACGATCAAAGTCGGGGACCTCCGTCGCAACTCCGCCGAGATGATCACCGATGTCCAGAACGGCGATCAGTACGTCTTGACGAGCAACGGGCGTGCCGTCGCCAGGGTCGTACCGGTCCGGGACGACGAGCGTTGGATGCACAACCGTGACGAGGTCGCGGCGGCGCTGAGCGCGGCGGCCAGCGACCTCGACGAGCTCGCAGAGCTCGTCGAGGTCGCTCGGCGCTCGGAGGCGGGAGCGGACCTGTGAGGGCGGTCCTCGACACCAACGTCCTCCTCGCCCGTCACCCCGTCCCCGCCGAGTACGACGACGTCAAGGTCTCCGCGGTGACGTGGGGGGAGATCCGGCGGGGCATCGGCATCTACCGGGGCCGGGGCGACGCGGCGAAGGCCCTCCGATTCGAGAACCAGTACCAGCACCTCCGTCTCGCGCTCGGCGCTGGCCTTCCCTTCGACGACGCAGTGGCGGCGTCCTTCCAGAGCCTGGTCGAGCTGACGCACTCCGCTGGTCGCGAGTCGAGGGGGCGGATCCTCGACCTGATGATCGCGGCCACCGCCGTCGCGCACGGTGCGGACCTGGTGACCGCGAACCCTTCCGACTTCGTCGGTCTGGAGGAGCTCCTCAGGGTCGTCTCTCCGGACGCGCCCTGATCTCGGCCTGACGGCTCGGGCACGGGACTCGTGCTCCGCCTGACACCCGTCAGCGCGCCGCGGCGGCCTGCGCGCCCGCGGCGCCCGACGTCGCGAGGTCGCTCTTCTCCAGCGGCTGGCCGGCACCGAGGGCGGCCGTCCACGCGTCCGTCGTCGCGACGACGGCGAAGTTCGAGTGCAGCAGCGCCATCAGGGTCGTGTGCACGGTCTCGGCGTCGACGGTGCCGGCGGCGTTCGCGATGCTGATCGCCCCCGTCGCGTCGGAGAGGACCTCCACGGCGACGCCGTGCGCCTCGGCGTCGGCGGCCGACGCGACGATGCAGTTGTTGGTCATGTAGCCGACCAGGGTGACGGTGTCGATCTCGGAGTCGCGGAGGACGCCCAGGAGGTCCGTGTGCGCGAACACGGAGCTGTACTGCTTCGTGACGGCGTGCCAGTCGTCCCGCCGACGCCGCTCGACCTCGGGGTGCAGCGCGAAGCGGTCCGTGCTCGGGTCGAACACCGGAGCGCCCTCGCCGGCGGTGTGCTGCACGACGACGACCAGGGCCCCGGCGTCGGTGGCGGCGTCGATCGCCGCCCCGATCCGCTCCAGCGAGTCGGCGACGGGCGGGTGCTGGATCTCGAGGGGGCCGTCGAAGTACTCCTGCTGGACGTCGACGACGACGAGGGCGCGGGTGGGGGTGGTCATGGTGCCTCCTGGCTGGGCGGGGCGGCGCGGGTGCGTCGTGACGATCCTCGCTGCTGACCCGCGACTCCACCGGCACCACCCCGCCGGTTGCTCGAGACCTCCGACCCAGCTGTCGCTCAGCCCTCGGCGGGCCGCGACCTCGTCGGGAAGGGGTCGTTCGGGCCGGGCGCCGGAGTGCCGTGCGTGTCCTCCTCGTCCTGCGAGTGGCCCGAGGCGGCGTCGACGAAGCGCGCCCCGCCCACGGCCGCGGTGCGCCGGACGAGCTCGGCCACGAGGGCGTCGTCCTCGGGCTGCAGGGCGTCCTCGGGGGCGACCTCGACCATGACCTGGCTCGCCGGGCCGAGCAGCAGCTCGGCCGTCACCGCCACGCCGTCCTCGTCCGCGGTCGGCACCTCGACGATGTCCGTCGTGCCGTTCTGGCCGAGGGCCGCCGCGTACGCGAGCACCGCCTCCGCGATCGCGTCGCCGGTCATGACGCGGTTCTCGCCGTAGACGATGTACTTCACGTGGGGGTCCTTTCGTAGACCACGCCACTCAACCCCCTCGACCCTGGCAGGGCTCGGCCGGCCGCCCGGCGACCTCCGAGGGGCGGAGGAGCAGTCTCGACCGATGACCGGCAGAGACGACACCTTCACCGCCCTCAGCGTCCAGCGCGCCCTCGAGAACGTCGAGGCCGGCGGCAAGCCGTTCGCGTGCCTCCTCGTCCGTGACGGCGAGGTCGTCGTCGAGGCCGTGAACCACGTCGCCCAGACCGGCGACCCCACCGCCCACGCCGAGATCCGCGCGATCCGGGCGGCCGCCGAGCAGGGCATCACCGACCTGCGCGGCGTCGTCGCCTACGTCACCGCCTACCCGTGCCCGATGTGCCTCGGTGCGCTCTACTACGCGCAGCCCGACCGTGTCGTCTACGCGGTGTCGCGCGAGGAGGAGGGCGAGCACTACGAGGACGGCAACCGCCTCATGTCGCTCGCGACGTTCTACGACGAGTACACGAAGGGCATCGAGGAGCGGGCCCTCCCCGCCGAGCACGGCACGGCCGACGACGCGACCGCCCCGTTCGTCGCGTGGACGGCGCGGCACGCGTCCTGAGCCCGCGCGGGCGCCGCCCGCCCCGCCGCCGTCAGCCCCAGTAGGCCTCGAGCTCGGCGGCCGTCAGCTCGACGGCGCCGACCAGCCGTGACGACACGGCACGGAGCAGCTCCTCGTGGCGGAGCGCGTCGAGGGCGGTGGTCACGAGAGGCCGAGGACGAACAGCACCCCGGCGACGAAGGTGCCGCACGTGGCGACGGCCGACGTGGCGACGACGAAGAGGGTGACCTGGCGGTCGCGGTCGCGGACCTCGGTGAAGGGGCTCCTGGCGGTGTGGAAGCTCATGAGCTTCTCGTCTCCGGCAGCCCTGCGGCGCTGCCTGTTCCTGCGGTGTCTGCCCGCCGTGAACCGGGCATGTGCCGGCGTCGCGGGCACGGCCACATCGTCGCATCGATGGGGGTCCGGATGGTTAACGACGTGAACTACTGCGTTCCGCGGACAGTCACAGCTCCCATTCACGCGCATCGATCGTTGACAGGCCCCTGACAACCTTGTCAGGATCGCTGTCGATCACCTCGCACTTCCCCTCACACCCCTCGGACGACGGAGTCCTGCATGCCCTCATCCCCCCGGCGCCGCACGGTCGCCACCACCTCGATCGTGACGGCGGGCCTCCTCGCCGCCCTCACCGGCCTGGGCACGGTCGCCCCGGCCGCCGCGGCGCCGACGGCCGGGGAGGTGGCCGCGGCGCAGACGGTCACCGAGGGCGACGCCCGCTTCCAGGTGCTGTCGCCCACCCTCATCCGCACCGAGTTCGCGCCGGGCGGCGCGTTCACCGACGCCGCGACCTTCAACGTCGTCGGCCGCGACTCCTTCGCGGCGACGCCGTTCACCACGACGCGCGACGACGGCTGGCTGACCATCGACACGGGGGAGGCGCGGGTCCGGTACGAGATCGGCTCCGGCTCGTTCGACCAGGGCAACCTGGAGCTCAGCCTCACGACGGGCTCGGGCCAGCAGGTCGTGGCCGCGCCCTGGCAGCAGGACGACCCCGCGCGCTGCGTCGTGGGCGTCCGCTGCGAGGCCGAGACCCTCGACCTCGTCGGGCTCGCCCCCGCCACGAACCACACCGGCGCGACCGGCGACGGCTTCGTCGCCGGCTTCGAGCGCGTCGGCGACGCCGCGAGCTTCTCGGTGGCCGCCGAGCAGGCCGGCCCCCACGACCTCGTCCTCCGCTACGCGAACTCGCAGGGCGGCGACGGCCAGGTCACGACGCGCACCCTCAGCGTCACCGTCGACGGCGGCGCCGCGCAGACCATCTCGCTGCCGCCGACCGCGGGCTGGGACGACTGGGCGCTGGCCCGGGCGACCCTCGACCTCGCCGAGGGCGAGCACGACGTCGTCGTCGAGCGCGCCTCCGGCGACTCGGGCAACCTCAACCTCGACGGCGTCGCCGTCGTCGAGCCCGGCGCGGCGTACCCCGCCGAGGCGCCCGCCGCCGTCGAGACCGTCGACTGCGCGTACGGTGCCCCGTGCGAGGCCGAGACGACGGCCCTGGCCGGCGGCGCGAGCGTCGGCGACGACCACGACGGCGCCTCCGCCGAGGCGTTCGCCGCCGGCCTCGGCCGTGGCGCGTCGTTCACGGCGCACGTCACGGGCGTGCCCGCGGGCGAGCACGTGCTGCAGATCCGCTACGCGAGCGCGCAGCCCGACGCGCGCACCGTCTCGGTCAGCACCGGTGCCGGCACCGTGACCACCGCCTCCCTCGAGCCCACCAGCGGCTGGGACCACTGGCGGACCGTCAGCGTGCCCGTCACCCTGTCGGAGGGCGAGGACGACGTCACCGTCGGCTGCCCCGACGACGCGAGCTGCCAGCTCAACGTCGACACCGTCGCCGTCGCCTCGGCCGCCGCGCCGCTGCTCGCCCCGCACGCCGCGCTCGGCGGCTACCGTCGCGACCTCGACACCGCGAACGGCACCGTCGACACGAACGCCGGCCTGCTCTACCAGGACGGCTGGTCGCTCGTCGACGACAGCGCCTCGGCGCAGTACGACGAGGCCACCGAGACCCTCACGCCGCGACCCGTCGCCGACGTCCAGGACGGCTACCTCTTCGCCGCGGGCGACGACCACGAGACGGCCCTCGGCGACCTGGCCACCCTCACCGGCCCCTCGGTGCTGCTGCCCCGCTGGGCCTACGGCGTCTGGTACTCCGAGTACTACGACCGCACGCAGTCCGACTTCACCGACACGATCGTGCCGCGCTTCGCCGAGGAGGGCGTGCCGCTCGACGTGCTCGCCGTCGACACCGACTACAAGGCGCCCGACAAGTGGAACGGCTGGGAGGTCGACGAGACGAGGTTCCCCGACATGGCGGGCTTCCTCGCCGGGCTCGAGGAGCAGGGCGTCCACAACACGCTGAACGTGCACCCGAGCATCACGCAGGGCGACCCGCAGCTGCCCGCGGCCCAGGCCACGGCGCAGGGGAACCTCATCCCGGACGGGGAGCGCTTCCTGTTCGACTGGTCGGACCCGGCGCAGCTGCAGGCGTACTTCGACCTGCACGACGAGATCGCCGACCAGGGCGTCGACGTCTTCTGGCTCGACTGGTGCTGCAGCGACGCGTCGCGGTACTCGCAGCCCGGCGTCACGCCCGACGCCTTCATCAACGAGCAGTACGCGCAGCGCACGGCCGACCGCATCGGCCGCGGCTTCGCCTTCTCGCGGGCCTACGGCGCCCTGACCGCGGGCGGCTACGGCAACCCTCAGCCGGTGCCGACCGGCCCCTGGGCCGACAAGCGCACCACGCTGCACTTCACCGGCGACACCACGTCGACGTGGCAGATGCTGCAGGCGCAGGTCGGCTACACCCCGGGCGAGTCGGCGGCGACCGGCCTCTCGGCGATCAGCCACGACATCGGCGGGCACACCGGCGGCACCACCTTCCCGGGCGCGGAGACCGAGAGCACGAAGCTCGCCGACGACCTCTACGCGCGGTGGGTGCAGTTCGGCACGTTCCAGCCGATCGACCGCCTGCACAGCAACCACAGCGACCGGCTGCCCTGGCAGTACGGCGCGGCGGCCGACGCCTCCGCGACCTCGTTCCTGGACCTGCGCGAGGCGCTGATGCCGCTCACCTACACGCTGTCGGCGGAGGCCACGCGCACCGGCGTGCCCGTCGTCCGGCCGCTCTACGTGCAGTACCCCGAGCAGCAGGAGGCCTACGCCATGGCCGGCAGCGAGTACCTGTTCGGCCCCGACGTGCTCGTCGCCCCGGCGGTGACGCCCGGCGAGACCGCCACGACCCGCGTGTGGTTCCCCGAGGGCAGCACCTGGACGGACTGGTTCACGGGCGAGACGCACGCCGGCGGCACCACCGCCGACGTCACGACCGGCCTCGACGCCATGCCCGTGTTCGTCCGCTCGGGCGGCGTCGTCGCGACGCGGAGCGCCGACGTCGCGAACGACGCGACCCCGCTGACCGAGCTCACGCTCACGGCGGCGACCGGCAGCGACGGCGCCTTCTCGCTCTACGAGGACGACGGCGTCAGCGCCGACCTCACCGCCTCGGCCCGCACGGCCGTGACGTACACGGAGCAGGCCGACGGCGGCGTGCTCGACGTCGCCGCGGTCGACGGCAGCTTCGACGGGCAGGTCTCCGACCGCGCCCTGACGGCGGTCTTCACCGACGCCGAGCGCCCCGCGGTCGTCCGGGTCGACGGCACGCCCGTCGCCGCCGAGGCCTGGAGCTACGACCAGGCCACGCGTCGCCTCACGGTGCCGGTCGCGAGCCGGCCCGTGGCGCAGGCCACGTCGGTGTCGTTCTCCACGACCGCGGTCGTCGACCCGGGCCAGCCGGGCGACCCCGGCGCCGGGCCGGGCGCCCCCGTCGACCCGGGCGCACCCGGGGCCGACCCGACGCCTGCGCCTCCCGTGGCGGCTCCCGGCGACGGGACCGCCCCCGGGCAGGGCGCCGGCACCGCGGGCGACCGCGGGCCCCTCGCCTTCACGGGCTCGGACGTCGCCGGGGTGCTCGCCCTGGTCGCGGCCGCCCTCGTGGGCACGGGCCTGCTGGTGACGCGGGCGTCGCGCCGACGGGCACGTCGGGAGGGCTGACAGGCGGAGGGACGACGGAGGCGCGGTGCAGGTCGACCTGCACCGCGCCTCCGTCGTGCGTGCCCCGGCCCGGCGACGTCGATGCCCCTCGGCACCGCCGGGCCCGGGTCACTCCTGCGTGCTCACCCAGTCGTCGATGTCGAAGTCGGCGCCCTCGGCGGGGAGCGCCGACGGCTGCACGTCGTGCGGGGCGATGCGCTGCGCGAGGCGCCCCTCGATGTAGGCGACCGTCTCGGCGTTGTCGGGCTCGGGCAGCGGGCTGTTCGTGCTCTCGGCGACGAGGGCGACCCCGGCCGACAGGAACAGAGTGGCCGAGACCACGTCGCCGTCGGCGCCGTAGGCGGTGAGGTCGATGGAGTCGGCGGAGCCCGTCTCGCCGAGCATCGCGGCGTACTCGAGCACGGCGTCGGCGATCGCGTCCCCCACGAGGAAGTCCTTGTCGGCGAAGGTGATGTGCTTCATGCGGCCCACGCTAGGCAGGCGAGGCCGGGCGCGACCGAGGGTTGACGGGGGCGGGGGGCAGGGGGTAGCCCGTCGGCGGAGGCTCGTCGGGTCGCGGGTCGCGGGGCGCGGTGCTGTGTCGTGCCGTGCCGTCCGGTGCAGTGTCCTGCTGTGCCGGCTCGGGCGCCGCGCGTCCCTCGCCGGGCGGGGGCGCCTCCCCGGGGTCGCCGCTCGCGTGTGCTGTGCTGGGCACATGGATCAGGAGACGACGACGTGGGTGCTGGTCGCCCTGCTGGTGCTGGCGCTCGTGGGGGTCGTGGTCGCGATCGTCGTGGGGCGTCGACGCAGCCGGGCCGCGGCCGCGGCGGCGACGGCGCGGGTCGAGGCGGCCGAGGCGGCCCACCGCCAGGAGCTCGAGCGAGTCTCGGCCTCGCACGACGAGGGCGTCAGCAGCCTCGAGGCCCAGCACGCCCGGGAGCGTGACGAGCTCGAGGCCCGCCGCCGCGACGCGGAGGAGCGCGCCGAGCAGAGCCAGGAGTTCGCCACCCGCAGCATGCGCTGGGACGAGCCCTCGCAGCGGGCCGTCGTCGACGCGTGCACCGAGCTCGGGCTCGACGGCGTGCTGATCACCAACGTCGTCTTCGTGCCCGTCGACGCACCGCGCACCCGTCGCTTCGTCGCGCAGGTCGACCACGTGCTGCTGCTGAGCTCCGCCGCGGTCGTCATCGAGAACAAGGGCTGGAAGGGCGTCGTGCTCGACGGCGTGCAGCCGCGCGACGTGCACTCGTCGATCGGCACCCTCTTCGGCGACGCGACCTTCGAGCCGCCGTTCGCGGTGCAGGTCTCGCGTGAGTCGCCGACGTCGTTCCGCATCACGAGCCACGAGGGCCGCGAGTCGCCGGCCGCGCAGGTGCGGCGGCAGGCGCAGCGCGTCTCCGACCTCGTCGGGGCCGAGACGAGCCGCACCCAGTGGTTCGACACCGCCGTCTTCTACTCGCACCCCGACGCGGAGGTGTGGGCGGCCGAGACCGACGCCACCGAGGCCGGAGTCACGACGACGATCGTCGCGGGCGGGCATCAGCTGCGCAGCTTCCTCGAGCGGGTCGGCGACCGGCCGCGCACCCTCGCGCCGACCCGGATCGACGAGCTCGCCGAGCTCTTCGCCCGGCACGGCGCCGACGTGCGTCGCTTCGGCGCGATGGCGGTGCTGGAGGGGCGCTAGCCGAGCCTCGGCTGGGCTGGGCTAGCCGAGCCTCGGCTGGGCTGGGCTGGGCTGGCCCTCGGCCCCAGCCTCTCGCCCGCGGCGCCCTTCCCCCTGCTCGCCGCCGCCGCCTCCTGACGCGATCACGCTCAAATTTGAGAGTGATCGGCTCGACACAGGCCATGAACTCGGGGAGTCGCGGGTCGGCAGCCCGGATCTCTCTCGCTTTCCCGAGACAGCCTGGCCCGGCGCCCGCCCGGGTCCCGGCAGGCACACCCCGCCGCCGCTAGCCGCGCTGCACCGCCTCGAACGCCGCCCGCGCCGCCGCCGCGACGAGCGCGTCGTCGTACGCCGCCGCGGGGTCGGTCCGCGTCGTCAGCACGGCGATCACCACGGGGTCACCACCCGGCCGCGTCACGACCGCGACGTCGTTCCGGACCGGCCCCGCGCCTCCGGACTTGTCGGCCACGGCCCAGCCCTCGGGCGCCCCGGCCCGGACGAGCGCGTCGCCCGTCGCGTTGCCCGTCATCCAGTCGAGCAGCTGGGCGCGGTCGTCGTCGCCGAGCCACTCGCCCGCGACGACCCGGGCCAGCAGGCCCCGGACGGCGGCGGGCGTGGTGGTGTCGGCCGTGCTCCCGGCCGTCGGGCGGTTGAGCTCGGGCTCGCCGTGCACCACGTCGGTGACGTCGTCGCCCTGGGCCGCGAGGGCCGCGTCGAGGGCGGCCGGCCCGCCGAGGTGCTCGACGACGAGGTTCAGCGCCGTGTTGTCGCTCTGCCGCACCGCGGCCTCGGCGAGCTGCCCGAGGGTCAGGCCGGTGCCCGTGGCGGCGCTCGTGGCGGGGGAGTACCCGGCGGCTGTCACGTCGCCCGCCGTCCAGGTCACGACCTCGTCGAGGTCGGCCGGCTCGGTCGCGTCGAGCAGCGCGGCGGCGGCCAGCGCCTTGAGGCTCGAGGCGTAGAGGAACCGTTCGTCGCCGCGGTGCTCGAGGGCCCGACCCGTGCCGGTGTCGACGACGCTGAGGCCGACGCGGGCTCCGTGCTCGGACTCGAGGGCGGCCAGGGCGGCGTCGAGCTCGGGGTCGTCGACCACCGTCGTGGCCGGTGAGGTCGGCGAGGGAGTCGCCCCCGCACTGGTCGACGTCGTCGAGGAGTCGCGGGTCGGCTCCCCGGGGCCGGCGCCCGAGCCGGCGTCGGCCGTCGTGCACCCGGCCAGCGCCACGACGAGGGCGAACCCGGCACCGCTCGCGGCGGAGAGGCGGCGGACGACGGGGCGGGGGAGGCGCGGTGACGGAGAGCGGATCATGCCTGCATGCTCGCATCCCGCCGGGGCTCGTCGGCGGGGGATCGTCCCCTGGTCGCCGGAGATCAGCCGAAGGGACGACGTCGCGGCCGCCGGGGCGCGAGAGGGTGAGGTCGACCCCGGTGCGACCCGGGGGTCAGCCCCCTGTCGCGGCACCGCGCGAGACGGTGTGCTGGAGGTCGACGCCGACGGGCGGCGTCGACGCCCGAGAGGAGACCACCGTGACCGACGGCCGTCCGCCCCTGCCCCGCCACTTCGTCGTCACGCTCGCCGTCGCGTCGCTGCTGCTCGGCGTCGTCGCCTGCACGCCGGGCCTGCACGACCTGCCGGGTGCGCGCGACGCACCCGATCGCCCGGCGGCGGAGCTCGTCCGCGACTGACGCGCGACGGAAGGGCTCGCCCTCACACCCTGTCGGCGAGCTCCCTGATCCAGTTCTCCGTGGGAACGCCCAGGCGCTCGTTGACCATCACGTGCACCTTGGCTGCCATGGCCCGCTGCTCCGGTGTGATCGGATCTGCTCGGCCCGCGGCGACACGGGCGTCGTACGAGACCACGAGGCGTCGCGGCCCTCCCTCTGACGTCTCATGCTCGATCGGCTCCATCGTCCTCACCTCGTTCGTCGTGCCCTGATCCTCCCGCGGCCGGCGGAGCCGCGTCCAGCCCGTCGGCGGTCGAGTTCTCGCCGCCGAAGAACGGATCGAGAACGGCTCGGACGATCGCCGCCTCGGAGTCCGTCGCCGACTGGACGAGCGCACTGCTCGCCTGGATGCCTGCACTCCGCTCCGTGACGTTGTCGGAGAGTGCGCGGCTGAGCGCCCATTCCGCCCGGTGCCACCATTCCTCCCGTTCTGACGCGCGTCGCTGTTCTCGGGCGTTGCGTTCGGCCGCCGAGTACGCCACAGCAGCCGCGAGGACGGCGAAAGCTCCCGCCACGGGCGGTCCCGTCAAGAAGTCGCGCCAGAACGATGCATCCACGACGAAGGGCGGCAGGAATCCTCGGACAGTAAACCCGGCGACGCCGGCGGCCGCGGTCGTCGCGACGGTGACACTCCGAGTGAGTGGCCTGCTCGGCAATCTCGTGCCCTTTCGTCGCATCGCACCGTCCTCCCGTCCTCGGCCGGGACATCGATGCGAGCCCCGTCCGACCAGCGTGAGCGTCGAAGAGGCCGAGAAGAGCCGTGCCCCGGCGATCTGTGGAGGGGACACCTTGTGGAGAACTCCACCCCGCCGACGTCGCCCCCCGGTGGACGTCTCCTGGGAGTCGCGACACGTGTCGTCCGCACGCCACTACCGTCCAGCCCATGAGCCAGACACGAGAACGACTCACCACAGCTCTCCTCGTCGCCGGCGTCCTCGGCCTCGCCGCCGGGTGCACCTCCGACGACCAGGTCAGCGCTGCCCCGGCGGCCACGGACGTGGCCCCGACACCGGGCGCGACGGCCTCACCGACGCCCGTCGAGGCCGCCAGCCCGGAGGAGGCGCTGGTCGCCGAGTACCTCGACGCCGCCGTCGCGGGAGACGCGGCTGCCGCCTGGCAGCTCCTGACCCCGCAGGCCCAGCAGTTCTACTCGACCGAGCAGACCTTCGCGGGGCTCTTCGGCCGCGACGGAACGGTCTCCGCCGACGAGGCCGGCCAGCTGCTCGCCGGCGACATGGTGTCGAGCGAGGGCCCCGAGGGCGCCTTCACCCTCGTCAGCGTGACCACCGACTCCGAGGCCGACGCCTGGGTCGTGCGGGCCGTCGACGGCGACCCCGCCGACCTGCGCATCGACGACGCGGGCGTGCCGCCGACGGGCGGGTCGCTGTACGAGTGGCGGAACCCCGCGGCGGGCGCGGAGGACGCTCGCTACGAGGCAGGCCCCGCCGCCCTCGACGCCAGCCGCCCCGCGACCCTCTCGTTCGCGAGCCCCGCGAGCACGGACAGCGACGTCCCGTCGACCATCGGCTACCCCGACGCCCTGTACGGCTGGGTCGACGGCGCCTCCGTGCCCGTCGAGCTCGGCGCCGCCGCGGGGTCGGAACGCCAGTTCACCGCCGACGTCGAGCCCGGCCAGGGGGCTCCGACGGCCCTCACCGTCGTCTGGGAGACCGGCCTCGGTGGCGGGACCCCCGCCTCCTGGCGCAGCAGCACCGTCCTGCTCTAGCACCGCCGACCGCGACCGCGACCACGACGCCGAGGCCGGCGCCGACGACCCTCAGCCGCGGGCGGCCGACTGCGCGACCGCGTGGTCGGCCTGCTCGCGGCTCAGCTCGGTGAGGCCGCCGCAGTTGCTGCACCGGTTCAGCCAGCGCTTCCGCAGCGTCACGAGCGGCACGAAGAAGAGCGTCGCCTTCGTGGCGTGCTCCTCGACCTGCTGCGGCACCGTCTTGTCGCAGAACCGGCAGGCGAAGACGACCACGGCGAGCACGCGGCTCTTCACGGTGGTGCCGAAGAGGATGAACATCGGTCGACCGTAGCCGCCCGGCCTGCGAGGCGGCGCGGTGGGGGGCAGGAGGCGCGGGCCCTTCCCTGGGACGCGCCCGCGCCTCCTGCGGTTCACTGTCAGGGGGAGGCAGCGATGAAGCACATCCACTACGACGGCAGCACCATCACCACCGGCGACGACATCGCCGAGGCGGTGGTCGAGTACGCGGCCGCGCTCGGCGCGAACGGCGGCACGGACACCGTCCACGTGCCCACCTTCGACGCGCACGGCACCGCGACGACGTCGACCATCCTGATCGGGCCGGCGAGCCAGATCGTGGTCTCCGACGCGGACGAGGACGAGCTCGAGCCCGAGGACGAGGGCTTCGTCGGGCGCCTGCGGGAGGCGTCGGCCGCCGCCGGGTCGGTCGAGGTCGTGCACGCCGACCGTGGGCCGTCGGCCTCGGAGCGCTGACGCCGGACTCGGCGCGAGGGCGGCCGGGAGGGCCGGAGCAGGCCCCGCGGGCGTGGCCCCCGAACGGGTGATCTGCACGATGCGTCACGGAATGGTCGGACGGGGGCGGATTGTCAGCTAAGCTCGCCGCTCTTGTGGCTCCGGCCGGAGTGGGCGTATAAACGACAGGTAACGGGGAACACGCGACGCAGTCACGCGGAGATCAGGTGCCTCCTCTTCTCAGTCAGGCGCCTCATGGCCCGTTCGACCTCCTCCCGTCCCCTCTTCTCCGCCCGTCCGGTGCTCGCCGGGGCCGTCGTCCTCGGCGTCGCCGCCGCGCTGGCCCTCTCCACGGCTCCCTCCGCCCGGGCCATCGGGCTGATCGACCTCGGCGACGCGACGAGCTTCGCGGTGCTCGGCGGCCAGACCGTCACGAACACCGGCGTCTCGGTGGTGCAGGGCGACGTCGGCCTCTCGCCCGGGACGTCGATCACCGGGTTCCAGGGCGGCCCCGGCGTCGTCACCGACGGGACCCTGCACGCCACGGACGCCCTCGCGGCCCGGGCGCAGGCGTCGCTGCAGCGCGCCTACGAGCAGTCGGCCAGCCTCAGCCCGCAGGCCAGCATCTCGCTCGCCGACCCCGCCGACCGCCTCCTCACGCCCGGCGTCTACGCGACCGACGGCGTCGACGCCCTGCTGCCCGACACCGCCGCGCTGACCTTCGCCGGCGACGCGGCCTCGACCTGGGTCATCCAGGTGCCCCAGGACCTCACCATCGGCAGCGGCACGTCGATGGTCTTCACCGGCGGCGCCAGCGGCTGCAACGTCTTCTGGCAGGTCGGGCGCTCCGCGACCATCGGCGGCGGCTCGGCGTTCGCCGGCACGGTCATGGCCCAGACCTCCATCTCGGTCGTCGCGACCTCGACCGTCGACGGGCGCCTCCTCGCCCGCACCGGCGCCGTCACCCTCGACACGACGCGCATCGTCCGCGACGCCTCCTGCAACGAGGCCCCGCAGATCACCTCGTCGGCCCCGACCGACGCCACCGCCGGCACGCCCTACGCCTTCACCGTGACCGCCACCGGCAGCCCCACGCCCACGTTCACGTCGACCACGCTGCCCGCCGGCCTCTCGCTCGACGCCACGACCGGGGTCATCTCGGGCACGCCCACGACGCCCGGCACCACCACGGTGACCGTCACGGCCACCAACGGCGTCGCTCCGGCCGACACCGCGACGTACACGCTCACCACCCTCGAGGCCGCCGTGGTGACCCCGCCGGTCGTGCCGGTCACCCCGCCCGTCGTGCCCGTCACGCCGCCCGTCACGCCGGTCACGCCGGTCGTGCCCGGGACGCCGACGACGCCGGGCGCCACCACGCCGCCGGTGACGACGACCCGCATCACGCCCGTCGCCGACCGCGGCCGCGTGGCCGCCCGTGACGGCGGAGCCCTCGCCTACACCGGCTCCGAGGCCACGCTGCCCCTGGCCGTCGGGGCCGCCGCGCTGCTCGCCGGGCTCGCCCTCGTGCTGGGCACGCGCCTCCGTCGTCGCGGGGAGCAGCAGCACCGCGGCTAGTCCCGTCCGCGGGCACGGAGCGTGCCGCGTGCGCCCGCCGGCTGTCAAGCCCCGGACGTCGCCCGGGCCGCCGGGTTCGGTGGGTCGTGACCGACACCACGACCACGGGAAGGCAGGTGACCTCGTGATCGAACGAGGGAACACGACGCACGATCCGGAGCAGGACGAGCAGCTGGCACACGAGGCGCAGGGCCTCGTGCAGGGCCGGGGAGGCGTGGGCCACGTCCAAGAGGCCCGCCAGACCGAGCCGCTGCCCGACGACACGGACTCCGCCGAGGTGCAGCAGGCTGCGGGCCTCGACGGCGAGCTCGTCGACGTCGAGACCGCGGTGACGCCCGAGCCGCCGAGCACCGGGGGCGACGGCACGGACACGCTCACGGAGACCGCCGCGGGGCTCAGCGCCGACCTCGTCGCGGTCAGCACGGAGACGCCCGAGGGAGCCGACGTCGAGCGCGCCGAGCCCGACGGCTCGGACCCGTCGGCGCCCGGCCAGCCCGTCACCGACGTGGCCGGGGCCGACGCACGAGCCTCCGAGGGGGCCTCCGCCGACGGAGCGGGCTCGTGACCGACACCGAGGTCGGCGACTCGCTCGCCCCGCTGCTGCGCGGCGACCGGCCGACGACCTGGGCCTACGCGGACGTCTCGGCCGACCGCGAGGACCCGCGCGGCTGGGCCGACAGCGTCGCCACGGCGACCCTCGACGCGCTCGTGCAGGCCGGCGCCCCGGTGGACGACGCCCGCGTGCTCGCCGAGGAGCTCGTCGCCCCGCCCGGAGTGCCCGCGCCGGTCAGCCGGTACGTGCTCGTGCAGGGCGGCGAGGTCGTGCTCAGCGAGGTGCTGCCCGGCCCGGCGAAGGCCGCCGACGCGCTCGGCCACGGCCCCGTGCCCGACGCGCTGCCGCTGCTGGCACACCGCCCGGTCGACCTGACCTTCCTCGTCGTCGAGGTGGGGCGCGACGGCGGCGGGTTCCGCGTGTACCGCTTCGGCCACGGCGAGGTGCAGCGCGAGCAGCAGGTGCGGGGCCGCACCGACACTCTCCACGAGATCCAGGGCGGTGGCTGGGCGCACAAGAGGATGCAGTCGCACACGGAGGAGCTGTGGCGACAGAACGTCGGCGAGCTCGGCGACGCGATCGACTCCGCCGTGCGACGTCACCGTGCCGGGCTGGTCGTGGTCGCGGGCGACATCCGGGCCCGTCAGCTGCTCGAGCTCGAGCTGTCGGAGGAGACCCGAGGCCTGCTGTCGGTGGTGCCGACCGACACCCGGGCGCCCGACGCCGCCGACGACGCCCTCGTCTCGCAGGTCGAGGTCGCCCTCGCCCGCGTCGTGGCCCAGCGGGTGCACGACGCCCTCGACCTGCTGCGCACCCACCTCGGGCGCGGCGACGGCACGGCGGTGAGCAGGGTCGGCGAGGTCTTCGCGGCGCTCGCCGCGGCGCAGGTCGACACGCTGCTGCTCGATCCGTCGGCGGTCGACGACCGCACGCTGCTCGCGCTCGGCGACGCCCCCTGGGTGGCGACCGCCCCCGAGGAGGCGCTCGGGGCCGAGGTGCTCGCGGAGCTGCCCGCCGCCTCGGCCCTGGCCCGGGCCGCGCTGCTGACCGACGCCCGCGTCGTCCTCGCGAGCGCCGGTGCCCTGCCCGGCGACACCGGCCTCGGCGCCCTGCTGCGCTGGCCCGTCGGGCCGGCGAGGCCCGGCACCGACGCGGGCTGAGCACCGGCCGGCTCGGACGGCGCCCGTCCGACCGACCGACCAGCACGCACCGCACGCAAGCACGCCCGAACCGACCGACCGCACGCACCGACCGACCGACCGCACCGAGGAGGACCCCCGTGAGCGACGACTCCGCCCTGCCCCTGCCCGACTACGACCACCTGCCGCTCGGCACGCTCGAGACCCGGCTGCACGCCCTCGACGAACCCGCCGTCGCGGCCCTGCTCGAGCACGAGCGGGCGCACGGCGACCGGCTGCCGGTCGTGCAGCTGCTCGAGGCGCGGCTGGACCGCCTCCGCGACGGTGCCGAGCCGTCGGGCGGCCTCCCGGCCACCGAGCCGTCGGTCGGCGGAGCGCCCGCGGGCGGCTCGCGCGTGAGCCCGGCGACGGCCGGCCCGGCGATGAACCCGCCGTCGCAGGGCGACCCGACCAACCCCGCCCAGCCTCGGTGAGCACGACCCGGCCTGGTGTCTCACACCGGCCCGGCGACGGCGTGCAGCCCGCCCGGCTGCGGGGAGGGGTGGAGGCGCCGGGCGCGTCTCGCTAGCCTGGGCCCGTGAGCAGAGACCGAGTCCTCGCCCCCGCGCCGCCCGCCGACGGGTCGAGGCCGAAGGGGCCGGCATCGTACTTCCCGAGCATCGAGGCCACCTACGGCCGGCCGGTGCAGGAGTGGCTCGACCTCGCCGCCGACCGGCTCGACGTCGAGCCGCACATGCAGGTCGTCGCCTGGCTGAAGGCCGAGCACGGCCTGGGCCACGGCCACGCGAACGCCGTCGTCGCGTACGTGAAGGCGGCCCGCGCCGCGCAGTAGCCGCCCCCGCCCCCCCCGTGCCGCGACGTGGAGCGCCGGGCTCAGCCGGCGTCGACGAGGCCGCGGCGGCGGTGCACGGCCCAGACGGTGCCGGCGACGCCGATCAGCACGGCCGAGAGCACCATCAGCGCGGGCCAGCCGCCCACCGGCCAGACGGCGCCCGCCAGCGCCGAGCCGATCGAGCCCCCGACGAAGTTGCCGACGACGTACGCGGTGTTGAGTCGGCTGCGCGCCGCGGGGTCGAGCGAGAGCAGCCGGGTCTGCAGCAGCACCTGCGACGACTGGATGCCGACCGACAGCAGCGCGACGGCGATCAGCACCACGACGAGCGAGTCGCCGCCGAGGCCGGCGACGACGAGGGAGACGAGCGTGACAGCGAGCCCGACCCCGATCGCGGGCAGCGAGAGGCCGCGGTCGAACAGGCGGCCCGCGCGCTGGGCCCCGACGGCGCCGGCGACGCCGACGATGCTGACGAGCCCGATCTGCGCCGGCGACCAGCCGTACGGCTCGGCCGAGAGCAGGAAGGTGAGGCCCGTCCAGAACATCGTGAAGACGGCCATGACGGAGGCGCCGATCACCAGCGAGACCCGCACCTGCCGTCGACGCGCCACGGTGGTCAGCACCGACCAGAGCAGCTGACGGTACGGGGCGGCCGCGCGGCGGGGCAGCGACGGCACTGACCGCGCCATGAGGGCGGCGAGCACGACCAGCAGCACCGCCGCGACGACGTAGACGGCCCGCCAGCCGAGGGCGTCCGCGACGAGGCCGCTGATCGCCCGCGACACGAGGATGCCGAGGATCAGCCCGCTCGCCACCGTGCCGACCACCCGCCCCCGGTCGGCGTCGGTGGCGAGGTCGCCCGCCAGCGGCGTCAGCATCTGCCCGGCCACCGTCGTGAGGCCCACCAGCGTCAGCGCCACGAGCAGCAGCGGGAAGCTCGGGGCCGCGGCGCTCGCCGCGAGCGCCAGGGCGGAGAGCAGCATGATGAGCGGCACGGCCCGCCGTCGGTCGACCCGGTCGCCGAGCGGCACGATGAAGAAGACCCCGAGGGCGTAGCCGACCTGGGTCACGGTGATCAACAGCCCGGTGGAGGCGGGGGAGACGTCGAGGTCGCCCCCGATGATGCCGAGCAGGGGCTGCGCCCAGTACAGGTTGCCGACCGCGGCGCCGCCCGCGACCGCGAAGAGCAGGGTGCGGCCCCGGGTCATCGTCGCCGTCGAGGGCGAGCCGGGCGAGGTGGGGGCAGGAGCGTCGTTCGTCACGCGGTCGACGCTACGCACTCCCGGGCAGCCGAGGGAGGCCCGGGCGGTGACCCCTCCAGGTGAGCGGCGTACGGTCGACGCCAGCAGGTGCGCCCCGCCTGCCGGGGCCGGCTCGCCGGCTCCTGGTCCCGACTCGTTTCCCGGAGCCGGGGCCGCCCCCGCCCTCCTCGCCGGCGTGCCCTTCCCTCCGGGCCCGGCCGGTGCCACGATGTGCACGAGCGCCGCCCGGCGGCCCGCCGGTGCCGACCTCGACGACGAGGAGTCGACCATGTCCGTGCAGCTCACCCCCTACCTCGCCTTCCGCTCGGAGGCGCGTGAGGCTCTCGACTTCTGGGCGTCCGTGCTCGGCGGCACGCCGACGACCACCCGCTTCGGCGACTTCGGCGTGGGCACGCCGGCCGAGGCCGACAAGGTCATGCACGGCCAGCTCGAGACCGACGCCGGGCTCGTGCTGATGGCGGCCGACCGTCCCGACGAGATCCCGCTCGAGTCGGAGAACGCCATCTCGTTGTCGCTCAGCGGCGGGGCCGACGACGAGGCGGCGCTGACGCGCTGGTTCGACGGCCTCGCCGAGGGCGGGCGCGTGCACGTGCCGCTCGCGAGGGCGCCGTGGGGCGACTCGTTCGGGATGGTCGACGACCGCTTCGGCATCCACTGGATGGTGAACAGCGCGGGCGCGGGCGCGTCCGACGCCTCCGACGCCTGATCCGAGTGGGCCCGCCCGGGCCCCCGGCGGCCTACTCCTCCGTGATCGCGACGAGGCTGATCGGCACGCCCGGCGAGATCAGCAGGTCGGCCCGCTGGTAGCGCCCCTCGCCGATGTTGACCTCGAGCCAGAACGCCTCGCCCCCGGCGACGGCGGCGAGCACGCGCTCGCGCACCGCGTCGAGCTGGTCGCCGGGCAGCGTGTAGAGCACCCCGTCGTAGTGCACGTCGACGCGCTTGGTCACGAGGCGACCCCGTTCGTGACGGGGGCGGCCCCCGGGGCCGAGCTCGCGCCTCCGGCCGGCCCGACGGGCTCGTCGACGACCTGCAGGCCGATGTTGGTGTTGGCCGTCATCTCGAGCGCCCGGACCCACTCGGGGTTGATGCGCGGCAGACGGCTGCCGTAGTACTTGTAGACGAGCGGGATGGACGGGTGCAGCCAGATGGCGGTGCGCCCGTCGCCGACGGCCTGGTCGTCCTTCCACGAGAAGTAGAACGACTCCCCGCGGCGCAGCTTCATGCCGATCACGATCTGCAGGTGCGCGAGGGTCCGGTCGTCGAAGTCGACGCTGAGCGCCTTGTCGTACGCGAACTTGCCCATGTCTGCCCCTCTGGCTGGCGGGGTGGGGGACGCCCGGCCGGTCGTCCCTCCACGAGCCCTGGCCCCCGGAGGGAACGAGGCTGCTCCCGAACGTATCGGCCCTGCTCCGGTGCCTGTCCAGGGCTTGCGCCGACCCCTGCTCGGGGGGTATCGGGCCTCGGCCCCGCACCGTCCGGGCGGCCCCCGCGTCAGCGCCGCGTGAGGATCGGGCCGTGCGGCGTGAGGAAGCCGTGAGGAGCCCTGGCCGGCCCCGTCGCCCGGTGTCTACTGGCTCGCTGTGCCCGCCACGGGCACCGGGCCCGAGCGGGCCCGCCCCGTCAGCCTCCCTGGGAGTCGTCGTGCTCGACATCGTCTACCTGCTCGCCGTCATCGCGGTCTTCGCCGTGATCGCCTTCGTCGCGAAGGGGGTCGAGAAGCTGTGATCGTCGTCGAGATCGGCGCCGCCGTGCTCGCCGTCGCCGCCCTGGTCTACCTCGTCTGGGCCCTCGTGCAGCCGGAGCGCTTCTGATGGACGCCCTCCTCGGCGTCCTCCAGGTCGCCACCGTCGCCGCGGTGCTCGTCGTGGCCTACCGCCCCCTCGGCGACCACATGGCCCGCCTCTACTCGAGCACCCGCCACCTCCGCGCCGAGCGCGTCGTGTACCGGCTGATCGGGGTCGACGGCTCGGCCGAGCAGAGCTGGCCCGCCTACCTCCGCGGCGTGCTGAGCTTCTCCGTCGCCGGCGTGCTCGCGCTCTACGCGATCCAGCGCCTGCAGGCCGTGCTGCCCCAGTCGCTCGGCTTCCCCGCCGTGCCCGAGGGCCTCGCCTTCAACACCGCCGCCTCGTTCGTCACGAACACGAACTGGCAGTCGTACTCGCCCGACCTCACGCTCGGCTACGCCGTGCAGCTCGGCGGCCTCGTCGTGCAGAACTTCGTCTCCGCCGCGGTCGGCATGGCCGTGGCCGTCGCGCTGATCCGCGGCTTCGCCCGCGTGCGCACCGGCACCCTCGGCAACTTCTGGGTCGACCTGACCCGCGGCGTCGTGCGCCTGCTGCTGCCCCTCGCGCTGCTGAGCGCCGTCGCGCTGATGATCGGCGGCGTCGTGCAGGACTTCACCGGGTTCACCGACGTCACCACGCTGACCGGCGGCACGGCCACGATCCCCGGCGGGCCGGTCGCCTCGCAGGAGGCGATCAAGATGCTGGGCACGAACGGCGGCGGGTTCTTCAACGCGAACTCCGCCCACCCGTTCGAGAACCCCACGCCGTGGACGAACGCGCTCCAGGTCGTGCTCATGCTCGTCATCCCGTTCTCGCTGCCGCGCACCTTCGGCACCATGGTCGGCTCGCCCCGTGAGGGCCGCGCGATCGCCCTGGTCATGGCGCTGTTCTTCGTCGTCTCGCTCACGGCGCTCACGATCTTCGAGCTCCGCGGTGCCGGCACGGCGCCCGAGCTGGCCGGCGGAGCGATGGAGGGCAAGGAGGCGCGGTTCGGCATCATCGGATCGGCCCTGTTCGGCACGACCTCCACCCTGACCTCGACCGGCGCCGTCGACTCGATGCACGACTCCTACACGGCGCTCGGCGGCATGATGCCGCTGCTGAACATGATGCTCGGCGAGATCGCCCCCGGCGGCGTCGGCTCGGGCCTCTACGGCATGCTCGTGCTCGCCGTCATCACGGTGTTCATCGCCGGGCTGCTGGTCGGCCGCACGCCGGAGTACCTCGGCAAGAAGCTCGGCCCGCGCGAGATCACGCTGGCCAGCCTGTACATCCTCGTGACGCCGACCCTGGTGCTCACCGGCACGGCGCTGAGCTTCGCGATCCCCGCCGTCCGGGCCGACGTCGAGGCGACGTCGATCTGGAACCCCGGGGTGCACGGCTTCACGGAGGTGCTCTACGCCTTCACCTCGGCGTCGAACAACAACGGCTCGGCCTTCGCCGGGCTCACCGCGAACACGCCCTGGTTCAACACCGCGCTCGGGGTCGCCATGCTCCTCGGCCGGTTCGTGCCGATCGTGCTGGTGCTCGCGCTCGCCGGGTCGCTCGCCGCCCAGGACAGGATCCCCGCCACCGCGGGCACCCTGCCCACCCACCGGCCGCTCTTCGTCGGCCTCCTCGCCGGTGTCTCCGTCGTCGTGACGGCGCTCACCTACTTCCCCGTCATCGCACTCGGGCCTCTCGCCGAAGGGCTGAACTAGACCATGCCGACACCATCCGACACCTCCACCGGGGCCTCGACCCGCGACTCCCGCACGACCGGCTCCGCCGGGGCCCCCGGCGACCCGACCGGCGAGGCCGGCACCGGCGCCCCCGCCGCGGGCCGCCCCGCGGCCTTCGGCCCGGCGCAGCTCGCCGCGGCCCTGCCCGGCGCCCTGCGCAAGCTCGACCCGCGCCGCATGTGGCACGACCCGGTGATGTTCATCGTCGAGGTGGGCGCCGCCTACACGACGCTGCTCGCCGTCGCCCAGCTCTTCGGCGTGGGCGACGCCACCTCCGGCGGCTCGCCGGTGCCCGGCTCGTTCACGGTCGCCATCGCCGTCTGGCTGTGGCTCACGGTCGTGTTCGCGAACCTCGCCGAGTCGGTCGCCGAGGGGCGCGGCAAGGCGCAGGCCGAGACGCTGCGCGCCACCCGGACGAGCACGACGGCACGACGCGTGGCCTCGTACGACGCCGACGGCGACGCCTCGGCCGAGCACGCCGCCGTCGACGACGTCTCGTCGGCCGACCTCGGGCTCGGCGACGTGGTCGTGGTGACGGCCGGTGAGCTCGTACCGGGCGACGGCGACGTCGTCTGGGGCATCGCCTCGGTCGACGAGTCGGCCATCACGGGCGAGTCGGCCCCGGTGATCCGGGAGTCGGGCGGCGACCGCAGCGCCGTGACCGGAGGCACCCGCGTGCTCTCCGACCGCGTGGTCGTGCGCATCACCAGCAAGCCGGGCGAGACCTTCGTCGACCGCATGATCGCGCTCGTCGAGGGCGCGAAGCGCCAGCGGACGCCGAACGAGATCGCCCTGAACATCCTGCTCGCGAGCCTCTCGATCGTCTTCGTGGTCGTCGTGCTGACCCTGAACCCGATCGCCGGCTACAGCGACGCGTCGGTGAGCGTGCCGGTGCTGATCGCGCTGCTCGTCTGCCTCATCCCGACGACGATCGGCGCGCTGCTCAGCGCGATCGGCATCGCCGGCATGGACCGCCTGGTGCAGCGCAACGTGCTCGCCATGTCGGGCCGTGCCGTCGAGGCGGCGGGCGACGTCACCACCCTGCTGCTCGACAAGACCGGCACCATCACCTACGGCAACCGCCGGGCGGTCGAGTTCACGCCGCTGGACGGCGTCGCCGAGGCCGAGCTGATGGAGGCGGCCGCCACGTCGTCGCTCAGCGACCCCACGCCCGAGGGCCGGTCGATCGTCGACCTCGCGCTCACCACCGGCTGGCACGAGCAGGGCGTCGACCGCTCGACGATCGTGCCGTTCACGGCGCAGACCCGCATGAGCGGGCTCGACCTGCCCGACGGCACCGAGATCCGCAAGGGCGCCGCCGGCTCGGTCATCGCGTGGGTGGAGGAGGGCGGCCGGCTGGCCAGCACCGAGCACGACGAGCTGACCGGCCGTGTCGAGGCCGTCTCGACGGCGGGCGGCACCCCGCTCGTCGTCGCGGTCAAGGACGCCGGAGGCGCGGCGCGCGTCCTCGGCGTCGTCCACCTGAAGGACGTGGTGAAGGAGGGCCTCCGAGAGCGCTTCGCCGAGCTGCGCGCCATGGGCATCCGCACCGTCATGGTCACGGGCGACAACCCGCTCACCGCGGCGGCGATCGCGCGCGAGGCCGGGGTCGACGACCACCTCGCCGAGGCCACCCCGGAGGACAAGCTCGCGCTGATCCGCCGCGAGCAGCAGGGCGGCGCCCTCGTCGCGATGACGGGCGACGGCACGAACGACGCCCCGGCGCTCGCCCAGGCCGACGTCGGCGTCGCGATGAACACCGGCACGTCGGCCGCGAAGGAGGCCGGCAACATGATCGACCTCGACAGCGACCCGACGAAGCTGATCGACGTCGTGCGCATCGGCAAGCAGCTGCTCATCACCCGGGGCGCGCTGACGACGTTCTCGATCGCCAACGACGTGGCGAAGTACTTCGCGATCATCCCCGCGATGTTCGCCGGCGTCTTCCCGGGGCTGGGGCTGCTCAACGTCATGCAGCTCAGCTCGCCGTCGTCGGCCATCCTCTCGGCGATCGTCTTCAACGCCCTCGTCATCGTCGCGCTCATCCCGCTCGCCCTCCGCGGCGTCCGGTACCGGGCCGCGTCGGCGTCGTCCATCCTCGGCCGCAACCTGCTCGTCTACGGGCTCGGCGGCGTCGTGGCGCCGTTCGTCGGCATCAAGCTGATCGACCTCGTCGTCAGCCTGCTGCCCGGGTTCTGAGCTCGCGCCTCCCGCAGCACCCCACCTCGCATCACCCATCTCGCAGCACCAGAGACAGACAGAAGGACTCACCATGAACGCACGCAGCACGCTGCGTCAGTACGGCACCGCCCTGCGGGCCGTCGTCGTCGCCACCCTCGTGCTCGGCGTCGCCTACACGCTCGTCGTGACGGCGGTCGGGCAGCTGGCCGTCGGGCACCGGGCGAACGGCTCCGAGGTCGAGGTCGACGGGCAGGTCGTCGGCTCGTCGCTGATCGGCCAGTCGTTCACCGACGACGACGGGGCCCCCCTGCCCGAGTGGTTCCAGTCGCGGCCCTCCGCCGCCGGCGACGGCCACGACGCCTCCGCGTCGAGCGGCAGCAACTGGGGGCCGGAGGCCCCTGACCTGATCGCGGCGATCGAGGAGCGCCGGGCGGCCGTGGCCGAGAGCGACGGGGTCGACCCGGCGAGCGTCCCGGTCGACGCGCTCACCGCCTCCGCGTCCGGCCTCGACCCGCACGTCAGCCCGGAGTACGCGCGCGAGCAGGTCGAGCGCGTCGCCGCCGCCCGCGAGCTGCCCGCGGCCGAGGTGCGCGAGCTCGTCGAGCAGCACGTGCAGGGGCGCGACCTCGGCTACCTCGGCGAGCCGACGGTGAACGTGCTCGAGCTGAACGTGGCCCTGGCCGAGCTCGGGCGCTGACGAGGGGCGGTGCCGGGGGCACTGACGAGGGGGCGCACGAGGGCCCGGGCACGTGATCGTGCCCGGGCCGTCGTGCTGACGCGAGGCGCCGCCGCGGGGCGGTCGCCGCGCGGCGGGAGCCTAGGAGGCGGGGGTCGCCGCGACGAGGAACTCCACCGTGCCGCTGTCCTCCACGCTGACGAAGCCGAGGTCGGGGGCCTGCACTCCATAGTCGGAGAAGGTGACCGGGATCGACCCGCTGATCTGCACCCCGTCGCCCGAGAGCGCGGCCTGCAGCGGAACGGTGACCTGCTGCGTGACGCCGTGCATCGTCAGCTCGCCGGTGGCCTCGGTCGTCGCCACCTCGTCGTCGGCGGGCACCGCGGCGTCGATCGGCTGCGTCAGGGTGAAGGTCGCGGTCGGGAACTGGTCGGTCTGGAGGGCCGTGCCGCGGAAGTACTCGTCGCGGTTGCCGCTGTCGGTCGCGATGCTCGCGACGTCGACGTCGATCGTGGCGGCCGAGACCGATGAGCCGTCGACGGTGATGGTGCCGGTGACCTGGTCGGTCGTGCCGACCACGGTGACGTCGGTGCCGTTGAGCACCTCGTCGACGCGGTAGCCGGCGGTGCTGCCGTCGCCGACCTGCCAGTCGCCGGTCAGCTGGCTGGCGTCGAGGGTGCTGCCGCCGGCGGTCGGCGCGACGGTCGGGGCGGCCTCGGGGGCGCCGACGACGACGTCGCGGTAGAAGGCGGGGCCGGCGAACGCGGCGGTGGCTCCGAGGCCCACGACGACGGCGGCACTGACTCCGATGATGATGCCGGTCTTCTTCTTCACGGTGTTCTCCTGCTGGTCGAGGGCGGCGACGACGGAGGTGCCGTCACTGGGAACGACGGGCGGCGGCTGTCCGGGGTTCAGCCTCCCAGCGCACTGTCAGGTCCGCCGCGACCGCGGAGCGGGCAGCCCGGGGTGCGAAGATGCCGCGACGGTGAACCATCCGGCCCCCCGTCTCGTCGTACAGGTGAGGAGGTGGCGATGGACGTCGACGGAGCAGCCCGGCTGCGCGCCCTGCACGACGCGCACGGCGACGTGCTCGTGCGCTACGTGCACCGCCTCACCGGCGACCACGGCCTCGCCGAGGACGTCGCGCAGGAGGCCCTGCTGCGCGCCTGGCGCAGCGCCGCCATCCTCGCGGAGGGCGACGAGCCCGCCCGCCGCTGGCTCTTCACCGTCGCCCGCAACCTCGTGATCGACGACCGCCGCAGCGCGCGCCGCGCCCACGAGTTCCCCACCGACGACCTGCCCGAGGGCGCTCCCGTGACCGACGCCTCCGACGCCGTCCTCGACCGCCTCCTCGTCGCGGACGCCCTGGGCTCGCTCTCGGGCGAGCACCGCCGCGTCGTGGTGAGCTGCTACTGGCTGGGTCGCACCGTCGCCGAGACCGCAGAGATCGAGGGGGTGCCGGCCGGGACGGTGAAGTCGCGGCTGCACTACGCCGCGAAGGCCCTGCGGCTCGCCCTGCAAGAACGAGGAGTCACCCGATGACCGACCGCGACGGCCGCCCCGACGCCCGCCGAGAGCCCGAGCTCCGGCGTGAGCACGACGCGGTCCACGAGTGGGACGCCGCCTACGTGCTCGGCGGCCTGAGCACCGACGAGCGCGCCCGCTTCGAGCGGCACCTCTGCGGTTGTGAGGCGTGCACCGCCTCCGTCGCCGACCTCGCCGGGCTCCCCGCCGTGCTCCGCCTGCTGCCCGTCGACGACGCCGTGGCGATCGCCGAGGAGGCGCGGGTCGCCTCCCCGGAGCCCGACCCCGTCGAGGCGAGGGTCGGTGCCGCCGAGCCCGACCCCGAGGAGTCGCGGGTCGGCACGCCCGCCCCCGTCGCCGACCCGTCGCGCGGCTCCCGCACGCCGGCCCGGCGTCGACCGGGGCGTCCTGGCCCTCGCGGCCGCGCCTCCGGCCGGCCCTCCTCCCCGCGTCGGCGCACCCTCGTCGGCGCGGCCGCGGTGCTCGCCGTCGTGCTGCTCGCCGGCGGCTACGCGCTGGGCTCGTCGTCGGGCCGGGTCGCGGAGCCCACGGCCTCGGTCACCACGCCGACGCCCGCCGTCCCCGTCGCGATGACGTCGCTGGTGGGGGGCGCGGTGACCGCCGACCTCTCCGTCACCGCGACTCCCTGGGGCACGCGGTTCGACTGGGAGTGCGCCTACGCCGCCGACCTCGAGGGCACCGGCGTGTACGACCTCGTCGTCGAGGAGGTCGACGGCACCCGCACCGTCGTCGCCACCTGGGACAGCGCTCCCGGCGGCGCGGCGGGGCTCGCGGCCTCGTCGAAGCTGCCGCTCGACCGGCTGCGCAGCGTCGAGATCACGGCCGCCGACTCGACCACCGTCCTCACCCGCACCACCCTCTGAGCCGCAGCGCCCTCTGCCCCCTCCTCCCGGGACGACGAGGGCCCCGCCCGGCCGGTGCCGGGCGGGGCCCTCGTGTCGCCGCTCAGTCGGCGTCGACGTCGTCCGCCGACGGGTCGTAGTACGCACGGTGCTCGCCGAGCGGCTCGGCGAGCGCCCGCGACAGGAACGTGCGGCGTTCGAGCATGGTGCACCTCCTCCGAGGTCGACGGGCGGGCAGGGGCGGCAGGTGCGGGTCGACGGCTACGCCGTCGCCGCCTCCGGCGAGGCCGACAGCTGCTGCGCCCCACCGTCGCCCGATCGGGCGCTGCCGACCTCGATCCGCCGCGGCTTCGCCCGCTGGCTGACCGGGATCACCACCGACAGCACGCCGTTGTCGTAGTTCGCCGTGATGCCCTCGGTGTCGACGCCGTCGCCCAGGCTGAACTGGCGCCGGTACGAGCCGTGCGGGCGCTCCTGTGCCAGCCAGGTCGCCCCGGCGTGGTCGCCGGCCGTGCGCCGGGCCGTGATCGTCAGCAGCTGGCCGTCGACGTCGACGTCGACGGACCCCGGGTCGATGCCGGGCAGGTCGGCGGCGAGCACGTACTGGTCGCCCTCGCGGTACAGGTCGACGGGCATGGCCTTCGGGCCCTGGCGCTGTGACAGCAGGGTGCCGGCGAGACGGTCGAGCTCGGTGAAGGGGTCGAAGGACAGGGCCATGGGTGCTTCCTCTCTCAGTCGTGGTCGAGACCTTGAGTCACCTCGACTCAAGGTCGATGACACGATGATAAGGACGCCGACGAGCTCGTGCCTCAACGGATGCTCCGAGCCCGCTCAGACCTCGCTGAGAACAGCTACGGCGAGGAACCACGTCCTCGCCCGCGAACCAGGCCGCGGCGTGGTTCCGGTGCGAGTTCGTGGTGCGTCGTGGGTGGTGCGCGAGACCCCGCGACCACGAGGAGGCGCCGAGCGCCACCCCCGGTCGGCTCCGACCCCGGCTCGGTACCGTCGAGGGCATGACCCTCGACCCCACCACAGGACAGTCGCTCCGCGAGTACATCGAGCAGCTCCGGCACGAGGGCTACCGCGTGTCGGGCGGCCACACCGTCGAGCCCGAGCTGATCGACCCGGCGGGGAACCCGGTCTACACCTGGCGCGAGGACTACCCGTACGACGAGCGCCTCGACCGGAGCGAGTACGAGCTGGAGAAGTACCGGCTGCAGGTCGAGCTGCTCAAGTGCCAGAACTGGCTGGGGGAGACGGGCCGCAAGGCCGTCGTGCTCTTCGAGGGGCGCGACGCCGCCGGCAAGGGCGGCACGATCAAGCGCTTCACCGAGCACCTCAACCCCCGCACGGCGAGGGTCGTCGCGCTCAGCACGCCGAGCGAGCGGGAGAAGGGCCAGTGGTACTTCCAGCGCTACGTGGCCGCCCTGCCGACCTCCGGCGAGCTCGTCCTCTTCGACCGCAGCTGGTACAACCGGGCCGGCGTCGAGCGGGTGATGGGATTCTGCACCGACGACGAGTACGAGACGTTCATGCAGCAGGCCCCCGTCTTCGAGAAGATGCTCGTCGACGCGGGCGTGCACGTCACGAAGTTCTGGTTCTCGGTGTCGCAGAAGGAGCAGCGCACGCGTTTCGCGATGCGGCAGCTCGACCCGGTGCGTCGCTGGAAGCTCTCGCCGATGGACCTCGAGTCGCTGGGTCGCTGGGACGACTACACCGCCGCGAAGGACGAGATGTTCCGCCGCACCGACAAGAAGCACGCGCCGTGGACGATCGTGCGGTCGAACGACAAGAAGCGGGCACGGCTGAACGCGATGCGGTTCTTCCTCGGCCAGTTCGACTACGACGGGCGCGACGACGCCGTCGTCGGACAGCCCGACCCGCTGATCGTGATGCGGGGCAAGCGGTCCGGCGACGGCGACTGACGGGCGGGCGGAGGAGCCGGGGGAGGCGCCCCCGCCCGCACCGGGACCCGTCCGGCCGGGCGGTCCGGCGGTCTGGTGACCTAGCGGCGCCAGCCGAGCAGCCCGGCGAGCGGGCGCTGCTGCTCCCCCTGCTGGGCGCCCATGACGAGCACGACCCCGGTCAGCACCGGGATGACGAACTGCAGCGCCTTCTGCTTCTTCTGCGCCGCGGCGAGGGTCTTGGAGGAGGTGGCGTCGGGCTCGGTGACGCCCTCCGCGCCCTGCTCCGCGTTCTTCGCCATGATGCCGCCCTCGATGCCCGACCACACGGTCGCGCCGACGGCGGCGAGGGTGACGACCGACTTCACGACCGTGTTGCGGCGCGACGACGGCTGGCCGCCGAGGCGGCTTTTGTTGCCGACGATCAGGCCGACCCCGCCGATGCCGTGGGCGATGATCGCGGCCCACTGCACGGGCGCCCACTTGGCCCAGCCGATCGACGAGAGGCGGAGGCGCTCGACGGGGTCCTTCGCCTCCGCCGTGCCGCCGTTGAGGCCGACGGCGCCCATGAGCGTGCCGCCGAACCAGGCGGCGGCGCCGAGGTCGTGCAGGCTGCGGACGAAGGTGTTGCGCTGAGACATGAGTTCTCCCCGAGGTCGATGGTGTGCGGTCCGGGGGACGGTAGGCCGCCTCCGCGGAGCCCGGAGGGCCTTGACGAACGGGCTCGGATGCGCTCCGCGCGGGCGACGGCTCAGCGGTCGACGGGCCGGTCGGCCTCCTCGGCGGCCCGACGCTCGCGGAACGCGACCATGTTCATCCGGTTGCCGCAGCGCACGCTGCAGAACCGCTTCGAGCCGTTGCGCGAGAGGTCGACCAACAGCCCGTCGCAGTCGTCGGCCGCGCAGGGGCGCAGCCGCGCCGTCTCGTCCGACCGGACCACGTCGACGAGGGCGAGCACCGCCTCCACCAGGATCCTGTCGGCGAGCGGCGCGCTCTGCGGGGTGGCGTGCAGGTGCCAGTCGAGGTCGTCGTGGCGGACGAGCCGGGGAACCGCGTGCAGGCGCTCGAGCAGCTCGTTGACCGGGCCGACCATCTCGTCTCGCGGCAGGAGCCAGAGCTCACGGAGGCGCGTGCGGGCCCGCCGCACCGCCTCGAGCTCGGCCTCGTCGCGGTCGCGCCGCCCCGAGAAGCCGAAGGTCGTCATGAGCGCGGCCAGCTGGGCGGGCGTCGCGAGCTCGTCGCCGCCGGAGCGCGACGCCCCGGCCGTCGTGTTGACCAGGGCCGCGTTGAACTCGAGGACGTCTTCCGTGTCAGGGGCGAAAAGCAATTTGACTCCTTGTCGGCTCCCGCTCTAGCGTCAGGATCAACAGGCCGAACGGCCCTGACTGGAGGGTACCCCGTGTCTCGTCGCCATCTCTCGACCGGCCTGCTCGTCGCGGTCGTGGCCGCCGCCTCCTTCGGGGTCTCCGGGCCCTTCGTGAAGCCGCTGCTCGAGAGCGGCTGGAGCCCCGTCGCCGCGGTCGCCCTGCGTGCCCTCGTCGGCGGTGTCGTGCTGGCGCCGATCGCTCTCGTCGCACTTCGAGGCCGCCTCGCCCCGGTCTGGCGCGCACGGCGACGGGTGCTCGGCATGGCCGTGATCGGGGTCGCCGGCACGCAGGTGTCCTACTTCGCCGCCATCCAGCACATCCCCGTCGGCACGGCGATCCTGCTCGAGTACACGGCGCCCCTGCTGCTCGTCGCCGTCGCGTGGGTCGCCACCCGGCGACGGCCCGCCGCCGTCGTGCTCGTCGGGTCGGCCGTCGCGGCGGCCGGCCTGCTGCTCGTCGTCTCGCCCGGCGGCGGGGGAGCGCTCGACCCCGTCGGCATCGCCCTCGGCGTCGCGGCGATGGTCTGCTGCGCCGGGTACTTCGTCATCGCGGCCCTGCCCTCCGACGGCCTGCCGCCCGTGGCGCTGGCCGCCTCGGGGCTGCTCGTCGGCTCGGCGCTGCTCGGCCTGCTGGGGCTCACCGGCCTCGTGCCCTTCACCGCCACGGCGGACGACGTCGTCGTGCTCGGCAGCACGGTGCCCTGGTGGGTGCCGATGCTCGTCGTCGGCCTCGTCGCGACCAGCCTCGCCTACGCCACGAGCATCACGGCCAGCTCGATGCTGGGGTCGCGCCTCGCCTCGTTCGTCGGCCTGCTCGAGGTGGCGGCGGCGGCGATCTGGGCGTGGGTGCTGCTCGACGAGCAGCTCACCGCGCTGCAGCTCGTCGGCGGGGCGCTGATCGTGGCGGGCATCGTCGCCGTGCGGGCCGACACGAGTGCCGAGCGCGACGAGTCGGCGGGCGTGCTCGTCGCGGCGGGTGTAGAGGAGCCGGAGCCTTCGGCGCCGTCCCCCACCTGACCGTCCGTCGTGCATCTGGCCCTCGTCGGGCGGACCTCCCTAGCGTCGAGGGAGAAGTCGGGGAGGCGCAGCAGCGCCGAGCCGACGACCACCCCATCGATCAAGGAGCACACCATGGCACAGGCCATCGAGACCGTCGACGTCAGCGTCCCTGTCTCCGTCGCGTACAACCAGTGGACCCAGTTCGAGGAGTTCCCCAAGTTCCTCGACGAGGTCGAGTCCATCACGCAGACCACCCCCACCCTCACGGTGTGGAAGGTCAAGGTCGGCCCCGTCGAGAAGACGTTCGAGGCGGAGATCACCGAGCAGCACCCCGACGAGCGCGTCGCCTGGAACAGCACGGGCGGCGAGGTCGACCACGCCGGCGTCGTGACCTTCCACAAGCTCAGCGACTCCGAGACTCGCATCACGGTGCAGATCGACTGGACGCCCGAGGGCTTCCTGGAGAAGGTCGGCTCGTCGCTCGGCCAGGACAACCGCGCGATCAAGAAGGACCTCCAGAACTTCAAGGAGTACATCGAGTCGCAGGGCCAGGCCGACGGCGCCTGGCGCGGTGACGTCCAAGCCTGATCAGGCCGGGCTCACCCCCGCACTCCCCGAGACGCCTCGCGGCGGACGACCACGGTCGCCCGCAGCGGGGCGTCTCGTCGTCGTCGGGGCAGCGGGGCGGGCCGCCGGGCGTCAGCCGATCGGGGCGGCGGCCGGGGGCGCGAGGCGCAGGCGCTCCTCGCGGGCGGTGTCCCAGACGGCGGGGGCGACGTCGTCGTCGCGGTACGACGGGCGGCGCGGGGCGTGGGCTGGGAGGGTCGCGGCGTCGGGGGCGGCGAGCTCGGGCGTCTGCGGGGCGACAGGCGTGGTCATGCGGTTCTCCTGGGTGTCACGGCGGGGTGCGTCAGACGATGGTGCGTCACGGAGCCCTCCGCGTGCTGCCCCCAGTAGGAGGCGGGAGGCGCGTCCGGCCCCGCCCCCGGGCGTCCGTCGTCGACGAGCGATCGTACCCCGTTCCCAGCGTGCTCGGAGACACGGCCGCGCCTCCCTCGGGTCGTCGGCCCGCGCCTCCTCGGGTCGTCGGCCAGCGCCTCCCCGGGCCGGCGCCGGTCGTCGCGCGGGCCGGCCCGGAGGCGCCGTCGCTCAGCCGCGGGCGAGCTGCGGGTAGAGCGCCTCCAGCGGTGCCGACAGCGCGGCCTTCACCTGGCGCGAGGTCTCGTCAGCGAGCACCTCGTGCTCACCGGCCTCGAGGGCGTCCAGCACGTCGGCCACGAGCACGGCCGGGTCGGTCTTCGCGTCGTCGACGCCGGCGGCCATCGCCGTGTCGACGTAGCCGACGTGCACGCCGACGACCTGCACGCCCGCGGGCTGCAGCTCGAGGCGGAGCGAGTTCGTCGCCGACCAGAGCGCGGCCTTCGTCGCCGAGTAGATGCCGGCGACCGCGAACCAGGAGAGGGCGGAGTGGATGTCGATGATCGCCGTGCCGCCGCCGTGGGCGCGGAGCAGGGGCGCGTAGGCGCGGGCCAGGAAGAGGGGGCCGAAGAAGTTCGTCTCGACGTTCTCGCGGATCTCGGCGTCGGTGTTCGCGAGGATGCCCGGCTCGGGGGCGTTCGCCCCGGCGTTGTTGACGAGCACCGTGACGTCGGGGGCCGCCTCGACGACGGCGGCGATCGACGCGGCGTCGGTGACGTCGAGGGTGAGCGGCACGACGCGCTCGTCGCTCCAGCTGCGCGGGGTGCGGGCCGTGGCGTAGACCTTCGCGGCGCCCCGGGCGAGGGCGGCCTCGACGAAGCGGGTGCCGATGCCGCCGTTGGCGCCGGTGACGAGGACGACGGAGTCGCGGATGGTGGTCATGGGGTTCCTTCCAGGGGGTCGGGGCGATGCGGTCGCGTCGCCCCGGGCGGGTCGTCGTCGCTCGTGAGTGGGATGATGCGGTGCGCGTACCCGATCGCCAACGACTGACCCTCGTCACAACTGAGCAGAGTCAGTTCTCATTCCAGGAGTTCCCATGTCGTCGACATCCGCCCCGCTCGGCCGTCGAGAGCGCAACAAGCAGGAGAAGCTCGAGCGCATCACCCGGGCCGCGTCCGACCTGTTCTCGCGGCACGGCGTCGACGAGGTCACCACGCAGCAGGTCGCCGAGGCCGCCGACGTCGGCGCGGGCACGCTCTTCCTCTACGCGCGCTCGAAGGGCGAGCTGCTGCTGCTGGCGCAGAACGCGGCCTACGAGCGCGCGCTCGAGCGGGGCCTCGCCGCGGCGGCCGGCGAGGCGGCGCTCGTCGACGCGGTGGTCGCCCTCGTCACGCCGATCGTCGAGTGCAACCGCAGCCACGTCGAGAACGGCCGCACCTACCTGCGCGAGATGGTCTTCGGCGACGCCGCCGAGCCGCACCACGCGGCGGCGCTCGCGATCGTGGCCAGGACGGAGGAGGCGCTGGCCGACATCGTCGCCGACCGTGCCGGTCGGAGCCCCGAGGAGGCCGCCGTGCTCGCCCGCGTCGTCTCGGCCGTGCTGATGGTCGCGATGGCCTCCGCGGTCGACGAGTCGCTCGAGGTGCCCGAGATCGTGGCAGCGCTGAGGGCTCAGCTGGAGGTCGTGCTCCGAGGGCAGTGACGAGCGGCGACGCGGGGGCGTCCGTGTCGGTGCACAGTGTGCAACTCGTTGGGCTGCGGTCACTCGGGCGACTCCGCGGCGACACCGGCCGTTCACCCTGCCCGACTGCACTGTGACGGTCCCCCGATCAGGGGGTGACGACCTCCCTCCGCACCACCGATCACCTGGAGCTGGACCAAACGATGTCATCCACCACCCGCCGCACCCGCGCGGCCCTCGCCACGGGAGCGATGGCGCTCGCCGCCTCCGTGGCCCTCCTCCCCGGAGCCGCGTTCGCGGCGACCCCCGCCGACGTCGCCGAGAACGGCGGCGCCGCCCGCAGCTCCGACGACAGCACGCAGGCCCTGCTCGACTCCGTGCAGGCCGGCCCCGCGAAGAACGTCATCCTGCTCATCGGCGACGGCATGGGCGACTCCGAGATCACCTCGGCCCGCAACTACCAGTACGGCGCCGGCGGCGAGCTGCCCGGCATCGACGCGCTGCCCCTCACCGGCCAGTACACGACCTACTCGTTGACGAAGGCGGGCAAGCCCGACTACGTGCCCGACTCCGCCGCCACCGGCTCGGCCTGGGCCACCGGCACCAAGACGTACGACAACGCCGTCTCGGTCGACATCGCGGGCACCCCGCAGGACACCCTGGTCGAGATCGCCAAGGCCAACGGCAAGAAGACCGGCAACGTGTCGACCGCCGAGATCCAGGACGCGACGCCGGCCGTGCAGGCCGCCCACGTCGCCGCCCGCAGCTGCTACGGCCCCGACTCGGTGACCCAGTGCGGCGCCGACGCCCTCGACCAGGGCGGTCTCGGCTCGATCAGCGAGCAGATCATCGGCACGCGTGCCGACCTCACCCTCGGCGGCGGCTCGGCGTCGTTCCGCCAGACCGCCCGTGCGGGCCAGTACCAGGGCGAGTCGCTCTTCGACCAGGCCGCCGACCGCGGCTACCAGGTCGTCGGCGACGCCGCCGGCCTCGGCGCCCTGACGGCGGCCGACCAGGCCTCGCCGGTGCTCGGCACCTTCACCGACGGCAACTTCCCGACCCGCTTCGCGCCCAGCACGGCGACGGTCGGCGGCGCCGACCTCGCGCCCCAGGCGTGCACGCCGAACCCCGCCCGTCTGTCGACGGACCTCTCGCTCCGCTCGCTGACCGAGAAGTCGATCGACCTGCTCGACGGCGACCAGGGCTTCTTCCTCCAGGTCGAGGGCGCCTCCATCGACAAGCGCGACCACAGCGCCGACGCCTGCGGCCAGATCGGCGAGGTGCTCGACCTCGACGAGGCCGTGCAGGCCGCGCTCGAGTTCGCGAAGGCCGACGGGAACACGATGGTCATCGTCACCGCCGACCACGCGCACACCAGCCAGATCGTCGACAGCACGCCCCCCGCGACCCTCAGCACCGCGCTCCTCACCACCGAGGGCAGCACGATGAAGATCGCCTACGGCACCGCCGCGGCCGGCGGCTCGCAGCAGCACACGGGCACGCAGCTCCGCGTCGCCGGCTACGGCCCCGGCGCCGCGAACGTCGTCGGCCTCATCGACCAGACCGACAACTTCTTCACCATCGTGAACGCGCTGGAGCTCGACCGTGACCTCGACGGCCTGAGCGCCGACGGCACCATCTCGGCCCCGGCCGAGGTCGCCCCCGGCACCGACTTCACCGTCACCGCCTCGGGCGTCGAGGGCGACCGCCAGGTCTCCGGGGTCTACACCCCGGCCTCGGGCGACCCCGTCGACCTCGGCTACGTCGACGTCGTCGACGGCGTCGCGACCTTCACCGTCACGGCCCCGACCGCCCTCGGCGCCGGCTCGGTGACGCTGATCGGCGTGCAGTCGGGCGTCGAGCTCCGTGCTGACGTGCTGGTCGCGGCGGGTGCGCCCACCCCGGCCCCCACGGCCTCGCCGACCCCCGCCGCCGTCCCCGGCGGCTCGGGCACGGGCGCCGGCGGCGCCGGCACGACGGCCTCCGGCTCCGGCCCGCTGGCCTTCACCGGCTCCGACATGGTCCCCGCGCTGCTCCTCGCGCTGATGCTCGCGGGCACCGGTGCGGTGCTGGTCGCGCGTCGTCGCCGCCGCGCCGTGCTCGACCACTCCGGCGCCCAGCTGTAGCGGACGGGCCGGGCGACCGGCAGACCACAGGAGGCGCGGTGCCCGACGGCACCGCGCCTCCCGTCTTCCTGCCCCGGGCCTCGCCGCCTCAGCCGACGCCGCCCGCGAAGGTGGCGGGGTCGACGGGGCGCCGGGCGCGGGGGAGCCCCTCGACGACGAGGAGGTACGACTCGGTGACGAGGTCGTCGAGCAGGTCGGCCTGCACGTCGTCGCCGGGCCGGACGGTGATCCAGTGCCGCTTGTTCATGTGCCAGCCGGGCGACACGTCGTCGTGCTGGGCGCACAGCGCGGCCGCGTCGTCGGGGGCGGCCTTGACCGTCACGACGGGCTGGCCGGCGACCTCGGCCATCAGCAGGAAGACCTTGCCGCGCACCTTCCAGACCTCCCAGTCGGGGCCGAAGGGGTGCTCGAGGCCGGCACCCGGCAGCTCCTCGGCGCGGGCGGCGGCGCGCTCCTGCAGCGAGTCGGCGTGCATGTCTCCTCCGGGGGTCGGGGGGCGGGGGCGGCGGCCGCGCGGGCGGAACGACGAGCACGAGCCTACGACGACGTCCGTGACGCAGCCCTACCCCGCGGAGCGCCTTATGTCCAGAACTACCTGGGCCGGTCACGCTCCGGCATCGTGAGGGAGTCTCGGCCGGGGTTCAGGCGGCCGAGGCGTGCTCTCACCGGTCGGGCCCGGGGGAGCGGCGGCAGGGCCCCGTTCGGGTCGGGTCCCTGCCGCCACGCCCCGCCGGGACCGCTAGCCTGATCCCCTGAGGAGGGCCGAGCGGGCGCGTCACCGACGTGGTCACGCCGCCGAGGGCGGCACCGCTGAACGGGCTGGCGCAGTGCGGGGTGCCCCGCACGGACACACCCCCACCGCAGCCCGGACCCCGCTGCCCAGCACGGTCCGCACGCCTCAGCAACGGAGCACCCCATGGGATACATCGTCTACGACGGCGAGCAGCTCGAGTTCAAGGTCGAGGACCGCCTCCTCGCCCACCTGCAGATCGTGATCGTCAACAAGTTCCGCGCCGGCGAGTCGTTCGTCTTCTCCTGGAAGGAGCCGATCGAGACCGGCGACGGCCGGTCGACCGTCTGGCTCGCGCCCACCATCGGCCTGCGCTTCAAGTTCGCCGGCAGCCGCTCGATCGACATCAACCCGACGTGGCTCGACGCCCTCTACGCGGGCGCCGCCTCCGGCCGGGGCCTGCGCCCGGAGCCCGAGCCCGAGCTCGACCCGAGCACGACGCTGCCGGGGTCGGCGGGCGCCCAGGTCGACTGGGCCAGCGACCGCCCGGAGCCCCCGAAGACACGTCGGGCACGGCCGCCCGTCGGGTAGCACCGTCGCTCGGTGAGGTGCCGGGGAGGCGTCAGCAGTCGCGGCCCTGCGTCGTCATCGACGTCCCGCACCGGTGGCACCGCCAGCGCACGACGTGGATGCCGTGCGGCACGACGCGGCCGCTCATCGTGCGGGGGCCGCCGCACGACGGGCAGTCGCGCGAGGGCAGCTCCCGGGCGCGGGCGGGGCCCGGGGCCGTGGTCGACGTGATGCGGTCCGTGGTGCTCATGCGCGCCTCCTCCGCCCTCGGGGGCGTCCTCGTCGACGCACCGGGGGGCTGACCTGGACGGTACGCCGACGAGCCTGACCGTCGTGGGGGCTTGCCGGAGGTGCGGTGCACGAGGTAGGCGCGCGCGCCGAGAGCCCCGGAGGTCGTGACCTCCGGGGCTCTCGGGCGCCCGTGCGGGCAGGTGGTGCGGGGTACGGCCGGCTCAGTCGGCGTCGACGACCACGGTCGTGATGACCGGGGTGCGGCGGTGGCGGCGGAGGAACCAGCGGCTGAGGCCGTCCTCGATGGCCTGCTCGGCGGCTTCGCCGTCGATCTTGCCGCGGGCCGTGGCCTGCTGCAGCGCCTTCTCGGCGACGTCCTCGGCCTGCTTCTCCCAGCCGGCGGCCTCGACGAAGCCGCGGGGGATGAACTCGACCGGGTCGACGAGCTTCTGGGCGCCCTCGTCGAAGATGCCGAGCACGGTGATGTGGCCCTCCTCGGCGAGCGAGAGGCGGTCCTTCAGGGCGTCCTCGGTCGCGACGCCGATCGTGGCGCCGTCGACGAACACGTAGGGGGCCGGGATGCGGCCGGCGATGCTGGCGCGGCCACGGTCGAGGTCGACGACGACGCCGTCCTCGACGACGAGCACGCGGTCCTCCGGCACGCCGGTCGCGATGGCGAGGTCGGCGTTGGCCGTGAGGTGGCGCCACTCGCCGTGCACGGGGAGCACGTTCTTCGGCTTGACGATGTTGTAGCAGTAGGTGAGCTCGCCGGCGCTGGCGTGGCCGGAGACGTGCACCTTCGCGTTGCCCTTGTGGACGACCGTCGCGCCCCAGCGGATCAGGCCGTTGATGACGCCGTAGATGGCGTTCTCGTTGCCGGGGATCAGCGAGCTGGCGAGCAGGATGGTGTCGCCCTCGCCGACCTTGATGATGTGCTCGCGGTTGGCCATGCGCGACAGCGCCGCCATCGGCTCGCCCTGCGAGCCGGTGCAGATGAGCACGATCTTCTTGTCGGGCATCTTGCTGAGCTGCTTGAGGTCGACGACGAGCCCCTGCGGGATGTTCAGGTAGCCGAGGTCGGACGCGATGCCCATGTTGCGCACCATCGAGCGACCGACGAAGGCGACCTTGCGGCCGTGCTTGTGGGCGGTGTCGAGCACCTGCTGGATGCGGTGCACGTGGCTGGCGAAGCTCGAGACGACGATGCGCTTGGGCGCCTCGCGGAAGACGCGGTCGATCGCGGCGCCGAGGTCCTTCTCGGCGGTCGTGAAGCCGGGCACCTCGGCGTTGGTCGAGTCGGTCATGAACAGGTCGACGCCCTCGTCGCCCAGGCGGGCGAAGTGGTTGAGGTCGGTGATGCGCTTGTCCATCGGGAACTGGTCCATCTTGAAGTCGCCCGTGTGGAGGACGAGCCCGGCGCTCGTGCGGAGCGCGACGGCGAGGCCGTCGGGGATGGAGTGGTTCACGGCCACGAACTCGAGGTCGAACGGGCCGGCCTGGTGGTGGTCGCCCGCGGCGACCTCGTGGGTGATCGGCGTGATCTTGTGCTCCTGCAGCTTCGCCGTGATGAAGGCGAGCGTCAGCTTCGAGCCGACCAGGGGGATGTCGGGGCGCTCCTTGAGGAGGTAGGGCACGCCTCCGATGTGGTCCTCGTGGCCGTGCGTCAGCACGATCGCCTCGACGTCCTTCAGGCGGTCGCGCAGCGCCGTGAAGTCGGGCAGGATCACGTCGATGCCGGGCTGGGTCTCTTCGGGGAAGAGCACGCCGCAGTCGACGACGACGAGCTTGCCCTTGTGCTCGAAGAGGGTCATGTTGCGGCCGACGTCGCCGAGGCCGCCCATCGGGGTGACGCGGAGCGCGCCGCGCTTCAGGGGCTGGGGCTTCTTGAGGTCGAGCTCGTGCTTGATCGTGGACATCGGTCTTCTTCCGTCGGAGGGGTGTCGCTGAGCGGAGCACGCGGTCGAGCGGGCCTCGCGGTCGGGAGCCGGCACGTTCTGCCGGTCTCCCTGATGTCGTGGAGGGCGTGGTCGCAGGCCGTGGAGGCAGGGCGACGACGCCGTGTGGTGCGGGTCGTGGGCGGCTCCCGTGAGGAGACCGGCACGGCCGTGAGGTGCAGGGCAGGTGTCGTACGGAGGCCCGGTCGTGACCGCGGCTCGCCGGCGAGACGGCGTCCTGCGGCCTCGTTCTCCCTTGAGCATGTCACGAGTCGGGCCCAAGTGGGAAAACGGGAGGCGCCGGCCGGCCGTGGGGGTCAGCGCGCGAGGCGCTCCATGTGCTCGGTCGTCTTCTCGGTGAGGAAGGCGCAGAGCCTCGCGACCGAGCCGACCTCGTGGGCGAGGGCGAGCACCTGGCCGGCGGTCGCCCGGGCGTCGCGCTCGCGGGCCTCGAAGGTGACCGTCCACTCGGGCGAGCCGCCGATCTCGCGACGGAGGAAGACCTCGGTGCCCGAGGTCTCGAGCCGCACGACGATGAGGGCGGTGTCGACCATCGACTCGTCCCACGAGGCGTCGACGGCCTGCGGCGACGAGGGGTGGGCCTGCTCGAGGGCGTGGAACTCACGGACCCAGCCGTCGAGCTCCTCCGAGGTCAGACGTGGCACGGGCTTCTCCTCGACGGTCGGGGCGGGGCCGCCGGGCGGGCGGACGACGACCATCCTGCCGTGTCCGGCCCGGGTGTGCCCGCTCCTCCGCGGCGTGCGTCGTCAGCGGCGACGGAAGAGGTCGGCGAAGGCTCCGGGGCCGGGAGCGAGGCGCACCGCCATCTCGTCGCGCACCCGCGCCTCCTGCTCCCGATCACGGGTCAGCTCGGTGATCTCGGCCGTGGCTGCCCACCAGGTCGCGAGACGGGCGCCGAGCCCGTGGCGGACGGGCCGGGGGGAGGCGGCGGTGCGGGCGTCGCCGCAGTCGGGCTCAGCGGGGCGGTCGGGGACGCTCAGCACGGCGTGCCTCCTCGGGGGCTCTGGTCGGGTGGGCGGGGTCAGGGGTGACGGTCGCGGGGCCCTCGTCGGCGTCGACGGTGGCCGCCCAGCTGGCGAGCAGGCGGAGGCGCTCCTCCGTGGGCGAGCCCGGCTCGGCCGCGTAGACGAGCAGGTTCAGCCCCGGCTGGCCCATGGGCTCCATGGCCTCGTAGACCATCTCGAGGTCGCCGACGACGGGGTGGGTGAAGCGCTTCTGCCCGGAGACGTGGTGGCGCACCTCGTGGGCTCCCCAACGGACGCGGAACTCGTCGCTGCGGGTCGAGAGCTCGCCCACGAGGTCGTGCAGGGCGCGGTCGTGCGGGTCGCGGCCCGCCTCGGTGCGGAGGATGGCGACGTTGATGTCGGCCGCGACCGACCAGGAGGGGTAGAAGCGCTCGGCGAGGTCGCGGTGCAGGAAGACGAAGCGGGCGAGGTTGACCGGGCGCTCGGGCAGCGCGTAGAGGTCGCTGTAGAGGGCGCGGAAGAGCGCGTTCTCGGCGAGGACGTCCATCCGGCCGTTCCGCAGGAAGGCCGGGCCCGCCGTCACCGAGTCGAGGGTGAGCTGCATCGCCCGCGAGACCCGGCTCGGCGGCCGGGGCCGACGCCGCGCCGCGAGGGGCGACTCCCGGGCGGCGCGCGCGAGGTCGGCGAGGTGCGCGCGCTCGGCGTCGTCGAGCAGGAGGGCCGTGCCGAGGGCGTCGAGCACCGCGGCGGAGGCGCCGCCGAGCCGGCCGCGCTCGAGGCGCGTGTAGTACTCGACGCTGACGCCGGCGAGCAGGGCGACCTCGCTGCGGCGGAGCCCGGGCACGCGGCGGCCGGGGCCGCCCGGCAGCTCGACCTGCTCGGGCCGCACGCGCGCGCGCCGGCTGGTGAGGAAGTCGCGGATCTCGGTCTCCGTGCTCGTCGCGTCGATGTCCATGCCCACGACGGTACGACGGGACGGCCCCCGGGAGGGCGCCCTGTCAGGGCCCCTCTCCGCCGGCTGGCCGCTCCCGGAGCGGCCGGGGCCGAGCCCGTACCCCGGCTGCGAGTTCTGTCGGGGGTCGTCCGTACTGTCAAGGGGCTTGTACTTCCCTCTCGCGACCCAGTAGGAGAACCCATGACGTCGACCGAGACGCGCCCCCTCCCGGTGGCCTTCTGCCTGCACGCCCTCGGGTCGAGCGCGCGCGAGTTCGACGGGGTGGCCGAGCGGCTCCGCGGCGTGGTCGACGTCGTCGCCCTCGACCTCCCCGGCTTCGGCGACGCCGACACCCGCGACGGCGTCACCGTCGACGACATGGTGCGGCTCGTGACCCGGCGCATCCGCGAGAGCGGCGCCTCGCGCTGGTTCCTGGTGGGCCACAGCATGGGCGGCAAGATCGCCTCGATCGTCGCGTCGCGCACCCTGGCCGGCAAGGGCGGGGTGTTCGGCCTCGCCGGCGTCGTGCTGCTCGCGGCCTCCCCGCCGTCGCCCGAGCCGATGGAGGAGGAGCGCCGGGAGGCGATGATCGGCTGGGTGACCGGCAGCGACGGCGAGGCCGTCGGCGGCGGCGCGGGCACGGGCGCCCTCGACGAGGCCGCCGCCCGCGGGTTCGTCGACGCCAACGTCGGTGCGCCCCTCGACCCCGCGGCCGACGCGGCCGCCGTCGCCGACGTACGCCGCGCCTCCGGCGAGGCCTGGCAGGCCTGGCTCGAGCAGGGCAGCCGCGAAGACTGGTCGGCCGAGGTCGGCGTGCTCGACCTCCCCGCCCTGATCGTCGCGGGCGGCGCCGACGGCGACCTCGGCCCGGACGCCCAGCGGCGGGTCAACGGCCCTGTCTACGCGCGGGCCCGGCACCTCGTGCTCGACGGCGCCGGCCACCTGCTGCCCCTCGAGCGGCCCGACGAGGTGGCCGACGCGGTCGCGACCTTCTGGCGTGAGCAGGCCGGCGTGGGCCCGGCGCCCTCGCCCGACTTCGTGGCCACCCTCGCCTCCGCCCGCACGACCGCCAAGACGCGCGGCATCCTCGCGCGCCGTGCCGTGGCCGACGACACCGACTACCGCCCGGTCGTCCTCGACGACCAGCAGCTGACCACGCTCCGCACCCTGGCCGACCTGGTCGTGCCGCAGCGCGGCGCGGCCATCGACCTGGCGGCCCGCGTCGACGCGCAGCTCGCCCGCGGCGAGGGCGACGGCTGGCGCAACGCCGACCTGCCGAGCGACCCCGAGGCGTACCGCACGGGCCTCGACGCCCTGGTCGGCGTCACCGCGATGACCGCCGAGCAGCGGTCCGACCTCGTCACGGCCATCGTGGCCGGCGACCCCGACCCCGAGCTGGTGGCCCACGGCGACAGCGGCGGTGGCAGCTCGCACCACGGCGCCGACGGCGACGACGGGCCGCCGCGTGAGGACGAGGCGCACCCGTTCACGGTCGCGCAGCTGACAGCCTGGTTCGAAGACGTCCGGGTCGACCTCGTGCGCCAGTGGCTCGCCCACCCGGCCACGATGGAGGAGATCGGCTTCGACGGCTTCGCCAACGGCGGCGACGGCCTCCGCATGCAAGGATTCCGCCGGCTCGCCGCCGGTGAACGAGAGGGCTGGGAGCCCCGGATGGAGGTGGTCCGATGAAGCTGGACGACATGACCAGGTACGCCGACGACGAGGTCGTCGACGCCGTGGTGATCGGCACGGGCGCGGGCGGAGCGCCGATCCTCGCCGAGCTGGCGGCGGCCGGGCTGCGGGTCGTGGCCCTCGAGGCCGGCTCGAACCTCGGCCCCGCCGACTACACGTCGGACGAGGCGGAGGCGGTGGTCATCAACTGGATGGACGAGCGCCTCAGCGGCGGCGAGACCCCCACGGCCTTCGGGCAGAACAACTCGGGCAAGGGCGTCGGCGGCTCGACCCTGCACTGGGGCGCGTTCACGCCCCGCCCCGACCCGCGCGACCTCACGCTGGGCTCGCTCACGGGCCAGGGCGTCGACTGGCCCGTCGACCACGACGAGCTGATCGGCTACGTCGAGCGGGTGGAGCGCTTCGTCGGGGTCTCCGGCCCCGCCGAGTACCCGTGGGACGCTTCGCGGTCGTACGAGCTCCCGCCGCCCGCGCGCAACGCGTCGAGCGACATGATGCTGCGCGGCTGCGAGGCCCTCGGGATCCGCGCGACCGACGCCCCCGCGGCGCTGGTCACCCGCGACTGGAGCCAGGAGGGCGGCGGCCTCCGCCAGGCCTGCGTGAACTGCGGCGGCTGCCACCAGGGCTGCCGCAACGGCGCCAAGGTCAGCATGGACACCACCTACCTGCCGAAGGCAGTCCGTGACGGCGCGGAGATCCGCGCCGACTCGGTGGTCACGGGCATCGAGCTCGACGACGCGGGCGAGGTCTCGGCCGTCGTCTACGTCCGCGACGGCGTCGAGCACCGCCAGCGGACGGCAGCCCTCTTCCTCTGCGCCGGCGGCGTCGAGACGCCCCGCCTCCTGCTGCACACGGGGCTCGCGAACAGCAGCGGCCAGGTCGGCAAGAACTTCATGGCGCACGGCGCCACGCAGGTCTGGGCGACCTTCGACGACGAGATGCGCGGCCACCGCGGCTACCCGTCGTCGATCATCTCGGAGGACTTCTACCGGCCCGAGGGCGCCGACTTCGTCGGCGGCTACCTCATCCAGAGCCTCGGCGTCATGCCCCTGACCCTCGCGACGACCCTCGCCCGCGGTGCGGGCCTCTGGGGCAGCGAGCTCGTCGACGCGATGCACTCGTACCGCTACATGGCGGGCGTGGGCATCAACGCGGAGTGCCTGCCGTACGAGCAGAACACCCTCGAGCTGACCGACGAGCTCGACGCCTTCGGCGTGCCCAAGGTCGTCGTGACCTTCACCCCCGGCGAGAACGAGAAGGCGCTCGACCGTCACGCCGTCCGCACCATGACGGCCATCGTCGAGGCCGCCGGCGGGCGCGACCTCCGGGTGCTCGCCCGCACGGCCCACACGATCGGCACCTGCCGCATGGGCACCGACCCGGCGGAGGCCGTGGTCGACGCCGAGGGGCGCAGCTTCGACGTGCCCAACCTGTGGGTCTGCGACAACTCGGTGTTCCCGAGCGCCGTCGTCGCGAACCCGGCGCTGACGATCATGGCTCTCGGCCTGCGGACGGCCGAGCGGTACCTCGCCTCGGTCGGCATCACCGCCTCCGCGGCGGAGACGACGAGCCACGAGGTCGTCGCGGCCTAGCCGCAGTCGCATCGAGGTGACTCGTCCTGGCCCCTCCGCCGCTGCGGAGGCCCAGGACGGGTCACCTCGATGTGCGACGCGCCGCGTTGCGCGCGCCGCCTCAGCGGCGCAGCCAGGCGTCGACGAGGAGGTCGCCGCGGATCTCGCGCAGCCGGTCGAGCAGCAGCGGCACCGTCGTGCGCCCCAGGCCGCCGACCTGCAGGTCGTACGGCCCGAGCGCGGGCAGCTTCCCGGTCCGCACGCGCACCACCTCCCAGCCGACGCCGCGCAGGGCGCGGTCCTTGCGACGATCGGCGTCCTCGCGCTTCCCCACGTGCTCGAGCCCGTGCCGCCCGGTGCTGTCGTACTCGATCGCCACCCGCAGCTCGGGCAGCACGATGTCGGGCCAGGCCTCGACGTGGTCGAAGAACGGCTTGCCGAGCCGGACGGCGTTCTGCCCCGGCGTGAACTCCAGCCGCTCGGTCAGATCGGCCCGCAGCTGGGCCTCGACGGCGGAGGCCGGGGGCGGTGCGCAGCTGCTGACGAACGGCTCGCCCGGCGGCAGGTCGGGCGTCGCGCGGCAGAGCCCGGGGGAGGCGCGGGGCGCGCGGGACCGCACCGGTCGCCCGCCCGAGGCGCCTGCCGTCGACCGCCGGTTCGCCCAGGTCGCCTCGAGCTCGCGGCCCCGCGTCGATGCTCCGCTCGGCTGGGCCACGGGCCCGGTGACGAGGGGGCTGTCGCCCGGCAGGCGCACCGTCGCCGCCATCGGCAGGCTCGGCGTGCGGGGCCGGGCGAGCTCGGTGCAGTCGGGGCACCACGACGACCGCCGTCGCTCGCGGCCCGGCCGCGAGCGCTGCTCGTCAGGCGTCGCCACGACGAGGTGGCCGGCGTCGCAGAGCCAGGTGAGCCACACGTCGGCGGCGGGCGGGATCTGCGTCAGCACGACGCCGCCGTTGAACTCGGGCCGGTACTGCCGGACCAGCACGGGGAACGACGCCCACGCCTCGCGGAACCGCCCGACCTCGTAGGGCACGTCGGTGCCGCGCGACCACTGGCGTCGCGCCCACCACCTCGCGATCGGTTCCGGCACGGCGTCACGCTAGCCGCGGCCTCCGACACCGGCCTCGCACCGGCCGGGCTCAGCGCCCCAGGTGGGGCAGCACCGCGCGGATCGTCGTCAGCACGCCGCCCTCGGTGTTCGCGGGGGCCCCGTGGCGGGCGCGCTCGCGCACGAGCGGGTGCGCGTTCTCGACGGCGTACGACCAGCCGGCCGCCTCGACGAGCTCGAGGTCGTTGAGGTAGTCGCCGAAGGCCATCGTCTGCTCGCGGGTCACGCCGAGCTCACGCTGCAGCCGCTCGAGGGCGCGGCCCTTGTTCACGCCGCGGCGCATGACGTCGACCCAGTTCGCACCGGAGACGACGACGTCGACGTCGAGCCCCAGGGCCCGGACCGCCGGCCCGGTGCGCTCCTCGGCGCGGCCGTGGTCGTAGACCGCGAGCTTCAGCACGTCGTCGTGGCGGGAGGCCTCGAGCACGTCGTCGACGACCTCGAGGGCCGCGTAGTAGCGCTGCACGTGCGAGACGAACTCGGGGTCGACCCGCTCGATGTACGCCGACCTGGCCCCGCAGACGACCAGCCCGGCGGCCGGCTGGGCGTCGCCCGCACCGCCGACGCCCGCCTCCCCGCGGGCCCAGGCCACGACCGGGGCGACGCTCTCGCGGTCGAGGGGCTCGATCGCGATCGTCACGCCCTCCCGCACGACGTTCGTGCCGTTCTCGGCGATGAAGACGAGGCCCGGACGCTCGCCGAAGACCTCGACGAGCGTCTGGTACTGGCGCCCGCTCGCGGGGGCGAACAGGACGCCGGCCCGCTCGAGGTCGTCGAGCAGCGGCCAGAAGGCGTCGGGCACGTTCCCGTCGCCGTCGAGCAGGGTGCCGTCCATGTCGCTGGCCACGAGTCGGATGTCGGGGATGTCGTCGGTCACGGTCACCCACTCTGCCGCACCGGGGCGGGTGGCCGGCACCGCGCCTCCTCGGGGCCGTCGAGGGGGCGCGGGGCCCGCCGCGCCTCCGGGACACCCCGTGCGCCCTGCGGACGAGCCAGGTCGGGGCTGGCGGGCCGCACGGGTGAAAGCGCGGGTGGACAGGGGCGTCCACGCCCGGAGAGCCCGGGGAGCGGGGCCGACCGTCGACAGACTGGAGGGATGGTCCTCGACATCCTCGTCCTCGCGACGCTCCAGGAGGGGCCCCTGCACGGCTACGAGCTCAAGCGCCGCGTGGTGCGGCCGAGCCTCTCGACGGTCAGCAACAACTCGCTGTACCCGGCGCTCCGCCGCTTCGAGGAGAGCGGTGCGGTCACCGTCGCGGTCGAGCAGCAGGAGGGGCGCCCGGCCCGTCGCACCTACAGCCTCACCGAGGTGGGCCGCCGCCAGCTGGTCGAGCGCATCTCGACGCTGCCGGCCGAGAAGGCCGCGAACGACGAGGAGTTCGCCGTCCGCTTCGGCCTCTTCGACCAGGTCGGGCCGGAGGCGCGGGTCGCCGTGCTGCGCGAGCGCCTGTCCGCCGTCGAGCACAAGCTGGCGACCGCCCGCGAGCTCGTCACCGCCCACGACGCGCACTCGCCCGCCAGCCACCGCGACCTCGCCGCGGCCCGCCTCGTGGCCGTCCTGGACGACGAGCGTCGGTGGACGGCGGAGCTCATCGCCGCCGAGGCCGGTCGGGCCGACCCGGACGCGCGGAGCGCGGAGAGCGGAGCCCCCGCCGTCGCCAGGCTCCTCGGCTAGTCCCTGGTAGACTAGGTGACCGTGGGCATCGTCCACAGGGCGCCTTCGGGTGGCGCCCGAGAGGAACGGTCATTCGGGTCTGTTCCTCTCCGCTCCTCCATGCCACGTCGGGTGTGCATGGAGGGGCGTCTCCGTCTGTGCTGAAGAGCTCTGGGCTGCCGCCGACTGCGTGGCCGACCGGGTCGTGGCCGACCGGGTCGTGGCCGACCGGGCCGCGGCCGGCAGCCGCAGCTCGAAGCGCGCGCCGCCGAGCCCCGGGTCGGCCCCGCCGCCCGCGGCCCGCGGCAGGCACACCACGTCGCCGCCGTGCGCCCGGGCGATCGCGCGCGCGATGGGCAGCCCGAGCCCCGACCCGCCGTCGCCGCGCGCGCGGGCCTCGTCGAGGCGCACGAGCCGGTCGAAGACGCGCTCGCGGTCGGCGTCGTCCACGCCCCGGCCGTCGTCGTCGACCCGCACGACCACCTCGGCCGTGTCGTCGACCCCGCGGCTCGCCACCGAGACCCGCACCGACGACCGCGCGTGGCGCACGGCGTTGTCGAGGAGGTTGCCGACGACCTGCCCGAGCCGGTCGGGGTCGCCGGCCACGGGCGGCACCGGCCCGCTCGTCACGACCTCGACGGCCACGTCGCCGCCGCGCACCCGCTGACGCTCGGCCGCCCCGCGCGCCACCCCGGCCACGTCGAGGGGGCGGGGGTCGAGCGCGAGACCCTCGTCGAGCCGGGCCATCAGCAGCATGTCGCCGATCAGCCGCCCGGCCCGCAGCGACTCCCGCACCACGTGCACCGTGAGGCGCTCCCGTTCGTCGTCGTCCAGCTGCGCCCGCACGAGCGTGTCAGCGGCGGCCTGGATGCCGGTGACCGGGGTGCGCAGCTCGTGGGCAGCGTCCGACACGAACGACCGCAGCCGCGCCTCCGCGGCCAGCGCCGCCCCCTCGGCCCGCTCCAGGTCGTCGAGCATCTCGTCGAAGGCGGCCGCCGTGCGCCCCAGCTCGGTGGTCGGGCGCGTGGGCCGCAGGCGACGACCGCGGTCGCCGCCGGAGATGGAGCGCGCGACGGCCGTCATGCGCTCGAGGGGCCGGAGCGTCCGCCGCACGACGAGCACGAGTGCTCCCGCCGCGAGCAACAGGAAGGCCGCCGACGCCCCGAGCAGCACCCCGCGCAGGGTGGCGAGCGTGTCGTCGATCGAGCTGGTGCCCGCGGTCAGCGCCAGCTCGGTGCCGTCGCTGAGCACGGCCTCGTAGTGGATGAGGTCGCCGTCGTCGGCGACCGAGCTCGAGGTCACCGACACCGTCGCGTCGCGGCTGGCGGGTTCCGTGCTGGTGGGGTCGGGCGGCGTCGTGCCCCCGGAGCCGGTCGTCCCGCCGGTGGCGCTGCCGGAGTCGCGGGGCCCGCCCGCCGGGCCCGGCAGCTCCCCGAGAGGGTCGGCACCCGGCCCCGCCCTCAGGTCGTCGGGGCTGGGCCCGGCCGTCACCGCGCCTCCGTCCGGGCTGGTGACGACGACGGAGACGCCCTGGGCCGAGAGCCGGTCGGCCAGGTCGTCGTCGTCGACCGTGCCGACGAGCGCGGCGGCCGCGGCGGCGCGGTCGCCGAGGCGCTCGACGACCTGGGCACGGAGCCGGTCGCCGACGAGGGCCTGGACGGTCAGCGCGAGGGCGAGCAGCAGGACGGCGAGGAGGGCGGTCACGGCGACGACCGTCCGGGTCCGCAGCGAGCCGGTGCGGAGCGGGGCCCCGGGCACCGGCCCCGGGCGGCCTCGCGGCGCGGGGGGCGTCACGCGCTCACCTGGTAGCCGAGGCCACGGACGGTGTGGACGAGCCGCGGGCCGTGAGCCTCCATCTTCTTGCGCAGGGCGCTGAGGTGGACCTCGACGAGGTTGGGGTCGACGTGGTCGTAGCCCCAGACCTGCGTGAGGATCTGCGTCTTCGACAGGGTGCGGCCCCGGCTCGCGGCGAGGTGGGCCAGCAGCCGGAACTCGGTCGCCGTCAGGTCGAGGTCGTGCCCGCCCCGCCGGGCGAGGCCGGCGTCGGGGTCGACGACGAGGTCGTCGATCTCGATGACGGCGGCGATCCGGCCGCGGCGGCGCAGCACGGCCGTCACGCGGGCGACGAGCTCGGCGACCACGAACGGCTTGACGACGTAGTCGTCGACGCCCTCGCCGAAGCCCCGCAGCCGGTCGTCGACGCCGTCGCGCGCGGTCATCATGATGACGCCGGCGTCGCTCGCCCGCCGCACGCGCTCGGCGAGCACGATGCCGCTCGGCCCCGGCAGCATCCAGTCGAGCACCACGAGGTCGGGCACGAAGGTGCGGAGCTCGTCCGCCAGCTGCTCGCCCGACACCAGGCCGCGGACGGCGAACCTCTCCGCGGCGAGGGCGGACACGACGGAGGCGCGGATCGCGTCGTCGTCGTCGACGACGAGCACGCGGGCGGGAGGCAGCATCCCTCGACCGTAGGCGGGCCGTCCATGGGCGAGCAGCCCGTCACCTGGGCGAACGCTGTTCTTAAGCACCGCTTCAGGACCGCTGATGAACCTGGTGGAGAACCGGTCGAGAGGCCCCGCCCCGAGGGCCCGCCGGACGAGGAGACGACATGACCCACGACGACACCCCCACCCAGCCCCTCCCGCCGGTGCCCGGCGACGGCCGCGCCGACGCCGGCCCCGGCAGCTCGCTCCGTCGGCGCCGACCGCGCCTCGTGATCGGGCTCGCCGTCGGCGTGCTCGGCGTCGCGGCGCTCGGGTCGACGGCGGCGTTCGCGGCGGGCCCCGGCTCGTCCGGCTCCGGGACGACGAGCGCGACGTCGGCGGCCACGTCGTCGCCGAGCCCGGGCAGCGCGACGCCGACCGCACCGTCGACGACCGGCCCCGACCAGGGCGGATCGGCGACGGGCGACGAGTCCGAGGGCGACGCGACGGGGGCGCCCACGCCGCCCGCGCCTCCGGTCGGGGACGACGCCGACGCGCCGACCCCGCCCGCGGCCGGGGAGTGCGGCCCCGGTGCGGCCGGCAGGCCCGAGGGCGGCCCGGCCGGTGCTGGCGGACCCGCCGGGCCGCTCGGCGAGGGCCGGCCCACGCCGCCCGCGCCGCCGACCGACGGCTCGGCACCCACGCCGCCGGCGGCTCCGACCGAGGGCTCGGCGCCCGGTGCGCCCGCGGCGCCCGGCGACGGCTCTGCGCCGACGCCGCCGACCGGTGCTCCCGAGGCGCCGGTCGACGACTCGTCCACCGGCAGCTGAGCGGGCCGGGCTCCCGGGGGCCCCGCCTCTGACGCCCCCGTCCAGGAAGTACGGCCCAGATCCGCTGATCCACTCCGGAGTGGATCAGCGGATCGATGTCGGCTCCACGGTGCGTGCCCTCGATCCACTCTGGAGTGGAGCGAGGGGCCGGGCCGGAGGCGTGTGTCGGGCGGGCTGCTCCACTCCGGAGTGGATCAGCGATCCTGGACGGCGTTCTCCCGGCGCCCCGGCGCCCCGGCGCCCCGGCGCCCCGATGCCCCGCCAGCACTTCGGCACCGCGCACCGCCGGTAAGCTCGCGCCCATGGTGACCGTCGTGATCCCGTGGCGTCCGCAGCCCAGTCGTGTGCCGGCCTTCGAGACCGTCGTCGCCTGGTGGCGGCGTGCCCTGCCCGACGCCGAGATCGTCCCCGTCGACACCGACGACGAGCTCTTCAACCTCGCGCGCTGCCGCAACGTCGGCGTCTCCCGCGTCGCCGCCGACGAGGTCGCCGTCATCGCCGACGCCGACACCCTGCCCCAGCTCGAGCCCCTGCTCGCCGCGGTCGCCGCGGCCCGCACCTCCGGCCGCGTGCACCTGCCCTACACGGCGTACCACTGGCTCGGGGCGACGGGCAGCGCCCAGTTCGCCGACGGCACCCCCCTCGAGGAGTGCGACCACGAGCTCGTCCGCGGCGCCTGCTCGGGCGTCTACGTGACGACCCCCGCCACCTGGCGCAGCCACGGCGGGCAGGACGAGCGCTTCCGCGGCTGGGGCTTCGAGGACGCCGCCTGGTACCTCGCGCACGAGACCCTGCTCGGCGAGGCCCCCGTGCGCCACGAGGGCGCCGTCTTCGCGCTGCACCACCAGGCGGAGTCGCGTGAGGGCCCCCAGTACGACGCCAACGCCGCGCTGATGCAGGCCTACCGCGAGGCCGCCGTCGACGAGGCCACGATGCGCGCCTTCCTGCAGGTCCCCGCCGCCTGAGCCGCGCCCCGCGCCCACCCCGCAGCGCCCCGCGTCCAGCGCCCATCCCGCCGCGCCCAGCCCGCAGCACTCAGCCCGTGGCGCCCAGCCCCAGGGCTCAGCGCAGACGGCCCGCCGCCGCGGCGTCCACCGCCGCGAGGGCACGGAGCCGGCCCGGCTCCCGCCGCAGCGACCCCGAGAGCGCGACCAGCGCCTCCCGGGGGCCCTCCGGCAGGTCGAGCACGTGCGCGACCGCGTCAGCCAGCTCGTCGACCGACGCCGTGTTGGGCGGCAGCACGACGCCCACGCCGGTGCGCTCGAGCGCCGCGGCGCCCGCGAACTGGTCGGTCGAGAACGGCAGCACCACGAGCGGCACCCCGTGCGTCATCGACTCCGTGACGCTGTTGTTGCCGCCGTGCGTCACCCCTGCGGCAGCGCGCGAGAGCAGCCGCACCTGGGGCAGGAACCCCCGCACCAGCCACGACTCGGGCAGCTCGCCGAGGTCGGCGGGCACCGCGGAGCCCGTCGCGATCGCGGCCCGCACCCCCAGCCGGCCGAGCGCCGCGGCGACGCGGGCGAGCACGTCCGACCGCACCGACAGGAAGCTGCCGAAGCTCACGTAGACGAACGGCTCGTCGCTCGACGCCAGCCACTCCTCCACCTCGGGGTCGAGCGGCTCCTCGCGCACCGCGGAGCCCAGGTGGGCGTGCGGCGGCAGCAGCGGCGTGCGCTCCGGGTCGGCGAGCTCCGCCGGGTAGTTGTAGAGCAGCAGGTCGCCGTGCTCCGAGAACGCCGACGCCGAGGGGGCCGCGGCGGGGTCGAGCTCGGCCAGGGCGGTGTTCCACTCCCGGGTGAAGGAGGCGCTGACCCGGTCGCAGAGGGAGCGCAGGTCGGCCAGCGCGGCCGGGTCGAGCCCCGCCTCCCAGCCCGCGGGCCACTCCGGCGGCAGGCCGTAGACCTCGTCGCCGAACGGCAGTGCCGAGGGGTGCCCGAGCACCACGTCGGTGTGCGGCACGTGCCCGGCGACGAGCGCCAGCCGGGCGCTGAAGGCCAGGTGGTCGACCATGACGGCGTCGGGCTGCACCTCCGCGACGACCGCCTGCACCGCGCGGGCGGTCTCGACGGGCTGCCACATGAGGTCGGTGAGCCGCTCGCGCGCCTGGTAGGCGAGGGTCTCGACGCCGCCGCGGCGGGTCGCGTCGAAGAAGCCGCGCAGCGAGTCGTCCTCGCCCGCAGGCTGCTCCTCGGCGCGGATCACGCCGGGGTTCGAGCCGCGCGCCAGCTGCAGGTGCGCCCGCTCGAACCCGAACGACGCCACGATGCCGGCCGTCGCCTCGCCGGTCGCGACGACGACGCGCTCGCCGCGGTCGCGCCAGGCCGTCGCGAACGTCGCCAGCGGCAGCAGGTGCGACGCGTAGTCGGGCGAGATCACCAGGAGCGTCATCGGAGCCACGCCGTGTCGAGGGCCGCGACCTCGTCGAGGTGGACCCCGCCGTAGACCGACGCCAGGGCCGAGGCCATCGCCTGGATGGTGAAGCTGCGCTCCACCGTGGCCCGCGACCGCGCCGCCCTCTGGTCGTCGGGCTCGCCCGCCGCCAGCCCGACCGCGCGGCCCATCGCGGCGGAGAGTGCGTCGACGTCCCAGGTGCTGGTCAGCACGCCGGTGACGTCGCGCTCGACGTAGGTCGAGGGGCCGCCTCCGTCGGGGGCGACGACGAACAGGCCCGAGCCCATCGCCTCGAGCAGGGCGATGCCGAACTCCTCCTTGAGGCTGCCGCAGACGTAGACGCCGCGCGGGGCGGCGAGGCCGGGCACGCCGAACCGGGCGGCGGCGACCCAGCGGGCGACGGTGTCGTTGGGGCGGTGCCCCGGCAGCAGCAGGCCGGAGGCGCGGTGCGTCTCCCGAGGGAGGGTCGCGTGGATGAGCTCGAGCTGCTCCCGCTCGTCCGGTGACGGGTCCGTCAGGTCACCGCCCACGAGCAGCAGGTTCGCCCGGTCGCGGAGCGGGCCGCGGGCCCAGGCGTCGACGATCGTCGCCATGCCCTTGACGCGGTGGAAGCGCCCCACGCTGACGACGAGCGGCAGGTCACGGCGCTCGGCGGGCAGCGTCTCGAGCAGCTCGCGCAGCTCCGCGAGGGGCGGGGTGGCCGGCTGTCCGGCGGCGTGGGCGGCGGCCTCGGCGACGGCCCGGTCGACCACCGCGAGGTCGATGCCCTCGGGCACGATCGTGTGGCGCTCGGGGTGCGACGTGATGTCGATGCCGACGAGGTCGCGCAGGTCGGCGGCGAGCTCGGGGCGGGGGAAGAGCACGGTGTGCGACGCGTTCGAGGCGAGCTGCTGCACGAGCCTCGCGCGGAACCAGAAGTGCTCCTTCACGTCGACGTCGCCGAAGTTCTCGCGGGTCAGGCCGCCCGCGAGGTCCATCGACTGGATGACCGCGTGCGGGTCGGGCGCGACCGTGAAGACCACGGGCACGTCGAGCTCGCGGGCGACGTCGGCGGCGGCGAGGCTGCCGACGTCGGCCATGCGCAGGTGCAGCACGTCGACGCCGCCGCTGGCGCGCAGCACGCGGCGGATGCCGCGGCGGGCCGCGACGCGCAGCGGCCAGGCGGCGGCGGAGGGCACCGGGCCGCTGAGCAGCGGCACCCGCCCGTAGACGTGGCCGCGGTCGTAGCCGGCGAGGTCGCTGACGCTCTCGAGCGCCCCGGCGGACGAGCCCCTCGAGAGGGTGACCACCCGACTGACGGTGAGCGGCGGGCCGTCGTGCACCGCGCCTCCTGCCGACGTCGGCAGCCGGGAGGCCGTCGAGGAGTCGCGGGTCGAGACCGCCTCCGGCCGCACGTCGACCGGGGGCTCGGCCGTGTCGGCCACGAGCGCGTCGCCGAGCCGCACCAGCAGGGTCGCGATGCCCCCGTTGTCGCCGCTCCCCGCCGCGGTGAGGTCGGCGTCGATGTCGGCGTGCAGGAAGAGCTGGGCGACCGTGAGGCCGCGCTCGGCGGCGTCGTCGGCGCCGGCGGCGGAGCCGGGGCCCGCGGCCAGGTCGACGAGGGCGAGCCGGGCGACGTCGGCGAGGTAGCCCTCGCCGTCGGCCCAGCGCTCGAGCGCGACGGCCACCCCGGGGGCGCCGCGGCGCTGGCCGAGGGCCGAGACGGCGGCGACGCGCACGTGCTCGCACTCGCCCTCGTCGCCGGCGACGGCGAGCAGCGGGCGCGTCGCGATCCGGTCGCGCACGAGGCCGAGCGTCTCGACCAGCCGGTAGCGCGCCTCCGCGTCCCGGACGCCGATCAGGCTGCCCTCGACCGACACGGCCACGAGGTCGGGGGCGGCGTCGGACCACTGCTCGAGGGTGCGCTGCGCGAGCATGCCGACGAAGCCGCCCTCGACGACGAGCGCCAGCAGGCGGCCGACGGTCTCGGGGCGGGGGAGGCGCGACGACAGCGCCCAGGCGGCGTGCTCACGGAGGAAGGCGCGCTCGCTCGAGAGCACGGCGCTGAGCGCGAGGTCGGCCTGCTCGTCGTGCACCTGCGCGAGCGCGTGCGTCGCGGCGATGGCGACGAGCTGGTCGCTGCTGCCGAGGGCGCCGGTGAGCAGGCGGATGGTGCGCGTGCCGCCCGTGCGCGCGGCCTCGAACGCGAGGTCGTCGGCGAGGCGCATGGACTCGACGAGGCCGGTCGCCTGGTGGACGGCGTCGAGCGAAGTCTGGATGCCCACGGGAGCCCCTCTCGCGGCCGGGGGTCGTCCGGCTCGCCGGCTCCGGGTGCGGGGCCGATCCGACGATAGCGGGGAGCGGGCGGTGCGTGGCCTGGGAACGCCGTGCGGGGCGCCCCGCCCCACCTGGTGCCCCGGTGCCCGGCACGGCAGACTCGGGCGGTGACCCGCACCCCCGACCGCGCCCCGACCGGTGCCCCGACCGGCGCCCGGACCCGGGCCGAGACCGTCCGGGACCACCTCGTCGCCGAGGTCGAGCACGCGGGCTTCCGCGCGCACGGGCTGCACGTGCTCGTCGGCGACGACGTCGCTGAGCACCGCTGGTCGCCCGACGTCCGGCGCGAGGTGCACTCGGTCGCCAAGGCCGTCTGCGCGCTCGCGACGGGGATCGCCGCCGACGAGGGCCGGCTCTCGCTCGACGAGCCCGTCGCGGCGTGGCTGCCCGGCGCCGAGCTCGGCGAGGGCGTCGACCGTGTCACGCTCCGCCACCTGCTCTCGATGACGAGCGGCGTCGACCTCCCGTGGTCGCCCACCCTGATGACCGACTGGCCCGACCTCGCGCTCGAGTTCGTCGGCCGACCGTCGCGGGGCCGCGTGTTCCAGTACTCGAACGCGAGCACGTACACCGCGATGCGGGTGCTGGCGACCCGGGTGGGCGACGTCGTCGACTTCCTCCGGCCGCGACTCCTCGGCCCCCTCGACCTCGGCGACGTGGCCTGGGAGCGCTGCCCGCTCGGCTTCGTCACCGCCGGCGACGGGCTCGCGCTCCGCACGGAGGAGGTGGCGCGGCTGGGCCGGCTGCTCCGCGACGGCGGGGCCTGGCGGGGGAGGCGCGTCGTGTCGGAGGGGACCGCCGCGGCCGTGCACTCGGGCTGGGTCGCCGCGGGCACGAGCCCGGGCTACGAGCGCTACGGCCTCGGCGCGTGGAGCGGACCGGGCTCGGCCTGGCGCCTGCACGGCGCGCTCGGCCAGCTGGTGCTCGTCGTCGACGACGCGGTCGTCACGCTCACCGCCGACGACCACGAGCGGGCCGACGCCGTCGCGGCCGCGGTCGTGCGCGAGCTCGAGGGGCTGCGGGAGGAGTCGTCCGCGGCGGAGCGCTAGGCCTCGACCGCGGGCACCGCGGCGACCGCGAGCTCGCCGTCGGCCCCGCGGATCTCCACCGACCGGACGTGGTCGCGCGTCACCGCCGCGTTGAGCTGGCAGTCGATCTCGACCTCCGTGCCGAGGAAGGCGCCCGAGGGGTGCTCCCCGCCCTCGTCGTCGATCACGACGACCGAGAACGCCGTGCCCACGGGCAGGCCCGTCACGGTCAGCAGCGTCTCGGTGCCCCAGGTGTGCGCGACGAGGTCGCCCTCGACGCGCACGCCGGTCGGCGCCCCCGCGAAGTCGATCGGCTCGACGGCCCCGAGCGTGCCGGCCGGCCCCTCGGGCGTCGTGTCGCGCGGGGCGGCCACGAGCGCGCCGACGCCCGCTCCCAGCGCGAGGCAGGCGGCAGCGCCGAGCACGGTGAGCAGCGGTCGGCGCCGCGACCGCAGCGGCGTCACCAGGGCCGAGGGCTCCGTGGGCGTGGGCGTGGGTGCGGGTGCGGGTGCGGGAGCGTGGCCGGGGGCCTGGGGTGCCGGAGGCGCGGTGCCGGCGACCGGGGCCGGCCCCGTGATCGAGGCGGTCGCTCCGGGCGCCTCCGCCCCCGCGACTCCCTCGACCCGGCGGCGCAGCTCCGCGCTCGGCTCGACGTCCTGCCACGATCCGAGGCCGGCGAGGGCGCCGGGCAGCCCGCCCAGCGCGGCGAGCTCGCGGTCGATGGTGGGGTCGGCCGCCCGCAGCCGCGCGAACTCGTCGGCCTCGGCCGGGCTGAGGTCGTCGCCGAGGGCCGCGGCGACGAGCTCGGCCCGTCGGTCGTCGGATGCAGGGGTCCCGGGCATCGGTTCAGGCATCGGTCTGGTCCCCTTCGTCGAGGTGCGAGCGGAGCGCGCGGAGCGCGTAGAAGACACGGGTGCGGAGCGTGGCGACCGGCACGCCGGTGGCGGCCGAGAACTCCTGGTAGCTGAGGCCGGTCAGGTGCACGGCGACCACCGCCTCCCGGTGCTCCGCGCTGAGGCGGGCGAGCCCCTCGACGATGCCGAGCCGGTCGAGCGGGTCCGCCCCGGTCTCGGCCGGCACGTCGAGCTGCTCGTCGTGTTCGACGAGCGCTGGCCGACGGGCCCGGGCGCGGAGGGCGTCGAGCACGACGCGTCGCTGAATGGTGAAGAGCCAGGTGCGCTCGCTGCCGAGCACCGGGTCGAAGGAGTCGCGCGACCGCCAGGCGCGGAGGAACGTCTCCTGCACGCAGTCCTCCGCCGCGCTGCGGTCGCGGAGCGCGTTGACCGCGAAGCCGAGCAGGGCCGAGCCGTGTTCGGCGAACGCCGACGGCACGTCGAAGGTCGGCAGGTCGACGGGGTGCACGTCGACGCCGGGCTCGGGCGTGCTCATCGGGCTCCACTCGGGTGCGGGTGCGGGTGCGGGACGCGTCAGCGTGAGCGTCATCGGGTGCCTCCCACTGTAGGGGCGCGCCGGTCGTCGCCCTCGAGGGGGATACGACGGCCCGGGCGGCTCCGTTCACCGGCCCCCAGGACGGTTCCGAGAATTCTCGCGACTCGGGTGAACGCGGCCGCCTCCTCCGGCGTACCTCCCTGCAGAAGCGCGCCCGACCGGGCGGCTCCCGTCGAGAGGCAGACGAATGTCGAAGAAGCGATCCATCCGCATCCTGACCATCGGAGGAGCCGCCGCGGCCGCCTTCACCCTGCTCGCCGCCGCGCCCGCGTCGGCGGAGACCGAGGTGCAGGCCCCGTCCACGTTCACCAGCGCGTTCACCGTCATGGCGACGCCCGACCAGGTCATCTCGACCGCGGGCGCCCCGGCGCCGGGCGAGGCCGGCGCGACGGGCACGTTCGACTTCCGGATCAACAGCGACCAGGAGATCATCTGCTACGACATCACCCTCACGGGCGTGACGGGCGACTACATGAGCCCGGCGAAGACGGCGACGCACCTCCACCAGGCCGCGGTGGGCAAGTCGGGCCCGCCGCGCATCGCCTTCCCGAACCCCGTCGACCAGGGCGACGGCACCCGCACCAGCAGCGGCTGCCTGCAGGGCCCCTTCACGACCGGCGTCATGAACGACGCGGGGGCCGACACCGGCACCGGCTTCACGCTGGCCCAGATCGAGGCCGACCCGGCGTCGTTCACCGGTGACTCGCACACCGCCGCGTTCACCTCGGGCGTCGTCCGCGGCCAGCTGACGCAGGTGCCCGTCGGCGGCGTCGACACCGGCTTCGGAGGCGCGGCGCAGGCCGGCATCGGCTCGGACCTCGCGCTCGGCGCGGGTGCGCTCGGGCTGGTCGGCGTCCTCGGCACGGCGGCGTGGATCGCCGTCCGCCGCCGTCACGCCCAGGAAGGCTGACCCGCGTGCGACGGCCGCTGCCGGCGCTCGCCGCGGCGGTCGTCGTGCTGGGCGTGCTGACCGGGTGCTCGGGCACGGGGGCCGGGGTCGCCGCTGACGCGACCGACGCCGGGGCCCGCACCGCGACTCCGTCGGCTCCCGCCCCTTCGCCCGACCCCGCCTCGTCGCCGAGCGCGGCGACGGCACCGCCCGCGCCGGCCGAGGCGGAGGCCGTGGCCGTGCCGGCCGTCGGCGTCGCGCCGGCGCGCGTCGACGTCGCCGCGATCGGGCTCTCCGAGCCGCTGATCGACCTGGGGCTCGACGCCTCGGGCGCGATGGAGGTGCCCGTCGACGCCGACGACGTGGGCTGGTTCACCGGGGGAGGGCGCCCCGGCGGGCGTGGTCCGACCGTCGTGGCCGGCCACGTCGACTCGGCCTCGGGGCCCGCCGTGTTCGCCCGGCTCGACGAGCTCGTCGTCGGCGACGAGGTCGTGCTGACCGACGTCGACGGCGGCGTCGCGCGCTACGTCGTGTCGGAGGTGGTGGACGTGCCGAAGGCCGAGTTCCCCACCGCCCGGGTGTTCGGGGCGCAGCCGACCGACGAGCTGCGGCTCATCACCTGCGGCGGGGTCTTCGACCGCGGATCGGGCCACTACGACCAGAACCGCGTCGTCTTCGCCGACCGCGCGGGGTAGCCGGCCGCGCAGCGCCCGCGGCCCGTGCGGCGGGCTGCCTGCGGTGCACTACCGTCGAGGAGGCGCGGGCCCGGTCCGCGCCTCCTTCCCCTTGTCCCTGGACGGCCCGCGGGCCCGGAGGTCAGCGTGCGCACACTCGCCATCGGAGACGTCGGCGTCGTCGACGACATGATCCACATCGGCGACGAGGCCATGACCGAGGAGCTCGTCGTCCAGCTGCGCCAGCGCCGCGTCGACGCCGTCACGCTGCTCTCGAGCGCCCCCGACGAGACCGCCGCGCGCTACGACGTCGACGCCGTCCGGCCGATCGGCTTCGCCCCCGGCCCGCTCGGCGGCCGCGACGGCCAGGTCGAGCGCCTCGAGCGCGTGCTCGCCGCGGCCGGGGGCAGCCGCACCGCGCTGCCCCACGACGACCCGGCGCTCGCCGTGATCGAGGCCGTCCGCGAGGCCGACGCGGTCGCCGTCGCCGGCGGCGGCAACATGGCCTCCCGCTGGTCGCTGCACGTCTTCGAGCGCGCCGCCCTCGGCGCCGTCGCCCGCGTGGTCGGGCGCCCGCTGGTCGTCACGGGCCAGACGATCGGGCCCGACCTCGTCGCCGACGATGAGCGGCTCGTGTCGGGGCTGCTCCGTGACGCGCGCCTCTTCGGGGTGCGCGAGAGCGCCTCGCACACGCTGATGCGGCGCGTCGCCGACGACACCGCGCCCGACCTCGCGCGCAAGGTGGTGCAGAACGTCGACGACGCGAGCTTCCTCGGGGCCGACGCCGCGCCTCCCGTGGTCACCGGCCTCGACGCGGGCGCCTCGGCCGGGCCCGGGTCGCTGCTCGTCGGAGCCGGCTCCTTCCCGTACTGCGCGGTCAGCCTCTCGACGCACGTCGGCGACGCCGACCGGAGGCAGGTCGTCACCGCCCTCGCGCGACTGCTCGACCGGGTCGCCGACGAGACGGGGCTCGAGATCGCGTTCCTCGCGCACTGGGCCTCGCTGAACGAGGGCGAGGAGCGGGGCGACGCCGTGCTGCACCGCCGGGTCATCGACGCGATGACGACCTCGACGGTGCGGATCGAGCCGACCACCGACTCCGTGGCCGCCGCGCGGTTCGCGCGGGGCGCCTCCCTGCACCTGACGAGCCGCTACCACCCGGCCGTGTTCGCGGTCGCCGGCGGGGTGCCGACGGTCGGCATCTCGGTCGACGAGTACACGCGCGTGAAGCTCACGGGGGCGCTCGGCGCCTTCGGCCAGACGAGCGTCGCCTCGGTCGAGGCGCTGGTGCTCGGCTCGGCGGCGCGGCTCGCGCTGGCGACCTGGGACGACGCGGCGCAGGTGCGGGCCCGGTGGGAGTCGCGGGTCGAGTCGGTGCGCACCGCCTCCGCCGGCTGGTGGGACCGCGTCGCGGAGGAGCTCGGGGCGTAGGTCGCGCCGGTCGCTCGCGCCGCGCGCTCGCGCCGCCCGGTCGCGCCGCGCGCTCGCGTCGCCCGGTCGACGAACCCCGTCTTCGCACCGGAACCCTGCCGCGGCGGGGTTCGGATGCGAGGACGGGGTTCGTCGTCAGGGTCTGCCGCCCTCCCGGCCGACGCGCAGCCTCTTTCTGGCACCGCGTGTCACAATGCTCGGGACCGGCACCGAGGCCGGTCCCGACGAAAGAGGCAGCCATGGCCGACCTGACCACCACCCCCGACCGTTTCCGCGGCAAGACCGTCATCGTCACCGGGGCGGGCAGCGGCATCGGCCGTGCGTCCGCCCTCCGCTTCGCGCGGGAGGGTGCCCGGGTCGTGGCCGCCGACGTCGTGGCCGAGCGCCTCGACGCGCTCGTGGCCGAGAACGCCGAGCTCGACCTCGTTCCCGTGACCGGCGACATCACGACGGAGGAGGGCGTGCAGGCGGTCGTCGCCGCCGCCGAGGGCCGGGTCGACGCGCTGGCGAACGTGGCCGGCATCATGGACGGCTTCCTGCCCGCCGCCGAGGTCGACGACCGCACGTGGGAGCTCGTCTTCGCGATCAACGTCACGGCCGTCGTGCGCCTGACGCGGGCCGTGCTGCCCCTCATGATCGAGGCCGGCTCGGGTGCGATCGTCAACGTCGCGTCGGAGGCGGCGCTGCGCGGCTCGGCCGCCGGCGTGGCCTACACGGCCTCGAAGCACGCTGTCGCGGGCATCACGAAGAACACGGCCGTCGTCTACGCGAAGCACGGCATCCGCACCAACGCCGTCGCACCCGGGGCCACCATCACCAACATCGAGGCGCCGATGAAGTCGCAGGTCGCCGCGGCGGCCCTCGGCCCGATCATGCAGACGACCGTGCCGACGCCCGTCGAGGCCGACGTGCTCGCCGCGTCGATCACCTGGCTCGCGAGCGACGACGCGACGAACGTCAACGGGGTCGTGCTGCCCTCCGACGGCGGCTGGTCGGCGATCTGACCCGGTCGGGCCGCCGGGGGATCGGCGGCGGCCCGAAGTGGGGGTACCGGAGAGGATGCAGGCGCATACAGTGGCCGCAGCGCCGGGGGGAGCATTCCTGTACTCCTCGCCCCCACGCCCAGACCGGACGGCCCCCGTGACCCTCACCTCAGAACTCCTGCTCCGGCAGGACCCGAGCGAGGACGACCTCGTCCTCGCGACGGCGCAGGGTGACCAGAGGGCCTTCGCCCAGCTCTACGACATGACGTCGTCACGGGTGCTGGGGCTCGTGAGGCGCATCCTCGTCGACCCGGCGCAGTCGGAGGAGGTCGCGCAGGAGGTCTTCCTCTCCGCCTGGCAGGAGGCGGCGCAGTTCGACCCCGCGAAGGGCAGGGCGGTGTCGTGGCTGCTCGTCCGTGCTCGTCGTCGTGCGATCGACCGGGTCCGCTCGGCCCAGGCGAGCCGGGTCCGTGACATGACCGTCGGCATCCGCGACCTCGACGACGTGCGCGACGACGTCGCCGAGACCGCTGCCGTGCACATCGAGCACGCGCGGGTGAGCCGGGCGATGAAGGGCCTCACCGCCGCCCAGAGGCAGGCGCTCGAGCTGACGTACTTCGGCGGCCTGAGCCACTCCGAGGCGGCCGGCGAGGCGGGTGTGCCGCTCGGGACGATGAAGACGCGCACGCGCGACGCCCTGATCGCGCTGCGGAAGCTCCTCGGCCCGGACGCCGTCGCGCGCGGCTGAGTGCCGGGTACCTGCTTCCGGGCCACCAGTGGTCGTCTTCCGCCGATGCCGAACGAGTACTGCCCCGGGGTGGCTGTTGCCGTTTCACTGAGCGGTCGTTCATCGGGACACCTGCTTGGGCCCGCTGTGGCGAGCTGAGGTCAAGTGGCGCCTGGCCTGCGGATTCGCGTATGCCTGTCCCGCAAAAATGCCCGGTGACGGGGGTTTGAACGCTACAGTCGTCGCATGCTCATCGGATACGCTCGCGTCTCGACCTCGGGACAAGACCTCGCAGCACAGCGCGACGGTCTCGCAGCACTGGGTGTTGACGATCAACACGTGCATGTTGACCACGGTCTGTCGGGCACGACTCGAGCACGACCCGGCCTCCGTGAGGCGCTGGCCGCGTGCCGTGCCGGCGACGTCCTGGTCGTGACGAAGCTCGACCGTCTCGCCCGGTCGTTGCGCGACGCGACGGACATCGCGGACGAGCTGACGAAGAAGGGCATTGCCCTGAACCTCGGGGGAGCGGTCTACGACCCCACCGACCCCGTCGGCCGGCTGCTCTTCAACGTGCTCGGCATGGTGGCCGAGTTCGAGGCCGACCTGATACGTGCCCGCACTCGTGAGGGCATGGCCATCGCCAAGGCCGCCGGCAAGCTCCGAGGCCGCAAGCCCAAGCTCACCGCCTCTCAGGAGAAGCACCTCGTGCAGCTGCACCGGACCGGCGCCCACACCACCAGCGACATCGCGGAGGTCTTCGGTGTCGCACGCTCAACGGTCTACCGGGCCATCCAGAGAGCCGAGCAAGCGTAGATGTCGGAGTCGGAGCGGCCCCTGCCGGAACGCCCTAGAGGCCGCGCGCGTCGTAGGCCGCAGCCCCGGACACGTGCCGAGCGCGCCCGGCGGCGCCGGGACCGCGCCAACAGTGGGGCGCCCGACTGGTGGCCTCGTCCGCTGCTCTGGCTCTGGCTCTGGCGATGGCTGGCCCGCCCCGTCCTGCGATTCCTGCACGCGCTGATCGGAAGTCTCTGAGACCTGACACCGCCCGGTCACCGATCGTCCTGCGGTCGCAGATGCTTCGAGATCGAGGAGGGGCGTTACGCTCGCGTCAAGGGGGAACAGTGAGAGGGAAACGAACAGGTCCGCTCCTGTTGGTGCTGGGTTTGACTCTGACGGGCTGCGCGTCTGAGGTGGTTGATCCCTCGCTGGCCGAGCATGTACGGCCAGAGGCAACAGAACTAGCGGACGACGCCTTGGCGTGGCCCGGTTCGGTATCGGCTCCCCGCATCACCATTGCGCGAGAAGACACCTGCACGTTCGCCGATGACCCGTCTGGCCTGTTCGACGACGCGAGTGGTACCCGTTGCCTGCAACAGGGCCGAGCTGTCTATGCCCTCCTCGACGCCGTCACTTCTGAGCAGGCGCTCGAGCAAGCTGCTGTCGCCCTCAAAGACTCGGATATCTCTCCGGTGGACCCGTTCGCAGACTCAGAAGATCTCCCTTTGCTTGCCGATCCTGCCTTCGGCGTTCTCACAGCACATCCCGCGTCCAGAGCTCACGGAACGGACGAGACGACCCTTGTCGTCGCGACACTTGACGCTTTCTTAGACCGCGCGTACTTCCACCCAACAGACGTCGTCGTTTCGTCTACGGCTGGGTTGGAAGGAGACGACCTAGCAACGGCGATAAGTGCCACGGGGGCCGCGTACGTGCTGGGGATCGAGTACAACCGTGAATACTTCGACAGCAGATCCGTCGGAGTGAACAAGGCGCCTCGCAACGATCAGCCTCCCTGCTTCGGCACGAGCGGCTACTGCCCCGGCGGGTAAGGCCCGTCGTGTCAGGTGAGTGGTGCTCGTTAGTCACTCAGCTCGGTGCTCAATGTGACTCACTGGGCGCCTTCTTGGGGCAGACCTCGGCAATGCCTTTCACGCTTACGGATCGATGACCCTAACTCTGCGCCGACGACGCCTGCTCTGAGGGTGCCCGATAGGGATCGGCTATCGGCGGGTCTCAGCGACAGATTCGTCGTCCCACGACTCCCCGGACTGATCACCTCCGCCGCTGAAGACACGCGCCGTTGTCGGTGCAGGTGCGTCAGGTGGGGCGCTGGTGGCCGATACGAGATCGATCTCCGGTCGGATACGTCTCCTCGCCGCGGGCGGGATCGATCGCCGTTGCCGGTCTTGGGGCGCGGATCGGAGAGGTGTCTTTCACGGCCTCCTTGACATGATCACCCGGGGTCAATAGGTTCATTACTGAACCAACTAACCAGTGAGGAGGGTCGCTGTGTTCGATGAGAGCAGCCCGATCTTTCAGCAGCTGGCCGATCGCATCGCTGACGACGTGCTCGCCGGCACCTACGCGGAAGAGGAGCAGGTGGCGTCGACGAACGAGTTCGCGGCGTTCTACCGCATCAACCCGGCTACGGCCGGCAAAGCAGTGAACCTGCTCGTCGACGGCGGGGTGCTCTACAAGCGACGGGGCATCGGCATGTTCGTGGCCCCTGGCGCGCGCGACCTGCTCGTCGAGCAGCGTCGTGCCCGTTTCGCCGAGCAGTACGTGCGCCCGCTCGTCCGCGAGGCCGCCGCCCTCGGCATCGACGCTTCAGCGCTCACGCGCATGATCAATCAGGAGGACCTTTCATGAGTACCGCCGTCGAGGTCGCCGAGGTGCACCGCGCCTACGGGTCGACCGCCGCCCTCGCGGGCGTCAGCACGACCGTCCGCGAGGGCGCCATCTGCGGCCTGCTCGGTCGCAATGGCGCGGGCAAGACCACCCTGCTCTCGGTGATCGCCGGGCAGGAACGTCCGAGCTCGGGCACTGTCCGCACCTTCGGGCGCGACCCGGTCGAGAGCGTCGAGGTCTTGTCGCGCACCTCGTTCGTGCGGGACAGCCAGCGCTGGCCCGACGACTTCCGCATCGGGCACGTGCTCTCGGTCGCTCCGGCCTTCCACGCCGGCTGGGACCCCGCGCTCGCCCGTGACCTCGTGGCCGACCTGCGCGTTCCGACGCGGACGCCGATCAAGAAGATGTCGCGAGGTCAGGCGTCGAGCGTCGCGATCGTGCTCGGACTTGCATCGCGGGCGCCGCTGACGATCTTCGACGAGCCCTACCTCGGCCTCGATGCCACCGCACGCCAGATCTTCTACGACCGCCTGCTCGTCGACTACGCCGAACACCCCCGCACCGTTCTGCTCTCGACCCACCTCGTCGACGAGTCGGAATCCCTGCTGGAGCAGGTCGTCGTGCTCGACGAGGGCCGGGTCGTCCTCGACACCGACGTCGATACGGCTCGCGCCTCGGCCTGGACGGCTGCAGGAGCCGCTAGTGCGGTCGACCGAGTCGTCGGCTCTCGACGGGTCCTCGCCCGGCACACGCTCGGCGGCCTCGCGAGCGTCACCGTCGCGGGGGCCCCCGACGACGTCGTCCGGCGCGAGGCCCGCGCGGCCGGGGTCGAGCTGGGTTCCGTGTCGCTCCAGCAGTTCGTCGCAGCCCTGGGCGCTGGTGCGCCGTCACCCGGCATGGACGACCGTGCTGTGTCCGTCACCATCGAAGGAGCCCTGTCGTGAACCGTGCCACCGCCGTCGTCCGACTTCAGCTCGTGCGCCGCACGACATGGTTCCTCGTGCCTCTCGCCATCATGCTCATCGCAGGCGTGGCGACCGTGATCATCCAGCTCGCGATCCAACGCGCGACCGGCATGTCTCCGACCTCGCCCGGTTACGCCGACAGCGCCCGGAACAATCCGGCCCTAGCGTGGTCCGTCTCTGGGTACCTCGTGGCGACCGGCGTGGCCAGCGTCTCGTCGGTGTTCCCGTTGGCGGCGTCGCTGGGCACCACGCGACGCGGGTTCGCGGCGGGCACGCTCCTCACCCACGCGCTCGTCTCCGCCTACCTCGCCGTCGTCGCAGCCTCGATGCTCGGCCTCGAGTTGCTCACCGGTCATTGGTTCGTCGGCATCTACGTCTTCGACAGCGCCGTCCTCGGCGCGGGGAACGTCGCGGTTCTGATGCTCGTCATGTTCCTCGGTTCGCTGACTGCGTTCACCGTCGGTGCGGTCTTCGGTGGGGTCTGGCTGCGCTTCGGCCCGCGCGGCCCTCTCTCAGTGGCCGTCGTCGCGGTGCTCGTGCTCGCAGGCCTTCTGCTGGTGCTCGCCCCGTCGCTCGTCGACATTGCTGGGGCATTCCAGGTCTGGTGGCTCGCCGTCGGGGGCGTTGCGCTGGTGCTCGTCGCTGCGGGGGGTACGACCCTGTCGCTGCGCGGAGCGAACGTCCGCTAGATGGAGGGGGAGGGGCTCCTGTCCGACGAGGTCCCCACCGGGATGGGTGTCCGGTCGACCTGCGATGCTCAGGTCACGTCGTGGCCGCGAGCTGAGGCCCTGCGAACGGATCGTCTCTCGCTGGAGCCGCTCGCCGTGAGGCACGCGAGGGAGATGGTGACGGCCCTGGCGCCCCGTGACCTGTACCGGTTCACCGGCGGGGAACCCCCTACATCTGACGAGCTGGAGGCGCGCTACCGTCGTCAGGCACGAGGCCAGTCCCAGGACGGGCGGGCCGGGTGGTTGAACTGGATCATCCGTCCTGCTGGCGGCGGGCTGGCTATCGGTTTCGTCCAAGCAACGCTTACACGCAGGGGCGTCGAGCTCGTGGCTGACCTCGCTTGGCTGGTCACCGTGTCGGAGCAGGGCCGTGGTCTGGCAGGGGAAGCAACATTGGCGGTCGCGGCGTGGTTACCGTCGATCGGTGTCAGGCGCTTGCAGGCCTACGTCCATCAAGACCATGCGGTGTCAGCACGTGTGGCCGAAAGGCTCGGGCTCGCACCGACGTCGACTCTCGTCGACGGAGAGATGCTCTGGGAAGCCATCACTGTTCTATGACTGAATGGTACGAACGTGCCCGATAGCCCATCCATCACCGGGATCTATTCCGTACCGGCCTATCGAGACGATCCGCGCCCCGCAACCACGGGGGGTAGCCGGCGCCCTCGAGCGTCCGGCGACCGATCGGCTATCGGACGGTTCGAGCGACGGCCCACTCGCGATCGAGCATGGCGTACTGGTAGCCGTCGACCCATCCCAGGTCGGCGTGCCAGGAATCCTCGACGCCGTGCTGCTCGCGTCGCATGCCGTTCTTTTCGAGGATGCGGGCAGAGGCGATGTTGTCTGCGTTGCAGCTCGCGATGACACGCCGGAGCCGGAGCGCGTCGAATGCTGCCGTGAGGAGCCCGCGGGCCAGGTCCGTTCCCAGTCCTCGTCCGGCGAGGTCGGGTTGGAGCATGTAGCCGATGACGCCTTGCGTGCCTGGGGGCATTCCTGGTTGCCCCAGGCCGTCGGTGACGTCGAGGAACCCCAGGCCGGCGAGCTGGCCGTTCAGCTCAGCGACGCACGAGAAGTCAGTGTCACTGTCGGGGATGCTCGCCCACTCTCTGGCGTAGGCGTCCGGGTCGACGTGTGTGCGAAGCATGAACCGGTTGACGACGGGGTTGTTCCGAAGGGCGACGACCTGGTCCGCTTCCTCGGGCCGAGGGTCGCGGAGGAGGAGAGCCCCGCTTTGAGCAGGCCAAGGAGAAAGGCGCACGCTGTCATCCTTCCAGGAGCCACGCCCGGTGACCGATCGTCTGGAGGGCGGCACGCTTCCGAGATCGACGTCTAGTCAGTCCTGATGGCGTCCCATACCTCGCCAAGAGACCTGCTGGCCTTGGCTGCTGATGTCCGCCAGGCGGCGTTTCGTTCGGATGCGGTGGCCTGGACTTCGTCGAGGAAAAGTTCCAGGCTCTGTCCTGTCACGTACTTGAACGGAAGTGCTCGCTTGCGCTCAATAGGGGCGTTCTGATGCCCGCTGATGTACTCCTTCTTAGCGAGGCCCGCGATCGCAAGCTGGTCGAGAAAGGCTCGTGGCAGGTCTCTGTTCAGGGCCAAGATGTCGTGTATTCGGTGATCGTCGACCTCGAGCAACGCACCGAATGTGCCTTCGTCAAGACCCTGACGTGACGCGAGCTCCCAGCGCTCCTCGTAGGTACCATTTTGCGCAACCCACAGGGCTGCCGCCGGCGGCAAGCTCGTATCGTCGAGCCGGTCTCGCCAGGCATCCCACATGGTGTTGCTTCCAGAGTCGTTGTTCCGTTGAGGCAGACGTTAGCTGGATCGGCATCTGTCGAGCGGTGCCATCCGCCCGATAAGCGATCGGTCAGGGGGCAAGTGGCAGAGCGTCAAGCGGGGCCGCAAGCAGACCCTTGCTTTCCGCTTGGTTAAGTGAATAACTTGTCCACATGGAAAGCAATCATGCTCAGAGTCCTGCCTCTGCCCGCGATGCCCTGCGTGGTCTCGAGGGTGACAGGCTCGAACTCGCGCGAAGAACGCGTTCACCACGCTGGTATTACCCGGGGTTGGCGCTGTTCACGGCGGCGATACCCCTGGCTCCCCTTGCTGGAGGCGTGTGGGTCTTCGTTGTCATTGCTTTCGCTTGTCTCGGGCTCGTCGGCCTCGAGCGGGCCTTCGTACTCACGACGGGCATCTCCACCAACAGGGTTCCTGGCCCCAGATCGTTGCTCGTCCTCGTCGCGATGGGCATCGTGGTGCTCACGATGGTCTTCGTGTCCGGCCTCGCCGTGCATGCGGACTCGACTGCATGGGCGTTGACGGCCGGCGCGGTGAGCTTCCTCACCATGTTCCCGGGCGGATACGTCTATGACCACTTCTACGGCCAGGAGCTGCGGCGTGGCGTCTAGAGCACGATTTGACGAATCGATCCATGCTCCGACGAGGCTCCGCCTGTGCGCTCTTCTCCGCCCCGTCGACCACATCGATTTCTCGGTCCTCGCCACAACTCTCGGGCTGAGCGACGCAAACCTGTCCAAGACCGTCCGCGCGCTCACGGAACTCGGGTACATGAGCACGACAAAAGAAGCCTCCACGACCAGGCGTGACGCGCGTCGAACCACCCGCATCGCACTCACACCCGCCGGCCGGGACGCAATCGACGGGCACCTCGCCGCCCTTCAAGACCTCGCATCAGCCAAGGACCTGAGCGCTACGGCAACCGACCGTTGACTGCCCGATAGCCGATCGTTGGCCGGCACATCGGCGCCGGTGCTGGGCAGACGCACTAGCGTCTGAGCATGTGCGCTGACTCGCTGTCGATCACCGTCGCATCGGTGTCCTCCGCGGAGGGACTGTGGTGCGCGCTTACGGACGAGCGCGACTCCTGGTGGCCTGAGCTGGTGCTGACTCCCGAGGTCGGCTCGGTCGTGCGCGAGACCTGGACCGAGGGCGGCCGCGAGCACTTCGCTGACGGTCGCGTGACGGAAGCAGTACCGCCGAGTCGGCTGGCCTTCGTGTGGCAGCAGCCGGAATGGCCGTCGCCACTTATGGTCCGCTTCAACATCCGTAGTGACGGCGAGCGGAGCACGGTCACGCTGACGGAACGAGGTTTTGGGCAGCTCGTAGATGGCGACGGACTTCGAGCCGCACACGAGGAGGGGTGGAACTACCATCTCGCAAACCTGCTCAGGGCGGCGTCCCGATAGACGATCGGCATCCGAACTCGACCGGTTCAGTGGACCGTGACGACGAGTTTGCCCGCCTGTGTGCCGTTCTCCATGTCACGGTGGGCTTGGACGATGTCCTCGAAGTCGTAGACCTTGGCGATGGGCACGCTTGCGGTGCCCGCGGCCACGGCGTCGAGGAAGGCCTGCAGTACGGGTGCCGGTAGGTCGCTGGCTTCACCGGAGTACGCGGTGAGACGGACGCCGTTCGGAATCACGGCCATCGGGTAGAAATCGGGGATCGTCCACACGTCAGCGAGCATCCCGCTGAAGGAGACGGTGCCGTGCACTGCGGTCGCCCGGAGCGTGTCGGGCAGGGTGTCGGTGCCGATGAGTTCCACGGCACCATCGACGCCGGCAGGCACGATCTCTCGTACCGCGTCCGCGATGCTGCCGGTGTCGATCACGACATGGTCGGCGCCGGTCCTTCGCAGGAACTCGGCGCGGTCGGGGTTGCGGCTGGTGGCGATGACGTTCATGCCTTGCTGCTTCGCCAGGACGATGCAGGCGAGACCGACCGATGACGTGCCTCCGCGGATCAGGAGCGTATCTCCCGGGCGGGCGTCGACACCGACGGTGAGCGAGCCGTGGGCGGTCTGCAGCATCTCGGGGACGGCGCCGAGCACGGACCACTCGAGGCTGCTGCGGAACGGGACGACGCTGCCGGCCGGGACGAGGGTGTATTCGGCATAGCCCCCGTCGAACTCGCGGCCCATTCCACCCATGAGCGCGGCGACCTGCGTGCTGGGTGCGAACTCCCCGCCGGGGGCTGCCTCGACGGTCCCGACGGCTTCGATCCCGGGGACCCGCGGGAAGCTCCCGAAGTGGCCCATGCCACGGCGGAAGTGCAGCTCCGACCGGTTCAGCCCGAACGCCTCCACCCGGACGAGGACCTGACCCGGCGCGGGGACCGGCACCGGCAGCTCGCGGATGCTCAGCACTTCGGGGTCGCCGGGTGCGTCGATGACGACAGCTCGCATGGTCGGGGTCATCGTCCTGTCTCCACTGCCGCCTGCAGCCGTTCGAGTGCCGCCAGGCCCTTCGAGATGGCCTCATCGTCTGCTTCTGTGAGCACCTCGTCAAGCGCTCGCCCGAACCGCTCGTCTGCGAGGGCGAGAGCATCCCGCCCCTGCGGCGAGAGCGTGCTGCGGACGCTCCTGCGGTCATCAGGGTCTGGTGCCCGCTCGAGGAGACCATCGGAGGCGAGACGATCGAGGAGGCGACTGGCCGCCGCGATCGAGGTCCCGACCCCGGTCGCGACGTCTTGCACGCGAGCGCCTGTGGGGGCGACGTCGACGATCCGCAGCACCTCCAAGCGCGCGAGGCTGAGGATGCCCTCACCCCGCATCCGCTTCTCGACCGAGTTCCAAACGTCGGTCTCGTGCCGCACGAGAGCCTCGAAGTACGCACGGGCACGAACCCCGCGGGTGCTGACGTCCCCTTGTGGGGCAGGGGTCTCGGAGGAAGCTGCGGCGTTCGTGTTCATGATCCGAGCCTACGCTCAATGCTTGCTATGTAAAGTAGTTTGGTCGCCAGCCTCAGAGATTGGAACACCATGACCACCGACCACCGCACCTCCTTCCACCGCTTCGTCGAGTTCATCAACAGCGGCGATGCCACCATCGGCGAGACCGTGATCTCCCCTGAGGCGACGTTCATGACACCGTTCTCGCCCGAGGCGCTCCGTGGTCTACCGGGGTACCTGCAGATCCTGACCATCATGCGAGGCGCGTTCTCCGACATCCAATGGAGCGTCGATCAGGTCGTCGTCGAGTACGACACCGTCGCTGCTCGGTTCACACTTCGCGGCACCCACGACGGCGAGTTCCTCGGGACGCCTGCCACGGGCAGGGCGGTCATCGCGCATGCCAGCAACTTCTACCGCTTCGTCGACGGTCGGATCGTTGATGAGGTCGGCCAGCCGGACCTGCTGAGCATCCTCGGCCAGATCGGCGCCCTGCCGCCGTCGCTCGGCTGAAGCCTCTCCGAGCGTCTCCGACAGGGCCCTCTCGGGTGCGCCTCGTTGGACCTGGATGCGGGCGTCCAGGCCTGGCCGGCATGGGCCCAGGAAGTTCGACGCCAGTGCCCGACAGACGATCGTCCAACGGCCGCGGCATGACGTGAGCGCACACGAGGCAGTCGGGTCCAGTGGCTGTCGGGATCGTCCCGTCCTCGAGGGTGCGGCATGGCTCGTGGACCCTCGTCAGGTCCGACCAAGACGGCGGGTGTGGGGGCCTGGTGCCATAGGGCTCTCTTAGCTGCGCCATCGGGTGCTGAGGGCAGTGTTTCCTACCGTGTTCCTCGTCCTGATCCCCGCACCGAGGAGAACCGTGTTCCTGACCTACCTGCTCAGAGAGCTGAGCAACAGACGCAAGCAGACCGTGATCATCGCGGCGGGCATGGCCCTGGCCATCGCCCTCGTGATGATCGTGAGCGGGGTGGCGGCCGGTGTGAAGAACGCCCAGTCGACCGTCCTCGAGTCGGTCTACGGCGTCGGCACCGACGTCACCATCACGCAGACCGCCGAGCCGGGCGCCGACGGGCCCGGCCAGCAGTTCGCCTTCGGCTCCGGCGACGGCACCACCACCGACGACGGCAGCACCGAGGTCGCCCAGAGCACCCTGTCCGCCGCGCGGGGCACCGCGACCTTCGACTCGTCGGCCCTGACCACGGTCGAGGGCGTGGACGGCGTCTCCGCCGCGACCGCGACCCTGAGCCTGCAGGCCTCCAGCTTCTCGGGCACGGTGCCCGACTTCTCCCAGGGGGGCGCGGGAGGCGCGGGTGCCGACGGTGCGACCGGTGACGGTACCGACGCGGGCACGCAGGCCGCGCCTCCCACCGGCGGGGCCGACGGCGCGGGCGGCAGCGCGTTCGACGTCGACCAGTTCTCGGTCACCGGCCTCGACCCCGCGACGAACGCGGTCGGACCGCTCAGCAGCGCCTCGATCGTCGACGGCCGCAGCTTGACCGCCGCCGACGCGGGGGCCGACGTCGTCGTGCTCGACCAGACGTACGCGACGAGCGCCGATCTCGCCGTCGGCGACACGCTCGCGATCGGCGGCACCGACTTCACGGTGGTCGGCATCGCGGCGTCCACGTCGTCGGACGCCGCCACCGCCTCCGACACGTACGTGCCCCTCGACACCGCTCAGGCCCTCAGCGGGCTGACGGACCAGATCAGCGACGTCTACGTCACGGCGTCGAGCGCCAGCGGCGTCGACGCCCTGAAGTCCGACCTGCAGGCGGCGTTGCCGGACGCCACGGTGAACACCCAGTCCGACCTGGCGTCGAGCGTGTCCGGCTCGCTCTCGACCGCGTCCGACCTGATCGGCAAGCTCGGCACGTGGCTCTCCGTGGCGGTGCTCGCCGCCGCGTTCCTCATGGCGATCCTCTTCACCGTCTCGGGCGTCGGTCGACGCACCCGCGAGTTCGGCACGCTCAAGGCCATCGGCTGGAGCGGCTCCCGCATCACCCGTCAGGTCGCGGGGGAATCTCTCGTGCAGGGCCTGATCGGCGGAGTCGTCGGAGTCGCGGTCGGCCTTCTCGGGATCCTGGTCGTGAACCTCGTGGCACCGACCCTGTCCGCCGCGGCCACCGCCCAGGCGGCAGGCCCCGGTGCCGGCGGCCCCGGATCAGCGGGTGGAGGCGGCGCCGGCCAGCAGGTGGTGCAGGCCACCACCGACGTCGCCCTGACCGTGCCCGTGACGGTGTCGATCGTCGTCCTCGCGGTGGGCCTGGCCGTCGTGGGCGGCCTGCTCGCCGGAGCCGCGGGGGGATGGCGTGCCTCGCGCCTGCGCCCCGCCGAGGCCCTGAGGAGCGTCGCGTGACCGACCTCCACGAAGCGACGGACCCGACCCCCCGGCCGGCTGCGGCCGGCGACACCACCACCATCGCCCCCGGAGGCACGCCGCCCATGTACACGCTCATCGCCGTCACCAAGACCTACCAGCAGAAGAAGCGCACGGTGACGGCCCTCGCCGGCGTCGACCTCGTCATCCCCGCAGGGCAGATGGTCGCGATCCAGGGGCCCACCGGCGGAGGCAAGTCCACCCTGCTCCAGATGCTCGGCGCGCTCGACCGGCCCACGAGCGGCACGGTCCGACTCGGTGACTCCGAGCTCTCGGCGGCTGGCGACCACGCCCTGGCGGCGGCACGGGCCCGCGAGATCGGCTTCGTCTTCCAGGGCTTCAACCTCATCCCGACCCTGACGGCCGCGGAGAACGTCGAGACGGCCTTCGCGGACGGCTCGACGCCCCGGGCGGAGCGCCGGGAGAAGGCGAGGGCGGCGCTGGCGTCCGTGGGGCTCGCCGAACGAGCCGACCACCTGCCGAGCGAGCTCTCGGGCGGGCAGCAGCAGCGGGTGGCCATCGCGAGGGCCCTCGTCAAGGAACCGAGCGTGCTGCTCGCGGACGAGCCGACGGGCTCGCTGGACGAGGCCACCCGCGACGAGATCATGGACCTGCTCGAGGGCGTCTGGCGTGACCGCGGGCTCACGGTGGTCATCGTCACGCACGACTCGGCCGTGGCCCGGCGCGCACAACGCCGCCTTCGCATCGCGGGCGGAGAGCTCACGGAGCTGGGGCCGGCTGCCTGACCTCACACCGTGGCCGACGGTCAGATGAACGGGTGGCAGGTCGATCACGGAGCGGGCTCACCTCGATGATCGCAGCTCAGGCCCGGGGGCGGTCGAGGGAGGCTGAGAGGTGCACCCCCGTGGAGCGTCCTCGCGGCGTCAATGGAACGGGCAGCGGGACGGCGCTCCGGCGGCTCGGATCCGCCCGCCGGACGACGGCTTCGTCGGCAGCCGCCGGCGGTCGACCGCGAGCCCCTCGTCGAGGATCGTCAGACGGGGGTCGCTGAGGGCCGTGACCGCGGCGGCGAGGCCCGCGATCGCGAGCTTCTCGCCGGGGCACCGGTGGCCGGCGGCCGGGTCTCCGCCACCGTGCGGGACGAACGTCGTGATCGCCTCGTAGTCGTCGACACCGGCGAAGCGCTCCGGATCGAACTCGGAGGCGCGGTCCCAGGACGCGTCGTCGGTGTCGGTGCCGAGGATGTCGAGCAGCACCCGCCCCCCGGCCGGCAGTCGCTGCCCGTCGAGCTCCACGTCGTCCCGCGCCCAGCCCGGCAGCATCGGCACGAACGGGGCGGTCCTCCGGACTTCCTGCGCGAAGGCGACGGCGAGCGGCCCGCCGGTCAGGGTCCTGCGCTCCGCGCCCTCCGCGGCGATCCGCCCCCGCCACTCGGGGCGGTCGTGCAGTTCCCCCGCCGCGAAGGCGACGAAGCGGGCCACGGCGATCATCGGGCGGATGCTGTTCTGCAGCTCGATCCCCGCCAGCTTCGCGGGCAGCAGCGCACCCTCTGGGTCCCGGTGCCAGGCCCACTCGTGCAGAGCCGTCCCCGCGTCGGGCTCGAGAGCGCCGGCTCGGACAGCCTCCACGAGGCGGCGAGCGTGACGGTCCGACCACGCGCGGTTCACAGCCGCGAGCAGGTACTCGGGGGAGTACGGCACGCCGAAGCCGTCGACGATCTGTGCGAGGCGCGCGGACCATCGGGTCCGTGCCGCCGCCGTCCCGGGCAGGCCCGCCCACGCCATGCTCGCTCGCCCGAACGCTCCGACGGCCGCGTCGTAGGCGGAGCGTCGACCGCCGGCCAGCCAGCCGTCGACCTCACGGCGCCACTCGCGATCGAACAGCGGCGTCAGCCGCGCGACCTGCTCGTCGTCGTAGGCGACGTCGAGGAAGGTCGCCTTCCGGTGCCGGTGCTCCGCCTCGTCGAGGCTGTGGACCGACCCCCGGCCGAACAGCGTCTGCTGGACGACCGCGGGCATGGCTCCGTGCCGTGCGATCCGCTGCTCGTCGTAGAACAGCTCGACGGCCTCGGCGCCGCGCACGAGCAACGCTGGCCGCCCGAGGAGCCGGAGAGGCACGGCACGCGCACCCGAGCGGGTGCGGCCCCACAGTCGGGCACCGAAGCCGTAGCCCCGGGTGAGCACGGAGAGGGAGTCGTCACGCAGCGGATTCGTCGTGGCAGTCGAGTCGGACATGCGGCCATCGTGCCCCCACTCGTGGATTCAGGACCGGCGAGGCGGCAGCGTGAGGATCTCGGCGCCGTCGTCGGTGACGAGCACCGTGTGCTCGCTGTGCGCCGTGGCGCACCCCGTGGCGCTGCGCAGCGTCCAGCCGTCGGGGTCGGTGACGAGCTGGTCGGTGTCTAACATCACCCACGGTTCGAGGGCGAGCAGCAGGCCTGGTCGGAGGCGGTAGCCGCGACCGGGGCGGCCGTCGTTGGCGACGTGCGGATCCTGGTGCATCGTCGATCCGATGCCGTGCCCGCCGAACTCGAGGTTGACGGCGTAGCCGGCGTCGGTCAGGACGGTGCCGATCGCGTGGGAGAGGTCGCCCACCCGGGCACCGGGGCGGACGGCCGCGATGCCGGCGGCGAGTGCCCGCTCGGTCGCCTCGATCAGCGCGGTGGCCTCGGGTGCGGCCTGGCCGACGACGAAGCTCACCGCGGAGTCGGCGGCGACGCCGTCGAGGGAGACCGCGAGGTCGAGGGTCACCAGGTCGCCGTCGACGAGCCGCTGCGCCCGGGGCTTGCCGTGCAGCACCGCGTCGCCGACGGAGGTGCAGAGGTGGTGCCCGAACGGGCCGCTGCCGAACGAGGGGGCGTAGTCGACGTAGCAGGAGTCGGCGCCGGCTCGGTCGATGAGCTCGCGAGCCCAGGCGTCGAGCTCGAGGAGGTCGGTGCCCACCTCGGCCCGGGAGCGGAGGGTGTCGAGGATGCTGCCGACCAGGGCCCCGCTCCGACGGGCTCGGTCGATCTCGGCCGGGGCGAGGATCTCGATCACGGAGGCTCCCAGGGGTCAGGCCGTCGAGGTGCGAAGGGCGCACCGTCCACGGCGGTATTGTTATCCCGGTAAGACTATCCCGTCCTGCAGCCCGTCGGCTACCATCGCCCCATGGTCCGTCTCCCGCTCACGCCCGCTGAGATCGAGCGTGGCCGCCGGCTCGGCGCCGTGCTGCGCTGCACGAGGGGCGAGCGCCCCCTCCTCGAGACCGCCCTGGCCGCGGGGATCTCGCCGGAGACCCTCCGCAAGATCGAGTCCGGTCGCGTCGCCACGCCGTCGTTCGCGACGATCGCCTCCGTCGCTCGGATCCTGGGGTTGTCACTCGACGCACTCTGGGCCGACGTCGAACTGCCGGACGCCGAGGCGCCAGGCAGCTTCCTCGGCAGCGAGACCCCCGGCGGTCACCCGGCCCTCGCCTCCTGACGTCGTCACGGCGCTCGGCGACGGAGAGGCTCGACCTCGACGTCACCGAGCTCGTCGTGCGCCCTGCCGTGCAGCGCTGAGCCGCTCGTCGACGCGGCGTCGACCCGCCGTCAGGGGAGGACGACCACCTTGCCCACGATGCGGCCCGTCTCCGCCTCCGCGTGCAGCGCGGGCAGGTCGGCCAGGGGGATGTGCCTGGTCACCTCGACCGTCAGCTCGCCCGCGTCGACGAGCGCGACGAGCTGCTCGAGGCGGTCGCGGTCAGGTCGCACGAACACCGTCGCGGCCCGGACGCGGCGGGACGCGTCGCCGGGCGTGGCGATGAAGGCGGTCGTGCTCACGACGACGCCGCCGTCGCGCACCGCGGCGACGTCGGCCTCGAACTGCGCGGGGTCGAGCGGCGCCAGGTTGAGCAGGACGTCGACCTGGCCCGCGAGAGCACCGAGCACGTCGGTCGCGGTGTGGTCGATGACCTGGTCGGCGCCGGCGGAACGGACGGCGTCGGCGCTGCGGGGGCTCGCGGTCGCGACGACGTGGGCGCCGAGTCGCTTCGCGAGCTGGATCGCGTACTTGCCGACGACGCCGCCCGCGCCGATGACGAGGAGACGCTGGCCGGCCCGCAGCTCGCCGTCGTCGATGAGGGCCTGCCACGCCGTCAACGCCACCGACGGCAGGGCCGCCGCGTCGGCCAGCGGGATGCTCGTCGGGGCGGCGACGAGGGCGTCGGCCGGGGCGACGACGAACTCCGCCGCGCCTCCGTCCCGTTCCATCGGCAGGAAGCCGACGACCTCGTCGCCGACGGCCAGGCCGTCGACGCCGTCGCCGAGCGCCTCGACCGTGCCCGAGACGTCGTAGCCGGGCACGTGCGGGAGCGCCACGGGGATCGGGAGGAAGCCGCCCCGCATGCCCGCGTCGGCCGCGCTGTAGGCGGACGCCGCGACGCGCACGAGGACCTCCCCCACCGCGGGGGTCGGTCGCTCGACGTCGCCGTACTCGAGGACCTCGGGTCCGCCTACCTGGTCGAAACGCACTGCCTTCATCGTGTTCTCCTCCGTCGTGTGCTTCGAGTTCGAAGCAATTCCCAGAACGTAACACTGCTTCGAAGTGGAAGCAACCAATAGGCTGGGAGCCATGACCGACTCTCCGACCGTTCTCACGCCGGCGCAGCTCGCCGCCTACTTCGCGTTCACCGAGGTCAGCGCTCTGCTCCGGCCGTCGGTCGAGGCGCAGCTGCGGGAGGCGGGCGGGCTGAGCTACGTCCAGTTCCAGCTCCTCGCCCGCCTCGGCGACGACCCGGACGGGCGACAGCGCATGACCGACCTCGCCGACGGGGTGGTCCACAGCCGGAGCGGACTGACCTACCAGGCGCAGCTGCTCGAGCACCGCGGCCTGGTCGTGCGCTCCCCGTCGCCCGACGACGAGCGCAGCACGGTCGTGACGATCACGGATGCGGGCCGAGACGTGCTCGCCGCTGTCTTCCCGGGGCACATCGAGACCGTTCGTGGCCTCCTCTTCGCCCCCGTGACGGACGACGACGCCGAGCAGCTCGCCCGCATCCTCGGCCTCGTCACCGCGCACCTGCGTGCGGCCCCGCCGCGTTCGGCGCGGAGGCGCGCGTCGAGCTGAGCCGCCGGACAGGGGTCACGCGAGCCGCGCGCTCCTCACCCAGGGCGGCCACCGGTCGATCACCAGGGAGACGACGTGCGACCGCCCCGCGTGGTGACCACTGACGTCGTGGTCGCCTCACGGGGCGGTCGGGTGTGCTGATCCGGTGCTACTCGGCGGAGGGGACCGCCAGGGTGCGGCGGTGACGGGCGGCGACCAGCAGGCCGCCTCCGACGAGGAGCAGGAGAGCGACAGTGACCGCGACCCCGGACGAGGTGACCGTCGAGGAGGCCACGACGACCGGGATCACGGTCGCCGCGACGGGCTTCAGCCCCGGCGAAGAGGTGCGGACGGTCGTCACGGACTCCGACGGAGCCGCCGTCGAGCTCGCCGATCTTGAGGAGACGAGTTCTGTCACCCGATCGCCGCACCTACCGGCGGCTCGTCAGCTCCACCCGGTCGTGCGTCTCGACGGCGAAGTGCTGCCCCGGGTAGCGGAGGCCGGCGAAGTACATGTTCGTGTGGGCGACGATCTGCTCGCCGGTGATGACGACGCCGTCGTGCTCCGCGTCGGTGGTCGTGTGGGCGTCCGAGACGAGGGTCACGTCGAAGCCCCGCACGGCCGCCGCCTGCGTCGTCGTGCGGACGCAGTAGTCGGTCTGGGCACCGGCGACGACGAGGTGCTCCGCGCCCAGGCGCTCGAGCACCTCGGCGAGGTCGGTGCCGACGAACGAGTCGCGGCGGTCCTTCCGGACGAGCGGCTCGTCGTCAGCCCGGGCGAGCGGCGGAGCCAGCTGCCAGTCGTCCGTGCCCTCGGGGAACTCGTCGTGGTCCTGCACCCAGACCACGGGCACGCCCTCCGCCCTCGCCCGGTCGACGAGACGGGCTGTCCGCTCGAGGACGGCGTCGGCGTCGACGCACCCGACGACGACGCCGCGCTGGAGGTCGATGACGAGCAGGGCCGTGGCGGAGGTCATGCCGCGAGCATCCCAGCGCGGGGCGGTCCGCCGCAACGTCACCGCGGGCGGCTCGCCAGGCCGACGGGCCTGCGAGACTGCACGCATGCACCCCGTCGTCGTCACCGACACCCGCTGGGGTCCTCTGGCGTGACCGACTACGTGCGTCCGGCGTTCGCCGAGACCGTCTTCTCCCCGCGGGCGTCCGACCCCGACCTCGGCGACGACCCGTCGTACGCCGATCCGGAGAGCTACCGCCCCGTCGCCACCGTCGCCCAGGCGCTCGTCGAGCACGTCGCCCGCGAGTACGACGTCGTCGTCGACGCGCCGCTGGAGGTCCCCTCGGTGCACGCACGGTGGCTGCCCGAGCCCGTGTCGCGCATCGTCCGGATCTCTCCCGTGCACCCCGGGGAGGTCACGGTGTGGATCGTCATCGGCACCGAGCCCGGTGTCGTCGGCGTGGCCGCCGGCACCGTCAGCTCCTGTCAGGTGGAGTGGTCGCTCTCGCGGTCGCGACACGGTTGGTCGGGCAGGACGCCGACGCGCGGCGTGCGTCGGGCCGAGCTCCGACGGTGGGCGGACGCGCTCGCCGGGCTGCCCGACGGTCGCTGGGCGGGCTGGACGCCTCGCGGGCACGACGACGGCTGACCGAGACCGCTTCGGGTCGCACCCGGCCGACCCGGCTTCCCCGTGCGGCTCCGCGCGAAGTGGGGCCGTCACGGAGCTCCGCCGTGCCCTATCTTCGTCACGGCCCACCTCGGGCCCAGCTCCCGACGAAGGACGACCGTGACCGGCCCTGCCCCCGCCCCCGACGCCGCTCCCGCTCCCGCCCCGGCTCCGTCAGCCGACGCGCTGACCGGCACCGCGCCTCCGCCCGTCCGTGGCCTGCGCCGGTTCGGCCGGCCGCCGCGCGTGATGGGCGTCGACGTCGCCCGCGGCGTCGCCGTGATCGGCATGATCGGGGCCCACGTCGGGGTCACCGAGGCGTTCCGCTGGGGCGACGTCAGCACCTGGACCGACCTCGTCCACGGCCGCTCCTCGCTCCTCTTCGCCCTCGTCGCGGGCATCTCGATCGCGCTGCTCACGGGCGGTCGCACCCTCCCGGCCCGGGAGCGCCTGCCGCGGCTGCGCCTCCTCCTCGTGGGCCGCGGCGCCGTTGTCTTCGCCCTCGGCGTCGCGCTCGAGCTGCTGGGCACCGGCATCGCGGTCATCCTCACCCTCTACGGCGTCCTGTTCGTCGCCGTCGTCCCGTTCCTCCGCTGGCGGCGTCGCCACCTCCTGGTCACCGCCGCGCTGCTCGCCCTCGTGGGGCCGTTCGCCCTGACCGTGCTCGGGTACGTGGCCGTCGACGCCTACGGGCCCGGGATCGACCTCGTGCTCTTCGGCAGCTACCCGGTCACCGTCTGGCTCGCCCTGCTGCTGACCGGCCTCGCGATCGGGCGCAGCCACCTGCTCTCGCGCCGCACGGCCGTGCGCCTGCTCGTCGTCGGCGTCGCCCTCTGCGCGGTCGGCTACGGCGTCGCGGGGCTGACCGGGAGGTCCGCCGCGTCGTCGTCCGGCTCCAGCTCGTCGTCGTCGTACGAGGAGGGCGTCACCGTGCCGGGCGGCGACCTCGACCTCACCGACTGGACCTGCTGGTCGTCGCCCGACTACGTCGACTGCTACCCCGACAGCGCCGACGTCTCCGGCAGCAGCGAGTCGACCGTGTCGTTCACGCCGACCGACGCCGGCACGGGCGCCGTCGAGCAGCTCGGCGTGCTGGCGGAGATCCTGCACGACAGCGGTGTCGTCGACGCCGTCGTCGACGCGTCGCCGCACTCCGGCGGGTCGGCCGAGATCGTGGGCAGCGGCGGCTTCGCCATGGCGATCGTGGGAGGCGCGCTGCTGCTGAGCAGGCCGCTGCGGTGGGTCCTGCTGCCGGTCGCCGCGCTCGGCTCGATGCCGCTGAGCGCCTACGCGGCGCACGTCGTCGTGATCGCGGTGACGCTGGGAGCGGCCGGCACCGCGCCGGACGACACGCTCTGGGTCGTCCTCTCCCTGTCGCTCCTCGTGGCCAGCACGCTGTGGGTGCAGGTCGTCGGGCGAGGCCCGCTCGAACGGCTGGCGGCCGCCGGCGCCCGGGCCATGGCGGGCGACCCCCGCCGACCTACTCCGCGGGCGGAGCCGCCTCGAGAGGCGCCTCGACCAGACGCGCCGTGACGCTGACGACGACCTCGTCGGCGTCGGCGCCGAGCTCCGCCACCGTCTGACGGACCACGTCGGCGGCCCGCGCGAGGGTCTGCGGGGTGGGCACCGCCACGTCGGTGGCGACGTGCGCGGCGACGGAGAGCAGGCCGCCGGAGCGGTCGACGTCGACGAGGCCGGTGGGCTCCGCGAGCTCGAGCCCCTCGGCGACCAGGGTGACGGCCGCCTCGACGACGGGGTGCGCGTCGAAGACGTCGACGACGCCGGGTGCACCGCGCAGCGCCCGGGTCAGGGCGCGCGACAGGGCCTGGTCGGTCTCGGCCGTCTCGGGGGCGTCCAGCATCTCGTCGGTCATCTCCGCGCCTCCTCGGTGCCTGTGTCGGTGGGGCCGCCGTCGGGGCCCCCGCCGGAGCCGGTGCCCGTGCCGCGGTCGCCCGGCAGCCACACGTCGTCGACCGTCACGTCGACCGCGGTCACGGCGAGCTCGGTGTGCAGCCCGAGCGTCGCGGCCACGCGGTCGCGCAGCTGGTCGGCCACGGCGTTGAGGTCGAGCCCGTAGCGCACCGCCGCGGTCACGCGCACCACGACGGGCGCTCCCGCCGTGTCGACGTCGCCGTCGAACGAGGTCGAGCTGAGCAGGACCCCGTCGAGGTCGTCGCCCGCGCGGCGCACGAGCCCGCGCGCCGCGGCCTCGGTGACGCTGAGCTTCGTCGCCGGGTCGGGGTGCCCGACCGGGATGTCGCGGCCGCCCACGACCTCGTGGCGGATCGTCTCGAGCAGGCCGGTGATCCAGGTGTCGTCGCGGTCGGGCTCACGCTCGGCCTCGCGCTCGAGGGAGGCGTGCGAGAGTCGCGTCACCCGGTCGAGCGCCTGCAGGTACAGACGGCACTCGGCGGACCCCTCGATGCGCGGGTCGCGCGGCGTCCGGCCTCGGTCGAGGTAGTCGGCGAGCTCGTCGACGGGCACGCCGTCCACCAGCTCTGCCGCGTCGAGGGGCGCGGAGTCGTCGATCGGTGTCATCGCCATGCCTCCATCTCGCCCATCAGGAAGACCCGTGCCCGGGCGATCTGCCCGCGCACGGTCGAGGTCGGCAGGTCGAGGGCCTGCGCGATCTCGGCGTACGAGTAGCCCGCGGTCTCGCGCAGCAACCAGCAGCGTCGCTGGTCGAGGGGGAGCTTGTCGAGGGCCGACCACATCGCGTCGAGCTGGAGGCGCGTCTCGACCTGTCGGTCGGGGGCCTCCGAGCGCGGCGCGGGGCGCTCGTACGCGTCGACGTCGTCGTGGTCGCGGCGCACCCGCAGCCGGTCGATGCTCCGGTTGCCGACGATGCGCATCAGCCAGGCCCGGAGGGTGCCCGGGTCGTCGAGGTCGCCGAGCCGCCGCCAGGCGACGAGGAACGCCTCCTGCACGACGTCGTCGGTCTCGACGTCGGAGCCGAGCAGCCGGCCGGCGAGCACGCGCATCAGGGGGCCGTGACGCCGGGCGATCACCTCGAAGGCGTGCACGTCGCCGTCCCGGGCACGCGTCGCCAGCGTGCCGTCCGAGGCGTCGAGGAGCGGGTCGTCGGCGATGGTGTCGACCTCCCGGGCGATCGGGCGGGGTGCGGCGCACCTCGCCGGGCGGGGCGTCGTGCCCGCGGCGGAGCGCGGGTGGGTGACCCGCACTGCTGTCGTTGCTACCACGGCGGGCTGGGCGGGCGGCGCGTCCTGGCCGCTGGTCGAGTCCGGGGGCCTCGCGATCCGCGCCTCCCGGCCCATGCTCCCCGGACCGCGCTCCCGCGCCGCGCCTCCTCACCGGGTGCGGGGCGCGTCGGGGCGGACGGCCCTGTCGGCCCGTCTTCTGGGGTGTCGGCGCGACCCGTCGATCCCGTCCACAGACACGAATCATCCTCACTGCACGACAGATCCGTGACGAACCTGCCACGTCGCACGTCCTGTCAGTGGTGCCCGCCCGAGGGCGTGCGCACCGGAGAGGAACCGAGCATGACCACGTACCAGACGCTCGCCGTCGCCCCTGCACCCGCCGACGGCCCGGGCGCCTCCGACCGACCCCGCCGGGCCAGCGCCTCCGGCACCGACCCCGACGAGGCCTGCCTGCACTACGAGCAGGTCTGGGGCGGACGCGACTTCCGGGCCGAGGCCGTCGACGGTGCGTTCACGTACCGCTGCTCGTCCGTCGACGACGGGCGCGTCACCCTCCTCACGTCGACCTTCGGCGGGCGGCTGCACGGCGAGGTGCCGTGGCCCGACCGCTACGCCGTCGGCTGGTTCCGCGAGGGGGCCGGGTCCGTCGACCACCGCCGGGGCGGCCACCGCAGCCGCGCCTCCGACCCGTTCCCCCTGCCCACCGAGCTGCCCTACGAGCTGCGGCTGTCGCCGCACGTGCAGCACGTGGTGCAGGTCGAGCCCGGCTTCCTGGAGGAGACCGCCCGCGAGCGACACGGCGGCCCGGCCCAGCTCGTCGTGCTCGACGGCTCGGCGACCCCCGCGCCCGAGGCGGTGCAGGGATGGAGGCGCGCCCTGGCCGCCGTCACCGGCCCGCTCGTCGAGGTGGGCACGTCGCCCCTCCTCCGCGCCGAGGCGCAGCTCGTGCTCGTCCACGCGATCCTCGACCTCTTCCCCTGGAGCGTCTCGGACGTGCCCGCGACCGTCCGCTCCGTCGGCCCGGGCCGCCTGCGCGACGCCGTGGACTTCGTCCACGAGCACGCCCACGAGCCCATCACGCCGTCCGACGTCGCGGCCGCCGCGGGGCTGCACCCCCGCACCCTGCAGCAGTCGATGAGCCGCCAGCTCGGGGCCTCGCCCGCGGCCTACGTGCGGCAGGTCCGCCTCGACCGCGTCCACGCCGAGCTCCTCCGCGCCGCTCCGCGGGAGGTCCACGTCGCCGACGTCGCGACCCGCTGGGGCTTCGGCAACCTGGGCCGGTTCTCGGCCTCCTACGCCCGCCGGTTCGGCGAGCAGCCGCGGGAGACCCTGCGTCGATGACGGATGCGCGGGCGGGATGTCCGCGAAGTGAGTGTCCTCACCTCGCTTCCTGACAGCCGCCTGAACCGCCGTGACACCTGACAACGTCGATGCGTCTGAATGATGAGTCCCACCGACGGGAACACCGCACCACCACCCGGTGGGGCGCCACCAGCACGAGAAGGAGACAGACCATGACCAACGTCACCCCCGCCACCAGCACCGCTGCCGCCAAGCACACCGGCGACGCCGCCGGCAAGAACACCATCGCCGAGGGCGTCGTCTCGAAGGTCGCCGGCATCGCGGCCCGCGAGGTCCCCGGCGTGCACGACCTGGGCAACGGCGCCGCCCGTGCCATCGGCGCGATCCGCAACGCCATCAACCAGCAGGACCGCGGCCAGGGCGTCTCGGTCGAGGTCGGCGAGAAGCAGGTCGCGGCCGACATCGTCATCGTCGCCGAGTACCCCGTCGAGCTCCAGAAGGTCGCCGACGACGTCCGCAAGTCGGTCACCGACGCCATCTCGCAGGTCGTCGGCATGGAGGTCACCGAGGTCAACGTGACCGTCTCCGACGTCTACATCCCGTCGGACGACGCCGACGACGCCGACGACAGCCGCGTCCAGTGACCGCCACCGCCCGAGGCATGCTCGTCGGCGCGGTCCTCGCGCTGACGGCCCTGCAGTTCGGCTTCGGAGGTCTCCTCCTGGTCGCCCTGGCACTCGTGATCGGCTACTTCGTCGGTCGCTTCACCGAGGGCAAGCTGGACGTCCGCGGTGTCGCGGACGCCCTCCGCGGGCGGCGGTCCTCGTGACCGCGGCGGTGACGGCCGACCAGGCCCCCCACGGCCGCACCGTGATCACGTCGCGCGCCGTGCGCCGTGTGGTGTCGGCCGTCACCGCGGAGGCACTGGACGCGAAGGCGTCCGACGTGTCCGTGGAGCTGTCCGACCGTGACGGCGGGCTCACCCTCGTCGCCAAGGCACCGGTGCGGCTCTCCCCGCTCGGCGTGCCGAACCGCACGGCGGGCACCCTGCTGGACCGGCTCACGTCGGCCCAGTCCACCATCCGGCAGCGCGTCCTGCAGCTGACCGGCACCGAAGTCGAACGCGTCGACCTGCAGATCACCGGCGCCGAGCTCAGCCAGAGGAGGCGGGTCTCATGAGCACCAGCAGCACCTACCGCCGCGTCCTCCGTCGCGAGACGCACTCGTCGAGGTCGGGCGTCGCCGTGACCCTGGCCGTCCTGCTCGTCCTGGTGTTCGCCTGGATCGGCACGGAGTCCGTGCTCGCGGCCCTCGGCACCGCGCCCCTGCTCGTCGCCCCGGCGGACGCCGCCTCGGCCGTGCTCGGCGCGGCCGGCGCCCCGGTCGGAGCGCTCACCGCGATCGGTGCCGTCGTCGCGATCGTCGGCCTCGTGCTGATCGTCGTGTCGCTCGCCCCCGGCCGTCGCGGTCGCCGCGCCGCCACGGCGGACCGCACCGCCGCCGTGGTCGACGACCGGGTCATCGCCCGGTCGCTCGCCCGCACGGCGAGCTTCGCCGGCGACGTCCACCCCGACCGGGTGAGCGTCAGCGTGGGCAAGAAGGTCGCGCTCGTCGAGATCGACCCCGTGTCGGGCCGCACCGCCGACCTGCGCAGCATCGAGGAGGCCGTCCGCGGCGAGATCTCGAGCTACGACTACTCGCCGACGCTCCGCCCCCGCGTGAAGCTGTCCAAGAAGAAGGGGAAGGTCGGTCGATGAACGACACCAACCGCGCTCTGAACCGCATCGTCGTCTTCGTCGTCGGCCTCGTGCTCCTCCTCGCCGGTGCCGCCGTCGCGGTCGGCGCGCTGTGGCCCGACGTGCAGCAGACGGTCTCCGACGGCGCGTCCGACGCGACCGGCCCGGTCACGGACGCCCTCTCGGGCGGCCAGGCCTGGATCCTCTGGGTGACGGCCGCGGCCTGCCTCGTGCTGGCACTCCTGCTCGTCGTGTTCATCGTCCGTCAGGGCGGCGGGCGCACCAGCACCCTGCTCGACCTCTCCGAGGCCGAGGGCAGCCACTCGCCGACCGGTGGCCACGTCGTCGTCGACGCGCGGGTCGCTGCCGACGTCCTGGAGGAGGCGCTGTCCAGCACGCCCGGCGTCCTCGCCGCCGACGTCGTCGCCTTCCGCGTCAAGGGCGAGAACGTGCTCCGCGTGACCGTCGACGCCCGCCGCGGCGCCTCGCCGGTCGACCTCCGTCGCGCCGTCGACGAGGCCGTGGCCCGCTGGGACGAGCTGCTCGGCACGGTCACCCCCGTCGTCGTGCAGATCAACGGCGGGCTCCGCACGCAGATGTCCGGAGCGACGCGGCTCGACTGAGCACCGCCCGGCACGACGCACCCGCACCACCGACGCGGCCCTCGACCTCGACCGAGGGCGAGGGCCGCTCTCGGTCCCACGACCTCCCCACCCGCACTCCACTCCGAGCCGCCCGCGCGGCCGACCGCCCGAGAAGGGGCCGCACCATGAGCACCAGCACCAGCACCAGCACCAGCACCAGCACCAGCGCCACCCACCACGTCACCCGGATCGACCTCGACTCCCTCGGGCCCGTCGACGCCTCGTCGCCCGAGGCCGCCCTCGAGCGCACCATCGCGCTCACCGTGCTCGGCACGACGGGCGTCCACGCGCTCGGCACCCCCTCGGCGCGCCTCGTCGGCGTCGTCCGGTCGCGCCTCGGCACGGGCGGCGTGACCGGCGTGACCGTGACGCAGGCCTCGACCGGCCTGCAGGTCGACGTCGCCCTCGTGGCGGAGTACCCGACCAACGTCACGGAGCTCGCCGAGGCGGTGCGCACGCAGGTCGGCCACGCGGTCGGCCAGCTCGACGGCGAGCCCGTCACGGTCGACGTGTCGGTGGTCGACGTGCACGGCCCGTTCGACGACGTCGCCCCCGCCGACGACGCGTCGTCCGACGCTGACGACGAGGAGCCGCGTCGTGGGGGCGACCCCGAGGAGTCGCGGGTCGAGGACGGCGCACCGGCCGACGACCCGAGATCGCTCGGTGAGCGCGCCTCCGATCTCGCCGACTCGGCGAGGACCGCGATCGCGGACGCCATCGACGGCACGGCCGACGCGGTGGACGACGCGTCCGGCGTGGCCCGCGACGCCGCGGCCCGTGACGCTTCCGCCCGTGACCCGAAGGCGGAGCCGGTCACGCACGACGCCGCCGCCGCCGTCGAGTGGGAGCGCGCGGCCGACGGCCACGGCGACGACGGTGACCGCACCGGACCCGTCGACGCCGAGCGCGACGCCGCGGACGCGGCCGTCGACGCCGCCGAGGCCGCTGCTCGCGCCGCGGAGGCCGCGGCCGACGCCGCCCGGGCCGCGGCCGCCGCCGACGACGACGCCCGCCGGGCCTGACCCGGCCCCCGCCCTGACCGACCCGCCCTGACCGACCCGCCCTGACCCGACCGCACGCAGGAGGAACGACGATGTTCGGACGACGCACCACGACCAGCCGCCGACCGCACCGCCCCCGGGCGGTCTGGTGGGCCCTCGCCACCGGGCTGGTGGTCTGCCTGCTCGTGGTCGGCGGGGTCTTCGTGCCCGTGCTCGCCCTGATCGGCGCGGCCGACGGCGGCACCGCCGGTGCGCTCGACGTGCCCGTCGGGTCGATCGCGGGCGCGGCGGCGGTGGGCTTCCTGCTCGCGCTGGCGCTGCTCGGCCTGGTGTTCCTCTCCCGGCACGGCGCCCTGGCGTGGGTGCTGGCGGTCGCGGCGGTCGTCTCGACGCTGCTCGTGTCGCTCTGGCCGCTCTTCGCCACGGCCCTCGCCGGGGTCGACCAGGCCCGCGACGTGTGGCCCTTCATCCAGGACCTCGTGGCGCGGGCGGGCGTCGGCGGCTGACCCGCGCCTCCCGCACCGTCCTCGAGTGGTCACGATCTGCTCCTCCCCGCCTCGGGGGAGAGCAGATCGCGACCACTCGGTCGTGGGGCGGGGGTCAGGTCGTGAGGCGGAGGAGGACGACCACGACGACGACGAGTGCACCGGCGCCCGCGACCGCGGCGACGACCCGCGCGCGCACGACGCCGGCGGCGGCCGCCGGTACCGTCCACAGCATCGGGACGAGCAGCCAGTCGAGCAGGCGGAGATCGGCGGCCGGCCCGGTGAGCAGCCCCGACCCCGCCCCGGCGATCAGGGCCGCCTGGGCGACGAGGAGCACGGCGAGGGCGGCGGAGAAGGCCCCGGAGAAGCGGCTGCCCCGCCGGCGCGTCCGGACGAACGCCCTGACGACGAGGGCGGCGACCAGGCAGGCGACGAGGATGCCGCCGGCGAGGGCCAGCAGCACGGCGCCCAGCCCCTCCCAGCCGCTCGGCGCCGCGACGACGGCCACGAGGAGCACGACGACGACGGTCGCGAGGCCGGCGAGGACGCCCGAGGCCACGGCGGCGAGCGACCGCCCGACGGTCAGCGGCACGGCGTCGACGGTGCCGCGCCAGCCGCCGCCGCGGAGGGCGGGCGGGAGGGTCGAGAGGTCGGGGAGGCCCTCCGGCCCCCGGTCGTCGTCGGTCATCTGCTGCTCCCCGCTGTCGGGCCCCCGGCCCGTCGCCCCGACGCTAGCGCAGCGGCGCCGAGTGGTCACGATCTGCTCCGCCCCGCCCCGGATCGGAGCAGATCGTGACCACTCGATCGTCGGCGGGTCAGGAGTCGCGGGGCGGCCGGGCGAGGTCGGCCAGCGCCTCGAGCGCCTCGCGGATCGCGGCGTCGGGTCGTTCGTCGTCGCTCTCGACGGCCCACCAGCGGAGGGCCGCGTACGTGGCGGCGCTCAGCGCGTCGGCGAGGACGACGATCCGGACCGTCCCGACGAGGTCGGGGCGGCGCTCGGCGATGAACGCCGCGAGCGTCGTCGAGCGGCTGCCCATCTGCGAGCCCACCTGCGTCAACAGCTCGGGGTGCGCCGCGATGATGCGCAGCCGGGCCCGCGTCGCGGCGAGGTCGAGCGCCGGCACCGCGAGGCCCGCGACGAACGCGTCGCCGTAGGCCCGGAGGAGGTCGCCGCCGGGCGGGCTCGACCGGAGCCTGCGCTGCATCTCGTCGCCGACCGGCTCGGCGCCGTCCCAGACGAGGTCGGCCTTCGTGGGGAAGTAGCGGAACAGGCTGCGGCGCCCGATGCCGGCCGCCTCGGCGACGTCGGCCATGCTGACCGCGTCGTAGCCGCGCTCCTCGAAGAGGGCGACGGCGGTGCGGGCGAGCGCCGCGGGGTCGATCTCGGCGGGGCGGCCCCGGGGCGGCCGGTCGCCCGCGGAGGCGGGGGCGTCGGCGTCGGCGGTCGGGGGCACGGTCCGAGGGTACCGGCGGTGCCGACGGTCCCGGTCAACAGCTCGCGGAAAGTACTTGCCAAAGTGGAAAGTACTTGCCTAGTATGGAGGCAGACGGACGGGCACCGAGGCCCGGCCACCACCGAAGGAGCCCCGTCATGACCACCGAGACCCCCGCCTCCGCCCCCAGCCCCGACGAGGCCCGCCGCCTGCTCGCCGAGGCCCACGCGACCGGCCGGCTCACGACCGCCGCGGCCGGCTGGCCCGCCGTCGCCGTCATGCTCTCGCTCGGCACCGCCGTCTCGATGGGCACCCTCGCGATGGGCCTGACGGCCGGCGCGAACTACCTCGTCGCCCTCGTCGGCCTCCTCGCGTGGGTGCTCGTGGTCATCGTCTTCCAGCTCGCGGTGATGCGCTCGACCGCCGCCGGCGCCTCCCGCCGCTGGATCGGCTTCATCGTCGCCCTCTTCGTCGTCTACGTGCCGGCGATGATCGTCGTCGCGGGCTCCCAGGGGGAGGCGGTCGTCGCGACGTGCCTGCTGGCCGCGGCCCTCATGGCGGTCACGGTGGGCTTCGCGGCCGTCGAGGCCCGGGAGGCCCGGCGATGAGCGATCCGCACCCGCGACTCCGCCTCTCCGAGGTGCTGCACCAGCCGGTGCGCTTCTCGATCACCGCCGCGCTGGCGGCCGCCGACCAGCTCGACTTCGGCGACCTGCGCGACGCCGTGCAGGTGACCGACTCCGCCCTCAGCAAGCAGATCAGCACGCTCGAGACGGCCGGTTTCGTCAGGGTCAAGAAGGGCTTCGTCGGCAAGCGGCCGCGCACGACGCTGTCGCTCACCCCGTCGGGGCGGACGGCGTGGGCCGAGCACCTGGCGACCCTCCGCGAGATCGCCGCCGGCTGAGCCGACCGCCCGACCGCCCGACCGCCCGCCCGCCCGCGCCTCGACCGCCCGCGGGTGCACGATGGGGCGGCGGCGCCCTCGCCGCCCCGACGGAAGGACCACCCCCGTGCAGATCGACCTCACCGGCAAGACCGCCCTCGTGACGGGCTCGACCCAGGGCATCGGCCGCGCGATCGCGCTCGGCCTCGCCCGCGCGGGCGCGACCGTCGCGGTGAACGGGCGCACCGCCTCCCGCGTCGACGACGCGATCGCGGGGCTCCTCGACGACGCACCGGGCGCCTCCTTCACGGCCGCCCCCGGCGACGTCTCGACGGCGGAGGGCGCGCTCGCGGTGCAGGGCCTCGTGCCCGAGGTCGACGTGCTCGTCAACAACCTCGGCGTCTTCGGCTCGGCCGACCCCCTCGCGATCGACGACGACGAGTGGCGGCGCTACTTCGACGTGAACGTGCTCTCGGCCGTGCGCTTGATCCGCCAGTACCTGCCCGGCATGACGGGCACCGGCTGGGGTCGCGTGCTGAACATCGCGAGCGACTCGGCGATCGTGACGCCGGCCGAGATGATCCACTACGGCATGTCGAAGACGTCGCTCCTCGCCGTGTCACGCGGCTTCGCGAAGGCGGCGGCGGGCACCGGCGTCACCGTCAACTCGGTCATCGCCGGGCCGACCCACACCGACGGCGTCGAGGACTTCGTCTACGAGCTCGTGCCCCGCGACCTGCCGTGGGAGGAGGCGCAGCACCGCTTCATGGTCGAGCACCGGCCGCAGTCGCTGCTGCAGCGGCTGATCGAGCCGGAGGAGATCGCGAACATGGTGGTGTACCTCGCCTCGCCGCTCGCCTCGGCCACGACGGGCGGGGCGCTGCGGGTCGACGGCGGGTACGTCGACTCGATCCTGCCCTGACGCGCGGCGCGCAGGCGCGGGCGCGGCGCGCGGGCGCGGCGCCGAGGTGACCCGTCCCGGGGCCTCGACGAGCGCCAGTGCCCAGGACGAGTCACCTCGACGCCAGGGCGCCGCCGCGGCTCAGTGCACGCGCCGCCCGTCGACCAGGTGCACCACGGCCACGTCGGGCCCGCGCAGCGACGCGTCGTGCGTCGCCTCGACGACCGTCGCCCCTCGCGCCAGCTCCGCGGCGACCGCCCGCCGGATCGCCGCCGTCGCCGCCGCGTCGACCCCCGCGGTCGGCTCGTCGAGCAGCAGCAGCTCGGCCCGCCGCGCCAGCCCCTGCGCGACCAGCGCGCGCTGTCGCTGACCGCCCGAGAGGCTCGCGAGCGGACGCCCGGCGAGCCCGACGATGTCGAGCGCCTCGAGGCTCTCGTCGACGATCGCGCGGTCGCTCCGGCGCAGCGGGCGCCACGCGCCGCGGTCGGCCCAGCGCCCCATCGACACGGTCTCGCGCACCGTGATCGGCAGCCGGTCGGTGACGGCGCTCCGCTGCACGACGACCGCCGTCGTCCGCCCGCGGGGCCGTACGACGGTGCCCGAGAGGTCGTCGTGCGTCCCGGCCAGCACGCTCAGCAGCGTCGACTTGCCCGAGCCGTTCGGCCCGACGAGCACGGTCAGCCGACCCCGTGGCACGTCGACCGACACGTCGTCGAGCGCCACCGCCCCGTCGTGGCGGGCCGTCACGCCGGCCAGGCGGGCCAGGGGAGGGGCGTCGGGGCCGAGGGAGGCGCGGGTCGGGTCGAGCGGGGCGGCGGCGAGATCGGAGACGGTCACATGAGAATCATAACGAGAATCGTTTTCATGTAGGGTCGCCGAGTGATGTTCCTCCTCGAGCCCTTCTCCACGGCCTTCCTGCTGCGCGCCCTCGTCGGCGGCGTGCTGGTCGCCGCGCTGTGCGGAGTCGTGGGCACCTGGGTCGTCGTCCGCGGCGCGGCCTTCCTCGGCGAGGCCATGGCCCACGGGGTGCTGCCCGGCGTCGCGGCCGCCGCCCTGCTCGGCCTGCCGCCGGTGCTCGGCGCCGCCGTCAGCGCGAGCGTCATGACCGCCGGGGTGAGCATCGCCTCCCGCCGCTCGCGGGTCTCGTCCGACACAGCCATCGGCCTGCTCTACGTCGCCCTGCTCAGCCTCGGCGTCGTGATCGTCTCGCGCTCCCGGTCGTTCGCCACCGACCTCACCGCCGTGCTCTTCGGCGACGTGCTCGCGATCGACGCCGGCGACCTGGGCTTCCTGGCCGTCGCCCTCGTCGTCGCGGTCGCGGTCGCGGTCGCCTTCCACCGCCCGTTCGTCGCCCTCGCCTTCGACCCCCGCGTGGCGCGCACCTCGGGCCTCCGGCCCCAGCTCGCCCAGGTGGTGCTGATCGGGCTCGTCACGCTCGTCGTGGTGGCGTCGTACCAGGCCGTCGGCAGCCTCCTCGTCGTCGGCCTGCTGCTCGGCCCCGCGGTCGCGGCCGGGCACTGGATGCGCCGCATCCCGACGACGATGCTGCTCGCCGCCGCCCTCGGCGCCGGCGCCGTCGTCGTGGGTCTCCTCGTCTCGTGGCACGCCTCCACGGCGGCCGGCGCGAGCATCGCGTTCGTCGCGGTGGCCCTCACGGCCGTGTCGGCGGCGGTCCGCGCGACGGCCACGCGCCTCCGGCGCCCCTCCACCTCCGACGCGCCCGGCGCGTCGACCGCCCTGCCCGCCCCGACCCCGAAGGAGACGGTCCACCCGTGACCTCGCGCCCCGCCCGCCCCTCCCGCCGCCCCGCCCGCCCCTCCCGCCGCCCCGCCCGCTCGTCGACCGCCGGTCGCCGTGCCCTCCTCCTGCCCGTGGCCGTCGCGTCCGCGCTCGCGCTCGCGCTCGCCGCGTGCGGCAGCGACCCGGCGGCCGACACCGACACCGCCGCCGCCGACCCCGACGCGACCGCCACCACGGGGGCAGGCCACGGCTTCGTCGAGGGGGCCGACGAGCTCCAGGAGCCGCAGCTCCGCCTCGTCGCCCTCGCCGACGGCGCCCTGACCGCCCTCGACCCGGCGACCGAGCAGAGCGTCACCCTCGCCGAGGGGCTCGACGCGACCCGGCTCGGCACCGACGGCCGGTACGTCCTGGCGTCGACCGACGACGGCGCCGTGACCCTCCTCGACGGCGGCGCCTGGACGGTGCCCCACGGCGACCACTCCCACTACTACCTGGCCGACCCGCGCGTCGTCGCGGAGCCGGGCGAGATCGACGGCGGCGACGGAGCGGGGGAGGCGCGGATCGCCTCGAGCGCCTCGCTCACGGCCGTCGCCTTCGAGGGCTCGGGGACGGGCGTCGTGCTCGACGGCGAGGCGCTGGCCGACGGCGAGCTCGACGAGCGGGCGCGCGTCGAGGGCCTCGGGGCCGAGGGCGTGCTCGTGCCGCTCGGCGGCCTGCTGGTCGCGAGCACCGCGACGGGCGCCGCCGGCGAGGGCGTGGCCGACGCCGTCCGGGTCCTCACGGCCGGGGGCGACGAGGTCGACGGTGCCCTCGCCCCCTGCCCCGACCTGCGCGGCGCCGCCGCGACCCGGGTCGGCGTCGTCGTGGGCTGCTCCGACGGCGCCGTGCTGGTGACCGAGGGCGACGACGGGTCGTCCGCCGTGGTCGAGCGCATCCCGTACCCCGCGGGCACCGCCCCCGCCGACGTCGCGACCGCGTTCGAGCAGCGCCCCGGGCGACCCGCCCTCGCGGCCGTCGCCGGCACCCGCGGTGCCTGGCTGCTCGACGCCCGGACCCGTGCCTGGACCCTGATCGAGACCCCCGAGCCGCTGCTGCGCGCGACCGCGGTCGGCGACTCCGACGACACGGTCGTCGGAGTCGACGCCTCCGGGCGCGTGGTCGTCCTGTCGCCCGACGGGCTCGTGGCGCAGACCGAGCCGCTGCTCGCCGGCGACCTCGTCGACGGCGCCCTGCCCGAGGGCGTGCGGCTCGAGGTCGACGCCTCGCGCAGCTACGTGGCCTCGCCCTCGACCGGCCAGGTGCACGAGATCGACCACGCCGACGCGGCCCGCGTCGCGCGCAGCTTCGCCCTGCCGGCGAGCCTCCTGGTGGAGACGGGCCGATGAGCGCCGTGCGCACCGCCCTCGCCGCCGCCGTCGCGGCGGGCGCCCTGCTCGCCGCCGCCGGCTGCACGGCCGCCGGCATGGGCCCCGGCACGGGCGCCGCCGGCACCGCCGACCGGCCGCGCGTCGTCGTGACGACGAACATCCTCGGCGACGTCGTCGGCGAGCTCGTCGGCGACCAGGTCGACGTCGTCACCCTGATGCCCCCGGGCGCCGACCCGCACTCCGTCGAGATCTCCGCCCGCGAGGCGGCCGAGATGCTCGACGCCGACCTCGTCGTCTCGAACGGCCTGGGCCTCGAGGAGGGGCTGCAGCAGCACGTCGACGCGGCCGGGGCGGCGGGCGTGCCGGTCGTCGAGGCGGGCGACCTGATCGAGCCGCTCGCCTACGTCGACGGCGACGCGGAGGGCGAGCCCGACCCGCACCTCTGGACCGACACGGGGCGCGTGCTCGACGTCGTCGACGGGCTCGAGCCCGTGCTGGCGACCGAGGTCGACGGGATCGACGTCGACCGCCTGACCGCCGCCACCGCCTCCTACCGGGCCCAGCTCGAGACGCTCGACGCCGAGCTGACCGCGACCTTCGCGGCGATCCCGGCCGAGCGCCGCGCGCTCGTGACGAACCACCACGTCTTCGGCTACCTCGCCGAGCGCTGGGGCTTCCGGGTCGTCGGCGCGGTGCTGCCGAGCGGCACGACCCTGGCGGCACCGAGCGCCTCCGACCTCGCCGACCTCACCGACGCGATCGAGGAGGCGGGGGTCGCCACGATCTTCGCCGACTCGTCCCAGCCCGACCGGCTGGTGCAGGTGCTCGCCGACGAGGCCGACGTCGACGTCGAGGTCGTCGCCCTGCACACCGAGTCGCTCAGCGCCCCCGGCGGGGGCGCCGCCACGTACCTCGAGATGATGCGCTCGAACGAGCAGCTCATCTCGCACGGCCTGTCTCCCTGACCGGCCGCCACCCCGAAGGAAGGACCCCATGACCCAGCGACACCAGCGACACCCGCGACGCCGTCGAGGCCTGGCCGGGCTCGCGCTCACGGCCGGCGCGGCCCTCGCCCTCACCGCCTGCTCGGGAGGCGCGGGCACCGACGCCGAGGCCGGCGCGGGCTCCGAGGCCGGCGGCACCACCGCCTCCGCCGCGCAGCCCCGCGTGGCCCTCACCTACGACGGCGGGCTGCTCGTGCTCGACGCCGACACCCTGGAGCAGCAGGCGGACATCGAGCTGGCCGGCTTCAACCGCGTCAACTCGTCCGGCGACGGGCGCCACGTGCTCGTCTCCACCACCGACGGCTTCCAGGTGCTCGACACGGGCGCCTGGACCACGGCCGACGGCGAGCACCGCGTCGCCGAGCCCGAGCTGACCGACCTCGTCTTCGACGCTCCGACCCCCGGCCACGTGGTGCGCCACGGTGACAAGACGATCCTCTTCTCCGACGGCACGGGCGAGACGACGGTCTTCGACACCGCCGACCTGCTCGACGCCTCGTCGACCGGCGAGCTGCCCGAGACGGAGCAGATCCCGGCGCCCGAGGCCCACCACGGCGTCTCGATCGAGCTCGAGGACGGCACCCTGCTGACCACCATCGGCGACAGCGAGGGCCGCACCGGCGTGCGGGCGCTCGACGCCGACCGCGACGAGGTCGCGCGCAGCGAGGAGTGCCCGTCGGTGCACGGCGAGGGGACGACGGCCGACGAGGTGGCCGTGTTCGGCTGCAGCGACGGCGTGCTGGTCTACGACGACGGCACGTTCACCAAGCTGCCCGCCGCGGACGCCTACGGCCGCACGGGCAACGCGTACGTCACCGACTCGTCGCCGGTGATGTTCGGCGACTACAACTCGGACCCCGACTCCGAGGGCTACGAGCTCACGCAGCTGACGATGGTCGACACCGCGGCGAAGTCGTCGAGCGTGGTCGACCTGCCCGAGGGCGTCGCCTACACCTGGAAGGGCGTCGCCCGCACCGCCGACGACGACGTGCTCGTGCTCGGCACCGACGGGGCGCTGCACCGCCTCGACGGCCAGACCGGCGAGGCCACCGACTCGTGGCCGGTCATCGACCCGTGGACGGGCCCGGCCGAGTGGCAGGACTCGCACCCGAGCCTGACCGTGGTCGGCGACTCGGCGTGGGTCACCGACGCGGCGACGCGCTCGATCCACCGCGTCGACGCGGCGACCGGCGAGGTGCTGGCCTCGGCCGAGCTGCCGGCCGCGCCGAACGAGATCGCCGTCGTCACGGGCTGACGCCCGAGCGACGAGCCGACGCCCCGGGGAGGCGCGGTGCCGGTGCGACCGGCAGCGCGCCTCCCCGGGGTTCGTCCGTCCCGGAGCGCCCGCGCCTCAGGCCGTCGGCTCGGTGACGACGTGGTGCCGTCCGAGCGGGAGCATCATCGGCGCGCCCGTCGTGGGGTCGGCGACCACACGGCTGTCGAGGCCGAACACGGCTCGGACGCAGTCCTCCGTCAGCACCTCGGCGGGGGCGCCCGCGGCGTGCACCCGGCCCGCCGCCAGGGCGACGAGGTGGTCGGCGTAGCGCGCCGCGAGGTTGAGGTCGTGCAGCACCATGACGATCGTCGTGCCGCGGCGACGGTTGAGGTCGGTCAGCAGGTCGAGCACCTCGACCTGGTGGCTGACGTCGAGGAAGGTCGTCGGCTCGTCGAGCAGCAGCACGTCGGTCTGCTGGGCGAGCGCCATGGCGATCCAGACGCGCTGGCGCTGGCCGCCCGAGAGCTCGTCGACCGACCGGTCGGCGAGGGCGGTCGTCTCAGTGGCCTCGAGGGCCTCGGCGACGGCGCGGTCGTCGTCGCTGCTCCAGCGCGAGAGGAGGCCCTGGTGCGGGTGGCGACCCCGGCCGACGAGGTCGGCGACCGTGATGCCCTCCGGCGCGACGGGCGACTGCGGCAGCAGGCCGAGGGTGCGGGCGAGCTGCCGGGCGGGGGTGCGGTGCACCTCGCGCCCGTCGAGCACGACCTGCCCCGACCGGGGCTTGAGGAGGCGCGACATCGACCGCAGGAGCGTCGACTTGCCGCAGGCGTTGGCCCCGACGATGGCGGTGATCCGCCCGGGCGGCACGACGAGGCTGAGGTCGTCGACGACGGTGAGCTCGCCGTAGCCGAGGGTGAGGTGCTCGGCGTCGAGCGTGTGGTCGGCGGTCACAGGGAGCCTCCCGATCGGTTGGTGCGGACGATGAGCCAGATCAGGTACGGAGCGCCGAGCACGCCGGTGACGACCCCGACCGGGAAGCGTGTGCCGAGCGCGTACTGCCCGACGACGTCGGCGACGAGCACGAGCAGGGCGCCGACGAGCGCCGAGGGCACGAGCAGCGACCCGCTCGGCCCCACGAGGCGCGCCGCGATGGGGCCGCTGAGGAAGGCCACGAACGCGATCGGCCCGCAGGCGGCCGTCGCGAACGAGATGAGCCCGACCGCGGCGACGATGACCACGAGGCGGGTGCGGTCGACCCGCACCCCGAGCGCCGACGCGGCGTCGTCGCCGAGCTGCGTCGCAGCGAGGTCGCGCGAGCGGCTGAGCAGCAGCGGCGTCAGCACGACGAGGGCCACGAGCACGGGCACGACCTGGGGCCAGCTGCTGCCGTTGAGGCTGCCGGTGAGCCAGCGGGTCGCCTCCTGCAGGTCCCACTGTGCGGCGTTCGACAGCACGTACGCCGTCAGGCTGTCGAGCATCGCGGCGACGCCGATGCCGACGAGCACGAGCCGAGTGCCGGCGACCCCGCCGGGCTTCGACAGCAGGTAGACGAGCACCGCGACCGCGAGGCCGGCGGCGATGGCGAAGGCCGAGACCTGGCCGTCGTCGAGCGACAGCGTCACGATGGCGAAGGCGGCGGCGGCGCTGGCCCCCGAGCTGATGCCGATGATGTCGGGGCTCGCGAGCGGGTTGCGGAGCATCGTCTGGAAGGTCACGCCGCCGAGGCCGAAGCAGAGGCCCGCGGCCACGGCGAGCACCGCGCGGGGGAGGCGGAGGCGGCCGACCGTGAAGGTCGCGCCGGGCACGTCCTGCCCGAGCACCACGCCCAGCACCTCGCCGGGCCCGTAGAAGGTGCGGCCGACCATGAGGCTCAGCACGAAGAAGACGACGAGGGCGGCGACGAGCACGCCGACCACGGCGCGGCGTCGGCGGCCCCGCCGGGCACGGCCCGCGGCGACCGAGGCGGCGACGGCGTCGAGGCGGCTCGAGCCGGGGCGGGCGGGCTCGCCGCCGGGGCCGCGGGGCGGCACGGGCGTCGCCGCCCGGAGGTCGGTCGGCGCGCTCACAGGGCCTTCACCTTCGAGCGTCGGACGATCCAGATGAACACGGGCGCTCCGATCAGGGCGGTGACGATCCCGACGTCGATCTCGGCCGGGCGGGCCACGACGCGGCCGACGACGTCGGCGCCCGTGAGCAGCACGGCGCCGGCGACGGCCGAGAAGGGCAGCAGCCAGCGGTGGTCGACGCCGGTGAGCAGCCGGCAGGCGTGCGGCACGACGAGGCCGACGAAGCCGATCGGGCCGGTGACGGCGGTGGCCGCCCCGCAGAGCACGACGGCGCCGAGGGCGGCGGCCCCGCGGGCGACGGCGACGCGCTCGCCGAGGCCGGCTGCGAGGTCGTCGCCGAGGGCGAGGGAGTTGAGGGCCTTGGCCGAGAGCAGGCAGACGACGACGCCCACGACGAGGAAGGGCGCGACCTGCTCGAGGCTCGCCCAGGTGCCGCCGCCGACCCCGCCGATCTGCCACGAGCGGATGCTCGACGCGATGTCGCCGCGGGGCAGCGCGATCGCGGTGATGAACGACGCCAGGGCGGCCGAGGTGGCCGCGCCGGCGAGCGCGAGCTTGAGCGGCGTCGCCCCGCCCCGGCCGAGCGAGCCGATCGCGTAGACGACCAGCGCCGTGGCGCCGGCGCCCGCGACGGCGACCCAGATCGTCGTGGTCGAGGCGCTGAGGCCGAAGAACGCGATGCCCGCGACGACGGCGAGGGAGGCGCCGGTGTTGACCCCGAGGATCCCCGGGTCGGCCAGGGGGTTGCGTGTCACGCCCTGCATCACGGCGCCGGAGACGGCGAGGGCCGCGCCCGCCGCGACGGCGAGCACGGTGCGCGGCACCCGTTTCGCGACCGACGCGCGGTCGAAGCCGTCGGTCGCGCCGCCGAGGGCGGCCCACACGTCGGCGAGCGACACGTCGCGCGAGCCGACCGTCACGCTGAGCAGCACCACGCCGACCAGCACGGCCACCAGCACGAGCAGCCAGACGGCGCGCAGACGCCGCGGGCGTCGCACGACGGCGACGCCCGCGGCGGGCAGCGGGGGGGCTGTGGTCACTACGACTTCGCGGCGGCCTGCGAGAGGAGGTCGACGTAGTCGTCGAGGATCCACGAGATCGACAGCGGCGTCGGGTTGGCGGCCGTGCCGAGCGGGGTGGTGCCGGGCAGGGCGACGATGGCGCCGTTCTTCACCGCGGGCATCTGCGAGAGCACGGGGTCGGCCTCGAGGGCGTCGACGAGGGTCTCGTCGCCGTAGGTGACGATCACGTCGACGTCGTCGAACGCGTCGGCCTGCTCGGCGCTCTGCGTCAGCGAGAACAGCTCGGTCGCGTCGCTCGCCTCGGTGATGCTGCCGGGCTGCTCGAGGCCGAGGTCGTCGAAGAACTGCACGCGGGTGTCGTGCGTCGTGTAGAAGCTGACCTCGCTGAGGTCGCCGGTGTCGACGTGGGTGAGGAACATCGCCGAGGTGCCGGCGAGCTCGGGGTGGGCGTCGGCGGTGTCGCTGATCTCGGACTCGAGGTCGCTGACCAGCTGCTCGCCCTCGTCGGCCATGCCCATGGCCTCGCTGTTGAGCTCGATCATGTCGCGCCAGGCGGTGCCCCACGCGGTCTCGGGGTAGGCGACGACGGGCGCGATCTCGCTGAGGGTGTCGTAGTCCTCCTGCGTCAGGCCCGAGTACGCGGCGAGGATGACGTCGGGGTCGGTGTCGGCCACGGCCTCGAAGTCGATGCCGTCGGTCTCGTCGAAGAGCACGGGGGTCTCGGCGTCGAGCTCGGTGAGCTTCTCCTCGACCCAGGGCAGCAGGCCGTCGCCGTCGTCGTCGCCGAAGTTCGCGGCGGCCATCCCGACGGGCACGACGCCGAGGGCCAGCGGCACCTCGTGGTTCGCCCAGGCGACCGTGGCGACGCGCTCGGGCTTCGTCTCGATCGTCGTCGTGCCGAGGGCGTGCTCGATCGTGATCGGCGTGAACCCGGACGACCCCGAGGAGGCGTCGGTCGAGTCGCCGGCGTCGGCGGAGCACCCGGCGAGGCCGAGGGCGAGGGCGGATGCTGCGCTGATCGCGAGCAGGCGCGTGGTGCGGGGCATGGGTGTCCTTCCGGGACGGGTGCTGGGGCCCGGCTCGACGCTCCGGGAGGGCGTGCTCGGGAGCACGCCGCGTCGGAGGGGTGCTCGTGATCGGAGCGACCCGTGGTCGGCCTTAGGTGAGCCTTACCTTAGCAGTGGCCCCGCCGCGATCGGCAAGCCGGTCGTTCGGCGTCGAGTGATCGTCACCCTCTGCTGTCGGGGGTGCCGGGTAGACAAGGGGGCGATGACTCCCTCGCCGCTGCTCGACGTCCGTCGCATCTACGCCGAGCCCGAGGCGGCGGCGTCGCCCCGCGGGCAGGAGATCATCGGGCGCTGGCCCGAGGCCACCGTCGTGCCGGTCGAGTCGCACTGGCGGATCCCCGAGGTGCACGGCGACGAGGCGAACGTGCGCCGGTGGGTGCGCATCAAGACCGAGGCCCTCGTGCTCGGCGTCAAGAAGAGCGTCGTCACCCGGCCGAACGGGCGCTCGGCCGACTTCATCGCCCCGTCGCTGGCGAACGGCTGCGCGATGGCCTGCGTCTACTGCTACGTGCCGCGGCGCAAGGGCTACAGCAACCCGGTCACGCTCTTCACGAACGTCGAGCAGATCTCGCGGCACCTCGCGCGCCACGTGCAGAAGCAGGGCCCGAAGACCGAGCCGAACCAGTGCGACCCCGAGGCGTGGGTCTACGACATCGGCGAGAACAGCGACTGCTCGGTCGACGCGCTGCTCGCCGAGAACGTGCGCGACGTCTGCGAGCTCTTCCGCATGACGCCGACGGCCAAGGCGTCGTTCGCCACCAAGTACGTCAACCGCGACCTGCTCGACTGGGACCCCCAGGGCCGGTCGCGCATCCGCTTCTCGCTGATGCCGGCGGAGGTCGCCAAGGTCACCGACCTCCGGACGAGCCCGATGAGCGAGCGGATCGCGGCGGTGAACGACTTCGTCGCGGCGGGGTGGGAGGTGCACCTCAACTTCTCGCCGGTCATCATGACGCCGGGGTGGCTCGACGACTGGCGCGAGCTGCTGCGGGAGGTCGACGACGTGCTGTCGCCGGCGGCGAAGGAGCAGGCCGCGGCGGAGATGATCTTCCTGACGCACAACGCCGCCCTGCACGAGGTGAACGAGCGCTGGCACCCGAAGGGCGAGGAGCTGATCTGGCGCCCCGACCTCCAGGAGGTCAAGACCTCCGAGAACGGGGCGGAGAACCTGCGCTACCGGTACGACCTCAAGGCGCAGGGGGTCGCCGCCCTCACGGCGCTCGTCGCCGAGGTCGCGCCGTGGTGCCGCATCCGGTACGCCTTCTGACGGGGGAGGTACCCTTGTCGTCGTGTCCGCCTCCTTGTGCTCCTCGTCGTGCCGTCGTGCGCGCGTGCGGGCGCAGGCGTTCCCCAACCGCCTGGTGCTGACGAAGCGCACGTGTGGCACGAACGGATGGATGAGCCTCTGGGGCAGCAACGCCCACGGCGAGATCGCCGGCTGCCCGCCGCCAGCGGCGTAGACCTGCGGGCCCCGAGCCCGGCAGGTCGCCCCCGACCCGTCACCGCTCGACTCGACCCCTCTAGGACACCGTGCCCGACTCCGCCACGCCCGCCCCCGCCTCCTCGACGCCGCCCTCGCCCTCGGCCGCGCCCGCCTCCCGGGCCCAGCGCCTCTCGCGCTTCGTCAGCCGTGACACCACGGGCGGCCTGCTGCTGCTCGGGGCGACCGTGCTCGCCCTGGTCATCGCGAACAGCCCGGCCGGCTCGTTCTACGCGCAGGTCCGTGACACCACCTTCGGCCCGGAGGCGCTGCACCTCCACCTCAGCGTCGGCACCTGGGCCGCCGACGGCCTGCTCGCGATCTTCTTCTTCGTCGTCGGCCTCGAGCTCAAGCAGGAGTTCGTCGCCGGCTCGCTGCGCGACCCCCGCGTCGCCACCCTGCCGATCGCCGCGGCCGTGGGCGGGGTCGCCCTGCCGGCGCTGATCTTCACCGCCATCAACATCGGGGCGGGGCCCGACGCGCTGCAGGGCTGGGCCATCCCCGCCGCCACCGACATCGCCTTCGCGGTGGCCGTCGTCGCGGTCGTGGGCAAGCGGCTGCCGCCGGCGCTCCGCACCTTCCTGCTCACCCTGGCCGTGGTGGACGACCTCATCGCCATCACGATCATCGCGATCTTCTACACGGCGGGCATCGCGGTCGTGCCGCTCCTGCTCGCCCTGCTGCCGCTCGCCGCGTTCGCCGTGCTCGTGCGCCGCGGGGTCCGCTCGTGGTGGCTGCTCATCCCGCTCGGCGTCGTCGCGTGGGCCCTCGTGCACGCGTCGGGCATCCACGCCACGATCGCGGGCGTCGCGCTGGGCCTCCTGGTGCCGGCGATCGCCACCCGGCGGGCCGGCGTGACGCACGTCGACGCCGACGGCCACGAGGAGCGCCACGCGCTCACGCACCACTTCGCCGAGCGCTGGAGCCCGATCTCGTCGGGCGTCGCCGTGCCGATCTTCGCGTTCTTCTCGGCGGGCGTCTCGGTGGGCGGCTTCTCGGGCCTCACCGAGTCGCTCGGCGACAGCGTCGCGATCGGCATCGTGGTCGCCCTCGTGGTGGGCAAGTCGGTCGGCATCACCGGGGCCTCGCTGCTGGTGACGCGCCTGCCCGGCATCAAGCTCGACCCGAGCCTCCGCTGGCCCGACGTCGTCGGCCTGTCGCTCGTCGCGGGCATCGGGTTCACCGTCTCGCTGCTCGTCGGCGAGCTGGCCTACGGCACCGGCAGCGAGCAGGACGACGTGGTCAAGGTCGGCGTGCTCGTCGGCTCGCTCATCTCGGCCGTGCTCGGCGGCGTCGTGCTGTCGGCGCGCGGCCGCTGGCACGAGCGCCACCGGACCGAGCAGGGCGTCACCGCCCCGTAGCCTGGCCCGATGAACGAGCGCGACGACGACGTCCGCCGCCGGATGGCGGCCCACGAGCTGTACACCGACGGGGGCCCGGGCCTGGAGGGCCTCGCCGAGCGGCGCGTGCGCGGCAAGGAGCTCGCGCACGACTACAACGCGACGCGGCCGCGGGAGACCGAGCGCCGCCGCGAGATCCTCCACGAGATGCTCGGCTCGGTCGGCGCCGGCGTCTGGGTCGAGCCCCCGCTGCACGTGGCCTACGGCGACAACGTCGTGCTCGGCGACGAGGTCTACGTGAACTTCGGCCTGACCGTGGTCGACGACGTGGCCGTCGTGGTCGGCGACCGGGTGATGATCGCGCCGAACGTGACCATCAGCACCACCGGGCACCCGGTGCACCCCGAGGTGCGGCGCGACGGCAGCCAGTTCTCGGCGCCGGTCCACCTCGGCGACGACGTCTGGGTCGGCGCGGGCGCGGTCATCCTGCCCGGCGTGACGGTCGGCGCCGGCTCGGTCGTCGCGGCCGGGGCCGTCGTGACGGCCCACGTGCCGCCGATGGTCGTCGTCGGGGGAGTGCCGGCGCGGGTCCTCCGTGAGGTCACCGACGCCGACCGCGACCACCGCTGGCGCGAGCCGCGCTCGCTCTGAGGCCGGCAGCCCTGGGGAGCAGGGCTGCCGAGGAGTCGCGGGTCGGGCCTCAGGCGCCGGCCGGCAGCGGGGCGCGGAACCAGTCGAGCAGCGACCGGACCGACGGCTCGAGGTCCGGGCGCGAGCGCGCGACGTCGAGCGAGGCGCCCGACACGTCGGCGTAGCCCGGGATCTCGTCGACGAGGGTGTCGGTCGTGGCGCGGTAGCCCATCGTCCACGCGCCGAAGCGGCGCTCGTCGATGGTCTCGCGGAGCAGGACGTCGAGGTCGGTGTGGCGGGGGTCGGCGGCGATGAGCGCGTAGCGCTGCTGGACGGCCTCCTCGGGCCCCTCGAGCACCTGGACGAACCGGCCCTGCTTGTGCATGAGGAAGCCGGAGAGACCCAGGCGACGGTTGTTGGCGCGGCTGTTCATCAGCAGGGTGGCGAGGTCGCCGTCCGAGAACGGGGTGCGGGCGGCACTGGTGTAGACGAGCGAGAGCACGGGGTCCTTCCGAGAGAGGTGCTCACCGAGCCTGCCCCATCCCGGCACCCGGTGCCACACCCCGATCTGGGGCGTGCCAGGGGGCGTGAGGACCGGTGTTCCCCGCCGTTCCGCGGCCCTACTCGTGCTAGCTTCGCGGAACCTGGGAGCACGACCGTCGTACGACAGCGCCGGCGGGGCCCCTGATGAAGGACCCGACCCGATGCACCCGTCGTCACCCCGATCTGCGCGCCTGCGTGCCCTCGTGGCCGCCACGGCGCTGACCGCCGCCGCGGCGGCCGTCCTCCTCGGCGCCCCCGTGCCGGCGAGCGCCGCCGAGCCCACGGGGACGCTGCGGGGCAGCATCTCCTTCGTGGGTGCGCCAGCCCCGCCGGAGGGCTCGATCATCGTGACCCTCTCCTCCGACGAGGCGGGGACGAGGACGGTGAGGGCCGACGCGCGGGGCGAGTGGGCAGCCAGTGGCCTGACCCTGTCGAAGCTGGGTGCGCGGATCAAGGTCGGCTACGCCGACACGTCGGGGGTCTTCGCCCCGGTGTGGTGGAACGGCCCCGGTGCCGTCGACCCCTGGGCCCTGACCCAGGAGGCGGGGTGGGGGGTGCACGTGACGGCGGACGACCCCGAGGAGGCCGTGCACGTCGACCTCCCGGCGGGTGCCTTCGTCACCGGCAGGGTCGTCCGGGCCACGCCCGACCCGCCCGCCGCGCCGGGCACGGTCCCCCCGCTGCGCCCCAACGAGCTGACGGTCGCGTACGGCACCTACTGGCGACAGAACCCCTCGGACGTCGGCACGTCCTACCACGACTTCGAGCGCGACACCGCCGCCGACGGCACCTTCACCCTGGGGCCGCTGCCCCCGGTCAAGTACCAGATCTCGGCCCGCGGTGGCTTCGTCGGAGCGTCGGCGAGCGACCCGAACCGCCGGGTGTCGTTGCAGCTCGCTCCGGGCGAGCACCGAGACACCGGCACGACCACGACGTTCCGCGCCGCCTCGGTGTCGGCGGCGACGGCGTGCGCGGCGTGTGACGACGTGTTCATGAAGCTGGTCACCGACGAGGGCACCGTCATCCCCCAGGCGGTGCAGGGGGCCTGGTCCCCGCTGCCCGACCGGGTGCACCTCGAGGCCTGGCGCCAGCCGGGTGAGCGAGCGTCGCAGCTGATCTGGTCCGGCGACGCGACCGAGCTCCGGGAGGGGCAGACGGTCGTGCTGCCCGCCGACTACGGCGGGACGAGGGCCGGTGAGCTGATCAAGAAGCCCGGTCGACCGGACGTCTCCGTGGTCGTCGGCCGGGAGCAGTTCCTGCCCCTCTCGTCCTTCGGTGCGGCCGTCGACCTCGGGCTCGGCCGCAGCGTGCGGACGGTGAGCCAGGAGGCGCGGCTCGTGCCCGACAACGGGCAGCCCGGACCGCCTCCGCTCCAGCAGCGCATCGACTGCGGCGACGAGACCTACTTCGCGGGCTCCGGGGCGGCCTGGCCGATCGAGCGCTCCCTCGTCGCTGGCCTGCCCGCCACCGTGCTGCGGGCCGACGACGCGCTCTGTGCCGTGCTGCCCCGTGCCACCGGCAACACGACCCGTGCGCTCTTCGTCAAGTCGGCCTCGGACGCGACCATCTGGCAGATCGACGCAGCGGGCGCCAAGCACGCCGTCAGGTCGCTGTCGACCGTCACCCAGCTCAGCGCCCCGGGAGAGGCGCGCTGGCTCGTCGTCGACCCTGCCTTCATCGCCGCCAGGCCGACCGGGACGGACGTCGTGCCGGCCGGTGCACTCGTCAGGACGTCCTCGTCGCCCCGCGTGTACCTCGCGGACGGACAGGGCGGCCTCGTGCCGATCTCCTCGTTCGCCCAGGTCGCCGCCATGGGCCTGTCGACGTCGTGGACGACGGTGCCCGACTCCGTGGTGGCCGCGTCGACGGTCGCGGCCGAGCCGCTGGCCAGCGTCGTCCGCTGCGGCGCCGCCAGCTACCTCGCGGGCTCACGGACCCTCACTCCCGTGGCGTCTGCCCTGGTCGCGGGCCTGGCGTCGACGACGCTGCCGGAGGCGACCTGCGCGCTCCTGCCGCGGGCCGCCTCGGGCCCGACCACCGCCTTGTTCGTCAAGACCGCGGGCTCGCCGGCGCTGTGGATGATCGACGCGACCGGAGCGAGGCGCGCCGTGTCGTCGATGAGCACCGTGACGCAGCGGAACGCCCCCGCGGCCCCGCAGTGGCTGGTCGTCGACGACGCCTTCCTCGACTCCCTGCGGATGGGCCCGGAGGTCCTGCCCGTCGGGGCCTTGGTCAAGACGGCGTCGTCCCCCGTGATCTGGTGGTCCGACGGCGCCGACGGACTCGTCGCGCTGCCGTCGTTCGGGGTCGCGGCCGATCTCGGCTCCTCGTCTTCCTGGCGGGTGGTGCCCGATGCCCTCGTGTCGGCGGCGACGAAGGCCGCCGCGCCGCTCTCCACCGTCCTGCGATGCGGATCGACCACGTCCGCCCCGACGCTGCTCGCCGGCAGCGGCACCTTCTGGTCGGTGTCGCCCGGCCTGCTCACGGGACTGGCCGCGACCACCGTGCCGACCTCGACGTGCGCCGTGCTGCCGCAGCCGGCCGGCCGCTTCGACACCGGCGTCGTCGTGGGGACGCGGACGAGCCCCGTCCTCTGGTCGATCGACGCGGCGGGGACGAAGCACGCCCTGCTCGACATGCGCTCCGTCACGCAGCTCGGCGGTGGCCGCTGGGCGACGGTCGACGCCGGCCTCGTCGCGTCGCTGCCGACGGGGGCCGACGTGCTGCCGCCGGCGGTCCTCGTCAAGACGGCGTCCGAGCCGGCCGTGTACGTGACCGACGGCCTCGGCGGCCTCGTGCCCCTCGCCTCCTTCGACACCGCGGTCGACATGGGGATCCTCCTCGGCCTGCGCACCGTCACGCCTGAGGTCGTGGCAGGAGCGAGCGTGGCCTCGGCGCCCCTGGCCCAGGTGATCAGCTGCGGGAAGGGCGGTGCGTACGCGCTCGCCGGGTCGGGTGGTCTGTCGCAGGTGCCCGCGCCCATGGTGGCGGGGCTGCCGGTCACCGTCCTGCCCGTCTCCACCTGCACCGTGCTGCCGCGGGTGGCGGGCATGAGCCGCGCCGTCCTGGTGAAGGGGGTCACGGACCCGGTCATCTGGTCCCTCGACGCGGCGGGTGCGAAGCACGCTGTCCCGGACGGCGCCGCGCTGGCCCGTGTCACGAGCCCCGACGCACCCGCCTGGGTCACGGTCTCGCGCGGGTTCCTGGAATCCCGACCCACGGGCACGCCCCTCCGGTGACGCGCCGCGGAGGGGAACGGGGGGCGTGACCTCCGACGTCGAGCACGCGTACTCGCGCCGGGCCGCAGAGTACGCCGAGCACCTGGGGTCGATGGCGTCCGTGCACCCGTCCGACCGCCAGCTGGTGGAGGCCTGGGCCGCCGACGTCGACGGGCCCCTGCTCGACGCCGGGTGCGGGCCCGGGCACTGGACCGCCCACCTCGCCGGGCTCGGCGCCGACGCCCGGGGCGTGGACCGGGTGCCGGCCTTCGTCGAGCACGCCCGCGCCGCCCACCCCGCGGTGCCCTTCTCGGTCGGGAGCGTCGACGCCCTGCCCGACGGGGCGGGGACGCTCGGGGGAGTCCTGGCCTGGTACTCGCTGATCCACCACGAGCCCGCGGCGGTCGGTCGCGCGCTCGCCGAGTTCGCCCGGGCCCTCCGCCCCGGCGGGCGGCTGCTCGTCGGCTTCTTCGTCGGCGCCGACCTGGAGTCGTTCGACCACGCCGTCGTGACCGCCTGGCGCTGGCCGGTCGGCTGGCTCGCCGACGAGCTCAGCGGGGCGGGCTTCGAGGTCGTCGAGACGCACACCCGGACGGGCTCGCCGGAGGGTCCGCGGCCCCACGGCGCGGTGCTGGCCCGCTCGCGGGGCTGAGGCGTCAAGCCGGCGCTCGCCGCGCCTCCCTCACGCTCCGACGGCGGCGACGAACTCGATCTCGACCCGGGCTCCGCGGGGCAGGGCCGCGACCTGGTAGGCGGCCCGGGCCGGCAGGACGCCCCCGGAGAAGACCTCGGCGTACGCCTCGTTCACCGTGGCGAAGTCGGCGATGTCGGCCAGCAGCACCGTGGTCTTGACGACGAGCCGCACGCTCGACCCGGCGGCCTGCAGCACCGCGGCTCCGTTGCGGAGCGCCTGCGCCGCCTCCTCGCGGACCCCGGGCCCGGCGAAGTCGCCGGTCGACGGGTCGATCGGTAGCTGGCCGGAGACGAAGACGAGGTCGCCGACGCGGACGGCCTGTGAGTAAGGACCGATCGCGGCCGGGGCGGCGTCGGTGTGCACGACGTGGAGGGGGTCGGGGCCGAGGGTCATCGTCGTCCTCCCAGGACGCTCAGGGCCGCGTCGAGGGCGGCGGGGGTGGTGGTGGCGTGGACGCTGAAGCGCACGCGGTCGGGACCGTGCACGGTGGCGGTGACGCCGGCGGCGTCGAGCCGCGCTCCGACCGCCGGTGCCTCACCGGGGGCGACGCCCGCGACGACGAGGCCGGCCCGCCGCTCGCGGTCCGTGGGGGACAGGACGGCCACCCCGGCGGCCGTCAGCCGGTCGATCAGGTCGCCGGCCGTGTCGGCCACGAGCGACGCGACCGCCCCGACCCCGACGGACTCGAGCTGCTCCAGTGCCGTGGCCAGGGCTCCCGACGCGAAGGGCGAGCCGTTCGTGACCGAGAGGCGCTGGGCTCCCGGCAGCGGGGCGTGGGGCACGCCGTCGTACCGCGACGCTCCCTCGACGCCCGTCCAGCCGCCGAGCAGCGGGCGCAGCCGGTCGAGGGCCCGGGGCGAGAGCCCGACGAAGCCCGTGCCCCAGCCCGCCCGCAGCCACTTCTGGCCACCGACGACGAGGGCGTCGGCGAGCGACCAGTCGGCGTCGACGACCCCGAAGCCCTGGATGCCGTCGACCACGAGGAGCCGGTCGCCGACCGCCTCCCGGAGGCCGACGAGGTCGGCGACGGTGCCCGTGCGGAAGTCGACGGCGCTCACGGCGACGGCCACGGTGTCGCGCCCGACGGCGTCGGCCACGCGCTCGGGCGTGACCGGCGCGAGCGGCTCACCCGTCACGGGGGGCAGCGGACGCACGGTCGTGAGCCCCGCCTCCTCCGAGCGCCACCACGCGTAGAGGTTCGACGGGAACTCCGCGCTGCTGACCACGACCTCGCCCCGGGGCAGGCCGAACGCGATCTGCATCAGGCCGAGCGACGTGCTGCTGGTGAGCGCGATGCCTCCCCGGTCGAGGCCCGTGAGGCGCGAGACCGCGGCGAGGGCGCGCTCGTCCTCGGCGTGCAGGCCGGTGGACGGCACCCCGGCGCTCGCCGCGGCCGCGAGCTGGCCCATCGTCGCGACGACGTCGCGGGACGGGGGGCCGTAGCTGCCGAAGTTGAGGTAGCCGACCGGCTCGGCGAACGACCCGAGGTAGGCGTCGAGCGCCGAGCCGGGCGTCGGGGCCCCGCCCGGACCGGCCGTCACGACAGCACCCGCTGCAGGAACTGCTTCGTACGGGCCTCGCGCGGGGCGCCGAGCACCTGCTCGACCGGCCCCTGCTCGACGATGCCGCCGTCGGCCATGAAGACGACGCGGTCGGCGACCTCGCGCGCGAACTGGATCTCGTGCGTCACGACCAGCATCGTCATGCCGTCCCGGGCCAGGTCGCCCATGACCTTCAGCACCTCGCCCACGAGCTCGGGGTCGAGGGCCGACGTCGGCTCGTCGAAGAGCAGGAAGAGGGGCTTCATGGCGACGGCACGAGCGATGGCGACCCGCTGCCGCTGCCCGCCGGAGAGCTGCCCGGGGTAGGCGTCGACCTTGTCGCCGAGGCCCACCCGCTCGAGGATGGCGACGGCCTCCGCCCGTGCCTCCGCAGCCGACCGGCGCTGGACGCGCACGGGCCCCTCGACGACGTTGCCGAGCACGGTGAGGTGCGGGAAGAGGTTGAAGTGCTGGAACACCATGGCCGTGCGGGCCCGTTGCGCCGACAACCGACGCTCGCTCAGCTGGTGCAGCACGCCGTCGCGCAGCTGGAAGCCCATGGGCTCGCCGCCCACCCACACCTCACCGGCGTCGGGCTCCTCGAGGCGGTTGAGCGTTCGCAGGAACGTCGACTTGCCCGCGCCGGAGGGGCCGATGATGCACACCACCTCGCCGCTGCGCACCGTCATCGAGACGTCGCGCAGCACCTCGTGGCTGCCGTAGGACTTGCCGATGCCGATCGCCTCGAGGACGGGCGCTCCCTCGGCGGCGCTGGCCGCGCCTCCGGCGGGCGGGGTGGACGTCGCGGTCACGGGGTGCTCCTCACGAGGGGTGCGCGGCCGAGGTCGGCAGCGATCTTGCGGCGCAGGGCCCGCGCGTTCGGCGGCCCGCCCGGGCGGCGGTCCTGCCGGTCGAAGCTGCGCTCGAGGTGGTACTGGCCGACGCTCGCGACGCTGACGACGACCATGTACCAGATGGCCGCGGCGATGAGGGTCTCCATCACCTGGAGGTTGAACGACGAGATGTTGTTCGCGGCCTTGATCAGCTCGAGGTAGCCGATGACCGAGGCCATCGCCGTGCCCTTGAGCATGTTGATGAAGTCGTTCCCGGTCGGCGGGATGATGATGCGCATCGCCTGCGGCAGCACGATGCGGGCCATCCGCTGCGCGGGGGTCTGCCCGATCGACTGTGCGGCCTCGATCTGGCCGCGGTCGACGCTCTTGAGCCCGGCGCGGACGATCTCGGCCATGTAGGCGCTCTCGTTGAGGGCCAGGCCGAGGAAGGCCGCGACGAACGTGGTCATGACGTCGTTCGTGCTGACGTCGAGGAACACCACGTCGGTGAACGGCACGCCGACGGTCAGCCGCGGGAAGATCAGGGCGAGGTTGTACCAGAGCAGGATCTGCAGCAGGACGGGCAGGCCGCGGAACAGCCAGGTGTAGCCGGCGGCGAACGCCTGCGCGACGGGATTCGCCGAGATGCGCATCAGGGCGATGACGACGCCGATGACGACGGCGCTGACCTGGGCGACCACGGCGAGCACGATGGTGCCGACGAGGCCCTGCAGGATGATCGGCGACACGAGGTAGTACGGGATGTCACCGTAGGCGATGTCGCCCTGCGACGCCCCGTAGGCGAGCGCGACGAGCACCACGACGATCACCGCGGCGCTCACCCACCGCCCCCAGTGCTTCAGGCGCACCTGGGGCAGCAGCTCACGCCCCGCCGAGGAGGCGCGGGCCGGGTCGACCGTGTCGGCCCCGGCCCGCGGCGCGGGCGTCGGCACGCTACTCGCCCCCGTTGACGGTCGCCTCGGCGACGCTGCCCGACGTGATGCCCCAGGCGTCGAGGACCTCGCCGTAGGTGCCGTCGTCGATCAGCGAGTCGAGGGCGGCGGCGATGGCGTCGCGCAGCTCGGGGTCGTCCTTGTTGACGCCGATGCCGTACGGAGCGCCGTCGATGACGTCGCCGGGCACGACCTCGAAGGCCTCGCCGTCCTGTGCGGTCTTCGAGATGTAGACGGCGCTCGGCAGGTCGTTGACGATGGCGTCGATGCGGCCGGTGCGCAGCTGCGTCTGGTTCTGGCTGTCGCTGTCGGTGACGGTGATCTCGAGCGGCTCGTCGCCGTCGGACTCGCACTGCGTGCTCGTCGACTCGGCGAACTCCTGCTGGCTCGTGCCGGTCACGACCGCGATGGTCTTGCCGCAGAGGGCGTCGGGCCCGGTGATGCCGGCCGGGTTGCCCTTCTGGACCATGAGGGTGATGCCCGACGTGAGGTAGTCGACGAAGTCGATGGCCTGCTGGCGCTCTGCGGTGTCGTTCATGGCGGCGATCGTGACGTCGACGCGGCCTGACTGCAGGCTCGTGATGAGCGACCCGAAGTCCTGGTTCTGGTACTCGACGTCGAGCCCGAGCTTCTTGCCGACGGCCGTGATGAGGTCGTGGTCCGAGCCGATCACCGTCGAGCCGTCGGCCGCGTAGAAGTTGTTCGGCGCCGACTGGACGTTCGAGCCGACCGTGAGGGTGCCGGCGTCGGCGATGTCGGTCGGCACCTGGGCGGCGAGGGAGTCGTCGACCTCGACCGCGTCGAGCAGCGCGCTCGTGTCGGGGATGCTCGAGGTCGACGCCGACGAGGCGTCGTCGCTCGCGTCGCCGGGCTGCGGTGCGCTGGGCCCGCCGCACCCGGTGAGAGCGAGCGCCAGGGCGGCGCCGGTGGCGACGGTGCCCCAGAGGGCGGTGCGGGTGCGGGGTCGGGTCATGGTCGAGCCTTTCGTGAACGTCGTCGGTCATCGGAAGCTAGCCGATCTCTCGGCACGATGAGAGAAAATTATCACACTGCGAACGTTTTGTTACATACCGGTAACCTCGGGGCATGACGTCTTCCTCGAGCCCTACCGTGGTCGACCGCAGCCGGGTGCTCCGGGCGGAGTTCGCGCCCTACCTCCCGCTGATGGACTTCCTCGCCGAACTGCTCGGCCCCCGCACCGAGGTGGTGCTCCACGACACGAGCGACCTCGGCCGGTCGATCGTCGCCCTCACGAACGGCCACGTCAGCGGGCGCACCGTCGGCGGCCCCGCGACGGACCTCGTGCTCAAGGTGCTGCAGAACCACGAGCACGACGACCGTGACTACCTCGCGAACTACCTCGCCGAGTCACGCACGGGCGGGACCTTCCGGTCGTCGACCTTCTTCATCCGCGACGAGGCGGGGGGAGTGGTCGGCATGCTCTGCCTCAACATCGACGACGAGCCGCTCACCCGGGCCCGAGACCTGCTCGCCGCCATCACGGCCACGACGGGCCTCGTGAAGGGCGCCTCCGAGGGAGGCACGCCCGGGGCGCCGGAGAGGCCCGCGGCGGTGGCCGAGCGGCTGAGCACGACCGTCGACGAGCTCGCGCTCGACGGCGTCGCGCGGATCGTCGCGGCCCGTGGCGTCGACCCGCAGCGGATGACGCCGGAGGAGAAGGTCTCGGCCGTCCGCGACGTGGAGCGAGCCGGCGTCTTCCTGCTCAAGGGGGGCGTCGCCCAGGTCGCCGAGGCCCTGCACGTGTCGGAGCCCACGGTCTACCGGTACCTCAAGCAGGTCCGCCGCGCCTCCTCGTAGGCTCCCGGCCGGCCGTGCCCGGGCGCGGGCGCGGGCGCGGGATCGTGACCCACAGGTCGACCTCGTCGTCGACGTCGAGCCCGAGGGCGGCGGCCGTCTCGTCGGTCGTCAGGGCGACCACGGTCACGGCCGTGTCGGAGTCGGGGCCTCCGCTCCGCACGACGATGCGGCTCGACCGCACCGGCTCGAGGTGACGGGCGACCTCGTCGAGGAGGCCGTCGAGGTCGGCGGGCGCGATGTCGTCGAGGCCGCCGTCGTCGAGCACCTGCACGAGCGCGCCGCGGCGACGGTGCGCCGAGACGGTCGCCCGCACCGCGTCGTTGAGGAGCCCGCGGCCCCGGATCTCGTCGCGCAGCGCCTGCTCGAGCACGCGGCACTCGGCCCGCGCGGCCTCGTCGAGCTCGCCGGCCGCGTCGACGATGCGCTGGAGCACCGGGGCGGCGGTCCGCCGGGCGTGCCGTAGCCGGTGGCGCCCCTCGGCGTGGAAGGCGTCGAGCTCGGCGTGCTCCGTCGTCAGCGCGTGGTGCGTGCGCGCGGCCACGTCCGCCGCGGCGCTGACGCGGCGGACGGCGCGGTGCATCAGGAGGCCGGCGACGACGATGACGATCTCCGCCGCCAGGCCGAGCCGGAGCACCCCGTACGGGCCGGCCCACACGGCGATCTGGACGACGAGGACCCCCACCGCGACGAGGGGCGGCCCGCGGCGGCCCGCCATCCACCCCATCACCGCGCCGGCCAGGACCCCGCAGGTGTACCGGGCGATCGACACGCAGTCGAAGGTCGCCGGGTCGAGCCCGATCGTCGCCACGGCGCAGAGCAGGCAGCCGACCGCGGTGGTGCCCCACGCGGCCGCGTCCGACATCGTGCCGGCGCGGGCTCCGCGGAGGAGCGTGGGCAGGATGAGCAGGCCGAGCAGCGACGCGACGACGGAGCCGTAGGCCCTCGTGACGATCAGGGCGTCGAGGGAGGCCACGAGCACCGCGACCAGGATGAGGGCGCCGAGGGCCTGGTAGAGCCGGCGGCGGGGGATCAGCTCGAGCAGGTCGCGGCCCGGCCGACGCCCGGGCCGGGAGCCCGCCGTCCCCGGGCGCCACTCCAGCGTGACGACGGTCCCCTCGCCGGGCGCCGAGACGACGTCGGCGGTGCCCCCGACGGCGGCCACGCGCTCGAGGACGGAGACGCGGACCCCCAGCCGCTCCGCCGGCACGCCGGCCGTGTCGAAGCCGACGCCGTCGTCCGAGACCGTCACGCGCACGCCCCCGCCCGCCAGCGGCACGGCGACGGCCGCGCGCACCACTGCCGCACTGGCCGCCGTCCCGCCTGCGTGCCGCACGCTGTTCGAGAGCGCCTGCACGGTGGCCCCGACCAGGGCGTCCGCGACGTCGTGGGGGAGGCGGACGTCGCGCGCCGGGGCCAGGTCGAGTCGGGCGAGCCCGCGGAACGCCGACAGCTCGCCCTCCGCGGCCGACACCGCCTCCCCGACGGTGAGCGACGGGCGCGCGGCCGAGGGGCGGTCGTCGGGCGCGGCGAGGATGTCGAGGGAGGACCGGGCCATCGCCGCGGCACGGCCGGAGGAGCCGCCCGCGGCGGCGGCGAGGAGGGCGGCGAGCACGGTGTCGTGCAGCACGGCGTCGGTGTGCGACCTCTCGGCCTCCGTCGCGACGCGCCGCTCGTGGCGCTCGACGAGGACGCGGGCCCGGCGCTCGACGTCGTCGGCCCGGTCGGCGCTCGCCCGCAGCGCCCGGACGCCGAGGACGAGGGCGCCGGCCAGGAGGCCGAGCCCGATCAGGTCGACGAGGGTGTGGGTCGCCGTGGACCGACCGGCGTAGACGCAGGCCAGCGCGAGGTCCAGGCCCGCGCAGATCGCGGCGGCCCGCACCGGGCTCGGCTCCGCGACCGCGGTGCAGCTGAAGGCGATCAGCGACAGCCCCAGGAGCCACGGCGTCGACCCGGCGGGGAGGGCGTCGCGCAGGGTGAAGGGCTCGACGACGAGGAGCCCGACGTAGGCGACCACGGGCAGCCAGAGGCCCGTGTGCACCGGGCCGGGGTGCCGCAGGAGCGCGAGCGGCAGAGCCGCGACCATCGAGACGGCGAGGGAGAGCGACAGGACGAGCAGCGCGGGCCCGACGGCGTGGTGGTCCGTCGCCCAGGTCGGCAGGGCCAGGAGCACGAACAGCAGAGCCGCGACGGAGAGGGTCGCGGCCATGCCGCGCTCCACGCCGCGACGGAGGGGGCCGGCGTCCCGGCGGTCGGGCCGGTCCGCGGCGGGAGGCCCCGGCGACGCCGACTCCGTGCCCCTGGCCAGCTCGCCAGCCAGGTCGACGGAGCTCGTGGTCATGCCGTCACGGTATTTCTGCCCGTCAGGTGTGGTCGACACCCCCGAACGGGCCAGTGCGCATCCTGGATGACGGGCCACCGGGTGCGCCGAGCGCGCCGCGACCGCCCCGCGCCGCGACGACGGCGACGACCGCCACGGCGGCGCCCGCGACGGCCCACGCCGCGACCGCGACCGCGCCCGCCGGGTGGACCACCGACTGCCCCAGCGACGCCTGCACGGCGAGCAGGACGGTCGCCGCCCCGTACGCGACCGCCGCCACCAGCACCAGCCGGAGCTGGACGACCGGCGACGCCAGCAGCGGCACCCGCCGCCCGAGCGCGCCGAGCAGCAGCGCCGCGAGCGGCAGGGCCTGGAGGGCGTGCATGCCGACGAAGTGGGCGACGCGGTAGTCGCCGCCGACCGTGCTCCACCCGAGCAGGGCCAGCCCCGGCCCGCCGTCGACGACGCCCACGGCGTGGGCCCCGACGATGCCCGTCGGGCTTGCGATCTGGGCCCCGGTCGGCCCGGTCATGAGGAAGGCCACGCCGATCCCGCCGAGGGCGATCAGGGCGCCCGCCCGGACGGCGGCCGTGAGGGCCGGCGTGGGGAAGCGCAGGCCGACGAGCATCAGCGACGTCACGAAGGTGCAGAGGTACATGACCGTGATCGCGACGGCCATGGCGCCCCAGACGACGACGTGCAGGCCGTCCGAGACGTTGAAGTGGCTCGTCGTGCCGGTGGCGACCGCCCAGACGATGAGCACCTGCTCGACGAGGAGCGTCGCGGCGATCACCGTGCCGAGGCGCCCGGCGAGCACCCGGCGGCGCGGCAGGTGCGCGATCAGCCACGCCCACGTCACCGCGTAGAGGCCGATCGAGAGCGAGAACTTGAGCGGCTTGGCCCAGGCGGGCGCCCCGAGGATCGTCCGCGGGTCGGCCACGAGCCCGACGACGCAGGCCACGGCGCACACGCCCATCACGGCGGCCAGCGCCATGAGCGGAGGGTGCCAGGCGACGGCCCGGCGCAGCCCGGCGCTCACGAGCGTCGGTCGTCCTGGTCGGCGACCGGGAAGAGGTCGTGCGTGACGTCCTCGTGCGCGAGGCGGCGCAGGCCGGCGAAGAGCGGGTCGCCGAGCACGGTGCCCACGACCATCAGCTCCGCGACGTCGTCGCGGTCGTGCCGGCCGCCCAGCGCCTCCACGTCCGCCCGGGCGGCCGTGGCCGCGGCCGCCAGGTACGCCTGCAGGTAGTCGTCGGTGGGCTCGAAGTCGATCGTGGCCAGCCCGTCGAGGGCGCGGGCGGCGGCGTCGAGCCCGGGGTTCTCGTCGGTCGTCGCCCAGCCGGCGGCGCTCGTCAGCGCGGCCACGCGCTCGCGGGCCGCGGGGCTCGGCGCGGCGTCGTGCGCCCGGGGCGAGCTCATCGCGTGCTGGGCCGCGGCGAACGCCTCGGCCAGCGGGGCGTCGTCGGCGTCGAGGGCGGCGAGGACGCCCTTCGTGGCCGCGACCGAGAGGCCCCCGACCTCGAGCAGGGCCCGGACGAGGCGCACCCGCCGCACGTGCCGGTCGTCGTACGAGGTCTGGTTCGGGGCCGTCTTCTCGCCCGGGGGCAGCAGCCCCTCACGTTGGTAGTACTTGACCGCCGTGAGCGGTGTGGTCGCCTCCTGGGCGAGTTCGGATATGCGCACTATCGGAGAGTACTGCTATCCATTCGTGAGGCACAAGGGGAAGCGACCCCTGTCGACGACGAGGAGGCGCGGTGCAGGTCTCCCCGCACCGCGCCTCCCGCAGGCTCCTCGCGCCTACTTCGTCAGCGGACCGTAGAGCGCCGGCGACGTGCGGGCGTGGGTCGCCTGCTCGAACGCGTAGCCGAGGCCGATCAGGGTCGACTCGTCGTAGTCGCGGCCGAGGAACTCGAGGTTGACGCCCGCGCCCGTGACGGTCGCGTCGACCGCGATCGCCTGGCCCATCGGCACCGTCACGGCCGGCATGCCCGTGTTGGGGCTGAGGCGCATGTTCGTGCTGAACGAGTTGTAGGCGACCGCCGAGGGGTAGATCAGGGCGTCGAGGTCGCCCCCGTCGAGCATGCCCGTGACGAGCTGCTGGCCCGCGGCGATCTGCGTCGTGTGCGACCCGGTCGGGCCGGCCCAGGCCTGGTACTGCGCCTCGGTCACCGCGGCGCGCGCCGTGTAGATGCTGGCCCGCGACTGGACGTAGCGGCCCGACGCCTGGATCTCGGGGATCGTCCGCGCCGTGACCTCGGGGGCGAGGTGGTCGCGCGTGTAGGCGGCGAGGTCGTGCGCGAACTCGTTCGTGCTGCCGCTCGACTCGGAGAGCACCCGGGCGAACCCGGCGGGCGGCGTGACCGCGACGACGGTCGCGCCCTGGGCCCGGAGGGTCGCCAGCGACGCGGCGAAGAGCCGCTGCGTCGTCGCGTCGGTGCTGACCATCGAGGCGACGTAGCCGATCCGGGTGCCCTCGAGCGCCGTCGGGTCGAGCGCGGCCGTGTACGAGGTCGGCACGCGGCCCTGCTGCTCAGCGGTGACGGGGTCGCTCGCGTCGACGCCCGTGACCGCGTCGAGCGCGATCGCGGCGTCGGTGACGCTGCGGGCGAGGGGGCCGCCGGTGTCCTGGCTGAGGGCCAGCGGCACGATGCCGGTGCGGCTGGTGAGCCCCACCGTGGGCCGGACGCCGACGAGCTGGTTGTACGACGACGGGATGCGGATCGAGCCGCCCGTGTCGGTGCCGAAGCCGATGCCCGCGAGGTTCGCGGCGATCGCCGCGCCCGTGCCGCCGCTCGAGCCGCCGGCGGTGCGGCTCGTCACGTACGGGCTGGCGACGAGGGTCGTCTGCCCGGCGGGCTGGCCCGCGGTGTACTCCGAGGCGAAGCCGTAGGCGAACTCGTCGAGGCTGGCCTTGGCGAGGATCACAGCGCCGGCGTCGCGGAGCCCCGCGACCATGGTCGCGTCGTCGTCGGTCTGGTTCGCGTCCCAGCAGCCGCAGCCGGCCGTGGTCGGCATGTCGAGGGTGTCGTAGTTGTCCTTCACGGCGATCGGCACGCCGAGCAGCATGCTCGTCATGCCCTGCGAGGCCCGGGTGGCGTCCGCCGCGGCGGCCGCGGCGAGGGCCTCGTCGTTCGTCGTGATGATCGAGTGCAACGGGCGCCCGTCGGCGGCCGGGTCGACCTTCGCGGTGTCGTACGCCGCGATGCGGGCCAGGTAGTCGGCGGTGAGGTCGACCGAGCTGACGACCCCGGCGTTCATCGCGGCCTGCATGTCGACGGCGCTGGCCTCGACGAGCTGGAACTCGCCGTCGTCGTAGATCGCGCGCTGCGACACCGCGGCGACGTCGGCCACGGTGATCACGCCGTCGGCGTCGACGTCGGCGGTGGCGACGGCGTCGAACTCGGCGGAGGGCGACGTGGCGCCGAGGGCGGCGGAGACCAGCTCGAGGTCGGCCGCGGTGACCTGGTCGTCGCCCGTCAGGTCGAGCTCCGTGTAGTACGGCGCGAGGAACGCCGCGACGGGCGCGTCGTCGGCGGCGGCGCCGGGCGCGACGACCAGCCCGCCGACGGCGAGGGCCGAGATGATCGAGGTCGCGGCGACCGTGGCGGTGCGTCGGCGAGTGGTCATGGCGGGCAGTCTCCGGGGTGAGGGCGACGAGGGCGTCGCGGGGGCGAGGGGAGCGTGGGAGTCGCGGGCCGGCAGCCCGGTCCGGTCGCGGGCGCTCATCGGGTCGCCGCCGCACGGCGACGGAGGGCGACCGCGGCCATGACGAGCAGGCCCAGCACGAGCAGCCCGGCTCCGCCGGCCACGAGGGGCCAGCTGTCGGAGCCGGTGAACGCGAGGTCGTCGCGCGAGCCGGTGGCGGTCGGGCGGCCGGCGGCCGCGCCCGTGACGGGAGCGGTGGCGGTGGGGCTGGCCGAGGGCGCGGGCGCGCCGGCCGTCGGGCTGGCGGACGGCTGCGGGGCCACCGGTGCGGCGGCCACCGCGACGACGGCGGAGGCCGTCGGCGTGACCACGAGGCTGCTGCCGTCGGCGCCGATCAGCTCGACCGAGTCGAGCGACACGGCGGCGCTGCCCGCGGCGACCGCGGTGAACTGCAGGTCGACGGTGAGGTCGCCGGTCAGGGCCGGGGAGCTGCCGAGCCGCGTGTGCAGGATCGAGAGCGACCCGTCGGCCACCTGGACGTCGTCGAAGCCGCCGCTCGGGGAGGTGGCGCTGTCGGCGACGTAGTCGAGGGCGACGTCGTCGAAACCGACCTCGAGGTCGTACGCGTAGACGTCGGCGGTGCCGGTGAGCACGACCGAGACGTCGACGACGTCGCCGACCGTGGCGGTCGCGGGGGCCGTCACGGTGGCCGAGGCCAGGACGGGGGCGGCGGAGGCGGGGGAGGCGCCGAGCGCGACCGCGGCGAGGGCCAGGGCGACGGCCGTCGCGGAGCTGCGGGCGCGCGGGAGGCGCCGACGGAGGGGCTTCATCGGGAGGGAGTCCTTCTCATGGGGAGGAGCGGCGGAGGGTGGTGTGCAGGAGGCTCGAACGGTATCCAGGGCGTGTTTCCGGCTCACGCCCAGGTCCGTTTCGAGTTCGTTACGTCTGCCTGCAGCCCGTTCCGCCGCTCGGCGTTGTGCGCCTCCATCCGGCCTGTCACCATGAGCGCGGGCGGCACGCCCCCTTCAGGCAGGAGACGACATGGCCGACGACGGCTTCACGAAGGAGGAGCGCGCCGCGATGAAGCAGCGCGCCGCCGAGCTGCGGGTCGAGGCGAAGCGGCAGAAGCTCGCCGACAAGGCCGCGGCGGAGGAGGCCGACGCGCTCGCCGCGATCGCCGCCATGACGGACGTCGAGCGGCCGATCGCGCAGATGGTGCACGAGATCGTCGCCGAGCACGCCCCGAGCCTGCGTCCCAAGACCTGGTACGGGTTCCCCGCCTACGCGCGGGAGGACGGCAAGGCCGTCGTCTTCTTCCAGCCCGGCGCCAAGTTCGGCACGCGGTACTCGACCCTCGGGTTCCAGGACGGCGCGCAGCTCGACGACGGGGTGATGTGGCCCACGGCGTACGCCGTCACGGGCGTCGACGACGCGACCCGCGCCTCCCTCGGGGCCCTGGTCCGACGCGCCGCCGGCGACTGACCGGCGCGCGCCGGCGCCCCGGCGGCGACCGGGTCAGACGCTGTCGGGGTCGAGGTTGATCGTGTTGCCGTAGATCAGGTACTGCTGGTCGCCGGTGACGAGCAGGCCGGCGTTGAGGTAGATGAGCGCCGCGGGCGTGATGCCGAAGCGTGCGGCGACGGCGTCGATCGTGTCGCCCGCCGCGACGAGGTAGCCGCGCGGGCCGCCCGCGGGCGTCGACGACACGACGGTGCCGGTGGCGAGGTCGGCGGAGCCCGAGTCGGCGACGACGATGTTCGTCTGCCGGTCGGGCACCGACCACCTGACGGGCGTCACGGCGAGCACCTTCTCGGGGCCGATCTCGACGGGCAGGTCGGCTCCGTCGGTGGCGGCGGAGTAGGTGACCAGCGTGCCGAGGTAGCCGGGCGTGCTCGTGCCGAGCAGGGTCGAGGTGGCGAGGGCGGGCTCCGTCGTGGGGCCGCCGAGCTGCAGGTCGCCCGGGCCGTGCGCCGTGAGGCCGTCGCCGACGCTCGGCGCGATCTCGATCAGGGTCGCGCCGACCGGCACCGGCAGCGTCGAGGTGAAGCCGGAGTACTCCATCGAGAAGGTGTCGTCGCCGTTCGCGGTCGCCCGCCAGTGGTAGGCGACGCTGCCCTTCGGCGAGCGGACGTCGCCCTCGGAGACGACCGTGCCTGCGGCGACCGGCGTGACGAACGGGGCCGGGACGGCGGGGTCGGCCGGCGGCGCCGTCGCGGGGCGCGGGGTCGGCGAGCCGGTGGCGGTCGCGACGGTCGGCGTGGGCGAGGACGTGCTGGGCGCGACGGCCTGGGCGGTGCGCGTGGCGGTGCTGACGGGCGTCGGCTCGGCCTCGCCGGGCCAGAGGGCCCAGCCGACCGCGCCGATGGCGATCGTCGCGACCGCGACGACTCCGCCGACGATCGCGATCACGCGGCCGCGGCCGCGCGGCGGTGCCTCGGTGCCCGTGGCGGTGCTGCCCGTGGTGGTGCTGGCGGCGCTGCCGGTGTCGGAGCCCCCGGCGTCGGTGCCGTCGCTCCTGGTGGTGCTGTCGTCCATCTGTCGTTCCCCCTCGGGCCAGCCTAGGGGGGTCAGCCTGCGGGGCGCGAGCGGCGCCGCCCCCTGCACCCGCCCCGCACCGCAGCAGCGCCGTCGCTCGCGCCTGCGCCCGCCCGGCGCAAGCCCCCGTCGCACATCGGACGAGGCGGGGCGCACGGCGGAGCGGAGCCGTAGAGTTGGCCCCGGTCCGTCACGCGACGGCGCGTCTCCCGCGGGCCGTACCGCTCATCCGCTCCAGGAGGACCACCCGTGACCGAATCCGTTCCCGTCGACCCCACCTCGACCGAGGCGTGGCAGCAGCTCGCCCGCATCGCCGACGGCTTCTCGCCCGACCTCCGTGCCTGGTTCGACGCCGAGGCCGACCGCGCCGAGCGCCTCACCTTCCAGGCCGCCGACCTCACCGTCGACCTCTCCAAGGGCCTCGTCACCGACGAGGTCCTCCAGCACCTCCTCCAGGTCGCCACCGACGCCGGCGTCGCCGAGCGCTACCAGGCCATGATCTCGGGCGAGCACATCAACGTCACGGAAGACCGCGCCGTGCTGCACACCGCCCTGCGCCGCCCGAAGGAGGGCGCCGAGCTCGTCCCCGCGGCCGGCTTCGTCGTCGACGGCCAGGACGTCGACGCCGACGTCCACGCCACGCTCGACAAGGTCTACGCCTTCGCCGAGAAGGTCCGCTCCGGCGAGTGGGTCGGCGTCACCGGCAAGCGCATCGAGACCGTCGTCAACATCGGCATCGGCGGCTCCGACCTCGGCCCGGTCATGGTCTACGAGGCGCTGAAGCCCTACGTGCAGGAGGGCCTCGAGGTCCGCTTCGTCTCCAACATCGACCCCACCGACGTCTCCGAGAAGACCGTCGGCCTCGACCCCGAGACCACCCTCTTCATCGTCGCGTCGAAGACCTTCGGCACGCTCGAGACCCTCACCAACGCGCGTCTCGCCCGTGACTGGCTCTGGCGCGGCCTCGCCGCCGCCGGTGCCCTCGACGACACCGACGAGGCCCGCACGGGCGCCGTGGCGAAGCACTTCGTCGCCGTCTCGACCGCCCTCGAGAAGGTCGCCGCGTTCGGGATCGACCCCGAGAACGCGTTCGGCTTCTGGGACTGGGTCGGCGGCCGCTACTCCGTCGACTCCGCCATCGGCACCTCGGTCGTCATCGCGATCGGCCCCGACGCCTGGCGCGAGTTCCTCGCCGGCTTCCACGCCCTCGACGAGCACATGCGCACCGCTCCGCTCGGGCAGAACGTGCCCGTGCTGATGGGCCTGCTCAACGTCTGGTACTCGAACTTCCTCGGCGCGCAGAGCCACGCCGTGCTGCCCTACTCGCAGTACCTGCACCGCTTCCCCGCCTACCTCCAGCAGCTCACGATGGAGTCGAACGGCAAGAGCGTCCGCTGGGACGGCTCGCCCGTCACCACCGACACCGGCGAGGTCTTCTGGGGCGAGCCCGGTACCAACGGCCAGCACGCGTTCTACCAGCTCATCCACCAGGGCACCCGCATCGTGCCCGCCGACTTCATCGCGGTTGCCAACCCGGCGCACCCCCTGAAGGACGAGTCGGGCGACGGCAGCACGGTCGAGCCCGGCCAGGACGTGCACGCGCTCTTCATGGCGAACTTCTTCGCGCAGTCGAAGGCCCTGGCCTTCGGCAAGACGGCCGACGAGGTCCGCGCCGAGGGCACCGCCGAGGCGGTCGTCCCCGCCCGCGTCTTCAGCGGCAACCGCCCGACGACGTCGATCCTCGCCCCGGCGCTGACCCCGAGCGTGCTCGGCCAGCTGATCGCGCTCTACGAGCACATCGTCTTCGTCGAGGGCACGATCTGGGGCATCGACTCGTTCGACCAGTGGGGCGTCGAGCTCGGCAAGCAGCTCGCGCTGCAGATCGCCCCGGCGGTCGACGGCGACGTCGCCGCGCTCGAGGCGCAGGACAGCTCGACCGGCGCGCTGATCGCGAAGTACCTGGAGCTGCGCGACTAGCGAGCGACGAGGTCACCGGGCGAGGGCCCGGGGGAGGCGCGGTGCAGGCTCGACCTGCGCCGCGCCTCCTGCGTCCTGGCCGTGTCGTCGGCCCCGCCGGGCTCAGCCCGCGGTCGGCACGCGCACGGTCAGTGCGTGGTGCGCGACCGTGATGGCGACCTCGCTGACGAGGCCGCGGGGGTCGCCGTCGATCTGGATCTCCTGCGGGGCGGCGAGCTGCACCCGCATCGCCCGCGCCTGGGCGAAGCGCATCGAGCGGGGCCGGGGGCTCCACCGGGTGACGACACGGCCGACGCCGGTGCGGTGCAGCAGGCGGTTGAACGCGAGCCGGTAGCCGATGTACGTCCACCCCGGGCCGCGCCCGGGGCGGAGCACGACCGCGTCGAGCAGCCCGTCGTCGACGACGGCGTCCGGGATCATCAGGATGCCCGCGGTCAGCGTCCCCGAGTTGCCGACGATCACCGTGTGCACGCGGGTCGACACCGGGGGCTCGTCGTCGAGCGCGTACGTCATGTCGAACTGGCGGTTGCCGAAGACGCTCCGCGCGATGGGGTCGGAGTACGCGAGCCAGCCGATCCGGGCCTTGAGCCGGGGGTCGGTGTGCCCGGCCATGTGGGCGTCGACGCCGATGCCGGTCATGACGAGGAAGGCGTGGCTCGTGCTCGTCCCGTCAGGCCGCCCGAGCTGGGCGGTGCCGACGTCGACCGGCCGGTCGCGGCCGCCGAACGCGGTCTCGACCGCCGAGCGCAGCGCGTTGAGCGGCAGGCCCAGCTCCCGGGCGAACAGGTTGCCGGTGCCCGCGGGCACGAGCCCGAGCGGGGTGCCCCGCCCGGCCGCGACCTCGGCCACGGCGCGCAGCGTGCCGTCGCCCCCGGCCACCACGAGGAGTCGCGGGCCGGCCCCCAGCGCCGCCTCGGCCGCCGAGCGCCCGTCGTCGCCCGCGCTCGTCTCGAACCAGGTCGCGGGAGCCCAGCCGAGCCGCTCCTCCTGCTCGGCCACGAGCTGCCGGAGCGCGGCGACGTCGACCTTCACCGGGTTGACCACCACGGCGGCCCTGGCGGGTGTCGGAGCGTCGTGCCGGGGTGGTTCCACAGGCGAGACCCTAGTGCAGGGCGCCGGGCCGCCCGCCGGTACACTCCCAGACGGCAGATCCCCTGCCTCACCCGCCCGTGGAGGACACCATCGCCGAGTCGTCCCCCCGCCGCGGCGGCCCGTCGGCCGACCGGCCCTCCGTGCACTGGTGGTCCGCCCACGGCCCGGAGCGGCACCCGCCCGGAGCGCCGGTGTTCGTGCTCGTGCACGGGCTGGGCCTGTCGCACCGTTCGTTCAGCCGGCTCGCGGCCGCGCTCGTCGCCCACGGGCCCGTGCTGGCCCCGGACCTGCCCGGCTTCGGGCGCTCGCCCGGCCCGGGTCGGCGCCTGACGATCCCGCAGCTCGCCGAGGCCCTGCTGCCGAGGCTCGACGAGCTCGCCTCGGCTCCGCTCGCCGGCCCGGTCGTGCTCGTCGGGCACTCGCTCGGCGCGCAGGTGGTCGTCGAGATGGCCCTGCGTCGCCCCGACGTCGTCGCGGGCGTGGTGCTGGTGGGCCCCGTCGTCGACCGCGTCGCGCCGAGCGTCGTCGGCCAGGGCCGCCGGCTCGCCCTCGACATGCTCGGCGAGCCGCCGCTCACGAGCGCCATGGTGACGCGTGACTACCTGCGCGGCGGCCTGCTGTCGTACGCGGCGGGCACCCGCTCGATGCTCCGGCACCCGATCGACGAGCGCCTCCCCGGTCTGGCGGCGCCGCTGCTCGTGCTGCGGGGCCGACACGACCCCGTGGCGCCCGCCCGCTGGGCGGACGAGCTCGTCGCGCTCGTCGCCGACGGCGAGGCGCGCGACGTGCCCGCCGCCGTCCACGACGTCGTGCACTCGCGGGCCGCGGCTGTCGGCCGCGAGGTCGTCGACTTCGCCCGACGCTGCTGCCCAGGGGCCGTGTCGCAGGTCTGACATCGATGTCGTCCACCCCTTGCCTCGGAATGAGCTGTGTGGATACGATCAGCCGGTCGAGCCCCTGGCCCCCGATCACGGGGTCGGTGAGGGCCGACGTCCCCCCTGGTGAGCCACCGCGCACGATGTCGTGCGCACCGGCCCGCCTGCTCGTGATTACAAGGGAGTAGTCGTGACCGTCGTCCCCACCCGCCCACCTCGAGGCCGAGCCGGCAGGGCGACGCGCCGCGTCGCCGTCGGCACGGCCCTCACCGCCGTCTCGGCCCTGCTGCTGTCGGGCCTGCCGGCCCTCGCCGCCGTCGCCGCCCCGGTCGACCTCGCCCGCTTCGGCACCGTCACCGCGTCGGCCTCGCAGTCCGACGCCGACGGCACCTTCCCCGCCGAGGCCCTGAACGACGGCGACGCCGCGACCCGGTGGGCCAGCGGCAACGGCCCCGACGAGGACGTCCCGTTCACCGCCTCGGTGATCGTCGACCTCGGCGGCGTGGCCCGCGTCGACGCGATCGGCCTCGACTGGGAGTCGTCGTACGCGACGCGCTACACGGTCGACGTGACCACCGGCGACCCGGCGCTGGCCGAGAGCTGGACCACCGCCCGGACGGTCGACGCCGGCGACGGGCAGCGCGACGAGGTCGCTCTGTCGGCGCCCACGGACGCCCGCTACGTGCGCGTGAGCATGCTGCAGCGCTCGGCGGCGACCTGGGACGCCTCGCGGCCGCACTGGTACGGCTACTCCGCCTACGGCCTCCAGGTGTACGGCGAGGCACAGACCCGCTCCGTCAGCTTCGACCGCGCGACCGCGACCGTCGCCGCCGGGCAGACCCTCACCGCCGGCCTCAGCCTGACCGGCACCAGCGACGAGCCCGTCAGCGTGCGGGTCCGCTCCACCGGCGGCACCGCCGTAGCCGGCACCGACTACCGGGCCGTCGACGAGACCGTGACCTTCGCGCCCGGCGAGACCACCGCCTCCGTCGCGCTCGAGACGATCTCGACCGGCGCGCTCAGCCCCCGCCGCACGGTCGAGCTGACCGCCTCCGACGCCAGCGAGCCGACCGTCGTCGGGTCGCGCGGGTCGCTGGCAGTCACGCTCACCCCGACGGGCGAGCTGCCCAACGTCGGCGAGACCCGCGTGCTCGACGACTTCGAGGCCGGGGTGCCCTCGGGCTACTTCGGCTGGGGCGCCAGCGCCGCGGTGACGCCCGCGCTCTCGACCGTCGCCGCCGAGCGAGAGGGGGCCGCCGGCACGCAGGTGCTCAGCGCCGTCGTCGCCGGGCCCACCGCCCCCGACAGCTGGTACGGCTTCTCGCACGACCAGCCCGCCGCCGACTGGAGCGACGCCGACGGCTTCTCGTTCTGGTTCAAGGGCGCGGCCAGCGGCCAGCAGCTGCGGTACGAGCTGAAGAACGGCGGCGTGCTCTTCGAGACGAGCGTCACCGACGACAGCACCGACTGGAAGCGCGTCAGCGTGCTCTTCGCCGACCTGCGCGTCAAGGGCCAGCCGACCAGCGACACCCGCTTCGACCCGTCCGCCTCGACCGGCTTCGCGGTGACGCTGACGCAGCTCGGCGCCGGCACGTACCTGGTCGACGACGTCGCCGTCTTCGACCGCGCCACCATGATCGAGGACTTCGAGGGCGACGTGCCGCTCAGCACGACCGCCGACCCCGTCGGCTTCTTCACCTGGGGCTCGCCGGCACCGGCCGAGCCGACCATCAGCCGCGAGGTCACCGTGCAGGAGCGCGGCGGCGACGCCGAGAACCACGTGCTCTCGGGGCAGTTCTCGATCCCCTCCGGGGGCTACGGCGGGCTGAGCCACAACCTGGCCAACAGCCAGGACTGGTCGAGCTACCAGGGCATCCGCTTCTGGTGGTACGCGTCGCAGTCGAACAACCCGGCATCGCCCACGGCGGGCGCCGACATCAAGCTCGAGATCAAGGACGGCGACCCGGCCGGCGGCGACACCGCCGAGACCAGCGAGCTGTGGGCCACGACCTTCAAGGACAACTGGGGCAGCAGCACCTCGCGCTGGAAGCTCGTCGAGCTGCCCTTCTCGTCGTTCACGCCGTCGGGCTACCAGCCGGGCGACGCCGCGACGACGAACGGCACCCTCGACCTGACGGCCTCGTTCGGCTACTCGTTCACCTTCACGCCGGGCACCCCGGCGCCCGTCGGCTGGGCGATCGACGACACGCAGCTCTACGGCACCCCCGCCTCCGCGGCCTCGGTGACCGTCGACTCCGCCCAGGACGTCTGGCTCGTCGACGCCGGCCAGCCGGCCGAGGTCGCGCTGACCGTGACGACCGCCGGTGACGAGCCCCTCGCCTCCGACGTGTCCGTCGACTGGGCCACCGCCGACGGCACCGCCGTGGCCGGCACCGACTACGACGCCGCGTCGGGCACCGTGACCTTCCCGGCCGGGAGCGCCTCGGGTGCTCAGCAGACGGTCACCGTGGCGACCCGCGCCTCCGCGGGGGCCGCCGAGGCCAAGGAGCTCCAGGTGACCCTCGCGTCGACCACGGCGAAGGTCGGCGACGGCCCGCGCGTCGTGCTCGCCGCGCACGACCTGCCGTATCTCGACGCCTCGCTGCCCACCGCCGACCGCGTCGCCGACCTGCTGGGCCGGATGACGCTGGAGGAGAAGGTCGGGCAGATGGCCCAGGCCGAGCGCCTCGGCCTCACGTCGACGAGCGACATCAGCGACCGGGCCCTCGGCTCGCTGCTCAGCGGCGGAGGGTCGGTGCCCGAGGGCAACACCGCCGTCGCCTGGGCCGACATGGTCGACGCGTACCAGCGCGAGGCCCTGTCGACCCGCCTGCAGATCCCGATGATCTACGGCGTCGACGCCGTGCACGGCCACAGCAACGTGGTCGGCGCGACGATCTTCCCGCACAACACCGGCCTCGGCGCCACCCGCGACCCGGCCCTCGTGGAGGAGATCGCCCGGGTCACGGCTCAGGAGGTGCGCGCCACGGGCGTGCCGTGGACCTTCGCCCCCTGCCTCTGCGTCTCGCGCGACGAGCGCTGGGGACGCAGCTACGAGTCGTTCGGCGAGGACCCCGCGCTGGTCCGCACCTTCGCGGCCCCGTCGGTGCTCGGCCTGCAGGGCGACGACCCGACCGACATCGGCGGCGCCGACGAGGTGCTGGCCACGGCCAAGCACTGGGCCGGCGACGGCGGCACGACCTACGACGAGTCCGTGGCCGGGACGGGCGCCTACCCGATCGACCAGGGCGTCACCGAGGCCGGGTCGCTCGAGGAGTTCACCCGCCTGCACGTCGACCCGTACCTGCCGGCGCTCCAGGCCGGCGTCGGCACGATCATGCCGTCGTACTCGGCGGTCGACCTCGGCGACGGCCCCGTGCGCATGCACGAGAACACCGCCCTGAACACCGACCTGCTGAAGGGCGACCTCGGCTTCGAGGGCTTCCTCATCAGCGACTGGGAGGGCATCGACAAGCTGCCCGGCGGCACCTACGCCGAGAAGGCGGTGCGGTCGGTGAACTCGGGCCTCGACATGGCGATGGCGCCCTACAACTACGGGGCCTTCATCGACAGCATCGTCGCGGCCGTCGGCTCCGGCGCCGTCCCGCAGTCGCGGGTCGACGACGCCGTCCGCCGCATCCTCACCCAGAAGTTCGACCTCAACCTGTTCGAGCAGCCCTTCGCGGACCGCACGAACGTCGACGGGGTCGGCTCCGCCGCGAACCGTGCCGTGGCCCGCCAGGCCGCCGGCGAGTCGCAGGTGCTGCTGACCAACGAGGGAGGCGCGCTGCCGCTCGCGAAGGACGCCTCGCTCTACGTGGCCGGCTCCAGCGCCGACGACCTCGGTCGCCAGATGGGCGGCTGGACGATCAGCTGGCAGGGCGGGTCGGGCGACACGACGACGGGCACGAGCATCGCCGAGGGCATCCGCGAGGTCGCCCCCGACGCCGCCGTGACCGTCAGCCCCGACGCCTCCGCCCCGATCGGCGCCGACCAGACCGGCGTCGTCGTGGTGGGCGAGCGCCCGTACGCGGAGGGCCAGGGCGACGTGCCGAACAACGGCTCGAGCCTGTCGCTGACGGCGGCCGACCAGGCCACCGTCGCGAAGGTCTGCGCCGCGACCGCCACGTGCGTGGTGCTCGTGGTGTCGGGCCGGCCCCAGCTGCTCGGCGACGTCGTCGGCCAGGCCGACGCCGTGGTCGCCTCGTCGCTGCCCGGCTCCGAGGGCACCGGCGTCGCCGACGTGCTGTTCGGCGACCGGCCCTTCGCCGGCCGCCTGCCCGTGACCTGGGCGGCCAGCGCCGACCAGGTGCCGATCAACGTCGGCGACGCCGACTACGAGCCGCTCTTCCCCTACGGCTGGGGCCTCCGCACCGACGGTGCGCGTGACCGGGTGGAGGCGCTGGTCGCCGGCCTGCCCGAGGGCGCGGCCCGCGAGGCGGTCCAGGCCCTGCTCGACGCCGACGTCTGGGGCGACGACGGGAGCGTGACCGACCCGGCCGCGGCCCTGCGCCTCCTCCTGGCCGCGGTGGGCCCGTTCAGCGGCACCGACCTCGGGGCGATGACCACGGCCGACGTGCTCGTGTCGCTCGCCCGTGACCTCGCGCAGGCGGCGATGATCGACGGCACGGCCGCGGCGGGCTCGGACGGCCTCACGGCCGACGCCGAGGCCGCGCTGCAGCGCGGACTGCCCGACGTGGCCCTCCGGGGCTTCGCCGCGGTGCTCGGCATCGACCTCGAGGTCGACGAGCCCACGAAGGCGATCGTGCCCGGCACGCTCGACCCCGCGACCGCCCGCCCGGGCGACTCGGTGTCGATCACGGCCACCGGCTTCGTCGCCGGAGAGGCCCTCGCCGGCACGGTGTTCTCCGAGCCGCAGTCGATCGGCACGGCGACCGCGACGGTCTCGGGCGTCGGCGTCCTGCGCTTCACGGTGCCGGCCGACCTCGAGCCGGGGGCGCACGTCGTCGAGCTCGAGGGCGCGGGGCAGATCGCCCGCGCGACGCTGACGGTGCTGGCGGCCGACGGCCCCGGCGACCCGGGCACGCCCGGCACGCCCGGTGCGGGCACGCCCGGGACGCCCGGAGCCGGCACGCCCGGCGCCGGGGTGCCCGGTGCCGGAGCCGGCGGCTCCGACGGCCCCGGCCGCGTCTCCGCCGCCCGCGGTCCGCTCGCCTTCACCGGCTCGGACGCCTGGGTCGGCATCGGCGCCGCGGCCCTCATGATGATCGTGATGGGCGCCTGGCTGACGCTCCGTCACCGTCGTCGACAGGGCAACGACTGAGCGGTCGCGCCACGTCGCACTGACGACGGAGGCCCCCGTCCCTTCCCGGGGCGGGGGCCTCTGTCGTGCGCTGCGGGCGGTGGCCGCTAGGCGGCGACCGGCTTGCGCTGGCCGACCACGGCGCCGGCGTCGGCGGCCTGCGCGGCCTCGACGGTGACGCTCTCGCCCGAGCGGCGGACGAAGCGCTTGAGGCCGACGAGCACCACGGCCGACACCACGGTGCCGGCGAGGATCGCGACGACCCACATGCCGAGGTTCCCGATCGCGAAGAACACGAAGAGGCCGCCGTGCGGGGCCTGCGACGTGACGCCCGCGGCCATCGAGATGGCTCCGGTCACCGCGCCTCCGACCATCGAGGCCGGGATGACGCGCAGCGGGTCGGCCGCGGCGAACGGGATGGCCCCCTCGGAGATGAACGAGGCGCCCAGCAGCCACGCGGCCGTGCCGTTCGAGCGCTCGACCTGCGAGAAGCCCTTGCGGTACAGCACCGTCGAGGCGAGGGCCATCGCGAGCGGCGGCACCATGCCCGCGCCCATGACGGCGGCCATGATCATCAGCGGTGCGGGGTTGTCGGTGAGCGAACCCGCCGAGAGGCCGGCGACGGCGAACGAGTAGGCCACCTTGTTGACGGGGCCGCCGAGGTCGACGCACATCATGAGGCCGAGCACGACGCCGAGCACGACCGCGCCCGTGCCGTTGAGGCCGTTGAGGAAGTCGGTCAACGCGACGGTCAGCGCGGCGATCGGGCCGCCGAGCACGAGCACGAGCAGGCCGCTCGCGAAGATCGACGCGAAGAGCGGGATGATCACGACGGGCATCAGGCCGCGCAGCCAGCGCGGCACGGTGGGCCGGCCGATCCAGTACGCGGCGAAGCCGGCGAGCAGGCCGCCGACGAGGCCGCCGATGAAGCCGGCGCCCATGAAGACGGCGACGGCGCCCGCGACGAAGCCGGGCGCGATTCCCGGGCGGTCGGCGATGGCGTAGGCGATGTAGCCGGCGAGGGCCGCGACCAGGAAGCCCATGGACAGGTTGCCGATCTGGAAGGCGGCGGCGCCGAGGAAGTACACCAGGCCCTCGGGCGGCAGGTTCGTCAGCGAGTAGTCCGTCAGCACGGTCGCGGCGTTGCCCGCGATCTCGTAGCCCGAGAGCAGGAAGCCCAGGGCGAGCAGCAGGCCGCCGCCGGCGACGAACGGGATCATGTACGAGACGCCGGTCAGCAGCCAGCGCTTCAGCGACGAGCCGAAGCCCTCCTTCGCGCGGGTCTCCTGCGCCGACGCGTCGTCGGCCGAGCCGGCGACGCGGGGAGCGGCGGGGTCGGTGGCCGCGGCCATCGCCTCCTCCACCATGGCGTCGGGGGCGTCGACGCCGCGCTTGACCGGCCCGCGCACGACGGGCTTGCCGGCGAAGCGCGACTGGTCGCGCACGTCGACGTCGACGGCGAAGATGACGGCGTCGGCCGCGGCGATCACGGCGGGGTCGAGCGGGGTCACCTTCGACGAGCCCTGCGTCTCGATCTGCAGGTCGGCGCCGAGGCGGGCGGCGGCCGCGACCAGGGCGTCCGCGGCCATGTAGGTGTGGGCGATGCCGGTGGGGCACGCCGTGACGCCGACCAGCTGGGGGCGACGGGCGCCGTCGGCCGGGGAGGTGCCGGAGGCGCTGGTCGCGCCCGCGGGAGCGGTGCCGGTGGTGCCCCGCGCCTCCGCGACGTCGCCGCTGACCTCCTGGTCGACGAGGGCGACCACGTCGGCGGGGGTGCGCGCGGCCCGGAGCGCCGCGGTGAAGTCGTCGCGGATGAGCGCGCGGGCGAGGGTGGAGAGGACCGTCATGTGGTCGCTGTCGGCGCCCTCGGGCACCGCGATCATGAAGACGATGTCGGCGTCGCCGTCGGGGGCGCCGAAGGGCACCGTGCGGGCGAGGCGCGAGAAGGCGAGCGTCGGCTCGGTGACCGAGGTCGACCGGGCGTGGGGGATGGCGATGCCGCCGGGCACGCCGGTGCCGATCGAGGCCTCGCGGGCGATCGCGTCGTCGGCGAGCGAGTCGGCGGAGCCGGCGCGGCCGGCGGCGGCCACGCGGCCGGCGAGCACCCGGATCACGTCGGACGACGTGGCTCCCAGGTCTTCGTCGAGGCCGACGAGGTCGGTGCTGATGAGTGCGGACATGGTGGGGTGCTCCTTGGGGTCGGGCGTCGTTGCTCAGCGGTGGCCGACGGCCACGGGGGCCATCGGGACGACGTCGATGTCGTCGGGGGAGGTCTGGTCGAGGGAGGGGACGATGCTGCCGGGCAGGGCCGCGGCGGCCGCGCCCGAGGCGACGGCCTGCGCGAGGCGGCCGGCCGGGCCCGCGCCGGCCTGCTCGGCGAGCAGCCAGCCCGAGAGGGAGGAGTCGCCCGCGCCGACCGTGCTCAGCGGCACGATGCGCGGGGCGGCGGCGAACCACGCGCCGGAGTCGTCGACGAGCACGGCGCCCACGCTGCCGAGGGTCAGCAGCACCGCGCCGACGCCGAGCTCGCGGAGGCGCTGGGCGCCCGCCACGGCGGCGTCGAGGTCGCGCTCGTAGGTGTCGGCGTCGCCGCCGACGACCTCGGCGAGCTCCTCGGCGTTCGGCTTGACCAGGTCGACCCGGACGCCGGAGGCGACGAGCGCGGCGAAGGGGGCGCCCGACGAGTCGACGGCGATGCGCGGCGCGGCGTCGCCGTGGGCGGCGCGGACGGCGCCGACGACGTCGGCGAGCCAGGTCACCGGCAGCCCCGGGGGCAGCGACCCCGCGAGCACGAGCCACGACGCCAGGGGGGCGTGCTCGACGACGAGGCCGGTCAGCGCCTCCACGTGGGCTCCGAGGTCGGGGCCGACCTCGTTGATCTTGGTCGTCGTGCCGCCGGGCTCGGTGACGGTGACGTTCGCTCGCAGGCGCTGCTCGATCGGCAGGTTGACGGTGGGCACGCCGCGCTGGCGGAGGGCCGTGAGCACGGGGTCGTCGAGCAGCCCGGGCAGCAGCGCGACGGTCTCGGCGCCCGAGGCCGCGAGGGCCCGCGAGACGTTGACGCCCTTGCCGCCGGGCTCGTCGGTCGTGCGGGCGGCGCGCTGCACCTCGCCGCGGCGGAGCTCGTCGGTGAGCTCGATCGTGCGGTCGAGGGAGGGGTTCGGGGTGACGGTGAGGATCATCCGCCGGGCGGGGGCACCCTCGGCGGGGCCGGTGCCGTTGCCGGTGCCGCTGCCCGCGGGGCCGTGGGCGGTCGGTGCTGTGCTCATCGTCGGACCTCGTCGTCGTCGGGAGCCTGATCGACTCCGTTCCGGACGATGAAACCACATGATCGGGCAGAGAACAACAAGAACGGGCATCCGATTCGGCCCACATGCCTCGGGATGTGCGATAGACCCGACGTCATCCACCGGTTCCTCTCGAATTTGAGAGTGATCCGTGCCTGTGAGCGTGGTTCTTCTCAAATTCGAGAGTGATCTGCTCGGCGGGCTCCGTGCCTCCCCGGCGTCTGGTCGTCGCCGAGCGAATCGCTCGCGTTCTGCGGCGCGTTGCGGTCTGGGAGTCACGCGATGACGCCGACGGGCCGCGGCCGACGACGGTGAGGTCGACGGCCGCGGCCCGGGGGGAGGCGCGGTGCGGGTGCCGGAGGTGCGCCGCGGTCAGGCGCGACGGCGGCTGACGAGCACCCCTCCCGCTCCGGCGAGGAGCAGCAGCGCCGCGAGCGCCGCGCCGAGGCGAGCGTCGGCACTGCCGGTGTAGGCGAGCGCGCCCGCGCGGGTCGGGGCGGCGGCGACGCGGGTCGGCGTCGTGCCGGCCGGGACGGTGCCAGCGCCCGTGCCCGTGCCGGTGCCGGGCGCGCCGGCCCCCGTCCCCGGCACGACCGGCGTCGTCGGGTCGGTCGGCGCCGTCGGTGCCTCGCACGGCAGCGTCCCGGCGCGGAGCGAGAACCCGTCCGTGTCGGCGTCGTCGGCGTAGAACGTCTGGCGAGCGCCGTCGGTGCAGGTCGCGGCGTCGGCCACGGCGAAGCCCTCGTTGGCGAGCCCGCGGTCGGCGTTCAGCGGGGCCTCGTAGACGACCTGCTCGGCGAAGGCGCCCGAGGCGTCGACGTCGAAGAGGGCGGTGCGGCCCGAGCAGGCCTCGTCGCAGACGACCCACAGGGCGTCGAGGTCGGCGTCGAACTGCACGTCGGCCACGAGGTCGAACGAGGTGGCGATCGTCGCGACGCGCTCGGCCGAGCCGTCGGTCGAGAGGGCGTAGGCGTAGACGCTCGCGGTGCCCTCGACGCCGACGAAGAACAGGCCCTCGCCGTGGCCGGGGTGGGCGGCGGGGTCGTAGGCGGCGCCGGTCGACTCGTCGACGAAGCCGCGCTCCGTGAGCCACGAGTCGGGCACCCAGGTGACGCCCTCGAGCCCGGCGTTCGCGCCGAGGCCGGGGAAGTCGGCGGCGAGGTTCCACTCCTGCGTCGCGACGAGCGTCGTCGCGCTGCCCGCGGCGGCCACGTCGTAGCGCAGCACCGAGGGGCGGCTGACGCTCGACGCCGCGTTGTTCCGCTCGGACGAGACGTACACGCCGCCGTCGCTCGAGTCGCCGGTCACGGTGACGCCCTCGGCGTCGACCCGGCCGGTGCCGTCGGGGTAGCGCAGGGCCTTGCCCGCGGACCAGCCGGAGTCGGTGGCCGGGGCCCAGCCCCCCGCGCCGTCCGAGACGATGCGGTAGAGCAGGCCGTCGCCGTTCTGCACGGCCCAGAGGGTGCCGTCGGCCGAGGTTCCCGAGGGCTCGTAGTCGAGGCCGCTGAGGTCGCCGGTGAAGGTCGCCTCGTCGTCGAGCGGCAGCTCGTCCGGGCCGCCGGGCCACGGCTGGGTGAGGACGGTGCCCGCGGCGATGTTCGCCGAGCCCTTGGTGGCCTCGAGCGTGGCCGTGAAGTCGCCGGTGCCGTCGGGGCTGCGGCCCCAGGTCACCGCGGCGTGCTGCGTCCAGGCCCAGGAGTCGACGAGGGTGACGCCGTCGCGCGCGAACAGGCGGACGCTGTCCGCGCCTCCCAGTCCGAAGTCGAACCCGGCGGGCGTCGTCGTCGTCAGCTCGTCGAGCACGAGGAAGCCCCCGGGCTGGATGACGGAGCCCGTCGGCAGCACGTACCGGTGCGTGTCGTCGCTGTCACGGAGCACGAAGCCGCTGACGTCGACGGGGGTCGCGCCGACGGTGGTGAGCTCGACCCAGTCGCCGGGCGTGCCGCCGCTCGACTCGACCTCGTTGAGGCGAACGGGGGAGGAGCAGTCGTTCGCCGCGCCCTTCGTGCTCGTCGTCGTGGTGGCGAACTCGCCGGTGCCGTCGGGGCAGCGGCCGTAGCTGACGAGGCTGTGCTCGGTCCAGCTGTAGGTGAGCGCCAGGGCGCCCGAGGTGTCGTAGACGCGGGCGGAGTCGGCGCCGCCGAGGCCGAAGTCGAAGCCGGGGCGGACGCCCTGGGCCTGGTCGATGACGAAGAAGCCGCCGGGGGCGACGGTCGAGCCGGCGGGCAGCACGTACTTCGCGTGGGAGTCGTCGCCGTCGAGGAAGGACCAGCCGGAGACGTCGACGGCGGCGCTGCCGACGTTGGTCAGCTCGACCCAGTCGGTGTCGTCGCCGTTCGACTCGACCTCGTTGATGCGCAGCGTCGTCGCGACCGGCGCGGGGGCGGGCGTCGGAGCCGGGGTGGGCGCGGGGGTCGGAGCCGGCGTCGTGCCGGGGTCGGTCGGCGTCGTCGCCGCGGCGTTGGCCGTGCCCTTGCTCGAGGCGGGCGTGACGCCGAAGGCGCCCGTGCGGTCGGGCAGGCGACCGTACGTCGTGGCGGCGGCGGCCGTCCAGCTGTACGAGTCGAGCAGCGTCGTGCCGTCGGCGTCGAACAGGCGCACCGAGTCGGCCTTGCCGAGGCCGAAGCTGAGGCCCGTGGCCGGGTCGGTCGACTCGTCGACGACGAGGAACCCGAGGGCCGGGAGGGTCGTGCCCGCCGGCAGGGTGAAGGCGTGGGTGTCGTCGTTGTCCTTCAGCACGAGGCCGGAGACGTCGACCGGGGCCGAGGTGGTGTTGGCGAGCTCGATCCAGTCGCCGGGCGTGCCGCCGTCCGACTCGATCTCGTTGACGACGACCGTGCCGAGGAGCGTCGGGGCTCCCGTGGCGGCCGAGGCGGGGGCGGCGGTGCCGACGAGCCCGACGGCGGCGACGCAGCCGACGAGGGTCGTCGCGCCGAGGCGCCGGAGGAGGGGGTGCATGCGTGATCCGTTCGTGGGGTGACGTGGTCACCCGCACTCTCGTGCCCCGCGACGTGCAGCCGGTGAACCCCCGGTGAACGACAGGTGGTGCGCATCACCGCGTCGACCGGGAGTGCTGCCTCCCGTCGGGCCGGCGGCCTGCCTCCCGTCGGGCCGGAGGCCTTCCCGGAGGGGGCTCAGGCCTCCTCGTCGTCCTCGTCCTCGTCGCCCTCCGCGTTGCCCGCGGCCTCGACCCAGTCGGTCGCCTCGTCGGAGAGGTAGAACTCGTCGTCGGTGCCCTCGCCGACCCAGGTGTCGTCGTCGCCCGGCTCGCCCGTGACGGCGGTGATCTGCTCGAGGATCTCCGGCGGCACGGCGTCGCCGGCGTTGTCGATCAGCCACTGCCGGGTGCTCGGGATCAGGTCGGGCCACCACTCGTCGATTCGCATGCGCCGAGCCTGGCACGCCGCGGCGGGCCGTGCCAGCCCGGAGGGGCGTGGTCGGAGCGGGCGTGGTCGGAGCGGGCGTGGCCCGGAAGGGTGCGACAGGGCCGGCCCGGCGCTAGTGTCCCGGCATGACCTGGCCCGTCGTCCACCTCTCCCGCTCGTTCGACCACGACGTCGCCGCGGTGTCCCGCATCGCCGGGGACCCCGCGAACCTGCCCGCGTGGGCGGCGGGCCTCAGCGCGGGCGTCCGCCAGGAGGGCGGACGGTGGTTCGCGGACTCCCCGATGGGCGTCGTCGAGGTGGCCTTCACCGGGCCGGTGGAGCTGGGAGTCCTCGACCACGACGTGACCCTGCCCGACGGGACGACCGTACGGAACCCGTTCCGGGTCGTGGCCAACGACCAGGGCAGCGAGGCCGTGTTCACCCTCTTCCGGCGTGACGGCGTCTCCGAGGCGGAGTTCGCGGCCGACGCCGACGCGGTGCGGAGCGACCTGGACCGGCTGGCAGCGCTGCTCGACGAACGCCTCCCTCGCACCCGCCAGGCGCCGCCGGTGGCCGTCGACCACCCTTGAGGTCCTCCGACGACCAGCGCCGTTCGCCGGTGGTCTCAGCCTCCTCTCCGCACGGCGAAGGGCCGATGATGGAGCCATGACCACCACACTGCACGGGATCGACGTCGCCGCTGAGCTCCGACAGGTCCGGGAGCACTGGACGCCGAGGGTCGTCGGGCGGGTGAACGACCAGTACGTGAAGGTCGCGAAGCTGCTCGGCGAGCTCGTCTGGCACGCGCACGACGCCGAGGACGAGATGTTCCTCGTCGTCTCGGGGCGCCTCCGGATCCAGCTGCCCGACGACGAGGAAGTCGTGCTCGAGCCGGGGCAGTTCTGGGTCGTCCCCCGGGGGGTGCAGCACAACCCGGTCGCGGAGGAGGAGGTCGAGATCGTCCTGATCGAGACGGTCACCACGGCGCACACCGGCGACGTCGTGGTCGAGGGGACCGTCCCGCTCGAGAGGCAGGTCGGCGACTTCCGCTGACCCAGCCCGCCGCAGGCCCTCGCCGCTCGGCCCGGGAGGGCGCCGCCTAGAACGGCGCGACGCCCGAGCGGTCGATGAACGTGCCGGTCGGCCCCTGGCCGCCACGGGTCGCGAGCTCGACCACGGCGTCGGTGCCCTCGGTCACCGTCTGGTGGCCGCTGTTGCCGTTGAGGTCGGTCGCCGTGTAGCCGGGGTCGGCGGCGTTGACGCGGATCTCGGGCAGGGCCTTCGCGTACTGCACCGTCAGCATCGTGACGGCCGCCTTCGACGCCGTGTAGAGCGGCGCGACGACGGTCGACTCGATGCGGTCGGCGTCGTGCACCGCCGTGAACGAGCCGAGGCCGCTCGTCACGTTGACGATGGTCGGCGCCGACGAGCGGCGGAGCAGCGGCAGGAAGGCCGTCGTCGTGCGCACGACGCTCGCGACGTTGGTGTCGAGCACCTCGAGGGCGTCGGCCCCCGTGAGCTGGTCGGGGGCGGAGTGCGACCCCGTGATGCCCGCGTTGTTCACGAGGACGTCGAGGCCGCCGGCCGCGGCGATCGTCTCGGCGGCCGCGGCGACCGAGGCGTCGTCGGTGACGTCGAGCTGCACGAACCGGGCGCCGAGCTCGTCGGCGGTCGCGCGGCCCCTGGCCTCGTCGCGGGCCCCGATCCAGACCGTGTGGCCGGCCTCGAGGAGGCGCCGGGCGGTCTCGCGCCCCAGCCCCTTGTTGCCCCCGGTGACGAGGGTGGTCGTGGTCGCGGCGGTGTCGGCGGAGGTGGTGTCGGGGGAGGTGGTGGTGCCCGTGGTGGGCGTGTCGTTCGTCATGACCCGAGTCTCCGCCCTGCCCCCGACGCCCATCCAGGCCCGCCCCGTCGGGAGGACTCGCAGTACCACCCCGCCGGCCCTCGGCGCTGCGAGACTGACGAGGTGGACACCCCTGCCGGCGACCTCGGCGCCCTGCTGCGCGCGTGGCGCGACCGCCTCTCGCCCGTCGACGTCGGCCTTCCCGCCGGCGACCACCGCCGGGCCGCGGGCCTCCGGCGGGAGGAGCTCGCCGCGCTCGCGGGCCTCAGCGTCGACTACGTCGTGCGGCTCGAGCAGGGCCGGGCGCAGCACCCCTCGGCGCAGGTCGCCGCGGCGCTGGCGCGGGCCCTCCAGCTGAGCGACGCCGAGCGCGACCACCTCTTCGTGCTCGCGGGCCTCGTGCCGCCGTCGCCCGCCACCGTGCCCGAGCACGTGCCGCCGGGGGTGCAGCGGCTGATCGCGCGGCTCGGCGAGACGCCGCTCGCGGTCTTCACCGCCTCCTGGGACCTGCTCAGCTACAGCCCCCTCTGGGGCCGTCTCTTCGGCGAGCCCGTGGGCGAGGGCGGCGAGCGGCCGAACCTGCTGCGGTCGTGGTTCGGCGGCACGCAAGCGATCACGCCGGGCGAGCGCGTCGAGCACGGGCGCGACGGCGGCCTGCGGGCGTTCGAGGCCTCGCTCGTCGCCGACCTGCGGCGGGTGCACGGCCGCTACCCGGGCGACCCGCGCGTGCGACGCCTGATCGACGACATGACCGTGGCGAGCGACATCTTCCGCGAGCTCTGGCGCACCGGGGCCGTCGGCGAGCACGTCTCCGAGCGCAAGGTGATCCGCCACCCGGTCGTGGGCGACGTCGAGCTCGACTGCGACGTGCTCACCGTGGCGGGCACCGATCTGCGCCTCGTCGCCTACACGGCCGCGACCGGCTCGCCCGCGGCCGCCGCCCTCGACTTCCTCCGCGTCTCCGCGGTCACGGCCGACGCCCGCTGAGGCGCGCCCGGCCGCTGCCCGCGCTCCGTGGCTGTGTACCCCGACGAGCGCGGCTCGTCGCAGCCCTGCGTCCGACCGGTCGACGGCCGCCGACGCCGCTGTCCCCCGAACGGGAAACGCGGGCGACTGTCCGATTCACGCAACTAGCTAGACCGTCTAACTGTTCAGTGTCATGATCGTCCCGTACCGGTTCACGGCGGTACGCGGCCCTGGCGACAGGGCCGACCACCCGGTCACCACGGTCACCGACGGCAGCGCAGGGCTGCCAGAGACGAGCAGCACCATGAGCCTCATCCACGCCAGCAGGAGCCCCTTCTCCGAGATCCGCGACGCTGATCGTCAGATCACGCTCCTCGTCATCGCCACGTCGGCGCTGGCGACCTGCGGCACCGCGATCGCCGGCATGCTCGTCGTCCTCGGCGCCGGCGCGTGACCGCCTCCGTCGCGATGGTCGACCACCTCGACCTCCCGATGACCGAGCCCCTCGACCTGGCGGAGCTCTTCACGAGCGACGCCGCCTGACGCACCCGCGTCGCCCCGGCCCGTACCAGCCGCCCACGTCGTGGGGGGCCGACGAGGGCCACGTGCAGAGCCTCCCCCGGGAGGCTCTCCGCACGTCCGGGGGCGTCCGGGTCAGGCCGCGCCGACCAGCGCCAGGTCGTCGAGGTCCCAGGTGGGCGCCGCGTAGGGGCGCCCCCACCCGTCGCGGAGCCGCGTGACGGCACGGTCGTACGCGTCGAGGAGGTCCATGCGCGGCCGCACCATCGACTGCAGCTGCAGACCCTCGTAGAGGGCGAGCAGCTGCTCCGCGCCGCGGGCCGGCGCCATGGTCGCGGGCTCGCGCCCGAGTTCGACGTCGCGGCGGAGGCCCTCGGCGACCATCCGGTGGAACCGGCTCCAGTCGCCCTGCAGCAGCTCGGAGAGCGGGTGCCCGGGAGTCGCGGCCACGTTGACGAGGGAGCTCAGCAACCGCATCAGCGACGGGTCCTCGATGTTCGACTGCACGATCCGGCGCAGGAAGAGCACGGTGCCGTGCGACGCCATGACCGGCAGGAGGGGAGAGGTGCGCTCGGCCGTCCAGCGGTCGACGGCCGCGAGCAGCAGGCCGTTCCAGTCGGGGAAGTGCGCGGTCACCGCCTCCAGGGGCAGTCCTGCGGTCTCGGCCACCGCCTCCAGCGTGGTCTCGTGGAAGGCGCGGTGCCGGAAGGTCTCGATGGCGGCGGCCACGACGCTGCGGCGCAGCTCGACGTGGGCCGACTCGGCGTAGAAGTCGTCGGGGGAGGCGTTCTGGTCGTTCACGACAGCAATGTCACCAGAGCAGCGCGCGCCTGACGAGTCCCCGTTCTGGGGAAGGCGCGGGAGGCGCGAGGTGCGTCGACCCGCCGAGGCGCGGTCGACGGGTGGTCGCCTCAGCGGCGCCGCGCGGTCACCACGAGCAGGTGATCTCCGCGAGGGCGTGGTCGAAGGCCGTCGTCGGCTCGAAGCCGGGGCGCAGCAGCATCTGCAGCTGGAGGCCCTCGAACAGCGCGATGAGGGTCGTCGCGAGCGCCTTGACGTCGACGCCGGCGGGCACGACGCCCTCGCTCACGTCGAAGGCGAGCCCCTGCTGCACCATGGTGTGGAAGTCGCAGTACCGGTCGCGGAGGTAGAGCGACGCGAGGTGCCCGGGGTCGGTGCCCTCGACCGCGAGCGACAGGAGCGTGCGGGAGAGCGCGGGGTGCTGGGCGCCGTAGGCGACCAGCCCGCGCATGAAGCCGAGCGTCGCGCCGCCGGCGGTCTCGCGGGCGACCTGCTCGAAGCGGTCCTGGTTCCAGCGGTCGAGGGCGGCGAGCACGAGGCCGAGCCACGACGGGAAGTGGCGACGGACGGCGGCGACGGTCGTCTGCGCGGTCCGGGCGACGTCCTCGAAGCTCGTCCCGGCGTACCCGAGGCGCTCGAGCGTCTCGACGGTCGCGACGACGACGTCCTTGCGGTCGGCGACGGCGAGGTCGAAGGCGCTCGGATCAGGGGCGGTCGTCTCGATCGTCACGGTTCTCCTCGAGGGGTGGTGGGGTCCTCGGCCTCAGCATGTCGGTGCCGACGGCCGCCTGCCACGCCCCCTTCGGGGGCAGTGGGAGCCGCGGCGCCGGGGGCTCCGGCGTGCCCTGTGGAGAGACAGCGCCCCGCCCCGTGCCCGCTGCTACGGTGAGGTCGCTCGGTTCCGGGGGGATCCACGACCGGACGAGCAGCTGCCCTGCTCCGTTCCATCGACTCCTCAGGAGAGAACCATGACCACCCCCCAGCCCTACGGCGCCGCCGGCGCCCCCGTCAAGACCAACGTCCTCGCGATCGTCGGCATCATCCTCGCCTTCTTCGTGCCCCTCGTCGGCGTCATCCTCGGCTTCGTCGCGCGCTCGCAGATCAAGCGCACCGGCGAGAAGGGCAGCGGCCTCGCGCTGGCCGCCATCATCATCGGCCTCGCGTTCATCGTGATCGGCATCATCATCAGCGTCGTCTTCGCCATCGCGGGGGCCAACGCCGGCGTCAGCACGACCTACTAGGTCGCGACGGCCCGGCCACGGGCCGGACGGCAGGAGGCGCGGTGAGCGATCACCGCGCCTCCTCGCGTTCCCGGGGCTCGTCGGTCGCGCCGCGCCGCGCCGTGGGCGCTCAGGACGCCCGGACGCTCAGGAGGCCCGGACGTTCAAGAGGCCCCTAGGGCGACGAGCATGCCGGCCACGAGCATGCCGCAGGCCGACACCGCCGACGTCGCGACGACCAGGAGCGTCGTGCGACGTTCGGCCTCCCGCACCTCCGAGAAGGGCGAGGCCTCGGCGAACGGAGACTGTCGGAGGATGCTCATGGCGCTTCTCGTTCCTGACGGCCCTGCGCCGTCGTCCGTACCGGGCCCCACGGGGCCGCATCGCCGTGAATCGATGCGCATGCATACTCACATACGGATAGCTAGATCGCCTAGCTACACCCGCTAGAGGTCGCGCTCAGCGGACAGGGCCCGCGACCAGCGGACCGTCACGGTCAGGAGGCCGGGCCGAGCAGCACCGCGAGCATCGTCGCGGCCGAGCCGACGAGGAAGATCGCGGTGCCGAACTGCATCGTCTTCGTCTTGTTTCGGTCGGAGACCGGCACGCTCACCTCGAGGATGGGGCAGCCCGACCAGCCGATCAGGCCGAGGCTCAGCGCCACGGCGCCGGCGCCGACCCAGAACAGCACCTCGCCGGGCGTCGACAGGAGCTCCGGCCGCCAGCCCGAGAGCAGCACCGCCGCGAACGCCACGGCCACGGCCACGACGCCGCCGACGAACCACAGCGTGCCCGTCCACATGATGCGCTGGAGGTTCTCGACCGGGCCCATCAGGTCGCGCCCGCCCGGCAGCGGGGGCTGGCCGACCGTGGGCGCGGGGTCGGGCGAGGAGGCGGGGGTGCGGAGGGTCGGGTCGGTCTCGTTCACCCCCCTACGCTGCCACTGTTCGCGCCGGAACGTGCACACGACGCACGTCTCCGTGCCTCAGCGGTGCAGCGTCACGCTCGGGTACTCGCCGAAGCGCTCGCGGTAGGTGCCCGAGAACCGGCCCAGGTGCCCGAAGCCCCACCGGCGGGCCACGTCGGCCACGGTCGCCCGCCGGGGGTCGAGCTCGGCCAGCTCTGCCCGGGCCCGGTCGAGGCGGACGGTGCGGAGGTAGAGCGTCGGCGTGGTGTCGAGGTGGCGGGCGAACGCCGCCTGCAGCCCGCGGCTGCTCAGGCCGACGGCGGCCGCGGCGTCCGCCACGGCGATCGGTTCGTGCGCGTGGTCGCGGAGGTACTCCACGGCGCGGCGGAGGCGCGAGCCGGAGGCCACCAGCGCGAGGGGCGACGACGCCCCCGCCTCGTGGGGGAAGGTGTCGAGCACCGCCAGGGCGAGGTGCCGGTCGGCCTCCGACCGGGTCAGCAGCGGGGTCGCCGCGTCGAGCAGCAGGGGCGTCGTGGCCGCCAGCACGCGGCGCCACCGTGCGAGGGCGTCCCGGCCCGGCTCGGCGGCGTGGTGGAACAGCAGGCGCCCGGGCTCGACGCCCTCGTGCTCGGCGGCCAGGCCCTCGAGGTAGCCGCCGTCGAGGTGGACGAGGTTCTGCCGGTAGTCGGCGTAGTCGAACTCGTACGCCCGGGTGGGCGCGACGTGCGGCACGTGCAGCGTCTGGGCCGTCTCGTCGCGCCCGACGTCGGTCACGCCGTGGCCCTCGTGCAGCCACGAGACGATGTACTCGCGCGTCTCCTCCGCGACGCCGTGGGCGGTCCCGCGGAACTCCGACGTACGGAGGGTCACGACCGCGTCGCCCGTCGAGGTGTAGCGGTACGAGAACGGGCCGTCGCCGTGCTCGAGCCGGAAGCCGTCGCCCGGGTAGGCCGTCTCGTAGAGCAGGCGCGCCTCGTCGAGGTCGCGGCCGTCCGTGGCCGACCTCGTCATCGAGCCGTCTGCGTCATCCATCCCGACCCCGATCCTGGCACGGCCCGGGCCGTCCTCCCATCCGCGTCTGCCACGATCGGTCCGACCGACCCCGACCGGCAGGAGCCGACCCATGGACAACGCCCAGATCGCCACCTTCTTCACCGTGCTCATCAGCGCCGTCACGGTCGCGGGCCTCGGCCTCGTGGTCGCGTCGTTCGTGGCCATGGGCTCCTCGAAGTAGGGCCCCGCGCAGCTGTCGGGCGTCGTGGCTACTCTCGACGCATGAGACCGCTGCAGCAGACCATCATCGCCGAGCTCGCCGTCGCCCCGCAGATCGACCCCGCCACCGAGGTCGAGACGCGCGTGGCCTTCCTCCGTGACTACCTGGAGACCACCGGCGCCGCGGGCTTCGTGCTCGCGGTCAGCGGCGGGCAGGACAGCACGCTCGCCGGTCGTCTCTGCCAGCTCGCCGTCGAGGGCGTGCGCCGCGACGGCGGCGAGGCCGAGCTCGTCACGGTCCGCATGCCCTACAAGGTGCAGGCCGACGAAGACGACGCGCAGCTCGCGCTCGGCTTCATCGACGGCGCCGAGGGCCTGGTCGTGAACATCCAGGGCGGTGTCGACGGCACCGCCGGCGACGTCGCCGCCGCCCTCGGGGCGCCCGTCAGCGACTTCGCGAAGGGCAACGTCAAGGCCCGCACCCGCATGGTGGCCCAGTACGCGATCGCGGGCGAGCGCGGCCTGCTCGTCGTGGGCACCGACCACGCGGCCGAGGCGCTCACCGGCTTCTTCACGAAGTACGGCGACGGCGGGGTCGACCTCACGCCGCTCACCGGGCTCAGCAAGGGCCAGGGCGCCGCCCTCCTCCGGCACCTCGGCGCGCCGGCCCGCCTCTACGAGAAGGCGCCGACGGCCGACCTGCTCGACGAGACGCCCGGCCAGACCGACGAGGCGAACCTCGGCCTCACCTACGCCGACATCGACGCGTACCTCGAGGGGCGCGACGTCGACGACGCGACGGCCGAGCTGATCGAGCAGCGCTACCTCGCCACCGAGCACAAGCGCCGCGTGCCGGCCACCCCGCACGACACCTGGTGGCGCGAGGCCTGAGCCCGCACCGGCTCCCCGCCCCGCGGGGCGGTCCGGGGAACGCGCCGGTCGGTGCGCTCCCCGGACACCCTCCGGTCGCTCCCAGGGCGCGGGTCCAGTGTCGGGGTCACATCCGACACGACACGAAGGAAGGCAGCCATGCCCACCATCACCGTCCCCTCCGCCACCGGCCCCGAGGTCGAGCTCCACTACGAAGACGCCGGCAGCGGCGCCCCCGTCGTCCTGATCCACGGCTGGCCCCTCAGCGGTCGCTCGTGGGAGGGCCAGGTGCCCGCGCTCGTCGAGGCCGGCCACCGGGTCATCACGTACGACCGCCGTGGCTTCGGCCAGTCGTCGCAGCCGTGGGACGGCTACGACTACGACACCTTCGCCGCCGACCTGGAGGCCGTGCTCGACACCCTCGACCTGCACGACGTGACGCTGATCGGCTTCTCGATGGGCGGCGGCGAGCTGGCCCGCTACGTGAGCACCTACGGTCAGGACCGCATCGCGAAGCTCGTCTTCGCCAGCGCCGTGCCGCCGTACCTCTACAAGAGCGACGACAACCCCGAGGGCGGCGTCGACGACGACCTCGCCGCGTGGTTCCACGACGGCATCGTGGGCGACCGGCCCGCCTTCCTCGAGGAGTTCGTGAAGATGTTCTTCACGGCCGGCAAGCCCTCGCTGCTCAACGGCCCGAAGGTCAGCGACGCGCAGATCGCCTACAACGTCGCGATCGCCGAGATGGCGTCGCCCAAGGGCACGCTCGACTGCACGGTGGCCTTCGCGACCACCGACTTCCGCGACGACCTGACGCGCATCACGGTGCCGACGCTCGTGATCCACGGCGACTCCGACAACACCGTCCCGTTCGAGGTCAGCGGCAAGCGCACGCACGAGGCGATCGCCGGCAGCGAGCTCGTCGTGATCGAGGGCGGCCCGCACGGCGTCACCGTCTCGCACAAGGACGAGTGGAACCGCCACGTGCTGGCGTTCCTCGCCAAGTAGGCCTTCCTGCACGACCCGGCCCGCGCCTCCTCGTCACCGGGGAGTCGCGGGCCGCGTCGTGCGCGGCGGCCCGGTCAGCGGGTCGGCGGCTCCGGATCGGCCGCGAGCTGCGCGCCGCGGACGGCGTCGTGGGCGGACGGGCCCTCGGCGACGCTGTCGCCACCGCGGGCGACCCGCTCGCCGCCGAGCAGGAGGTTGAGGGCGATCGCGACGATCGCCCCGGCGCTGATGCCGGAGTCGAAGACCAGCGTGAACCACGACGGGAACCGCTCGTAGATCGTCGGCGACACCGTCGGCAGGAGGCCGACGCCGACGGCGAGGGCGACGACCAGCACGTTCCGGTCGGTGAACCGCACCGTCGAGAGGGTGCGCACGCCGCTCGCCGCGACGATGCCAAAGAGCGCGACGCCGGCCCCGCCGAGCACGGCGAGCGGCACGGCCTCGACGACGGCGCCGAGCTTCGGCACGAGCCCCAACGCGATCAGCATCACGCCGGCGCAGGTGGCGACCCAGCGCGACTTGACGCCGGTGATGCTGACCAGCCCCACGTTCTGCGCGAACGCCGTGTACGGGAAGGTGTTGAACACCCCGCCGAGCACGGTGGTGAGCCCGTCGGCGCGGAGCCCGTCGGCCAGGCGGCGGGGCGTCAGCGGCCGGTCGACGATCTCGCTGACGGCGACGATGTCGCCGGTGGTCTCGGTCATGATCACGAGGCCGACGATGAGCATCGAGATGACCGCCGCGGCCGGGAAGGTGGGCAGCCCGAACTGGAACGGCGTCGAGAAGCCGACCCACGGCTGCTCGCCGACGGCGCTGACGTCGACGAGGCCGAGCGGCACGGCGGCGAGCGTGCCCACGACGAGCCCGAGCAGGATCGACAGGCGCCCGAGGGCCGGCGGGGCGAAGCGCTCGATCAGCACGATGACCGCGAGGGTGCCGGCGGCGAGGGCGACGTTGACCGGCGGCGCCCCGTCGGTGGCGCCGTCGATCACCCAGCCGCCGGCCACGCTCATCAGCGAGAGGCCGATGACGAGGATGACCGTGCCGGTCACGAGCGGCGGGAAGAACCGCACGAGCTGCGAGAAGACGGGGGCGATGGCGAACATCATCAGCCCGCACATGATGACCGAGCCGTAGATGGCGCCGACGCCGTGCTCGGTGCCGATGGTGATCATCGGTCCGACCGATGCGAAGGTGCAGCCCTGCATCAGCGGCAGGCGGGCACCGACCCGCCAGACCCCGACCGACTGGAGCACCGCGCCGATCCCGGCGACGAAGAGATCGGCGGTGATCAGGTGCGGCAGGGCGCCGGGGTCGAGCCGCCCGGCCTCGATGAGGGCGGTGCCGATCACGAGCGGCACAGCGACGGCGCCCGCGTACATCGCGAGCACGTGCTGCAGGCCGAGCGGCAGCAGGCGGCGGAGCGGAGGCACCTCGTCGACGGGGTGCCGCGGCCCCGTCGCGCTCGTCGTCGTCGCGCCGTCGGCCGGGGCGGGGGCGGATCGGGGGTGGTCGCTCATGCTGCTCCTCGCTGGGCCCCCGGCGGGGCCCCCTGACAGCTTGGCGTGCCCCGGGGGCCGCGCCGCGCCTCCGCCCTGATGTTTCACATGACCGTAACGAAGGAGGCGCGAGTCGCTCCCTACAGGACGATCGTGTCCCGCGCCCAGATCGCTTAGCTCACGTCGTGCTCCAGCACCAGTTCTCGACGAGACGTAACAGGGAACGCTCAGGCGTGGTTCAGTGGTCGGAGCGGCTGACCCGGCCGCTCTCGCATGTCGCAGACATGACAACATCAAGGAGAACACCATGATCGGCCTCATCATCAGCCTTCTCGTCATCGGGCTCATCGCCGGTGCCGTCGCTCGCCTCGTCGTCCCGGGCAAGCAGAACATCTCGATCCCCATGACCATCCTGCTGGGCGTCATCGGTTCGTTCGTCGGTGGCTTCCTCGCCTACCTGCTCTTCGGCAGCGACAACGCTGACGGCTTCTTCCAGCCCTCCGGCATCATCGGCTCGATCATCGGCGCCATCATCGTCCTCGTGATCTACATCCAGGTCACCGGTCGTCGCAGCCGCCGCTAGGCAGCAGCAGCACGGGCACGTCCCGTCGCGCACCGAAGGGCCCCGGCACTCGCCGGGGCCCTTCGTCGTACCCCGACGCCGCGGCCGCACCGGGGCGGGGGTGTTGGGTGGCCGCATGATCATCGTCACCGGACACCTGCTCGTCGACCCGGAGCTGCGCGACGACTACCTCGCCAGCCGTGCCCCCGAGATCGAGGCCGCGCGCGTCGCACCCGGCAACCTCGACTACGCCCTCTCGCCCGACGTCGTCGACCCGGGCCGCGTCAACGTCGCCCAGCGGTGGGTCTCGGAGCAGGCGCTCGACGACTTCCGGGGCGAGGGCGCGTCGGAGGAGGACGAGGCCGAGGTGCGCGAGTCGCACGTGCACGACTACGCGCTCACCGGGCCGGAGGAGCCGTCGCTCTCGCCGGACGGCGACCTGGTCTGAGCCCCGCCCTAGTCGGTCCCGTCGATCCCGCCGAGGCGCTCGAGCACCCCGGTGAGGATCGTGCCGGCCGGGTCGGGCAGCACGTGGTGGTTGAGGTAGATGCCCTCGAGCCACGACAGCACCTCGTCGGCGGGCATGCCCACCGCCGCCCAGTCGACGCCGGGCACGGCCCGGGTGACGGGCTGCTCGGTACCGGGCCGCAGCCAGGCCTCGGCGATGGGGGAGTCCGGCGTGCCGTCGGCCTCGGCCGTCCAGAGCAGGGCGATCGGGTGCTCGCGGTCGTCGTCGACGCCGTGGTCGAGGGCGCCGTGCGCCGACTCCTCGACGTGGTCGTGCTCGACGTGGCCGGCGCCGAGCCACGGCAGGGTCAGCAGCTCGCCCTCGATGTCGACCTCGATCAGGTCGAGCTGCGTGGGCTCCTCGACCTCGCAGACCCAGAGGGTCAGGCCGGCGTCGTGCCAGGCGGCCGCGTCGTCGACGTCGTCGAGCAGGTCGGGCACGAGCTGGTGGAAGTCGGAGAGGAGGGCCGACGACCAGTCGAGCAGCTGTCGCGTGTCGTCGCCGTTCCAGGGGCTGACGTCGGTGTCGTCGCCGCTGAGTTCGTGGAAGTGGTGCTCGATGCCCGTGGGCGCGGTGTCGAGGTGGATCTGCCCCGTGCCGAAGCCGACGTAGAGCGTGCTCTGCTCCGTCTCGTCGTCCCACTCCGCGAAGAGGTTCGGGGCGCCGAGGGTCGTCGGGAGGGGCAGGCCGGCCGCGCGCCGGGTGCCGAGCGCGAAGACGGCGCGGAACCGCGTCGTCGGAAGCCGGAGGCTCATGTCAGTCACGGGGTGGTGGTCCAATCTCGATCGGCTCCACAGTACGGCCTCCCCGGCGCCGGTCGGCCCGTGCAGCGCCTGCACGTTCCCAGGGGTCTGTCGGCGCAGGCCCCTACCGTTCTCGCTCATGGACGACCCTCCCTCCCACATGCCCTGGCCCTTCCCGGCCCTGACCGCCTCGGCGGCCGCACCACGGGGGGAGGGGCATCATGAATGAGTGGGTGATGCTGGGCATCGGTCTCGTCCTCACGGTCGGCACCGGCCTGTTCGTCGCGTCCGAGTTCTCATTGGTCAACCTCGACCGCAACGACCTCGAGAAGCGCCAGGAGCGGGGCGAGAAGCGCCTCGGCCCGACCATCGCGGCCCTCCGCATCACGTCGACGCACCTCTCCGGCGCGCAGCTCGGCATCACGCTGACGACGCTCCTGACGGGCTACACGTTCGAGCCGGCGATCAGCTCGCTGCTCGAGGGCCCGCTCACCGGCCTCGGCGTGCCCGAGGCGATCGTGCCCGGCATCGGCGCCGTCGTGGGCATCCTCGTCGCGACCCTCTTCTCGATGGTGATCGGCGAGCTCGTGCCGAAGAACTTCGCCCTCGCCCTGCCCCTGGCCACCGCGAAGCTCGTGGTGCCGTTCCAGGCGGCCTTCACGACCGTCTTCAAGCCCGTGATCCTGCTCTTCAACAACACGGCCAACGCGGCCATCCGCCGCATGGGCATCGAGCCCAAGGAGGAGCTCTCGGGCGCCCGCTCGGCCGAGGAGCTCAGCTCGCTCGTCCGCCGGTCGGCGCTCGAGGGCGTCCTCGACGACGACCACGCGACCCTGCTGGGCCGCACCCTGCGCTTCTCCGAGCACGACGCCGTCGACGTGATGACGCCGCGCGTGCGCATGACGACCGTCCGGGCCACCGACACCGCCGCCGCGGTGGTCGAGGCCTCGCTGAGCAGCGGGTTCTCGCGGTTCCCCGTCATCGGCGACGACTCCGACGACATCCTCGGCGTCGTGCACGTCAAGCAGGCGTTCGCCCTGCCCCTCGCCGAGCGCGACGAGGTCCTCGTCTCCTCCCTCGTCTCCGACGCGCGCTTCGTGCCCGAGACCATGGGCACCGACACGCTGCTCGGCCTGCTCCGCCGCGACGGCTTCCAGATCGCCGTGGTCACCGACGAGTTCGGCGGCACCGCCGGCCTCGTCACCCTCGAGGACCTCGTCGAGGAGATCGTGGGCGAGCTGGAGGACGAGCACGACCGGGCCCGCGTCGGCATCGTCCGCTCGGGCGGCACCGTGCTCTTCGACGCCGCGCTCCGCCCCGACGAGCTCCACGACCGGGCCGCGATCCGCGTGCCCGACGACGGCGACTACGAGACGGTCGGCGGCTTCGTCACCGAGCGGCTCGGGCGGCTGCCCGAGGTCGGCGACGAGGTGGAGGTCGCCGGCGGCGCCCTCCGCGTCGAGCGCGTCGTGGGCCAGCGCACCGAGCGGCTGCGCTTCGTGCCGCGGGCGGACGACGACGCGACCGGCCCGGCCGGCACGACCCGCGCCTCCGGCCCCGCCACCCCCGCCGAGAACCGCGACCGCGCCGACCGCGCGGAGCACGACCGCATCGCCACCGCCCTCCGAGAGGACCTGACCCATGAGTGAGTACCTGCCCGGCATCGTCTGGCTGGTGGTGCTGCTCGTCGTCAACGGCTTCTTCGTCGGCGCCGAGTTCGCCGTCATCAGCGCCCGTCGCTCGCAGATCGAGCCGCGCGCCGAGGCGGGCAGCAAGGCCGCCAAGACGACCCTGTGGGCGATGGAGCACGCCACGCTCATGCTCGCGACCAGCCAGCTCGGCATCACGGTCTGCTCGCTGGTGATCCTCAACGTGTCGGAGCCCGCGATCCACCACCTGCTCGAGATCCCGCTCGGGCTGACCACGCTGTCGGCCGAGGCCATCGGCGTCGTGGCGTTCGTCATCGCCCTCGTGCTCGTGACCTTCCTGCACGTGGTGGTCGGCGAGATGATCCCGAAGAACCTCTCGTTCTCGGTGCCCGACCGGGCCGCGCTCATCCTGGCCCCGCCGCTCGTCGTCGTGGCCCGCGTGTTCGGGCCCGTGATCTGGTCGCTCAACGGCATCGCCAACGGCGTGCTGCGGCTCTTCGGCGTGACGCCGAAGGACGAGGCGACCAGCACCTACACGCTCGACGAGGTCGCCGGCATCGTGCAGCAGTCGACGCGCGAGGGCGTGCTCGACGACGCGTCGGGCACCCTCAGCGCCGCGTTCGAGTTCACGACCCGGAAGGTGCGCGACGTCGAGGTGCCGGTGGCCGACATGGTGCGCCTCGCCCCGGCGGCCACGCCGGCCGACGTGCAGCGGGCCGTCTCGGCCCACGGCTACTCGCGGTACGTCCTCACCGACGCCGACGGGCAGCCCACCGGCTACCTGCACCTCAAGGACGTCATGGACCTCACGACGCCGGAGTCGTTCCACGCCCCGGTGCCCGAGAAGCGCATCCGTCGCCTGGGGGCGGTCTCGCACGACGCCGACCTCGAGGACGCCCTCGCGGCCATGCGCCGCAGCGGCGCCCACGTGGCCCGCTCGGTGCGGGCCGACGGCACCACGACCGGCGTGCTCTTCCTGGAGGACATCATCGAGGAGCTCGTCGGCGAGGTCGACGACGCGACGACGGTCTAGGCCTCGACGACGGGCTGGGCCTCGACGACGGGCTGGGCCTCGACGACGGGCTGGGCCTCGACGACGGGCTGGGCCGCGACCGGCCCCGGCCCGCCCCCGCGCGCCGGGGCGGGCCGTTCGCCCGGCAGCTCGTGCAGGGCCTCGGCGGCGAGCTCGGCGGTGATCGGGTCGCCGTCGAGCGTGGCCTGCCGCAGGAGGCGGTACTGCTCCGCCATGCCGGCCCAGTTGAGCACCTGGACGATGTTCGGCAGGCGGAGCTTGTAGGCGAGGCCGTCGGTCACGTCGCGGCAGACCCGCTGCAGCGAGGCGTTGCCGCAGTGGTCGACGTAGGTGGAGAAGAGCGCCACGGTGTGGGCGTTGAGCGCCGGGCCGTCCTCCGCGTCGAGGTCGGCGAGGCAGGCGTCGATGCCGGCCACGATCTGGGCCGTCACGCCCGCCGACAGCAGGGGGACGGCGAGGCGCACGGCGCCGCCGAACAGGACGCCGAGCGTCTGGACGGCCTCGATGGCCTCCTCGGCCCGGGGAGTCGCGACCCGGGTGTAGCGGTTCGGCGCCATCTCGACGAGGCCGGCGCGCACGAGGTCGCCGAGCGCCTCGCGGATGGGGGTGCGCGACACCTGGAGCCAGGCGATCAGCTCGTCGTCGTGCAGGCGTTCGCCGGGCTCGAGCGTGCCGTCGACGATCGCGTCGCGGATGCGCGAGCGGACCGTGTCGCGCAGCAGCTGACGCTCGACGGCGGGGGGCGAGGTGGGGATGGGCACGGCGGTCTCCGTTCGGCACGAGGGCGGTACGGCACGACCCTACCGGAGAAGTGTCACATACCAGTCCGTCGTCCGAGGGGGCGCAGGCTGTGGACGGCGGCCCGGGTCGCTCCCGGACGCACGAGACCCGCCCGGCCCCGAGGGGCGGGCGGGTCTCTCCTGGCGTGCGCACCGTGTCGGGTCAGGAACGCGACGCGCACGGGCCGGTGCACCGCGCCTCCCGGGGGCCCTCGCGGGTCAGGAGGCGCGGGTCGTCACTTCGAGGCCGTGGCGGTCTCGCTCGGCACGTGCTGCGAGCCGACCTCGACGCCGTGCGAGGCGCGCAGCGTCTCGATGGTCGCCTCGATCTCGGCGTCGCGCTGCTCGTCGCTCCAGTCGAGGGCGCGGCCCAGGACGTCGGCGATCTCGGTGAGCAGCTCGATGGTCACGCCGCCGACGAACGCGAGGTTCGTGCGGCGCAGCACCACGTCGGCGAGGTGGACGGCGTCCTCGTGCTCGGCGAAGTAGGCGATCTCGGCCTCGGTCAGCTCGGGCTCGCTGGCCAGCGGCTGCGACGGCTGGTCGAGCAGCGTCTCGATCACGCTCTCGGCACGGGTGCCGTAGCGCGTCAGCAGGCGGTCGACCTGGTCACGGTCGAGGCCGTCGGCGTGCGCCGCGACCCACGTCGTGCGGGCCGCGTCGGTGGTCGGGAACCCCTTGCCGCCGCCGATCGCCATGCCCGTCGTGTCGACGGTGCGCTCGACGCCCAGGCGCTTCGTGGCCTCGGTCGACAGGTGCGCCGAGAGGGCGCGGAAGGTCGTCCACTTGCCGCCGACCAGGCTCAGCACGGTCGAGGTGAGGCCCGTGATGGGCGTCTCGACGATGCGGTAGTCGCGGGACACGAAGCCGGGGGCCGTGTCTTCGTGACGGGGCAGCGGGCGGATGCCCGAGTAGCGGTAGACGATGTGGTCGCGGCCGAGCTCGATCTGCGGGAAGACGTGCTTGACGAGGTCGAAGAAGTAGTCGACCTCCTCCTCGGTGCAGACCGCGGGCTGCGACGGGTCGGCATCGATGTCGGTCGTGCCGATCAGCACCCGGCCCTTGAGCGGGTAGATGAGCACGATGCGGCCGTCGTTGTTCTCGAAGAAGATCTCGCGGCCCTTGGTGGCCTCGAGCAGCTCGGCGTTGTCGACGACGATGTGCGAGCCCTTGGTGCCGCCCATGTACGCCGACTCGCCGCCGAACGCCTGGTTCGTGAGGTCGGTCCAGGGGCCGGAGGCGTTGATGACGACGTCGGCCTGGACGACGAACTCGGTGCCGCTGACGACGTCGCGGAGCAGCACGCCGCCGTCGCGAGAGCCGACGGCCTCGACGTAGTTGGCGCTGCGGGCGCCGGTGCCGACCGCGAGGCCGTCCTTGAGCACGTCGAGCGCGAGGCGCTCGGGCTCGTGGACCGACGCGTCGTAGTAGGTGCCGGTGTACTTGACGCCCTTGTTGAGGGCCGGCATGTCGTTCAGCGCGGCCTTGCCGGTGCGGAACACGTGGCGGGGCACGGAGCCGCCGTCGCGCGAGAAGGAGTCGTACAGGGTCATGCCGACCTTGATCAGCAGCGCGCCGCGCTCCTTGGTGGAGCGCTGCTTGTGCGTGAGCATGCGCAGCGGGGCGTTGAGGATGCCCGAGAAGGTCGAGAAGATCGGCATCGTCGTCTGCAGCGGCTTCACGTAGTGCGGGGCGATCTTGAGGAGGCCGTTGCGCTCCTCGACGCTCTCGCGGACGAGGCGGAACTCGCCGTTCTCGAGGTAGCGGATGCCGCCGTGGATCATGTGCGACGAGGCGGCCGAGGCGCCCGAGGCGTAGTCGTTGCGCTCGACGAGGACGACGTCGACGCCCTGGAGGGCGAGGTCGCGGAAGGTCGCGATGCCGTTGATGCCCCCTCCGACGATCAACACCTTCGCGGTCGGGCGGTCGATGATCGCGGCGACGTTCTTGCGGATGCTCTGTGTCTTCTTCGACTCGGTCACGGGGTCTTCTTCCATCTGGGGGTGGTGGCGGGGCGGGTGGACGCACCGTCTCGCCGGTAACCTCATGGTCGACCCCTCGGAGCGAGGGTGCAACGTATCTGCACACATGTGCACGGAGGTGCTCGTGACCGAGCTGACGACGGCGGAGAAGACCCAGGAGGCGCTGCGCGCGGCGCACCTCTACTACATGCAGGACCTCACGATGGAGGCGATCGCCTCGGAGCTGGGGACGTCCCGCTCGTCGGTCTCGCGCCTCCTGAAGTCCGCCCGCGAGTCGGGGCTCGTCGACATCCAGATCAAGTCGCCGCTCGACCAGGCGACCGCCGTCGCCGAGGGGCTGCACCGGCGCTTCGGCGTCGTGGCGCACGTCGTGCCGGTGCCCGACCAGACGAGCGACGTCGACCGGCTCGAACGGGTCGCCCTGTCGGCTGCACGAACGATCACGCCGTACGTCGACTCGAACATGGTCATCGGGGTCGCCTGGGGCTCGACGCTCAGCGCCGTGAGCCGGTCGCTGGTGCCGAAGCCGACGCACAACTCGGTCGTCGTGCAGCTGAACGGCGCCGCGAACACGCGCACGACGGGCATCGAGTACGCGAGCGAGATCCTGCGGCGCTTCGGGCAGGCGTACACGGCGGCGATCCAGCAGTTCCCGGTGCCGGCGTTCTTCGACGACCCGGCGACGAAGCGGGCGCTGTGGCGGGAGCGGAGCACGAAGCGCGTGCTCGAGCTGCAGGCGTCGATGGACCTCGTCGTCTTCGGCGTCGGCTCGCGCGACGCACGAGTGCCCAGCCACGTCTACTCGGGCGGCTACCTCGAGCAGAGCGACCACGACAGCCTCGACGCCGACCACGTCGTCGGCGACGTGGCGACGGTCTTCTACCGCGCCGACGGCTCGTCGACCGACATCGAGCTGAACGCCCGCGGCACGGGGCCCGACCTCGCCACCGTCCGCCGGGCTCCCCGACGGGTCTGCGTCGTCGCCGGCGAGGCGAAGGTCGCGGGCGTGCGCGGCGCCCTCGCGGCCGGGCTGGCGACCGACCTCATCCTCGACGAGGGCACGGCGCGGGCGCTGCTCGCGAGCTGAGGCGGGCGCGCGCCGACGCCGTGGCCCGGGGGGCGGAGGAGCCCCGGGGAGGCGTGCCCGCAGCACCGACGACACGCCGACGTGAGAGACCCTTGCGTCTGGGGCTGTGCGTCCCCCATGATGGGGACGCTCCGGGGCCCACCCCACCTCGGAGTGAGCGCTCACCCGAACCTGCGATGCACGATCGCCGCGCACCCGTCCCGCCCCACGGCCCCCGGCCGTGGTGCGTCGGCGCGTGCCCGGGCGGTCGGTCGCCGCGCCTACCCGAAGGCACCCCACCGCCATGCCCGGTCGTCCCGTCACGCCCTCTCCCGACTCCGCCCCCGTCGCCCCGTCCCCGCGGGCGCACGGCCGACGCGCCGCCCGCCGCCGCGGCGCCTCCGCCCCCGGGCGCACGCGCGCCGTCGTCGCCGTCGCCGCCGTGGTCGCGCTCGCCGGCGCGGCCCTGCCGATCCAGGCCGCCACGGCCGCGGCTGACACGACGCCGCCGTCCGCGCCGAGCAGCCTGAAGGTCAGCTACAGCGGCGGCGTCGGCAGCTCGCTGAGCTGGGGCAAGGTCTCGGCCGGCGACCTCGCCGGGTACCGCGTGTACCGCTCGACCACGTCGTCGGTGTCGACGTCGTCGACCCTCGTCGCCAGCCCCACGACCCCGTCGGCGGTCGACGCGACGATCACGGGCGGGGCGAAGGCCTCCTACGCCGTGGCCGCGGTCGACCGCTCGGGCAACGTCTCGAAGCTCTCGAGCGTCAAGTCGGTCACGGCGACCGACACGACGAAGCCCTCGGCGCCCGCGAAGCTCAAGGCCACCGTCTCCGCCGCCGGGGTCGCCCTCGACTGGGCCGACGCGACGGAGCCCGACGTCGCCGGCTGGACGGTCACCCGCACCGCCTCCTCCGGCGGCTCCGCCGTGCAGCTCACCAGCTCGCCGGTCACGACGTCGCAGTTCACCGACGCCCAGGCGCCCTCGGGCGTGAAGTCGACCTGGCGCGTGACCGCCGTCGACCACAGCGGCAACGTGTCGTCGGCCACGACGGTCAGCGCCACCCGCCCCGCGGGCCCCGCGGTCGTCCCCGCCGCCCCGGCCGGGCTCGCCGTGAAGCTCAGCAGCGCCGGCGTGCCCACCGTCTCGTGGTCGGCCACGCCGGGCGCCACCGGCTACGTGCTCTCCCGCGGCGTCGCGGCGTCCGGGCCGTGGGTGCGCGTGCCCACCTCCTCCGCGACGGCGACGAGCGCCGTCGACGCCGCCGCCCCCGCCGGGGCGACGTCGTGGTGGTCCGTCGTCGCGACGAACGCCGCGGGGCAGGGCCCGGCAGCCGTCGTCAGCACCGCCGTCCCCGGCGACACCACGCCGCCCCGCGCTCCGTCGAGCCCGAAGGTCGTCGTGCTGGCGACCGGAGGCGTGACGGTCTCGTGGACGGGCGGCGGCGAGGCCGACCTGGCCGGCTACGCCGTGACGAAGCGGAACGGCGACGAGGTCTACGTGCCCCACCTCCCGGCGGGCGGGCAGGGCGTCCTCGTCGCGTCGACCTTCACCGACCCGACCGTCGCCGAGGGCGACACCGTCTACTACCGCGTGCGCGCCGTCGACCGCTCGGGCAACGCGTCGTCGTACCTCGCCGTCACGGCGAAGTCGCCGAACGTCGCCCCGGGTGCTCCGGGCTCGCTGAAGGTCGCCGCCGGCCCGACCGCCGGCCTCGCGCTCTCCTGGACGGCCCCGAAGGACCTCGACCTCGCCGGCTGGGCCGTGTCGCGCAGCGTCGCGGGGGGCACGTGGACCCTGCTGGCGACCGTCCCGCTCGACGCGTCCGGCGCCTCCCCCCGCTTCGTCGACACCAGCGCGCCCCAGGGAGTCGCGGCCTCGTACCGCGTGACCGCCCAGGACCGCGTCGGCAACGTCTCGAAGGCCAGCGGCGTCGTCACCGCGACCTCGCGCACCGTCGCCGTGCCCCTGCCCGTCGTGCAGACCGTGCTGACCGTCGGACCCGAGGGGACCTACGCCACCATCGGTGCGGCCCTCGCCGCGATCCCGCGCGCCGCGCTCGACGCGTACCGCGTCGACGTCGCCCCCGGCACCTACGACGAGTCGTTCGAGATCTCGCGGCCCAACGTCCAGGTGCACGGCACCGGGGCGACCCCCGGCGAGGTCGTGATCCGGTCGGCCCGCGCCTCGGGCAGCGCCGACCCCGACGAGCCGGAGTCGACGCTCGGCACCGCCGGCAGCGCCGTCGTGCTCGTCACCGCCGCGAACGTGACCCTCGACCACCTCACCGTGGCCAACACCTTCGACGAGGCCGCGAACCCGCAGATCACCAGCGCCCAGGCCGTCGCCCTCCGCGTCGAGGGCGATCGCTTCGTCGCCGACACCGTCCGCCTGCTCGGCAACCAGGACACCCTGCTGGCCGACACCCCGAAGCCCACCACGCGCATCCGCCAGTACTACGTCGACAGCTACGTCGAGGGCGACGTGGACTACGTCTTCGGCGCCGGCACCGCGGTGTTCCAGCGCGTGACGTTGCGGTCGCTGGACCGGGGCAAGGCGAACAACGGCTACCTCACCGCCGCCAGCACCGACACGGGCAGCAAGTACGGCTTCCTGATCACCGACAGCAAGGTCGTGAGCGACGCCGCCGCCGGCACGGTCAACCTCGGCCGCCCGTGGCACCCGAGCGCCGACCCCGACGCGCTCGGCTCGGTCGTCGTCAAGGACACCTGGCTGCCCCGCGCGATCGACGCGGCGGCCCCCTGGGACGACATGTCGTCGACGAACTCGTCGGGCGTCAAGGTGCCCTTCTCCTGGAAGGACGCCCGCTTCGCCGAGAGCGGCAACACCGGCCCCGGCGCCGGCACGAACGAGAACCGCCCGCAGCTGACGGCCAAGGAGGCCGCGGCGGCGACGCCCGAGAAGTACCTCGCCGGCAAGGACGGCTGGAACCCCGTCCGTGCCGCGTCGACCGCGCTGCCGGCGACCCCGACCGACGTCGTCGCCTCGCCCGACGCCCGCGTCGTGCACCTGAGCTGGAGCGACGACGCCTCCGCCGCCGTCACCGGCTGGCAGGTGCTGCGCGCCGACGAGACCGGGCCCTTCGCGCCGGTCGCCACCGTCGACGCGCCGACCTGGAGCGACACCACGGTCAGCACCGGGTCGACGTACCGCTACGTCGTCGTGGCGCTCTCGCGCACCGGCGCCGTGTCGGCGCCGTCGGCCGAGGTCACGGCGCTCGTCGCCGCGGCCCCGCTCGTCACCGACGTCGTCGTCGACCCGGCGGCCCCCGCCGACGGCGTGACGCGCTTCACGACGCTCCGCGACGCCCTCGCGGCGGCCCCCGCGGGCACCGCGACCGACCCCACCGTCATCTCGCTGGCCGCGGGCCGGTACGCGGAGTACGCCACGATCAGCAAGCCCCACACGATCGTCGTGGGCGCCACCGGCCAGGCCGGCGACGTCGTCATCACCGGCGACCGCGCGGCGGGCACGCCGACCGGCACCACGACGAACGGGGTCGCCGACACCTACGGCACCTCGGGGAGCGCGACGCTCGTCATCACCGGCAACTCGGTGCAGCTGCGCGACCTCACGGTCGAGAACGCCTACGTCGAGGGCACGTACGCCTCCGGCCAGGCCGTCGCCCTCCGCACCACCGGCGACCGCCTCGTGTACGAGAACGTGCACCTGCTCGGCAACCAGGACACCTGGTACGCCAACAGCCCGTCCGCGGGCGTGCCGGCGCGCTCGTACTTCCACGGCGGGTACGTCGCCGGCGACGTCGACTTCGTCTTCGGGCGCGGCACCGTCGTGATCGACGACTCCACCCTCGCGGCGCTCGACCACGGCACGTCGCCGAACGGCGCCGTCACCGCGGCCAGCACGGACGTCTCGCAGCGCTTCGGCGTGCTGATCACGGGCAGCCGCATCGTCGGCACCGCCCCCGACGGCTCGCAGTCGCTCGGCCGCCCCTGGCAGCCCGGCAAGGCGCAGGCCGACGGCACGAGCGTCGCCGACTCGTCGGCGATCGCCCAGGTCGTCGTCCGCGACACCTGGCTCGGACCGGTGGTCAGCTCGACCCAGACCTGGACGAACATGGTCAACAGCGGCGTCACCACCACCTGGCAGAGCGCCCGCTTCGCCGAGCACGGCAACGTCGGGCCCGGCAGCGGCACCTCCGCCACCCGCCCCCAGCTCACCGACGACGAGGCGCGCGGCTACACGGCCGCGACCTACCTCGCGGGCAGCGACGGCTGGGACCCGGTCGCGGCCCCGCGCCCCGACGTGGCGCCCCTCGCCGTGGCCGGGCTGGTCGCCAGCCCCGACGAACAGCGCGTCGGCCTGTCGTGGACGGAGTCGATCGAGGCCGACGTGACGGGCTACCGGGTCTACCGGTCGACCGGTGACGAGCCCGTCGCCGTCGACCCGGCCCAGCTCGTCGCCGAGGTCGCGAAGCCGACCTTCGTCGACACGGGCCTCGCGAACGGCACGGCCGTCCACTACCTCGTGGTCGCCGTCGACCGGGCCGGCACGTCGTCCGCCCCGGCCGCCGTCACCGCGGTGCCCGCCCCCGCGCCGCTGGTCGCCGACGTCACCGTCGCCGCCGACGGCTCGGGCGACGTCACGACCCTCCAGCAGGCCCTGGCGGCCGTCCCCGCCGGCACGGCGACGAAGCCCTCCGTGGTCGTCGTCGAGCCCGGCACCTACCGCGGCGTGGTCTCGTCGTCGAAGTCGAACCTCGTCATCGCCGGCAGCACGGGCGACCCCCGCGACGTCGTGCTGACCTTCGACAACGCCAACGGCACGCCCCGCTCCGCCACCACCTGCCCCGCCGTCGTCGCCGCCACCTGCGGCACCGCCGGCAGCGCCACCGTCACCCTGTCGGGCGCCGGCGTGCAGGTGCGCGACCTGACGATCAGCAACACGTTCGACAAGGCGGCGCACCCCGAGATCGGCACCTACAACACGCAGGCCGTCGCCCTCCGCGCGACGGGCGACCGCCAGGTCTACCGCGACGTGCGCCTCCTCGGCGTGCAGGACACCCTCAACGCCGACGCGTCCGGCAACATCACCGCCGACGGCAGCGGCTACCCCCGCCAGTACTACGTCGACAGCTTCGTCGAGGGCAACGTCGACTTCGTCTTCGGGCGGGCGACCGCGGTCTTCGACCGGACGACGATCCACGCGACCGCGCACGGCGGGGGCACGATCTTCGCGCCGAGCACCGCCAGCAAGGCCCGTGGCTACCTCGTGGTCGACAGCCGGATCGCCAGCGACGCCGACGAGACGTTCGCGCTCGGCCGGCCCTGGCGCTCGTGGAGCGACGGCGCCTACGGCGACGACTCCCGCGGCCAGACCGCGCTGGTCGACACCTGGATCTCGGACGGCGTCTCGACGTCGCAGCCCTGGGTCGACTTCGCCCCGAACGTCTGGACCGACGGCCGGTTCGCCGAGCACGGCACGACGGGCCCCGGCGCCACGGTCAACGACAAGAGGCCGCAGCTCAGCGACGCCGACGCCGCGGCCGCGACGCCGTCGGCCTGGCTCGCCGGCACCGACGGCTGGGACCCGACGCTCGCGCCGGTCGCCGACGTCGCCCCCTCCGCCCCGGTCGGCCTCGCCGTCGCGGGCGGCAGCGGCCAGGCCGTCCTCACCTGGGACGAGTCGACCGAGGCCGACGTCGTCGGCTACCGCGTCCAGCGCGACGGGGTCGAGGTCGGCGCGACCACGACGCAGGGCTTCACGGCCACGGGCCTGACCAACGGCACGGAGACCTCGTTCACCGTCACGGCGGTCGACGCCTCCGGCGCCGAGTCGGCCCGCAGCGCGGCCGTCGCGGTGACGCCGGCGCAGCGCGTCGACGCGGTCGTCCAGGCCGGCGGCCCCTACCCGACGCTCCAGTCGGCGGTCGACGCCGCCACCGGCTCCGGCCCCTGGGTCGTCCGGGTGGAGCCCGGCAGCTACGTCGGCAGCACGACCATCGCGCGGTCGAACGTGACCGTCCTCGGCGGCGGGGCCCGCGCCTCCGACGTGACCCTGATCAGCAGCACGGCCGCGCCCGCCCTGTCGATCACCGGCTCGGGCGTGACGGTGCAGGGGCTGTCGGTCGAGAACACCTCGGGCGCCTCGAACGGCCCGGCCGTCTCGATGACGGGCGACCGGGTGCTCCTCACCGGCGTGGCGCTGAGCGCCGTCGACCGTGCCGTCTGGGCCGACGTGCCCACTGCCGGCGCGACCAGCCGACAGATGATCGAGTCGTCGACCGTCCGCGGAGCGAGCAACGTCCTGCTCGGCCGGGCGTCGCTGGTGGTGCACGACACGACCATCACGCCGACCCGCACCTCGGGCACCGTGCTCATCCCGTCGACCACCGCGGTCGGCGGACGGGGCTTCCTCGTCGTCGGCTCGACGATCGCCCCGGCGGCCGGGGTCACCGACGTGCGCCTCGGCGGCCCGTACGCCCAGGGCACGACGACCGCCGCGAACGCGCCCCAGGCGATCATCCGCGAGACCGTGCTGGGCACCGGCGTCAAGTCGTCGCCCTGGCAGGACTTCAACGGGTACGCCTGGACGGCGGCCCGGTTCGCCGAGTTCGGCAACACCGGGCCCGGCGCCGCCGCGACCGCCACCGCGTCACGTCCGCAGCTCACCCCCGCCGAGTCGGTCACCGCGACCGTGTCCGCCTGGCTGGGCGCCGCCTCCTGGTACCCCGCCGTGGCCGACCCGGCTGCTCCGGCCGACGCCACCGCCCCGGGCGCGGCCACCGCGCTGACCGCCGTCGCGGGCTCGCGGTCGGCGACCCTGGGCTGGACGGCGCCGGCCGACGCCGACGTCGTCGGCTGGTCCGTCCACCGGGCACCCGGCACGACCGTCACGCCCTCGGCCGCGAACCTCGTCGCCTCGGTCGGGCCGGTCACGAGCTGGAGCGACACCGGCCTCACCGACGGCCAGCCGTACACCTGGGCCGTGGTCGCGGTCGACGCGGCGGGCAACCGCTCCGCGCCGGCCACCGTGACGGCGACGCCCGCCACGGCCGTCACGCCGGTGACCCCGACGGAGCCGGTCGACCCGGGGGCCGTCGCCCCCGTCGCCCCCACGGCGGTCACGACCACCCTCGGCAAGGGCTCGGTGACCGTCGGCTGGGCCGCGAGCACCGCCTCCGGCGTCACCGGGTACGACGTGGTCCGCAGCTCGGCCTCCGCCGGCTCGGCCGTCGTCGCCTCGCTGGGCGCCGAGGCCACGCGCTTCGTCGACCAGTCGGTCGTCGTCGGCACCGCCTACTCGTGGTCGGTCGTCGCGAAGGCCGGAGGCGCGGTGTCGGCCCCCTCGGCGGTCGCCTCCGCGACCCCCGTCAAGGTCGACTACGTGGTCGCCGCCGACGGCAGCGGCGACGCCACGACGCTGCAGGGCGTGCTCGGCCAGGTCGACGCGGCCGGCGCCCTGGTCGCGGCCTCGCCGGGCCTCCTGCCGAACAACGCCGACTACACGACCCAGGGCGGCCGCACCGTGCTGGTGCTGCCGGGCGCCTACTCGGGCCCGGTCGTCAGCGGCAACCGCTACGGGGTGACGATCGTCGGCGCGACCGGCGACCCCGCCGACGTCGTGGTCACCGCCCCCGGCGGCGCGGTCGCCGCGATGACGATCTCCGGGCCCCAGTGGACCCTGCGGGCCCTCACGCTCAAGAGCGTGGCGAGCACGCCGGGCGCTCAGGCGACGGCGCTGCAGGTGAAGTCGGGAGACAAGCAGGTCGTCGACCACGTGCGCCTGCTCGGCGACAAGCAGACGCTGCTCGCCTCCACGGCGAACACGTCGACCTTCAGTCGCGTCTTCGTCACGGGGTCGTACCTCGAGGGCGGGGCCGACCTGGTGCTCGGCCGGGCCGTCACGGTGATCGACCACAGCACCGTGCACGTGCTCGACCGTCCCGGGGCCTCGCTCACCGACTCCTCGGTCTCCGCGGCGTCGCCGTTCGGGTTCCTGGTCACCGACAGCACGATCGTCACCGACGGCGCCGCCGGGACGATCTACCTCGGCCGGCCGTACTCGACGCAGGGCAAGGCGCAGGTCGTCGTCCGCGACACCGTGCTCGGGTCGGCCGTCGCGGTCGACAAGCCGTGGAACGACTGGGACGCCGTGACGACCTGGACGGCCGGCCGGTTCAGCGAGTACCGGAACACCGGCCCCGGCGCCGTGGTGACGACGCCGGCGACCCGCCCGCAGCTCAGCGACGACGCGGCGGCCGGCATGACGGCGGCGGCGTACCTCGCCGGGACGGACGGCTGGGACCCGACGCGGCGCTGACCCGGACGGCGCGCGGGTGGCCGGCGCCGAGGTCGTGGCGGGCTCCGGGGGACACCCTCCCGGAGCCCGCGCCCAGCGGCCCGGCGTAGACCGTGAGGGTCATCACACGAGGCCCGCCCGGCGGGCCACCGAGGAGGAACCCCCATGGCAGACACCGATCTCACCGGTCGCCGCGTTCTCGCGATCGTCACCAACTACGGCGTCGAGCAGGACGAGCTCGTCGTGCCGACCGAGGCCCTGCGCGCGGCCGGCGCCACCGTCGTCGTCGCGGCCCAGTCGACCGGCCCCGTCGAGACCCTCGTCGGCGACAAGGACCCGGGGCAGTCCGTCCGCCCCGACACCACCATCGAGGAGGCCTCCGCGGCCGACTACGACCTGCTGCTCGTGCCCGGCGGCACGATCAACGCCGACACGCTGCGCCAGGACGACGCCGCGGTCGCCCTGGTGAAGGCCTTCGCCTCGGCCGGTGCGCCCGTCGCGGCGATCTGCCACGGGCCGTGGCTCCTCGTCGAGGCCGACCTGCTGAAGGGCAAGGAGCTCACCTCCTTCGCCTCGCTCCGCACCGACGCGACGAACGCCGGCGGCAGCTGGGTCGACCGCTCGGTCGTCACCGACGTCGAGGGCGGCTTCACGCTGGTCACGTCGCGCACGCCCGACGACCTCGACGACTTCGTCGGCGCCGTCCGCGACGCGCTGACGACGGAGCCCGCGGGCGCCTGACGCCCGGTCGCCCAGGCCACGACCACGGCCCCGTCCGCCCTCCGGGGCGTGCGGGGCCGTCGCCGTTCCCGGCGGGTGGAGGAGGGACGGGCCGAGACGTGCTTTGATCGACGGGACGCTCGGAGCCGAGCGGGTGATCGGGAGGAGACCGGCGTGAAGTGGTCGAGGAGCCCTCGGGGCGACGCCGCCGAGCCCGCCCCGGTCGACCCGGTCGCCCTCGAGCGCGCCGTGGGGGAGGGCCTGCTCATCGCCCGGGCCGCCGCCGTCGTGTCGGTCGCGAACCGCATCGTGGTCAGGGCCCTGCGCGACGACGACGTCTTCGACCGTGACGAGACCGCGGAGGCGGTGGGCCGGACCCTGCACCGCCTCGCCGAGGAGCAGCGCTACCAGAACAAGCGCATCGAGGCCGCCCGCGCGAAGACCAAGGGCAGCCGCGGCCGCTCCCGCCACCAGCACGACTACCGGAGCGCGGACGACGCGACCCTGTGGTTCCGGGAGAACACCTACGTCGCCGTCGCCGACCGGCTCGACGCCCTCCGCAGCGACCGCGACTACGTCGACGGCATCGTCGCCTCCGCCGTCGAGCGCGCCTGGGCCGACGTCGGCTCCGCCGTCGTGACGCGCGTGCGCGCCGCGGGCACCGTCGACCCCGCCTACGAGGCCGAGCGCGACGAGCGGCTCGCCGGGCTCGGCGACGACCTCGCCGCGCTGGGAGAGGCGCGGCGCAGCCCCGACGACCGGGGCTGACCGGGGGCTCGACCCGCGACTCCCCGCGCCCCCGTCCGGGGGCTTGCCGCCCCGGGCTGCGTGGGCCAGGATCGAACGTCCACGATCAGGCCCCGCCCCCGCCCGATCCACCACCCTCTCTCCCGTCACCCGGGGACGGAGCTGCCGCATGTCGCTGATGCACCGAGCCGTCCGAACGGTCGCCCGCGGGCGCTACCGCGTCGTCGACGACTTCCTCACCACGCCCCGCCCCGACGACGCCCCCTCGGCGCACGCGCCGGGCACCGACCCCGACCGCGTGCTCGTGTTCGGCAACGGCCCCGCCGTCGGCTGGGGCGTCCGCAGCCACGACCTCGCGCTGCCGGGGCACCTCGCCCGACGGCTCTCCGCCCTGACCGGGCGCGGCGCCGACGTCGACGCCCTGGCCGACCCGCACGTCACCGTCGCGACCGCCCACGAGCTCGCCGCGTCGCGCCCCCTCCGCGGCTACGACGCCGTCGTCGTCGTGCTCGGCATGAGCGACGCCCTCCAGCTGCTGCCCGGTCACCGCTGGAGCAGCCACCTCTGCGCCCTGCTGTCGCAGCTCGAGCAGGCCACCGACCCGAGCTGCCACCTGCTCGTGGTCGGCATCCAGCCCCCGAGCTCGGTGCAGAAGTTCGGCGCCGCCCGCGGCGGGGCGGCCGACCAGCAGGCCGGCGTGCTCAACCGGCTGTCGGCCGACCTCTGTGCGGGGCGTGAGCGCCTGCACTTCCTGCTGCCGCCGGTGCCGTCGACGGGCTCGGCCGAGCAGGGCCGGACGGGCTCAGCCGTCGGCGGCACGGGCGACCGCCGCCTGCAGGTGCTGCGCTACGGCGCCTGGGCCGCCGACCAGGCCGCCCTGCTCGCCCCCCTGATCGACCGCGAGCTCGACCGCGGAGCCACGGCCCGGCGCGCCCGGCACGCCCCGCAGGACGCCGAGGCCCAGCTCGCCGCCGTGCGCGCCCTCGGCCTGCTCGACACCCCGCCCGAGAAGCGGTTCGACGACATCGTCGAGCGCGCCCGCGTGCTGCTCGGCGGGCAGGGCGCCTCGTTCGCCCTGATCGACGAGGGCCGACAGTGGAACAAGGCCGTGTCGGGCCAGATGCGGGTCGAGCAACCGATCGCCGACTCGTTCTGCGCCCACACGGTGCGCGACGGCCAGGCTCTCGTCGTGCCCGACGCCTGGGCCGACCCGCGCTTCGCGTCGCACCCCTCGGTGCGGTTCTACGCCGGCCACCCGGTCGAGACGGCCGACGGCGTGCGGGTCGGGGCGCTCTGCGTCACCGACGTCGTGCCGCGCAGCGCCGAGAGCGTCGACCTCGTGCTGCTCCGCGAGCTGGCGCTGCAGGTGCAGCGCGAGCTGCAGGACCTCCCGGCGCGGACGCCCGCCGCCTGAGCCGGCCCGGTCCGGGGTACAGCGCGTACCCCGATCCGGGCGGCGGGGCCCCTACGTCCCGAGCTCTCGCCTGGCCACCCCCCTGACGCGACACGTGTCGACCGGTAGCGTCGACCAGGTCCCGGGCACGTGAGGGCTCCGGCCCGGTCGACGGTCGGCACCCGCCGACGGGGCGCGGCCGGGAGGATTCGGGTCCGACCCGGCCGTGCTCCCCTCGCCCTGCTCCCTCCCCGCCCCGCGCCTCCGCCCGGCGCCCCCTCAGCGGGCGATCGGGTTCGGCAGGGTGCCCGCGTAGATCAGCGACGACGACTGCGCCCCGAGGTCGACCATCTGCCTCGTGTCTCGCAGCTGCAGACGGTTCAGGCACGAGTGGTCGAACCGGGCCGCCCGCAGGTCGACGGCGCCGTGCAGCCCGGGGTGCTCGACCGCGTGCCGGTCGACGCACTCCGCGACGAGCCGCCAGAAGAGCGCCTCCGGCAGCACCCGGTCGACGTCGAGGATCGCCGCGAGGTGCCGCAGCACCCCGTCGAAGACGTCGGTGAAGACGGCCAGCGCCTTCTCCCGGTCGTCGACCGGCGACACGACGCGGCGCAGCTCGGGCGGCAGCTCGTCGGGCGACGACGGCTCGGCGAGCAGGGCGACCTCCTCGCCGATGTCCTTCATCACGACGCCCGTGGGCACGTGGTCGCGCAGCACCGTGATCACGTTCTCGCCGTGCGGCATGAAGGCGAGGTCGTGGGCGAGCAGGCAGTGCACGACGGGCCGCAGGTAGGCGTGCAGGTACGACCGCAGCCACCGCTCGGCCCCGACGCCGGAGGCCCGGATCATCGCCGTCGCCAGCGCGTGCCCGTCTCGGTCGCGGTGCAGCAGCGCCGCCATCGTCGCCAGCCGCTCGCCCGGGGCGAGCAGCGGCACCGGGCTCTCGCGCCAGAGCGCCGCGAGCATCTTCCGCTGCGGGGACGCCGTCGCGGTGCGGTGGTAGACGTCGCCGGTGTACCCCAGGGAGGCGCGCTCCCGGAGGACGCGGAACCGCGCCTCCCGCAGGGTCGGGTCCGCCGAGACGAGGTCGTGCACCCAGTCGTTGATCGCCGGCGTCGGCCGCATGTACTCGGGGGAGAGGCCGCGGAGGAACCCCATGTTCTGGATGGACAGGGCCACCTTGACGTAGCTGCGTTCGGGGTGCGTCGGGGCGAAGAACGTGCGGATCGACTGCTGCGCACGGTGCTCGACGTCGCCCTCGCCGAGCAGGACGAGGTCGCGGCGGGCGACGTCGGCGGCGAAGGTGACGGCGACGCGGTGCTGCCACTGCCACGGGTGCACCGGGAGGAGGTGGAAGTCGTCGGGGTCGAGGCCCCGGCCGCGGAGGGTCGCGGCGAAGCGCTCCAGCGTCTCGTCACCGAGCTCGGCACGGCGGTGCGCGGCCTCGTCGAGGCCCCGGCCGAGGGCGAGGTGCGCGTGGGCGCGCCGGGCCGCCAGCCAGAGCAGGCGCACGGGCTCGCCGTTCTCCGGGGCGAAGGCCCGCGACTCGTCGAGCCCGAACCCGATCCGGCCCGCGTTCGCGACGAACGAGGGGTGCCCCTCGGTCATCGCCGCCTCGATGGTCGCGTGGTCGGCGGTCGTCAGCTGCTCGCTCGACGGCCCGCCCCGGTGGTGCTTGTGGGCGAGGCCGGCGAGGGTCGCCGAGACCTCCTCGAGGTAGGTGGCGAGGAGGTGCTCGGGCACGGCGAGGAGGGGCTGCAGCTCGACGACCAGCTCGAGGGCGTCGAGCGGGGCGGGGCGCCCGTCGACCGTGCGCGTCACGCTCGCCTCGTCGATCGCCCAGTGCTCGAGGGCGAGCCGCCGGGCGCGGAAGCGGTAGGCGACGGTCGGGGCCGGGGCCGGGGCCGGTGCCGGGGCCGGGGTCGGTGTCGGCGTCCGCGTCGGGGCGACGTCCGGCACCGCGGCCGTGCCCGCCGCCGCGTCGTGCCGCGGCAGCGCGCCGAGCACCACCTCGAACGCGTCGTCGCCCAGGTCGGCCGGCGCCAGCAGCCGCTCGTGCGAGAACTCGGCGAGGGCCTTCGTCACGAGGTGCCGGTGCGCGACCGCCATCGGCCCGGGCGCGAGGTGCGCCGCGGCACGGTCGTCGCGGGTCAGCACCGACAGGGCCGCACGCTTCTCGGGCAGCTCCAGCTCGCGCAGCACGCGGAAGCCCGCCTCGTCGTTCTTCGCCCTGATCGCCGCGTTGCGCACGTCGGGCTCGACGACCACCCTGGTCGCCCCCAGCCCGTCGAGCACGAAGCTCGTCACGGCGGCCATCACGGCGGAGGTCAGCCCGTGCACGCGTCGCTCGACCGGCGGAGCGACGAGCAGGTGCACGCCCACGTCGCCGGGGCGCACCTCGGGCACCCCCGCCAGCAGCACGCGCGTGGGGTCGTACGTCTCGACGTAGAAGAGCGGCTCGCCGTCGACGCGGCCCAGCCAGGCCCGCTGGTGCGGGTCGGCCTCGATCGCGGCGAGGTGGGCGCGGACCTCGTCGGTGCTGAGGCCCGCCATGCCCCACCACGAGGAGGCGGGGTGCGAGAGCCAGCGCCGCAGCGGCACCGCGTGCGGGTGCGCCTCGAACGGCTCGATCGTGACCAGCCCGCACGAGGCGCGGTGCTCGGCGACCGCGGTCATCGGACCGTCACCCCCTCGGCGGCGGGGGCTCCCGGGGAGCCGACCCGCGACTCCTCGGTCGGCAGCCCGAACGTCTGGAAGGCGACCCGCCGCTCGACCGGGTAGACCTCGCGGCCGGTGATCGACGCGAGGATGCTCGAGCTGCGCCAGGCGCCCATGCCCAGGTCGGGCGCGGTGAGGCCGTGGGTGTGCTCCTCGCCGTTCTGCACGAAGAGGCGGCCGCGGCCGCCGTCGACGCTGTGGTCGCGGGCGACGGCGAGCCGCCCGCGGGTGTCGCGCTCGACCTGGTCGCCGAGCGGGTCGAGCACCGAGGTCGACCGCGGGGCGTACCCCGTCGCCAGCACGAGGGCGGCGGACTCCCGCACGGCCGTCGTGCCCAGCTGCGCGTGGCGGAGGGTCAGCGTGAAGAGCCCGCGGTCGGAGTCCCAGGCCGCGTCGACGAGCTCGGTCTCGGTGAGGAGGGTCGTGTCGAGCGGGCCGTCGACGCTGCGGCGGTAGAGCGTCTCGTGGACGTCGTCGACGAGGTCGCCGCTGATGCCCTTGTACAGGCTGCGCTGCTCGCGGCCGAGCCGGTCGCGCTCGGCGAGGGGGAGGCCGTGGAAGTGGTCGGTGTACTCGGGGCTCGTGAGCTCGAGGGTGAGCTTCGTGTACTCCATGGCGAAGAACCGGGGGGAGCGGGTGACCCAGTCGAGCCGGGCGCCGGAGCCCGCGACGCCCTCGCGCCCGACCCCGTCGAGCAGGTCGCGGTAGATCTCGGCCGCGGACTGCCCGCTGCCGACGATCGTCACGGAGGGCGCGTCACGCAGCCGGTCACGGGCGTCGAGGTAGTCGGCGCTGTGCACGACCGGGCCGTCGAGCCCGGTCAGGTGCGACGGGACGGCGGGCTCGGTGCCCGTGCTCAGCACCACGTGCCGGGTGCGCCAGGTCTCGTCGCCGGCGTGCACGAGCAGCGTCCCGTCGTCGAGGTCGGTGACGGCCGTCACGCGACGGCCCCAGCGCAGCGTGCCGAGCTGGTCGGCGACCCACCGGCAGTAGGCGTCGTACTCGACGCGGAGCGGGAAGAAGCTCTCGCGGACGTAGAACGGGTAGAGGCGCCCGGTCTGCTTCAACCATTCGAGGAAGGAGAACCGGGAGGTCGGGTCGGCCATCGTCACGAGGTCGGCCAGGAAGGGGACCTGGATGGTGGCGCCCTCGATCATCATGCCGGGGTGCCAGCGGAACCCGTCGGCCGCATCGAGGAAGACTGCGTCGAGGTCGTCGACGGGGTCGCTGAGGGCGGCGAGTCCGAGCCCGAAGGGGCCGAGGCCGACGCCGACCAGGTCGTGGACGTGCTCGGGGACGGCGCTCATCGGACGACCGCCGCGCTGGCCGCGCCGTCGGTGCTGCCGACGTGCAGGGCGCTCGCCGCCTCGCGGACGAGGTCGAGCACCCCCTCGACGTCGGCCAGGGTCGTGTCGGGGTCGAGCAGCGTGAGCTTCAGGCACGGCCTCCCGTCGATCACCGTCTGCGCGACCGCGGCGCGCCCCGACTCGAACAGGGCGCGTCGGACGAGCGGCACGAGCCGGTCGGCCTCGGCGTCGTCCAGCCCCTCCGGGCGCCAGCGGAACAGGACCGTGCTCAGCTGCGTCTCGCCGATCAGCTCGAGGTCGTCGGAGGCGCGGACGGCCCCGGTCGCGGCCGCGCCCAGCTCGACGACGCGGTCGATCATCGCTCCCAGCCCGTCGGCACCGACGGCCCGCAGGGTCGCCCAGAGCTTGAGGGCGTCGAGCCGCCGGGTCGTCTGCAGCGACTTGTCGACCTGGTTCGGGTCGGCGGCGCCCACCGGGTTGAGGTAGTCGGCGTGCCAGGCGAGCGGCTCGAGGTCGGCCCGGTCTCGCACGACGAGCGCGCTCGACGACACGGGCTGGAAGAAGGTCTTGTGGAAGTCGACGGTGACCGACCGGGCCCGCTCGACGCCCTCGAGGAGGCGCCGCCGCGTCGTCGAGACCAGCAGGCCCCCGCCGTAGGCCGCGTCGACGTGCAGCCAGACGTCGGCGTCGTCGCAGACGTCGGCGATCGCGGCCAGCGGGTCGAGGCAGCCCCGGTCGGTCGTCCCCGCCGTCGCCACGACGGCGACGACGACGTGGCCGGCCTGGACGAGGGCGTCGAGGGTCACGCGGAGCGCGTCGGGCCGCATCCGGCCGAGGTCGTCGGTGGGCACGGCGACGACGCTGTCCGGCCCCAGGCCGAGCACCCGCGCGGCCGTCGAGACGCTGAAGTGGCTCTGGTCGGTGGCGAGCACCACCATCCGCTCGAGGACCTCGTGCAGGGAGCGCGGGCGCCGGTCGGGGCGTCGACCGGGCCCGCTCGTGCTCCTCAGCCGCGCCTCCTCGTCGAGGTCCTGACGTCGGGCCCGCCCGGCGGCGCGCTCGCGGGCCAGCAGCAGGGCGTGCAGGTTCGACTGCGTGCCGCCCGAGGTGAACACCCCGTCCGCGGTGTCGGCGGGGAGGCCGGCGCGCTCGGCCGTCCAGGCGATCAGCCGCCGCTCGACGAGGGTGCCGACGGTCGACTGGTCGTAGGTGTCGACCGAGGGGTTGACCGCGGCGAGCACGGCCTCGGCGGCCACCGCCGGCAGGGCGACCGGGCAGTTGAGGTGCGACTGGTAGGCCGGGTGGTGGAACCAGACGGCGTGTGCGGTGAAGAGCTCGTCCACCTCGCGGAGGGCGGCGTCGGTGCCGGTGCCGGGGCCGTCCAGGTCGACGGCGTCGACGAGGGCCTGGAGGTCGGCGCGGGGCACGCCCGACGACGGCTGGTCGACGACCCGGAACCGGTCGGCGAGGCGCTCGACGACGGCGGTCGTCGAGCGGGCGTAGGCGTCGGCCGTGGCGGCGGACAGGAGGTGGGTCACGGTGGGCTCCCGGTGGTGCGTGATCGCGGCAGGCTCTCTGCGGCCTGCCCGAGGTTAGGCAAGGCTCACCTAAATCGCAAGACGCGGCTGCATCATGAAACAGGCTCATGACCAGGGGTTCACCGGGTGTCCACCGAAAGGGCGACCCGGAGGTCGCCCGGAGCGACGGGCGCGACACGCCCGGGGTGTGGACAGCGACACGCCCGGGCTGTACTGTCACCTCTCGTGCCGATCGTCGGCACGACCCGTCGCCTCGTCGACGTCGAGCACCCCCGAGAGAGAGGCCAGCACCGTGTCGAACCGCACCTTCGCCGACCTGCGTGCACCGCGCCTCCTCGACGGCCGCGGTCGCTCCTGGCACCCCGGGCAGTACGCATCGCCCGAGCAGCAGGAGAAGACCATGCTCGAACTCGACACCCTCTCGTAGGCCGCGCGCGTCACCCGACGCCCCAGCCCACGAGGGCCGGGGCACCTCTCGCATCCACCGACACTGCAGGGTCGGAGTGCGTCCGTCCGCCCCGGACGACGACACCCCCCCCACAGAGGACCGAGAGGACCATGGAGAAGATCACCGCCCGGCTGTTCTGCTGGGCCAGCCTGCTCGAGGAGAAGACCGCGCAGCAGGCCAGGACGACGTCGACGATGCCGTTCATCTACCCGCACCTCGCACTGATGCCCGACGCCCACCTGGGCCTCGGCGCGACCGTCGGGTCGGTGATCCCGACGCTCGGCGCCGTGATGCCGGCCGCCGTCGGCGTCGACATCGGCTGCGGCATGATCGCCGTGCGCACGCAGTTCACGGCGGCCGACCTGCCCGCCGACCGCAGGCCGCTCCGCGAGCAGATCGAGCGGGCCGTGCCGACCTCGGCCGGCGCGTACAACCGCAAGGTCGTCGCCACGGCCGAGCCCCGCGTCGCCGAGCTCGAGGCGCTGGCCGCCGAGGCGGGCTTCGACCCGGCGTCGTACGCCAAGAACTGGCAGCTGCAGCTGGGCACGCTCGGCAGCGGCAACCACTTCATCGAGGTCAGCCTCGACGAGACGGACGCCGTGTGGCTCTTCCTGCACTCGGGGAGCCGGGGCGTGGGCAACAAGATCGCTCAGGCGCACATCAAGGTCGCCCAGGCGGCCATGACGCGCTGGTGGATCACGCTGCCCGACCCGGACCTCGCCTACCTCGTCGAGGGCACGGCCGAGTTCGACCGGTACATCGCCGAGCTCGGCTGGGCCCAGCGCTTCGCCCTGCTGAACCGGGAGGAGATGATGGACCGCGTCGTGCGCCAGTTCGCCGACTGGGTCGGAGCGCCCGTGGAGGAGCAGGAGCGGATCAACTGCCACCACAACTTCACGCAGCGCGAGCGGCACTTCGGCAAGGACGTGTGGCTCAGCCGCAAGGGCGCCATCTCGGCCCGGGCGGGGCAGGCCGGGCTCATCCCCGGGAGCATGGGCACCGCCTCCTACGTGGTCGAGGGCAAGGGGAACCCCGTCGCGCTCGAGTCGTCACCGCACGGCGCCGGCCGGGCGTACTCGCGGAGCGCCGCCCGCAAGAAGTTCACGCACGACGAGCTGCGCACCGCGATGGAGGGCATCGAGTACCGCGACACCGACGCGTTCCTCGACGAGATCCCCGCGGCGTACAAGCCGATCGACCAGGTGATGGCCGACGCGGCGGAGCTCGTGACGATCCGGCACACGCTGCGCCAGATCGTCAACGTCAAGGGCGACTAGCGGGGAGGCGCGGGCTGCGGCTCGCGCCTCCTCGCCGCCGTCTCGTGTCGACGGTTCAGGAGCGGGCGGCGCGGGCGGCCCGTGCGGGCGCGCTCGCGCGGCTGCCTCCTGAGCCGTCGACACGGCGGGCCGCCCGGCCGCGCCGCGCGCGCCCCGGGCAGACTGGCCCGGTGACCGACCCGCTCGTGACCCCCGACGGCCGCTACCTCGTCGTGCGCGGCCGGCTGTGGCGGCGCACCGACCCGGCCCTGCCGGAGGAGCGGCGGTCCGAGCTCGTCCACGAGCTGATGGACGCCCGCCGCGCGAAGAAGACGGCCCTGGCGGCCGACGACCACGCCGGTGTCGAGGCGGCGAAGGCCCGGGTCGACGCGGCCAAGACGGGCCTCGGCGAGCGGGGGCCGGTGTGGTGGAGCGACGACGCCCCCGACGAGACCCGGCGCATGGCCGAGAACACCCGCTACGCGGAGTGGTTCGCCTCGCTCTGACGACCAGCGGCCGGAGCTAGCGCCCCTGGCGCTTCTTGAACGGCTTCGGCTGCCCCTTGACCGCCGGGGTGCGCCCCTTGCCCTTCGACGCCTTGGCCTTGCCGCCCGCCGGCACGGGGGGCGGCGGCGGGGGAGTCGAGGGGCTCGCGAGCTCCTCCTCGGCGACGAGGATCGCGGCCTGACCCGCCTTCGTCAGCCGGTAGGGGCTGGCGTCGCGGTCGAACAGCTTGGTGCCGAACTCGAGCTCGAGCGCCTCGATCGACGACTCGAGCTTCTGGCGCGAGATGCCGAGCTTGTCGGCCGCGACCGGGAAGTGCAGCACCTCGGCCGCGACGAGGAAGTGCCTCAGGTGGCTGGTCTTCACGGTGTCGCCTCTCGCTGGTCGGCCGGGTGCCCGACGCCCCAGACTACCGCCGACGACCGAGCGGCTCAGGCCACCGACACCCCGCCGGCGACCGGCGACGTGTGGCTGACGCCGAGCCCGTCGAGCGCCTTCTGGAAGATCTTCAGCCCGGTCATGCCGGGCAGGTTCGAGATGTTCGAGTCGAGCTTCTCGGCGGCCTTGCGGCCTTCCTCGCCGCTCATCAGCTGGCCGAACACGAAGCGGACGTCGTCGATCTCCATGATCGACGAGCCGACCGGGGCCCAGACCTTCTGCAGCAGGAAGCGGGTCAGCTTCTGCGCCTTCTTGCTCTTGAGCAGCCGCTCGCGGGCCTGCGACACGTAGAAGGCCACGTGGCGCGACTCCTGGCGGGCGATGCGGACGAGCAGCTCTGCGAGGACCGGGTCCTTCTCGAGGGCGGCCATGCGCTTGTACGCGGCGACGGCCGAGTACTCGTTGGCGGCGCCCCACGACATGTGGACGGCGACGAAGTCCGAGCCGACGAACTTGCCGAGCAGGCCCTGCTTGACCGGGTCGAGCTTGTCGCGCCAGCCGAGCTTGAGTCGGTTCGCGCGCAGCTGGTCGTAGTCGACCTTGACGCCGTGGACCTCGAGGATGGCGGCGAGGGCCTCGCCGTGCCAGAACTCCTCGCGGTTCCACATCGTCATGAAGGTCGAGACGTCGCCCTCCTTGTGCGAGGGCGTCGTCAGCAGGTCACGGGTGTAGCACACGGTGTGGTACTCGACGTCGGCCATGTAGCGCAGGGTGCGGAGCGAGTCCGCGCTGAGCGGGTTCTCCTTGAAGTGGTCGAGGTCGAGGTCGTCCCACGTGATCCGCTCGCTGGTCGCGGCGAACTTGTCGATGTCGAATGCCATGTGGTGTCGGGAGGCGCGGGTCGTCAGACCTGCCCTCCGTCTCCTTTCCGTGTGGTGCTGCCGCCGGTCGTCGCTGTGACCGCGCCCCGGGCCCTGGCCCAGTCGCGGATGCTCCATCTTCTTCGGAGCGCCTCGCGGGCGAGATTGGAGTCGGGGTTGACGGCGGACGGGTTGCCGAGCAGCTCCAACCAGGCGAGGTCGGCGTGGGAGTCACCGTACCCGTACGACCCCGTGAGGTCGATCTCGTTCTCCCGTGCCCACTGCGTCAGCCACGCAGCGCGGGCTTCGTCCACCAACGGCGGCTGGGCGAGGTACCCGGTGAGCACTCCGTCGCGCTCGTGCATGGTGCTGCCGACGACCTCGTCGAACAGGTCGGCGATCGGCCCGGCGAGGGTCGCGATGGAGCCCGTGACCAGCACGGTCCGGTGACCGGCGGCACGGTGCTCCGCGATGCGGGCGAGCGCCTCGGGCAGGGTGTGGCGGCGCACGGCGTCGGCGTAGCCGCCGGAGCGCACCACTCCGCGGAGGCGCGAGACGGGCATGCCGCTGTACCGCCTCAGGAAGCTGCGGATGAACTCGCCGCGATCACGCGACTCCGCCCGGAGGTAGGCCGGCAGGCCGGTCAGCAGCGACGCGACCTCGCCCGGCCAGGCCGCCTTGCGGAACCCGTTAGAGCGCACCCAGAGGTACTGCTCGACGATGTTCGAGTCGAGCACCGTCCCCTCGAGGTCGAACACGGCGACCACGTCGGTGCGGGGCGGCAGCGGCCGGGTGTCGACGACGGCGCCGACCGCGGCGGGGCGCACCGAGAAGGCGCGCGTCATGGCCGTGATCGACGGGAAGTGCACGGTCTGGAAGTACTCCTCCCAGTCGATGTCGGTCACGTCGAAGCCGACGTCGGCGGGGGAGCCCTCGGGCAGCCCGTCGTGCAGCGCCCGGGTGCGGCGGTCGTCGAAGATGATCTCGGACTGCACGTAGTGGCGGTAGAGGTCGGTCAGGCTCTGCAGCGACTCGAGGTCGGCCCGCCGGGTCTGCACGTCGCTCAGCGCGGTGCGCGTGTGCTGGTTCGAGGGCAGGTGCGTGAGCACGCGCTCGCGCCAGTCGTTCGTCCGCTGCTTGAAGCGGATGGCGCCCTCGACCTTGCGCACGCCGGGGAAGTCCCAGTGCGGCACCGGGATGGTCGTGTGCTCGTCGCGCGGCAGCGGGTTCGCCGTGAAGAACGCGTTGAGGTTCTCGAACATGCGCAGGATGGGGAACGGGTTCGCGTTGCCCGACGCCACGTGGAAGTACTGCGCCTCGGGGCCCGCCGGAGTCGCGGTGCGGGTCGCCGGCACCGCCGCGGCCGCGTCGTCGGTCACCGGGCGCGCCGGGGGGTTCGCCCCGACCGCGAGGATGACGTTCACCACGAAGTCGACGGGCACGATGTCGAGCACGCTGTCGGGCACCCCGGGGAACTCCGGCAGGAGCCCGCGGGCGTACGACATGATCAGCGGGTCGGCGACCTTGAAGCCGTCGATCCAGCCCGGGTACGGGTGGCGGAGCGCGCTCTCGACGATGGCGGGGCGGACGACCGACAGGCGGTGGCCGTCGGCGGCCCACAGCTCCTCGGCGGCGCGCTCGGCGAAGGCCTTGGTGAGCGTGTAGACGTCCGTCCAGCCGAGGGTCTCGGCCCGGGTGCGGCCGTAGTCGACGAGACGGGCGGCGACCCAGGCGACCCGCGCCTCCTCGGCGGCCGTCGCGACGGCCTGGGGCCCGGTCTTGCCGTGACGGGCGCGGCCCTCGGCGATGAAGCGGCGGAGGGTCTCGGGCTGCCGCGACGCGGCCTCGACGCGGGCGCGGGCGTCGCGGGCGGCAGCGTGCTCGGCGCGCCAGTCGACGGCGTGCGTGAGCGCCGCCTCGGGGAAGACGCCCTTGCGGATGCCGCCGACGTACGCGGTCGACACGTGCACGACGTGCGGGTCGCCGCCCGCGCGGCGCAGGGCCTCGTACAGGCCGACGGCCCCGCCGACGTTCGTGTCGAAGGCCTGGTCGATGGGCGGGTCGAACGAGACGGTCGACGCGCTGTGGATGACGACGTCGAGGTCGGCCGGCAGGTCGGGCAGCGAGCCGAGGCTGCTCTCGACGACGCGGAGCCGCTCGGTGAGCGCGCGCTCGACCTCGTCGGCGCCGACGCGCTCGCGCCAGCTCGCGAACACCGGCTTCTTGAGCAGGTGCCGCAGCCGACCGAGGGCCGGCGTGCCGGCCTTGGGCCGGATCAGCAGGGTGACCGTCGTGTCGGGGTGGGTCGAGAGCAGGCGCTCGAGGATCGCCTGGCCGACGAATCCGGTGCCGCCCGTGAGCAGCACGTGCGCCGAGCCGAGGCTGGCGACGGTGGAGCCCGGCGTGGCGGAGGGGAGGGGTGCGGTCATGCGGTGAGCTTTCGGGTCACGGTGGAGCCGACGCGGGCGTCGAGCCCCGGCAGGGCGGCGACGCGGTCGCCGACCGAGTCGGCGCGGAGGTGGCCCTCGGCCCCGCCCCAGACGACCGTGTCGAAGAAGGTGCGCTCGGAGTCGGCGCGCTCGATGGCACCGATCGGCCAGACGGCCTTCGCGAGGGAGGCGCGGGTCTGCTTGACGGCACGCGCCGAGTCGGCGAGGCGCCAGTGGGCCTCGAGGTCGAAGAACCGCTCGTGGCGGCGCTTGATCGCCCGGACGCGGTCGAGGACGGCGCTCAGCGCCGGGCTCGCGGCGCGGAGCTCGAGCACGTCGTAGGCCTCGCCGAGCACCCACTCGTCGACGAGCCCGGTGGTCATGTGCTCGGCGACGATCGGCACGCCCTTGTTGATCGCCTCGAGGGCGCGGGTGATCGGGCCGCGGCGCTCGGCGGCCTCGGAGGCGGCGTGGCGGCGCGGGCCCTCCTCGTCGTCACGGAGGCGCGGGCGGCCGTGCGCCTCGAGCACGGCGTCGAGGGCGTCGGCCAGCCAGAACTTCTCGAAGGCCCACGTGACGAGGAAGGCGGTGACGCGGGCGTCCTTGTGCGTCGCGGTGACGAGGAGGTTGCGGAGGTGCTCCATCGTGGCGGCCTCGAGCCGGCCGAGGTGGCGCAGCAGGCGCAGCTCGTCGTCGCCGAGCGGGGAGGCCTCGAAGGGCGTCAGGTCGAGCTCGGGGCGGAGGGTGCCCTGGGCGGTCAGGGTGAACTCGCGCATGTCGAACTCGGTGGTGTCGTAGGGGTCACCGTCGATCGTCATGACCAGTGATCCTCTCGTGACGCGTTCGTGCGGGCGGGCGGGGCACGATGCACGCTGCGAGCCCTCAAGACCGTATCGTAAGCGGCATGGCAACAGCGCTCGTCACCGGGGGCACGTCCGGCATCGGAGCCGAATTCGCCCGCCAACTCGCCGCACGTGGCTGGGACCTCGTCCTGGTCGCGCGTGACGCGACCCGACTCGACGAGACGGCCGCCGCGCTCCGCGCGACGGGCCGCCGGGTCGAGGTCCTCTCCGCCGACCTCGGCGACCGCTCCGACGTCGACCGGGTCGCCGCCCGGCTGGCCGACGAGGCCTCCCCGGTCGAGCTGCTCGTCAACAACGCCGGCTTCGGCGTGCACACGCCCCTGACGTCGGAGGACGTCGCGACGCACGACGCGGCGTTCGAGGTGATGGTCCGCAGCGTGCTGGTGCTGTCCGGGTCCGCGGCACGCGCCATGCGCCTCCGGGGCCGCGGCCGCATCGTCAACGTGTCGAGCACGGCCGGCTTCATGACCATGGGCGGCTACTCGGCCATCAAGGCCTGGGTGACCTCGTTCAGCGAGAGCCTGTCGGTCGAGCTGGCGGGCACGGGCGTCGGCGTCACGGTGCTGCTGCCGGGCTGGGTGAAGACGGAGTTCCATCAGCGCGCCGGCATCCGGTCGTCGAGCATCCCGAACGCATTGTGGCTCGGCGCCGAACCACTGGTCGCCGCGTGCCTGCGCGACGTCGATGACAACAAGGTGGTCTCCATGCCCACGGTTCGGTACCGCGTGCTGTTCTGGTTGGTGCGGCACGCTCCGCGCAGCGTCGTGCGCCGCGTCTCGGGCGCCATCTCGTCGAGCCGTCGGAAGCCCGCGGAGTCGTGAGCGACCCCAGCCGGCCCGGCCACCCGCGGCGCGAGGCCGTCGCCCGCGCCGCGACCGACGTCACCGACCGCTTCAGCTCGCGCGGCCGGGCGATGGCCCGGTACGTCGCCCAGCGCGTCGTCCTCAAGCCGACGATCTGGTCGATCACGAGCGTCACCGTCATCGACCGCGACCGCCTCAAGGGCGTCGAGGGCGGCTTCATCGTGGTCGCGAACCACTCGAGCCATCTCGACGCGCCCCTCATTCTCGGCGCGCTGCCGCGCCGGCTCGCCCGCTACCTCGCCACCGGGGCCGCGGCCGACTACTTCTTCGACGTGCCGTGGCGCCGTCAGCTGACCGAGCTGTTCTTCAACGCCTTCCCCGTGCAGCGCGGCTCGTCGACCGCGACGCCCGCGGGCACGCCCGGCTCGGCGACGCCCCAGGCCCCCGGGGCCGTCGCCGCGGCGGCGGCCGCGGCCGCCGCGCACCCGTCGACCGGCGCGACGCCGGCGCAGTCCGCCGCCCGCCGCAAGGCCGCCGCGAAGTCGGCCGCCCGCAAGCGCGCCGGCCAGCCCACGGTCAGCGCCCGGTCGCTGCTCGAGCGCGGCTACCCCGTGCTGGTCTTCCCCGAGGGCACGCGCTCGAAGGACGGCTCGGTCGCCGCGTTCAAGCCCGGTGCCGCCGCGCTGTCGGCGGCGTGCGACGTGCCGATCATCCCCCTCGCCCTGATCGGGGCGCACATCGCCCACCCCCGCGGGTCGGCCTGGCCGAGGCCCGGCCGGCTGCCCGTCGGCGTGGCCTTCGGCGACCCGATGCGGCCCGAGCCCGGCGAGACGCCGGTGCAGTTCTCGGCCCGCCTGCGCGACGAGATCCTGCGTCTGAAGGACGCGAACACCGCCCGTATCCTGGGTCCCGAGACCCCGTCCGAAGGAGCACGACCGTGACCGACGTCCAGAGCAAGCCGGAGACCGAGGTGCGCGACCACGGCGTCGCGCACATGAAGTGGTGGGGCTGGGGCGTCGAGGGCGTCGCCTTCCACCACGACGACAAGCCGGGCTTCGCCCCGTTCGTCAAGAAGATCGTCGGCGTCGAGCTGTCGCAGGGCCAGCACGACACGGGCCTCGACTTCTCGCAGCTGACCGTCCCGGCCTCGCGCGCCTCCTCCGAGGTCGTCGACTCGCTCGTGCAGATCGTCGGCACCGAGCACGTCGACCAGGGCGACCACGACCGCGTCGTCCACACGTACGGCAAGAGCATCCGCGACCTGATCCGCATCCGTGCGGGCGTCCTCGACCGGGTGCCCGACGTCGTCGTCTACCCGGCCGACGAGGCCGAGGTGCAGCAGATCGTCGACCTCGCCGTCGCGAGCGACGTCGTGCTCATCCCCTTCGGCGGCGGCAGCAACATCGTCGGCAGCCTCGAGCCGATGCCCACGGAGGAGCGCACCGTCGTCTCGCTCGACATGGGCCGCCTCTCGAAGGTGCTCCACGTCGATGAAGACAGCGGTCTCGCCCGCATCCAGGCCGGCGGCCAGGGCCCCGACCTGGAGGAGCAGCTCAACGCCCGCGGCTGGACCCTCGGCCACTTCCCCGACAGCTTCACGCACTCGACGATGGGGGGCTGGGTCGCGACCCGCTCCTCCGGCATGCAGAGCGACAAGTACGGCGACATCGCCGACATCACCAAGGGGCTGCGCGTCGTCCGCCCCGGGGGCGTGCTCGTCATCCGGGCCGTGCCCAGCGCCTCCACCGGGCCGTCGCTCCGCGAGATGATCATCGGCTCCGAGGGGCGCCTCGGCGTCATCACCGAGGTCACCGCGCAGGTGCACCGCCTGCCCGAGAAGCGCGAGATCCTCGCCTACCTCTTCCCGTCGTGGCACGACGGCCTCGCGGCGATGCAGGCCATCGCCGAGAGCGACGCCCACCCGTCGGTGACGCGCGTCAGCGACGCCCACGAGACCGCGTTCTCGTTCGCGACCTCGAAGGAGAGCAAGGGCATCTCGAAGGTCGTCAACGACGCCCTGCCCAAGGTGCTGAAGGCCAAGGGCTGGGACGTCGAGGCGATGTGCCTGTCGTTCATCGGCTACGAGGGCAGCCCCGAGCACGTCGCCCAGACGCAGAAGGCCGTCGCCAAGATCGTGAAGGCGAACCGCGGCATGAGCGTCGGCAAGGGGCCGGGCAAGCTCTACGACCAGAAGAAGTTCGACACGCCCTACCTGCGCGACTTCTTCATGGACCACGGAGGCGCGGCCGACGTCAGCGAGACCGCCGCGCCGTGGTCGAAGCTGCGCGACGTCTCCGCCCGCGTCTACGCCGCGGCGAACCAGGCGTTCGACCAGATCGGCGTGCAGGGCTGGATCATGGGCCACCTGTCGCACTCGTACCACTCGGGGGCGTGCCTCTACTTCACCTTCGCCTTCGAGCACGGCGCCGACGCCGAGGCCGAGTACGACGTCGTGAAGCACGCGATCCAGCAGGCGTTCATCGACACCGGCGCGACCGTGTCGCACCACCACGGCGTCGGCCTCGAGCACGCCCCGTGGCTCGAGCAGGACGTCTCGACGCAGGGCATCCAGGTGATGCAGGGGCTGTTCGACTCGGCCGACCCGGGCCGCGTCTTCAACCCGGGCAAGATCACCGGCGCGTAGCGACCGGGCCGGAGGCGCGGGTGGGCCCTCGGGCCGACCCGCGCCTCCGGCACGTCCGGCACGTCCTGCACCTCCGGTCACCGGGAACACGGCCGACCTAGGATGTGTTGATCGCAGGTACCGCTCGCACCCGGCGGGCCCTCACGGAAGAGACGCGCATGACCGGCATCCACGGCGACATCACCTCGGCCTTCGGCGACACCCCCCTCGTACGGTTGAACGCGCTCGCCGTGCCCGGCGGCGCGGAGGTCGTCGTCAAGCTGGAGTTCTACAACCCCGGCGGCAGCGTCAAGGACCGCCTCGGCGTGGCCATCGTCGACGCGGCCGAGGCGAGCGGCGAGCTCAGGCCCGGCGGCACGATCGTGGAGGGCTCCAGCGGCAACACCGGCATCGCCCTCGCGCTCGTCGGCGCCGCCCGCGGCTACCGCGTCGTCGTCACGATGCCCGAGACGATGAGCGTCGAGCGCCGCACGATCATCGCCGCCTACGGCGCCGAGGTCGTGCTCACCCCCGGCAGCGAGGGAATGCGCGGCGCCGTCGAGCGCGCGAAGCAGATCGTCGACGAGACCGAGGGCGCCGTCTGGGCCCGGCAGTTCGAGACCGAGGCCAACGCGGAGATCCACCGCCGGACGACCGCCCCCGAGATCCTGCGCGACACGGACGGGAAGATCGACTTCTTCGTCGCCGGCGTCGGCACGGGCGGCACCATCACCGGCGTCGGCCAGGTGCTGCACGAGCAGGTGCCCGGCGTGAAGGTCGTGGCCGTCGAGCCCGCCGACTCGCCACTGCTCAGCGAGGGCAAGGCCGGCCCGCACAAGATCCAGGGCATCGGCGCCAACTTCGTGCCGGAGCTGCTCGACCGGTCGCAGATCGACGAGGTGTTCCCCGTCCAGCTCGACGACGCCCTGCGGGTCGCCCGCGACCTCGCCGCGAGGGAGGGCATCCTCTCCGGCATCTCGTCGGGAGCGATCGTCCACGCCGCGCTCGAGATCGCCGCCCGGCCCGAGAACGCCGGCAAGCGCATCGTGGCCATCGTCTGCGACACGGGCGAGCGCTACCTGTCGACGGTCCTCTTCCAGGGCCTCGCGGGCGCCGGCGCTTAGCGTGCGGGCGGTCGCCCGCCTGGCGGAGGACGTCGCGGCCGTGCGGCGGCGCGACCCCGCCGCCCGGGGGCGTCTCGAGACGGCCCTGGTCTACCCGGGGCTGCACGCCGTGTGGCTGCACCGCGTGGCGAGCCGCCTGTGGCGGGCCGAGGGCCCGGCCCGCCGGCTCGGCGGGCGCGTCGCCGCGCGGCTGGTGGCCCACGCGGCGCGGTCGCTGACGGGGGTGGAGATCCACCCCGGGGCCCGCCTGGGGCGCCGCTTGTTCATCGACCACGGCCTGGGCACGGTCGTCGGCGAGACGGCGGTCGTGGGCGACGACTGCACGCTCTTCCACGGCGTGACGCTCGGCGGCAAGGGCGGGCGGGGCGCGGGGGCGCGCCGCCACCCGACGCTCGAGGACGGCGTGACGGTGGGCGCGGGCGCCTCCGTGATCGGCGGGGTCGTGGTCGGGGCGCGCAGCGTCGTGGGCGCGGGCGCCGTCGTCACGAAGGACGTGCCGGCGGACTCGGTCGCGACCGGGGTGCCCGCCGTGAGCCGGCCGCGCGGCGCCTGAGCGGCGGCGCCTGCCTGCTCGCGCGCCTGCGCGCCCGCACGCCCGCTCTGCTCGGCGTGCTCGGCATGCTCGGCGTGCTCGCGTGGCCTCGGCGTGCGTCGACGGTTCAGGAGGCGGCGGCGTCCCGTGCGCCGCGCGGGCGCCTCGCGCCGGCCGCTCCTGAACCGTCGACGCGGCCCGTCAGCGCCGCGGCTCCCACCGGAACGACCGCATCGCCGCGACGCCCCCCACCACGGCCCACCCCACGCTCGGCAGCAGCAGCCACGGCAGCAGCCCCAGGTCGCCGCCGTCCCACGCCAGGGTCACCAGCTCCATCAGCCCGCCGCCCGGCAGCAGCCGCTTGACGGCGACGAGGTCGTCCGCACCCGTCAGCTGGAACCAGAACCCCACCCCGAGCGTCAGCAGGAAGAAGGGCATCGTCGTGTACTGCGCGTGCTCCGGCGACGTGGTGACGCCGGCCGTGGCGAGCGCCGCCCCGACGAACATCGCCTCCGCGATCAGCACGGCCACGACGAGCAGCCCGGCGTGCACCGGCGGTCTCTGCACCCCGAGCACCCCCAGCACGACGACGAGCTGCGCCACGCTCACCGCCACCACGGGCAGCACGAGCCCGGCGAGCAGCCCGCGGTCCGACACCGACCCCCCGCGCAGCCGCTTGAGGTACAGCGTCTGCCGGCGGGCGGCGAGCGTCGTCGTCACGGTGACGTAGACGCCCATGCCGACCATGCCGAGGATCTGCACGCCGGCGAGCACGCCGGCGCTGTCGGCCCCGTCGAGCACGAGCAGCAGGGCTCCGAAGGCGAGCGGCACGAGCACGGCGCACGCGGCGACCGTGCGGTTGCGCACGATCATGCGCAGCTCGGCGACGCCGATCGCGAGCACGGCGTTCACGGGTCGCCCGGTCGTCGGGCGGGGAGGGGCGGTGGCGGTCGAGGTGGTCACGAGAGGTCCTTCCGGTGGGGTGTGCAGGAGGCGCGGGTCGGCCCGAGCGGGCCGGTCACGCGTGGCTCAGCGAGCGGAACACGTCGTCGAGCCCCGACTCGTGCGCGCTGAGGCGCTCGAGCTCGTGCCCGGCGTCGGTCGCCCAGGCGAGCAGGGCGGCGACGTCGCGCTGCGGGTCGGCGGTCTCGACGACGACCAGCCCGTTCTCGGTGCGGGCGACGGGCAGCGGCAGGTCGTCGAGCGGCCCCGGGGCGACGAAGCGCACGGTCGTGGTCGACCCCGCGGTGAGGTCGGCCACGGTGCCCTCGCGGCGGAGCGTGCCCCGGTGCATCAGGCCGATGCGGTCGGCGTGCTGCTGGGCCTCCTCGAGGTAGTGGGTGGTCAGGAGGAAGGTGACGCCCGCCTCCCGCAGCTCCGTCACGACGGCCCAGAGCCGGTCGCGGGCCTCCGGGTCGAGGCCGGTCGTGGGCTCGTCGAGGAAGACCAGCTCGGGCGTGCCCCAGATCGCCCCGGCGAAGTCGACGCGGCGCTTCTCGCCGCCCGACAGCTGGAGCACGCGCGCGTCGGCGCGGTGGTCGATGCCCACCCGGGCGAGCACGGCGTCGACGTCGTCGGCCCGGCCCGACACGGCGCCCGAGAGGGCGACGCTCTCGCGCACGGTGAGCTCGCCGGCCAGGCCGGAGTCCTGCAGCATCAGGCCCACGCGGGGCCGGGTGCGGGCGCGGTCGGCGGGGTCGCCGCCGAGCACCTCGACGCGGCCCGTGGTGGGGCGCCGGTGCCCCTCGAGCACCTCGAGCGTGGTCGTCTTGCCCGCGCCGTTCGTGCCGAGCAGGGCGTACAGCTCTCCGCGGCGCACGGTGAGGTCGAGGTCGGAGACGGCGACGTGCCCGTCGTAGGAGCAGCCCAGGCCGGAGGCGCGGATCACGTCGTCCGTCGCCGGCGGGGCCGGTCGTGTGGTGTCGGTCATGACCACGACGATCCCCGGTGCGGGCGTCGGGGCCCAGTGTCGCCGGGGCACGAGTCGACGTGACACTTGTCACGTCGAGTCGTGACGGGAGGCGGGTCCGGCCCGCGGGCGCGGCCGTTACCGTGGGGGGATGGACCTCCCGGGCGTGACCGCCGACCGACCTGCCGAGCCCGTCGGGCCCGCAGTGCGGCCGGGGCCCGTCGAGCCGGCGCGCCCCGGCGACGGGACCACCGCCTCCCCCCTGGCCCGGATGCGGCGCTACACCACCCTCTCGTTCTCGGGCATGGTCGCCGTGCTGACGGGAGTGCTCGTGCTCGTGACGGCGACCGCGACGCGCTCGCCCGCGGCGGTCGCGGCCGCCCTGCTCGTCGGGGCGCTCGTGACGGTGCTGTCGCTGTCGTGGGAGCACGGCCCGCCCCGGTCGCTGGCGATCGTCGCCCTCGTGCTCGCGGAGGCCGCCTGGTGCGTCTCGCTCGCCCTCGGCACGAGCGCGTGGGGAGCGCTGCCCGTCGCCGTCGCCGTGGCCGTCGTCGCCACGACGCCTCGGTCGGGGGCGCCGCGGGGCAGCGCTCCGCGCGGCTGGCCCTGGCTCGTGGGCGGCGTGCTCGCCGTGGCCGCGCCCCCCGTGATGGCCGGGGCCCTGGGCGAGCTGCCCGCCGCCGCGGTGGCGCCGGTGACGACGAGCGCGGTCGTGTTCGTCGTGGCCGCGTGGAGCGCCTACCGCCTCAACCGCTACCAGTTCGCGCTGTACCTCGAGATCGACGCGGCGCGCGCGACGGAGGCCGAGCTCGCCGTGCTGCGCGAGCGCTACCGGTTCTCGACCGACCTGCACGACATCCAGGGCCAGGCCCTGCACGTCGGCCGGCTGCAGCTGCAGCTCGCCGACAAGACGCTCGACCGCGACGTCGAGGCCGCCCGGGGCCACCTGAGGGAGGCCGAGCAGCTGATCGCCCAGACGATCGCCGAGACGCGGCGGCTGGCCTACGGCGAGCGGACGGTGACCCTCGCGGGCGAGGTGGCCAACTCGGCCGAGCTCATCCGGGCCGCGGGCATCGAGCTGCGGGTCGACGGCGCCGTGCCGGCGGCCCAGCCGCTGGACGACCTGCTCGGGCTGGTCGTGCGGGAGGCGACGACGAACCTGCTGCGGCACGCGCAGGCCGAGCACGTGGTGATCGAGCTGGCTCCCGGTGCGGTCTCGGTGGTCAACGACGGCGCCGCGCCGAGCGGCCGGGGCCTAAGCGGCCTGGCCCGGCTCGGCGACCGCTTCGCCGCGGCCGGGGGAGTGCTCGAGACGTCGCAGCACGGCGGCACGTTCCGCACCGCGGCGCGGGCGGCGCCGTGATCCGCGTGGTGCTCGCCGACGACGAGACGCTGCTGCGCACCGCGCTCGCCGCGCTGCTCGACCTCAGCGACGAGATCGAGGTCGTCGCCCGGGCCCAGGACGGCCTCGAGGCGGTCGCCCTGGTCGAGCGGCACCGGCCCGACGTGGTGCTGCTCGACCTCGAGATGCCCGGGCTCGACGGCGTCGACGCGGCCACCCGCATCCTCGCCGCGCGCCCCGACCAGGCCGTCGTGCTGCTCACCCGCCACGGCCGGCCGGGGGTGCTGAAGCGGGCGCTGTCGGCCGGGGTGCGGGGGTTCCTGCTCAAGTCGGTCGACCCCGACGAGCTGGTGCGCGTCGTGGTGCACGTGCACGGCGGCCGCCGCTGGATCGACGCCGACATCTCGGCCGCGGCCATGATGGACGACTGCCCGCTGACCGCACGCGAGCTCGACGCGCTGCGCCTCACCGCCGAGGGGTGGTCGGTGCGCGAGATCAGCACGCGACTCCACCTGGCCTCCGGCACCGTCCGCAACTACCTGTCGTCGGCGATGTCGAAGACGGGCAGCAGCTCGCGGCACGCGGCCGCCCGGGTCGCCCGCGAGCGCAGCTGGCTCTGAGGAGTCGCGGCGGGCGCCCCGACGCGGGGCCGGTCGGCCACCGTGGTCAGCGCTGCGAGCCCTCGACGTCGGCGTGGCCGACGCGCTCGCCGGCGGTGGCCATGTGCGCCCGCATCGCCTCGAGGGCGGCGTCGGGGTCACGGCGCGAGATCGCCTCGAAGACGGCGAGGTGCTCGCGGTAGGCGACCTGGGCCTGGCTGCGCTCGCTGAGGCCGCGCTCGACCCAGAGGCGCAGCAGCGAGCGGGTGCTCTGCAGCAGGTCGCGCAGCACGACGTTGTCGGCGCTCACCGCGATCTGGAGGTGGAACCGCAGGTCGGCCTGGAGGAACGCGTCGAGGTCGTCGAGGCTGTCGCGCATCGTGTCGACGAACCCGCGGAGCGCCTCGACCGCCTCGTCGTCGACGCGCTGGGCGGCGTAGGTCGCGGCCTGGATCTCGAGCCCGCTGCGCACCTCGATCAGCTCGCGGGTGCGCGCGGCGTTGAGCATCATGCCCCAGCTGAGGGTGGTCGGCAGCAGCTCGGACGTGGTGTCGCGCAGGTACGTGCCCGAGCCCGGCCGGACCGAGACGATGCCGAGGATCTCGAGCGCCGCGAGGGCCTCGCGCACCGCCGAGCGCCCGACGCCGAGCTGCTCGGCCAGCTGACGCTCCGGGGGGAGGCGCGACCCTGGGACGAGATCGCCGACGGTCAGCAGCGCGATCAGCTGCTTCACGACCTCGCCGACGGCGGTGCCCTTCGGCACGAGCTCGAGCTCGAGCCGCAGGCTCGTGGGGTCGTCGTCGGGGTAGGCAGGCACGGCCCCGAGCTTACTGAGCGGCCCGGCGCGGCTGCTGGCGACCCTCCCGCGGGTGCTCGTCGGGTGCACCGACTGGTCAACCGGTTGACAAGTCGGCCGTGACGGGGGCAGCATGGACACCACGCCGCCGAGCCCACGGTCGGCCCGAACGATGACGTTGAGCACGAAGGAGTCGATGTGGACACCACCGCCCGAGCGACGGAGGCCATGAGCCCCGTCGAGAAGTCCGCGATCAGGAAGGTCGCGATCCGGCTGGTGCCGTTCGTCGCGTTGATGTTCTTCATCAACTACCTCGACCGCACCGCGATCGGCTTCGCCGCCCCGAACGGCATGGAGAGCGACCTCGCCCTGTCGGCCGCTCAGTTCGGCTTCGCGTCGGGCGTCTTCTTCATCGGCTACATCCTGCTCGAGGTGCCCTCGAACCTCGCCCTGCACAAGTTCGGCGCCCGCAAGTGGCTCGCTCGGATCATGGTCACCTGGGGCGTCGTCGCGCTGCTCTTCACCTGGGTGCAGAACTTCGAGCAGCTCGTCGTGCTGCGCTTCCTGCTCGGCGTCATGGAGGCCGGCTTCTTCCCCGGCGCCATCCTCTTCCTCAGCCTGTGGGTGCCGGCGCGGCACCGCAGCAAGATCCTCGCCCTGTTCTACCTGGCGCAGCCCCTGACCACCGTGATCGGCGCCCCGCTCGCCGGCTGGCTGATCAGCCACGACGGTGCGTTCTTCGGCCTCGAGGGCTGGCGCTTCATGTTCCTCGGCGTCTCCGTGCCGGCGATCGTGATCGGCGTCGTGGCGTGGTTCTACCTCAAGGACAGGCCCTCCGACGCGAAGTGGCTCACCCGGGAGGAGCAGGTCTGGCTGACCGGCGCCCTGCAGAAGGAGGCGGCGACCAAGACCGGCTCGACCGCCGGCGGGAAGCACCCCAGCATGTGGAAGGTCTTCGGCAACGGCCGGGTCTGGATGCTGAGCTTCATCTACTTCGGCTTCGTCTACGGCCTCTACGCGCTCGCCTTCTTCCTGCCGACGATCATCGGCGGGTTCCAGGAGCAGTACGGCACCGACTTCAGCATCACCGAGCGCGGCTTCATCACGGCCATCCCGTACGTGCCCGCCGCGATCGCGCTGTACTTCTGGTCGCGTGACGCCACGAAGCGCGGCCTCCGCACCTGGCACATCGCCCTGCCGGCGCTGGTCGGGGCGGTGAGCATCCCGCTCGCGCTGTTCGCCGGCTCGCCCGCCGCCACCATCGCGGTGATCGCGGTCACGGCCATGGCCATCTTCGCGGCGCTGCCCAACTTCTGGACCCTGCCCACGCAGTTCCTCACCGGCGTCGCGGCCGCCGCGGGCATCGCCCTGATCAACACGATCGGCAACCTCGCGGGCTTCAGCGCCCCGTACATCACCGGGGCGGTCACCGACTGGACGGGCAACTACGAGGTGCCCATGTTCATCGTCGGCGGCTTCATGCTCCTGTCGGCCGTGCTGATGGTCGTGCTGAGCCGGATGAAGAAGCCCGACGGCGCCGCGACGCCCGAGGAGGCCCGCGACCTGGCCGCCACCGCCGGTCTCGACTGAGGCCCGGCCGCCGCCGCGCGGCCCCTCGACCGCACGGGCCCGGGCGTCCCCCCTCCCCGGGCCCGTGCGCCCCACCCCACCGCCTCGCCGACCGTGCCGCCGCGGCCGCTCGACCCCCGCCTCCCTGGAGCTCCCATGACCCGCCTCTACAACGACCCGAGCGACTTCGCCGACGAGATGACCGACGGCTTCGTCGCCGCGAACCAGCGCTGGGTGCGCCGCGTGCACGGCGGCGTCGTCCGCGCCACGCGCTCGACGCCCGGCACCGTCGCGCTGGTCGTCGGCGGCGGCTCGGGCCACTACCCCGCCTTCGGCGGCCTGGTCGGCCAGGGCCTCGCCCACGGGGCCGCCCTCGGCAACCTCTTCGCCTCGCCCTCGTGGCAGCAGGTGCGCTCCGTGGCCCGCTCCGCCCACACCGGCGGGGGAGTGCTGCTGAGCTACGGCAACTACGCGGGCGACGTGCTCAACTTCGACGCGGCGCAGGCGAAGCTGGTCGCCGAGGGCATCGAGACCCGCACGGTGCGCGTCACCGACGACATCGCCAGCGCCCCCGCGGCGGAGGCCCACAAGCGCCGCGGCATCGCCGGCGACCTGACCGTCTTCAAGGTCGCCGCCGCCGCGGCCGAGGCGGGCTGGTCGCTCGACGAGGTCGTCCGCGTCGCCGAGACGGCCAACGCCCGCACCCGGAGCGTCGGCGTCGCCTTCACCGGCTGCTCGCTGCCCGGCGCTGACGAGCCCCTGTTCACCGTGCCCGAGGGGCGCATGGCGGTCGGCATGGGCATCCACGGCGAGCCCGGCATCGGCGAGGTCGACGTGCCGACCGCCGACGGCCTGGCCGCACTGCTCGTCGAGTCGCTGCTGGCCGACGCCGAGCGGCCCGAGGGCGTCGAGGAGGCGCGGGGCCAGCGGGTCGCCGTGCTCCTGAACGGCCTGGGCTCGGTCAAGTACGAAGAGCTGTTCGTCGTCTACGCGAAGGTCGACGCGCTGCTGCGCGAGGCCGGGGTCGAGATCGTCGAGCCGGAGGTCGGCGAGCTCGTCACGAGCTTCGACATGGCCGGCGCGTCGCTCACGCTGTTCTGGCTCGACGACGAGCTGGAGTCGCTCTGGGCGGCGCCCGCCGACGCCCCGGCGTACAAGAAGGGCTCCGTCGACGTCGCGGCGCGCGCCGACGACGCGGAGCTCGAGGCGCTCGTCGCCGCGCCCGTGCCGCCCGCGACGGCCGCGTCGCGCGAGGCGGCCGAGCTCGTGCTCGCCGCCCTCGAGGCGGTCCGGGCCACCGTCGAGCAGCACGCCGACGAGCTCGGCCGGATCGACGCGGTGGCCGGCGACGGCGACCACGGCATCGGGATGCTCCGTGGCGTGGGCGCCGCGGTCGCCGCGGCCCGCGAGGCGCTGCAGGCGGGGGCCGGCGCCGGCACCCTCCTCGACCGGGCCGGCGACGCCTGGTCCGACCGCGCCGGCGGCACCTCCGGCGCCCTGTGGGGCTCCGCGCTGGCGAGCCTCGGCGCAGCCGTCGGCGACGACGAGGCGCCGACGCGCACCTCCGTCGTGGCCGGAGTCGGCGGAGCGACCGAGGCGATCCTCGAGTTCGGCGCCGTCGTCGGCGACAAGACCATGGTCGACGTGCTCGTGCCCTTCGACGAGGCCCTCCGGGCCGAGGTCGAGCGGGGCGCCGACCTCGCGACGGCCTGGGCCCGGGCCTCGGGCGTCGCCCTCGCCGCCGCCGCCGCGACGGCCGACCTCCTGCCGCGCATGGGCCGCGCCCGCCCGCACGCCGAGAAGAGCCTCGGCACCCCCGACGCCGGCGCGACCTCGCTCGCGCTGATCACGGAGGCCGTCGGCCTCGTCGTCGCGAGCCGGCAGCGGGCCTGACCCGCGCCTCCTGCACGCCCCTTCCCCGCACCACCCCACGAAAGGCACCACCATGGCTGACCAGCTGCGCATCGTCGTCGGATCGGACGACGCCGGGTTCGACTACAAGGAGGTCCTCAAGGCGGACCTCGCGGCGAACGACGGCGTCGCCAGCGTGGTCGACGTCGGCGTCGGCTCCGACGGGCACACCGCCTACCCCCACGTCGCCGTCGACGCCGCCCGGATGGTGGCCTCGGGCGAGGCCGACCGCGCGATCCTGATCTGCGGCACGGGGCTCGGCGTCGCCATCGCGGCGAACAAGGTGCCCGGCGTCCGCGCCGTCACCGCCCACGACTCGTTCTCGGTCGAGCGGGCCGTCCTCTCGAACGACGCGCAGGTGCTGTGCATGGGCCAGCGGGTCGTCGGCGTCGAGCTGATGCGCCGCCTGGCGCGCGAGTACCTGACCTACCGCTTCGACACGACGAGCGCCTCGGCCGACAAGGTCGCGGCGATCTGCGGCTACGACGGCTCGGCCGAGCCCGTCGGGATCGACGCGCGGTCGTGACGGCCGACTCGCCGGCCTTCACGATCGGGGTCAGCTTGAAGACGTACCTCAGCCACGCGCGCACCGTGGCGTGGGCGACCGAGCTGGCCGAGGTCGCCCGACGCCACCCCGCGGTGCGCGACGGGGTCGTCGAGCTGTTCGTCGCGCCCACCTTCCCGGCGCTCGTGCCCGTGCGAGACGTGCTCGCCGGCACCGGCGTGCGCCTCGCCGCGCAGGACGTCTCGGCCACCGGCCCGGGGGCGTCCACCGGCGAGGTCAGCGCGGACGAGCTCGCCGAGATCGGCTGCTCGATCGCCGAGGTGGGGCACGCCGAGCGGCGCGCGCTCTTCCAGGAGGACGACGCGGTCGTCGCGGCCAAGACGGCCGCCGCGCTGCGGAACGGCCTCACGCCGCTGATCTGCGTCGGCGAGGACGACCGGGCGCCGGCCGCCGCCGCCGCGCGCGAGGTGAAGCGGCAGGTCGACGCGGCGCTGGCCGCCGTCGAGGACTCAGGACGCGTCGTCGTCGCGTACGAGCCGGTGTGGGCGATCGGGGCGGAGTCTCCTGCGTCGTCGACGCACATCGCCGCCGTGGTCGACGCGCTCGAGGCGCACCTCGCCGCGCTGCCCGGGCACGCCGACAGCCGCGTCATCTACGGCGGCAGCGCCGGGCCCGGCCTGCTCACCGAGCTCGGGGGGCAGGTGCGCGGCCTCTTCCTGGGGCGTCGCGCGCACGACGTGCCCGCCGTCGAGGGCGTCCTCGACGAGGCGCTGGCGCTGGCGGCGATCGCGCCGGTGGCGACGGCCGGGGCGGCCGCGGAGGTCGCCTCGTGATCGGCCTGAGCACCTACGCCTACTTCTGGCGCGGCAGCGAGCACGTGCCCGCGCCGATGAGCCTCGCCGACATGCTGCGCGACACCGCGGCGCAGGGCGTCCGGCTGTTCCAGATCTGCGACCACGCCCCGCTGGCCGCGTACGACGACGAGCAGCTCGCCGCCCTGCGTGCACTCGCCGACGAGCTCGGGCTCACGCTCCAGCTCGGCACCCGGGGCACCGACCCGGCCGTGCTGCGGAGCTGGCTGCGCCTCGCGGTCGCGCTCCGCGCCTCCCTCGTCCGCACGATGTGGACGGCCGGCGACGACCGTCCCGACGCCGTCGAGACGGAGCGTCGCCTGCGGGCCGTGCTGCCCGAGTACGAGGAGGCGGGGGTCACCCTCGGCCTCGAGACCTACGAACAGGTGGGATCCGCCGAGCTCGTGGCGGTCGTGCAGGCCGTCGGCAGCCCGCGGCTCGGCATCGTGCTCGACCCCGCGAACACCGTCGCGGCCCTCGAGCACCCCGCCGACGTGACCGCGCGGTGCCTGCCCTTCGTCGTCAACTGGCACGTCAAGGACTTCGCCTTCTCGCGGCAGGACGGCTGGGTCGGGTTCGCGCTCACCAGCACGCCCCTCGGGGAGGGCCGCCTCGACTACGACGGCATCCGTGCCGCGCTCGACGCGCGCGACGGCGGTACCAGCGACGTCGACGAGGTCGTCGAGCACTGGCTGCCCTGGCAGGGCGACCCCGAGACCACCACGCGGCTCGAAGCCGAGTGGACCACCCACACCATCTCTCAGCTGAGGAGCAAGAACAATGACTGACACCCTCGACACCACCGCCCCCGAGAGCACCGTCACCCACGCCGACGGCCAGGGCTCGCCCGACGTGACGGTCGCCGTCATCGGCGCCGGCGGCAAGATGGGCCAGCGCGTCTCGAACAACCTGGCCAAGAGCGCCTACACCGCCCTCTACAGCGAGGCGTCGCCCGCCGGCGTCGAGCTGATCGAGTCGCTCGGCCGCACCGTCACGCCGACCGACGTGGCCGTGGCCGACGCCGACGTGGTCATCCTGGCCGTGCCCGACGTCGTGCTCGGGAAGGTCTCCGAGCAGGTCGTGCCCGCGATGAAGTCGGGCGCGGTCATCCTCACCCTCGACCCCGCCGCGGCCTACGCCGGCCTGCTGGCCGACCGCGACGACATCCACTACGCCGTCGCGCACCCGTGCCACCCGTCGGTGTTCCTCGAGCGCACCACGAAGGAGGAGTGGGCCGACACGTTCGGCGGCGTGGCCGCCCCCCAGGAGGTCATCGCGGCCCTCGAGGGCGTCGACGAGGGCTCGCCCGTTCGCGAGCTGGCCACCCAGGTCATCTCGACGATCTACGCCCCCGTCATCGCGGTGCACTACGTGACCGTGAAGCAGCTCGCCGTCCTCGAGCCCACGCTCGTCGAGACGATCGCGTGCATGGTCGGCGCGTTCCTCAAGGAGGCGCTGGAGGAGACCGTCGACGGCGTCGGCGTGCCCTACGAGGCGGCCCGCGCCATGCTCTACGGCCACACCTGGATCGCGCTGACCAACGGCCTGCGCGGCTCGAACCCGTTCAGCGACGCCTGCCACATCGCCATGGACTACGGCCGCGAGTCGATCGTGAAGGACGACTGGAAGAAGATCTTCGACGACAGCGAGCTCGACTCCGTCATCGCGCGCATGCTGAAGATCGACGCCGTGCAGCGCTGAGGGCGACCTGCGCCACGCTGGTGAGCGGGGCGTGGAGGAGGCGGTGGCGGCGTCGGCGACGCGGCCACCGCCTCCTCTCGTGCGTGCCGGGCACCCCTCGCCGGGTGCCCCGTCGCCGGGTGCCCCGCGGCGGGTCGGCTCGGGTCAGCTGGGGTCGGCTCGGGTCAGCTCGGCATGGTCGGGGCGGCCTGCTCGTCGTCGAGGGCCTCCTCGCCGGCCTCCTCGTCGGCCGCGGCCTGCGGGTCGGTGCCGGTCTCGCCCTGCCGCTCGCGGAGGACGTCGTCCTTCGCCGCGTCGCCCTCGCCGGCGTGGTCGTGCTCGACCTGCTCGGCCAGGCCACGGGTCTTCTCGGCGTCGGTGGCCTCGTCGGCACCGTCCATGATGGGTCGGGTCATCTTCTCGTCGCTCATGGTCGGAGGGTACCTCCCGACGCCGTGCGGGCGGGGGCCCGCGTCCAGGCAGCCTCGGCGGGGCCGGCCGCACCCGGCCGCGGAGCCGTGCGGGCCCGCGCCGATCGGCCTACCGTCGCCCGCATGATCAGGGAACTCTGGCTCCTCCGGCACGGCGAGAGCACCGCCAACGTCGCCGCCACCGCCGCCGAGCAGGCCGGCTCCGAGACCATCGACGTCGAGCAGCGCGACGCCGACGTGCCGCTCAGCGAGCGCGGCGTCGAGCAGGCCCGGGCGCTCACGGGCTGGCTCGCCGAGCACGGGCTCGACGCCTCGACGGTGGGCGCCGCCTCCCCGGGCGGCGACGGGGGCTCGTCCGCCACGTCGTTCTGGTGCTCGCCCTACCTCCGGGCCCGGCAGACCATCGGCACCGCGCTCGACGAGGCCGGGCTCGCCCCGGTGGTGCGGGTCGACGAGCGCCTCCGCGACCGCGAGCTCGGCGTCCTCGACCTGCTCACCCGGCGCGGCGTCGCGGCCCGGCACCCCGACGAGGAGGCGCGGCGCGAGCGGCTGGGCAAGTTCTACCACCGGCCTCCCGGCGGCGAGTCGTGGGCGGACGTCGCCCTGCGGGTCCGGTCGCTGCTGCGCGACCTCGACGAGCTGCCCGGCGACCGGGTCGTCGTGACCGCCCACGACGCCGTCGTCATGCTCTTCCTCTACGTCTGCACCGGCCTGAGCGAGGCCGACCTGCTCGAGTTCGCCCGGTCGAACACCGTCACCAACGCCTCCGTCACGCGGCTCTCCCGCGCCGACGGCGACGCGTGGTGGACCCTCGACGCCTTCGCCGACGTCGCCCACCTCGACCGCGGCGACGCCCCGGTCACGACCCACGGAGGAGACCGTGATGTCCAGCCCCGATGAGATCGTCGTCACCCCCGACCTGCTCCGCGGGTGGGAGCTCCCGTCCGCCGGCGCCGGCAAGTACTCGCGCGGCCAGGTCGTCGTGGTCGGCGGCGCGGCCCGCACCCCGGGCGCGGCCATGCTCGGCGCGTGGGCCGCGCTCCGGGTCGGGGCGGGCCGCCTGACGCTCGCCGTCGCCGGGTCCGTCGCCCCGCACGTGGCCGTGGCCCTGCCGGAGGCGGGGGTCGTGCCCCTGGGGGAGACCGACGGCGGCCACGTGGTCGGCTCGTCGCTCGCCCGGGCCTCGAGCGACCTGGAGGGCGCCGACGCCGTGCTCGCCGGGTCGGGGCTCGACGACGCGGACGAGGCGGAGGCCCTGGTGCGACTCCTGCCCGACCTCGTCGGCGGCGACGCCGTCGTCGTGCTCGACGCGTTCGCGCTGGGGGTGCTGCCGCGGTGCGGCGACGCGGTAGACCCGCTCCGCGGGCGCCTCGTGCTGACGCCGAACCCGAGCGAGGCCGGCCGGCTGCTCGGGCGCGACGTCGACGACCTGCCGAGCGACCTCCTCGAGATCGCCCGGCGCTGGGGCGCCGTCGTGGCGTGCCAGAGCTTCGTCGCCTCCGACGACGGACGGCTGTGGCGGTCGGGCGCGGGGCACCCGGGGCTCGGCACGTCGGGCAGCGGCGACGTGCTCGCCGGAGCGGTCGCGGGGCTCGCGGCCCGCGGGGCGACCCCGGCACAGGCGGCGGTGTGGGCGACCCACGCGCACGCGACGGCCGGTGACCGGCTGTCGGTGGGGGTCGGGCCGATGGGGTTCCTCGCGAGCGAGCTGCTCGACGAGCTGCCGCGCGTGCTGGTCGAGGTGGGGGCGTAGCTGGCGCTCACGGCTACGGCGTCGGTGGCGGTAGCGCCTAGGCGTCGACGCGCGGGCGCGTCTCGGCGGCGACGGACGTCGCGGGAGCAGCCTCCGCTCGTCCGGACTCCTCGCGGGTCGGGGTCGACGACGGCTCGAACCGGTCCTTGAGGCGCAGCGCGGGCTGCTCGACGAAGCGGTGCGACAGCCAGGCGGTCGTCACGGCCGCGGCGATGACGGCCACGGTGCCGAGCGCACCGGGCACGACCGGCTCGATGAGGGCGATGAACACGACGTGCCAGAGGTAGAGCGGGTACGACAGCGCCCGGCCGAACCAGGCGACCGGCCCGAGCGACAGCACCCGCGCCGGCAGGGTCGGGCGGCAGGCGAGACCGCCGATGAGCAGGGCCGAGGCCACCGCGACGCCGGGCAGCATCACCGTGAACGTCGTGACCTGCTGCTGCCAGCCGCTGCCGATGACGGCCAGCGAGCCGACGACGCCGACGAGGCCGGCCCAGGTCGCGACCGTGCCGAACCGGCCCTGGAACGCCGCACGGCCGCGGTCGGAGCCCAGCACCAGCGCCAGGGCACAGCCGAGCAGCAACGGGGCCACGTTCAGGACCGGACTGAAGTAGATGTCGGGGGTGGCGCCTCCGGCGGGGGCGTCGAAGAGGACGCCCGAGGCGACCACCGACGCGACCACGAGGGCCGCGAGCACGGCCACGGCGACGCGACGCGCGGCCTTCAGCGCGAAGAGCAGCATGAGGAGCGGGGGCCAGACGAGGTAGAACTGCTCCTCCATCGAGAGGCTCCACATGGGGGAGAAGACGCCCTGCGACTCGCCGAGGAAGGAGCGGGCCACGTTGCCGGTGTACGTGACCGCCACCAGGCCGGCGCCGAGGGCGCTCATCGTCGAGCCCTGGTAGTCGCCGATCAGCCACCAGAGGGCGAGGCCGACCACGACCACCGCGAGCAGGGTCGGGTAGAGGCGGAGGACACGGCGCAGCCAGAACCGGCCGAGGCGGATGCGCCCGGTGCGGGCCCGCTCGCCGACCAACAGGGTCGTGATCAGGTAGCCGCTGAGCACGAAGAAGACGTTGACCCCGACGAATCCGCTGCCGAAGCCGGGCACGTGCAGGTGGTAGAGCACCACGAAGGCGATCGCGACCGTCCGCAGACCGTCGAGCGGCAGGACGCGGTCACGGCGCGTCGATGTCGTCGGGGGAGCGAGGGGCATCGGACCAGTGTGGACCGGAAGGCTTGGGAACGCCCGGACGGGGCTCGGTCGGCGTCACGAGCGCCGGGGCGTCCTGGGCCTCGCGGGCGTCGGGGCGCCGGGCGTTCTCGCGCCTCCCGCGTCGACGGCTCAGGAGGGAGCCGCCGCCCGGGCCGTCTCCGCCCCCGCCGGGCGGCTCGCCCCTGATCCCTCGACGCCGACGGCCCGCCGCCCGGAGAGGACTCCGGTCGGCGGGCCGTCGTTCGGTCGAGCGACCCGCTAGCGCGACCCCGCCGGGCTCTTCTCCGCCCGCTCCGCGCCCGCGCCGGCCGGGGGCCGGCCGTGCGACACGCGCCGCGGCAGCGCGAACACGAGCAGGAAGGCCACGACCGCGAACGCCGCGCTGACCCCCATGGCCGCCGCCGCCGCGTCGGTGAAGCCGGTCGCCCGGCCCGCCGCCGTGGCGAGCTCACGCCCACCGGGGAGCGACCCGAACAGCACGCTGCCGATGATGGCGATGCCCACGGCCGAGCCGATCCGCTGGATGGCCGAGATGACGGCGCTCGCCGAGCCAGCGTCCTGCGGGTCGACGGTCGCGACGATGAACTGCACGTTCGGCGCGATGAAGAAGCCGTTGCCGAGCCCCGCGATCAGCAGCGGCGCGAGCAGCAGCCAGTTGGTGAGGTCGGCGGCCTCGGTGTTCATCAGCACGAGCCACATCCAGATGAGGCCGATCGCGACGAGCGCCGTGCCCAGCACCAGCACGTTGCGACCGAGCTTCTGGGCGATCTGGTTGCTCTGCGACGACGAGATGATGCTGCCGACCGCGAACGGGATGGCGACGGCGCCCGACGCGAGTGCGCTGTTGCCGAGGCCCGACTGCCACAGCAGCGAGATCGTGAAGAAGATGCTGGTGAACGCCGCGAAGTACACGAGGGCGAGCACGACGCCGCCGGTGAAGGACGGGTGCGCGAACAGCTTCGGGGGCACGAGGGGGGTGCGGCCGCGCTTCGTGTACGCGACCTCCCAGGCGCCGAAGGCGGCGAGCAGCAGCACGCCCGTGGCGATGGTCAGGTAGGTCCACAGCGGCCAGCCCTCGTCCTGGCCCTGGATGAGGGGGACGAGCAGCGCGACGAACGCGGCCGAGACGAGCACCAGGCCGATCCAGTCGAGGCCCTTGTCGGGGCGGGGCAGCGACTCGTCGCGCTTCGGCAGCAGGACGGCCGCGGCGATCAGCGTCGCGACGCCGAAGGGCAGGTTGACGAAGAACACGAGGCGCCAGCCGTTCTCGTCGCCGAACGCCTGGATGATGAGCCCGCCGATGATCGGCCCGAGGGCCGACGAGACGCCGATGACGGCGCCCATGATGGCGAACGCCTTGCCGCGCGACCGGCCGGGGAAGAGCAGCTGGATGAACGCGGTGACGGCCGGCACGAAGATGCCGCCCGCGAGGCCCTGCACGACGCGGAACACGACGAGCTGGACGTCGCTCGTCGCCACGCCGCAGGCGAGGCTGGCGAGCGTGAACAGCAGCACGCCGGTGAAGTAGACCCACTTGTGGCCGATCCGGTCGCCGATGCGGCCGGCGGGGATGAGCGTGAGCCCGAACGCCAGCGCGTAGCCCGAGATGATCCACGACAGGGTCGACTCCGAGGCGTCGAGCGAGGTGCGGATGGTCGGCAGGGCGACGTTCACGATCGTGGTGTCGAGCAGGGCGATGAACATGCCCAGCAGGAGAGCCACGAGGGCGAACCAGGCGTGACGAGGCACGGCGGGTGCGGCGCCGGGGCGGGCGGGTGCGTCGGTCATGGGGGCCTTCCGTGCCGCAGGGGCGGCGATGAGTGTGCCCGGCGCGGAGCGCGCAGCGGGCGGAGCAGGGGCGTCGTGGTCGACGGTGAGGGGGGAGTCGCGGGTCAGCCCGACGAGGGCGTGCCGGTCAGTGCGTGCCTGGCCCCCGCCTCCTCGTCCGCGACGATGTCGGGCAGGGCGCCGATCAGCGTGTCGTGCCAGCTGATCTCGGCGCGGAGGCGGTGCTCGCGGTGCGAGAGGGCGTGCTTCTCGGCGACGGACAGCCAGGGATCGGCGCGTCGACGGTGGTCGGCGGACTCGGCGAGGAGCCGCTCGAGCTCGGCGCGACGGCGCCGGACGGTCGCGGGCAGCTCGTCGACCCGGTCGGGGTCGACGCGGGTCAGGGCGAGGTCGAAGGGGTCGGGGCGCAGGACGATCTCGTCCTGCGCGTGTCGACGGGACGCGTCGAGGGCGGCGCGGCCCGCGTCGGTGATGCCGTAGACCTGACGTTCGGGGAAGGACCCCTCGCGCTCGGTGCGGACCGGGGCGAGCAGCCCCTCGGCAGCCAGTCTCTTGATGGCGCCGTACAGGCCGCCGACCGAGACGTCGGTCCAGAAGTGCACGTGCTCCTGCTCGGCCTGCAGCCGGAGCTGGTGGCCGTGCATGTCTCCGTGGCGCGCGAACGAGTCGAGCACGAAGAGACGGATGGAGGACACGAGGCGCTACTCTCGCACGACTAGTCGCCCAGGGTCAACTTTTCTGCAGAGACTGCACCGAGTCGCGGTCGACGACCTTGGTCGCGATGCCGCGCACCACGTCGGAGAGCCGCTCGTCGGCGTCGAGGAGCGACCGTGCGGCCTCGCGCGTGAGGCCGGCGAAGCAGTCGCCGATCGTGACGCCGTGGGCGGGGCGCGACACCACGGTGAGCGGATCGCCGGCCGCCGCGGGGCCCGACTTCACGACCCGCAGGTAGGCGCCCGGGCGGCCCTCGGCCTGGAAACGCGCCACCCACCGCGGCTCGCGGAGCCGACGCTGGAAGGTCGCGCACGGGGTGCGGGGCATGGTGACCTCGAGGAGGAGGCCGTCGCCGACGGCCCAGCGCTCGCCGAGGACGGCTCCGGTCACGTCGAGCCCCGAGGTGCGCAGGTTCTCGCCGAACAGGCCGGGCGTGACCTCGTAGCCGAGCAGGTCGCCGAAGTGGAGCGCGTCCTCGTCGGCGTAGGCGTAGACGGCCTTGTCGGGGCCGCCGTGGTGCTTGCGGCTGGCCTGGACGTCGCCCCAGACGCCGAGCGGCTTGACGGGCACGGGCACGTCGAGGGGGCGCTTGTCGATCGCGGTCACGCCGACGCTGCCGGAGTCGGGGAGGAGGCGGTCGACGCGGCAGACGGCGGTGAGGAGGGGCACGGAGCCATGGTGCCCGGTCGCGGCGGCGACGACAAGCGGCGGGGCGGCGCGCGCGGTGGTCGACGCTTCAGGTCGCGTCGCCGTGGCCCGGCCCCGCGACGCACGAGACGCGTCCTGCACCTGAAAGCTCGACGCGACGCGACGACGCACGCGGGCCGCAGCCTCCGCTCGGCCGTGGGCCTCAGCCCTGGCTGTTCAGCGACCCTGTCGGGATCCGGTCGCGGTCGTACGTGATCTCCGTGAAGCCGTGCGCGGCGGGGGCGCCGTCGGGCCCGATGTTGACGAAGACCATCTTGTCGATGGTGAGGATGCTCTGACGGGTGACCATGTTGCGCACCTCGGCCCGCATGGTCAGGGACGTCCTGCCGAAGGCGGTCGCGCGGAGGCCCATCTCGACGAGGTCGCCCTGCGCGGCGCTCGACACGAAGTTGATCTCGGAGATGTACTTCGTCACGACGCGGCCGTTGCCCAGCTGGAGGATCGCGTAGATCGCCGCCTCCTCGTCGATCCAGCGCAGCAGGCTGCCGCCGAACAGGGTGCCGTTCGCGTTGAGGTCCTCGGGGCGGACCCACTTGCGGGTGCGGAAGTTGATCTCGTCGGTCGTCTCCGTGGGCGACGCGAGGGGGTCGGGCGCGCCGGGGGTGATGGCGTCGGTCACGATGGTCTCCTTCGGGTGGGCCGGTCGGCTCGCCCAGAGAGCCTAGGGCGACGCTGCCGTGCCCGCCCGCGCCGGGTTCGTCGCGCCGGGTCGCCCGCGCACCCCTGGAGCCGGGCCCGGGGAGGCGGGTCCCAGGATCGGCGGCCGTCCCGGGCCCTGGCGCTGGCCGGTGCTCGGCAGCCTGTCGCGCGCACGAGCGGCGGCGCGCGGGGATGGACGGCGGGGCAGGCGCCACGCGCGGTGCCGGGCGCCCCGTGCCGACGGAGGCACGGGGCGTGAGCCGTCCCGAGGCGGGCGACGGCGTCGACCACCTCGGCGGTGGAGCGCGACGGCCGCCTCGACGGCGGCCAGGACCTGGGCCCAGTCGTGCCGGACGACCGCGTAGCTGAGGTGCATCGGGATCCTGCCCGCGACGTAGCCACGGAGGTCCTTGACCGCGTCGCGGTCGAAGCGCTGGGCGTGCCACCGGCGACCGTCGGTCTCGATGCCGAGGACGCCCTCCACGACGAGGTCGGTGCGCTCGCCGAAGCCGTTCGGCACCTGGGAGGTGACGTGGAAGCCCGCCTGACGCAGGCGGACCCGCACGACGCTCTCGAGGATGCTCTCGCTCGACGCGTCCACCCAGTCGACGACGCCGCGGGCGTCCGCGGGCAGCCGGGCGGCGATGTCACGGAGGTCGCGCGACGTGATGCGCTCTCCGTGGAGCGCCCAGTCCAGGAGGGCCACGGCGATCTCGAAGGACTCCTCGAGCACCGCCCTCACGAGGGCGTCCCGCACGTCGACCATCGAGACTCCACCGCGGCTCCTGACGTCGCCGTCGTCGTAGACCACCCGGCTCGACCTGCGGTGGCGCAGGCGCGAGGCATGGGGAGGGACCGACACCGTGACGAGCGGCGGTCGCTCCCACATCCAGGCCCCCAGCTCGAAGAGGGCGGACCCGCCCGTCAGGCGTCCTCCCACGCTGACCGCCACGACTCGTGCGTCGCCCCGGGGGAGGTTCGTGTACCAGCCGAGCCGGGGGCGGTGCAGGTCGCCCGACCTCACCGCCCGTGTGAGGTCGCGGTCGGTCGCGCCGGCTCGGCGCAGCTGCCGCCGGGTGGCGAACCCGCCGGCGGCCTCGATCGCCTCGACGACGTCTGCTGTGTGCATCCGCCCACGGTCGTCGAGCGACGAGCGGCGGTGGCGACGAGCAGCCGGCGCTGGGGACGATCCGCGCGGAGCGACGGCGGGGGAGGGCGCGGCGCACGCCGCTCGGCACACAGCGGACGACGCACCCCGCTCGGCACACAGCGGACGGCGCGCGGCGCACGGCGCCGGTCGACGGATCAGGTCGTCGTGGCGGCGGGCTGGCCCCCCGGGCCTCGGGCTGCACGCCCGTCCTGACTGCTCGACGCGTCGCCCCGCCGGCCCTCCGCGGGAGCAGCGCGCGTCGTCCGCCCCAGCACCAGGGTCGTCGGCAGTTCGTGCACCTCCGGCGGCGCCGTGCTCCGCGGGCCCGTCGCGAGGGCGACCGCCGCCTCCGCCGCGAGCCACGCGAGCTCGGCGACCGGCTGCGACACGGTCGTCAGCCCGGCGTCCACGGCCCGTCGCTGCCCGTCGAACCCCACGATCGACACGTCGCCGGGCACGTCCACGCCGAGTCGCTCGAGCGACGCCAGCACGCTGAGGGCGAGGTCGTCGTCCTCGGCCAGCAGCGCGACCGGCAGCGGACCCGTCAGGAGGCGGGCCGCGGCTTCGTCGCCCAGCCCCGACCCCGCCGCGAGCTCGAGGAGGCTCCGCTCCGACGCGGCGACTCCTGCGGCGTCCAGCTCCGCGGCCCATCCCGCCTCCCGCTCGTGGGCGCTCCAGCGGAAGTCGCGGTCGGGCGCGGCACGCAGGTAGACGAAGCGCCGGTGGCCGAGGCCGAGCAGGAGCCGTGTCGCCGTCCGGCCGGCGGCGAGGTCGTCGATGCCGACGCTGGGGTGCCCGGCGACGCGCTGGCTGAGGTAGACCACGGGCATGTCGAGGGCGGTCAGCGTGGCCTGTTCGGCGTCCGACAGGGCGAAGGAGGCGACGATCACCGCGTCGGCGTTGCGTCGCGCCGGGAGGGCCGCGAAGAACGCCTCGCGCTCGGTGCGGTCGTGCACCCGGTAGAGGAGGAGGTCGAGGCCCGCGGCGCGGAGCACGTCGTAGATGCCGTCGAGGATGCTGCCGCTGAACCAGTCGGTCAAGGGCGCCCCGATCAGCACGGCGACGCGGCGCACCTTGCCCGTGGCGAGGCTCGAGGCCGTCCGGGAGACCACGAACCCGAGCCGCTCGGCAGCGTCGGCGACCGCCCGGCGGGTCTCGTTCCGCACCTTCGGCGACCCCCGCAGGGCGCGCGACACCGTCGCCACCGACACGCCCGCCGCGAGGGCCACGTCGTCCATGGTGGGCACCCGCGGGGACGGCGGGGCGGTGTTGCTCGTCTCGTCGGCCATGGTTCCTCCTCGGTCGGTGCAAGCGCTTGCACACATGATCTCACCACCGCCGCAGGTGATGCCGAAGCCAGGCTCCCTACACCCTCAATGGGGAAGGGGCTCATCCTGCCGCGCGGTCGCTGCTCGTCTTGACGATGATCGGGCACCGTTCCTAGGCTGTGCAAGCGCGGTCACCGACGTCCGCGCACGTCGGCGGCCGTGTGCGGCGGCGCGCGCTGCGCGCCGTTCGCCGCCCGCCGCCGCGTCGAGCGTTCAGGAGGCACCGGCCGCCGGCCCGCGCGCCCCGGGCGGGGCGCCGCCCGCCCCTGAGAGCTCGACCCGCCCGCCAGCACCCCCCGCCACGACCACCCCGAGGAGCCCCATGACCGACACGGACGCCACCCCCACCGAGGTCCCCGTCGCCGACGCCGACTGGTGGCGCCAGGCCACCGTCTACCAGGTGTACCCGCGCAGCTTCGCCGACTCCGACGGCGACGGCCTCGGCGACATCGCCGGCGTGACCTCGCGCGTGCCGTACCTGGCGCAGCTCGGGGTCGACGCGATCTGGCTGAGCCCGTTCTACCCGTCCGAGCTCGCCGACGGCGGCTACGACGTCGCCGACTACCGCGACGTCGACCCCCGGCTCGGCACCCTGGCCGACTTCGACGACATGGTGGCGGCCGCGCACGGAGCCGGCCTCAAGGTCATCGTCGACATCGTGCCGAACCACACGTCCGACCAGCACGTCTGGTTCCGCGAGGCCCTCGCGTCCGAGCCCGGCAGCCCCGCCCGCGCCCGCTACGTCTTCCGCGACGGGCTGGACGGCGGCGCCACCCCGCCGTCGACCTGGCCGTCGAACTTCGGCGGCAGCGCCTGGACGCGGCTCACCCGCCCCGACGGCACTCCCGAGCAGTGGTACCTGCACCTGTTCGCGCCCGAGCAGCCCGACCTCGACTGGAGCAACCCCGAGGTCCGCGACGACTTCAAGCGCACCCTGCGCTTCTGGTCCGACCGGGGCGTGGACGGCTTCCGCGTCGACGTCGCGCACGGTCTCGCCAAGGACCTCGTCGAGCCCCTCCGCGACGCCAACCCGAAGGACTTCGGCCTGCCCACCGACGGCAGCGACCCCCTCTACGACCGAGACGAGGTCCACGAGATCTTCCAGGAGTGGCGCGAGGTGCTCAACGAGTACGACCCGCCCCGCACCGCGGTCGCCGAGGCCTGGGTCGCCCGCGAGCGCGTCTCGCTCTACGCGCGCCCGACCGAGCTCGGCCAGGCCTTCAACTTCGAGCTGACCCGGGCCGAGTTCGACCCCGCCGAGTTCCGGACCATCATCGAGTCGAACCTCGAGCTCGCGGCCGAGAGCGGCGCCTCCAGCACCTGGGTCCTGTCGAACCACGACGTGGTGCGCCACGCGACGCGCTACGGCCTGCCGGCGACGACCGACGGCGACGCCTACCTCCTGTCGGGCGGCACGTCGCCCGAGCTCGACCGCACCACGGGCCTCCGTCGCGCCCGCGCCGCGTCCATGCTCATGCTCGCCCTGCCCGGCTCGGCCTACGTCTACCAGGGCGAGGAGCTCGGCCTGTTCGAGGTCGCCGACATCCCCGACGACCAGCTGCAGGACCCGGTCTGGATCCGCACCGAGCACGGCCTCAAGGGTCGCGACGGCTGCCGCGTCCCGCTCCCGTGGGACACCTCGTCGCCCGCGTTCGGCTTCGGCACGCACGAGCCGCACCTGCCCCAGCCGGCCTGGTTCGCCGACTCGGCCGTCTCGGTCGAGGAGGGCGACGCCGACTCGACCCTGTCGCTCTACCGGCGTGCCCTGGCGCTCCGTCACCAGCTGCAGCGCGGCGAGGACCTCACCTGGGTCGACGACGCCACCGCGGTCGTGCACTTCGCGCGCCACGACGGCTGGCACTCGGTGACGAACTTCTCGACGGAGGCGGTGGCCCTGCCCGAGGGCGAGGTCCTGCTGTCGAGCGGTCCGGTCGAGACGCCGGCCGGAGGCGCGGCGCAGCTGCCGGGGGAGACCACGGTCTGGCTCCGCGTCCGCTGAGCACCACGACGGCCCCGACGACAACTGTCGTCGGGGCCGTCGTGCGCCCGGGTCCGTCGCCCTCGCCGGGCGCGGCGGGCGCCACGTGGCGCCCTGCCGTGGTGAGAGGAGACGCGGATCGCCGTTGACCCGCGCCTCGTGCCGCAGGAGGTGCGGCCCCCTGCGACGACGGACACTCTGCCACCGCGGGCACCCCCCGGACGGGGTCGTGACCTGATCGATAGATTGACGCATGACCAGCGTCGCCGTGACCGTCCTGCCCGCCGCCTCGACCGGGGCCGACGCCTGGGGCGCCGAGCCCGCCCGGCGGGCCCTCGAGGAGTCGGGGGCCCGGGAGGTGCCGCTCGGCGACGACACCCGGATGATCGTCGTCGCGGGCTCGATCGACCAGGGCGAGCTGCGCCGGGCGATCGACGAGCACCCCGGCGTCGCCGTCGTGCAGCTGCCGAGCGCAGGGGTGGACGCCCACGTCGAGACGATGCGGGCCACCCGGCGGGAGGGGCTCGTCTTCACGAGCGCCAAGGGCGCCTACAGCGCCCCGGTCGCGGAGCACGCGCTGGCCCTGGTGCTGGCGACGCTGCGCTCCCTGCAGATCAGGGCCCGCGCCTCCTCGTGGGAGTCCGAGCAGCGCGGCGTCTCGCTGAACGGGGCGCACGTCGTCATCGTCGGCGCGGGCGGCATCGGCACCGAGCTGCTGCGGCTGCTGCAGCCCTTCGACGTCGGGGTGACGATGGTGGTGCGCACCGCGCGCGAGGTCGACGGGGCGGAGCGCACGGTGACGACCGACCAGCTCGACGACGTGCTGCCCGACGCGGACGTGGTCGTGGTCGCGGCCGCCCTGACCGAGGGCACGACCCGGCTCGTGGGCCGACGACAGCTCGAGCTGATGCGCGACACGGCCGTGCTGGTCAACATCGCCCGGGGAGCGCTCGTCGACACCGACGCGCTCGTGGAGGCGCTCGCCGAGGGCCGGATCGGCGGCGCGGGGCTCGACGTGGTCGACCCCGAGCCGCTGCCGGACGGGCACCCGCTGTGGAGCGAGCCGCGGGCGCTGGTCACGCCGCACCAGGCCAACACGGAGGAGATGACCGCGCCGCTGTTCCAGGCGCGGGTGCGGGCGAACGTCGAGGCGCTCGAGAGCGGCGGCGCCCCGGAGGGGGTCGTCGACGTCGACGCCGGGTACTGAGCGGCGAGGCGTGCAGTCGTCGGCCCGGGCGGCTCACGTCGAGCGATCAGGAGCGAGCGGCCGATCCGGGGGAGGATCGTCGCGCAGGAGCTGCGCGCTCCTGAACGCTCGACACCTCGACGAGCCCGGCCGACAGGGAGGACGCCCGTGCCCCACGACCCCGACGCCGACCTGCTCGTCGAGGCGGTCGCGGCCGTGCACCGCGAGCTCGCCGCCCTGCCCGTGGTCCGCGGTCTGCTCGCGACGCGGCTGGTCGACGCCGGCACGTCGCCCGTCAGGGTCGCGGCCCGAGTCGGCGTGCGCCGCGTCGTCGTGCGGTCGTGGCTCGCCGCTTGGGCGTCGTCGACCGAGGGGCAGCGCCGTGCGGCCGACGCGTTCCCGGTCGTGCTGACGGCGGGGGAGGAGGTCGAGCAGCTGCGGGAGCTGCAGGGGGCGACGCGACGACTGACGGCCGAGCGGGCCGGGCTGGCGCTCGCCGCCGTCGAGGACGGCGCGACGGTCGCCGACCTCGCGGGGGCGACGGGCGCGACGGAGGGGCAGGTCGGTCGATGGCTCAGGAGCGAGGCGCCCGGCCGGCGCTGAGCCGCGACGAGACGACGCCGCGCCCTGAACGCTCGACGCCGAGCCCGGCGGCCCCGATTCGCCCGCCGCCGCCGGGCGCCCAGCAGTCCGCAGCCGCGGCGGCGTACCGTCGCCGGCATGCCCCGCACAGACGACCGCTTCACCGGCCGCATCGCCGGCATCGGCACGACCTCCGGCACGCGCGTCGTCGTCGGCATGTGGCAGAGCTCCCCGCTCGGCCGCTTCAGCGACGTGATGGTCGAGTCGCCCGACGGACACCGCACGCTGCTCGCCCCGACCGAGGTGATCGCCGAGTACGTGTCGTCGACGTACACGTTCGACGAGGTGCGGGTGGTGCCCGTGGCCGTCCACCGCGTCGACGGCGGCCTGCGGATCACCGCGGGCGACCTCGACGTGCGCCTCACCGTCGGGGGCGTCTCGACGCTCGGCATGCTGCTCCGGCTCGTCCCGCGCGGGCTGGCCACCCGCCCCGCGTGGCTGCGCGTCGTCGACCCGGTGGCCCGCGTCCTCGTGCGGGGTGCCCGGACGGCCGGCACCGCGGGCGGCGGCCGCCGTGAGTTCTACGGCGTCACCGTGGCCCGCCACGTGACGGCGGCCGAGGTCCGCGACGGCGACCGCCACCTGGGCACCCTCGCGCCCTTGTCGCCGCCGGTCCGCTTCGGCTTCGGCTCGGCTCCGGCGCAGCCGAGCCTCGTCGACGTGGTCAGCACGATCCGCCACGCCTGACCCCGGCCGCCGACCCCGGTCGTCGACCCCGGCCATCCGCCGACCACGGCTTCCCCCTGCCCGCCCGCCCGCGGGAATGCCCCCCGCCCCCGCCGGGTAGTACCTCGGTGACACGTCACCGTAGCCAGCCCCACCCCAAGGAGAACCCATGACCACCGTCCTCGTCCTCGTCGGCAGCCTGCGCTCCGGCTCCACGAACGCCCAGCTCGCCGAGGCCGCCGCGCAGGTCGCGCCCGTCGGTGCGACCCTGACCGTCTTCGACGGCATCGCCCAGCTCCCCTTCTACAACGAGGACGTCGACGTGCCCGGCTCCGTGCCGGAGGCGGCGGTCGCCTTCCGCTCCGCCCTCACCGACGCGGACGCCCTGCTGGTCGTCACCCCCGAGTACAACGGCACGATCCCCGCGGTGCTGAAGAACGCGATCGACTGGGCCTCGCGCCCCTACGGCGAGAGCGCCCTGGCCGGCAAGCCGACCGCGGTCATCGGCAGCGCGTTCGGTCAGTTCGGCGGCGTCTGGGCCCAGGACGAGGCGCGCAAGTCGCTCGGCATCGCCGGCGCCCGAGTGCTCGACGACGTCACGCTCAGCATCCCCGGCTCGATCGAGCGCTTCGCGGAGGTCCACCCCTCCGACGACGCCGAGGTCGCCGAGCAGCTGACCGTGGTCGTCGCCGCCGTCGTCGCCTCGACGGAGCCCGCCGCGGCCTGAGCCCCACGACGGGGCGACCCGGGGAGCGTCCTCGCGGTCGGCCCGTCGTCGGTGCCGTCCCCCGCTCTCAGCACCGCCGGGGGACACCGAGGAGGCGCGGGTCGGGCCCCCGAGAGGAGCCCCGTCCGGGGCGTTGTGGCTCACGGGGCCATGGGATAACGTCGGCTCGTCGCTCGACCGGGACGCCGACCCCTCGTCCCAGCCTCGTGGCGCACCCTCACCCCGTGCGTCGATGTCGGGCGCGGCCACCCGAACCCCGACAGGACCCGACCCATGCAGGCCCTCCCGCCTGACCGTCACCGGCGCCCCGAACGCCCGACGGCTGCCTCGCCCGTGCCCGTGCACCGGCCCCCGTCCTCCGCGCCCGCGCCTCGAGCGCCGCGCCACCTCGCGACCGCGCCGGTCGACGCCGTGCCCGCCGCCGCCCCCGCGACCCCCGAGCCCCCCGCCGAGTCCCGTCTCTTCGGCCGCGGCCTCCTCTACGTCGTCGTCTGGTCGTTGCAGCTCGTCGCCGGCACCGTCGTGTCGCCCGTGCTCGCGCACCTGCTCGGCGTCTCCGACTTCGGGGCGCTCGCGTCGGCGCAGGCGATCTTCCAGGTCGTCAGCGTGCTGGCCCTGCTCGGCCTCGACCAGGCCCTCGTCCTGCAGCACGCCGAGGACGGCGACGCCCGCGCCGCCCGCGGCCTCGTCGCCGTCGGCCTGGTGGTGTCGTTCGTGGCGACCGGAGCCGCCCTCGTCTCCGTGCCCCTGTGGGCCGGGGCGGCCGGGTTCGGCCCCGACCACGACCTCCTCCTCGTCGTCCTGCTGTGGACGGCGCCCTCCGCGGCCGTCCAGGTCATGCTCGCCCTCCTCCTCGCCGAGGACCGGTTCCGCGCCTTCGCGACGACGAGCATCGTCTCGGCCGTCGGCGGCCAGGTCATCGGCCTGACCCTCTTGCTGACGCTCGGGGGCGGCGCGCTCACCTACGCCTGGGGCAGCGTCGTCAGCCAGACGCTCGCGATGCTGCTCGGCCTCGTCCTGACGCGCCCGCGCCTCCGGGGCCTGGTCGACCGCGGAGTGACCCGTCGCGCGATCGCGTTCGGCGTGCCGCTCGCCCTCGCGAGCCTCGCCTACTTCGTCCTCAACGCCGGCGACCGGATCGTGCTGCAGCGCCTGCTCGGCCCCGACGCCGTCGGCCAGTACCAGGTGGCGTACGTGGTGGGCTCGTCGGTGATCCTGATGCTGTCGTTCACGTCGAACGCCTGGGCACCGCACTTCGCCCGCATGCGCGACGCGGTCGAGCGCACCGCCCTCGCCGTCCGCTCGCGCGACGAGATCTACCGGCTGCTGAACCCGGTCGTGCTCGCGATCACGCTGGTCACCCCGTTCGCGATGCCGATCCTCGTGCCGGCGAGCTTCGACCCGACGAGCCTCGTGGTGGTCGTCTGGGTGGTGGCCCTGACCGCCTACCCGGCGACGGCCGGCGGAGCCAGCGGCCGCCTCCTCACGATCGAGCGCAAGGCGGGCACGATCGGCGTCATCACGGCCGTCGCGGCGGCGGTCAACGTGGGCCTCAACTTCGTGCTGGTGCCGCTGCTCGGCATCCTCGGCGCAGCGGTCGCGACCGTGATCGCGTACTCGGTGCTGTCGGCGCTGCAGCTCCGCGTGCTGCCCACGCGGGCGAGCTGGCGCGGCGCCCCGGCTCCGCTGCTGTGGTCCGTGCTCGCCACGGTCGTCGTCGCCGGCGCCTCCACCCTGCTGCCCCAGACCCTCGAGTGGAACCTCGGCCGCGTGGTCGTCGCGCTCGCCTGCCTGCCGTGGTTCATCCGCCGCCTGGCCGCGGCCCGCCGAGGTCCCCAGCCCGAGGGCCCCGAGGAGTCGCGGGTCGAGCCCGCCGACGAGGGCCCCGAGGAGTCGCGGGTCGAGCCCGCCGACGAGGGCCCCGGGGAGTCGCGGGTCGAGTCCGCCACCAGCTCCGCCCCCGCGCCGCAGCCCGCCCCGAGCACCGCCCCGCACCCCGCCCCCGAGGAGACCCCGTGACCCGCGCCCCGCACCCCGCCGACCCGGCGCCCCGGCGGGTGGTGCTCGTCGACCTCTCCCGGCCCCTGCCCGACCTCGTGTCCGACGACCGGCACGCGACCGCCCTCGTGGTCGCGACCTGGCACGGGCGCCCCGTGGGGTCGCTCGAGCTCGCGCTCGACGCCGACCCGGAGGCGACGCGGGCACGGCTCGCGCCGCTGCTCGCGCTCGTGCCCGGGGCGCGCGCCGCGGAGCAGGCGCGACCTCCCCGCCTGGGTGACGACCGCCTCCCGAGCGTCACCGTGGTGGTGTCGACCATCGTCGCGCGTTGGGAGGACCTCGAGCTGATGCTCGACGGCTTCGCCCGGGTCGACCACCCGGACGTGGAGTTCCTCATCGTCGACAACCGGCCCGTGCTGCCGGCCGACGACGTCCTGCCCGGCCTGGTCACCGGGCGTGACCGCGTTCGGGTCGTCCACGAGTCCCGCCGGGGCATCTCGGCCGGGCGCAACGCCGGGGTCGCCGAGGCCCGCGGCGAGATCGTCGTCTTCACCGACGACGACGTGCGGGTCGAGCCCGACTGGCTCCGCGAGCTGACGCGGCCCTACGTCGACGACCCGTCGATCGACGCCGTGACCGGGCTCATCCTGCCCGCCGAGCTCGACACCCCGGCGCAGATCTGGTTCGAGCGGTACTACGGCGGGTTCAGCGGCGAGCGCACCTGGCAGCCGCTCGTGCTCACCCCGGAGCGGGCCGCGGGCGGGCTGCTCACCGGGGCACGCGTCCGCGTCGAGGCCGACGGCGAGCTCGTGCGGCGCTTCGCCGTCTACGGCGTCGGCGCCTTCGGGGCGGGGGCGAACATGTCGTTCCGGCGGAGCGCCCTGCACCGCATCGGCGGCTTCGACCTGGCCCTCGGCACCGGCACGCCGGCCCGCGGCGGCGAGGACCTCGCGGCCCTCGTCGGCGTGCTCTGGACGGGCGGGCGCATCGCCTACGAGCCGGGCGCCGTCGTCCACCACCGGCACCGTCGCGGCACCGACGAGCTGCTGCACCAGCTGCGCGGCAACGGCCTCGGCTTCACGGCGATGCTCACCGGGCTCGTGCTGCGCGACCCGCGGCACCTGCTCGGCCTCGCCTGGCAGCTGCCCCTGGCCGTGCGGTCGATGGCCCTCCAGAGCGTGCGCCGCATCGGGGGAGGCGCGGGGCCGGTCGACGAGGACGGCGCCGGGGGTCACGGCTCGGCCGGCGACGCCGACCACGGCTACCCGCGGTCGCTCGTGCTCTCCGAGCTGCGCGGCTACCCGTCCGGGCCCCGGGCGTACCTGGTGAGCCGTCGCGCCGCGCGGCGGAGCTCGTGGGTCGCGCCGGTCGACGAGCCGAGCTGGCCCGTGCGCGGCCGGGCAGGTCGGGCAGACAGCACCCGCGCGGCCGCGGGCGGCACCGCGACCGCGCCGGCGACCGCGGGCGGTGCCGGCGACCCGGCCCGCGACTCCCTCGTGCCCCGGCCGTGAGCGAGGGGCGGCCCCTGCGGGTGCTGACGACCGTCGAGACGCTCGCGCCGGTCGGCGGCGTCGAGGTCTGCACCCTGCAGGACGTCACGGGGCTGGCGGCCCGCGGGCACGACACGACGGTGCTCTGGCACGTCGACGGCGTGCACCGGGCGGCCTACGAGGCCGCCGGTGCGACGCTGCACGGGCCGTTCCGGTTCGACGCGGCGCCGCGGAGCGCTCTCGGCGACCTGGCGGCCTTCGGCCCGTCGGTGGCGGAGGCCCGACGGGCCCGCGCCGACGTGCTGTGGCTGAACCGCCCCGAGCAGATCGTCTGGGCGCAGGTCGCGAGGCGTGCCGCGGGCCTGCCCGTGGTGGCGCACCTGCACCACCTGCCGAACTACGACCGGACCCGCCTCGTCATGTCGGGGGTGGCCCACTTCGTGGCCGTCTCGCACCACATGGCGGCGGTCTGGGTGGCCGCGGGCCTCGAGCCCGAGCGCGTCACCGTCGTGCACAACGCGGTCGACCCGGGCGACTACCCCCTCGGCGGGCCGGCCGCGGCGGAGGCCGCGCGTCGAGCGCTCGGGCTCGACCTCGCGCCCGGCGCCCGCGTCGCGCTCGCCTACGGCCGGCTGACCGTCGGCAAGGGCGTCGACGCGCTCGTGAGGGCGTGGGGGAGGCTCGCGCTCGATCCGCGCCGGGCCGTGCTCTTGCTCGCCGGCCCCGAGCCCGACGCGGCCGTCACGGAGGCCCTCGACGCGCTGCCGCCGGGCAGCTGGCGACGGCTCGGGCTGCAGGGCGACGTCGTGCCGCTGCTGCACGCCGCGGACGTGGTCGTGATGCCGTCGGCCGAGCCGGAGGCCTTCGGCCGCGTGCTGGTCGAGGCGATGTCGACCGGGCGACCCGCGGTAGCGACGGCGGTCGGTGCCGCGCCCGAGGTGCTGACCGGGGAGTTCGCGCGCTTCCTCGTGCCGCCGCGCGACGAGGCGGCGCTGGCCGCGACGGTCGGCGCGGCCCTCGGGTGGCGCGAGGTCGATCCGGGGCTCGGCGAGCGGGCGCACGAGCACGTCGCGACGGCCTTCCCGCACGGTCGGCACCTCGACGAGCTCGAGGCCGTCCTGCGGCGGCACGCCCGCACGCGCTGAGCGGTGCGGCGGCGCGTGCGGCGGGTGGGTGCGGCTGCGGTGCGGCTGCGGTGCGGCTGCGCCAACCCAGGATTTCGTCTCGTCGAACATGCCTGACCAGCCCTTTCCGTGCGGTCCGACCCTCAGGGGCGTGCCAGGATCGTCGAGTTCCGCCGGGCGACGACGCCTCGTGCTCGTCTCCTCGAAAGGTCGTCCGTGAGCGTCTGGGCCCTCCTCCTCATCGCCGTCGGCGTCTCCGCCGACGCCTTCGCCGTCGCCCTCGGCAAGGGCCTCCACCTTCGGGCGCGGGCCCTGCGCAACGCCGTCGTCATCGCCCTGGCCTTCGGCGCCGCCCAGGCCCTGATGCCGCTCGTCGGCTGGCTGCTGGGCACGGCGTTCGCCCCGGTCATCTCCGGCGTCGACCACTGGATCGCCTTCGGCCTGCTCGCGCTGGTCGGCGGCAAGATGATCTGGGAGGCCGCGCGGGCCCACCCCGACGACGACGTCGACGCCGACCGGGTGCCGCTGCGCGAGCTCGTCGTGCTGTCGGTGGCGACGAGCATCGACGCGTTGGCGGTGGGCGTGACGCTGGCGTTCCTGCCGGTGTCGATCGGCGCGTCGGTCGCGCTGATCGGCGTCACGACGGCGGTGCTGACGTTCGTCGGCGTGCTCGTCGGGGCGAAGGTGGGGGCGGCGCTGGGCCGCCCGGCCGAGATCGCGGGCGGCGTCGTGCTCGTGCTGATCGGGACGAGCATCCTGCTCGAGCACCTCGGCGTGCTCGCGTAGAGCGCGCGGCCCGGCGCGGCCCGCCCCGGCGTCGAGCGTTCAGGGGCGAGCCGCACCCCGGGGCCGCTGCCGTCGCGGGCGGCCGCTGTGCCCTGAACCGTCGACGGGCGCCGGGCCTCGGCTCAGCCGTCGTACCGGTCGATCGTCGCCCAGTCGATCTCGACGTGCCCCGCGCCGTCCGGCGGCGTCTCGCCGGCCGCCTCGACCTGCATCACCCAGTGCATCGACGCCGTCGGCAGCGCCTCGCTCGTGGTGGCCCACACGCGGTCGTCGACGAGGTAGTCGATCCGGTCGGGCCGCCACTCGATCGTGTACGTGTGCCAGCCGTCGAACGAGACGCCGGTGTCGCCGACGAACGAGTTGACCGACGGGTCGCCCGGCGTGTGGTTGTAGCCGCGCACCGTGCCGTCGAGGCGCCCCTCGGGGAAGTCGACCTCGCCGTCGTCCCAGTCGTTGTCGTCGCTCCACAGCAGGAAGGCCGCGTAGAAGCCGGGCACCGCGTCGGCGCGCATCCGCACGCTGAACCGCCCGTGCACCTGCCCGCCCCACTCGCCGCCCACGAGCGGCACCACCGCGGCGCTCGTGACGGCGCCGTCGCCGGCCGACACCGCGAGGTCGAGCACGCCGTCGCGCACCGACACCGCGTCGGCCCGGTAGTCGCCGATGCCCGACGTGTCGGTGAAGCCGTCGTAGGCGACCCAGCTGTCGTCGTACCGACCGGGGAAGCGCCCGGCCGCGACCGGGTGCGCGAAGTCGTCCGAGAAGGTTCGGGTCCAGCCGGGGCCCGAGCTCGTCGGCATGGCCTGGCCGCTCGCGGCCGGAGCGGCGGCCGCCCCGGTGCCGTCTTCCGTCGAGGGCGCAGGGGCGGCCGTCGAACTCGTCGAGCCCGTCGGCCCGGGGCTCGGCGTGCCGGAGGGGCGGTCGGTCACGTCGGGGTGCCTCCCGGGCGTCGAGGTCGAGGTGGAGGTCGAGGTGGGGCCGCCTGAGTCGTCGGCCTGCCGCGCCGTGCTCGTCGACACGGTGGCCGCCACGGCCACGGCGACGGCTACGACGAGCAGCCCCGCGGCCGCGACGACGCGCCTCGGGCGCGGGGGTCTGCGGGGCACGTCTCAGCTCTCCGGCCGTCCGCGTCGGGGTCGCCGCGAGCAGCTCGCGGCCGGGAGGGCCGTCGACAGCCTCGCCGCAGGGGGCTCCGCGGTCAAGCCGAGCGGCCGTCCTGCCCGCAGAAACGCCCTGATGCCACCCGTTCGAGGGTCGCGGGGCCTCCGGGGTGCCGAGCTACACTCGCAGGACCGGCAGGCTACCCGCGCCCGCCGTACCCGAACGACGCCGGCCTCGACCGTGCGTGCCCGCGACCCCTCCGCCCCGCCCCACCCAGGCTCGGCGGGCGAGCACGTCCCTCCCCGCCGACGGCAACCCCTGGAGATCGCTCGTGCCCCGAGTCGTCCCCGTCACCGTGAGCGCGCGCCCCGACGGCGTGCACCCCGAGCTCCCGCGCGACGGAACCCCCCTGCCCGTCCCGACGATGGGCCCTGCGTCGCGCCTCGCGGCCGCCGCGCTCGTCGCCCTCACCCTGCTCGGCCTCGCGGTCGCGCTGGTCGCCGACCTCGTCGTGCTGCGCCAGGCGACCGCCACGGTCTTCCTGCTGCTCGAGCTCGGCGTCGCGCCGGCGCTCCTCGCGCGCCCGCTGCGCGCCTCCCGCTTCGCCCTGGTGGCCCTGGTCGGCGGTCTCGTCGCCGCGGTGCTGATCGGCATCACGATGGCGACCCTGCACGTGTGGGTGCCCGTCCCCGCGGCCGTCGTCGTCGCTGCCGCCACCGTCGTGGTGCTGGCGGTCGCGGTGCGACGCGACCTCCGGGCACTCCGCGACGGGCGCCTCCCGCAGGCCCCGACGGACGAGCAGCCCCGACCCGACCACGACCCCCGGGCCCAGGACCCCCCGGCCCTGGCCGCCGAAGCCCCCGCGGAGGCGCGGGCCGCGTCGACCGCCCGCCTCCCGCTGGTGCCCCTCGCCACCGTCGCCGGGGTCGCCCTCGTGGTCGTGGCGTCGCTGCTCGTCCGGGGCGACCCGCCCCCCGGCGGCCTGCTCTCGATCGAGGGCCCGCTGTGGTGGGCCGGCCTCGTGCTGCTCGTGGCGGCCGCGGTCGTCGCCGTCGTGTCGCGGCGCAGCCCGGCGCTGCCCCTGATGAGCCTGAGCGGCGTCGCGGTGCTCTCGCAGGCGATCGCCTACGGCACCCCGACGATGGTCTCCGCGGCGCGGCACGTCGGCGTGGTCGAATCGATCCGGGCGAACGGCGGCACGTCGACCGGCGTCGACATCTTCCAGTCGTGGTCGGGGCTGTTCGCGGCCGTGGCCTGGGCCGCCGACGTCGCGGGCCTCCACGACGTGATGGTGGTCGCGACCTGGTGGCCGGTGATGATCAGCCCGCTGATCACCCTCGCGGCGACCGTCCTCGCGGCGAGGTTCCTCACCGACGACGGCCGTGCCTGGATCGCGGGCGGGCTGTTCGGCCTGACGCTCACGCTCAACACCCTGTACTTCTCGCCCCAGTCGCTCGGCGTCGTGCTCTCGCTGTCGGTCTTCGCGCTGGCCCTCAGCGGCCGCCCGCCGATCTCGGGCGCGCGACGTCGGTCGCGCCCTGCGTCGGTCGCGCCGTGGCGCCTCGCCGCCGTGCTGGCGCTGGGCTGTGCCCTCGCCGTCACGCACCAGATCTCGCCGTACCTCACCACGGCGGCGCTGGTCGTGTTCGTCGCGTTCCGGCTGGTCCGCCCGTGGTGGCTGCCGGCGCTGGTGCTGGTGCCCGCCGTGCTGTGGGCGCTGTCGAACGCGTCGGTGCTCGGCGCCTTCCTGCTGCCGACCGCCTTCGGCGACGTGGTGTCGAACGCCGCGCCGCCCGCGCACTCGGCCGCGACCCTGCCCGTGCCGCTCGTCAAGACCCTCGCCTTCGCGCTGCCCGCGGCCGTGCTCGTGCTGCTCGGCCTCGTGGCCCTCGTGACACTGCTGCTGCGCCGGCGCGACCGCCGCGCCTGGGCGCTGGCCGTCGCGGCGGTCAGCCCGGTGAGCCTGGTCGTCGCCACGAACTACGGCGCCGAGGGCATCTTCCGCGTCACGCTGTTCGCCGCCCCGTGGCTGAGCATCCTGGCCGCGGCGCTGCCGTGGCACCGGCTGCTGCCGGGGCTGGCCCGGTCGTCCGCCCGCGCCCGCCGGGGCGCCGCCGTGGTCGCGACGTCGGTCGCGCTGGTCGTCGTGGTGGGCGTGAACGTCTTCGGCGCCACCGCCCTCGACTGGAACAGGGTCGCGAGCGCCGACACGACGCGCGTCACCGCCCGCTACGAGGAGACCGCGGCCGCCGGCGCCGCACTGCTCGTGCCCGGCACCGGCAACGCCACCCCCGGCGCCCGCACGGCCCGCTACGACCAGGTGCAGTACCTCACCCGCGAGGCGCTCGGCGGCTGGCCCGACACGTCGTCGTACGACGCCGCCGCCGACGAGGCGCGACTCACCTCGGGCCTCGAGGCGTGGGACGCGACCGAGCGGTGGGTCCTCGTCTCCGACGTCGTCGGCGCCTACGACGACCGCTACGGCTTCCAGTCGTACGACGACTACACCGAGCTCGCCGCGGCGTTCGCGGCCGACGGCCGCTGGGAGGCCGTCATGACGACGCCCACCGCCACCCTCTACCGACTGAGCACGACAGGAGCCGGCGATGAGTGAGCCGACCAGCACGACGGCCCCGAGCCGGGGGGAGTCGCGGGTCGGCACCCGCAGGACGCCCCGGCGCCCGGCCCCCCGCGCCGCCCGCGCCGTCCGCGCCGTCCGCGCGGTCCGCCTCGTGGCGGTCGCCGTCGCCGCGCTGGCCCTCGTGCCCCTGTTCGTCGGGCCGCTGGCCGCCCCCGCCGAGGCCGCGACCACCGGCACCGCCGCCCTGCCCGCCGCGCCGTCGCTGCGGCAGTCCGGCTGCACGGCCGGCACCACGCTCTCGGTCGTCGCGCACCAGGACGACGACCTGCTCTTCCAGAGCACGGCCCTCGGTGCCGACCTCCGCGCCGGGCGCTGCGTCACCACGGTCTACGTCACCGCGGGCGACGCGGGGCGTGCGTCGACCTACTGGCGCGGCCGCGAGGCCGGGGTCCGGGCGTCCTACGCGCAGACGCTCGGCGTGGCCGACACGTGGACGTCGACGACCGTCTCGCTCGGCGGTCGCGCCGTCGGGCTCTCCCGCCTCGGCGGGTCGGCCAAGGTCCAGATGATCTTCCTCCACCTCCCCGACGGCGGCCTCGACGGCAAGGGCTTCGCGGCCACGGGCCGGCAGAGCCTGCCCCAGCTGTGGGCGGGCACGCGGTCGCGCCTCAGCACCGTCGACGGGCTGACGAGCTACTCGCTGGGCGAGCTCCGGGCGCAGCTCGTCACGATCATGAAGGGGGTGGCCCCGACCAACGTCGACACCCTCGACCACGTCGGAGCGATCGACGACGGCGACCACCCCGACCACCACGTCGTCGCCTACCTGACCGACGCGGCGCGGCAGCAGCTCACCACCGCGCCCGGCTTCGCCGGCTGGCGGGGCTACGGCCTCTCGCAGGTCCCGGTGAACCTCACCGACGACCAGGTGCGGGCCAAGTCGCTCGCGTTCTTCCGGTACGCGGCCTCCGACGACGGCACCTGCGCCAGCTGGGACGCCTGCTGGGGCCGCCCGGAGTACTCCTGGCTGTCGCGCGAGCAGACCGTCGGCACGCCGACCACGACCGCCCCGGGCGGGGGGCCCGTCACCACGACGCCCGTCACCACGACCCCGACGGCTCCCACCACCCCGGCCACCCCGGCGACCGACGTGACCGCCGGCGCGGTCGCGACCGCCAGCTCCGAGAACGGCGCCGACGGCCAGACCGCCGCCGCCGCGATCGACGGCGTCGCCGACGGCTACCCCGGCGTCGCCTCCGCCGAGTGGGCGACGGTCGGCGGTCGCGCCGGCTCGTGGCTCCAGCTCACCTGGGCCGCGGCCCGCAGCGTCGACCGGCTGGTGCTGAGCGACCGTCCGAACGCGGACGACCAGGTGACGGGCGCGACCCTTGCCTTCTCCGACGGCTCGACCGTCACGGTGCCCGCGCTGGCGAACGGGGGAGGCGCCACCACCGTCTCGTTCCCGGCCCGCACCGTCTCGTCGGTGCGCGTCACGGTGACGGCCGTGTCGTCGACCACCCGCAACGTCGGCCTGGCCGAGGTGCGGGTGCAGTCGACCACCGCCGCGACCACGACGCCGGCCCCCGCCCCCACCCGGGTCGACGTCACCGCCGGCGCCGTCGCGACGGCCGCGTGGGACGACCCGTCGACGGGCCAGACCGCCGACAAGGCGATCGACGGCGTGGCCGACGGCTACCCGACCGCGCCCACCGCCGAGTGGGTCGCCCCCTGGGGCCGCACCGGAGTCACCCTGACCCTGACCTGGCCCTCGGCGGTGACGACCGACCAGGTCGTGCTGCACGACCGGCCCAACGGCTCCGACCAGGTGACCGCCGGCACCCTGACCTTCTCCGACGGCTCGACCGTCGACGTGCCCGCCCTGGCCGACGACGGCTCGGCCACGACCGTGTCGTTCCCGAGCCGCAGCACCACGTCGGTCCGCTTCACCGTCACCGGGGTCAGCGCCAGCACGGGCAACGTGGGCCTGGCCGAGATCCGGGTGCGGGGCACGCGCTAGGCGAGCCGCGGGGCGGGCGGGCGGCCGCCTGCCCTCCGGCCGCCTGCCCGCCGGCCGCCTGCCCGCCTGCCCGCCTGCACGACGAGAGGCGCGGTGCCGACCGGCACCGCGCCTCCTCGCTGCTCCCGTCGACCGACGGGCGCCGCCTAGCGGCGGCCGAGCCGCCGCTCGCCGCCCGTGCCGAGCGTGTAGGGCAGGCTGTAGTAGGCGAACAGCTCCTGCTCGCGCTGGGCCTCGAGCTCGCCGTCGGTCTCGATCGACGGCGCCTCCTTCGCGAGCTTCTTGTCGAACTGCACCTTGAGGTGCTTCGGCGCGACGAGCGCGCCGTCGAGCGGCACGAAGACGAGGCGGGTGCGGCCGAGGATGCCGACCTGGACGGCGGCGAACGACGGCACGTCGCTCGACGTGTCGAAGTAGATGCTCTCGAGCGTGCCGATCTTGTCGCCGGTGGGGTCGACGACCGCGAGGCCGACCCAGTCTCGGAGGTTCTCCGGTTCGAACATGGCGTGACCTCTCTGCCGCCCCGGCGTGGTCCGGGGTCGTGCGCCTCCGACGGTACCGGCCCGGCCCGTCGTGCGCCCTGCCGCGCGGCGGGTCGCGTCGAGCTCTCAGGAGACGGCGTGGCGGCGTGCCCCGGGTGGCACGATGGGCGCATGTCGCTCCTGAGCCCTCGACACGACGCCGCCCGCCCCGACGAGGCCGGCGCCGCCGGGCGCCTGCTCGTGGTCGACGTGGCCGACGGCGGCCGCGACGACCCCGCGTTCGAGGCCGAGCTGCAGCGGCTCACCGCCTCCGTCGTCGCCGCCGCCGAGGCGCTCGGCCTCGTGGTCGACCGCGTGGCCGCCGCGCAGGCCGGCGACGACGAGCTCGGGCGCCGGCTGGCCGCGGCCGACGCCGTCGTCCTCACCGGCGGCGAGGACGTCGACCCGTCGACCTACGGCGGCGACGTCGCCGAGCCGCACGGCGGTCAGACCTTCCCCGACGCCGACCGGGCGCAGATCGCCCTGGTGCGCGCGGCCGTGGCGGCGCGCACGCCGCTGGTCGGCATCTGCCGCGGCATGCAGCTCGTGAACGTCGCCCTCGGCGGCGACCTCGTGCAGCACCTCGACGGCCACGTCGCCGCCGACGTCGACGACAGCATGGTCGACCACGTCGTGAGCGTCGCCGACGACAGCAGCCTCGCCGGCGTGCTCGGGGCGACGACCCTCGACGTGCGCAGCTCGCACCACCAGGCCGTCGCCCGGCCCGGGCGGGGCCTCCGCGTGGTCGCCTGGGCCGCCGACGGCACGGCCGAGGCGATGGAGCACGAGGAGGCGCCCCTCTGGTGCGTGCAGTGGCACCCGGAGGACGCGGGGTCGCGCGGCACCGTCCTCACCGACCTGCTCGTCGCGGCGCGCGACGCCGCCCGCGCCGACCGGGTGCGTGCGCCCAGGGCGTAGCCCGGCCCGCTCGGGGGCCTTGCGGGCGGGGGAGGGGGCCGTGTCACACTGGAAGGACAGCGCCCTCGTCGTGGAGCGGCAACACCCCCACACCCGTCACATCTGACCCGCGACGAGTGCGCAGCGCCCCGGCCTCGGCCCCGGCGCGTCCCGACGCTCGTCGTCGTGCGCCTCCGTGCGGGAGAACGGAGGCCCTCGTGACCGACACCACCACCCGCCCCGCCGACCGGCCCGAGACCGAGCCCGTCCGCGTGCCCTCGACCTACACGGGCTCGATGCGCGTCAGCGACGTCGGCACCGCCGACCGCGCCGCCGAGGCCGCCGCCGCCCGCGGCACCGTCCACGTGCTGACCCCGTCGGCCGTGGTCGGCATCGCCGTGCTCGGCCTGTCGACCTTCCTCGCCATCACCACCGAGCTCATGCCGGTCGGCCTCCTGTCGACGATGAGCGTCGACCTCGGCGTCTCCGAGTCGCGCATGGGCGTGGTGGTCACGGTCTACGCGCTCGCCGTCGCCCTGCTCGCCCTGCCGCTCACCTGGGCCACGGCCCGCGTGCCGCGCAAGGCCGTGCTCGTGACCACGCTCGTCGGCTACACGGCGTCGAACCTCATCGTGGCGCTGGCCCCCTCCTTCGCCGTGGTGTGCGCCGGCCGGGTCGTCGGCGGCGTCGCGCACGCCCTCTTCTTCTCCGTCGCGTCGGCCTACGCGACGCGCATCGTGCCTCCCCGGCTGGCCGGCCGCGCGATCGCGTTCGTCTACTCGGGCAGCTCGCTCGGCTTCGTCATCGGGGTGCCGCTCGCGACGACGGTCGGCGACCACCTCGGCTGGCGGGCCGCCGTCGGGGCCGTGGCCGCCGCCTCCGCGCTGCTCGCCGTCGTCGCGGTGGCGTTCCTGCCCGCGGTGCGGGGCGAGTCGTACCCGCACGTCGGCTCGGTCCGGTCGTGGGCCCGCACCGGGCTGCTCGCCGTGGTCGTCGCCGACCTGCTGCTCTTCGCCGGGCACTACGTGGTCTACACGTACGTCGGGCCGTACCTCGTGACCGCGGGCCTCGGCGACGACGCGGTCGGCACGGCGCTGCTGGTGCTCGGCGCGACCGGCGTGGTCGGGCTGCTGACGGCGGGCGCCTTCGTCGACCGCGCCCCGCGGCAGACCCTCCTCGTCGCCGTGGCGACGATGGCCGTGGCCCTCGCGGCCCTGCCGCTGGTGCACGGCTCGCTCGTCGGCACCTTCGTCGTCGCGGGCGTCTGGGTCGCCGCGAACGGCACGACCGGCACCCTCTTCATGGCGGCGGCGATCCGCGCGGGCGGCGTCAGCCCCGACATCGCGGGCGCGCTGATCAACGCGGGCTCGAACGTCGGCATCGCCGGCGGCGCGGCGCTCGGCGCGCAGCTGACCGGGGTCACCGGCCTCGGCGCGCTGCCGTTCTCGGCGGCGGTGGTCGTCGCCGCGAGCTTCGTCGTGGTGGCGCTGGCCCGCCGCGGCTTCCCCCGTCACGGCCACGCGCAGGAGCAGCTGTCGACGTCGAGCCTCCGCACCATCACGTCGTCGGTCGCGGCCGTGACCGGGTCGGTGGCGGTGGTCCGCGGGCCGGCGACGGGCTCCGGCCCGGCCGTCACGGGCGGCCGCCGCCGCTGAGCCCGGGCCCGACCCGGCCCGACCCGACCCGACCCGACCCGACTCAGCCCGACCCAGCGCAGAGCGACCCCCGCCCCCGCTCCCCGCGACCCGCCGCAACGCGGCGCAACGCGCCCCCGGCCGGAGGCGCGGTGTGGCATCGTCGTCGACGTGACCGACACCGAGACCCGCCCCAAGCAGCTCATCCTCAACCTGTTCGAGATGAACTGCGTCGGGCACATCACGCACGGCCTCTGGCGCCTGCCGGGCAACCACCGTCGCGAGTACACCGACATGGCGTACTGGATCGAGCTGGCCCGCCTCGCCGAGAGCGGCGGCTTCGACGCCGTCTTCCTCGCCGACGTGCTGGGCACGTACGACGTGTACGGCGACAGCCCCGCCCCGGCGCTGCTCGAGGGCATCCAGGCGCCGGCGAACGACCCGATGCTGGTCGTGCCCGTCATGGCCGCCGTCACCGAGCACCTCGGCTTCGGCGTCACGGCGTCGACGAGCTACGAGCCGCCGTTCGCGTTCGCCCGCCGCATGTCGACCCTCGACCACCTCACGAAGGGGCGGGTCGGCTGGAACGTCGTCACCTCGTACCTGCCGAGCGCCGCCCGCAACTTCGGCCTCGACGACCAGATCCCCAAGGAGGAGAGGTACGCCCGCGCCGCGGAGTACCTCGAGGTCCTCTACGCCCTGTGGGAGGGCTCGTGGGAGGACGACGCCGTCGTCGCCGACCCCGCGGCCGACGGCCTGGCTCCCGGCTCGGGCGTCTACACCGACCCGTCGAAGGTGCACGCGATCGACCACGTGGGCCGGTTCTTCCGGGTCGCCGGCCCGCACCTCAGCGAGCCGTCGCCGCAGCGCACCCCGGTGCTCTTCCTCGCGACCGCGTCGCCCACGGGCGTCGCGCAGGCCGCCCAGCACGCCGAGGTGGTGTTCACCGGCGGCCGGGCCGTGCGTCAGGTGGCCGAGGCGACGCGCGCCGCGGCCGTCGAGGCCGGCCGGTCGGCCGACGACGTGTCGTTCATCGTCCAGGCCGGCGTCGTCACGGCCGAGACCGAGGCGGCGGTGGCCGAGAAGCTGGCCCTCTACCGGTCGTTCGCGAGCGAGCAGGGCGCGCTCGTGCACCGCAGCGTCCCGTTCGACGCCCCGTCGCACCCGCGCGACCGCACGGTGCGCGAGGCCCTCGAGGCGGAGGGGCGGCTCGACCACCCCGGGGCGGCGGCTCTGCCGCTCGACATCACCGTCGGCCAGCTGGTCGACAGCGTCGACGAGGCCTGGGGCGGCGCGTTCTTCGTGGCCGGCACCCCGACGGTCGTCGCCGACGAGATCGAGCGCTGGCTCGACGAGGAGGGCATCGACGGCATCAACCTCCGCCAGTACCACTCCTTCGACACGCTGCGCGACTTCGTCGAGCTCGTCGTGCCCGAGCTGCGGCGGCGAGGCAGGGTGCGTGAGGCGTACGTGCCGGGGCAGACCCTGCGTGAGCGGTACACCGGGGGCGGCCCGCGCCTCCCCGACTCCCACCCCGCGGCGGCGCACCGCCGCTGACGGGGCCGTGCCGGAGGCGGTGGTCGCGCCCCGGGGGAGGGCTCGGCCTAGCGGGCGGTCCCGGCCCGGTAGCGCGCCGGGGTCGGCGGCACGCGCAGCCAGGCGGTGCGGGTGACGCCGTCGCGCGAGACCCACTCGACGAAGACGGTGCCGAGCACGGCCAGCTCGTCGAGCTCGCCGGGCGTGGCGATGCCGACGGAGGCGCCGCGACGGAGGGACGACGCGGTGCGGACGACGTCGTGCGGCAGCTCGACCGACACCCGGCGCGGCGTCTGGCCGCCGATCGCGCGGAGCACGAGGCAGGTGCCGAGGGGCACGGCGGGGTCGCTGCCGTCGTTCGGCGACTGCAGGTACGTGAGGTAGAAGCGGGGGGCGCTGCGGCGGCGGAGGGCGACGACGCGCTCGGGCCGGACGGAGGCGGGGTCGACGCGGGGGCGGGTCCGGCCGCGGGCGCCGAGGCGCGCGCCGGTCGCGGTGACGCCGTCGGCGTCGGAGCTGGTGGTGCTCATGCTGGAGGGTCCCCTGGTCGTGGTGGTGCGGCGCCGTCCTGTCGGCGCATGCCAAGGCAACCGCACGGCCGGTGTCCGCGCAACGGAGGACACGGGCCCAGTTGGGGGGACACCTCGACCCCAGAGAAGGGGGACCGGCCGCCTCGGGCGCACGGAGTGAGCGCTCACGTAGACTGGTCACCGCCATCCGAGCCGAAGGAGTCTCATGCACAACTGGGCCGCCAACGTCGAGTACTCGACGACCGACCTCCGCCGTCCGGCCACCGTCGACGAGCTGCGCGACGTCGTCGCCTCCAGCCGCCGCGTCAAGGCGCTCGGCTCGCGCCACTCGTTCAGCCGCATCGCCGACACCGACGGCGTGCTCGTCTCGACCGAGGCGCTGGGCGTGCCGATCGAGCTCGACGCCGACCGCGACGTCGTCCGCGTCGGCGCGGCCGCCACGCACGCCGTGCTGGCCCGCGAGCTGCAGCGCCAGGGCCGGGCCCTGCCCAACCTGGCCTCGCTGCCGCACATCTCGGTCGCCGGAGCCGTCCAGACGGGCACCCACGGCTCGGGCGTCGGCAACCCCGCCCTGTCGGCCTCGGTCAGCGCGGTCGAGATCGTCCGCGCCGACGGCTCGCTCGACGTCGTCCGCCGCGGCGACGAGGCCTTCGAGGCGACGGTCGTCGGCCTCGGCGCCCTCGGCGTCGTGACGGCCCTCGAGCTCGACACCGTGCCGACGTTCGACGTCGTGCAGACCGTCCACCAGGGGCTGCCCTGGGCCGCCGCGCTCGAGCAGCTCGACGCCGTGCTCGCCCACGCCTACAGCGTCAGCCTGTTCACCCGCTACACCGGCGACGACGTGGAGCAGGTCTGGAGCAAGGCCCGGGTCGACGGTGTCGGCTCGTCGGGCCTCGACCTCCGCGAGCTCGGCGCGCGCCCGGCCGAGGCCGCGCTGCACATGCTGCCCGACACGGCCGCCGACGCCGTGACGCCCCAGCTCGGCGAGCCCGGGCCGTGGCTCGACCGGCTGCCGCACTTCCGCGCCGAGTTCACGCCGAGCGCGGGGGAGGAGATCCAGAGCGAGTACCTGGTGCCCGCCGAGCACGCGGCCGCGGCCGTCGAGGCGCTCCGGGCGATCGGCGACCGGCTCGCCGAGGTCATCTTCGTCAGCGAGATCCGCACGGTCGCGCCCGACGCGGCGTGGCTGAGCCCGAGCGGCGGCCGGCAGAGCGTCGCCTTCCACTTCACCTGGCGGCGTCAGGCGGAGGCGGTGCTGGCGGTGCTGCCGCTGGTCGAGGAGGCGCTGGCCGGCTTCGACGCACGACCGCACTGGGGCAAGGTGGCGACCCTCGACCACGAGACGCTGCGCGCCCGCTACCCTCGCCTCGACGACTTCGCGGCGCACGCCGCCGCCGTCGACCCGGAGGGTCGCTTCCGCAACGCCCACCTCGACACCGTCGCCCTCGGAGGACACCGTGCCTGACGTCACCACGACCACCCCCACCACGACCACCCCTGCCGCCGGCCCGCTGCCGGTCAGCGGCGCGCCCGTCTCGCTCGAGCACGGCGCGTACAGGGCCGAGCTCGCGGCCGTCGGCGCGACCCTCCGCAGCCTCACGCACGACGGCCGCGACCTGGTCGTCCCGTTCGCGGCCGACGTGGTCCGCCCGCTCTACCGCGGGGCGCTGCTCGCGCCGTGGCCGAACCGCATCGTCGACGGCGCCTACGACGAGGCGGGCGAGACCCTGCAGCTGCCGCTCAACGAGGTCGAGCGGGGGCACGCCCTGCACGGGCTGGTCGGCTGGTCCGAGTGGCGCGTGGAGTCGAGCGAGCGGCACCGCGCCTCCCTCGTGACGGAGCTCGCCCCGAGCGACGGCTACCCCTGGCGGCTGGCGCTCCGTGCGACCTACGAGCTCGGCGACGCCGGCCTCACCACGACCGTCGAGGCCACCAACGTCGGCGTCGGCGAGGCGCCCTACGGCGTCGCGCCGCACCCGTACCTCGTCGCCGGCGAGGGCCGGGTCGACGACTGGGCCCTGACCCTGCCGGCCGACAGCTACCTCGAGGTGACCGACGACCGCCTCGTGCCGACCGGCGTGCACGGGGTGACCGAGCGCGAGGGCTTCGACTTCCGCGAGGGGCGCGTCGTCGGCGAGACCTTCGTCGACCACGCCTTCACCGAGCTCGCCCGCACCGGCGAGGGCCAGGTCGCGACGGCACGGCTGACGGCGGCCGACGGCCGGGGCGTCGAGATGACCTGGGGCCCCGAGCTGCCCTGGGTGCAGGTGCACACGGCCGACCGCCCGGAGCGTGAGAACGACCGCGTCGGCCTCGCCGTCGAGCCGATGACCTGCCCGCCCGACGCCTTCACGAGCGGCATCGACCTGGTGCGCCTCGCTCCGGGCGAGAGCCACGTCGCGAGCTGGACGATCACGGCGATCTGACGCTGACGGCTCGGGCGCCCGGGCCGCCGGGTGCCTGCGCCCGCCGCCCTACGCGCTGAGCGCCTCGTGGCCGAGCGGCTCCGACTGCCAGGTGACCGCCGACACCGTCCCGGTCGACAGCCGCAGCAGGGCGGCCTCGAGCGCGCGGCGGGTGCGGCGCCCGGCCAGCTCGTCGCGCACCACGACGTCGAAGCGCAGCAGATCGGGCAGCTCCGTGAGCAGCACCGTGCCGGCGTCGGCGAGCTGCACGAGGTACTGCCCCTCGTCGACGCGGGCGGCCGCGTGCTCGGCCAGCAGGCGGCGTGACAGCCAGAACAGGCCGGCGCTGTCGTGCGCGGTGTGGACGGTGGCGGTCACGGCGAGCATGCAGTCATGGTGCCTCGTCATCCGCTCAGGCCCGTGAACGCCGTGTTGCGAACGTGTGAACCATGCCGGATGCGCGGACGACTTGACATCGGACGGATGCTCATTCAGTATTGCCCCGAACCACCCGATGTGAGCGCTCACATGACAGTGATCGAGCACGACGGTTCACTCCGAGACACGTTCTCTGACGAAGAGGTCACCGTGAACACCAGCACCCCCGACGGCTCGCGCGCCACCCCCGCGTCGACCGTCCGCCCCCGCCGCTCGCCGGCGGCGACCGCGCCCGACGCGCCCGCGTCGCCGACCCGCGGCGCGGCTCGCCGCGCCCCCGTCACGGCCCTCGACGCCGTCTGACCCCCGACCCCCGACGGGCGCTCACGCACCCCGTCGGCCCGTCCCCGACGCGGCCCCGCCGCCGACCAGGACGCGCTCCACCGGCCAGCCCGGCACGCCCTCCCGCGTGCCTCCCCGGCCGTCCGCACCACCGAGCACCACGCACGAGCACCACCCTTCAGCACCACCTCCACAGCATCACCATCCGTCATCGACGACGCCGTCGAGATGACACGGACACGAAGGAATCACCGTGAAGAACAAGAAGCTCATCGTCGGCATCGTCGCCGCCGGTCTGGCGATCTCCCTGGCCGGCTGCTCCGGCGGAGCGGGCGGCCGCGGCGGCGACAGCGGCAGCGGCAGCAGCGGCGGGGACAACTCCGGCGCCCTCGTCGGCGTCGCGATGCCGACCAAGGTCTCCGAGCGCTGGATCAAGGACGGCGACGCCGTCAAGAGCGCCCTCGAGGACAAGGGCTACAAGGTCGACCTCGAGTACGCCGACAACAAGATCCCCCAGCAGGTCCAGCAGGTCAGCAACATGATCACCAAGGGCGCCAAGGTGCTCATCGTCGCCTCGATCGACGGCGGCTCGCTGAGCGACCAGCTCGACTCGGCCGCCAAGGCCGGCATCAAGGTCATCTCGTACGACCGCCTCCTCACCGGCAGCGAGAACGTCGACTACTACGTGTCGTTCGACAACTACAAGGTCGGCGTCGACCAGGCCACCAGCCTGCTCACCGGCCTCGGCCTCGCCGATGCCGACGGCGCGAAGATCGACGGCGCGGCCGCCAAGAACATCGAGGTCTTCGCGGGCAGCCCCGACGACAACAACGCGACGTTCTTCTTCAACGGCGCGATGGAGACCCTCAAGCCCTACCTCGAGGACGGCTCGCTGACGATCGGCTCCGGCCAGGACCAGTTCACGCAGGCCGCCACGCTGCAGTGGGACCCGGCGACCGCCAAGGCCCGCATGCAGAACCTGATCGCCTCGACCTACTCGGGCGGCACGAAGCTCGACGGCGTGCTGTCGCCCTACGACGGCATCTCGATCGGCATCATCTCGGCGCTCGAGGGCGCCGGCTACAGCGACTCGGCGCTGCCGATCGTGACCGGCCAGGACGCCGAGGCCGCCTCGGTCAAGTCGATCATCGCCGGCCAGCAGTACTCGACGATCTACAAGGACACCCGTCAGCTCGCTGACCAGTCCGTCGTGATGGCCGACGACATCCTCAACGGCAAGACGCCCGAGACGAACGACGACAAGACGTACGACAACAAGGCGAAGGTCGTCCCGACGTACCTCTTCCAGCCCACCATCGTCACGAAGGACAACTACAAGGAAGTCCTCGTCGACAGCGGCTACTACACCGAGGACGACCTCAAGTAGGTCACGCCCCCTCGGGGCGGGGGAGGCGCGGCTGACGCCAGCCGCGCCTCCCCCCTCCCCGGCCCCCTCAGCACCACCCACACGGAAGAAGGAACAGTGGCGAACACGATCCTGGAGATGCGCGACATCACCAAGACGTTCCCCGGCGTCAAGGCCCTGCAGGACGTCACGCTGGAGGTCGAGCGCGGCCAGGTCCACGCGATCTGCGGCGAGAACGGCGCCGGCAAGTCGACGCTGATGAAGGTGCTCTCGGGGGTCTACCCCGCTGGCTCCTTCGACGGTCAGATCCTCCTCGACGGCCAGCCCGTCGAGTTCAAGAACATCAACGACTCCGAGGCCGCGGGCGTCGTGATCATCCACCAGGAGCTCGCCCTCAGCCCCTTCCTGTCGATCGCCGAGAACATCTTCCTCGGCAACGAGCAGTCCAAGGGCGGCTTCATCGACTGGAACAAGACCAACCTCGACGCCGCGGGCCTGCTCGCCCGGGTCGGCCTGCGTGACAACCCCATCACGAAGGTCACCGACATCGGCGTCGGCAAGCAGCAGCTCGTCGAGATCGCCAAGGCCCTCTCGAAGAAGGTCAAGCTGCTCATCCTCGACGAGCCCACGGCGGCGCTGAACGACGACGACTCGGCCCACCTGCTCGACCTCATCAAGAGCCTGCAGGGCCAGGGCATCACGTCGATCATCATCAGCCACAAGCTCAACGAGATCAAGGAGATCGCCGACAAGGTCACGATCATCCGCGACGGCAAGACGATCGAGACCCTCGACATGCACGCCGGCGAGGTCTCGGAGGACCGCATCATCAAGGGCATGGTCGGCCGCGACCTCGAGAGCCGGTACCCGGCCCACGAGTCGTCCATCGGCGAGGAGCTCCTCCGCATCGAGGACTGGACGGTCCACCACCCGCTCGACGCGTCGCGCGAGATCATCCACCAGGCCAACCTGGCCGTCGCGGCCGGCGAGATCGTCGGCATCGCGGGCCTCATGGGCGCCGGCCGCACCGAGCTCGCGATGAGCGTCTTCGGCAAGAGCTACGGCACCGGCATCTCGGGCACCGTCTACAAGCGCGGCGAGAAGATCGACACCAGCACGGTGACCAAGGCCATCGCGGCCGGCATCGCCTACGCCACCGAGGACCGCAAGAAGTACGGCCTCAACCTGATCGACGACATCCAGCGCAACGTCTCCGGCTCCGCGCTCCGGAAGCTCGCGAAGCTCGGCTTCGTGAACGGCTCCGAAGAGAGCACGGTCGCCGAGCGCTACCGGAAGAGCATGAACATCAAGGCGCCCACCGTGGCGGCCGTGACGGGCAAGCTCTCCGGCGGCAACCAGCAGAAGGTCGTGCTCTCCAAGTGGATGTACGCCGACCCCGACGTGCTCATCCTCGACGAGCCCACCCGCGGCATCGACGTCGGGGCGAAGTACGAGATCTACACGATCATCAACCAGCTGGCCGACCAGGGGAAGGGCGTCATCGTCATCTCCTCCGAGCTCCCCGAGCTGCTCGGCATCTGCGACCGCATCTACACCCTCTCGGAGGGGCGCATCACGGCCGACGTGCCGATCGCCGACGCCACCCCCGAGTTCCTCCTGAAGTACATGACCCTCGAGCGAGAGAGCCCCGTCAATGAGCGCGCCTAGCCCCACCCAGGCCACCGAGCCCAAGCCCACCGGAACGGGGAACTCCTCGCCGCGCGGCCAGTCCGGCTCCGGCAACCCGATCACCGGCGCCGTGTCGTACCTGGCCGGCCAGCTGCGTCAGATCGGCCTGTTCATCGCGCTGATCGTCATCGTGCTGTTCTTCCAGATCACGACCAACGGCATCACGCTCGCGCCGATCAACGTCTCGAACCTGGTCGTCCAGAACAGCTACATCCTGATCCTCGCCATCGGCATGGTGATGGTCATCATCGCCGGCCACATCGACCTCTCGGTCGGCTCCGTCGTCGCCTTCACCGGCGCCATGGCCGGCGTCATGATCACGCAGTGGGGACTGCCCTGGCCCGTGGCCGCGGTGCTCTGCCTCGTGATCGGCGCCCTGGTCGGCGCCTGGCAGGGCTTCTGGATCGCCTACTTCGGGATCCCGGCGTTCATCGTCACGCTGGCGGGCATGCTCGCCTTCCGCGGTGCGGCGCAGATCGCCCTGCAGAACCAGCAGATCTCGCCCTTCCCCCAGGGCTTCCGCAACATCGGCTCCGGCTTCCTCCCGGCGTTCGGCACGACGGGCTACGAGCCGCTCACGCTGATCCTCGGCGTGATCGCCTCGGTCGCCCTGATCGGCACGGGCCTCCGCGGCCGAGCCATCCGTCGCAAGTACCAGCTCGAGGACGAGCCCTTCCTGTGGTTCATCACGAAGATGGTCTTCACGGTCGCCCTCGTCATGTACATCGGCTTCCTCCTCGCCAGCTACTCGGGCACCCCGATCGTGCTGGTCGTGCTCGCCGTGCTCGTCGTCGTCTACTCGATGGTGATGAAGAACTCGGTCTTCGGCCGCCACGTCTACGCCATCGGCGGCAACCTGCACGCCGCTGAGCTGTCGGGCGTCAAGACCAAGCGCGTGACGTTCCTGCTGTTCGTCAACATGGGCGTCATCTCGGCCCTCGCCGGCCTGGTCTTCACCGGCCAGCTCAACCTCGCCAGCCCCAGCGCCGGCAACGGCTTCGAGCTGGACGCCATCGCGGCCGTCTTCATCGGCGGCGCGGCGGTCACGGGCGGCATCGGCACGGTCACCGGCGCCATCGTCGGCGGCCTGATCATCGGCATCCTGAACAACGGCATGTCGATCCTCGGCGTCGGCACGGAGTACCAGTCGCTCATCAAGGGCCTGGTGCTGCTCGCCGCGGTCGCGTTCGACGTCTTCAACAAGCGTCGCGCCGCGTCCTCCACCAAGTAGGAGGCGAGACGTCGACCGGTCGGTCGGTCGACGACACGAGGAGGCGCGGGTCGAGCTCGACCCGCGCCTCCGGCGTCCCCGCAGGGGGGCGCCTCCCCGCAGCACGGCCGGGCACTCGCCCGGCTCCCGGCCCTCGTTCCCTAGGATCGTCCCCGTGCCCACCCTCTTCGACGTCGCCAGGGCTGCCGGCGTCTCGCACCAGACGGTGTCCCGCGTCGTCAACGGCGACCCCACCGTCCGCCCGGTCACGAAGGCCAAGGTCGACGCCGCCGTCGAGGCCCTCGGCTACCGGCCGAGCCTCGCCGCCCGGGCTCTCGCCAGCCGCAAGACGCGCTCGATCGGGCTGATCAGCACCGGGTTCCCGTTCTACGGGCCGTCCAGCACGATGCACGGCTTCAACGGCGCCGCGCGGCGCGCCGGCTACCAGGTGTCGATGGCGACGCTCGACAGCGACGACGCCGACGGGGTCCGCCAGGCGGTCGACGCGCTCGTGGGCCAGGCCGTCGCCGCGGTGGTGCTGATCGCCCCCGACGCGGAGGCGCTCGACGTGCTGCGCTCGGCCGACGTGACGGTGCCGCTCGTCACGGCGGACAGCGTCGCCGACGACGGCCACCACCCGGTCTCCATCGACCAGGCGGCCGGCGCCGAGCGGGCGGTCGAGCACCTCGCGTCGCTCGGCCACCGGGCGGTGGCCCACGTCGCCGGCCCCGACGCCTGGATGGACGGCCGCGACCGCGAGCGCGGCTGGCGCGACGCCTGCGCGCGGCTCGGCCTCGACGCGTCGGTGCTGCTCCGCGGCGACTGGACCCCCGCCTCCGGCCACGCCCTGGGGCGGGAGCTCGCCGGGCGCGACGACGTCACGGCGGTGTTCTGCGCCAACGACCAGATGGCGCTCGGCGTCGTGCACGCGCTCACCGAGGCCGGCGTCCGCGTGCCCGGCGACGTGAGCATCGTCGGGTTCGACGACATCCCCGAGGCGGAGCACTTCCTCCCGCCGCTGACCACCGTCCGCCAGGACTTCGAGGCCCTCGGCCGCCGCATCATGGACACGGTCGAGGCCGTGCTCGGCGGCGACGAGACGCCCGTCGCCCCGATGGCCCCCGAGCTCGTCGTGCGGCTCTCGACCGCGCCTCCCCGGCACTAGCCGACCCGCGCCTCCGACCCGGGGGCGCGATTGCACGCGTGAGCGCTCACGTGGCACAATGTGAGCGCTCACTTTCACCACCATGACAAGGATGTTCCATGGCAGCGACCCCTGACCACGCCGACTCCCACGTCGTCGGCGTCGACTTCGGCACCCTGAGCGGACGGGCCGTCGTCGTACGGGTCTCCGACGGCGCCGAGCTCGGCAGCGCGACGTTCGAGTACCCCCACGCGGTCGTCGACCGCACCCTGCCCGGCACCGGCGAGCGCCTGCCTGCCGAGTGGGCCCTGCAGGTGCCGAGCGACTACGTCGACGTGCTGAGGAACGCCGTCCCGGAGGCCCTCGCCGCCTCGGGCGTCGACCCGGCCAGCGTCGTCGGCATCGGCACCGACTTCACCGCCTGCACGATGGTGCCGACCACCGCCGACGGCACCCCGCTCAACGAGCTGCCCGAGTTCGCCGGCCGCCCGCACGCCTACGTCAAGCTGTGGCGCCACCACGCCGCGCAGGGCCAGGCCGACCGCATCAACGAGCTCGCCCGCGAGCGCGGCGAGTCGTGGCTGCCCCGCTACGGCGGGCTCATCTCGAGCGAGTGGGAGTTCGCCAAGGGCCTCCAGCTGCTCGAGGAGGACCCGGAGGTCTACGCCGCGACCGAGCACTGGGTGGAGGCCGCCGACTGGATCATCTGGCAGCTCAGCGGGCGCTACGTCCGCAACGCCTGCACCGCCGGCTACAAGGGCATCCTGCAGGACGGCGAGTACCCGAGCCGCGAGTTCCTCGCCGCGCTGAACCCCGGCTTCGCCGACTTCGCCGAGTCGAAGGTCGCCCACGAGATCGGGGCGCTCGGCTCCGCGGCCGGCACGCTGACGGCCGAGGCCGCCGGCTGGACGGGCCTGCCCGAGGGCATCGCCGTCGCGGTCGGCAACGTCGACGCGCACGTCACGGCCCCCGCCGCCAAGGCGACGCAGCCCGGCCAGATGGTCGCCATCATGGGCACGAGCACCTGCCACGTCATGAACGGCTCCGAGCTCGCCGAGGTCCCCGGCATGTGCGGCGTCGTCGACGGCGGCATCACCGAGGGCTTCTACGGCTACGAGGCCGGCCAGTCGGGCGTGGGCGACATCTTCGCCTGGTACGTCCGCAACCAGGTGCCGCAGTCGGCCGTCGACGCGGCCGAGGCCGCCGGCAAGAGCGTGCACCAGCACCTCACCGACCTCGCCTACGAGCAGCCCGTCGGGGCGCACGGCCTCGTCGCCCTCGACTGGCACAGCGGCAACCGCTCGGTGCTCGTCGACCACGAGCTCTCCGGCGTCATCGTCGGCCAGACGCTCAGCACCACGCCGGAGGAGGGCTACCGCGCCCTGCTCGAGGCCACGGCCTACGGCACCCGTCGCATCGTCGAGGCGTTCAACGACTCCGGCGTGCCCGTCACCGAGTTCATCGCCGCGGGCGGCCTGCTGAAGAACCGCCACCTGATGCAGACCTACAGCGACGTGCTCCGCCTGCCGATCTCGACCATCCGCAGCGAGCAGGGCCCCGCGCTCGGCTCGGCCATCCACGCCGCCGTCGCGGCCGGGGCCTACCCCGACACGCGCGTCGCCGGCGAGGCCATGGGCAGCGTCGACCGGGCCACCTACACGCCCGACCCCGACGCGGCCGACGCGTACGACGCGCTGTACGCCGAGTACCTGCTGCTGCACGACTGGTTCGGGCGCGGCGGCAACGACGTGATGCACCGCCTGAAGGCGATCCGCCGCGACGCGCTCGGCTCGGGGCGGGCGGCGACCGACGCCGTCGACCCGACCCGCGCCTCCGGCGAGTCCGAGGCCCCGGCCGTCGAGGGGGCGAGCGCATGACCTTCATCGACCGCGCCACCGAGTCGGCCATCGACGAGACCCGCCGGGCCGTCTGCGACCTGCACGCCGAGCTGACCCGCTACGGCCTCGTCGTCTGGACGGGCGGCAACGTGTCGCAGCGCGTGCCCGGCACGAACCTCTTCGTCATCAAGCCGAGCGGGGTCGACTACGACGACCTCACGCCCGAGAACCAGATCCTCTGCCACCTCGACGGCACCGTCGTCGCCGGCAGCCCGGGCAGCGACCGCAGCCCGTCGAGCGACACCGCGGCGCACGCCTACGTGTACCGCCACATGCCGAAGGTCGGGGGAGTGGTGCACACGCACTCCACCTACGCCACGGCCTGGGCGGCGCGCGGCGAGGCGATCCCGTGCGTCATCACGGCGATGGCCGACGAGTTCGGCGGCGAGATCCCGATCGGGCCGTTCGCGATCATCGGCGACGAGTCGATCGGCGAGGGCATCGTGCAGACGCTCGAGGGTCACCGCAGCCGGGCGGTGCTGATGCAGAACCACGGCGTCTTCACCATCGGCAAGGACGCCCGCGACGCCGTCAAGGCCGCCGTCATGACGGAGGACGTCGCCCGCACCGTCCACCTCTCGCGCCAGCTCGGCGCACCCCTGCCCATCCCGGCCGAGAGCATCGACGCTCTCTTCGACCGGTACCAGAACGTCTACGGCCAGAAGCCCTCAGGAGCCTTGTCATGAGCACCACCCCCACCCCGAACACCGTCGCCCCCGTCGCCTTCCTCGCCTCGAAGCAGGTCTGGTTCCTCACCGGCAGCCAGGGCCTCTACGGCGAAGACACGCTCCGCCAGGTCGCCGAGCAGTCGAGGGCCATCGCCGACGAGCTCGCAGCCGCCTCCGACGTGCCCGTCGAGCTGGTCTGGAAGCCCGTGCTCACCGACGCCGAGTCGATCAAGCGCACGATGCTCGAGGCCAACCTCGACGACAGCGTCATCGGCGTCACCACCTGGATGCACACGTTCAGCCCGGCCAAGATGTGGATCGGCGGTCTCGACGCCCTCCGCAAGCCGCTGCTGCACCTCCACACGCAGGCGAACGTCGAGCTGCCCTGGGGCGAGATCGACTTCGACTTCATGAACCTCAACCAGGCCGCGCACGGCGACCGCGAGTTCGGCTACGTTCAGACCCGCCTCGGCGTCGCCCGCAAGACCGTGGTCGGCCACGTCAGCGACCCCCGCGTGCAGCGCCAGGTGGGCACGTGGATGCGCGCCGCGGCCGGGGCCGCCGCGATGCGCTCGCTCAAGCTGGCGCGCTTCGGCGACAACATGCGCTTCGTCGCCGTCACCGAGGGCGACAAGACCGAGGCCGAGCTGGCGTTCGGCGTGCAGGTCAACACCTGGGGCGTCAACGAGCTGGCCGAGGCCGTCGCGGCCGCCCCGGAGCAGGCCGTCGACGACCTCGTCGCCCTGTACGAGCGCGACTACGACGTCGCCCCCGAGCTGCGCGCCGACGGTGCCCGCCACCAGTCGCTGCGCGACGGCGCCGCGATCGAGCTCGGGCTCCGCTCCTTCCTCGAGGCCGGCGGCTTCAGCGCCTTCACGACCAACTTCGAGGACCTCGGCGCGCTGAAGCAGCTGCCCGGCCTCGCGGTGCAGCGCCTCATGGCCGAGGGCTACGGCTTCGGCGCCGAGGGCGACTGGAAGACCGCGGTGCTCGTGCGCGCCGCCGCCGTGATGGGCGCCGGCCTGCCGGGCGGCGCCTCCCTCATGGAGGACTACACGTACCACCTCGTGCCCGGCGCCGAGAAGATCCTCGGCGCCCACATGCTCGAGGTGAGCCCGACGCTCACCGCGGGCCGCGCCTCCCTCGAGGTGCACGAGCTCGGCATCGGCGGCAAGGACGACCCGGTGCGCCTGGTCTTCACGGCCGACCCGGGCGAGGCCGTCGTCGTCGCCATGAGCGACGTCCGCGACCGGTTCCGCCTGACGGTCAACGTGGTCGACGTGGTCGCCCCCGACGCCGACCTGCCGAACCTGCCCGTCGGCCGCGCCGTGTGGGAGCCCCGCCCGTCGTTCGCCGTGTCGGCCGAGGCCTGGCTGACCGCCGGCGCCGCCCACCACACGGTGATGTCGACGGCCGTCGGCCTGGAGGCGTTCGAGGACCTCGCGCGCATCCTCGAGACCGAGCTGCTGATCATCGACGAGCACACCACGATGCGCGAGTTCAGCCGCGAGGTGCGCTGGAACGCCGCGTACCACCGTCTGGCGCGCGGGCTCTAGGCGCCCCCTGGCCGGAGGCGGTCCGCACCTCCCTGAACGGGGTGCGGGCCGCCTCCTCTGCGTCCGGGCGTCGGGAACACGACCCGCGCCTCCGTGGTTGGGCCCACCATGACCGTTCCCCTCTCGATCCTCGACCTCGCTCCGATCGCCCCCGGCGAGACCGCCCGCGACAGCTTCGCCGCCTCGGTCGCCCTCGCCCAGCAGGCCGAGGCGAGCGGGTACCGACGCGTCTGGTACGCCGAGCACCACAACATGTCGTCGATCGCGTCGAGCGCGACGTCCGTCCTGATCGCCCACGTGGCGAGCCAGACCTCGACCATCCGCCTCGGGTCGGGCGGGGTCATGCTGCCGAACCACTCGCCCCTCACCATCGCCGAGCAGTTCGGCACGCTCGAGACCCTGCACCCGGGGCGCATCGACCTCGGGCTCGGCCGGGCCCCCGGCAGCGACCAGGCCACGTTCCGCGCGCTGCGCCGCGACCCCGCGTCGTCCGAGCGCTTCCCCCAGGACGTCCTCGAGCTGCAGGCGTTCCTCGCCGGGGAGTCCCGCGTGCCCGGCGTCAGCGCGACGCCCGGGGCCGGCACGGCGGTGCCGCTCTACATCCTCGGCTCGTCGCTCTTCGGCGCCCAGCTGGCCGCGGCGCTGGGCCTGCCCTACGCGTTCGCGTCGCACTTCGCCCCCGACGCCCTGCACCAGGCGGTCGCGACCTACCGCCGGGAGTTCCAGCCGTCGGCCCAGCTCGACCAGCCGTACGTGCTCGCCGGCGTCAACGCCATCGCCTCCGACGACGCCGACGACGCCCAGCGCCAGTTCGCCGAGATGAAGCGGGCCCGCCTGATGATGCTGCTCCGCCAGAGCGGTCAGGTCACCGTCGACCGCACCTTCAGCGACGACGAGCTCGACCACCTGCTCCGCACGCCGGCCGGCGGCCACGTCGCGAGCATGACGACCTACACGGGCGTCGGCACCGGCGACGAGGTGGCCGACTACGTGAGCCGGTTCGCGCACAGCGCCGACGCCGACGAGGTCATCGTGGCGCACGCGTCGCTCCGCACCTCCGACCGGCTGCGCTCGGTCGCGCTGCTCGCCGAGTCGACGGCGCGGGTCCCCGCCTAGACGGTCGCGCCGCGGGGCCCGCTCAGGCGGTCGCCCCGCGCGTGCCCGCCCCGGCGGCGGCGCCGCGGGCGCCCGCCCCGGCGGTCAGGGCGCGACGTACAGCCAGAGCAGCACCGCGGCGACCGGCTGCAGCACGAGGCTGCTGCCGAGCAGGCTGCGGCGCAGCCAGGGCCGCTCGCCGATCGCACGCGTGCCGAGCAGCGGCGTCAGCGGCATGAGCAGGCGGAACAGGCTCTGCTGCGGCAGGAACACCGCGAGCAGGTAGAGGCCGAAGCTCACGACGAAGCCGTGCACCTCGTGGCCCAGCTGCACCGTCGACCGGCGGCTGAGCCACCAGGCCGCGACGGCGATGATGAGCAGCACCAGGGCGATGCCGGCGACCCCGACCCAGCGCCCCGCGAGCAGGAACCACGGGGTGAGCGGCACGAAGTCGGGGCGCCCGACGTAGTCGACCCACCAGGCCATCTCGGTCTGCAGGTAGGCGTCGGGCTCGCCCGTGGCGAGGTGGGCCACGACGGGCCAGGCGAGCCCCGCCGCGGCGACGACGAGCCCCGCGACGACGATGCGCGTCAGCTCGCGCCGGTCGAGCGACGCCCGCTCGGTCCGCCAGCGCACGACGAGGTGGATCGCGAGGGCGAGCGCGAGCGCCAGCGCCCCCGGCCGGGTGAAGGCCGCGACCACGCCGCAGAGCAGCACGAGCTGGTACTGGCGGCGCTGCAGCGCGAGCACGCCGGAGAAGAGCAGGAAGAGCGACAGGCTCTCGGCGTAGCCGACGCTGAGCACGTACGACAGCGGGCCGAAGCAGAAGAGCAGCACGGCCCAGAACGCGCTCCGGTGCCCGACGCGGGGCTCGAGGAGGCGGTGCAGCACGATGACGGCACCGGCGCCGGCGGCCGTGGCGATCAGCACCGAGGCGACCGCGAAGCTCATCCCGGTGGCGACCATCAGCAGGTGGCACAGGGTCGGGAAGACGGGCAGGAAGGCCCACTCGTTGGGCAGCACCTCGCCCGCCGCGTCGGTGGGCAGCGTGCCCGGGTAGCCGTGCAGGGCGATGGTGCGGTACCGGTCGCTGTCCCACGAGACGGTGAAGTCCAGGAACGACCGGTCGCTGCCGGGCGTGACGAAGGCCGCCCCGGTCAGGGTCGCGACCTCGTAGACCACGAACAGGATGGTCGTCGAGAAGACGCGCGACACGAGGTATAGGGCGAGCAGCCCGGGCCAGCGGCCGGAGAAGCGGCCCGCCAGGTCGAGGGACGGCCAGCGGAGCGACCTGCGCCGGAGGTCGACGGAGGGGCCGGAGGCGGTGGTCGCCTCGCCGCTCATCGCGCGCTCCGTCGGGGGGTCATCCCGACGACGCTACCAAGAGGGAGGCGCGACCGCCTGGTCCCGATGTCGTCACGGAGCCCGACGACCGTGCACCATGGGACGATGCCCCTGCCCTCGCTCGCAGCCCTCGGCATCGATGCCGTCACCGCCGACGTCTACGAGTTCGTGTTGTCGAGCGGAGACACGGTCGACGTCGGCACGATCGCCGCCGTCCGCGCGCTCGACGTGGCGACCGTGGTCACGGCCCTCGAGCAGCTGCGCAACCTCGGCCTCGTGCACCGCACGGCCGAGGGCACGGTCGCTCCCGACGGCACGAGCACCGCCGGCTACGGGGCCGTCGACCCCCGCGTCGCCGTCTCGGCGCTCGTCGCCGCGCGCGACGCGCAGCTCGCCGACGCCCGCACCGCGGTGACCGACCTCGGGGCGCTCTTCGACGACGGCCGTCGCCAGGCCGACCCGTCGGGCTCGACCACCGTCCTGGCCGGGCACGCCGCCGTGGGCGACTGGTACTCGCGCCTGCAGCACCGGGCGCGCCACGAGTTCCTGGCCTTCGACCGCCCGCCCTACGTCGTCGCGACGAACGAGTCCGTCGAGCGGGGCGCTCTCGGCCGCGGCGTCCGCTGGCGGGCCATCTACACGGTGGCCAGCTTCACGGGCGACGGCAGCCTCCAGGGCATCCACCGGCTCGGTGCCCACGGCGAGGAGGCGCGGGTCACCCACGACCTGCCGGTCAAGCTGGCGGTGGCCGACCGGGCCGTCGCCCTCGTCTCCGTGGGCCCCCTCGACGACCCGACCGCGCCTCCCGAGGCCCTGGTCACGGAGTCACCGGCCCTGATCGCGGCGCTCTGCGACCTGTTCGAGTCGCGCTGGCGCACCGCGCTGCCCGTGCCCGCCCTGCCCTCGGCCTCGGTCGACGGCTCGCCCGACTGGGCCGAGGTCGCCGCCCGGCTCGCGGCCGCGACGAGCGGCGACGAGGGCGCGGTGCCCGAGGGCGTCCCGACGTCGTCGCGCCCGCCGACCGTCGACGAGCGCGACCTGCTCGCCCTGGTCGCCGCCGGGGCGACTGACGAGGTCATCGCCGCGCAGCTCGGGGTGTCGCCGCGCACGCTGCGGCGCCGCCTCCGTGACCTCTTCGACGAGCTCGGCGCGAGCAACAGGTTCCACGCCGGCGTCGAGGCGGCACGGCGCGGCTGGGTCTGACCGGGCCCCGACGGGGCTCGTAGCCCCGCTCGGCCAGCTCCCGCCCAGGCGGTTCCCCGGGCTCGCCCAGCAGCGTCGCCAGGGGGTCACCCGGCGGACATCGCGCGTACCCCGTTCCGTTGCACGGAGGTAAACATCGTGGCCGGGTGAGGTCAGTGGCCTGCTCCGGCCAGGTGCCCCCGTAGTGGGGTCGGCGCATTCTCAGGTAACTCTTACGGGAGACCGCGGCACGGGCCGCGGCATGCGAAAGGCACCCGTGATCAGATCGTCCGGCCGTCGACGGCCGTTGTACCCCACCGCCCTGCTCGTGACCGGCCTCGTCGCCGCCGGGGCGATCGCGCTCCCGGCGACCGCCGCGTCCGCCGCCGACGGGCCCGTCGTCGTGAGCGACTCGGAGTTCACCGACGGCAGCTACGTCGTCACGCTCCGTGACCCGGCGGTCACCGCCTACGACGGCGGGAAGTCCGGCTTCGCCGCGACCGCGACGCCCGACGAAGGGGTCGACCTCACCGACCCGGCGACGTCGAAGTACGTCGAGCACCTGCAGAGCGAGCAGGAGGCGGTGGCCGGCTCGGTCGGCGTCACCCCCGTCGCGACGTACCAGGTCACCACCAACGGCTTCGCGGCCGACCTCACGGCGGCCCAGGCGAAGCAGCTCGTCGGGTCGTCGAAGGTCGCGGCCGTCGTCAAGAACGAGATCCTGCACACGACGGCCGTGCCGTCGACCGACTACCTCGGCCTCTCCGGCGCCGGCGGCGTCTGGGGCACGCAGGGCACCGGCGAGGGCGTCGTCGTCGGCGTCATCGACACCGGCATCGCCCCTGAGAACCCCTCCTTCGCCGGCGACGCGCTGACCGCTACGCCGAGCGACACCGTGCCCTACACGACCGCGGCGGGCATCTCGTACGAGAAGTCCGACGGCGGCACCTTCACCGGCGTGTGCCAGCGCGGCGAGGCGTTCGACCAGAGCGACTGCAGCACGAAGATCGTCGGGGCGCGCTACTTCCTCGGCGGCTTCGGCGAGGACCGCATCGAGACCGCCGAGAACGGCGAGTACGTCTCGCCCCGCGACGGCGACAGCCACGGCTCGCACACGGCCAGCACGGCCGCCGGCAACGCCGACGTGCCCGTGACGATCAACGGCCGCGACTTCGGCGACATCTCCGGCGTCGCCCCCGACGCCAAGGTCGCCGCCTACAAGGTCTGCTGGACGGGCAAGGTCTCGGCGAACGTCGCCGACGGCTGCGCCACGGCCGACCTGCTGAGCGCCATCGACGCGGCCACCGCCGACAACGTCGACGTCATCAACTACTCGATCGGCGGCGGCAGCGCCACGTCGACGAACTCGCTCACCGACCAGGCGTTCTACAACGCGGCCGCGGCGGGCATCTTCGTGGCGGCCTCGGCCGGCAACTCGGGCCCCGGCGCGTCGACCCTCGACAACGCCGCCCCGTGGATCACCACGGTCGCCGCCAGCACCATCCCGAGCTACGACGCCACCGCGTCGGTGACCGGGCCCGACGGCGTCGTCACGAACTACCTCGGCGGCTCGACCTCGCTGTCGACCGACCCGGCCGGCGTGACCGGCCGCTTCGTCGACGCGCTGTCGTCCGGCCTGCCCGGCGTCGACCGGACCGCCCTGTCGTACTGCACCGGCGGCACCCTCGACCCGGCGCTCGTCACGGGCACCATCGTGCTCTGCGACCGCGGCGTCACCGACCGCACGGCCAAGTCGGCCGAGGTGCAGCGCGCCGGCGGCATCGGCATGGTGCTGGTCAACAAGACCCCGAGCTCGGTCGACGTCGACGCCCACGTCGTCCCGACCGTGCACGTCGACGCCGGCGCCGGCAACGTGAACTACACCGCGCTGCACGCCGCCGCCGCCCCCGGCACCTCGACCGTCACGCTCCTCGACGGCAACCCGACCGGCCAGCCCGAGCCCGCCACCCCGCAGGTCGCCGGCTTCTCGTCGCGCGGCCCGGTCGAGGCCGACGGCGGCAACGTGCTGAAGCCCGACGTCGCCGCCCCCGGCGTCGCCATCCTCGCCGCCGGCGCGAACGCGGAGGGCGCCGCGGCGACCTACGAGTTCCTCTCCGGCACGTCGATGTCGTCGCCCCACGTGGCCGGCCTCGCGGCGCTCTACCTCTCGGTGACGCCCACCGCGACTCCCATGGAGGTGAAGTCGGCCATGATGACCACCGCCGGCGACACCGTCGACACCACGGGCGCGCCCTCGCAGGACGTCTTCGCCCAGGGCGCCGGCCAGGTGCAGCCCGCCGACATGTTCGACGCCGGCCTGCTCTACCTGAGCGGCGTGGCCGAGTGGGACAGCTACATCGCCACCCTCGGCAGCGCCGAGGGCTCGCAGCTCAACCAGGCCTCCATCGCCGTCGGTGCGCTGCTCAACTCCACGACGGTGACCCGCACCGTGACGTCGACCGGGGCGGGCACGTACACCGCCCAGCCCGTGTCGCTGCCCGGCGTGGCCACGACCGTCTCGCCTTCTACCCTGTCGTTCACCGGTGCCGGCCAGACCGCCTCGTACGAGGTGACCTTCTCCCGCACCACTGCCGCGTACGACCAGTACACGACGGGCTACCTGACCTGGACGGACGGAGGCGCCCACACGGTGCGCAGCCCGCTCGCGGTCCGCCCCGTGGCCGTCGACGTGCCGAGCGACATCACCGGCACCGGCGTCACCGGCAGCGCGGAGGCGCCCATCACCTCGGGCGGCGACCAGACCCTGGCCCTGTCGGCCGAGGGCCTGGTGAAGGGCGAGCGGACGAGCGGCAGCGGCACGGTCGGCGACTTCGACTACGTCGACGTCACCATCCCGGCCGATACGCAGTTCGTGCGCTACCAGCTGACGGCCGGCGGAGCGGACGCCCCCGCGGTCGACGAGCCCGTCGACTTCGACCTGACGCTCTACGAGCTCGACGCGACGGGCACCCCCGTGGCGATCACCGCGACCTCCGCGACCTCGGCCGCGGACGAGCAGATCGACATCACGGAGCCCGAGGCCGGCAGCTACCTGCTCGAGGTCGCGTACTACTCGGGCGGCGAGACGATGACCTACGACCTCGACGCGTACACGCTGATCCCGTCGGCGTACACCGGGTCGTTCGCGGTCTCGCCGACCACCCTGACGCTGGCCTCGAACCAGGAGGCCGTCGTGACGGCGTCGTGGACGGGCCTCGAGCCGGAGTCGCAGTACCTCGGCCGCATCGTCTACGGGGCCACCGGGCGCGTCACCTACGTGACGGTCGACTCCGGCCCCGCGGTCACCGCGCCCGTCGACCCGGGCACGCCCGCCCCGGCGCCCGGTGACCCCGGTGCCGGCGCCCCCGGCACGGGTGCTCCCGGCGCCGGCGGAGCGGGCGGCACGGGCGGCGGGAACGCCGCGCCGGCCGCGAGCGACCTCGCCTTCACCGGCCAGGACGTCGCCCCGATGATCGCGGCGGGCGTGGCCCTGCTGCTCGCCGGCCTCGCCGCCGCCGTGATCGGCCGACGCCGCCTGCGCAGCGTCGCCGTGACGACGGAGCGCACGCCGGAGGCGTAGCGGCCCGACGGCCTAAGGCCTCACGGCCTGACGGCCAGACGCGACCGGAGGCGGTCCGCAGCTCCCTGGGGGAGGTGCGGGCCGCCTCCGTCGTGTGTCGGGTCGACCACGCTGTCCTCCGCGCGCAGCCTGCGACTGATCGAAACATCGAGGGACTAGGTTCGTCACTCGTGGACGACGAGACCGGCAACACGATGCGCGTGGTGAGCTACAACCTGCGCGAGCACACCGCCAAGCACGAGATCCAGGCCCTCGCGGAGGACCACACGGCCGACGTGCTGTGCCTCCAGGAAGCCGACACGAACGACATCCCCGAGTCGTTCGGCGCGTACACGCTCGCCGCGTCGACGCGCAACAACCGGCTGGGGCTCGCGGCCTACTACCGCGCCGAGCGCTTCGAGCTGCTCGGCACCAACGTCTACGCGCTGAAGAAGTCGATGCACGACCGCGTCATGTCGCCCGCGCACGAGCGCCTGCTGGCCATGCACCTGCACGACCGCCTGTCGGGGCAGGACGTCCTGATCGGCTCGTTCCACGCGGCGCCGCTCACCGCGACGAACGGCCTGCGCAAGAAGCAGGTCGAGTCGGCGCACCAGCTGATGCGCGCGCTCGCCCCCGGCGTGCCGATGCTCATGGTCGGCGACTTCAACTACCCGTGGTTCCACGGCGGGCTGAAGAAGCGCATCGAGCGCGACGGCTTCACGCTGACCCGCAGCAGCACGCCGACGTACCTGGGCTACCGCTACGTGAAGGGCCACTTCGACTTCGCGACGAGCTACGACCTCACGATCGAGGACGTCGTCACGCTGCCGGCCGGGGTCAGCGACCACCGGCCGATCCTCGTGCGCGCGCGGGGGCTGGCGACCGCCTGACCCGCCGCGCCCGCACACACGACGCCGCCCGCCCCGATCTCGTCGGGGCGGGCGGCGTCGTGTCGGCCGGGGGCCGTGGTCGGTGCCCCCTCGGGGGCGTGACCGGCGTGCGGGAGGCGCGGGGCGACTCCCGCAGGAGCGGCTAGGCCGCCAGCGCGAGCGCGCCGGTGCTCACGGCGTACGCCTGCACGATGGTGCGGCTCGGCTCGCGGCGCCAGCTGCGGCCGGGGATGACCCAGCCCTGGGCACCCTCGACCGTGACGGCCGAGCCGACGCGGACGGCGTCGGTGACGACGTCGGCCCAGGCGCGGACGACGAACTCGGCGCCGCGGTCGTCGACGACGACGAACTCGACGAGGCGGGGGGTGGACGGGGAGGGCTCGGTGGTGACCGTGCCCGAGACGGTGATGATGTTCTCGTTCATGATGTGTTTCTCTCGGTGCTCTTGCTCTGTGGCACGCAGCGCGGGGCGTGCGTGGTCCGCCGTTCTCGGCGGGGTCGGACGGTGCGTCCGCAGGTCGGTGACCTGGTCGGGCCTCGCTCTCGAGCGACGGACCGGTGAGTAGGCGAGCTGGTGAGGCCCGGACCGGTGGTGCTCGTGAGGCTGTTCGATCCGGCCTGTGTGTGGACGACAGGCCGTGGATCGGGGACGATCTGAGAGGATCATCGCCAAGCGACTCATGACTGTACCACGAGGCGACCGAGAGAACCAGGGGCGTTGGCCGGGACGCCGTCGGGCGCGAGTGGTTGCCTGGTGTGCATGACCACGATCCCCACCATCACCCTGAACAACGGCGTCGAGATCCCCCAGCTCGGCTTCGGCGTCTACCAGATCGAGCCCGACGAGACCAAGGACGCGACGCTCGCCGCCCTCGAGGTCGGCTACCGCCACATCGACACGGCCGAGATGTACGGCAACGAGGCCGGCGTCGGCGAGGCCCTCCGCGCCTCCGGCCTCGACCGCTCCGAGGTGTTCGTCACCTCCAAGCTCAACAACGGCTTCCACCGCCGCGACGACGCGCTGAAGGCGTTCGACGGCACCCTCGACGCCCTCGGTAGCGACTACGTCGACCTCTTCCTCATCCACTGGCCCCTGCCGACCACCGACGTCGACTACCTCGAGACCTGGAAGGCCCTCGAGGAGATCCACGCGACCGGCCGCGCCAAGGCCATCGGCGTCTCGAACTTCCAGCAGGCGCACCTGCAGCGCCTGCTCGACGAGTCCGACGTCGTGCCGGCCGTCAACCAGATCGAGGTGCACCCGTACCTGACGAACGACTCGCTGCGCCTCTTCGGCGTCGAGCACGGCATCCACACCGAGGCCTGGTCGCCCATCGCCCAGGGCAAGGTGCTCGACGACCCGACCCTCGTCGAGATCGCGGAGCGCGTCGGCAAGTCGACCGCGCAGGTCACCCTGCGTTGGCACGTGCAGCGCGGCGACATCGTCTTCCCGAAGTCGGTCACGCGCGAGCGCGTGGAGGAGAACTTCGCGCTCTTCGACTTCGAGCTGAGCGACGCCGACGTGGCCGCGATCACCGACCTCGACAAGGGCGAGCGCACGGGCCCCGACCCCGACACGTTCGACTACATCCCGTCCTGATCCCGCCCGGGGCCCGCGACCGCGGGCCCCTCGCGGCGTCGATCGCACCAGCGCCGACCGGGCGCGGCACCCGTGCCGCACCCGGTCGGCGCTAGTACGCTCGTCGTCTCCGCCGTTGCCGGACCGGGCCGCGGCAGGTCGCCGAAGGAGAACCGTCGAAGTGCGTCACGTCGTGGGGGGCCTGCGCCTCCTGGCCGCCGCCGTGGGCCTCGTCGCGCTCGTGGGCAACTTCGTCTACGTGCTCGGCTTCTCGACCTTCACGTCGTTCAACTACTTCAGCTACTTCACGCAGCAGAGCAACATGTCGAACGTCGTCGTGCTCGTCGGCTCGGGCGTGGCCGCCCTCCGCGGCCGGTCGGAGTCGCCGCTCTTCGTCTCCGTCCACGCGCTCGTCACGACCTACGTCATCGTGTCGGGCATCGTCTACGGCATCATCGTCGCCGAGTCGCTGGCCAACGGCTACGCGATCGGCGTGCCCTGGTCGAGCCAGGTGCTGCACTTCTGGATCCCCAGCTACGTGCTCGTCGACTGGGTGCTGGCCCCGGGGCGCAGCCGCATCAGCTGGAAGGTGCTCGGCGTCGTCCTCGTCTACCCGGTCGTCTGGGGCGTGGCCACGATCGTCCGCGGCGCCGACGTCGGCTGGTACCCCTACTTCTTCCTCGATCCGGCGCAGGTCTCGTGGCCCGGCGAGTTCCTGATGTACAACGCCATCGCGCTCGGCACGATCGTCGGGGTGCTGACCGGGCTGATCGCGCTCAGCCACCTGCGGCCCCGCGGCCCGCTGGCCGGCACCGCGCCCCCGCCCGGGCACGTCGACCAGCCCGGGGGCGGGGCGGGCTCCGGGGCGGCCGGGGCGGCCGGGGCTCAGGAGGCGGGGGTCGCGTCGGGGGTCGTGGTCTCGCCCGGCTCGGTGTCGGCTCCGTCGTCGCCCTCGGCGTCGTCGTCGGCCGGGTCGTCGAGCAGGTCGAGGTAGGGCTGCAGGCTCGCCATCGCCTGGGCGACGGCCTCGTCGTCGTCGAGCTCGAGGGTCGCCAGGGCCGCGTCGCCGCCCGTGAGGGCGACGAGCACCGGCTCGCCCGTGACCGGCTCGAGGTTGAGGAAGACGCGCCAGCGGGCCGTGTCGTCGGCGACGACCCAGACGGTGGCCGTGGTCGACCAGAACGCCCGCTCGAAGCGCAGCCAGAGCACCTCCTGGTGGCCGACGCCCAGGGCGTCGATCGCGTCGAGGTGCTGCTGCGGGAGCTCCGGCGAGAACTCGACCGACGCCTCCTTCAGCACCCCCAGGGGGACGGTGACGACGGCGCGGTCGGCGGAGAGCGACTCGCCGGTGGCCGTCCGCAGGCCGACGCCCTCGTCGCCGTGGCGGATGCGCACGACGTTGCTGTCACGGAGCACGTCGAGGCCCCGCAGCTGGGCCGTGACGAACGACGAGAAGCCGCCGGTGACGAGGGCGGCGTCCGCGGGCAGGAGGAGGTCGGAGACGCCGGAGGCGCCGCCCGCGTCGAGCTCGCGGGCGGCGAGGGCCGAGGCGCCCGCGCCGAAGCGGACCGGCAGCACCTCGTCGACCACGACGGCGAGCCGGTCGGCGTCGGAGACCCCTGAGGCGTCGGGCTCGGCCGACACCTGGTCGGCCCCGGAGCCGGCCAGCGCCTCGGCGAGGGTGGGGGAGCCGGCGCGGCCGACCGCCCACTCGGCAGCCCGGGCGAGGGCGGAGGCGGTCGTCGCGTCGAGCACGGGCCCGTCGGTGACGAGGGTGGCCCCGTCGGCGCCCCGGGCCTCGACGGTGGGCTCGAGCCGGGTCAGGGCCACCCCGCCGAGGGCCAGGGCCGCGCGGAGGGCGACGGCCGCGTCGCCGAGGGGGAGCGCGGCGCCGAGCTCGACGGGGAAGGGCCAGTCGTCGCCGTCGACGCTGTGGACGCGGCCCCCGACGCGGTCCCGGGCCTCGATCACGACGACCTCGAAGCCGCGGTCGGCCAGGCTGCGCGCGGCCGTCGCCCCGGCGACGCCGGCGCCGACCACGGCGATGCGCTCGCCCGGCTGCGCGACGTCGGCCACGGCGTCGGCGACCTCGAACCCGCTCGCGCGCGCCCCGGAGACCGTGCCGGGCGAGACCGAGGCCGTGGCCTCGCCGGCGAGGAACACGCGGTCGCCGAGGGGCTCGCGGAGCGCCCGGCGGCTGTCGGGGCCGGCGTCGGGGGTGAGGTGGCTCGTGGCGCCGAGGGCGTAGGGGTCGCGGGCCCAGTTGCTGCGCCGGAAGGCCACCGGGGCGACGCCCTCGGGCAGCGGGGTCGGCGTGGGCGTCGGGGTCGCCGTGGGGGTCGCCGTCGGCGGCGGGGCGTCGGTCGTGCAGGCGGCCAGCAGGAGCACGGCCCCGGAGACCGAGCCCGTCAGGAACGCGCGACGACTGATGCCCATGGTGCGTCCATCATCGCAGCGACGGGCGGCCGTGTCGCGCTCCGCGGGCGCGTCGCGCGCGTCGAGCGCGTCGAGCGTTCAGGAGCGGCCGGCGCGAGCGGCCCGTCGCGGGCCGCCCCGCGCGGCTCCCTCCTGAACCGTCGAGGCCGGGGCGGCGCGCTGGCGCGACGGGCGCTCAGGCGTCGACGGCCTCGAGGAAGGTCCGCAGCAGGTCGGTCACCTGGTCGACCGGCTGCAGCGACGACGCGTGGTCCTGCCCGACGAGCTCGTAGAACGCGGCCTCGGGCATGCGGCGTGCGGCGTCCTGCGACTCGCGGTGCCGCTCGACGTCGCGGGTGCCCGCGAGCAGCAGCGTCGGCACCGTGACCGAGTCGAGCTGCTCGGCCGTGAGGCCGCCGCCCGTCTCGGCGGCGGTGAAGAACGCCGCCAGCGCCTCCGGGTCGTCCTGGCGGAAGGCGAGCCGCGTGCCGGGGTCGAGCGGGCGGCCCATCGCGAGCTCCCACCCGGCGATGAACGAGTCCATGCCCCCGGTCGTGAGCCGCTGGTGCCAGTCGGGCGTGAAGGTCGCGCCGATGTTGCCGTTCATGGGCGCCCAGCTGCCCCCGATCGTCGTCAGGGTGCGGAGCAGCTCGGGCTCGTGGGCCGCGATCGACAGCCCGACCCGGGCGCCGAACGAGTAGCCGACGTAGTGCACCGGCGCGAGCCCGGTGGCGTCGAGCACGGCGGCGACGTCGCCGCGGTGGTGGGCCATCGAGTAGGCGGCAGGGTCGTGGGGCCCGCCGCTCCGTCCGTGGCCCCGCAGGTCGAGGGCGACGACGGTGAAGTCGCGCTCGAGGTCGCGCAGGTAGCCGAGCCCGCGCCAGCTGCCCTTCGACAGGCCCGAGCCGTGCACGAGCAGCAGCGGGGCGCCGTCACCGGCCACCTCGTAGGCGATCGCGGTGCCGTCGACGGGGTTGTGGGCCTCAGAACGCATCCGGCCAGTCTGGCAGGGAGGCGAACCCGCGTGCCCGGACCGGTCCGTTCGTGCCCGGATCGCCCCGGTCCCGGTCTACTTCCCTCGGAGCGAGCGCGGGAGGCGCGGGTCGGCCACGATGGACGCCATGGTCCACGGATGGTCGGCAGAGCAGGTCAGGGCGGCCGAGGCGCCGCACCTCGAGGCGGGCGAGCCCCTGATGCAGCGCGCGAGCGACGGGCTGGCGGAGGCGGTGCGCGGTCTGCTGCGCGACTCCGGCCGGTGGCCCGCCCCCGTGGTGCTGCTCGTCGGCAGCGGATCGAACGGGGGCGACGCGCTCTTCGCCGGGGCGGCGCTCGCGGCCGACGGCTGCCCGGTGACCGTGGTGCCGACCGGATCCCGGGTGCACGAGGCCGGCCTCGCCGCGGCCACCGGGGCCGGTGCCGTCACGGACGACCCGGCCGCGTGGGCCACGCCCGAGGCCGCCCGTCGGCGACTGCACGAGACGGGCGCCGCGGTGCTGCTCGACGGCCTCGTCGGCACGGGCACGAGCGCCGACCCCGCGCTGCGGGGCCGGGCGCGCGACGTCGTCGAGGCCCTGCTGCCCTCGCTGCGCGAGCCGGGCGCGCCCGCCGTGGTCGCGGTCGACGTGCCCAGCGGCGTCGGCCCCGACGACGGCAGCGTGCCCGACCCCGCCGTGCTCCCGGCGACCCTGACGGTCACCTTCGGCGGCCACAAGGCCGGGCTGCTCCTCGAGCCGGCGGCCGGCCTCGCGGGCGAGGTCGTGCTGATCGACATCGGGCTGCTGCCCGACCTCGCGCGGATGACGCCGCTCGTCACGCGCTGACGAGCGGCGCCGCCCTCACGACCCGGCCCGGCCTCACGATCGGGGCTTGACCACCGACAGCGGGCTGGTGATCGCCTCGAGCGACTTCCGTTCGGCGGCCACGCCGAAGACGAACGCGATGACGCCGCCGACCAGCATGATGCCCGCGCCGAGGAAGTAGCCGAAGGTCAGCGGCCCCCGGTCGGTGCCGTCGCCGATCAGGGCGCCGTAGAGCGTCGGGGCGACCGCGCCCGCGATCTGGCCGAGCGCGAAGAAGTAGCCGATGACCTGGCCGCGCAGCTCGAGCGGGAAGATCTCGCTCACCGTGAGGTACGCCGAGGAGGCGCCCGCCGACGCGAAGAAGAACGACACGCACCAGAAGACCGTCTGGGTCGTCGCGCTCAGCACGTCCATGTGGAAGAGCACGGCCGACACGGCCAGCACCACGGCCGAGACGCCGTAGGTGAGGAAGATCATCTGCCGACGGCCCCAGGTGTCGAAGAGGTGGCCGAGCAGCAGCGGGCCGAGCAGGTTGCCGATCGCGAACGGGAAGAAGAAGTACTGCGTCGACGCCGGGTCGGTGCCGTAGAAGTTCTGCAGCACCAGGGCGTAGGTGAAGAAGATCGCGTTGTAGAGGAACGACTGCGTGATCATCATCGTCGCGGCGACGAGGGTGCGCTTCGGGTAGTCCTTCACGAGGGTGCGGAAGATCACGCTGAACGGGATCCGGCCGTCGCCGGCGATCTCGAGCGCCTGGTCGTCGCTGACGGGCTCCAGGTGCCGGCCCTCCGCCTCCACCCTCTTCTCGATGTCGGTGACGGTGGCCTCGGCCTCCTCCTCGCGGCCGTGGGTCATCAGCCAGCGCGGGCTCTCGGGGATGTGCCGGCGCAGGTAGATGATGATCAGCCCGAGCACCGGGCCGATGAAGAAGCCGATGCGCCAGCCGACGTCCTCGGCGAAGTAGTCGGTGTTCAGCAGGAAGAGGTTGGCGGCCGAGCCGAGGGCCGCACCGCCCCAGTACGTGCCGTTGATCGCGATGTCGACGCGGCCGCGGTAGCGCGACGGGATGATCTCGTCGATGGCCGAGTTGATCGCGGCGTACTCGCCGCCGATGCCCATGCCGGCGATGAAGCGGAACACGGCCAGGAAGGCGAAGTTCGGCGAGAGCCCGGCGAGGCCGCTGGCGACGAGGTAGATGGCCAACGTGAGGATGAACAGCTTCTTGCGGCCGAGCGTGTCGCTCATGCGCCCGAAGATCAGGGCGCCGGCGACCTGGCCGAGCAGGTAGATGGTGCCGAGGTAGCCCACCTGGGCGGCCGTGAGGCCGAGGTCGGCCTGGAAACCGGCGGAGGCGACGATCTGGATCTCGAGGCCGTCGAGCACCCACGAGAAGCCGAGGCCGACGACGATCGTCCAGTGGAAGCGGGTCCACGGCAGCCGGTCCATCCGGGCCGGGACGAGGCTGCGCCGGGGAGCCCCGGTCGCCCCCTCGGCGGTGGTGGGCGTGTTCGACATGGGTGCCTCCCCGGGTGCTGCGCTCGACGTGCGGAGCGGCCGCGGCGCAGGTGCCGTCGGCCGGTCGGGGAGTGCAGACGCTGCAGGAGTGCAGCCTCTGCACGGGCCGCGACCGGTCGAAGCTACTCCCCGCCCGGGGCCTGCGACCGGTGCCCCCGAGGGGCTGGCGGCGGAGGCGTCGAGCGTTCAGGGGCGACCGGCTCGGCGGAGCGGTGACGGCCGCCGGACGCCGTTGACGCCTGAACGCTCGACACGAGGTCGCGCGCGCAGGCGTCAGGGGGCGGAGCCAGCCACGGGAGGGCCGGCCCGGGGGAGGCGCGGTGCCCTCCCCGAGGAGGGTCGCCTAGTGCGCGACCACCTTCTCGGCGCCCTCGACCACCGGCGGCCGGCGGACGAAGAACGAGCCGACCACGGCGAACACCGAGATGACCGCGCCGACGAGGAAGGCCGCCCGCACGCCGCTGCTGGCGGCGGCGACGTCGCCCGCGCCGCCGGAGGCGGCCGTGGTCGCGGCGAGGGTCATCACGGTGACGAACACGGCCGTGCCGGCGGCGCCGGCGACCTGCTGCACCGTGCCGACGACCGCGCTGCCGTGCGAGTAGAGACGCCCCGGCAGCGAGCCGAGGCCCGACGTGAAGAGCGGCGTGAACATCAGGGCGAGGCCGATGCTCAGCGCCACGTGCGCCCCGAGCACCATCGGGATCGGCGTCGACTCGGAGACCGTCGACAGGAACCACAGCACGGCGCTGACCAGGGCGGTGCCGGGCACGAGCAGGACGGTCGGGCCGTACTTGTCGAAGAGGCGGCCGACGATCGGCGACAGGAGGCCCTGGACGAGCCCGCCGGGCAGGAGCAGCAGGCCGGTCGCGAGGGGGTCGAGGCCGTGCACGTTCTGGAGGTAGATCGGCAGGACGATCAGCGTGCCGAACAGGGCGATCATGCCGATGCCGAGCACCAGGGTCGACATCGTGAAGGTGCGGGAGGCGAAGGTGCGGAGGTCGAGGAGCGCCGTGTCGGTGCGCTGCAGCGCGCGCTGGCGCAGCACGAACGCGACGAGGGCCACGACGCCGACCGCGAGCGGGACCCACGCCGGCACGGCGGCCTCGGCGCCCTCGCCGAAGGTGCTGAGGCCGTAGACGACGCCGCCGAAGGCGAACGCGGAGAGGATGACCGACAGCACGTCGAGGGGCACCTTGGTGGGCGTCGTCACGTTCTTGACGCGGACGGCCCCGAGGGCGAGCGCCGCGAGGGCGATCGGCAGCACCAGGATGAACATGAAGCGCCACTCGAGGACGCTGAGGATGAGGCCGGAGATGGTCGGGCCGATGGCCGGGGCCACCGAGATGACGATCGAGATGTTGCCCATCGTGCGGCCGCGGGTCGCCGGCGGCACGAGGGTCAGGACGGTCGTCATCAGCAGCGGCATCATGATCGCCGTTCCCGACGCCTGCACCACGCGGCCGATCAGCAGCACGCTGAAGCCGGGCGCGATCGCCGAGATCGCCGTGCCGAGGCTGAACAGGCTCATGGCGGTGATGAAGACCGGGCGCGTGTCGAAGCGCTGCAGCAGGAAGCCCGTGATCGGGATGACGACGGCCATCGTCAGCATGAAGCCGGTGGTGAGCCACTGGCCGGCCGTGACGGTGATGTCGAGGTCGCGCGTGAGGCTGGGCAGCGCCACGCCCATGATCGTCTCGTTGAGGATGACGACGAAGGCCGAGACGAGCAGCAGCCCGATGACCAGCTTGTTGCGGGCGGCGGTCGCCGCATCGGGGCCGTCGTCGGCGCCGGCCGCGCCGGCGGGGGCGGCGGTCGTGGGGCGGGCGGTGTCGCTCGTCATGGCGGTGCTCCTGGGGAACGAGGGCGGATGGCGGGAGGCGACCTCACCGTCGAGACGCTCCAGGGAGAAGGCCCCGCCCGCCTGGATCATTCCCGCGGATCGCCCCTGGATGTGCCGGGAGCCCGCGAGCCGACCCGAGGGGCGGCCGGCGGGCTCCGTGGCCGAGCGGCGGCGGCGTCAGACGTCGCGGCGCTTCACCGCGGCGACCGCGACGACGAACAGGGCGACGACCCAGCCGGCGAGCACGCCGAGGGCCTGCCACGGCGTCAGCACCACGGCGTCGTCGACCGTCGGCGGGGTCAGCATCGACGACCCCTCGACCTGGTACTCGAAGACGCGGGTCGCGGCCTGGGGCGGGGTGAACTCGTAGAGCGTGTAGATCCACGGCTCGGAGATCACGGCCATGCCGATCGTGAAGATGATCGGCAGCACGAAGACCAGGCCGATCGACGCCGCGATGCCGCCGGCCCCGTTGCGGATGACCGCGCCCAGCCCGAACGAGATCATCGCGATCATCGCGACGCTGGCGGCGGCGCCGACGAGCGACCACCACAGGCCGGTGTCTCCGAGGTCGAGCTCGATGCCCGTCGACGACGAGAGCAGGGGCGTGCAGACGAGCGCGGCGACGACCAGGGCGAGGCCGGAGACGACGAAGGTGCTGACGCCGACGATGAGCACCTTGGCCACGAGCGCGGGCGTGCGCCGGGGCACGGCGGTGAAGGTGGAACGGATCATGCCGGTGCCGTACTCGCCAGTGATGACGAGGGCGCCGAGCACCGCGGCGACGAGCTGGGCGAAGGCGACGCCGATCGTGATGACCTGCACGCCGAGCGCCTGCTGCTGCTCGGCCGTCGCCTCCATGCCCTCGAAGCCGCTGGCGACGGAGGCGAACAGCGCGCCGAACCCGACGACGATCACGACGATGACGGCGAAGCACCACGCGGTCGAGCGCAGGCTGCGGAGCTTGATCCACTCGGAGGCGACGACGTGGGCGAAGGTCACGCCGGGCCCGACCGAGTGGCCGTGGGCGGAGCGTCGGGTGTGGGCGGCGGCGGTCATCGCGAGGCTCCGGGGGTCGTGGCGGCCTTCTCGGCCGCGGCGGGGGAGGCAGGGGTCGCGGCGGCGGCGCCGCCCGCGTGGTACTCGACGGAGTCCTGGGTGAGCGACATGTAGGCCTCCTCCAGCGAGCGCACCACCGGGGTCAGCTCGTGCAGGACGATGCCGCGCGAGGCGGCGAGCTCGCCGACCCGGGCTGCGGTGACGCCGGGCAGCTCGAGCGAGCCGTCGTCGGCCGTGACCGGCTCGACGCCGTGCTCGGCGCGGACCAGCTCGACGAGCTGGGGCAGGTGCGGGCTGCGCACGCGCACCCCGTCGCCCGAGGCCTGGGCGATCACCTCGCTGACGGGGGCGTCGGCGAGCACGCGGCCGCGGCCGAGCACGATCAGGTGGTCGGCGGTCTGGGCCATCTCGCTCATCAGGTGCGACGAGAGGAAGACCGTGCGCCCCTCGGCGGCGAGGTGGCGGGCCAGGGTGCGGACCCAGACGACGCCCTCGGGGTCGAGGCCGTTGACCGGCTCGTCGAAGATCAGGGTGGCCGGGTCGCCGAGCAGCGCCGCGGCGATGCCGAGACGCTGGCCCATGCCGAGCGAGAACCCGCCGACGCGCTTCTTCGCGACGGGCTCGAGCCCCGTGAGGGCGATGACCTCCGCGACGCGCGAGCGGCCGATGCCGTGGGTCGCCGCCATCGCGTGGAGGTGCTCGGAGGCGCTGCGCCCGCGGTGCACGGCCTTCGCGTCGAGCAGCACGCCCACCTCGCGGAGGGGAGCCCGGTGCTCGGCGTAGGGGCGGCCGTTCACCGTCACCGAGCCGGAGCTGGGGCGGTCGAGGCCGACCACCATGCGCATCGTCGTCGACTTGCCCGCGCCGTTCGGGCCGAGGAAGCCGGTCACGATGCCCGGCCTCACGGTGAACGACACGTCGTCGAGGGCGACCTTCTGGCCGTACCTCTTGGTCAGGTGCCGAGCTTCGATCATGTGGTGGGTTCCTCCCCGGGGCCGTCCGGCGCCGCAGCGCCGCCCCCGCGCGGTCGCACGGCGGTCCTCGACCGACGATAGGGCCGCGGGCGCCCCGGCGGCATCCGCCGACCGGACGAGGCGGAGCGGGCCCGGCTGCGCTGCGCGGGGGAGGACCGGTCGTGCCCGCCGACCTTGTTACAGTCCTCCGGTGACGACCGACGTGCTCCTCGCCTCCCTGCCCGCCGCCTCCGGGGGGTTCCTCCTCTTCGACCCCGAGGCGCTGCTGCCCGCCCTCGGGCCGTGGGCGCTCGCCGGCATCTCGCTGATGATCTTCATCGAGTCGGGCGTGCTCTTCCCCTTCCTGCCCGGCGACTCCCTCCTGTTCACGGCCGGCCTGCTGCACGAGCCGCTCGGCCTCGAGGTGTGGGTGATCGCGCTCTGCGCGTTCGTCGCGGCCTTCCTGGGCGACCAGGTCGGCTTCTTCCTCGGCCACACCTTCGGGCGCCGGTGGTTCCGCCCCGACGCGCGCGTGCTGAAGACCGCGCACCTCGAGAAGGCGGAGGCGTTCTTCGCCAAGTACGGCGGCGTCTCGCTCATCCTCGGCCGCTTCGTGCCGATCGTCCGCACCTACGTGCCCCTGGCCGCCGGCACCGCGGGCTACACCTACCGCAAGTTCGTCGTCTTCAACGTCATCGGCGCCTTCCTCTGGGCGGTCGGCATGGTGGTGCTCGGCTCGCTGCTCGGCGGGGTGCCGATCATCCGCGACCACGTCGACGTCTGGGCGATCGTGCTCGTGGTCGTGTCGGTGATGCCGATCGTCGTCACCGTGCTGCGCAAGGCCCTGGCCGGACGCCGCGACCGGGCCGCCGCCGCGAAGGGCCTCTGAGGCCGTGACGGCGGGCGCGACGCGGGCGAGCGAGGCCGCGACCGGCCTCGTCGACCGGCACCGCGCCTCCGGCCGGCGCCGCACCGTCGTCGGGCTGGCGGGCGAGCCCGGCGCGGGCAAGAGCACCCTGGCGGCCCAGCTCGTCGTCGCGCTCGCGGCCGCGGGGCTGAGGGCCGTCGTCGTTCCGATGGACGGCTTCCACCTGGCGAACGCCGAGCTCGACCGCCTCGGGCGCCGCGACCGCAAGGGCGCCCCCGACACCTTCGACGCCGACGGCTACGTCGCGCTGCTGGGGCGCCTCGCGGCGCCGGGGCCGCGCCCGGTCTGGGCACCCGACTTCGACCGCGACCTCGAGGAGGCGGTGGCCGGCTCGATCGCCGTCGCGCCCGAGGTCGAGGTGGTCGTCACCGAGGGCAACTACCTCCTCCTGGACGCCGAGCCGTGGACGGCGGCCCGCGCCGCCCTGCACGAGGCGTGGTTCGTCGAGGTCGACCCGGCGGAGCGCCTGCGACGCCTCGTCGCCCGGCACGTGCGCTTCGGCAAGGACGAGGAGGCGGCCCTCGCGTGGGCGACCGGCCCCGACGAGGGCAACGCCCGGCTGGTGCGCGCCGGACGGGCGTCGGCCGACCTGGTCGTCGTCGCGGACGCCGGTGCGGGTCCGGGCCCGGGGCACGGCCTGCGCCCGGAGCCCGGCGTCGGGGGCCTCTCGTAGGCTGGGCGCATCATGCGACTGCTCCTGATCCGACACGGCCAGACCCCCGACAACGTCATCGGCGCCCTCGGCACCACCGCGCCCGGCGCCCGCCTGACCGACCTGGGCCTGCGCCAGGCGGAGGCCCTGCCGGCCGCGCTCGCGGCGGAGACGATCGGCGCGCTGTTCGTCAGCACGCTCGTGCGCACCGAGCTGACGGCGGCGCCCCTGGCCGCGGCGCGGGGCCTCGAGCCCGTCGTGCTCGACGGCCTCCGCGAGGTCGTCGCGGGCGACCTCGAGATGCGCGCCGACCCCGCTGCGGGCGCCGCCTACATGGGCACGGTCGCCCGGTGGGTCGTCGGCGACCGCGACGCACGGATGCCCGGGGCCGAGAGCGGCCACGAGTTCCTGGCCCGCTACGACGCGGCGATCGAGCGCGCGACGGCCGACGGCCACGGCACGGTGGCCGTGGTGAGCCACGGCGCGGCCGTGCGCGGCTGGGTCGGCTGCCGGGTGGCGGGGGCGGGCGGCACGTTCGTCCGTGACCACGACCTCTCGAACACGGGCGTGGTCGTCGTCGAGGGCAGCACGACCGACGGCTTCCGCCTCGTCTCGTGGGAGGGCACGCCCCTCGGCGGCGCCGACCTCGACGACCCGACGGCCGACGACCCGACGGGCGAGGCCCCGGCCGACGTCGTCGACGCCCCGGCCCGGCCGTAGGGCGGGGGTCGCCTAGGCGGCGACCACCTCGTCCTCCTCCGTCACGGGCGCGAGCTCGTCGGCCAGCCGCGTGCGGTGGACGCTGCCGAGGTGCACGAGCCCGGCGACGAGCAGGCCGGCGACCAGCCAGAGGGCGAGGACGAGCACGTCGCGGCCGATGCCCTGGCCGGCGAAGTAGACGACGGTCTGCGTCGCGTGCAGCCACGCGGCGCCGTTCCAGAAGCTGCTGAGCGCGGCGAAGAACGGCGGCACGAGGCCGGCGGCGAACACTCCGCCCGAGCTGGTGAAGTTGAGCATCACGAAGAGCATCGTGAGCAGGGGCGTGGTCCAGTGCCGGAGCAGCGGGTGCAGGCCGACGCCGATGACGACGATCGTCGAGACGTACAGCCAGCTGAGCAGCCACAGCTGGCCGAGGGCGTGGTCGACGATGCCGTAGACCGGCCCGACGACGACGGTGCCGATCGCGGCCACGACGGCGGCGGTGACGACGGCGATGCCGAGGCGGGCGGCCAGGCGCGTGCGGGCCGGAGCGACGACCGCCGAGATCGCGGCCGCGCTCGCGTACCCGCCGACGCTGAGCGCGACGAGCAGGAAGAAGAGGCCCTGGCCCGTGGGGTCGCCCTCGCCCGAGGGCACGACGTCCTCGACCTGCAGCGGCAGCTGCTGCTGGTACGCCACGGGCAGGAAGACCTTCTGCACGACGGACGCCGTCGTGTCGCTCGCGGCGCTCGAGACGAAGAGGGTGGCGTCGTCCGCGGTCGCCTCGTAGGCGGCGACGACCTCCCGGTCGGCGACGAGGCCCCGGGCGGCGCCCTCGTCGGCGACCGTACGGACGTCGAGGGCGTCGGGCGCCCGGTCGTTGAGGGTCTGGGCGAAGACCTCGGCCTCGGCGCTGGTGCCCACGACGGCGACGGGCAGGTGGTGGGGCGCGGGGTGGCCGAACGCTCCGAGGTAGGCCAGGGCCATCCCCGCGGCGAGGAAGAGGGGGATGAGGAGGTGCAGGCCGAGCCCTCGCCAGAACCGGGGGTCGAGGCGCGGGCGGCGGCCCGCCGCCGGGGCGGCGCTCGCGGTCGGAGCGGTCGTGGTCGAGGGGGAGTGTTTGTGTTGCACCATGCAACACACCCTAGCCCTCGAGCGCGCGCGGTGCCAGCTCGTCGTGCACGGGCTCGCCCTCGTAGGCTCGGGGCGTGCAAGCCGACGACCAGACCACCGGCATCGACGCCGTCTACGCCGAGCTCGAGCGGGTCTCCCGCCGGGCGGTGGCGCGAGCCCGTGCCCGCAGCGCCCCCCTCTCGTTCGTCGAGCACTCGCTCGTGACCTTCATCGCCTCGCACCCGGGCTGTCGGGCGATCGACATCGCCGCCGACTTCTCGCTGAACCGGTCGACCGTGTCGCGTCAGCTCGCGGGCCTGGTCGAGCTCGGGCTCGTGACGACGGTGGGCGAGGAGGCGCCGGCCGGGTCGGCGGAGACGCGCCGCGGCCAGGTGCTCGCGCTCACCCCCCGCGGCGACGAGCTGCTCGCGCGGTCCGTCGACGCCAACCGCGCCGCCCTCGCCGAGCGCCTGGACGGCTGGCGGGCGGACGAGGTGGAGCAGCTCGCCGCGTCGCTGCACCGTCTCAACACCGCCTTCGGCGACGGCGCCCCCGGGGGACAAGACGCGGTGCTGGTGTGACTCGTGTGACTCGTGAGGCCCCCTGTGCACCCTCAACTGGGGACAGATCCATCCACAGGCATCGGGCCCGACGGGTTTACCCTCGCCGGTCGCGCACCTAGGGTGGAGGAGTTCCCCGGCCGGGAGGACGCGCCCACGAGGTGCGGAGACCGGCGTCCCTCCTCCAGTTAGGTACCGCCTCCGTGAGCCACGCCGTCTCCGTCCCGTCCGCCCGCAGCGCACTCGTCGCTGTCTCGACGCTCCTGGTGGCCCTCGCCATCGTCGTCGCGGGCGTGGTGGTCGGTGGCTCGCCCGCCCGTGCGGCGTCGTACCCCAGCTGGGACGACGTGACGGCGGCCCGCGCGAACGAGAGCACGAAGCAGGCGCAGATCACGGAGCTCCAGGGCCTGCTGACCGGGCTCCAGACCGCCGCCGCCGACGCGCAGGCCGAGGCCGACCGCCTGGGCGCCGCCTTCCAGGCCGCGCAGGAGTCCGTCGACGCCGAGGCCGCCAAGCTCGCCGAGCTCGAGGCCCAGGTCGCCGAGAAGAAGGCCATCGCCGACGAGAGCCAGAAGCGTGCCGGCCAGGTCGCCGCGCAGCTCGCCCGGACGGGCGGCGGAGACGTCTCGACCCAGCTCGCCGCCGACGCCCAGGGCGCCGACGACCTCCTCTACCGCCTCGGCGCGATGAGCAAGATCACGGAGCAGGCCGAGGGCATCCGTGCCCAGGCCGTCTCCGACCGCAACGTCGTGCAGTCGCTGACCGACCAGGCCGGCGTCGCCAAGGAGGCGCTCGACGGCCTCCGTGACGCCGCCGAGGCCTCCATGGCGGAGGCGCAGACCGCGTCCGACGCCGCCGCCGCGGCCGTCACCGCCCAGCAGGAGAACGAGGGCCGCCTCCAGGCCCAGCTCGCCGCCCTGCAGTCGGAGACCGCGGTCACCGAGCAGCAGTACCAGGCCGGGGTCGAGGCCGAGAAGGCCCGCCTCGCCGCCGAGGAGGCCGCGCGTCAGGCCGAGGCCGCGCGCCAGGCCGAGGCCCTCCGCCAGCAGCGCGCCGCGGCCGCGGCGGCGGCGGCCGCCGCCGCGGCGGCCCGGCCGGCTCCCTCCGCTCCGGCGCCCGCGCCGAGCTCGCCCGGGGTCGTCGCCCCGGCCCCCTCCCCGTCCGGCGCGGCCTGGGTGCGCCCGAGCGGCGGCGGCATCTCGAGTGGCTACGGCATGCGGGTCAACCCCGTCACCGGCATCTACACGAACCACGACGGCGTCGACCTCGCCCCGGGCTGCGGCTCGCCCATCTACGCGGCCTCCTCCGGCACCGTCGACTACGCCGGCTCGTACGGCGGCTACGGCAACTACGTGCGGATCGCGCACGCCGGCGGGCTGAGCACGGCCTACGGCCACATCGTGAACGGCGGCATCCGCGTGTCGAAGGGCCAGTCGGTCGTCGCCGGCCAGCTGATCGCCCTCGTCGGCTCGACCGGCAACTCGACCGGCTGCCACCTGCACTTCGAGACCCGCGTCTCGGGCGCCTCGACGAACCCGGTGCCCTTCATGGCGGCGCGGGGCGTCAGCCTCCGCTAGCGGGCCTCGGCTCCGATCGAGGGCCAGCGCACCGGTCTGGGGCGCAGAGCAGACGGCGGGCGCAGAGCAGACCCCGAGCGGAGTGGCAAGATCGACAGGTGTCGAACGCTCCCGCCCTGCCCTCCGTCCACCTCGAGCACGTCGACTGGCACGACCTCCGCGCCGTCGAGCTCCGCGCCCGGATGGACGCCGAGATGTCGGCGGTCTACAGCGCGGGCCGCGAGCCCGACCCCGACGACGTCGTCGCCGCGCGGGACGCCGCTCTCCTCGTGCACCCCGAGAAGGTCCGTGCCACCCTCCTCGTGGTCGACCCCGACGGCACAGCCCTCGGCCACGCCGCCCTCTACGACCGGGGCGGCGAGTGGGAGGTCAAGCGCGTCATCGTCGACCGTGAGCAGCGCGGCCGGGGCATCGGGCGCCTCCTGATGGCCGGCGTCGAGGCCGACGCCCGCGCGGCGGGCGCCCCGCGGATGATCCTGCAGACCGGCGACCGCCAGCCCGACGCGGTGGCGCTCTACGAGAAGACGGGCTGGACGGGCATCCCCACCTACGAGCCCTACGTCACCACCATCCCGCAGTCGATCTGCTTCGAGAAGGTGCTCGTCGGGGCGGAGCAGCACGCCGGTTAGGGTGGGCACCGTGATCACGCGACGCGACGCCGCCCTCCGCCTCGACATCCCCCTCGAGATGGCCGCCCGGCACGGCATCCCCGCCCGCCTCACGGTCGACGAGCTGCTCGAGCTCGAGAAGTCGCCCCCGGCCTGGCTGGTGCAGTCCCGCGCGAACCGGACGGGCAAGCCCGTCTGGGTCGACCTGTCGTGCGTCGTCTGCGGCTACCACGAGGCCGCGCGGCCGAAGAAGTGGTGGCCGGAGTGGACGCACCTCAGCTGTGACGACCACCACGCCGACGAGCTGCCGACCCCGGCCGACGGCGTCGTGCGCACCGAGGTCGACGGCGTCGGCAGCCGGTTCGTGGCGGTCGTCGACGTCGAGCTGACCCGCTAGGCGCCGTAGCCGACCGACGCCGGGGGAGCGATCCCCGCGACGACGTGCACAGCCGCCTGCCGCGCGTCGTCGGCGAGGAGCAGTCGCTGCAGGTGCTGGTCGTGCCACCGGGCGAGCTCCCGCGGGGTCACGTCGTCGACACCGTCGGCGACCGTGTAGCGGAACGCCACGGGGTCGCCGTCGACGGCGACGGTCCGCCTCTCGCCGAGCTCCGCGCCGTCCGCCGTGTCGACGAAGACCTCTCGGCCCGGGTCGTCCGAGGCGGGCAGCACGACGTCGACCCGGGGGTGGGCCGCACCGACGGCGGGCCCCTCGACCCCCGTGCCGAGCCGCGCCTCCACGAGCCGGGCCGATCCCGCGGCGGCGGGGCGGGTCTCGTCGTGCCCCGCGGCGACGTCGTCGACGACCCGTCGCACGTCGTCGTCGATGCGCTCGCCCTGCTGCTGCAGCGCCGCGGCGGCGGCGCGCAGCCAGGCCTCGACGGCGCGGGTCTCGTCGGCGGACCAGCCCGTGGGCTCGGCCGAGCTGACGGAGAAGTCGGCCGCGTCGATCGACCACTCCCAGGCGAGCAGCGCCCGCGTGAAGGCGGAGGGGGAGGGCAGCACCGCGAGGGTGCCCCGCCGGAGGCCGGGCGCCCAGTGCAGCTCGGGGTCGGTGAGCAGGTGCTGCACGGCGGCGGCCTCGGGCACGGCCGCCGTGGCGGGCACCGTGAACCAGGCCCGGACCGCACGCCACGACGAGGACCGCCGGGGGAGGGCGTCGTGCTCGCGCGGCACGAGCACGGTCAGCGGTCGCCCGCCTGCGTCGCGCCCCGTCAGGTCGCGCTCGGCGGGGTCGAGGTCTTCGGGGTTGAGGTCGGGCACGGAGGTCGATGATGCCACGCGGGGCCCGGAGGCGCGGGGCGGGTCAGAAGGTCAGCTGGTCGACCGAGGTGAGCGGCACCCAGCCCGGCCGCAGCCCCTCCGGCGGCTGGACGGTCGGCACGGTCTGCAGGGAGTCGGCCTCGGCGAGCTGCGCGATCTCGAGCCCCGTGAGGGCGGCGATGTCGCGGACGGGCACCTGGAAGGTGCGGTACTCGCCCAGGGGCGGCGGGTCGCCGGCCTCGTGGGCCCGGGCGAAGGCGGCCTCGAGGTCGACGCCGTCGAGCTCGGGGCCCTGGTCGAGCAGGTAGCCCGCGGTGCGGAGCGCGGCTCCGCCCCCGGTCGCCCAGGCCGCGATCTTGAAGAAGCTGCGGGGGATGCGGACCCCGCGGTAGGGGGCGTCGTCGTCGAGCAGCACCGGCCCGGTGAAGACGGTCAGGCGCTGCCGGTGCACCTGGGCGTACTGCAGCACCTGGTCCTCCAGGCCGAGCCAGAGCTCGGCCGACTGGTTGAAGTCGGCGGCCTGCGGCGCGGCGTTCGTGTACGAGAACGTGTCGCGGTTCGCACGGGAGGCGACCGCGGGCGATCCCCAGACCGGGTCGCGTCGACGGACGAGGTGGCCGCGGTCGAGGTCGTTGCGGGCGTAGACCTCGGGGCCGCACTGCTCGTCGGCGGGCACGCGCTCGTCGAGGTGCCAGTCGTCGCCCCGCTCGAGGTCGATCAGCGAGTCGCCGTCGACGTTGACCACGGTCAGCGCCGCCAGGCGCCGGGCCGGGTCGAGCAGCACGGTGAAGTGCGCGTAGGGCAGCTCGCGGACGACGCGGCCGCCGGTGTCGGGCAACGGGACGCCCACGGCGAGGAAGCCGGGGTCGTAGCCCGTGGCCGAGGCCGCGTCGGGCCCGTCCGGGTCGAGGCCGGCGAGGTCGGCGTCGACGGGCCCTGCGGCGTCGCCGGTGCCAGTGTCGGTGCCGGCGAGGTCGGCGTCGACGGGCCCTGCGGCGTCGCCGGTGCCAATGTCGGTGCCGGTGTCAGCTCCGTCCAGCCCTGCACGTGCGTCCTGGTCGCCTGTGGTCGTCATCCGCGCCTCCTGCCGGTGGGGCCCTCGGCCCCTCGCGGGTCATGGTGCACCCGGCCGCCGACATCCGCCCGGGGGCCGCGGCGCCCGGGCGGACGACGGAGGAGGCGCGGCGCAGCGGCTGCTGCACCGTGCCTCCTCGGGGCGGTCGCGTGCCCGGCACCGGCCGGGCCGGCGTCGCTAGTCGGCCAGGATGGCGTACAGGGCGCGACGGGTCTCGTCGAGCTTCGCCGTCGCGGCCGCCCGCTGGGCGTCGGTGACGCCGGTGCGGAACTGCTGGACCGCGCCGAAGAGCTTGCCGAGGCTCTCGCGGAACTCGTCCGAGCCCTCGGCGTCGCCGGCCGTGGCGGCCCAGGCCGCCTCGATGGCGTCGGCCTGCTCCGCGACGTAGGTGCGGCCGGCCTCGGTCAGCGAGTACTCGCCCTTGGCGTCGGTGGCGGTCTCGACGCCGTCGACGATGAAGCCCTCGTCGACGAGCTGCTGCAGCGTCGGGTACACCGAGCCGGGGCTCGGCTTCCAGACGCCGTCGGTGCGCTCGGCGATGGCCTTGATCAGGCCGTAGCCGTTCGACGGGGCGTCGGCCAGGAGCGACAGGATCGCGAGGCGGACGTCGCCGCGGCGGGCGCGCCCGCGGCCGCCGCGGTGCGGGCCGCCGGGGCCGGGGAAGCCGGGGCCGCCGAAGCCGGGGAACCCGAGGCCGGAGAAGCCCGGCCCGGGGCGGCCGGAGCGGCCGAAGGGGCGGCCGAAGCGCGCTCCGCCCGCGAGCGGGTCGTGCGAGCGGCGGTCGTGGTCGTGGTGCTGGTCGTCCTCGTGGTGCTGTGCCATGGGGGCACGTCCTTCCGGTCGGGGGTCTCGACCGGGCGGAGGCCGCGGGCTGAGTGGCGGGGCGGCTCGGGGTCGAGTGTCGCGGACCATTCCGCGATGTGTCGAAGATATGTCGCTGAAAGTCGTTCGTCAACCCCTGACGACACATCCACGGCCCGGAGGACGACGGAGGCGCGCCCCCGGTGCGGGGACGCGCCTCCTCGGGTGCTGCGCCGGGCTCAGCTCGCGGGGGCGACGCCGAAGGCCGTGGCGAGCTTCTCGATCTTCTGCGCGCGGCCGAGGCGGGGCAGGTCGCTGCCGTCGCGGATGACCCGGCCGCGGCCCTCGAAGTCGGCGAGGAAGTCCTGGGCCCAGGCGACGTCGGAGGGCGTCGGGCTGATGACCTCGTTGATCACCGGGAGCTGCTCGACGTCGAGGCAGAGCTTGCCGGTGAGGCCGAGCGCGACCGCGACGCCCGCCTGCTCGCGGAGCACCGGGTGGCTGCTGCCGACGGTCGGGCCGTCGATCGGGCCGGGCAGGCCGCCGATGCGGCTCGCGACCACGAGGCGCGAGCGCGGGTAGGCCATGGCGAGGTCGTCGGCGCTCGTGCCGGTGTCGCGGCGGTAGTCGCCGCTGCCGAAGGCGAGGCGGAAGGCGCCGCGGGCCTTGGCGATCGACGGGCTCTCCTCGATGCCGAGGGCCGACTCGACCAGTGCGAGCACCCGCACCGCGCCTCCCAGCCGGTCGAAGGTCTCGGTGACGTGCTCGGGCGCCTCCGTCTTGGCGAGCATGACGCCCTGCAGGCCGGGCAGGCCGAGGAGGGCGTCGACGTCGTCCGACCAGAAGTCGGTGGAGCGGTCGTTGATGCGCACCCAGGCCTCGCCGCCGTCGCGGAGCCAGGCGACGACGTCGTCGCGGGCGGCGGGCTTGCGGGCGGGGTCGACGGCGTCCTCGATGTCGAGCACCATCTGGTCGGCCCGCGACGCCGCCGCGGGGGTGAACCGGTCGGGGGCCGTGCCGGGCACGAGCAGCCAGCTGCGGGCGATGTCGGCCGGGGGCTTCGGGCGACGTCGCCCGTCGGGGCGGGAGGACGGCTCGCCGCCGGGGGTCGGTGCTGCGGTCGCGGCGTCTGCGGGCGCGGTGTCTGCGGTCTCGGTCATGGGACGTCCTCGTCTCGGTCGGCGGCCGGTGGTCGCGTCAGGCGGTCGCCCCCACGGTACCGGTCCGCCCCCCGAGGGCGGGGCGTCCCGGCTTCTGGGAGGAGACGGGCGTACCGTTCAGCGAGATCACAGGCGTCCGACGCCCGCACCCCCGCGGCGTCGTCGATGCCGGCACCTGAGCACGAGTCCCCGAACACGAGGAGCGCACCATGACCGACGAACGATCCCCCCGGGCCGACGGCACCGACGACCACGCCGAGGGACGCGTCGACGAGGGCCGCCCCGAGGCCGGGGCCCCTGCCGTCGACTTCGGCGGCCCCGCCGAGCCCGCCCGCGACCCCGCCGACCACGAGCACGACGGCTCCGACTCCGCGACGCGCGCCCTGCCGGTCACCGGTGACGAGCCCGGCCGCCACGACGACGGCGTCGAGCCGCGCGGCGAGCTCTTCCCGCCCGCCGCGTCGCTCGCCGACGACCAGGCGACCCCGACGACCGCCGACGGCTCCGTCGCGGCCGCCGAGGTGCCGGGAGGCGACCAGGGTCGCCGCGTCGACGCCGGCGACGGCCGCGGCACGACCATCGACGGCGACGCGACCGTCGACCCCGACCAGCTCGAGCCCGAGCGCCGTGACGGCGTCGACCGCGACGGCGAGACGGAGGTCATCGCACCGCTGAGCAGCGACGACCGCGACCACGACGCTCGCCACGACGGCGACGCCGACCGCCGCGACGACGCCGACCGCCGCGACGACGCGACCGTCCCCCCGGTCGTGGCCCCCGTCGCCCCCGGCGCGCGCGCCTGGTCGGCCGGGTCGTCCTCCGACGACGACGGCCCGCGCCGCCCGCTCCACGACGACGAGGCCCTCCGTGCCGCCGAGGCCGCCCGCGCCGAGCCGGTCCGCGACTCCTCCGACCGCGACGGCGACCGCGACGGCGACCGCGACGCCGACCGCGACCGCGACTCCCGTGACGGCGCCGTGGCCGTCGGTGCCGGTGCCGCCGCCGCGGCGGGCGCCGGTGCCGCCGCCGCCCACGCCCGCTCCGACGACGGCCGGATCGGCGACGCCCGCACGACCCCCGCCCCCGCCGCCGGCCGCACCCCGACCGGAGCGGTCGAGCGCGACCGCACCGGCGGCTACCCGACCACCGACGACGGCGACATCGACCGCGTCGGCCTCCGCCGCGACCTCCTCGCCGAGCAGAAGGAGGAGTTCGGCGGCATGCGCTTCGGTGCCGGCCTGCTGGGCTGGTTCGCCGCGACCGGCCTCGGCGTGGTGCTGTTCTCGATCCTCGCGTCGATCACGGCGGCCGTCGTCGTCGGCTCGTCGCCCAGCGCCTCGCCGCTGGCGCTGCAGCAGACGCTCGCCGACCAGGGCCCGGTGCTCTCGCTCGTCGTGGGCATCGGCGTGCTCGTCATCGTCTTCGTCGGCTACCTCGTCGGCGGCTACACCGCCTCCCGCGTGGCTCGCTTCTCGGGTCTCAAGCAGGGGCTCGCGACCTGGCTCTGGGGCCTCGTGATCACGATCGTCACCACGGTCGTCGTCGGCGTCGTCGCCGTCCAGGCGGGCGACCAGAGCTCTCCGAACTCCATGGTGCCGACGGTCGACGACCTGACCTCGATGTCGGTCGAGAGCCTGATCTTCCTCGGCCTGGTGCTCGTCCTGAGCCTCCTGGGCGCGCTCCTCGGCGGCGTGCTCGGGCAGCGCTGGCACCGCCGCGTCGACCGCTTCATCCCCGAGCACCAGGTCTGACCGACCGGTGCCCCGCACGACCCCACCACAGAGACAAGGAACCACCATGCGCCACCTCGACCGCTCCTCCCTCGTCCGGACGACGCTCGGCGTCGTCGCCGCCGGGGCCCTGGCCTTCACGCTCGTCGCGTGCTCGTCGACCTCCGACTCGGAGAGCAACAACACGGCCCCGACCCACCCCGTCAACGAGCCCGACGAGCGCGAGGGTTCGTCGGTCGCCGAGACCCCGGCCGCGAGCGTGCCGAGCCTCGCGGGCGGCGTCGACACGCAGGTCGCCGTCGACGCGTCGTTCGTCGACGCGCTCGGCACGCTGGGCCTCACGCCCGGCGTCGTCGGCACGGCGACCTTCACCGGCGGCACGTTCTCGTTCCCGATCACGGGCGGCAACGTCGACTACTACGGCCCCGACAGCGAGGTGCGCCCGTACGTGCAGGGCTTCATCGAGCACGACGGCTCGGGCCTCAGCCTCACCGCGGCCGACGGCACCGTCGTCGAGCTGACGGACTTCGACATCGACCCCGGCGAGTCGAAGCTCTACGGCGACGTGACGGTCGACGGCACGGTCGCGGCCGAGCACGCGTACCTGTTCAACCTCTGGGGCGGCACGCTCGAGCCGCTCCGCACCGAGGGCTCGAACGCCGTGCTCGAGGGCACGACGGTGCACGTCAGCCCGGCCGCCGCCTCGCTGCTCAACGAGACGTTCGGCACCGAGGCCGTCGAGGACGAGATGCTCGTCGGCGTCGCCACGATCACGGTCGCCACGCAGTAGCACCGACCTGGTCGCCCCGAGACCGCTCGTCCCGTCACGGGGCGGGCGGTCTCGTCGTCGGTGCCTGCAGCACGCTGCCTCGCTCCGGCGCAAGCCCCTGAACAAAGAAGTTCGGCATACCGAAACCTGTGTAGGGTCGAGCGCATGCCGACGATCGACGCCCGCCGCCGTGACGACGACGCCCCCGGGGAGGCGCGGGTCGACCAGCCCTCCGCGGTCGCCCTCCCGAGGCCCCGGGGCACCCTGCTCGGCCCCGCGTTCGTCGCGGCCATCGCCTACGTCGACCCCGGCAACGTCGCCGCCAACCTCACCGCCGGCGCGCAGTACCAGTACCTGCTGCTCTGGGTGCTCGTCGCGGCGAACGCCATCGCCGTGCTCGTGCAGTACCTGTCGGCGAAGCTCGGCATCGTCACCGGACGGTCGCTGCCGGAGGTGCTCGGCGACCGGCTCGGCCGGAAGCGGCGGCTGGTGTTCTGGGGCCAGGCCGAGGTCGTCGCGGCCGCGACCGACGTCGCCGAGATCATCGGCGGGGCGCTGGCGCTGCAGCTGCTCTTCGGCGTGCCGCTCGTCGTCGGCGGCCTGATCACGGGCGCCGTGTCGCTCGGCCTCCTGATGCTGACGCGCTACCGCCGCGGCCACGTCTTCCAGACGATCGTCATCGCGCTCCTGGCCGTCCTCACGATCGGGTTCTGCGCCGGCCTGCTCTTCTCGCCCCCGTCGGCGGGCGACATGCTGGCCGGGCTCGTGCCGCGGTTCGAGGGCAGCCAGTCGGTGCTGCTCGCCGCGTCGATGCTCGGGGCGACGGTCATGCCGCACGCGGTGTACCTGCACTCCGCGCTCGTGCGCGACCACCACGGCACGGTGACCGAGGGCGCCGACCGCCGTCGCGTGCTCCGGGCCACCCGGTGGGACGTCGTCTTCGCCCTCGTCATCGCCGGTGGCGTGAACATCGCCATGCTCGTCCTGGCCGCGTCGACCCTGCCCGGCCGCACCGGCACCGACACCATCCCCGGCGCCCACGACGCGATCGCCGACGCCCTCGGGCCGGTCGTCGGCGTCCTGTTCGCCGTCGGCCTGCTGGCCTCGGGCCTCGCGTCGACGTCGATCGGCGCGATGGCGGGCGCCGAGATCATGCGCGGCCTGCTGCACGTGCGCCTGCCGCTGTTCGTCCGCCGGGTGGTCACGCTGGTGCCGGCGCTCGTGCTGCTCGCCACGGGCATCAGCCCGACCTGGCTGCTCGTGCTCAGCCAGGTCGTGCTGAGCTTCGGCATCGCGTTCGCGCTGATCCCGCTCGTGATCGCCACGAGCGACGCCCGCCTCATGGGCACGGGCGTCAACGCGAGGGCCACGCGTGTCGCGGCCTGGGCCTGCGCGGTCGTCGTCGTGGCCCTCAACGTCGCGCTCATCTGGCTGACCGTCACGGGCTCGTAGGAGTCGCCTCCGCCTCCCGCAGGCCGGTCAGCCCCGCTCGGTGCGGCCCTGCCGCGCGTCCCCGTCGTGCTCGGCGCTCCGGGGGTCGGCGCCCGCGTCGCCGCCCGCGTCGTGCTCGGCGCCCGAGTCGTCGTCGTGGTCGTGCCGGCGGTCGTGGTCGCGCTCGGCCCGGTCGAAGGCGGCCTGCATCGCCTCGGCGTGGTCGGTCTTCGCCTCGGCGACGCCCGCGTCGTCGCCCCGTGCGATCGCGAGGCCCTCGCGGAGGCTCGCGCCGGCCGCGGCCAGCGACTCGCCGAGGGTGGGCCGGAAGTCACGGCGCTCGTCGCCGTCGCCGGCGTCGACGTACTCGTGCAGCACGCGGCCCTCGTCGCGGTGCACGGGCTTCTCGGCGTGCTCGACGCAGAGGCGCGCGACCTCCTGGGCGTGGGCGTGCATGACGGAGTGCGCGGCCCCCGGCATCTCCCACAGGCGCGACGAGGGCAGCAGCTCGCCGACGCGCTCCACCCACCCGCGCGGCGCGACGGCGTCGTGCTCGCCACGGATCACGAGGGTGTCGGCCTGCACGCGGGGCAGGACGTCCTCGATCGGGTAGGTCATCATCTTCGGCAGCACCTGCGAGAACCAGTGCACGCCGCAGGCGAGGTAGGCGCGCAGGGCGAGCACCTTGACGCGGCCGGGCTCGTGCCAGGCGGCCTGGACGAAGCGCCGGCCCGCCGTCAGCACACGGCGCTCGGCGGGGTTGATCACCGGCCCGATCAGCACGAGGGTCGACAGCTCGGGGCGCCGCGCCGCGAGGTCGGTGACGATCTGCGTGCCCATCGAGTGCCCGACGACGATCGGGTCGGTCAGGCCGAGGTCGTCGATGACGGCGCCGACGAGGTCGGCGAACTGCGAGATCTCGAGGGCCCGGCCCGGGTGGGGGACACCGGCGAACCCGGGCAGGTCGAGGGCGTGCACCGGGCCGAAGCGGTTGAGGTCGGGCGCGAGGCGCTCGAAGTAGTCCGACGAGACGCCGATGCCGGGCACGAGCACGAACGGCCGGTCGCCCGTCGTGCCGATCGTGCTGACGCGGACGTAGAGGTCGCCGCGCTCGACGCGCTGCACGGTGACCTGCGTGCTCGACTCGTCACGGTCGCGCTGCTGGGTGCGGGCCACGCGCCTCCTCGGGGTCGTCACCGCGCCGAGGACCGACGCGGACGGCCCAGTCTGGCACCGCCCCCGACGACGCCGCTGGGCGTGCTCCGGTCAGCGTGGGTCGGTCAGTCGACGAGCGTGTAGAGGCTGAGGTGGTTGCCGTCGGGGTCGGGGAAGTCGACCACGTCGAGGACGCCGGGCACGTGGACGACCTCGGGCAGCTCGAGGCCGAGCTCGACCAGCCGGGCCCGCTCGGCGTGGACGTCGTCGACGCCGAGTCGCAGCACCGCCGTCGCGGAGCCGGTCGGGGCCTCCTCGCCGAGCTGCAGCCAGCAGCCGCCGAGGTCGTACTCGACGATGCCCTCGACCGGGTCGAGCTGGGGGCCGTCGACGTCGAGCACCGACTCGTACCAGCACCGGGCCGCGACGAGGTCGCTGACCGAGAGTCCGACGGTGACGCTGCTGATGCGCATGCGGCGAGTCTGGCAGGGGCGACGGCCGGGGCGCGACGCCACGCCAGGCGCGTCACGTCGGGGGCGTCACGCCAGGGGCGTCGCGTCGAGGCGTCGCGTCGGGGGCGTCAGGCCGCGAGCACCGGGTCGAGCGCGCGCAGGTTCCGGTGCAGCACCGTGCCGAGCGCCAGCCTCGCCGCCGGCCCGGCCGCGCGCATGTACCAGGCCGCCGGGCGCCAGACGACGCGGATGTCGAGGGTGACACGCCCGTCGTGGTGCTGGTGCACGAGGTAGCTCTCCCAGCCGCGCTGCGGGTGGCCGACGAGCGCCGCGTGGCCGAAGCCGGCGGTGCGCTCGTCGTCGACGACGGCGAAGACGCGGCACGCCACCCGCGACCGCAGCGGGCCGACCGGGATCGCCCAGACGTTCACGTCGCCGACGACGGCCCGCTCGGGCACCTGCTCGGGCACGAAGCCCGAGCCGCGGTGCACCTCGAACCGCAGCACCGCGTCGGCGGCGCGTCGGAAGTCGTCGTCGCCGTGGCCGATCACGCGGCTCGCCGTGGTGAGGCGGAACCCGGGAGGCGCGTGCCGGGTGAGCGTGGGCCGCCCGGTGAACGCGTAGTCGGGTCCGAAGCCCTGCGGGGCGGTCGATGACGTCATGCGACGAGCCTGGCACGCCCGCCTGCACGCTCGGGCAGGATCGTGGCGTGACCGCACCCACGAGCTACCTCGTCCTGCACGGCTGGCAGAACCGGCGACCGGCCGACCACTGGCAGCACCGGCTCGCCGACGAGCTGGAGGCGCGGGGCCTCGTCGTCCGCTACCCGCAGCTGCCCGACCCCGACCGGCCGCGCCTCGCCGAGTGGCAGGCCGTGGTGCGCGCCGAGCTCGCCGCCCTCCCCGACGGCCCGGTGACGGTGGTCTGCCACAGCCTCGCCTGCCTGACCTGGCTGCAGCTGCAGGCCGGCGACGCGCCTCCGCGGGCGGACCGCGTGGCGCTGGTGGCGCCTCCCTCGCCCGAGCTGGTCGCGGGGCAGGAGGCCGTCCGGGAGTTCGCCGGGGGAGACACGTTCGACGGGCGGCGCCTCTCGCTCGGCGCCCGCGGCCGGCCGGGCTCGGCCCCCGCCGACGACGCCGTGCTCGTGGCGGGCGACGACGACCCGTGGCTGCCCCTCGGCCTGGTCGACACGTGGGAGTCGCGGGTCGAGGCCGCCCTGCACGTCGTGCCCCGGGGCGGTCACCTCACCCCCGACTCCGGCTACGGCGCCTGGCCCGCGGTGCTCGCCTGGGCCCTCGGGAGTCGGTTCGAGGCCCGCTAGCTCGCGGCGACCGGGGCGAGGAACGCCGCCGCGGCGCGGGCGAGGTGGCCCGGGTCGTCGACGCCGCACAGCTCGCGGGCGGAGTGCATGCTGAGCAGCGGCACGCCCACGTCGATGGTGCGGACGCCGAGGCGGGTCGCGGTGATCGGCCCGATCGTGGAGCCGCAGGGCACCGCGTTGTTCGAGACGAACTCCTGGTACGGCACTCCGGCCTGCTCGCACGAGCGCGCCCACTCGGCCGCGCCGGGCCCGTCGGTGGCGTAGCGCTGCTTCGCGTTGATCTTCAGCAGCGGCCCGCGGTTGACGACGGGCTGGTTCACCGGGTCGTGGCGCTCGGGGTAGTTCGGGTGCACGGCGTGGCCCGCGTCGGCGGAGAGGCACCACGAGCCGGCGAGGGCGCGGAGCCGGTCGACCTCGGTGCCGCCGAGCCCGGCCGTGACGCGGGTCACGACGTCGGAGAGCATCGGGCCGGCTGCGCCCGAGGGCGTCTCGGAGCCGACCTCCTCGTGGTCGAAGGCCGCGAACACGGCGACGTCGGCGAGCTCGACGCCCGACGCCGCGACGTCGAGCAGCGCGACGAGGCCGGCGTGCGTCGAGGTGAGGTTGTCCATGCGCCCGGCGGCGAAGAGGTCGCCCGTCAGGCCGATGACGGCGGGAGGCGCGGTGTCGGCCACCGAGATGTCGTACCCGGCGACGTCGTCGCCGGTCAGGCCGGCGAGCCCCGCGAGGTGACCGAGCACGTCGGCGTCGGCGAGGGGGCCGACCCCGACCACGGGGTCGAGGTGACGCTGCGGGTCGAGCGCGAGGCCGTCGTTGACGCCGCGGTCGAGGTGGACGGCCAGCTGCGGGAAGCGCAGCACCGGCCCGGTGCGGACGAGGTGCACCTCGCCGGTGCGCGTCACGAGCCGGCCGGCGAACTCGAGGTCGCGGTCGAGCCACGAGTTGTAGAGGGGGCCGCCGTAGACCTCCACGCCGGCCTGCAGCCAGCCGCGGGTGCCGGTCGTGCTCCTCGGCTTCAGCTTGAAGCCGGGAGAGTCGGTGTGCGCGCCCACGATCCGGTACGGGGTGGTCGCGGTGGCCCCCGCGGGCTGGATCCAGGCGATCACGGCGCCGTCGCGGAGGACGTAGCGGCGGCCCGGCCCCGTCGGCCACTCGGCCCGCTCGTCGAGCCGGTCGAATCCCGCCGCGTCGAGCCGACGGGCGGCCTCGGCCGCGGCGTGGAAGGAGGAAGGCGAGGCCTGGATGAAGGAGGCGAGGTCGTCGAGGTGCGCGCGCGAGGAGGTCATCCCCACCAGCATGCCACCCGGCCCCGCCCGGCGGGGGCCGGCGCCCGGCGGGGTCAGCGCCCGGCGCTGCCGCCGACCTGGGCGCCCGGCTCGGGGCCGCTCTCGCCGCGGCCGTCCTCGTCCTCGGCGACGAGGCCCGCGGTCGCCTCTCCCGAGTAGCCGGCGGGGTCGACGGCGACGTAGTCCTCCTCGCCGGAGGTGGTGCCGCCGAGGGGCGAGACGAGGTCGTCGTCGGCCGTCGTGTCGTCGCCGCTCGCGGGGGAGGCCTGCGGGTCGTCCCGGAACGTCGCGAGGGCCGCCGCCTCGACGGCCTCCTGGTCGTGGTCGCTCTGGTCGCTCATGGGGCGTCCTCTCGTGGTCGTGACCCCGACCCTAGGCGCGGCCCGCTCCGCCCGCCCGCTCCGCCCGCCCGCCTCCCGCGCCCCCGGCCGACACCTGTCGTCACGAGCTGTTGACACCGGCTCACCCTCGTGTACAGTCACGAACACCTAGTGCAGCTAGGTTTTGACTCGAGGAGGCGTCAATGGCCCTGTCCGGCCCGCGCGGTGAGACCGTGCTCACCCAACCCGTCAGCACGATCCGAGTGGGCAGGGGCTACCTGGCCGCCCTCGGCTTCGCCCAGTTCGGCCTGTTCGTGGCCCTGCTCTCGCCGGTCTTCGTGAGCATGCAGCTCAAGGCCCAGCAGCTCGCGCCCGACAGCCCCGAGACCCTCGTCGGCCAGGTGCTGCCGATCGGCGCCCTCGGCGCCCTGATCGCCAACCCGCTGATCGGTGCCCTGAGCGACCGCACCCGCACCCGCTGGGGCCGTCGTCGCCCCTACCTGGTCGGCGGCGTGGTGCTGCTCACCGTCGCCCTCGGCCTCGTGGCGGCGGCGCCCGACCAGCTCACGCTGACCCTCGCCTGGCTGCTCGCGCAGATCGCCGCCAACGCCGTGCTCGCCACCCTGATCGCGAGCTTCGCCGACAACGTGCCCGAGGTGCAGCGCGGCCGGGCGTCGAGCATCATCGCCCTGGCGCAGAACGTCGCCATCCTCGCCGGCCTCTACCTGGCCGTGTACCTCGTCGGCAACCTCCCGGTGCTGTTCGTCCTGCCGGGCGTGCTGGCCGTCGTCCTGGTGCTCGTCTACGCCGTGGTGGCCCGCGACGAGCTGCCCGCCTACGAGCTCAAGAAGTTCACGTTCGTGAACCTGGTCAGCTCGTTCTGGACCAACCCGATCAAGAACCCCGACTTCGGCCTCGCCTGGTGGTCACGCTTCCTGATCACGCTCGGCACGTTCATGTTCACGACGTACCGCCTGCTCTACATGGAGCGCCACCTCGGCATCGAGGACGTCGCCGAGGCCACGGCCGCCGTCGCCTTCGGCGTGCTGCTCTACACGATCGCCCTGCTCGTCAGCGCGGCGGTCTCGGGCTGGCTGAGCGACCGCACCGGTCGTCGCAAGGTCTTCGTCGCCGGCTCGACCCTCGTCTTCGCGGTCGGTCTCGTGATGCTCGCGCACGCCGAGACGGTCACCGGGTTCTACGTCGCCGAGGTCGTGATGGGCTTCGCCTTCGGCATCTACGCCGCCGTCGACACCGCCCTGATCGTCGACGTGCTGCCGAACGCCGACCGCCCCGGCAAGGACCTCGGCGTCATCAACATCGCCAACGCCCTGCCGCAGTCGCTCGCCCCGGCGCTCGCCCTGGCCCTGCTCGGCATCGGCAGCGCGACGAACGACAACTACGTCGTCATGCTCTGGGGCGCGGGCATCGTCACCGTGATCGGCGCGCTCGTCATCATCCCGATCCGCCGCGTGCGCTGACGCCGCGCCCCGGCCCCTGGGCCGCGAGGAGGCGGTGGTCGCCCGGTCAGGCCGGCGCGGCCACCGTCGCGGTGCGGAGGGCCAGCTCCCAGACGAGCCGCACGTGCTCGGCCATGTCGGTGCGGGGGTCGAGCATCCACTGCAGCTGCATGCCGTCGCTGACGGCGACCAGCACCCCGGCGAGCGTGACGGCGTCGACGTCGGGGGCGATCTGCCCGGCGACCTGCCGTCGCTCGATCGCCGTCGTGAAGTCGACGCGCAGCCGGGCGTACCGCTCGACGAAGTAGTCGCGGGCGGCGTGCCCGGGGTCGCTCGTCGCGGCCGTCGACAGGCTCGCGAACAGCTGCACGAGCCCGGGGGTCTCGGAGTTGTGCCGGATCACCGCGAGCAGCAGGTCGACGATGTCGTCGAGCTCGGCCCAGCGGGCCGAGTCGGCCTCGTCGCGGGCGCGGAGGATGGCGGTGAAGAGCCCCTCCTTGCTGTCGAAGTAGTGCAGCAGGCCGGCCTGGGTGAGCCCGACCGCGTCGGCCAGCTCCTTCACCGAGGTGGCACGGAACCCGTTGCGGGCCACCACCTCGAGCGCGACCCGCAGGATCTCCTCGCGCTTCGCGATCCCCTTCGCGTACGAACCCCGTTGTGCCATGTGCGCCAGGCTACCCACCCCCCGTCGGCTCGGCCGCCACCGACGCCACGAAAACCAACCGCTGTTCGGTTTTGTCGAGTAGCGTTCCCCCCACGCGGTGCTGCGCCGGCCGCGACCGATCTCCGACCACCACCGGAAGGCCCCTCGTGACTCCCTCCTCCGCCGGCGACGACGCCGTCACCGCCCGCCTCACCGAGCTGCTCGGGCAGCTGTCGCTCGAGCAGGAGGTCCAGCTGCTCACCGGCCGTGACTTCTGGACGAGCTGGCCGGTCGAGCAGATCGGCCTCCGCCGCATGCTGTTCTCCGACGGCCCCTCCGGGGTGCGCGGCGAGTTCTGGGACGAGCGCGACCCGTCGCTGAACCTCCCGAGCGGAACGGCGCTCGCCGCCACCTGGGATCTCGAGGTGGCCCGCCGCTACGGCCACGCCTCCGCCGTCGAGGCCCGCCGCAAGGGCGTCGACGTCGTGCTCGGCCCGACCATCAACCTGCACCGCTCCCCGCTCGGCGGCCGTCACTTCGAGGCCTTCAGCGAAGACCCCGTGCTGACCGCCGACCTCGCGGCCGCCTACGTGACGGGCGTCCAGGAGAACGGCGTCGGGGCCACCCCCAAGCACTACGTCGCCAACGACTTCGAGACCGAGCGCTTCACCGCCGACGTCGTCGTCGGCGACCGGGCCCTCCGCGAGCTGTACCTGCTCGCCTTCGAGAAGAGCGTCGTGGAGGCGCGGGCCTGGCTGGTCATGAGCGCCTACAACTCGGTCAACGGCACCACCGCCACCGAGAACGACCTGCTCGAGACGCCGCTCAACAGCGAGTGGGGCTTCGACGGCGTCGTCATCAGCGACTGGACGGCGGTGCGCTCCGTCGACAGCGCCCGCGCCTCCCAGGACCTCGTCATGCCCGGCCCGGTCGGGCCCTGGGGCGACGCGCTGGTCGCCGCCGTGCGTGACGGCTCGGTCGACCGAGCCGACGTCGACCGCAAGGTGCTCCGCCTGCTCCGTCTCGCCGCCCGCGTCGGCGCCCTCGAGGGGTTCGAGGGCACCGACCCCGTGCACGTCGAGGACGGCGTCGCCTTCGCCCGCGAGGCCGAGGCCGCCGGCGCCGTGCTCGTGGCCAACGACGGGCTGCTGCCCGTCGCCCCCGGCAGCGTGCGCCGCATCGCGGTGGTCGGCGACAACGCCGACCGGGCCCGCACCCAGGGCGGCGGCAGTGCGACCGTTGTGCCCGAGAGCGTGGTCAGCCCGGTCGAGGGCGTCCGGGCCGCCTTCCCCGACGCGGAGGTGACCTGGTCGGTCGGCGCGGTCGTGCAGGAGGGCGTCGCCGAGCTGCCGCTCGCCGAGCTGACGAACCCGGCGACGGGCGAGCCCGGCGTGCACGTGCGCTTCCTCGACGAGGCCGGCGACGAGATCTTCGCGGAGGAGCGACGGGCCACCGCCCTGGTCTACCTCGGCGGCGACGCGCCCGTCGAGCGCCTGCACGAGCTGGAGGTCAGCACCACCTGGACCCCCGCCTCCTCGGGCCGGGTCCGGCTCGGCTTCGCCTCGATCGGCGAGGCCACCTTCGTGGTCGACGGCGAGGAGCTCTTCACCGCCCGCACCGAGGCCGACGGCGACGAGCTGGGCGCGGCGCTGCTCGCCCCGCCGAGCGAGTCGCACCCGCTCGACGTCGAGGCGGGCCGCCCGGTCGAGCTGGTCATCCGCTACCGCCGGGCCGAGACGAGCGGCGAGGCCTTCGCCGGCACCATGATGTTCACCGCCGGGCTCGACGCCGACGACACCGACCCGCAGCAGCTGATCGACGAGGCGGCCGCCGCGGCCGCCGACGCCGACCTCGTCGTGCTCGTCGTGGGCACCAACAGCAAGGTCGAGTCGGAGGGCTTCGACCGCTCGACGCTCGCGCTGCCCGGCCGCCAGGACGACCTCGCCCGCGCCGTGCTCGCCGCGAACCCGCGCACCGTCGCCGTCGTCAACGCCGGCTCGCCGGTCGAGCTGCCCTGGCGCGACGAGGCCGCCGCGGTGCTGCTCACCTGGTTCGGCGGGCAGGAGTACGGCCACGCCCTCGGCGACCTCCTGGTCGGCGACGCGGAGCCCGGCGGCCGCCTGCCCACGACCTGGCCCGCGGCCACGGCCGACGTGCCGGTGCTCGACGTCACGCCGGTCGACGGCACCGTCCGCTACGACGAGGGCATCCACGTCGGCTACCGGGCCTGGCTCCGCGCCGACGTCGAGCCGGCCTGGCCGTTCGGCCACGGCCTCGGCTACACGAGCTGGCGCCAGTCGGGCCTCGAGGTCTCCGACACGGTGGCCGAGGGAGGCGCGGTGACCATCACCGTCCAGGTCGAGAACACGGGCGCCCGCGCGGGCAAGCACGTGGTGCAGGTCTACGCGTCGCGCCCCGACTCGGTCGTGGAGCGCCCCGCGCTCTGGCTCGTGGGCTTCCGGCCCGTCGAGCTCGCGGCGGGCGGGTCGGCCGTGGTGACGGTCGAGGTGGCGGCGCGGGCCTTCGCCGACTGGCGCGACGGCGCGTGGGCGCACGAGCCCGGCGAGTTCACGCTGCACGTCGGCACGTCGGTGGCCGAGCTGCCCCTGACGGCGACGACGGTGCTCACCGCCTGACGCCCGGCGCCCGCCGGGGCGCTGCGGCGTTCCGGGGTGCTGCCGGCCCCGCTCAGGGCGCGGTCGGCAGCACCGCGGCCCAGAGGTGGAACAGGGCGTAGGCGCGGAAGGGCGACCACGGGGCCGAGGCCGCCTCCGCCTCCTTCGTGGTCGCCCCGCCGAGCACCCGGCGCAGCACGAGGTCGCCGGCCGGCCACGCGTCGCGGTCGCCGAGGGCGCGCACGGCGAGGTACTCGACCGTCCAGGGGCCGATGCCCGGCACGGCGAGCAGCCGTCGTCGGGCGTCGGCGAGGTCGACGTCGGGCGAGACCACCAGGCCGTCGGCGACGACCGTCGCCAGGGCCGAGAGCGTGCGTGCCCGGGCGTTGGTCACGCCCACCGCGGCGCGCAGCTCGTCGACGTCGACGGCGGCCAGCGCCTCCGCGCGCGGGAAGCGCCGGAGGCCCGTGCCGGGCACGTCGACGCCGTGCGCGGCGACGAGCCGCCCGGTGAACGTGCGGGCCGCGGCGAGCGAGACCTGCTGCCCGAGCACGGTCATCACCGCCGTCTCGAAGCCGTCGGGGCTGCCGGTGACGCGGATGCCCGGCCGGGCCCGCACGAGCGGGCCCAGCACCGGGTCGGCGCCGAGCGCGGCCTGCACCGCGCCGGTGTCGCCGTCGAGGTCGAGCCAGCGCCGGGTCAGCGCCGCGGCGCGGTCGAGGTCGGCCGGGCCCAGGTCGACGCCGTCGGCGGGCACGACGTCGACCTCGACGACGTCGGGGCCGAAGTGCACGTCGAGCCGGCCGAGCCGAGCGGCCCCGTCGACCCCGGCCCCGCCGAGGTCGACGACCCGGGAGTGGGTCGAGGCCGCCACGTCGGTCAGCTCGGCGCCCGGCACGCTGTGCGCGGCGAGCAGGCCGACCGCGTGGGCCGGGTCGTAGTCGCCGTCGACGGCGAGCGACAGGCGACGAGCGCGGGAGTCGCGGGTCGGCTCCGCCGCGGAGCCCCCCGGGGCCGTGCCCCCGGCCGTCACGGCGTCTCCGCCCACACCCCGGACGACCCGCGCCGGTGGCTGTCGACGAGGTGGGTGTCGACGATGCCCGTCGCCTCCATCAGGGCGTGCATGGTGGTCGGGCCCACGAACCGGAAGCCCACGGACTTCAGGGCGCGCGACAGGGCGACGCTCTCCGGCGAGGTCGTCGGCACCTCGGCCGCCGTGGCCGGGCGGGGCGTCTCGGCGGGCCGGAACGACCAGACGAGGTCCACGAGCCCGCCCGCGTCGCGCAGGGCGACGGTGGCGCGGGCGTTGGCGACGGTCGCGTCGACCTTGAGCCGGTTGCGGACGATGCCCGCGTCGGCCATCAGTCGTGCCCGGTCGTCGTCGTCGAACGCGGCCACGACGTCGGGGTCGAAGTCGCGGAACGCCGCCCGGAAGGCAGGCCGCTTGCGCAGGATGGTCGCCCACGACAGCCCCGACTGGAACGCCTCGAGGCTCAGCCGCTCGAACAGCCCCCGCTCGTCGCGGACGGGCATGCCCCACTCGGTGTCGTAGTACTCGCGCATCAGGGGGTCGACGGCCGCCCAGGCGGGGCGGGCGAGCCCGTCGTCGCCGATCACCACGTCGCTCACGGTGTCGCCTCCAGGTCGATCAGCAGGGCCTTGGCCTCGGGGCCGCCACGGTAGCGGCCGGCCGCGCCGTCGCTCCGCACCACGCGGTGGCACGGCACGACGAGCGGCAGCGGGTTGGTCGCGCAGGCCGTGCCGACGGCCCGCACGGCGCGGGGGCTGCCCGCCGCCGCGGCGACGGCGGCGTAGCTCGCCGTCCGACCGTAGGGGATCTCGGGCAGGTGCTCGAGCACGGCGAGCTGGAACGCCCGCGAGAGCCGCCGGTCGAGCGGCAGGTCGAAGGCGCGACGGCGGCCGGCGAAGTACTCGTCGAGCTGGCGAGCGGCCGCGTCGAGCCGGGCCGGGGCCCGCAGCACGCGCGGGCTGACCGTCGTCGCGAGTCGGTCGAGCACGGCGTCGTGCCCCTCGACCTCGAAGGCGACCCGCACGAGGCCGACCTCCGTCGCGGCGAGCAGGAGGCGGCCGACGGGGGAGTCGAGGGTGCTCCAGGCCACGTCGAGCACGCCGGCGTCGGCCGCGCCGGCGGCGAGCCGGGCGCGCAGCACGGCGAGGTCGACCTGCTCGGCGGGGGTCGGGTCGGTCACGAGGGTCCTCCGGGTCGGCGACGGCGGGGTGCGGGCGGGAGCGCCCGGTGCGGGTCCGAGGGCGGCGCCGGGGGCGGGGGCGGGGGCACCAGCGCCGTCCGCAGCGCGGCGACCCCGTCGCTCGCCGCCCGGCGGGCGGCGTCGTGGCTGACCCCGGTGGCCTCCGAGACCTCGCGGTGGCTGAGCCCGGCGAGGTGGTGGCCGACGACGGCGACGCGCTGGCGGTGCGGCAGCCCGCGGACGGCGTCGAGCAGCTCGTCGTCACGGGCGAGCACCTCGTCGAAGGGCCGGGGTGCGGGCGGCTCGGGCAGCGTCTCGACCGGGAGCGCTCGGCGGGCCTGCCCGCGCAGCACGTCGAGGGCCTTGCGGCGCGCGACGGTCACGAGCCAGGCCTCGACGTTCGTCCCCGGCGGCAGCCCGGGCCAGGCGACGAGCGCGGCGAGGAAGGTCTCCGACCAGGCGTCGTCGGCGTCGGCCGGCGGCAGCAGGGCACGGCAGACGCGCAGCACGGTGACCCCGTGCTGCTCGACGGCGCGGTCGAACGGGCCCACGTCAGAACAGCCGGCTCTCGCGCCGCTCGGCGGGCTCCTCGAGGGCCAGCAGGAACCTCTTGCGCTCCAGCCCGCCCGCGTAGCCGGTGAGGGCCCCGCCGGCGCCGACCACCCGGTGGCACGGCACGACGATGCTCAGCGGGTTCAGCGCGTTCGCGGCGCCGACGGCCCGGGCCAGCCCGACCCCGCCGAGGCCCACGGCGAGCTGGCCGTAGGTGCGGGTCTCGCCGTGGGGGATCGTGCGGAGGGCCGCCCAGACCCGCTGGCGGAAGTCGTCGCCGCGCGGCGCGAGCGGCAGGTCGAAGGCCGTCCGCTCGCCGGCGAAGTACTGCCCGAGCTGCCGGGCCACCTCGCCGAAGTCGCTCGCGCCGGTGCCGACGTCGGAGCGCGCGCCCAGGGAGTCGCGGGTCGGCCCGCGCCGGTGGCCCTCGAACCACAGGCCCACGAGCCCGTCGACGCCCCCCGCGACGGTCAGCAGGCCCACGGGCGTGCTCGTGGTGGTGTGCACGACCGTCGCGTCGGGGGCCGCGGTCGGGGCTGCGTCGTCCGTGCCCCTGCCCGTGCCCGTGGTGCCCGCTCCGCGCGCGCTGCCGGTCTCCGTCACGGTCGTCTCCTCGCCTCTGCCGATGCTACCCACGCTGCAGACGCGCGAGAGGGGGCGGATGTGAGGTGGCCGTCGCGAGTTCGTCCCCCGACCGGTGGGCGAGTGCACCGACCGACCTGGTAGACAAGCTGGTGCACCCTCGGGTGCAGCCCGGTCCGGGGACTCCACGCTGTCGGGTGCGTGCGAGCTCCCGGGCCGGGTCCCGGCACGCGGGCCCTCGCCGACGGTGCCGCCCGCCGCCCGCCGCCCGCCGCCCGCCGACGCTGCCGTTCAGTGGCGCGTCTCGAAGCCGCCCTCGCCGATCGGCGACAGCTCGCTCACGTCGACCCCGTCGACGCGGGAGCCCCGCGGGCCCTCCGTGAGCCACTCCAGCAGCTGGCCCACCGCCTCCGGCGTGCCCTCGGCCTCCGTCTCGACGGTGCCGTCGGGGAGGTTGCGCACGAACCCGGCGACGCCGAGCCGGTCGGCCTCGCCCTCGGTAGAGAAGCGGAAGCCCACGCCCTGCACGAGGCCGCGGACCACCGCGCGCCGTCTGATCACGTCGTCCATGCTGCGACCGTACCCGCGCCTCCCGCGCTCGGGCCCGCCTAGCCCGGCCGCCCTGCCCGGCCGCCCTGCCCCGTCACGACGACGGGCGGGTGCGACCCGGGCGGTCCGTCGTCGACGCCCGCCCGGCTCGCACCCGCCCGCCGTGGGCCGTCCGCGCTAGCGGTCGACCGTCGACATGTCGGCGTACCGGTCGCCCTGGGGCGCGGCCACCGCGTCGAGCTGCTCGACCTGCGCGGCCGTGAGCACGACGTCGTCGGCGGCGACGTTCTCGTCGAGGTACGTGCGGCGCTTCGTGCCGGGGATCGGCACGACTCCCTCGCCCTTGGCGAGAAGCCACGCCAGCGCGACCTGGCCGGGCGTCGCCCCGACCTCGCGGGCCACGGCGTCGACCTGCTCGACGATGCGGACGTTCGCGGCGAGGTTGTCCCCGCTGAACCGCGGCGCGAAGCGGCGGAAGTCGTCGTCGGCGAGCTCGTCGACCGAGCGCAGGGCACCGGTGAGGAACCCGCGGCCGAGCGGCGAGTACGGCACGAAGCCGATGCCGAGCTCGCGCACGAGCGGCACGATCTCGGCCTCGGGGTCGCGGCTCCAGAGCGACCACTCGGTCTGCAGGGCGGTGATCGGGTGGGTGGCGTGGGCCCGGCGGATCGTCTCGGGAGCCGCCTCGGACAGGCCGAGGTGGCGGACCTTGCCCGCCGTGACGAGCTCCGCCATGGCACCGACCGTCTCCTCGATCGGCACCTGCGGGTCGACGCGGTGCTGGTAGTAGAGGTCGACGTGGTCGAGCCCGAGCCGCTGCAGCGAGCGGTCGATCGAGCGGCGCACGTACTCGGGCCGGCCGTCGACCGCGCGCTCCTTCCGCGCCTCGGGGTCGGTGACGTTGCCGAACTTGGTCGCGACGACGACGCCGTCGCGTCGGCCGCGCAGGGCGCGCCCCAGCAGCTGCTCGTTCGTGTGCGGGCCGTACATGTCGGCGGTGTCGAGCAGGGTCACGCCGTGGTCGAGCGCGGCGTGGACCACCCGCACCGACTCGTCGTCGTCGGTGCCGCTGCCGGTGTAGAACGCGGACATGCCCATCAGGCCGAGGCCGAGGCGGCCCACGTCGAGTCCGCCGTCGACGTTGCCGAGTGTCGTGTGCTTCATGCAGACCACGCAACACCCGCTGTCGGGGTGCCCGCTGGGAGGGGGACACCTCGCGCCCACGGGTCTTGACACGGTCGACGGCGCCTCGCCATCATGCGGGAGACGACCGGCGGCGACGGGCCGCCGGCGCCCCGCAGAGAGGCGGCGCACCGATGCCCACCATGATCTTCGTCAACCTGGCCGTCGACGACGTCGCCCGGTCGCGCGCCTTCTTCGAGGCCCTGGGGTACTCGATCAACGAGGGGTTCAGCGACGAGAACGCCGTCAGCGTCGTGATCAGCGACACGATCACCGCGATGCTGCTCACGAGGCCGTTCTTCGCGGAGTTCACCCGCAAGACGATCATCGACGCCACCACCTCGACCGAGGTGCAGCTCGCCCTCAGCGCCGAGAGCAAGGAGGAGGTCGACGCGACGTACGCCGCCGCGCTCGCCGCGGGGGCGACGCCGGCCGGCGAGCAGGACCACGGCTTCATGTACTCGAAGAGCTTCGACGACCTCGACGGCCACCACTGGGACTTCGTCTGGATGGATCCGGCCGCGGCCGCGGGCGGTGCCCCGGAGCTCAGCGTCGACGAGATGCGCGCGGGCACGACGGTCGCCTGACCGCCTGGGGGAGGCGCGGTGCCGGCCCCGCCCGCACCGCGCCTCCCGAAGGCCCCGCGTCGCGGCCCGGCTACGAGCCCGTCGTCAGCTCGACCTTCAGCCACCCCGGCTCGCGCCGGTCGAACGCCTCGTACGCCGCGATCGCGTCGGTCACCGGCTCGCGCTCGGTGATCAGCGCGGTCGGGTCGAACAGCCCGGCGGCGACGCGCTCGATGAGCGGCGGCGTGACGGAGTGGTGGTCGCAGTTGCCCATCCGCACCGTGAGGTTCTTGAGCATCGCGGCACCGATCGGGTACGTCTCGACCGTGGGTGCGTAGACGCCGATGATGCCGATGCGGCCGTACTTGGCGACCATCTCGACGGCCCAGCGGGCGGCCTGCGACGGCGCGTTCCCCGGCACCCACTGGTCGCCCTGCGGGGCGGCGTCGGGCGCGACCTGCGCGACCTCCGCCTCGAACGCGGCGGCCTGCTCGGCGTCGGGGGCGGCCGGGCCGTGGGCGGCGTGCTGTGCGTCGACGCCGACCGCGTCGATGACGGCGTCGACGCCGATGCCGTTCGTGAGCTCCTTGACGACCGCGACCGGGTCCTCCCGGCTGAAGTCGACGACCTCGGCGTTCTGGGCCAGGGCCTGGGCGAGGCGGTCCTCGAGGTGGTCGATCGCGATCACGCGGGCGGCGCCCTGCTGGAACGCCGACGCGATCGCGAACTGGCCGACGACGCCGGCGCCGAGCACGGCCACGGTGTCGCCGCGGCGGACGCCGGCGAGCTCGGCCCCGAACCACCCGGTGGGGTAGATGTCGCTGAGCAGGATCGCCTGGTCGTCGCTGACCGTGTCGGGCAGCGGGTGCAGGGTGTTCCGGGCCCACGGCACCCGCACGTACTCGGCCTGCAGACCATCGACCGGGCCGGTCGAGGCGGGCCCGCCGAAGAAGCTCGTGCCGGCGTCGGGGCCGTTCGGGTTCGCGACGTCGCACTGCGCGGTGTGGCCCTCGCGGCAGTACCGGCACGCGCCGCACGAGACCGTGCTGTCGATGATCACCCGGTCGCCGGGGCTGAAGCCGCGCACGGCGTCGCCGACCTCGGTGACGACGCCGACGGCCTCGTGGCCGAGGATCGTGCCCTCGACCATCGGCGCCATCGTGCCGCGCACGAAGTGCAGGTCGGTGCCGCAGATCGCGCTGCGGGTGACGCGCACGATCGCGTCGTTCGGGTCGGTGATGGTGGGCTGCTCGACGTCGTCGAGACGGATGTCTCCGACGCCGTGCCAGACGACTGCCTTCACGGGGTTCCTCCTGGGCTCTGCGGGTCTGTGGGCGGGATGGCCCACGGGCACACGCGGCCGTGCCGCGTGCCCGGACGACGGTAGGCCGGGCGTCGCCCCGCCACCCGCCGAGTCCGCTCCGTGAACGGGGTACGGCCCGGTCAGCACGCCGGCCCGGTCAGCACGGCGGCCCGGTCAGCACGTCAGCCCGGTCAGCACGGCGGCCCCGTCGCCGGTCGGGTGACCGGCGGCGGGGCCGAGGGGCGCGGGAGGCGCGGTGTCAGTCCTCCGACCCGCTCACGACGGCCCGCTGTCGGCGCCGCAGCACGGCTCGGCCCGTCACGAGGCCGAGGCCCACGACCAGCAGCGCCGCCCCGAGGCCGAGCGGCCAGGACGCGTCGGCGCCCGTGAAGGCGAGGTCGCCGGGCCGCCCGGCGGGACGGACCGTCGGGGCCGTGCCGGGGGCCACGGGGGCCGCGCTCGCCGTCGGCGCCGGTCCGGCCGTGGGGCCGGGGGAGGGCTCGGGCGTGGGGCCGGGCGTCGGCTCGGGCGCCACGACGGTCACGGCGACCGTGCCGAGCCCGGCGTCCGCGAACCCTGTCGTGAAGGGCACGGCACCGGCGACGTCGCCGTCGACGATGAGGCGGTAGTCGGTGCCGGGGTCGAGGCCGTCGAGCACGAAGCGACCGTCGGCGTCGGTCGTGGTCTCGGCCACCGGCGCGTCGCCGGTGGCGGGCAGCACCGCGACCGGAGCATCGGCGACGGGTTCGCCGTCCTGGTCGACGACCGTGCCGTCGACGCTGACCGACTCGGGCGCGGGCACCTCGAGCACGAGCGGCGTCGCGGGGGCGCCGGCGGCCGGGGTGGTGAACGGGACCGCCGCCTCCGCCTGCTCGTCGACGACGATGACGTAGTCGGTCTCGGGCAGCAGCCCGTCGACCTCGAAGCCGCCCGCGGCGTCGGTCTCGACGGTCGCGACGGTCTCGGTGGGCTCGCCGCCGTCGGCCGGCACGAGCACCACGTCGAGCGTGGCGCCCGCGGCGGGCGCTCCGTCGGGGCCGGCGATCGTGCCGCTCACCTCGACGGTGGGCTCGGGGGCCGGCGCGGGCACCGGGCGGAAGAAGCCGACCGGCAGCACGCCGCCGCTGTTGGGCACGAGCGTGCCGAGCGACTCGCCCGTGTCGGCGCGGAAGAGCTCGTACGACGTCGTCGGGGCGAGGTCGGCGACGGTCGCCGTGCCGTCGTCGGCCGTGGTGACCTCGGCCACCGTGGCGCCCGAGGCGCGCTCGACGAGCCTCAGCGGCAGGTCAGGCACGGGCGTCCCCTCGGTGTCGACGATCGTCGCGGTGACCGCGACCGACGTCGGCGCGGGCGCCGGCGCGGTCGGGAAGGCGACGTCGGCGACACCGTCGGCGGACGTCAGGTCGACGACGACGTCCTCCGCGGCGGGGGTCCCCGCCGGCGGCTCGACGGTGACGCGCCAGCCCGGCGCGGCGGTGAGGGCCGGCACGACGTACTCGCCGCGGGCGTTCGTGGTGGTCTCCGCGACGACGGTGCCGGAGGCGTCGCGGACGGTGACGGCCGCTGCCGGGAAGGCCGCGCCTCCCTCGGTCACGGTGCCGGTGAGCGATTGCGTCCGCGTCGCGAACCAGGTCTGGAAGACCGGGAAGCCCGAGCGCTGCTGGAAGGTCAGCGTGAGCGAGCCGAGCGGCACGGTCGGGCTGAACCAGGCCGCGGCGCCCTCGGTGTCGAGGGCGCCGGCGTTGCCGAGCAGCACGCCGGTCGAGGAGTCCCAGGTGGGCACGTCGCCGAGGCCGGCCGCGTCGCACGAGGGGCCGCCGGCGACGCGGCAGTAGTTGTAGGCCGAGCCGAAGCCCAGCGCCGAGGCGGGCACGGCCGCTCCGGCCGGGTCGGTCGCGGTGACGGTCACCTGGTCGGCGTCGATGTCGCCGAGCACGAACGACCAGCCGGCCGAGGGGGTCGCGGAGCCGAACGTGTAGGTGGTGACCGAGGCGGCGGAGGCGACGGGTCGGTCGAGCTGCGGCCGCAGGTTGAGGTAGGGCAGGCCCCGGCTCGACCCGTAGCGCTCGCCGGGCGCGGTGGAGGCGGCCTGCCAGGTGCTCGAGCCGCTCGGCACCGTGGCCTGGCGCGAGGTCGAGGTGAAGGTCGTCTCGGGGAAGCCGCCGGGCAGCGACATCGTGCCGGACCACTCGCGAGCGCTCCCGCTGAGCGTGAAGCTGCCCCAGGCGCCGGCCTGGGCGGCGGAGGCGGTGGTCGCCCCTGCGAGGGCGAGCCCGAGCGCGACGACGGCGACGGTGCCGGCCGCGGCGCCGCGGCGGAGCGCGGCCCTCACGCGGCGGGCGCCGTGGCCGAGGCGGCCGGGACGGGCCGCGGGCCGGGCCCGGGCTTCGGGGCGGGCGTGGGAGCGGGTGTGGCGGCAGACGTGGTCATCGTGGTCCCCTCGACCGGGCCCCCTGATGAGCCCGTCCCCCGAGGCTAGCCGCGAGCTGAGCGTCTGTCACCGACGGATCGGCGACCGGGGACGAGAACGGCACCGCCGCCTCCCGGGGTGACGGGGGCTGACGGTGCCGGGGCGCTGCCGCCGACGCGGCGCTCGGAGGGAGCTAGCGCTTCTTGACGTTCGAGACGGCGTCCTCGGAGTGGGAGGCGGTGCCGCGCTTGTCCTTCTTGTCGGCCCGCTTCTCCTTGAGCGACCGCGTCGCGGTCGTCTTGGTGGACTTCTTCGTCGATTTCTCTGCCATGGTGGTGCCTCCGTCGCCCGTCCACGATGGACCGGTGCGCCGGAGCCTACGGTGCGGTGCCCCGATGCTCGCTACCCTCGTCGATGTTCACGGCTCACGCACGGCAGGGCGTGTCGAGGACGCCCTACCCGACAGCGCCCGAGAGGCACCATGACCGACGACGTCGCCACGCAGGCACCGCCCACGCGCACCGAGCGCCTGGACGAGCTGCCCTTCACCCGCAAGCACGGCCGGCTGCTCGTCGGCAGCGGCGTCGGCTGGGCCCTCGACGCCCTCGACGTCGGCCTCGTCTCGTTCGTCATCGCCCAGCTCGCGGTCGTCTGGAGCTCCGACCGCGGCGCGCTGGCGTTCGTCGCCTCTGCCGGCTTCGCGGGCATGGCGATCGGCGCGGCCCTCGGCGGCACGCTGTCCGACCGCCTCGGGCGCAAGACCGTCTTCGCCCTCACCCTCCTCGTCTACGGCCTGGCGACCGGCGTCTCCGCGCTCAGCTGGTCGGTCGGGGCGCTGCTCGTGCTGCGCTTCGTCGTGGGGCTGGGCCTCGGCTCCGAGCTGCCGGTGGCCTCGACGCTCGTCTCCGAGTTCTCGCCGCGTCGCATCCGCGGCCGCGTCGTCGTGCTGCTCGAGGCGTTCTGGGCGGTCGGCTCGATCGCGGCGGCGCTGGTCGGCTACCTGGTGGTGCCGACCAGCAACGACGGCTGGCGCTGGGCGCTGCTGATCGGGGCCCTCCCGGCGGCGTACGCCGTGTTCGTGCGGCTGCGCATGCCCGAGTCGGTGCGGTACCTCGAGTCGCGGGGGCGGCACGACGAGGCCGAGCGCACCGTCCGGGCCTTCGAGCGGGCCGCCGGGGTGCCCGCCCCCGACCCGGCCGACGTCGCGGCCGCGGCGACCAGGGCGACGGCCCTCGAGGAGGCGCGGGTCGCGTCGGGCGCTCGCCGAGCCTCCCTCTCCGCCCTCCTGCGCGACGGGCTCCGCCGGCGGACGGTCGCCCTGTGGCTCGTCTGGGCGGCGACGAACTTCTCGTACTACGGCGCCTTCGTCTGGCTGCCGACGCTGCTCGTCGAGGCGGGCTTCCCGCTCGTCAAGTCGTTCGAGTACACGTTGCTCATCACGCTGGCGCAGCTGCCCGGCTACGCCGTCTCGGCCTGGCTCATCGAGCGCTGGGGCCGTCGGGCCACCCTGGCGGCCTTCCTGCTCGGCTCCGCGGTGGCCGCCGCCGCGTTCGGGGCGGGCGTCGTCAGCGGGAGCGCGACGCACATCGTGGTCTCGGGCGCGGCCCTGTCGTTCGCGAACCTCGGGGCGTGGGGCGCCCTGTACGCGGTCACCCCCGAGCTCTACCCGACGCGGCTGCGCGGCACGGGGTCGGGCTGGGCCGCCGGGGTCGGGCGCGTCGCCTCGATCGTCGCGCCCCTCTCGGTGCCCCCGCTGCTCGTGCTGGGCGGCGCGCCCCTGCTCTTCGTCGTCTTCGGCGCGGTGTTCCTCGTCGCGGCCGCCGCGGCCCTCGCCCTGCCCGAGCTGCGCGGCACGAGGCTCGCCGAGTGAGCGGCGGTCGCGCGCGGAGCCGCCGTCGTCGGTCGTCGCTGCTCGGCGTCGTGGTCGTCGTCGTGGCCGCGGTGGTCGTGGTGGCGTTCCCGCAGCTCCTGGACGGCTCGCGCGACGGGTCGGGCCCGGGCGCCGGCTCGGTCCCGGGCACGGGCTCGTCTCCCGCGGTCGCGGTGCCCGCCGCCGTCCCCGAGGGCGCCGCGCAGGCCACGGTCGAGCGCGTGGTCGACGGCGACACCGTGATCGTCGTGCTCGCCGACGGCGGTGCGCGCGAGCGCGTCCGCCTCATCGGCGTCGACACCCCCGAGACCGTGCAGCCCGACGCCCCGGTCGACTGCTTCGGCCCCGAGGCGAGCGCGTTCACGACCACGAGCCTGCCGGCGGGGTCGGTCGTCTGGCTCGAGGCCGACGCCTCGCAGGGCGACGCCGACCGGTACGACCGCCTGCTGCGCTACGTCTGGACGCCCGCGGGGGTGATGCTCAACCACGACCTGGTCGCCCAGGGGTACGGCCGTGAGGACACCTACGACGACCCGTACCGCTACCGCGACGCCTTCGTCGCCGCCGAGGCCACGGCCGAGGGCTCGGGCGTCGGCCTCTGGTCCGCCTGCGGCTGACCGCGGCGCCGGCTCGGCCACCAGAACGCGTCGCCGGTGAGGAAGACCAGCGCCGGCACGAGCACGGTCCGCACGACGAGGGTGTCGAGCAGCACGCCGATGCAGACGACGACGCCGACCTGCGTGAGGGCGACGACCGGCAGCACGCCGAGCACGGCGAAGACGGCCGCGAGCAGCACGCCCGCGCTCGTGATGACGGCGCCCGTCGAGGCGAGCGCGCGCACCATGCCCTCGCGGGTGCCGTGCCGCTCGCGCTCCTCCCTCGCCCGGGTCGTGAGGAAGATGTTGTAGTCCACCCCGAGGGCCACGAGGAAGAGGAAGGCGTACAGGGTCACCGCCGTGTCGAGGGCCGGGAACCCCAGCACGTGCTGGAACAGCCAGGTCGACGCGCCGAGGCTCGCCGTGAAGGTGGCGAGCACCGACGCGATGAGCAGCACCGGGGCGACCAGCGACCGGAGCAGCAGGGCCAGGACGGCGAAGACGACGGCGAGGATGATCGGGGCGATCAGGCGGAGGTCGGCCTGCGCGGCGGTGCGCTCGTCGTAGGCCGTCGCGTCGCTGCCGCCGACGAGGGCGTCCGACACCGCGCCTCCGGCCCCGGCGTAGGCGTCGCGGAGCGCCTGGACGGCGACGAACGCGTCGTCGCTCTCCGGCTCGGCCGCGAGCTGGACGTCGACGCGGGTCAGCCCGGAGGCCTCCTCGCCGGCGGTCGCGGAGTCGACGCCGTCGACGCCCTCGGCCTCGGCCACGGCGTCGGCGGCCGCCGCGGACGGCACGAGCACCGTCGTCTGGCTGGTGAGGCCGGCCGAGAACGAGTCGTCGACGATGCGCTGGGCGGTGACCGAGTCGGGGTCGCCGAGCAGCTGGTCGGTCTGCGAGAGGCCGACCGCGTAGCCGCCGAGGCCCAGGCAGAGCACTCCGAGCCCGGCGACCGCGGCGACGCTCACGACCACCGGCCGGCGCTGCACGCCCCGGCCGAGGCGCTCCCAGGCGCCCTGCTTCCGGGCCGCGTGGTGGTGGGGCTCGTCGGCGCCGAGGGAGCCAGGGGCGGAGGCGCGGGGCACGAAGGGCCAGAACAGCCCGCGACCGCAGACCACGAGGGCGGCCGGCAGCACGACGAGGGCGAAGACGACCGCGACCACGACGCCCAGGGCACAGGCCACGCCTAGGGCGCGGTTGCCCGCGAGGGAGGCGAGCACGAGGGTGGCGAGGCTGAGCGCGACCGTGCCGCCGCTCGCCGCGATCGCCGGCCCGGCGCTCGTCACGGCGGTGCGCATCGCCCGGTGCCGGTCGTCGTCGCGCAGCAGCTCCTCGCGGTAGCGGGCGACCAGCAGGAGCGCGTAGTTCGTGCCCGCGCCGAAGACGAGCACCGAGAGGATCCCCGAGATCGAGGCGTCGACGGTCACCCCGAGCGGCTCAGCCAGGGCCGCCACGACCCGCCCCGCGAGGCCGTCGGCGACGCCGACGACGGCGAGCGGCACGATCCACAGCACGGGGCTGCGGTAGGTGACGATCAGCAGCACGGCGACGACGACCACCGTGACGAGCAGGAGGCGGAAGTCCGCCCCCGCGAACGAGTTCGAGACGTCGTCCTGGAAGCCCACGGGCCCGGTCAGGTACGCCGAGAGGTCGTCGGGCAGCCCCTCCGAGGCGGCGTCGCGCAGCTCGCCGGCCACGCCCGACAGGTCGGCGTCGACGTCGGCGGCGGCGAGCGGCACGGCGACGAGCGCCGCGGCGCCGTCGTCGCTGACCTGCGGGCGGACGGCCTGCGGGGTGGTCGACAGGGCGGCGAGGGCCTCGGCGCGGGCGGAGACCGACGCGACGTCCGCGTCGGAGAGGGCGGCGCCTCCTCGGCTCCAGACGACGATGCCGACGGTCGTGTCGGACGAAGGGAACTCGTCGAGCAGGGCGGTCACCTCCGCCGCCTGGCTGTCGTCGGGGAGCCCGGAGGGCGGGAACGCGTCGTCGCCGCCGGAGGGCAGGAGGGCGAAGAGCAGGGCGACGGCGACGAGGGTGCCGCCGAGGACGGCCCAGGCCGACCGGTGGCCGCTGACGAGGCGGGCGAGTGCGCGCACGAGTGTCCTTCAGTTGATGGAAGTCTTAGTTGCTGAGAGTATTGCACGGCGGCGACCCTGCGTCGGCGAGAATCAGTGCACAGGAGGCGCGATGACCGACCCAGACCCGGCTCACCCCGACGTGCGAGACGCGCCGGGCGCGCCCGCCCGCGCCGGGGCCCGCCGCGACGTCGTCACGGCCATGCAGCGGCTCACCACCGAGTCGCAGCGGGTCGCCCAGGCGTTCGCGGCCCAGCAGGGGCTCGGCCACATCGACCTCGAGGCGCTGCTGCACGTCATGCAGGCGGAGCAGCGGGGCGACCCGGTCACGTCGGGCCGCCTCGGCGACGTCCTGGGCGTGACGTCCGGCGCCGCCACGGGCGTCATCGACCGCCTCGAGCGCGCGGGCCACGTGCACCGCACGCGCGACGAGGTCGACCGGCGCCGGGTCATCGTGCGCTACGACGAGGCGGCCCGCGCCGTCGCCGGCCGTTTCTTCGGGCCCCTAGGCGCGCTGAGCGACCGGGTGATGGCGGGCTACGACGACGCCGAGCTGCAGACCGTCCGGAGGTTCCTCGGCGAGATGGCGGCGGCGATGGGCGAGCACGCCCGCACCGTCGGGCGGCCCGACCCCGACCCCGATCCGACCTCGAGCCCCGCCCCGGAGGCACCATGACCGACCACGTCTCGGCCCTCGACCTGTTCTCGGTCGGCATCGGGCCCTCGAGCTCGCACACCGTCGGGCCCATGCGGGCCGCCCGCCTCTTCCTCGACGGGGTCGACGCCGCGGGCCTGCTCGACGACGTCGCCCGGGTGGAGGTCGTCCTCTACGGCTCGCTCGCCGCGACCGGCCTCGGGCACGGCACCCCGTCGGCGGTGCTCGCGGGCCTGGCGGGCATGGAGCCCGAGACCTGTGACCCGCTCGTGGTCTCGTCGATGCAGCGCTCCGTCGAGCAGGGCGGCGGCCTCCGGCTGCTCGGCCGGCACCAGGTCGCCTTCGCGCCGAACGACCTCCGCATGGCGCCCCTGACCCGCATGCCGCGGCACCCCAACGCCATGAGCCTCGAGGCCCGCGACGCCGACGGCGCGACCCTCGCGCGGGAGGTCTGGTTCTCGACCGGCGGCGGGTTCGTCGTCCGCGACGGCGACGACGAGCACGTCGTGCCCGCCGCCGAGGCCCCGTTCGCCTTCGTCGACGCCGACGACCTGCTCCGGCTCTGCGACGCCGAGGGCGTCGGCATCGCCGAGCTGGCCTGGCGCAACGAGGTCGCGGTGCACGGCGAGGCCGCGGCGGCCGCGGGCCTCGCCGCGCGCTGGGCCGCGATGGAGGCCTGCGTCGACGCCGGCCTCGCCGCCTCGGGGGTGCTGCCCGGCTGGATGAAGGTGCCGCGACGGGCCCGCCAGATCGCCGAGATGCTGCGGGTGCAGGAGGAGCGGGCGACCGCCTTCGCGATCGGGGGCTCCGCGGTCGACCAGGGCCGCGCCTCCTCGTTGCTCACCTCCGACCTGCCGGCGCAGTGGCTGCAGGCCTACGCGATGGCCGTGAACGAGGAGAACGCCGGGGGCGGCCGGGTCGTCACCGCGCCGACCAACGGGGCCGCGGGCATCATCCCCGCCGTCGGGTACTACGCGATGCGGTTCCACGGGGTGACGCGCGACGAGCTCGAGCGCGGCTACCTGCTCACGGCCGCCGCGATCGGGTCGCTCTACAAGCGCAACGCCTCGATCTCCGGCGCCGAGGCCGGCTGCCAGGGGGAGGTCGGCTCGGCCGCCTCGATGGCGGCGGGGGCGCTCACCGCCGTGCTCGGCGGCACGCCGCGCCAGGTCGAGAACGCGGCCGAGATCGCCATGGAGCACCACCTCGGCCTCACCTGCGACCCCGTGGGGGGCTTCGTGCAGGTGCCGTGCATCGAGCGCAACGCCATCGCGGCGGGCACGGCGGTCGCCGCGACGCGGATGGCGCTGCTCGGCGACGGCAGCCACGTCGTCAGCCTCGACACCGTGATCGAGACGATGCGCCAGACCGGGCGCGACATGGCCGACAGCTACAAGGAGACCAGCCGCGCCGGGCTCGCCGTCAACGTCGTCGAGTGCTGAGCGGGCGGGCAGGCCGCCGGGCGCGGCCGGGCGGGCACGGAGCCCGTCCGGCCGACCCGGCCGCCCCGGCTGCCCCGCCGGTCAGCGCACCCGCAGCGTGACGCCCGCCGAGGTGCTGCCGAGCACGTCGGGCGTGCCCGAGTAGCGCACCGAGACCACCGGGCTGCCGGCCGTGGCGTACCGCGGCAGCGTCACGGCCGCGGTGCCCTGGCCGGTCGAGGTCAGGGCGACGGTCTGCACGGCGCGTCCGTCCGAGAGCACGGTGACCGAGCCGGCCGGCGAGGCGACGCCGGCGACGCGCACGGTGACGGTGGCCGTCGTGGCGGTGTTCCGTGCAGGGCTCGTCGTGGCGGGCGTGATCGCCACCGTCGAGCTCGCGGGCACGACCGTGACCGTCTGGGGCGCGCTGACCGACTTCACGAGCGACGTCGACGAGGGCGCGAACGAGGCCGTGAACGACCACTGGCCGGCCGACGTGCTCGCGGGCACGACCCACGACGCGGTGCCCGAGGTCAGCGGCACGACGGCCACCGGCACGCCGGAGCGCGTGAAGGTCACGCTGCCGGCGGGCCAGCTGCCGGCCACCTGGGGCACGGTCGCGGTGAGCGTCGTCGTGGTCGAGCCGAAGGTCTGCTGCGGGCCGCTCACGCGGAGCGACGTGGTCGTCGCGCCGGCCGCCACGGTGAGCGTCTGCGGTGCCGAGCTAGACGCGGTGACGGCCGGGTCGGCGGGCGTGAAGGAGGCGCGCAGCGCGTGGCTCCCCGCCGCCAGCGTCGTCGGCACGGCGATCGTCGTGCGGCCCCCCGTGCCCACGGGCACGGTCGACAGCACGGTCGAGCCGTCGACGAGGCTCACGGTGCCCGCGGGCGCCGTGCCGTCGGCGCGGGTCACGACGGCGGTCGCCGTCGCGCCGGCTCCGCCGTAGGTCTGCGAGGCGTTGGAGAGGGTCAGCGCGGTGGAGGTCGACACGGCGCCGCGGGGCCCGCGGAGGGAGACGTCGAGCACGGCTCCGCCCTGGGGCGAGAGGCTCGCCACGGCGACGGTGAAGCCGCCGCCGGCGCTCGTGAACGACTCGCCGGCGTCGAGGTGGGTGTCGCGGCGGGCGGGGTCGGCCGCTGCGTCGGTGCCGACCGCGAGGGCCACCGTCGTGGCGAAGCCGCCGGGCTGGGGGAGGGCGCGCAGCACGCGCACGCTGCCCGTGGCGGCCGAGCTGTCGAGCGCGCACTTCGTGAAGCCGGTCGCGACGACCGTGCAGCGGGGTGCACCGCCGGCGAACTCGGCGCTCGACCGGTCGCGGCCCGTGGCCGTGCGGTACTCCAGCACGTAGTGCTGGCCGCTGACGGGGTCGGTGACGTCGACGGCGCGGCCGGTGGCCGCGGTGTCGAGCGAGGGCAGCACGACGCGCTTGGTGGTCGCCGGCGTGCTCAGCGCGACGGTGCTCGGCAGCCAGCCGAGGCGCATCCGCTGCGGGGACGACAGGTGCGGGCGGGCGCCCGACACCGAGTAGCCCATGATGTCGAGGTGGTCGCCGTACTCCTCGGTGGGGCAGGCGGCGTCGGCCGCGCTGCGGAAGTCGCCGGGGGCGCCGTCGTACGAGGTCGTGCTGCGGCAGAGCGCCGAGCCGGCGTGGCCGAGCCCGAGGTTGTGGCCGAACTCGTGCAGCAGCACGGGCACGCCGAGCTGCTGGCCGAGGCCGTACGAGCTGACGATCTCGCCGCCGTCGCCGCCGATCGTGCCGAACGCCTGCGTGCCGCACGCCTCGCGGGGCAGCACGAGCAGGTGCTTCTCGGTGCCGGCCCAGCCGTACGAGGCGAAGGAGCCGCCGAAGGCCGAGGCCTTGACCTTGCTCAGCGTCGCGGACGCGTCGCAGCTCGTGCCGCCGAGGGAGCGCTCCTCGACGCCCCCGAGGCGGACGTCGACGCGGCCGCCCGACTCCTCCCACCAGTAGTCGTGCAGCGCGGTGACGGCGGCGTCGATCGACGCGCGGTCGAGCGAGGTCACCGTGTCGTCGGTCGTGGCGGCGGTGGCCGACACGGTGCTCACCCAGAGGGTGTGGACGACCGGGCCGGTCGTGGTCGCGTCGTCGAGGGCGTCGGCCCGGGCGAGCGCCGAGGGCGGCACGACGAGCTGGTCCTTCGGCAGGGAGGCGGTGGTCGGGGCGGGCGCCGGTGCGGCGCTCGCGGGCGCGGCGGGCGCGGCGACCAGGCCGGCGAGCAGCAGGCCGGTCGCGAGGAGGCCGGCGGCGAGGGCCGACGGCAGGCGGGCAGGGAGGGATGACGGCACGGGGGTTCTCCGGTCGGGGCGGGGGAGGGGCGCGGCCCGACCGTCGGGTGGTCAGGGCAGCGGCGCGCAGCGTTCATGCATGCGCATGGAACTGATCGTGCCTCGCTCCTGCCGGGGCGGCACTCCCCAGAACGAGTCCGTCCGGTGTCGGCGGCCATCGGTAGCCTCGTCCGCATGGCCGCTCCCCGTCGCTCCTCCTCCCGCGCCGCCCGCTCGGGCGCCGTCCCGGGCGGCGGCACCGACGCGCCCCGCATCGAGCACGTCGACCCGACCGGCCTCGTCGACGTGACGGGCGACTCCCTCGCCGCGCACGACGACCGCGAGCGGGAGCGCCTCGTCGACGCCGACCTCGTCGACCGCGACCTCGAGGGCGTCGTCCTCCGCGAGTGCGTGCTCGAGGCACCCCGGCTCGGCGGAGCGCGCCTCCGGGGCGCGCGGTTCGTCGAGACGGTCGTCGCCGACTCGTTCGCCCCCGAGCTCGCCGCCGGGCGCAGCACCTGGCACGACGTCCGCGTCGAGCGCCCGCGCTGGGGCTCGGCCGAGCTGTTCGACGCCGACTGGCGCTCCGTCCGGGTCGTCGGCGGCAAGATCGACTACCTGAACCTGCGGGGGGCCCGGCTCACCGACGTCGTGCTCGAGGGCTGCAGCGTCGGCGAGCTCGACCTCGGCGGCGCGGAGGCCCTGCGGGTGGCCCTCGTCGACTGCCGCGTCGGCACGCTCGACGTGACCCGCGCCTCCCTCGCCCACGTCGATCTGCGCACGACCTCGTTCGACCGCGTCGACGGGCTCGACGGGCTCCGGGGGGCGACCGTCGACGCGCTGCAGCTCCAGGTGCTGGCTCCCGCCCTCGCGGCGCACCTGGGGCTCGCCGTCGACTGAGCCTCGTCGCTGCGCCGCGCCGCGCCGTGTCGCGGGTGGGCGGCGGCGTAGCCTCGACGGCATGATCGACGTCGACTGGAGCACCGGCAGCTGGACGACCGCGCCCGCGCGCGTGGAGGTGGGCGACGACGGGATGCGCGTGACCGCCGTCGAGGGCAGCGACGCCTGGCGCGTCACCTCCTACGGGTTCGTGCACGACACGGAGCACGCCCTCCTCGCGCCGTTCGAGCAGGGCACCGCGGTCGAGGTGTCGTTCCGTCTCGACTTCTCGGCCCAGTTCGACCAGGCCGGCGTCTTCGTCAGGGTCGACGACGAGACGTGGACGAAGGCGGGCGTCGAGCGCAGCGACGGTGAGGACGGCCTCGGCGCCGTCGTCACCCGGGGCGTCTCGGACTGGTCGCTCGCGCCCGTCCCCGGCTGGCACGGCCGCGAGGTCACCGTCCGGGCCAGCCGCTCCGGCGACGCCCTGACGGTCCGTGCCCGCGTGGACGACGAGCCGTGGCGCCTGGTGCGGGTGTCGCCGCTAAACGCGGACGCGGCGGCGACGGCGGGGCCGATGTGCTGCGCCCCCTCGCGCGACGGCCTCACCGTGCACTTCACCGCCTGGCGGACCGGGCCGGCCGACGAGGGCCTGCACCCTCCGACCTGACCCGGCGGGGCGACGTGACGGGGCGTGACGGCGGCCGAGGCCGCTGTCGGGGCCCGGTGCTATCGTCGCCGGTGAGCAACGCGCTCCGGGGTCAGCGAAAATCTGAACCGGCGGTCACAGTCCGCGACCCGGTGCGGCCCCCAGACGGTGGTCGCCCCGGTTGAACCGGTGGAACTCCGGTACCGACGGTCACAGTCCGGAAGGGAGGCAGCGCGGGCCAGGGCTCGTCGACGACGGCGCCCGGGCTGGCCGCGACCTCGCGTCGTCCCCGGAGAGCCCCAGCAGGCTCACCGACGGAGACATGATGACCACCACCCTCGCCCCGCGGCGCCGGCCGACGCCGGTGCCCGCCCTCCCGTCCCTCCTGCCGACGGCGGTGATCTGACGTGTTCACGGGGCTCGTCGAGGAGAAGGGCCGTGTCGTGCGGCTCGCCGACGTGGGCGACAGCGTCCGCCTCACGGTGCACGGGCCGCTCGCGGTCGACGGCGCCGAGCACGGCGACTCCATCTCGGTCAGCGGCGTCTGCCTCACCGTGGTCGAGCGCGACGGGGAGTCGTTCACGGCCGACGTCATGAAGCAGACGCTGGTCATGAGCACCCTGGGCGACCTCGAGCCCGGCCTGCCCGTCAACCTCGAGCGGGCGGCCCGCGTGGGCGACCGCCTCGGCGGCCACATCGTGCAGGGCCACGTCGACGGCACGGCGTCCGTGCTCGAGACGGAGGAGGGCGACGCCTGGCGGCGCGTGCGCCTGAGCCTCGCCGACGACCTCTCGCCCCTCCTCGTCGACAAGGGCTCCGTCACGCTCGACGGCGTGAGCCTCACCGTCAGCGGCATCAGCGAGCCGGGGGCCGACGAGGGGTGGTTCGAGGTCAGCCTGATCCCCGAGACCCTCGCCGCCACGACGCTCGGCGACAAGGCCCCGGGCGACCGGGTCAACGTCGAGACCGACGTCCTGGCGCGCCACGTGCGCCGCATGCTCGCCCTCGACGCCACCGCCGGCGCGCACCGCTCCGGCCGGGCGTCGTGACCGAGGCCTCGGGCGCCCGCGCGGGTGCCCGCGAGGCGCCTCGGCGCACCGGTGCCGAGCCCCTCGACGACGTCGCGACCGTCCTCGAGCACCTCCGCCGCGGGCGGCCGGTGATCGTCGTCGACGACGAGTCGCGCGAGAACGAGGGCGACGTGGTGCTGAGCGCCGAGCTGGCGAGCCAGGAGTGGCTGGCCTGGACGGTGCGGGTCTCGTCCGGGTTCGTCTGCGCCCCGATGTCGGCGGAGATCGCCGACCTCCTCGACCTGCCGCCCATGGTCGCCCGCAACGAGGACGCCCGCGGCACCGCGTACACGGTCAGCGTCGACGCGGCCGAGGGCGTGACCACGGGCATCAGCGCCTCCGACCGCGCCCGCACCCTGCGGGTCCTGGCCGACCCGGCCTCCGTCCGCGACGACCTGCACCGCCCCGGCCACGTCATCCCGCTCCGGGCCCGGCCCGGCGGGGTGCTCGAGCGCGACGGCCACACCGAGGCGGCCGTCGACCTGATGGTGGCCGCCGGCCTCCGCCCCGTCGCCGCGATCAGCGAGATCGTCGCCGACGACGGCGAGATGATGCGGCTGCCCGGCCTCATCGAGCTGGGGCGCCGCGAGGGCGTCCCCGTCGTGACCATCGCCCAGGTCGTCGCCCACCGCCTCGCGGCCGGCCCGGCCGCCCCCACCACCCCCGGCGACCTCCCCGGTCGCCCCGCCCCCACCGAGAGGACCACCGCATGAGCGGCGCAGGAGCACCCACCGAGCAGGAGCCCGTCGACGGCCGCGGCCTGCGCGTCACCGTCGTCGCCGGCACCTGGCACACCGCGATCAGCGACGGCCTGCTCGCCGGCGCGCTCGCCACGATCGCCGAGCTCGGCGCCGAGGCGACCGTCGTCCGTGTGCCCGGCAGCTTCGAGCTGCCCGTCGTGGCGAAGGCCGCCCTCGAGGCCGGTGCCGACGCCGTCGTGGCGCTCGGCGTGATCATCCGCGGCGGCACCCCGCACTTCGAGTACGTCTCCGACGCCGCGACGTCGGGCCTGCTCCGCGTGACGCTCGACAGCGGCAAGCCGGTCGGCTTCGGCGTGCTCACCCTCGACGACGAGCAGCAGGGCCTCGACCGGGCCGGGCTGCCCGGCTCGAAGGAGGACAAGGGGCGCGAGGCCGCCCACGCGGCCGTCTCGACCGCCGTCCAGCTGCGCGACATCGCGCGCCGCGCCTCCTCGGGTCGCGTCGTCGGGTTCTGACCCCTCCGGCGTCCTGACGACCGAGACGACGACGGCCGGCCCCCCGAGGGGGCCGGCCGTCGTCGCGGAGGGGGCTAGTGCTCGCCGAGGACCTCGTCGAGGAAGCCGCGCATCTGCAGCCACGAGCGGCGGTTCGCCGTCTCCTGGAACTGCGCGCCGTGCTCGGGGCTGTCGGTGCCCGGCACCGCGAAGGCGTGCATCGCCCCGCTGTAGCTGACGACCTGCCAGTCGCCGACCTCGGCGTCGCGCAGCTCGTCCTCGAAGCCGACGACCGCGTCGTCCGGCACGACCGGGTCGGCCGCGCCCGTCAGCACGAGCAGGGGAGCCTTGACGGCTCCCTTCTCGGCGGGCGCCCCGGTGCCGAGGCCGCCGTGGAACGACACGACCCCCGCCACGTCGGCGCCCGAGCGGGCGAGCTCGAGGGCCCCGGAGCCGCCGAAGCAGTAGCCCATCACGGCGATGCGCTCGGGGTCGACGCCGGGCTCGGAGCGGAGGCGCTCCAGGTTGGCGGTGAGGCGGGCGCGGAACGCCGCGACGTCGCCGTACCAGGCGCCGGCCTCGGCGGCCGCCTCGCCGGGGCCGGGGCGGACGCCCTGGCCGTAGACGTCGCCGGCCAGCGCCACGTAGCCGAGGCGCGCCAGCATCTGGGCGCGCACCTTGACGTGGTCGACGACGCCGAACCAGTCGTGCAGCACGAGCACTGCGGGTCGGAGGGCGCCGTCGGCGTCGCCGGGCGTGGCGAGGAAGCCCTCGAGGGGCGTGCCGTCGTGGTCGTAGACCACGTCGCCCGCCTCGACGGTGCCGGTGTCGGGCACGCTGTCGAGCAGGTCGCGGAGGTCGGGGGAGAGGTCGGGGGCAGGGGGCGTCGTGGTCACCCCGTGACGGTACTCCCGCTCAGCCGACGAGTCGCCGGACCGCCTGCTCGACGACGTCGCACCGCCGCTGGTGCGGGCCCTGGTGCAGGTTCGTCGCGGTCGGCGTGACGAACCAGGCCAGCACGCTGCCGAACACCATCGTCAGCAGCTCGTCGGCGTCCCAGTCGGAGGGGATGTCGCCCGAGGCCTGCGCCGCCCGGACGGCCTCGCGGCGCCGGTCGAGCTGCTCGTGGTCGACGACCCCGGGGCTCGGCAGCGTGACGCCCTCGATCTGGCCCCAGAGCAGCAGGCGCGCGTCGTCGGCGTGCATCGCCAGGTGGTCGTACAGCCTGCTCGCCCACTGCGGCAGGTCGTGCGCGTCGAACGGGACGGCCTCCAGCCAGCGGTCGATGCTCTCGCCCAGGGCGGCGTCGAACAGGTCGCGCTTCGTCGAGAAGTGGGCGTAGAGCCGCTCCTTGCTCGCCTCGGCCTCGCGGGCGATGGAGTCGACGCGGGCACCGGCGAGGCCGCGGGCGGCGAACTCGACGTGCGCCGCCTCGAGGATGCGGTCCCGCGGAGGGGTGGCTCGACGTGGCATGGCCCGAGCTTAGGGCGCGGGCGGACCGGACGGAACGGTCCGGACGACCCCCGTCCAGGTCCGGCCAGGACGGGGGACGGGGGACGGGGGCCGGGGGCTGGGCGTGGGCGGCGGCCGGAGCGGTGGCCGGAGCGGCTGAGCGGGAGGCGCGGGCTCAGACGGCCGGGACGACCCGTGACATCGGCACGTGCGGGATGCCGTCCTCCAGGAAGGGCTCGCCGTCCACGACGAAGCCGAAGCGCGCGTACCAGCCCTCGAGGTGCGCCTGGGCGTCGAGCCGCACGAGGCGGCCGGGGCAGTCGGCGAGTGCCCGCTCCATCAGCTGGGCGGCGAGCCCGCGGCCGCGGGCCGACGCGGCGGTCGCGACACGGCCGATCCGCCGGTCGTCGCCGTCGCAGAGCAGCCGGACCGTGGCCAGCACCTCGCCGTCCTCCTCGACCCAGAGCATCTGCGCGTCGGGCTCGACGTCGCGCCCGTCGAGCTCGGGGTAGGGGCACTCCTGCTCGACGACGAAGACGTCGACCCGCAGCTTCAGCAGCCCGTAGAGCGCGAGGGGGTCGATGTCACGGACGGCGGAGGCGCGGTGCAGGAGGGTCACGGAGCCACGGTAGCGTCCGGCCGCCCCCGCACGTCACCGGCGCCCGCCCCGGCGGTCGGTGACTCGGCACCGCTCACGCCGGCACCGCTCACGCCGGCACTGCTCACATCGGCTCCCCGAGCGGGTGGTCGACGAAGCTGCCGCCGATCGGCGTCGAGCCGCCCACCGCCGGCTCGTCGACCTCGTCGGCGAAGGCCTCGGCGTCGTCGACCGGGTGGTAGCCGACGGCCTCGCCCGCCGCGAGGGAGACCGGGCGCCGCGTGTTGCGGGAGACGCCCCAGACGACGTGGTGGCCGGTGGCCGTGGTGGTGAGGGCGGCCTCGACGAGGCGGGCGGCGTCGCCGGCCGACAGCCAGGTGCCGAGGCTCCGGGCGTCGAAGGGCCGCTCGACCGCGGTCATGATGCGCGCCGAGACGACGAGTTGGCCCGCGCGGTCGGCGTAGAGGCTGCCCATGGCCTCGAGCACGACCTTGCTCAGGCCGTAGAACGTGTCGGGACGCGCGGCCGGCACCTCGTGCTCGGCCGCGGCGCTCCAGGGCAGGTAGCCGGCGGCGTGCACGGAGCTCGCGGCGAGCACCCGCCGCACCCCGGCACGCACGGCGGCCTCGTGCACGGCGTGGGCCCCCTCGACGTTGACGTCGCGGATGTCCTCCCACGACCGCTCGTCGGCGTACGCGGCGAGGTGCACGACGAGGTCGGCGCCGCGGATCGCCTCGGTCAGGGCGTCGAGGTCGGTCACCCCGACGACCGCGGCCGACTCGGTCGGCGCGAGAGGCTCGGCCGGGGCGACCAGGTCGAGCAGGCGCACCTCGTGCCCCGCCGCGGCGAGGTGCGGCCGGATCATGGCCGCGACCTTGCCGGCGCCCCCGGTGACGGCGATGACCGACACGGCGTCAGCGCCCGGTGTCGGCGCGCACCGACAGGGTCTGCACGCGGGGAGGGTCCTCCGGGGTCAGCCGGACCTCGAGCCGCAGGGCCCCGCGTCGCCCGGGCAGCCACCACACGCGGTGCGACGGCGTCGCCGACTCCGCGGCGGGCACCGCGCCCGCGCCCTCGTCGTCGTGGTCGAGCAGTCCGCCGACCGCCTCGAGCTCGCGGGCCCACAGGGCTCGGCGGCGCACGAGCGGCACGTCGAGCTCGACGTTCTCGCTGAGGAGGCCCGCCGGCACCTCGCGCCCGCGCACGACGGCCTCGACCAGGGGCATCGCGGCGAGGGTCTCGGGCCACGGAGCGACGACGACCCGCGCCTCCGCGGCGTCGGCCATCATGCCGTCGAGGGCCCGGCTGACGGGCACGGCGACCTGGGCGTAGGTGGCGTTCTCGAGGCCCACGGCACCGAGGCCGGTGGCGGTCTGCCAGCGCATGTGGGCGGAGAAGCCGGGGTAGCCGCCGGAGTGCGACACGACGGTGCCGAAGTCGGGGTACTCCTCGACGAAGAGGCCGAAGCCGTAGCCCGAGGGGTGCGCCCCCCGGCCGGGCACGAGGCGGTGGAGCTGCTGCATCTCGCGGCGGGAGGCGCGGCTCAGCACCCCGTCGACGTCGCCGCGGCCCTCGGGGTCGAACGCCGACGACAGCCACCGGGCCCAGCGGGCGAGGTCGGTCGTGGTGCTGAACAGCCCGCCGATGGGCGAGAACGCGCCGGGGCCCGAGAAGGGCAGGGGCTCCCACCCGTCGTCGACCGGCCGGTGCCCGACGGCGACGCCGCCGGTGGCGAGCACGTCGGCCTCGAAGCCGGTCGAGGGCAGCCCGATGGGGCCGAGGAGCGTCTGCTCGACGACCTCGCGGTAGGGGCGGCCGGCCGCGCTCGCGACGACGCGCCCGAGCAGGGCCCAGCCCAGGTTCGAGTAGGCGAAGGTCGTGCCGGGCACGCTGTCGAAGCGCAGACCGCGCCGCAGCAGGGCATCGAGCTCGTCGTCGGTGATCGACTCCTGGCGGTCGCCCCAGGGGTCGTCGGTCGGCAGGCCGCCCGACATCGTCATCAGCATCCGCACCGTCGGCACGGGCGAGTCGCCCGTGGGCAGCGCGACGTCGGCGAAGGCGGGCACGAAGTCGGTGACGGGCGCGTCGAGCACGAGCTGCCCCGCGTCGCGGAGCGCCAACAGCGCCGCCGCGGTGAAGCTCTTCGTGCAGGAGGCGATCCGGTAGGCGGTGTGCGGCCCCGGCAGGGCGCCCGCGACCTCGCCGCGGGCGCCGTGGTGCGTGACGCCGTCGTGGTCGAAGGTGGCGAACACGACGCTGGGCGCTCGACGTTCGGCCTGGCGCGCGTCGAAGACGGCGTCGATGCCGGAGGGGCGGGCTGGGTCGGTCATGGTGCCTCTCGGTGCTCGGTGCTCGGTGCTCGGTGCTCGGTGCTCGGTGCTCGGGCGGTGCGGCGGTCAGGCCGACGCGGGGGAGGCGCGGCGCATCGTCTCGTAGGCGTCGAGGGCGCGGCGCCGCGACTCCTTCAGGTCGACCATCGGCTCGGGGTAGTCGTCGGTGTCGATCTCGGGCACCCATGCCCGGACGTAGTTGCGCTCCTTGTCGAACTTCTCGCCCTGCAGCACGGGGTTGAAGACCCGGAAGTAGGGGGCGGCATCGGCGCCGGAGCCCGCCGTCCACTGCCAGTTGGCGGGGTTGTTCGCCTCGTCGGCGTCGACGAGGGTGTCCCAGAACCACTGCTCGCCGACTCGCCAGTCGACCAGGAGGTTCTTGATCAGGAAGCTCGCCGTCGCCATCCGCACCCGGTTGTGCATCCACCCGGTCGTCCAGAGCTGGCGCATGCCGGCGTCGACGAGCGGCACGCCCGTGCGGCCCTGACGCCAGGCGTCGATCTCGGACTCGGGGACGTCGGCCCACGGGAAGGCCTCGAACTCGGGGCGGTAGCTGACCGTCGCCAGGTCGGGCGACGAGAAGAGGATGGTGTGGTTGAACTCGCGCCAGACCACTTCGCGGAGGAACGACTGCGCCCGCTCCCGCGAGGCGGGCGGGAGGTCGCCCCGCATGCGGTGCCAGATCTGGAACGGGCTGACCTCGCCGAAGCGCAGCCGGGGCGACATGCGGCTCGTCGCCTCCTGGGCGGGGAAGTCGCGCTCGCCGTAGTCGGCCAGGTGGCCGGTGGCGAACTCCTCCAGGGCGTCCAGCGCGGCGGCCTCGCCCGGGGTCCAGGTCTCGCGCAGCCCGGCGGCCCAGTCGGGCTGCGTCGGCAGCAGCTGCCACGAGTCGAGGTCGTCGCTGGCCGGGGCGGTCTCGGGAGGGCGCAGGGTGTCGGGAGCGTCGAGCGGGTGCCGGGGCTCGGGCCGGTCGAGGCAGGCCCGCCAGAACGGGGTGAAGACCTTGAACGGCTGGCCCTGGCCGGTCTGCACCGTCCACGGCTCGAAGAGGAGGTTGGCGGCGAAGCTCTCGGCCACGAGGCCCTCGTCGCGGAGCGCGGTCTTCAGGGCCGCGTCGGTGTCGCGGGGCACCTTGCCGTAGCGGCGGTTCCAGTAGACGGCGCCGGCGCCGACCTCGGCCACGACGGCCGGCAGCACCTCGGCGGCGGGGCCGCGGCGGAGGGTCAGACCGGCCCCGAGCTCACGCAGGGCACCGTCGAGCGCCACCAGGCTGTGGTGGAGCCACCAGCGGGCGGCCCCGCCGAGAGGGCGGATGCCCGGGGTCTCGTCGTCGAGCACGACGAGCACGACCACCGGCTCGCCGCGGTCGACCGCGGCCACGAGGGCGGGGTTGTCGGCGACCCGGAGGTCGTCGCGCAGCCAGACGACGGAGGGGGACGAGGTCACGAGGCGGCACCGACCTCGGCGTCGGCCCTGGTCGTCGCGCCCGGGTCGCCGGGGTCGCCCGTCGTGTCGCCGAGGCGGAGCCGCGTGCAGAGGTCGGTCAGCGTGACGAGCTCGTCGTGGTCGAGGCTGCCGCCCACGCGGCGCCTGATGGCGGCCGCGTGGTCGACGGCGGTGCGTCGGTAGAGGTCGTAGCCGTGGTCGGTGAGGGCGACGATGATGCCGCGCCCGTCGCCGGGGTCGGTCTGCTTCTCGACGACCCCCTTGCTCGCCAGGCGGTCGACGAGGCGGCTGATGCTCGGCTGGGTGAGCAGGAGGTGCCGGGTGAGGTCGCGGATGCGGGCCCGCCGCTCGGGCTGGCTCGACAGGTTGAAGAGGACGTCGTACTCGTTGAACGAGATGTCGTCGGTGGGGAAGGCGGCGTTCAGCTCGCGCATGATGCTCACCTGTGCTCGGAACAGGGCCTCCCAGGCCCCGACGGCCACGGCTGTCTCGCTCATGTCGCCACCTCGTCTCGTGTCGACGTCGAGTCTACGAAGAACGGCCGACAGGGGGACGCCGCGCGGCGCTCACGAGACAGGCGAGCCGGCCCACGCGCCGGCGAGCGAGCGTCGGGGTCGAGTCGGGCCCGGACGTGACAGAGGGCCGGTCGCGAGGCGACCGGCCCTCTTCCCTTGCACCAAGAGTGTCCTGCAATCACATTCCGTGTCGGCTGCCACAGCAAACAACCTCAACGCGGTCAATCTATAACGGTGCGGTAACGGAGGTCTAGTTACCGAACCGTTATCTTGCTGGGAACTTCCCCTGAGGGGGACCCCCGGCCCTCAGAAGACGTCGGGCGACGGGGTCGACGCGTGACGGATCGACACGTCGGCGTGGCGGTCGAAGCGGTAGCCGACCCCGCGCACGGTGCGCACGATGTCCTCGAAGGCTCCGAGCTTCGACCGCAGCCGACGCACGTGCACGTCGATCGTGCGCTCGTTGGGGGCCTCGCCGTCGTCGTCCGACCAGAGACCCGAGATCAGCTCGGCGCGCTCGATCGTGCGGCCCTCGCGCAGCACGAGGTACTGCAGCAGCTCGAACTCCTTGTAGGTCAGCGGGGCGGTCTCGCCGTCGAGCAGGAGGCGCTTCCGCGAGATGTCGACGACGACGCCCCCGCGGGCGCCGGGCTCCTCGTCCTCCACGGTCGGCCGGCGTGCCGCGAGCGCGGAGGGGTCGTGCAGGGCGAGCCGGACGACGTCGACGTCGCGGCCGCCGGCGCCGGTCGGCGCGAGCGCCACGGCGGCGTGGGTCTCGGCGCCGGGGGCGATCCGTGCGACGAGGGCCTTGATCTGCGCGACGATCTCGCCGAGGTCGGTGTCGGCCTCCGCGGCCTTGAGCTCGTCGATGCCGACGTAGAGGGCGAAGCCGCGGGCCTCGGTGCCCTCGGGCACCGTGCGGGGCCGGGGGGCGGCGGGCCGGGCGGGGGCGCTCGCCTCGGGAGCCGGAGCGGCGCTCAGGGGGCGGCCGCTCGGCGCGACGGCGACGGGGGCGGCGCCGACGGGGCTGGTGACGACGGGGCTGGTGGCGACGGCGGGGGCGGTGACGGGGCGGTCGAGGATGAGGGACATGGGTACGCGGGGTCCTTGCGTGAGGTGAGCCGCGCCCCCGGGCGTCGTCGGCCGGGGGAGTGCTCGGTGTGTGTCGGTGCCCGGGGCCTCGATGACGAGGCCTCTGCCGGGGGGCAGCGGTGCCGGGGCGGACGGCCCGTCGAGCGGGAGCTCAGGGCCGAGGGGATGCGCGTCGGAGGTGGTGACGCGTGTGCATCCGGGAGTCGCGGTTCAGCAGCAGGGTCGTGCGGCGAACTCGGCAGCGCGCTCGGCGCGGCACGGCGACTCGGCGAGGTGCGACCTGATCAGGCACACATTCGACACAGGACGACGGCGCTCGGCATCATCATGCCGGTGCTCCCGGAGGCCTCGGGGGAGGTCGGGATGAACACGCTGTCAGTCATGGGGTCGATCTTCTGTCACTCGTGCACGGCCTGTCAAGGCAGCACGACGAAGCGCCCGATCCGTGCGCCACGTCGGGTGACGTGGCCGGATCGGGCGCTGCGGGGAGGGAGCGGGGGAGGCGCCGGTGCGGCGCCGGGGTCAGGCCAGGCCGTAGAGGCGGTCGCCCGCGTCGCCCAGCCCGGGCACGATGTAGCCGTTCTCGTCGAGCTTCTCGTCGACGGCGCCCAGCACGATGCTCACGTCACGGCCGTGCATCGCGGCCTCGACGGCGGCGAGGCCCTCGGGGGCCGCGATCAGGCAGACCGCCGTCACGTCGACGGCGCCGCGCTCGAGCAGGTAGTCGATGGCGGCGATCAGCGAGCCGCCGGTGGCCAGCATCGGGTCGAGCACGAAGCACTGTCGGTTCGACAGGTCGTCGGGCAGGCGTTCGGCGTACGTCGTCGGCTGCAGGGTCTCCTCGTCGCGGACCATGCCGAGGAACCCGACCTCGGCGGTCGGCACCAGCGTCGTCATGCCCTCGAGCATGCCGAGGCCGGCGCGGAGGATCGGGACGACGAGCGGCCGCGGCTGGCTGATGGCCAGCCCGGTGGTCGGGCCGACGGGGGTCTGGATCTCGATCGGGGTGGTGCGGACCCCGCGGGTGGCCTCGTAGGCCAGCAGCGTCACGAGCTCTTCGGTGAGGGCCCGGAAGGTCGGTGACGGCGTGCTCGCGTCGCGGAGCACGGTCAGCTTGTGGGTGATCAGGGGATGGTCCGCTACGTGCACTCGCATAGGCTCCACGGTAGCGGAGTCGTCCGCCCCCGACGCCCGTCGACCCGAGGAGCCCCGTGACCGCCGTGCCCCCCGAGCTCGCCCGGTGGATGGGGGCCGCGCTCGCCGAGGCGGAGGGCTGCGCCGTCTCCGGCGACGTGCCCGTCGGGGCCGTGGTGCTCGACGCCGACGGCGTCGTGATCGCGACCGGGCGCAACGAGCGTGAGCTCTCGCAGGACCCGACGGCCCACGCCGAGGTCCTGGCGCTCCGGGCCGCCGCCCGCCACACGGGTGACTGGCACCTCACGGGCACGACCCTCGTCGTCACCCTCGAGCCGTGCCCCATGTGCGCGGGCGCCATCCTCGCGGCGCGGGTGCCGCGGGTGGTCTTCGGGGCCTGGGACGAGAAGGCGGGAGGCGCGGGCAGCGTCTACGACATCCTCCGCGACCGCCGGCTGCCGCACCGCGCCGAGGTCGTGGCGGGCGTCCGCGAGCCCGAGTGCCGGGCCCAGCTGGACGACTTCTTCGCCGCCCGCCGTGCCGACGACGGCACCGGCACGGCGGCCGCAGCCGGGGCCGGGGCCGACGGCTAGTCGGCCGCGCGGATCACGATCGCGTCGGTCGCCGGAGCCACGTGGCCCGGCTCCACCCACACGTCGGGCTCGACGTAGATCACGCGGGCGATCGGCACGGCCTCGCGCACGCGCGACTCGACCGTGTTGATCGCGGCGGCGACGTCGCTGAGCAGCGTGCGACCGGGCATGGCCACCTTCGCGGCGACGAGCAGCTCCTCCGGGCCGAGGTACAGGGTCTTCATGTGGATGATCGACTCGACCTCCGGGCCGTCGGTCACGGCGGCGCGGATGGCGGCGACGTCGGCGGCCGAGGCGCCCTCGCCGACCAGCAGGCTCTTCGTCTCGATGCCGAGCACGACCGCCACCGCGACGAGCAGCACGCCGATGAGGAGCGTCCCGATCGCGTCGAAGACCCCGTCGCCCGTGATCCAGGTCAGCACGACGCCGACCATGGCGAAGGTGAGGCCCAGGAGGGCCGCGGCGTCCTCCAGCAGCACGACCGGCAGCTCGGGGGCCTTGGCGCGGCGGATGAACGAGACCCAGCTCTGGCTGCCCTTCGACGGCCGTGCCTCGCGGATCGCGGTGCGGAGCGAGAAGCCCTCGAGGCCGAGCGAGATCGCGAGCACGAGCACGGGCAGCCAGGGCACCTCGAGCGGGTGCGGCTCGCGGAGCTTCTCGACGCCCTCGTAGAGCGAGAAGACCCCGCCCACGCTGAACAGGATGATCGAGACGACGAAGGCGAAGACGAAGCGCTCGCGCCCGTAGCCGAAGGGGTGCTCCTCGTCGGCGGCCTTCTTCGCGCGCCGCCCGCCGAGCAGCAGGAGCAGCTGGTTGCCGGAGTCGGCCAGCGAGTGCACGCCCTCGGCGAGCATCGACGACGACCCGGAGAAGGCCCAGGCGATGAACTTGGTCACCGCGATGCCGAGGTTCGCGGCCAGTGCCGCGAAGATCGCCTTGTTGCCGCCGGAAGTGCTCATGGTGTCCGATCCCCTCGTGGTGCTCAGCTCGATCTTAGGATGGCCTGATGGTCACCACTCTCCCCACCACGGCGATCCTCGGCGCCGGCTCGATGGGCGGCGCGATCCTCGCGGGTCTGCTCTCGCCCGACGTCGTCGTCGAGGGCGGCGTCCGCGTCACGAACCGCACCGAGGCCAAGGCCGTCGCGCTCCGCCGCGGCTCGGTCACCTCGCTCGCCACCGAGACCGACCCGACCGCCAACGCCTCGGCGGTCGTCGGGGCGTCGGTCGTGCTGATCGGCGTCAAGCCCGGCATGGTCGTCGACCTCCTCCGCGAGATCGGCCCGGCCCTCGAGCCCGGCACCGTCGTCGTCAGCCTCGCCGCGGGCGTCACGACGGCCACGATGGAGGCGGCGCTGCCCGAGCACGTGCCCGTGCTCCGGTCGATGCCGAACACGCCCGCCGTGGTCGGCCTCGCCGTCACGGGCCTGGCCGCCGGCTCCCGCTCCTCGGAGGCCGACCTCGGGCTGGCGCGACGCGTCTTCGAGGTGGTCGGCGACGTCGTCGTCGTGCCCGAGGAGCAGATCGACGCCCTCAGCACGATCTCCGGCTCGGGCCCGGCCTACGTCTTCTACCTGATCGAGCAGCTGCAGGAGGCGGCGGTCGCGCTGGGCTTCACGCCCGCGCAGGCGGCCACGCTCGTCCAGGGCACGTTCCGCGGGGCGAGCGAGCTGCTCGCCGCGAGCGACCTGCTGCCGGCCGCCGAGGCCCCGGCGGAGCTGCGTCGTCGCGTGACGAGCCCGGGCGGCACCACCGAGCGGGCGGTCGCGGAGCTCGCCGACGGCGGCCTCCGCGAGCTGTTCGAGCGTGCGACGCAGGCCGCGCTGGCCCGCAACCGGGAGATCGCGGCCGGCAGCTGAGCGTGGCGGGCGGCGAGCCCGGCAGGCTCCCCGGTGGCGTGCGGCGACGAGTCGACCGATCGCCCTCCGCGACGCGCCTCAGCTGTCGAGGGCGGCGAACCGCTCGATCGCCCGGCTGTCGCCGGAGACGATGATGAGGTCGTGGTCGCTGATGACCGTCTCGGGCGTCGCCTCCTCGAACGCGCCTCCCGGGCTCTTCACGCCGACGATGGTGATGCCGTACTTCTTGCGGATGTTCGAGCTCGCGAGCGAGGCTCCCCGCACCGGCTTCGGTGGGTACATCTTGACGATCGCGAAGGCGTCGTCGAACTCGATGTAGTCGAGCATGCGGCCCGAGACGAGGTGCGCGACGCGCTCGCCGGCCTCGCGCTCCGGGTAGATGACGTGGTTGGCGCCGATGCGGGCCAGGATCTTGCCGTGCGACTGGCTGATCGCCTTCGCCCAGATCTGCGGCACCTTCAGGTCGACGAGGTTCGCGGTGATCAGCACGCTCGCCTCGATCGATGAGCCGACGGCGACGACCGCGATCGAGAAGTCCTGGGCGCCGATCTGCTTGAGCGCGTCGATGCTGCGGGCGTCGGCCTGCACCGCGTGGGTGACCCGGTCGGCCCACTTCTGCACGAGGCCCGCGTCGGTGTCGACGGCGAGCACGTCCCTGTCTTGTCGCTCGAGCTGGCCGGCGGTGGCGGCGCCGAACCGGCCGAGGCCGATGACGAGCACCGGGGCGTCGTGCTTGATCTTGTCAACCAACGATCGGTCGCTCCTCGGCTCGCGTGAACAGCTGGCGTCGCTGGCTGGCGGCCAGGGCGACGGAGAGTGTCACTGTACCAACGCGGCCCATCCACATCGTGACCGCGAGGATGTACTTGCCGGAGTCGGGGAGGCGGTCGGTCAGCCCCGTCGACAGGCCCGAGGTGGCGAAGGCCGAGATCGACTCGAACAGCACGTGGTCGAGGGGCTCCTTGGTGATGTGCATGATCAGGATGCTCGACACGGCGACGATCGTCGCGCCCCAGAGCACCACGCTGACCGACAGGCGGAGGACGTCGCTCGGGATCCGGCGGCCGAACGCCTCCATCGAGCGGTTGCCCCGGGCCTCGGCGAACGCGGCGAGGAAGAGGACGGCCAGGGTCGTCACCTTGATGCCGCCGGCCGTCGACGCCGACCCGCCGCCGATGAACATGAGCATGTCGGTGACGAGCAGCGACGAGCCGTTGAGCTCGGAGATGTCGATGGTCGCGAACCCGCCCGACCTCGTCATCGTGCTGAGGAAGAGCGACTGGAAGATCGTCGGCCCGGCCGCGATGTCGCCGAAGGTCTCCGGGTTGTCGAACTCGAGCACGATGTAGAGGACGGTGCCCGCCAGGAGCAGGACGCCGCTGGTCACCAGCGTGAGCTTGACGTGGACCGACCAGCGGCGCGGGTTGCGGGGGTTGCGGGCCAGCGCGTAGATGACGGGGAACCCGATGCTGCCGAGGAAGACGCCGACCATGATCAGCGACAAGAACCAGTAGTCGTCGGCGAACGGGGCGAGCCCGTCGGCGTTCGGCGTGAAGCCGGTGTTCGTGAAGGCCATCGCCGAGTAGTAGAAGCTGTCGAGCACCGCGTCGCCGAGGGGGATGCCGTCGAGCAGCACGCGGGGGATGAGCAGCAGCGCGATGACGGTCTGGATCACGGCCGAGCTGAGGGCCACGGTGGCGAGCAGCCCGCCCACCTCGCCGAGCCGCACGGCCTGGCCCTCAGGCACCGGGCCCGCGTGCACGCGGAGGGGGTTGCTGTCGGAGGCGGCCATCAGCCGGGCGCGGAGGCCCAGCTTCCGCGAGACCACCAGCCCCATGATCGACGCGAGCGTCAGCACGCCGATGGCGCCGATCTGCACCCCGACGAAGATGACGACGTGCCCGAACAGCGACCAGTGCGTGGCCATGTCGACGGTCGCGAGCCCGGTGACGCAGATGACCGAGACGGCGGTGAAGAGGGAATCGGCCAACGGGGTCCTGCTGCCCTCGGCCGACGAGACCGGCAGCGAGAAGACGAGCGTGAAGACCACGATGAGGCCGGTGAAGATCATGATGGCGAACCGCGCCGGCGAGTGCCGCCCGATGTCGTCGATCCACTCGGAGAGCCGCGCGAAGGGGCTGCGGGGGTCTCGACGGGGCAGGCGCCGATCGGCGACGGAGGGGCGCGACACGGTCGTCATGGTACTCGGGGGCCGTGGTCGTTACTGTGGCTGCATGCCCGACATCTTCAGCGTGATCGCCGACGGGACGCGCCGCGACCTCCTGAAGGTGCTGCTCGACGCGCACGTCTCGGCCGACTCGGCCACCGGCGACGTCAGCGTCGGCGAGATGGTCACGGCCCTCGGCCTCAGCCAGCCGACGGTGTCGAAGCACCTCCGCGTGCTCCGCGACGCCGGGCTCGTGCACGTCCGCGAGGTCGGCCAGCATCGCTACTACGGCATCGAGACCGTCCCGCTCGAGACCGTCGAGGACTGGCTCATCCCCTTCCTCGGTGCGGGCGCCGCGGACGAGCTCGACGGCGTCGCCTCCGGCGCGTTCGCCGCGTGGGCGGGGGTGGCCATGCCGGCGCCCATCCGCCGGGCCGCCGAGAACCTCCCCGACGCGGGCGACGTCGGGAGCACGCTGGGCCGTGCCGTCGCGGACGCCCAGCACCGCGCCTCCTCGGCCCTGCACGACGCGCAGAGCGCCCTCGACGAGCGGGTCATCGAGCCGGTGCGCAAGCGCCTCGGCCGCTGACGACCGATCCGTTGCACGGGGTCGGCCACGCCCCTAGAGTGGCCACGACCCGGGAGCTGCCGCTGCCGGTGCCCGACGACGAAGGTGGACCCGTGGCGCACGACCTGTCAGACGTGAGGTTCCTCACGGTGGCCGAGGTGGCCGACATGATGCGCGTGTCGCGGATGACCGTGTACCGCATGGTGCACTCCGGCGAGCTGCCCGCGATCCGCTTCGGCCGCTCGTTCCGGGTGCCCGAGTCGGCCGTCGCGGCCGTCCTGCAGATCGGCGTCGCCGACGTCGGCTGACGCCACTTCGACATTCGGGTCCGGCCCTTGTAGACTGCCCCGAGGTATTTTTCCGCGGTTCTGTTTCGGACCCGGTTGTTCCGATCCAGTCCAATCAGCGAGGTCCACATGGGTTCTGTCATCAAGAAGCGTCGCAAGCGCATGGCGAAGAAGAAGCACCGCAAGCTGCTCCGCAAGACGCGCCACCAGCGTCGCAACAAGAAGTAGCCGCCAGGCTCCGCGTGCCCCTGACCGTTCCGGTCAGGGGCCGCTTTCTTTTGTCGGCTCCTTCGGTGCCCATGGCGCCCTGCCGGGCGCTGCGCCCTGCCGGGCGCCGCCCTGCGGGCCAGCCGCCGACGCCGTAGCTTCCTGCTTCCCTCCCCTGCTGCTGCTGCTTCGTCGTTGGTGACAGCACATGCCGACCGATCTGCAGCTCGGACTCGTCCAGGGCGTGGATTCTCCCGTATCAGGAGGCCGTGAGTCGGCAATTGCGACAGAGGGGAGAGGAAGCGAGGAGCAGGGGATCGGTGGCACATCACGCCGCGGGATGCGCGGAGGCAGGGGCCGGTAGGGTCGGGGCGTGAGTGCTCCCCGCCTGTCCCTGCTGACGAAGCCCGGCTGCCACCTGTGCGACGACGCCCGCAGCGCCCTCGACGCCGTGCTCGCCGAGCCGGAGTTCGCGGCCCACGACCTCGGCTACGTCGAGACGAACATCCTCGACGACGCCGCCCTCCGCGACGAGTACGCGGAGGAGATCCCCGTCGTCCTCATCGACGACCGGGTGCACACCATCTGGCGCGTCGAGCCCGATCGCCTGCGCACCGCCCTGCGCAAGGCCGTCCTCTGACGAGCTGACTCCCCGGCGCCGCCCTCCTGGCCGCCCGACTCCGCCGGCGACCCCCGCGACGACGACGGGCCCGCCGAGATCGCTCTCGTCGGGCCCGTCGCAGCGTCACGGTCCGCCCCGCAGGGCGGTGTCGACTACGGCGTGAGGCGCGTCGGCCCGCGGAACAGGTACGTCACCTCGCGGAGGTTCGGCTGGTGCAGCATCAGCATCAGCACGCGCGCCAGGCCCATGCCGAAGCCACCGTGCGACGGGGCGCCGTAGCGGAAGAAGTCGAGGTAGCCGCCGAGCTCCTCCGGCTTCATGCCCTTCTCGCGGATCTGCGCCTCGAGCACCTCGACGCGGTGCTCGCGCTGGGCGCCCGTGGTGATCTCCGTGCCGTTGTAGATGAGGTCGTAGCTCTTCGTGAGCTGCGGGTCGTCGTCGTGGCGCATGTGGTAGAACGGCCGGATCGACGCGTCGTAGTCGGTGAGGAAGACGAAGTCGTGGTCGAACGTCTCCTTCACGTACGCGGCGATCTGGCGCTCGCCCTCCGGGTCCATGTCGGCGTCGGCCCGGGGCACGACGTAGCCGCGGTCGGCGACGATCTGCTTCGCCTCGGCCAGCGGGATGCGCGGGAAGGGCGTCGTGGGCACGGTCAGCTCGACGTCGAAGAGCTCCTGGATCTCGGCGCCGTGCTTCTCGACGACGGCCGTGAACGCGGCGACCAGGAGCTCCTCCTGCATCTGCATGACGTCCTCGTGGGAGTCGACGTAGCTGATCTCGGCGTCGACGCTGGTGTACTCGGTCGCGTGCCGCGAGGTGAACGACGGGTCGGCACGGAAGACCGGGGCGATCTCGAAGATCTTGCCGAAGCCCGCCGACTGCGCCATCTGCTTGAAGAACTGGGGGCTCTGCGCAAGGAAGGCGCTGCCCTCGAAGTAGTCGACCTTGAAGAGCTCGGCGTTCGACTCGCTGGCCGACGCCATGATCTTCGGGGTGTGGATCTCGATGTAGCCGCGTTCGACCCAGTACGTGCGCATGGCGTGCTCGAAGGTCGTCTGCACGCGGAAGATGAGGGCGTTGCGCGGCACGCGCAGGTCGAGGAAGCGCCAGTCCATGCGCTTGTCGATGCCGCTGTCGGCGGCGATCGGGGTCTCGGGGTCGGCGAGGCTGTCGACGACGAGGGTGTCGATCTTCACCTCGATGCCGCCGAGCTTGACGCGCTCGTCGTGCTTGAGCTGGCCCGTCACGGTGACGAAGCTGCCCTGCGAGAGGCCGGAGATCGCGTCGGCGACCTCGTCGGTCTCGCCCGCCTCGGCGAGGACGTCGGCCGCGGTGCGCGGGCGGACGAGCTGGACGGCGCCGGACTCGTCGCGGAGGACGACGAACTGCACCTTCTTCTGGTCACGGACCGTGTCGACCCAGCCCGCCACCGTGACGGTGCCGTCGGGGAGGGGAGCGAGGTCGTTGATGAGGGTGCGTTCGATCACGAGGCCCGACTTTACCGTGCGCGGGCGTCCCTGCGGACCCCGCACCGCGCCTCCTGTGGGTCTCCCCGGTGGGAGGTGTGCGCCGGGCCCCGACCTAGACTGGGGCGCATGCCCGCCCAGCAGATCCACCTCGTGCGCCACGGTGAGGTGCAGAACCCCGACCACGTCCTCTACGGCCGACTCGAGGGCTTCGGGCTCAGCGAGCTCGGCCACCGCATGGCGGCCTCGTCGGCCGCGATGCTGCAGGCGCAGGGCGCCCCGGTCGCCGCGATCGTCGCCAGCCCGCTGCAGCGCACGCGCGAGAGCGCGGCTCCGTGGGCCGAGGCCTTCGAGCTGCCGGTGCAGGTCGACGAGCGCCTCATCGAGCCGACCAACAAGTACGAGGGGCGCCGCAGCGACTTCACGGTCGCGAAGCAGCTGGCCGTGCCCGCCGAGTGGCCGTGGATCGTCAACCCGCTCAAGCCGAGCTGGGGCGAGGCCTACGTCAGCATCGCCGCCCGCATGCTCGCCGCGGTCGACGAGGCCTGGTCGAGCGTCGACGGCGGCGACGTCGTCCTCGTCAGCCACCAGCTGCCCATCTGGATGGTGCACCGCAGCGTCACCGGCGCGCGCCTCTTCCACGACCCGCGTCGCCGCCGCTGCTCGCTGTCGAGCGTGACGACCCTCGAGCGCCGCGGCGACCGCTTCGTCGAGGTGGGCTATCAGGATCCCGCGGCAGACTTGCTCGCGAACGCCGTCGACCTGGGAGCAGTGTGACCACCCGAGCACCGTCCGACGGGGCCTCCGCGGCCCCGTCCACCACCCGTCCGTCCCTGCGTCGGCGCACCGTCCGCGGCCTCGCCGCCGCGGCCGTGCTCGCCCTCGCCCTCGCCGGCTGCACGTCGGCGAACGACGGCCTCGCGCAGCAGTACGCCGACGGCGGCACCGAGAACTACATCTCCGGCGAGGGCACCGTGACGGAGGTCCCCGTCGACGAGCGACGCGACCCGGTCGAGTTCACGGCGACGACCGACGCGGGGGACGAGGTCTCGCGCTCCGACCTCGACGGCCAGGTCGTCGTTCTCAACTTCTGGTACGCCAGCTGCCCGCCCTGTCGGCAGGAGGCGCCCGACCTGCAGCAGCTCAGCGAGGCCCACGAGGGCGACGGCGTGCAGTTCCTCGGCGTGAACGTGCGCGACCAGGCCAAGACGTCGCTCGCCTTCGCCGAGAAGTTCGGCGTCACCTACCCCTCGGTCGTCGACACCAACGACGGCACCGTGCAGCTCGCGCTGGCGGGCACCATCGCCCCGAACTCCGTGCCGACGACGATCGTGCTCGACAAGCAGGGCCGCATCGCCGCGCGCATCCTGGGCGGGCTGCAGGGCCCCAGCATCCTCGACCAGCTGATCAAAGACGCCGTCGCCGAGCAGGCCTAGGTGTACCAGGGCAACCCCTTCTTCGACGCGGTCGCCGGCGGGCAGCTGGCCGTCGCGCTGCCCGTGGCGGTGCTGGCGGGCCTGATCTCGTTCCTGTCGCCCTGCGTCCTCCCGCTCGTGCCCGGCTACCTCGGCTACGTCGGCGGCCTGACCGGCGGCGCCCGCGACGACGCCGGCCGCGCCCGTGACCGTCGCCGGGTGGTCATCGGCGTGCTCCTCTTCATCGCCGGTTTCTCGGTCGTCTTCGTCGGGGCGAACCTCGCCTTCGGCGCCGTCGGCTTCTGGCTGATCCAGTGGCGCGAGCTGATCGTGCGCGTGATGGGGCTCGTCGTGATCGCGCTCGGCCTCGTCTTCATCGGCCAGTTCACGGTGCTGCAGCGCACCCTCAAGCCGGGCTTCACCCCGGCGACCGGCCTCGCCGGCGCCCCGCTGCTCGGCATCGTGTTCGGCCTCGGCTGGACCCCGTGCGTCGGGCCGACGCTCGCCGCCATCACGGCGATGTCGCTGAACACCGGGTCGGTCGGCCAGAGCGTGCTGCTCGGCGTGGCCTACTGCATCGGCCTCGGCGTGCCCTTCCTGCTCGTCGCCCTCGGCCTCGGCTGGGCGTCGCGCTCCATCTCGTTCGTCAAGCGGCACATCCGCGTCGTCAACATCGTCGGAGGTTCCGTCCTGGTGGTCATCGGTCTTCTCATGGTCACCGGGCTCTGGTCCGCGCTGATGTCCGAGGTCGGGGCGGTGATCGCGGGCTATGGCACGATCGTCTGACCGCGCGCCCGGCGCGACCGGCACCCCCGACGCCGTCGACAGCACCGAGGTCACCGACGGCTCCGACGCCGTCGGCGACCCGCTGAGGCCGAGCGACCACTACGACTCGGTCGCCCCCGCCGAGCCCGCCGACGGCGACGCGGCCGCGTCCGCCGGTGGCGACCGCGACGGCGGGGTCACGAACCCGCGCCTCGGCCTGGTCGGCTACCTGCGCTTCTTCTGGCGCCAGCTGACGAGCATGAAGACGGCGCTCTTCCTCCTCATGCTGCTCGCGGTGGCGGCGATCCCCGGCTCGCTCGTGCCGCAGCGCACCTCCGACCCGAACGGCGTGGTCCAGTACCGGGCCGACCACCCCGACCTCTTCCCCGTGCTCGACAAGCTGGGCGTCTTCGACACCTACTCGTCGCCGTGGTTCTCCGCCGTCTACCTGCTGCTGTTCATCTCGCTGATCGGCTGCATCATCCCACGCACGAAGCACCACTTCGAGGCGCTCCGGGCCCGCCCGCCGAGGACGCCCGCGCGGCTCTCCCGCCTGGCCGGCTACCGCTCGGTCACGCTGGAGGCCGGTGAGGGAGGCGCGTCGGGCGTCGACCTCGACCCCGCCGCCGCCGTCACGGCGGCCCGCGCCCAGCTGAAGCGCGCCGGCTACCGCACCGAGGTCTTCGGCGACTCGGTCAGCGCCGAGCGCGGCTACCTCCGCGAGACCGGCAACCTCGTCTTCCACTCGGCGCTCGTCGGGGTGCTGCTCACCGTCGGCGTCGGCGGGGGGTTCGGCTACACCGGCCAGCGCGTGATCGTCGAGGGCCAGACCTTCACGAACGCGCTCGTGTCGTACGACTCGTTCAACCCCGGCCGGTGGTTCAGCGACTCGCAGCTGTCGCCGTACAACATCACGCTCGACAAGTTCCGCACGACGTACGAAGAGACCAACACCGACGCGCTGGGGCAGCCGACCGACTACACGGCCGACGTCACGACCCGGACGCAGGGCGGCGACCCGCGGTCGACGCAGATCAAGGTCAACAGCCCGCTCGCCATCGGCGGCTCGACCGTGTACCTGCTCGGCAACGGCTACGCGGTCGACGTGACCGTCACCGCGCCCGACGGCAGCGAGCCGTTCACCGACACGATCCCCTTCCTCCCGCAGGACGCGAACCTCACGTCGCAGGGGGTCGTCAAGGTGCCCGACGGGCTCTCCGAGCAGGTCGGCATGATCGGCTTCTTCTACCCGTCGGCGGTCGAGACCGGGGACGGCTCGGGGATCCTCGCCTCCAGCTACCCCGACCTCCTCAACCCGGTGCTGAGCCTCAACGTCTACGACGGCGACCTCGCGCTCGACGACGGCGTGCCGCAGTCGGTCTACTCGCTGAAGACCGACGACATGACCGAGATCGCCGGCGCGGGGGCGGAGAACGGCCAGAAGGCCCTCCAGCTCAGCCCGGGCGAGACGGTCGACCTGCCGAACGGCCTCGGCACGATCACGTTCAACGACGTGAAGCGCTTCGCGTCGCTCGACGTGCACCACGACCCCTCGCAGGTGTGGGTGCTGCTCTTCGCCGTGCTCACCTTCGGCGGCCTGCTCACGGCCCTCTTCGTGCCCCGTCGCCGCGTCTGGGTCGCGGCCACGGCCACCGGCACCGGCCTCCGGCTCGAGTACGCCGGCCTCGCGCGAGGGGAGGACCCGACGCTCGACCGGGCCGTCGGCGAGGTCGCCCGCACGCACCTCACGACCCTCGGCGTGCCCGCCGAGGCGGCGAAGGCGGCGTCGCGCCCCGGCTCGACGTCGAACGACACGGGGCCCTCCGCGTCGCGCGGCGGACGTAGGATCACTCCGTGACCGCCGACCTCGCCTACTACTCGCTCGTCGCCGTCTACTCGGCGATGGCGATCTACACGATCTCCTTCGTGACCTTCGCCCTCGACCTGGCGAAGCGCTCCGGCGACGCCCAGCAGGCCGCCTCGGCCGTCGCCGTCCCGGCCGCCCCGGTGGGGTCGTCGGGCGGCACGCTCCGCAAGGGCGCCGGCGGGGGCAGCACCATCGTGCTCGACCGTGCCGACACCGTCACCGGCGGGGGCGACGTGCCCGGCGCCTCCGGCGGTCGCCGCGCCTCGAAGTTCGAGCGCGTCGCCACGTCGCTGCTCGTGCTCGGCCTGCTCGTGCACGTCGCCTCGGTCGTGATGCGCGGGATCGCCGCGGGTCGTGTGCCGTGGGCCAACATGTTCGAGTTCTCGCTGACCGGCACGGCGATCATCGTCGGCGTGTACCTCGTCGTGAAGCTCTTCGTCGACATCTCGTACCTCGGCGCCTACGTCACCGGGCTCAACCTCATCCTGCTGGCGATCGGCACGGTCAACTACTACGTCGCCGTCTCGCCGCTGCAGCCCGCGCTGCAGTCGGCCTGGCTGGTCATCCACGTGCTCGTGGCCATCCTCGGCACCGGGTTCTTCGCGATCGCGGCCGGCCTCTCCGTCGCGCAGCTGATCCAGACCAAGCGCGAGCAGGCGAAGCTGGCGAACCTCCGCTTCATGGACACCCTGCCCGCGGCCGACCGCCTGGAGGACCTGGCGTACCGCGTGGCCCTCGTCGGCTTCGTGCTCTGGACCTTCACCCTCATCGCCGGCGCCGTCTGGGCCGAGCGGGCCTGGGGCCGCTACTGGGGCTGGGACACCAAGGAGGTCTGGACCTTCATCATCTGGGTGCTCTACGCCGGCTACATCCACGCCCGCGCGACGCGCGGCTGGCGCGGTGCCCGCTCGTCGTGGCTGTCGATCATCGGCTTCGCGGCCGTCATGTTCAACTTCTCGATCGTCAACGTGTTCTTCAAGGGACTGCACGCCTACTCGGGCCTCTGATCCGACCCTCGGCCCCGTGCGGCCGGCCCCGGGGCCCTCAGGAGTCGCGGGTCGCAGACAGCACGTCGTGGCAGGCCCGCAGGCGGTCCCGCCACCAGCGCTGCCTCTCGTCGGGGGCAGCGTGCTCGCGCAGCAGGTCGTGGTCGACCTCCACCCGGCGCACCTCGATCGCCCCGTCGACCGGGAGCAGCGGCCGCCGGGTGACGTCCGCCGCCAGCAGCGCGGCCGTGCCGAGTCCGCAGTCGTGCTCGAGGCCGGGCAGCGTCGCCGCGAGGTGGGCGCCCGTGCTGAGGCCGACGGAGGTGTCGAGGGCGCTCGAGACCACGACGGGCAGGCCCGCCGCCTCGACGACCTCGAGCGCCGCGCGGATCCCGCCGAGCGGCTGGGCCTTGATCACGAGCAGGTCGGCGGCGCCCGCGCGGGCGACCGCCAGGGGGTCGTCGGCTCGCCGCACGCTCTCGTCGGCGGCGACCAGGACACCGAGACCGGCCGTGCGGCGTCGCAGCTCGGCGAGCTCGGGCACCGTGGCGCAGGGCTGCTCCGCGTACTCCAGGGCGTACGGGGCCAGCGCGAGCAGCGCCTCCTCGGCCTCGTCGACCGACCAGCCGCCGTTGGCGTCCACGCGCACGCGGCCCTCGGGGCCGACGTGGCGCCGGGCGGCGGCGACCCGGGCGACGTCGTCGGCGAGCGTCTGCGTGCGGTCGGCGACCTTCACCTTCACGGTGCGGCAGCCGGGGAAGCGCGCGAGCACCCCGGGGACCTCGTCGGGGCCGACGGCGGGCAGGGTCGCGTTCACGCGCACGGTGTCGACCCGGGCGACGTGCGGCGCGCCCCAGCCGAAGTCGACGGATGCGGCGAGCCAGGTGGCGGCCTCGGCGGGGAGGTACTCGACGAACGGGCTGAACTCGGTCCAGCCCCGCGGCCCCTCGACCAGCAGGGCCTCGCGCACGACGATGCCGCGGAACCGGGTGCGCAGCGGCAGGGCCACCACGTGGGCACCGTCGAGCAGCTCGCCGACGGGCGGGAGGACGGCAGGTACGACGCTCGGCACGTCTCCAGTCTGTCACCGGGACGGCCGCTAGGGTCGGTCACCATGGCCGTTCCCGAGACCGACCCGACCGAGCCCGGCGGGCCCCGCGACCCCCGGCAGCGCCCCGAGCAGCCCGGCTCCGCCGCCGCCGACGACGGCCTCGCGGTCTTCGACGAGGCCACCCACGACGAGGCCGCCCAGCCGGCCCGCAGCCGGCGGCTCGGCGTCGTGACCCTCGGACTCGGCCTCCTCCTCCTCGCGCTCGACGGCCTGGCGGTCGGCCTCCTCGCCGCCGACCTCGTCACCGCCGCGGCCTCGATCGCGCTCGTCACGATGCTCGCGTCGGTCGTCGTGGGCGTCGTCGCGCTCGTCGCCGTGGCGCTCCGCCGCGGTCGGTGGCCGGGCGTCGCCGCCGTGCTGGTCTGCGTGCTCGCGAACCCGTTCGTCTTCGTCTACCTGCTGGGCCGCGCGCTGCCGCAGTTCTAGGCCCGTCCGCGCAGGCCCTGCTCGAGGCCCCGCCCCCGCCGCCGGTCGTAGGCTGGCGGGCATGCGCGACACCGTCTCCGACCTCTTCGACCCGACCGAGTGGCGCGAGGTGCCCGGCTTCGCCGACCTCACCGACGTCACGTACCACCTCGACGTCGATGGCCGCGTGGCGCGAGTCGCCATCGACCGCCCCGAGGTCCGCAACGCCTTCCGGCCGCGCACGGTCGACGAGCTGTACCGCACGCTCGACCACGCGCGGCAGCAGAGCCGGGTCGGCGTGGTGCTGCTGACCGGCAACGGACCCAGCGCGAAGGACGGCGGCTGGGCCTTCTGCAGCGGCGGCGACCAGCGCATCCGCGGCCGCGACGGCTACAAGGCCGAGGGCGACGAGGCGAACGTGGCCGACCCCGCCTCGGCCGGCCGCCTCCACATCCTCGAGGTGCAGCGGCTGATCCGCTTCATGCCCAAGGTCGTCGTCGCCGTGGTGCCCGGGTGGGCCGCGGGCGGCGGCCACTCGCTGCACGTCGTGTGCGACCTCACGATCGCCAGCCGCGAGCACGGCAGGTTCAAGCAGACCGACGCTGACGTCGGCTCGTTCGACGCCGGCTACGGCAGCGCCTACTTCGCGAAGCAGATCGGCCAGAAGCTCGCCCGCGAGGTGTTCTTCCTCGCCGAGGAGTACAGCGCCGACCGTGCGCACGAGATGGGCGCGGTCAACCGCGTCGTGCCACACGCCGACCTCGAGAAGGAGGCGCTGGCGATGGCCCGCGTCGTGCTCACGAAGTCGCCCACCGCGATCCGCATGCTCAAGTTCGCCTTCAACGCGACCGACGACGGCATCGTGGGCCAGCAGGTCTTCGCGGGCGAGGCGACGCGCCTGGCGTACGGCACCGACGAGGCCGTCGAGGGCCGCGACTCCTTCCTCGAGAAGCGCGAGCCCGACTGGTCGCCCTTCCCGTGGCAGTACTGAGGGCGGCGGGGCCGGGGAGGCGCGGGGCATGACCCGGCCCTTGGTCGCGGTCGACGCCCGCTCGCCCGAGCGCGTCCTGCTCGCGCTGCGGGAGGCGCTGGCGGGCGGCCCGGCGGTCGCCCCGCGGACGGACGACGTCGTGCCGGCCGACCTGCCGACGACCGTGCCGCTGCCGGTCGCCCTCGTGATCGAGACGAGCGGCTCGAGCGGCCGCCCCAAGCGGGTCGCGCTCGGCACCGACGCCCTCCTGGCCGGCGCGGCCGCCGCCGACGGGGCGCTGGGCGGGCCGGGGCAGTGGCTCCTCGCCCTCCCCGCGCACTACGTGGCCGGCACCAACGTGCTCGTGCGGTCGATCGCGGCCGGCACCGAGCCGGAGCTGCTCGCGCCCGGCCACTTCGACGCCGCGGCCTTCGCGCGGGCGGCCGCCCGCCTGACGCACCCGGTGCGGTACACCTCGCTCGTCCCGGCGCAGCTGGTGACCGCGCTCGACGCCGCCGAGCACGACGAGGGCGTCGCCACGGCGCTCCGCGGCTTCACGGCCGTGCTGGTGGGCGGGCAGGCGACGCCGGCCTCCGTCGTCGACCGGGCCCGCGCCTCCGGGGTCCGCGTGGTGCGCACCTACGGGTCGAGCGAGACGAGCGGCGGCTGCGTGTACGACGGCCGGCCCGTGGGGCAGGCCCGGGTGGCCGTCGTGGACGGCCAGGTCGAGCTCTCCGGCCCGTCGCTCGCCGAGGGCTACCTCGACGACGAGGCCCGGACGGCCGCCGCGTTCGTCGAGCGGGACGGGCGGCGCTGGTACCGCACGGGCGACGCGGGCACGGTGAGCGACGAGGGCCTCCTCACGGTGACCGGGCGCCTCGACGACGTCGTGGTCTCGGGCGGCGAGAAGGTGTCGCTCGGGGCCGTCGAGCGGGTCGTGCGCGAGCTGCCGGGCTGGGCCGGGGCTGTCGTCGTCCGGTCGACGCACGAGCGCTGGGGCGAGGTCCCCGTCGTGGTGCGCGCGGGGGAGTGCCCGGAGGGCGGCACGCTGGCCGAGCTCCGCGCGGCCGTGGTGGCCGAGGCGGGCCGCGCCGCCGCGCCCGACCGGGTGGTGCTCGTGACGCGGCTGCCCCTGCTGCCGAGCGGCAAGCCCGACCGGCTCGCGCTGGAGCGCCTCGTCGCGCCCTGACCGCGCCCGGGGCGGGAACTACACTCGTCGGGTGGCCAAGACGACGACATCCAGGACGAAGCGCAGCGGACGACCGGGCGGCCGCCCGGGGAAGCAGCCCGCACGTCGGGTCACGGCCCGCGACTGGATCGGCGGGGCCCGGCTCCGCACCCTGCCGCTCGCCGTCGCGCCGGTCGCCCTCGGCACCGGCGTCGCCCGCGCGAACGGCGACTGGGACCTGCTGCTCGCCCTGCTCTGCCTCGCCGTCGCGGTGTTCCTGCAGGTCGGCGTCAACTACTCGAACGACTACTCCGACGGCATCCGCGGCACCGACGAGTTCCGGGTCGGGCCCGCCCGCCTGACGGGCTCGGGCGCCGTCCGGCCCCGCACGGTGCTGCGCGTCGCCCTCGTCTCGTTCGCCGTCGCCGCGGTCGCCGGCGTCGCGGTCGTCGTGCTCACGCAGCAGTGGTGGATGCTGGCGGTCGGCGCCGCCGCCGTGGTCGCCGCCTGGTTCTACACCGGCGGAAAGCGCCCCTACGGCTACAACGCGCTCGGCGAGGTCTTCGTCTTCGTCTTCTTCGGCCTCGTGGCGACGGTCGGCACGACCTTCGTTCAGCTCGGGCGCTTCCCCGCCGACGCCTGGGTCGCGGGCGTCTCCGCCGGGCTGTTCGCCTGCGCCGTGCTGATGGTCAACAACATCCGCGACATCCCCCAGGACCGCGCGGCAGGCAAGCGCACCCTGGCGGTCGTCGTCGGCGACCCGGTGGCCCGGGCGCTCTACGCGTCGTTCCTGCTGCTGCCGTTCCTCATCCTCGTGTACTTCGGCTTCCTGTACTTCCACGCGCCGTACGTGTACTTCACGCTGCTGACGGCCGTGCCCGCGGCCGTCATCGGCGTCACGGGCAAGACCCCGAAGGAGCTGATCCTCGCCCTGCAGCTGGCGTCGCTCACGGCGCTCCTGTACGGGCTCGCCCTCGCCGCCGTGCTGTTCGCCTAGGCGCTGCGGCCGGGGCCCTCGGGCCGGCCGTCCGTCGGGCTCGATCCGGCGTCGTCGGCGGCGGTCGGGTCGGCGGCAGGGGCCTCGGCCTCGGCCTCGGCCAGGCGGGCGTCCTGCTCGGCGAGGTCGTCGTCCTCCGCCAGGGTGTCGCGGTCGAGCGGCTCGGGCCGCGAACGGCGGTCGGCCAGCTCGAGCGCGACCTCCCGCCGCAGGCCGGCGAAGAAGATGTACGAGACGCAGAACGCCACCACCGCGGCGAGCAGCGTCGCGAGGTAGGGGTTCGGCAGCAGCAGCACGAACAGGACCAGCGCGACGAGGAAGATGCCGAGGCGCAGGACCGTGTACTTGACCCAGGGTTTCACGCGCTGATCCTAGCCGCGGCCGCCGGTGCGCCCGCCGTGGGCCGCTCGCCGGCACCGGGCGCCGCGTGCCCAGCCGACCCCCGGGAGCGACGCCTATGATCGTCGCCATGGTCAAGTTCTGGGTGGTGGCGATCGTCGCAGCGTCGGCGTTCGTGATCTACGCCCTCGTCGACTGCCTCTTCGCGGAGTCGAGCCGGTTCCGGGCGCTGAACAAGCCGCTCTGGGCGGCGATCATCGTCCTGCTGCCCGTCGTCGGCGCCGTGCTGTGGTTCCTGCTGGGCCGGGCCCGCAAGGCGGGCCGGGGCCCGCAGCGCCGCTTCATCGCCCCCGACGACGACCCCGACTTCTCCGGCCGCTCGGCCGCGACGGTGACCGACCTCGACCGGGAGACCACCGACGAGCGGATCCGCCGCCTCGAGCAGGAGCTCTCCGAGCTCGACAACGACGACAAGACCGGCACGGCCTGAGGCCGTGAGCACCGACTCCTCGGGCTCCGCGCTGCCTGACGACCACGACGCCGTCCAGGGCGAGGCCGAGGCCGACACCGACGGGTCCGCCGCGCGTCCCGGCGACGACGCCGGCAGCGGCAGCGGCAGCGACCACGGGCCCGGCGCAGAGCGCTCCGGCAGCGTCGCCACCGACTACGCCGTCGCGCTGCTCGCCGCGCTCGTCGACGCGGGCGTGCACGAGCTCGTCCTCAGCCCCGGCTCGCGGTCGCAGGCCCTGGCTCTCGCTGCCGCCGAGTTCGAACGGGCGGGCCGCCTCCGCCTCCGCGTGCGGATCGACGAGCGGAGCGCCGGCTTCACCGCCCTCGGCCTCGCCGTCGAGACCGGTCGGCCCACCGCGGTCGTGACGACCTCCGGCACGGCCGTGGCGAACCTCCACCCGGCCGTGCTGGAGGCCCACCACTCCGGGGTGCCGCTCGTCCTCCTCACCGCCGACCGGCCGGTCGAGCTGCGGGGCGTCGGCAGCAACCAGACGACCGTGCAGCCCGGTCTCTTCGGCCCGGCCGTCCCGTGGGTCCGCGACGTCGAGGCGCCGTCCGAGGGTGACGTCGACGTCGAGGCCGTCCGTCGCCTCGCCCGGGCGGCGGTCGCGGCCTCGCTCGGGGCCGGCGGCGACGACGGCCGTGAGACCCCGGGCCCGGTCCAGCTCAACGTCGCCCTGCGCGAGCCGCTCTCGGCGGCCGTGACGACGCTGCCCGCGGCCCGCCCGGGCGAGGTGACCCGCCCCTCCGCGGGGCCCGCCCACCGGCTCCCCGTCGACGACGACCCGGCCACGCTGGTCGTGGCGGGCCACGACGCCGGTCCCGACGCCGAGCGCCTCGCCCGCGAGCTCGGCGCCCCCCTCGTGGCCGAGGTCTCGAGCGGCGCGCACTTCGGGCCGAACCTCGCCCTCGGCTGGCGCACGCTGCTCGCCGATGCGGAGTTCGGCGGGCTCGTCCGCCGCGTGGTGGTCGTCGGCCACCCGACGCTGACCCGCCAGGTGCCCGCCCTGCTGGCGCGCCCCGACGTCGAGGTCGTCGTCGTCCGCGGGCGCACCGCCGACGCCTACGACCCGAGCCGCCGCGCGACCGTGGTCGCCGCCGTCGAGGTCGCCGCCGGTGGGGGAGGCGCCCCCGACGACCGCGCCCACCGGGCCTGGGTGGGCCGCTGGGTGCACGCCGGCCGCGCGCTCGTCGGCGACCCGGAGCAGGCGCCCGACCTCGACGCGGCGACGAGCGACGACGCCTCGGTGCGGGCGGAGTTCCTCCGCGGCGAGGTGCAGCTGCTGCGCCGCGGGGTCACGCGTCGCGCCCTGGCCGAGACCCTCTGGCGCGTCACCTGGCCGCACGACCGCCTCGTGCTCGGCGCCTCCCGGCTGATCCGCGAGGTCGACGAGGCGGTGCCCGGCAAGAAGGTGCCCGTCCACGCGAACCGCGGCCTCGCCGGCATCGACGGCACCGTCGCGACCGCGACCGGCATCGCCCTCGCCAGCCAGCTCGACGAGTCGCGCCCGGGCGTGACGCGCGTGCTGCTCGGCGACCTCACCCTGCTGCACGACGTCGGCTCGCTGCTCTTCGGCGACGGCGAGGTGCGGCCGCGTCTCCAGGTCGTCGTCGGCAACGACGGCGGCGGCACGATCTTCGACGGCCTCGAGGTGGCCGCGACGGCGCCCGCCGACGCGATGACCCGGGTCCAGTTCACCCCGCAGAGCGTCGAGCTCGCCCCGCTGGCCGCCGGCTACGGCTGGCACCACGTGCGCGCCGCGACGCGGGCCGAGCTCGACCAGGCCCTCGCCCGCCGCTGGGACGGCCCGGTGCTGATCGAGGTCCCGCTCGCGCGCTGAGGCCCCGCGGCCGGCGGGCGTGCCCGGACTCGGCGGCCGCACCGCGACTCCGCCCGGCCCCTGTCCGCCCGCCGCACGTAGGCTCGGCCGCATGGCCACCACCTGGACGTCCGAGCCCGCCGAGATCCTCCGTGCGGGCACCGACTTCGCCCTCGCCGACGTCGACCCCCGGTCGACGCCGGGCTTCGCCGGCGACAAGGGCTACGCGCGGCAGGTGCTCGAGTCCGGCCGCGAGGCGCTGAGCGACCTCCAGGAGCGCCTCTTCGCCAGCAGCCGGACGGGCGGCGACCAGGGCTCCGTCCTCCTCGTGCTGCAGGGCACCGACACCTCGGGCAAGGGCGGCGTCGTCCGTCACGTCGTGGGGTCCGTCGACCCGCAGGGCGTCGCCCACCACGCGTTCAAGCAGCCCACCGAGGAGGAGCTCGCGCACGACTTCCTCTGGCGCGTGCGCCGCGAGCTGCCCGGCCCCGGCATGATCGGCGTCTTCGACCGCTCGCACTACGAGGACGTGCTGATCGGCAAGGTGCGCCGCCTCGCGTCGCCCGAGGAGGTCGAGCAGCGCTACGACGACATCGTCGCCTTCGAGCGCGAGCTGGCGGAGTCGGGCACGACCATCGTCAAGGTCATGCTGCACGTCTCGCGCGACGAGCAGGGCGAGCGGCTGCGCGCCCGCCTCGACGACCCCGAGAAGCAGTGGAAGTACGTGCCCGGCGACCTCGACGACCGCCTGCTCTGGTCGGACTACCAGGAGGCGTACGAGACGGCGATCCGACGCACGAGCACGGAGGCGGCGCCGTGGTTCGTCGTGCCCGCCGACCGCAAGTGGTACGCCCGCGTCGCCGTGCAGCGCCTGCTGACGGCCGCGCTGAGGGCGCGCGACCCGCGCTGGCCGGCCGCCCCGTACGACGTCGAGCTGGAGAAGGTCCGGCTCGCCTCGACCTGATCGGCCGGCGGAGCGTCCTCGGGGGGTCCTCCGTCAGGAGGCGCGGCTCCGGAGGGCGTCGCCGGTGCCCCTCGGCAGACGGAGGCCCTCGGGCAGGCTGAGCAGGGCGAGCGCCGCGAGCACGACGAGGGCCACCTGGTAGCCGGTCGCCGGGTCGGAGCCGCCGTCGGCGGAGGCCGCCAGGTCGGCGAGGCGGACGGCGAGGGCCGTCACGGCGACCCCGAGGCCCACGGCGAGCTGGCTCGTGATGGACGCGATGGCGTTCGCCGGGCCGATCATCGGCGCGGGCACGTCGGCGAACTGCAGGGTGTTGTAGGCCGTGAAGCCCACCGAGCGGAAGACGCCGCTCAGCAGCAGCACCGCCGCGACCAGCACCGGCGAGTCGTCGGGCCGCACGAGCGCCGTCGCGACGAAGGTCGCGGCGAGCCCGACGGTCGCGACGACGATGATCGGCACGACCCTGAAGCGGTGCAGCAGGGGAGTCGTGAGCGGCTTGACGGCGAGGTTGCCGACGAAGACCCACATCAGCATCACGCCGGCCTCGACCGGCGACCAGCCGAAGCCGTCCTGCAGCAGCAGGGGCACGACGAACGGGACGCCGTTGACGACCGCGCGGTAGAGCGAGCCGCTGAGGTTGGTCACGCGGAACGAGCCGATGCGGAACGCCGCGAGGTCGAGCAGCGGGTGCCGTGCGCGTCGGAACCACCGCACGGCCGCCACGCCCGCGAGCAGCGCCACGACCACGAGGGCCGCTCCGAGGGCGACCGTCGACGGAGCGCCGAGCAGGTCGAAGGCCACGACCAGCGAGACGATCGACGTCACGACGAGCAGCAGGCCGACGACGTCGAGAGGCTGGGGGTCGCCCGGCTCCGGGCTCGGCACGACCCGCCACGCGACGACGAGGAGGGCGACGCCGACCGGCACGTTGACGAGGAAGACCCACTGCCAGCCGAGGTGCTCCGTCAGCAGCCCGCCGATCAGCGGAGCGACGACGGGGGCGACCAGCGCCGGCCAGGTCAGGTAGGCGATGGCGCGGATGAGCTCGGACTTCTCCGTGCTGCGGAGCACGATCAGCCGCCCGATGGGCACCATCATGCTGCCGGCGAGGCCCTGCACCACCCGCGACGCCGTCAGCGAGACGAGGTCGCCGCTCAGCGCGCAGGCCACCGACGCGAGCGTGAAGAGCACCACGGCGGCGAGGAACACCCGGCGGGCGCCCCACCGCTCCGCGAGCCACGCGCCGAGCGGGATGAACGCGGCGACGGCGACGAGGTAGCCGGTGACGGCGATGCCGAGCTGCGCGGGCTGCACCCGGAAGTCGGCCGCGACGGAGGCCGTGGCCGTCGACAGGATCGTGGCGTCGAGGTTCTCCATGAAGAAGGCCGCCGCGACCACGAGCGCGACCGGTCGCGACCAGCCCTGGCCGGCCCGCGCCTCCCCGGCTCCGGCCCCCTGCGGAGCGTCCTGCCCTGCGCCTCCTCGCGCCCCCGGCGACGTCACTGCGAGAACGCCTGCACGACGGGCTGGAACTTCATGGTGGTCTCGGCGACCTCGCGCTCGGGGACGGACTCGGCCACGACGCCGGCCCCGGCGAACGCGCGCACCTCGCCCTCGGGCGAGACGTGGGCACAGCGGAGGGCGATCGCCCACTCGCCGTCGCCGTCGGCGCCGACCCAGCCGACCGGCCCCGCGTAGCGGCCGCGGTCGAAGGGCTCGAGCTCGCGGATCAGCGCGAGCGCCTCGCGGGTCGGCGTGCCGGCCACGGCGGCCGTCGGGTGCAACGAGTCGATCAGGTCGAGCGAGCTCGACCCGTCGGTCAGGCGCCCGCGCACGTCGCTCGCCAGGTGCCAGAGGTTGGGCAGCTTGAGGGTGAACGGCTGCTCGCCCGTCACGACGTCGGTGGCGTGCGGGCCGAGCGAGAGCAGCAGGCTGCGGAGCGCGAAGGCGTGCTCGTCGAGGTCCTTCGGGGAGGTGGCCAGGGCGTGGGCGGCGCGCTCGTCGCTCACGGCGTCGACGCCCCGGGCGGCGCTGCCCGCGAGCACGCGCGCGGAGACCTCCCCGCGCTCGGAGCGCACGAGGGTCTCGGGGCTCGCGCCGATCAGCCCGTCGACCGCGAACGCGTAGCAGTCCGGGTAGGCGGTGAGCAGGGTGGCCGCGACGAGGCGCAGGTCGGCCTCGGGCGGCAGCTGGCCGACGACGTCGCGGGCGAGCACCACCTTGCTGACGTCGCCGGCGCCGATGGCGTCGACGGCCCGGGCGACGGCGTCGGCGTAGCCCGCGGCCGACAGCTCGCCCTCCCGCAGGCGGAGGCGCACCGAGGCCCCCACGGGCGTGCCCGCGGGCAGCTCGGCCCCGTCGACGCGGGTGATCCACGCGACGCCGTCGCGACGGCCGATGACGATGCTCGGCACGATCAGCACGCTCGTGTCGGCGGACTCGTCGTCGAAGGCGAACGATCCGAAGGCGATCAGGCCGGTGCCCGGCACGCGGACCTCGTCGTCGACGGCCGCCCGGCCGGCCAGCTCGCGCCAGGCGGCCGCCGCGTCGCGCATGCGGGAGGGGCCGGAGAACTCGAGCCGGACGGCCTCGCCGATGCCGGCCATGCCGGCGCCGCCGCGCACGAAGACGAGCGGGGAGCTGCGGTCGACGACGTCGAGCAGGGGGCTGATGTGGTCGATCCGGGTGGTGCGGACGGAGAGGGAGGGGACGCGCGGCGACGGGAGATCCACCGCGTCAGCCTACTCGGGCAGCGCCCAGTGCATGCCGGTAGGATCGACCATCGTGACCAAGGCCGATATGAACAAGCAGCCCAGCGAGGTCGCGTCCATGTTCGACGGCGTCGCCCAGCACTACGACCGCACGAACGACGTGCTCTCCGCGGGCAACGCCGTCCTGTGGCGCGTCGCGACCGTGAAGGCCATCGGCGCGGGCCCGGCCGACAAGGTCCTCGACATCGCCGCCGGCACCGGCACGAGCTCCGTCGCCATCGCGCGCCGCGGGGCCGAGGTGATCGCGCTCGACTTCTCGCACGGCATGGTCGAGGTCGGTCGCCAGCGTCACCCCGAGATCGAGTTCGTCGAGGGCGACGCCGAGTCGCTTCCCTTCGACGACGACACCTTCGACGCCGTCACCATCTCGTTTGGCCTCCGCAACGTCAACCGGCCGAAGGTCGCGCTCGCCGAGATGCACCGCGTGCTCAAGCCCGGCGGCCGCCTCGTCGTGTGCGAGTTCTCGACGCCGCCGTTCGGCCTGCTCCGCGCGGCGTACCACGCGTACCTCCGCGTCGGGCTGCCCCTGATCTCCAAGGTCACCAGCAGCAACAGCCCCGCCTACTCCTACCTCGCCGAGTCGATCGAGAAGTGGCCCGAGCAGCAGGTGCTCAGCCAGTGGCTGCGCGGCGCCGGCTTCACGCGCGTGGCGCACCGCAACTTGAGCGCGGGCATCGTGGCCCTGCACCGGGGTCGCAAGCCCTCCTCGACGCCCTCGCGCGCCTCCTCGTCCTCGACGGCGAAGTAACCGACCCACGCCGGTCCTCCCGACCAGACGACAAGGTGACCCCATGAACCCGAGCGTGCCGCTGACCCGCAACTCCCTGAGCGCGAGCCTGGGCCTCGGCGAGAAGCTCTTCGCCTCGCCCGCCGAGCGCCGCTTCGTCGCGGCCGTCGACGACGGCCTCGAGCTGGTCGAGTCCGGCCTGCTGCGCGAGATCGCCTTCGCCGACGAGATCGCCGACGCGACGACCCGCTACCTGCTCGCCGCCGGCGGCAAGCGCGTGCGGCCCACGCTGACGCTGCTCATCGCCCAGCTCGGCGAGGGGGCGACCCCCGGCATCGTCGCCTCGGCGCAGGCGACCGAGATCACCCACCTGGCGTCGCTCTACCACGACGACGTCATGGACGAGGCGCAGATGCGCCGGGGCGTGCCGAGCGCGCAGACGGTCTGGGGCAACAACGTCGCCATCCTCAGCGGCGACCTGCTCTTCGCCCGCGCCAGCACCATCGTCTCCGGCCTCGGCCAGGAGGCGATCCTGCTGCAGGCCGAGACGTTCGAGCGCCTCTGCCTCGGCCAGCTGCACGAGACGATCGGGCCGAAGGCCGACGACGACCCCATCGCCCACTACATCGACGTGCTGGCCGACAAGACCGGCTCGCTCATCTCGACGGCCGCCCGCGCCGGCGTGATGTTCTCCGGTGCTCCGCGCGAGTACCTCGAGCCCGTCGCGACGTTCGGCGAGAAGATCGGCATCGCGTTCCAGCTGATCGACGACGTCATCGACCTCTCCGACCCCGCCGACCACACCGGCAAGGCCGCCGGCACCGACCTCCGGGCCGGCGTCGTCACCCTGCCGCTCCTGTACCTCCGCAAGGAGGCGCAGACCGACATGGAGGCCGCGGCCCTGCTCGGCCTCATCGAGCGCGTCGTCGAGGTCACCCAGGCCGACGACGACGAGGCGCCCCGCGTCGACGAGGAGGCGTTCGCCGACATCGTGCGCCAGCTCCGCGAGCACGAGGTCACCGAGCGCACCCGGCTCGAGGCCCACCGCTGGGCCAACGAGGCCCTCGAGGCGCTGGCGCCCCTGCCGTCCGGTCCGGTCAAGAAGGCCCTGACCCGGTTCGCCGACCGGGTGGTCGAGCGCTCCGCCTGACCGGCACCGCGCCTCCCGGGGCCTCGGCTCCGAACCACGACAGCACCACCACGACCTGCGGTGCCCCGCACCGACCACCGGCCGGCACCCCCGCGCCACCCACCAGAGGGAGAACCCCCGTGACCACCTTGCGTCTGGCCATCGTCGGCGCCGGCCCCGCCGGCATCTACGCCGCCGACATCCTGCTCAAGGCCGAGAAGGCCTTCGACGTGTCGATCGACCTCTTCGAGCAGCTGCCCGCGCCCTACGGCCTCGTCCGCTACGGCGTCGCCCCCGACCACCCCCGCATCAAGGGCATCGTCAACGCGCTGCGCGACGTGCTCGACAGCGGCGACATCCGCGTCTTCGGCAACGTCCGCTACGGCGTCGACATCACCCTCGACGACCTCAAGGCGCACTACAACGCCGTGATCTTCTCGACCGGCGCCATCAAGGACGCCGACCTCGACGTGCCCGGCATCGACCTCGATGGCAGCTACGGCGCCGCCGACTTCGTGAGCTGGTTCGACGGCCACCCCGACTTCCCGCGCACGTGGCCGCTCGACGCGCAGTCGGTCGCCGTGGTGGGCGTCGGCAACGTCGCGCTCGACGTGTCGCGCATCCTCGCGAAGCACGCCGACGACCTGCTGCCGACCGAGATCCCCGACAACGTCTACGAGGGGCTCAAGCAGTCGTCGATCACCGACGTGCACGTCTTCGGGCGCCGCGGGCCCGCGCAGGTGAAGTTCACCCCGCTCGAGCTCCGTGAGCTCGGCGAGGTGCGCGACGTCGACATGATCGTCCACGACGAGGACTTCGACCACGACGAGGCGTCGAAGACCGCCATCGCGACGAACAAGCAGGTCTTCGTCATCGACAAGGTGCTGAACCAGTGGCGCCAGCGCGAGGTCGGCACGGCGTCGCGCCGCCTGCACCTGCACTTCTACGCCAAGCCCGTCGAGGTCGTCGGCGACGAGCAGGGCCGTGTGGCCGCCTTCCGGTACGAGCGCACCCGGCCCGACGGCCAGGGCGGCGTCGAGGGCACCGGCGAGATCCGCGACGTGCCCGTGCAGGCGATCTACCGCGCCGTCGGCTACTTCGGCTCGCCGCTCGACGGCATCCCGTTCGACGAGCGTCGCGGCGTGATCCCGAACCACGAGGGCCAGGTGATGGACGACGAGAACCAGATCGTCCCCGGCGTCTACGCCACCGGCTGGATCAAGCGCGGGCCGGTCGGCCTCATCGGGCACACGAAGTCCGACGCGATGGAGACCGTCGCGCACGTCATCAACGACCAGGCGAGCTGGTGGCAGCCCGCCGACCCGTCGGAGGACGCGATGCCGGCCCTGCTCGCGCAGCGCGGCGTGGCCTACACCGACCTCGAGGGGTGGCACCGCCTCGACGAGCACGAGCAGGCGCTCGGGTCGGCGCACGAGCACGAGCGGGCGCGCGTCAAGGTCGTCGAGCGCGACGAGATGGTGCGCGTCTCGCGGGCCGTGGAGTCCGCCGACGCGTAGGCGACCCGCCCTGTCGACCTCGACCGCGCCTCCGGCGTCCTCCCCTCGCGGGGCGGGCCGGGGGCGCGTCGTCGTGGTGGGGGAGGCGCGTGGCGGCCGCCGCGGTCGACGTCCCGACCGCGGCGGGCCGTGACCGCCCGTCGCCGCTAAGCTGGCCGGCATGGCAGACAGCTCCTTCGACGTGGTCAGCAAGGTCGACAAGATGGAGGCGGACAACGCCCTCCACCAGGCACAGAAGGAGATCGAGCAGCGCTACGACTTCAAGAACGTCGGCGCCTCGGTCGACTGGAGCGGTGAGAAGCTCCTGCTCAAGGCCTCGACGGAGGAGCGCGTCAAGGCCGTGCTCGACGTCCTCGAGTCGAAGTTCATCAAGCGCAGCATCAGCCTCAAGCACCTCGACGTGGGCGAGCCCTTCGCGAGCGGCAAGGAGTACCGCATCGAGGCCGCCCTCAAGGAGGGCATCGAGCAGGAGCACGCGAAGAAGATCGGCAAGATCATCCGCGACGAGGCCCCCAAGAGCGTCAAGAGCCAGATCCAGGGCGACGAGCTCCGCGTCACGTCGAAGAGCCGTGACGACCTCCAGGCCACGATGGCGCTGCTGAAGAAGGCCGACCTCGACGTCGACCTGCAGTTCGTCAACTTCCGCTAGCCCTCCGTGACCGAGCCCGCGTGGCTGCCCGCCACCATCGCGGTGCTCGGTGTCGTCTTCGACATCGCCATCCGCGTCTTCGCGATCGTCTACGTGCCGATCAACCGTCGGCCCACGACCGCGACGGCCTGGCTGCTGGCGATCTTCCTCATCCCGTACGTGGGGTTCCTGCTCTTCCTGCTCTTCGGCAGCACGAAGCTGCCGCGCCGTCGGCGCGAGAAGCAGCAGGAGATCAACACCTACATCGTCGAGACGACCGAGGGCATGGAGCGCGTCACCCGCGACCACCCCTGGCCCCTCTGGCTCGACTCGGTGATCGCGCTGAACCGCACGCTCGGCGCCATGCCCCTCGTGGGCGGCAACACGGCCGAGCTGCACTCCGACTACGCGAGGTCGATGGAGGCGATGGTCGAGGCCGTCGACGGAGCCCACCGCTGGGTGCACGCCGAGTTCTACATCACCAGCCTCGACGCGACGACGGAGCCGTTCTTCGTCGCCCTCGAGAACGCCCGGCGCCGTGGCGTCACGGTGCGGGTGCTGATGGACCACATCGCGAGCCGGGGCTACCCCGGCTACCGCCGGACGCGTCGACGCCTCACGCGCATGGGCGTCGAGTGGCAGCTCATGCTGCCGGTCCAGCCGCTGCGGGGGCGCTACCAGCGGCCCGACCTGCGCAACCACCGCAAGCTGCTGGTGATCGACGGGCAGGTCGCCTTCACCGGCTCGCAGAACATGATCGAGCGGGGCTACCAGCGGCGCGGCAACCACCGGCGCGGGCTGCAGTGGAAGGACTTCATGGTCCGCTTCGAGGGGCCGATCGTCGCGGGCGTCAACGCGCTCTTCGTGACGGACTGGTACTCGGAGACCGACGAGCTGCTGCTCCGCGAGGCCGACCCCGTGGTCGTCGCCGACGACGCACCGACGGTCGACTGCCAGGTCGTGCCCAGCGGGCCGGGCTTCGACGGCGAGAACAACCTGCGGCTCTTCAACACGCTCCTCTACAACGCGCAGGAGCGCATCATCATCACGAGCCCGTACTTCGTGCCCGACGAGTCGATGCTCTACGCGGTCACGACCGCGGCGCAGCGGGGCATCGAGGTGCAGCTCTTCGTCAGCGAGATCGGTGACCAGGCCGTCGTCTACCACGCGCAGCGGTCGTACTACGAGGCGCTGCTGCGGGCCGGCGTGCGCATCTTCCTGTACCGGTCGCCGACGGTGCTGCACGCGAAGCACCTCACCGTCGACGACGAGGTCGCCGTCATCGGCTCGAGCAACATGGACATGCGGTCGTTCAGCCTCAACCTCGAGATCTCCGTCATGATCCGCGGCCGGAGCTTCGTGCGGCAGCTGCGCGAGGTCGAGCAGTCGTACCGCGACGCCAGCCGCGAGCTGCTGCTCGAGGAGTGGCTCGTCCGCCCCTTCCGCTCGAAGGTGCTCGACAACGTCGCCCGCCTCACCTCCGCGGTGCAGTAGCCGCAGTAGCCGGGCGCCGGCGGCTGCTCGCCTCCGCCCGCCCCGCGCCTCCGCCCGCCTGCCTGCCCCGCGCCTCCGGCTCGTCCGCCTCCGCCCTGCCCCTCCTGCTGACCGTCCCACCTCCCGTGGTTCGTAATTTGAGAGTGATCGGGAGTCCAGGGCGCTCAGAGGCCAGTCATCGGAGGCGTCGCACCTCAGGACTCTCTCCCTTTGCGATGCCGAGGGTCCACATGGCCGACTCGACCGTCGCGAGGGCACAGCCCCAGTCGAACTGGATGTCGGGGTAGGGCAGCTCGACAGCCGTGTACCCCAGCTGCACGAGGTGAGCGATGCGTCGGCGGTCGGCGTTGAAGTTGCTCGATCCGGCGTGGTGCTCGACGCTCACGCACTCGACGACCAGACGGTCGCCGACGAGGAGGTCAGCTCGGATGCCGGGTGCGAGGACGGGTTGGACCAACGTGGGAATGCCCGCCTCGAGGAGGCGCACCCGAGTGATCGACTCCGTCCCGGCCTCGGACCGGTGGTCGGCGAGGTCGAGCACCCCCTGGAGCCGCCGGGGAAGTCGTCGACGCAGTTCTTCGAGTGCTGCAGGCTCGCGCAGGAGGCCGACGTGCTGGAGGGAGTCGAGGACGGCGACGGCCTCCCAGACAGGCAGGAGGCGGACGGTCTGCGCGACGGCGGTGACCCGCGAGACCACGGCGCGTTCGACGATGGGATCGAGCTGCTCGCGGTCGCGGACGACGACCACCGTGGGGTCGTGCCGACGCAGTCGCCGACCCGCGTCGTCCGGGTCGCGGAGGCGATGGTCGTTCGCTCGCGCACTGACGAACAGCGGCGCGCCGTGCGGTTGCCAGGCGCCGGCCTGAGCGACGGCCGATGGCCCGGCGAGGGGTCCGCCGACGCGAGCCGCCCTGATCACGGGCACAGGCAGCTCAGGGTCGCCGTAGAGGCCGTGACGGATGCGGAGGACCTCGCCAGCGCGCCAGGCGGCATCGATCTCGCCCTGCGACAGTCCGTGTCGGAGCAGATCGGCACGGGTGACGAGACCGGCGTGGGCGATGAGAGCAGAGCTGATCCTGGGGTCCATCGGGGTGAGCCTCGTGGCGTTCGCCTTCCTGATCGCGCCCCCACTCGCCGGTCGGGGGAGAGGCGGCGGGTTCGTCAGAATGAGGAGGGCACCTGCACGGGTCGGTTGTGGAGACCCCCGACAGCCGCGCTCTGAGAAGACTTCTCGGAAGCCCGCTCCGTAGAACGAGAGTGATCCGCGCACACCCACCGCAGGCATCGGCCTCCCACGACGTCACCGGGCCGATCACTCGCAAATTTGAGAACGTGGCGCCCGGGGGTGGCTAGTGGTGAGTGCGAGGCGGAGCGGCGAGCTGGCCACGGAGGGGGGCGGGGGAGGCGGGGTGGTCGTGAGGGGGCTCCGGAGGCTGTATATTTGTCTGGCGCCTCCGGTCGGTGAACACATGGGCCGGGCGTGCATGGCAAGTTACCCAAGTGGCCAAAGGGATCTGACTGTAAATCAGCCGGCGTAGCCTTCGGGGGTTCGAATCCCTCACTTGCCACCCCAGCTCGACGTGATCACCCACGTCGGCACCACGGAACGGACTCGAGACCTCGGGTCCGTTCCGTCTTTCCGGGCACGTCCGGGGCCTGGGTCCGGCACCGACCGACCGACGGAGCACCATGACCGACCAGCCCGCCACCCCGCCTGCGGCCACCCCGCCCGCCGCCGCCACCGCGACCTCGCCCGCCGCCCTCCTCGAGGTGGCCCGCACGGTCGCCGTCGAGGCGGCGGCGCTCGCCGCCCGCCGCCGCTCCGAGGGCGTCGCCGTCGCCGCGACGAAGAGCAGCCTCGTCGACGTCGTCACCCACACCGACCGCGAGGTCGAGGAGCACCTCCGCGCCCGCCTGGCCGAGCTGCGGCCCGGCGACGGCTTCCTCGGCGAGGAGGGAGCCGAGCACGGCTCGACGACGGGCCTCACCTGGGTCGTCGACCCCATCGACGGCACCGTCAACTTCCTCTACGGGATCCCGCAGTGGGCCGTCAGCGTCGCCGTCGTCGAGGGCGACCCGGTGCCGGGCGCCTGGCGGGCGCTCGCCGGCTGCGTCGTGAACCCGCTGTCGGGCGAGACCTGGACGGCGTCCCGAGGGGGAGGCGCGTGGCTGGGCGACCAGCGCCTCCGTCCGTCCTCCCCGGCCACGTTGGCGGAGTCGCTCGTGGCGACGGGCTTCTCGTACGAGGCCGAGCGCCGCGTCGAGCAGGTCGCGGCCGTCGGGCGGCTGATCGGGAAGGTGCGCGACATCCGGCGCCAGGGGGCCGCCTCGCTCGACCTCTGCGCGGTCGCGACCGGCCGGCTCGACGCCTACGTCGAGCGCGGGCTCAAGCCGTGGGACCACGCCGCGGGAGCCCTCGTCGCCGAGGAGGCGGGCGCCGTCGTCCGAGCCTCGGGCGATTCCGCCGAGGGCGGACGCCTGACGTCCGCCGCCGCTCCGAGCATCGCCGACGAGCTCTGGCGAGCGGTCGCCGAGGCCCGGATCTGAGCCGGTCGGGCGGGGTCGGCGGCCCTGTTCCTCGGCGACGGGACACCGCATCTGACATGCCACGCTGGCCGTGACCCCCTGACTCGGGTAGCCATCCGTGGCCTGAGCGGCTACCCTTGACTGGTTCGTTACTTTTCCGTGACCTGAGTCACCGGTGTAGCGGCCGAGAAGAAGAGGGTGCATCCGCCTCTCCGTCCCGACGACCCCGAGGACCATCACGACGTGTCGAACCCCCAGACCTTCGCCGAGCACGACCGCGACGAGACCCCGTCGCCCCGAGCCGACGATGCTCTGACGACACCGACCGCCGAGGCCGCCTCGCCCGTCTTCCTCACCCGCCGCGAAGCCCGCGAGGCCGAGCGCCGCGCCGCCGCCGCAGCAGCTCCCGGTGCCGTCGCCGCCCCCGAGGCAGCACCCACGCTGGCCGCGGAGCCCGTGGTCGTCGAGACCGCGGTCCCGACCATCGCGCCCCCCGAGGTCTCCACGGCCCAGGCCCTGCCGACCCGCGCCTCCCTGCGGGCCGCCGAGGCCGCCTCGCGGCGCGGCCGCACCGCTCCCCAGCGCACCGCCACGGCGTCCCGGCCCGCCGCCGGCCCTCGCCGCACCCGGTCCGCGAGCCCCACCGCCGCGACCACCGCCTCCGCCCGGTCGACCCCGGCGGCCCGGACGGCTCCCTCCGCGTTCCAGCGCACCTCGAAGCGCGTGACCGTCGTCGGTGCGATGATGTTCGCGGGCGCGATGCTCGTGGCCACCTCGGTGCCCGCCAACGCCTTCTTCGTCGACACCCCCGAGGCCACCGTCGCCAAGAAGAGCGCCGCGGCCGCGCAGAGCTTCGTCGCCGGCGGAGCGACCGACGACGACGTGAGCCGCGACGGCTACTCGGTCACCGAGATGAAGGTCGCCTCCGAGTACGCCTCCACCAGCTCGAGCACGTTCTCGAACGACATGGCCGGCACCGTCCAGTGGCCCTTCCAGACCGGCGTGCCGATCAGCAGCGGCTTCGGCGCGCGTCAGGTCTCGAACTGCAGCTTCTGCTCCACCTTCCACGAGGGCCTCGACTTCGTGCCCGGCGCGGGCTCGCCCATCCAGGCCATCGCCGACGGCACCGTCAGCGTCGTCACCGGCCCGTCGGGCGCCTTCGGCAACCACGTCGAGATCGAGCACGTCATCGACGGCCAGAAGGTCACGTCGACCTACTCGCACATGCAGACCGGCTCGGTCGAGGTGAAGGTGGGCGACACGGTGACCGTCGGGCAGCTCGTCGGCAAGGTCGGCAGCACCGGCAACAGCACCGGCGCGCACCTGCACTTCGAGATCCACCTCGCCGGCGTGCCCGTCGACCCGTACCCGTGGCTCCAGGCCAACACGAACTGACGCACCTCGTGCACGACGAAGCCCCCCCGGCACGGGCCGGGGGGCATCGTCGTCGGCGGGCGGCGTCAGCCGGTGACGCCCTCCGCCCGCAGCCAGACGGCGGCGTTGGCGGGCAGCGCCGGGCCGTCGAGCGCCATCGTCGAGAGCAGCACGTCGGCGACGGGCAGCTCCACCGGCACCTCGCCGGTGTTCGCGAGCACCACGACGTCGCCGCTGCGGAACGCCACCACGTCGTCCGACCAGCCGCTCAGCCACTCGAGACGGCCCGCGCCGAGCTCGTGCTCCGAGCGGAGGGCCAGAGCCGAGCGGTAGAGCTCGAGGGTCGACCCGGGCACCCCGCGCTGCTCGTCGCGCGCGTAGGTGCTCCAGTCGTCGGGCTGCGGCAGCCAGGAGGCGCCGGTCTCGCTGAACCCGAAGGCGGGCGACCCCGACTCCCAGGGCAGCGGCACGCGGCAGCCGTCGCGACCGTAGCGCTCGCCGTCCGTGCGGAACCACGTCGGGTCCTGACGAGCATCGTCGGGCAGGTCCACCGCCTCCGGAAGCCCCAGCTCCTCGCCCTGGTAGAGGTAGGCACTGCCGGGGAGGGCGAGCATGACGGCCGTCGCGGCACGGGCCCGCGCCAGGCCGAGCTCGGGGATCGGCAGGCCGGGGCTGCGCGGGCCGATGCCGTGACCCTGCGGGTTCTCGGCGGTGAGGGCGAGCCGGCTCGCGTGGCGCACGACGTCGTGGTTGCTCAGCACCCAGGTGCTCGGGGCTCCGACGCTCGCGAAGACCTCGATCGACGCGTCCACCACGCGGCGGATCTCGGCGGCCGACCAGCCCGTCTCGAGGTACGCGAAGTTGAAGGCCTGGTGCATCTCGTCGGGGCGCACCCAGTTCGCCAGCTTCGAGAGCGGCTCGACCCAGGCCTCGGCGACGAGCACGCGGTCGCCCTCGTACTCGTCGAGCACGCGACGCCACTCGCGCCAGATCTCGTGCACGCCGTCCTGACCCCAGTAGGGCGGGGTGCGGTCCTCGCCGAGGCCGCCCCCCATGCTGCCCGCGTCGGCGGGCGGGGTGTAGTCGGGCAGGCCCTCGGCCTTGACCAGGCCGTGGGCGACGTCGACCCGGAACCCGTCGACGCCGCGGTCGAGCCAGAAGCGGAGCACGTCGAGGAAGGCGGAGCGCACCCACGGGTTTGTCCAGTCGAGGTCCGGCTGCGACGAGTCGAAGAGGTGCAGGTACCACTGGCCGGGGCTGCCGTCGGCCTCGGTGACCCGGCTCCACGCCGGGCCGCCGAAGATCGACTCCCAGTTGTTCGGCGGCAGCTCGCCCGCGGCCCCGCGGCCCTCGCGGAACATGTAGCGGGCGCGCTCGGGCGACCCGGGCGCCGCCGCCAGGGCCTCGCGGAACCAGACGTGGGCCGACGACGAGTGGTTGGGCACGAGGTCGACGATGAGGCGCAGGCCGAGCTCGGTCGCGCGGGCACGGAGGGCGTCGAAGTCGGCCAGCGTGCCGAAGAGCGGGTCGACGTCGGTGTAGTCGGCGACGTCGTAGCCGGCGTCGGCCTGGGGCGACGTGTAGAAGGGCGACAGCCAGACGGCGTCGACGCCGAGCTCGACGAGCGCGTCGAGCCGGGCCGTGATGCCGGGGAGGTCGCCGACGCCGTCGCCGTCTCCGTCGGCGAAGGAGCGCGGGTACACCTGGTAGATGACGGCGGTGCGCCACCACTCGAGGTCGTCGGCGGACGTGGCGAGGCCCTCCGTCTCGGGATCGGCGGGTGCCTGGACGTCGGTCTCGGAGGGGGAGTCGAGCGTGTCGCCCGTGGTCTCGGTAGAGGACATGCGCCCACGATACGGCAGGCTCGGAGGCCCCCATCCAGTACCGTTGACCACACCTCACGACCCCGAACGGAGCGCTCCTGGACGCCTCGACCACCCCTGTCGCCGACGCCGTGTTCCCCGACGGCGACGGCTTCCCCCTCGCCCTCGGCACCAACGTGTTCGGCTGGACGGTCGGGGCCCCCACCGCGCTCGAGGTGCTCGACGTCTTCGCGGGCGACGGCGGGCGCGTGATCGACACGGCCGACGTCTACTCGGCCTGGCTGCCCGGCAACTCCGGCGGTGAGTCGGAGGCCATCATCGGCCGCTGGCTGGCGCGCCCCGGCAACCGCGAGAAGGTCGTCATCAGCACCAAGTGCGGCCAGCACCCCGACGCTCCCGGGCTCGGCCGGGCGAGCATCCGCCGGGCGGTCGAGGCGTCGCTCCTCCGGCTGCGCACCGACCACATCGATCTCTACGCGACGCACTTCGACGACGACGAGACCCCCCTGGAGGAGACCGTCGGGGCGCTCAGCGAGCTCGTCGACGAGGGCAAGATCCGCTGGCCCGCCGCCTCGAACTACACCGGCGCCCGCCTGCGCCAGGCGCTCGCCATCGCCGACCGCGACGGGCTCCACCCGTTCGCCGCCGTCCAGGCCGCCTACAACCTCGTCCGCCGCGGCGACTACGAGTCGGACGTCGCCCCGATCGTCGACCACTTCGGCCTGGCCGTCCTGCCGCACTCCTCGCTCGCGAGCGGGTTCCTCACCGGCAAGTACCGCGGCGACGCCGGCCGCGGCGACTCGCCCCGGGGCGGTCGGGCGATGAGCTACGTCACCCCCCAGAACCAGGGCACCGTCGAGGTGCTCGTCGAGATCGCCGAGCGCCAGGGCGTCCAGCCCGGCGCCGTCGCCATCGCGTGGCTCGCCAGCCGCCAGAACGTCATCGGCGCGCTCGCCAGCGCCCGCACGGTGATCCAGCTGGAGGGCCTGCTCGAGTCCGCCGACGTCGAGCTCACGGCCGACGACCTCGCGAGCCTCGAGCTCGTCTCCACCCCGCTCGACTAGCGGGCGGGGCCCAGGGCGACCACGGTCTTCCGGTCGCTGTCCCAGCGGCGCATCGCGGCCAGCCAGGTCGTCGAGGAGTCGCGGGCGGGGTCGCCGCCGGCCCGCGCCTCCTCGAGGGTCGCCGTCTCGCGTGCTGACGCAGCGTCGGACAGCGCCTCCAGCGCGGTCGCCACCCCGGCCGGCGTGAGCCGTCGGGCCAGGGCGACGTGCGGCGTCCACGCGTCGGGCCGGGTGTGCTCCACGGTCTCGTCGCTGCCCCGGCCGCGCTCGACCAGGTCGTGGACGGCGCGGTGCAGCCCGAGCAGGCGGTCGGTCGGCACGACGGACCGCACCAGGACGAGCCCCCGCCGCCCGGTGCCGAAGACCAGGGGCGAGCCCAGCTCGACGGGCAGCGGCAGGGTCGCGGCCGCCAGCTCGCGGAGCGCGTCGTCGGCCGTGTCGTCGAGCGACGGCCGGGCGAGCAGCGTCACGTGGGGGGCGTTGGTCTCGCCCGTGTGCTCGCCGAGCGACGGCAGCCCCGCCGCGGAGAGCACGACCCAGTCGTCGCGCACGGCGGAGTCGGCGGCGGGATCGAGCAGGACCTCGAGGCTGTGCATGACCCGATCCTGGCCTCGACCTCCGACAGCCGGACGGTGTCGTCACGGTGTGCACGAGAGCTCCCGCGTTCTGCTAAAGTCGTCAGGTGCCGATCGGCAGCAGCCAGTCTGCGGCCCGGTCTCACGCCCCGATAGCTCAGTGGTAGAGCACTTCCATGGTAAGGAAGGGGTCGTCAGTTCAAACCTGACTCGGGGCTCCAGCTGGTCACGCCCACCGTGGCGACAGCTTGCGGCGGGGTAGCTCAGTTGGTTAGAGCACACGGCTCATAATCGTGGTGTCGCGGGTTCGAGTCCCGCCCTCGCTACCGCAGGACCTCTCTTGCAGGACCTCTCGGGCAGAACCTCTCGGGCCGATCGAGGTCGCCTCTCATCGTCGGGCTCCCCGTCCGTCGACGTCGACGTCGTCACGTCCGGGCGCCAGGTGCACACGCCCCCTCGGGCCCTGCACAGCAGCACCCCGAGGGGCAAGCCCTCCGCCCGGCCGGGCCGACGCTCGGGGCCCCGGGCATACCATGACGCATGCCCGTGAGCATCCGAAGCATCGGAACAGCCCTGCCCCCGACCGTCATCGACCAGCCCCACATCCGCGACGTCTTCCGGTCGCAGCCCGGCCTCGGCAGGCTCGCTCCGCGCCTCATCGGGGCCGTCTTCGACGGTGCCGCCATCGACACCCGGCACACCGTCATCGCCGAGCTCGGCGCCGAGCCCGTGGCCGAGCCGGCCGCCGACGGCGGTCCCGACGACGACGCCGCGACTCCCACGTTCTACGACCGGGCCGAGGGCCGCATCCTCAGCCCCACGACCGGCGTGCGCAACGACGTGTACGTCGCCGAGAGCCCCGACCTCTTCGCGCGGGCCGCCGAGGAGGCGCTGGTCGGCGCCGCGGGGATCACCGCGGCCGACGTGACCCACGTCGTGACCGTCTCGTGCACCGGCTTCTTCGCGCCCGGGCCCGACTACCTGCTGGTGCGCCGCCTCGGCCTGCCCGCGACGACGCGGCGGCTGCACATCGGCTTCATGGGCTGCTACGGAGCGTTCCCGGCCCTGCGGTCGGCCCGCGACACGTGCCTCGCCGACCCGGACGCCGTCGTCCTCGTCGTCTGCGCCGAGCTCTGCACCCTCCACCTCCGCAGCAGCGACGACCCCGACGCGATCATCGCCTCCTCCGTCTTCGCCGACGGCGCGGCGGCCGCGGTCGTGACGGCGCGCCCGGCTCCGGCCGGCGAGACGGTGCTCGACCTCGACGTGCTCGAGACGGTGCTGACCCCGGTGGGGGAGGACGACATGGCCTGGAGCATCGGCGACCAGGGCTTCGACATGGTGCTCAGCAGCTACGTGCCGCACATCGTCGAGGAGAACATCGACGACGCGCTCGTGCCGTTGCTCGCTGCGGAGGGCGTCGGCGTCGGCGACGTGACGCGCTGGGCGGTGCACCCGGGCGGGCGGAGCATCCTCGACCGCGTGCAGCAGCGGCTCGGCCTCAGCGACCCGCAGATGGCGCCGTCGCGCGAGGTGCTGCGCACGCGGGGCAACATGTCGAGCGCGACCGTGCTCTTCATCCTGCGCGAGCACCTGCTGCCCGACGCCGTGCCCGACGCCGGCGCCGCCGACGTCGCGCCTGTCCGGGAGCGCGTCTGCGCCATGGCCTTCGGCCCCGGCCTCACCGTCGAGACGAGCCTGCTCACGCGTCGGGTCGCGGCGTGACGCTGCTCCTGCCCGACCTGCGCGGGCGGGCGGAGCACCTGGCCGAGCTGATGGACGACCCCGACTGCGATCCCGCGGCCCTGCGGCGCACCTACGCGGTCTTCCCGTTCGTCAACGGGCTCGTGGCCGGCTGGCGGCGGGCCTGGACGGAGCGCCTCCGGCCCCTCGTGGCCTCGGCCGGCGCCCCGACCACCCTGCTCGACCTCGGCTCGGGCGGCGGTGACCTCGCGAGGGCGCTGGCGCGGTGGGCCGAGCGTGACGGGCTCGCGCTGCACGTCACGGCGGTCGACCCCGACGAGCGGGCCCACGACTTCGCGTCGGCCCGGCCCCGACGCGGGGTCGACTACCGGCGGGCCTCGAGCGCCGACCTGGTGGCGTCGGGCGAGACCTTCGACGTCGTCGTGTCGAACCACGTGCTGCACCACCTCGACGACGCCGCACGCACGGCCGTCCTCTCCGACAGTGAGCGGCTGGCCCGCCGGCTCGCCCTGCACAGCGACATCCGGCGCTCGCGGGCTGCCTACGCCGCCTACGCGCTCGGCACGCTGCCGCTGGCGGGGTCGTCGTTCGTCCGGGTCGACGGCCTCCGCTCGATCCGCCGCAGCTGGCGCGTCGACGAGCTCCGCGCCGTGGCGCCGCCGCGCTGGCGCGTGCTGGCCCGGCCGCCGATGCGGGTCTGGCTGACCTGGGAGCCGCTCCGCGCCTCCTCGGAGCCGGGGGGAGTCGCGGGTCGGGCGGCCGCGGAGGTCGCCTCGTGATCACGCACGACGTCGTGGTCGTCGGCGGCGGGCCCGTCGGGGTGCACGCCGCGGCCCTCTTCGCGCAGCTCGGCCTCGACGTCGCCGTCTGGGAGCGCCGCACCGACGAACCGCAGCTCTCGCGCGCGATCGGCGTCCACCCGCCGTCCCTCGACGCCCTGGCCGCCGTCGGCGCCGCGGAGGAGCTGGTGGAGTCGGCGGTGCGGATCCGCCGCGGCGTCGCGCGGAGCGCCGGCCGCACGCTCGGCACCGTCGACTTCGACCGCCGCCCGGGAGCGCGCTGGCCCTTCGTCGCCGCCGTGCCGCAGCACCGCACCGAGGCCGTGCTGCGGGCTCGCCTCGAGGCGCTGGCCCCCGGCGCGCTGCGCCGGGGCGTGAGCCTCACCGGCCTCGTCGAGGAGGGCGAACGGGTCGTGCTGACCGGCGAGGGCCCGTCGGGGCCGGTCGAGCTCGCCGCGCGCTTCGTCGTCGCCGCGGACGGCTCGCGGAGCGGCGTCCGTGACCTGCTGCACGTCGACGCGCCCGTCCGCCGCTACCGCGACCGCTTCGTGATGGGCGACTTCGCCGACGAGACCAGCGACGGTGCCGACGCCGTCGTGAACGTCGAGCGCGACGGCGTGGTCGAGTCGTTCCCGCTGCCGGGCGGCGTGCGCCGCTTCGTGGTGTCGCTGCCCGAGGGCGGGCCCACCGGCCCCGACGTCGACGAGGTCGCCGACCTGGTCCGGCGCCGCACCGGCCTCCGCGTCGACGCCGCCTCGTCGACCATGCTCAGCGCGTTCTCGGTGCAGCGGCGGCTGGCCGCGCGCACCGCGGTCGGGCGCGTCCTCCTCATCGGCGACGCCGCCCACGAGATCAGCCCCATCGGTGGGCAGGGCATGAACCTCGGCTGGCTCGACGCCGTGGCCTGGGCCCCCGTGCTCTCGCGGGCGCTCCGGACCGCGGGCGGTCGTCGACACGACCCGGGCGCGTTCGGCGCCGTCGAGGCGTCCCGGCGCCGGGCCGCCCTCCGGGCCGCCCGCCAGGCCGAGCTCAACATGGCGCTCGGCCGACCGGCGGGCCCCGCCGCCCTGGCCGTGCGCCGCGCGGGCCTGACGGTCGCCCTCCGGTCGCCGGCCTCGCGCCTCCTCGCCGACACCTACGCGATGCGCTTCGCCTGATCGGTCACGGGCGGCGCGATCGCGGCAGTGGCCGTGGTCGTGGTCGCCGGGGCCGGGGCCGGGTCCGCCGCGCGGCTCAGGCGACGATCGCCGCGCCGCTGAGGGCCAGCTGCCCGACGAGCACGAGGGCGGCCACGATGATCAGCCGGAAGAGCAGGCGGGTGTCGCCGCCCCGCACGACGACGACCGTGCCCGCGGCGGCGATGCCGAGCACGACGACGAAGCCGAGCACGGCCACGACGGGGCCGGCGGCCGTGGCCCCGCTGCCGAGCTGGCCCGCGAGCGTGAGGCAGGCCGCGACCGCGAGGGCGGCGAAGGCGACCACCCCGGCGGGCAGGCGGCCGAGGCGGTGCGGCAGGCCGGCCACGCCGGTGGCCGCGTCGTCGCCGAGGTCGGGCAGCACGTTGGTGAAGTGGATGGCGACGCCGAAGACGGCCCCGACCCCGAGGGCCCAGGCCGCGGGAGGCGCGGGAGGCGTGAGCGCGAGGGTCACCACCGCGGGCAGCAGCCCGAAGCTCACCACGAACGGGACGACGGAGGCGACGGTGCGCTTCAGCCCCAGGTTGTATGCCCAGCCGGAGGCGACGAGCACGAGGTGGGCGAGCCCCGCGGGCACCGAGAGGAGGAACGGGGCGGCGACACCGACGACGAGGGACGCGACCGCGGCCGCGCCCACCACGCCGGGTGAGACCTGGCCCAGGGCGACGGGCTTGTCGGCCCGGCCGACGCTGCGGTCACGGTCCAGGTCGACGAGGTCGTTCGAGAGCCCGATCGAGACCTGGCCCGCCAGCACGGCGACGGTGACCACGACGAGGGGGCCCGCCTCGAGCGAGACGGCCAAGCCGAGCACGAGGCTGAGGAGCGTGACGGTCACCGTGGGGCCGGGGTGGGTGCTGCGCACCAGCGCGGAGACTGTCGACATCGGACCCAGCCTGGCAGAGGTCGGGCCGGTCGGCACGACGGGAGGAGCCGGGAGGACCCACCGTGCGGAACGAGTTGACCCCGGGCCCCACGGGCCCGGGGTCACCCGACGGGGATCAGGCCCCGCGACCGGTCTTCTGCTGAAGGCGGTCGATGTTCTCGCTGGCCTCGGCCTTGGTCATGTCGGCCGGGAGCTCCTCGCCGGCCTCGCGGGCCAGCGTGTCGAGGTAGCTCGCCTGCGGGCCGGTGATCGGCTCGTCGCCGGTCACCCACTGCTCAGGGTCCTTCGAGGCGGTGTTGGAGGAGTCGGGGCGCTCGCCGCCCAGGGTGGCGCCGGCGAGCGGGGTGCCCTGCGACTGGTCGGAGCCCTCGGCGGGGCCGGAGGCAGCGTTCTCGTCGGCCTCGGGGGCCGCGGGATCGACGGGCGTGATGTCGGGATCGATGTTGGCGTCGCTCATGGGGAGAACGTACGCCGCCCCTCCGACAAAAGGCCTCCGCCCTCCCTGGACGGAAGGCCTCCCCCCGTCCCCGACGTCGCCCCTGGCTAGACTCGACGGGTGCCAGTGAACCCCGAGCTCCGAGGGCGGGTCTTCCCGTCCGCCCCGCCGTACCTCGTCGGCCGCGAGAAGGTGCGCGAGTTCGCGCGCGCCACCGCGTCCACGAGCCCGCTCTCGCTCGACGTCGAGGCGGCCCGCGCCGCAGGCCACGCCGACCTCGTGGCCCCGCCGACCTTCCCCGTCGTCGTGCAGGAGGCCACGCTCGCGCAGCTGCTGGCCGAGCCGGGCGCCGGCATCGACTTCTCCCGCGTGGTGCACGGCGAGCAGCGCTTCAGCTACTCGCGTCCGGTCGTCGCCGGTGACGAGCTCACGGCCACCCTCACGGTGACCGGCGTGAAGACCCTCGGCGGCAACGCGATGGTCACGGCCTCCTCCGAGATGGTCGACCAGACGGGCGCGCACGTCGTGACCGCCGTCTCCACCCTCGTCGTGCGCGGGGACGACGCGTGAGCGCCCTCGAGGTCGGCCTCGTGGTCGCCGAGAAGTCCTACGCGGTCTCCCGCGACTCCCTCGTCCGCTACGCCGGCGCCTCCGGCGACTTCAACCCCATCCACTACCGCGACGACGTCGCGGAGTCGGTCGGGCTGCCGGGCGTGCTCGCCCACGGCATGCTGACGATGGGCACCGCCGTCCAGCCCGTCGTGGAGTGGCTCGACGGCGCGGGCGACGACGCCGGCGTGCTGGGCTGGGTCAGCGACTACCAGGTGCGCTTCACGCGACCCGTCGTCGTCGACCCCGCCGACGGGGCCGAGATCACCGTCACGGCCACGGTCGGCGCGCTGGACCCCGAGGCCGGCACCGCGCGCATCGACCTCCGGGTGTCGTCCGCGGGCCAGACCGTGCTCGGCAAGGCGCAGGTCGTGGTGACGCTGGCGTGACCGCCCTCGCCGACCTGACCACGATGCGCGTCGGAGGCGAGCCGACGCGGCTCGTCGAGGCCGCCACGACCGACGAGCTCGTCGAGCTCGCCCGGGAGGTCACGGCCGACGGCGACGACTGGTTCGTGCTCGGCGGCGGCTCGAACACCCTGGCCGCCGACGAGGGCTTCGACGGCACCGTGCTCCGGGTCGCCACCCGGGGCGTCGAGCTCCTCGACGACGTCGACGGCCGCGTGCACCTCCGCGTCGCGGCCGGCGAGCCGTGGGAGGACCTCGTCGCCCACACCGTCGACCAGGGGTGGTCGGGCTTCGAGGCCCTCAGCGGCATCCCGGGCTCGACGGGCGCCTCGCCGATCCAGAACATCGGGGCCTACGGCCAGGAGGTCGCCCAGACGCTCGTCTCGGTCGACTTCCTCGACGCCGAGACGGGCGAGTTCGTCCGCGTCCCCGCCGCGAACCTGGGGCTCGGCTACCGCACGAGCGTGTTCAAGCGCGGCCGACGCGGCGTCGTGACCGCGGTCGAGTTCGCCCTCGTCGACGACGGCGGCACGAGCGCCCAGGTCTCGTACCCGCAGCTGGCGACGGCGCTCGGCGTGGGGCTGGGCGACCGGGTGCCGGTCGCCGACGTGCGGGCGAGCGTGCTGGCCCTCCGCGCCTCCAAGGGCATGGTGCTCGACCCCGCCGACGCCGACGCGACCTCGTGCGGGTCGTTCTTCACGAACCCGATCGTGCCGCGTCAGGTCGCCTCGGCACTGCCGTCGGCGGCGCCCCGCTGGCCCGTCGACCCGGAGCCGGAGGCGCGGGTCGTCCCCCTGGGCGACGCGCCCGCACCGCCGCCCCCTCCGTCGTCGGGCCTGGTGAAGCTCAGCGCCGCCTGGCTGATCGAGCAGGCCGGGATCGGCCGGGGGTTCCGGCTGCCGGGCTCCGGCGCGGCGATCTCGTCGAAGCACACGCTCGCCCTGACGAACCGGGGGAGCGCCACCGCGGCGGACGTCGCCGAGCTGGCGCGCTTCGTGCAGCAGCGCGTCTCGGCCGAGTTCGGGGTCGTGCTGCACCCCGAGCCCGTGCTGCTCGGCCTCTCGCTCTAGGACGCCCCGGCCCCGAGTCGCCCGGCCCGGAGCAGGCCGGCCCAGAGCAGCCCGATCCGGAGCAGCCCGATCCGGAGCCGGCCAGCCCGGCCGGCCGGCCCCGACCCGCCTAGGAGAACAGGCGCTGGAGGCGCTGGACGCCCTCGAGGAGCTGGTCGTCGCCGAGGGCGTACGACAGGCGGAGGTAGCCGCTCGGGCCGAAGGCCTCGCCGGGCACCGTGGCCACGTCAGCGTGCTCGAGGATGAGGTCGGCGAGCTCGAGCGACGTCGTCGGGGTGCTGCCGGCCCACTCGCGGCCGAGGAGGCCCCGCACGTCGGGGTAGACGTAGAAGGCGCCCTGCGGCGTCGGGGTGACGATGCCGTCGACGGCGTTCAGCTCGCGGACGATCACGGCCCGGCGGGCGTCGAAGGCGAGGCGCATGGCCTCGACGTCGTCCTGCGGGCCCGTCAAGGCCGCGAGGGCAGCGCGCTGGGAGACGTTGGAGACGTTGGAGGTCAGGTGCGACTGGAGGTTCGACGCTCCGGCGATCACGTCGGCGGGCCCGACCATCCAGCCCACCCGCCAGCCGGTCATGGCGTAGGTCTTCGCGACGCCGTTGACGAGGATCGCCTGGTCGGCGACCTCGGGCACGGCGGCGGTGATCGAGACGGCCTCGACGCCGTCGTAGGTGAGGTCCTGGTAGATCTCGTCGCTGATGACCCAGACGCCGGCCTCGACGGCCCAGCGGCCGATGGCGGCCACCTCCTCGGGCGTGTACACCGACCCGGTGGGGTTGGAGGGGGAGCAGAACAGCAGGACCTTCGTCCGACTCGTCCGGGCGGCCTCGAGCTGGTCGACCGTGACCTTGTACTGCTGGTCGGCGCCCGCGAAGACCTCGACGGTGACGCCGCCCGCGAGCTTCACGGCCTCGGGGTACGTCGTCCAGTACGGCGAGGGGAGGAGGACCTCGTCGCCCTCGTCGAGGAGCGCGGCGAAGGCCTGGTAGACGGCCTGCTTGCCGCCGTTGGTGACGACGACCTGGCTCGCCGTGACGGCCGTGCCGCTGTCGCGGAGGGTCTTCTCGACGATCGCTTCGCGCAGCTCGGGGAGGCCCGCCCCGGCGGTGTAGCGGTGGTTGCGCGGGTCGCGGGCAGCCGCGACCGCCGCCTCGACGATGTGGTCGGGGGTCGGGAAGTTGGGCTCGCCCGGGCCGTAGCTGATGATCGGCCGACCCTCGGCCAGCAGGGCCTTGGCCTTGGCGTCGACCGCGAGGGTCGCGGACGGGGCGATGGAGGCGATGCGGGACGAGAGGCGGCGCGCTGGCGTGGTCACGGGGGCCAGCCTAGCTGCGGCGGCCCCGGAGGAGGCAGGGCCTCCGCCCGTCGGCTTTGCACCGGGGTCGGCGTTCGCCTACACTTGCCGAGGCGCCGACGAGCGCGGAGTTCCTGCGCGCCTCACGGTGTCGCCGGGCCCTGATCGTCAGCCCGAAGGGCGGTGGCTCAATTGGTAGAGCAGCGGTCTCCAAAACCGCAGGTTGCAGGTTCGAGTCCTGTCCGCCCTGCAGCCCGGCCGGGTCGTCGCGACCGACACTAGTCAGAGCGGCGGCCCGGGACACCGGACGACCGTCCGGTCCCCGGACGACTGTCCGTCCATCGGACACCAGGCCCCGCGGGCCGAGCTCGGAAGGTACCCAGACAGTGGCGAGAAAAGACCTCGACGTCCCCAGTGAGGACGTCGTCGAGAAGGCGAAGAACGACGTCGCCGTCCGGCGCAGCCCCTTCGCGCGCATCGCGCTGTTCATCCGTCAGGTGATCGGTGAGCTGAAGAAGGTCGTCACCCCGACCCGTAAAGAACTCCTGAGCTACACGGGCGTCGTGCTCGTCTTCGTCGTCATCATGATGGCCCTGGTCACCGGCCTGGACTCCCTCTTCGGCCTCGCCGTCGGGTACGTCTTCGGCAACGGCCCGACCGGCAGCTGACACGACACCGCGCGGTCCTCTCGACCGCGCCACGCGGCCGCCGCGGCGGTCGCCGGCCCGACACCCCACGAACGGAAGAAGAACCCTTGCCTGAGAACGAGCGCGACGACATCGACCTGGCCCCCGCCGCCGAGCAGTCCTCGGAGGTCGGCGAGACCCAGGAGGGCGACGTCCTCGACGTCGACACCGACGGCGACGCGGGCTCGGCGGAGGAGAGCGCTATCTCGATCGTCGACGAGGGCGACGAGGGCACCGACGACTCGGGCGACCTCGACGAGCTGCTCGACACCCTGGACGAGGCGTCCGACCCCGAGGCCGACGCCGTCGTCGACGACGCGCTCGACATCGACGACGCCGCCGAGGCGGAGGCCGCCGTCGAGGCGACCGACGACGAGGCCGACACCGAGGCGGAGGAGCTGGCCGCCGAGGGCGACGCCAGCGGGGCGAACGCCGTCATCGCCGAGGCCGAGCAGTCCGTCCAGGACGCCGACGCCGAGGCCGCCTTCGACGACGTGGCCGTCGACGTCGAGTCGGAGGACGTCGACGACGAGGCCGAGGTCGACCCGTACGAGGCGTTCCGCTACGACCTGCGCGGCAAGCCCGGCAAGTGGTACGTCATCCACAGCTACGCGGGCTTCGAGCGCCGCGTGAAGCAGAACATCGAGAACCGCATGGTCTCCATGACCATGGAGGACTACATCTACCAGGTCGAGGTCCCGATGGAGGACGTCGTCGAGATCAAGAACGGGCAGCGCAAGCTGGTCACCCGCGTGCGGATCCCCGGCTACGTGCTCGTCCGCATGGACCTCAACGAGGACTCCTGGTCGGTCGTCCGCCACACCCCCGGCGTCACCGGCTTCGTGGGCAACGCCCACAACCCGACGCCCCTCCGCTTCGAGGAGGCCTTCAACATGCTGAAGAGCCTCGTCCAGGTGCAGGAGGCGGCCCCGGCCACCAAGGGCGGCGCCAAGGGCGGCAAGCAGACCCAGCGCGTCATCCCCGCCGAGGTCGACTTCGAGATCGGCGAGACGATCACGATCAAGGAGGGCTCGTTCGCGGGCCTCCCCGGCACGATCAACGAGATCAAGCCCGAGAGCGGCAAGCTCACCGTGCTCGTCTCGCTCTTCGAGCGCGAGACCCCGGTCGAGCTCAGCTTCGACCAGGTCACCAAGCTCTAGCACCGCGTCGCCCGTCGGGGGTGTGATCCACGCCCTCGTCCAGTACGCTGTGTCGAGTGCCGGCCTCGTCCGCACCTCCCCCCAGTCTTGACACCTCACCGGAGTCCGTCCCCACGGGCCACCGGGAGAGCCAGCGGCAGCCGCCGTCGGCTCGAACCCCAGAAGAAGGAAAAGAACAATGGCACCGAAAAAGAAGGTCACGGGTCTGATCAAGCTTCAGATCAACGCCGGCGCCGCGAACCCCGCCCCGCCCATCGGCCCGGCCCTGGGTCAGCACGGCGTGAACATCATGGAGTTCTGCAAGGCCTACAACGCCGCGACCGAGTCGCAGCGCGGCAACGTCGTGCCGGTCGAGATCACGGTCTACGAAGACCGCTCGTTCACGTTCGTCCTGAAGACCCCGCCCGCCGCCGAGCTCATCAAGAAGGCCGCCGGCGTCGCCAAGGGCTCCTCGACCCCGCACACCGCCAAGGTCGGCACGCTGACCATGGAGCAGGTCCGCGAGATCGCCACGACGAAGCAGGCCGACCTCAACGCCAACGACATCGACGCCGCGGCGAAGATCATCGCCGGCACCGCCCGCTCCATGGGCATCACGGTCGACGCCTAAGCAGCACCCCTCCGTGCAGGCGACCCGCCTGCACGACCCAGACACCAGTGGGAGAGCCGGCCAGGCTCGCTACCACGTCCCCAGTACGAAGAGGTCCAACATGGCTCAGAAGTCCAAGGCGTACCGCGCCGCTGCCGAGAAGATCGAGGCAGGCAAGTTCTACAGCACCAGCGAGGCCGTCGCCGTCGCCCGCGAGACCGGCTCGAAGAAGTTCGACTCGACCGTCGAGGTCGCGCTCAAGCTCGGCGTCGACCCCCGCAAGGCGGACCAGATGGTGCGCGGCACCGTCATCCTCCCGCACGGCACGGGCAAGACCGCCCGCGTCATCGTCTTCGCGACGGGTGCCGCCGCTGAGGCCGCCATCGCGGCCGGTGCCGACGAGGTCGGCGGCGACGAGCTCATCGAGAAGGTCGCCGGCGGCTACACGTCGTTCGACTCGGCCGTCTCGACGCCCGAGCTCATGGGCAAGGTCGGTCGTCTCGGAAAGGTGCTCGGCCCCCGCGGCCTCATGCCCAACCCGAAGACGGGCACCGTGACCCCGAACGTCGCGCAGGCCGTCAACGACATCAAGGGCGGAAAGATCGAGTTCCGTGTCGACAAGCACAGCAACGTGCACTTCGTCATCGGCAAGGCCGGCTTCTCGGAAGAGCAGCTGAACACCAACCTCGACGCCGCCCTCGAAGAGGTCGTCCGTCTGAAGCCGTCCTCCTCCAAGGGCCGCTACATCACCAAGGGCACGCTGTCGACGACCTTCGGTCCCGGCATCCCCCTCGACATCAACGTCTTCTAGGTCTCACCGACCCAGAGCGCAGAGTCGCCCGAAGGCCGTCCCACTCTCGAGTGGGGCGGCCTTCGTCGTGCCTGTCGACGTGTGCCGGGGCGTCCCTGGTCAGGGCAGGAGGCGCGGGTGCGGCACCATGGGCAGATGACCGTCATCGTCCGCCCCGCCACGCCCGCCGACTCCGCCCTGCTCGCCGAGGTGGCGGCGGTGACCTTCCCCCTGGCCTGCCCGCCCGGTTCGTCGCTGACGGACATCGCGCGCGTCGTGACGACGACCCTGTCGGAGGACGCCTTCTCGCGGTACCTCGCGGACGACTCCCGGACGGTGCTGCTGGCCGTGGACCCGGCCACGGCGGGCGCCCTGGGCTACAGCATGCTCGTGGCGGGCGACCCCACCGACGCCGACGTCGCCGCGGCCGTGTCGTCCCGGCCGACGGTGGAGCTGAGCAAGTTCTACGTCATGCCCCAGGGGCACGGGACGGGCGCGGCGTCGACCCTGATGGCCGCGACCATCGACGCGGCCGGCGCGACGGGCGCCTCCTCGGTGTGGCTCGGCGTCAACCAGCAGAACGACCGTGCACTGCGCTTCTACGCCAAGCACGCCCTGGAGCGCGTCGGCACCCGCACCTTCGCCCTCGGCGACGACCCGCAGGCCGACTTCGTGCTCGAGCGTCGCCTCTAGGCCCCCGCACCGGCCCCCGCCCGACGCGACGTCACTCGTCGGCGACGCGGAGGACGAGCTTGCCGCGCGTGTGGCAGCGCTCCAGCCGGGTGTGGGCGTCGGCCGCCTCGTCGAGGTCGTAGACGTCGTCGACCCAGACGCGCAGGTCGCCCGAGTCGAGCAGCCGGGCGATGACCGAGAGGGTCGCGGCGTCGGGGCTCACGGCGAAGCCGGTGGTCCGGACGCCGGCGGCCTCGGCCGCGACGGAGGCCCCGGCGAAGGAGGCGGTGGGGGCGTGCACGACGACGCCGCCGGGCCGCAGCACGCGCAGGCTAGCCTCGGCCACCGCGACGTCGTCCACGAGGGTGACCACGACGTCGACGTCGCGCACCGTCCGCTCGAGGTCGACGGCGTCGTAGTCGACGACCTCGGCGGCCCCGAGCTCACGGAGCCAGCCCGCGTTCCGCTGTGACCCCGTCGCGACGACGTGCGCGCCGAAGTAGGCGGCGATCTGCACGGCGAAGTGCCCCACGCCCCCGGCCCCCGCGTGCACGAGGATGCGCTGGCCCTCGTGGGCCTTGGCGACGTCGACCACCATGCCCCAGGCGGTGAGGGCGGCCAGCGGCACGCCCGCGGCCTCGACGTGCGACAGGGCGGCGGGCTTCCGCGCGACGGACGACGACGGCACGCTGACGTACTCGGCGTAGCTGCCGCCCGCGCGGGGGAAGGGCGCCATGCCGTAGACGGCGTCGCCCACGTGGAGCGCGTGCGCCGCGTAGGGCACCTCCACGACGACGCCGCTGAAGTCGTGCCCGAGCACGGCCGGGAACACCGGGACGCCGGCGCTGTCGCCCAGGCCGGCCCGCGCCTCCGCGTCCACCCGGTTGACCCCGGCGGCGAGCACCCGCACCAGCACCTCCGAGCCGACCCGCGTCGGCACGGGCACCTCCGCCGCGACGAGCTGCTCGGGCCCGCCCGTCCGCTCGATGACCATGGCCCGCATCGTCGTGTGCGTCATCGCACCCTCCCTGTCGTCGCGGAGCGCTCGGTGACGAGCAGGCTCCCTGCATGACCCATCAGACAGGGCGGATGGGTCGGTCGTGTTTCGGCCGCGTCACGGGGGCGGAAAACCTCGCCGCGGTCGCGGGGGAGGGCAGCGGTCAGGGCGAGCGGGTCAGCGCGAGCGGGTCAGCGCAGCGGGTCGTAGGGCGGCGGCTCGTAGGCTCGCACGCCCGGGGCGAACGGGTCGACCGGAGCCTGGCGCGCCAGGGTGTCGAGCACGGTGTCGGCGAGGCCGACGAGGCGGTGGATCTCGTCGTCGTCGCGGTCGACCCACCGGCACATCGGCACGGCGTCGAGCGGCACGAAGTCGACGTGCTGCTCCCAGACGACGAGCGTGCGCTCGGCCCCGAGCACGTACTGCTGCCAGAACACCTGGCGGAGGTACGAGCGGGGGATGCTCGTCCACGCCTTCTTCGTCGTCTTGATCTCGCAGAGCTCCACCGCGCCGTCGGCCCGGACGGCCACGCCGTCGGGGGTGGCGAGGTGCCGCGGTCGGTCGGCGGCGTGGAAGAGCTTCGAGCTCGGCGCGATGCGGTGCTCCGCGAGCACCCAACGCGCGATCTCGGGCTCGCGGGCCCGGCCGTGGTCGGTGTAGGCGTTGCCGCCGAAGCCGTTGCCGTAGAGCTTGTCGAGCACCACGGCCTGGACGGCCCGTGGGCTCGAGAGCCGCGCGACGTCGGTCGCGGTGATGCCGCGGCTCCGGGCCCGGAGCCACGCGATCCGGTCGCTCGAGTCGGCGAGCACGCGCTGCTCGTGGGCGGGCCGTGTCGGAGGCGCAGGCGGGGTCGGTTCGTCGTCCCACAGGGAGAGCATGGGCTGGACGATCGACATGCCTCCATGCTCTCACCGGAGAGGCGGCGGGTGCGACACCGCGCCTCCTCGTGTCTCGACGTCGTGCGACGCCGGCGGGGTGATCGGCCTAGACGGCGGCGGCCAGCTCGTCGATGGCGGCGGGGGAGAGCGCGTGGTGGATGGCGAGCATGCTCGCCCCGATGATCGCGGCGCGGTCGCCGGCCCTCGACTGCACGATGCTGAGGTGCTCGGTGGCGAGGGGCATCGAGCGCGAGTAGACGACCTCACGGACCCCGGCGATGAGGTGCTCGCCGGCCTGGGCCATGGAGCCGCCGATGGCGATCACCGACGGGTTGATGAGGTTCACGCACGCCGTCAGCACCTCGCCGAGGTCGCGCCCGGCCTGGCGGACGGCCATGATCGCGTCGAGGTCGCCGGCGCGCACGAGGTCGATGACCTCCTTGCCGCCCGGCACGTCGCGGCCGGTGCGGCGCAGCGAGGCGGCGATGGCGGGGCCGGAGGCGACGGCCTCGAGGCAGCCGACGTTGCCGCAGTGGCAGGGGATGCCCGCGCCGCGGGGGATCTGCACGTGGCCGATGTCGCCGGCGATGCCCTGGGCGCCCCGCTGCAGGCGCCCGCTCGAGATGATGCCCGAGCCGATGCCCGTGGCGACCTTGACGAAGAGGAAGTGATCGGTGCCGGCGAAGGCGTGGCTCCGCTCGCCGAGGGCCATGATGTTGACGTCGTTGTCGACGAGCACGGGCACGTCGAGGTGACGCCGCACCCAGCCGGGCACGTCGAACCCGTCCCACCCGGGCATGATCGGCGGGTTGACGGGGCGGCCGGTGCTGAACTGCACGGGGCCGGGCAGGCCGATGCCGACGCCGATCAGGTCGGCGCGGCTGCGGCCGAGGTCGGCGAGGAGGGTGTCCGCCTCGGCGACCATCGTCGTGAGCACGGCCTCCGGCCCGTCGGCGATGGAGAGCTCGACGTGGCGGCTGAGCAGCACCTCGCCCATCAGGTCGGTGAGGGCGGTCGTGAGGTGGCCGGCGCCGAAGTCGGCGCCCAGCACGACGCGGGCCGACGGGATCATCGCGACGCGCGAGGGCGGGCGACCGCCGGTCGAGACGGCGTCGGCGAAGGGGCCGACGAGACCCAGGGCGCTCAGCGCGTCGAGGCGCAGACCGATCGTCGAGCGGGCGAGACCGGTCATCGCCGCGAGCTCGGCCCGGGTGCGCGGCCTGCCGTCGCGCAGCAGCTGGAAGAGCTCGCTGGCTCCCGTGCTGCCGAGGGCGGACGGCCGCGTCGTGTCGGACATGAAGGCAGTAAAGCACAGGCCCCGACGACCCTCGAGACAAGGGTGGCGATCATTCGTCGACTTTTGCTTGCGCTCCGACAGAAGTGGTCCTATCGTCGGTCTCGATCAGCGGTGATCGACCCCCGTCGGGGGGTGGACCACCCGCATCCACCTACTCGAAGAGGAGTCTCCCAGGTGACATCACCGATCTCGGTCCAGCTCTACACGGTGAGGGACGCCATCGCGGCCGACCTGCCCGGCACCCTCCGCCGCCTCGCCGACATCGGCTTCACGCAGGTCGAGCCCTGGGGCTTCGTCGAGCGCGTCGACGAGTACGCCGAGGCGCTGCCGGCGGCCGGGCTCACCGCGCCGAGCGCCCACGCCAAGCTCGTCGGCCAGGACCTCGAGCCCATCTTCGCGGCGGCCGTCCGCCTCGGCGTCTCCACGGTCATCGACCCCCACGTCGACGAGACCCGCTGGATCACCCGCGAGGACGTCGAGTCGGTCGCCGCCGACCTGGGGCGCATCGCCGAGCAGGCCGCCGAGCACGGGCTCACGGTCGGCTACCACAACCACGCGTTCGAGCTGGAGAACACGATCGACGGCACCCCCGCCCTCGAGGTCTTCGCCGCCGCCCTGCCCCCGACCGTCGTGCTCGAGATCGACACCTACTGGGTCGAGGTCGGCGGCGTCGGCGCGGCCGAGCTCCTCGCCCGCCTCGGCGACCAGGTCCAGTTCCTCCACGTGAAGGACGGCCCCCTGACGAAGGACGACTCCGAGCAGGTCGCGGTCGGCCGCGGCAGCATGCCCGTCCGCGACATCCTGCGCGCGGCGCCCCAGGCCCTCGCCGTCGTCGAGCTCGACGACCACGCGGGCGACGTCCTCACCGCCCTCGCCGACAGCTTCGAGTACCTCCAGGGAGTCCGCGCATGACCGACACCACCACGGCCGACCGGGCCACCGCCTCCTCGTCCGGAGCCCCGCGCACGGGGCCGGTCGGCATCGGCGTCGTCGGCGCCGGCGTGATCAGCGACCAGTACCTCGGCAACCTCACGCAGTTCCCCGACCTCCGGGTGCTGTTCATCGCCGACATCGACGAGGAGCGCGCCGCGGCCCAGGCCGAGAAGTGGGGCGTGCCCGGCAGCGGCTCGGTCGCCGAGCTGCTCGCCCACGACGACGTCGAGATCGTCGTCAACCTGACCATCCCGGCCGCCCACGTCGAGGTCGCCCTCGCCGCCGTCGCCGCCGGCAAGCACGTCTGGGGCGAGAAGCCCTACGCGCTCGACCGCGAGAGCGGGCAGCGCTTGCTCGCGGCCGCGCAGGAGGCGGGGGTCCGGGTCGCCGTCGCCCCCGACACCTTCCTCGGCGCCGGCCTGCAGACGGCGCTCCGCGTCGTGCGCCAGGGCGACATCGGCGCCCCGCTGACCGGCCTCGCGCTCTTCCAGGTGCCCGGCCCCGAGTCGTGGCACCCGAGCCCGGAGTTCCTGTTCGCGCACGGCGCCGGCCCGATGTTCGACGTCGGCCCGTACTACCTCACGACCCTCGTGCAGGTCTTCGGCCCCGTGGCGAAGGTCACCGCGACGTCGTCGAAGGCCCGCGAGACCCGCGTGATCGGCTCGGGCCCGAAGGCCGGCACGGAGTTCCCGGTGGAGGTGCCGACGCACGTCAGCGCCCTGCTCCAGTTCGAGAGCGGCGCCAGCGCGCAGGCCGTCTTCAGCTTCGACTCGAAGCTGGCCCGCGCCGGCTTCGTCGAGATCGCCGGCACGGAGGGCACCGCGGTGTTCCCCGACCCGAACATGTTCGACGGCGACACGCTGGTGCACACGGGCGGCGACGAGCCGACCGTCGTGCCGGCGTCGGGGTCGACCTTCACCCGGGGCACCGGCGTCGCCGAGCTCGCCCAGGCCATCCGCGGCGGCCGTCGCGAGCGGGTGCCCGGCGAGCTCGCCTTCCACGTGCTCGACGTGATGGTCTCGCTCGCCGAGTCGGCGGAGCGCGACGAGAGCGTCGTCGTGGCGTCGTCGCTCGAGCCGACGCCCGAGCTGCCCGAGGACTGGGACCCGTCGGTCGCCACCCTCAGCTAGTCGTCGACGGGCCGGCGTCGACGACGAGGCCGGCCCGCCGCGGGGGCACCCGCCCCCACCCCTCACCAGCCCACCACCGAGACAGCACCACCGCAGCACAGCACCACCGCAGCACCCCGAACACCGCACTTCCCCCACTCGATGAAGAGACCTCTCGAAGATGAGACACCAGGAGAAGACATGAACACGAAGAAGTTCCGCTGGGTCGCCGCCCTCGCCGTCGGCGTCGTGGCAGCCGGATCGATGACCGCCTGCTCCGCCGACGGCGGCAGCGACGGCGGTGACAAGACCATCACCTACTGGGCCAGCAACCAGGCACCGACCGTCGAGCGCGACGCCGAGGTGCTGCAGGAGTCGATCGACCGGTACACCGAGGAGACCGGGGTGAAGGTCGACCTCGAGGTCATCCCGTGGTCCGACCTCTACAACCGCATCCTCACCGCCGTCTCGAGCGGGGAGGGCCCCGACGTGCTCAACATCGGCAACACCTGGGCGGTGTCGCTGCAGTCCAGCGGCGCGTTCGTGCCGTGGGAGGGCGACGCCCTCGAGGCCATCGGCGGCCAGGACCGCTTCGTGCAGTCCAGCTTCGCGACCGGCGGTGCCGAGGGCCAGGCCCCGACCTCCGTGCCGCTCTACGGCCTCGCGTACTCGCTCTACTACAACACGGCCATGTTCGAGGCCGCCGGCATCACCGAGCCGCCCGCCACCTGGGAGGAGTTCGTCGAGGACGCCAAGAAGCTGACCATCGACACCGACGGCGACGGGCAGATCGACCAGTGGGGCGTCACGATGGCGGGCTCGAGCATCTCGAACAACGCTCACCAGGCGTTCGTCCGCGGCCTGCAGAACGGCGGCGAGCTGTACAACGAGGACGGCGAGCCCGACTTCGGCAACGACGGCGTCGTCGCCGGCGTCAAGGAGTGGGTGGACCTGATGGCCGTCGACAAGGTGGTCTCGCCCTCCGACGCGGAGAGCGTCAACGGCTCCGACATGGCGGCGACCTTCGCCGACGGCCAGGCCGCGATGTTCTTCGACCAGGCCCCGACCGACAACCTGAAGAGCCGTGACTTCACCGACTACGCGGCCGCTCCGGTGCCGATGGAGTCCGCCGACGCCACCGGCCTCGAGGGCACGCAGAGCCACGTCGCCGGCATCAACATCAGCGTCTTCGAGAACAGCGACGACAAGGACGCCGCGATCGACTTCGTGAAGCACCTGACGAGCGACGACGAGCAGAAGTACCTCAACGAGTCGTTCGGCGCGCTGCCCGTCGTCACGGCGGCGTACGACGACCCGGCGTTCCAGTCGGAGGCCATCAAGCTGAAGCAGGTCACGCTCGCCGACCACGCCCAGCCGATGCCCCTCTACCCCTCTGAAGGACAGATGGAGACCCTCGTCGGCACGGCAATCAAGGACCTCCTCGCGTCTGCAGCCCAGGGCGAGTCGGTCAGCGAGGACGACGTCAAGTCGGCCCTCGAGGACGCGGCCAGCCAGATGAGCTCGGGTCAGTAGCCCGTCCCACCGCCGCGCGCCGGGGCGGCCGGTCACCACGACCGGCCGCCCCGGCACCCGCACCCGAGAGGACCCTCATGACCGTCAACCTGCTGCCGCCCGCCCCCGCCGAGGAGGCGACCCCGCCCGACCGCCACCAGGCGGCGCCCCTCCAGCCCGCCCAGAAGCGCAAGGCGCACCGCTCGCCGCTCGCCTACTTCCTGGTCGCGCCCGCCGCCCTCGCCGAGCTGCTCGTCCACATCATCCCGATGGTGCTGGGCGTCTGGATCGCGTTCATCACGCTCAACCAGCTCAGCATCGCCAACTGGGTCAACGCGCCCTTCGTCGGCCTCCGCAACTTCGTCACGGCCCTCGACCCGAGCTCGCCGATCGCCGGCCAGCTCTACGGGGCCCTCGGCCGCACCCTGCTCTTCACCGTCATCGTCGTGGCCATCGCCTGGAGCATGGGCATGCTGGGAGCAGTGCTGCTCACCAGCTCGTTCAAGGGCCGCGGGATCCTCCGCACGCTCTTCCTCGTGCCCTACGCCCTGCCGTCCTACGTCGGGACGATCGCCTGGGCCTTCATGTTCAACCAGCGCGACGGGGCCATCAACCGGTTCCTGGTCGACGACCTGGGCATCCTCCAGGACCGCCCGTTCTGGCTGCTCGGCGGCAACTCGTTCTGGGCGATCGTGATCGTCACGGCCTGGCAGTTCTGGCCGTTCGCCTTCCTCATGCTCCTCGCCGCGCTGCAGAACATCCCGGGTGACGTCTACGAGGCCGCGAGCCTCGACGGCGCGAGCCTCTGGAAGCAGTTCACGCAGATCACGCTGCCCATGGTGAAGCCGGCCAACGCCGTGCTGCTGCTCATCATGAGCCTCTGGATCTTCAACCAGTTCAACGTGCCCTACGTGCTGTTCGGCCCGGCCTCGCCCGAGCAGGCGACGCTCATCTCGCCGCTGATCTACCAGCAGAGCTTCAACAACTGGAACTTCGGCCTCGGCGGCGCCATGAGCGTGATGCTCCTGATCGTGCTGCTGATCGCGTCGGCGTTCTACATCCGCATGGTTCTCCCGAAGGGACAGCACGATGATTGAGACCCGTGGCTTCAAGATCTTCCGGTTCTTCGGGCTGGCCTTCCTGTCGCTCGTCGTGGTCGTGCCGCTGTACGTGGTGCTGACGACGTCGATCAAGCCGCTCGCCGACGTCCAGGGGCTCTTCACCTGGATCCCGACGCGGGTCACGCTCGAGCCGTACATGCAGATCTGGCAGACCGTGCCGCTGGCGTCTTACTTCAAGAACAGCCTCATCGTCACGGTCTCGGCGACGGTGCTCTCGGTGGCCATGGCGGTGCTGGCGGCCTACTCGCTGGCCCGCCTGCGCTTCCGCGGGCAGCGGAGCTTCAGCCTCGTGGTGCTGTCGACCCAGATGTTCCCCGGCATCCTGTTCCTGCTGCCGCTCTTCCTCATCTTCGTGCAGATCCAGCGCACGGTCGGGGTGCAGCTCACGGGCAGCTACCTCGGGCTGATCATCACCTACATGACGTTCAGCCTGCCGTTCTCGATCTGGATGCTGACGGGCTACTTCGCCTCGATCCCGAAGGAGCTCGAGGAGGCGTCGATGATCGACGGGACGGGTCGCCTCGGCGCGCTCTTCCGGGTCATCATCCCCGTCGCGAAGCCCGGCATCATCGCGGTCGCCGTCTACGCCTTCATCACGGCGTGGGGCGAGGTGCTCTTCGCCTCGGTCCTGACCAGCAAGGACACGCGGACCCTGTCGATCGGCCTCCGCGCGTACGCGTCGCAGCAGGACGTCTACTGGAACCAGCTGATGGCGGCGTCGGTGGTCGTCTCACTGCCCGTGCTGATCGGCTTCATGCTCGTGCAGAAGCACCTGATCACGGGGCTCTCCTCGGGCGCGGTCAAGTGACCCGGCCGGGAGGCGCCGCCCCGGTCGTCACGGCCGGGGCGGCCCGCCCCGCCGCCGCCGTGGGGGCCGGAGGCACCTCCCGGCCCGGGCGCGTCCGCGTCGGCATCGTGGGCGGCGGCTTCATGGCCCGCGTCCACGCCGCCGCCGCCCGCACCGCCGGTGCCGAGGTCGTGGCCCTCGCGTCGTCGACCCCGGAGAGCGCCGCCCGTGCGGCGGCCTCGCTCCGCGTCGCGCGGGCGCACGCGTCGGTCGCCGACCTCGTCGACGACCCCGCCGTCGACGTCGTGCACGTCTGCTCGCCGAACGCCAGCCACGCCCCGGTCGCGCTCGCCGCGCTCCGGGCCGGCAAGCACGTCGTCTGCGAGAAGCCCCTGGCGACGACGAGCCAGGAGGGGGAGGCGCTGGTTGCCGCCGCCTCCGCCGCGGGCCGCGTCGCCGCGGTGCCCTTCGTCTACCGCTACCACCCGATGGTCCGGGAGGCGCGGGCCCGGATCGCGCGCGGCGACACCGGCCGGGTGCTGAGCGTCCGGGGGAGCTACCTGCAGGACTGGCTGCTCGAGAGCGACGACGTCGACTGGCGCGTCGACTCGGCCGCCGGGGGCCCGTCTCGGGCCTTCGCCGACATCGGCAGCCACCTCGTCGACCTCCTCGAGTTCGTGCTCGGCGACGCCGGCCGCCTCGTGCGCCTGTCGTCGACGACCACGACCGTGCACCGCGAACGCGGCGGCCGGCCCGTCGACACCGAGGACGAGGCCGCCGTCGTCTTCGAGACCGCGGGGGGAGCCATCGGCACCCTCTTCGTGTCGCAGGTCGCGCCGGGGCGCAAGAACCGCCTCCTCATCGACGTCGCGGGCACGGTCGAGAGCCTCGAGTTCTCGCAGGAGGAGCCCGAGACCCTGTGGGTCGGCCGTCGCCGCGGCACCGAGGTGCTGGCCCGCGACGCAGCGGCCCTGTCGCCCGACGCCGCGCGCCTGTCGATCGTGCCCGCGGGCCACCCGCTCGGCTACGTGGACGCCTTCGCGGCGTTCGTCGCCGACGTCTACGACGCGGTCGACGGCGGCACGCCCGAGGGGCTGCCGACCTTCGACGACGGCCTCCGGGCCATCCGCGTCACCGAGGGCGTCCTGGCCGCCGCGGCCGGGCGCCGGTGGGTCGACGTGCCCTGACGCGACCGCGCCCCCTGCCATGCTGGCGGGGACGCCCGCTCGGCACCCGCGCCTCCGCCCGCCCTGCCGGCCCGCACCAGCGCCGCCGCCGCACCACCCGCCCCGCCCGGAGAGGACCCCATGAGCGAGAGCTCCCGCCCCGTCACCCTGTTCACCGGCCAGTGGGCCGACCTGCCCCTCGAGGAGGTCGCGGCGCTCGCCGCGGGCTGGGGCTACGACGGCCTCGAGATCGCGGCCTCGGGCGACCACCTCGACCTCGAGCGGGCCGACCAGGACGACGCGTACCTCCGCTCGCGCCTCGACGTGCTCGACCGCCACGGCCTGCGCGTCTGGGCGATCTCGAACCACCTCACGGGCCAGGCGGTCTGCGACGACCCGATCGACTTCCGCCACCAGGCGATCCTGCGGCCGTCGACCTGGGGCGACGGCGACCCGGAGGGCGTGCGGCAGCGCGCCGCGGAGGACATGAAGCGGGCGGCCCGCGTCGCCCGCAAGATGGGCGTCGACACCGTCGTCGGCTTCACCGGGTCGGCGATCTGGCCGTACGTCGCGATGTTCCCGCCCGTGCCCGCCAGCGTCATCGACGCCGGCTACGAGGACTTCGCCACGCGCTGGAACCCCATCCTCGACGTGTTCGACGCCGAGGGGGTGCGGTTCGCGCACGAGGTGCACCCGAGCGAGATCGCCTACGACCACTGGACGAGCGTGCGCACGCTCGAGGCCATCGAGCACCGCGAGGCGTTCGGCTTCAACTGGGACCCGTCGCACATGCTCTGGCAGGGCGTCGACGTCGTCGGCTTCATCACCGACTTCGCGTCGCGGATCTACCACGTCGACTGCAAGGACACGCGCGTGCGCCCCACGTCGGGCCGCTCGGGCGTGCTCGGCTCCCACCTGCCGTGGGGCGACCCGCGCCGCGGCTGGGACTTCGTGTCGACCGGGCACGGCGACGTGCCCTGGGAGGACGCCTTCCGCGCCCTCGACGCAGTCGGCTACGACGGCCCCATCTCGATCGAGTGGGAGGACGCCGGCATGGACCGCCTGCACGGCGCCCCGGAGGCCCTGGCCCACGTGCGCTCGCTGCTCTGGCCCCGGCCCGCCGCCTCCTTCGACGCCGCGTTCTCGAACCAGTAGCAGGGAGACCGACCCGTGCCCCGACTCCTCCTCCCCGGCCAGACCAGCCGCCTCCTCGTCGTCGACGCCGTCACCGGTGAAGCCGAGGTCGCCTTCCGCAGCGGGCGCGTGCTCGTCGAGGCCCCGAACTGGAGCCCCGACGGCCGCTGGCTCGTCGTCAACGGCGACGGCCTGCTCTGGCGCCTGCCGGCCGACGCCCGCGACGCCGACGAGACCGACCTCGTGCCCGTGCCGCTCGGCGACGTGCCCGAGATCAACAACGACCACGTGATCGCGCCCGACCAGCGGACCGTCGTGGTGAGCGCCCGCGACGGGCACCTGTACGAGGTGCCGTGGGACGGGGTGCAGCCGGGCGGGAGCGCCCGTCGGGTGACGCGCGACCACCCTCCGCGCCGGAACCACAAGAACTACCTGCACGGCGTCTCGCCCGACGGCACGCAGCTCAGCGTGGTCGTCGGCGCCCTGCCGGCGCCCGTCGACGACCCGGACGGCGAGGAGGCGCGGGCCGGCTGGCGGACGGACGTCGCCCTGGTATCCGTGGCCGACGGCACCGCGACCGCCGTCACCGCCGACGAGCACCCCGACGACGGCCCCGAGTTCTCGCCCGACGGTCGGTGGCTGTGGTGGAACTCGGAGCGCGCCTCCGGCGGCGTCGCCGGGCACGCCCAGCTCTTCCGGGCCGCGCCCGACGGCGGCGACCTCGTGCAGGTGACCGACGACGAGCGGGTGAACTGGTTCCCCCACCCCTCGCCGGACGGCCGCACGCTGCTCTGGCTGGCGTACGAGCCGGGCACCACCGGGCACCCGGCGGACCGCGACGTGGAGCTGCGGACGATGCCGCTCGGCGACGACGGGCTGCCGGTGCCGGGCGCCGAGCCGCTCACCCTGCGGGCGCTGCAGGGCGGCCAGGGCACGGTCAACGTGCCGTGCTGGGCGCCCGACTCGCGGCGCTTCGCCTGCGCGGACTACCCGCGGGGCTGAGCAGGGGGCGACGACCGCGGGCAGCACGTCGGTGCGACCCGGACGCGACCCTGGTGCGACCCCGTGCGTCGCCGATGAGGCCCCGGTGAGCAGTGCACGGCTCACGCATGGCGCCACCACAGGCACCTCATAGGAATCCCTCGATACTGGGGAAGGTGACCACTTCGACCCCCGCCACCGCAGCCGCCCCGAGACTCACCCGGGCCGACGGATCGCCCCTCCGCGTCCTCGTCGTCGACGACGAGGCCAGCCTCACCGACCTGCTCTCGATGGCGCTCCGCTACGAGGGGTACGACGTGAAGGCGGCCGCAGACGGCCAGGGCGCGCTCGCCCTCGCCCGCGAGTTCCAGCCCGACGCCATCGTGCTCGACTGGATGCTGCCCGACATCGACGGCATCCAGGTGCTCGGCCGGCTCCGTCAGGGCGGCGACGACACCCCCATCCTCTTCCTCACGGCGAAGGACAGCGTCGAGGACCGCGTCTCCGGCCTCACCGCGGGCGGCGACGACTACGTGACGAAGCCCTTCTCCCTCGAGGAGGTCGTGGCCCGGCTGCGCGGCCTGATCCGCCGCTCCGCCTCCGCGATCAGCGAGCACGGCGACTCGCGGATCGTCGTGGGCGACCTCGTCCTCGACGAGGAGAGCTACGAGGTGTCGCGCGCTGGCCGCGAGGTCGAGCTGACCGCCACCGAGTTCGAGCTGCTGCGCTTCCTGATGCGCAACCCGCGTCGCGTGCTGAGCAAGGCGCAGATCCTCGACCGGGTCTGGAGCTACGACTTCGGCGGCAAGTCGAGCGTCGTCGAGATCTACATCTCGTACCTGCGCAAGAAGATCGACGCGGGCGAGGAGCCCATGATCCACACCGTGCGCGGCGTCGGCTACGTCATCAAGCCCACGTCGTGAGCGACGCGCTGCCCGCCCGGGTCGGCGGGCGGCTACGGGGGGCCCTCGGCCGGGTCCCCGCCCCCGGGGCCCCGCTGACGCTCCGCAACCGGCTGATCCTGAGCATCGTCGCGCTCGTCGTGCTGCTCACGGTCGTGATCGGCGCGGTGAGCGTGGTGGCGCTGCGCGGGTCGCTGATGAACCAGCTCGACGCCGACCTGTCCCAGGCCGTGCAGCGCGCGGTCGCCGGGTCGGGCCCGGGCACGGGCGGCCGGCCGACGGTCTCGCCCGACTACGAGGACCTCAGCGGGCCCCGTCAGGCTCCCGGCACCTTCACCGCCCTCCTCCAGGGCGACAGCGTCGTGCAGGTGCACATCGACGACGACGGCCAGGTCACGACGCAGACGAGCACCTCCGACGACACGGCGGTGCAGCGGGTGGCGCAGTCGGCCGTGCCGGTCACCGCCGACCTCGGCGGCGACCTCGGCAGCTACCGCCTGCAGGCCGTGCCCGTGCAGATCCGGACGAGCTCCGCCTCCGTCAGCACGGTCGTCGCGGCGACGCTGGTGGTGGGCCTGCCGACCGACACCGTGTCGCGCACGGTCACCAGCCTCGTCACGATCATCGCCCTGGTCACGCTCGTCGGGCTCGCCCTCGCGGTCGTCATCGCCTACGGCGTCGTCCGGTACGCCCTCCGCCCGCTCGAGCGGATGACCGACACGGCCCTCCGCGTCGCGGAGCTGCCGCTCGACCGCGGCGAGGTCGCCCTCGCCGAGCGCGTCGCCGAGCCCGACGCCGACGTCCGCACCGAGGTCGGCCGTGTCGGCGCGGCCTTCAACCGCATGCTCGGCCACGTGGCCGGAGCGCTGGAGTCGCGTCAGCAGAGCGAGAACAAGGTGCGGCAGTTCGTCGCCGACGCCTCGCACGAGCTCCGCACCCCGCTCGCGTCGGTGCGCGGCTACGCCGAGCTCACCCGGCGCATGGGCACCGACCTGCCGCCGGACGTCGTCTACGCGATGGGCCGGATCGAGTCGGAGGCCGTCCGCATGACCTCGCTCGTCGAGGACCTCCTCCTGCTGGCACGCCTCGACGAGGGCCGCGACCTGGTGGTCGGCGACGTCGACCTGACCCGCGTCGTGCTCGACGCCGTCAACGACGCCCACGTCGCCAGCGACTCGCACCCCGTCGACCTCGACCTGCCCGACCGGCCGGTCGTCGTGCCGGGCGACGCCATGCGCCTCCACCAGATCGTCGCCAACCTGCTGACCAACGCCCGCACCCACACCCCCGACGGCACGAGGGTGCACGTCGCGCTCGGCGTCGACCCGTCGGGCCGTCAGGCGCTCGTCACGGTGGCCGACGAAGGCCCCGGCATCGAGCCGAGCGTGCTGCCGGTGCTCTTCGAGCGGTTCGCGCGCGCCGACAGCTCGCGGTCGCGCACGGCCGGGTCGACCGGCCTCGGCCTCGCCATCGTCGAGGCGGTCGTGCACGCCCACGGCGGGCACGTCTCGGTCGAGAGCAGCCCCGCGGGCGCCGTCTTCACGGTGCGCCTGCCGCTCGAGGGGCCGACGGAGCCCGGCGCGGCGGCGACGACGTCGCGGGCGGCGGGGCCGGCGAGCGGCGCCGGGCCGGCGCAGGGCCCCGGGCAGGGCGAGGAGGCCCGACTTGCGCGAGCGTGAGTCGTACGTCTACTCTGTACCCAGCCCAAGACCGCCGGTTGTCATCGCCTGCGCTCAGCTTCGCTGAGGCAGACGGAGACCGAAGGTTCTCGAGAGAGAGCGACCAGCGCAGGTGTGTGAAGTCGTTCCTCTTCTCGAAGAGACTCAGCTCCGTGCGCCCGCGCCGGAGCTTTTTTCTTTGCCCCGGCACCGATCTCGGTGTCGTGGGCCTCGAGGTCCCGGGGGCTGCCGGCACACCCACGTTTAGGAGAGCCATGGCGAACAAGGAAGCATCGGTCGCCGAGCTCACGGAGAACTTCCGTGACTCGACCGCCGTCCTGCTCACCGAGTACCGCGGTCTCACTGTTGCTGAGCTCAAGGAGCTCCGCAAGTCCATCAGTGCAGACGCGACGTACGCCGTGGTGAAGAACACGCTCAGCAAGATCGCGGCCAACAACGCCGGAATCAGCTCGTTCGACGACGAACTCGTCGGGCCTTCTGCGATCGCCTTCGTGCACGGTGACCCTGTCACCGTCGCCAAGAGCCTGCGTGACTTCGCCAAGGCACACCCCGCTCTGATCGTGAAGAACGGTTACTTCGACGGTAACCCTCTCTCGGCAGACGAGGTCAACAAGCTCGCCGATCTCGAGTCGCGGGAGGTGCTGCTGGGCAAGCTGGCCGGCGCCTTCAAGGCTTCGCTCTTCGGTGCTGCTTACCTGTTCCAGGCTCCGCTCTCGCAGGCCGTCCGCACGGTCGAGGCGCTGCGCGCGAAGCAGGACGCCGACAGCTAACAGCTGTCGTCGCAACCACCACCACTTCAAGAACACAACAAGGAGAACACCATGGCGAAGCTCACGCAGGACGAACTGATCGAGGCCTTCAAGGAGCTCACGCTCATCGAGCTCAGCGAGTTCGTGAAGAAGTTCGAAGAGGTCTTCGAGGTCACCGCTGCGGCCCCCGTCGCCGCCGCCGGTGCCGCCGGCCCCGCCGCCGCTGCCGAAGAGGTCGAGGAGAAGGACTCCTTCGACGTCGTCCTCGACTCGGTCGGCGACAAGAAGATCCAGGTCATCAAGGAGGTCCGCGCGCTCACGAGCCTCGGCCTCGGCGAGGCCAAGGCCGTCGTCGACGGTGCGCCCAGCACCGTCCTCGAGGGCGCCAACAAGGAGACCGCCGAGAAGGCCAAGGCTCAGCTCGAGGCTGCCGGCGCCACCGTCACCCTCAAGTAGTCGGCGGGGCCAACGGCCCCACCGCTCCTGCAGCACAGCAGAAGGCGCCGCCCCTCGGGGCGGCGCCTTCCGCCGTTGCCGGGGGCACTGCGGCGGCACCCGGGGCCGCCTCGAGAGCCGAGCAGCCGGGAGGACTAGGAGGCGCGGCCCACGACGGAGTGCCGACGCCCGTACCCGAGGTACACCGCGGTGCCCACGACCATCCAGAGCGGGGAGGCCACCCAGGTGATCCAGCCGAGCGTCACCATGAGCAGCACGCACGCGGCGAACCCGAGCACCGGCACGACCGGGTAGAGCGGCACGCGGAACGTGCGGTCGAGCTCGGGCCGGTTGCGCCGCAGCCAGATGACCGACACATTGACCAGCGCGAACGCGAAGAGCGTGCCGATGCTCGTGGCGTCGGCCAGCGCGCCGAGCGGCACGAGGGCCGCGGTGAGGGCGACCGCCCCGCCGACGATCAGCGTGCCCGCCACGGGCGTGCGCGTGCGCGGCGAGACGCGGCCCAGCACGCGCGGCACGAGTCCGTCACGGGCCATGGCCACGAAGATGCGGGTCTGGCCGTAGAGCACCGTCAGCACGACGCTGGCGATGGCGGCCACGGCCGTCACGGCGAACAGGAAGGCCACCCACGGCTGGCCCGTGATGTCGGCCACGATCGTCACGAGGGTCGCCTCGCCGTCGGTGAACTCCGTCCACGGCCGTGCGCCGATCGCCGCGACCGCCACGAGCACGTAGAGCACGGTGATGATCACGATCGAGGCGATGATGGCCCGGGGCAGGTCGCGCCGGGCGTCGCGGGCCTCCTCGCCGGCCGTCGAGGCCGCGTCGAAGCCGATGTAGGAGAAGAACAGGCGGGAGGCGGCGGCCGAGACCCCCGCCGCGCCCATCGGGGCGAGGGGCTCGAAGTTGCCCGAGCGGAACGCCGAGAAGGCCACGACGACGAAGAAGACCAGCAGCCCGACCTTGACGACGACGAGGACGGTGTTGACCCAGGCCCCCTCGCGGGCGCCGGGCAGCAGCACGACGGTGGCGAGCAGCACGAGCACGGCCGCGGGCAGGTTGAGCAGGCCGCCGGCCCCGGGCGGGTCGGCCAGGGCGGACGGCAGGGCGAGGCCGACCACGTCGAGCGCCTCGTTCACGTACTGGCCGGCCCCGACGGCCACCGCGGCCACCGACACGGCGTACTCGAGCACGAGGCACCAGCCGCAGACCCAGGCCAGGCCCTCGCCGAGCGTCGCGTAGGCGTAGCTGTAGCTCGACCCGGAGACGGGCACGCTGCCGGCCATCTCGGCGTACGAGAGGGCGGAGAGCAGCGCCGCGACGCCGGCGAGCACGAAGGCCATCCAGACGGCGGGGCCGGCCAGGGGCACGGCGGTGCCGAGCACGACGAGGATGCCCGTGCCGAGCGTCGCGCCGATGCTGATCGCGGTCAGGTGCCAGACGCCGAGGGTGCGTCGGAGCGCCGGCTGGCCCGAGGCCCCCTGGTCGTCGGCGAACGATTCCAGGGGCTTCCGGCGGCGCAGCTGGACGCCCAGCGAGGGGCGGACGGAGGGCGCGGGGGAGGAGGGGGCGACGTCGTCAGGCACCCGCGAGAGGTTACCGCACGGCCGGCCCGCGACTCCCGCGCCCGGTCACGGCCCGGCCGGTCCCGCTCGGGCCGATCCGCGCCTCCCGCGGTCAGTCCGCCTCGACGTCCAGCCCGAGCTGTCGGACCCGCGCCATCGCCTCCCGGCGCGACGTGGCCTGCAGCTTGCGGTAGATGCTCCGCACGTGGCTCTTCACCGTGTTGACGGAGATGTAGAGCTGGTTGCCGATCTGGCCGAGGGTCTGGCCGGTGGCCAGGTGCCGGACGATCACGAGCTCGCGGTCGCTGAGCGGCTCGGCCAGCTCGTCGACTGCGTCGCCGGTGGCGCCGCGCAGGCGGTCGAGGGCCCCCTGGATGACGTCGGGCTGGTCGCGCTGCGCCGCCCGCGACGCGAGGTGGTCGAGCGTCTGCACGGGCAGGGTCGCGAACGGCCAGAGCGAGCCCATGCGCGCGACGGAGAGCAGGGCGCGGTCGAAGGCGATGTCGGCCCGGCCGCCGTCGCCGGTCAGCGCGTGCGCCGCCGCGGCGATGGCGTGCACGTGGCCCATCGTCCGCTCGGTGTGCAGGTCGCCGAGGGCGAGGCAGCCCTCGAGGGCGTCGAGCGCCGCCTCGGGCTCGCCCGCCTGGAGGTGCACGAGGGCCAGCACGCGGCTCGGGCAGAGCACGTGGCGGTCGCTCGGCGCGAGCGGCGCGGCGAGGCGACGGGCCTCCTGCGGCTGGCCGAGCGCGCGCATCGTCTCGGCGCGCAGGGCGGCCACGGACGACGGCACGACGGGGTGGCCGGTGAAGCCCTGGGTCAGGCGGGTGATCCGCCCGAGGTGGTCGAGCAGCTCGATGTACCGCTGCTCGACGAGGCAGACGTGGGCCTCGGCGAGCCAGCCGAGCGCCTCCCAGTCGCTCCCGCGCGACGACTCGCGCACGGCGGCGACGATCTGCTCGACCTCCGCGAGCGGCCGGTCGCGCTCGAGGGCCACGTGCAGCCGGGTGATCTGCGCGAGCGCGCCGAACGAGCTGACCAGGAGGTCGGTGCCGGCGGCGAGCTGCTCCGCGTGGGCGACGTGCTCGTCGGCCACGGCGAAGTCGCCGAGCAGCATCGCGACGTAGGCGAGGGCCGAGAGGCACTCGACGCGCTCGGCGGTGCTGAGGTGCTCCTCGCCGAGGCCGGCGGCGAGGCCCAGGGCGAAGAGGGCCTGGTCGTACTCGCCGTAGTGGACGCGGATCAGCCCGAGCTGGAGGCTGAAGGAGGCGCTGAGGCCGATGCGGGCGCTGATCGCCTGCGCGAGGTCGGTCTCGATCATCGTGCGGGCGATCTCGAGGTGCTCGTGCGCGACCACGAAGTTGCCGAGGGTGCGCAGCGTGGCCGCGAGGTGGACGTGGTAGCCGGCCCGGACGTCGAGGCCCAGGGTCGGGTCGGCGTCGATGGCCTTGGCCACGCCGCGGAACCACGGCAGCGCGGCGCTGGCCGAGCGCGAGCCGACGGAGCGGTGGCTGGCCGCGAGGGCGAGCAGGATGCGGGGCCGGGAGCGCCACTCCTCCTCGGGGAAGGAGCGCACGGCCTCGCGGAGGCGGGCGCCCTGCACGGGCGCGATGCGGCTCCAGCCGTCCTCGATGGCGTCGAGGGACGCCCGGTGGTCGGTGAGCTGCAGCTCAGCGCTCGGGGGTGCGACGGACGTGTCGTCAGGCGTGTTCACGGGTCCTACCTCTGCCACATCGGGTAGTTCTCCGTCGGGTACGGAGAATGCGGCCACGGGGTGCGGTGAACCACCCCGGCGTCCATCCTAAACTGAGTGTTCTTCCTGGTCACTGCGAAAACGTCGGCCGACCCGAACTGGGGTGGGCAGAAAGGTCGTTCGTCGGCGTGGCGGGCCCTCAGGAGGCGGTGGTCCGGCGGTGTCGTCGGCACGGCGTACCGTGACGACATGAGCAGGACGAACTCGGTCGCCGCGGGCGGGGTCCGCGGCGGCGGCCGCATCTCGAGCGGCGACGCGCAGGCGCAGAAGGCCGCCAACGCCGCCGCGCCGCGCATCCCCGATCTCTTCCGCCGCATCCGGGGCCTCTTCGACCCGTACCGCCGGGCCCTCGTCGTCACGGTCGTGCTCGTGCTGATCGGGGCCGCGATCAGCGTGCTGCCCCCGCTCCTGACCAAGCAGGCGTTCGACCTCGGGCTCTTCCCCGCGGGCGGCCCCGACGTGCCCGTGCTGCTCGAGCTCGTGGGCGCCATGGTGCTGCTCTGGGTGCTGAGCGCGGGCATCGGCGTCTGGCAGACCTGGCTCACGGCGACGGTCGGCAACCAGGTGATGGGCGCGCTCCGCATCCGGCTCTTCGGCCACCTGCAGCGGATGGAGCTGGCGTTCTTCACGCGCACGAAGACGGGCGTCATCCAGTCCCGGCTGCAGAACGACGTCGGCGGCGTGGCCAACGTCCTCAGCAACACGATCTCGAGCGTGCTCGGCAACACCGTCACGGTGATCGCGGCGTTCGTCTCGATGCTCGTGCTGAGCTGGCAGATGACGGTCGTGACGGTCATCCTCCTGCCGCTCCTCGTCGTGGCCCAGCGTCGGGTGGGGCAGGTGCGGGCACGCATCGCCACCAAGACGCAGGAGTCCCTCTCCGACATGACCGCCATCACGCAGGAGGCGCTCAGCGTCAGCGGCATCCTGCTGGCGAAGAGCTTCAACCAGCAGCAGGCCGAGGTCGAGCGCTACTCGGCCGAGAACCGCACCCAGATCGGCCTGCAGGTGCGTCAGCAGATGAGCGGCCAGTGGTTCTTCGCCGTGGTCCAGATCTTCCTGTCGGTGATCCCCGCGCTGATCTACCTGGTGGCCGCCTGGCTCATCCTCCGCGACGTGCCCGTGACCGCCGGCACGATCGTCGCCTTCACCACCGTCCAGGCGCGCCTCACCTTCCCGCTGATGGGGCTGCTCCGCGTGGCCCTCGACCTCCAGACCTCGGGGGCGCTCTTCGCCCGCATCTTCGAGTACCTCGACCTGCAGCCGGCCATCACCGAGACGGGCACGCCGCGCCGCGTCGACCGCTCGGCCCTCGGTCGCGTCGAGTTCGACGACGTCGTGTTCAGCTACCCCGACGCCGAGCCGGGCCAGAAGACCCTCCGCGGGGTGAGCTTCGACATCGAGCCGGGGCAGTTCGCGGCCTTCGTCGGGCCGAGCGGGGCGGGCAAGACGACGGTCTCGTACCTCATCCCGCGGTTCTACGAGGCGTCGTCGGGGGCGGTGCGGTTCGCGGGCACCGACGTGCGCGAGCTCGACCAGGAGGACCTCGTGGCGAACATCGGCATCGTCAGCCAGGAGACGTACCTCTTCCACGCGACGATCGGCGACAACCTGCGCTACGCCCGCCCCGACGCCACCGACGAGCAGCTCGTCGCGGCGGCTCGGCAGGCCAACATCCACGAGACCATCGTGTCGTTCCCGGAGGGCTACGACACGGTCGTGGGGGAGCGCGGCTACCGCCTCTCCGGCGGCGAGAAGCAGCGCATCGCCATCGCGCGGGTCCTGCTCAAGGACCCGGCCGTGCTCGTCCTCGACGAGGCGACGAGCGCGCTCGACACGGTGAGCGAGCGCGTGGTGCAGCAGGCGCTCGACGCCGCCGCCCGGGGCCGCACGACGATCGCCATCGCCCACCGGCTCTCCACCGTGCGCGCGGCGGACGTCATCTTCGTCGTCGCGGCGGGCGAGGTCGTCGAGCGCGGCACGCACGACGAGCTCGTGCAGCGAGGCGGGGTGTACGCCGACCTCTACGGCCAGCAGGTCGCCTCGGTCGAGGCAGGTGCAGGGGCCGGGAAGGCCTAGGCGCGCGCCTCGAGCATCTGCTCCATCGCGTCGATGTCGCTCTCCTGGGTCATGATCATGCCCCGGGCGAAGTCGCCGACCTGACGGTCGTCGCTCCGGGCCAGCACGGCCTCGGCCATCTCGATGCCGCCCCGGTGGTGGGCGATCATCAGGGTCAGGAAGAGGCGCTCGGCGTCGACGCCGTCGGCCGCGCGCAGCTCGGCCATCTGCTCGGGGGTCGCGAGGCCGGGCATCGGGTCGCCCGGGGTGTGCGACGGCGCCGACGAGCCGTCGCCGGGCGCCGCGCCGGCCGTGTGGTCGTGGTCGCCGTAGCTGCCGTCGAGGGTGGGCCGGGTCATCCACGTCATCGTGGGCTCCGTCGGCGCCTGCGAGTCGCCCCAGAGCTCGAGCCACGCGTACATCTGACCGGCCTGCTGGGACTGAGCCGTCGCGATGTCGTACGCGATCGTCCTGACGTCGTCCGAGTCGCTCCGGTCACGGACGGCCATCGCCATCTCGACCGCCTGCTCGTGGTGCACCTGCATGTCGCGCGAGAAGCCCGCCTCCACGCTGCGCTCGCCGGGCACGACCGGCGCCGGGGCGCTCAGGCGGCCGACGGCGACGCCGGCCACGAGCACGATCGCGAGGGCGAGCACCGCCGCGACCACGAGACGGAGCCGACGGGCCCCGGAGTCGCGGGGCGCGCCTCCCTGACCGGTCGCGTCGGAGCGCGTGGTGCCGTCGCCCGCGTCGGTCACGAGACCCGGCCGGGCCCGTCGACGCCTCCGCTGCACGCGGCGCCGGGCTCGGGGGCGGCGCTGGACTTCCAGTACTTGGTCACGAAGTCGGCGACGGCCGGGTCGGCCGGGTCGTCGAAGGCGAGCTGGGCGCCCCAGGCGCTCACGTACATCGGGCTGTCCATGCCCTCGTACGGCGAGACCACGGAGTACGTCGACGGCGCCAGGTCGGTGACCGCGGCGATCTGGTCGTCCGTCACCTGTGCCGGGTCGTAGGTGAACCAGATCGCGCCGTGCTCGAGGTCGTGCACCGCGTTCTCGTTCGGCACCTGCTCGGTGTAGACGCCGCAGTTCATCCAGACGCCCGCGTGGTCGCCGCCGGCCGGCGGGGTCATCTCGTAGTCGACGGAGCCCGTGACGTGGTTCGCCGTCAGGTCGTCCCAGGTCTGCACGCCGGCGACGGTGATGTCGTCCGGGTCTTGCCGGGGCTGGCCGCTCGTCACGACGAAGGTGACGAGCAGGGCGACGGCCGCGGCGCCCGCGACGGCCGCGATCGAGATGCCCACGACGCGGTTGCGCTTCTGGACGGCCTGCTGTCGCTTCAGCGCCGCGACCTTCTCCTGGCGGCGGGCGTCGCGCTGCTGCTTGACGCTGGGCTTGTTCTTGTCGGTGCTGGCCACGGTGCTGGTCCTCTGCGATGGGGGATCGGTGGTCGGGGGCGGTCCTCGTCGTGCGGCGCCGGGCGAGCCCGCGGCTCGGGGCGCACGCTCGCTCTCCGGGGGACCAGTCTGCGTGACGGAGGCCGGGAGCACGAGGGCCCCGGCGCGGCCGGGCCGCGGACGGTCGTGGATGCGTCACCGACATTCTCCCCAGGCCCGTCTGGGAAGAGCGTCCACAGGGCGCGTGTCGGCGAGGCCCGCCACGGTGGCCGTCGTCCACCGTCACACGTCGGAGGGCCGCCGGTAGACTCGGGGGGCGGGTGGACCTCCCGCCCCCGACCCTCACCACAGGCCCCGCCCCGTGCGGCGGCCACCGATCCGCGAGCCCCACGACGGCGGCGGAGAACCCGGAGACGCCGTGAAGTACGCCGAGACCGTCCTCGACCTCGTGGGCGACACCCCGCTCGTCAAGCTGAACAAGGTCACCGAGGGCATCACGGCCACGGTGCTGGTCAAGGTCGAGTACCTCAACCCGGGCGGCTCCTCGAAGGACAGGATCGCGACGCGCATCGTCGACGCCGCCGAGCGGGACGGCCTGCTGAAGCCCGGCGGCACGATCGTCGAGCCGACGAGCGGCAACACGGGCGTCGGCCTCGCCCTCGTCGCGCAGCAGCGCGGCTACCGCTGCGTGTTCGTGCTGCCCGACAAGGTCGGCGACGACAAGCGCAACGTGCTCAAGGCCTACGGCGCCGAGATCGTCGTGACGCCGACGGCCGTCGAGCCCACCAGCCCCGAGTCGTACTACAGCGTCTCCGACCGGCTCGTCCGCGAGATCCCCGGCGCCTTCAAGCCGAACCAGTACGCCAACCCGGCCGGGCCGCAGAGCCACTACGAGACGACGGGCCCCGAGATCTGGCGCGACACCGAGGGGCGCGTGACCCACTTCGTCGCCGGCGTGGGCACGGGCGGCACCATCAGCGGCACCGGCCGGTACCTGAAAGAGGTCAGCGGCGGCGCCGTCCAGATCATCGGCGCCGACCCCGAGGGCAGCGTCTACAGCGGCGGGACGGGCCGGCCGTACCTCGTGGAGGGCGTCGGCGAGGACTTCTGGCCCTCGGCCTACGACCCCAGCGTCGTCGACCGGATCATCGCCGCCTCCGACGCCCGCTCGTTCGAGCTCACGCGTCGGCTGGCCCGCGAGGAGGGCCTGCTCGTCGGCGGTTCGTCGGGCCTCGCCGTGGCGGCGGCCCTCGACGTCGCCCGCGACCTCGGGCCCGACGACGTCGTCGTCGTGCTGCTGCCCGACGGCGGCCGCGGCTACCTCGGCAAGATCTTCAACGACTCCTGGATGCGCGCCTACGGCTTCAGCGAGAGCGTCGACGGGCGCACCGTGCGCGACGTCCTCGCCGCGAAGGAGAGCGAGCTGCCCGACCTGGTGCACGCGCACCCCACCGACACCGTCCGCGACGTGGTCGGCATCATGTCGCGCTGGGGCGTCTCGCAGATGCCCGTCCTCACGGCCGAGCCTCCCGTCGTCATCGGCGAGGTCGTGGGCGCCGTCGAGGAGAAGGCGCTGCTCGAGCACGTCTTCACCGGGGCGGTCAGCATGGACGACACGCTCGAGGGCGTCGTCGGGGCCGCCCTGCCGCTGATCGGTGTCAACGAGTCGCTGGCCGGGCTCCGGGCGTCGCTCGAGACCGCCGACGCCCTGCTCGTCACCGACGACGGCGCCCCCGTGGGCGTCGTCACCCGGCACGACGTGCTGGCCTTCCTCTCCGCCTAGGCCGCCGGCCCGCCCCGCCCGGGCTCGGGCACCCCGCTCCCCCACCGACCTCCTGCTCACCCCGAAAGGCGCCCCATGAGCGACACCAGCTACGACCTCGGCTCCGCCGGCTTCTCCACCCGGGCGATCCACGCCGGCCAGCCCTTCGACCCCAGCACCGGCGCGGTCGTGCCGCCCATCTACCAGTCGTCGACCTTCGTGCAGGACGGCATCGGCGGGTTCCGCGGCGGCTACGAGTACGCGCGGTCGGCGAACCCGACCCGCGACTCCCTGCAGGAGCTCCTGGCCGCCCTCGAGGGCGGCACCGCAGCCTTCAGCTTCGCCTCCGGCCTGGCGGCCGAGGACGCCCTGCTCCGGTCGGTGCTCAAGCCCGGGTCGCGCATCGTGATGGGCAACGACGTCTACGGCGGGACGCACCGCCTGGTGAACCGGGTCTGGACCCCGTGGGGCGTCACGCTCGAGACGGCCGAGATGACCGACCTCGACGCGGTGCGCGCCGCCGTCCGCCCCGGCGAGACGGCCGTGCTCTGGGTCGAGACCCCCAGCAACCCGCTGATGAAGATCAGCGACATCGCGGCCCTCGCCGAGATCGGCCACGCGGCCGGCGCGCTCGTGGTGGTCGACAACACCTTCGCCTCGCCCTACCTCCAGCAGCCCCTCGCGCTGGGCGCCGACGTGGTCGTCCACTCGACGACGAAGTACATCGGCGGGCACTCCGACGTGGTCGGCGGGGCGCTCGTCGTGAAGGACGACGCCCTGGCCGAGGCGATCGGCTTCATCCAGTTCGGTGCCGGGGCGGTCTCGGCGCCCATGGAGGCGTGGCTGACGGTGCGCGGCATCAAGACCCTCGGCGTGCGCGTCGACCGGCACTCGTCGAACGGCCTGGCCCTCGCCCGCGCCCTCGAGGCGCACCCGGCGATCGACCGCGTCTACTACCCGGGCCTCGAGTCGCACCCGGGCCACGAGCTGGCGGCCCGCCAGATGAAGGCCTTCGGCGGCATGATGTCGGTGTCGCTCGCCGCGGGCCCCGCGGCGGCCCGTCGCTTCGCCGAGTCGACGGAGCTCTTCCAGCTCGCCGAGTCGCTCGGCGGCGTCGAGTCGCTCATCGGGTACCCGACCGAGATGACCCACGCCTCCGTGCGCGGCACCGAGCTCGAGGTGCCCGACACCGTGGTGCGCCTCTCGGTCGGCATCGAGGACGTCGCCGACCTGCTCGCCGACGTCGAGCAGGCGCTCGACCGCAGCGCCTCCTGAGCACCTCGGCACCGGCCTAGGCTGGCCGCATGAGCACCGTCGCCCCCTCCGCCGAGCGCGAGGGCGGCGTCCTCTCGCGGCGGTACCTGCTGGCGACCCTCGGCATGGTGGCGCTGATCGGCATCGCGGCCTTCGAGTCGCTGGCGGTCACGACCGTGATGCCGATCATCGCCCGCGAGCTCGACGGCGAGCAGCTGTACTCGCTCGCCTTCGCCGCCCCGTTGGCGACGGGGGTGGTCGGCATGGTGGTGGCCGGCAACTGGGCCGACCGCAGCGGGCCCCGGGTGGTGATCGTCGCCTCCGTGCTGGCCTTCGGGGTCGGCCTGGCCATCGTCGGCACGGCGCCCGACATGGTGGTGCTGCTCGCCGGGCGGCTCGTCCAGGGGCTCGGCTCCGGCGCCGTCATCGTCGGGCTCTACGTGATGGTCTCGCGGCTCTACCCGCCGGCGCTCCACCCGTCGATCTTCGCGGGGTTCGCCGCGGCCTGGGTCGTGCCCGGGCTCGTCGGTCCGGTGGTCGCGGGCACCGTGGCGGAGACCGTCGGCTGGCACTGGGTGTTCCTCGGCGCGCTCGTGCTCGCGGTGCCCGCCTTCCTCATGATCCTGCCGAGCCTCCGTCGGGTCGGCCCGCCGGTCGTCGCCCCGGGGGAGCCCCGCGTCTCGTGGAGCGTCGGCCGCATCGCGTGGTCGGGGGGAGCGGCGCTCGCCGTGCTGGCGCTCAACCTCCTCAGCGAGCTGCCCCTGGGGGCGGCCGCCCTCGTGGTCGTCGTGGCGGTCGCCGTGCTCGGCGTCGCGCTGCGGCCGCTGCTGCCCCGGGGCACGCTCCGGGCGGCCCCCGGCGTGCCCACCCTCGTGCTGCTCCGCGGCCTCGTGGGCGCCGCCTTCCTCGGCAGCGACGTCTACCTGCCCTACATGCTCTCGTCCGAGTACGGCTTCTCCGCCTCCGCGTCGGGCATCACCCTGACGCTCGGCGCCGTGGCCTGGGCCGGCGCGAGCTGGGCGCAGGGTCGGCTGGGCGCCCGCGTGCCGCAGCGGCGCGGCATCCGGATCGGCGTCGCGCTCGTCGTGGTCGGGGTGCTCTCGGCCGTGGCCTCGCCGCTCCTGCACCTGACGCCCGCCGTGGTCATCGTCGGGTGGTCGCTCGCGGGGGCGGGCATGGGGTTCATGTACCCCCGCTTCTCCGTCCTCGTGCTGCGGGGCTCGGGCGACGACGAGAAGGGCTTCAACAGCTCGGCGCTCACGATCGCCGACTCGTCGGGCTCCGCCGTGGCGCTCGCCGTCACCGGGGCGGCGTTCGTGCAGCTCGGCGGGGCCGCCGAGCCGACCGCGTTCGTGGCGTGCTTCACCGTCGCGCTCGCGGTGGCCCTGCTCGCCTTCGCGGTGACCGGGCGGGCCGTGCCGCGCGACGTGACCTGACCGGCCGCGGGCACCGCGCCTCCCCGTCCGGCGGTCGTCGTCGTCGGAGCAGCGCTGCATAATGGTCTCCGCGCGATGTGTACGGTCACATCGCCATCAGCGACGGAGCGACGTGAAACCTGAGACGGACAAGGTGCGCGCTCCCAACATCCGCGACGTCGCGGCACTGGCGGGGGTCTCGTACCAGACCGTCTCGAGGGTGCTGAACGACAGCCCGAGCATCCGGCCGGCCACGCGGCAGCGCGTGCTCGACGTCATCGAGCAGATCGGCTACCGCCCGAACCAGGCGGCCAGGGCCCTCGTCACGAGCCGCTCCCGGGCGATCGGCGTCCTCACGCTGCAGAACGTCCACTTCGGCCCGCAGACCATGGTGAACGCCATCGAGCTCGAGGCGCGCGCGGCCGGCTACCGGCTCAGCATCGCGAGCACGACGCGCGCCGACGACGACGTCCGGGCCAGCGTCGACCTGCTGACGAACCAGGCGGTGGAGGCGATCATCGTCATCGCCCCCCAGCGCAAGTTCTTCGACGTGCTCGACCAGCTCGACCTCGGCGTGCCGATCGTCGCCCTCGACAGCACGCGTCGCACCACGGCCCACAGCCTCTCGGTCGACCAGCACGCCGGGGCCCGCCTGGCCACCCGGCACCTGATCGACCTCGGCCACAAGCACATCGTCCACGTCGCCGGCCCGCAGGACTGGATCGAGGCCGACGAGCGCATGCAGGGGTTCCTCTACGAGATGGGCGAGGCCGAGCTCTCGATCGAGCCGCCCATCCTCGGCGACCTCACCGCCGACTTCGGCTACCTCGCGGGCAAGGAGCTGCTGCGCCGTCGCGACTTCACGGCGGTCTTCTCGGCGAACGACCTCATGGCCGTCGGGCTGCTGCACGCGTTCCGCGAGGCCAGCGTCGACGTGCCGCGGGAGGTCAGCGTCGTGGGCTTCGACGACTCCCCGACGGCGGCGCACCTCTGGCCGCCGTTGACGACCGTGCGGCAGGACTTCGAGCTGATCGGGCGACGGGCCGTCGAGCTCGTCGTCTCCGAGCTCGAGGGCGGCACGGTCGTCGACCGCACGCTGGTCGCGCCCGAGCTGATCGTGCGCGGCTCCACGGCCCGCCCGTGGTTCCTCTGACGGCACCGCGTCGACGCTCCGCCCCGACCGCCGACGTCGCCCGCCCGCGGCGGTCGTGACACCGTTGTCGGCCGACGGTGACGGACCCGGGGGAGTCGCGCCCCGCCTCCCTCGGACCGGCGCGGATAACGGAACGGCAACGGCATTTGACAGCGGCCATGAGCGGGTCTAGCTTTGCTCCAGTCGCGGTGTGAACGGTCACATCCGGTGTCACAGGAGCCAGGTCGTCAGACCCGGCCGCCAGGCCCGGACAGCGACGAGTCAGGACGAGCCCGCCGCACCCGAGAGGGGCGGTCGGCCGACGAAGAGGTCGAACGTGGAGGTCAGTGTGCCCAGTGCACCGAACACGATGAGCGGGATCCCCGGGGGTGCCGGCCGTGGCCGTTGACTCTCCCGTCATCCTCGAGATGCGCTCCATCACCAAGGAGTTCCCGGGCGTCAAGGCGCTCGACGACGTGTCGATGCAGGTGCGTGCCGGTGAGGTCCACGCGATCTGCGGCGAGAACGGCGCCGGCAAGTCGACGCTGATGAAGGTGCTGTCGGGCGTCTACCCGTACGGCAGCTACAGCGGCGACATTGTCTACCAGGGCGACGTCATGCGCTTCCGCGACATCCGCTCCAGCGAGTCGCAGGGCATCGTCATCATCCACCAGGAGCTGGCGCTCATCCCCGAGCTCTCGATCACCGAGAACATCTTCCTCGGCAACGAGCCGACGAAGTTCGGCGGAGCCATCGACTGGCGCGCGGCCAAGACCCGTGCCGTCGACCTGCTGGCCCGCGTGGGCCTCGGCGACGACCCCGACACGGCGATCAAGAACCTCGGCGTCGGCAAGCAGCAGCTGGTCGAGATCGCCAAGGCGCTGAACAAGAACGTGAAGCTGCTCATCCTCGACGAGCCCACCGCGGCGCTCAACGAGGCCGACTCGCAGCACCTGCTCGATCTGATCCGCGGGCTCAAGGGCCGCGGCATCTCGTCGATCATGATCAGCCACAAGCTCAACGAGATCGAGGCGATCGCCGACTCGATCACGATCATCCGCGACGGCAAGACGATCGAGACGCTCGACGTCAAGGCCGACGGCGTCAACGAGGACCGCATCATCCGCGGCATGGTCGGCCGCAACCTCGCGAGCCGCTTCCCCGACCGCACCCCGAAGATCGGCGAGGTCTTCTTCGAGGTCAAGGACTGGTGGGTCCGCCACCCGCAGACCGCCGAGCGCTTCGTCTGCAAGGGCTCGAACATCTCCGTGCGCCGCGGCGAGATCGTCGGCCTGGCGGGCCTCATGGGCGCCGGTCGCACAGAGCTCGCGATGAGCATCTTCGGCCGCTCGTACGGCCAGTTCGTCTCGGGCCAGATCATCAAGGACGGCGAGACGGTCCAGATCAAGAACGTCTCCGACGCCATCGGCAACGGCCTCGCCTACGTCTCGGAGGACCGCAAGGTGCTCGGGCTGAACCTGCTCGACGACATCAAGCGCTCCACGGTCGCCGCGAAGCTCTCCAAGATCTCGAAGGCCTCCGTCGTCAACACGTACGAGGAGCACTCGATCGCGGAGGAGTACCGCAAGAGCCTCCGCGTCAAGACGCCCACGGTCGACGAGGGCGTGGCCAAGCTCTCCGGCGGCAACCAGCAGAAGGTCGTGCTGGCGAAGTGGATGTTCACCGACCCCGACCTGCTCATCCTCGACGAGCCGACCCGCGGCATCGACGTGGGCGCGAAGTTCGAGATCTACAACATCATCAACCAGCTCGCGGCACAGGGGAAGGGCGTCATCGTCATCTCCTCCGAGCTGCCCGAGCTGCTGGGGCTCTCCGACCGGATCTACACGATCTTCGAGGGCACCGTCACCAACGAGATGGACGCGTCCGAGGCCGATGCCGAGACGCTCATGAGAAGCATGACTTCGAAGAAGAGGGAGAACGCCGCATGAGTGGCATCAAAGACCTGAAGAAGGTGTTCGGCGGCAACCAGTCGAACGCTCGCCAGTTCGGCATGATCGCGACGCTCGTCGTGGCCATCCTGATCTTCCAGTTCCTCACCGGGGGGCTCACGCTCGACCCGACCAACCTGATCGCCCTGGTCAGCCAGTACTCGTACATCCTCATCCTCGCCATCGGCATGGTGATGGTCATCGTGGCCGGCCACATCGACCTCTCGGTCGGCTCGGTCGCCGCCTTCAGCGGCATCATGGTCGCCACGTCGATGACGAGCTGGAACTTCCCGTGGCCCGTCGCCATCGTGTTCGGCCTCGTCGTCGGCGCCGTGATCGGCGCCTGGCAGGGCTTCTGGGTCGCCTACGTCGGCGTGCCCGCGTTCATCGTGACCCTGGCCGGCATGCTCCTCTTCCGCGGTGCGAACCAGTTCGTCGGCAACGCCGACACGCTGCCCGTGCCCGAGGGCTTCACCGTCATCGGCGCCGGGTACCTGCCCGAGTTCGGGCCGAACACCGGCTACAACAACGCCACGCTCCTCCTCGGCCTGGTGCTCGCGCTGGTCGTGGTCTACCGCGAGTTCCGCCTCCGCCGCGTCCAGCGCGCCATGGGCTCCGAGATGGCGCCCCTCTGGGTCAGCGTCCTCAAGCTCGTCGTGCTCGTCGGCATCATCGCCTACGCCGCGACCCTCTTCGGCGGCGGCCGCGTCGGCACCTCCTTCCCGATCTCGGGCATCATCCTCGGCGTGCTCGTCCTGGTCTACGGCTTCGTGACGCAGAACACGATCTTCGGCCGCCACATCTACGCGGTCGGCGGCAACTCGCACGCCGCCGAGCTCTCCGGCGTCAAGGCGAAGCGCATCAACTTCTTCGTCATGATGAACATGTCGGTGCTCGCCTCGCTGGCCGGCATGATCTACGTCGCCCGCGCCGGTGCCTCCGGCCCGCAGGACGGCCTGAACTGGGAGCTCGACGCGATCGCCTCGGTCTTCATCGGCGGCGCGGCCGTCGCCGGCGGCATCGGCACCGTGACCGGCTCGATCGTCGGTGGCTTCGTCATCGCCGTCCTGAACAACGGCCTCCAGCTCATGGGCGTCGGCTCCGACAAGGTGCAGATGATCAAGGGCCTCGTGCTGCTGATCGCCGTCGCCGTCGACGTCTACAACAAGAGCCAGGGCCGCCCGTCGATCACGGGCTTCCTCACCCGGGGCCTCCGCCGCGACAAGAACGGCGTTGCCGCTCCCGCGGACGGCGCCCTGGCGAGCAACCAGTCCGGCGTCGGCGCCGGCCCGGAGAGCACCACGCCGGCCCTGCAGCCGAACGGCGACCTGAGCGACGTGCAGCGCCCGAAGGCCTCGACCCCCAACTAGACCCACCCGCGGGCCGACCACCGACGGTCGGCTCCGCCTCCCCGGGCGGTCGTCACCACGACCGCCCCCCGCACCACCAAGTGACACCTACGAGAAAGTAGACACAGCATGCGCAAAATCGCGCTGGCGACCATGGCGGTCGCCGCAGCAACGACGCTGATCCTGAGCGGCTGCTCCAACTCCGCCCGCACCGACGCCGGTTCCGGCGACGCGGCGTCCGGCTTCGAGCAGGGCTCGACCATCGGCGTGGCGCTGCCCGCGAAGACCAGCGAGAACTGGGTCCTCGCCGGCGACCTCTTCACCGAGGGCCTCACCGAGGCGGGCTTCAAGCCCGACGTGCAGTACGCGGCCGCCTCCGGCACCGTCGCGAACCAGCAGGAGGAGATCCAGTCCATGGTCACCAAGGGCGCGAAGGTGATCATCATCGGCGCGGCCGACGGTGCCCAGCTCGGCACCCAGGTCAAGGCCGCCCACGACGCCGGCGCCGTGGTCATCGCCTACGACCGCCTCATCCTCAACACCGAGGACGTCGACTACTACGTCGCGTACGACAACTTCAAGGTCGGCGAGCTCCAGGGCCAGGCCCTGCTCGACGGCATGGCCGCCAAGAAGGCTGAGGGCCCGTACAACGTCGAGCTCTTCTCCGGCTCGTCCGACGACGCCAACTCGAAGGTCTTCTTCGACGGCGCCATGAGCGTCCTGCAGCCGAAGATCGACGACGGCACCGTCGTCGTCGCCTCGGGCCAGACCGACATCAAGCAGACCGCGACCGACGGCTGGAAGGCCGAGAACGCCCAGCGTCGCATGGACTCGCTGCTCACCAGCACCTACGGCTCCACCGAGCTCGACGGCGTCCTGAGCCCCAACGACACCCTCGCCCGCGCCATCATCACCTCGGTGAAGCAGGCCGGCAAGACGGTCCCCGTCGTCACGGGTCAGGACTCCGAGGTCGAGTCGGTCAAGTCGATCATGGCCGGCGAGCAGTACAGCACCATCAACAAGGACACGCGCAACCTGGTCAAGCAGGCCATCGCGATGGTCTCCTCGCTGTCCGAGGGCGACACCGCCGAGACGAACGACGACGAGTCGTACGACAACGGCAGCAAGATCGTCCCGGCCTACCTCCTGCCCCCGCAGATCGTCACGAAGGACAACGCGGCCGAGGCCTACGCCAACGACCCGACCCTCGAGCCGCTGACGAAGTAGTCCCACCCGCAGCACAGCAGCACAGCAGCACAGCACCACAGCAGCGAGAGCCGATCGCCCCTCCGGGCGGTCGGCTCTCGTCGTCCCCGCCCCGGTACGGTGGTGCCGTGACCGGAGGCGCAGGGCAGGGCGCAGGCCCCGAGGAGGCGCGGCGCGGCGAGGCCGGCCCGCCCCGGTCGGTGCCCGTCACGGTCGAGCTGCTGCTCGCCTCGCCCCGCTCCCGCTACGTGGGCAGGCCCGCCGACGGCGCGGAGCCCGCCCTCGGGCCGGAGACGCCGAGCTCCGTCGAGGTCCGGGCCGGGCTGGGCATCGTCGGCGACCGCTACTTCGGCCGGGCCGCCCACCGCGGCGCTCAGGTGACCGTGTTCGCGGCGGAGTCCCTCGAGACGGTGGCGCGCCTCCTCGGGGTCGACGGGCCGCTCGACGCGGCGGCCACACGGCGGAACGTCGTGCTGCGCGGCCTCGACGTCGACGCGCTGCGCGGCACGACGTTCAGCGTCGACTCGGGGGAGGGGCCGGTGCTGCTGCGCGCGACCCGCGCGGCGAACCCGTGCGCGTGGATGGACCACGAGCTCGCGCCGGGCGCCTTCCGCGCGATGCGGGGCCGCGGGGGCGTGCGCTGCGAGCCGCTCAGCGACGGCGTGCTGCGGCTCGGCCCGGCCGTCGTGCAGCTCGGGCTCGCCGACGACACGGGTCGGTGACGGCCCGGCTCAGCCCAGCGACGCCGCGCTCCGCGCTGACGAGCAGCGACGCAGCGTCGGTCAGCTCGGGGTCACTGCCACCAGCTGGGCACCATGGCGACGATGGTGTCGAGCAGGGTCTTGCGGCTGGTGCGCTTGCCGCCGAGCCAGGCCTCGACCGCGCCGACCAGGGCGTGGGCGAAGAACCCGGCCGCGATGTGCACCGAGAGGCCCTCGGGCAGGGCGCCCTCGGGCAGGCGCGAGATGTGCTGCAGCGACGAGGTCTCGAAGTGGCCGGCGAGGGCCTGGTGGATCGACGCGTCGAGGGGGTCGGGCAGCGCGAGGCGGTACATCTCGCGGTAGCGCACGACGTGGTCGACGACCTTCTCGACCCCGCGGCGGGTGATCTCCGCGCCGTCGGCGTCGGGAGCGGCGTCGCGGGCCGCGGCGTCGGCCGCCCGGATCGCGTCGAGCTCGGGGGTGATCACCGCGGTCAGCAGCGCGCCGGGGGAGGTGGCGTGGCTGTAGAACGTCGCCCGGTTGATGCCGGCGGCGCGGGTGACGTCGGCCACGGTGATGGTCGACACGGGCTGCTTCGACGCGAGGTCGACGATGGCCGTGTGCAGGGCCTTCGTGGTCTGCACGATGCGGGCGTCCACCATGGTGACCTCCAGTCGGTACGGGTGCTGGGGCCGAGCTTAGGGGGTCGCCGACGGTCGTCGCGCTAGCCGACATCGGGTGTCGGTCGGGGCTGTCGGAGCCCGCCCGCTCGCCGGTAGTCTCGACGAGGCGGCCCCGCGTCGACGGGCCGACCGCCGCCTCCCCCTCCCTCCTCACCGCCGGGAGCCCACGCCGTCCGCTCGAAACGATTCGAGCCCGGCGGGCCCGGCCGGCCGGCCGGCCCCCTCCCTCCTCGACCACGAAGGCACCGCGTGACCACCGTCCTCCACCCCGGCGACGCCCTGACCCGCCGTCAGCGTCTCGTCTACGTGATCGTGCTCGGCGCGCTGACCGCGCTCGGCCCGTTCACCATCGACCTCTACCTGCCGGCCTTCCCGGCGCTCGAGGACGACCTGGGGGTGTCGACCGGGCTCGTCCAGCTCACGCTGACCGCGACGACGATCGGCTTCGGCGTCGGGCAGCTGCTCGTCGGCCCGTGGAGCGACAAGGTGGGCCGGCGGGCGCCGCTCATCGCCGCGACCGCCCTGCACGTGCTGGCGAGCATCGGCGCCGCCGCCGCGCCCGACATCGTCTGGCTCGGCGTCTTCCGGGTGCTGCAGGGCATGGGCGCCGCGGCCGGCGGCGTCGTCGCCCTCGCCATGGTGCGCGACCTGTTCGGCGGCCTGCCGCTCGTCCGGATGCTCTCGCGCCTCGCGCTCGTGAACGGCCTCGCGCCCATCCTGGCGCCGGTCATCGGCTCGCAGCTGCTCGCCTTCACGAGCTGGCGCGGCGTCTTCGTCTTCCTCGTCGCGTACGGCGCCCTCGTCATCGTCGCGGCGATGTTCCTCATCGTCGAGACCCTGCCGAAGGAGCGCCGCCACGAGCCCGGGCACTCGAGCCTCGGCCAGCGCTACCGGGTGCTCCTCGGCGACCGGGTCTTCGTCGGCGTCGCCCTGATCGGCGCGATGGTCTTCTCGGGGCTCTTCACCTACCTCTCGGCGTCGTCGTTCCTCTTCCAGGAGGTCTACGGCCTCGACGCGCAGCAGTACGGCTACCTCTTCGCCGTGAACTCGCTCGGCATCGTGGCGGGCGTCCAGATCAGCTCGCGCCTGGCACGGCGGTACGGCCCGCAGTGGATCCTCGCGGCGGCCACCGCCGTCCTGCTCGTCAGCGCGACCACCATCGTCGTGCTCGATTCGCTGCAGGTGGGCCTCCTCGGCATCCTCGTGCCGCTCTGGTTCTTCATCGCGGCCTGCGGGTTCACCTTCCCCCAGGTGCAGGTGCTCGGCCTGGCGAACCACGGCAAGGAGGCGGGCACGGCCGCCTCCCTCCTCGGCGCCCTCAACTTCGGCCTCGCGGGGCTCATCTCCCCGGTCGTCGGGTTCCTCGGCATCGGCTCCGCCGTGCCGATGGGCAGCGTGATGATCTGCACCTCCGTGGTGGCGATCGCCGCGCTCTGGCTGCTGGTGCGCCCTCGGACGGTGCCGGCCCTCGGGCACTGACCCGCGACTCCCCGGTACGTTCTGGGGATGACGACCGACCCGCTCTCGCCGAAGCCGCCGACCCCCGCCGAAGAACGGGTCGCCCGCCGCGTGCAGCGCCGGTGGTGGGTGGTGAGCGCCCTCGGCGCCATCGGGGTCGTGCTGCTGCTCGGCGTCGTCATCACGGCCCGGGCCGGCAGCCTCGGCATCGACGAGGAGTTCATGGGCGAGCTCGTCGAGCACCGCAGCCCGTTCTGGCAGGCGCCGGCTCTCGTCTTCAACGTGATCGGCGCCGGCGTGATCGGCGTCTTCGTCGTGCCGCTCGGGGTGGCGGCCGTGCTGCTGCTCCGGCGCCGGCCGTGGGCGGCCCTGTACTGGATCGCGTCGTGCGCCCTCAGCGCGGGCGTCGTGCAGGTGATCAAGCACACCTTCGGGCGGGCGCGGCCGGAGGAGATCCTCGTGGTGAGCGACTACGGCTCGTTCCCGTCGGGGCACACCGCCAACGCCGCGACGCTCGCCGTGGTGCTCGGGGTGATCCTGCGCCGCGCGTGGGTCTGGATCGCCGGCGTCGTCTACACCGTGGCGATGCTGCTCAGCCGCACGTACCTCGGGGCGCACTGGCTCACCGACACCGTCGGCGGCCTCCTGATCGGCGCGGGCGTGGCGGTCGTGCTCTGGGCGCCGGTGGCGCACCGGCTGCTCGCCGAGCAGGAGCGCGTGCGGGGCCTCGGCTGGGCCTGGCAGCACCGCCCCGACCGTGCGGCGGTGACGTCGTGAGCGACGAGCTGGCCCGGGCCCGCGCGGAGGCCGAGGCCGCGGAGGCCGTCGCCGCCGCCGCCCGTGCCGCGGCGGACGCCGCCGTCGCCCGGGCCCGGGTGCTGGCGCTCGAGGCGGAGGCGGCCGGCAGCGCGGCGCCCGACGGCCCGGCCGCGCCGGCCAGCCCGGCCGTCCCGCCCGCCCCGCCCGCCGACGTGCCGGCCCCGCCCGCGGGCCCGCTCAGCGAGGCCGCCGTCGACGCGGTCCGCCGCGGCTACGCCTCGACCGGCCCCGTGCTCGAGATCGGCGCCCTCGTCAACGGCGAGGCCCGGCCCGACGTGCCCGTGCGAGTTCCGATCGGCATGCTCACGCGGCACGGCCTCGTGGCCGGAGCCACCGGCACCGGCAAGACGCGCACGCTGCAGGTGCTCGCCGAGCAGCTCTCGGCCGCGGGCGTCCCCGTGTTCGCCGCCGACGTGAAGGGCGACCTCTCGGGCATCGCCCGCCCCGGCGCCCCGAGCGACGCGCTCCTGGACCGCACCAGGGGCATCGGGCAGGACTGGTCGCCCGAGGCCGCCCCGACCGAGTTCTTCGCGCTCGGCGGCGTCGGCACGGGCGTGCCGGTGCGGGCCACCGTCAGCGGCTTCGGGCCCCTCCTGCTCAGCAAGGTGCTCGGCCTCAACGACACGCAGGAGTCGAGCCTCGGCCTCGTCTTCCACTGGGCCGCCCGCGCCGGGCTGCCCCTCGTCGACCTCGGCGACCTGCGGAGCGTGCTCACCCACCTGGCCAGCCCCGCGGGCAAGGCCGAGCTGGCCGACCTCGGCGGCCTCAGCACCGCGACCGTCGGCGTCGTCCTTCGCGAGCTCGTCGCGTTCGCCGACCAGGGCGCCGACCGGTTCTTCGGCGAGCCCGAGATCGACACCGCGGAGTTCCTCCGCGTCGCCGCCGACGGCCGCGGCGTCGTCAGCCTCCTCGAGGTGCCCGGCGTGCAGGACCGCCCGGTGCTCTACTCCACCTTCCTCATGTGGCTGCTCGCCGACCTCTACAACGACCTGCCCGAGGTGGGCGACGTGGCGCTGCCGAAGCTCGTCTTCTTCTTCGACGAGGCGCACCTGCTGTTCCGCGACGCGTCGCGGGACTTCCTCGCGCAGGTGACGCAGACGGTGCGGCTGATCCGCTCGAAGGGAGTCGGCATCGTCTTCGTCACGCAGACCCCGAAGGACGTGCCCGGGGACGTCCTCGCGCAGCTCGGCTCGCGCATCCAGCACCAGCTGCGCGCCTTCACGCCCGACGACGCCAAGGCCCTCCGCGCGACCGTCTCGACGTACCCGACGAGCGACTACGACCTCGCCGAGGTGCTGACCGGCCTCGCCACGGGGGAGGCGGTCGTGACGGTGATGAGCGAGCGCGGCGCCCCCAGCCCGGTCGCCTGGACCCGTCTGCGAGCCCCGCGCGGCTCGATGGCCCCGACCCCCGCCGACGAGATGGCGGCCGACGTCGCGGCCTCGCCGCTGACCGCCGTCTACGGCACCGCGGTCGACCGGGACTCCGCCCGCGAGATGCTCGCGCGGAAGCTCGACGCGGCGGCCGCGGCCGACCGCTCCCGCGAGGAGCGCGAGGCCGAGCAGGCGGCGACGCAGGCCGAGTACGACCGTCAGCAGCGCGAGTTCGAGCGGGCGGAGGCGACCGCGTCGCGGCGGGAGCGGCGCACGGGCTCGACCCGCGCCTCCGGCGGCTCTCGCACCTCGCGCTCCCGGAGCGACGACGGCGGGCTGCTCGACGACGTGCTCGGCACGTCGGCCGGCCGCGCGGTCGTCCGCGAGGTGGTGAAGGGCATCTTCGGCACGCTGCGCCGCCGCTGACCCGGCGGGCACGCGGTCACGAGCCGGAGAGCACGCCCCAGAGCACCGTGAGGCCGCCGGCGGCGAGGGCGAAGACGACCACGACGGCGAGGGCCGCGAGCACGGGGCGGCCCTCGTACCACGAGCGGCTGCCCGGGTACTGGCGGTAGAGCTCGCTGAACGACAGGGGCTTCGGCACCGTCGTGGTGGGCGAGCCGAGCGTCTCGGCGACGAGCGCGATGGCCTCCTCCGACCAGTACGTGCCGCGCATGCGGAAGAGCGGGGCGCCGTCGGAGTCGGTCGCGAAGAGCTGCGGCACCGTGTCGGCCGAGTCGGAGCGGTAGGTGCGCACCACGACCACCGCCGCGATCCGCTCGCGGCGCAGCCGCACGAACCCGGGCAGCCAGCCGCGCTTGATGAACTCGTCGGCCGTGACCCCGACGAACGAGACGCTGTACCGCCAGTAGCAGATCAGCCCGACGACGACCGCGACGTCGGCCACCCAGATCACCGCCGGCCAGTGGGCCGTGCCGCGGGTCAGCCAGAGCAGGGCGAGCACGACGGGCACGAGGCCGAAGACGGCCGTGAGCACGGCCGTGCGGGCGACGGAGGCGCGCGGCAGGGCGTACGCCTCGAAGTCGTCGCGTGCGACGCCAGCCCTCATACCGTCCCCCTGTGCGGCACGACGACGCCCCCGCCCGCGGAGGAGGACCGCCACCCCTGACAGTCCTTCGTGCAGCTCCGAGCCTACGGGATCGGCCCCTCGCCGACCGCACCGGGCGGTGCGGTCACGGCACCCCAGACCGGGCAGCCCGCGAACGGGGGGAGTCGCGGGTCGAGCCCCCGCAGCACCCGCCCCGGGCCCCGGCTCAGCGGTCGCGGAGGCGCTCCAGCTCGCGCCGCTCGCGCTTGGTCGGCCGCCCCGCCCCGCGCTCGCGCACCGGCACCGCGGCGACCTCCTCGCGCGGCGGGGGAGGCGGCGTGAGGTCGGTGACGGCCAGGGCCGCGACCGGTGCGCCGACCCGCTTCACGAGGCACTGGCGGACGACGAGGACCCGCTCGAGCCCCGCGAGGCGCACCCGCACCTCGTCGCCCGGCCGGACGGCCTGGGCGGCCTTGACCCGCTCGCCGTTGACGCGCACGTGCCCCGCCCGGCACGCGGTCGTCGCGGCCGACCGGGTCTTGACCACGCGCACGGCCCACAGCCAGGCGTCGACGCGACAGGAGGCGGGGGAGTCCATCCGACGATGCTACGCGCGGACGACGCCCGGACCGTCCGCAGCACCCCTCCGCGTCCGCTACCATTGACGAGGTCGGGCGCCGGTCTCACCGTGCTCACCTCAGGAGGATTCGCCTAGTGGCCTATGGCGCACGCTTGGAAAGCGTGTTGGGTGCAAGCCCTCAGGGGTTCGAATCCCCTATCCTCCGCGACTGAATGGCCTTCCCCTTCGGGAGGGCCATTCGTCGCTCTGTGCTTGTCTGGCGCCTCTCGGCGCTGGTGCGGGCGGCTTCGCCGCCGCACCAGAGGGGCGCTGGGCGGCTTCGCCGCCTCCGCTGGGGAGGAGCGCTGGGCGGGTTCGCCGCCTCCGCGATCCGTCGGGGCTGCGCGAGTTCGCCGCCTGCGTGATCGGTCGGGGGCAGGCGGGCGGGTCAGGGGGCGGGGTCGGCGGGGGCGTCGTCGAGGCGGAGGGTCATGTAGCGGAGGTCGAGCCAGCGGCCGAACTTCGTGCCGACCTCGCGCAGCAGGCCCGCGTCCTCGAAGCCGAGCGACCGGTGCAGCCGCGCCGAGCCCTCGTTGCCCGCCTCGACGAGCGCGACCATCACGTGGTGGCCGGCCTCCCTCGACGACGCGATCAGCGACTCCATCAGGGCCCGCCCGGTGCCGCGACCCTGGTGGCCCTCGCGCACGTACACGCTGTTCTCGACCGTGTGGCGGTAGCCGGGCTTCGCGTGGAACGGCCCGACGCTGCCGTAGCCGACGACGAGGTCGCCCTCCACCGCCACGATCGCGCTGCGCCCGGGCTCGCTGTGCGCCGCCAGCCAGTCGCGCCGGCCCTGCAGGTCGGGCGGCACCTCCGTGAAGATGGCGGTCGAGCGGGCCACGGCGTCGGCGTGGATCTCGAGCACGCCCGGCAGGTCGGCCTCGGTCGCGGTGCGGATCAGCATGCGACGAGCTTAGGAGGCGCGGTGCGGCCGGTCACGTCGCCCGCGTCACGCGTAGGTTCGGCTCATGAGCGACGACACCTACACCGCATCCTTCATCGGCGAAGACGGCGCCGAGGTCTCCTCCGAGCAGCTCGCCTACATCGACGGCCTCCCGCAGAAGAGCGTCATGCGGCCCGGCGCCGACGACGGCGAGGACCTCAACTGGGAGCTCGACACCGACACCACCAGCGACGACGGCTTCGTCTACCGCTCGATGGGCGTCGCGCAGCACGACTACTCCTGAGCCCCCGGGCTCGGTAGGGTCGGTCGCGGGGCGGCACCCCGCTCCGCAGGACCGACCGCGCACGACGGCGTGCGCGCAGGAGGAGATCGCCATGGCCCCGAAGGACGCGTCACGGTCCGTGCTCCGCAAGAAGCCCGTGCTCGAGATCGAGGACGAGACGAGCGGCACGGGCCTCTTCAAGAGCCTCGGGCTCTGGCAGCTGACCGCCATCGGCGTCGGCGGCATCATCGGGGTGGGCATCTTCTCGCTCGCCGGCCTCGTCGCCCACGGCGACGACGCGAGCCCCGGCGTCGGGCCCGCCGTGCTGTTCTCGTTCCTCATCGCGGGCCTGGCCAGTGCAGCCGCCGCGCTCTCGTACGCCGAGTTCGCCGGCATGGTGCCGCGAGCCGGCTCGGCCTACACGTACGGCTACGTCGCCCTCGGCGAGATCGTCGGCTGGTTCATCGGGTGGGACCTCCTGCTCGAGTACGTGGCCATCGTCGCGGTCGTGGCGATCGGCATCTCGGGCTACTTCGACGCGTTCCTCTCCGGTCTCGGCCTCGACCTCCCGGCGTCGATCGCCTCGACGCCCGACGCGGGGGAGGGCGGCGTCGTCAACCTCCCCGCCATCGTCGTCTGCCTGCTCGTCACGTTCATCCTGAGCCGGGGCTCGAAGGCCTTCGGCCGGTTCGAGATCGTCGCCGTCGGCATCAAGGTGCTGCTCGTGCTCTTCATCATCGGGCTCGGTCTCTTCCACCTGAACGCCGAGAACTTCTCCCCGTTCGTGCCCAACGGGTTCGGCCCGGTCTTCACCGGCGCCGCCACCGTGTTCTTCGCGGTCTTCGGCTACGACGCGATGAGCACCGCGGCGGAGGAGAGCGTCGACGGCAAGAAGCACATGCCGAAGGCCATCGTGCTCTCGCTGATCATCGCGATGATCCTCTACGTCGCCGCGACGCTCGTACTCACCGGCATGCAGGACTGGCGCGAGATCGACCCCGAGGCCGGCTTCGCCTCGGCCTTCACGAGCGTCGGCCTGCCCGTGGTCGCGACGATCATCTCCGTCTTCGCCGTGATCTCGATCCTCACCGTGATGCTCACCTTCCTGCTCGGCGTCACGCGCGTCTGGTTCTCGATGAGCCGCGACGGCCTCCTGCCCGGCTGGTTCGCGCGCACCGACCGCAAGGGCGTGCCGCAGCGGGTCACCTGGATCGCCGGCGTCGCCTCCGCCCTGCTCGCCGGCGTCTTCCCGATCCGGGCCGTCGCCGACCTCACGAACATCGGCATCCTCGCCGCGTTCGTCGTCGTCTGCGTCGCCGTCATCGTCTTCCGGTACCGCAAGCCGGAGGCGCCCCGCACCTTCCGTCTCCCGCTCATGCCGTTCGTGCCCGCGTTCGGCGTGCTCGCCAGCGGCTTCCTCATCGCCCAGCTGCACTGGGAGACCTGGCTGCGCTTCGGCGTCTGGCTCGTCGTCGGCCTCGTCGTCTACTTCGGCTACGGCCGCCGCCACTCGCTGCTGAACCCTGACAGCCCGCGCCTGCCCCGCTGAGCCTCCCCGGGGTCCGCCTCACCGGCGGCTCGGAGCCGGCCGGTCGTAGGCTGAGGGCCGTGTCGACCCGCATCTACATCACGTCCGCAGAAGGCCACACCGGCAAGTCGACGATCGCGCTCGGCGTGCTCGACACGCTCGGTCACGAGGTGGGCCGGGTGGGGGTGTTCCGGCCCGTCGCGCGCTCCACCGACGAACGCGACTACGTGCTCGAGCTGCTGCTCGCCCACGACAGCGTCGACCTCGCCTACGACGAGTGCGTCGGCGTCACCTACGACGACGTGCACCGTGACCCCGACGCCGCGCTCGCGACCATCGTCAGCCGCTTCGCCGCGGTCGAGCGCCAGTGCGACGCCGTCGTCGTGATCGGCTCCGACTACACCGACGTCGGCAGCCCCACCGAGCTCTCGTTCAACGCGCGGGTCGCGGCCAACCTCGGTGCCCCGGTGCTGCTCGTGCTGGGAGGCCGCACCGCCGACGGCACCGCGGCCCGCACGGGCATCGACATGCGCCAGGTCGCCGAGGTCACCACCGCCGAGCTCCGCAGCGAGCACGCCAGCCTCCTCGCCGTGGTCGCGAACCGGGTCGACCCCGAGCGGCTCGACGAGGTCGTCGGAGGCATCGGCTCGGCCCTCGAGACCGCACCCGGCGGCCGGGTGCCCGTCTGGGCGCTGCCGGAGGACCGCCTCCTCGTGGCCCCGACCGTCCGCGCCGTCCTGGCGGCCACCGGCGCGACGCTCGTCCGCGGCGACGACGCCCTGCTCGACCGGGAGGCGGTCGGCGTGGTCGTGGCGGCCATGTCGATGGAGAACGTCCTGCCGCGCCTCACCGAGGGCGCCGTCGTCGTCGTGCCGGGCGACCGGTCCGACGTGCTCGTCGCCACGGTGCTCGCCCACGCCTCGGAGACCTTCCCCTCGCTCGCCGGGATCGTGCTCAACGGCGGCTTCGACCTCGCGCCCCAGGTCGACCTGCTGCTCGAGGGCCTCGGCAGCTCGCTCCCGGTCGCCCGCAACGAGCTGGGCACCTACGACACCGCGCTCGCGATCACGCAGACCCGCGGCCGCCTCGCCGCCGACTCGCCGCGCAAGTACGACCTCGCCCTCGCCCTCTTCGAGCGACACGTCGACGCTGCCGAGCTGCTCCGCCTGCTCCAGGTGAGCCCGTCGGGCGTCGTCACGCCGCTGATGTTCGAGTACCAACTGCTCGAGCGTGCCCGCGGCGCCGCGAAGCACATCGTGCTGCCCGAGGGCGACGACGACCGCATCCTCCGCGCCGCGTCGTCGCTGCTGCAGCGGAACGTCGCGAAGCTCACGCTGCTCGGCGACGAGACCGCGATCCGCGCCCGCGGGGCCGAGCTCGGCCTCGACCTCGCCGAGGCGCGGGTGCTCGACCCGTTCGACCCGAGCCTCCAGGTGCAGTTCGCGACGGAGTACGCACGGCTGCGCGCCCACAAGGGCATCTCCGCCGCGATGGCGATGGACACCGTCACCGACGTCTCGTACTTCGGCACGATGATGGTGAAGCTCGGGCTGGCCGACGGCATGGTCTCCGGCGCGGCGCACACCACGGCCCACACCATCCGGCCCGCCTTCGAGGTGATCAAGACTCTGCCCGACGTCGGCGTCGTCTCGAGCGTGTTCCTCATGGCGCTCGCCGACCGCGTGCTCGTCTACGGCGACTGCGCCGTCATCCCCGACCCGACGGCCGAGCAGCTCGCCGACATCGCCATCTCGTCGGCGCAGACGGCCGAGCAGTTCGGCATCGAGCCGCGTGTGGCGATGCTCAGCTACAGCACCGGCGACAGCGGCTCGGGCGCCGACGTCGAGAAGGTGCGCGCCGCGACCGCCCTCGTGCGCGAGCGCCGCCCCGACCTCCTCGTCGAGGGCCCGATCCAGTACGACGCGGCCGCCGACCCGACGGTCGCCGCCGCGAAGATGCCCGACTCCGACGTCGCCGGCCGGGCGACGGTGTTCATCTTCCCCGACCTCAACACGGGCAACAACACCTACAAGGCCGTCCAGCGGAGCGCCGGAGCAGTCGCGATCGGCCCGATCCTCCAGGGGCTCCGCAAGCCGATCAACGACCTCTCGCGCGGCGCCCTCGTCAGCGACATCGTCAACACGGTCGCGATCACCGCCATCCAGGCCGGGACCCCCGCCGCGGAGGCGCGGGTCACCGCCGACCCCGCGGTCGCGGCCCTGCCCGCCCCCGTCACCACCGCCTCCACCCCCGCCCCCGCAGAAGGGAACACCCCGTGAGCGCAGTCCTCGTCGTCAACTCCGGATCGTCGTCGTTCAAGTACCAGCTGATCGAGCTCGACGGCGAGGCCACCCTCGCGAGCGGCCTGGTCGAGCGCATCGGCGAGGCCACCGGGTCGACGAAGCACCGCAACCACCTGACGGGGGAGGAGACGAGCAGCGACTCCGCCCCCGTCGCCGACCACGCCGCCGGCTTCGCCGCGATGCTCGACGCCTTCCGCGACCACGGACCGTCGTTCGACGAGCACCCGCCCGTGGCGGTCGGCCACCGCGTCGTGCACGGCGGCGAGGAGTTCGACCGGGCCACCGTCGTCACCGACGAGGTCGAGGCCGCGATCGACCGCCTCTCGGCGCTCGCGCCCCTCCACAACCCCGCCAACCTGCAGGGCATCCGCGCCGCGAAGGAGGCCTTCGCCGACGTGCCGCACGTCGCCGTCTTCGACACCGCCTTCCACCAGACCCTCGCGCCCGCCGCGTACACCTACGCGATCGACGCGGAGCTGGCGTCGAAGCACCACGTGCGCCGCTACGGCTTCCACGGCACGTCGCACAAGTACGTCTCCGAGGCGACGGCGGCCTTCCTCGGGCGGCCGCTCGCCGAGCTCAAGATCATCGTGCTGCACCTCGGCAACGGGGCGTCGGTCGCAGCGATCGACGGGGGCCGCTCGGTCGAGACGAGCATGGGCATGACCCCGCTCGAGGGCCTCGTGATGGGCACCCGCTCGGGCGACATCGACCCGGCCGCGGTCTTCCACCTGCACCGCGAGGCCGGCCTCGGCTTCGACGAGCTCGAGACCCTGCTCAACAAGCAGAGCGGCCTGCTGGGCCTCACCGGCAGCGGCGACATGCGCGACGTCCAAGACAGCGCGTCACGCGGAGACGCCGTCTCCGAGGCGGCGCTCGCCGTCTACCGCCACCGGATCCGGCACTACGTCGGCGCCTACGTCGCCCAGCTGGGCGGGCTCGACGCCGTCGTGTTCACCGCCGGCGTGGGCGAGAACAACGCCCTGCTGCGACGACGCACGCTGGCCGGCCTCGACTTCTTCGGCATCCGCGTCGACGACGACCGCAACGAGCTCTCCTCGCGCGAGGCGCGGCTCATCTCGCCCGAGGGCGCCGCCGTCTCGGTGCTCGTCGTGCCGACGAACGAGGAGCTCGAGATCGCACGTCAGGCCGCGGCGCTCAGCTGACCGACCCGACGACGAGAGGGACCAGGGAGGCGCGGGTCGCGCCTCCCTGGTCCCTCTCGTCGTGCAGGGGGCCGGCCTCCCGTCGTGGGGGAGGCGTGGGCCGGGTCAGTACTTGATCGTGGCGAGCGCGTCGGAGACGGGCGTCTCGCCGGAGACGAGCTCGAACTGCGTCTTCACGGCCGTGCCCTCGAGGATCGCGGTGGCGATGACCTCGGCGACGTCGGCCCGGGGCACGGTGCCGCGCTCGACCGTCGTACCTACGGTGACCTGGCCGGTGCCGGCGTCGTCGGTGAGGCCGCCGGGGCGCACGATGGTCCAGTCGAGGCCGTCACGGGCGCGGAGGTCGGCGTCGGCCTCGCTCTTCGCGCGCATGTAGACCTGGTAGACGGCGTCGTCGTCCTCCGCGGGCAGCTGGGCCTTCTCCGGGTCGAAGTCGTCGGTGCCGATGGCCGAGACCATCACGTAGCGCGAGACGCCCGCGGCCTCGGCGGCGTCGGCCAGCAGGACGGCCCCGTCACGGTCGATGGTGAGCTTGCGCTCGGCCCCGCTCCCGCCGCCGCCGCCCGCCGCGAACACGACGGCGTCGGCCCCGTCGAGGTGACCGGCGAGGGTCTGCACGTCGGTCTGCTCGAGGTCGAGCACGAGGGCACGGGCCCCCGCCGCCTCGAGGTCGGCGGTGTGGTCGGGGTTGCGGACGATGCCGACGGGGTCGTGCCCAGCGTCGGCGAGGCGGCGTTCGAGGAGCTGGGCGATCTTGCCGTGCCCTCCGGCGATGACGATTCTCATGCCCCCATCGAACGCCCCGTGTCGCCGGAGCCGCTCAGGAGCCGCTAAACTTCTCGAGGCTCCCCACGTGGCGTCATCCAGGCCAACTCCCCCAGGGCGGAAACGCAGCAAGGGCAACCTGGCTCTGGCGGGTGCGTGGGGAGTCTTCCTTTTTTTCTCGCGCCGCCGCCCCTGCGGCGCGACGGGGCGCGGTGCCGGGGCACGACGGGATCGGCGGGTCGCCATCCCGTGGGGGGCGCCGCCGCCCCTGCGGCGCGACGGGCGCGGTGCGGGGGACATCGTCGGGCCCGGAGCGAAGGGGACGGCCGACGAGCGCAGGGCAGACCGCTCGGTCGGGGGACACCTGGCCCCCGGGATGGGGGCAACGGAGGGATGTTCAGCTTCGCGCCCTCTGCATAGGATGACGTCACGACGAGACCCACCACCTCGTCGGCACGGCTCACCACCGTGCCGGTCCGCCCCTCACCAGGGCGGTCCGCCGACCGTGCGGCACCGCAGCCGCCCGACCGTCAGGATCAGGACGATGAGCCCCTCACCACGGCACGTCAGCACCACCCGCAGGCGAACGACCCCGCGCACCCCGCGCTAGGCCGCTCGCCTCTTCGTCGTGCCCGCAGGGGCTCATCGGCGACGGCCCGGACACCCGAACACCCGAACCACAACTGAACACACGCACCCCTCCCGTCTCACCAGCGGGGGGTCCGGATCAGGCGGCGGGTCAGTCCCGCCAGGAAGAGGCACGCACATGCGACGTCATGTGGCGGAGCGCAGCACCCGCGAGCGCACCCTCAGCAAGGCCCTCGGGCTCAGGATCGCGGCGACCGCGGCCATCGCGGCCGTCGTCGGCGCCCTCGCGGTCGTCCCGGCGCAGGCCGCCACGACCGACGTCAGCGAGGCCGAGGCCTCGCTGCTGAGCGGCTCGGGCATCGTCGGCCTCGACAGCATCGTGCAGCTCCAGGGCGCCTACTCCGCCACCGGTGCGGCCGGCTCCGGCGGGGTGGTGAACAGGGGCCTGTCGGTCGAGGCGCTGAACGCCCTCCAGGTGGGCCTCGGCCCCGTCGACCTCCTCGGGACGAACGGCATCCTCAAGCTCGGCGTCGCCGGTCAGTACGCGAGCACGACGCCGACCGGCGCGTACGCGAGCGCCGGCGCCGTCGGCGCGAACGGGGCCATCGCCGTCGGCAGCGGCGCTCCCGGCACCGGGGCGACCCTGAACCTGACGCCCCTGCTCGGTCGCGTGCCGGCCGCGAGCGGCGTCGTCAGCGACGTCACCCTCGGCCTCGGCGCGCTCTCGTCGTCGATCACCGAGACGCGCACCGCCGCCGGCTCCGACGTCAGCACCGCCTACCAGGTCGCGGGCGCCCGCTACACGATGACGAGCCCCGCGGTCTCCGCGCTCACCGGGCAGCTGCAGGCCAGCCTCCGCGGCGTCAGCACGGGCATCAGCGGAGCCACGAGCGGCACCGGGCTGGCCGGTGCGACCACCGGGGTGGTCGCCCCGTTGACCTCGGCCCTCAGCACCCTCGGGCTCGGGGGCGTCGTCAGCCTCGACGGCACGGCCGTGACCGCCACCGCCACCGTCGACCTCGACTCCACCGTCGCCGCCGAGCTCGCGAAGCCGCTCACCTCCGGCCCCGTGACGATCACCCCGAGCACCGGCCAGGTCGTCATCGACGTGGGTGCGCTCAACAACCTCGGCCCGAACAGCGAGCTGTTGACGACCCAGCGGGTCACGGCCATCACGAACGGCATCGCCGACATCCTGGACGTCCAGCTGCCGACGAACTTGACGGCTGCCGTCGACCGGGCCGTCAAGGCCACCGCCGTCCGCGTCGGCCTGACCACCGACGTCCTGCTCAAGACCGGGATCCTGCCCCCCGTGCGCGTCGCGGGCCTGACCGCGACCGTCGACACGACCATCGGCCAGCTCCTGGCCGGCACGACCCCCGCCTCCGCGGTCTCGGTCACGGGCACCGGCGCCCTCGACACCGTCCTCGTCCGGCCCCTGCTCCGCGGAGTGGTCGTGCCCGTCGTGACCGGCACGCTGCTGCCCGCCGTCGGCGCGGTCTACTCGCCCCTCGTCACCGGCGCCGGCCTCACGGCCACGACCACGGCGATCACCACGGTGACCAGCGCGACGCTGCTCACCCTGTCGCCCCTCACGGCCGTGCTCGGCCAGCTCGCCGGCGTCACGATCAACGCGCAGGACGCCCCCGGCTTCCGCGACCCCCGCGGCACCGACGCCGGCTCGCGCAGCGTCCACGCCGTCCGCCTCACCGTCCTGCCCGCGCTCGCGGGCGGGCTCCGCGTCGACCTGGCGACGTCGACGGCCCGTGCCGCCGCGTTCGTCGGCCTCACCGTGCAGACCCCCGCCCCCGGCCAGCAGTTCGTCGTCGCCGCGACGCCCGGGGCCACCCGCACGGTGACGCTCACCGGCACCGGCGAGCCCGGCGCGACCGTGCGGGTCAGCGTGCCCGCCTCCGCGGCGGGCGCCTCGGCCCTCACCGGCACCGCGACCGTGGCGGGCGACGGCACCTGGAGCGTGCCCGTCGCCGCCGTGCCCGCCGGCCAGTACCAGGCGACCGTGACCCAGACCGTCGGCGGCACCGTGACCGGCACGCAGACGCGCGCCTTCGTGGTCGTCGCGCAGCAACCCCTCGTCGTCACCAGCCCGACGGCGGGCCGTGTCTACACGGTGCTCGACGGCGCGTCGACGACCCCCGTCGTCGTGGCGGGCACCGGCACCCCCGGCGCCGCGGTCGCGATCGACCTCGGCGGCGGGCGCACCGCGACCGCCACCGTCGGCCCCGACGGCAGCTGGACGACCACGGTCGACGGCGTCCCCGTCGGCTCGTACACCGCCTCCGTCACGCAGTCGCTCGGCGGCGACACCTCCGCCGTCGTCACGCGGGCCTTCAGCGTGCAGGCGGGCACCGCGCTCGCCCTGACCGCCCCGACGCCCGGCAGCGTCCTGCGGGTGCCCGGTGCCGACTCCACCCGTGACGTCACGGTGAGCGGCACCGGCCAGCCCGGCGCGACCGTCACGGTCGCCCTGCCCGGCGACCGCACGCAGACCGCGACCGTCGCGGCCGGCGGCACCTGGTCGACGGTCTTCACCGCCCTGCCGGTCGGCCAGTACCCGGTCTCCGCCACGCAGACGGTGGGAGGCGCCACCAGCGCCCCGCTGACCACGGACGTCACGATCGAGGCCGCGGAGGGCGTCGCGATCACCTCGCCCGACGACGGCGCCGTGATCACCCTCGCCGACGCCGGCTCCGTCACCCCGGTGACCGTGACCGGCACCGCCGAGCCCGGCGCCCCCGTCCGCGTCGACCTCGGCGACGGACACCTCGCGACCACGACGGCGGACGCCGACGGCGACTGGACCGTGACGATCCAGAGCGTGCCCGTCGGGCCGCAGCGCACCGTCAGCGTGACGCAGACCGTCGCGGGCGTCGTCTCGAGCCCCGTCACCCGGGCGCTCACCGTCACGGCGGGCGCGCCCCTCGTGGTCGACGCCCCCACGCCCGGCCAGGCGTACCGGGTGCCCGCCGCGGGCTCGGTCACCACCGTGCCCGTCTCCGGCACCGCCGCGGTCGGCGCCACGGTCTCGCTGTCGCTCGGCACCGGACTGCCGACGCAGACCGTCGTCGCCGTCGACGGCAGCTGGGCGACCACCTTCGAGGACGTCCCCGTCGGCGGCCGCACCCTGACGGCGACCCAGTCGATCGGCGGCACGACGTCGCCGGCGCAGACGCGGCCGATCTCCGTGGTCGCGGGCGCCCCGCTCCTGATCGACTCGCCGACCCCCGGCACGGTCGTCGCCGTGGCCGAGGCGGGCGACGTCGCGGACGTCGTCGTCACCGGCCGCGCCGACCCCGGCGCCGCGGTGCAGGTCGGCCTGGGCGCCCTCCTCGCCTCGACCGTCGCCGACCCGACGACGGGCGCGTGGACGGCGACGATCACCGGCGTGCCGGAGGGCACGTACACGCTCGGCGCGACGCAGGTCGTGGGCGGCGTGACGTCGCCCCGCGTGACCCAGCCGCTCACCGTCGAGGTCGGCGAGCCGATCGAGATCACCGGCCCCGCCGACCAGACCGTCTACTACGTGCCGGGCGCCACCGGCACGGCGACCGTCCCGGTCACCGGCACGGCCGAGCCCGGGGCCGCCGTGCTCGTCGACCTCGGCGGCGGACGCACCGCGCAGGTCACCGCCACCGCGGTCGGCACCTGGAGCGTCGACGTGGCCGGCGTGCCGATCGGCAGCTACGAGGTCGCGGCCACGCAGACGGTGAACGGCAGCACGTCGTCGGCGACGACGCGAGTGATCGTCGTGGAGCAGGGCGGCTTCGTCGTCATCACCGCCCCCGCGACCGGCAGCCGCCTCACCGTGGCCGACGCGGCCGGCCGCACCTCGGTCGTCGCTCGCGGCACCGGCGTCGCCGGGGTGCCCGTCACCGTCACGGTGTCGGGCGGGGTCGTCGGGCCCGTCACCCGGGACGGCGCGCTGTGGGAGGCGACCGTCACGGGCCTGGCCGTCGGCACGCACACGGTCGAGGCCCGGCAGGTGCAGGGCGGACAGACGCTCTCGGCGGCCCCCACCACGTTCCAGGTGGTCGCGGCGGAGCCCCTCGTCGTCGTCTCGCCCGCCGACGGGGACGACCCCGTGCGGATCGTCGGCCCGGGCACCGCGTCGGTGCCCGTCACGGGCACGGCGGCGCCCGGCGCCGTCGTCGCCCTCACCGTCACCGACGCCGACGGCGACCCCGTCGGCGACGCCCCCGCCCCGGTCACCGCCGACGGCGCCGGCGCCTGGAGCGCCGTGCTCACCGGGCTGCCCGTCGGGTCGGTCACCGTGCGCGCCACCCAGACCGTCGGCGGATCGACGTCCACCACCCCGGAGACCGTCGTCGTGCGGATCGAGCGCGCGGGCGACCTCGTGATCGACACGCCCCTCGGCGACCCCGACTACGTCGTGCTCGACGCCGCGGGGGTGTCCGACGTCCTCGTGCAGGGCCGCGCCGCCGCCGGGGCGACGGTCGAGGTCAGCCTCGACGGCGCCCTCGTGGGTCGGACCGTCGCGGACGGCGCCGGCGCGTGGAGCCAGCTCATGCAGGCCGTGCCGGTCGGCGACCACGAGGTCACCGCCACCCAGCTGCTCGGCGGCACGAGCCAGGGCGCCGGCCCGGCGACCTTCTCGGTCGTCGCGTCGCCCCTCGCCGTGACGACGCCCGACGTCGTGACCCTGGCCGACGAGCTCGCCACGACCGACGTCACCGTCCGCGGCACCGCCGCCCCCGGGGCGTCGGTGGCGGTCAGCCTCGACGGCGTCACCGTGACGGTGACCGCCACCGGGGGAGCGTGGTCGGCCGACTTCGACGACGTGCCCGTGGGCACGCACCAGATCTCGGCCGTCCAGTCCCTCGGCGGCCGCACTTCCCTGCCCCAGACGGCGCAGCTGACCGTGCAGGCCGGCGCGCCCGTCACCGTCGACGCGCCCGTCGCCGGCACCGTGGTCGAGGCGTTCGGCTCGCAGCTGCCGACGACCGTCACGGTCACCGGCCGGGCCGAGCCCGGCGCGATGGTCGACGTCGCCCTCGGCGGCGTCGTCCGCCAGGTGGTCGCCGACGGCGGCACCTGGTCGACGACCTTCCCCGTCGGGGCGGGCAGCGCCACGGTCACCGCCGTGCAGACGGTCGGCGGCACCACCTCCGCCGTCCCCGCGACGACGACGTTCCAGGTCGTGGCCCTGCCCGACCTCGACGTCGTCGAGCCCGGCGGCGACCCGATCGTGGTCGTCGACGACGACGCGACGGCGAGCGTGCCCGTCTCGGGCACCGCGGCGCCCGGCGCGACGGTCACCGTCGTGCTCGACGAGACGGTCACCGCGACCGTCCAGGCCGACCCCGAGTCCGGCGACTGGTCGACGGTGCTCGAGGGCGTCCGCACCGGAGTCCACGAGGTCGTCGTGACCCAGTCCCTCCGCGACCTGGTCTCGGCCCCCGAGACCGTCGCGTTCACCGTCGAGGCGGGAGCTCCGCTCGTCGTCGTCGACCCGCAGCGCGACGCGACGGTCACCGTCCCCGACGCCGCCGCCCGCGCGACCGTCACCGTGACCGGCACCGCCCAGCCCGGAGCCCGCGTCCGGGTCGACCTCGGCGACGACCGCGTCGTCTCGACCGACGCCGACGACGCGACCGGCGCCTGGTCGGTCGACGTGGCCGGCGTCCCGGTCGGGGTGCACGTGGTCAGCGTCACCCAGACGGTCGGCGGCACGACCTCCGCCGCCGACGAGCGCACCCTCACGGTCGCGGCCGCCCCGCCCGTCACCATCGCCACCCCGCAGGCCGGCGTCCCCGTCGTCCTGGCCGAGGCCGGCTCGGTGACCGACGTCACCCTCAGCGGCACCTCGGCGCCGGGCGTCGACGTGGTCGTGCAGCTGGGCGACCTGCCCGCCCGCACGGTGACCGCGACCGGCACCCCGGGCGGCCCCGGCACCGGCACCTGGACGCTCCTCGTCGAGGACGTCACCGTGGGCGACCGCGAGATCAGCGTCGTCCAGGTCGTCGGCGGAGCCACGTCGACCCCGGTCACGCAGCTGCTGCAGATCGTGGCCGGGGCCCCCGTCGTCGTCGCCGAGCCCACGGGCGCGGACGACGTCGTCGTGATCGACGCCGACGCCACCGCCTCGGTGGTCGTCTCGGGCACGGCCCAGCCGCAGGCCGTGGTCACGGTGACCCTGGCCGGCACCACGGTGCCGACCCGGGCCGACGGCGAGGGCCGCTGGTCGGTCACCGTGCCGGGCGTGCCCGTCGGCGACCAGGTCGTCAGCGTCGTCCAGACGGTCGGCGGCACGACCTCGACGCCCGTGACCGTCGACCTCACCGTCCGCGCCGCGGGCGACCTGGTCGTCCAGCGGCCGGCCGGCGAGCTCGTCGCCACCCTCGTCGACCCCGCCGGCGTCGTCGACGTGCCCGTCTCGGGCACGGCCGAGCGCCTCGCCACGGTGCGGGTCAGCCTCGGCGGCGACCGCGTCGTCGAGGTGCAGGCCGACGACCAGGGCGCGTGGAGCACGGTCGTGCCCGGCGTCCCCGCCGGCCGCTACGAGCTCGTCGTCACGCAGACGGTGGGAGGCGCGACCTCGGCCCCCGAGACCCGCCCCGTCCTCGTCGCGGTCGCCGACGCCCTCGTCCTCGACGAGCCGGTCGACGGCACGGTCGTGCCGCTGATCGCGGCCGGCGACACCACCGACGTCACCGTCTCTGGCTCCGCGGACCCGGGGGCGACGGTCACCGTCGACCTCGGCACGGCGGGCACCCGGACGGTCGTCGCCGACGACGTCGACGGCTCCTGGACGACGACGTTCCCGGGCGTCGGCGTCGGCGAGTACGCCGCCACCGTCACCCAGACGGTCGACGGCCGCGTCTCCGCCGCCCTCACCGCCGACGTCTCCGTCGTCGTGGCCGCCCCCGTGGTGGTCACGGTGCCCGACGTCGACGCCTCGTACACCGTCCCGACGGCCGGCGGCACCGCCGACGTCGTCGTGGTCGGCACCGCCCAGCCCGGCGCCTCGGTCGAGGTCGTCGTGGTCGACGACGACGGCACGAGCCACACCGGCACCGGCACGGTCGGCGTCGACGGCGGCTTCACCGTCACCGTCCCCGGGGTCCCCGTCGGGGAGCACACCGCGAGCGTCGTCCAGACGGTGCCCGCGGGCAGCTCCGACCCCGCGACCCGCGACTTCTCCGTCGTCGTCGCCGACGGCGTCGTCCTGACCGCGCCCGAGGCCGGCACGCCGTTCGTCGTCATCGACGCCGCGGCCACGACCGACGTCGTCGTCACCGGCACCGCCGAGGGCGACGCCGAGGTCACGGTGACCGTCGGCGGCCTCCCGCCGGTCGTCGTCACCGCCGACGCCGAGGGGGCGTGGACGGCCACCGTGCCCGACGTGCCCGTCGGCACGACCACCATCTCGGTCGTGCAGCGGTTCGGCGGGGTCGTCACGACGCCCGTCACCCAGCCGCTCGTCGTCGCCGCGGCCGCCCCGGTCGTCGTGGCCGCGCCGGCCCCCGCCGAGCAGGTGGCGGTCCTGACCGCCGCCGACCTGGCCGACGTGACGGTGAGCGGCACCGCTCAGCCGGGCACCGTCGTCCGGGTCGACCTCGGGGACGGCCGCGTGCTGACCGCCGACCTCGGCCAGTCGACCACGTGGTCGGTCCGCTTCGCCGACCTCCGGGTGGGGGCCTACCGGGCCTCGGTCACGCAGTCGCTCGACGGCGCCGTCTCGGCGCCCGTCACCCGCGACTTCTCCGTGGTGCCCGCCGCGGCCCTCCTCGTCGAGTCGCCGGCCGACGGAGAGGTCGTCACCGTGCCCACGGCCGACGGCACCGCCGACGTGACCGTCTCGGGCCGTGCGCAGGCCGGCGCGACCGTCCGCGTCGACCTCGGCGACGGGCTCGTCCGCACCGTGCGGGCGTCCGGCGACGGCACCTGGTCGGCCGTCATCGCCGGCGTCCCCGCCGGGGACCGCACCGTCTCGGTGACCCAGACGGTCGGCGACCGGACCTCGGCGCCCGACCGGCGACTCCTCAGGGTCGTCGCCCTCGCCCCGGTCGTGGTCTCGGCCCCGGCCGCCGGCGCGGTGGTCACCACCGCCGACCCGTCGGGCACCGCCGACGTCGTCGTGAGCGGGACGGCGGCGCCCGGCGCGACCGTCACCGTCGACCTCGGCGACGGCCTGGTCGAGGTCGTCACCGCCGACCCGACGACGGGCGCCTGGATCGTCACCGTCGCCGACGTCCCGGTCGGCGACCGCACCGTGACCGTGAGCCAGGTCCGTGACGGGGTCACCAACGCCCCCGTCGCGCAGCCCCTCACGGTCGCGCTCGCCGCGCCCGTCTCGGTCGACCAGCCCGCCGACGGCGACACCGTCGTCGTGCTCGCCCCCGGCGACAGCGCACCCGTGACGGTCCGCGGCGAGGCCCAGCCCGGGGCGACGGTCACCGTCGACCTCGGGGACGGCCGGGCCGTCGTCCTCCCGGTCGGCGCCGACGGCAGCTGGACCACCGGGCCCGTCGACCTCCCCGTCGGCGGCACGACGGTCACGGTCACGCAGACGATCGACGGCTCGACCTCCGCTCCCGTGGTCGTCGACCTGACGGTCGCCGTCGCGGCCCCGGTCGTCATCACGACGCCGCCCGCGGGCACGGTCGTGACGGTGCCCACGGCGGGCGCGACGACCACGGTCGTCGTCGCCGGCTCCGCCCAGCCGAGCGCGTCGGTCACGGTCGACCTCGGCGACGGCCTCGTCGGCACGGGGACGGTCGGCGTCGACGGCTCGTTCTCGGTGCCCGTGGCCGGCGTGCCCGTCGGCGACCGCGTGGTCAGCGTCACGCAGACCGTGCCGGCCGGCACGACGCCGCCCGTCGAGCAGCCGCTCACGGTCGTCGTCGCCGCCGCCGTCGTGGTCGAGACGCCGCGGGCCGACCGGCCCGTCGTGGTCGTCGACGACGCCGCGACCACCGACGTGCTGGTCTCCGGCACCGCCGAGCCGGGCGCGAGCGTCGTGGTCGGTCTCGACGGCGACCGGAGCCAGACGGTCTCGGCCGACTCGACGACCGGTCGGTGGGCGACCACCTTCCTCGCGGTCGGCGTCGGCACGCACGTCTTCTCGGTCTCCGAGCGGCTCGACGGCGTGCTCACTGCACCCGTGACCCGCACGCTGGTCGTGCAGGCCGCGACGCCCGTGACGGTGACGGCCCCCCTCGACGGCAGCAGCACGACCGTCGCGACGGCCGACTCCACCGCCGACCTGACCGCCGGAGGCGCGGCGCAGCCGGGTGCACCGGTGCGCGTCTCGCTCGACGGCGGCGACCCCGTCACCGTGACGACCGGGGCGGACGGCCGGTGGGCCCTCGCGCTCCCGGGACTCGCGGTCGGGCCCCACGAGCTGTCGGTCGTCCAGACCGTCGGCGGGGTCGACTCGCAGCCGGTGACCTCGCAGTTCGAGGTCGTGGTCGCGGCGGCCGTGGTCATCACGTCGCCGACCACCGACGAGCGCTTCGTCGTCGACGGGGCCGGCACGGCCGCGGTGGTCGTGCGCGGCCAGGCCGAGCCGGGCGCGCCCGTGTCGGTCTCGCTCGACGGCGACGACCCGGTGACGGTCACCGCCGACGCCCGCGGCGCGTGGCAGGTGAGCGTCGAGGTCCGCCCCGGCGTGCACCTCGCCTCGGCCAGCCAGGTCGTCGCGGGCGGGGCCACGGCCCCGGTCGAGGTCCGGTTCGTGGTCGACCCGGCGCCGACCGTGCCGGTCGCGCCCCTGGTCGTCACCTCGCCGGCCGCCGGCCAGCTCGTGGTCGACGCCGACGGCGACGGCACCGTCGACCTCACGGTCACGGGCACCGGCCAGCCGGGCGCGGTCGTGACCGTCGACCTCGGCGCCGGCGTCGGGGCGACCGGCCAGGTGGGGCCGGAGGGCGACTTCACCGTCGTCGTCCCGGGCGTCCCGGTCGGGTCGCAGGTGGTCACGGTCGAGCAGTCCGAGGGCGGCGTCGTCGTCGGCAGCGTCACCGTGCCCGTCACGGTGGCGCCCGCCGCCACGGTCGCGCCGCTCCGGATCGTCTCGCCCGCCCAGGGCGACGTCGTGCCGGGAGGCACCGACGGCGTCGCGGACGTGCTCGTCCGGGGCACCGGGCAGCCCGGCGCGGCCCTCTCGCTGGTGCTCGACGGCGGCGACCCCGTCGCCCTCGAGGTCACGGCGGGCGGCACGTGGGAGCTGCCCCTCGCCGGGCTGGCCTCCGGCCAGCACGCCGTCGCGGTGACCCAGACCGTGGGAGGCGCGACCTCCGCCCCCGAGACCGTCTCGTTCTCGGTGGCCCCGGCCGCCGCGGTCGGCACCCTGACCATCACGGCCCCGGCCCCCGACGAGCTGATCCGCGACGCGGACGGCGACGGGCTCGAGGACGTCGTGGTCTCGGGCACGGGCCAGCCGGGCGCCGTGGTCGTCGTGGAGGTCGCCGGCCGCGACCAGAGCGTCGTGGTCGACGAGGCCGGTCGGTGGACGCTGCCCTTCCGGGCGGTGCCCGTCGGGGCGACCCGGGTGATCGCCACCCAGGTGGTCGACGGGGCGACGAGCGTCGTCTCGCAGGGCCTCGTCATCGCGGCGGTCGCGCCGGTCGTCATCGACGACCCGGCGGCGGGGGCGCAGCTCCCGGCCGGCGCCGCGGGCACCGCCCCGGTGACGGTGTCGGGCTCGGCCGAGCCGGGCGCGCTCGTCACGGTCGTCCTCGACGACGACCGGACGGCGACCGTGACGGCCGACCCGGCCACCGGAGCCTGGACCGTCGCGTTCGCGGACGTGCCGGTCGGCGACCACGTGGTCGCGGCGGCGCAGACCGTCGACGGCGCCACGGGCGACCCCGTGACGACCGGCTTCAGCGTCGTCGCGGCGGACGAGCCGGCACAGCCGGGCACGCCGGGCACGCCGGGCCAGCCCGGTCAGCCCGGCACGCCGGGTCAGCCCGGGTTCCCGGGCCTGCCCGGGCAGCCGGGCACGCCGGGCACGCCGGGTCAGCCCGGCGCCCCGGGGCAGCCGGGCACGCCCGGCCAGCCCGGCGGCGCCTCGCCCGCGCCGACCGTGGCGGGGTCGTCCGGCCTCGCCTTCACCGGACAGGACGCCCTCGGGTGGGCGTCCGCGGGTGCCGGCCTCCTCCTGCTCGGCCTGGGGCTGCTCACCGCAGCCCGGGTGCGCCGGGCCGTCCGGTCGAGGAGGGCGTAGCACCCCGCGTGCCCCGTCCCGTTCGGGTCGGGACGGGGCACGCCCCGACGGCCCCCGTGCAGCCCGCACGGGGGCCGTCGCCGTGCCCGGCGGGCGGTCGCCCGGCCGGGTCGCCCTGTCGGTGGCGGCGGCTACTCTTGGGGGGTGGTCACCGCCCTGTATCGCCGTTACCGGCCAGAGAACTTCGCCGAGCTGATCGGGCAGTCGCAGGTGACGGACCCGCTCCGCACGGCGCTCCGCACCGACCGCGTCAACCACGCGTACCTGTTCAGCGGCCCGCGCGGCTGCGGCAAGACGACGTCCGCCCGCATCCTCGCCCGTTGCCTGAACTGCGCCGAGGGCCCCACCGACACCCCGTGCGGCGTCTGCCCGTCCTGCGTCGAGCTCGCGCGCGACGGCGGCGGATCGCTCGACGTGATCGAGATCGACGCGGCGAGCCACAACGGCGTCGACGACGCCCGCGACATCCGTGACCGCGCCGTCTTCGCGCCGGCCCGCGACCGCTTCAAGATCTTCATCCTCGACGAGGCGCACATGGTGACCCCGCAGGGGTTCAACGCGCTGCTCAAGGTCGTCGAGGAGCCGCCGGAGCACGTCAAGTTCATCTTCGCGACGACGGAGCCCGACAAGGTCATCGGCACGATCCGCTCGCGCACGCACCATTACCCCTTCCGCCTCGTGCCCCCGGCGCAGATGCTCGAGTACGTCCAGGAGCTCAGCGCGAGCGAGCAGGTCGCCGCCGCCCCCGGCGTGCTGCCCCTCGTGGTCCGGGCCGGGGGAGGCTCGGTGCGCGACACCCTGTCGCTGCTCGACCAGCTGATGGCGGGCAGCGACGACGGCGGCATCGACTACGAGCGCGCCGTGGCGCTGCTCGGCTACACCCACGCCTCCCTGCTCGACGACGTCGTCGAGGCCCTCGGCGCCCGTGACGGCGCGGCGGCCTTCGCCGCCGTCGACCGGGTCGTGCAGACCGGCCAGGACCCCCGTCGCTTCGTCGAGGACCTCCTCGAGCGCCTCCGCGACCTCATCGTGGTCGGCGCGACCGTCGAGGGGGCCGCCGCCGTGCTGCGCGGAGTCACGCCGGAGGAGCTCGACCGGCTGACGGCCCAGTCGCACGCGTTCGGCGCCGCGGAGCTCTCGCGCTCGGCCGACGTGGTGAACCGCGCCCTCACCGACATGACCGGGGCGACCTCGCCCCGCCTGCACCTCGAGCTGATGATCGCGCGCGTGCTCGTGCCGGAGTCCGACGAGACCACCCGCGGCGCCCTCGCCCGGGTCGAGCGGCTGGAGCGCCGGGTCGGCGTCGACGGGGGAGCGGAGGCCCCGCGGGCCGCGGCGCCCGCGTCGTCGCAGCCCGCCGCCCGCGGCACGGCCTCGGCAGCGCCGCGAGCGTCGGCGCCCGGCCAGGTCGAGTCGGCGCCCGCCGCGTCGTCCTCAGCGTCGACGTCGTCGGCGTCGCCCGCCTCGGCGGCCGAGGCCTGGTCGTCGGTCGCTCCCGCGGCCGCACCCGCCGCGCGGGAGGGCGCCGGCGCCGCGGCGAGCGAGCCGGCGCCGCCGAGCGCTCCGCACTCCGCGGCCTGGGCCCAGGCCCCCGCCGTCGAGAACGCGGTGCCGCCGGAGCCCGAGCGCGCCTCGTCGCCGGTCGGGCCGGTCAGCCTCCAGCAGCTGCGCGACGCCTGGCCGGAGATCGTCGAGGTCGTCGAGAAGTCGAAGCGGACGGCGTGGATGGTCGTCGTCACGGCCACCGTGCAGGCCTTCGCCGACGACGTGCTCACGCTGACCTTCCCGAGCGCGCACGACGTCGAGAGCTTCAAGAAGCCCCAGGGCGCCGGCGACGGCGTCAGCGAGCACCTGCGACGCGCCATCCAGCACGTGCTCGGCGTCAAGGTGAAGTACATCGCCCGGGTCGAGGGCCCGACCGACGCCCCGGGCGCCCCCACGGGTGCGTCGGCGACGCCCGTGGCGTCCGCGCCCGTCGACGCGCCGACCGCCGCCGCTCCTGCTGCCGCTCCGACCGCTGCCGCTCCGGTCGAACCTCCGGCTCGCCGCGAGGCGCCCGTCGGCGCGCCCGCGCCGACCCGCTCCGCGGAGCCCGTCGAGGCGCCCGCCACCCCGGCACCGACGGCTCCGACGGCCGCGGCGGCGCCGCCCCGCCGCCCTGCCGCGGCTCCGACGCGGGCGACGTCGTCCGACCCGGTCACCGGCTGGGACGTCGCCCCGATCCCGCAGTCGGCTCCGCCGGAGCCCGACGAGCCCGAGCACATCACCGAGGAGCCCCCGGGAGGCGTGCCCACCGTCGACGCCGCGCCCCCGCCCGTCGAGGCCGCCGCCCCGCGCACGGCGCCGGCCGCCTCGGGCACCGGGCCGGCCCCCGAGGGCCGACCCGCGACTCCCGCCGGTCCGCCCGCGGCCGCCCGCCGCGCCGCCGCCGGCGACCCGCGCCGCGGCATCCCGAACGGCTCGCGCTACGGCGAGGCCGTCGTCCGCGAGATCCTCGGGGCCCAGTTCATCGAAGAAGAGACGGTCGCCCCCCGCGTCACGCCTCAGAGAAGCGAGTAGCCCGTGTACGAGGGAATCGTCCAGGAGCTGATCGACGAGTTCGGCCGCCTCCCGGGCATCGGGCCGAAGTCGGCCCAGCGCATCGCCTTCCACATCCTGCAGAGCGAGTCGTTCGACACGACGCGGCTCTCCGAGCTGCTGGTGGACGTCAAGACGAAGGTGCGGTTCTGCGAGGTCTGCGGCAACGTGACCGAGCAGGAGACCTGCGTGATCTGCCGCGATCCGCGTCGGTCGCCCGCGACGATCTGCGTCGTCGAGGAGGCGAAGGACGTCCAGGCGATCGAGCGCACCCGGGAGTTCCGCGGGCTGTACCACGTGCTCGGCGGGGCGATCAGCCCCATCGACGGCGTCGGGCCCGACGACCTGCGCATCCGGCAGCTCGTACAGCGCCTCGCCGACGACACCGTCCAGGAGGTCATCATCGCGACCGACCCGAACCTCGAGGGCGAGGCCACCGCGACGTACCTCTCGCGGATGCTCGCCCCGTTCGGGCTCCGCGTCACCCGGCTCGCCTCGGGCCTGCCCGTGGGCGGCGACCTCGAGTACGCCGACGAGGTCACCCTCGGCCGTGCCTTCGAGGGGCGCCGGGTCGTCGGCGAGTAGCCGGCGGCCGACCGCGCCCGGCGATCAGAGCCGGGCGCGGCGGGCCCGGACGAAGCTGTAGAGGCCGAACGCCACGAGCCCGATCGCGACGGCCGTGAGCACGACCGTGCCGAACGGCAGCTCGGCCAGCGACCGCAGGGCCCCGTCGAGCCCGCTGGCCTCCTCGGGGTCGGAGGTGATCGCCGCCACGGCGAAGAGCACGCCGACGACCGCCAGGGCGACGCCCTTCGCGACGTAGCCGGCCACGCCGAGCCCGACGGTCGCCCGCCCGGCGCTGCCCGACGGCACGACGAGGTCCTGGCGGAACTTCTGCCTGACCCCCTTGACCACGAAGTAGACGCCGACGGCGACGATCGCCAGGGCCAGCACGACGAGGAGCACGACGCCGCCGGGCGTCGCGATCAGCCGCGCGCTCAGCGACTCGGTCTGGTCGGAGCTGTCGGAGGAGCCTCCCCGGGCGAAGGTGAACGCGGTGGCGCCGACGGCCAGGTAGGCGACGCCCTTGCCGCCCTCCTTGGCCCGCGCGCCCCACGCCTCCCCGTCCGTCCCGCGCACCAGCGCGGCCTCGAGCAGCTGGAACAGGCCGAGGGCCCAGAGGCCGACGACGATGACCCAGAGCACGACGGCCCCGGCGGGCTGCGCGGCGAGCTGGCCGAGGGCGCCGCCCTGGTCGGCCTCGCCCCCGCCGCCGAAGGCGATGCCCACGGCGATGCCGCCGATGAGCACGTGCAGGACGCCGTTCATGGCGAAGCCCACGCGGGCGAGGGTCTGGAGGGCGCGGCTGTCCTGGACCCGCGAGGCGGCTCCGCGGGCGTCGTCGGTGTCGGGCATGCCCCCACCGTACGGGGAGCGCGGCGTCGCGGGCCGCGCGACGTCACACGGCGCCCGCGCCGTTAGGATCGGACCACGCCCGCGCGGGCCCCGCCCGCCGCGAGCGGCCCCTCGTACCCGTCCCTGGAGTCCCCGTGAGCTTGATCGTGCAGAAATTCGGCGGGTCGTCCGTCGCCGACGCCGAGAGCATCAAGCGCGTGGCCAAGCGCATCGTCGAGACCCGCAAGGCGGGCAACGACGTCGTCGTGGCCGTCAGCGCCATGGGCGACACGACCGACGAGCTGCTCGACCTCGCGCACGAGGTCACGCCGATCCCCGGGGGCCGCGAGCTCGACATGCTGCTCACCGCGGGCGAGCGCATCAGCATGGCCCTGCTCGCGATGGCCATCCGCAGCCTCGGCGTCGAGGCCCGCTCGTACACCGGCAGCCAGGCCGGCATGCTCACCGACGCGCAGCACGGCAAGGCCCGCATCGTCGACGTGACGCCCGGCCGCATCCGCGACGCGCTCGACGCCGGGTCGGTCGCGATCGTCGCGGGCTTCCAGGGCTTCAACCGCACGACCGGCGACATCACCACCCTCGGCCGGGGCGGCAGCGACACGACGGCCGTGGCGCTCGCCGCGGCGCTCGACGCCGACGTCTGCGAGATCTACACCGACGTGGACGGCATCTTCACCGCCGACCCCCGCGTCGTGCCCAAGGCCCGCAAGCTCGACCGCATCACCAGCGAGGAGATGCTCGAGCTCGCCGCCGCGGGGTCGAAGGTGCTGTACATCCGGGCCGTCGAGTACGCCCGGCGGCACGGCGTCACCCTGCACGTGCGCTCGTCGTTCCACAACGGCGAGGGCACGCTGGTCGTCAACCCGAAAGAGGGAGAGAACGTGGAAGAGCCCATCATCAGCGGCGTCGCCGGAGACCTCAGCGAGGGCAAGATCACGGTCGTCGGCGTGCCCGACGTGCCCGGCAAGGCCGCGCAGATCTTCCGCACCGTCGCCAAGACCGGCGCCAACATCGACATGATCGTGCAGAACATCTCGGCGGCGTCGACCAGCCGGACCGACATCTCGTTCACGCTGCCGAAGTCCGAGGGCGCGACCGTCCTCCAGGCGCTCGAGTCCGACCGGGCCGAGATCGGCTTCGAGTCGCTGCAGTACGACGACCAGATCGGCAAGCTCGCGCTCGTCGGCGCGGGCATGCGGACGAACGCCGGCGTCTCGGCCCGTCTCTTCACGGCCCTCTTCGAGGCCGGCATCAACATCGAGATGATCTCGACCAGCGAGATCCGCATCTCGGTCGTCACCCGGGCCGACACGCTCGCCGACGCCCTCCGCGTCGTCCACACCGCGTTCGAGCTCGACGGCGACGTCGAGGCCGTCGTCTGGGCCGGCACCGGTCGCTGACCGCGCCGGCCCGCACAGCTCCCGACTCCGCCCCGCCCCCGTCCCCGCACCACCCGTCACGAAGGAGCACGACATGTCCGACACCCTGAGCGAGCGGGGGCTGCGCGTCGGCGTGGTCGGTGCCACCGGCCAGGTCGGCAAGGTCATGCGGACGCTGCTCGACGAGCGTGACTTCCCGCTCCGGGAGATCCGCTTCTTCGCGACGGCGCGCTCCGCCGGCACGACGCTGTCGTTCCGCGGCGTCGACGTCGTCGTCGAGGACGTCGAGACCGCCGACCCGACGGGCCTCGACATCGCCCTCTTCTCCGCCGGCGCGACCGGCAGCCGGGCGCACGCCCCGCGCTTCGCCGCCGCGGGCGTGCTCGTCATCGACAACTCGAGCGCCTTCCGGATGGACCCGGAGGTGCCCCTCGTCGTCAGCGAGGTGAACCCGCACGCCATCGACCAGGCCGTCAAGGGCATCATCGCCAACCCGAACTGCACGACGATGGCCGCGATGCCCGTCCTCAAGGTCCTCGACGCGGAGGCGACCCTCGAGCGCCTGATCGTCAGCACCTACCAGGCGGTGAGCGGCAGCGGCCTCGCCGGCGCCGACGAGCTGCTCGGCCAGGTGCGCGCCGCCCTCGAGGGCGACACGGCCGGCCTCGTCCACGACGGAGGCGCGGTGCAGATGCCGGAGCCCGCCGTCTACGTGCGCCCCATCGCCTTCGACGTCATCCCGCTCGCCGGCTCGATCGTCGACGACGGCCTCGACGAGACCGACGAGGAGAAGAAGCTGCGCAACGAGAGCCGCAAGATCCTCGAGCGCCCCGACCTCCGCGTCAGCGGCACCTGCGTGCGCGTGCCGGTCTTCACGGGCCACTCGCTGTCGATCAACGCCGAGTTCGCCGACGCCCTCACGGCGGCCCGCGCGAAGGAGCTCCTCGCCGACGCCCCCGGAGTCGTCCTGACCGACGTGCCGACGCCGCTCCAGGCGGCGGGCTCCGACCCGTCGTACGTGGGCCGCATCCGGCAAGACGAAGGGGTGCCCGGCGACCGTGGCCTCGCCCTCTTCATCAGCAACGACAACCTGCGCAAGGGCGCGGCCCTGAACGCGGTGCAGATCGCGGAGATCGTCGCGGCCCGTCGCCTCGCCGCCGCCTGAGCCCGGCAGGGGAGCGCGGGAGGCGCGGGGCACCGAACCCGCGCCTCCTGCGCTCCGAACAGCGAGAGTGACCCGTCTCGCCCGCTCCCTCGTCGCCGTCGCGGCGTCCCTCCTCGTCCTCACCGGCTGCGCGCCCGACTCCGCAGCGCCGTCGGCCGGCGACGGCCGGGCCGGCGTCCCCGACGGAGACGGGCCGGTCGTCTCCTTCTACGGCGACTCGTACACCCTGGGCACCGGCGCGAGCGACCCGTCGAAGCGGTGGTCGACCGTCGTCAGCGCCGAGCGCGGCTGGCGGGAGCACAACGAGAGCGTGAACGGCCTCGGCTTCGTGAACAACCGGACGTCGTTCGAGGGCGGCGACCTGCCCGGCCAGGTGATCGCGGCCGACCCCGACATCGTGATCGTCACCATGGGGCTCAACGACGCCTTCTCGTACGACCGCAGCGCCGACGAGATCCACGAGCAGATCGGCGTCGACCTGCACCGCCTCGACGACGCCCTGCCCGAGGCGCGCTTCGTCGTCGTCGAGCCGTTCTGGTACACCGACGAGCGGCCCGAGAGCGTCGACGTCATCGCCGGCTGGGTGCGGGAGGCGGCCGACGAGATCGACGCCGACCAGGTGCCGGGGGCCTCGCGCTGGCTGACCGGCCACCCGGAGTGGACGGCAGCCGACGGGCTGCACCCGAACGACGACGGCTACGCCGAGCTGGCACGGCGCATGGACGAGGCGCTGACCGGGCTCGGGCTCTGACCGGGCTCGGGCACCGACCGGCGGGGTCGTCGGCGGTCGTTCGACGTCGAGAGGCCTGCGCCGGCTCCCCGGGGCCGCTCGCCCCGCCGTGCGCGCGTCGGCCTAGACTGACGCCGTGACCGATGCACCGAAGCCAGTCGACGTCGCCCTGATCGGGGCGGGCATCATGAGCGCCACCCTCGGCGCGATGATCAAGCAGCTCGAGCCGACGTGGACGATCCAGATCTACGAGGCCCTCGGCGACGTGGCCCAGGAGTCGAGCAACCCCTGGAACAACGCGGGCACCGGCCACTCCGCGCTCTGCGAGCTGAACTACACGCCCGAGCGCTCCGACGGCACGATCGACATCAGCAGCGCCGTCAAGGTCAACGAGCAGTTCCAGGTCTCGCGGCAGTTCTGGTCGCACCTCGTCGCGGAGGGCGCCCTGCCCGACCCGTCCGCCTTCATCTCGTCGACGCCCCACATGAGCTTCGTCTGGGGCGAGAAGAACGTCGAGTACCTGCGCAAGCGCCACGAGGCCCTGCGCGACCACCCGCTCTTCCGCGGTCTCGAGTTCAGCACCGACGCCTCCGTCATCCGGTCGTGGGCCCCCGTGCTCATCCCCGGCCGCTCGAAGGGGCAGCCGATCGCCGCGACCCGCATCGAGGCCGGCACCGACGTCGACTTCGGTGCGCTGACCCGACTGCTCATCGAGCACCTCGAGGCGAACGACGCCCGCCTCGAGCTCGACCACCGCGTGACGGGCCTCAAGAAGCTCGGCGACGGCACCTGGCGCATCAAGATGCGCAAGCAGGTCGGCGGCACGCCCACGACCGTCGACGCCCGCTTCGTCTTCGTGGGGGCCGGGGGAGGCGCGCTGCACCTCCTGCAGAAATCGCGCATCGACGAGATCAAGGGCTTCGGCGGCTTCCCGGTCAGCGGCGAGTTCCTCCGCACCGACGACCCCGAGGTCGTCGCCAAGCACCGGGCGAAGGTCTACGGCAAGGCCGCCGTCGGGTCGCCGCCCATGTCGGTGCCTCACCTCGACACCCGCATCGTCGACGGTGAGGCGAGCCTGATGTTCGGACCCTACGCCGGCTTCAGCCCAAAGTTCCTCAAGAACGGCTCCGTGCTCGACCTCGTGCTGTCGATCCGACCGCACAACCTCTACCCGATGATCCGGGCTGGCCTCGCCAACCTCGGCCTCGTGAAGTACCTCGTCGGCCAGCTGGCCGCGAGCAAGGAGACCAAGTTCGAGGCGCTGCGCGAGTTCATGCCCGATGCCGACCCGGCCGACTGGTACCGCATCACCGCGGGCCAGCGCGTCCAGGTGATCAAGCGCGACGCACAGAAGGGCGGGGTGCTGCAGTTCGGCACCGAGGTCGTGGCCGCGGCGGACGGCAGCATCGCCGGCCTCCTCGGTGCCTCGCCCGGGGCCTCGACGGCCGTGCCGATCATGCTCGACGTGCTGGAGCGCTGCTTCCCCGACCGCATCGCGGGCTGGACCCCGGTGCTCCGCCGACTCGTGCCGACCTACGGCGAGGCCGTCGCGACGGACGAGCAGCGGGCGGCCGCCACCCTCGGCGCCACGGCGGAGGCGCTCCGCATCCACGCCTGACCCGACCACGAGCGACGCTCGCTCGAACGTGTGTTCTAATGGACGCATGCGGTGGAGCGGGCAGGCGATGGCGGCGGAGAGCGACTCCGCCCTGCCCGGGCTCGCGAAGCTGTCGAACCTCGTGGCCTCGGTCACGACGCCGGAGTTCGCGGGCGTCACCTTCCACGAGATCCTCGCCAAGAGCGCGCTGAACCGCGTGCCCGGCGGAGACAGCGCCCTGCCCTTCGGCTGGACGGTCAACCCGTACCGGGGCTGCAGCCACGCCTGCGTCTACTGCTTCGCCCGGCCCACGCACGAGTACCTCGACCTCGACGGCGGCGACGACTTCGACCGCCAGATCGTCGTCAAGGTCAACGTCGCCGAGGTCCTGGCCCGCGAGCTCGCCCGGCCGTCCTGGCAGCGCCACCCGGTCGCGCTCGGCACGAACACCGACCCGTACCAGCGGGCCGAGGGGCGCTACCGTCTCATGCCGGGCATCATCGCGGCGCTGGCCGACTCGGGCACGCCGTTCAGCATCTTGACGAAGGGCACCCTCCTCCGGCGCGACCTGCCGCTGCTGGCGGAGGCGGCGGAGCACGTGCCGGTCGACATCGCGATGTCCGTCGCCGTCCACGACGACGAGCTGCAGCAGTCGATCGAGCCGGGCACGCCCACGACCGCGGCGCGGCTCGCCACCGTCCGGGCGGCGACCGACGCGGGCCTCCGCTGCTCCGTCTTCATGATGCCGGTGCTGCCGTACCTCACCGACACGCGCGAGCACCTCACCACGGCGCTCGAGGCCGTCCGCGACTCCGGCGCCACCGCCGTGCTCTACAGCGCGCTGCACCTCAAGCCCGGGGTCAAGGAGTGGTTCTTCGCCTGGCTCGAGCGCGAGCACCCGGAGCTGCTGCCGAAGTACCGCGAGCTCTATGCCCACGGCACCTACGCGCCCACGGGCTACCGCCGCTGGCTCGCGGGGCGGATGCGGCCGCTGCTGGCCCAGCACGGGCTGCAGCGCGGCGAGGCCGACCCCGCGACGGGGTCGACCCGGTCGCGGGCGCTCGACGACGCGGAGCAGTCGCTGCGGCTGATGAACCTCGCCCCGACGTCGGCTCCCCGGTCGCTCCTGGCGGAGGAGCTCCCCGGCGGGGCACGCTCCGCGCATCCCCGGCTGTTCTGAACGACCGGGGCACAGATCGCGACCCTCCTCCGAGTCGATCCGGGGGTGGCCCCAGATAACGGGGTACATGAGCTGGTCCGTGTTCTGGCATGATCATCAGGCCAGCCACGGAGCGAAGGAGGCACGGTGCTGCTCGGACTGCCCGCCCACCTCGCTCCCCAGAGCACCGGTCGCGCGCTCGCGCGCTCCTGCCACGTGATCGCGTGCGTCGTCCTCGCCGGCGCGGCCCTCCTGCTCGTGAGCAACCAGGTGGGGATGCCGTCGCTGATCCTGTGGCCCGCCCTGGTCGCGGTCGTGACGATGGCGGCGCTCGTGGTCGTCGTCGCCACCTACCGGAGCGCCACGAGCTACGCCGCCTACCTCCTCCTCGGCTCGGCGTGCCTCTACTGGTACGCGCTCACCCTCTTCGCCCAGGTCCCGTCGATCCAGGCCTCCGACGCCTTCTCGCTCTCGCTCCCCAAGATCGCCCTGGTCATGGTGGGGGCGAGCGGGGTGCGCCCTCGTCACAGCATCGCCTGGGCGACGGGCGGCCTGGTGCTGGGGGAGGTGGCCACCCAGCTCGCGACGTGGCAGACCGGGTCCGCCCCGAAGGTCGACGTGACGACGGTCGTGGCGTGGGCGGTCGTGGTCGGCACCCTCGGGTACGCCCTCGTCGCCCGCGACCGGGCACGGCGGGCCCAGCCGAGCATCCACCGCGCCGCCGTCGACCAGCAGCTCCAGAGCATCCGTCATGACATGGAGCAGCAGGCCGCGGCGCTCGTGCACGACACCGTCCTGAACCACCTCGCCGCCGTCGCGACCGCGGGCCCCGGCCGGCTCGACAGGTCGCTCGCGTCGTCGATGGCGGCGGACCTCGAGACCCTCGTCGGCCAGGAGTGGCTCCGTGACCCCGCCCCGCCCGGGGTCGACGCCGCGACGGCCGAGTGGGACGACAGCCTGCTCGCCCGCGCGGTCGAGCAGGGGCGGGCCCGGGGGCTGGAGATCGGCGTCACGGGCGACGTCGCGGCCGTGGCCCGCCTGGCGCCCGTGGTGGGCCAGGCGCTCGGCCTGGCCGTGACCCAGTGCCTGACGAACGTCGAGAAGCACAGCGGCGTGCGGCGTGCGGAGGTCGTCGTCTACGGCGACGGCGGCGAGCTCTCGGTCATGGTCATCGACGACGGTGCGGGCTTCGACCAGGACGCGGTGCCGCGGGACCGGCTCGGCCTGAGCAACTCGGTCCGGGCGCGCATGGAACGCGTCGGGGGCTCGGCCCAGGTCTGGTCGTCACCGGGCAGCGGGACGTCGGTCGTCATCCGCGTGCCGGCGACCGGCCCCGACGGCCCCGAGGTGCCCCAGGGGCCCGGCGCGACCGGCGCCACGGTCCCGGTGCCCGGTGCCGAGGGCGCGTCGGACGTCGCGCGCTCGGACGACCGGACGGGCGACGCCGCATGAGCGACCGCGAGCGGACCCCGCAGCAGGTCGACCCCGTGGGCGCCCTCGCCTCGCGCCCCGTGTCGCTGATCACCGTCCTCGCGGCGCTCGTCGTGGCGGTGTCCGCGACCCTGAGCGGTCGTGACGAGATCGTCGACCCGGCCGCGTCCGTCGGAGCGGTCGCGGCCCTGGCCGCGGCCGGCTTCGTGCTCGTGCTCTCCGCCAGCCCGCTCCGGGCGCCGTTCCGGCGTCGGTCCCTGGTGGCCGTGGTCGGGCTCTCCTGCGCCGCCGTCGCCCTCGAGGCGCTCGGTCTCCTCGGGCAGAACGCGCTCGTGCGAGACGACTGGTCGTCGCTCGCGGTCGGCGTCCTGCTGCTCGGCGTCGCCCCCTACCGACCCGCCGCGGAGATCCTCGTCGCCGGCCTCGTCGTCGCGGTCGTCGTGGCCGTGGTCGTGCTGCTCGAACGGCACTGGTTCGTGACCGACGTGCCGACCACGACGTTCGTGATCGTCGCCGTCGTGCCGGTCGTGGCGCTCTCCGCGGCCGCCGCCTCCTTCTCCCGCACCTTCACGCTGCTGGTCGAGCGGTGGATCGACCGCGCGACGACCTTCCGGCGCGCCAGCGCCGACGAGCTCCGGGCGAGCATCGCCCGGTCGGTGCAGCAGGACCGCGTCACCATCCTCAACCGGGAGGTCGTGCCGTTCTTCTCGTCGCTCGTCGACCGCGGGGCGGTGACGGCGGCCGACGCCCAGCGCGCCCGCGACATCGCCGACCAGCTCCGGGTGTCGATGGTGGCCGAGGCCGACCGGTCGTGGCTCGAGCACCTCTTCGTCAGCCCGACGAGCGGCGTCTCGGGCATCGTCGTCGACCCCGACTTCGTCGCCTCCGCGATGACCCCGGACCACCGGACGTCGCTGCGCGCCCTGCTGGTCGCCTTCGGCGAGCGGGACGGCGTCCAGGCCGACGACGTCCGCGTCGACCTCCGACGGGTCGACGAGCGCGTCGAGGCCCTCGTCAGCGTCCCGACCACGGTGGGGGAGTTCGTCGTCCGCCGACGCTTCGCACCGTGGTTCGCCGTTCTCCGCATCGTCTTCGGCGATCTGCAGGTCGACGCCACCTCCCCCCTCCTGACACTAAGGTTTTCTTATGACCAGCACTGAGTCGAGCGGCCGCTCGTCCCTCCGCCCGGGCTTCGGCAGGCCCGCCGCCGCCCCGTCGTGGAGCACGGTCGGCCCCGGCGACGAGACGCCCGCCACCCGCCGGGTGCGCCTCGCCATCCTCGACGACCACGAGGTCCTCCTGGACAGCCTCTCGAGCTGGATCAACGTCAACGCGTACGACTTCGACCTCGTGCTCACGGCGCACACGTGGCTGCAGCTGGTGCACAGCGACAACTTCCCGACCGACCTCGTCTTCCTCGACTTCCAGCTCAAGGAGCCCGTCTCGATCGAGGCCCGGGTCCGCACCTGCCGTGCCGCCGGCGCCAAGGTCGTCGTGCTGTCGAGCCTCGACACGCGGGAGTCGCGGGAGCGCGCGCTCGACGCCGGGGCGAGCGCGTTCCTGTCGAAGTCGTTGCCCATGCGCGAGGTCATGGACGCCGCGCGCCAGGTGATGGGCGTCGCTCGCGACTCGTCGCCGCAGCGCGACTGGCGGCCGCTGCCGGTCGGCGCCACGAACCAGAGTCGTCCCAAGCTGAGCGCCGGCGAGGCCGAGGCCTTCCGTCTCTACGTCTCGGGCTTCAGCACCAACGAGGTCGCGGCCCAGATGAACGTCCAGTACGAGACGGCGAAGACCTACCTGCGCCGGGTGCGCGAGAAGTACGCCAAGGCGAACCGGCCGGCGAGCAAGAAGAGCGAGCTGATCCGTCGCGCGGCGGAGGACGGCTACCTCCAGTAGTGGCGAAGCTGTACTTCCGCTACGGGGCCATGAACAGCGGCAAGAGCACGGCCCTGCTGCAGGCGGCCTTCAACTACGAGGAGCGTGGCCAGCGCGTGCTGCTGGCGAAGCCCCGGGTCGACACGAAGGGCGACGACGCGGTCGTGTCGCGGCTCGGCGTCACGCGGACCGTCGACGTGACGTTCGCGCCGGGCGACGACGTGCTGCGGGTGTTCTGTGCCGAGCGGGTGCGCGTGCGCGACGAGACCGGCTCCGACCTCGCCTGCCTGCTCGTCGACGAGGTGCAGTTCCTGTCGCCGGCGCAGGTCGACGACCTGCTGCGCATCGCCGTGCTGGAGGACGTCCCCGTGCTGGCCTACGGCATCCGGACGGACTTCCGGACGCTGGCGTTCCCGGGCAGCCGGCGCCTGATGGAGGTCTCGCACAGCCTCGAGGAGCTCAAGACGATCTGCCGCTGTGGGCGGAAGGCCGTCTTCAACGCGCGCAAGGTCGGTGACCGCTTCGTCTTCGACGGGGACCAGGTCGCGATCGACGGCGAGCAGGTCACGTACGAGTCGCTCTGCGGCGCCTGCTACCTCGCCGAGAGCAGCGGCCGCCTCGCCTGACCCGGCCCCCGACTCCCGCTCACCGTTGAGGGGCACGGCACGCCCGGAGGCTGGACCCGTAGGGTCCACCCTCCCCTTCAGCGTCGTGAAGAAAGCACGGAACGACAGGAAGGCTGGACCCGTAGGGTCCAGACCTTCCCTTCAGCGTCGTGAAGAAAGCACAGAACGACAAAAAGGCTGGACCCGTAGGGTCCAGCCTTTTCGTCGTGTCGGGGTAGCGGGATTCGAACCCACGACCTCCTCGTCCCGAACGAGGCGCGCTACCAAGCTGCGCCACACCCCGTCGTCTCGATCGGCATCTCTGCCAGTCGAAGCAACGTGTACAAGGATAGCGGATGAATCGGGCTCCGCGTGCCACCGCCGAGCGGTGATCGCCGGGGAGCGACTCAGGCGGTCAGCGTCACGACGACCGCCTCGGGGCGGCAGTCGAACCGCACGGGGGCGTAGATCGACGTGCCCAGCCCCGCGGAGATCTCGAGGTGCGCGGTGCGCCGTGCGTGGCTCCAGGTCGACAGCCCGCTGACCTTGCTGCGGGGGATGTCGCAGTTGGTCACGAGCGCGCCGTAGCCCGGCACCCGCACCTGGCCACCGTGCGTGTGTCCGCCGAAGATGACGTCGGCGCCGTTCGTCACGAACGAGTTGAGCACGCGCTGGTAGGGCGCGTGCGTGACGCCGATGCCGATCGGGTCCGGCCCGCCCCGGTCGTCCTGCCAGCCGACGTTCTCGCGGAGGTCGTCGAGGGCACCGGGGAGGCGGTCGAGGCGGTCCCAGCCCCGGTGGGCGTCGTTCACGCCGAAGAGCTCGAGCCGGTTGCCCCGGAGCTCCAGGGCGCGCGCGGTGTTGTTCAGGTCGAGCCAGCCCAGGTCGGCGAAGAAGGCCTCCATGCGGTCGACGTCGAGCGGTGCCGGGGCCCGGTGCGGCCGGCTGGGCCCGGCGAAGTACCTTAGCGGGCTCTTGGGGACGGGGCCGTAGTAGTCGTTGGACCCGTTCACCCAGACGCCCGGCACGCCGCGGAACGGCTCGAGGGTGTACTCGAGGGCGGTGTGGGCGTCGGCGTGGCCGAGGTTGTCGCCCGTGTTGACGACGAGGTCCGGCTCGTAGACCGACAGGCCGCGGACCCACTCCTGCTTCTCCGACTGCCACGGGGCCAGGTGCAGGTCGGACAGGTGGAGGACGGTGAGCGACCGCGACCCCGCCTCGAGGATCGGGAGGACCTCGTGGCGCACGGTGAAGCGGTTGCGCTCGACCAGGGCGCCCCAGGCGAACGCCCCCAGGCCGACGGCCGCGCCCGCCGCAGCGGTCGCGGCCGTCAGACGTCCGGCGGAGACGGGGCTCACGAGCACCCTCCGGGGTCGTTGCCGTCCTTGCCGCCGTAGAGCACGACGGAGATGGCGGTGTCCTTGGCGACGGACGTGCCCGGCGCGGGGTCGCTGCTCGCGACCCGGCACTGGTTCTTGCCGTCGCCGGTGGTGAAGCCGGAGACGCCGAGGGCGGTGGTGAAGCCGGCCCCGGCCACGGTCGCTCCGGCGCCCTTGAGGTCCTGGCCCGCGAGGTCGGGGACGGTGGTCGCCAGCGAGCCGTCCGAGGTGAAGACGCGCACCGTGGAGCCCTTGGCGACGAGCGTGCCGCCGGCGGGGTCCGACCCGCTGACCTGGCCGGCCGGGAGGGTCGACGCCTGGACGCCGCCGTCCTCGTACTTGAGGCCCGTGCTGCGGAGGAGCGTCTGGGCGGCGCTGGGCGTGCTGCCGGCGAGGTCGGGGACGCTGACGCCGGTGCCGCGCAGGACGGCGTTGGAGGGGGCCGCGAAGGCACCGCCCGGGTACGCCGCGTTGTTGACCGTCTGGACCTCGCGGAAGAAGGCCGACCGGGCGTTGGCGTAGCTGCCGTTCCGGGGCTGCACGGGCGACGAGTACGCGCGGAGGCTCTTCTTGCCGCCGTTGAAGTCGTAGTTGCCCTGCCAGATGGCCGTCGCGACGCGGGTCGACGCGCCGATGATCCAGATCTGGTCCTTGTCGTCGGTCGTGCCGGTCTTGCCGATCTCCGGGATGCCGTCCGCGGGGAGGCCGCCGACGGCCGTGCCGGACGTCCACAGGCCGGACATCGCCCGGGCGGCGCCCGCCGCGACGTCCGGGTCGAGCGCCTGCGTGCAGGCCTGCGGCTGGCCGCCGATGTCGGTGCCGGCGGCGTCCTTGATGTTGTCGACGATGATCGACTCGCAGTACTTGCCCCCGGCGGCGATGGCGGCGTAGGCGGTCGCCATCGTCAGCGGGGCGACCTCGTTCGAGCCGAGGATCGACGACGGGTTCTCGTAGGCCAGGGGCTTGCCGTCGGCGCGGTGCACGCCCAGCTTCTCGGCGACCCCGGCGATGTCGGCCAGGTCGAGCTGGGAGGCCATCGCGGCGTACGCCGTGTTCATCGACTGCGCGGTGGCCGCGGCGACGGTCATGCTCCCGGGCTTCTCACCGGCGTCGTTCTTCGGGGTCCAGCGGACGGTCGGACGGCCGTCCGCCGTGAGCTGGAAGGTGCGCGGGGTGGCGTTGACGGACTGGTTCACGCCGTTGCCCTGCTCCAGCCAGTCGAGCAGGGTGAAGGGCTTGTAGGTCGAACCGGGCTGGAAGCCGCCGGAGCCGCCGTACTGCTGGTCGGTGCTGAAGTTCACCGACGTCTGCGTCCGGTCGTCGGACGCCACCTCGGAGAAGGTCGTGTTCTGGGCCATGACGAGCACGCGGCCGGTGCCGGCCTCGACGGTGTTCACCACGGAGCCGAGCTGCAGGCGGGTCTCGGTCGCCGGCGCGTAGCGGTCGACCTTCTCCTTGGCGCTGGCGGTGAGGTCGAGGTCGAGGGTCGTGTAGACGTTGTAGCCGCCGGTGGCCCAGTTCTTCTCGCGCTCCTCGGGCGACGAGCCCAGCACGGCGAGGTTCTTGATGTTCTTCTTGACGTAGTCGCAGAAGTACTGGGCGCCGGCCGCCGTGACGGCGGCGCAGCCCTGGGTCGGCGTCGTGAGGTGCACGTAGCCGGCGATGTCGGAGGCGAGCGAGGCCTGCATCTGGGCCTCGTCGATGTAGCCCTCGGCCTTCATCGACTTGAGGATGACGTCGCGTCGGGCCTTGTTGCCCTCGTACTTCTCCGGCGTCGAGAGGTTTCGAGTGTCGGGGTACTGGACGATCGCGATGAGGCTCGCGGCCTCCTCGACCGTGAGGTCGGTCGCCGACTTGTTGTAGTAGTGCTGCGCGGCGGCCTGGACCCCGTAGGTCTGGTCGCCGAAGTAGGCGATGTTGAGGTACGCCAGGAGGATGGAGTCCTTGGTGTACTTCTTCTCGAGCCCGATCGCGAACTTCATCTCCTCGAGCTTGCGGTCGAGGGTCGTGGTGGTCGCCTCCTTGTAGGCGGCGTCGCGCTCCTCCTGCGTGTCGAGCTGCTGCGACTGCGCGATGCGGATGTTGCGGACGAGCTGCATCGTCAGGGTCGACCCGCCACCGCTCGCCCCGAGCTCGCCGCCGCCGAGCGACCCCACCGCGGCGCGCACGAGAGAGGTGACGTCGACGCCGCCGTGGTCGTAGAAGCGGCGGTCCTCACCGGCGAGGACGGCGTTCTTGAGGTTCGGCGAGACCTGGTCCCACTTGAGCTCGACGCGGTTCTCGCTGTAGAGGGTCGCGAAGGGGACGTCCTGCCCGCCCTGCTTGGCGAACAGCGTGTTGCGCTGCGACAGCTTGCCGATCTCGATGTACTCGGGGATCGACTCGAAGACCCCGATCGAGCTCGAGGCGGTCATGCCGGCCACGGCGATCGCCGGCGTCACGCCGATGGTGACGAGGAGGCCGGCCAGCACGCTGAAGCCGACGAATCCGAAGAGCGCCCCGATGACGGACGTGGGCTTCGATTTTTGGGCAGACATAAGATCAGGGTAAGTGACACCGACGACATCCGAGCTGATAGGAACCACAAATGGTCCTTTGGGAGTACATGACCACGCCGCTCATGGTGCACAACAGCACCGCGATCCTGAACAACTGGGGGAGCGAGGGCTGGGAGCTCGTGCAGGTCACGCAGGGGCCGGAGGGCGGCCCCGTCGCCTGGTTCAAGCGCGAGAAGGCGCAGGGCGCCTGATGGTCGACGTCGCCGCGCGCCTCGCCGACCTCGGCCTCGAGCTCCCCGCGGTGGCGGCCCCGGCGGGTGACTACCTCCCCGCCGTCCGCAGCGGGCAGCTGGTCTTCACCGCCGGCCAGCTGCCGTTCGTCGAGGGTTCCCTCCCCGCGACCGGCGTCGTCGGCGAGGCCCCCGGCCAGGTCACGCCGGAGGCGGCCCGTGACCTCGCGGCACGGTCCGCCCTCAACGCCCTCGCCGCCGCGGCGACCGTCCTCGGGTCGCTCGACGAGGTCGTCCGGGTCGTCAAGGTGACGGGCTTCGTCGCCTCCGACCCGGCGTTCACCGGGCAGCCCGGCGTCATCAACGGCGCGTCCGAGCTGCTGGCCCGGGTGTTCGGCGAGGCCGGTCGTCACGCACGCAGCGCCGTCGGCGTCGCCGCGCTCCCGCTCGGCAGCCCGGTCGAGGTCGAGCTCGTGCTCGAGGTGGCCTGAGCCCTCCCGGCCGCGGGGCTCCCGGGCGGGAGCCCCGCGCCGACCGGGTCAGCGCAGCCCGGCGCTGATCGCGCTCATCACGGTCGCGTCGGCGAGCGTGGTCGTGTCGCCGACCTCACGGCCCTCCGCGACGTCGCGGAGCAGGCGTCGCATGATCTTCCCCGAGCGGGTCTTGGGCAGCTCGTCGACGAGCACGACCGTGCGCGGTCGGGCGATGGAGCCGATCTGGCGCGCGACGTGCTCGCGCAGCGCGACCACCGCCTCCTCGGGGTCCTGGGCGCCGCGGGCGCCGTCGCGCAGCACGACGAAGGCGACGACGGCCTGCCCCGTCGCCTCGTCCGTCGCCCCGACGACGGCCGACTCGGCGACGGCGGGGTGGGCGACCAGCGACGACTCGATCTCGGCGGTCGAGAGCCGGTGCCCCGACACGTTCATCACGTCGTCGACGCGCCCGAGCAGCCAGATGTCGCCGTCATCGTCGCGACGAGCGCCGTCGCCGGCGAAGTACCGGTCGCCGAAACGCCCCCAGTAGGTCTCGACGTAGCGCTCGTGGTCGCCCCAGATGCCGCGCAGCATCGACGGCCACGGCTCGGTGACGACGAGCAGCCCGCTGCCGCCGGGGCCGACGGGTGCCCCGTCGTCGTCGACCACGTCGACCACCACGCCCGGCACCGGCGTCTGAGCAGCCCCGGGCTTCGTGGCGGTGACGCCGGGCAGCGGCGAGACCATGATCGCGCCGGTCTCGGTCTGCCACCACGTGTCGACGACGGGAGTGCGGCCCGAGCCGACCACCTCGCGGTACCAGAGCCAGGCCTCGGGGTTGATGGGCTCGCCGACGGAGCCCAGCAGGCGCAGCGACGAGAGGTCGCGGGCGAGGGGCAGCTGCCGCCCGGCCTTCATCGCGGCACGGATGGCCGTCGGGGCCGTGTAGAAGAGGGTCACCCCGTACTTCTCGACGATGTCCCACCAGCGCCCGGGAGCGGGGGAGTCGGGGGTCCCTTCGTAGAGGACCTGGGTCGCGCCGTTCGCGAGGGGCCCGTAGACGACGTAGCTGTGGCCGGTGATCCAGCCGACGTCGGCGGTGCACCACCAGACGTCGGTGGCCGGGCGGAGGTCGAAGACCGTCGCGTGGGTCGTCGCGACCTGGGTCAGGTAGCCGCCGGAGGTGTGCAGGATGCCCTTCGGTCGGCCCGTGGTGCCGCTCGTGTAGAGGATGAACAGCGGGTGCTCGGCCGGGAAGGGCTGCGCGACGTGCTCGTCGCCGACGCCGTCGAGGGCCTCGTGCCACCAGAGGTCGCGGCCCTCGACCCAGTCGACGGCCTGGCCGCCGCGGCGCACGACGAGCACGGTCTGGACGGTCGACGGCCCGCCCGTGGCGAGCGCGGCGTCGACGGCGGGCTTCAGGGGCGACACCGTTCCCCGTCGCCAGCCGCCGTCGGCGGTGACGACGACCGTGGCCCCGGCGTCGTCGATGCGGGCCCTCAGGCTCTCGGCGCTGAACCCGCCGAAGACGACGGAGTGCACGGCGCCGAGACGGGCCACGGCGAGCATGACCACGACCGCCTCCGGGATCTGCGGCAGGTAGACGACGACGCGGTCGCCCGCCCCGACGCCGAGCGAGGCGAGGAGGTTCGCGGCGCGCTTGACCTCCCGGGTCAGCTCGTCGTAGGTGACGGCACGGCTGTCGCCGGGCTCGCCCTCCCAGAGCAGGGCGACGCGGTCGCCGTGGCCCGCCTCGACGTGCCGGTCGAGGCAGTTGTAGGCGACGTTGAGCGTGCCGTCGGCGAACCAGCGGGCGATCGGGGCCCCCGACCAGTCGAGCGCCTCGCCGGGAGGGCGGTGCCAGGTGAGCCGCTCGTGGGCCTGGCGGAGCCACCAGCCCTCGCGATCCGTGGCCGCGGCGGCGGCGAGCTCGGGGCCCGCGACGGCCTCCTCGACGAACCGTGCCGAGGGGCGGAAGACCAGGCCGGGGGAGGCGGCGGCCCCGTGGTCGTCACCGGTGGGGGTGGAGGGGGCGGTGCCGTCGGTCATGTCGGTCCTCTCGCGTCGTCGCGGTGCGGCGGCCGGGGCCGTCGCGCCGACCCTACTCCGGCGGCCGTCGTCGACCAGGACGTCGCGTGGGTCGACGACGTCGCGACACGCCGAGATCCGCCCTCGTCACCCGTGGCGCGGGAGCGGGTGGCTGGGGTACAGTGATCCACGTCGGGATTCGTCCCGACAGGCAGTGCCAGCGATTCCCCCCGATCCAGCACTGCCGTGGCGGCACCCGTTCCCCCCGACTGGTGCCGCCCCTCTCGTTTAACCCGGTCGTCGCCCCCGGGTGGCCAGGGCGTCGTCCCTCCCCAGGGTCCGCCGAACCATATCGTTCCGCGGTGTGCGTGCACTGATCTGTCTGCGCCCCCGCCGCTCGTTAGCGTCGGCGGATGGACGAGACCGATCCCCCCGCCACCCGACGTCACCCTCGTCTCACCCGCGGGTGGCCGCCGGGGCGGTACGTGCCTGACGTGCCGGGCGGAGGGCGTCGCGATCGGGGTACGGGCGACCGATACGGGGTACAGGTCGACGCTGTCACAGGGGTCGTCGGGCCTCACGACGACCGCCAGCGGGTCGCCGGCCACGACCTGGGGCCGCTCTCCGCGCTGCTCGACCCCGACGTCACCGACGTCTTCGTGAACGGAGGGGCGGGCACTTGGGTCGACCGCGGGGCGGGCGCCCGGCCCGATCCCCGGGTCCACCTCTCCGAGGGCGACGTGCGCTCCCTGGCCGCCCGGCTCGTCGCCCGGGGCGGGCGGCACGTCGACGAGGCGACGCCGTGCGTCGACGTTCGGCTCCCCGGGGGCGTCCGCGTGCACGCCGTGCTGCCGTCGGTCTCGACGACGGGCACCCTGCTCTCCGTCCGGCTGCCCCGACCCGAGCCGCTCGGCCTCGACGAGCTCGCGGCCGGCGGCTTCTTCGCGCCGGGCGACGACGTGGTCGTGCGCGGGCTGGTGGAGAGGCGCGCGAACGTCCTGGTGACCGGTGCGGGAGGGGCGGGCAAGACCACCTTCCTGGCGGCCTTCCTCTCCGCGGCCGACCCGGCCGACCGCGTCGTCCTGATCGAGGACGTCGCGGAGCTGAGGCTCCGGCACCCCCACGTGGTCTCGCTCGAGGCCCGGCAGCCCAACCTGGAGGGCGTCGGCGGCATCGACACCGCGCGCCTGCTGAGGGAGGCGCTCCGGATGCGTCCCGACCGGCTCGTGGTCGGCGAGTGCCGAGGCGTGGAGGTGCGCGACCTGCTGTCGGCCCTCAACACGGGCCACGACGGCGGGGCGGGCACGCTCCACGCCAACGGTCTCGCCGACGTCCCCGCCCGGCTCGAGGCGCTCGGTGCCGTCGCCGGCCTCACCCCGGGAGCGCTCGCCCGGCAGGCGGTCAGCGCCGTCGACGCCGTGCTGCACGTCGAGCGGCGGGACGGCCGTCGCCGGCTCGCGCAGATCGGCTCGCTGGCCCTCGGGCCGTCCGGCGAGCTCGTCGCCCGGGCAGGTCTCGGCCCGGTCGGGGCGTCGTGAGGCGGGCCCGAGAGGGGCGCGGGCGGCCCGGGCGGCCCGGGCGGCCCGGGCGGCCCGGTGGGTCGGCCGATAGGGGGTCGGGTCGGCCGACCCGACGGGCCCCGCCCACGGCGGTCGCCGTCGTCCTGGAGCGCACCGCGGTCCTGCTCGGGGTCGGGGTGGCCCCCGCGTCGGCGTGGAGGCACCTCGCCCGGTCGGAGGGCCACGCCCTGGTGGCGGCCGTCGCGGAGCGCGTCGGCGCCGCGGCGGCCCGTGGCACACCGGTCTCCGTCGCACTGCTCGCGGCCCTCGAGACCCAGCCCTTCGCGGCCGTCCCGCACGGGAGCCGCACGGACCGGGAGTGGCGGCAGGTCGCGTGCGCCTGGCGGGTGGCCGAGCAGAGCGGCGCGCCCCTGGCCGACTGCCTGAGGTCGTTCGCCCGGGCCCTGCGCCAGTCCGAGGAGGTGCGTCGCGAGGTGGAGGTGGCGCTCGCCGGCCCCCGCGCCGCGGCGAGGATCGTGCTGGGCCTGCCCGTGGTCGGCCTCCTCTTCTCCCTCGGCTCGGGCGTCGACGCCGGAGCCGTGCTGGCGTCGCCCCTCGGCGGCGCGTGCCTCGTGGGCGGCGGTGCGCTGGTCGCCGCCGCGCGGGCCTGGAACGCGCGTCTCGTCCGCGGAGCGGTGCCCCGGGGCGACGTGCCCGGCCTGCGGCTGGAGCTCCTGGCCGTGGCGCTCGCGGGAGGAGGCTCGTGGCAGGGGGCTGTGGCCCTCGTGGCCCGAGCCGTGGAGGAGTGCCTCGTCGACGGGCCGTCGGCAGACGAGCGGGGCGCCGCCGTCCTGGACCTCTCTCGGCGGGCGGGCGCCCCAGCGGCGGAGCTCCTGCGCGCCGCCGCCGCGGAGGAGCGGCTGGAGGCGGCCACCACGGCCCGTTCGGCCGCGGCGCGGCTCGGCTCGACCCTGATGCTCCCCCTGGGGGCCTGCGTCCTGCCGGCCTTCCTGCTGGTGGGGGTCGTGCCGCTCGTCGCGGCCCTCGTCTCCTCCACCGCCGGCGACCTGTGACCTCTCTCCCCAGGGCGGCGTCCTCGTCCGCTGGTCCTGCCCGCGGCGGTCGCACACTCGAGCAGGTCGCCGCGGCGGCCGCCGTCGGCCCGGCCGGGTCGGCGGAGGACGAGAAGAAGAGGACCTCATGACCACTGACCCCACATCCGCCGCCCGCTGCTCGGCGCCCGGCCGCTGCTCGACGACCGGCGGCTGCTCGGCGATCGGCGGCTCGACCGCGCCCGCCCGGTCGTCGGCCGAGGCCGGCACGAGCGAGCGTGTCGCGGCCCGCCTGCCCGGGGCGGTGCCGCGCCGCCGCCGACTGGTCCAGCACCTGCGCTCGGAGGTCGGCGCCGCGACGGCGGAGTACGCGATCGTCATCATGGCCGCGGTCGGGTTCGCCGGCGTGCTGCTCGCCGTGATGCGCAGCGACGAGGTGCGGGCCGTGCTCAGCGACCTCGTGCGGTCGGCCCTGTCGGTGGGCTGACGGGTGCCCCACGGGCTCCGCGACGACGCAGGGAGCGTGACCGTCGAGTTCGCGGTCGTGCTGCCCGCCGTCCTCCTCCTCCTCGCCCTCGTCGTCGGGGCGTCGTCCGCCGCCGCCCAGTCGATCCGCCTCGCCGACGCGGCGGCGGTGACCGCCCGGCAGACGGCGCGCGGCGACGGCGGGCGGACCGCGGCGGTGCTCGGGCAGCTCGCGCCGGGCGCCACGGTGCAGTCGTCGGAGGGCGAGGGGCTCGTCTGCGTGGTCCTCCGCCGACCCGTCGACGCGGGCCCGCTCACGGGAGTCGTCGTCCTGACCTCCCGCAGCTGCGCTCCGGCGCTCGGGGGCTGAGGTGGGCGGGAGGGCGCCGGTCGGGGCCGGCGGCGACGACGGGGCCGCCTCCGTCCTGGTCGTGGCCGTCCTGGTCGGGGTCGTCGTCCTGGCGGTCGCCGTCGTGGGCGGTGGGCGCGCCCTGGCGGAGCGCAGCCGGGTCAGCGGCGCTGCTGACGCGACGGCTCTGGCGACGGCCGACGCCGCCGCCGGGCTCGTCGCGGGCTCGCCCTGCGACCGGGCCGGGGCCCTCGCAGCGGCCAACGGGGTCGTCCTGACGAGCTGCCGCGTCGACGAGCTCGTCGTCACCGTGAGGGTGACGACGAGCCTCGCCGGGGTGGTCGTGGGGGCCTCCGCGACGGCGGGACCGCCGCCGACCGGCACCGCGCCTCCCGGGCTCCCGCCGTGAGGTGGCCGCCCGCCGCGTGTGTGTATGGTGTGCCTGTCGGCGGCACACGTCAGCGCCGTCGCGCTGGTCGGGGTGCGACGCGAGTCGCCCGCCGCCGACCGTCTGACCGGCCTCCCGGGGCTGGTCCCGTCGTTCCCCCCAATGCAAGGAGTCCCGTGCCAGGCACGAAGAAACTGGTCATCGTCGAGTCGCCCGCGAAGGCCAAGACGATCGCCCAGTACCTCGGCAGCGGCTACGAGGTGCTCGCCTCGGTCGGCCACATCCGCGACCTCGTCGAGCCGAAGAACCTGCCGGCCGAGCTCAAGAAGGGCTCGCTGGGCAAGTTCTCCGTCGACGTCGAGAACGGCTTCGAGCCCTACTACGTCGTCTCCGACGCGAAGAAGAAGACGGTCTCCGACCTCAAGCGGGCGCTCAAGGGCGCCGACGAGCTCTACCTCGCCACTGATGAGGACCGCGAGGGCGAGGCCATCGCGTGGCACCTCCTCCAGGAGCTCAAGCCGAAGGTCCCCGTGAAGCGGATGGTCTTCCACGAGATCACGAAGGACGCCATCCAGCAGGCGCAGGAGAACACGCGTCAGCTCGACACCGCGCTCGTCGACGCCCAGGAGACCCGACGCATCCTCGACCGTCTCTACGGCTACGAGGTCTCGCCGGTCCTCTGGCGCAAGGTCGGCCCCGGCCTCTCCGCCGGTCGCGTGCAGTCCGCCGCCACGCGGCTCGTCGTCGACCGGGAGCGCGAGCGGCTCGCCTTCGTCTCGGCCTCCTACTGGGACCTCACCGCGACCTTCGAGCCCGACGGTGAGGCGCTGCCCTTCTCCTCGAGGCTCGTCCGGGTCAACGGCTCGCGCGTCGCCAGCGGCCGCGACTTCGACGACCGCGGCCAGCTCAAGGGCGAGGCCGTCTCGCTCGACGAGCAGTCGGCCACGGCGCTGACGAGGGCCCTCGAGGCCGAGGGCGTCGACGTCGTCGTCTCGTCCGTCGAGTCGAAGCCCTACACGCGTCGCCCCGCCGCGCCCTTCACCACGTCGACCCTGCAGCAGGAGGCGGCGCGCAAGCTCCGCTTCTCGGCTCGCCAGACGATGAGCGTCGCGCAGTCCCTGTACGAGAACGGGCACATCACCTACATGCGCACCGACTCGCCGTCGCTGTCGCAGCAGGCGACGAACGCCGCCCGCAAGCAGGCTGCCTCCCTCTACGGCGCCGAGACCGTGCCCGAGAAGCCCCGCACGTACGCCGGCAAGAGCAAGAACGCGCAGGAGGCGCACGAGGCGATCCGCCCCTCGGGCGACACGTTCCGCACCCCGAGCGAGATGCAGGGCGCGCTCCGCGGCAACGACTGGAAGCTGTACGACCTGATCTGGAAGCGCACCGTCGCCTCGCAGATGGCCGACGCCAAGGGCTCGACGGCCTCGGTCGTCGTGTCGGCGACGACGCCTGACGACGTCGCGGGCATCACGCCCCGCACCGCGTCCGGCACCCTGGCGGAGTTCGTCGCGACCGGCACCGTCATCACCTTCCGCGGCTTCCTCGCCGCCTACGAGGAGGGCCGCGACGAGGACCGCCACGGCGCCGCGGAGACCGCGGACGCGAAGCTCCCCGTCCTGGCCGAGGGCCAGCACCTCGTCCTCGACGACGTCGAGGCCAAGGGCCACGACACCAGTGCGCCGCCCCGGTACACCGAGGCGAGCCTGGTCAAGACCCTGGAGGAGCTCGGCATCGGGCGGCCGTCGACCTACGCCGCCATCATGTCGACGATCGTCGACCGCGGCTACGTGACCCCGCGCGGCACCGCCCTCGTGCCGAACTGGATCGCCTTCTCGGTCGTCCGGCTGCTGGAGGAGTACTTCGGCGACCTCGTCGAGTACGACTTCACGGCCAGCATGGAGGACGACCTCGACCAGATCGCCGGCGGCGACGCCGACCGGGTCGACTGGCTCAACGGGTTCTACTTCGGCAACGAGACCCACCGCGGGCTCCGCAAGGTCATCGACAACCTCGGCGAGATCGACGCCCGCGACATCAACTCCATCCCGCTGGGCGAGGGCATCACGCTCCGCATCGGCCGCTACGGGCCCTACCTCGAGGCGCCCGGCGACGACCCGGAGACCCCGAGGCGCGTCAACGTGCCCGAGGACCTCGCCCCTGACGAGCTCACGCCCGCGAAGGCGCGCGAGCTGATCGAGGCGCCCGTCGTGGGCGACCGCGTGGTCGGCACGAACCCGGAGTCGGGCAAGGAGGTCGTCGCGAAGGACGGCCGCTTCGGCCCGTACGTCACCGAGCGCACCCCGGAGGAGGTCGAGGCCGACCCGGCGACGGGCGAGGTCGTCGAGGCTCCCGCCGCCGTGGCCCCCGCGACCGGGGCGAAGGCCCCGGCCAAGAAGCCCGCCGCGAAGAAGGCCGCGCCGAAGGAGCGCACGGCGTCGCTCTTCAAGAGCATGAGCGTCGACACCGTCGACCTGCAGACCGCCCTCGCGCTGCTCGACCTGCCCCGCACCGTCGGGCTGGACCCCGAGAGCGGCGACGAGATCCAGGCGCAGAACGGCCGCTACGGCCCGTACCTGAAGAAGGGCACCGACACCCGGTCGCTCACCTCGGAGGACCAGATCTTCGAGATCGACCTCGCCGGCGCACTCGAGGCGTTCGCTCAGCCCAAGTACGGCGCTCGCCGGGCCAGCAGCGCTCTCGCCGAGTTCGCGGCCGACCCGGTGAGCGGCAAGCCCATCAAGGTCAAGGACGGCCGGTTCGGGCCGTACGTGACCGACGGCGAGACGAACGCGACCATCCCCCGCGGCGAGACGGTGGAGGAGGTCGACTTCGACCGCGCCGTCGAGCTGCTCGCGGACAAGCGCGCCAAGGGGCCGGCGAAGCCCAAGGCCAAGGCCCCGGCCAAGAAGGCGCCCGCCAAGAAGGCGCCCGTGAAGAAGGCGCCCGTCACGAAGGCGACGACGACGAAGGCCGCGACCACGAAGGCGACGACGACGAAGGCCGCGACCACGAAGGCGACGACGACGAAGGCCGCGACCACGAAGGCCGCGACCACGAAGGCCGCGACCACGAAGGCCGCGGCCGCGAAGGCGGCGGCGACCGAGGCCGCATCGCTGACGACCGAGTCGACGAGCGAGTAGTGGCGGGCCTCTTCGTCACGTTCGAGGGCGGCGACGGCTCGGGCAAGACCACGCAGGCGGGCCTGCTCGAGTCGTGGCTGACCGGGCAGGGCCGCGGCGTCGTCCGTACCCGCGAGCCCGGGGGCACGGACCTGGGGCTGGAGCTGCGCGAGATCGTGCTGCACCGCCGCGGCCACATCGCCCCTCGCGCGGAGGCCCTGCTCTACGCCGCCGACCGGGCCCAGCACGTCGAGACCCTCGTGCGCCCCGCCCTCGAGCGCGGAGACGTGGTCGTGCAGGATCGCTACATCGACTCCTCGGTCGCCTACCAGGGCGCCGGGCGCGTGCTGGGCGGCGACGAGGTGCGAGACCTGTCGCGGTGGGCCGTGGAGGGTCTCGCCCCCGACCTGACCGTCCTGCTCGACCTCGACGAGGCCGCGGCCCGCTCACGCCTCGACGCGTCGCGCACCACCTACGACCGCCTCGAGGCCGAGGCCCAGGACTTCCACGCGAGGGTCCGTGCGGCCTTCCTCGCGATCGCCGAGGCCGAGCCCGAGCGCGTCCTCGTGGTCGACGCGACCCAGCCCGTGGACGCGATCGCCGCCTCCGTCCGGGCTCGCGTCGAGACCCTCCTCGCCCGCCCGTGACGTTCTGGGACGACCTCACCGGTCAGGCCGACGCCATCGAGTCCCTGCGGGCGGCGGCCTCGGCCGACCCGGCGAACTCGTCGATGACGCACTCCTGGCTGATCACCGGCCCGCCCGGCTCCGGCCGCTCGAACTTGGCCTACGCCTTCGCCGGGGCGCTCCTCGCCCGGGGCGACGACGACGAGGCGACCGCACGCCAGGTGGCGGCACGGTCGCACCCGGACCTCGCGGTGCTGAGCACGGAGCGCATCATCATCACGATCGACGAGGTCCGGTCGCTCGTCGCGGCCTCGCAGTTCTCGCCCTCCGTCGGCCGGTACCGCGTCGTGGTCATCGAGGACGCCGACCGGATGACCGAGCGGACCTCCAACCTGCTGCTCAAGGCCCTCGAGGAGCCGCCGCCCCGCACGGTGTGGATCCTCTGCGCGCCGAGCGAGGCCGACCTCATCCCGACGATCCGGTCCCGCGTGCGGAGCGTGCGCCTCCGCGTCCCGTCCGTGCACGACGTCGCGGCCCTGCTCGAGCGCCGGGGGGTCGAGCCCGACACCGCCCTGGTCGCCGCCCGCGAGGCGCAGAGCCACATCGGGATGGCCCAGCGGCTCGCGACCAACCCCGAGGCGCGCGCCCGGCGTCGGACGACCCTCGAGACCGCCCTCGGCATCCGCTCGGTCTCCGACGCGGTGATCGCCGCCTCCACCATGCTCGCCGTGGCGGGGGACGACGCCAAGGCCATCACCGAGGAGCGCGACGCGGAGGAGCGCGCGAGCGCCCTGCGCTCGCTGGGCGTCGAGCCCGGCGGCACCGTCCCGCCCGCGCTGCGCAGCCAGCTGCGCGCCCTCGACGACGACCAGAAGCGCCGCGCGACGCGCAGCCTCCGCGACGGCATCGACCGCATCATGGTCGACCTGCTGTCGCTCTACCGGGACGTCCTCCTGCTGCACCTCGGCGTCGGCGACGACCTCGTCAACGAGAGCATCCGGCCGCAGCTCGAGCAGGCGGTGACGGCCTCGACGCCGGCCACCACCCTCGCCGTGATGGACGCGATCAGCGTGGCGCGGCGGCGCATCGAGTCGAACGTCGCCCCGGCCCTCGCGCTGGAGGCGATGCTGGTCGCCGTCAGCAGGCACGCGGTCCGGTGAGGCAGGATGTGCCCATGACCGACCCCACAGCGACAGCCCCTCCCGGACTGCGCGAACGCAAGAGGCTGGCCACCCGACGAGCGATCCAGGTCGCCGTCCTCGACCTCATCGCCGAGAACGGCTTCGACGCCGTGACCGTCGAGATGATCAGTCGCCGCGCCGACGTCTCGCCCCGCACCTTCTTCAACTACTTCACGTCGAAGGAGGAGGCCGTCGTCGGCGACCCGCCCGAGCTGCCCGACGGCGCCGCCATCGACCACTTCGTCGACGGGCACGACGAGCCCATCCTCGACGGACTCGTCGCCCTCCTCGACCAGGCCGTCGTGACGGCCACGGTCGACCGTGAGCTCGTGCAGCGCCGCCGGATCGTGCTGCGCGCCCACCCCGACCTGTTCGCCAAGCGGATCGCGTCGATGCGCGACTTCGAGGAGCGCCTCTCCGAGATCGTCGCGCGTCGCTTCACCGCCGACCCACGCCTCTCCACCGCCGTCTCCGACGGGGGAGGGCGTGCGCTGCTCGAGAGCCGCGCGCACCTCGTCACGCTCGTCGTGATCGCGGCGCTCCGGCACGCCTGGGCCGAGTGGATCGACGACGACGACGCCGACCACGCGGCCGACCACCGCTTCAGCCTGCGGGCCCGCATGGAGGACTCGTTCGCCGACCTCCGCCGGGTCGTGACGCGAGAGCTCTGAGAATCCGCTACAGTTGGTGATCGTGCCGAGAGGCACGGGTTCTCGATCTGATCGAGATCCGCCGCTTTAGCTCAGTCGGTAGAGCGTCTCACTCGTAATGAGAAGGTCTGGAGTTCGATTCTCCAAAGCGGCTCCCTCAAAGGCCCGGATCCGCACGGATCCGGGCCTCTCCTCGTCCCTGGAGCGCCGCTGCGGCTCGCCCGCGCGGGCGTCCGACCGCCGCCGTGCCTGGTAGACAGGTCGCATGACGACTCGATGGGGCATCCTCGGCGCCGGCGGCATCGCCGACGCGTTCACGGCCGACCTGCTCGGCGCCGGGCTGACGGTCACGGCCGTGGGCTCGCGCCGGCTCGACAAGGCCCGGGAGTTCGCCGACCGCCACGGCGTGGCCGGTGCGCACGGCAGCTACGAGGAGCTCGTCGCCGACCCCGAGGTCGACGCGGTCTACGTCGCCACGCCCCACCCCTTCCACCGCGACGCGGCCCTGCTCGCGATCCGCGCGGGCAAGCACGTGCTCGTCGAGAAGCCCTTCACGGTGAACGAGGCCGAGGCCGCCGAGGTGCTCGACGCGGCCCGTGAGGCCGACGTGGTGGCGCTCGAGGCGATGTGGACGCGCTTCCTGCCGCAGCAGGTGCGGCTCCGCGAGGTGGTGCGGGCCGGCGTCGTCAGCGAACCGCGCCTCCTCACGGCCCACCACCTCCAGGCGCTGCCCACCGACCCGCGTCACCGCATCAACGACCCCGCCCTCGGCGGCGGTGCGCTGCTCGATCTCGGCGTCTACCCGGTCTCGTTCGCTGCCGACCTGCTCGGGCCGGTCGAGACGGTCGCCGCCACCGGCGTGCTCAGCGACCAGGGCGTCGACCGCCGCATCGGCGCATCGCTGCTGCACGCCTCGGGCGCGACGTCGACGGTGTTCGCGGCCCTCGACACCGCCGGCGAGAACACCGCCGTGCTGTACGGCAGCGCGGGGCGCATCGAGATCGACGCCACCTTCTACGCCCCGGGCGGCTTCACCGTCCTCGACGCCGAGGGCGCCGTGGTCGAGCGCTTCGACGCCGTCGACGACGGGCTGCGCGGCATGCACCACCAGGCGATCGAGCTCGAGCGCCTCGTCGCCGCCGGGGAGCGCGAGAGCCCCGCCCTGACCCACGCCGACATGCTCGAGGTGATGCGCGTGATGGACGAGATGCGCCGGCAGGTGGGCGTCCGCTACCCCGGAGAGGCCGGAGGCGCGGTCCGCGTTCCGTAGGATGACCCCGATGAACGTTCAGGGCGACCTCACCGACCACCCCGACGTGCGCGCCGACGGCCAGGCCCCGGCGAGCACAGTGTCGACGGGCACCGTGTCGACGACGACGCGGCCTGCCCGCACCGGCCTCGGGCGCCTCGTCCGGGAGCACCCGCGCGCCGCGCTCGTCACGGCCGCCGTGACCGCCTTCGCCCTCCTCGGCGGCGGGGCCGTGGCCGCCGGCGCGGCGACCGCCCCGTCGTCGAGCGGGGACGCGTCGTCCGCGTCGCCGGCCTCGAGCGACCCGGCCGCCGCCGTGACGGTGACGCCGACGCCGACCGCCGAGGTCGACCCCGCCCGGTCCGTCCCGGGGGAGATCCCGGCCCCCACGCGCCTCCGCACCTGCTCGGTCTCCGGGCCGGCCGCCGACTCCCGCCTGGCGCAGTTCGAGGGCACCGTCGTGAACGCCGCGACCGGCGAGGTCCTCCTCGACCGGGACGGCTCGACCCCCGCCCGCACGGGGAGCGTGCTCAAGACGCTGACGAGCGCGGTCGCGCTCTCGGTGCTGGGCGCCGACCACCGCCTCCGCACGCAGGTCACCGGCGACCCCGGCACGGGCTCGATCTCCCTCGTCGGCGGCGGCGACGCGACGCTCAGCGCGACGGGCCGCAGCGTCTACTCGGGTGCTCCCACGCTCGCCGACCTCGCCGGCCAGGTCAAGGCCTCGCTCGGCGACCAGCCCGTGAGCCAGATCACCCTCGACGCGACCTGGTGGAGCGCCGCCGACAAGTGGGACCCGTCGTGGAAGCGCACCGAGCAGACGATCGGCTACCACAGCGAGGTGACGGCGCTCATGGTCGACGGCGACCGCGCCGACCCCGCCGCCCAGACCAGCCCGCGCAGCACCGACCCGGTGGCCCGTGCCGGCGACGCCTTCCGCGCCGCCCTCGTCGCGGCCGGCGTGGCCGGGGCCGACGGCGCGACGATGGCCCCGGGCTCGGCGACGAGCGCCACCGTGCTCGGCACCGTGTCGTCGCAGCCCGTCTCGACGCTCATCTCGCAGATGCTCCCCGTCTCCGACAACACCCTCGCCGAGATGCTCGCCCGCGCGTCGTCGAAGGAGTCCGGGGCCGACGGCTCGGCGGCCTCGCTGACGACGCTCTACCGCTCGGTGCTGACCAGCGCGTACGGGCTCGACGCGTCGACGGTGACCATCGTCGACGGCTCCGGGCTGAGCGAGGGCAACGCCGTGCCCTCGACCTTCGTGGCGCGCCTCATGGTGAAGGTGCTCGACCGCGAGGGCGGCCTCGGCGTGGTCTACGACGCCCTCCCGATCTCGGGCCGCACGGGCACGCTGGCCTCGCGCTTCACGGGCTCGAACGCCGTCGCCCGCGGTGCGGTGCACGCCAAGACCGGCTGGATCGACACGGCCTACACGCTCGCCGGCACCGTCGCGGCGGCGGACGGCACCCCTCTCGCCTTCGCCTTCTACGCGATCGGCGACGTCCGCGACGACGCCCGGGTGGCCCTCGACACGCTCACGGCGGCCGTCTACAGCTGCGGGGACTCGCTCTCCAACACCTGACCCGACGAGCCGCCGCCCCGGGCGCAGCCGCCCGGCGTGCGCCTCGCGGCTCAGCGCGCGAAGATGGTGCCATGAGCAGAGCCCTGATCGTCGTCGACGTCCAGAACGACTTCACCGAGGGAGGCGCGCTGGCCGTCACCGGCGGCGCCCGCGTCGCCCAGGCGGTCACCGAGCACCTCCGCCGCTCGGGCGGTCGCTACGACCTCGTGGTCGCGAGCCGCGACTGGCACGCCGCCGACGGCGACAACGGCGGCCACTTCAGCACCGAGCCCGACTGGGTCGACTCGTGGCCGGTGCACTGCGTGGCGGGCACCCCCGGGGCCGACTACCACCCCGCGCTCGACGCGACTCTCGTCGACGTGCACGTGACCAAGGGCACCGGGTCGCCGGCGTACTCGGTGTTCGAGGGCGTGACGGGCGACGGGTCCTCCGCGGCGGAGGCCCTCGCGTCGCGGGGCGTCGACGAGGTCGACGTGGTGGGCCTGGCGACGGACCACTGCGTCCGGGCCTCGGCGCTCGACGCGGCCCGGTCCGGCCTCCGGGTCCGGGTGCTGACCGACCTCGTCGCGGGGGTCGGGGCGGAGTCGTCGGAGGCCGCGCTCGACGAGCTGCGCGCCGCCGGGGTGGAGACCGTCCCGTCGACCGAGGTCGCCGCGTGACCGGGACCGGCCCGGAGCGCGCCGACGAGCGCGCTGCGCTCCGCGTCGGCGTCGTGGGCTACGGCCTCGCCGGCCGCGTCTTCCACGCGCCCCTCCTCGCGGCCGACCCGTCGTTCGACCTCGTCGCCGTGGTCACGCGCGACCCCGCGAAGGCCGACGCGGCCCGGGCCGCCCACCCGGGCGTGGAGGTGGTCGACGCCCTCGACGGCCTCTGGCCGCTCGCGCTCGACCTCGTCGTCGTGGCGACCCCCAACGACACCCACGTCGAGGTGGCCGCGGAGGCCCTGCGGCGCGGGGCGGCGGTCGTCGTCGACAAGCCGCTGGCCACCAGCGCGGAGGCGGCCCGCGGGCTCGTCGAGCTCGCCGAGTCCCTCGGCCGGCCCCTCACCGTCTACCAGAACCGCCGGTGGGACGGCGATTTCCTGACCGCGTCGCGCCTCGTGCGCGACGGCGCCCTCGGGGAGGTCCACACCTTCGAGTCGCGCTTCGAGCCGTGGAAGACCGCCAACCGTGCGGGCTGGAAGGCCTCGACCACCGCCGAGCAGGGCGGGGGGATCCTCCTCGACCTCGGCCCCCACCTCGTCGACCAGGCACTCAGGCTCTTCGGCCCCGCCGAGGAGGTCCACGCCGAGATCGCCGTCCGTCGACCGGGCGCGGTCGCGGACGACGACGTCGTCGTGTCGCTCCGCCACGCGGGCGGCGTCCGCTCGCGCCTCTGGATGAGCCACGTGGCCGCCCAGCCCGGTCCGCGCTTCAGGGTCCTGGGCTCGCAGGGGGCGTACGTCGTGCACGGGCTCGACCCGCAGGAGGCGCAGCTCGCGGCGGGCGTCTCGCCCGCCGACCCGGGGTACGGGCTCTCGGACCCGGCCCGGCCCGGCCTCCTGGGCATCGGCGCCGACGCCCGGCCCGAGCCGACCGACCGCGGAGACTACCCCGCGTTCTACGCCCAGCTCGCCGTGGCGCTGCGGGGGGAGGGGCCGCTGCCCGTCGACCCCCGTGACGCGGTCGCCGCCCTCGAGGTCGTCGAGCGGGCACGCCGGTCGGCCGAGCCCCGGCAGGGCTGACCGGCAGCCGGGGCCGACGGCAGCCGGAGCGGCCGGCAGCCGCGGCGACCGGCGCGGCCGCTCAGACCAGGAGCTGGTGCTTCGCGAGGTCGCGGTAGAGCGGCGTGCTGACGACGAGCTCGGAGTGGGTGCCCACCCCGACGACGCGCCCGGCCTCCACCACGACGATCTGGTCGCTGTCGACCACGGTCGAGAGGCGGTGCGCGATGACGATGAGCGTCCTGTTCTCGGCCACCGCGTCGATGGCCTCGCGGAGGCGCTGCTCGTTGAGGCCGTCGAGGCTCGAGGTCGACTCGTCGAGGAGCAGCACCGGGGGAGCGTTGAGCAGGGTCCGGGCGATGGCGAGGCGCTGACGCTCGCCGCCGGAGAGCATCACGCCGTCCTCGCCGACCTGGGCGTCGAGGCCCTGCTCGCCGCGCTCGAGGACGCCGGTGAGGTTGACGGCCTCGAGCACGCGGCGGCAGTCGTCGTCCGACGCGTCGGGCGACCCCAGGGTCAGGTTGTCGCGGAGGGTGCCGGCGAGCACCGGGGCGTCCTGCTCGACGTACCCGATCTGGGCGCGCAGCTCGGCGCGGTCGAGGGCCCGCACGTCGACGCCGCCGAGGCGCACGACCCCGGCGGTCGGGTCGTAGAAGCGCTCGATGAGCGCGAGGATCGTGCTCTTGCCGGCGCCCGAGGGCCCCACGAGGGCCGTCCGTCGGCCGACGGGCACGGAGAACGAGACGCCGTGGAGGACGGTGAGGTCGTCCGCGGCGGGCTCCTCGCCCCGCGGGTCGCCCGGGTCGCCCGCGGCGGCCGCGGCGACGGCGCCGGGGGAGGTGGCCGACCCCGTGGCGACGGGGGAGTCGGGGTAGCGGAAGTGCACGTCCTCGAAGGTCACGGCGTCGCCGGTCTCGACGCGGGCGTCGGGGCCGAGCGCCCGTGCCGTGTCGGCGTCGTGCTCCGTCTCGCCGGGCAGGTCGAGGATCTCCTGGATCCGGCCCAGGGCGCCCAGCGCCTGGTTGACGCTGAGCACGGCGCCGAGGGCCTGGCCGAGCGGCATGATCATCAGGAACAGGAAGAGGATGAACGAGACGAGCGACGCGATGGTGATCGAGCCGCTCGCGACGCGGTAGCCGCCGACGCCGAGCACGACGAGGAACGACGTCTGCATCGCGACCGAGGCGATGGGCACGACGAGGGCCGAGATGCGCGCCACCTGGAGGCCGCGCTCGTACGCGCCCACGGCGTCCTGCTCGACGCCGGCGATCTCGCGCTCGGTCGCCCCCGAGGCCCGGATGGTGCGGACCGAGCTGATCGCGCGCTCGACCGACGAGGTCAGGTCGCCGACCTTCTCCTGCGCCTGGCGGCTGGCCACGCGGATGCGGCCGCTGAGCAGCACCACGACGGCGACCGAGACGGCCACCACGAGCACGGTGAGCCCGAGCAGCACCGGGTCGATGAGGAACATGCCCACCAGGGCCCCGACGAAGGTGAGCGAGCCGCCGATGGCCTCGACCAGCCCCTGGGTCAGGACGGCGCGGAGGAGCGTCGTGTCGGAGCCCACGCGGCTCACCAGGTCGCCCGTGCGTCTCACGTCGAACTGGCTGATGGGCAGGTTGAGCATGCGGCCGACGAGGCGGCGTCGGCTCGAGAGCACCACGCCCTCGCCGGTGCGCTGCAGCAGGTAGTGCTGGAACCCGCTGATCAGGCCCGCGACGACGACCAGCGCGACGAGCAGCCAGACGAGGCGGCCGAGGGGGTCGCCCGCCTGGACGACCGAGATGACGCGGCTGACCAGCAGGGGCTGGGCGAGCGAGGCCGCGGCGCCCAGCACGCTGAGCACGATGATGAACACCATCACCTTCCGGTGCTCGAACAGGTACGGCACGAGCTGGCGGAAGGTCGCGCGCGGACCCTCCGGCCGGGGCCGTCGACCCAGGCCCCTGCGGGCCGGGGGCGGCGTCGGGGAGCCGACCCGCGCCTCCTCGGCCTGGACGGCGGCGCGTTTGCGGGTGCTCGTGTCGGAGCTCATGGTGCCTCTCGTGCTCGGTCGTCGCGGCGACGGGTCGCGACCGGTGGGCGCCACGCGACCGCGGTCGCGGGCACCGAGTCGAGGGTACTGCCGAGCGACCGCGAGCCGCCTGTCGGGGGACGCCGACGGCCCGCCCCCGAGGGGAGCGGGCCGAGGTGGTGCAGGAGGCGCGGTGCGGCCCGTCAGCTCGAGGTCTCGTACTGCACGTCGCGGGTCTCCGAGCTCAGCAGCAGGGCGATCAGCGTCAGCACCGCCATCGACGACAGGTACAGCCCCACCAGCCAGGTGCTGCCCCCGGCGGCCTGCCACAGCGCCACGGCGATGAACGGCGCGACGGCCGCGCCGAGGATGCTCGCGACGTTGTAGCTGATGGCCGAGCCGGTGTAGCGGACGCTGGTCGGGAACAGCTCGGGCAGCACGGCGCCCATCGGCCCGAACGTCAGCCCCATCAGCACGAAGCCGATGATGAGCAGAGCCTGGGCGCCGAGCGCACCCGCCGCGAAGAGCGGGGCGAAGAGGAAGCCGAAGACGAGGATGCCCGCGGTGACGCAGATCAGCAGGGCGCGGCGGCCGAACTTCTCCGCCAGCGGGCCGGAGACGAGCGTGAACACGCCGAAGAAGACGACGCCGAGGATGAGCATCCAGAGGAACTGGTTGCGCGCGATGCCGAGGCCCGGCGCCGCGCCCTCCGCCGGGGCGGTGCCGTAGGTCAGCGTGAAGGTCGTCATGAGGTAGAAGAGGGTGTACGTCGCGAGCATGATGAACGTGCCGAGGATGAGCGGGCGCCAGCTCGTCGAGAACACCCGCGCGAGCGGCAGGGTCGCGACGTTGCCCGAGTCGACGACCTTCTGGAAGGCCGGCGTCTCGATCAGCTTGAAGCGCACGTAGAGGCCGATCACGACGAGGACGGCGCTGGCGAGGAAGGGCAGGCGCCAGCCCCAGCTGAGGAACTGCTCCTCGGTGAGCGTGCTGTTGAGCACCACGAACAGTAGGTTCGCGATGATGAAGCCGATCGGGGCGCCGAGCTGCGGGAAGGTGCCGTAGATCGCCCGGCGCTTCGCGGGGGCGTTCTCGGTCGCCAGCAGGGCGGCGCCGCTCCACTCGCCGCCGAGGCCGAGGCCCTGGCAGAAGCGCAGCACGACGAGGCAGGCGGGGCCGGCGACGGCCCATCCGGGCGTGGTGCCGGCGGGGATGCAGCCGATCAGCACGGTCGCGACCCCCATCGTGAGCAGGGAGGCGACGAGCGTGCCCTTGCGGCCGATGCGGTCGCCGAAGTGGCCGAAGATCACCGAGCCGACCGGGCGGGCGATGAAGGCGACGCCGAAGACCGCGAAGGAGGCGAGGCGCGCGACGGCGGGGTCGTCGTTCGCGAAGAAGACGGTCGGGAAGACGAGCACGGCGGCCGTCGCGTAGACGTAGAAGTCGTAGAACTCGATGGAGGTGCCGACGAGGCTCGCGACGATGACGCGCGAGCGCTTGTTGGCGGGAGGGGCGGGGGGCGTCGACGAGGCGACGGTGCTGGCAGACATGGAGGCTCCGGAGCGGCAGGCAGGGCGGCGGGTGCGGACGGGCGACGGCCTCGACGACGCCCGGCGCGAGGTGTGCGCTGCAGGTGTCGGAGGCGGCTGGTGCGGTGCTCGGTGGGCGCACGTCGCCGGTGGTGCGGGGCGCTGCTCGTGACAGCGTCCTCCCAGCTTACCTCCGCGACGGCGTCGTGGCGGACGCTGGGCGACGACCGTCGTCGACGCCGGGCTCAGGCTCCGGCGAGGTCGTCCGGCAGCTCGTGGCCCATGCGGTCGCGCTTGGTGTCGAGGTAGCCGGCGTTGAACGTGCCGACGCCGACGACGAGCGGCACCGTCTCGCTGACGGCGATCCCGTGCGCCGCCAGCTGACGGCGCTTCTCCGGGTTGTTGCTCAGCAGCCGGATCGAGGTGACGCCCAGGTCGCGCAGCATGTCGGCCGCCGCTCCGTAGTCGCGGGAGTCGGCCGGGAGCCCCAGGGCGAGGTTGGCGTCGAGGGTGTCGAGGCCGTCCTCCTGGAGCCGGTAGGCACGGAGCTTGGCGACGAGGCCGATGCCCCGGCCCTCGTGGCCGCGCAGGTAGACGACGACGCCGCCGTGGGCGTGGATCGTGTCGAGGGCGGCGTCGAGCTGCGGTCCGCACTCGCACTTCAGCGAGCCGAACGCCTCGCCCGTCAGGCACTCGCTGTGCACGCGCACGAGGGCGCCGTCGCGCGGCGGCGAGCCGTCGGGGGCGGACGCCACGATCGCGATGTGGTCGGCCCCGGTCAGGGTGTCGGCGTAGGCGCGCATGCGGAAGGTGCCGTGGCTCGTCGGGACGGTCGTCTCGACCTCGAACCGCACCTGCGACGAGACGGCGGGGGCGGCCGCGGGCCCGGCGGTGGGGCCGTCGGCGGCGGGGGTGTCGGTCACGGGGTCCTCCGGTGCGGGGCGCGGGCCACGACGAGGAGGTCGTCGCCCAGCGCGGCGGTGCTCACGACGCGCAGTCGGCGCTGGTCGTCGATGGTGTCGACGCCGAGGTCGTCGAGGGCCGTCCGGGGCCCGCCGAGCAGCGTCGGGGCGAGGTAGACGAGGTACTCGTCGACGAGCCCGCGCCGCACGAGCTCGCTCGCCACGGTCGGCCCGCCCTCGACGAGCACGCTCCGGACGTCACGCCGCCACAGGTCGTCGAGCACGGCGGCGAGGTCGTGGGTCGCCGCCCGGACGAGCCCGCGGGGGTGCGCGTGCAGGGCCGCCCCGGCCGGCAGCTCGCGGTCGCCGACGACGACGGGCAGGGGCTGCTCGGGCAGGAGACCGCCGTCGGCGTCGCGGGCGGTGAGCGACGGGTCGTCGGCGAGGGCGGTGCCGGTGCCGACCAGGATCGCGTCGTGCTCGGCCCGTCGGGCGTGGACGTCGCGGCGGGCGGCCTCGCCGGTGACCCAGCGGCTCGAGCCGTCAGCGGCGGCCACGCGGCCGTCGAGGCTCGACGCCCACTTGAGCGTGACGAACGGGCGGCGGAGCTCCACGGCCGTGAGCCACCGGTGCAGGAACTCGCGGCCCTCGGTCTCGAGCACCCCCGGGACGACGTCCACGCCGGAGGCGCGGAGCCGGTCGGCCCCTCCCGACGAGTCGCGGCCCGGGTCGCCGACGGCGTACACGACGCACTCGACGCCGGCCGCCAGCAGGGCCTGGCTGCAGGGCCCCGTGCGGCCGGTGTGGTCGCAGGGCTCGAGGGTCACGACCGCGGTCGCGCCCCGGGCCTCACCGGGGGCCAGCTGCGAGAGCGCGTCGACCTCGGCGTGCGCCGTCCCGGCGCCGCGGTGCCAGCCCTCGCCGGCGACGCTGCCGTCGGGTCGGAGCAGCACGCAGCCCACCCGCGGGTTGACGCCGAGCGGCGTGCCGCGGGCCGCCAGCTCGAGGGCGCGGCGCATCGCCGTCTCGAGCACGGCGGGGGCGAGGGTCACGGGGTCTCCGGGGGAGTGGTCGGTGGGGCGGGGGGAGGCGTCGGTGCCGTGTCAGGAGTCGGGGCGGGAGGGCTGCCGCCAGCCCCGACCGGAGCGTCGGCCCTCGACCCAACGCCCGCGGCACCGGGGAATTCCCCGGTGACGGGCGCGGGCCAGCCCGGCGCCGGCTCACGGTCGTCGTCGGGGCCGAGCCGAGCCGTCCAGCAGAGGGGGTGCTCGCCGTCGCGCCCCGGGTGCAGGCCCGGCGCCGTGCCGAGGTAGCGGAAGCCGGCGCGGCGGGCGACCGCGGCCGAGGCGACGTTGCCGACGTGCGCCTCCCAGCGCACTTCGGGCAGGCCGCCCTCGCCGAGGGCCCAGTCGACGACGAGCCGGACGGCCTCGGTCATGAGGCCGCGGCCCCGGGCCGCCGGCGCCGTCCAGAAGCCGACGTCGCGGCCCGCCGTCCGCACGCTGACCACGCCGACCAGCTCGGACGACCCCGGAGCCCGCAGGCCCCAGGTCATCTCCCGGCCCGTGGCCCAGCCGTGGTCGACGATCCGGTCGAGGAAGAACGCGGCGTCGGAGCGGTCGTAGGGCGAGGGCACCGTCGTCCAGCGGACGGTCTCGGGGTCGTGGCAGGCCGCCACGATCGCCTCGACGTCGCTCGAGTCGGGCGCTCGCAGCTCGACCAGCGGCGACCGGAGCGTGAACGCGCGCACCGTCAGGCCCTCGCGAGGAACCCGATGCGCTCGTACACGGTGGCGAGGGTCGCCTCGGCGATCTCGCCGGCCCGGTCGGCGGCGCCGGCCAGCACGCGGTCCAGCTCGGCGGGGTCGTCGAGCAGCTCGAGGGCCCGGGTGCGGATCGGGGTGAACGTCTCGACCACCGCCTCCGCGACGTCCTTCTTGAGGTCGCCGTAGCCGCGGCCCGCGTACTGCTCCTCCAGCGAGGCGACGGGGGTCTCGGTGAAGGCGGAGAGGATCGTCAGGAGGTTCGACACCCCGGGCTTCGCGCCGCGGTCGAAGCGGATCTCGCGCTCGGCGTCGGTCACCGCCGACTTGATCTTCTTCGCGGTGCGGCTGGGCTCGTCGAGCATCCAGACCACGCCGGCCTCGGTGGCCGCCGACTTGCTCATCTTCGACTCGGGCGACTGCAGGTCGTAGACCCGGGCGCCCTCGGCCTGGACGACCGCCTCGGGCACGACGAGCGTCGGCCCGAAGCGCGAGTTGAAGCGGTTCGCGAGGTCGCGCGTCAGCTCGACGTGCTGGCGCTGGTCGTCGCCGACCGGGACCTCGTGGGCGCCGTAGAGGAGGATGTCGGCGGCCATCAGGGTCGGGTAGGCGAAGAGGCCGAGCGAGGCCGTGTCGGCGCCCTGCTTCGCCGCCTTGTCCTTGAACTGGGTCATGCGGCTGGCCTCGCCGAAGCCGGTGAGGGTGTTGAGCACCCAGGCCAGCTGGGCGTGCGCCGGCACGTGCGACTGGATGAAGAGCGTCGAGCGCTCGGGGTCGATGCCGGCCGCGATGTACTGCGCCGCGGTGCGTCGCGTGGACTCGCGGAGCGTCGCGGGCTCCTGCGCCACGGTGATGGCGTGCATGTCGACGACGCAGAAGAGCGCGTCGTGCGTCGACTGCATCTCGCGCCACTGCAGCAGGGCGCCGACGTAGTTGCCGATGTGCAGCGAGTCGGCCGAGGGCTGCATGCCCGAGAACAGGCGGGGCTTCTGCCCCGTCGCGGGGGTCGAGGCGGGGGAGGGGGGGAGCGTGGTCATGGTGTCCTCGTGGGGGCGGTGCGGGTCAGATGTCGTAGTCGACGACGACGGGGGCGTGGTCGGACCAGCGCTTGTCGTACGACGCGGCGCGGTCGATCGTGTAGCCCGAGGCGCGCTCGGCGAGGGCCGGGGTCGCCACGTGGTAGTCGATGCGCCAGCCGGTGTCGTTGTCGAAGGCCTGGCCGCGCCACGACCACCACGAGTACGGCCCCTCGACCTCGCCCGAGAGGCGGCGCCCGACGTCGACCCAGCCGAGGCCGGTGCCGCCGCTGCCGTCGACGGTCTCGACGGGCTGGCCGGCCTCGCCGAAGAAACGGTCGAAGTAGGCGCGCTCGCGGGGCAGGAAGCCGGCGCGCTTGACGTTGCCCTTCCAGTTCTTGATGTCGAGCTCGCGGTGGCCGACGTTGAGGTCGCCCGTCACGACGGCGAGCTCCGAGTGGGCCGCGAGCTGCGGGAGCCTCTCCGACATCGCGTCGAGGAACCTCCACTTCTCGTCCTGCTTCTCGGTGCCGACCTCGCCCGAGTGCACGTAGGTGCTCACGACGGTGACGATCGTGCCGTCGACGTCGTAGTCGGCCTCGATCCAGCGGCCGGCGCTGTCGAAGTCGTCCGGCCCGAGCTCCACGCGGTGGATCACCGCGGCGCCTCGTGACGCGATGGCGACGCCGGCCCGGCCCTTCGCGGTGGCCGGGTGGTGGATGACGTTCCACTCGGGGCCGAGCAGGCCCTCGAGGTCGTCGGTGGTGGCCCGCACCTCCTGCAGGGTCAGCACGTCGACGTCGCGGTCGGCCAGCCAGTCGCCCATGCCCTTGCGGTACGCGGCGCGGATGCCGTTGACGTTGACGGACGCGAGTCGGAGGCGTTGTGACATGCCGACGAGACTACCGGCGGCCGCCGACGTCGCCGCCCCGGCGCCGCACCGACCCGGCGGCCCGGGCGACGTGGGCGGCGAGGCCCCGCACCCGCGACGCCGCGCGCCGCGGGGCGGAGATCACCCGCGCCTCCTGGGCGAGCCGTTCCTCCTCGAGGCGGCGCAGCCGCTCGGCCTCCTCGCGGGGGTCGGCCCGCACGCCGATGTCGTCGAGCCCGACCGCGATCCACGCGGCGGCGAGCAGCAGCACCTGGCAGAGCAGGTTGATGACGAGCAGCAGGCCCACGATCGCGGCGAACGAGGCGAGCAGGGGGTTCGACCCCGCCGCCCGCAGCAGCGTGCCGCCGACGAAGGTGATGAGCACGAAGCCGGCCGCGCCGAGCGCCGACCCCGCGAGGAGTCGCCGGCCGGGGATGTGCAGGCCGGCCAGCACCCGGAAGAGCGCGACGAGCACCGCGGTGTCGAACGCGAACACGAGGACGAGCGCCACGACCCGCAGCAGCACGACGGACGCCGCGGACGCCGTGGAGAGGCCGACGAGGTGCAGGCCCCAGGTGACCGCCGTCGTGCTCAGCAGGGAGATCGACGCCGAGACGAGGACGGCCACGCCGAAGGCCACGGCGAGGGCCAGGTCGCGCAGCACGAGGACGATCAGCGACGGGGCCGGCGTCGGGGCCCGGAAGACCGTGCGGACGGAGTCGCGCATGCTGCCGAACAGCCGGACCGACCCGAACAGCAGCCCGACGAGCGCGACGGTGCCCGTCCAGCCGAAGACCGAGGCGTTCATCAGGGCGCCGGGCTCGACGACGCCGGCCCCCGAGTCGTCCTTGATCACCCCGGGCACGGCCGACTGGATGAAGACGACGAGCTCGTCGCGGAGGACGACGTCGCCGGCCACGACGAAGCCCGCCACGCTGAAGCCGACCCAGAGGGCCGAGAAGAGGGCGAAGAGCGCCTGGTACGTGAGGCCGGCCGCGAGCAGCGGCCCCTTCGAGGCGACGTGGCGCCCGACGACGCGGACGAGGCGCGACCCGAGCAGCCGCGCCGCCGCGGAGGGCCCCGCGGGCGTCGCCGGGGCGGGGGTCGGGGTCGGGGCCGGGGTCGCTTCGTCGTCGGGTCGGCGTCGCATGCCCCCAGCGTAGGTGCCCGCGCGCCCCGGGGCCGCGGACGGACAGGCCCGCTCGCGTACGATGTGGACGACCGTGCGGCGCCGCCCCTCCCGTGTGCGCCGTTGACTCCCGAGCATGAAGAGGTACGACCGTGGCACTACAGGGCGTTGGCGTCGGACGTGGAGTGGCCGTCGGCCCCGTCCTGAGGATGCCCGAGCCGCTGCCGGAACCCGGCACCGAGGCGCGCACCGCCGACGCGCCCGCCGAGCTGGCCCGCGTGCGCGAGTCGCTCGAGGCCGTCGCGGCCGACCTGACCGCCCGCGGCGAGAAGGCCGGCGGCGAGGCGAAGGACGTCCTCGACGCCCAGGCCCTCATGGCCCAGGACCCGACCCTCGTCGACGACGTCGAGCAGCGCATCGACGGCGGCGTCACCGGTGAGCGGGCGGTCTTCGAGGCCTTCGGCGCCTTCCAGGAGATGCTCGTCGGCATGGGCGGCTACATGGCCGAGCGCGCGACCGACCTCGGCGACGTGGCCCAGCGCGTGATCGCGGCCCTCCGCGGCGTGCCCGCCCCGGGCGTGCCCGAGAGCGACACGCCCTTCGTGCTCGTGGCTCCCGACCTGGCCCCGGCCGACACGGCGCTGCTCGACCTCGACAAGGTCCTCGCGCTCGTCACCCGCGACGGCGGCCCCACCTCGCACACCGCCATCCTCGCGCGCTCGAAGTCGATCCCCGCGATCGTCGGCGTGACCGGGGCCCTCGACCTGGTCGACGGCACCGTCGTCGTCGCCGACGCCGTCTCCGGGGTCGTCACCGTCGACCCTTCCGCCGACGAGGTGGCCGCCGCCGAGCAGCGCATCGCCGACCGTCGGGCCGCCGCCGCCGCCCCGCTCACCGACGGCGCGCTCGCCGACGGGCACGCGGTGCCGCTGCTCGCGAACCTGGGCTCGCCCGACGAGGCCGCGGGCGCCGTCGCCCTCGGCGCCGAGGGCGTCGGCCTGTTCCGCACGGAGTTCCTGTTCCTCGGGGCGAGCCAGGCCCCGACGGTCGAGAGCCAGACCGCCAGCTACACCGCCCTGCTCGAGGCCTTCCCCGGCCGCAAGGTCGTCGTCCGTGCCCTCGACGCCGGGGCCGACAAGCCCCTCGCCTTCCTCAACGACGCCCACGAGGAGAACCCCGCCCTCGGGCTCCGCGGCCTGCGGGCGCTGAGGGTCAAGGAGCAGATCCTCCGCGACCAGCTCACGGCGCTCGCGGCCGCCCAGGCTGCCACGACGGCGGACCTGTGGGTCATGGCCCCCATGGTCAGCGACGCGGAGGAGACCGAGTACTTCGTCGCCCTCGGCCGCGAGCTCGGCCTCCGCACAGTCGGCGTCATGGCCGAGGTGCCCTCCCTGGCCGTCCTCGCCGACCAGGTGATGCGGACGGCCGACTTCGTCAGCATCGGCACCAACGACCTCACGCAGTACACGCTGGCCGCCGACCGCATGCTCGGCTCGGTCGCCAGCTACCAGGACCCGTGGCACCCGGCGGTGCTCCGCCTGGTCTCGACCCTCGGCGAGGCCGGCCGCGCCGCCTCGAAGCCGGTCGGCATCTGCGGCGAGGCCGCGGCCGACCCGCTGCTCGCCGTCGTGCTCGTCGGGCTCGGGGCGACCACCCTGTCGATGACGCCGGCCGCCCTGGCCGACGTCCGGCTCGAGCTGTCGAAGCACACGCTCGAGCAGGCGCAGGCCCTCGCGGCCGCCGCGGTCGCCGCGACGACCGCCGCCGGGGCCCGTCAGGCCGCCGAGTCGCTCGCCGGCTAGCCCCGGGGCGGGGGCGGTCCGGCCGCTCCCGCTCCGGCCGCGTCCGGCCTCAGTCCGTGACGGCCTGCTGCAGGTGGGCGGCGACGACGGTGTCGACGACCTGGCCGACGGCGGACTCGACGGCCGCGACGAGCTCCGGGGCGGCGACCCGCGCCTCCTCGAGCGACAGGTCGCCGTCGACGGCCTCGGCGCCCTCGACGCCGGGCAGAAGCCCGGCCGCGACGGCCTCCTCGTGGAGGCGCAGCAGCGTCGCGACGCGGTGCGGGGCGATCACGTCGGCGACGACGGCCTCGCGCACGAGGGGGGCCAGCTGGTCGACGGTGAGCACGGGGGAGTCGGCCGTCGCCACGCCCTCCTCCGCTCCGGTCGGCGTCGCTCCGGCCATCGACGACACCGGTGCCGTCGCCGTCTGCTGCGCGACGCTCTCGAGCACGCCCGGCCAGCCCCAGCGGCCCTCGAGGGCCGTGAGGGCGCCGGGCAGGGCGACGGAGGCGGTGGTCGCGGAGGCCGTGCCGCTCGCCCCGGCGGTGGCCGGCAGCCACTCGGGCCGGTAGCGCTCCGCCCGCGGGAACCGCTCGAGGTCGGCGGCGTAGTCGGCGTCCGAGGGCAGCGCCCCGGCGTCGCCGGGCTCGAAGGGCGAGCCCGGGTTCACCCAGACGCGTCGGTCGAGGTTGAACCGGGCGGTGAACGAGCCGTCGCGCGAGACGGTGAGCGAGAGGGAGAACCACGCGCCCTTCTCCGGGTCGGCCATCACCTCGCGGAGCTGCTCGCCGAGGGCGACGACGTCGGGCACCGTGCCGACGGTGCGGCTGCTGCCCGCCGCGTCGACGGCGTCGACCCAGAGGCGCGAGACCGAGCCCACCTCGAGCAGCTGGAGCGTGGCCTCCGCCCAGTCGGTGCCCTCGAGGCTGGCGGCGAAGCGCTCGGCGATGTCGTTCTGGAGCTGCTGCTGGCGGGGGACGTCCATGTCGGCGCGGCCTCTCGGTCGTGGTCGGTGATCGGGGGCGGTGCCGACGACGGGGCGGTGCCCCGCAGGACGGCACGAGAAGCATATGCGCCCGGGCGGGGCCGTGCCCTGATCCGGGGGACGCCGGGCTCGTTCCGGTCAGCGCGCAGGGGCGTGGAGCAGACTGTCCCCGTGGGCACCCATATCCGACACCCGATGGTCGACGCGGTCACCGCGCAGGTCGTCCGGGTCGACAGCCGGGCCCGGGTCGTGCGGCTGAGCGCGCCCTTCGCCGACCTCCTCTCGCGTCGCCGCAGCCGTCGGCGCGTCGTGCTCGTCACGAGCGACCGCTCCCGGCTGACCGTCGGCGTGCGCGCCGCGCTCGTCGACGCCGGCGGCACCTGGGCCGTCCACGACGACGCCGGGGCCCTGCGCGACGGGCTGACCGGCCTGCCCTACGCCGACGTCGACGCCGCCGGTCGCCCCCAGGAGGACCCCCTCGCGCCGGTCGTCCCGGTCGACGTGCCGGCCGCGGTCGGCACCGCCGCCCAGCTCAGCGTCGACCTCACGGTGCTGCACCGCGCCTCCCACGACACCAGCCTGGGAGGCGCGCTCGAGGCCCTCGGGGCGGCCGTCTCCGGCTCCGGCCCCGCGTCCTGGGGCAGCTCAGAGCCCCTCCTCCACGACTGGGACCGCTGGGTCCTCACGCAGCACGCGCGGCACGCCGCCCCCGAGACCGTCCGGGTCGTCGTCGAGGGCCCTCGCCTCTCCGGCACCGTGACGGCCCGGGTGACCGAGCACGGCATCGAGGAGACCACCGCCGTCACCATCGACGTGCCCGTCTCCGACCCCGCCGACGGCTCGGCCGGGCCGGAGGAGGACGCCCGACGCGCGCTCGACGCGGCGATCTCGCGCCTCACCGAGGCGCTCTCCGTCATCGCCGGGTCGTCGCTGCCGACCTTCGCGCTCGTGGTGGCGCGGGAGGGCGACGTCGACCGCTGCGTGCGGGCGAAGACGTACCCGCCGCCGAACCCCGTCGCGCTGCTCATCGGCGCTCCGTCCGTCAAGCGGCTGGGCCTCGAGCTGTCCGCCCTCCCCTCGACCCGTCCGGTGGTCGTCGTCGGCCGACCGCGGCTGCCCGCCTACGTCGTGCCGCTCGGCGACGCGAGCACCTCGGGGTGGGACGCCCTCCACGACACCCTCGACGCCGTCGGGCCCGAGCGGCTCGCCACCATGGTCGCCACCCCCCTGCTGCAGGCGTGGGAGGAGGACCTCGCCGAGGCCGACCTCCTGCACGAGAGCGCGGTGGACGGCGCCGTGGGCGTCGCGGGGGCCGGCCGCCCCCGCGAGGGCGAGGCCGACGACGACGACGACCAGGACGACGACGAGGAGGCGCCCCCCGGTGCCCCGTGACATCACGATCCTGAGCCCCACCGTCCCCGACGCCCTCGACCTCGCCACGGCCGCGCGCGCCGTCGACGAGTCGTACGGCGTGCGCGAGATCGACGAGGGCGACGCCCTGCAGGTCTTCGGGGAGGGCGGCGAGCCGCTGCTCACCGTGTGGCGTGCGCGCGAGCTCACGACGGCGGGGGAGATCGAGCGGCTCCTGCCGCACCCTCCCGAGGTGCGCCTCCCCGTCTTCTGGGTCGACGCCGTGGCGCCCCTGGCCGACGCGGGCGAGGCCGGGGTCTCCGTGGCCCTGCGCCTGGCGCTCGGGCTCGACGCGACGTGCATCGTCGAGGACGACTGAGCTCTCCCGGTCGGTCCGACCCCGGGCGGCCGACGCTCGCCCGGCACCACGAGAGGCCCGGACGCCCCTGGGGGAGTCCGGGCCTCTCGTCGTCGGAGGGCGGTGCCGGCGGAGGCTAGGCCCGACCGCGCAGGACGGCCTGCTTGACCTCGGCGATGGCCTGGGTCACCTGGATGCCGCGCGGGCACGCCTCGGTGCAGTTGAAGGTGGTGCGGCAGCGCCACACCCCCTCCTTGTCGTTGAGGATGTCGAGGCGCACCTGGGCGCCCTCGTCGCGGGAGTCGAAGATGAAGCGGTGCGCGTTCACGATCGCGGCGGGGCCGAAGTACTGGCCGTCCGTCCAGAAGACGGGGCAGCTCGAGGTGCACGCGGCGCAGAGGATGCACTTGGTCGTGTCGTCGAACCGTTCGCGCTGCGTGGCGCTCTGGATGCGCTCCTTCTCCGGCTTCGACGAGGCCATGAGGAAGGGCTGGATCTCGCGGTACGACTGGAAGAAGGGCTCCATGTCGACGACGAGGTCCTTCTCCAGAGGCAGGCCCTTGATCGCCTCGACGTAGATCGGCTGCGTGATGTCGAGGTCCTTGATCAGGGTCTTGCAGGCGAGCCGGTTGCGGCCGTTGATGCGCATGGCGTCGGAGCCGCAGACCCCGTGGGCGCAGGAACGGCGGAAGGTCAGCGAGCCGTCCTGCTCCCACTTGATCTGGTGCAGGGCGTCGAGGACGCGGTCGGTGGGCAGCACCTCGACGTCGAAGTCCTGCCAGCGGGGCTCCGTGTCGACGTCCGGGTCGAACCGTCGGATGATCAGGGTGGCGGTGAAGGTGGGGATCGCGTCGGCGCCGGCGGGGGCGTTCTCGAGGACAGCGGTGCTCATGCTCAGTACTTCCGTTCCATCGGCTGGTAGTTCGTGATCACGACGGGCTTGGTGTCGAGGCGGATGTGGTCGCCCGCCAGCGACGAGTGGGCGTCGCCGGTGAGGTAGGCCATCGTGTGAACCAGCCAGTTCTCGTCGTCGCGCGTCGGGTAGTCCTCGCGGAAGTGCCCGCCGCGGCTCTCCTGGCGAGAGCGGGCCGAGTAGACGACGACCTCGGCGAGGTCGAGCAGGAAGCCCAGCTCGATCGCCTCGAGCAGGTCGGTGTTGAACCGCTTGCCCTTGTCCTGCACGGAGATGTTCTTGAAGCGGTCGCGCAGGTCGGCGATCACGTGGGTGACCTCGTCGAGGGTCTCCTCCGTGCGGAACACCTGGGCGTTGCGGTCCATGCTGTCCTGGAGCTCCTTGCGGAGGGTCGCGATGCGCTCGGTGCCGGTGGCGGCCCGCACGTCGTCGACGAGGCCCCGCACGAAGCCGGCCGGGTCGTCCGGCAGCGGCACGAACTCGGCCGTCTTGACGAACTCGACCGCGTTGTTGCCGGCGCGCTTGCCGAAGACGTTGATGTCGAGCAGCGAGTTGGTGCCGAGCCGGTTCGAGCCGTGCACGCTGACGCAGGCGCACTCGCCCGCGGCGTAGAGCCCGGGCACCACGGTCGTGTTGTCGCGCAGCACCTCGGCGTGGACGTTGGTGGGGATGCCGCCCATCGCGTAGTGCGCCGTGGGCAGGACGGGCACGGGCTCGGTGTAGGGCTCGACGCCGAGGTAGGTGCGGGCGAACTCGGTGATGTCGGGCAGCTTCGCGTCGATCACGGCCGGGTCGAGGTGCGTGATGTCGAGGTAGACGTAGTCCTTGTGCGGACCGCCGCCCCGCCCCTCTCGGATCTCGGTGGCCATGCAGCGCGCCACGATGTCGCGGGGCGCCAGGTCCTTGATGGTGGGTGCGTAGCGCTCCATGAAGCGCTCGCCCTCGCTGTTGCGGAGGATGGCGCCCTCGCCGCGGGCGGCCTCGGACAGGAGGATGCCGAGGCCCGCGAGGCCGGTCGGGTGGAACTGGAAGAACTCCATGTCCTCCAGCGGCAGCCCCTTGCGCCAGATGATGCCCACGCCGTCGCCCGTCAGCGTGTGCGCGTTCGACGTCGTCTTGTAGATCTTGCCGAAGCCGCCCGTCGCGAAGATGACGGCCTTGCCCTGGAAGACGTGGAGCTCGCCGGTCGACAGCTCGTAGGCGACGACCCCGGCGGGGCGCTCGACCCCGTCGACCTCGCCCATGATCAGGTCGAGGACGTAGAACTCGTTGAAGAACTCGATGCCGTGCTTGACGCAGTTCTGGTAGAGCGTCTGCAGGATCATGTGGCCGGTGCGGTCGGCCGCGTAGCAGGCGCGACGGACGGGGCTCTTGCCGTGCTCGGCGGTGTGCCCGCCGAAGCGTCGCTGGTCGATCTTGCCCTCGGGCGTGCGGTTGAAGGGCAGCCCCATGTTCTCGAGGTCGAGGACGGCGTCGATGGCCTCTTTCGCGAGGATCTCCGCGGCGTCCTGGTCGACGAGGTAGTCGCCGCCCTTGACCGTGTCGAAGGTGTGCCACTCCCAGTTGTCGTCCTCGACGTTCGCGAGGGCCGCGGCCATGCCGCCCTGGGCGGCTCCGGTGTGCGAGCGCGTCGGGTAGAGCTTCGAGATGACCGCCGTGCTGGCGTTCGGCCCGGCCTCGATGGCCGCGCGCATCCCCGCCCCTCCGGCGCCGACGATGACGATGTCGTGCTGGTGGTAGTGGATGCCGTCGACGACGGAGCTCTGGGCGGAGGGTGCAGGTGTGGTCACGGTGCTTCCAGGTGGGACGTGGTGCAGGTGGACGGGGTGGTCGGTCGTGGGGCGGCGGCGCGGCGCCCGCCGACGGTCAGCGGGAGCAGATCGACGGGAGCAGGTCGGCCGGGGCGCCCGCGGGGCAGGGGTCGAAGGTCCAGATGACGAGCGAGCCGAGCAGCAGCAGCACGGCGCTGGAGACGACGAGGGCCCCGAGGAAGACCTTGCGGGTCGTGGGGCGGCCGACGTAGTCGTTGACGATCGTGCGCATGCCGTTCGAGCCGTGGATCAGCGCGAGCCAGAGGAGGAGCGTGTCGTAGACCTGCCAGAAGGGGTCGGCCCACTTGCCCGCCACGAACGCGAAGTCGATGGCCTTGACCCCGCCCTCGCCGGCGAGGAGGTTGATGAAGAGGTGGCCGAAGATCAGCACGACGAGCACGAGCCCGCTGGCGCGCATGTAGATCCAGCCCCACTTCTCCCAGTTGGTGCTGCGCTGGGCGGTGCGGGCCGACCGGGGGGCCTCGATGGTCTCAGTGGTCATCGCTCTACTCCGAGAAGACGTTCATGAGGTGGCGGGGGGCGAAGCCGAGCATGAGCACGGCCCAGAGGCCGATCACGACCCAGAACATGACGCGCTGGTGCTTCGTGCCGGCGCTCCAGAAGTCGATCAGGATGATGCGCAGGCCGTTGAGGGCGTGGAAGAGGATCGCAGCGACGAGGCCGGTCTCGCCGAGCCCCATCACCGGGTTCTTGTACGTGCCGATGACCGCGTCGTAGGCCTCGGGGCTGATGCGCACCAGGGCCGTGTCGAGGATGTGCACCAGCAGGAAGAAGTAGATGCTGACGCCGGTGATGCGGTGGAGCACCCACGACCACATGCCCTCACGGCCGCGGTAGAGCGTGCCCTGGAAGCGCTTTGCGCGCTGCGGCTCGCTGATGGTGGGTGCACCCGGTCGCCCCGAGGGCGTGCCCGGTGAAGCCAGTGTTCCCGTCGACTGCTCGGCCATGAGCTGCCCTCCTCGCGGCTGGGGCGGTCGGCTGTGGTCAGGGAGGACAGCCGTGTCCACCGTGTGTTCTCAGAACACCCCGAGCATACGGAACGCGCGGTGGACACCGCTGCCGAGGCTGCCCTAACTAGTTCGATGTCGAGAGACGGTCAGCTCGTCGCCGACAGCTGTCGAGCCCGGGCGGAGGCGCGGGCCGGCACCGCCGGGGCCGCCACCGCGTCGGCGTAGTGCCCGAGCAGCTCGTCCCCGAGGCGCTCCCAGGTGCGGCCGACGACGGCGCGGCGCCCGGCCTCGCCGAACCGGGCCCGCAGGGCCGGGTCGTCGACCAGCAGCCGGACGGCCCGGCGGAGCGAGTGGTCGTGCAGGGGGTCGACCAGGAACCCGTCGACGCCGTGCCGCACGAGGTCGAGGGGCCCGCCCGCGGCGGGGGCCACGACCGGAGTCCCGCTCGCGTGCGCCTCCTGGACCGTCTGCCCGAAGGTCTCCGTGACGCCGGTGTGCACGAAGACGTCCAGCGCCGCGTAGGCGTCCGCCAGCTCGTCGCCGTGCAGCGCCCCGGTGAACACCGGGTCGAGGTGCCGGAGCCGCCGCCGCAGCGACGGCAGCGCCGGGCCGTCGCCGACCACGACGAAGCGGGTGCCGGGCGTACGGTGCAGGGCCGCGAGCCTCTCGACCTGCTTCTCGGGGGCGAGGCGTCCCACGTAGCCGACCAGCGCCTCCCCGGGGGCCGCGCCGACCGCCGTGCGGAAGGCGGCGGACCCGCCCGCGCCGCGGCGGTTCGGGTGGTAGCGCACCGAGTCCACGCCGCGGCCCCAGGTCGCGAGCCGGTCGACGCCGGCGCGTCGCAGGTCGCGCAGCGAGGCCGACGACGGCACGAGCGTCACGGTGGCCTGCTCGTGCAGCCGCCGGACCAGGCGCCAGGCGACGGCGGCCGTGACGGGGCCGAGTCCGCTGGTGCTCGCGTAGCGGGCGACGTCGGTCTGGAAGACCGCGACGCTCGGCAGCCCGAGGCGGGCCGCCGCCGCGATCGCGTGACCGCCGAGGAGGAAGGGCGAGGCGACGTGGACGACGTCGGGGCAGAAGTCCGCGAGGGCCCCGGCGACGACGGGCGAGGGCAGACCGACGGGGAACTGCCGGTAGGCCACGCTCGGCACGCGGTGCACCCTGGCGGGGCCGTAGGAGTCGTGGCCCCGGCCCGCGGGAGCGATGACGATGGCCTTGTGGCCGCGTCGCTCCAGGTGGTCGAGCACCCGCAGCACGCTCGTCGTCACCCCGTTGACGGTGGGCAGGAAGCTCTCGGTCACGATGGCGACCCTCATGGGGACCTCCTCGGCTCGGCGTCCTCCCAGGGTCCGCCCGGGGCGTGGCCGGGGCGGGGACCTGCCGTGGCCGGGCCGTGGCGGCCTCGTGAACGGGCGGGGACGGCGGGCGGCCACGGCCCGCGCGCCGCCGGTGCCCGCCCCGGAGGCGCGCCCCGCCGGCTCCCGACCCTCCCGTCGCTAGGGTGGCCGTCATGAGCATCTCCGAGAGCGTCGAGCGCTTCTACAGCATCATCCCCGCCGGCGGCATCGGTTCCCGGCTCTGGCCCCTCAGCCGCGCCGACGCCCCCAAGTTCCTGCACGACCTGACCGGCAGCGGCTCGACCCTGCTGCGCGGCACCTGGGACCGCCTCGCGCCCCTGGCGGGCGAGCAGCGCATCATGGTCGTGACGGGCAGGGCGCACCGCGCCGCCGTCGAGGCCCAGCTGCCGACCCTGGCCGACCACAACGTCGTGCTCGAGAGCGAACCGAAGGACAGCACCGCGGCGATCGGCCTCGCCGCGGCGATCCTCCGTCGCCGCGAGCCGGACGTCATCATCGGCTCGTTCGCGGCGGACCACGTCATCGCCGACACCCGCGGTTTCCAGCGCGCGGTCGGCGAGGCCATCGTCGCCGCCGACGCCGGCTACATCGCCACGATCGGCATCACCCCGACCGAGCCCGCCATCGGCTTCGGCTACATCCACGCGGGCGACGCCCTCGCCGTCGAGGGCGCGCCGAGCGCCCTGCGCGTCGAGTCGTTCGTCGAGAAGCCGGACCTCGAGACGGCCGAGCGGTACGTGGCCGGGGGCGACTACCTCTGGAACGGGGGCATGTTCATCGCCCGTGCCGACCGCCTCCTCGAGCAGCTCGGCGAGACCCGCCCGGAGCTGCTCGCGGGCCTCGAGGAGCTCGCCGAGGCGTGGGACACCCCGCGCCGGGGCGCCGTCGTGGACCGCATCTGGCCGGGCCTCGAGAAGATCGCCATCGACTACACGGTCGCGGAGCCCGCGGCGGCCGCGGGCCGCCTCGCGGTCATCCCCGGCGCCTTCGACTGGGACGACGTGGGCGACTTCGCCTCGATCGCCAAGCTGCACTCCGGCGGGCGCAAGAGCGACCTCGCCATCCTCGGCGAGAACGCCCGCGTGCTCGCGGACGCCTCCAGCGGGATCGTCGTCGGCCACAGCGGCCGGCTCATCTCGCTGATCGGGGTGAACGACATCATCGTGGTCGACACCCCGGACGCCCTGCTGGTCACCACGACGGCGAACGCGCAGCGCGTCAAGTCGGTCGTCGACGCCCTCAAGCTGAGCGGTCGCAGCGACGTCCTCTGACGGCCCGACCGGGCTGTCCTGTTACGAGCCCGTTACGCGACGGTCGCGGTCGTGTAACGCCTCGGTCTCACTCTCCCGCAGCGGTCGGAGGGGCTCCGCGCAGTAGGTAACCTGTCGCCATACGTGCCCGGCGTCTCGTGCCGGGCAGCACCTTGGAGGACAACTTGACTACAACTGCGCGCAGGGCCGTCTTCAGCGGCCTCGCCCTGGCGAGCACCGTCGCCATCCTGGCCGGCTGTGCCTCGGCCCCCGAGAGCGACGACGCCGCGGGCGGCAGCTCCAGCGACTTCGTGCCCTGCATGGTGTCCGACGCCGGTGGCTTCGACGACAAGTCGTTCAACCAGCTGGGCTACGAGGGCCTGACCGAGGCCGCCGAGACCGCGGGCGCCGAGGCCAAGACCGTCGAGTCCGCCGACGAGACCGTCTACGACGCCAACCTCTCGAACCTGGCCGACCAGGGCTGCGGCCTGATCGTCACGGTCGGCTTCGCCCTCGCCGACGCGACGAAGACGGCGGCCGAGGCCAACACCGGCATCGACTACGCCACCATCGACGACGCGTCGATCACGGCCGACAACGTCAAGCCGATCACGTTCAACACGTCCGAGGCGGCCTTCCTGGCCGGCTACGCCGCGGCGAGCTACTCGAAGACCGGCACCGTCGGCACCTTCGGCGGCATGCAGTTCCCGACCGTCACCATCTTCATGGACGGCTTCGCCGACGGCGTCGAGTACTACAACGAGCAGAAGAGCGCCGACGTCAAGGTCGTCGGCTGGGACGTCCCGTCGCAGACCGGCACCTTCACCGGCGGCTTCGAGGCCGGCACCACGGCCAAGCAGAGCGCCCAGACCCTGATCGACCAGGGCGCGGACGTCATCCTGCCCGTCGGCGGCCCGATCTACCAGAGCGCCGCCGAGGCCATCCGCGACTCCGGCTCGGACGTCGTCCTGGTCGGCGCCGACTCCGACACCTACGAGACCGACAGCGCCAACAGCGACCTGTTCCTGACCTCGGTGCTCAAGGGCATCAAGCAGGCCACGAACGACGTCGTCACCCAGTCGGCCGACGGCTCGTTCTCGAACGAGCCCTACGTGGGCACCCTCGAGAACGACGGCGTGGGCATCGCTCCGTTCCACGACTACGAAGACAAGGTCGACGCCGGGCTGCAGGACGAGCTCGACGCGATCAAGGCCGGCATCATCGACGGCTCGATCGAGGTCGAGTCGCCCTCGGCCCTCAGCTGAGCCGAGCAGCCACCCCCTCAGGCATCGTCTAGCATTGCCTGATCGAGGGCCCGGTCCGGACGGTCTCCACCGTTCGGCCCGGGCCCTTCCCACGCCTACACCCGAGGTAGATTGACGAGATGAAGCTCGAGCTCCAGGGCATCACCAAGCGATTCGGCGCACTGACCGCCAACGACCACATCAGCCTCACCGTCGAGCCGGGCGAGATCCACGCCCTCCTCGGTGAGAACGGCGCCGGCAAGTCGACGCTCATGAACGTGCTCTACGGCCTGTACCAGGCCGACGAGGGCGAGATCCTGCTCGACGACGTCGTCCAGCGGTTCTCCGGCCCCGGCGACGCCATGGCGGCGGGCATCGGCATGGTCCACCAGCACTTCATGCTCGTCCCCGTCTTCACCGTGGCGGAGAACGTGATGCTGGGCAACGAGGAGACCCGCCCCGGCGGGCGGCTCGACCTGCAGGCCGCCCGCGCGAAGGTGCGCGAGATCTCCCGGCGCTTCGGCTTCGACATCGACCCCGACGCCGTCGTCGAGGAGCTCCCGGTCGGGGTGCAGCAGCGCGTCGAGATCGTCAAGGCGCTGTCGCGCGACGCCGAGGTCCTCGTCTTCGACGAGCCGACCGCCGTGCTCACCCCTCAAGAGACCGACGAGCTGATGGTCATCATGCGCCAGCTCCGCGACGCCGGCACGGGCATCGTCTTCATCACCCACAAGCTGCGCGAGGTGCGCGAGGTCGCCGACCGCATCACCGTCATCCGCCTCGGCAAGGTCGTCGGCGAGGCCGAGCCCACGGCGACCAACGCCGAGCTGGCGTCGCTCATGGTCGGCCGTGCGGTGGAGCTCACCGTCCAGAAGGCCCCCGCCGCCCCGGGCGAGGCCGCCCTGGTCGTCGAGGGGCTCCGCGTGCTCGACCCCATCGGCCAGGTCGTCGTCGACGACGTCTCGTTCGAGGTGCGCCGCGGCGAGGTGCTCGCCATCGCGGGCGTCCAGGGCAACGGGCAGACCGAGCTGACCGAGGCGATCCTCGGCCTCCAGGGCCGGGTCGAGGGGCGCGTCACGCTCGACGGGCGCGACATCACGGGCCTGAGCGTCCGCCGCGTGCTCGACGCCGGGGTCGGCTTCGTCCCCGAGGACCGCAACGAGGACGGCCTCGTCGGCGAGTTCACCGTCGCCGAGAACCTGATGCTCGACCGCTCCCAGTCCGGCCCGTTCGTGAAGCGCGGCTCGTTGCGCCTCGCCGAGCTGGCCGCCTTCGCGGTCGAGAAGGTGCGGGAGTTCGACATCCGCACCCAGGGCATCACCACTCCGGCCGGGCGCCTGTCGGGCGGCAACCAGCAGAAGGTCGTGCTCGCGCGCGAGCTGAGCCGCGACCTGCGCCTCTTCGTGGCCGCCCAGCCCACCCGCGGCATCGACGTCGGGTCGATCGAGTTCGTCCACAAGCGCATCGTGGAGACGCGCGACCAGGGCGTGCCCGTCATCGTCGTCTCGACCGAGCTCGACGAGGTCGTGGCCCTGGCCGACCGCATCGCCGTGATGTACCGCGGCTCGATCATCGGCATCGTCCCCGCCGACACCCCCCGCGACGTGCTGGGGCTCATGATGGCCGGCGAGACGCCGCACGGAACGGAGCAGGCAGCGTGAGCGACGCCACCACCACGACCACCCCGACCCCGGCGGGCGGCCCGGCCGCCCCGGAGACGCGACCCGGCGACCCGCGCGGGTCGCGCCTCCTGCGGGAGATCACGACCGGCAACGCCGCCATCTCGGTCCTCGCCGTCGTGCTCGCCCTCGTCGTCTCGGGCCTGCTGATCGGCTTCACCGACCCCACGGTGCAGTCGACCCTCGGGTACTTCGCGTCGCGGCCGACGGACTTCTTCCAGGCCTTCGGCCGCACGGTGGGCGGGGCGTACTCCTCGCTCTTCCAGGGCGCGGTCTACAACTTCCGGGTCGACGGCTTCGCCGCCGGGATCCGCCCGCTGACCGAGACCCTGAATTACTCGGTGCCCCTGATCGCGGCCGGGCTCGGCGTCGCCCTCGCCTTCCGCGTCGGCCTCTTCAACATCGGCGCGCGCGGCCAGATGCTCGTCGCGGCGGGCGCGGCGGGGTGGGTCGGCTTCTCGTTCGACCTGCCGCTCGCGGTGCACCTGCCCCTCGCGCTCCTGGCCGGCATCGCCGGCGGCGCCGTCTGGGGCGGGCTCGTCGGCCTGCTCAAGGCCAGGACGGGCGCGCACGAGGTGATCCTCACGATCATGCTCAACTACATCGCCTTCTACCTGATCTCGTTCGCCCTGCGCACGCCGGGCCTCCTCCAGGCTCCGGGCAGCCCGAACCCGAAGTCGCCCGCGACGCTCCCGAGCGCCGTGCTGCCCGACCTCTTCGGGGCCCGCTACAACCTCAACTGGGGCTTCATCATGGTGATCGTCGTGACCGCCGTCGTCTGGTGGCTGATCAACCGGTCGACGCTCGGGTTCCGGTTCCGCGCGGTGGGCGAGAACCCCCACGCTGCCCGCACGGCCGGCATGGACGTCAAGAACATCTACCTGTACGCCATGCTGATCTCCGGCGCGCTGGCGGGCGTCGCGGGCTCGACGCAGGTGCTCGGCACGCTGACCACGGGCTTCACCGCGGGCATCGACGCCGGCATCGGCTTCGACGCCATCACCGTCGCGCTGCTCGGTCGCTCGCGCCCGTGGGGCGTCTTCGGCGCCGGCGTGCTCTTCGGCGCCCTCAAGGCCGGCGGCTACTCGATGCAGGCGGCCAACGGCGTGCCGATCGACATCGTGCTCGTCGTGCAGTCCCTGATCGTGCTGTTCGTCGCGGCCCCGCCGCTCGTCCGCAGCATCTTCCGTCTGCCCGCGCCGGGTGCCCGCAGGGCCCCCCGCGCCTCGAAGAAGGAGGCGGTGGTCACCAAGTGAGCACCCTCACCCCCGACGTCGCGGCTCCCGCCGCGCCCACGCCCGGCCTCGCCCGCGCCGTCACGCGCAGCTTCAAGGCCCCGATCGCGTTCGCGGTCTTCTCGGTCATCGCCGTCGTGCTCTTCGTCGGCCTGCAGCGGGAGGGCCGGAGCACCTTCCGCCTCTCGACGCCCACCGACTTCTTCGCCCTGCCCGACGCGGTGCTGCCGTCCGCCGCGACGGGCGTCGTCCTCACCGTCGTGCTGGTGCTGCTGACCGTCGCTGCGTTCCTCCTGGCCGTCCGCGCCTCCCGGGTGCCGATCTGGCTGGTCAGCGTGTTCGGCGTCGTCTTCCTCGTCGCCTTCCTCACCTGGACGAGCGCCGACGCGACGATCCCCGTGCCGGGCCTCCTGCTCGGAGCCCTCGCGCTCAGCACGCCGCTCATCTTCGGAGCCCTGGGCGGCGTCATCTCGGAGCGGGTCGGCGTCGTGAACGTCGCCATCGAGGGGCAGCTGCTCGCCGGCGCCTTCGTCTCGGCCGTGGTGGCCTCGGCCACCGGGTCGGCCGTCGTCGGCCTCGCCTCGGCCATGGTCGCGGGCGTGCTCGTCTCGATGGTCCTCGCGGTGTTCAGCATCCGCTACGTCGTCGACCAGGTGATCGTCGGCGTCGTGCTGAACGTGCTCGTCACGGGCCTCACGAGCTTCCTGTACTCACAGGTGCTCACGAAGTCGGAGGCGCTCAACGAGGGCGTCCGGTTCCCGCAGCTGCCGATCCCCGGCCTGAGCCAGATCCCGATCATCGGGCCGGTGTTCTTCCGCCAGACGATCATCGTCTACCTCATGTACGTCGCGATCGCCGTGGTCTTCTACGGTCTCTTCCGCACCCGGTGGGGGCTGCGCCTCCGCGCCGTCGGCGAGCACCCGCAGGCCGCCGACACCGTGGGCATCAAGGTCAACGCGACCCGGTTCTGGAACGTCTCCCTCGCCGGCGCGATCGCGGGCCTGGGAGGGGCGTACTTCACCCTCGGCTCGCTCGGCAACTTCCAGAAGGAGATGACGGCGGGCGCGGGCTTCATCGCCCTGGCCGCCGTGATCTTCGGCCGGTGGGACCCGATCAAGGCCACGTTGGCGGCCCTGCTGTTCGGCTTCGCGTCGAACCTCCAGAACGTGCTCGGGGCCATCGGCTCGCCGGTGCCGAGCGAGTTCATGCTGATGCTGCCCTACGTCGTGACGATCTTCGCCGTCGCGGGGCTGGTCGGCCAGTCGCGCGGCCCGGCCGCCTCCGGCAAGGCGTACGTGAAGTCGTGAGCGTCGTCGAGTCCACCGACTGGGAGGCCCTCCGGGCCGCGGCCCGGGCGGCCATGTCCAAGGCGTACGTCCCCTACTCGAGGTTCCCCGTGGGGGCGGCTGCCCTCACGACCGACGGCCGGCTCGTCTCGGGCTGCAACATCGAGAACGCGTCGTACGGCATCACGCTCTGCGCCGAGTGCTCCCTCGTCACCGACCTCGTCATGGGCGGCGGGGGGCGGCTCGTCGCCTTCGCCTGCGTCGACGGCAACGGCGACGTGCTGATGCCCTGCGGCCGCTGCCGGCAGCTGCTCTACGAGCACTCCGACGCCTCCATGGTGCTCGACACCGTCTCGGGCTTCCGCACGATCGACGAGGTCATCCCCGACGCGTTCGGGCCGCGCCAGCTCGAGGAGTTCCGCGCCTCGCAGGCGTAGGCGCCCCTCGGGGCGTGCACCGCGCCTCCTCGCCCCGCCCTCCGTCCGGCGTCGTTCCGGGGCCGGCGAGACACCTCCGGAACGACGCCGCCACCGCTGAGGAGACCCCATGACCACCACCGTCGAGCCCTTCGACACCGTCGACCTGATCCGCGTCAAGCGCGGGTCGGGCGCCCTCAGCACCGCGCAGATCGACTGGCTGATCGACGCCTACACGCGCGGGTACGTGGCGGACGAGCAGATGTCGGCACTGACCATGGCGATCTTCCTCAACGGCATGGAGCGCCGCGAGATCCGCGACATGACCCTGGCCATGATCCGCAGCGGCGAGACGATGGACTTCGCCGGCCTCGGCAGGACCACCGTCGACAAGCACTCGACCGGGGGAGTGGGCGACAAGATCACGCTGCCGCTCGCCCCGCTCGTGGCCTCGTTCGGCGTCGCCGTGCCGCAGCTCTCGGGCCGGGGCCTCGGCCACACGGGCGGCACGCTCGACAAGCTCGAGTCGATCCCCGGCTGGCAGGCGTCGATCTCGAACGAGCGGATGCGCGAGATCATGGCCGACAGCGGCGCGGTCGTCTGCGCGGCCGGCTCGGGCCTCGCCCCGGCCGACGGCAAGCTGTACGCGCTCCGCGACATCACCGGCACGGTCGAGTGCATCCCCCTCATCGCGTCGTCGATCATGAGCAAGAAGATCGCGGAGGGCACGGCGGCCCTCGTGCTCGACGTCAAGTTCGGCTCGGGCGCCTTCATCCAGGACATCGAGCAGTCGCGCCTGCTCGCCCGCACGATGGTCGACCTCGGCACCGACGCCGGGGTCGCGACGACGGCCCTGCTCACCGACATGAACGTGCCGCTCGGCCTGACGATCGGCAACGCCCTCGAGGTGCGCGAGTCCGTCGAGACCCTCGCGGGCGGCGGCCCGGCCGACATCCGCGAGCTCACCGTCGCGCTGGCGCGCGAGATGCTGACCCTCGCCGGCCAGCCCGACGCCGACGTGGAGGCCGCGCTCGACGACGGCCGCGCGATGGACGCCTGGAAGGCCATGATCCGTGCCCAGGGCGGCGACCCGGACGCGGCGCTGCCGACCGCGCGCGAGACCCACGTCGTGACGGCCGAGCGCAGCGGGTACCTCACCGAGCAGCGGGCGCTGCCCTTCGGCGTGGGCGCCTGGCGCCTGGGCGCGGGCCGGGCCCGGAAGCAGGACCCGGTCCAGGCGGCGGCCGGCATCGAGCTGCACGCGAAGCCGGGCGACGCGGTGACGGCGGGCCAGCCCCTGTTCACGCTGCACACCGACGAGCCCGCGCGGTTCGACCGTGCGCTCGAGGCCGTGCAGGGCGCCTGGAGCATCGGCGACGAGCGGACGACGCGCGGCCCGATCGTGGCCGAGCGCGTCTCCTGACGTCGGCTCCGGCGGCGTCCAGCCGGCGCGCCGGGCGTGCCCGACGCGTGCACGGCTGGCTCGCCGTGGTCGTCCAGGGTCGGGGGCCCGCGCACGGGTAGGTTGGTCCCCATGAGCGCTCCGGACAAGGACTACCGACTGCCTGACGGCGGCCCCAGCATCGTCTCCCTCCCCAAGGTGTCGTTGCACGACCACCTCGACGGCGGGCTCCGCCCCTCGACGATCATCGAGCTGGCCGACGAGATCGGCTACGACCTCCCGGTCGGGGGCGACGCGGAGGCCCTCGAGCGCTGGTTCGTCGAGAGCGCCGACTCCGGCAACCTGCCCGACTACCTCGCGACCTTCGACGTCACCACGGCGGTCATGCAGACCGAGGCGGGCCTGAACCGCGTGGCCCGTGAGTTCGTCCTCGACCTCGCGGCGGACGGCGTCGTGCACGGCGAGGTCCGCTGGGCCCCCGAGCAGCACCTCACCGCCGGGCTGTCGCTCGACGCGACGGTCGAGGCCGTCCAGGCGGGCATCGACCAGGCCGTGGAGGAGCTCTCCGGCCAGGGCCACGACATCTCCGTCGGTCAGCTGATCACGGCCATGCGCCACGCCGACCGTGGGCTCGAGATCGCCCAGCTCGCGGTGCGCCACCGCGAGAACGGCGTCGTCGGCTTCGACATCGCCGGTGCCGAGGCGGGCTTCCCCGCCAGCGCCCACCGCCCCGCCTTCGACCTCCTCGCCCGGGAGTTCTTCCCCGTCACCGTGCACGCCGGCGAGGCGGACGGCCTCGACAGCATCCGCAGCGCCCTGCTCGACGGTCGGGCCCTGCGCCTCGGCCACGGCGTCCGCCTCGCGGAGGACATCCGCGTCGTCGAGGCGCGCGGCGGTCAGACCACGGTCGAGCTCGGCCCGATCGCGTCGTGGGTCCGTGACCGTGAGATCGCCCTCGAGCTCTCCCCGCAGTCGAACCTCCAGACCGGTGCGATCGCAGCCTGGGGCACCGACCTCGACGACCACCCCTTCGACCTGCTCTACCAGCTCGGCTACCGGGTCACGGTCAACACCGACAACCGCCTGATGAGCGACACGAGCCTCAGCAAGGAGCTCGCGCTGCTGGCCCAGGCCTTCGACTACGGCCTCGACGACCTGCTCGCGTTCCAGCTCAACGCCGCCGCGTCGAGCTTCCTCCCGCTGGAGGACCGCGACGAGCTCGCCGACCGCATCACGGCGGGGTTCGAGGCGGTCTGACGTGACGCTGCCCCCGGTGCCCGACTCCGCCGTCGTCATCGCCGCGCCCGTCACCGACTGGCGTGCGGCGGTGCACGCGGCGGCCGACGCCCTGGTCGCCTCCGGGTCGGCGCTGCCCGGCTACGGCGACGAGATGGTGCGGATGATCGACGAGCACGGTCCGTACGTCGTCATCGCGCCGGGCCTCGCGCTCGCCCACGCCCGGCCCGACGACCTCGTGCTGCGTGACGGCCTCGCCGTGGTCACCCTCGCGGCTCCCGTGGCCTTCGGGCACCCGCACAACGACCCGGTGAGCGTCGTGCTCGGCCTCGCCGTGGGGTCGGTGGGCGGTCACCTCGAGTCGATCGCCGACATCGCGAACGTCTTCAACGACGCGTCGGTCATCCCCGCCCTCGCCGGCGCGGCCTCCGCCGACGAGGTCCGGCAGCTGCTCGGCGCCCCCGCCTCGGCCGACGGCGGCCGCTCGACGCCCGAGGAGGGCTCCCCGTGAAGATCGTGACCATCTGCGGCGTCGGCATCGGCAGCAGCGGCATCCTCAAGGTCAACGCCGAGCGCGTCCTGGCCAAGCTCGACATCGAGGCGGACGTCGTCGCGGCCGACATCGGCTCCCTGGCCGGCGTCGCGGACGACGCCCAGGTGATCCTCACCTCCGCCGAGTTCGTCGAGGCCATCGGCCAGACCTTCGCCGACGTCATCGTCATCCAGAACCACTTCGACCAGCAGGAGCTCACCGAGAAGCTGCAGCGGTCGCTCGGCTGACGGGGCCGGTCCGGGCACGGACGCACGGACGGAGGCCGCCCCCCTCAGGGGAGCGGCCTCCGTGCTCGTCTCGTGGTGGACTAGGCGAGCAACGCGCGCATGCCCGCGTCGAGGTCGGCCACGGCCGCCTCGGCGGCGGCCCGGCGAGCCGGGGCCTCCCCGTCGGTGCTCGACGCGTCGATGTAGACCTTGAGCTTCGGCTCCGTCCCGCTCGGGCGCACGATGACCCTCGAGCCGTCGGTGAACCAGAAGCGGAGCACGTCGCCGGCGGGGAACTCCCCGAAGCCGTCGATGAAGTCGTCGACGTGGTCGACCCGTCGCGTGCCGACCTGGCGGGGCGGCGACTGGCGGAGTCGCGTGGTCAGCTCCTTGATGCGCTCCAGGTCGTCGACGCGCAGCGAGATCTGCGACGAGGCGAAGGCGCCGAACTCCGCGTCGAAGTCGCGCAGGTGCTCGGCGATGCTCGAGCCCCGGCCGTGCAGCTCGGTGGCGAGGGCCAGGATCTCGACGGCGGCGGAGATGCCGTCCTTGTCACGGACCTTGGCCGGGTCGACCAGGTAGCCGAGCGCCTCCTCGTAGCCGTAGAGCAGGCCGCCCACGCGGGAGACCCACTTGAAGCCGGTCAGGGTGTCGCGGTAGTCGAGGTCGTAGCGGCGGGCGACCTCGCGGAGGGCCGGCGACGAGACGATGCTCGCGGCGAGGGTGCCGTCGACGTCGTCCCGGCGGGCTCGCTCGGCGGCACGCCAGCCCAGCAGCGCCCCGACCTCGTTGCCGGTCAGGCGCCGCCACCCGTCGGGCCCCGGCACGGCGACAGCGAGGCGGTCGGCGTCGGGGTCGTTGGCGATGACCAGGTCGGCGGAGACGCGGTCGGCGGTGGCGAAGGCCAGGTCGAGCGCACCGGGCTCTTCCGGGTTCGGGAAGGCGACCGTGGGGAAGGCGGGGTCGGGCGCCGACTGCTCGGCGACGGGCACGGGCTCGGTGAAGCCCGCCGTCGCGAAGACGCGACGCGCGACCTCCCACCCGACGCCGTGCATCGCCGTGTAGACGACGCGAGGCTGCGACCCCGACGCGGCGGTGCCGGCGAGGGCCGCGGTGCGGGCCACGTACTCGCCGACGAGGTCGTCGCCGGCCTGTCGGTGGTCGTCGGAGCGGGGGATCTCCGACACCGGGCGACGCGCCGCCTCCTCGATCAGAGCCGCGATCTCCGCGTCGACCGGCGACACGATCTGCGACCCGGCGTCGAGACCGCCCAGGTAGACCTTGTAGCCGTTGTCGGCGGCGGGGTTGTGGCTCGCGGTCACCATGACGCCGGCGCTGACGTCGAGGTGCCGCACGGCGAAGGCGAGCACGGGGGTGGGGAGCGCCCGGGGCAGCAGCGTGGCGGAGACGCCCGCCGCGGCCATGATCTCCGCCGTGTCGCGGGCGAAGACGTCGCTGTTGGTCCGGCCGTCGTAGCCGATCACGATCGACGGCGAGGCCTCACGGCCCACCAGGAACGCTGCGAAGCCCGCCGCCGCCTGGGCCACGAGCACGCGGTTCATGCGGTTCGGGCCGGCCCCGAGGGCGCCGCGGAGGCCCGCCGTGCCGAACTGCAGGCGGCCGTCGAAACGGTCGCGCAGCTCGGCGGCCGCCCCGTCGTCGCCCGACCGCACCGCCGTCAGCAGCGCGGCGAGCTCGGCCCGGGTGACCTCGTCAGGGTCCTGGTCGAGCCAGGCCTGCGCGTCGGCGAGGAGCCCGGCGGTCGCGTCGCCGCTCACAGGGCCGCCACGATGCGCGAGAGGAGGTCGCTGATGGCGGCCTCGGCGTCGCGGCCCGCCTGCAGCACCTCCTGGTGCGACAGCGGCTCCTTCTGGATGCCCGCGGCGAGGTTGGTGATCAGCGACATGCCGAGGATCTCCATGCCGGCCTGGCGGGCGGCGATGGCCTCGAGGGCCGTCGACATCCCGACGATGTGGCCGCCCATGGCCTTGGCCATCTGCACCTCGGCGGGCGTCTCGTAGTGCGGCCCGCGGAACTGCGTGTAGACGCCCTCGTCGAGCGAGGGGTCGATCCCCCTGGCGAGCTCGCGGAGCCGCGCCGAGTAGAGGTCGGTCAGGTCGATGAAGGTCGCGCCCTCGAGGGGGGAGTCGGCGGTCAGGTTGATGTGGTCGCTGATCAGCACGGGGCTGCCGGGCTTCCAGGTCTCCTTGATGCCGCCCGCGCCGTTGGTGAGGATCATCGTGGTCGCGCCGGCGGCGGCCGCGGTGCGGACGCTGTGGACGACGCGGCGGACGCCGTGGCCCTCGTAGTAGTGCGTGCGGGCGCCGATGACGAGGGCGTGCTTGCCGCTCGGCAGCAGGATGCTGCGGATCGAGCCGGTGTGGCCGACCACCGCGGAGGCGCTGAAGCCGGTGATCTCGGTGGCGGGCACCTCGGCGACGGTCTCGCCGATCAGGTCGGCCGCCGCGGCCCAGCCGCTGCCGAGCGTGAGGGCGATGTCGTGGCGCTCGACGCCGGTGGCCCGGGCGATGTCGGCAGCGGCGGTGCGGGCGACCTCGAACGGGTCGGCAGCGGGGTCGTCGAGGGGGTGCGTGGGTGTCTCGGACATGCGCTCCACTCTAGGGTCTGCTCCCCGGGCCGGGGGGCGCCTCCGCGGGCGTCAGTCGATGCTGAGCAGCACGTGGCCCGACGACACCGTCTGGCCGACCGCGGCCGAGATGCCCGAGACGACGCCGTCGCGGTGGGCCGCGACCGGCTGCTCCATCTTCATGGCCTCGAGCACGAGCACGAGGTCGCCCTTGACGACCGACTGGCCCTCCTCGACGGCGAGCTTGACGACGGTGGCCTGCATCGGCGAGGTCACCTGCGAGCCCGTCGCGGTGACGACGGTCGACCCGCCGGAGCGCCGGCGGGGAGCGGCGGCGGGAGGCGCGGTGCGGGCGCCCAGACCGGCCGGCAGCGAGACCTCGACGCGCTTGCCGCCGACCTCGACCACGACGGTGGTGCGCTCGTCGAGCGCGCGCGGCGCCTCGGCCTCGCCGCTCCAGGCGGGGATGTCGTTCTCGAACTCGGTCTCGATCCAGCGGGTGTAGATCGAGAACGGCGCCCCGTCGGCCGGGGCGAAGGCGGGGTCGCGCACGATGGCGCGGTGGAACGGCAGGACGGTGGGGAGGCCGGCGACCGTGAACTCGTCGAGGGCGCGGCGCGACCGCTCGAGGGCCTCCTCGCGGGTGGCTCCGGTGACGATCAGCTTGGCCAGCAGGGAGTCGAACGACCCGCTGATCTCGTCACCCGCCTGGACGCCGCTGTCGACGCGGACGCCGGGCCCGGTCGGGGCGGAGAACACGTGGACGGGGCCCGGAGCCGGCATGAAGCCCCGCCCGGCGTCCTCGCCGTTGATGCGGAACTCGAACGAGTGCCCGCGGGCCACCGGGTCGCCGTACTCGAGCACGCCGCCCTCGGCGAGGCGGAACTGCTCGCGCACGAGGTCGATGCCGGTGACCTCCTCCGAGACCGGGTGCTCGACCTGGAGGCGCGTGTTGACCTCGAGGAAGGAGACGGTGCCGTCCTTCCCGACGAGGAACTCGCAGGTGCCGGCCCCGACGTACCCGACCTCGCGGAGGATGGCCTTCGACGCGCTGTAGAGGGCCTCCACCTGGGCCTCCGTCAGGAACGGCGCGGGCGCCTCCTCGACGAGCTTCTGGTGACGGCGCTGCAGCGAGCAGTCGCGCGTCGAGACGACGACGACGTTGCCGTGCTGGTCGGCGAGACACTGGGTCTCGACGTGCCGGGGCTGGTCGAGGTACTTCTCGACGAAGCACTCGCCGCGGCCGAAGGCGGCGACGGCCTCGCGGGTCGCCGACTCGAAGAGCTCGGGGACCTCCTCGCGGGTGCGGGCGACCTTGAGGCCGCGGCCGCCGCCGCCGAACGCCGCCTTGATGGCGACGGGGAGGCCGTGCTGGTCGACGAACTCGAGCACCTCGTCGGCCCCGGAGACCGGGTTGAGCGTGCCGGGGGCGAGCGGGGCGCCGACGCGCTCGGCGATGTGGCGGGCGCTGACCTTGTCGCCGAGCTGCTCGATGGCCGCGGGCGAAGGCCCGATCCAGACGAGCCCGGCGGCCGTGACGGCGCGCGCGAAGTCGGCGTTCTCGGCGAGGAACCCGTAGCCCGGGTGCACCGCGTCCGCCCCCGAGCGGCGGGCGACGGAGAGGATCTTGTCGATGACGAGGTACGTCTCGGCGCTCGTCGTGCCCTCGAGCGCGTAGGCCTCGTCGGCGAGGCGGGCGTGCTGGGCGTCGCGGTCCTGGTCGGCGTAGACGGCGACGGAGCCGATGCCGCTGTCGCGGGCGGCCCGGATCACGCGGACGGCGATCTCTCCACGGTTGGCGATGAGGACCTTGCTGATACGAGGCATAGTTCCTCACCCTATTGCGCGGTCGACCCTTTTCTTTGGCTGACGTGCACAAGAACACGCGGGAGGCGCGTGATGCTTCCTACGAGGACGCCCCGGTCGGAGAGGTCCAGAGCTCCTGCCAGCCGACGCCGAAGCCGCGCACGAGCGAGCGGAGCACCGGCACGGAGAGCCCCACGACGGCGCTCGGGGTGCCCTCGATGTGGCCGATGAAGGCGGAGGCCCGGCCGTCGATGGTGAAGGCGCCGGCCACCTCGAGGGGCTCCCCGGTGGCCACGTAGGCGTCGAGCTCGGCCGGGTCGAGGTCGTCGGCGAAGGTGAGGTCGGCGGAGGCGACGGCGCCCGCGCCCCCCGACGGGTGCTCCTCCGTGGCCCGCGGCGCGCCTCCCCGGTGGTCGATCAGCCAGTGGCCCGACCAGAGCGTGCCGTGCCCCACCTCGGCCATGCGGCGCCAGCGGTCGAGCGCGAGCCGGGGCAGGTGCGGCTTGCCGTGCACCTCGCCGTCGAACTCGAAGGCGCTGTCGCCGCCGAGCACGAGACCGTCGAGCGGGCGACCGTCGACGGTCACGTCGAGCACGGCCTCGGCCTTCGCCCGGGCCAGGAGCGACACGGTCTCGGAGGCCGTCAGGCGACGCCCCGCCTCCTCCTCGGCCCGTGCCACCGCGGCGTCCTCGTCGACGCCGGGGCTGATCAGGACGGGCTCGACGCCCGCGGCCCGGAGGAGGGCGAGGCGGGCGGGGGAGGTGCTGGCCAGGTAGAGCGCGACGGTCATGCCCGCCAGCCTGTCAGACTCGACGCATGGGAGACATGCTGGGCCGCGAGGTCGAACTGGACGTGACGGGCATCGCACACGGGGGCATCTCGGTGGCGCGCCTCGACGGGCGCGTGGTGTTCGTCAGCGACACCCTGCCGGGCGAGAAGGTGGTCGCCCGCGTCACCGACGACAAGAAGAAGTCGTTCTGGCGCGCCGACACCGTGTCGGTCGTGGAGGCCAGCGAGCACCGGCGCGCGCACGTGTGGTCCGCCGCCGCCCTCGAGGTCGACCCGGTCGACCGGGCCGGCGGCGCCGAGTTCGGCCACGTCGACCTCGCCCACCAGCGCGAGCTCAAGTCGCAGGTGCTGCGCGACGCGCTCGTGCGCACCGGCGGCCTGCCGGAGGCCGAGGCGACCGTCACGGTCGAGGCCCTGCCGGGCGACGACGAGCGCCGGGGCACGGGCTGGCGGACGCGCGTCCGGCTGCACCTCGACGCCGACGGTCGACCCGGCCAGTACGCGGCGCGCTCGCACCGCGTCGTGCCCGTCCGGGACCTGCCGCTCGCCACCGACGAGGTGGCCGCCGCCGCGCCCCTCGGCGAGGCCTTCGTCGGCGAGGAGCACGTCGACGTCCTCGCGCCGAGCGTCGGGGGAGCGCGCCTCGTCATCGGGCGCCAGGCGCCCAGCACCATCACCGAGACGGTCGGCGACCGCAGCTTCCGCCTCGACGATCGGGGCTTCTGGCAGGTGCACCGCCAAGCCGCGGCGACCCTGACGGCCGCCGTGCAGCAGATGGTCGACGTCGACCTCTTCGACCCGCGCGCCGACAACCTCGACCTCTACGGCGGCGTCGGCCTCCTGGCGGCCGCGCTCGGCGACGCCTTCGGCCCCTCCGTCCGCGTGACGAGCGTCGAGAGCGACGAGCGCGCGACCGAGCACGCCTCGGAGAACCTCGCGGAGTGGCTCGGGGCCTCGGCCGAGACGGGCCGTGTCGAGCGCTGGGTCCGCCAGCGCGCCGACCGCGCGACCGCCGCCGAGCGCGACCGCGCGCGGGCCGCGACCGTCGTGCTCGACCCGCCCCGCTCGGGCGCCGGCAAGGAGGTCGTCGCCGCCCTCGGCGAGCTGTCGCCCGCCCAGGTCGTCTACGTGGCCTGCGACCCGGTCGCCCTCGCCCGCGACGTCGCGCTGTTCCGCGACGCGGGCTACGACGCCGTCCGTCTCCGGGCCTTCGACCTCTTCCCGAACACGCACCACGTCGAGACCGTCGTGCAGCTGCGTCGACGCTGACGCGGCGGCCCCGGGCGGATACGATGGCGTCGTGCACGGCCGGGATCAGGGACCGGCCGCACGCCGACAGAAGGACCCACCGTGACTGACGCCACGACCGACGCTCCGGTCTCGCCCCCGCCCGCTCCGCCCGTGAGGGTCGCCATCGTCGACGACCACGAGTCGGTGCGCCTCGGCATCCAGGCCGCGTGCCAGAACGAGGGCTTCGACGTCGTGCTCACGGCCGCGGGGGTCCAGGAGCTCGTCGAGGCGCTCGCCGGCCGCGAGGTCGACGTGGTCGTGCTCGACCTCTCCCTCGGCGACGGCTCCACGGTCACCGAGAACGTCAAGCGCGTCCAGGCCACCGGCTCGGCCGTCCTGGTGCACAGCATCGCCGACCGGGTCGCCAGCGTCCGCGAGGCGCTCGCGGCGGGCGCGGCCGGCGTCATCCCGAAGTCGTCGGCGACGAAGACCGTGATGGCCGCCGTCGCCACGGTCGCCCGCGGCGACGTGCTGAACAACCTCGAGTGGGCGAGCGCGATCGACGCCGACCGCGACTTCGCGAAGGCCCAGCTCGGTCGGCGCGAGCGCGAGATCCTCCACCTCTACGCCTCGGGCCTCCCGCTCAAGCTCGCCGCCCAGCAGCTCGGCATCGGCTACTCGACGGCCCGCGAGTACCTCGACCGCATCCGCGTCAAGTACGTCGAGGTCGGCCGCCCGGCACCCACCAAGGTCGACCTGCTGCGTCGCGCCGTCGAGGACGGCATCCTGCCGGGCCTCGACGCGGACGGCGGCGATGGCCGCTGAGCGGGCGCTCACCGCTCCCGCCCCGCCCCGCGCCTCGCGCAACCCGATCAGCCAGGCCCTCTTCGACAAGGTCCTCGGCCGGGTCATCGCGCTCGCGGGCCTGATCTTCGGGCTGCAGGCCTTCCCGAGCATGCTCGCCCAGATCGGCAGCATGCAGGTCGCGTGGGCCTGGATCATCGGGCTGGCCATGTTCGGCGGCTTCGTCGCCATCGGGGTGGCCAGCCTCCTCGTCCGCGGCGTCGAGACGGCCAGCGCCTTCGTCGCGGTCGCCTACCTCATCGCCCTCATCACCTGGCCGTTGGCCGTCCAGGACCCGAGCGTCGTGCAGCCCTCCGTGCCCTGGCTCTGGTACCTCTGCACGGTGGCCACCGCGGCGGCCGCCTTCGCCTTCTCGGCCTGGATCGCGACCGGCTACCTCTTCGTCGCCCCGCTGGTCTACGGGCTCATCCGGCTGACGCCCTCGGGAGGCGGGGCGACGGTCTCCCGTGCCGCCCTCGACTCCGTCTACGCCGTGCTGCTCGGCGGCGCCGTGCTCATCCTCGTCCTGATCCTCCGTCAGGCCAGCGCCAACGTCGACGCGGCCCAGGCGACGGCGGTGGCGCGGTACTCGAACGCGATCCGCGAGCACGCGACCGAGCTCGAGCGCGTCGAGGTCGACGCGATCGTGCACGACAGCGTCCTGACGACCTTCATCCAGGCGGCGCGGGCCTACAGCGCGGAGGAGAAGGTCCTCGCGACCTCGATGGCGCGGAACGCGGTGGCGCACCTCTCCAGCGCGGCGAGCCAGACTCCCTTCGACGAGTCGGCGACGACCCTCGGCTCCATGCGCGACCGGCTCGTCGTCGTCACGAGCGAGATGGGCGCCGACGTGGAGGTCAGCACCCGCGGCATCGACGGCCACGGCATCCCCTCGCCGGCGGCCGAGGCGCTCTACAGCGCGGCCGTCCAGGCCGTCGTCAACAGCTGCCAGCACGCCGGCGGCGACGACGTCCGACGCTGGGTGACGGTGGAGTGGACCGAGACCGGCGGAGCCCTCGTCGAGGTCGGCGACACCGGGCGGGGCTTCGACCCCGGGCACGTGCCGGAGGGGCGCCTCGGGGTCCGGGTCTCCATCGTCGAGCGGCTCGCGAACGCGGGCGGGCTCGCCTGCATCGACTCGCGCCCGGGTGAGGGCACCGTCGTGCGCCTCGCCTGGCCGAGCGGCGACGTCGTCGGCCCCGCCGACGCCGCCCGCGAGGAGGCCGTGTCGTGAGGGTCAGCGTCCCGCGCTGGCTGATCGTCCTGCTGGCCGCCGTCTTCTCCGGCTACCACCTCGTCCTCGCCGCCGTCAGCCTCGACCGCTTCGACGACCCGTGGCCCGTCGTGGCCTGCATGGTCGTCTACGTGGTCGTCACCGTGATGGTGCTCTGGCCCTCGGGCCGCGCGCGCATGCCGGTCTGGCTCGCCGCGTTCGCGCTGGCCGTCAGCGTCGTCATGCCGCTCCTCGTGACGTCGCAGCTCGACCCGTCGCAGAAGAACGGCTACGCGACCTGGTACGTCGCCGCGATCGGCACGCTGATGGTCATCGTCGCCACCCGTCGCCGCCAGGGGTTCGCCTGGCTCGGGGTCGGCTTCATGGCCGTCCACGGCGTGACCTGGGGCGGGCTCGGCGCCGTCGCCGACCTCGGTGTCGTCGGCAGCGTCTCGTGGGTCGCCTTCGCGCACGCGATGACGGCCACCCTGACCCGTGCCGGGCGGGAGACGCGCGAGTTCATCCTCGCCGAGCACGAAGCGGCGGACTGGCAGGCCGCCCAGGAGGCCCACGTCAACGAACGTCAGTACCGCCTGCTCCAGACCAGCCGCACCGCACGGCCGATGCTGCAGGAGATCGTGGCCCAGGGCGGCGACCTCACGCCCGAGCAGCGGCAGGAGTGCCTCCACCTCGAGGGCGCGATCCGCGACGAGATCCGCGGCCGCCGCCTCCTCGACGACGACGTGCGGCGTGAGGTCATGGCCGCCCGGCGTCGCGGCGCCGTCGTCAGCCTGCTCGACGAGGGCGGCATCGACGACCTCGACGCCCGGGAGCTGCGACGCATCCACCAGGCGCTCGCCGAGGCTCTCCACGGCTCCTCCGCCGACCGCATCATCATCCGGACGGCCTCCGGCGGAGGGGACGACGCGGTGACGGTCGTCGGCCTCGGCTCGGCCGACCTGAGCTCCAGCGCCCTCGGGCGAGGAGTCGCGGCGGAGGCCGACGAGGACGACGACGGCGACGAGGTCCAGCTCTGGCTGCAGATCCCGCGCTCGGTGCCGGAGCAGGCGACGCCCTAGCGGGCACGGCCGGGTCGCCGCCGACGCACCCGTCGGGCACCGGACGAAGAAGGAGGGCCGGACGATGAGTCCGGCCCTCCTGGGGAACGTCACTGGGTCAGGGCGGTAACCCGAATACCGCCCTGACCCGCCCCCGGTCGAGGAACCTGCTTACCCTAGTCGACCCTCGATCGGCGGTGCTACTCAGAGAGAGACACCTAGCACTGATGACTATGCCGGTCGACCCAGGGTGCGCACAGTCGTCATTTAGGGGGACACCGAGGGGACGATAGGTCGGTCTACCCCCGTTCGGGAGCACTGGCCACGCGGATCTCGCCCTGCCCGACCGTGCGGGGGCCGACTCGACCGGGGGACAGGACGGGGTACGTCGGCTGGCCCCGCGAGGTCAGCGGACGGGGCTGCGCCAGGCGCCCGCGCCGCGGGGGAGCGGCCGACGGACGACCCGGGCCCGCGACGACCACTCCGAGGGGCTCGCCGGCACGGCCTCGGTGTCGCGCCGGCTCCGGGTCTCGGCCTCGACCGCGGCGAGGACCGCCGTGACGGCGGCGAGCTCCTCGGGGGTCGGCGACCCGGCGACGACGCGGAGGACGTCGCTCACAGCGGGATGTTCCCGTGCTTCTTGGGCGGCAGCTCGGCCCGCTTGGTGCGCAGGGCCCGGAGTGCCTTGATGACCGAGACCCGGGTGGCCGCCGGCTCGATGACGCCGTCGAGCTCGCCGCGCTCGGCGGCCAGGAACGGGCTGGCGACGTTGTAGGTGTACTCGCTCGCCAGTCGGGCCCGTACCTCCGCGACGTCCTCGCCGGCGGCCTCGGCGGCCTTGATCTCGCCCCGGTAGAGGATGTTGACGGCGCCCTGGCCGCCCATGACGGCGATCTCGGCGGTCGGCCAGGCGAGGTTGATGTCGGCCCCGAGCTGCTTGGAGCCCATGACGATGTAGGCCCCGCCGTAGGCCTTCCGCGTGATGACGGTGACCAGCGGCACGGTGGCCTCGGCGTACGCGTAGAGGAGCTTGGCCCCGCGGCGGATGACGCCCGTCCACTCCTGGTCGGTGCCCGGCAGGTAGCCGGGGACGTCGACGAGCGTGAGGATGGGGATGCCGAAGGCGTCGCAGAAGCGCACGAACCGGCTGGCCTTCTCGCCCGCCTCGATGTTGAGCGTGCCGGCCATGGCCGAGGGCTGGTTGGCGATGACGCCGACGGAGCGGCCCTCGACGCGGCCGAACCCGATCACGATGTTGGGGGCGAAGAGGGGCTGGACCTCGAGGAACTCGCCGTCGTCGACGACGTGCTCGATCACCGTCGTGACGTCGTAGGGCTGGTTGGGGCTGTCGGGGATCAGCGTGTTCAGCGTGCGGTCGGCGTCCGTCGTCTCGAGCTCGACCGGCCGGTCGAAGACGTGCGGCTCCGAGAGGTTGTTGTCGGGCAGGTACGAGAGCAGCGACCGGGCGTAGTCGAGGGCGTCGTCCTCGTCGCTCGCGAGGTAGTGCGAGACGCCGCTGACCTTGTTGTGGGTGAGCGCGCCGCCGAGCTCCTCGAAGCCGACGTCCTCTCCCGTGACGGTCTTGATGACGTCGGGGCCGGTGACGAACATGTGGCTCGTCTTGTCGACCATGATGACGAAGTCCGTCAGCGCGGGCGAGTACACCGCGCCTCCCGCGGCCGGGCCCATGATGAGCGAGATCTGCGGGATGACGCCCGAGGCGGCGGTGTTCAGCCGGAAGATCTCCCCGTACTTGCCGAGGGCGACGACGCCCTCCTGGATGCGCGCTCCGCCGCTGTCGAGGATGCCGATGATCGGAACGCCCGTCTTCAGCGCCAGCTGCATCACCTTGATGATCTTCTCGCCCGCGACCTCGCCGAGCGAGCCGCCGAAGATCGTGAAGTCCTGCGAGTAGACCGCCACCTGGCGGCCGTGGATGGTGCCCGTGCCGGTGACGACGGCGTCGCCGTAGGGGCGCTTGGCCTCCATGCCGAAGGCGTGGGTGCGGTGGCGGACGAACTCGTCGAGCTCGACGAACGACCCGGGGTCGAGGAGCCCGTCGATGCGCTCGCGGGCGGTCATCTTGCCCTTGGCGTGCTGCTTGGCGACGGCGGCCTCGCCGCTCGCCGTCACGGCCTCGTGGTACCGGGTCTTCAGGTCGGCGAGCTTGCCCGCCGTCGTCCGCAGGTCGGGCTGGGGGGCCGCCGGGCCGTCGGCCTCGGGGCGGGTGGTGTCGGAAGTCACGCGCCTCACTCTACCCAGCGGGCGCTCCCCGGCCGTTGGAGCTCGTCGCACGTCGATCGGCTCCCGCGCTGTGGGAGTCCTCACACGCCTAGGCTGACCGCGTGACGTTCCCGCTCGCCTCCGCCCGTTCGCCCCGCCTCGTCCACGTCGCCGAGACGGGGTCGACCAACGCCGACCTGCTGGCCGACGCCTCGGCCCCGCACGGCGCCGTCCTCGCCACGCTCTCGCAGACGGCCGGCCGCGGCCGCCTGGACCGCCGGTGGGTGGCGCGACCGGGCCGCACCGTCGCCGTCAGCGTCCTCCTCGAGCGCGGCTCCGTGCCGGTCGACGCGCTGGGCTGGGTGCCCCTCCTGGCCGGCGTCGCGATGCGCGCGGCCGTCGCGTCGCTGGTGGGCGCCGACCGGGTCGGCCTCAAGTGGCCCAACGACGTGCAGGTCGGCGGGGCCAAGGTGTGCGGCGTCCTCGCCGAGCTCCGGCCCGGTGCCTCGGCCGTGGTGGTGGGCGCGGGGGTCAACCTCACGACGCCCCGCGACGAGCTGCCCACCGACGCCTCCACGTCGCTCCGGCTCGAGGGGGCCGAGGGGGACGCGGAGTCGCTGGCCGACCTGGTCGTGGCCGGCTGGGTCTCCGAGGTGCTCGCCGGGTTCGACGCGCTCGCCGCCGCCGGGGGCGACGCCGTCTCCTCCGGCCTGCACGCCCGCGTGGCCGCCGAGTGCAGCACGCTCGGCCGCGAGGTCCGCGTGGAGCTGCCGTCGGGAGAGCTGCTCACGGGCCTCGCCGTCGCCGTCGACGAGGGCGGCCGGCTCGTCGTCCGCCCGCCCTCGGGCGCCGAGCGGGCGGTGGCCTCGGGCGACGTCACCCACGTCCGCCATGGGTGACGCGACGGGGACGGTCGAGCAGCAGCCGCCCGAGGTCGTGGTCGCCCGGCTGCGCCCCCACGCCCGGGTCCTGTTCTGGCCCTCGGTGGCCCTCATCGCGATCTGCGCCGGCGCCGGGTGGCTGAGCGGCGTCGTCGAGGCCGGGTGGCAGACGTGGGCCGTGCTCGGAGCCGCCGCGCTCCTCGCCCTGCTGCTCTGGGCGGTGCCGCTGCTCGTCTGGCTGGGGCGCCACACCGTCATCACCACGCGGCGCCTCATCGTCCGACGCGGCTTCTTCGTGCGCACCCGACAGGAGCTGCTGCACAGCCGGGGCTACGACCTGACCGTGCGTCGGAACGCCGCGCAGAGCCTCTTCCGCAGCGGCGACGTGCTCGTGGGCACGGGCCTCGACCGGCCGGTCGTGCTGTGGGACGTGCCGTCGGCCGACCTCGTCCAGGCCACGCTGCACGACCTGATGGAGGCGGCGTCCGACCCGCTCGTGCGGCGACGCCCGGTCGAGCGGCCGGAGCCCTGGGGAGACGACCCGGGCTGGCGGACCGACCACCCCGACCGCTGAGGCGCCCCGCCGCGGGGCGACCGACTGGCGCCCGGGCCCGAACTGGAATAAGGTATGTCGATGCGAATCTCTGTGATCGGTTGCGGTTATCTCGGTGCGGTCCACGCGGCCTGCATGGCCGAGCTCGGGCACGACGTCGTCGGCGTCGACGTCGACGAGCACAAGGTCGCCGAGCTGTCGGCCGGTCGGGCGCCGTTCTTCGAGCCGGGGCTTCCCGAGGTCCTCGCCCGCGGCGTCGCGAGCGGGCGGCTGCGCTTCACGACCGACATGGCCGAGGCGGCCGGGGCGCAGGTCCACTTCGTCGCCGTCGGCACGCCGCAGACCGCGGGCAGCCACGCCGCCGACCTCCGCTACGTCGACGCGGCCGTCACCGGTCTCCTGCCCCACCTCGGCGAGGGCGACCTGGTGGTGGGCAAGTCGACCGTCCCCGTCGGCACCGCAGCCCGTCTCGGCGACCTGGTGCGCGCCTCCTCGGGGGCGGACCTCGCCTGGAACCCGGAGTTCCTCCGGGAGGGCTTCGCCGTCGCCGACACGCTCTCGCCCGACCGCTTCGTCTACGGCGTCCGTCCCGGCCCGGAGGGCGACCGTGCGACCGGGCTGCTCGACGAGGTGTACGCCACCCCTCTCGCGAGCGGCATGCCCCGCATCGTCACCGACTACGCGACGGCGGAGCTGGTGAAGGTGTCGGCCAACGCCTTCCTGGCCACCAAGATCTCGTTCATCAACGCCATGGCCGAGATCGCCGAGGCGACGGGGGCCGACGTCACGCAGCTGGCCGACGCGATCGGGCACGACGCGCGCATCGGCCGTCGCTTCCTCAACGCCGGGCTCGGCTTCGGCGGCGGGTGCCTCCCGAAGGACATCAGGGCGTTCCAGGCCCGGGCCGACGAGCTCGGTCTCGACTCGCTGGCGTTCCTCGCCGACGTCGACGCCGTCAACCTGCGACGACGACGGAAGGTGGTCGACCTCACCGCCGAGATGCTCGGCGTCGTCGCGGGCGCGCGCGTCGCCGTGCTCGGCGTGGCGTTCAAGCCCGACAGCGACGACGTGCGCGACTCGCCGGCGCTCGACGTCGCCCGGGCGCTCCGGGCCGCCGGCGCGGACGTCGTGGTCCACGACCCGGAGGCCACCGCGACCGCGGCCAGGGTGGCTCCCGAGCTCGCCTACGTCGACGACGCGGACACGGCCCTGGCCGGTGCGGACGTCGTCCTCGTGCTGACGGAGTGGCGCGTCTTCCGCGACCTCGAGCCCGCGCACGTGGCCTCGCTGGTCGCGGGCCGGCGCATCGTCGACGCCCGCAACGTCCTCGACCTCGGTGCCTGGCGCGCGGCGGGCTTCGACGCGCGGGGCCTCGGGCGTCCCTAGCCCCGGGCCTCCGCGGGCTCGGTGCTCCCGACCAGGTCCTCCCGCGCCGTGGCGGTGGGGTGTCGTCGGCCCCGTCGACGGGGGCTGAACACCCAGGCCTTGTAGAGCGTGAACCGGAACGCCGTCCCGAGCGCGAGCCCGACGACGTTGGACGACACGTTGTCGGCCAGCGCCGACCGGAGGCCCAGCACCGAGTGGGAGACGACCAGGCAGGCGAGCCCGATGGCGAGGCCGCCGAGCGCCACGGCGAAGAACTCCGCCGCCTCGCGGACGGGGTGGTCGCTCCGTGTCGCCCGGAACGTCCAGAGCCGGTTGCCCACCCAGACCACGACGATCGAGACGACGCCGGAGACCACCTTGGCGACGACGGCGCCCTGGCTCACCTGCTCCGGGTCGAGCACGGTGGCGCGGAGCAGGTTGAACAAGCCGAGGTCGACGACCAGCCCCACCCCGCCCACGGCGCCGTAGCGCAGGAGCTGCTCGACGAGTCGTCGCATGCGCCTCTCCCGGTGATCGGCCAAGATGGTGGGTGGCTCGCAGGAGCCGTGACGACGATACAGCGTCGCCCGACCGCGGGGGCGCGAGCGAGGAGACGAGATGGCCCACAGCATCGGAGTGATCGGCGGCGGCCAGCTCGCACGGATGATGGTGCCCCCGGCGGTGCACCTCGGGTTCGACCTGCGGGTGCTCGCCGAGGCGGAGGGCACCTCGGCAGGGCTCGCGGCGACGGCCGTCGGCGACCACCACGACGCCCGCGCCGTCCTCGACTTCGCCCGTGACGTCGACGTCGTCACGTTCGACCACGAGCACGTCCCGCAGGAGGTGCTCCGGGCGCTGGTCGAGGCCGGCGTGGCCGTGCACCCCTCGCCGGGCGCCCTGGCCGTCGCCCAGGACAAGATCGTCATGCGGGAGCGCCTGACCGCGCTCGGGCTCCCCGTCCCGGAGTGGTCCGCGGTGCGCGACTCGGCCGACCTGGGCGCGTTCCTCGAGGGCCACGGCGGGCGGGCGGTCGTGAAGACCCCGCGCGGCGGCTACGACGGCAAGGGCGTCCGGGTGGTCCGGGCCGCCGACGAGGCCGACGACTGGTTCGCCGTCGTGGCCGAGCACGGCCCCGACGCCGTGCTGCTCGTGGAGGAGCTCGTCGAGTTCCGCCGCGAGCTCTCGCAGCTGGTCGCTCGCCGCCCGAGCGGCGAGATCGCGGCGTGGCCCCTCGTCGAGACCATGCAGCGCGACGGGGTGTGCGCCGAGGTGACCGCTCCTGCTCCCGGCGCCTCGGAGGCCCTCGTCCGCGAGGCCGAGGCGATCGCCCGGTCGGTCGCCGAGCAGCTCGAGGTGACCGGCGTGCTCGCCGTGGAGCTCTTCGAGACCGCGGACGGCCGCCTGCTGATCAACGAGCTGGCCATGCGGCCGCACAACACCGGCCACTGGACGATCGACGGCGCCGTCACGAGCCAGTTCGAGCAGCACCTGCGGGCCGTGCTCGACCTCCCCCTGGGCGAGACGAGCGCGCACCGCCCCTGGAGCGTCATGGTCAACGTGCTCGGCGGGCCGTCCGAGGGCACGATGGGCGACCGGCTCGCCGCCCTCATGGCCGCTCAGCCGGGCGCCAAGGTGCACGACTACGGCAAGGACCCCCGCCCCGGCCGCAAGGTCGGGCACGTCACGACGACGGGCGCCGACCTCGACGAGGTCACCGCCCGGGCGCGCGCCGCTGTCCGTTTCTTCGAGGGCTGACGGCTATCCTCTCCTTCGTGCCCGACCCGACCGCTCCCGCCCCGACTCCCGCGACGAGGCCGAACGACCCCCTCGTGAGTCCGCTCGTGTCGATCGTCATGGGGTCCGACAGCGACTGGCCGACCCTGCGCGCCGCCTCCGACGTCCTCGTGGAGCTCGGCATCGCGCACGAGGTCGAGGTCGTGTCGGCCCACCGCACGCCCGACAAGATGGTCGCCTTCGGCAAGGGGGCGGCCGGGCGGGGCGTCCGCGTGGTGATCGCCGGAGCGGGCGGCGCCGCACACCTGCCCGGCATGATCGCCTCGCTCACCACGCTCCCCGTCGTCGGCGTGCCGGTGGCGCTGGCCACGCTCGACGGGCTCGACTCCCTCCTCTCGATCGTGCAGATGCCCGCGGGCATCCCGGTCGCCACCGTCTCCATCGGGGGCGCGGCCAACGCCGGCCTGCTCGCCGCCCGCATCCTCGGCACCGCCGACCCCGTTGTCTCGGCCCGCCTGGCCGAGCACGCGGCCGGCCTGGGCGAGCTGGTCGAGCAGAAGAACGCCGCTCTGCGTCGGTCGCTGTGAGCGCCGCGCTCCCCGTCCGCCACCCCGACCTCGGGTCGCCGTCGTTCATGACGAGGCGCGCCTGGGCGCTCGTCGTGCTCAACGTGCTGGTGCCGGGGTCGGCCCAGGTCCTGGCGGGCAGCCGACGCCTGGGCCGGTGGGGGCTCGCCTCGACCCTGGTCTTCTGGGCCGCGGCCGTCGTCACGGTCGTCCTGGCCCTGGTCTGGCGCACACCGCTCTTCGAGGTCGCGACCAACGTCGTGGCCCTCACCGTCGTCCAGGTGTTCCTGATCTACTACGCGGCGCTGTGGCTGGTGCTGACGATCGACACGCTCCGCCTCCTCCGCATCGTGCGGACGGTGCCCACGGCCCGGGGGTTCCTGGCGGGCGTGATGGTGCTCCTGCTGGCGGGCACGGTGGGCCCCGCGGCCTACGGCGCGTACCTGACCGGGGTGCAGCACGGCCTGCTCGACTCGCTCTTCACCTCCCGGCAGGCGGCGGCCGACCCGATCGACGGCCGGTACAACATCCTGCTGCTCGGCGGCGACGCGGGCGCCGACCGCACGGGCCTCCGCCCCGACAGCATCTCGGTCGCGAGCATCGACGCCGAGACCGGTGCCACGACCATCGTCGGGATTCCGCGCAACCTCTACAACGCGCCGTTCTCCGAGGGGTCCCCGCTCTGGGGCGAGTTCCCCGACGGCTACTCCTGCGGCGACGACTGCCTCGTGAGCTACCTGTACACCTACGGCGAGGAGCACCCGGAGCTCTACCCCGACGCGGAGCAGCGGGGGAGCAACCCGGGCATCGAGGCCATGCGCGACGCCGTGCAGGGCGTCACCGGGCTCACCCTCCAGTACTACGTCCTCATCGACATGCAGGGCTTCGTCCAGCTGATCGACGCACTCGGCGGCATCACGATCGACAACACCGAGGGGCGCCTCCCGATCAACGGCGGCGTCGACGCCGCGGGCCAGCCGATCAACGTCGACGGCTGGATCGAGCCGGGCGAGCAGGTGATGGACGGCTACCACGCCCTCTGGTACGCCCGGGCCCGGCACGGCTCCGACGACTACCACCGCATGGCCCGCCAGCGGGAGGTGCAGCAGGCGCTGCTGTCGCAGTTCCAGCCCGCCACGGTGCTGTCGAAGTTCCAGTCGGTCGCGGCCGCGGGCGCGCAGACCGTCGACACCGACATCCCCCAGGGGGCGCTCGGCGCCTTCGTCGAGCTCGCGCTCGAGGCCAAGTCGCAGCCGATCACCGACCTCGAGATCGTCCCGCCGACGTACTCGAACGTCTACCCCGACTTCGACGTGATCCACGCCGCCGTCGCGGCCGCGACGACCTCGACGCCGGCCGGCTGACGAGGCACGTCACGACCACCGGCTCCGCCCCCGCTCGGACGGCGGGCGGGCGGAGGCCGGTGCATCGGCGCTACAGGTCGGCGTGCAGCTGCCAGACCTTGTCGGCCGAGTCCCGCCAGCTGAAGGCGCGAGCGCGGTCGAGCCCGGCGATGCCGAGCCGGGAGGAGAGCTCGAGGTCGGTGACGACCTGGAAGATCGCCTGCGCGAGCCGGGCCGGGTAGCCCTCGGCGTCGGCGCGGGGCACCACGACGGCCGCTTCGTCCGCCACCTCGACGAGGGCCGGGGCGTCGGAGACGATCGTGGGCGTGCCGAGGCTGAGCGCTTCGACGACGGGGAGGCCGAAGCCCTCCGCGAGGCTCGGGAACACGAAGACCGAGGCCCGCTGCAGCAGGACGGCCAGCTGGGCGTCGGAGACGAAGCCCAGGGTGCGGACACGGTCCGGCGCGAGCCCGGCCTCGGCGGCGATGTCGGCGACGCGGACGTCGCCCCAGCCGTCCGGGCCGACGACGAGGAGGGGCAGGTCGGGCGCGTCGGGGTGGGCGAGCGACTCGATCAGGGGGCGGAGGCCCTTCCGCGGCTCCAGCGTCCCGACGCTCAGCACGTAGCGCTCGGGGAGGTCGAGCGCGTCGGCCAGGGCGTCCGCGTCGGCGGGCACCCTCAGGTCGTCGCTCACCGCGCCTCCGACGACCCGGATCCGGTCGCCGAAGGGGAAGAGCTCGGCCAGGTCGGCCGCGACGGCGTGCGTGGGGACGACGACGGCGTCGGCGTACCGGAAGGCGCGCTTGATCATGGCCCGGTGCCAGCGCACCCCGCGGGGGGTCAGCGTCTCGGGGTGGGTCCACGGGACGGTGTCGTGGAGGGTGACGACCGTCTGGTCTCCGGGGGAGAGGTCGCGGTCGTGACGACCGAGGGGAGCCAGGAGGCTGGTGGCGTGGACCATGCCCCGGCCGGGGAGGCCGAGGACGCCGGCCTGCCAGGCGAGCGAGAGCTCGCGGCGCCCGAGCGGCGACTTCGTGAGGCGGGCGAGCCCGGGGACGAGGTCGGTGAGCCTGTCGTAGTCGTCCTGCGGATGGGCCGCGACGACGCCCTCGACCTCGCACCCGCGGGGCGCGGTCGCGACGAGGGCCCGGGTGAGCTCGCTCGTGTAGCGACCGATGCCGCCGGGGACGGGGGCGAGGATCTGGTCGACGACGACCCGCAGCGTGGTCATCGTCCTCCCACCGGGTCGGCGAGCACGCCGGTGGCGGTCGCCTCGGCCAGGGCCTCGCGCCAGTCGCGCATCGGCTCGAGCCCGGCTCGGCGCCACGCGTTGTGGCCGAGCACGCTGTAGGCGGGCCGGGGAGCGGGGCGCACGAAGCTCGAGCTGTCGGTCGCGAGCACGCGCTCCGGGTCGAGCCCCGCGAGCCGCAGGGTCTCCTGCGCGAACTCGAACCAGCTCGCCTGCCCCGAGGCCGTGCCGTGGTAGACGCCGGCGGGGGCGTCGGCGTCGACGAGGGCGACGATCCGGTGCGCGAGGTCGAGGGTCCAGGTGGGCTGCCCGACCTGGTCGGCGACGACCGAGAAGGTGTCGCGCGTGGCCGCGAGGCCGAGCATCGTGCGCGGGAAGTTCGCTCCGTGCCGGCCGTACAGCCACGCCGTGCGCACGACGTAGGTGCCGCGCGGGTTGGCTGCCAGGGCGGCCCGCTCGCCGACGGCCTTGGTGCGGCCGTACGCGTTGAGGGGGGCGTAGGGGGCGTCCTCGGCGTACGGCGCGACGGCGTCGCCGGCGAAGACGTAGTCGGTCGACACCGTGACCAGCTTCGCGCCGGAGGCGGCGGTCGCCTCGCCGAGGAGGCCGACGGCCGTCCCGTTCACCGCCAGCGCCGCCTCCTCGTCGGTCTCCGCCGCGTCGACGGCGGTCCAGGCCGCGGCGTTGACCACGACGTCGTGGCCCTCCACGGCGGCGAACACGGCGTCGCGGTCGGTGACGTCGAGCTCGGAGCGACCGAGGAGGGTGACGTCGCGGCCGAAGAGGGCCTCGACCAGGTCGGAGCCCAGCATGCCGCGGGCGCCGGTGACGAGGTACTTGGCGTGCTGGGGCGTCGTCATCAGAGGGCCGCGCGCTCCTTCAGGGGCTCCCACCACTGGCGGTTGTCGCGGTACCACTGCACGACGTCGGCGAGGCCCTGGGCGAACGGCACCTGCGGCTCGTAGCCGAGCTCGGCACGGATCTTGGAGATGTCGACCGAGTAGCGGAGGTCGTGGCCGAGGCGGTCCTGGACGCGGTCGACGTACGACCAGTCCTTGCCGGTGGCCTCGAGCAGCATCTCGGTGAGCTCCTTGTTCGTGAGCTCCGTCCCGCCGCCGATGTTGTAGATCTCGCCCGGGCGACCGTCGACCAGGACCATCGCGATGCCGCGGGTGTGGTCGTCGACGTGCAGCCAGTCGCGGATGTTGTTGCCCTCGCCGTACAGGGGCACGTGACGGTCGTCGATGAGGTTCGTGACGAAGAGCGGGATGACCTTCTCGGGGAAGTGGTACGGGCCGTAGTTGTTGCTGCAGCGCGTGATCGAGACGTTCAGGCCGTGGGTTCGGTGGTAGCTGCGCGCGAGCAGGTCGCTGCCGGCCTTCGACGCCGAGTACGGCGAGTTGGGCTCGAGGGGGCGGTCCTCCGCCCACGAGCCCTCGGCGATGGAGCCGTAGACCTCGTCGGTCGAGACGTGGACGAAGCGCGCGAGATCGTTGCGGAGCGCCGCGTCGAGCAGCTGCTGCGTGCCGAGGACGTTGGTCTCGACGAAGATCGAGGCGTCGCGGACGGACCGGTCGACGTGCGACTCGGCCGCGAAGTGGACGACGGCGTCGACCTCGGGGAAGAGCGTGTCGAGGAGCGCGCCGTCGCGGATGTCGCCCTGCACGAACCGGTAGCGGGGGGAGTCGGCCACGCTGGCGAGGTTCTCGAGGTTGCCCGAGTAGGTGAGGGCGTCGAGCACGACGACCTCGGCGCCCTCGAGGCCCGGGTACGCGTCCTCCAGGGTGCGACGCACGAAATTCGATCCGATGAAGCCGGCGCCGCCGGTGACTAGGATTTTCACGGTCCCAGCCTACAAGGCGTCCGTTGCTAGACTCCCGACGTGCAGATCCGTGAGTTGACCGTGCCCGGCGCCTGGGAGTTCGTCCCGACACAGCACGGCGACGACCGTGGCGTGTTCTTCGAGCAGTACCGCTTCGACCGCGTGCAGGAGACCGTGGGGCACCCCCTCGCGCTCAAGCAGGTCAACACCTCGGTGTCGGCGCGCGGCGTCGCCCGCGGCGTGCACTACGCGCTCGTGCCGCCGAGCCAGGCGAAGTACGTCTCGGCCCCCAAGGGCGCGTTCATCGACTTCGTCATCGACATCCGGGTCGGGTCGCCGACCTTCGGCCAGTGGGACTCGGTGCTCATCGACGACGTCGACCGTCGTGCCGTCTACCTCTCCGAGGGGCTCGGGCACGCCATCGTCGCCCTCACCGAGGGCGCGACGGTCAACTACCTCGTCACCGAGACCTTCAACCCCGAGCGCGAGAAGGGCCTCAGCGTCCTCGACCCCGACATCGGGCTCACGTTCCCCACCGACATCGGCGAGATCCTCCTCTCGCCGAAGGACACCTCGGCCCCGACCCTGGCCGAGGCCGAGTCCCAGGGGCTCCTGCCGACGTGGCAGGAGTGCCAGGACCTCTACCAGCAGCTCCGAGCTGCGAACTAGGCAGGCATGCGCGGAATCATCTTGGCCGGCGGGTCCGGCACACGTCTCTACCCCATCACCAAGGGCATCTCGAAGCAGCTGATGCCCATCTACGACAAGCCGATGGTCTACTACCCCTTGTCGACGCTGCTCTCCGCGGGCATCCGCGAGATCCTCATCATCACGACGCCGGACGACGCGCCCCAGTTCCGGAGGCTGCTCGGCGACGGCTCCGACCTCGGCATCGAGCTGACCTACGCCGTCCAGCCGTCGCCGGACGGCCTGGCCCAGGCCTTCGTGATCGGTGAGGAGTTCATCGGCGACGAGAAGGTCGCGCTCGTGCTCGGCGACAACATCTTCCACGGGGTGGGCCTCGGCTCGAACCTCCGGGCGAACACCGACCCGGACGGCGGGGTCATCTTCGCCTACCACGTGGCCAACCCGCGGGCCTACGGCGTCGTCGACTTCGACGACACCTTCACCGCGCGCTCCATCGAGGAGAAGCCCGAGCACCCCAAGAGCAACTACGCGGTGCCGGGCCTCTACTTCTACGACAACTCCGTCGTCGAGGTGGCGAAGTCGATCGAGCCCAGCGCTCGGGGCGAGCTCGAGATCACCACCGTCAACGAGGCCTTCCTCACCGCCGGCAAGCTGCAGGTGCAGGTCCTCGACCGGGGCACGGCCTGGCTCGACACCGGCACCCACGAGTCGATGATGCAGGCCTCCGAGTACGTGCGCGTCATCGAGCAGCGTCAGGGCTTCAAGATCGGCTGCGTCGAGGAGATCGCGTGGCGTCGTGGCTGGATCGACGACGACCAGCTCCGGGCACTCGCCGCCCCGCTCGTCAAGAGCGGCTACGGGGAGTACCTGCTGGGCCTGCTGGGCTAGTCCTCCGTTCTGCCGACGCCCTCTCGGGGGGTGGTGGCGCCCCGGGGCTCCGTGGGAGGTTGGGACGATCATGGATCGCTCTGCTGCCGACGCCGCTCCGCTCGGGCCCCGCTCCGGGCTCGACCGGCGGAGGCTCCTCTCCTACGCCGCCGCCACCGCCGTCGCGGCGGGGACGGCCGTCTCGCTCGACGCCCACCGCGCCTCCGCCGTGTCGTCCCTCGGCGAGACCGGCGCCTCCGTCCAGAGCGTGGCCCAGGCCCTCGCCGCGGCCCAGACGACGGCGTGGGGCGGCCACTCCAACGGCAACATCCCCCCGGGGGCCCTGACGCCCGTCGTGGCCAGCGTGGCGGGGTCGGGCTACCTCCGCACCGACGCGGCTCGTCAGTACCTCGCCCTCAGCCTCGCCTTCTCGAACGCCATCGGGACCCCGCTCGCCATCACCGAGGGCTACCGGAGCTACGCGCGGCAGGTCGAGTACTGGAACCTCTACCAGGCGGGCAAGGGCAACCTCGCCGCGTACCCCGGCACGTCGAACCACGGCTGGGGCATCTCCTGCGACTTCGGGGCCGGGGTGGCCTCGTCCGGCTCCGCCGCCAAGCGCTGGATGGACGCCAACGCCCCCGCCTACGGGTGGAGCCCGACCGGCAACACCTTCAGCCGGCCCGAGCCCTGGCACTTCGACTACGTCGGCAACTACGTCGGCGACATCCCGCTCGACGTGGAGCGCGACCCCGACGTCGTCATCATCCGCACCACGCAGGGCCTCGACGAGCAGCAGGCCGGCTACACGGCCCTCGTCGGCCTGCACAGCCTGAGGCACCTGTCGAGCCTCGACATGATCAACAGCATGCGCGTGATCGGCACCCCGTACTACGAGCTCGACCGCGGGCGCTTCTACGACGTCATCAACTCCATGGGCATCCCGCGCTCCGCCCTCACCCCGGACGCCGACTACTTCCGTCGCTGACGCGACGCCCCTCCCCGCTACAGGAACGGATCACCACATGCTCATCATCCGCTGCACGGACACCCTCGCCGAGGTCGGCGGCGGCTACATCTGCATGGTCGGAGTGCGGTCGCTGCGGCACATGACCACGATGGACATGGTCTACGCCATGCAGTCCATCGGCGTGCAGTACAAGAACCTCAACGCCGCCGCGTTCTACAACGTGCTGAGCTCGCTCTCCATCCCGCGGTCCGCCCTCACCACGGGCGCCGACTACTCCGGGCGCTGACGCTCGGGCGCTGACGCTCCGGCGCTGACGCTCCGGCGCTGACGCTCCGGCGTCAGCCGCGACGGCGGGCCAGGGCCACCGTGGCGCGCGAGCGCAGGCGGAGGCCGACCCCGAGGGCCCACACCACGGGCCGCCACAGCGCTCCGGGGTGCGTCTTCGCGATGTAGAGGTGCGCCGACCGGTGGTGGGCCGTGACCATGGCGTCGGCGGACCGGGCCGTGCTCTCGCCGCCGACGTGCGTCACGACGGCGTCGGGCACGAACAGGTTCGACCAGCCGGCCTCGGCGAGGCGGCGCCCCAGGTCGACGTCCTCGAAGTACATGAAGAAGTCGTCGTCGAACCCGCCGATCTCCTCGAAGGCCTCGCGACGGAGCAGCAGGAACGCGCCGGAGAGCCAGCCGACCTCGGCCGCGGTCTCCGAGGCCGAGACGTCGCGCTGCTGGTAGCGCCGCGTCCAGGGGTTCGACGGCCACACGCCCGACAGCAGGGCGTGGCCGATCCCGGTGCGGATCGACGGCAGGGCCCGCGCGGACGGGTACACCGAGCCGTCCGGGTCGAGCACCCGGGGGCCGAGGGCACCGGCGCGGGGGGCGCGGTGAGCGGCCTCGAGGAGGCGCGTGAGGGTGTCCGGCGTCGCCAGCGTGTCCGGGTTGCAGACCAGCAGCCACTGCTCGTCCGGCCCGGCCTGCTGCGCCCCGAGGTTGACGGCACGGCCGTACCCGACGTTGCCGGGCGACCGGACGAGCGTCACCGACCTGCGGGACTCGGCCACCGCCTCCGGAGCTCCGTCGGTCGACCCGTTGTCGACCACGACCACGCGCGCGGGCGGGAAGCCGTTCGGCACGAGGGAGTCGACGAAGGACTCCAGGGTGGGGCCGGGGGAGTAGGTCACGGTGATGCACAGGACGTCGGTCACGAGCGGCCCCCCGTCGCGGCCAGGTAGGCGCCGACGTGCTCGTCGCCGGTGCGCCGCCACGTGAACGTCAGCGCGCGCTCCCGCCCCCGGCGCCCCAGCTCGCGACGGCGCGGCTCGTCGTCGAGCAGGGCCTCGAGGGCGAGCTCGAGCGACCCGGCGTCGGGCTCGCTGTAGACGGCGACGTCGCCGCCCACCTCGGGGGCGGCGAGGCGGTCCGTGGTGACCACGGGCACGCCGCTGGCGAGGGCCTCCAGGATGGGCAGCCCGAAGCCCTCGCCCACGCTCGGGTAGGCGACGAGGGCCGACGACGCGAGGAAGGCTGGCAGGAGGCCCTCGTCGACGTAGCCCAGCCAGCGCCACGGGTCGGAGGGGGAAGCCGCCTCGAGCCGGGCGACCGTCTCGTCGTCCCAGCCGCGGCCGCCGGCGAGCACGAGGCGGGGGCGGAGCTCCGGTCGACGGGCCGCGAGGGCGGTCACCGCGTCGAGCAGCGGGCCGACGTTCTTGCGGGGCTCGATGGTGCCGACGAAGGCCACGTAGGGCTCGTCGCCCAGGTCGAGGGCGAGGCGGGCGGCCGCCTCGTCGGCCCGGGCGCCCGGGGAGTAGCGCACGGTGTCGACGCCGTGCAGGGAGACCACGAGCGGCGCCCGCGGGGGGCCAGCCCAGCGCTCGACCTCGTCGGCCGTGGCTCGGCTCGGGGTCACGCAGCGGTCCGCCCGGCGGGCGGCGAGTTGGATCCAGGCGCGGAAGAACGGGCCCTTCAGCCGGCCGTGCAGCTCGGGGTGGGAGAAGAACGTCGCGTCGTGGAGGGTCACCACGCGCCGGCGGCGGGTGAGGAGGGGCATCGTGTAGTGGGGGGAGTGGACCACGTCGGCGCCGACGGCCCGGGCGAGGCGGGGGAGGCCGAGCTGCTCCCACACGAGGCGGAGCGGCACGGAGGTGGTGCGCTCGTGCACGGGGTGGAGCACCGCGGCGGGGGAGCCCTCCCCCAGCCAGGCGACGTCCCGGCGCTGGCAGGCGACGTGGAGGTCGACGCCCTCGTGGCGGGCGAGGACGGGCACGAGCTCCCGGAGGTACCGGCCGACCCCGCCGGAGTCGGCCGGGACGGAGGTCGCGTCGAGGAGCACCGTGACGCTCACGGGGCTCCGAGGAGGGCGTCGGCGGGGCGTGACGCGGCTGCTCGGCTCACCGATCGGCGTCCACCATCGCGTCGACGATCTCGGTGAAGGACTTCGTCGTGCTCCAGCCGAGCTCCGCCCGGATCTTCGAGGCGTCGCCGCGGAGCTCCGTCGCGTCGGCGGGGCGCACGAACTCGGCGTCGCTACGGACCAGCCCCGTGGTGTCGTCGATGCCGACCCGGGCGAAGGCCGCCGCGACGAAGTCGCGGATGCTGTGCGCCGTGCCGGTCGCGACGACGTAGTCGTCGGCCCGGTCGGAGGTGGCCACGCGCGCCAGGGCGTCGGCGTAGTCGGGGGCCCAGCCCCAGTCGCGGCGCACGTCGAGGTCGCCGAGCACGAGCTCGTCCTGCTCGCCGCGGGCGATGCGGGCCGCCGCGGCGGTGATCTTGCGCGTGACGAACTGCTCGGGGCGCCGGGGGGACTCGTGGTTGTACAGGACCACGCTCGACGCGCGCAGGCCGGAGGCCCGGTACGCACCGACCAGGTGGTGCGCGTAGGCCTTGGCGGCGCCGTACGGGTTGATGGGCGCGACGGGCGTGCGCTCGTCCTGCGGCGAGACCGGGGGCTGCCCGAAGATCTCGGCGCTGGACGCCTGGACGAACGCGGCTTCGTGGCCCGACGCCGACAGCTCGGCGACGGCGGCGATCAGGGCCGCCACGGCCGTGCCGTTGAGCAGGGAGGTCTCGAGCGGGTCACGCCACGAGGCGGCCACGCTGCTGATCGCGGCGAGGTTCACGACGACGTCGGGCCGGACGTCGAGCACGAGCGCGCGCGTGCCGGCGTGGTCGGTCAGGTCGCCGACGTGGAGCACCGCCTGGGCCGGCAGCGCGCCGGTGGTCGTGGGGGCCTCCGCGCCCCCGTCACGGACGACGCCGTGGACCTCGTGGCCCGCGGCCACGAGGTTCTCGGCGAGGTAGCTGCCGGTCTGGCCGGCGATGCCGGTGACGAGGACGCGGAGCATGCCCTACTTGCCCTGCGCGGACTTCTCGCGGGCCATGTCGGCGTCGACCATCATCGTGACGAGCTCCTCGAAGCTCACCGCGGGCTTCCAGCCCAGGGTCTCGCGGGCCTTGGTCGAGTCGCCGATGAGGAGGTCGACCTCCGCGGGGCGGAAGAACTGCGGGTCCTGGAAGACGTGCTTCTCCCAGTCGGCGATGCCGACGTGGTTGAACGCGATGTCGAGGTACTGGCGCACCGAGTAGGTCTCGCCGGTCGAGATGACGTAGTCGTCGGCCTCGTCCTGCTGCAGCATGCGCCACATGGCCTCGACGTAGTCGCCCGCGAAGCCCCAGTCGCGCTTGGCGTCGAGGTTGCCGAGGCTGAGCTGGTCCTGCAGGCCGAGCGCGATGCGCGCGACGGCGACGCTGATCTTGCGCGTGACGAACTCCGGTCCGCGCAGCGGGGACTCGTGGTTGAACAGGACGCCCGACGAGGCGTGCATGCCGTACGACTCGCGGTAGTTGATCGTCATGTAGTGGCCGAAGACCTTGGCGACGCCGTAGGGCGAGCGCGGCCAGAGGAGGGTGGTCTCCTTCTGGGGGACCTCCTGCACGCGGCCGAACATCTCCGAGCTGGAGGCCTGGTAGAAGCGCACCTTACCGATGTCGTCGCCCGCGTAGAGGCGGATCGCCTCGAGGATGTTCAGGACGCCGAGGCCGGTGACCTGGCTGGTCAGCTGCGCGTTCTCCCACGAGTAGGCCACGAAGGAGATGGCGCCGAGGTTGTAGACCTCGTCGGGCTTCGAGCTGTTGAGGGCGCGGAGCAGGCTGGACTGGTCGAGGAGGTCACCGGTGAGGATCTTGACCTCGGGCGCCCACTCGTTGATCACGGGGATCTTGGGGTTGTTCTGTCCGCGGACGAGTCCGTAGACCTCGTATCCCTTTGAGAGGAGGAGGCGGCTGAGGTACATGCCGTCCTGTCCCGTGACTCCGGTGATGAGGGCGCGCTTGGTCAATTCAGGTTCCTAACGGTTGATTCGGCCGACACGACATCATATCCGTGGGGCCGGGAGGGATCGGAGGCACGCCGTCGGTCAGTAGACCTGGGCGCCGTCGATCAGGAGGGTCGAGTCGGTGGAGTCCTCGTAGATCTCGAACTTCAGCTGGGTGTGGTCGTCGTGGGTGATCGGCACCTCGAACGCGACCCGGGTCCACTCTCCCGTGGTCGTGAAGGAGGTGCTGCCCGCCTCGGTCGCGCCGCCCAGCGCCCACAGGGCGAGACGCCCGCGGAACGGCGTCGGCCCGCCGGAGCGCACCCAGAGCTCGGCCGTGTACGTCTCACCGGCCAGGGGCTTGACGGACACCGTCTGCGACAGCGAGGACGCGACGGAGGTGTTGGTCGCGGCGAGGAAGTCGCCGTCCTGGGGCGGCAGCTGCGCCCGGCCGTAGACCGCGAGGTTCATGGACGGCGTGCCCCGGTTCCAGCCCGTCGACCGGCCGCCCTCGAACGAGCCCGAGGTCAGCAGGTTGTCGCTCAGCCGCGCGTCGTCGAGCCAGAGGGTGGCGTTCGTGCTCCCCATGTAGACCTCGGCCTTGAGCTGCGTCGAGGCCGTCGCGAGGGTGTCGGTCGTCACGCGCACCTCCTGCCAGGTCGAGCCGACGGTGAACGGCGTCTGCTGCACCACCGGGGAGCGACCGCCGAGGCCCCAGAGGGCGAGGGTGCCGCTGAAGGGCACGGTCGCGCTGTCGGATCGCAGCCAGACCGAGAAGGTGTACCGCTGGTTCTCGCCGGTGGCGGGGACGCCCACGGTCTGGGCGAAGCTCCGGCCGGAGACGGGCGTGTTGGAGGCGGCGAACCAGGAGCCGTCGACGCTCGAGCCCGGGTCGCGGAAGATCTGCTGGTTGACGAAGCCGTTGCCGGGCACCCAGTTCGCGAACGACGACTCGAAGGAGGGGTTCGCCAGCTCGTTCTGCGGGCGGGGGGCCGCGCCGAAGGTCATCTCGGCGTCGTCCATCCACAGGTCGCCGGTGTTCGAGCCCATGTAGACGTCGAGCCGGATCGTGGAGTGCGAGGAGGACCGCACGGGGAGCTTGACCGTGACCTTCGTCCAGGTGGGCCCGACGGTGAAGTCCTTGATGGCCACCTCCTGGCTCCCGCCGAGGCCCCAGAGCACGACCTGCCCCGAGTACGGGGCCGAGGTGCCCGACCGCAGCCAGACGTTCGCGGTCGCCTGTTCGCCGACGCGGGTCGAGCGGGAGACGTCCTGCGTGATCGCCCGGCCCGTGACCGCGGTGTTCATGGCCAGGAAGTAGTTGCCGGAGTGGCTGGCCGACGGGGAGGCGACCGCGGCGCGGTTGATGGCGCCGTTGCTCCAGCCCCAGCCCGACACGGACCCGCCCTCGAAGGAGGCGGACTGCAGCCAGTTGGACGGCGCACCGAACCAGTCGGTGAAGTAGAGGTAGAAGTTCCTGTTGCCGTAGGCGCTGCACGAGTCGCCCGTGCCGTAGCCGCTGGCGAGGGCCGCGGGGTTCGGCGTGTACGGCGTGTAGAGGTAGAGGTTCGCCGTCGCCTGGTTCTGGATGTAGACGCTCTTGGTGCCGCACGCCGCGTTGGGGTGGTAGTAGACGTTGTTGTTCCGGCCGGGCTGGTAGCTCCAGGACGAGCTCGTCTTGGTGTAGCGCTGGAACTGGTGGGCCGCGTTCCAGACCTGGTTGAAGAAGCCGTAGTAGGCCGTGTCGCAGGGGGCGGTGTCGGGGCAGCCGTAGCCCATCGCGATCTTGTACGCGGTCGCCGTCGGGCTCACCGACTGGACGAGGCCCTGCTCCTTCTGGAGCATGACGAGCAGCACCTGCGGGTTGATGCCGCACACCTGGCCCACGCGCCAGATGATCGAGGCGGCGCTCTCGGACGCCCGCCCGTCGATCGCGGCGCAGTAGGCGTCGGCGGGTCGACCCGTCGTCGCCTGCGAGTAGTCCTTGAGGCACGGCTGCCCGTTGGCTCCCCGGCAGGTGACCACCTGGCTGTTGAGGAACGACTGCACGCTCTCCGGCGTCATCGCCGCGGCGTTGAAGAACGTGTCGTCGGAGATGATGTTCCCCGCGTCGAACCGGCTGGCGTCGGCCGCGGCGGAGGCCGGGGCGGCGGGCGCGACGGCGACGCCGACGAGGAGGGCCGCCGCGGCGGCCACGGCGGTGGTCAGGGCGAGGAATCGGGAGGGGCGTCTCATGGGATGGTGACCTCGTAGTCGTCGACGGAGCCGGCGGACGTGGCGGACACGTACGTGACGCTCACCGTCCACTGCCCGGGAGAGAAGGAGTCGCTCTGCAGCGACATGGAGCCGCAGTCGGTGCTGCTGGCGGAGGGGAGCGCGGCGAAGGACCCCTCGACGGTGGCGGCGCCGTCGGTGACCGAGAGCGTGCAGGTGCCGCCCGTCTCCACCACCCCGGGGACGGTCGCGCCCACGGCGAGGGTCCGGGTGGAGGCGGTCCACTGGTCGAAGGTCACCAGCGGAGAGACCGGGGCCGGGTCGGCGGGCGGTGCCGGGGCGGGCGTCGTCGTCGCTCCGGGCGCCGCGGGCCCGGAGGCGGACGCCGGGCCGGAGGGCTCGGCCGTGGCCGGGGGCGTCGTGCTGGCCCCCGGGGAGGGCTCGCTCGTGGGGGTGCCGCTCGCGGCGGGCGTCGAGGGGGCGGCCGTGGGGCCGTCGTCGCCGACGACGAGGGCCGCCCAGGCGACGATCCCGCCCACGACCACGATCCCCGCGACGGCGCTCCACGTGATGACGGAGGCTCTCTTCATGTCCCGCTCATTCCGGGGCAGACCCTGCTCCGCCCCTCGTGTCAACACGATAGGCTAACCGCGCACTCAGCCCGACAGGGCCACGCCGGTCTGTCGCTCCAGCTCCCTCCCGGGGCACACCACGAGGTCGGTCTGGTGTGCCGAGACGGAGAACGGACCATGGACCAAGAGAAGTCGACCGCCGAGAGAGACCTCGAAGAGCTGCGCGAAGCCGTGCTCGACGACTGGCTCACCGTGACGTCGAGCGTGACCGACGCCCTGCGCGGCATCCAGCAGACCGTCTCGTGGCGGGTGACCCGGCCCCTCCGGGCGGTGCGGACCCTCTCCCGCCGTGCCGGCGAGATCGGCGTCGTGCCCACGGGCCGCCTGGTGGCCGTCGAGGTCGCACGTCGCCTGGGTCGCCGATGACGGGGCGCTCCCCGGCCACGGAGCTCGTCGCCGACGAGGTCGGTGCGCTCCGCGACGCCCTGGGTGCCCGCCTCGCCGTGGTGGCTCCCGCCCTCGGCGTCGACGTCGACGGCCTGACCCCGTCCGAGGCCCTCGACCGCCTCGCGCGTTCCGTGCACGCCAGCGGCGACGCCTCCGCGGCGTGGCTCCTGTTCGTCGGGGTGACCGCGACCTTCCCCTCCACCACCGACCTCTCCGCCCTGCGCCGAGCGCTCCTCCTCGCGAGCCCGGCCACGGCGATGCTCGTCGTCCTGGAGCGCACCATGGACGTCCAGGCGCGCATCCACTCCGGGTTCCGCACCCTCGAGCTCGTGACCGACGAGGTCCTCGTCGACGTCGACTTCTGTGCCCGGTACGAGCACAACACCGGCATCCAGCGCGTCGTCCGGCACATGGTCCCCGAGTGGGCCGACCGGGCCGACGAGCACCGTCTCGTCGCCTGGAACCAGGACAGCACGGGCTACCGCGACCTCACCGAGACCCAGCGCGACCGCGTCCTGCACTGGGGCGACCGACGCTTCGAGAAGAGCGACGACCCGTCGCTCACCGACGCCGAGCTGCGTCGCGAGCACGTCCTCGTCCCGTGGCGGACGGCGCTCCTCGTCGCCGAGGTGCCGGCCTTCCACGTCTGTGACACGCTCACCTCGATCGCCCGCTGGTCGGGCACCGACGTCGACCTCATCGGCTACGACGCGATCCCCCTCGTCAGCGCCGACACCGTGCCGAACGCCGAGTCGGAGCGCTTCGCCCACTACCTCACGATCATCAAGCACGCCCGCCGCGTCTACGGCATCAGCGTCTCGGCGGGCGACGAGTTCCGCGGTCTCGTCGCGGCGCTGCCGAGCCAGGGCCTCATCGGCCCCGAGGTCGTCGACGTCACCCTCGCGACCGAGGTGTCGCCCGCGGCCCGCGCGGCCGCCGCCGCCGTGGCCCCCGTGCCGGGCGCCGACCCCGTCGTGCTCTGCGTGGGCAGCCACGAGCCGCGCAAGAACCAGGACGCCACCCTCTTCGCGGCCGAGCTCCTGCACCGCGAGGGGCACCGCTTCCGGATCGTCTTCGTGGGCGGCGGGAGCCGGACGGCGACCCTGCACTTCGACCGCCGCGTGGCCAAGCTGTCGGCGGCCGGCATGCAGGTCGAGTCGCACCGTCGTCTCGGCGACGACGAGCTCTGGGCCCTCTTCGGCACCGCTCGCTTCTCCGTCTTCGTCTCGCTGCACGAGGGGTTCGGGTTGCCGGTGGCGGAGTCCCTCGCCCTCGGGGTGCCGGTCGTGACGAGCGACTTCGGCAGCCTCGACGAGATCGCCCGCGAGGGGGGCTGCCTGCAGGTCGACCCCCGCGACGACACCGCCGTCGTGGACGCCATGCGCACCATGCTCACCGACGACGACCGTCACCGGGAGCTCCTGGGTGAGATCGCCGGCCAGCACCCCAAGACCTGGCGTTCGTACGCCGACGAGATCTGGACGGCGGTCACCGCATGAGCTTCCTCACGGCATCCCGGGCCACGACGGCGCGTCCGGCGCACGACGAGGCCCTCCGGGCGGCCGGTCGCCGCGCCTCCTCGGCCCCGGTCGACTGGGAGCGTCTCTCGGGGCCCGAGCTGATCGACGCCCTCGACCGTGACCTCGGGGAGGCGAGCGACCGCCTGTCGTACCTCGTCCTCGCGCTCCTCGACCGAGGCGTCCCGTCGACGGCCCGCGTCGTCGAGTTCACCCGGCGCTGGCGGGTCGACGGGCTCTCCGCGCCCCTCACCGCGGAGTACCGGCGGGGGAGGGCCCCGCGCCGGCCCCGGCCCTTCGTCATCGTCGACGGCGTGATCATGGACGTCACCGACACGAGCCGGAGCCGGTTCACCACCGGCATCCAGCGCGTGGCGCGCGAGACCGTCACCCGCTGGGGACGCGGCCACGACGTCGTCCTCGCCGCGTGGGACGTCACCGGGCGCCAGCTCGGTGCCCTGACCGCGGAGGAGACCGGGCGGGTGCTCCTCGACGGCTCGGTGGCCACCGTGGCCGTGGCGGCCGGCACGGTCGTCATCCCCTTCGACGCGACCTTCGTGCTGCCCGAGATCACGGTGGCGGCCGAGCGCACGGCGAGCGTCCGCTCCGTCGTGCGCTTCGGCACGTCTCGGTCGGTCGCCATCGGCTACGACTGCATCCCGGTCACGACGGCCGAGACGAGCGGCCCGGGCATGCCCGGCGCCTTCTCCGAGTACCTCGCCACGCTCGGGCACTTCGACGTCGTCGCTCCCATCTCGAGCGCGGCGCGCACCGAGTACTCGGGCTGGGCGGCGATGCTGCCCGGGGCGGGCCTGACCCCGCCGCGGATCGAGACCGTGTCGCTGCCGGCCGAGGTCGGGAGCGTCGACGACGAGACGGTCGAGCGGGTCCGGGCCGAGCTCGGACTGGTCGACACGCCCGTCGTCCTCTCCGTCGGCAGCCACGAGCCCCGCAAGAACCACCTCGCGCTGCTGACCGCGGCCGAGCTGAACTGGCGTGCCGGGCACGAGTTCACCCTCGTCCTGGTCGGCGGCAACGCGTGGGGCGACGGGGAGTTCCAGCACATGGTCCGCACGCTCCGCCGCAAGGGGCGCTCGGTGCAGATGCTCTCCGGCGTCGGCGACGACGTCGTCTGGAGCCTGTACCGCATGGCTCGCTTCAGCGTGTTCTGCAGCGTGAACGAGGGCTTCGGCCTGCCCGTGGTCGAGTCGCTCGTCAGCGGCGTGCCCGTCGTGACGAGCGACTTCGGCAGCATGCGCGAGCTCGGCGAGGGCCACGGCGCACTCGTCGTCGACCCGCACGCCCCGGCCGACATCGCCCACGCCATGGGCCGCCTGCTCGTTGACGACGCGCTGCGCGAGGAGCTCGTCGGGCTCACGGCGAGCATGCCGCGGCCGACCTGGGACGACTACGCGGCACGCCTGTGGACCCTGGTCGACGGGCGGCCCGCCGAGTCCGCCGTCCCGGAGCCCGGCGGGGTGCCGGCGCACGACGAGGTCGCGGGAGCCTGACGCCCGCGGCGGGGCGGCCCGGCCGGGGCCGCTCCGCCTCGGCCCTCCCGGCTCAGTGCGGCCGGTCCCGGTGGCGGATGGCGTCCTTGAGGTGGTCGAGCATCGTCTCGGACTCGAGGTGCTGGATGTGCAGCATCATCCCGTGGCTCGTCTGGAGCGCCTCGTGGTGCTCGGCCTGCAGGTCGGCGTGGTCCGACCGGAGGGCGTCGAGGCCCTCGACGCGCTCGGCGGCGACGACGAGGTCGGCTCGCAGGCGCGACACCTCGCCGGAGAGCCAGCGGAGGTAGTCGGCCGCGACGGCGGGGTGCGGGTCAGCGAGCCGCGTGTCGTCGTCGGCCGAGCCGTCGTCCGCGACGCCGTCGGTCGAGGCGGGAGCGAGGAGCGGCTCCCGCACGGTGCAGAGGTCGTCGAGCGGGGCTTCGGCCGCGGGGGCGTCCGCGAGCGTCGCCGCCCAGCGGGCGCTGAAGGCCCGCCCGTTGCGGAGCCCGAGGAACTCACGGTAGAGCGGGTCGGAGCCGGTGGAGGCGCCGGACGCGTGGTGGGCCACGGCCGACGGCTCGACGACGACGCTCCGCCCGAGGCGCAGCCGGAGGCGGAACTGCAGGTCGACGTCCTCGAAGTAGGCCGGGGTGAAGAGCTCGTCGAAGCCCCCGACGAGGTCGAACGCCGATCGCTCCACCCAGAGGGCGGCGGCGGAGCAGTAGTCGACGGGCCGCGACTCGAGGAGGCCGAGGGCCCTCGCCTCGTCCAGGGTCGCCCCCCGACCGTGCTGCAGGGTCCCGGCGCTCGAGAGCACCCGGCTGCCGGCCTCCTGCACGCGGCCGTCCGTGTCGAGGAGCAGGCTGCCGACCGCGACGGGCCGGTCGGGCGCGTCGGCGCGGGCAGCGAGGGCGGCGAGCCAGCCCCGGTCGACCACGGCGTCGTCGTTGAGGAAGACGAGCGAGGTGCCCCGCGCGCGGGCCGCCCCGGCCGCGCAGCCGCCGCCGAAGCCCGCGTTCTCCGGCAGGTCGACGACGACCGCGCCCGTGACCTGGGAGGCCGCGGCGCGGGCCGCCGGTGAGGCGCCGTTCTGGACGAGCACGACCTCGAAGGGCGGGGCGCCGACCTGGCCGGCGAGGGCCGCGAGGCAGCTGAGGAGCTCAGCGCCGAGCCGCCAGGAGAGGACGACGACCGACACGGTCGGGGAGGCCGTGCCGGGCAGGACGACGGCCTCGCCGCCGGGGAGCGGGGGAGGCGCGGTGGTGGTCATCGGGGCCTCCCGCCCTGGTGCAGCGACAGCAGCGTCCGGTGGATGCCGGCGGCGATCGGGGTGAGCGATCGTCGGTCGAGCTCGGGCCAGACGAGCGACCGGAAGCGCAGGTCGAGGGCCTGGCGCGACGACGAGGCGTGGCTGCCCCAGACGATGCGCGGCCGACGCTTGACGACCCGCTGCAGCTCCGCGATGAGGGCGCCGATCGTGACGCCCAGGCCGCTGGCCATGATCTTGGTCACGACGCTCCCCGGCGCGAGCCCGTCCGCCCGGTCGAGCGCCGCGACCGTGAGGGCCGCCGCGTCGTCGACGAAGAGGTAGTCGCGGATGGTGTCGACCGGCACGTAGATGGACGAGGGCCTGCCCTGCAGGTGCGCCAGGCACAGCTGCGAGACGAGCCCCTGGGCCTTGGCGAGGTCCTGACCGGGCCCGTAGATGTTCGCGAAGCGGCCGACGACCACCGGCACCCCCGTCCGGCCCGCCCAGGAGCGGAAGAGCTCCTCGACGCCGAGCTTGCTCCACCCGTAGGGCGCGAGCGGTCGCGGCTCGGTGCCCTCGTCGAAGGGAGCGCCCGACGAGCCGGCGTAGACGCCGCCCGCGGAGGACGCGACGAACGCCGTGCCCCGGGCCGCCGCCTCCTCGCCCAGGAAGACGGCCGACGACTCGAGCACCCGCTCGATCACCCGACGCTCCCGGTCGAGGGCGTCGGGCCCGCTCGCGACGACGCCGGCCCCGGCGCACCACACGAGCGACCACCGGGCGCCGCGGTCGACCACGGGGCGGAGCTGCGCCGTCAGGGCGGCGACCGAGGCGTCCTCATCGCTCCACGGCACGACGGCCCGGACGACCTCCGCCCCCGGCCGGCGGGAGAGCAGGGCCGAGACGGCACCGCCGAGCAGCCCGCCCGCGCCCACGACGAACCAGAGGTGCGGCGTCGTCGGGGGAGCGGCGTCGGTCGTCACGCGCAGGCCTGGCCGATCACGCGTCGGCCTGCCCGCGGCGGCCGAGCGGACCCCGGCCCGGGTCGCTGACGATCAGGTACGACGGGCGCCCCATGGCCATGTTGACCGCGACCCCGATGTACTCGGCGACGATGCCCAGCGAGAACAGGATCGCCCCGGACGAGAGCAGGACGACCACGATGGTGGACGACCAGCCGGCCTCGAGCTCGCGCCCCGCCAGGGTCGAGACGATCACGTAGAGCGCGAAGAGCAGGCCCAGGGCCGCCAGCACGACGCCGAGCACGCTGACGACGCGGAGCCCGCGCGTGCCGGCCGTCAGCACCATGCGCCAGAAGTGCGACAGGAGCTTCCGCATCGAGTAGCCGCTCGTGCGGTCGCCCTCGTCGCGGAGCTCGACGGGGCTCGTCGTCACGCGACGGGTGACCCAGCTGATGGCCACGTCGAGGTAGACGCCGGAGCCCGCGTAGGCGGAGACGCTCCGGGCGACGTCGCCCAGGATGAGGCGGTAGCTCTGGAAGAGCGAGGCGTCGCCGTCGCCGAAGACCGCGCGCAGGACGGCCTTGGCGCCCTTCGACGCGGCGTTGCGGACCGGGCCGTGCGGCGCGGCGTTGGTGGGGCGCGCGTAGACGAGCGCCGCCTGCTCGGCCATCGCCGTGTCGAGCATGGAGTCGAGGTAGGCCGGGTCGTGCTGGCCGTCCTCGTCGATGGTGGCGACCCAGTCGCCCCCGGTCGACGCCATGCCGGCGAGCGTCGCGGCGTGCTGCCCGAAGTTGCGGCTGAGCCAGACCCCGCGCACGAGGTCGTTCGACCGCTCGAGCTCCCGGATCACGCGGTCGGAGCCGTCGGGCCCGTTGTCGTGCACGAGCAGGATCTCCGTGATCTCGCGGGGGTGACCCGCGGGCGTGAGCCGCTCGGAGGCGAGGGCGGAGATCTCGGCGATGAGCGCGGGGAGGGTCTTCTCCCCCTGGTAGACGGGGATCACGACCGAGATCCGGTGCGGATCGACCAGGTCGTCGGAGAGGCTCGGCACGGGTCCGGACTTTACCACAGGGGCGTTCACGCCCTCCGGCCGCCGAGGGGGAGGCGGGGCGCCCGTCACGGGGTGAGGTCCAGGCTCTCGACGGTCGGCTGGAACAGCGCGATCGACGTGTAGCCGACCGCTCCGGCCTGGCCGAGGGTCGTGGATCCGCCGTCGGCGGAGCCTGCGACGTCGAGCGTGGTCACCCCGGGGCGGACGGTCAGGTCGATCGAGACCCGGGCGACGCCGTCGACGACCGCCACCACCCGGCGGGGGACGCCGGGGCCCTCGACGACGACGCTCGTGACGCCGGGCACGAGGGCCTGGAGGTCGATGTCGAGCGTCGCGGGCACGGTGACCTCGCGGTCGTTCTGCAGGACGACGCTGTTCACGGTGTCGTCGCCGCCGCTGGCGACGTCGGTGTTGCCCGGTCGGGCGATCGGCGGGTCCGTGATCAGCGTCGTGAGACGCTCGCGCTCCGGGGCGGGCAGCGCGGCCGCGGCCTCGCGCAGGTCGGTGGGCACCGTGTAGAGCGCCCAGCGACCTCCGTCGGACTCGGCGACGGGGGCGCCGAGGGACGGCGTGAGCGAGGCCGTGACCTCGTCGCCCTGGTCGGCGTAGCCCGTCGTGTCGACGAGCACGGCCGAGAACCCGACGACCGCCAGCTGGTCGGCGACGGAGGCGCCGTCGTACTCCTCCAGCGACTGGGCCCACTCGCTCGTCGCGCGGCCCTTGATGCCGCCCGCCGACCAGTGCACGCCCTGGGTGTGCAGGTACGGCTTGAGGAACTCGGTGTAGCTGAGGCCGTTCGGGGTGCTGGCCTCGGGGAAGTCGACGTACGGGAGCTGCAGGACGTCGGCCCCGGCCCCGACGGTCTGCTCCACCGAGGCGAAGAACGCCTGGTCGGAGCTGAAGGAGGCGTCGTTGGCCTCGTACGTCGGCACGGCGCCGCCGTTGGTCTGGTCGTAGACGCCCCCGCCGAGCAGGACGACCGCGACCAGGGCGCTGGCCGCGACCGGCAGGAGGCGCGCCCGCGCCGGGAGGCGCGTCGCCGCCCGGCGCACGACCAGGTCGACGAGCAGGCCGACCGCGGCGAGGCCGAACAGCGCGATGACGATCGACAGCCGGTTCCAGCCGCGGAGGTCGCTGGTGAGGAACGACAGGAGGCTCGAGACGCCGCCGAGGGTGCCGAAGAGGAAGGCGAGGATGCTGAGGGCCGAGAGCGCGCGGAGGGTGCGGAACCGGTCCACGTCGACGGCGTCCGTCGACGCGCCGGCCCGGCGCCGACCGAAGAGGGCGACGAGGCCGAGCACCAGCAGCGCCACGAACCCGACGGCCGCGACGGCTCCGAGCACGGGGGTCTCGGACGGGAAGGGGTACCAGCGGTCGTAGAACTGCCGGAGCTGGGCGAACGCGTCGACGCGGTGCCCCGGGATGGGGAGCAGCAGCTGCGTCAGCTTGAACGCGTAGTACTCGGTCTCGACCGGCGACCGCGTCAGGCCGCCGTTGCTCTCGCCGTTCTGCCAGGCGTAGACCGTGTCGGGCAGCATGTTCGCGACCGCCGACGCCGCGAGGACGCCGCCGGCGGCTACGGCTCCCACGAACCGGCGCACCGAGCGGTGGCGCCAGAACGCGGCGACCCCGGCCACCGCCAGGAGGACGACGGCGAAGAAGGCGTAGTACGTCGAGCTCGCCGCGGCGAGGGCGAGGCCCACGGCGACGCCGGCGCCCCGGCCGGTCAGCGCGCCGAGGAGGCGGTTCCGGGCGCCGGCCCGGGCGAGCCACACGGGCCGGCCCGTCGCCACGAGCCAGACGACCCAGAGGGCGATCGGCAGGAAGAAGTAGGACGAGAGCCAGAGGTGGTTCTCGTTGCGCACGAAGTGGTAGGGCGCCAGGGCGAACAGGACGGACAGCGCGACGCCGACCGGCCGGGAGACCCCGACCCGCAGGAGGAAGAAGAGGCCGCCGACGGCGCAGAGCAGGAACCCGACGACGTAGTAGACGTTCATCGCGACGGCCCAGTCGCCGAGGAGCGCCCCGAGCACGGAGCCGGCGGCGAAGTTCAGGTTGTCCGCCGTCGGGAAGTCGTGGTACACCTGCCCCGCCGGGGCCCCGAGCAGGGGCTGCGACTCGTACCAGCCCGTCTCGAGGAGGGTCTTGAAGTGGGCGGCGACGGCGAGGGCGTCGCCGGAGTAGAAGAACGGGACGTGCCAGTCGGCGCGCCAGAGCTTGAGGACGAACGTCGTCGCGAGCGCGGTGAGCACGACGCTCGCGAGGTACGCGGGCCAGGTCGGCCCGCGCCGGTCCTGGTCGGACAGCGCCGAGGCCGCGACCACGGGTCGCTGGTCGGTGGTCGAGGGGTGGTCCGTCTCCGGTGACCTGCGCGCTCCTCGGGCCCTCATCGTCCGGTGCCCGCCGCCGCGGTCATCCGTCGCTTGAGGACGACGTACGCGAGGCGTCGCGTCTGGGCGACGACCCGCGCCCGCACGTCGCCGAGCCGCCGGTCCGCAGCGCTGACGACGTCGGGCCGGGTCTCGTGCAGCCGGGCGTGGAAGCCGCGCGCCTGACGCGACTGCTCGGCGGCCAGGGCGACGCTCCACTGGGTCGTGCTGAGCCGGAACCCGCCGGCCAGCTCGGGGACGGCGACGAGGTCGCCGACGAGCAGGGCGCGGCAGTAGCTGGCCTGGTCGATCAGGTAGGGGAACTCCGCGTCCCAGCCCCCGGCCGCCACGAAGGGGGCGCGACGGAGGGTGACGCAGAAGGGCTCGCCGAACACGTTCGTGCCGGCCCGGACGGAGGCGCGGACGGCCTCGGTGCCGCGGACGACCGTCGTCGACCAGGTCCGGCCCCGTCGGGCGATGACGGTCTTCGACGCCGCGTCGACGAGCGAGCGGGGGGAGGAGGCGACCGTGGCCTCGGGGTGCGCGTCGAGCGCCTCGACGTGCCGACGCAGGGTGTCGGGGAAGAGCAGGTCGTCACCGGGCACGAGGCGGAGGTACTCGCCGGTCGCCGCGTCCGTCACGCGCTTCCAGTTGGCGTGCGCGCCCCCTCCCGCCGGGGTCCGCAGCAGGGTGACGCGGTCGTCGTCGGCCCACTGCTGCATGAGCTCCCAGGTGCTGTCGGTCGACCCGTGGTCGGCGATGACGAGCTCGAAGTCGTCGTACGCCTGGTCGAGCACGGAGCGCACCGTCTCGACGAGGAAGTCGGCGTTGTTGAACGCGGGGATGACGACGGAAAGGCGGGGAGGCATGGCAACAACTCTCTGGATCGACCAGCGGCCGAGTCTAGCGAGGCGGCCAGGCGCGCCGGGTAGGCTGCCCCGGGCTGTCGGGAACGGCCTGTGATAATGACCAGTCGCCGCAGGCCGACCCCCGCCACCCGGGCGGGCCTCCTCCTGCGCGGCGCCGAGAGGCATGGAGATCCGTGAGTACTGAATCCGAGGCGCGAATCCAGCGCATCTCGACCCTCCCGTTCGAGAAGGCCGGCGCCGCGAGCGGCGGCCTCATCTCGGGCATCGCCCCCGCCGTGCGCGACATCTGGGCGCACCGCGCCCTCCTCGACCTGCTCATCCGCCGCGAGCTCAAGGCCCGCTACAAGGACAGCGCGCTGGGGTTCGTCTGGAGCTTCATCCGCCCGCTGACGATGCTGGCGATCTACTACTTCGCCGTCGGGCAGGTGCTCGGCGCGGCCCGCGCCGTCCCGCAGTTCGCGATCTACGTCTTCGCCGGGCTCACCCTCTGGGGCCTCTACAACGAGATCATCGCCGGGGGCACCACCTCGATCCTCGCCAACGCGGGCCTGATCAAGAAGGTGTACGTGCCGCGGGAGCTCTTCCCGCTCGCGTCGCTCGGCTCGGCGCTCTTCAACTTCGTCGTGCAGTTCGCCGTCCTGCTCGCCGCCGTCCTGGTGCTCGGGCAGTTCCCCGTCTCGTGGGACCTCCTGTACATCCCGGTGGCCGTCGTCCTGACCGTGATCTACGGTCTGGCGCTCGCCCTCTTCCTGTCGGCGGTCAACGTCTACCTCCGCGACGTGCAGTACCTCGTCGAGGTGGCCCTGCTCATCCTGTTCTGGGCGTCGCCGATCGTCTACTCGTTCGGGATGGTCGTCGGCCGCGCCGCCGCCCGGGGCCAGGACTGGATCGTGACCCTCTACCAGCTGAACCCGATGACCGACATCATCCTCGCCTTCCAGAAGGGCATCTGGCGGGCGGGCAGCGAGACGACGACCCTCGGCGACGGCACCGTCGTCGGTCCGCAGCCCTACCCCGCCGACCTCGACGCGCGCCTCCTCGTCATCGGCGTCGTCGGCCTCGTCCTGCTGATCGTCGCCCAGCGCATCTTCGCCCGCCTGCAGGGCAACTTCGCCCAGGAGATCTGAACCGTGAGCACCAGACACGACGTCCCCGTCGTCACCATGACCGACATCTCGAAGCGCTTCGTGATCCGCAAGGAGAAGTCCTTGAAGGAGCGCATCGTGAACCTCGCGCGCTCCAACAAGCACAAGGACGACTTCTGGGCCCTGCGGGGCATCAGCCTCGACATCGAGGCCGGCACGACGGTCGGGCTCATCGGCGCGAACGGCAGCGGCAAGAGCACGCTGCTGAAGGTCATCGGCGGGATCCTGCAGCCGTCCACCGGCGAGGTCAAGCGACGAGGCCAGCTCGCCGCGCTGCTCGAGCTCGGCGCCGGCTTCCACCCCGACCTCACCGGGCGTGAGAACGTCTTCCTGAACGGGTCGATCCTCGGGCTCAGCCAGCAGCAGATCGCCGGGTTCTTCGACTCGATCGTCGCCTTCAGCGAGATCGGCGAGTTCATCGACACCCAGGTGAAGTTCTACTCGTCGGGCATGTACGTGCGGCTCGCCTTCGCCATCGCGATCCACGTCGACCCCGACGTGCTGCTCGTCGACGAGGTGCTCGCGGTCGGCGACGAGCCGTTCCAGAAGAAGTGCCTCGACAAGATCGCGCAGTTCCAGCGCGAGGGGCGCACCATCGTCATCGTGACCCACGACCTCGGCACCGTCGAGTCGCTGTGCGACCGGGCCATCGTGCTGTCGCACGGCCAGGTCATCTTCGACGGCGGGGCCGTCGACGGCGTCGCGGCCCTCCGCTCGACCTTCGCCTGACGTGACAGCCGCCGAGGCCGCCCCGACCCGCCCCTCCTCCCGGCTGCGAGACCCGGTCGTCGGCCTCGCCGCCGGCACGATCGTGCTCGGCGGGTGCAACTACGTCTACCTGGCCCTCGTCGGCAACCTGGTGGGGGGAGTCGCGGGGGCGCCGGTCTCGGTGCTCTGGACGATGATGGCCGGCCTGGCCGTGGGCCTGTTCCAGCCCGTCGAGCAGCTGCTCTCGCGAGGCATGGCCGCCGACCGGGCCGCCGGCGGGACGGGGCGGAGCGTGCTCGTGCGGGCCGGCGTGCTCGGCGGGGTCCTGCTCGCGGCCGCCCTCCTGGCGCTGGGGCTGGCCGCCGGGCCGGTGGCGCGCCTCCTCTTCTCGGGCGAGCGTGCCTTCGTCCTGCTCCTGGCGCTCGGGCTGGTCGCGTCGACGCTGCTCTTCTTCGTCCGCGGCTGGCTGGCAGGCACGGGCCGATTCGGGGCCTACGCGCTCGAGATGACCCTCGAGGGGGTCGTCAAGCTGGGGCTGCTGGGCGCCGTCGCCCTGACGGGCTCCCGGGAGCCCGTCGCCCTCGGCACCTCGCTCGTCGTGGCGCCCGCCCTGGCCGCCGGGGCCGTCGCCCTCGCCGTCCTCGTGCGGCGCGCGACGGCTCCGTCGACGCCGCCCGGCGCCGCGACCGCGCAGCCGGCGCCCGTCGGCCGACCGGCCGGGCTGGGCGACGACGTGCGGGCCTTCGCCGCGCTGACGACGGGGTCGCTGTTGCTCCAGGCCTTCGTGAACGCCGGCGTCCTGCTGGCGCAGGGGTCGGTCGCGGGCGAGTCGACGGCCTACACGGCCAGCCTGGTCGCCGCCCTGGCCATCGCGCGCGTGCCCCTCTTCCTCTTCAACGCGGTCCAGTCGCTGCTGCTGACGCGCTTCACGGTCGAGGTGCAGCACCGACGCCTCCGGCCGCTCGTCCGGGCCGTCGCCAGCTGGAACGCCGCCGTCCTCGGGCTCGGCGTCGTCTGGGTGGTCATCGTGTGGGCGGCCGGGGCCGCGCTCCTGTCGCTCTTCGGCGACGACTTCGAGCTCCGGCGGGGCCAGCTCGTCCTGCTCGCGGTCTCGTGCGTGCTCCAGATCGTCACGATGGTCACGGCCCAGGCGCTCCTCGCGCTCGGGAGCGAACGGCTCGCCGTCACGGTGTGGCCGGTCGGGCTCGCCGTGCTCGCCCTCACCTACCTCGCGCCCTGGGGCGACGTCGGCTGGGCGGTGGCGGGGGCGATGGTCGCCGGCACGGCGGCGACGGCGTTCGCCGCGGTGGCGTGCCTCTGGTGGTCGCTCCGCCGGGCGGCCCGCTCGGGCGGAGCAGCGCTCCCCGCCGTCGAGGTCGGCCGCGGTCCGGTGCTCGACCAGCCCTGAGCGCCTCCGGCCGTTCCCCGCACCCCGGGGCGGGCGGCGAGAGGCGGTGCACTATCCTCGAGCGGTGAACGCCTCGATCCCCGACGCCGTCGCTCCGGCGACCGCCCTCGTCATCGTCCCCACCTACGACGAGATCGACAACCTCTCGTCGATCGTCGCCCGGGTGCACGCCGCCGTCCCGACGGCCCACGTCCTCGTGGTCGACGACGGCAGCCCCGACGGCACCGGCGACCTGGCGGAGCGGATGGCGGCCTCCGACGACCGCGTCCACGTCCTTCACCGGACGGGCAAGCTCGGCCTCGGCTCCGCCTACGTCACCGGGTTCCGCTGGGGCCTCGAGCGCGGCTACGAGGTCCTCGTCGAGATGGACGCCGACGGCTCCCACCCGCCGGAGGCGCTGCCGACGATGATCGACCGCGTGCTCGCCGGCGGCCCGGGGGCGCCCGCGCTCGTGATCGGCTCCCGGTGGGTGCCCGGCGGGTCGGTCGTCGACTGGCCCGTGTCGCGCCAGGTGCTGAGCCGCGGGGGCAACCTCTACGCCCGTCTCGCGCTCGGCCTGCGCATCAAGGACGTCACGGCGGGCTTCCGCGTCTACCGCCGCGCGGCCCTCGCCGCCATGGACCTCACGAGCATCGACTCGAAGGGCTACTGCTTCCAGGTCGACATGACCCTCCGCACCCTCGACGGGGGAGGCTCCGTCGAGGAGCACCCGATCGAGTTCCGGGAGCGGGAGCTCGGCGAGTCCAAGATGAGCCGGGCCATCGTCGTCGAGGCGATGGGCCGGGTCACGGTCTGGGCCGTCCAGCGGCGCCTCGGCTCGCTGATCGGCCGTCGGCCCGGCCCCGACTGGGTCGTCGAGGACTGACGCGGCCCCGAGCCCGAGGGGAGTGCCGCGTCGCCGCTCGACGCGGGCCCGGGGGCGCTGCGCCGCCCACCGGGTCGCCTACCGTGTCGCCTGCGGGAGGCGCGACCGCCACGAGCGCTTCCGCGCCGCGATGGTCGCGATGGCCACGAAGAGCATGAGCGTCCCCTCGAAGAGCACGAAGCTCTCGGCCAGGGCCGTGACCCCGATCAGCACGAGCACCAGCGCCGGCCACACGTACGCCACGATCGGGTGCCCGGAGGCGGTGGTCCAGCTCCGGACGAGGGCGAGGGAGCCCGCCGCGACGAGCAGGAGCACGCCGACCAGGCCCAGCTGGAGCCACATGTCGAAGAACGCGTTCAGGCCCGTGGCGTAGGGGCGGCCGTCGGGGGCCAGCACCGTCGAGAACGGGAAGATGGTCGACGGCCACTGGCCGACGAAGCCCCAGCCCGTGATGTCGTGGACGCCGGCGAGGTCGCGGATGCGCGACCAGAGCGCGATCCGCACCGTGAGGTCGGAGGTGCCGTCGACGCTGCCGAGCAGGGGGCCGCGCAGCCCCCACGCGACGCTGCCGCCGACCACCACGACCGCCGTCACGACGCCCTGGAGGAGGGGCCGACGTCGCTCGGGGGCCCGACGGAGCGCCTGCAGCGCGAGGCCGGCGACGATCAGCGCGACCACGGCGAGGGCCGCGACGGGGGAGCGGGCGAAGAGCAGGACGGCGGCGGCGAGGACGCCGGAGGCGACCGCCTGGGAGCGGGGCACCGACCGGGTGAGGAACTCGACGGCGAAGGTGACGAGCGCGAGCGCGGCGAGGAAGCCCAGGTAGTTGCGCGTGCCCGCCAGCCCCTGGATCGGCCCGCCGGCCGCGAGGTCGCCCCGGATGCCGAGGAACCTGATGGGCTGGTCGATGAGGAGGCCCGAGAAGATCTCGAGGGCCATCGAGGTGACGAGGACGATGCGGAGCGCGTCGCCCACCGCCCGCACGACCTGCACCAGGTCACGGCCGAGGGCGAGGTAGAGCCCGAGCGCACCGAAGCCCGCCGCGTACGCGACGCCCCCGAGCGTCGCCCAGGTGTACTCGCTCCAGAGCACGCTGACGGCCATGAACCCGAACAGGGCGATGAGGGAGACGGGCAGGATCCCGTGCCACTCGATGTGCCGCCGGCCGCCGAACAGCGACAGCGCGGCGAGCACGAGGAGGGTGCCGAGCACGGCCAGGGCGCCCGGCCAGCCCATCACCGACCGGATCGCCTGCGTCGTCGTCGCGAAGAGGACGACGGCCACCGACAGGGCCTGCGAGAACTGCCCCCCGGCCGAGAACCCGACCCAGGCGGACAGGTAGCGGCGCAGGGGGTCCCGCGGGCGCTCGGCCGACCAGGAGGTCACCGGTCGCGGTCCGTCCAGCCGTAGGGGTCCCGACGCGTGACGACCACCAGCACGACGAAGACCGCCCAGCCCCACTCGACGATGAGGCGCGACTCGGTGAGGCCGTGCACCAGCAGGGCCGTCAGCAGGAGGACGGGGAGGAGGTCGAGTGCGCTCCAGGGCGCGACGCGCCCGACGCCGAGGACGCGCCGGTCGGTCGCCCACGACCACGCCCGCAGGGCCACGCCGACGACGACCAGCAGGAAGAGCGCGAGCCCGACGGCGCCGAGCTGGAACCAGACGTCGAGGTAGGCGTCGTGGGCCTGCAGGTAGACGACGCCGTTGCGCTCGGCGAGGTCCCGGAACGGCTCGGCGATGGGGATCCAGTAGCTGACCCAGCCCCAGCCGACGACGGGGTGCTGCACGGCGAGGTCGACGACGGCGGCCCAGATGTCGGTGCGGCCCGTGAGGTCGCCGCTGCGCCCCGCGAGGGCGAGCAGCGGGCGCCTGGCGAGCACGACGGCGAGGGCGGCGACCACCAGCACGGCGCCGGCGAGGCCGTAGACGCGGGGCCGGCGAGGAGGCGCGGTGCGGCGGACGACGACCGCCAGCGCGAGCACCAGCGCGACGGCCACGGCGCAGGCGGCGACGGTCGCCGACCGGGTCAGCAGGAGGGCGAGGACGGCCGAGACGACCCCGACGCGCACGGTGCTGCGGCTGATCGACCGCGACGAGGCCTCCGCGAGGGTGACGACGAGGGCGAGCAGCGCGAGGACGGCGAGGATGTTGCTGTTGCCCTGCAGCCCCTGGATGCGCCCGCCGGTGAACAGCTCGGCCCGCGACCAGAAGAACGCGTCGGGCACGCCCCCCGAGCAGTCGAGGTAGACGGGGCAGACGGGCTGTCGGACGAACGCCCCCACGACGACCTCGAAGAGCAGCGACAGCACGACGTGCAGCCGGAGGGCGCGGCCGAGCGCGGTGACGATGAGGGGCCAGGGCAGCGACACCGTGACCGCGAGCGCGCCGACGGTCGTGGCCAGCGTCGCGCCGATGCCGATGGCCGAAGCCGCCGGGTACTGCGACCAGGCGATCGACGCGACCGCGAAGGCCAGCCACAGGGCGAGGAGGCGCGGGAGCGTCCGCAGCCGGGGCGGGTGCCGCACGACGACGACCACCGCCGCGACCACCATGGCCCCGCAGACCAGCCCCCAGCCCCAGAAGCCGGTGCCGTTCCGCAGCACGTCGCCACCGAACAGGACGACGAAGACGAGCGTCGCGAAGAGCGTGCTCCGGTGCGCCGGGGGAGTCGACGGGTCGAGGCGCACGGGGGTCGTCGACGTCATGGGCACCAGGCTAGACGACCGGGGTCACGTCGCCCGCCCTCCCCCTGCTCACACGAAGGCGGCCTGGCCCGTGATGGCCCGCCCGACGATGAGGGTGTTCATCTCCCTCGTGCCCTCGTAGCTGTAGAGCGCCTCCGCGTCGGCGAAGTAGCGGGCCACGTCGTAGTCGAGCACGATGCCGTTGCCGCCGAGCACCTCGCGGGCCCAGGCCACGGTCTCGCGCATGCGCGCGGTCGTGAACGCCTTGGCGAGGGAGGCGTGCTCGTCGCGCTGGACGCCCTCGTCGAGCATCTGCGAGACGCGCACCACCATGCCGATCGACGCGGTGATGTTCCCGATGCACTTGACCAGCAGGTCCTGGACGAGCTGGTGGCGGGCGATGGGCTTGCCGAACTGCACGCGCTCGCCCGCGTAGGCCAGGGCCGCCTCGTAGGCGCCGATCATGTTGCCGACGGCCGCCCAGGCGACCTCGGCGCGCGTGAGCCGGAGCACCGCGGCGGTGTCGCGGAACGAGTTCGCCTGCTGCAGCCGCAGGCTGTCGGGCACCCGGACGTCCTCCAGGGTGATGTCGGCGTTCTGGACGATGCGGAGGCTCTGCTTGCCCTCGATCTTCGTCGCCGTGTACCCGGGGGTCGAGGTGGGCACGATGAAGCCCTTCACCTGGCCGTCCTCCGCGCTCTTCGCCCAGATGATCGTCAGGTCGCTGAACGTGGCGTTGCCGATCCAGCGCTTCGAGCCGTTCAGCACCCAGTCGTCGCCGTCCCGCGTCGCGACCGTGCGGAGGCCCTGGGCCGAGTCGGAGCCCGACAGCGGCTCGGTGAGGCCGAAGGCCCCGACGAGCTCGCCGCTCGCCAGCCGGGGGAGCCACTCCGCACGCTGCTCCGGCGAGCCTCCGACGCTGATCGACCCCATCGCGAGGCCGTTCTGCACGCCGCAGAACGTCGCCACCGACGCGTCGCAGCGGGCGAGCTCGAGCGCGACCCAGCCCCGGAAGACGGCCGAGTTCTCGAACGGGCGCGTCTCCTCCCACGGCATCCCGTAGATGCCGAGGTCGGCGAGCCCCTCCACGATCTCGTGGGGGAACTCCGCGCGCTCCCAGTGGCCGTTGACGATCGGCCGCACCTCGCTGTCGAGGTAGGCGCGCAGGTCGGCGAGGACGGCCTTCTCCCGGTCGCTGAGACCGGCCTCGTAGCCGTAGAAGTCGCTCGCCAGCGTGCTGAACGAGGTGAGGGTCGCTGATGACATCCGTTGCTCCGTTGCATCGTGTCGGTGCGGCGCGGCGCGCTGGCCGGACCGTCTCGGGACGACGCGAGCCTAGGCACGGCACCGAGGGGCGGCAACGGGGTTGGTAGTTTTGACCAACGCACGCCCCCGGTCGTCCTCGCGCCTTTGTAGAGGGGGCCCAAGCCCTCGTCGACAAGCAGGTCTCCGCATGTTCCTCGCCATCACAAACACCCCCCGCGACTACGCCTGGGGCTCCCGCTCCGCGATCGCCGAGCTGCTCGGCCGCGCGCCGTCGGGCCGCCCGGAGGCCGAGCTCTGGCTGGGGGCGCACCCCGGCTCCCCGAGCGTCGTCGTGAACCCCGCGGTCGTCGACGGCGCCGACACCCTGGCCGACTGGTTCGCGGCCGAGCCCGCCCGGGCCCTGGGCCGCGACCGCAGCGAGCTGCCCTTCCTGCTCAAGGTGCTGGCGGCCGACGAGCCGCTCTCGATCCAGGCGCACCCCACGCCCGAGCAGGCGAGGGCGGGCTTCGCGGCGGAGGAGGCGGCCGGGGTGCCGATCGACTCCCCGACGCGCAACTACAAGGACCCGTTCCCGAAGCCGGAGATCATCGTCGCCCTGAGCGAGTCCTTCGACGCCCTCTGCGGATTCCGCACGCCGGCCGAGACGATCGTCGACGTGGACGCCCTCGACGCGGGCACGGGGCGCCTCGCCGCCCTGCGCGGCAGCGTGGCGACGTCGCTGGAGTCGACCCTCGCCTGGCTCTTCGACGGCAGCGCCGAGTCGCGCGCGGTCGTGGCGGCCGTGGGCGAGCTGGCCGCCTCGGTCGCCGACCCGAGCCCGAGCGTCGCCACGGTCGTCGACCTCGCCGCGCGCTGGCCCGGCGACCCGGGCGTGGTCGTCTCGCTCCTCCTCAACCGCGTCACCCTCCGCCGCGGCGAGGCGCTCTTCCTGCCCGCCGGCAACGTCCACGCGTACCTCGGCGGCCTCGGCGTCGAGCTGATGGCCCCGTCCGACAACGTCCTCCGCGGCGGCCTCACGCCGAAGCACGTCGACGTGCCCGAGCTGCTCCGCGTGCTCGAGTTCGAGCCGCTGCCCGTGCCGAGGCTGCTGCCGGTCGAGACGGCGCCCGGCGTCGAGCGCTTCGAGCCCGGCGGCGTCGGCTTCGCCCTCCTCCGCGTGCACGCGGGAGGCGCGGGGGCCGTCGTCGAGATCGGCGGGCCGAGCGTCCTCCTCGTCACCGACGGCGAGGTCGTCGTCAAGGGGCAGGACGGCTCGATGCGCCTCCGTCGGGGCGAGTCGGCCTTCGTGACCCCCGACGAGGTCCGGCTCGCCGTGACCGGCGGCGGCCAGCTGTACGTGGCCACGCCCGCCTGAGCCGGTCGGCGCCCGCGGCCAGCCTCGGCGGGCGCCGCGCGCGCGCTCGGTAGGCTGAGCCGCATGTCATGGTTGGTCACCGGCGGCGCCGGCTACATCGGGTCCCACGTCGTCCGCGAGTTCACGAGGGCCGGCATCGACGCCGTCGTCTACGACGACCTGTCGTCGGGCCTCGAGGCGTTCGTCCCCGAGGGGGTCCCGTTCGTCCGCGGCACGATCCTCGACCGCGAGCTCCTGGCCGACACGATCCGGCAGCACGGCGTCACGGGCGTCGTCCACGTGGCCGGCTACAAGTACGCGGGCGTCTCCGTCCAGCGGCCCCTGCACACCTACGAGCAGAACGTCACCGGCACGCAGCGCCTCCTCGAGGCCATGGCCGACACGGGGGTCGACCGCGTCGTCTTCTCCTCGAGCGCGGCGGTGTACGGCACGCCCCCGACCGAGCTCGTGACGGAGGACACCCCGAAGTCGCCGGCGTCGCCGTACGGCGAGAGCAAGCTGATCGGCGAGTGGCTGCTGCGCGACCAGGCGGTCGCGGCCGGGCTCCGCCACACCAGCCTCCGCTACTTCAACGTCGTCGGCTCCGGCGAGGCCGGGCTGTACGACGCCAGCCCGCACAACCTCTTCCCCCTCGTCTTCGCGGCCCTGGCGGCCGGCCGCACGCCGCGCATCAACGGCGACGACTACGACACGCCCGACGGCACCTGCGTCCGCGACTACGTCCACGTCTCCGACCTGGCCGTGTCGCACGTCGCCGCGGCCCGCCGCCTCGACGCCGGGGAGGCCGTCGAGGCGGCCTACAACCTCGGCTCCGGAGGCGGGGTGTCCGTCCGCGAGATCATGGACGCCATGCGCGAGGGCACCGGCGTGGACTTCGAGCCGGAGGTGGCGCCCCGCCGCCCCGGCGACCCCGACCGCATCGTCGCCGACGGCACGCTCGCCGGCCGCGACCTCGACTGGGTCATGCGCCACAGCCTGCTCGACATGGTGACGAGCGCGTGGGCGGCGGCGCCGCGGGGCTGAGCACCTCGTCCACCGCGCTCGACGACACGCCCGGGCCGCGACGACGTGCCCCCAGGACGGGTGACGTCACCCGGGCCGGGCGGATCGTACCCCGACACGCCGGAGCGAGCTTGACCCTCGATGGGGGGTCCAGGGTTTATTGGGGCTCGACTTGACGTCGTGTAGTTACACCGGTGTAATTGCCTGAGTCGCAGCCGTTCGGGGGGCGACGACGTCGAGGGGAGAGGTGCTGTGGCGATCAACGAGAACCGTGTCGACGGGATCGGTGCCGGGCAGTCCGTCGGCGCCGCCGTGGCCGTGGAGGCCGGGGTGCCCGACGACTGGCACGTCGACCCGGTCCTGCTCGGCGTTCCCGGGGTCCGCAAGGTCGCCGTCGACGACGACGAGGCCCAGCTGGCCTGGCAGGCCGACTCGCTCTGCGCGCAGACCGACCCCGAGGCGTTCTTCCCCGAGAAGGGCGGCTCCACCCGCGACGCGAAGAAGATCTGCGCCTCGTGCGACGTCCGGGCCCAGTGCCTCGAGTACGCGCTGCGCAACGACGAGCGCTTCGGCATCTGGGGCGGCCTCTCGGAGCGCGAACGACGCAAGCTCCGGAAGCGCGCCTAGCCCGCTCCTCCACCGTCAGTCCCGCGGCGCACGACCCCTCCCGGGGCCGTGCGCCGCGGTCGTTCATCGACCCCTCACAGGTAGCGGCGGCGCGGCGCGGCGCGTCCGTCGCCCTCGGTGCCCGACCTAGGCTGCACAGGTCATGCAACCGAGAGTCACTGCGATCCTCGTCGCCCCTGGTGGAGCGACGCACCTCGACCGAACCCTCGACGGGCTGTCGCGCCAGACGCGACCGCCGGAGGCGCTCGTCGTCGTCGACGCCGGCGGCCGCGACAGCGCGGCGGGGCGCCTCTCGCTCAGCGGCGCGGCCCAGCTGACGAGCGTGCCCCCGACGACGACGTTCGTCGAGGCGCTCGCGCACGGCGCCCGGCTGTCCGGGAGCGGCGACGCCGAGCACGAGGCCGACGAGTGGCTGTGGTTCCTCGGGCACGACAACGCACCGCGCCCCCGGGCGCTCGAACGGCTGCTGTCCACCGTCGAGGTCTCGCCCTCGGTCGCCGTGGTCGGGCCCAAGCTGATGCGTCTCGACGACCCCGCCGTCATCGCAGGGTTCGGCGAGACCGTGACGCGGTACGGCGCCTCGATGGCCCTCGTCGAGGACGAGCTGGACCAGGGCCAGCACGACGACCGCCACGACGTGCTCGGCGTCGCCGCCGGCGGCATGCTCGTCCGCCGCAGCGTGTGGACCGCCCTCGGCGGCTTCGACCCCGGCCTGCCCCACGTCGACGCCGCCCTCGACTTCTCCGTCCGCGCCCGCCTCGCCGGTCACCGGGTCGCGCTCGTCTCCGACGCCCGCGTCGCGAGCGACGGCCCCCCCGAGGACTTCGGCCAGGCCGAGCCCCTCGGCAGCGGTCGGCGCACGCGCCTCCACCGGTCGGCGCAGCTGCACCGGCGACTCGTCTACGCACCCGCGGCCGCCCTGCCGCTGCACTGGCTGAGCCTCGTGCCGCTCGCGGTGGTGCGGAGCATCTGGCACCTGCTCACCAAGAACCCGGGCGCCGTCGGCGGCGAGTTCGCCACCGCCCTCCGAGCCGCGTTCGGGGGCACGCGCATCGCCCAGGCGAGGCGGTCCCTGTCGCGGACGAGGACGACGAGCTGGGCGGCGATCGAGCCCCTCCGCGCGACCTTCTACCAGATCCGCGAACGACGGGTGACGGAGCGTGACGCCCTCGTCGCCCGGGGCGAGGACGCCGGCGACCCACGGGCGAGCTTCATCGGCTCGGGCGGGCTCTGGGTCGTGGTGCTCACCGCCGTGGTCGGGGCGGTCGCCGTCCTCGACCTGCTGAGCCAGCCCGCCGTCACCGGCGGGGGCCTCCTGCCGCTCAGCACCTCCCTCGGCGACCTCTGGTCGTCGGTGGGCTGGGGCTGGCGCGAGATCGGCACGGGCTTCGTCGGGCCGTCCGACCCGTTCACGGCCGTCGTCGCCGTGCTCGGCTCCCTCACGGCGTGGTCCCCGTCTACCTCGGTGCTGCTCGTCTACCTGACCGCGCTGCCCGTCTCCGCGCTCGGTGCCTGGTTCGCGACGCGCCGCGTCACGAGCCGCGCGTGGGTGCCCGCCGTCGCCGCGGGCGTCTACGCCCTCTCGTCGCCGGTGCTGTCCGCCCTGCAGACCGGCCACCTCGGCGCCGCGCTCGCCCACGTCGCCCTGCCCTTCCTGGTCTGGGCCCTGATCGGGTCGGCCCGCTCCTGGGCGGCCGGCGCCACCGCCTCCCTCCTGTTCGCCCTGGTGGCGGCCTGCTCGCCGTCGCTGCTCCCGGCGCTCGTCGTGGTCTGGCTCGGCTCCCTGGCCACCCGGCCCCGCGGCATCCACCGCATGATCGCCGTGCCCCTCCCGGCCGTGGCGCTGTTCCTGCCGCTCGCGATCGTGCAGATCGGCCGCGGCACCTGGTGGGGCGTCTTCGCGGACCCGGGCGTGCCGGCCCGCACGCAGCCGGCGTCGCCGCTCCAGCTCCTCGTGACCTCGCCCGAGACGGGGCTGAACGGCTGGACGCGCCTCCTGGCGGGGACGGGCCTGTCGGCAGAGACCCTCGCCGTGGTCGTCGCCGTCGCCGTCCTGCCCCTCGCCCTCCTGGCCGTCGCGGCGCCGTTCGTCGGCACGCTGCGTCGCGCCGTGCCCGCCCTGGCGCTCGCCCTCCTCGGCTACCTGACCGCCGTGGCCGCCACCCAGGTCTCCGTCTCCGCCGTCGGCAGCGACAGCGTCGCCGTCTGGGCGGGCAGCGGCCTGAGCCTGTACCTGCTGGGGCTCGTCGGCGCCGCCGCCGTGACCCTCGACCGCCTGCCCCGCGTCGCCCCGCCCGCGGGCGTGCTCGTGGCCGTCACCAGCGTCGCCGTCACGGTGCCGGTGCTCATCGCCTCGTACGTCGGGACGTCGGACGTCCGCCCGAGCTCGGGGCGCATCCTCTCGGCCTACGTCACGGCCGAGGCCGAGGCGTCGCCCGACGTCGGGACGCTCGTCCTCACCCCGCAGCCCGACGGCTCGCTCGCCGTCTCGCTCGAGCGTGGCCAGGGAGCGACGCTCGACGACCAGTCGACCCTCGACGCCACGTCGCAGCGGCTCAGCGCGACCGACCGCGACCTCACCGTCCTCGCGGGCAACCTCGTCAGCCGCAGCGGCTTCGACCCTGCCGACGACCTCGACCGCCTGGGGGTCGGCTTCGTGCTGCTGGCCGGCACTCCCGACGACGAGCCCGCCGCGGCGGCGCTGGAGCGTCGTGCGGGGGAGGCCCTCGACGGCACCGCGACCTTCCTGCCCGTCGGCGACACCTCGAACGGGCTCCTCTGGCGCTACGTCGCCGCGTCCGAGCGGCCGGACGACCGGCCGGACCCGGGGCCGCTCCGCCCGATCGTCGGCGTCACGTGGGCGCTCGTGCTCGGCTCCGCCCTGCTGCTCGCGCTCCCGACCACGCCCCGCCGTCGTCGGTCACGGGCCGGCGTGCCCGAGGCCGAGCAGCCCGCCACCACCTTCGACGAGGAGCGAGATGACTGAGCGATCCGCAGCCAGGACCACCGGACGCGTGGCGGTCGGCGTCGTGGGGCTCGCCGTCGCCGCCCTGGTCGTCGGCGCGGCGGCCGTCGTGCCGCTGCCGGCGCTCCGCACCGAGCCGGCCGGCCAGCTCGTCACCCCCGTCCCCGTCGACCAGCAGCGCGTCTGCGCAGGGAGCGTCCTCCGCCTCTCGGACGCGGAGGGGCAGCAGGCCACCACGGCCAGCGCCGTCGGCCGGGCCGAGGTCGACCGCGGGTCGACCGGCGACGACGACGTCGAGGCCCTCGCCGGCGCCGACGGCAGCTCGTCGTCGCCACAGCTCGTGACGGCTCCCGTCGTCGACGACGACGTCCCCCTCGTGGCGGCGGCGCAGAGCCAGGTCGTCGACTCCGACGACCTGGTCGGCTTCGCCTCCGCGCCCTGCACCGAGCCGACCAGCTCGACCTGGCTGGTGGGCGGGTCGACCGAGACCGGGCGCGTCTCGCTCATCACCCTCGTCAACCCCACCGACGTGAACTCGACGGTCGACCTCAGCATCTGGGCCGAGGACGGCACCGTGCAGGGGCCGGGGATCGACGGCATCGTGGTGGCCCCGCGCAGCCAGAAGGTGGTGCCCCTCTCCGGGTTCGCGACGGGCCTCGCCTCTCCCGTGGTCCACGTGCAGAGCCGCGGCGGCCGCATCGTCTCCACGCTGCAGCAGTCGGTGGTCCGCACGCTCGACCCGGGCGGCGTCGACATCGTCAGCGGCTCGGCCGAGCCCGCGACCACCGCGGTCGTGCCGGGCCTCGTCGTCCGCGACTCGGCGAACCTCGAGGCGGCCCTCGCCGACGAGGGCAGCGCCGACCTCCAGAGCGTCCTCCGGGTGCTCGTGCCCGGCGACACGGGGGGCACCGTGACGGTCGACGTCGCGACCGCCGACGGGACGGGCACGAGCTTCGAGACCGAGGTGGGCGCGGGGCGCGTCACCGACGTGCCGGTGGACGGCCTCGCCGACGGGGTCTACACCGTCCGCGTCGAGTCGCCCGTGCCGGTCGTGGTGGGCGCCCGGTCGTCGACGGTCTCGGGCGAGGGCGCGGTCGACCTGGCCTGGGCCTCGTCCGCCTCGGCGCTGGACGACGACACGCTCGTCCAGGTGCCGGAGGGCGAGGGCGCCGTCCTCAGCATCGTCAACCCGTCCGCCGACGCGGCGACGGCGTCCGTGGCCGTCGAGGCCGCCGGCGACGACGCGGCGGGGCAGTCCGAGGAGGAGCCGCGGGAGGTCCCCGGCGGCTCCACGGTCGCCGTGGCGGTGGCCGCGGGCGACCGCGTCACGCTCAGCGGCGCCGACGGCCTCCGCGCCGGGGTCTCGTTCTCCGGGCCGGGCGCTCTGGCCTCGTGGGCGGTCTCGTCGCCGTTGCCCGCCTCCTCGCCCGTCACCGTCTGGCCCTAGGGGCCGTCGGCGGACCCCGGTCGCCCGGTCAGGGCCCAGGCGCCGTGCCGGTGCCGCACGGGGTCAGCCGTCGCGCCAGCGCTCCGGAGCGATCTCCCACGGGTCCTCGCCGAGCAGATCGGCGACCGCCCGGAAGACCCAGCCCTCGACGACCGAGCGGTGCTGCTGCTCGGGGTCGGCCAGGCGCCGCGACTCGGGGACGGGCGTGAGGCGCTCGATCGGCAGGCGGTAGACCACCACGCGGCGCGCCCGCCGGTCGACCCGCCAGCGTTCGACGTGCGTCTCGTCGGGGTCGGCGGGCATCGCCTCGACGTCGACCGTGACGTCGTCGAGGTCGTCGGGTCGCAGCTCGCGCAGGTACTCCACGGTGGCGGCGACGACGTCGTCGAAGGTGTCGACCCGGGTGCGCAGGAAGGGCAGGTGCGGGCCCGCGACGGAGGAGCGGAGCCCCCGGCCGTGACGGTCGCGCTGTCGGGACCGGTCGGTGACGCGGTGGGGCCTGGCCATCCGCCCATGCTACGCGGCCCCTCGGGGGCGGTCGGGTACTCTGGCGCCGATGGACGAACGCCCCTGCAGCAAGGTCGCCTGCCACGACGAGGCGGTGGCGACGCTGACCTACGTGTACGCCGACTCGATGGTCGTCGTCGGCCCGCTCAGCGGCCGCGTCGAGCCGCACGGGTACGACCTCTGCGCCCGTCACGCGACATCCCTGTCCGTGCCTCAGGGCTGGCAGGTCCTGCGCCGGGTAGTTTTGGGGCATGACCTCTGAGAACACCGTCGACCTGACCGCCTTCGTGAAGACCTACGACGTGAGGGGGCTCGTCGGGAGCCAGCTCACCGAGGAGGTCGTCGAGGCGTTCGGCGCGGCGTTCGCGGACGAGATCGAGGGCGCGGGGCACGACCTCGTCGTCGGCCACGACATGCGCGACTCCTCGCCCGCGTTCGCCGCCGCCTTCTCGCGCGGCGCCCAGGCCCGGGGCGCGAACGTCGTGGCGCTCGGCCTGTGCTCGACCGACGAGTCGTACTTCGCCTCCGGCTCGCTCGACGCCCCGGCCGCCATGTTCACCGCGAGCCACAACCCCGCCACCTACAACGGCATCAAGATGAGCCGCGCGGGCGCCCAGGGCATCAGCCTCGGCACGGGGCTCGCCGACGTCCGCGACCGTGCGGCCGCGTACCTCGCGGAGGGCGTCACGCCCGTCGACGCCCCCGGTTCCCTCCGCGAGTACGACGCGCTGGCCGACTACGCCGGCTACCTCCGCGGGCTCGTCGACCTCGCGGGCGTCCGCCCGCTGAAGGTCGTCGTCGACGCCGGCAACGGCATGGGCGGCATGACCGTGCCCGCGGTGCTCGGAGAGGCCGCCGGGCTGCCCGGCCTCCCGCTCGAGATCGTCCCCCTGTACTTCGAGCTCGACGGCACCTTCCCGAACCACGAGGCGAACCCGCTCGAGCCCGCCAATTTGGTCGACCTGCAGGCCGCCGTCGTCGAGCACGGCGCCGACCTCGGCCTCGCCTTCGACGGCGACGCCGACCGCTGCTTCGTCGTCGACGAGAACGGCGACGCCGTCACCCCGTCGGCCGTCGCCGCCATCGTCGCCGTGCGCGAGATCGCGCGCGTCCGCGCCGCCGAGCCCGACGCCGACATCGCGGTGATCCACAACCTCATCACCTCGCGGGCCGTGCCCGAGGCGATCGTCGCCGCGGGCGCCACCCCTGTCCGCACGCGCGTGGGCCACTCGCTCATCAAGGACGAGATGAAGGCCACGGGCGCGATCTTCGGCGGCGAGCACTCGGCGCACTACTACTTCCGCGACTTCTGGGGCGCCGACAACGGCATGCTCGCCGCGATGCACGTGCTCGCCGAGCTGGGCCACCAGGGCGAGCCCCTGTCGACGCTGACGAACCGCTACACGCCCTACACGGCGAGCGGCGAGATCAACTCGACCGTCGACGACGTGCCCGCGGCCTACACGCGCATCGTCGAGGCGTGGGCGTCGCGGGGCGAGGTCGACGAGCTCGACGGCCTCACCGTCTCGGGCACGGCCGACGACGGCTTCTGGTGGTTCAACGTCCGCCCCTCCAACACGGAGCCGCTGCTGCGCCTCAACGCCGAGGCGGCGACGCCCGCCGGCATGGAGCGCCTCCGCGACGAGGTGCTCGCGCTCATCCGCGCCTAGCCGACGTCGGCGCCCCGGGGCGGGCGTACCCCAGGGGGGTATGCTCGCCCCGTGGACGCAGGAGGCGCGGTGCGCGACGACGAGGGCCGGGCCGACCCGGGGGCGGTGCCCGGCCCGCCGGAGCCGACCCGCGACTCCTCGGCGACCGGGGGCCCCGGCTACGTGGGGGCCGGCTCGAAGGAGCAGATCGTCAAGCGCCTGCGCCGGGCCGAGGGGCAGGTGCGCGGCATCCAGCGCATGGTCGAGGACGACGTCTACTGCATCGACGTGCTCACCCAGGTCAGCGCGGCGACGAAGGCCCTCGAGACCGTGGCGCTGCAGCTGCTCGAGGACCACCTCGCCCACTGCGTCGCCGAGGCCGCCCGCGAGGGTGGGGCCGTCGCCGACCAGAAGATCGCCGAGGCCTCCGCCGCGATCGCGCGCCTCGTCCGTTCCTGACGGGCTGCCGGGCGTCGCCCCGGCGACGCGACACACGCTGTCGGGTGGGGGAGGATGGTGACATGCCCACTACTACGACTTCGCTGCCCTACAAGGTCGCTGACCTGAGCCTCGCCGAGGCCGGACGCCACCAGCTCCGCCTCGCCGAGAACGAGATGCCGGGGCTCATGGCCCTCCGTGAGGAGTTCGGCCCCACCCAGCCGCTCGCCGGCGCCCGCATCGCGGGCTCGCTGCACATGACCGTGCAGACCGCCGTGCTCATCGAGACCCTGACGGCGCTCGGCGCTCAGGTCCGCTGGGCCAGCTGCAACATCTTCTCCACGCAGGACGAAGCGGCCGCCGCGATCGTCGTCGGCCCGACCGGCAGCCCTGAGCAGCCCCAGGGCGTCCCCGTCTTCGCCTGGAAGGGCGAGACGCTGGAGGAGTACTGGTGGTGCACCTCGCAGATCTTCGACTGGTCCGCCGAGGCGGCCGAGGCCGGCGCCGAGTTCGCCGGACCGAACATGATCCTCGACGACGGCGGCGACGCCACGATGCTCGTGCACAAGGGCCGCGAGTTCGAGCTCGCCGGCGCCGTGCCCGCCGACGCCCCCGGCGACAGCCAGGAGTGGAAGGTCATCCTCGAGGTGCTCCGGGGCTCGCTCGCCGAGTCGACCGACCGCTGGACGACCATCGGCGCCGAGATCCAGGGCGTGACGGAGGAGACCACGACCGGCGTGCACCGGCTCTACGAGCTGTCGCGCGCGGGCGAGCTGCTCTTCCCGGCGATCAACGTCAACGACTCGGTGACGAAGTCGAAGTTCGACAACAAGTACGGCATCCGCCACTCGCTGCCCGACGGCCTCAACCGCGCCACCGACGTGCTGATCGGCGGCAAGGTCGCCTTCGTCGCGGGCTACGGCGACGTCGGCAAGGGCGCGGCGGAGGCGCTGCGCGGCCAGGGAGCGCGGGTCATCGTCAGCGAGGTCGACCCGATCAACGCCCTCCAGGCCGCGATGGACGGCTACCAGGTCGCGAAGCTCGAGTCGGTCGTCGGCGCCGTCGACATCCTCGTGACGGGCACCGGCAACCTCAACGTCGTGACGGTCGATCACCTCCTCGGCCTGAAGCACCTCGCGGTGGTCGCCAACGTCGGCCACTTCGACAACGAGATCGACATGGCCGGCCTCGAGTCGATGGCCGGCGCCGAGCGCGTCGAGATCAAGCCCCAGGTGCACGAGTGGCGCCTCCCCACCGGTCGCAGCATCCTCGTGCTCAGCGAGGGCCGCCTGATGAACCTCGGCAACGCGACCGGCCACCCCTCGTTCGTCATGAGCAACTCGTTCGCCAACCAGGTGCTGGCCCAGATCGAGCTGTGGGCGCACCGGGACCGCTACGAGACCGACGTCTACGTGCTGCCCAAGCACCTCGACGAGAAGGTCGCGCGCCTGCACCTCGACGCCCTCGGCGTCGAGCTGACGACCCTCACCGACGAGCAGGCCGCCTACATCGGCGTGCCCGTGGCGGGGCCGTACAAGGTCGACCACTACCGGTACTGACCACCACGGGGCGGGCCAGCGGGCCCGCCCCGTCGCCGGAGGCCGCGTCGCCGGAGGCCGCGGCGGCGAGGGTCAGCGCGTCGGGAAGCCGGGCACCGTGCCGGTCAGGGCGGGGTCGAGGCGCCGGAGGAGCGCGGCCTCCCGGCCGAGGGCGACGGCCTCGCGGTCGCGTCGGAGGGCGCTGACGCCGGCGAGGAACGACTCGGCGTCGACCGCCGGCACCGGCGACACGAACGCGGCCACCTCGTCGGCGAGGCCGACCGAGACCCGGTGCCGGGAGGCGGGCGAGAGCGCCGGGGCCTGCTGGAGGAACGACGCCACGCGGCGGGCGAGCGGGGCCGGCAGCCGGGCGACGTCGGCGACGGTCGCCCAGCCCACGAGGTGCGGCGGCAGCTGCACGACCACGCGGCCCATGCGCGGAGCTCGCTCGTTGCGGCTGTACGTGCCGGCCATCAGGTCGCCCAGGCGCCGGGACGAGCGGTTGAGCAGGGCGACGACGACCGCCAGGCCGCCGGTGGTCATGACGATCTCGAGCAGCCCCACGAGGGAGCGCGTCAGGGCGTGGCGGAGGCCGATCGCGCCGCCGTCGAGCCGCACGATGCGGGCGCCGGTGGCCAGCTTGCCGAGCGACCGGCCGTGGCTGGCCGTCTCGACCACGAGGGGGAGCCCGATCAAGCACGTCACGACGCTCGCCACGACGAGGGCCTGGGCCACGGCGTCGTCGACGGCCCCGGCCTCCGACAGCGCGCCGACGAGGACGACCAGCAGCACGAGCACGAGGGCGTAGACCGCGTAGTCGATGAGGGCACCGGCGACCCGGAGCACGAAGCCGGTCGGGCGGAGGTCGAGGGCGACCGCCTCGCCGACGACCAGCTGGTCGGACGAGCCGCCCAGCGACTCCACCTGGTCGGGCCGGAGCGTGATCGGCGCTCTGCCACCTGCGCGGGGTCGGGACATGCCTAGTATCTAAGCAGAATGGATCTCGACGCCTACGCCGCCGCCCACGGTCACGAGTGGACCGAGCTCGACCGCCTCGCCCGCCGGCAGCGCCTCACCGGGCCCGAGGTCGACGAGCTCATCCGCCTGTACCAGTCCGGCGCGGCCGAGCTGTCGGCCCTGCAGACGGCGACCGGCCCCTCGGTCGTCGCCGACCGGCTCTCGATGACCCTCTCGCGGGCTCGCCTGCGGTTCACCGGCGCGGGGCGCGACCTGGCCGCGCAGGTGCCGGGCTTCTTCCTGGTCCAGCTGCCGGCTGCGCTGTACCGCGTGCGCTGGCTCTCGATCGCCGTGCTGCTCGCGACGGTGGTCGTCGCCACGGTGTTCGCCGTGTGGGCGGCCTCGACGCCGTCCGTGCTCGCGTCGTTCGGCACGCCGGAGTTCCGGCGGCAGTTCGCGACCGAGGACTTCGTGGACTACTACTCCGAGAGCGCACCGTCGTCGTTCACCGGCCAGGTGTGGACTAACAACGCCTTCATCGCGGCCCAGTGCGTCGCCTTCGGCATCACCGGCGTGTGGGTGCCGTACGCGATCATCGGCAACGCGATCAACATCGGGGTCTCGGCCGGCATCATGGCCGACCAGGGCCGCCTCGACTACTTCTTCCTGTACATCCTCCCGCACGGCCAGCTCGAGCTCTACAGCATCTTCGTGGCCGGGGCCGCGGGCCTCATGATCGCCTGGTCGTGGATCGCCCCCGGGGCCCGGACGCGCGGCCAGGCGCTCGCGGAGGACGGCCGGGCCCTCATCACGATCGCGGTGGGCCTGATGCTCTCGCTGCTCGTCTCCGGGGTGATCGAGGGCTTCGTCACCCGTCAGCCGTGGCCCTGGGCGATCAAGATCGGAATCGGCACGGTCGCGCTCGCGGGCTTCCTCGCGTACCAGTGGGTGCTCGGCGGCCGGGCGCACCGGGCGGGGCAGACCGGCGACCTCGACGAGTTCGAGGCGGGCGCGCGGGAGCTCGTCGCCGGCTGACCAGGGGCCCGCGGCCGCGGCTGCGCCGTCGGGCCCGTCAGAGCCGCCCGGCCGCCTTCAGCGCGAGGTAGCGGTCGGCCAGGGCCGGCGGCAGGTCGGCGGGCGCGGCCGACACGACGTCGGCGCCCACCTGGCGGAGGGCCGCGGCCACGCGGGAGGCGTCGAGCACGGCCCGCTCGGCGGCCGCGGCCCGGTAGACCTCCGACCGGCCGTCGCGGCGGAGCGCCGTCTCGGCGAGGGCCGGGTCGGCCACCGAGGCCACGACCACGAGGTGCTGACGGCTGAGCTGCGGGACGGCCGCGAGGAGGCTGCGGGCCGAGCCGGGGGAGTCGACGGTGGTCGCGAGCACAACGAGGGCCCGCTGGCTCGTGACCGAGCGGACCAGGGCGGGCACCGACGACCAGTCGGTGTCGACGAGCTCGGGCTCGACCGGGGCGAGCACGTCGACGAGCGACGAGAGGAGGGCCGCGCCGGTCGCGCCCTGCACCCGGCCGCGCACGCGACGGTCGAAGACGACGACGTCGACCCGGTCGCCGGCCCTCGACGCCAGCGCCGCGAGCAGCAACGCCGACTCGAAGGCGGTGTCGAGCCGGGGCTCGTCGCCCACCCGGGCCGCGGAGGTCCGACCGCTGTCGACCACGACGACGATGCGGCGGTCGCGCTCGGGGCGCCAGGTGCGCACGACGAGCCCGTCACGGCGGGCCGTCGCGCGCCAGTCGATGCTCCGCACGTCGTCGCCGCGGACGTACTCGCGCAGGCTGTCGAACTCGGTGCCCTGCCCGCGCACCATCACGCTCGTCCTCCCGTCGAGCTCGCGGAGGCGGGCCAGCCGGGAGGGGAGGTGACGCCGCGACGAGAAGCGGGGCAGCACCCGCACGACGCCGGGCAGCTCCACGGTGGCCTGCCGGCCGGCGAGGCGCAGGGGACCGATCGAGCGGACGGTGACCGCGTCGGCTCGCCGGTCGCCCCGGCGGAAGGGGGTCAGGGTCGTCGTCAGGGTCACCGCACGCCCCGGCCGGAGAGACAACGGCCGTCGGGTCGAGGCGGCCCCCGCCGACGGCTGCCACGCGTCGCGCAGCACGCCCCGCAGGCGGCGTCGCCCGTCGTTGACGACGACGAGGCGCGACGCCGTGCTCTCGCCGAGCCGGACGGCCGCGAGCAGCTCTCGGCGCAGCCGGAGGGCCCGGGGCGACGCCGCGAGCAGCACGTCGAGGGCCACGAGCAGCGCCACGAGCACGATCCAGCCGAGCAGGACACGGTCGTCGCCCGTCGCGACGAGGGGCACCACGCCGAGGGCCAGCAGGGCCACGGTCCATCCGGTGACGGCCATGCTCAGAGGGGGACCCGGACCTGCTGCAGCACCGAGCGGAGCACCGCGTCGGCGCCCACGCCCTCGAGCTCGGCCTCGGGCCGGAGCTTCAGCCGGTGCCGGAGGACGGGCAGGGCCATCGCCTGCACGTGGTCGGGAGTGACGCGGTCGAAGCCGGTGAGCCAGGCCCAGGCGCGGGTCGCGGCCAGCAGCGCGGTCGAGCCGCGAGGGCTCACCCCGACGGCGACGGACGGGCTCTCGCGGCTGGCCCGGGCCAGGTCGACGATGTACGCCAGCACGTCGGGCGAGGCGCCCACGCGAGCGACCTCGGCCTGGGCCCTGGCGAGCTCCTCCGCCCCGAGCACGGGGGTGACCCCGGCGGCCCGGAGGTCGCGGGGCGAGAAGCCGCCCGCGTGCCGCGCGAGCACCTCGACCTCGGCCTCGCGGGGCGGCAGGTCGAGGGTGAGCTTCATGAGGAACCGGTCGAGCTGGGCCTCGGGCAGCGTGTAGGTGCCCTCGTACTCGACCGGGTTCATCGTCGCCGCGACGAGGAAGGGCGTCGGCAGCGGGCGGCTGACGCCGTCGACCGAGACCTGGCGCTCCTCCATCGCCTCGAGCAGCGCCGACTGCGTCTTGGGGGGCGTGCGGTTGATCTCGTCGGCGAGCAGCACGTTGGTGAAGACGGGCCCGGGCCGGAACTCGAACCGGCCGCTGCCGGCGTCGTGGACGAGCGAGCCGGTGATGTCGCCGGGCATCAGGTCGGGGGTGAACTGCACGCGGGCCGTGTCGAGCGAGAGCGCGTGGCTCAGCGCCCGCACGAGCAGCGTCTTCGCGACCCCCGGCACGCCCTCGAGGAGCACGTGGCCCTGGGCGAGCAGGGTCACGAGCATCCCGGTCACCGCGCCGTCCTGCGCGACGACGGCCTTGCCGACCTCGGTGCGCACGGCGGCGAAGGTCTGCTGGAGTTCTGAGGTCATGCGGTGATCCTCCCGGGGATCTCGTGGGGGCGGGGAGCAGGTCTCGGGGCGCGGCGGCCCGCGGGAGGCGCAGTGCCCGTCACCGGGGAGCCACCGCCTCCGAGACCGCGCGCTCGAGGTCGAGCAGGCTGTCGCTCAGGCGGACGAGCTCGCGGTCGTCGGCGGGGTCGGCGTCCACGAGCACGTGGCGGAGGCCCCGGGGGTCGGCGCCGGTGAGCTGACCGACGCGGGCGAGCACGTCGTCGAGCGACGCGGAGGCGGCCAGTCCGACCCGGCGGCGCAGCCGCACCACGGTGCCGATCCGGAGCTGGTCGAGCGCGTGCCGGCGCGACCCCGACCGCTCGTAGAGGCGCGCCCGGCCCTCGGTCGTCTCGGACGCCCGGACGATCACGGGCAGGCGCTCGACCACGAGGGGGCCGAGCCGGCGGCCGCGCCACACGCCGGCGACGACGGCCGTCAGGGCGAGCAGGGCGAGCACGGGGGTGACCCACCCCGGCGTCAGGCTCGCGAGGGTGCCGCTGCCCTCGGGCACGTCGTCCGGGCTCGGCAGGTACCACACGACGTGGCCGGTCTGCCCGAGCAGCGAGAGCGCGAAGGCGGCGTCGTCGTCGTCGAGCACGGCGCCGTTGGTGATCGCGGTGGTCGCGCCGAGGACGGTGACCGTCCGGTCGCCGTCGACCAGCTCGACGAGGCCGGAGCCGCCCGACACGTCGTCGGCGAGGCACGCGGTGACGTCGACGCCCGGGTCGACGTCGTCGACCGTGTAGGCGTACCCGCCGCCCTGCACGCGGTCGAGGCGCTCGACCGGCGGCAGGTCGCAGCCCAGCGCGACGGCGCGGTCGTCGACCTCGGCCGCCAGGGCGACGCCGGGCGCCAGGGCGTCGAGGGCCACCTGGTCGGGGGCGAGGAGGAGGGTCCTGTCGGCCGAGGCGGCGACGTCCCGCCACTGGTCGGTGACGAGCAGGGCGCCGGCGTCGTCGACCACCACGGTCGTGTCGGAGGCGTCGGCCCGGGCCTGCGCGGTCGTGGCGGCCAGCGAGGTGGTCACCTCCACCTCGACGCCCTGCTCCCTCAGCACCTCGACGACGGCCTTCGCCCCCGCGGGGGCCGCGTTGTCGGGGCCGAGGGCGCGCCCTCCCGTCGCGTCGCCGCCGCTCAGCAGCACGACGACCACGGCGACCGCGACGACGGCGGCGGCGAGCACGGCCCACGGGCGGGCCCGGCGGAGGGCGGCGCGGGGCGCGGGGGTCGAGCGGGAGGGCGCGGCCGGCGTCGACGTCGTCACGCGGGCACCGCCGTCCGGTCGCCCTCGAGCGCCCGGTCGAGATCGGTGATCTCGCGCCAGGCCTGCTCGGTGCCCGGACGGTCGAGGTAGCGGACCTCGTCGAACGCCCGCGCCGCCGCCCGCAGGCGGTCGGCACGGGCGGGGAAGAGTCGTGCCGCTCGGTCGCCCACCGTGCGGGCCGTGGTGCCGGGGCTCGTCGTCAGCACGTCGCGCTCGACGAGGGCCCGCGCGAGGGCCCGGAACGACTCGACCACGGCGCGGTCGAGGTCGCCGGCCGCGGCGGCCTCCCGGGCGGAGGCGCGGAGGTCGTCGGCGTCGCGCTCGTCGTCGTCGCCGAAGAGCTCGCCGGGGCGGGCGGAGCGGCGCTCCAGATGCGGCACCCCGTAGACGATCACCACGCCGACGACGACCGCGACGAGCACGACCAGGACGATCACGAGCGCGACGGCCGGTGCTCCCTCGGCGTCGCCGAACCGGACGCCCTCGATCCACGACCAGAAGGCGTCGGCGGCGCGGTCGAGCCAGGTGGGCTGGGCGGCGACGTAGTCGCGTTCGGTGAGCTCCTGCTGGAGCAGTCTCCGCGCCTCCTCGGGGTCGGGTCGGAGCGGCGCGGCGACCAGCGTGGCGGCCAGGGCCCCCGAGACGAGCGTCACCTCGGGGGAGCCGCGTCGCCCCAGGGCGAGCGCCACGGGTCGGGCAGGTCAGCCTGGCCGGCGTCGCGCAGCTCCACGTGCCGGACGAGCTCGAGGTCGAGCCCCTCGGTGCGGATGCGGCGGTCGACGTAGACCAGGGCGGTGCTCGCGGCCTGGACGACCGAGCCGATGGACGCGACCACGGCCGCCACGACGAACGTCAGCAGGTAGCCCGCGCCCGTCACGACGAGGACGGTCGGCGAGGTCAGGTCGCCGGTCGGCGCGAGGGCGCCGGCGAGGAGGCCGGCGAGGAGCGAGATCGGGGTGCTCGCGACCTGGGCGGCGACCTGGATCATCACGAGGACGAGCACGACGACGCCGAAGGTGCGCCAGAACGAGCCGCGGACGAGGCGCCAGGAGCGCGAGACCGCCGCGCCGAGGGTGAGGCGCTCGAGCATCAGGGCGCTCGGCACGAGGCTCAGCTGCACGCTGAGCCAGACCCCGACGGCGAGCGCTCCGAGCCCCGCGAGGAGGCCCGAGACGATGCCGATCGCGATGCCCGTCCCGCCGCCGACGACGAAGCCCAGCGCCACGACGCCGGCGACGACCGCCACGGCGACCAGGTACGCCAGCGTCAGCAGGGCCGACCAGCCCAGGAGGGCGCCGCGCCGGCCCGCCGTGAGCGCCCACAGGCCGCCGAGGCGCAGCCGCTGGCCGAGGAGCTGGCGGGAGGTCTCGAGCACGAAGAGGCCCTGGAGCAGCGCGCTGACGACCACGGAGAGGAGGAGCGGCACGATCGTGGAGAGGAGCGTCACCGCGACCGCGCCGGCGGCCACGGCGTCGCGGTCCTGGGGGAGGGCGGAGTCGACGCGGCTGAAGGCGGCCGCGGCCGTGCCGCCGGTGACGCCGAGGGTCACGACGAGCAGCACGACCTGGGCCAGGAGCGCGGTGCCGAAGGTGGTGCGCGGGTTGCGGCGGAAGACCTGGAACGAGCCCGTGAGGAGCTCGCCGAACGTGAACGGCCGCAGGGCGAGCAGCCCGGGGCGGGGCGGGGGCGTCCAGCCCGGAGGCGGACCCGGGGCCGGGGGCTGCTGCTGCGACCACGGCGCCGGCTGCCCGTACGGCGTCGGCTGTCCGTACGGCGTCGGCTGTCCGTACGGCGTCGGCTGTCCGTACGGCGTCGGCTGTCCGTACGGCGTCGGCGGTGCGGGGGGCTGCTGCCCGGGCTGCTGCTCCGGCGCCGGGGGCAGGCGCTCGCCCCAGCGGGGCTCGCCCTGGCCCGCGCCGGGCGTCGCCCAGCCGTCCGCGTCCGTCATGGTGCCCCCCGGTGGTCCGCCCGCGGGATCGCCCCGCGGTGCCGCCATGTTCCCACGCAGCGGGCGGCGGGTGCCAGCCGACGGGCGCCTCCTGCACTAATCTCGGGTGACGTGCCGCCTCCCGAGCGGCCAGCCGAGGACGGAGACCATGACCCCGCGCATCCTGGTGGTGGACGACGACCCCGCGCTCGCCGAGATGATCGGCATCGTGCTCCGGGCCGCCGACTTCGAGCCCCACTTCTGCAGCGACGGCAGCGCCGCCGTCGACGCGTTCCGCAACTCGGCCCCCGACCTCGTCCTGCTCGACCTCATGCTGCCGGGCATGGACGGCCTGGCCGTCTGCGCCGCCATCCGCGCCGAGAGCGGGGTCCCCGTCATCATGCTCACGGCCAAGGGCGACACGGTCGACGTCGTCGCGGGCCTCGAGGCCGGGGCGGACGACTACGTCGTCAAGCCCTTCGACCCCAAGGAGCTCGTGGCCCGGGTGCGCACCCGCCTGCGGCCCTCCAGCGAGCCCACGACCGACGTCCTGACCGTCGGCGACCTCCGCCTCGACGTCGCCGCCCACGAGGTCCGGCGCGGCGACACGGTCATCGCCCTGACGCCCCTCGAGTTCGAGCTGCTGCTGGCGCTGGCATCGAAGCCCCAGCAGGTCTTCACCCGCGAGATGCTCCTCGAGCAGGTGTGGGGCTACCACTACAAGGCCGACACGCGCCTCGTCAACGTGCACGTGCAGCGTCTGCGGGCGAAGGTCGAGCACGACCCGGACGCCCCGCGCATCGTGACGACGGTGCGCGGCGTCGGGTACCGTGCCGGCTCGTCCGCCTAGGCCCTCCGGTGCCGCGGGGGCGCCCGCGGCTCGCGGGGCCGGGGCCGTGACGGTCGAGTCCGTCGCCGACGCGCTCCGCCGCGCGTGGCTGGGGCGGCGCGGCTGGCCGTCCCGCGTCGCGGGCTTCTGGCGGTCCTCCCTCGAGTTCCGCACCGTCGCGACGACCGTCGTGATGGCTGGCCTCGGGGCGACGATCATCGGCACGACCATCTCGGTGAGCATCGGCGCGAACCTCTACGACCAGCGACGCGACCAGGTGCAGTCCGAGTCGCTGCGCGCCACGCTGCTCGCCCAGAGCATCTTCGACTCGGCCACGGCGACCGAGGACGCCGACCAGGTCGAGCTCGACTCGCTGCAGAACGAGGCGCAGAGCGCCATCCTCGCGTCGACGTCGAGCCCCGGCGGCACGAGCATCGCCATCCTGCGGACGCCGGGCCAGACGACGGCGCAGACCATCCAGGCGATCGCGAGCCCCGACTTCCCCGCCGACCAGATCACGCCGGAGCTCCGCGACCAGGTGGCGGCCGACACGGGCGCCCTCGCGCTCCAGCCCGTCTCGCTCCGCGGGCCGGGCGGCGACGCCCCCGGCCTCGCCGTGGGCTCGACGCTGCAGGTCCCGACCGCTGGCCAGTACGAGCTCTACCTCGTCTACGACCTCAGCGACGCCCAGACGACGCTGTCGCTCATGCAGCGCACGCTGGCGCTGGGCTCGCTGGCCCTCGTCGTCCTGATCGGCGTCGTCACCTACGTGGTCGTCCGGCTGGTCGTGGGGCCCGTGCGGGTCGCCGCCGAGACCAGCCAGAAGATCGCGGCCGGCCAGCTCGACCAGCGCATCCCCGAGAAGGGCCAGGACGTCGTCGCGACGCTCGGGCGGTCGTTCAACGGCATGGCCGACGCCATGCAGAAGCAGATCTCTCAGCTCGCCGAGCTCTCGCGCGTGCAGCAGCGCTTCGTCAGCGACGTCTCGCACGAGCTGCGGACGCCCCTGACGACCATCCGCCTCGCGGGCGACGTGCTCTACGACCAACGCGCCTCCTTCACGCCGACGGCGGCCCGCACGACCGAGCTGCTGCACACGCAGGTCGACCGCTTCGAGGTGCTGCTGGCCGACCTGCTCGAGATCTCGCGCTTCGACGCGGGGGCGGTCGAGCTCGACCTCGAGAGCACGCGCGTGGTGGGGCTCGTCGACGACGTCGTCGCCGAGTTCGAGCCGCTGGCGGCCGAGGTCGGCAGCACGGTGGCCATCGACGCGCGCGGCGGCTACCTCGAGGCCGAGGTCGACCCCCGCCGGCTGCGGCGCATCGTGCGCAACCTGCTCGGCAACGCGATCGAGCACGGCGAGGGGCGACCGGTCGAGGTCGAGGTCGACAGCGACGAGGAGGCGGTGGCCGTGGCCGTCCGCGACCACGGGGTCGGGATGACCCCGGCCGAGGCCGAGCGCGTGTTCGACCGGTTCTGGCGGGCCGACCCGTCACGTCGTCGCACCATCGGGGGGACGGGCCTCGGCCTCGCCATCAGCCTGGAGGACGCGACCCTGCACGGCGGCCGGATCGACCTGTGGTCGCGCCCGGGCGAGGGCAGCCGCTTCGTGGTCACCCTGCCGCGGGCGGCGGGGACGACGGCGACCACCCGGCCGCTGCGGGCCGAGCCGGACGACGCGGCGACCCCGCAGGCCACGGCCCCGGGCACCCCGGAGCCCACCTCGGGCGAACCCTGGATCGGGACGACGGAGGTGCGCGGTGGCTGAACGACGACGACGACGACGACGGGCGGGGGCGACGGCCGCGCTCGCGGCGGCGCTCCTCGTGCTGACGGGCTGTGCCTCCATCCCCGACCGGGGCCCGGTCGAGCGCGGCGACGACGTCTCGAGCGAGGTGCCGAGCGAGGTGGTCTACACGCCGAGCGGCCCGGTGGCCGACAGCTCGCAGGAGAAGATCCTCCGCGACTTCCTCGCGGCCGGCACCGGCCCGCAGGACAACTACGCGGTCGCCCGGCAGTTCCTCGCCGACGGCTTCGCCGACGACTGGGACCCTCGGGCCAGCGTCACCGTCCGCCCGGGCGACGGCGCGACCACCCGGGTCGGCGACGCCGACCTCGAGTACGCGTTCGTGACGGCCGCGACCGTCGACCAGGGCGGGCACTACGTGCCGTCGACGAGCGACGTGCCCACGACCCTCGCGTACTCGTTCGTGCGGGAGGACGGGCAGTGGCGCATCAGCGAGGCCCCCGACGGCACCGTGCTGAGCCCGGCGACCTTCCAGTCGGTGTTCCGCGCGCACGCGGTCTACTTCTACGACCCCACGTTCACGTACCTCGTGCCCGACGAGCGCTGGTTCCTCGCCCGGTCGTCGACCAGCACCCGGATCGCGAGCGCGCTCCTGGACGGGCCGTCGGCGTGGCTGCAGGGCGCCGTCGTCTCCGCCTTCCCCGACGGGACGCAGCTGTCGCTCACCGCGATCACCGTGGCCGACGGGACGGCCCGCGTCGACCTGACCTCCGACGCCCTCAGCGCCACCGACGACGCGAGGGCGCGCATGCAGGCCCAGCTGCTCGCGAGCTTCTCGACCCTCTCCACGGTCACGGCCGTCGAGCTGAGCGTCGAGTCCGCGCCGCTCGACGTGCCCGACCTGGGGCGGGCGGCGCCGCTCCGCGACCCCGGCGTCGACGCCCGCCCGCTGGTGCTCGCCCAGGGCGAGCTCGGCTTCGCCTCCCGGTCGGCCATCGCGCCCCTCGACGGGCTCTCGTCGGCGGTCGCGGCCCTGTCGCCCACCTCGGTCGAGGTGTCGGCCGACCTCACGCGCGCCGCGGTCGGGACGTCGGGCGGCAGCGCCCTCGTGACGGCCGACGGCCGCAGCCTGCTCGTCGACCCGCGCCAGGGCCTGGTGGCGCCGTCCCTCGACGGGGCCGGCTGGCTCTGGAGCGTCCCTGCCGACGACGCGCGCAGCGTCACGGCGTGGTCGCCGGACGGCACGGCCCAGGTCGTCGCCTCGACCCTGCCCGTCGGCGAGCGCGTCGTGTCGTTCCGGGTCTCCCGCGACGGCACGCGGGCCCTCGTGCTGCTCGACGACGACGGGGCCTCGCGCCTGCTCGTCGTGGCCCTGCTCCGTGACTCCCGGCAGGTGCCGACCGCCCTGGGCCCGCCCCTCGAGCTCACGGCCCCGACGGGGTCGCCCGTCGACGCGACCTGGGCCGACCAGCTGACGGTCGCGACCCTGACGACGACCGACGACGCGACGCGTGCCACCCTCAGCGAGGTCGGCGGCGCCGCCGTCACCGCGGGTCGTCCGGGCGACGACGCCTCCGCGGTCGCCGGGGGCACGGGCCGCGCCCGGCTGCAGGTGCTGTCGGGCGACGGCGCCGTGCTCGAGCCTCGGGGGAGCACCTGGCAGGGGACGGGCGTGACGGCCGACCTCCTGGCGACGCAGCGCTGACCCGCACCGCGCGCGACCGCCGTCTCCCTCCCCACCCTGCCGGGGAGCGCGTCCCTCCCCGGGCGGCCGGCGCCGGGGCGTCCGGAGCCCGGTGCGCTGCGACGGTGGCGGGGTGACGATCTCGCCCCGCCCCTCCGCCGCCGGTCTCGGCCCCGTCCTCCGCGAGGCGCTCGGCGTGCTCTCGCCGGTCCGCTGCGCGGGCTGCGACCTGCCCGACGTGGAGGTCTGCCCGGCCTGCCGGGCCCTGTTCGCGCCCAGCCCCGAGGTCGACGAGCTGCCGGGCGGGCTGGTGGTCGTCTCCGGCCTCCGGTACGAGGCCGAGGTGCGCTCGGCCGTGCTGGCCTACAAACAACGGGGGCGCCTCCGCCTGGCGACGGTCCTGGCGCCCGCGCTGGCCGCCTCGGTGGCGCTCGCCGCGCCTCCCCGGCCGGGCACCGCCCCGCCCGTGGTCGTCGCCGTGCCGTCGTCCCCGCGGGGTCGACGGCGCCGCGGCTGGGACCCGGTCGAGCTGCTGGTGCGCCGTGCCGGGCTCCGGGCCGTCCGCCGGGGGCTCGTCGCCCTGCCGGGCCGCGGGCCGCAGAAGGAGCTCGACCGCGAGGCCCGTCGGCGCTCGCGGGCGGGCAGCCTCCGGGCACGACCGACGCTGGCGGGGCTCCGGGTCGTGGTCGTCGACGACGTCGTGACCACCGGCAGCACCCTGCTGGAGGCACGGCGGGCGCTGGCCGCGGAGGGGGCCGTCGTCGTCGCCGCGGCCTGCGTCGCGTCCACCCCGCTGCTCTCACGGAGACGACCGTGAGCCCCGGGCGGCCGCCTGTGGACGGCCTGGGGATCTGTCCGGTCGGTGGCCGGGAGGTGACAGGCGGGGGTCCACCTGGCTACGGTGGGCAAAAGGCGTGAAAGGACATCCGCCTGGCTGACAGGCGGCACGTCGATAGCCAGAGGAGGTCGTCATGGAAATTTCCGTCACGGGTCGAAACGTCGGGATCACCGATCGTTTCCGCGACTACGCCACTGACAAGGCCGACAAGGTGGCGCAGCTCGCCACGAAGGCGCTCGCCCTCGAGATCAAGGTCTCGCGGCACCACGAGAAGTCGAGCGGCCAGGCCGGCGACGACCGGGTCGAGCTCACGCTGATCGGCCCCGGGCCGCTCGTGCGGGCCGAGTCGACCGGGAGCGACAAGTACGTCGCCTTCGACCTGGCGATCGCCAGGATGCTCGAGCGGGTCCGGCGCGCGAAGGACCGGCAGAAGGTCCACCGGGGCCAGCACCGACCGACGTCGCTCCGTGAGGCCTCCGGAGCGGACTTCAGCGGCATCGACGTCACCCCCGCCGCCGCCGAGACCCTGGACGCCGTGCGCACCGGCTCGATCGCGACGGTCGTCGCGGACGACGAGGCGCCCTCGGCCGAGGAGCAGGAGGACGACTACTGCCCCGTCGTCATCCGCAGCAAGGTGTTCGCGTCGACGCCGATGACCGTCGACGACGCGCTCTACTACATGGAGCTGGTGGGGCACGACTTCTACCTCTTCATCGACGCCGAGACCGAGCGCCCGAGCGTCGTCTACCGGCGCAAGGGCTGGGACTACGGCGTGATCGGGCTCGACCAGAGCGCGAGCGAGCTGCAGGAGGCCGCCACCCAGGCCCGCGCCGGCGTCGTCGCCTGACCCCGTCCGCCCCGAGGCCCGCGGCCACGGTCCGGGCGCGGGGGGAGCAGATCGCTCCTCCCCGCGTCCAGGGCCGTGGCCGCTAGGCTTGCTACCATCCGAGCTGGTCCAACCGGGCCTCCTCACGGGCTGGCGTCACCAGCCGCCCCCGGGGCACGCGGCTCCGCCGCCTGCCCGACCGAGTCTCAGATCCAGGGAGTCACCAGTGGCCAACGTCCTCGAGAGGGTCCTCCGCGTCGGCGAGGGCCGCATCCTCCGCCGCCTCAAGGCGTACGCGAACGCCGTCAACGAGCTCGAGGACGACTTCAGCACGCTGACCGACGACGAGCTGCGCGCCGAGACCACCGAGCTCCGCGAGCGCTACGGCAACGGCGAGTCGCTCGACGACCTGCTGCCCGAGGCGTTCGCCGCCGTGCGCGAGGCCTCGAAGCGGACCCTCGGCATGCGCCACTTCGACGTGCAGCTAATGGGCGGCGCCGCCCTCCACCTCGGCAACATCGCCGAGATGAAGACCGGTGAGGGCAAGACCCTCGTCGCGACCACGGCCGCGTACCTCAACGCCATCGCCTCGCGCGGCGTGCACGTCATCACGGTCAACGACTTCCTCGCGAGCTACCAGTCCGAGCTGATGGGCCGCGTCTTCCGCGCCCTCGGCATGACGACCGGCTGCATCCTCGCGGGCCAGACCCCCGCCGAGCGCCGCGAGCAGTACGCCGCCGACATCACCTACGGCACGAACAACGAGTTCGGCTTCGACTACCTGCGCGACAACATGGCGTGGCAGGCCGCCGACATGGTCCAGCGCGGCCACTTCTTCGCCATCGTCGACGAGGTCGACTCGATCCTCATCGACGAGGCGCGCACGCCCCTCATCATCTCCGGCCCCGCCTCGGGCGAGGCGAACCGCTGGTTCGCCGAGTTCGCGACGATCGCCCGCCGCCTCGTGGCCGGCACGGACTTCGAGGTCGACGAGAAGAAGCGCACCGTCGGCGTGCTGGAGCCCGGCATCGAGAAGGTCGAGGACTACCTCGGCATCGACAACCTCTACGAGTCGGCGAACACGCCGCTGATCTCCTTCCTCAACAACGCCATCAAGGCCGACGCGCTGTTCAAGCGTGACAAGGACTACGTCGTGATCAACGGTGAGGTCCTGATCGTCGACGAGCACACCGGCCGCATCCTGAGCGGGCGTCGGTACAACGAGGGCATCCACCAGGCCATCGAGGCGAAGGAGGGCGTCGAGGTCAAGGCCGAGAACCAGACCCTCGCCACCGTCACCCTGCAGAACTACTTCCGCCTCTACGGCAAGCTCTCCGGCATGACCGGCACCGCCGAGACCGAGGCCGCCGAGTTCATGAGCACCTACAAGCTCGGCGTCGTGCCCATCCCGACCAACAAGCCGATGAAGCGGATCGACCAGACCGACCTCGTCTACAAGAACGAGACGGCGAAGTTCGACCAGGTCGTGGAGGACATCGTCGAGCGCCACGAGGCGGGCCAGCCCGTCCTCGTCGGCACCACCAGCGTCGAGAAGAGCGAGTACCTGTCGCGCCTGCTGGCCAAGAAGGGCGTGCGCCACGAGGTCCTCAACGCGAAGAACCACGCTCGCGAGGCCGCCATCGTCGCGCAGGCCGGCCGCGTGGGCGCCGTGACCGTCGCCACCAACATGGCCGGTCGTGGTACCGACATCATGCTCGGCGGCAACGCCGAGTTCCTCGCCGTGGCCGAGATGAACGGCCGTGGCCTCAGCCCGGTCGACACCCCCGACGAGTACGAGGCCGCCTGGGACGACGTCTTCGCCGCCAAGAAGGCCGAGGTCGCCGAGGAGGCCGAGAAGGTCGTCGAGGCGGGCGGGCTGTACGTGCTCGGCACCGAGCGCCACGAGTCGCGACGCATCGACAACCAGCTCCGCGGGCGCAGCGGGCGTCAGGGCGACCCGGGCGAGAGCCGGTTCTACCTGTCGCTCACCGACGACCTGATGCGCCTCTTCAACTCGGGGGCGGCGGAGTCGCTGATGGGCCGCGGCAACGTGCCCGACGACCTGGCCATCGAGAACAAGATCGTGGGCCGGGCCATCCGCTCCGCCCAGTCGCAGGTCGAGTCGCGCAACGCCGAGATCCGCAAGAACGTCCTCAAGTACGACGACGTCCTCAACCGCCAGCGCGAGGCCATCTACGGCGACCGACGCCACATCCTCGAGGGCGACGACCTGGCCGACCGTGCCAGCGCCTTCCTGGGGGCCGTGGTCGACGAGGTCATCGACCAGCACACGGGAGACGGCAGCCCCGACGACTGGGACCTCGACGCGCTCTGGACGGAGCTGCGCACCCTGTACCCGATCTCGATCACCATCGACGAGGTCATCACCGAGGCCGGCTCCAAGGGCAAGGCGACCCGGCAGTTCCTCGGCCAGGAGATCCTCTCCGACGCCAAGGTCGCCTACGCCGAGCGCGAGTCGACACTGGGCGAGGGCGCGATGCGCGAGCTCGAGCGGCGCGTCGTCCTCTCCGTGATCGACCGTCGCTGGCGCGACCACCTCTACGAGATGGACTACCTGAAGGACGGCATCGGCCTCCGTGCGATGGCGCAGCGCGACCCGCTGGTCGAGTACCAGCGGGAGGGCTACGCGCTCTTCCAGAGCATGATGGGCCAGATCCGCGAGGAGTCGGTCGGGTTCCTGTTCAACCTCGAGGTCGAGGTGCAGGGCCAGGTCGGCGCCGCCGAGGCTCCCGTCATCGCGGCGAAGGGCCTCGAGCCCGAGAAGGCGCAGCCGAAGCTCGAGTACTCCGCCCCGAACATCGCGGGCGAGGTCGAGGTGCGTGACCAGAAGGGCCGGCTCGAGCAGGCCGCGACGGCCAAGGCCCAGAAGGCCCAGGACGACGCCGAGCAGGGCGACGGCCCCGACGTCGCCGCGGCGCGGACGACGAGCGGCACGAGCGCACCCGCCGGCAAGGGCGCCTTCGGGCAGCCGACCGGCGGCGCCGCGGCGGCCCCGGTCAACCGGGCCGAGCGACGAGCGGCCGGCAAGAAGTCCTGACCCGGCGGTGACGACGAGGGAGGCCGGGCATCGACCGTGAGGTCGGTGCCCGGCCTCCCTCGTCGTCCAGGCCCTCGTCACCCGGGCTCTCGTCGTCTCGGCACGGGGCGCCCGGCCCCGCTGCCGGCGCGACGCGGTCAGAGCACGTGCAGGGCCGTCGCCCGCCATCGGCGGCCGGTCGTCTCCAGCCGGATGGCCACCGACCTGGTTCGTGCCCGCCCGTGCACGACGACGACCGTCTCGGCGACCCCCGGCGCGGGTTCGCTGACGTGGACACGGCCCACGCGGAACACGGGCCGTTGGCTGCGGACGCCGCTCGCCTCGCGGGCGCGGGCGGCGATCCGGACCCGCTTCTGCAGCACGGCCCAGACCTCGCCGTTCACCCACCGCGAGACCTGGTCGAGGTCGCGCGCACCGGCCACGATCTCGAGCACGCACCGGGCGAGGCCCTCCGCGGCCGCCGCCGCGTCGGGCAGGCTCGGCGGTGCCGCGACGCGGCCGGCGACCGCAGGCGCGTCGTCGACGGCGTGCAGGAGGCGCGGTGCCGGGGGAGCCTCGGCCGTCGCGTCGGTCACCGTGGCGCGGGCGTGCTCGGCGTCGGTGACGGCGTGGAGGCGGCGGCCTCCTGCATCGGCCCGCTCGTCGTCCGGGGCGGGGTCGGTGGCGGCGGCCACGGCAGGGACGGGCATCAGGCTCGGACTTTCGTCGGGGGACTTCGTCGTCGTATCGGTGACTACTCGCGTTCAACATATGACATGTCCTCCGGGTCACGTCAGGGTCAGGGCCGGCCTGTGGACAATCGGGTCTGCCCACCGACGGGTGAGGGGCCGAGGCCCGCGCGCACGTCGACCTAGACTGGGTCGGTGTCGACGCTCAGTGATCTCGTTCTCGCCCAGGGCCGCTCCACCGAGGCGGACGTCGAGTGGCTCCACCTCCTCGTCGGCGACTGGCAGCTCCTCGCGGACCTCGCGTTCGCCGACATGGTGCTCTGGGTGCCGACGGAGGGAGGCAGCTTCGTCGCCGTCGCCCACGCTCGCCCGTCGAGCTCGGCGACGCTGTTCTACCGCGACTTCGTCGGCCAGGAGGTGCGCCCGGAGTGGCGCACGCAGATCGAGCAGGCGTTCAGCACGACCCGCATCGTCGACTCGGCCGCGCCCGACTGGTACGAGGAGACCCCGACGCGGGTCCGTGCCGTCCCCGTGCTCCGTCGCCTCGGGGCGAGCCGCCCCGACGTCACCGACGCTCCCATCGCGGTCATCACCCGCCACACCAACCTCAGCGAGGCGCGGACCCCCAGCCGCCAGGAGCTGACCTTCAACCAGTGCTCCAACGACCTCTTCTCGATGATCGCGGCCGGCGACTTCCCCGACCTCGGGGCACCGACCGGGCCGCGTCGCGGTGCCCCCCGCGCCTCCGACGGCCTGCTGCGCCTCGACGTCGACGGCCTCGTGACCTTCGCGAGCCCGAACGGCCTCTCGGCCTTCAACCGGATGGGGTTCGCCGGCGAGCTCGAGGGGGAGTCGCTGGCGGAGGTCACCACCGGGCTGCTGCAGGGCAAGCTCGTCATCGACGAGTCGCTCCCGCTCGTGGTCACCGGCCGCGCGCCGTGGCGGACGGACATCGAGGCCCGCGGCGTCACCGTGTCGCTCCGGGCCATCCCGCTCCGTGACCGGGGCGAGCGGGTCGGGGCCATCGTGCTCTGCCGCGACGTCACCGAGCTGCGCCACCAGGAGCGCGAGCTCATCACGAAGGACGCCACGATCCGCGAGATCCACCACCGGGTCAAGAACAACCTGCAGACGGTGGCCTCGCTGCTGCGCATCCAGGCTCGCCGCACCCGGACCGACGTCGCGCGCGAGGCGCTGACCCAGGCCATGCGACGGGTCGCGTCGATCGCGGTGGTGCACGACACCCTCTCCGAGGGCCTCAGCCAGAACGTCGACTTCGACACCGTCTTCGACCGCGTGCTCATGCTCATCGCGGAGGTCGCCTCGAGCCACAACACGACGGTGAGGCCGACGCTGACGGGCAGCTTCGGCGCGTTGCCGAGCGAGTACGCGACCCCGCTCGCCCTCGCGCTCACCGAGCTGGTCACCAACGCGGTCGAGCACGGCCTCGACGGCCGCGACGGGGAGGTCGAGATCGTCGCCGAGCGCGACGACGAGCAGCTCACCGTGAAGGTGCGCGACAACGGTGTGGGCCTGCCCGAGGGCAAGGTCGGGTCGGGCCTCGGCACGCAGATCGTCCGCACCCTGATCCAGGGCGAGCTCGGCGGGACCATCGACTGGCACACGCTGGTCGGCAGCGGCACCGAGGTGACCATCGAGATCCCGTTCCGGTGGCTCACCCAGGCCTAGCGCGCCCAGCCCCACGCACGACGAAGCCGGCCCCCTCGGGGGCCGGCTTCGTCGTCGGTGCTGTGCTGAGCGGTCAGCTGGCGCGGCGGGCGCGAGCGGCGCGGCGCTTCAGCGCACGGCGCTCGTCCTCGCTGAGGCCGCCCCAGACGCCCGAGTCCTGACTGGTCTCGAGGGCGTACTGCAGGCAGGTCTCGGTGACGGTGCAGCGACCGCAGACGCTCTTCGCCTTGTCGATCTGGTCGACGGCCGGGCCGGTGTTGCCGACCGGGAAGAACAGCTCGGGGTCAGCTGTCAGGCACGCGGCTTTGTCACGCCAATCCATCGATGGGTACTCCTTTTAAATGCTGGACCGGCGCGTCGAAGCACCAGGTTCCGGATGGGGGAAAGATGAGAATTCGGGAGGCGCGCACCACCATGTGCCCGTCACTTCGACCTCGAATATGCTCGCATACTGGGGGAGCCAGATCAAGGATTTTCATGGAGGCCCCAGCGTGACCGACGCCCGCGACACCGAGCCCGACGACGAGACAGAACTGTCCGCGAGGCCGCGGCGGAGCGCTCTCCTCTGGCTGCTCGTCCTGCTGCTCTCCGCCGAGACGGCCCTGCTCGGGGTGGCGACCGCCTACCTGCTGATCGAGCTCGTCACCGTGCGCCCCGACTCCTACGCCTCGGCCACCGCGATCCTCGTCCTCACCCTCCTGGCCACCGTCTGGCTGGGGGCCGTCGTCGTCGGGGTGCTGCGCGGCCGGGCCTGGATCCGAGGGGCGGCGATCGTCTGGCAGGTGCTCCAGATCGCCGTCGGCGTCGGCAGTCTCCAGGGGGTCTTCGCGAACGCCGCGGTCGGCCTCTGGCTGATCGTGCCCGCGGTGGTCGTGGTCGTCCTGCTGCTCGTGCCGAGCGTCGTCGCCCAGACGTCCATCCGCGACGAGGCGCCTCCGCACGCGTACTGACGCGCCCCCGCACGCGTGCTGACGACGCGAGGCCCCGCCCGCGGTCGCGGACGGGGCCTCGTCGTGGGACGCGGCCGACGGTCAGTCGATGCCGAGCTTCCGGCGGAGCATCGCCACGTGCCCCGTCGCCTTCACGTTGTACAGCGGCAGCTCGACCGCACCGTCCTCGTCGACCACGAACGTCGAACGGATCGTGCCCGTGACGACCCGGCCGTAGCTGTTCTTCTCCCCGTAGGCGCCGTACGCCTGGTGCACGGTCAGCTCCGGGTCGCTCAGCAGCGGGAAGGTCAGGCCCTGCTCGTCCTTGAACCGGCGCAGCGCCTCCGGCTCGTCCTTCGACACCCCGAGCACCTGGTAGCCCGCCGAGGCGAGCGAGTTCAGGTTGTCGCGGAAGTCGCAGGCCTCCGTCGTGCAGCCCGGCGTCGACGCCGCCGGGTAGAAGTACACGATCACCCGGCGCCCCGCGAAGTCGGACAGCGACACCGGCGCGCCCGACTCGTCGGGCAGGGTGAACGACGGCGCCGGGGCGCCCTTCTCGAGCGTGGTGGACATGCTTCTCCGATCTCGCAGCACGACGGGCGTGCCGGTGGTTCTCAGGGGGTCTCCGGACATGCTAGAGTCATTCCTCGTTGCGGAACGTCCCGCAGCACGCACCTCTAGCTCAATTGGCAGAGCAACTGACTCTTAATCAGTGGGTTCTCGGTTCAAGTCCGAGGGGGTGCACGCGATATCTGATCCCCCGTGTGCCCGCTTCGCTGGGCAGCGGGGGATCTCGCGTTCCACGCTTCGGTCCGCTCCGCGGACACGCGGCTCGTCGTCGGGCGGGGCGGGGGTCTGACCCGCCAGGTCGCTGTGGCTCGGGGCGGCGGCGCTTCGCGCGCCGGGGTGGAACGTCGCTTCGCTCGTTCCGGGGGCGGGGGCGCTTCGCGCGCCTGAGCGTGGGGGAACGTCGCTTCGCTCGTTCCGGGGCGGCGGCGCTTCGCGCGCCTGAGCGTGGGGAACGTCGCTTCGCTCGTTCCGGGGGCGGCGGGGGCGCTGCTTGCTCTTTCGCGGGTCAGGGGGCGGGGCGGGGGGTGAGGAAGGCGGCCAGGGGGAGAGCGGCGGCGAGGAGAGCGGTGGGGAGGGGTGACGCCGGGTCCTGGGAGGCGGCGAGGACGTCGACGGCGTAGACGGCGGCCCACGGGGCGAGCGAGACGACCACGACGGCGGCCGCGGCGGTGCGGCGACGACGGGCGAGGACGACCGCCGCGAGGAGGGCCGCGAGCATCAGCAGGAGGAGCGTGGCGGCCTGGAGGGGGCCGGACCAGAACCAGCCGCGGGCGGTCTGGGCCAGGCCGTGGGCGACGGCCACGGCGACGGTGCAGAGCGCGACGGCGACGGTGCCCCCGACGACGAGCCGGGGCGAGCGCGGCGTGCCGACCATCGCCACGATCGCGCAGGCTCCGACGAACCCCAGCGTCGTGCTCGTCGGGCCGTCCCAGCCGAGGTCGAAGCCGTCACGGCCCGTGACGGGCAGCACGACGCAGAGCAGCAGGGCGACGCCCAGCCACCCGCGGGCGATGCCCCACCGACCGGCGAGGCCGACGGCCACGGCGGCCGCCCACAGGAGCGCCAGGACGACCCCCGGGTCGAGGAAGGGCCCGAAGTGGCTGAGCTCGTGCTGCAGCGCCCGCTCACGGAGGAGGGGCCCCCACGACGTCGTCACCGCGTGCACCAGCGACCAGCCCGCGCCGGTGACCAGGGCCACGGTGGCCGCCCCGTCGCGCACCGACGTCGTGCGCGCGACCAGGCCCTCGACGACGCCCGCCCCGGGCGGGGCGGGCGTCGACTCGACGGCATCGATCAGGCGGCCCTGCGTGGTCTCGGTCACGGGACGACGGTAGGGCGACCGGGTCGTCGGTGTCGTCATCCTGGGGGAGGAGCGCCGCCGCGGGAGGGCCGCCCCCGTGGAGGAGTGGAGCGCCGGGCCTCAGGCCCCGTCGTCGTCGCGCGGGTGCTGCGCGGCCGCGTCGCGCCCGGTCACCGGGTACGGCCCGGTCATGCCCTCGCGGAGGCGCGCGGCGGCGAGGATGCGGTCACGCTGCAGGTACCAGCCCAGCACGAGCAGCGGGATGATCAGCACGAGCGACGCCACCGTGAGCGACCCGATCGGCCAGTCGATGGCCATCAGCACGAGGACGGCGACCAGGAAGGCGAGCGTCAGCCAGCTGGTGACCGGCGCGCCCGGCAGCCGGAACGAGGGCTCCTTCGCCTTGCCCTGCCGCGCCCACTGCCGCAGCCGCATCTGGCAGAGGATGATCGTGCCCCACGCGGTCAGGATGCCGAGCGAGGCGACGTTGAGCACGATCTCGAAGGCCGCGCTCGCGCCGACGACGGCGTTCAGGCCGACGCCCAGCAGGGTGATGCCGGCGGTCAGGAGGATGCCGCCGAACGGCACGCCGCCCTTCGACATGACGGTCGTGAACTTCGGCGCGGAGCCGTTCATGCCCATCGAGTGCAGCACGCGCCCCGTCGAGTAGAGGCCCGCGTTGAGGCTCGAGAGCGCGGCCGTCACGACGACGAAGTTCATGATCGATCCGGCGACCTCGCCGATCTCGGGTGAGCCGATGCTGCTGAAGAACGTGACGAACGGGCTCTCGCCGGCCCGGTAGGCCGTGAACGGCAGCAGCAGCGACAGCAGCACGAGCGAACCGACGTAGAAGACGGCGATGCGGATGATGACGGTGTTGATGGCGCGGGGCACCACCTTCTCCGGGTGCTGGGTCTCGCCCGACGCCGTGCCGACCAGCTCGATGGCCGCGTACGCGAACACCACGCCCTGCACGACGATGACGGCGGGCAGCAGGCCGTTCGGCAGCAGGCCGCTGGCGGCGATCACCGACCAGCCGGTGTCGACGGCCTCGCCGCCGTTCGTCACGGGGAAGGAGGCGGCGAGCCAGACGACCCCGACGACCAGGAAGACGACGAGCGCCGCGACCTTGATGATCGCGAACCAGAACTCCATCTCGCCGAAGACCTTGACGGCCAGGAGGTTGACGGAGAGCACGACCGCGAGGGCGACGAGCGCCAGCAGCCAGTCGGGCGCCGACGTGAACGCGCTCCAGTAGTGCAGGTAGAGGGCCACCGCCGTGACGTCGACGATGGCCGTCATCGCCCAGTTGAGGAAGTACATCCACCCCGCCGCGTAGGCCGCCTTCTCGCCGAAGAACTCGCGGGCGTACGACACGAACGACCCCGACGACGGGCGGTGCAGGACGAGCTCGCCGAGGGCCCGGAGGATGAAGAAGGCGAACACGCCGCAGATCGCGAACACGACGGCCAGGGCCGGGCCGGCGTTCGCGAGGCGGCCGCCCGCCCCGAGGAAGAGCCCCGTCCCGATGGCGCCCCCGATCGCGATCATCTGCAGCTGCCGGGGCTTCAGCCCGTGCTGGAACCCGGCCTGCTCGTGGCTGAAGTCCTGCGGGACGTGCTCGGTCGTGGAGTCGCCGTCGTGGTCGCGGGGAGAGGTCATATATCGACCCTAGAGCGTGACGTACGCCCCCTGCACGTCCGTGACGTCGGGCCGGGGCGACGGGCGTGGAGCCGCCGTGTACCCCGCTCCCGGGGGCGCCCCAGAGAGACCACCGACGACGCACAGCGGAACACCAGGGCCCGGAGGGGGAGGCGCGGGTAGCGTCACTCCTGGTCGTCCCCCACCGGGGTCGGCGCCGAACGATCCGCACCACCGAGCCGGGCAGCGCCCGAGCCGCAGGAAGGCACCACCCGTGAGCACGACGACCAGCATCGAGCCCCTCCGTCGCAGCGCCCGCATCCTCACCCGGTCGGTCGCCCCCGACCTCGTCCATGTCTCGACCCCCGACCGCGTGCTCGGCTTCGTGAGGTCCGACCGCGACTCCTACGTGGCCCTCCGCGGCACCGACCCGCGCTGGGCCGACGAGCTCGGCCGTTACGTCAGCCAGGGCCTCGCCCTCGAGGCGCTCCGCCTCCGCAAGCGCTCGGTCTGACCCGGGTCAGCCGCCCGCGGGCGCACCGTCGCCCACGGTGGCGAAGAACGAGGTGAGCTCCCGGTCGATCCTGGCCCGCGCCTCCTCGTCGGTCAGGGCGGGCGTGCCGTCGCCCGACTGCTCGCCGTAGGAGCCGAACTGGGCGTGGCTCGAGCCGCCGATCTCGACCATCGTCGCGTCGGCCGGCAGCATGTCGCGGTACCGCTCGACGTCGTCGGGCGTGCTGAGCCCGTCGTCGCTGCCGGAGAGGCTCAGCACCGGCAGGTCGTCGTCGCCCGAGAGGTCGGTCGTCGCGCAGTACGAGCCGAACAGCACGAGGCCGTCGACCGAGGGGTCGTCCGCCGCGTAGCCGCAGGCGCGCACGCCGCCGAGCGAGTGCCCGCCCACCGCCCAGTTCGTCACCTCGGGGGCGGCGGCCGTGAAGTGGTCGAGGCCCCGCCAGTCGAAGAGGCCGAAGCCGAGCACCGGGCGCTCGATCACGACGGTGACGCCGGTCGCGACCAGCCCGGAGAGCACCTCCTCGTAGGCCTGGGGGTCGACGCGGGCGCCGGCGACGAAGACTAGGCCCTGGTCGAGGGCCTCGGTCTGCGCGGGGCGCATGACGACGAGGTCGGGGCGGTCGGTCACGGCGACCCGCGGGTCGTCGGCCACGGCCCGCAGCGAGGAGGCGGTGGCCGACATGGGCAGCTTCGCCCACGTGAAGAAGCCCACCGCCACCAGCACGACGACGGCGAACGCCCCGAGGCCGATCGCCTTCGCGACCCGTCGCCCCCGGCCGCGGTGTCCGGCCGGGGTCGAGGGCGTGGCGGCGTCGTGACGGGAAGCTGTGCGTTGTCTCACGGTCTCAGTGTGACGGGTGGCCGCCTGGACCTCGCCGGTGAGCGTCCGACAGGGTGGACGGATGCCTTGGATACAGCTCGTCATCTCGGTGGCCGCCGCCGTCGTGCTCACCTTCGTCGTCTCCGCCGTCGTCGGCTGGGTGTTCGGATTCGTCGCGAAGCGGAAGGAGTGGGCGGCCGCCTTCGTCGCCCGCATGCGTCGGCCGTTCCGGTGGACGCTGCTCGTCGTGCTCATGACGATCGCGCTCCGCACCTCGTTCGACGCCATGTTCGGCACGCCCTGGCCGGGCCAGGAGGCGGTCTCGCAGCTGTTCCGGTGCGCGGTCATCGTCGTCGTGGCCTGGTTCGTCGGCGCGCTCGCGATCTTCTTCGAGGACCTCGGGCTGGCCCGCTACCGGGTCGACACCCCCGACAACCGGGTGGCCCGGCGCGTCCGCACGCAGGTGCTCATCCTCCGCCGCCTCACCATGGTGGTCGTCGTCGTCCTGGCCCTCGGCGCCGTGCTGCTCGGGTTCCCCGGCGTCGAGGCGGTCGGCGCGAGCGTGCTGGCCAGCGCCGGCCTCGTCTCGGTGGTGGCGGGCCTGGCCGCGCAGTCGACCCTCGCCAACGTCTTCGCGGGCATCCAGCTCGCGTTCTCGGACGCCATCCGCATCGACGACGTGGTGGTGGTCGAGGGGCAGTGGGGCCTGATCGAGGAGATCACGCTGTCGTACGTCGTCGTGCACATCTGGGACGACCGGAGGCTCGTGCTGCCGTCGACCTACTTCACGACGACGCCTTTCGAGAACTGGACCCGTCGCACCAGCGAGCTGCTCGGCGCCGTCGAGCTCGACCTCGACTGGCGCGTCGACACGGGGGCCATGCGCGCCGAGCTCGACCGCATCCTCGCGGGCACCGACCTCTGGGACGGCCGCACGAAGGTGCTGCAGGTGACCGACGCCACGGGAGGCTACGTGCGCGTGCGGGTCCTCGTGACGGCGAAGGACGCCGGCACGCTCTTCGACCTCCGCTGCCTCGTCCGGGAGGACCTCGTGACGTGGCTGCACGCGCAGGCCCCCGAGGGGGTCCCGCGCAGCCGCCTCCAGATGGTCGACGCCGAGCCCGTCCGCCCGCGGCGCCCGGGCGCGTCGAGCTCCGGCTCCGGCGGGCTCTTCACCGGCGAGAACGCCGACAGCGAGCGCACCGCCCTCTTCACGCAGGCCATCCCGATCCCGATCGTCCACGACGCCGACCCCGCGCCCCGGCCGTACGCCTCGTCCCTCGGCGCCGAGGCCGAGCACGACCCGCACGTCGCCGGTCGGCCCGACGGCCGGGGCGACGGGCGCCCCGACCGCTAGGCCCTTCGGCGCCCGCACGAGACGAAGGAGGCGCGCCCCGGTCACCCGGGGCGCGCCTCCTTCGACGTGTCGGGGGCTCTCAGTCGTCGGACTTGGCGGCCTCGACGACGTTGCCCACCGCGATGGCCGTCGTGGCCGCCCAGGCCACGGCGGTGAGCAGCAGGCGCCAGTCGCGGGGCCCCGCGGCGAGGCTCTTGATGAGGCTGAGGCCCGAGAAGGCGGAGCTGATGATGGCCCCGTTGAAAAGGAATTTGCGCACTGGTCTCTCCTGTGGTCGGTGGCTCCACGCTACCCGGGGGCGCCCTCAGGGGCACGGCTGTGTATGGTGAGCTGCCCGGCGCCCGTGCCGTGCCCGTCCCGCCCGAGGAGACCCGTGCGCACAGCCGTCCTGGGAGCAGCGCTGCTCGTCGTGGGGGCCGTCGCCCTCGTCGCCGGGGTCCTCACCGGAGACGAGCTGCTGGCGCTCGTCGAGCGGGTCGCCCCCGTGCTCGGGTTCGTCGTCGCCCTGACCGTCGTCTCCGAGCTCGCCGCCGAGGCCGGGCTGTTCTCCTGGCTGGCCGGGGTCGCCGCCCGTGCCGCCCGAGGCCGCGTCGTCGTGCTCTGGGCCGCGGTGGTCGTGCTCGCCCTCGTCTGCACGGTCTTCCTGTCGCTCGACACCACGGCCGTGCTGCTCACGCCCGTGGTCGTGCTGATCGCCCGGCGCGTGGGCCTGCCGCCCCTGCCCTTCGCCCTCACCACGGTCTGGCTCGCGAACACCGGCTCGATGCTGCTGCCCGTGTCGAACCTCACGAACCTCCTCGCGCTCGACGCCCTCGGCTCGCCGTCGCCGCTGAGCTTCGCGGCGCTCGTCGCCCCGGCCGCCGTCGTCGGCGCCGTCGTGCCGGTCGCCGCCGTCGGGCTCCGCTACCGCCGCGAGCTCCGCGGCCGCTTCGAGCCGCCCGCCGCGGAGGCCCCGGCCGACCGCGTCCTGTTCGGCGTCGCCGCCACCGCCGTGGCCCTGCTCGTCCCCGCCCTGGTGTCGGGCGTGGAGGTCTGGATCCCCGCCGCGGCCGCCGCGCTCGTGCTCGTCGTCGCCACCGCCGTCCGCCGTCCGTCCGTGCTGCGGATCGGCCTCGTGCCCTGGGGCACGCTCGTCTTCGCGAGCGGCCTGTTCGTCGTCGTCGAGGCGGCCCATTCGCTCGGTCTCGCCGACGCGCTCGCCGCCCTGGTCGGGTCGGGCGAGGGCCTGCCCGACCTGCTGCGCCTCGCCGGCGGCAGCGCGGTCGCGGCGAACGTCGCCAACAACCTGCCGGCCTACCTCGCGCTCGAGCCGGTCGCCGGGTCGCCGCTGCGGCTCGTCGCCGTGCTGATCGGCGTCAACGTCGGCTGCCTCGTCGCGCCCTGGGCCTCGCTGGCCACGCTGCTCTGGCACGGCCGGCTGACGTCCATGGGCGTCGAGGTCGCCTGGGGGCGCATCGTGCTCGGCGGCCTCGTCGTCGCGGTCGTCGCCGTGCCGCTCGCGGTGGTCGCGACCGTGCTGGTCGCCTGACCGACCGCGGCCCGGGGCGCGCGCAGGGCCTCGCGGGCGAACGACAGCGTGCGACGGAGGGCGTCGACCAGCGACTCCTCGCCGGCCCCGCGCCGGTCGGCGTGCACCTCGGCGACGACCGCGCCGCTCCAGCCGGAGGCGGCCAGGTGCGAGAGCACCTCGGCGACCGGCTGCGTGCCCGTGCCCGGCACGAGGTGCTCGTCGACGAGGCCGCCCGGCCGGGCCGAGACGGTGCCGTCGCAGAGGTGGACGTGACGGAGGCGCGGGCCCAGCGCCAGCGCGAGGTCGAGGGCGTCGCGGCCCGCGACGGCGGCGTGCGAGAAGTCGAGCGTGGTCGCCGCCACGTCGAGGCCGACCGGGTCGTGCCCGGGGGAGTAGACGTCGGCGACCACCGGGCCGAGGCGCCACGGGAACATGTTCTCGACGGCGAGCTCGACGCCCGTCGCGGCCTCCACGTCGCGCACGACCTCGACGAAGCGGGCGGCGATGCGGCGCTGCCAGCGGAACGGCGGGTGCACGACGACGGTCGGCGCCCCGAGCTCCGCGGCCAGCTCGGCCGAGCGCAGCAGCTTGTCGCGCTGGTCGCGACCCAGGGCGAAGTGGGCCGCCGGCAGCACCGGCGCGTGCACCGACAGCACGGGCAGGCCCCACCGGGCGACGGAGGCGCGGAGCAGCGAGGCGTCGCGGCTGCCCCGGTCGGCGGTCACCATCACCTCGACGCCGCCGTAGCCCACCCGGCGGGCGAGGCGGAAGGCCTCGTCGGCCGGTCGCGGGAAGACGCAGGACGTGCTCATGCCGACCGTGATCACGCGGCCAGGCTACGACCGGGGCGTGACCACGCCGCGGGGCCGAGCGTGAACGTCGGGCGAACGGCGGGCCAACGCGGCCGCTAGAGCCAGTCGCGCTTGCGGAACTGCCACCACAGCAGGCCGCCCACCCCCACGATCAGCACGCACGAGGTCACGAACCCCGACACCTGGCTGAAGCCCGGGTACGGCACGTTCTGCCCGTAGAAGCCGGTGATGGCCGTCGGCACGGCGATGATCGCCGCCCAGCTGGTGACCTTCTTCATCACGTCGTTCATGCGGTTGGACTGCAGCGCGAGGTTCGTGTCGAGGATGGTCGAGACGAGGTCGCGCAGGCTGTCGTTCTGCTCGGCCACCCGCAGCACGTGGTCCTGCACGTCCTGGAAGTAGGGCTGCATCACGGGGTCGACGTCGTGCAGGTCGCGCCGCAGCAGGGTGGCGACGAGGTCGCGCATCGGCGCCGACACCCGGCGCAGCAGCACGAGGCTCTTCCGCAGCGCGAACGACCGCTTCTGCACGTCGACCGTGCGCGGCGCCGGGTCGAAGAGGTCGTCGGCGATGCCCTCGATCTCGTCGTCGAGCGCGTCGGTCGCGGCCGAGTGCCGGTCGACGACGCTGTCGACGAGGCCCCAGAGCAGGAAGGGCACGCCGTGCGCGGCCAGCTCGACGTTCTGGTCGTAGGTCGCCGCGAGGTGCGCGACGTCGAACTCGGGGTGGTGGATGGTGACGAGCGCCCGCCGCGTCAGGAAAGCCTTGACCTCGCTCGTCGTCAGCACGCCCGAGGGGGCGTCGAAGGCCACGTCGTAGAGCACGGCGAAGAGGTGGCCCTCGTAGTGGTCGATCTTGGGGCGCTGCCCGCCGACCAGGGCGTCCTCGACGGCGAGCTCGTGCAGGTCGAGCTCCTCCTCCAGCTGGGCGAGGTCGTCGGCCGTGGGGTCGGTGAAGTCGACCCAGACGGTGCAGTCGCGCTCGAGGTGGTCGCTGACCTCGGCCAGCGGGAACGCCTCCGCGACGAGCCGCCCGTCCCGGTAGGCCCGGGTCTGCGTGGGCGTGCGGGTCTCGGTCGGGGCCGTCGTCATGGGGGCATGCTATTCCCGTGACCCCGCACGTGAAGCAGCGCCCCGACGCCCCCGACGGCTTCTTCGAGGCGGAGGCCGCGGGGCTCGCCTGGCTCGCCGAGGCGACGCCCGACGGCGGCGCGCGCACCGCCCGCGTGCTCGAGGTCGGCCCCGGCCGGATCGTGCTGGAGGAGGTGCGGGAGGCGCGGCCCGGCCCCGCCGCCGCCCGCGCGTTCGGCGCGGCGCTGAGCGTCACCCACGCGGCGGGCGCCGACGCCTTCGGGGCGCCTCCCGCCGGCTGGCGGGGCGCCTCCTTCATCGGGCGTCGCCCCCAGGCGACCGAGCCCTCCGACTCGTGGGGCGCCTTCTACGCGGAGCAGCGGGTGCGCCCGTTCGCGTACCTCGCCCACGACGCGGGCACCCTGACCACCGACGAGCTGGACACGGTCGAGACGGCCTGCGACGCGGTCGCCGCCGGCGCCTTCGACGACGACGCGCGGCCCGCCCGGCTGCACGGCGACCTCTGGGCCGGCAACGTCCTGTTCGGCGACGACGGCGTCGTGCTGATCGACCCGGCGGCGCACGGGGGGCACCCCGAGACCGACCTCGCCATGCTCCAGCTGTTCGGCTGCCCGCACCTCGACGGCGTCCTGGCCGGGTACGACGAGCGCTCGCCGCTGCGGCCCGGCCGGCTCGAGCGCGTGCCCCTGCACCAGCTGCACCCCCTCGCCGTCCACGCCGCGGGGCACGGCCGGTCGTACGGCCGGGCGCTCGCCGAGGCGGCGGAGGCGGTGCTGCGCCTCGGCTGAGCGGGGGAGGGGATGCGGGGGACGACCCTGATCCCCGGCGGGAGCGCGCTGATAATCTGGCCGTCCCTGCGTCGACGCGGGGGGAACCCACGGAGCTCCACCCATGCCTGACACCACCACGCCCGACCGCTACGGCTTCGTCGTCGTCTCGAACCGCCTGCCGGTCGACCGCGTCGTCGCCGACGACGGCACCGCCAGCTGGCAGCACTCGCCGGGCGGCCTCGTCACGGCCCTCGAGCCCGTCATGCGCGCGAACGACGGCGCCTGGGTGGGCTGGGCCGGGCAGCCGGACCTCGAGTTCGAGCCCTTCGTCGACCAGGGCATCGAGATCGTGCCCGTGCCGCTCAGCGCGGAGGAGGTGCAGCGCTACTACGAGGGCTTCAGCAACGACACGCTGTGGCCGCTGTACCACGACGTCATCGCCGCCCCGACCTACCACCGGGTCTGGTGGGAGGCCTACGTGCAGGTCAACCAGCGCTTCGCCGACCGCGCCGCCGAGATCACGGAGGAGGGCGGCACCATCTGGGTGCAGGACTACCAGCTGCAGCTCGTGCCGAAGATGCTCCGCGAGGCCCGCCCCGACGTGACCATCGGCTTCTTCAACCACATCCCCTTCCCGCCGCTCGGCATCTTCTCGCAGCTGCCCTGGCGCCGGCAGATCCTCGAGGGCCTGCTCGGGGCCGACGTCATCGGCTTCCAGCGCGGCGACGACGCGTCGAACTTCTCGCGGGCCGTCCGCCACCTGCTCGGCTACTCGACCACGCGCCCGTACGTCGAGGTGCCGGTCGACGACGAGGCCGCCGTCGTCTCGCGACGCGGCCGCAAGGTGCGCCGGGTGCTGGCGAAGCACTTCCCGATCTCGATCGACGCGGCCAGCTACGAGGAGCTCGCGGCGCGGCCCGAGATCCAGGCCCGCGCCCGGGAGATCCGGGAGGGGCTCGGCAACCCGAAGACGGTGATGCTCGGCGTCGACCGGCTCGACTACACCAAGGGCATCCGCCACCGCATGAAGGCCTTCGGCGAGCTCCTCGCCGACGGGCGCCTGAGCGTGGAGGACGCCACGCTCGTGCAGGTCGCCAGCCCGAGCCGCGAGCGCGTCGAGACCTACAAGACCCTGCGCGACGAGATCGAGCTGACCGTCGGCCGCATCAACGGCGACTACGCGACGATGAGCCACACCGCCATCAGCTACCACCACCACGGGTACCCCCGCGAAGAGATGGTGGCGCTGTACCTCGCCGCCGACATCATGCTCGTCACGGCGCTGCGCGACGGCATGAACCTCGTCGCGAAGGAGTACGTCGCCGTCCGCCGCGACAACGACGGGGTGCTCGTGCTCAGCGAGTTCGCCGGCGCCGCCGACGAGCTGAAGAGCGCGCTGCTGATCAACCCGCACGACATCGGCGGGCTGAAGAACACGATCATGCGGGCGATCGAGATGCCGAAGCGCGACCGCACGACGCGCATGCGCTCGCTCCGCCGCCGCGTGCTCGAGAACGACGTCGAGGCGTGGAGCGCCTCGTTCCTCCAGGCGCTCGAGAACGTGCGGCCCGGGCAGCAGATCACGCAGCCGGCGGACGCCGCCGAGACCGAGGGAGGCGACGCGTGAGCGCCGACGACCAGACCCGCAGCACCGGCGACGCCCGCACCGGGGGGGCCGACCGGGCCCTCTCGGACGCGCTCGGCCGTCTCGCGACGACTCCGCGCCTCCTCGTGGCCCTCGACTTCGATGGCACGCTCGCTCCCGAGGTCGACGCCCCGATGGAGGCGCGGGCCCTGCCGGAGTCGGTCGACGCGATCCGCAGGCTGGTCGCGATGGGCGACACCACCGTCGCCCTCGTCTCCGGCCGCGACATCTCGTCGCTGCTCCAGATCGCCGACGTGCCGGAGGAGGTCGTCCTCGTGGGCTCGCACGGCATCGAGGTGCGCATCGACGGCGAGACGACGACCCTGAGCGACGACGAGCAGGCGCGCCGCGCCGTCATCTCCGAGGCCCTGCACGGCGCCGCGGCGGGGCGCGAGGGCGTCTACGTGGAGGAGAAGCCCGCGGGGCTCGCCCTGCACACGCGCCTCGCCGACGCCGCCACGACGGAGGAGGTGCGGGCTGCCGTCCGGCAGCGCCTCGCCGACGAGCCCGGCGTGCACGAGCGCGAGGGCAAGAACGTCCGCGAGTACGCCGTGCGGCCCACCGGCAAGGACGACGGCGTGGCCCGGCTGCGCGAGCACTACGACGCGACGGGCGTGCTCTTCGCAGGCGACGACGTCACCGACGAGGACGCCCTGCGCTCGCTGGGCGACGGCGACCTCGGCGTCAAGGTGGGCCCGGCCGAGACCGTCGCGCGGCACCGCGTCGCGGACGCCGAGGCGATGGCCCGGCTGCTCACCGAGCTGGCCGACCTCCGCGACCACCTCGGGCACGCCTGACGACGTCCGTCCCCGACAGGGGCCGCGGCTGTCCGCTCGGCGCAGCGTAGTGCCCCCGCGTCGCGCGGGCGGTCCTCCCAGGTGACCGACAGGTAGGGTGGACTCTCCGCCCGACTCCTCGTCGCCGCCCGCCCGGCGCGACCGACGAACTCGACAGCCTGACGGAGGTGCCCCGCGTGATCGTCGCACTCCTGGCCTTCGCGGTCGCCTCGGTCGTCGTGGCCTTCGGCCGCCGACTCGGCACGCGCCTCTTCGTGGTCGCCGCCCTCGTCCCGGCCGCCGTCGCGGTCTACACGGCCACGCAGGGCCCCGCCGTCCTCGCCGGCGACGTCCTCGTCGAGTCGGTGCCGTGGATCCCGCAGCTCGGCATCGCCCTGACCCTGCGGGTCGACGTGCTCGCGTGGGTGCTCGCCCTGGTCGTCACCGGCGTCGGCGCGCTCGTGCTGCTCTACTGCGCGCGCTACTTCAGCCGCGACGACGAGTCGCTGCCGCGCTTCGCCGCCATCCTGGTCGCCTTCGCGGGCGCCATGTACGGCCTCGTGACGAGCGACGACGTCTTCGTGCTCTTCGTCTTCTGGGAGGCCACGAGCGTCTTCTCGTACCTCCTCATCGGGCACTACACGGCCAAGCAGACGAGCCGCGGGGCGGCGCTCCAGGCGCTGATCGTGACGACCGCGGGCGGCCTGGCGATGCTCGTGGGCCTGGTGATCCTGGCCGTGGAGGGCGGCACCTCGTCGCTCGAGGGCCTGGTGGAGTCGCCCCCGACGGGGTCAGCCGTCACCGTCGCGGTCGTGCTCGTGCTCGTCGGGGCGCTGAGCAAGTCCGCCCTCGTGCCGTTCCACTTCTGGCTGCCCGCCGCCATGGCGGCACCGACCCCCGTCAGCGCCTACCTGCACGCCGCGGCCATGGTCAAGGCGGGCATCTACCTCGTCGCCCGGCTCGCCCCGGGCTACCACGACTCGCCCGGCTGGCAGGAGATCGTCGTCACGGTCGGCGTCGTGACGATGCTCCTCGGCGGCTACCGGGCCCTCCGCCAGCACGACCTCAAGCTCGTGCTCGCCTACGGCACGGTGAGCCAGCTGGGCTTCCTCACGATCGTCGTCGGCTACGGCACGCGCGACGCCGCCCTCGCCGGGCTCGCCCTCCTCGTCGCCCACGCCCTGTTCAAGGCCACCCTCTTCCTCGTCGTCGGCATAGTGGACCACCGGGCGGGCACCCGCGACCTGCGGAAGCTCAGCGGCCTCGGCCGTCAGGCTCCGCTGCTCTTCGTCATCACCGTGCTGGCCCTGGCCTCGATGGCCGGCGTGCCGCCGACGTTCGGCTTCGTCGCGAAGGAGGCCGTGCTGAGCGCGCTCCTCTCCGACGCCGAGCACGGCAGCGCCTGGGGCGTCGTCGCCCTCCTCGGCGTCGTGCTGGGCTCGATCCTCACCACGGCCTACAGCCTGCGCTTCCTCTGGGGGGCCTTCGCGCGCAAGGCCGGCGTCGAGCCCGTCGACTTCGTCAAGGAGCACGTCGACTTCCTCGTCTCGCCGGCCGTCCTCGCGCTGCTCGGACTCGGGCTCGGCGCCGCGGCCGGCGCCCTCGACCCCGTCCTCGCGCTCTACGCCGACACCCTCCCCGCGGTCGAGAGCGACCACGGCCCGTACCACCTCGCCCTCTGGCACGGCCTCGAGCCGGCCCTCGGGCTGACGGCGCTGACCCTCGTCGTCGGCGCGCTCCTGTTCTGGCAGCGGGAGCCGGTCGCCCGCCTGCAGAAGGCGGCCTCGTTCATGCCCCGCGCCTCCGACGGGTACGTCCGCATCATGACGACCATCGACAGCACGGCGTCGCGCACCACGGCGGCGACGCAGCGCGGCTCGCTGCCCTTCTACCTCTCCACGATCCTCGTGGTCTTCGTGGCGTCGTCGATCGTCACCCTCTCGCTGAACAGGAGCTGGCCGGAGGCGGCGGTCCTGTGGGACTACCCGGCCCAGCTGGCCATCGGCGGCCTCATGGTCATCGGCGCGGTCGCCGCCGCCCGCTCGAACAAGCGGTTCCAGGCGGTCGTGCTGGTCGGCGTCACCGGCTACGGCATGGCGGCGCTCTTCGCCCTGCACGGGGCGCCCGACCTCGCCCTCACCCAGGCGCTCATCGAGACCATCACGCTCATCGCGTTCGTCCTCGTCCTGCGCCGCCTGCCCGCGCGCCTCGGCGAGCGGAACGGCCGCACCCACCGGGCGGCCCGGGCGGTCATCGCGATCTCGGTCGGCTGCGTGATGGCCGCCATCGCGGTCGTCGCCCTCGGCGCCCGGTCGATGCCGACGATCAGCGGCGCGTTCCCCGAGCTGGCGGTGACCGGGGGGCACGGCAAGAACGTCGTCAACGTCACGCTCGTCGACATCCGCGGGTGGGACACCATGGGCGAGATCAGCGTGCTCATCGTCGCGGCCACGGGCGTCGCGAGCCTCGTCTTCCTCACCTCGCGCACCGACATGCTGCCCCGGCCCGCCCGTCGCAGCCGCGCCCAGCGCTTCCTCGCCCGGGTGCGGCCCGAGATGGAGGCGGCGCCCGAGCTGCCCGGAGGCGGCCAGCTCTCGGCGACCGCGGCCGACACCAGCGACGTCGAGGGCGACCGCCGTGCTTGGCTGCTCGCGGGGCGCAAGCTCGCGCCGCAGAACCGGTCGATCCTGCTCGAGGTCGTCGTCCGGCTGCTCTTCCACGCCATCGTGGTGGTCTCGATCTACCTCCTCTTCGCCGGGCACAACCTCCCGGGCGGCGGGTTCGCGGGCGGTCTCGTCGCGGGCATGGCCTTCGTCGCGCGCTACCTCGCGGGCGGGCGGTTCGAGCTCGGGGCCGCCGCGCCCCTCGACGCGGGCAAGGTCCTGGGCACCGGGCTCCTGGTCATCGTCGCGACGGCGGTCGTCCCGCTCTTCCTCGGCGTCGACGCCCTGACCTCGACCTGGGTCGAGGGCGAGCTGCCGCTCTTCGGCCACGTCGAGTTCGTTACCTCGACGTTCTTCGACGTCGGCGTCTACCTCGTGGTCGTCGGCCTCGTCCTCGACGTGCTCCGCAGCCTGGGGGCCGAGGTCGACCGTCAAGAAGAAGAAGACGACCGGGGCGACGCCTCGGTCACCGCGACGACGAAGCAGGGGGCGGCATCGTGAGCGTCTCCCTCGTCCTCGTCGTGGTGATGGCCGCGCTGTACGCGTGCGGCATCTACCTCATGCTCGAGCGCAGCATGACCCGGGTCCTCCTCGGCTTCCTGCTCGTCGGCAACGCGACGAACATCCTCATCCTCGTGATGTCCGGCCGGAGCGGCGAGGCGCCGATCGCCGACGGCGAGGTGCCGGAGTCGTCGTTCGCCGACCCTCTGCCGCAGGCCCTGGTGCTCACGGCGATCGTCATCACCTTCGGCGTCTCCGCGTTCCTCCTCGCCCTGATCTACCGCTCCTGGCGCCTGGCCCAGGAGGACGACGTGGCCGACGACCTCGAGGACCTCGAGATCGGCATCCGCGGGGTGCCCGCCGAGGAGGAGGCCGAGCAGTCCGACGCGGACGACGAGGCCGGGGGAGACACGGAGTTCGGCTCGCGGGCGGAGGCGGCCGTCCCCGAGTCGCCGCACGACCCCGACGACGACGACGCGTGGGACCACGCGCCGCGCGAGAACGTGCCCCTGGCCGACCCCGAGCACGCGCCGCACCACGACCCGCTCCACCCCGAGCGCGCCCGCGACGTGGGCCGCTACCGCACCGACGACGACGACCGCCCGACCGGGCCGAAGGGAGGCCGACCGTGAACGTCGACTTCCTCGTGCCGCTCGTGGTGCTCGTCCCGCTGCTCGGCGCGGCCACCGCGCTCATCGCCACCCGGCGCCCCCGCCTCCAGGCGGTCCTGTCGATCGCCGCGCTGGCCGTCGTCGTCGTCATCAGCGTCGTCCTGCTGGTCGTCGTCGACCGCGACGGGGCCATCGCCGTGCAGATCGGCGGGTGGGAGGCGCCCTTCGGCATCCTCCTCGTGGTGGACCGCCTCGCCGCGCTGATGCTCGTCATCTCGTCGATCGTGCTGCTGGCGGTCTTCGTGTACTCGGTCGGGCAGGGCTCGGCGGACGGCGACGGCGACGCCCCGGTGTCGATCTACAACCCGACCTACCTCATCCTCGCCGCGGGCGTGTTCGACGCCTTCGCGGCGGGCGACCTCTTCAACCTCTACGTCGGCTTCGAGATGCTGCTCATCGCCAGCTACGTGCTGATCACGCTCGGCGGCACGGAGCAGCGCATCCGCGCGGGGGTCACCTACATCGTCGTGAGCCTGCTCTCGAGCGTGCTCTTCCTCGCGTCGATCGCCATGATCTACGGCGCGCTCGGCACCGTGAACATCGCCGACATCGCGCAGAAGATGGACCAGATCCCGCCCGACGTGCAGACGATCATCCACGTGATGCTGCTGACGGCCTTCGGCATCAAGGCCGCGATCTTCCCGCTGTCGTTCTGGCTGCCCGACTCGTACCCGACGGCCCCCGCGCCGGTCACGGCGGTCTTCGCGGGCCTCCTGACCAAGGTCGGCGTGTACGCGATCATCCGCACCGAGACCGTCCTGTTCGTCGAGAGCAACGTCAACGTCTACCTGCTGATCATCGCGCTGCTGACGATGGTGGTGGGGATCCTCGGCGCGGTGGCCCAGGCCGACATCAAGCGGTTGCTGTCGTTCACCCTGGTCAGCCACATCGGCTACATGATCTTCGGCATCGCCCTCGGCACCGTCGAGGGGCTCGCGGCCACGATCTACTACGTGGTGCACCACATCACCGTGCAGACGACCCTCTTCCTCGGCGCGGGGCTGATCGAACGACGGGGAGGCACCGCCTCCGTCCTCCGGCTCGGCGGCCTGCTCAAGGCGGCGCCCGTGATCGGCGTCCTCTTCTTCATCCCCGCGCTCAACCTCGGGGGCATCCCGCCCTTCTCCGGGTTCATCGGCAAGGTGGCGCTCTTCGACGCCGGGGCACGGCTGCACGACCCGCTCGTCTACGTCCTCCTGGGGGCGGGCGCCCTGACGTCGCTGCTCACGCTGTACGCACTGATGCGCGCCTGGAACCTCGCCTTCTGGCGTCCCGGTGCCGACGTCGAGGACCACGAGTCGCCCCTCACCGAACGTCTCGAGGAGGCTCCCGGCCGCACCGTCGTGCAGAAGCGCCGCGCGAACCCCCGCACCATGATCGGCGCGACGGCCGGCATGGTGCTCGTCTCGCTCGTGCTCACCGTCGCCGCCGGCCCGCTCTACGGCGTCGCCGAGCGCGCCGCCGGTCGCGTGTACGGCTCGAACGAGTACGTGCAGCTCGTCTTCCCGACCGGTGAGGGCGACACCGCCTCGGACGACCAGGAGGGCACCCCGTGACCCCGCGTCCTTCCGCCCACGAGGTCGGCCGGAGCCTGCTGAGGCAGCTCCCGCTGCTGGTCGGGCTCGTCGTCCTCTGGATGTTCCTCTGGAACCAGCTGACGGTGCTCTCCGCCGTCACCGGGGTGCTCGTCGCCCTGCTCGTGACGCGCGTCTTCTTCCTCCCGCCGGTGGAGCTCAGCGGGAGGTTCAACCTCGGCTGGGCCCTGGTCTTCGTGGTCCGCTTCCTGGCCGACCTCGTCGTCGCCTCGGTCGAGGTGGCGTGGAAGGCCGTGCGGCCCCGCGGCGTGACGAGCAACGCGATCGTCGCGGTGCAGCTGCACACGCGATCCGACTTCGTGATGACCCTGGTGGCCGAGGCCGCCTCGCTGGTGCCCGGGTCGCTCGTCGTGGAGGCCGACCGGGAGCGGTCGATCCTCTACATGCACGCCCTCGCCGTGGAGGACGCCGACGGCGTCGAGCGGGTGCGCGCCTCCGTGCTCGGCTTCGAGAAGAGGATCGCCCGGGCCCTCGGCAGCGCCGACGACCTGCGGCGCATCGCCGAGGGCACGCCGGCGACGGAGGACCCGGCGACCGACCCCACGGGGAACGACCGCCTCGTGAACGAGAAAGACAAGGGAGCTGCCTCGTGATCGCCGTCGAGTGGATCGTCGGGATCCTGTTCGCCTTCGCCGCCCTGGCCTCCGTCTGGCGCATCGTCCGGGGGCCGTCCATCCTCGACCGCATGATCGCGAGCGACATGCTGCTCACGACCCTCATCTGCGTGCTCGCCGCCGACATGGTGTCCGGCCACCACACCCGGACGCTGCCCGTCATCATCGTCCTCGCGCTCACGGCAGTCTTCGGGTCGATCACGGTCGCCCGCTACGTGTCGAGGCAGGACCCGTCATGAGCCAGACCGCCTACGACGTCGCCAGCTCCGTCCTCCTCCTCGCCGGGGCCCTCCTCTCCGCCGCGGCGGGGGTGGGCCTGCTCCGCTTCCCGGACGCGCTCTCGCGCATGCACGCCGCCACGAAGCCGCAGATCTTCGGGCTCATCCTCATGCTCGCCGCGATCGCGCTCGACCAGCACACCCTGGCGACCGTCGCCTCCCTGCTCGTCGTCCTCGTCTTCCAGATGCTCACGGCGCCCATCTCCGCTCACATGATCGGCCGGGCCGGCTACCGCAACGGCGACCTGCGTCGTGACCTGCTGGTCGTCGACGAGCTCGACGACGCCGTCGCGAGGGCGGGGGAGGAGCTGGTCAGCGACGGGGAGTCCCTCGCCGACGTCGACACCTCGACCCTGCCGGTGGGCTCGGCCGACGTGCTCGCCGTCGAGATCGAGCGGCTCGACGGGCTCGACGACTCGGAGGGCGACGACGAGGAGCACGACGACCCCGCCCGGGAGCGCGAGCACCAGGAGCGTCGGCACCACGACGTCGATCCCGGCCTGGACTGAGCCGGCGCTCCTCCGCCCTGCCGCGCCGCCGACGCCTCCGTCCGGGGCGTGGGCGTCGCTGACGGCGGCGGGCCCTAAACTCGACCCATGCCAGTGAAGGACACCCAGCCCGAGGTCGACATCAAGCCGCGCAGCCGCGTCGTCACCGACGGCGTCGAAGCCACCACCTCCCGGGGCATGCTGCGTGCCGTGGGCATGGGCGACGGCGACTGGGAGAAGCCCCAGATCGGCATCGCCAGCAGCTGGAACGAGATCACCCCCTGCAACCTGTCGCTCGACCGCCTCGCGCAGGGCGCCAAGGAGGGCGTGCACGCCGGCGGCGGGTACCCGCTGCAGTTCGGCACCGTCTCCGTCTCCGACGGCATCTCGATGGGCCACGAGGGCATGCACTTCTCGCTGGTGTCGCGCGAGGTCATCGCCGACAGCGTGGAGGTCGTGATGAACGCCGAGCGCCTCGACGGCTCGGTGCTGCTGGCCGGCTGCGACAAGTCGCTGCCCGGGATGCTGATGGCCGCGGCCCGCCTCGACCTGGCGAGCGTCTTCCTCTACGCGGGCAGCGTCGCCCCCGGGTGGGTCAAGCTCAGCGACGGCACCGAGAAGAACGTCACGATCATCGACTCGTTCGAGGCGGTCGGCGCCCACAAGGCCGGCAACCTCAGCGACGCCGACCTCAAGGCCATCGAGTGCGCGATCGTCCCGGGCGAGGGCGCCTGCGGCGGCATGTACACGGCCAACACCATGGCGAGCGTCGCCGAGGCGCTCGGCATGAGCCTGCCCGGCTCGGCCTCGCCGCCCTCGGCCGACCGTCGCCGCGACTACTTCGCCCACCGCTCGGGCGAGGCCGTCGTGAACATGCTGCGGCTCGGCATCACCACGCGCGACATCCTCACCAAGGAGGCGTTCGAGAACGCCATCGCCGTCGCCATGGCCTTCGGCGGCTCGACGAACGTCGTCCTGCACCTGCTGGCCATCGCCTACGAGGCCGAGGTCGACCTCACCATCGACGACTTCAACCGCATCGGCGACACCGTGCCGCACATCGGCGACCTCAAGCCGTTCGGCAAGTACGTCATGAACGACGTCGACCGCATGGGCGGCGTGCCCGTCGTCATGAAGGCGCTCCTCGACGCCGGCCTGCTGCACGGCGACTGCCTCACCGTGACCGGCAAGACCGTCGCCGAGAACCTCGCCGACATCCAGCCCGCCCCCCTCGACGGCGAGGTGCTCCGCACGCTCGACGACCCCATCCACGCGACGGGCGGCCTCACCGTGCTCAGCGGCACGATGGCCCCCGAGGGCGCGGTCGTGAAGACGGCCGGCTTCGACGCCTCGCTCTTCGAGGGGCCGGCGAAGGTCTTCGAGCGCGAGCGCGGCGCCATGGACGCCCTCACCGAGGGCCGCATCGTCGCGGGCGACGTCGTCGTCATCCGCTACGAGGGCCCGAAGGGCGGCCCCGGCATGCGCGAGATGCTCGCCATCACGGCGGCCATCAAGGGCGCAGGGCTCGGAAAAGATGTACTACTCTTGACGGACGGACGATTCTCAGGCGGCACAACCGGCCTGTGCATCGGCCACATGGCTCCCGAAGCGGTCGACGCAGGTCCGATCGCCTTCGTGCGCGATGGTGATCTGATTCGGGTCGACATCGCCGCTCGGTCCATCGACCTACTCGTCGATCCCGCCGAGCTCGAGTCCCGCCGCGACGGCTGGGCTCCTCTTCCCCCGCGCTACACCCGCGGTGTCCTCGCCAAGTACGCGCGCCAGGTCCGCTCCGCCGCGGAGGGCGCCGTCACCTACTAGACGACCGTCCCCGCCGCCTCCACCGGGCCCGCGCGATCGTCGTCGGCTGACCTCCGTCACACCGTCCACCACCACGAAGAGGGAACCGCCTCCGATGCCCCACGACACGACCCCGCTGCCCGGTGCCGCCGCGCGCCCGGCGGCCCGCCCCGGCTCCGACGCCCCGGCGCCTCCCGAGGTCCTCACCGGCTCCGGCGCGATCCTCCGGTCGCTCGAGCACCTCGGGGTGACCGACGTCTTCGGCCTGCCGGGCGGCGCCATCATCCCGTTCTACGACGAGCTGATGGCCTCGACGGCGATCCGCCACATCCTCGTCCGCCACGAGCAGGGCGCGGGCCACGCGGCCGAGGGCTACGCCGCGGCCTCCGGGCGCGTCGGCGTCGCCATCGCGACCTCCGGCCCCGGCGCGACGAACCTCGTCACCGCCATCGCCGACGCCTACATGGACAGCATGCCGCTGCTCGCGATCACCGGCCAGGTCTTCTCGACGCTGATGGGCACCGACGCCTTCCAGGAAGCCGACATCGTGGGCATCACGATGCCGATCACCAAGCACTCGTTCCTCGTGACGAAGCCGGAGGACATCCCGGCGACCCTCGCCGCGGCCTACCAGATCGCCAGCACCGGCCGCCCCGGCCCCGTGCTCGTCGACATCACGAAGGACGCGCAGCAGAACAGCGCGCCGTTCGTGTGGCCGCCGGTCGTCGACCTGCCCGGCTACCGCCCGGTGACCAAGGCCCACGGCAAGCAGATCACCGCGGCCGCCCAGATGATCGCCGAGGCGAAGCAGCCGGTCTTCTACGTCGGCGGCGGCGTCATCCGCGCCGGCGCCTCGGCCGAGCTCAAGACCCTGGTCGAGCTCACCGGTGCCCCCGTCGTCACCACGCTGATGGCCCGCGGTGCCTTCCCCGACACCCACGCGCAGCACCTCGGCATGCCGGGCATGCACGGCACCGTGCCGGCCGTGCTCGGCCTGCAGGAGAGCGACCTGATCATCGCCCTCGGCGCCCGGTTCGACGACCGCGTCACCGGCAAGGCCGACCTCTTCGCGCCCGGCGCGAAGGTCGTCCACGTCGACATCGACCCGGCCGAGATCTCGAAGATCCGCATCGCCGACGTGCCGATCGTCGGCGACGCGAAGGTCGTCATCCCCGACCTCGCCAGCGCCTTCGCCGAGGTGACCGGCGGGCGGAAGCCCGACATCGCCGCCTGGTGGGAGCGCCTCGACGGGCTCCGCGAGCAGTTCCCGCTCGGCTACACCGAGCCCGACGACGGGCTGCTGTCGCCGCAGGCGATCATCCAGCGCATCGGCCAGCTCTCCGGCCCCGAGGCGATCTACGCCTCCGGCGTCGGCCAGCACCAGATGTGGGCCGCCCAGTTCATCCAGTACGAGCGCCCGCACGCCTGGCTGAACTCGGGAGGCGCGGGCACGATGGGCTACTCCGTCCCGGCCGCCATGGGCGCCAAGGTCGCCCAGCCCGACCGCGTGGTCTGGGCCATCGACGGCGACGGCTGCTTCCAGATGACCAACCAGGAGCTCGCGACCTGCGTCATCAACGACATCCCGATCAAGGTCGCGATCATCAACAACTCGTCGCTCGGCATGGTGCGCCAGTGGCAGACCCTCTTCTACGAGGGCCGCCACTCGTTCACCGACCTCAACACGGGCCACGAGACCCGCATGGTGCCCGACTTCGTGAAGCTCGCCGACGCCTACGGCGCCCTCGGCATCCGCGTCCGGACGGAGGACGAGGTCGACGCCGCCATCCAGCTGGCGCTGGAGACGAACGACCGCCCGGTCGTCATCGACTTCGTCGTCAGCCGCGACGCGATGGTCTGGCCGATGGTGCCCCAGGGCGTCTCGAACTCCGAGATCCAGCACGCCCGTGCGCTCGCCCCGGAGTGGGACGACGAGGCGCCGGGCAGCAGCGCGTCCGACACCACCCGCGACGGCGACATGACCGGAGAGCACGCATGAGCCACGTCCTGAGCCTCCTCGTCGAGGACAAGCCCGGTCTGCTGACCCGCGTCGCGGGCCTCTTCGCCCGTCGCGGCTTCAACATCGAGAGCCTCGCGGTCGGCAAGAGCGAGCTCGAGGGCTTCAGCCGCATCACGGTCGTCGTCGACGTGGAGGAGCTCCCGCTCGAGCAGGTCACGAAGCAGCTCAACAAGCTCGTCAACGTCATCAAGATCGTCGAGCTCGACTACTCGCAGTCGGTGCAGCGCGAGCACATGCTGATCAAGGTCCGGGTCGACAACACGACCCGCTCGCAGGTGCTCGAGGCCGTGACGCTGTTCCGGGCCGCGGTCGTCGACGTCTCGACCGACGCCCTCGTCATCGAGGTGACCGGCGACACCGGCAAGACCACCGCCCTGCTGCGCGTCCTCGAGCCCTACGGCATCAAGGAGATCTCGCAGTCGGGCCTCCTGGCCATCGGCCGCGGCGCCAAGTCGATCACCGACCGCGTCTTCAAGAACTAGGCGGCCCCGGGCTCCCGGCCCGCGCCTCCTGCTGCACGACCCACCGACACGACATCCGTCGACAACCGAGGAGAAGCACCACTGTGACTGAGATCGTCTACGACAACGACGCCGACCTGTCCCTCATCCAGGGCAAGAAGGTCGCCGTCATCGGCTACGGCTCGCAGGGCCACGCCCACGCGCTGAACCTCCGCGACTCCGGCGTCGAGGTCGTCATCGGCCTCAAGGAGGGCTCGAAGAGCCGCGCCAAGGCGGAGGAGGCCGGCTTCACGGTCCACACCCCCGCGGAGGCCTCGGCCTGGGGCGACGTCATCGTCGTCCTCGCCCCCGACCAGGTCCAGCGCCACGTCTACGCCGACGACATCGCCCCGAACCTCGCCGAGGGCAAGGCGCTCGTCTTCGGCCACGGCTTCAACATCCGCTTCGGCTACATCGAGGCGCCCGAGGGCGTCGACGTCGTCCTCGTCGCCCCCAAGGGACCGGGCCACACCGTCCGTCGCGAGTTCGAGGCCGGCCGCGGCGTGCCCGTGATCGTGGCCGTCGAGAAGGACGCCTCCGGCTCCGCCTGGGACCTCGCCTGGTCGTACTCCAAGGGCATCGGCGGCCTCCGTGCCGGCGGCATCAAGACGACCTTCACCGAAGAGACCGAGACCGACCTCTTCGGCGAGCAGGCCGTGCTCTGCGGCGGCACCTCGCAGCTGATCCAGTACGGCTTCGAGACTCTGACCGAGGCCGGCTACCAGCCGCAGATCGCCTACTTCGAGGTGCTGCACGAGCTCAAGCTGATCGTCGACCTGATCTGGGAGGGCGGCCTGGCCAAGCAGCGCTGGAGCGTCTCCGACACGGCCGAGTACGGCGACTACGTCTCCGGCCCGCGCGTCATCGACCCCTCCGTGAAGGAGAACATGAAGGCCGTCCTGGCCGACATCCAGTCGGGCGCCTTCGCGAAGCGCTTCATCGACGACCAGGACGCCGGCGCCCCCGAGTTCAAGGAGCTCCGCGCCAAGGGCGAGGCGCACCCCATCGAGGCCACCGGCCAGGAGCTCCGCGCCCTGTTCGCCTGGAAGCAGACGGACTCCGACTACGTCGACGGCAGCGCTGCGCGCTGACGTCGACGTAGTCGACGCACGCTGGCGACATCGGTCGGCTCCGCCGACGGGCGACGGCAGCGCTGCGCGCTGACGTCGACGTAGTCGACGCACGCTGGCGACATGGGTCGGCTCCGCCGACGGGCGACGGCAGCGCTGCGCGCTGACGTCGCCCTGGTCGACGCAGGCTGATCCGCATCCGCACCGACGACGCCCCCCTCCGATCGGAGGGGGGCATCGTCGGTGTCAGGGCGACCAGGCGGCCCGTGGCATGATCTAGAGCATGGCGATGAGCAAGAAGGCAGTGCACTTCGGTGCGGGCAACATCGGTCGTGGCTTCGTGGCGCAGTTCCTGCACGCGAGCGGCTACGAGGTCGTGTTCGCCGACGTGAACGACGAGCTGATCGGGCTGCTGCAGTCCCAGTCGTCGTACGAGGTGCACGAGGTCGGTGAGGACAGCCGCACGACCGTCGTCGACGGCTACCGCGCCGTCAACAGCCGCACCGACGAGGAGGCGCTGGTCGCCGAGATCGCGACCGCCGGCGTCGTCACCACCGCGGTCGGCGCCCGCATCCTGCCCTTCGTGGCTCCGGTCATCGCCCGCGGGCTGGCCCAGCGTGACGCGGCGCTGCCGCCCCTCACGGTCATCGCGTGCGAGAACGCGATCAACGCCACCGACTCCCTCGCCGAGGCCGTGCGCCAGGCCGACCCGGCCGACAACGCGGTCTTCGCGAACTGCGCCATCGACCGCATCGTGCCCGAGCAGCCCGCCGGGTCGCTCGACGTCACCATCGAGTCCTTCTCCGAGTGGGTCGTCGAGAGCGGCCCGTTCGGCGAGCACCGCCCCGAGATCCACGGCGTCACCTGGGTGCCCGACCTCGAGCCCTTCATCGAGCGCAAGCTCTTCACCGTCAACACGGCCCACGCCGCCGCGGCCTACCACGGCTTCGCGCGCGGCCTGGGCAGCATCCGCGAGTCGCTCGCCGACGAGGCCGTCCACGCCGAGGTGCGCGCCGCCCTCGCCGAGACCAAGGCCCTGCTCGTCGCGAAGCACGAGCTCGACGCCGACGAGCAGCAGAGCTACATCGAGAAGAACCTCGTGCGCATCTCGAACCCGCACCTGCCCGACACCACCGAGCGCGTCGGCCGCGGCCCGCTCCGAAAGCTGAGCCGCCACGAGCGCTTCGTCGGCCCCGCGGCGCAGCTCGCCGAGCGGGGCCTCCCCAGCGACGCGCTCGTCCGCGCCGTCCGTGCCGCCCTCGACTTCGACGTCGCCGACGACGCCGAGAGCGTCGAGCTCCAGGCGCTGCTGCGCTCCGGCCGGCCCGCCGACGAGCTGACCGTGACCCTCACCGGCGTCGAGGCGGGCCACCCGCTCTCCGCCGCCCTGGTGGAGGCGGTCTCCTCCAAGCTCCCGGCATGACCGACCCCCGGCCCTCCGGGTCGGCCGGCCGCCACGACCTCCCCGACGCGACCGCGTCCGACGAGACCGATCTCGAGCTCGACCCCTACGACGCCGACGCCGACGACGCGCTCTCCTGGGGCGACGAGTCGGACGCCAGCCACGTCGAGGGGCCCGCCGCCGCGTCACGCGACGAAGAGATCGACCCGGACGCTCCCCAGGTCATGAGCAGCGCCTCCCTCGTGGGGCACGGCGTGCTCGGCGGCGTCGCCCTGCTCTCGAGCGTCGGCTGGATCGTCTCGCGCGACCAGTTCCTGATCGCGTTCGGCGGCGGCCTCGTCGAGCGCGTGCAGACGACGCTGTGGCTGACCGGCGTCTTCCTCGCCCTCGTCGCCCCGCTGCTCTGGTTCGTCGCGACCATCCTGCTGGTGCCGGCGGAGCGCTCCGGCCGTCGACTGCTCGTGATGGCCGTCGGCGCCGTGCTCCTGGCCCCCTGGCCCCTCGTGATCGGGGGCGGGGCGTGACCGCCGCGCCCGGCGGGGCGACCGCCTCCACCGGACCGCGCCGCGCCCGACGGGGCCCCCGCGTCGGGTTCGTGCTGATCGCCGTCCTCGCCGGCCTGCTGGCCGCCTACGACCTCTCGGAGGCCGTGACCAACCTCGTGCTCGTGCCGCAGGACGTCCGCTACCAGAACAACGCCTTCTTCGACGAGGTCGGCGTGGGGTCGCTCGCGGCCTCGCCGCCGTGGGCCGCGCTCTGGGCCAACGTGCTGCTGCCCCCGGTCGCGTACGTCGTCGCCCTCCTCGTCGCGCGGCGGCGGACCCTCGGCCGGGCGGCCCTCGTCTTCGCCACGGGCCTCGCCGCGGTCGCGGCGGCGTCGCTGGGCCTCACGGCGTACGTGCTCAGCATCTGACCGGCCCGTCGGGGCCGACGACGGCCGCGGACGACGGCGGGGGAGTCGCGGTGCAGGCCCCCGTGACCGCCGGCGTCATCTGCGCCTGGGCCCTCCGACGAGTCGCTAGAGTGACCAGCAGCCGCGCCCACGGCGCGTCGCGGCGCTCCCCTGCACCCTCTCGTTAGGACCCTGTCTCCGTGGCCAAGCCCGTCGTTCTGATCGCTGAAGAGCTCTCACCCGCCACCGTCGAGGCCCTCGGCCCCGACTTCGACGTGAGGAGCGTGGACGGCACCGACCGGCCCGCGCTGCTCGCCGCCCTCGCGGAGGCGAACGCGATCCTGGTCCGCTCCGCGACGCAGGTCGACGCCGAGGCCATCGCCGCCGCGCCGCACCTCCAGGTCGTGGCCCGTGCGGGCGTCGGCCTCGACAACGTCGACATCAAGGCCGCCACGACGGCGGGCGTCATGGTCGTCAACGCCCCGACGTCGAACATCATCTCGGCCGCCGAGCTCACCGTCGGCCACATCCTCAGCCTCGCGCGCCACATCCCCGCCGCGCACGCCGCGCTGGCCCAGGGGCAGTGGAAGCGCTCGAAGTACACCGGCGTCGAGCTGTTCGAGAAGACCGTCGGCATCGTCGGCCTCGGGCGCATCGGGGCCCTGATCACCGCGCGCCTCCAGGCCTTCGGGGTGAACGTGGTCGCCTACGACCCCTACGTCACGCCGGCCCGCGCGCAGCAGCTCGGCGTCACCCTGCTCTCGCTCGACGAGCTGCTGGCCACCGCCGACTTCGTCACCATCCACATGCCGAAGACGCCCGAGACGACGGGCATGATCGGCCTCGAGCAGATGAAGGCCATGAAGCCGACGGCGTTCGTCGTCAACGTGGCCCGCGGCGGCCTGATCGACGAGGCCGACCTCTACACGGCCCTGACCACGGGCGAGATCGCCGGTGCCGGCCTCGACGTCTTCACCTCGGAGCCCCCCGTCGACCAGGCGCTGCTCGGCCTCGAGAACGTCGTCGTCACCCCGCACCTCGGCGCGTCGACGGACGAGGCGCAGGAGAAGGCGGGCGTGTCGGTCGCCAAGTCCGTCCGCCTGGCCCTCGGCGGCGAGCTCGTGCCCGACGCCGTCAACGTCGCCGGCGGCGTCATCGACCCGTACGTGCGCCCCGGCATCCCGCTGCTCGAGAAGATCGGCCAGGTGTTCGCCGGGCTCGCCGACTCGCCCCTCACCAGCATCGACGTCGAGGTGCGCGGCGACCTCGTCGAGCACGACGTCAGCGTGCTCAAGCTCGCGGCCCTCAAGGGCGTCTTCACGAACATCGTCAGCGAGTCGGTCAGCTACGTGAACGCGCCGCTGCTCGCCGAGCAGCGCGGCATCACCGTGCGGCTGCTCACCGACCCGACGAGCGAGGAGTACCGCAACGTCCTGACCATCCGCGGCTCGCTCAGCGACGGCGGCCAGATCAGCGTGTCGGGCACCCTGACCGGCACCAAGCAGGTCGAGAAGATCGTCGAGATCAACGGGTACGACGTCGAGGTGCCGATCGCGGCGCACCACCTCGTCATGGTCTACGGCGACCGCCCCGGCATCGTCGCCGTCTACGGCAAGGAGTTCGGCGACGCCGGCATCAACATCGCCGGCATGCAGATCGCCCGTCGCAGCGCGGGCGGCCAGGCCCTCAGCGTCCTCACCATCGACAGCCCCGCCCCCGACGAGCTGCTCGAGACGGTGCGCGTCGCCATCGACGCGCAGCTGCTGCGCGAGATCGACGTGACTCTCTAGCTCACGTCGAGGAGCCCCCGTGACGGCGCCCCGTCTCCCGGTCGGGAGGCGGGGCGCCGTCACGCGGTGCAGGGGCCGGGAGCCGCGGGAGTCGCGGGTCAGACCTCGAGGGACTCGTGCGCCGCCAGGACGACGGCCGTGCCCCCGAGGGCCTCGACGCTCGCCCGCAGCCGGTCGGCGTGCATGCCGAAGCCCGCCGCCGACAGCGTCTGCTCGTGGACGGGGAAGAGCCGCGTCGGCGCGACGGCCGTCACGTAGTCCATCGCCTCGCCGATCTTGAGCCAGGGCGCGCCGACCGGTGCCGCCAGGGTCTCGACCGGCACCGGCGGGACGGTGAACGCGTCGCCCGGGTAGAAGAGGCGGCCGTTGACGAGCACCCCCACGTTGTCGATGACGGGGATCGACTCGTGGATGACGGCGTGGCGCGAGCCGTGGAAGGCGAGGGTGAAGGGCCCCGCCTCGACGGTGTCGCCGTCGGCCACGACGTGGACGTCGAACCCCTCGGCGGCCTCCGCGACCCCGGCCGGGCCGTAGATCGTCGCCCCGGGGTTCGTGGCGAGCAGGTGGCCGAGCTGGTCGGGGGTCCAGTGGTCGGGGTGCTCGTGGGTGACGACCACGGCGACGACGTCGTGCAGGTCGACCTGCGGCGAGGTGAAGGAGCCGGGGTCGACGACGAGCTTCCGCCCGTCCTCCTCGACGACGAAGGCGGCGTGCTCGAGCTTGGTCAGGCGCATGCGGCTGACTGTACGCCCGCTCCGCGACACGCGCGGCGGGCTCGATTTGTACTCGTTCGCGAGGCTGTGGCATACTCGACGAGTTGCAAAAACGGCCCCATCGTATAGTGGCCTAGTACGTCGCCCTCTCACGGCGGTAACACGGGTTCGAATCCCGTTGGGGTCACCGATCTGATCGGTCACCACCACCGTTCAGCAACCACGAGATCCCGCCCGGCACACGCCGGGCGGGATTCGTCGTTCCAGGGCGTCTCGACCCTCCCGGTGCACGTGGGACGTCGTCACGTCTCGGTCACGACCCGGCCGCCGCCCTCGACGGCCCGCCTCCCGTGCTCGATGCTCGGGGCATGCCCTCCGACCGGACCACGCGCGCGGGCCTGCTCGTCGGGCTCGCCTGCCTCGTCGTGGTCACGCTCGGCGCGGTGCTGCTCGCCCTGAGGTCGATCGGAGGGCCCGTCGTCGCCTGCCCGGCCGTCGCCTGGGGCACGACCGTGGTCGTGGAGGTCTCGGGGGCCGCCGAGCGCGTGGCGGTCGTCGAGCTGGTGCCCGTCGGAGCCGTCGTGTCGCCGCCCGTGCCGCAGGAGGGCCCGGTCGACGACCGGCCGGCCGCCGACGGCCCCGACATCGGGCCGTGGCTCTGGCCCGGCCCGGCCGAGCGGGCCCCCGACGGCACCTGGGTCATCTCGTCGTGGGGCGGGTCGTCGTCGCCCGACGGCTCCTTCCCCGACGAGGTCGACGTGCGGGCCTGGTCCGACGGCGGCGACGTCGGTCTCGTCCTCGCCGCGTCGCGCACCGCGGGGCTCCGCTTCGAGCGCGTCGGCGGCGACGCCGTCTGCGGCGGCCCGGGGGAGGCGCGGGTCGCCCTCGAGGTGCCCCCGGCCGCCTAGTGCCGCGCCGGGGTGCTCGTCGTCACGCCCTCGGGGCCGCGCCGGCCTGCGCGGCGCGCCCCGCGACTCCCTCGTCCCACCGGGGGCGGAACTGCACCGAGATGCGCGGCCCGACCGCCTTCCTCGTCTTCGCGATCGCGTGCTCGTGGGTGCGCTGGCAGCTCCCGCCCATGACGAGCAGGTCGCCGTGGCCGAGCGGGAACCTGTCGACCCGCCCCGTGCGTCGCGAGCGGACCGCGAGGGTGCGGGGAGCGCCGAGGGACAGGATGCCGACCATCGTGTCGCGGCCGAGGCCGGAGCCGACCCGGTCGCCGTGCCAGGCGATGCTGTCGTCGCCGGTGCGGTAGAAGCACAGCCCGGCACGGCGGAAGAGCTGTTCGTCGGGCGCGCCCCGCCGGGCGTAGTGGTCGTTGAGGTCGTCACGGGCCGCGGCGAGGACGGGGTCGGGCAGGGCGTCGCCGACGCCGTACGACGAGACGAGGCGCGGCACCTCGACGACGCGGTCGTACATGGTGCGGCGGTCCGCCTGCCAGGGCACGTCGGTGACGAGCCGCTCGAAGAGGGCGTCGGAGGCGGTCGCCCAGCCGGGCACGAGGTCGAGCCAGGCGCCGTCGCCGAGCTCGAGCCGCCGCACGCGGCCGGCGAGCGGGAGCAGCTCGGGGCCGTCGTCGAGGGAGTCGAGCAGCGAGGCGGTGAAGGGGATGACCATGGCGTCACCCTACGCTCCGTTCGAACACGTGTTCTAGTCCGCGCCCGCCCCGGGCGCGTCGCTCACCCGCCGGCGACGACCCGCGCCTCCGGGGCGGCGAGCTCGCCCGCCCGGCCCTCGACGTCGACGTCGACCGGGTGCCCGGCCCAGATCGAGACCTGCAGCTGGCCGGTGTGGGTCCACAGCCGCTCGCCGCTCGCGAGGTCGTAGGCGACCACCGTCGAGCGCCCGCCCGAGCTGCCGTAGGCGAGGGCGTAGCCCACGGTCCGGCCGACGGCGGCGAGGACGGCGCCGGTGGGCAGGTCGAAGCGGGTCAGGGTGCGCCCGGTCGCGCCGTCCAGCGCCTGCACCTCGAGCGGCCGGTCGCCCGGCGCCGACGAGCTCGCGTAGACCCGGTCGTCGGTCTGCCCGACCACCCCGGCCGCGCCGGTGGCACCGAGCCCCTCGCGGCTCCAGGTGGCCCGGCCGGTCGTCCACGAGAGGCAGGTGAGCCGGTCGCGGTCGACGTCGCTGACCAGCAGGCACGACCGGCCCTCGTCGAGCGTGCCGCGGACGTCCGAGGGGGAGCGCCACCGCACCTCGCCGTCCGCGCCCCGGGCGGTCACGCCGCCGCCGGCGCCGGTCGGCCCGATCAGCAGCCCGTCGTGGACGAGGTGCCCCGAGAGCTCGTCGAGGCGCGTGCCCCAGGGGCGGGCGACGCCCGAGGTCGGGTCGACCTGCAGGGTGCCCTCGGGGGTGGCGACGACCAGCCGGTCGTCGAGGGCCAGCACGGTGCCGCTCGTCGTGCCCCGCCCCGCCCAGGTCACCCGGCCCAGGTCGCGCACGTCGCGCAGCTCGTAGCTGTAGCGCGCCCCGGCCGCCGGCTGGCGCCCCGTCACGACGACCGTGCCCGCGGCCTGGAACCGGTCGGTCTCGGTCGTCGCCCGCGGCTCCGACGCCCCGACCGTCGAGCCGTCCGCGAGCGACAGGGTGAGCAGCACCGCCCGCTCGCCCGCGACGACGCGGACGACGACGAGGCCCGTGTCGCCGGCGAGCGAGGCCGCGGCGACGTCGACCGGCCCCTCGAGGCCGAGCCGGGCGGCGTCGTCGGCGACGTCGTGCACCCAGCTGAACGTGCCCCGCCCGGTGTCGAGCAGCGCGAGCCGGGAGCCCACGCCGGTCGTCTCGCTGCCGCAGCCCGCGTCGTTCGCGAAGCCGTACGTCCAGCCCGGCCCCGCGCTGACGAGCACGCGGCCGGTGTCGACCGTCGCGGTCGGGAAGCGCAGGCACGCGGGCCGGAACCCGGGCGCGAGGGTCTCCGCGAGCGCGACCGACCACCCGGTGGTCGGCTCCTGCCGCAGGTCGACCGTCTCGACGCCGCGCCAGGGCGGCTCGGCGCCGTACTGCGGCTGGCCCGGGGCGAGGAGGGCCGCGGGCAGGGCGGCGGCCAGGAGCAGCGCGGCGTAGCCGAGGGCGAGGCGGCGACCGCGGGAGGCGCGGTGCCACCACGCGGGGCGTCGCGGCCCCGGGGCGGCCGGGCCTCGTCCGGTCCGTCCGGCCCCCTCGCCGGCACCGGCCTCGTCGTCGTCCCGTCCGGGGGCTTCGCTCGTGCTCCCGCGGCGGGCGGGCTCCCACACGGCGACGTCCGGGGTCGGCCGCGCCGGGGCCCAGCCGGGCCGCCCCTCGGGGCTCACGCCGCGCCTCCGGCCAGCCCGGCCACCACGCTCGTGCGGTCGACGAGGCGCGTGGCCACGCCGCGGCCGTCGATCGAGACCAGGCCGCCGCCCCAGAACGACACCCGGTCGTCGGAGCGCAGCGACCAGAGTCGGGCACCCGTCGCGGCGTCGTAGGCGCTGAGGCCCCGGCCCGCGGTGGGGGAGCCGTCGGTGCGCACGTAGACGACGGTGCGGGAGGCCGCGGCGACCTCGTCGAGGACGCCCAGCGGCGCCCGCCACCGGACGCGGCCGTCGGCGGCGGCGAGGGCGGTGAGGCGGGCGCCGTCGTCGGACTGGACGACGGCGTAGAGGTCGCCGCCCACCTGGCCCGGGGCGGCGGCGGCCGAGAACGCGGCGCCGAGCTCCGTCGTCCACCGGCTCTGCCCGCTGCGGGGGTCGAGGCAGGTGGCCGTGGTGCCGCCGTCGTCGGTGGTGAGGACGCAGCCGTCGGTGGCCGAGAGGCGCGGCGTCGGGCTCGGCACGGACCACAGGAGGTCACCGTCGGCGTCGATCGCCGACACGGCGCGCCTCCCGTCGGCGTCGCGGCCGAGCGTCCAGGCCACGTCGTCGCCCCCGTCGGGCGCGGTCGCGACCACGTCGGCGGCGGCGGCCGACGGGCTGGCCTCGCCCGTCCGGCCGTCGACGCGGACGGCGCGGCCGTCGACGACGATGAGCAGCCCGTCCGGGAGCAGCTGGGGCGTCGTGCCGGCGTCGACCCGCCCCTCCCACACGGGGTCGTCGAGGGCGGCCGCGTCCACGAGCGAGTACCGGTCGGGCGAGCCGATCGCTCCGGAGGAGGTGCGCAGCTGCAGCCGCCCGACGGTCGAGACGCTGATCGAGGGCACGTCGCGGCGGCCGCGGGTGGACTCGAGCGCCCGGCCGTCGACGAGGTCGAGGGCGACGAGCACGGTCGACCCGGTGGTCTGGGTCTGCACCAGCACCCGGCCGGCCGCCGGCACGACCTGGCTCGCCGGGATGCTCAGGGGGTCGGTGTCGTCGAGGTCGTCGGCCAGGTCGTGCACCCACCGCACCCGGCCGTCCCGGGAGTCGACGAGGGCCACGCGGCTCGCCCCGTCGTCGAGGGCGGCACGGCGGCAGTCCGGACCGCCGGAGGCCGTGCCCGGGTCGAGGTCGACGGAGGCCCCGACGGCGACGAGCCCGTCCACGGCGGGGGAGGGCCAGAAGTGGAGGCAGCGTCGGGGCACGCCCGGGGCCAGGCGCTCCGCCAGGTCGAGGGACCAGGCCGTGCCGGTCGGGGCGTTCCGGAGGTCGTCCACGGCCGTGCCGCCCCAGGGCGCGCCGTCGGCGTAGCGCGGCGACGCGGCCGTCCCGCCGACGGCGACGAGCGCGCTCGCGGCGACCACGGCCAGCGCGGCGACGACGACCCGGCGCATGGGCGACGGCCGCGGCGTGCGCGCCCGCGTCGTCCCGTCCGCTCCCGCCATGCTGTCGTCGGCCTCCTCGTCGAGGGCCCCGCCGACCGTGCGACGGGTGCCGACATGCTATTCGGAACCCTCGCCGGGGGCGCTCGGGGGCGCTCGGGGGCGCGGGAATGCAGCGTGTGCCCCGCCGCTTGCACCTCACGTCGCCGGGCAGGCCCTGGCGTAGACTTCGACGATCATTCCGCTGAGAAGAACTCTGGAGAGGGGCGTGCCCGTGGGCAGGACGCTTGCCGAGAAGGTGTGGGACGACCACGTCGTCGTCAAGGGGGAGGACGGCGCGCCCGACCTCCTCTACATCGACCTCCACCTCGTGCACGAGGTGACCAGCCCGCAGGCCTTCGACGGCCTCCGCCAGGCTGGTCGTCCGCTCCGCCGCACCGACCTCACGATCGCGACGGAGGACCACAACACCCCGACGCTCGCCATCGACAGGCCGATCGCCGACCTCACGAGCCGCACCCAGATCGAGACCCTGCGTCGCAACACCGCCGAGTTCGGCGTCCGGCTGCACCCGCTGGGCGACGCCGAGCAGGGCATCGTCCACGTCGTCGGGCCGCAGCTCGGCCTCACCATGCCGGGCATCACGGTGGTCTGCGGCGACTCGCACACCTCGACGCACGGCGCCTTCGGGGCGATGGCGTTCGGCATCGGCACCAGCGAGGTCGAGCACGTCATGGCGACGCAGACCCTGCCGCTCAAGCCCTTCAAGACCATGGCCGTGACCGTCGAGGGCACGCTGCGCCCGGGCGTCACCGCGAAGGACATCATCCTCGCGGTCATCGCCCAGATCGGCACCGGCGGCGGCCAGGGCTACGTGCTCGAGTACCGCGGCAGCGCGATCCGGGCCCTCTCGATGGAGGGGCGGATGACGATCTGCAACATGTCGATCGAGGCGGGCGCCCGCGCCGGCATGGTCGCCCCCGACCAGACGACCTTCGACTACCTCGAGGGCCGCGACCACGCTCCGACCGGCTCCGACTGGGACGACGCGGTCGCCTACTGGACGACGCTGCCGACCGACGACGACGCCGTGTTCGACGCCGAGGTCTTCCTCGACGCCGACACCCTCGAGCCGTTCGTCACCTGGGGCACGAACCCGGGCCAGGGCGTGTCGCTCAGCGACTCCGTGCCCGACCCGACCGCCGTCGCCGACCCGAACGAGCGCGCCGCCGCCGAGCGTGCCCTCGAGTACATGGCCCTCGAGGCCGGCACCCCGATGAAGCAGATCCCGGTCGACGCGGTCTTCATGGGCTCCTGCACGAACAGCCGCATCGAAGACCTCCGGGCCTTCGCCTCCGTCATCTCCGGCCGCACCAAGGCCGAGGGCGTCCGCGTCATGGTCGTCCCCGGCTCCGCGCGGGTCCGGCTCGAGGCCGAGGCCGAGGGCCTCGACAAGGTCTTCACCGACTTCGGCGCCGAGTGGCGCTTCGCGGGCTGCTCGATGTGCCTCGGCATGAACCCCGACCAGCTCGCCCCGGGCGAGCGCTGCGCCTCCACGAGCAACCGCAACTTCGAGGGCCGGCAGGGCAAGGGCGGTCGCACGCACCTCGTCTCCCCGCTCGTCGCGGCGGCGACCGCGGTGCGCGGCACCCTCTCCGCCCCGGGCGACCTCGACGACCTCGCCGGCACCCCCGTGCACGACGCGCTCCTCGCCGAGCGCGCCGGGGCCTCTCCCGCGCTCGCCGAGCTGGCCGGAGGCGCCGCCTGATGCAGAAGTTCACCACCGTCACCGGAGTGGCCGCGCCCCTGAAGCGCAGCAACGTCGACACCGACCAGATCATCCCGGCGGAGTTCCTCAAGCGGGTCACGAAGACCGGCTTCGAGGACGCCCTGTTCTTCTCCGCCCGGCAAGACCCCGACTTCGTCCTCAACCGGGCCGAGTACCAGGGCGCCCGCGTCCTCGTGGCGGGGCCCGACTTCGGCACCGGCTCGAGCCGGGAGCACGCCGTCTGGGCGCTCCGCGACTTCGGCTTCGACGTCGTGCTCAGTGCGCGTTTCGGCGACATCTTCCGTGGCAACTCGGGCAAGCAGGGCCTGCTCAGCGCCGTGGTCGACGAGGCCGACGTCGAGCGCGTCTGGGCCGTGCTCGAGGCCACGCCCGGCCTCGAGATGACCGTCGACCTCGAGTCGCAGACCGCCACGGCGGGCGACCTGACCGTGTCGTTCGAGGTCGATGCCTACACTAAGTGGCGCCTGCTCGAGGGTCTCGACGACATCGGGCTGACGCTCCGCGACGAAGCGGCCATCACAGAATTCGAATCCCGACGCGCCGCCTGGCGCCCGAAGACATTGCCGGTGAAGAAGTGAACTCCCTTGTCCAAGACGCAGCAGCAGCAGGAGCCCGAGTGGGTCTGAAGAGCGACGAGATCGTCATCCGCGGCGGCAAGCCGCTGATCGGCCGCATCGAGGTCCGGGGCGCGAAGAACCTGGCCACGAAGGCCATGGTCGCGGCCCTCCTCGGCGACACCCCCAGCATCCTCCGCGACGTCCCCGACATCAGCGACGTCAACGTGGTGCGCGGCCTGCTCTCCGTCCACGGCGTGCGCATCACCGACCCGGCCCGCGGCGAGATGATCCTCGACCCGTCGAACGTCGAGTCGGCGCACTTCGCCGAGATCGACGCGCACGCCGGCTCGAGCCGCATCCCGATCCTCTTCTGCGGCCCGCTGCTCCACCGCCTCGGCGAGGCCTTCATCCCCGACCTCGGCGGCTGCCGCATCGGCGACCGCCCGATCGACTTCCACCTCGACGCGCTCCGCGCCTTCGGCGCCGTGGTCGACAAGTCGTACAACGGCATCCACCTGACGGCCCCCGACGGCCTCAAGGGCGCGAACATCGAGCTGCCCTACCCGAGCGTCGGCGCGACCGAGCAAGTCCTGCTCACGGCCGTCCTCGCCGACGGGGTCACCGAGCTCCGCAACGCGGCGATCGAGCCCGAGATCATGGACCTCATCGCCATCCTCCAGAAGATGGGCGCCGTGGTCTCGGTCGAGCCGAACCGCGTCATCTTCATCGAGGGCGTGAAGAGCCTCCGCGGGTACACGCACCGGGCCATCAACGACCGCAACGAGGCCGCGAGCTGGGCCTCCGCCGCCCTCGCCACGAAGGGCGACATCTTCGTCGAGGGCGCCGACCAGAAAGACCTGATGACGTTCCTCAACGTCTTCCGCAAGGTCGGCGGCGACTTCGACGTGCACGAGGACGGCATCCGCTTCTTCCACCCCGGCGGCGAGCTCAAGCCCGTCGTCGTCGAGACCGACGTGCACCCCGGCTTCATGACCGACTGGCAGCAGCCCCTCATCGTGGCCCTGACCCAGGCGCAGGGCACCTCGATCGTGCACGAGACCGTCTACGAGAACCGCTTCCAGTTCACCGAGGCGCTGAACGACATGGGCGCGCAGATCGTCGTCCACAAGGACGGCCTGCCCGGCCACGACCGCCGCGTTGCGCGCCGCGAGTTCGAGCAGGCCGCCGTCATCACCGGGCCGACGGCGCTGCACGGCGCCGACATCCGCGTGCCCGACCTGCGCGGCGGCTTCAGCCACCTCATCGCGGCGCTGACCGCCGAGGGCGAGTCGAAGATCACCAACGTCGGCATCATCAGCCGTGGCTACGAGCACTTCATCGCGAAGCTGCGCAAGCTGGGCGCCGACTTCGACTTCCAGGGCTAGCCCGGCGTGAGCGACGCCGCCCGCGCGCACGGGGGTCCCGCCGACCCCGACGTGCCCGTCGTCCAGCCTGCCCGCCGCGTCGGCCGCTTCGGCCGGGGCAAGGAGAAGAGCGCGGTCTTCCGCGCCGTCGCCGCCGTCGGGGCGCCGCTCTTCGACCGCCTCGCGGTGATCGAGGTCCGCGGCGCCGAGAAGCTGCCGAACGAGGGCGCCTTCGTGCTCGCGCCCAACCACTGCACCAACATCGATCCCGTGGTCGTGGCGCGCCTGATGTGGACCCTGGGCCGCGTGCCGAGGTTCCTCGCCAAGGCGTCGCTCTTCCGGGTGCCGGTCTTCGGGTCGCTGATGCGCGCCATGGGGCACGTCCCCGTCGAGCGTGGCGGACCGACGCACGCGAGCGACCCGCTCGCCGCGGGCCGTGCCCTCGCCACGAGCGGCGGCGGGGTGATCATCTACCCCGAGGGCACGCTGACCCGCGACCCCGACCTCTGGCCGATGAAGGGCAAGAGCGGGGCGGTCCGCCTCGCGATCGAGGCCGGCGTGCCCCTCGTGCCGATGGCCCACTGGGGCAGCCAGCAGGTCATGGGCCGCTACTCCTCGAAGCTCAGCCTCTTCCCGCGGAAGCGCATCCTCGCGGCGATCGGCGACCCCGTCGACCTGTCGCCGTGGCGCGGCCGGCCGCTCGACCAGGCGGCGTACGCCGAGGCGACGGCGCTCGTGATGCGCCGGGTGACCGAGCTGCTGGCCGAGCTGCGCGACGAGTCGCCGCCGGCCGAGCCGTGGGACCCGCACGCGAAGGACCAGAAGGAGACCGGCCGCTTTGAGTCGCAGTGACGACCGCCAGGGCACGAGCGAGGGCGCCAGCCGCGAGGACGCCATCGGCGCCCTCGGCGAGGGCGCGGTCACGACCGAGGCGATCTCCGTCGTGATGCGCAGCGCGATCCCGCGCACGGTCGCCGTGCTGGGCTCCGGCAGCTGGGGCACGACCTTCGCGAAGGTGCTCGCCGAGGGCGGCGCCGACGTGACGCTCTGGGCGCGCCGCCCCGAGCTCGCCCGCGAGATCACCGAGAGCAAGCGCAACAGCGACTACCTGCCGGGCATCAACCTGCCCCGCACCCTCGTCGCCACGACCGACGTCGCCGCGGCCCTGGCCGGGGCCGAGCAGGTCTACCTCTCCGTGCCGAGCCAGACCCTCCGGGAGAACCTCGCCGCCGTGCGCGACCTCGTGCCGCGCGGCGTGCCGGTCATCAGCCTGATGAAGGGCGTCGAGAAGGCGACCGGGCTCCGCATGAGCCAGGTCATCGAGCAGGAGCTCGACATCGACCCCGACCTCATCGCCGTCGCCTCCGGCCCGAACCTGGCCCTCGAGATCGCCAAGCGGCAGCCGACCGCGGCCGTGGTCTCGTCGCGCAGCCTCGAGACCGCCACGGCCGTCGCCGCCACGGCGACGAACCCGTACTTCCGGTCGTTCGTCAACACCGACGTCATCGGCACCGAGTTCGGCGGCGTGCTCAAGAACCTCATCGCGGTGGCCGTCGGCATCGTCGACGGCGTCGGCTACGGCGAGAACACGAAGGCCTCGATCATCACCCGGGGCCTCGCCGAGATGACGGCCTTCGCGGTGTCGTTCGGGGCCAAGGCCGAGACCCTCGCCGGGCTCGCCGGGCTCGGCGACCTCATCGCCACCTGCGAGTCGCCGCTCTCGCGCAACAACACCGCCGGCCGCCTGCTCGGCCAGGGCTACGCCTACGGCGACGTCGTGCGCCAGATGAACCAGACCGCGGAGGGGCTCTCCTCGGTCGCCCCGATCCTCGAGCTGGCGGCGTCGCGGGGCGTCGACATGCCCATCGTGACCCAGGTCGCCGGGGTCCTCGCCGGTACGCTGGACCCGCGGAACATCGCCCCGCACCTCACCGAGACCGACGAGCCGCAGGGCGAGTAGCCGCCGGGGGCGACCGGCACCACGCCGGGGGCGACGCTCCGTCACGAACGCCACCCGCGCCTCCCACGGTCACCCCGTCGGGCGCGACGACCCAGAGGGGCCCCATGAGCAGCGAGACCGAGACCGGCGCCTACACCGACACCGAGACCGGCGCCGTGCCGGGCGCCCCGCGGCGTCAGCGCGTCGTCGTGCTGTTCGGCGGCCGCTCCAGCGAGCACTCGATCAGCTGTGCGACCGCCGGCGGCGTGCTCGCGGCGATCGACCGCGACCGGTTCGACGTCGTCCCGGTCGGCATCACCGCCGACGGCGCGTTCACGCTCCAGCCCGACGACGCGGCCCTGTTCGCCCTCGACGCCGAGTCGCTCCCGGTCGTGCGCGACAACGGCACACGCGTCCGCTGGCCGGAGTCGTCGTCGAGCCGTGAGCTCAGCGTCGTCGAGGCCGACGGCAGCGTGCGGCTGCTCGGCGACGTCGACGTGGTCTTCCCCATCCTGCACGGGCGCTTCGGCGAGGACGGCACGGTGCAGGGCCTGCTCGAGCTCGTCGGCCTGCCCTACGTCGGCGCGGGCCTGCTGGCCTCCGCGGTCGGCATGGACAAGCACTTCACCAAGACCGTCCTGCAGCAGGCCGGCATCGCCGTCGCCCCCTGGCGGACCGTCCGGGCCGGCGAGTGGCAGGCCGACCCCGAGGGCGTCACGACCGCGGTGGCCGAGCTCGGCTACCCGCTCTTCGTCAAGCCCGCGCGCGCCGGGTCGAGCGTGGGCGTCTCGCGCGTCGACGGCCCCGACCAGCTCGCCGCCGCGATGGCGGTCGGCCTCGCGGAGGACGTCAAGGTGCTCGTCGAGGCGGGCCTCGTCGGCCGCGAGCTGGAGTGCGCCGTGCTCGGCGGCCGCGCCGGGGGCGCGCCGCGCACCTCGGTCGCCGGCGAGATCGTGCTCGGCTCCGACACGTTCTACGACTTCGAGTCGAAGTACCTCGGCGGAGCGGGCGCCGACCTGGTCTGCCCCGCGCCGCTCGCCGACGACGAGCTGGCCGAGATGCAGCGCCTCGCGGCCGTCGCCTTCGAGTCGATCGACGGCACCGGCCTCGCCCGCGTCGACTTCTTCCTCACGGCGGAGGGCTGGGTGGTCAACGAGATCAACACGATGCCCGGCTTCACGCCGATCTCGATGTTCCCGGCCTGCTGGCTGGCGAGCGGGCTCAGCTACCCCGAGCTGATCACCGAGCTCGTCGAGCTGGGCCTCGAGACCGACCGCTAGGTCGCCGGGCCGCGTGCGCGGCCCTCTCCGCCGCCTAGGGCGTGGGGGAGTCGCGGGGCGCGTCGGTGGACGCACCGCCGTCGGTCGGGGCGTCGGTGGCGTCGGCCCCGCCGCTGCCGTCGGCGCCGTCGCCGCCCGGCAGGTCGCCGACGCCCACGCAGGCGCGCCCGTCGTTCGGCAGGTAGCCCACCGCGTCGGCGAGGTCGAAGAGCGGCGTGCTGCCCACCTCGTCGGTGACGATGACCTGCACGGCCGGGGTGCGGCCGTAGGTCGTGAAGATGTAGGTGTCGGGGTCGTCGGGGTCCTGGTCGCTGAGCCAGTCGACGCCGGCGACCGGGTAGCACGGCAGGTCGGAGACGGCGGGCGCGGTGACCCCGCAGCGCAGCAGCACGGCCGTGGGGGAGCCCCAGGCGCCGGTCGCCTGCGCGTCGGTCTCACGCCGTTGGTAGGGCGCGCTGTCGGGGCCGACCTGCTCGGGCAGGTGGACGGTGACCTGGGCGCAGGCCGGGTCGTTCGCGTCGTCGGCGGCCGTCATCGGCACGGCGGCGGTGCAGCCCGCGAGCACGGGGGCGAGCACGGCGACGGTGGCGGCGAGGAGGGGCAGGCGCAGGCGCCGGGCGGGGCTGGACATCCCGGCCAGGCTACCGTCGTGCACATGGAACGCACCTCCACGTCCGCCGAGCCCGCCGACGCCGCCGACGGCGCCCCCGCCCCCGCCGACCGGGGCACCGCCGCCCCCTCCGCCGCCGACACCGTCGAGAGCGCGGGCGAGCTCGCGACATTGGCGCGCATCCTGCCCCGCCTGCCCCGCGGGCTCGACACGCAGCTCGGCCCGGGCGACGACGCCGCCGTGGTGGCCGCGCCCGACGGTCGGTTCGTGGTGACGACCGACCTCATGGTGCACGGCCCCGACTTCCGCCTCGCGTGGTCGACCCCGCACGACCTCGGCTGGAAGGCCGCCGCCTCGAACCTCGCCGACGTGGCCGCGATGGGCGCGCGGCCCACCGCCCTCGTCGTCGCCCTCGCCGTGCCGCCCGGCACCCTCGTCGCCGACCTCGAGCGCCTGGCCGACGGGCTGCGCGAGGCGTGCGCCGAGATGGCTCCCGGCTGCGGGGTCGTGGGCGGCGACCTCTCGGTGTCGACGACGTTCACGGTCGCCGTCACGGCGTTCGGCGACCTCGGCGGGCGCCCGCCGGTGCGGCGCGACGGAGCCCGGCCGGGCGACGTGGTGGCCGTCTCCGGCGCCCTCGGGCGGGCGGCCCGGGGCCTCGACCTGCTGTTCCGCCTCGGCGTCGACCACGAGGGGGCCCCCGACGCCGACCTCGCGGCGGCGCTCCGCGAGCGCGACCCCGACGTCGGCTGGCAGCTCGCCCCGACGCCGCCGATCGCCGACGGCCGGCTCGCCGCGACCGCGGGGGCGACGGCCATGCTCGACCTCAGCGACGGGCTCGCCCTCGACGCCGCCCGGGTGGCCCGGGCGAGCGGCGTCGTCGTCGACCTCGACCCGGCCCGCCTCGGCGCCGACCCGCGGGTCGCCCTCGGCGGCGGCGAGGACCACTCGCTGTTCGCCACGTTCCCGCCCGGCACCGACCTGCCGGGCGGCTTCCGCCCGGTCGGCGTGGTCCGCGAGGCCGGGGGAGGCGCGCCCCGCGTCACCGTCGGGCGTCGCGACCTCGACGAGGTCGGCGGCTGGGACCCGTACCGTCTCTGGAGCGGGCAGGCGGGCTGAGGCCGGGCCGCGACTCCGCGGAGGGCCCGGAGCCGCGGGGCCGGAGCCGCGGGCCCGGAGCCGCGGGCCCGGGGCCTCGTGCTCAGTCGCGGACGGCGAACCAGACGGTCGTGTCGCCGTACTTCTTGCGCACGTCGAGGCCGAGCCCCGTCGGCCAGGTCGGTTCACCGTCGCGCGTGGCGCGCTCGACGACGACCAGGGCCCCGTCGGCCAGCGACGGCAGGAGGGCCTCCAGGTCGCCCGCGAGCTCCGTCGCGGAGACCTCGTAGGGCGGGTCGAAGAAGACGAGGTCGACCGGCGCCGCACTGCCGACGAGGTAGGCGCGCACGGGCATGGCGACCACGTCGACCCGCGGTGCCCGGCCGCCCGGGGCGCGCCCGACCACGGCGTCGACGTTCTTCCGCAGCACGCGGGCGGCCGCCGGCGCCTTCTCGACGAGCGTGACCGTCGCGGCACCGCGCGACGCGGCCTCGAGGCCGAGCCCGCCGGTGCCGGCGTAGAGGTCGAGCACGCGCCGCCCGGCGATCTCGTCGCGGGCGTCGAGCGACGAGAACAGCGCCTCGCGCACCCGGTCGCTCGTCGGGCGCGTGCCCGTCTTGGGCACGGCGAGGGTCAGGTTGTCGGCGAAGCCGGAGATGATGCGGGACACACGGCCATCCTGACGCATCGGCCAGGCGGTTCGAGCAAGTCGACAACGCGGCGGCGGCCCGGCCGGTGAGCGGTCGTGGAGGTGGCACAAGGCGTTTGGCGGTCGAGGTCGCCGCGGGCACGATCGGCCCATGACCAGCGTCGACCGCATCGTGAGGCCCTCGTTCACCAAGTCGTTGTTCGCGGGGCGGATCGCCTCCGAGCTCGTGCTGCCCTACCCGCACATGGCGCCGGAGGAGGCGGCCAGGGTCGAGGCCGCGGCCGCGTCGGCCCGCGAGGTGCTCGCCGGCTACGACCCGCTCCGCGCCGAGCGCGAGGGCTGGGTCGGCGACGACACGATCCGCGAGCTGGGCGACCGCCGCCTGACGGGCCTCTTCGTCGCCGAGGAGTACGGCGGCCTCGGCCTCGGCCAGAGCGCGTACTGCCGGGTGATGGAGGAGTTCGGCCGGGTCGACGGCACCCTCGCCACGGTGATGGGCGTGCACCAGTCGATCGGCACCAAGCCCCTGCACCTCTACGGCACCGACGACCAGAAGGCCCGGTGGCTGCCCGACCTCGCGAGCGGCCGCAAGCTCGCGGCCTTCGTGCTGACCGAGCCGAACGTCGGCAGCGACGCCTACGCGCTCGAGACCCGCGCCGAGCGGCAGCCGGACGGCAGCTGGGTGCTGAACGGCGAGAAGCGCTGGATCGGCAACGGCGACAAGGACGTCCTCACCGTCTTCGCCCGCAGCGAGCTCGGCCACGTCGCGCTGGTGGTCGAGAAGGGCGCCGAGGGGCTCAGCACGGGCCCGCGCTTCGAGACGCACGGCCTCAAGGCGAACCACCTGCAGCGCGTGCACTTCAAGGACGTCCGGGTGCCGGCGGAGAACCTGCTGGGCGAGCCCGGCGACGGCTTCCGCATCGCCATGAACACCCTCAACAACGGCCGCATGTCGATGGGCACCGCGATCTCCGGCGGCATGAAGCGCTTCCTCCAGCTGTCGGTCGAGCACACGGAGGCGCGGCGCCAGTTCGGCCGCCCCCTGGCCGACTTCGAGATGGTCGGCGACAAGCTCGCCTGGATGACCGAGCAGATCTACGGCGTCGAGTCGATGTCGTACCTCACCACCGGTCTCGTCGACCGGGGCGACACCGACTTCGCGCTGGAGTCGGCGATGACGAAGGTCGTCGCGAGCGACACGGGCTGGTTCGCGCTCAACCGGGCGGTGCAGCTGCACGGCGGCGAGGCGTACATGGAGGGGCACCCGCTGTCGAAGGCCCTCCGCGACTTCCGCATCTTCCCGATCTTCGAGGGGGCGAACGACGTCATGCGCGCGTTCGTCGCCCTCAACGGCCTCAAGGCCCTCAGCGAGGAGCTGCCGGACGTGGCGTCGCTCCGCATCGGCGAGCCCGCCCGGGCGCTCGGCGTGCTCGCGCCCTACGTGGCGGGGCGGGTGCAGCGGCGCATCTCGCCGGAGCGGCCGGTCGGCGTGCACCCGTCGCTCGCCCGCAGCGCCGCGGCGGTGGGGGAGCAGGTCTCGCAGCTGCGCGAGCGGGCCGAGGCGGCCCTCCGCCGGCACGGCCGCCACGTGCAGGAGAAGCAGCTCGTCCAGAAGCGCCTCGCCGACGCCGCCTCCGGCGTCTACGCGCAGATGGCCGTCCTCTCGCGCGCGACCACCAGCCTGCAGGAGGCGCGGGCCGGCTCCGCCGACGAGCGTCACCTGGCCGTCGGGTTCTGCAAGCGGTCGGCGCGGGAGGTCGCCCGGCAGCTGCGGGCCCTCGAGGTCAACGACGACCGGCACGTGACGGCGCTCGCGGAGTCGACCCGCGCCTCCGGCGGGTACGCGGTCGCGCTCTGACGCCGTCGCGCTCCGACGCTGTCGGGGGCGGGCGCTAGCGTGGTGGGGTGCCCGACTCCCCGCTCGACGCGTCGCCCCTCGACGCCTCGCTAGCCGGTGCCCTCGGCGGGCGGACGGCTCAGGCGATGCAGAAGGCCTTCGGCCTCCGCACGGTCGGCGACCTGCTTTCGCACTACCCGCGGCGCTACGCCCGGCGCGGCGAGCTGACCGCGCTCGACCAGCTGCCGCTCGGCGAGTCGGTGACGATCGTCGCTCAGGTGCTCGACGTCCGCGAGCGCACGATGCGGGCGCGGCGTGGCTCGATCCTCGAGGTGCGCATCGGCGACGGCCAGGGCATCCTCACCCTCACGTTCTTCAACCAGGCCTGGCGCGCGAAAGACCTCGTGCCCGGGGCGCGGGGCATCTTCGCGGGCAAGGTCGGCGACTACCGGGGCCTCCGCCAGCTGGCGCACCCCGACTACGAGCTCTTCGACGCGTCGCACGAGGCCGTGGCGGGCGTCGGCGACGCCGAGGCGCAGGCCTGGGCGAAGCAGCCGATCCCCATCTACCCGGCCAGCGCCTCCGTCGCCTCCTGGCAGGTGCAGCGCTCGGTCGAGCTGGTGCTCGACACGCTCCCGCCGATCGACGACCCGGTGCCGGCCGCGGTGCGGGCCGAGCTCGAGCTCGTGTCGCTGCGCGACGCGTACGAGCTCGTCCACCGGCCCGAGAGGGACCGAGACCACCTGCGCGGCCGTGACGCGCTGCGCTTCCAGGAGGCCTTCGTGCTCCAGGCCGCCCTGCTGCAGCAGCGCGCCCTGCTGCGCACCGCCCCCGCGACGCCGCGCGTGGCCGGGCCGGACGGCCTGCTCGCGCGCTTCGACGCCGCGCTGCCCTTCGAGCGGACGGCCGACCAGGTGCTGGTCGGCTCCGAGATCAGCCGTGACCTCGAGGGCGACGTGCCGATGAACCGCCTCGTGCAGGGCGAGGTCGGGTCGGGCAAGACCCTCGTGGCGCTCCGCGCGATGATCGCGGTCGCCGAGAGCGGCGGCCAGTCGGCCCTCCTCGCGCCGACCGAGGTGCTCGCCGCCCAGCACCTCCGCTCGGTGGTGCGCTCGCTCGGCCCCGACCTCGCGGCGCGGCTGCGGCCCACCCTGCTCACCGGGCAGATGTCGACCGCCGAGAAGAAGCGCGCGCTGCTCTCGATCGTGAGCGGGCAGTCGCACCTCGTCGTCGGCACGCACGCCCTCCTCAGCGAGGCCGTGGGGTTCTACGACCTCGGCCTCGTCGTGGTCGACGAGCAGCACCGCTTCGGCGTCGAGCAGCGCGAGGCCCTGCGGCAGAAGGGCCGCACGCCGCCGCACGTGCTCGTCCTGACCGCCACGCCCATCCCGCGCACGGTGGCGATGACGGTCTTCGGCGACCTCGACGTCTCGACCATCACCGAGCTGCCCGCGGGCCGTCAGCCGATCGAGTCGTTCGTCGTGCCGCTGGCCGACCGGCCCGGCTGGCGCGACCGCGTCTGGCAGCGCTCGGCGGAGGAGGTCGCGAAGGGCCGCCAGGTCTTCGTCGTCTGCCCCGCCATCGACGCGGCCAGCGTCGAGGCCGGCGAGGAGGCGCCGGTCGACGACGCGCCGGAGGGCACCTCCGAGGGCGCTCCCGACGGCGACGTGCCCGCCCCCGAGCGTGCGAGCGTCGAGGGCGTGCTCGCCCTCGCCCGGTCGCTGCCCGTGCTCGCGGGCGCCCGCGTCGAGCCCCTCCACGGCCGCATGTCGGCCGACGAGAAGGACGAAGTGATGCAGCGCTTCGCCGCCGGCCTGATCGACGTGCTCATCGCTACGACCGTCATCGAGGTCGGCGTCGACGTGCCGAACGCGTCGACGATGGTGGTGCTCGACGCCGACCGCTTCGGGGTGTCGCAGCTGCACCAGCTCCGTGGCCGCGTCGGGCGCGGCGGGCACCCGGGCCTCTGCCTCCTCGTGACCTACGCGGCCCCCGACACGGTCGCCCGAGAGCGCGTCGAGGCGGTCGCCGCCACGCTCGACGGGTTCGAGCTCGCCCAGGTCGACCTCGAGCTGCGGCGGGAGGGCGACGTGCTCGGCAGCCTGCAGTCGGGCGGCCGGTCGTCGCTCCGCCTGCTGCGGGTCGCGACCGACGGCGACCTGATCACGACCGCGCGCGAGCACGCCGCGGAGGCGCTCGAGGGCGACGCCGCGCTGACCGGGCACCCGGCGCTGGCCGCCGCCATCGCCCGCCGCCTCGACGACGCCGACCGCGAGTACCTCGCGAAGAACTGACCGGGCGGCCGCCCCCGTCGGCCGACCGGTCGCGACGGGCCCCGGGCGACGTCGCTCCGAGTTCGCCGGAAGGCCCCCGGGAGCGACATCTGCACGGGCTAGGGTGTGCGGATGAACAGGATCGCCGTCGTCCCGGGGTCGTTCGACCCGGTCACCCTGGGTCACGTCGACGTGATCGCCCGGGCCGCCCACGTCTTCGACGAGGTGCACGTGCTCGTGGTCCACAACCCCGACAAGTCGGCGCTGCTGCCGCTGCCGAAGCGCGTCTCGCTCCTCGAGCGGTCGCTCCGCGAGGCGGGCCTCCCGCCGTCGGTGACCGTGCACAGCTGGAGCGTCGGCCTGCTGGTCGACTACTGCACCGAGGTGGGCGCCACCGTGCTCGTCAAGGGCATCCGGTCGCAGGTCGACGTGGCCTACGAGACCCCGATGGCGATCATGAACCGCAGCCTCGCCGGCGTCGAGACGGTCTTCATGCTGCCCGACCCCGCCCACGCCCACGTGTCGAGCTCGCTGGTGCGCCAGGTCGCGGCGCTCGGCGGCGACGTCGCCCCGTACGTCCCCGCCAGCGTAGCCGAGTACCTCGCGGCCACCTGACCCACCCGCACGGCAGCGTCGCCGGCCCCGGCCCGTCCTCCCGTGCGACCCGACCACCCCCGCACGCCCGCCCGACGCCCTCCGGGAGAGACCATGAGCACGACCAGCGACACCCGACCGTCCGACCGTGCCCTGCGGGGCGACGGCGACCTCGACGTCATGCCCCTGCCCGAGGTGCAGGCCGCCGCGCGCCGGATCATGGAGGCGGTGGCCACGGTCATCGACGGCAAGGACGGCGCGATCGGCACGGCCCTCACCGTCCTGCTCGCCGAGGGGCACCTCCTCATCGAGGACGTCCCCGGCGTAGGCAAGACCCAGCTCGCCCGCGCGCTCGCCAAGGCCGTCGACGCCCGGGTCACGCGCATCCAGTTCACTCCCGACCTGCTGCCGAGCGACATCACGGGCGTCTCGATCTACGACCGCGACCGCGGGGGCTTCGAGTTCACGCCCGGCCCCGTCTTCGCCAACGTGGTGATCGGCGACGAGATCAACCGCGCCTCCCCGAAGACGCAGTCCGCGCTGCTCGAGAGCCTCGAGGAGCGGCAGGTCACGGTCGACGGGGTCACGCACCCGCTGCCCGACCCCTTCCTCGTCGTCGCGACCCAGAACCCGGTCGAGATGGAGGGCACGTACTCGCTGCCGGAGGCGCAGCGCGACCGGTTCATGGCCCGCATCTCGCTCGGCTACCCCGACACCGAGAGCGAGCTGCGCATGCTGCAGCAGCGCGAGCGCGTCAGCCCGCTCGAGAAGGTGCGGCCCCTCGTGTCGCTCGACGAGCTGCGCCGCATGATCGCGGCGGTGCGGACGGTCTACACGGCCGAGCCGGTCGAGCGCTACGCCGTCGACGTCGTCCAGGCGACGCGTCGCCACCCCGACGTGCGGCTCGGCGCGAGCCCCCGCGCGACGCTCCAGCTCATGCGGGCCGCCAAGTCGTGGGCGGCGCTCAACGGCCGCGGCTTCGTGGTGCCCGACGACGTCGACGCGATGAGCGGGCCCGTGCTCGGCCACCGGATCATCCTCGCCGGGCGCGCCGGGGCCGGCGCGGTGTCGGCGGCGTACGACGTGGTGGCCGACGTCGTCGCCTCGACCGACGTGCCGCTCGGCGACACGGCCGGCCGACGCTGACCGTGGCGCGCGGGGGAGTGCCCACGCCGACGCGGCGCGGCGCGGTCGTGGTGGGCGCGGGGCTGCTGCTCGCCGTCGCGGGCGCGCTCCTCGAGTCGCCGCCCCTCGTCTTCGCCGGCGTGGCGCTCGTGGCCCTCGTGGTCGCCGTCGTCCTGTCGCTGCTCGTCCGCGGGGTCGACGTCGTCGTCGGCCGCCGGTTCACTCCCTCGCGGGGCGTGGCGGGCTGGTCGGCGGTCGAGACCCTGACGGTGACGCCCCGCTCCGGGCGCCCCCAGCAGGCCGCCCTGCGCGACGAGGTGCCGTGGGGCCGCGCCCGCCGCTCGGCGGCCGTGCCCGTCACGCTCGAGCCGGGGCGCACCTCCACCGTGACCTTCCGCCACCCGGAGCTGAGCCGGGGGCGGCACCGCGTCGGCCCGCTCCACGTCGAGCTCGTCGAGTCGTTCGGCGTGGCCCGTCGCCGCGTCGTCGCGCCCGGCACCGCCGAGTTCGTCGTCGTGCCCGAGGCCGTCGACCTCGGCCTCGCGCGTGAGTCGAGGTCGCTGGGCGACGGCGCCCGGCGCCAGCGCGAGCACAGCCTCTCCGGCGGCGAGGACGACCCGATCACCCGCGAGTACCGCCGCGGCGACCCGCTGCGCCGCGTGCACTGGAAGGCCACGGCCCGCCACGGCGACCTCATGGTCCGGCAGGAGGAGCAGCACGGGCTGCCGAGCGCCCGCCTCGTGCTCGCGCTCGGGTCGGCCGGCTGGTCGGACTCCGTCTCCGCGTCGGGCGCCGCGAGCGCCGACGCGACGGGGGCCGACGTCGCCCGCAGCGACGCCTTCGAGTGGGCGCTGTCGGTCGTCGCGACCCTCGGGGTCGAGTGGGGCCACGCGGGCTCCGTCGCCGTGCTCGGCACGCCGGGGGGCAGCCTCGTGGCGCGCCACGACCCCGACGCCACCGGCGCGTGGCTCGACGCCCTGGCCGACCTCCAGCTCGACGACGCCAGCGACTCCCTCGCGCCGCCGCCCGCGGCCCGGGAGCCCGTCACGGCGGTCGTCTCGGGCCTCACCCGCGCCGAGCTCGACCAGCTGGGCCGCTCCCGCGCGGCCGGGTCGACGGCCGTCGCGCTCGTGGTCTCGCCGACGCTCAGCTTCACCGCCGTGGGCGGTGGAGCCGGCTCCTCGTCGACGGAGCCCACCGCCGTCCTGTCGCCCGAGGCCGTCGCCGCGTCGCTCCGCGAGGCGGGCTGGCGCGTCGTGGAGGCCACCCCGACCGAGCCGGTCGGCGACGCCGTGCGTCGAGGCGGGCTGCTCCGTGGCTGAGCCGCGGCGGTCCCGGCGCACCGGGGGCGAGGCCGAGGGCGCTCGCTGGCCCGTGGTCGCCCTCGTCTGGCTCGTGCTCGTCGTCTCGCTCGCCAGCCTCTCGTCGCTCTTCCTCGGTGCCGGCTGGTGGTTCGCGGGCGCGGGCGTCTCCGCTGTCGTGCTCGGCGCCTCCGGCCTCGTCCGCTCGCTCCGCGGCTCGCCGTGGCTGGCCTGGCTCGTCGGGCTGCTGGCCGGCACCGCGACCGCCACGGCGGTCGTCTCGGGCGGCACCGCCGTGCTCGGCGTCGTGCCGACCGCCGCGACCCTGCAGCGGGTGCGCGACCTCAGCGACCAGGCGGCCCTCACCATCTCCGACGGCACCGCCCCGGTGCCCGTCGACGACGGCGTGCTCGCGACCGTCGTGGGCGCGGTGCTCGTCGTCTCGCTCCTCGTCGACCTGCTCGCCTCGGTCGGCCGCCTCCCCGGCGCGACCGGGCTCTTCCCGGCGGTCGTCCTCGCCGTCCCGGCCTTCGTGCCGACGGCCGAGACCCGGTGGCCCTGGGTCGTCGCGACCGTGCTGCTCTACCTGCTGCTCCTCATGGTCTCGTCGGGGCGCCGGCCGACCCCGGCCGGAGCCGTCGGCGCCGTCGCCGCCGTGGCCGTCGCCGGCCTCGTGACGAGCCTCGTGCCCCTCGGGGGCGTCTCGCCCCTCACCGGCGTCGCGTCCGGCACGGGCCTCGCCACGGGCGTCAACCCGATCATCGACCTCGGCGACGACCTGCGGCGCGGCGCGCCCGTGAGCGTCCTCACCTACCGCTCGTCGGACGAGCAGGGCACGTACCTCAAGCTCGTCGACCTCGTCGACTTCTCGGGTAGCAGCTGGAGCCCCGCCGACGTCGAGCTCGACCCCGACGCCACCGTCGACGTCCTGCCGGAGGCGCCCGGGGTCGACGCCGACACCACGCGGCGGGCGGTCGAGACGCAGGTGACGATCGGCGTGCTCCGCAGCCCGTACCTCCCGGTGCCCGTGCCGCCGACCGAGATCACCGGCATCGACGACGGCTGGTCGGTCGTCGACGAGTCGGGCGTCACGGTGCGGAGCGACGACGAGAGCACGCAGGGGCTCGAGTACACCGTGCGCAGCCGCCCGGTCGACCCCACGGAGGACGAGGTGGTCGCGACCCTCGGCGACGCACCGGCCGACATGGCCCCCTACCTCGCCGTCGACGGCGTGCCCGCGACCGTCAGCGAGCAGGCGGCCGCCGTGACGGCCGACGCCGCGAACCCCTTCGACGCGGCCGTCGCCCTCCAGGACTGGTTCCGCGACGGCGACTTCACCTACTCGGAGGAGACCCCGGTCGACCAGGGCTACGACGGCAGCGGCCTGGACGCCGTCGAGACGTTCCTGCGCGTCCGGAGCGGCTACTGCGTGCACTTCGCCTCGGCGATGGCCGTGATGGCCCGCACCCTGGGCATCCCGTCCCGCGTGGCGGTCGGCTTCCTGCCGGGGGAGTCCACCGGCTTCGCCGACGACCAGGAGCGCACGGTCAGCAGCGACGACCTGCACACATGGCCCGAGCTGTACTTCCAGGGGCTCGGCTGGGTGCCGTTCGAGCCGACCGTCGGGCTCGGCCGCCCCCAGTCGTTCCTGCAGGAGACCGGCGTCGAGCCGACCGCGGCGCCCAGCGACCCCGCCGAGGCCTCGCCGACCCCCACGGCGGAGGCGCCTGCGACCACCGGCCCCGACGCGGCCAGCGCCACGCCCAGCGACCCCGCGCGGGCGGCGGGGTCGTCCGGCAACGCCGCGGTGGCCGTCCCGGGCGGCCTGGCCGCGCTCCTCGTGCTCCTCGTGCTGGCGCTCGTCGTCCCCTCCGGCCTGCGGGCCGGCCGTCGACGTCGGCGGTTGGCCGCCGAGCCTCCCGACGCCGCGCTCCGGGCCTGGCAGGAGGTGCTCGACACCGCCTACGACCTGCGCCTCGACGTCCCGCGCTCGGCGACGCCGGGGGCGGCGGCCGAGGTCCTGGCCGCCCACCTGGGCGGCGGGCTCGGCGGGCGGCGTCGGCACGGCTCCGAGGAGTCGCGGGCCGCGCTCGACCGCGTGGTGACCGCCCTGACGACCGAGCGGTTCGCCGGCCGGCCCGCGGAGGCCGACGTGGGCAGGGACGCGCGTCGCGTCGTCGACGCCCTCCGCGCCTCCTCGACGCCCCGACGCCGCGCCGCCGCGCTCCTCGCGCCGCGCTCGCTGTGGGCGAGCACGGGCGCGCGTCGGCCGCGCAGAGCGTAAACTGTCCCCTCGTGCCTCACTTCACCCCCACCCCCTACACGCTGACGGTGTACGACCTGCTGCACCGCGCAGGCGAGATGCGCGAGCACACCGTCGACGTCACGGTGCCCGACAAGCTCGGCGAGGGCCCGGTCGCGGTCGCGGCCGGTGCCGCCCTCGAGCTCGACGTGCGCCTCGAGGGCCTGCACGACGGCATCCTCGCCTCCGGGCACGTCTCCTCGACGGCCACCGGCGAGTGCAGCCGGTGCCTGCGCGCCATCGAGCAGCCCGTCGAAGTCGATTTCGCAGAGCTTTTCGCGTACGCTGTCGACGAAGCTTTCGACTATCAGGTTCAAGACGATCACGTGGATCTTGAACCCGTGGTCAGAGACGCAGTGGTTCTGTCACTGCCCTTCCAGCCGGTGTGTCGGCCGGATTGCCCTGGACTCGACCCGGTGACGGGTGAACGTATCGAGGACATCCCCGACTACACGCCTCATGAGAACGTCGATCCCCGGTGGTCGGCCCTCGCGGGGTTCCAGGCTGAATCGGCACCTGCCGACGGCGAGCCAGCGAGCCCGGGTCACCACGACCGCGGCGAGCAGGGCGAGCAGCACTAGCACCACCGCGTCAGCACCACGCGCGTCACCACCACGACAGACCAGGCACCCGCGAGGGCGCCGCAACAGAGAAGAGAACCTCATGGCCGTTCCCAAGAGGAAGCAGTCCCGCTCCAACACGCACGCCCGCCGCTCGCAGTGGAAGGCCACTCCCGTGCAGCTCGTGAAGACCATCGAGAACGGCAAGGTCACCTACAGCCTCCCGCACCGCGCCAAGGTCGTGGAAGACAGCGCCGGCACCGCCCTGTACATGGAGTACAAGGGCCGCAAGGTCGCCGACGTCTGAGCACGTCGAGCGTGACCACGTCCGTCTTCGAGGTCTCGAAGTGACGTCCACCAGGGATCAGCCCGTGTCGAGCGCCAGCGCCGACCGGGCTGATCTTCTGTCACGCCTGCAGATCGACGTCAGCGACGAGCTGATCGACCTCGCCCTGACGCACCGCTCGTACGCGTACGAGCACGGCGGCATCGGCAACAACGAGCGCCTCGAGTTCCTCGGCGACTCGATCCTCGGCCAGGCCGTCACGGTCATGCTGTTCACCGAGAACCCCGACCTCGACGAGGGCGAGCTGGCCAAGCGGCGGGCGAGCCTCGTCAGCACGGTCGCGCTGGCCGAGGTGGCCCGCAACATCGACCTCGGCCGGCACCTGCGCCTCGGCCGGGGCGAGGAGCTCACCGGCGGCCGCGAGAAGCACTCGATCCTCGCCGACACCGTCGAGGCGATCATCGGGGCGACCTACCTCGACGCCGGCGCCGACGCGGCGACGGAGTTCGTGCTGCGCCTCGTCGCGCCGCTGCTCGTCGACCCCGACCGCTTCGGCGCCGCGATGGACCCGAAGACGAGCCTGCAAGAACTGGCGGCCTCGCTCGGCCTCGGCGCCCCGTCGTACCACCTCACCGACAGCGGCCCCGACCACGACAAGCGGTTCCACGCCATCGTCCGGCTCGGCGCCGACGACGTCGCGACGGGCCACGGCAGCAGCAAGAAGCAGGCCGAGATGGCCGCCGCGCTCGACGCGTGGACCCGGCTCAGCGCCGGGGCTCGCTGACCCGTGCCGGAGCTCCCCGAGGTCGAGGTCGTCCGCGCCGGCCTCGCGCCGGTGGTCGCCGGCGCCGTCGTCACCGACGTCGAGGTGCTCGACGACCGGTCGCTGAAGCGGCACCGCGGCCCTTCTGACGACTTCGTCGACCGACTCGTGGGCGGCACCCTCGACGCGGCGGTGCGCCGTGGCAAGTTCCTCTGGTTCCCGTTCGAGCCCGCGGCCGTGCACGACCAGCCGCTGGCGCTCGTGGCGCACCTCGGCATGAGCGGCCAGGTGCTGCTGCGCGAGCGCGACGCCGAGCCCGACCGCCTGATGCGGGTGCGGCTCGACGTCGAGAGCCCCGCGCACGGGCCGCTGCGCCTCGCCTTCGTCGACCAGCGCATCTTCGGCTCCATGGCCCTCGACGAGACCGTCCCCACGCTCGACGGGGCGCCCGCGGGCTGGGCCGGCTCCGAGCTGCTCGGCTCCGAGCCGCTGCCGACCGCGGCCGACGGCCGTCCGACCGACCCGACCCGCGCCTCCTGGGAGCTCCGCGTGCCGCAGCAGGTCTCGCACATCGCCCGCGACCCCCTCGACCCGGCCTTCGACGAGGGGCGGGTGCTGACGCGGCTGCTCGCCCGGCGCACCGGCGTCAAGCGGGCCCTGCTCGACCAGGGCCTGCTGAGCGGCGTGGGCAACATCTACGCCGACGAGAGCCTCTGGGCGGCCCGCGTGCACCCCGAGCAGCCCACCGAGAGCCTGACCCGGGCCCGTGCCCGGACGCTGCTCGCCGAGGTGCGCACGGTCCTGCTCCGCGCCCTGGGCGAGGGAGGCACGAGCTTCGACGCGCAGTACGTCAACGTCAACGGGCAGTCGGGCTACTTCAGCCACAGCCTGGCGGCCTACGGCCAGCAGGGGAAGCCGTGCCCGCGCTGCGGCACCCCGATCGAGCGTGCGGCGTTCATGAACCGCTCGAGCCACTTCTGCCCCCGGTGCCAGCGGGTGCGCGGGGCCTGAGGGGCGGGCCGGTGTCGGTCCCGGCGTCGTCGGTGGCCGCACCTATCCTGGGAGGCACGGGCCCCGGTCGTCGTCGGCCGTCCCGTTCCGTGACGCGCGAGACGAAGGGGGGCCCCGGGTGCACCTGAAGAGCCTCACCCTCAAGGGCTTCAAGTCGTTCGCGTCGCCGACCACCTTCGCCTTCGAGCCCGGCGTCACCTGCGTCGTCGGCCCCAACGGCTCGGGCAAGAGCAACGTCGTCGACGCGCTCGCCTGGGTCATGGGCGAGCAGGGCGCCAAGGCCCTCCGCGGCGGCAAGATGGAGGACGTCATCTTCGCGGGCACCTCGACCCGGGGGCCGCTCGGCCGGGCCCAGGTCGTGCTCACCATCGACAACTCCGACGGCGCCCTGCCGATCGACTACGCCGAGGTGACGATCAGCCGCACGCTCTTCCGCTCGGGCGGCAGCGAGTACGCCATCAACGGCGAGGGCTGCCGGCTGCTCGACGTGCAGGAGCTGCTCAGCGACTCCGGGCTCGGGCGCGAGATGCACGTCATCGTCGGCCAGGGCCAGCTCGACGCGGTGCTGCACGCCACCCCGGAGGAGCGCCGCGGCTTCGTCGAGGAGGCCGCCGGCATCCTGAAGCACCGGCGCCGCAAGGAGAAGACCCTCCGCAAGCTCGATGCCATGCAGGCCAACCTGACGCGGCTGAGCGACCTGGCCGGCGAGCTGCGTCGACAGCTCAAGCCGCTGGGCCGGCAGGCCGCGGTCGCCCGGGAGGCCCAGACCATCGCCGCGGTGGTGCGCGACGCCCGGGCCCGGCTCGTCGCCGACGAGGTCGTCGGCCTCCGTGACGTGCTCGCGCGCCAGGGGCGCACCGAGTCCGAGCGGCGCGCCGAGCGGCAGGTGCTCCAGGAGCAGCTCGACCAGGCCAAGGCCCGCGAGCACCGGCTCGAGCAGGCGATGATCGGCGACGCCGTCGACCAGGCCCGCCGCGTCGCGTTCGGGCTCGAGTCCGTGCACGAACGCCTCCGCAGCCTCACCAGCCTGGCCCAGCAGCGCCTCCAGCTGCTCGCCCAGCAGAGCGACCAGCCCGCCGTCGAGACGACGGTCAGCGCGGGCATGGTCGCCGACGCGCGCGAGGAGGCCGTCCGGCTGCAGGGCGGCGTCGCCGAGGCCGAGGCGGCCGTCACCCGCGCGGGCGCCGACGTCGGGGCGGCCCGGTCACGGCTCGACGCCCTCGACGAGCAGATCGCGGCGCGCAGCGCCGAGGTCGCGCGGCACGACCTCGAGCTCTCGCGGCTCCGGGGCGCGGCCGACGCCGCGCGGTCCGGCCTCGCCGCCGTCCGCGGTGAGCTGCTCCGCCAGGGTGTGGCGCTCGAGGCGGCCGAGCAGCGCCTCGCCGCGGGCCGGGCGGAGCAGGAGGAGCTCGAGCGCTCGGCGTCGGGACCGGCGTCCGACCCCGACCCCGCCGACTCCTCCGCCTCCGCCTCCGCCTCCGCCGCCGCCTCCGCCGCCGACGGGGGAGCGGACGCCGTGGCTCCCCGGCCCGTCGACCACGCCGCCGTGCGCGACGAGTCCGAGCGACGCGTCGCCGAGCTCGAGTCCCGCGTCGCCGAGCAGGAGGCGCGGGTCGACGACCTGCGCGACCGACGTCACGCCGCCGAGCGCGAGCGCGACGCCCTCGCCGCCCGTCGGGCCGCGCTGGCCATGGCCCTCGACCAGGGCGACGGCTCGTCGACGCTGGTCGCCGCCGGCCGGCCCGGGGTCCGGGGGCTCGTCGCCGAGCACGTCCAGGTCGACGAGGGGTGGGAGGTCGCGGTCGCCGCGGCCCTCGGCAGCGTCGTGGACGGCGTGCTGGCCGACGACTCCGCCGCGGCCCTCGACGCGGTCGCGCACGCGGCCGACGAGGCCCTCGGCCGCGTCGAGGTCGTCGTCGCCGAGCCCGCCCGCTCGCGCGTCGACCTGGCCGTCGCCCTGCCCGAGGGGGCCGTCGCCGCCGTGTCGGTCGTGACGGGCCCCGAGGGCGTGCTCGGCCTGCTGGCGAGCACCGTGCTCGCCGTCGACCTCGACGCCGCCCGCCGCGCGTGGGCGGCCCTGACGGAGCATCCCCTCCCCGTCACGGTCATCACGCGCTCCGGCGAGGTCCTCACCGACTGGGTCCTCCGCGGCGGGTCGGGCGGCGAGCGTTCGCGCCTCGAGCTCGTCGCCGACCGCGACGAGGCCGCCGAGCGGCTCGTCGGGGTCGGCGCCGTCGTCGACGAGCTCGCCCGAGAGCACGACGAGGCCGCCGACCAGCTGGCGGCTGCCCGCACGGCCCTCCGCGAGGCCGCCGCGGCCGTGCGGGAGGCCGCCGCCGCCGCGCGGGCGCAGGAGCAGGCCCTCGCGGCGCAGGAGCAGCGGCTCGACCGCGTGCGCGCCCGGGTCGAGGCGGCCGAGGCCGAGGTGGAGCGCCTCCGCGGCGCGCTCGGCGACGCCGAGTCGTCCGTGCAGCAGGCGGATGCGCGGGTGACGGAGGCCGTCGCGGCCCACGACGAGCACGCCGCCCGTCCGCGCCCCGTCCTCGACGCGTCGGGCCGGGGCGACGTCGTCGCCGAGGTCGAGCGTGCGCGGGGCGCCGAGGTCGAGGCCCGCGTCCGCCTGGAGACCGTCCGTGAGCGGGTGCGCACCGAGGTCGCGCGCGCCGAGGGGCTCGAGCGGCGGCGTCGGCAGCAGGCCGCCGCCGCGGAGGAACAGGCGCGGCGCACGGTGCTCCGGCAGCGGCAGATGGCGACGACCTCGGCGGTGCTCGACGCCCTGCCCCTGGTCGTCGACGCCGTCGCCCGGTCACTCGGCGAGGCCCGCACCGACCTGACCGCCCGGGAGGCCGCCCGCGCGGAGCAGAACGAGGAGCTCGTGGCGCTCCGCCGCGACGAGCGGGCCCTGCGCGAGAGACTCGGCGCCGTCACCGAGCACGTGCACGGCCTCGAGATGGAGATCTACGAGAAGAAGCTGCACGTCGGTCAGCTGCTCGAGCGGGCGGCGTCCGAGCTGGGGCTCTCCGAGGAGGTCCTCGTGGCCGAGTACGGGCCCGACGTGCCGGTGCCCGACGACGCGGCGCTGGCCACGGCGCGGGCAGCCAGCCCCGACGCCGACCCCGACACCGACCCCGACGCCGGCGCCGACTCCGGCGACCACCTCGACGGGGCCGACGGTGCCGACCCCGCCGACGACGTCCCGAGCACGCCCTACGACCGGGAGGAACAGACGCGGCGCCTCGCCGCGGCCGAGGCGAAGCTGGCCCGGCTCGGCCGTGTCAACCCGCTCGCCCTGGAGGAGTTCTCCGCCCTCGAACAGCGGCACGCGTTCCTCGCCGACCAGCTGACCGACCTCACGGCGACCCGACGCGACCTGCTGACGATCATCGACGAGATCGACGCGAAGATGCAGACGGTCTTCGCGAGCGCGTTCGCCGACACGAGCGCGGCCTTCGACCGGGTGTTCCCGGTGCTCTTCCCGGGGGGCAGCGGCTCGCTGACCCTGACCGACCCCGACGACCTCCTCGGCACGGGCATCGAGGTGACCGTGCGCCCCGCCGGCAAGAAGATCGAGCGGCTCTCGCTGCTGAGCGGCGGCGAGCGCTCACTCGCGGCGGTCGCGCTGCTCATCGCGATCTTCAAGGCCCGGCCGAGCCCGTTCTACATCATGGACGAGGTCGAGGCCGCCCTCGACGACGCGAACCTCGGCCGCCTCCTGACGATCTTCCAGGACCTCCGCGAGTCCAGCCAGCTCATCGTCATCACGCACCAGAAGCGCACGATGGAGATCGCGGACGCCCTCTACGGGGTGTCGATGCGCCAGGACGGCGTGAGCGCCGTCGTCGGCCAGCGCGTCGCGACCGAGCAGGTCGGCTGACCGACCCCCTCGGGTGCCGGGTCTCCGACGACGAGACGACCCGCGCCTCCCGGGCTCGCGGAGGAGCGGGGGAGGCGCGGGTCGTCTCGAGACGGAGAGCCCGTCGTCCGGTCAGTCGGCGTCGGCCTCGTGCAGCGCCCCGTTGACGGTGAGCACCTTCCACGACTCGCCGTCCCACTCGACGGTGTTGGCGGCGGCGTTCTCGATGTGGGGCGCCTCGCTGCCCATGATGGCCGACAGGGTGAAGCGGATGATCGTGCCGTGGCAGACGACGACGATGCTCGCGTCGGGGCCGTCGAGGGGGAGGCGCGTGTCGCGGATCATCTCGAGGGCACCGAGGCCGCGGGCCGCCACCGACTCACGGGGCTCGATGTCGGGGTACGACTCGTTCGGCTCGTCGGGGATGGGCGAGTCCGGCACCCAGCCCTCGCGCGAGGCGTAGTCGCGCTCGATCAGCTCGTCGTACGCGTCGCCGAGCTCGATCCCGAGCTCGGACGCGATGATCTGCGCCGTCTCGCGGGCCCGTCCGAGCGGCGACGACACGATCGCCGACCACGGCTCGCCCGAGAGCAGCCGTGCGGCCTCGCGGGCCTGGCCTCGACCGGTCTCGTTGAGCGGGACGTCGGACGAGCCCTGGAGCTTGTCCTGGCTGTTCCAGTCGGTCTGGCCGTGGCGGATGAGTTCGAGTCGCATGAGCGGGTGTTCCTGTTCGATCGAGGGCCGGTGCGTCGCCGCCCTCGTGGGGCGGCGACGCGGTGACGGCGATCAGCTGTCGCTGGGCTCCTTCACCGGCACCACGACCTCGCGCTTCCCGTCTCGACGCACCTTGGCGAGACTGAGGACCGTGGCGACGGCGATCGTCGCGAGGATGAAGCTGAGGGAGAACCAGATCGGGATCTCGGGGACCCACTCGACCGGCTGACCGCCGTTGATGAACGGTACCTCGTTCACGTGCAGAGCGTGGAAGAGGAGCTTCACGCCGATGAACGCGAGGATGACCGCGAGGCCCTGGGCCAGGTACACGAGGCGCTCGAGCAGGCCCGAGATCAGGAAGTACAGCTGGCGGAGGCCGAGCAGCGAGAAGGCGTTCGCGGTGAAGACGATGTACGCCTCCTGCGTCAGGCCGAAGATCGCCGGGATCGAGTCGAGCGCGAAGAGCACGTCGGTGAGGCCGATCGCGACCATCACCAGGAAGAGCGGGGTGAAGAGGCGCTTGCCGTCGATCTTGGTGGTGAGGCGGTCCTCGACGTAGTCGGGGGAGGTGGGGATGATGCGGCGCAGGAAGCGGATGAGCTTGCTGTCGGCCTGGTCGCCCTCGTCCTCTCCGCCCTTGACCTGGCTGTAGGCGAGCCAGAAGAGGAGGAGGCCGAAGAGGTAGAAGACCCACGAGAAGTTGTCGATGATCGCGACGCCGGCGGCGATGAAGAGGCCGCGCGAGATCAGCGCGATCGCGATGCCGACGAGCAGGACCTTCTGCTGGTAGATCCGCGGGACGGCGAACGCCGTCATGATGATCAGGAAGACGAAGAGGTTGTCGACCGACAGGGCCTTCTCGGTGATGTAGCCCGCGAAGTACTCACCGCCGAACGTCCAGTTCGAGAAGATGCCGACGCCCACGCCGAACAGGATCGCGATGCCGATGTAGACGGCGGACCAGATGGCCGACTCGCGGATGGTGGGCTCGTGCGGCGTGCGCACGTGGCTGTAGAAGTCGAAGACGAGGAGCCCGAGGATTCCGGCGATCGTGATGATCCAGGTGACGAGTGAGACGTCCATGCAGTTCCCTTCAGTACGCATGAATGTGTACTGAAGGTCTCTTCCACTCGATCGTCAGATGATCGAGCCGATGCACCGGGTCGAGACTGGGCTCTTCCGTATTGACGACGCACCGTGAACGGAATACTCCCCTTCAACGTCTCGACACTAGCAGCAGGTCGGTCCGCCGCCGACTGCGAATAGGCTGAGCGCATGGCTTCCCCCTGGTCCCTCTCCGGTGCCCTCCGTGGCATGTTCGCGAAGAAGACGATCGACGAGACCACGTGGGACGACCTGGAGGAGGCGCTGATCGGCGCCGACTTCGGCCCCGACGTCACCGAGCAGGTCATCGACGACCTGCGCGAGAAGGTGCAGCGCTACTCGACGACCGACCCGGCCGACCTCAAGCGCATGCTCCGCGAGACGCTGGAGGAGCGCCTCTCGGCCCTCGACTCCACCCTCAAGCTCAGCGCCCGGCCGGCCGTCGTGCTGATGGTCGGCGTCAACGGCGTCGGCAAGACCACGACGATCGGCAAGTTCGCGAAGTTCCTCCGCAACTACGACCGGTCGGTCGTGGTCGGCGCGGCCGACACGTTCCGCGCCGCCGCCGTCGAGCAGGTCGCCACCTGGGCCGAGCGCGCGGGCGCGCAGATCGTCCGCCCCCAGCAGCCCGGCCAGGACCCGGCCTCGGTCGCGTTCCAGACCGTCGAGTACGCGATGCGCACCGGCGTCGAGATCGTCCTGATCGACACCGCGGGGCGCCTGCAGACGAAGTCGGGCCTGATGGACGAGCTCTCGAAGATCAAGCGGGTCGTCGAGAAGCAGACCGAGATCGCCGAGGTGCTGCTCGTGCTCGACGCGACGACGGGCCAGAACGGCCTCGCCCAGGCGCAGGCCTTCATCGAGCACGCCGGCGTGACCGGCCTGGTGCTGACGAAGCTCGACGGCTCGGCCCGCGGCGGGTTCGTCCTCGCCGTGCAGGAGCAGACCGGCATCCCGATCAAGCTCGTCGGGCAGGGCGAGGGCATCGGCGACCTCACCGGCTTCACGCCGCACGTCTTCGTGCAGAACCTCATCGGCTGACCGGTGCCCCGCCGGGCGGCCCCGGGGGAGGCACGGGTCGGCCCACGGGGGCGACCCGCGGCCCGTCGTCGGTTAAGATGGCGACACCATGGCCACATTCGGAACCCTCTCTGACCGCCTCGCGGACACGTTCAAGAACCTCCGCAACAAGGGCAAGCTCAGCCCCGCCGACGTCGACGGCACCGTCCGCGAGATCCGTCGTGCCCTGCTCGACGCCGACGTCGCGTTCGACGTCGTCAAGGCGTTCACGAACACGGTGCGCGACCGGGCGCTCGGCGACGAGGTCAGCAAGGCCCTGAACCCGGCCCAGCAGGTCGTCCAGATCGTCAACGAAGAGCTCATCGAGATCCTCGGCGGCCGCCAGCGTCGACTCGAGTTCGCGAAGAACCCCCCGACCGTGATCATGCTCGCCGGCCTCCAGGGCGCCGGCAAGACGACCCTCGCGGGCAAGCTCGCGAAGTGGCTCGCGAAGGACGGCCACACGCCTTTGCTCGTGGCCTGTGACCTCCAGCGCCCCAACGCCGTGCAGCAGCTGCAGGTCGTCGGCGAGCAGGCCGGCGCGGCCGTGTTCGCCCCCGAGCCGGGCAACGGCGTCGGCGACCCCGTCAAGGTCGCCAAGCAGGCCATGAAGTTCGCGCGCGACAAGGTCTACGACACCGTCATCATCGACACCGCCGGCCGTCTCGGCGTCGACGCCGGGATGATGAAGCAGGCCGCGAACATCCGCAAGGCGGTCGACCCCGACGAGGTGCTCTTCGTCATCGACGCGATGATCGGCCAGGACGCGGTCGCGACCGCGAAGGCCTTCCAGGCGGGCGTCGACTTCACCGGCGTCGTCCTGTCGAAGCTCGACGGCGACGCGCGGGGCGGGGCCGCGCTCAGCGTGGCCTCGGTCACGGGGCGGCCCATCATGTTCGCGTCGACGGGCGAGACCCTCGACGCCTTCGAGCCCTTCCACCCCGACCGCATGGCGAGCCGCATCCTCGACCTCGGCGACATCCTCTCGCTCATCGAGCAGGCGCAGGGCGCGTTCGACGAGGCCGAGGCCCGTGCCGTCGCGGAGAAGATCGCGACCGACAACTTCACGCTCGACGACTTCCTCAAGCAGATGCAGCAGCTGCGCAAGATGGGGTCGATCAAGGGCATGCTCGGCATGCTGCCGGGCGCCAAGGGCATGCGCGAGCAGCTCGAGAACTTCGACGAGCGCGAGATCGTCCGCACCGAGGCGATCATCCAGTCGATGACGCCGCAGGAGCGGGCCCTGCCCAAGCTCCTCAACGGGTCGCGCCGACTCCGCATCGCGCGGGGCTCGGGCATGACGGTCACCGACGTGAACCAGCTCGTCCAGCGCTTCGAGCAGGCCTCCAAGATGATGAAGACCGTGGCCAAGGGCGGCGTGCCCCAGGTGCCCGGCATGGGCCCGATCCCCGGGGCCTCCTACGGAGGCAAGCGCCCGGCCGCCAAGAAGAAGGGCTCGAAGGCCGGCAACCCCGCCAAGCGCGCGGCCCAGAACGCGGCCCTCGCCACCGGCGCCAAGCCGGGAGGCGCGGCGCCGGCCAGCGGGTCCGGCTTCGGTCTCGGCGGTGCCCCCGCCGGTGACGGCGCCCCCTCGGCAGAGGAGATGGCCTCGCTGCAGAAGTTCCTCGGCCGGGGCTGACCCGGTCGGGCCGTCCGTGACGGGTGACGACTCGGGGCCCGCGGTGCGACCGCGGGCCCCGAGCCGTCACCGGGCGCTCACCAGGTGCCCGGGTAGTGCAGCTCGAAGCGCGACACCTTGCCGGCCAGGCCGTTGCGGTAGCTCTGTTCCTGCACCGTGACGCCGGCGGGGCGCTCCCGGGCGTCCGTCCGGAGCAGGCCGGACGACGGCACGGTCGTCTCCCAGATGAAGAAGTCGTCGTCGCGAGAACCGTCTGGTGAGTCGAAGACGCTGATCTCCGTCCCGATCGGCATGTTCGTGAACGACACGTAGTAGGCGTCGTCGTTCTTGCACGAGTGGCCGTTCGACCTGAAGTCGACCGACTCGGCCACCTCTCCCCGGAACCCGGGTGTCTCGAGAGCACGGAAGCGGACGGTGCACATGTGCTTCGAGGCGCCCTCCCGGTAGTGGAAGTCCACCGTCGCGGGCTTCGAGGCCCCGACGTCGACGGTGAGGGACGCGATCGGCTCGAGGCAGTAGTCGCACGCGGCCGTCGACCCCTGCCGGGGGGAGTAGACCGTGACGGTCGAGGTGCCCTGCGCCACGACCGGGAGGTTGACGTGCCCCCGTTCCCTGTACGTCGGGCCCGTGCTCCAGGCGCCCAGAGCGGGGCCCGTGACCTCCACGACGGACGTCGAGAGGTCGATCGCACGCCCGGAGCGCCCGATGACCAGGTCCAGCGCCTGGGCGCCGCCTCGGCTGAGGACGTCGACCTGTGTCGTGAGGGGCGTCGTCGTGTCCGGGATCGCCAGGTCGTCCCCCATCCGGCTCACCCAGCTGATGTCCGCTCGACGGCTCGCGCCGAGGCTGAAGAAGGACAGGTCGTCGATCTCGGCGCGTCCGTGCAGCCTCACCGTCGTCGTGGCTGCCGTGAACTCCACGAACGTCGGCCGGCTCGTCCAGCCAGGGGGAGTCGGGGCTCGGTCCAGGGGCACCTGGTGCGTGGGGTCGTCGAGCCACATGGTCGAGCTCGAGCCCGAGGGCGCGTTCTTCGAGCGGAACGAGACACGGTAGCGGTGGCCCGGGGTGAGGCCCTCCTTCGTCCACGAGATCTCGCCGGCGCCGGCCGGGCGCACCGTCCCCGGTGTCGACGAGTGGCCCGTCCACCCCGAGAAGTCGCCGTCGTCGAAGTCGGAGTGCTGATCCGCCGGCTTCACGCCGATCTGCATGCCACGGCGCAGCTCGACGTCGTAGACCGACCTCCCGTCGCGCTGCTGGTCGCGGACGGCCGCGCTCGTGGCCTCGTCCATGGTGAGGAGGACCGCCCGCTCGTCGAGCAGGAGCGGAGCCCGGTTCGTCGGGGAGGTGAGGTCGGGGCTGCGGTACCAGCGATGCCCGTCGATCCGCTCGACGGCGAAGGCCCGGTCGATGGCCTCCCCGATCGTCAGCCGCGGGGTCGAGTCGTCCGCGTCGCGGAGGTCCGGTGCCACGACGTGGCGCTGGGCCGTGTCGATCCCGGCGTCCAGCACCAGGGTCGCCGTGGACTCGCGGATGCCGGTGAGCACGGGGCCCCACTGGCCGGCTGCCGGATCGAGCCGCCCCGAGACCACGCGGCCGAAGGTGCCGGACGTCTGGGGCGTGTCGAGCGACACCTCGCCGCTCCGACCCAGCTGCTCCAGCTCGTCCGCGGTCGCGGTGAGGTCGACGGTGCCGGCGTCGTTGATGGTCTCGACCGAGAGCGCCGCCGAGCCCCGGGCCGGGTAGCTCTCTCCGGCGCCCAGGGCGTCCGCCCGGAAGTTCGGGCCGGCTCGGAAGCTGGCCATGGTCTGCTGCCCCTCCAGCACCCAGCTGGTCGTCGGGTGCGCGTCGAAGACGGGTGCGCTGCCGGCGTTGTGGTAGCGGACGTTGCCGTTCAGCGAAGCGGCCTTCGACGCGCTCCGGGTGACGAGCTCCTGCCACGACGTCGAGGTGCCCTCCGTCACGCTGTGTGACCGGGTCTACGAGAAGTTGAACTCCTGTGACACCTTCGTCTCGCCGCTCAGGCCCTCCGGCCCGGCCGAGGCTCCGCTCTCGACGCCGACCTTGCCGCCGAGGGTCCTGCTCCACGAGTTCGTCGTCGAGAGGCTGCGCGTCCGGGTCGTCGAGTCGCTGGTCGTGTCGTTCAGCGTCACGACGAGCTTCTCGAGGTCGACGCCGACGGCGGGCGCGGCGGCCACGAGCGGGTCGCGGGCCTCGGTGCGAGTGCCGCCCGGCATCATGGCCGTCACCTTCTCGAGATCGGTGTAGGGGTCGCGGGCGGAGCGGCAGTGGTTCGGGTCGGAGAGGTACTTCGTGTGACCGCGAGCGGCGAGGTCGTCCCGCCAGGGGACGAGGGAGGAGTCGACGAGGGCGTAGCCGCCGCGCTCGAGGTCGTCGGGGACGAGGTCGTGGTCACGGTCGCCGGGCAGGGCGACGCCGCACGCCAGCCCCGCACGGGCACCGGGGCTCGAGACGACCGGGGTCGAGAGGTCGGCCTCGGCGACGGGCTGCCACAGCGATCCGGCGTCGCTCGACCAGCCCAGCGTGATCGCGGTCCCCTCGGGAGGAGCCTCGACCGAGAGGCGCACGGTCGTCGGACGGTCCGGGGTCGTCTCGACGGTCACGATCTCGTCGGCGGTCCGGTCGGGGGAGGCGACGTCGGGGCCCACGCCGTCGCGGAGGACCGCGAACGAGCGGGGGCCGGCCAGCTCGGTCGTGACCGCCGCGTCGAGGGTGATCGTCGTGGCGCCGGCGGAGACGCGGGCCGGCGACCGCCACGAGACGGAGACCGTCTCGGGGGAGTCGCCGCCCCCGAGCGCCGTGACGAGCGGCGCCGTCCCCGCGAACGGCTCGTCGGCGGGGACGCCGCTGTCACCGGCCGGCGGCGGCGGACCGTCGAGCGTCGAGGCCGACGCGGCCTGCGGGGGCGGGGTCAGGGCGTCGGCGACGAGCGCGACGCCCAGGACCGCCGCCACGAGCGGTGGGATGGACCGGAGGAATATCGGATGTCTCATCGGTGCATCGAATGTCAGCAGCGCCGGTCGTGCCCGACTGTTACTCCGTGTTACGTCGAGCCGCTGGCCCCTCCGTGCCGTCCTCGGCCCCTCGGGGCGACGTCACAGGTCCGCGGAGAGCCCCTCGTCGAACTCGCGGACCAGCGACGCGACGACCGGACGCAGGTCGCCGCCGTGGGCCGCGGCCACGGCCAGCTGGCGCTGGTAGCTGGCGCCCCGGTCCGTGATCGACGCGAGCGAGTGCAGCTCGTCGAGGCAGCCCAGGCGATCGGCCGCAGGCTCGAGGGTCGTGACCAGGTCTCGCAGGTCGTCGGTCACGAGGCGCTCGTCGCCCGCGGCGTTCTGGATCACGATCGCGTCCATGCCGTAGCGGGCCGCTCGCCACTTGTTCTCGCGGACGAACCAGGGCTGCATCGACGGCAGCGTCTCGCCGTGGTCCAGGCGGTCGGACATGTCGTCCACCAGGCACTGCACGAGCGCCGTCACGGCGGCGACCTCGTCGGTCGTCGCGATGCCGTCGAAGACCCGGCTCTCGAGCGTCCCCCACCTGGGCGAGGGGCGCAGGTCCCAGCGCAGTTCGCTGTGGTCGTCGATCACGCCCGTGTGGGTCAGGTCCGCGACCATGGCCTCGTACTCCGACCAGGTCTCGAACTGGGGCGGCAGGCCGGCCGTGGGCAGCTGCTGGAACATCAGGGCGCGGTTCGAGGCGTAGCCCGTCTCCTCGCCCACCCAGAACGGGCTGGAGGCGGTCAGGGCCTGGAAGTGCGGCAGGTAGGTGAGCATGCCGTTCATGATCGGCAGCACCTTGTCGCGCGAGTCGATCCCGACGTGGACGTGGACGCCCCAGATCATCATCTGGCGGCCCCACCAGCGGGTGCGGTCGATCAGGGTGGCGTACCGCTCCTTGTCGGGCGTGACCTCCTGGTCGACGTACCGGCTGTACGGGTGCGTGCCGGCGCAGATCAGGTCGGCGCCGAGTGCGGCCGCCGGGCCACGGACCTGGTCGATGGTGGCCCGGAGGTCGTCCACGGCCCCGGCGACCCGGTGGTGGACCCCGGTGACGACCTCGACGGTGTTGGTCAGGAGCTCGTTCGTCAGGCGGTCGCCGTCCTCGTTGAGGTGGGCCAGGTCGGCGAGGATCTGCGGAGCGCGAGGGGCCAGTTCGCCGCTCTCGTGGTCGACGAGGGCCAGCTCCCACTCGACGCCGAGGGTCGACCGCTCTGAGCTGGTGAAGTCGATCTGCATGGGTGCTGCCTCCCGCTCGGCGCGTGCGCGCCGACCCATCCTGACAGCCGGGGGAGTCGCGTGACCGTCCGTGTCGCCGCCCCCGCCCGACGACACGACGGCGGGTTCGCGAGAGATTGGTGGAACCGGTCGTTCGTCTGCAACAATGGTGGGTCGAGTCTCCGGTCGCCCGACCCTCTAATCAGGTGGCCGCCGAGACCTCATAGAGCTTCCGAGCCGAGTGTGCCCCCACGCTCACGGCTAGCAACTCGCCCACATCACATCAACAGGAGAATTGTGGCTGTCAAGATCCGTCTCAAGCGCATGGGCAAGATCCGTGCACCGTACTACCGCATCGTCGTCGCCGACGCGCGCACCAAGCGCGACGGTCGTGTCATCGAGGAGATCGGCAAGTACCACCCCACCGAGGAGCCCTCGTTCATCGAGGTCGAGTCGGAGCGTGCGCAGTACTGGCTCAGCGTCGGCGCGCAGCCGACCGAGCAGGTCGCCGCGCTGCTGAAGCTCACGGGCGACTGGGGCAAGTTCAAGGGCGACGCCGACGCCGTCAGCACCGTCAAGACCAAGGCCCCCAAGGAGGCCTTCGTCGCCGACGAGAAGAAGAAGCCGGTCCTCGTCCCCAAGTCGGAGAAGCCCGCCAAGGCCGAGCCCGCCGAGGCCCCCGCCGCCGACGACGCCGAGACCACCGAGGCGTAGTCAGTGCTCGCACCTGCACTCGAGCACCTCGTCCGGGGGATCGTCGATCACCCGGACGAGGTGCAGGTCGTGGAGAAGACCTCTCCTCGGGGCGACGTCCTCGAGGTGCACGTCCACGCTGACGACCTGGGCCGCGTCATCGGTCGCGCCGGTCGGACGGCGAAGGCACTCCGCACCCTGGTCACGGCCCTGGCCGACGGCAAGCGCGTGCGGGTCGACGTCGTCGACGGCGACCTCTAGGCCGTGAGCACGAACGACAAGACCCAGCTCCGGGTCGGGCGCCTGACCAAGGCGCACGGCCTGAAGGGCGCGCTCAAGCTCGAGCTCTTCACCGACACCCCCGAGCAGCGCTTCACCCCGGGCTCCTCCTTCACCCTGCAGGTGCCCGAGACCAGCGAGTGGCACGGCCGGAGCGTCACGCTCACCGAGCTCCGCTGGTACAACGGCCACCCCGTCGGCTTCTTCGAGGGCGTCGACGACCGCTCCGCCGCCGAGTCCCTGGTCAAGGCGATCCTCTGGGTCGACCAAGACCTGGACGAGCTCCCCGACGAAGACGACGCCTGGTACCACCACCAGCTCGTCGGCCTCCGGGTCGAGCGTGACGGCGTCGAGGTCGGCACCGTCTCCCGTGTCGACCACCTCCCCGCCCAGGACTTGCTCGCCGTCGCGACGCCGGCGGGCGAGGTGCTGGTGCCGTTCGTCACGGCGATCGTGCCGAGCGTCGACATCGAGGCGGGCGTGATCACCGTCACCCCGCCGGCGGGCCTCTTCGAGGAGCTCGTCGACGACAGCTCCGACGACGAGTCCGCCGCGACCGTCGACACCGGCGACGTCGAGGGTGAGAGCCCTGACGACGCCGTGGGCGAGGCCCCCGAGGCCGACCGCGCCGACGACGGCAGCTGACGATGCGCATCGACATCGTGTCGATCTTCCCGGAGTTCTTCGGGGTGCTCGACATCTCCCTGCTCGGCAAGGCCCGTCAGCAGGGCCTGCTCGACGTGGCCGTGCACGACCTGCGCGACTTCACCCACGACCGGCACCGCACCGTCGACGACACCCCGTACGGCGGCGGTGCCGGCATGGTGATGCGGCCCGAGCCCTGGGGCGAGGCCCTCGACCACGTGCTGGGCGACGAGGCGAGCCCCGAGACCACGACGCTGATCGTCCCCTCGCCGGCGGGCACGCCCTTCACGCAGGCCCTCGCCCGCGAGCTGGCCGTCGCCCCGCACCTCGTGTTCGCCTGCGGGCGCTACGAGGGCATCGACCAGCGCGTCGTCGAGCACGCCGCCGAGCGCGTGACCGTCCGCGAGATCAGCCTCGGCGACTACGTGCTCAACGGCGGCGAGGTCGCCGTGACGGCGATGGTCGAGGCGATCGGTCGCCTCGTGCCGGGCGTCGTGGGCAACCCCGAGAGCCTGACGGAGGAGAGCCACGAGGGCGGCCTCCTCGAGTACCCCAGCTACACGAAGCCCGCGAGTTGGCGGGGCCACGACGTGCCCCCGGTGCTCCTCAGCGGCAACCACGGCGCCATCGCGACCTGGCGCCACGAGCAGCAGGTCGCCCGCACCCGGCGCGTCCGCCCCGACCTGCTCGGCGAGTAGCGCTTCCCGCTGCGCCCCGGAGCAGCCTGCTCAGCCGCGGGCGGTCAGGACGAGCGGACCGTCGGCCGTCACGGCGACCGTGTGCTCCGCGTGCGCGGCCCGCGAGCCGTCAGCGCTCCGCAGCGTCCAGCCGTCGGCGTCGGTGACGATCTCGTCCGTGCCGAGCATCAGCCACGGCTCGATCGCGATCACGAGGCCCGGCCGGAGGGGCCAGCCCCGCCCGGCGCGGCCGTCGTTCGGCACGTGCGGGTCGCCGTGCATGGTGGTGCCGACGCCGTGGCCGCCGAACTGCAGGTTGACGGAGAACCCGGCACCGCGGGCGACGTCGCCGATCGCGGCCGAGACGTCGCCGAGCTTGCCGCCCGGCTGCGCGGCCGCGATCCCGGCCTCGAGCGCTCGCTCGCAGGTCTCGATGAGGCGGCGGTCGTCCGGGGTCGGCTCGGCGCCGACGACGAACGAGACCGCGGAGTCGGCGACCCAGCCGTCGACGGCGCAGGCGAAGTCGAGGCTGAGCAGGTCGCCCTCCCGCAGGCGGTACCGGTGGGGCAGGCCGTGCAGCGCGGCGTCGTTGACGGAGGTGCAGATCACCTTGCCGAAGGGGCTGGCGCCGAACGACGGGTGGTAGTCGAGGTAGCTGCTCTCGGCGCCGCGCTCGCGGATCATGTCGTGGGCGAGGGCGTCGAGGTCGAGCAGGTCGACGCCGGGCGCCGCGGCCGCACGGGTCGCCTCGAGGACGGACGCGACGAATGCTCCCGCCGGTCGCATGCGGTCGATCTCGTCGGGGGTGCGCAGCTCGATCATGCAGCCATTCTCCACCGTCGTTCCCTAGCCTCGACCGCATGGTGCTGCGTCGAGTCCTCTACCGCCTCCTCTGGCCCGCCGTCGTGGTGCTGCCCCTGTGGGTCCTGCTCGGCCGTGCGGCCTTCGGGGTGCCCCTCGGGGCGCAGGTGCTCGGCCAGATCGTCCTCGTGCCCCTCCTGTTCGTCGCGCAGGCGGCCGCCGTCGGCGTCGTGGTGGCGCGACGGAGCGTGCGCCGGGCGCGCGCGGTCTCCTGGCTCGACGCCGGCCTCCTGCTCCTGACCTGGCTGGCCCAGCTGGCCCTCGGCTTCTTCCTCGTCGACTCCGTGGCCGGGTCCCGGCCGGCCTCGGCGTTCACGCAGCTCGTCGGCGACGGCCGGGTCGACCTGTCGACGGCGCTGTTCGCCGTCTCCGCCGTCCTGACGATCCTGGGCGGGCTGGGCCTCGCGGTCGCCGCGGTGCGGCAGTTCGTGCGGGAGGCGCGGGGCCGGGTTTCCGCGTCGCTGGCCGACCTCGACCGTCTGGCGTCCGGCGCTGCGGGGCCGACGCCTCCTCGTGGGGGCCCGGCCTCCGACGACGCCCCGGTGATCACCATCACGCCGCGCTCCTGACGCGGTGGCGGCCCGGAGTCGACCTGTGGCACACTTGACGCTTGTGCCTGCGCACGACTCTGCCACAGGGGAGTCTGCTCTCGTCAGCGCACGACCTCTTTCATCACCTCGGGTGCCCCGCACCCACGAGCAGCAGTCGACCTGTGGCGGTTGCAGAGAGCGAACCACCATGCACATCCTCGACGCCGTCGACGCAGCCACGCTGCGCACCGACATCCCCGACTTCCGCGCCGGCGACACCGTCAAGGTGCACGTGAACATCATCGAAGGCACGCGCTCGCGCGTCCAGGTCTTCCAGGGTGTCGTCATCGGCAAGCAGAACGAGGGCGTCCGCGAGACGTTCACCGTCCGCAAGGTCAGCTTCCAGGTCGGCGTCGAGCGCACGTTCCCCGTGCACTCGCCCGTCATCGACCACATCGAGGTCGTCAGCCGCGGCGCCGTGCGTCGCGCGAAGCTCTACTACCTGCGCGAGCTGCGCGGCAAGAAGGCCAAGATCAAGGAGAAGCGCGACCACTGACCCGGTCCGCACGTCCTTCCCTGAGCTCCCCGCCCTATACGATGGCGGGGAGCTCAGGCGGTTAAATGACAGACGACACATCCTCGCGGCGCCTCCTGCGCCGCCCCGGTCGCGGTGACGACCAGAAGAAGCGCGGCACCCTGACGTTCCTCCGTGACGTCCTGGTCATCTTCCTGGCGGCGCTGCTGATCTCCTTCTTGATCAAGACGTTCCTGATCCGCTCGTTCTACATCCCCTCGGGGTCGATGGAGAACACGCTGCAGATCAACGACCGCATCATCGTTAACGAGCTCGTGCCCGACGTCGTCGACGTCAAGCGCGGCGACGTCGTGGTCTTCACCGACCCCGGCGGATGGCTGGAGGGCACGGCCCCCGTCACCACCGCCTCCGGCAACCCCCTCGGCGACGGTGTCTCGTGGTTCCTCACGCTGGTCGGGCTCGGTACGCAAGACAGCAACGACCACCTCATCAAGCGCGTCATCGGGCTGCCCGGCGACACGGTGTCGTGCTGCAACGACTTCGGCCAGATGTCCGTCAACGGCGTCCCGCTCGACGAGCCCTACGTCACCCTGCCCCCGGGCGTCGACCGCGTCTCGGGCGACGACTTCTCCGTCACGGTGCCCGCCGACTCGCTCTGGGTGATGGGCGACAACCGCTACAACTCGAAGGACAGCCGCTACAACGGCGACACCCCCAGCCAGGGCTTCGTGCCGATGAGCGACGTCGTCGGCCGCGCCTTCGTCATCAGCTGGCCCGCCGCCCGCTGGACGTGGCTCGACGACTACCCGGCCGTCTTCCGCGGCACGGAGCGCGAGGGCGAGTGATGGCGGTCGTCGACCCCACGCTCGACCTCGAGCGTGAGCTGCACGCGGCCGGCGCCACCTGGGTGATCGGCTGCGACGAGGTCGGTCGGGGCGCCATCGCCGGGCCCGTCGCCGTGGGCCTCGGCGCGGTGCACCTCGAGTGCGGCGAGATGCCCGTGGGGCTCCGCGACTCGAAGCTGCTGAGCGAGAAGCGCCGTGAGGCCCTCTACCCGACGGCGACGTCGTGGGTCCAGGCGCACGCCGTCGGCCTGGCCGATGCTCGTGAGGTCGACGAGATCGGCATCGTCGCGGCTCTCGGCCTCGCCGGCCGGCGGGCGCTCACGGCCCTGCACGAGGCCGGCGTCGGCATCATGAGCTCCGTCGTCGTGCTCGACGGCAACCACGACTACCTGACGCCGGCGCTCTCCACGCCGCCGCGCATCACCACCCGGATCAAGGCCGACCGCGACTGCGCCTCCGTCGCCGCGGCCTCGGTGATCGCCAAGGTGCACCGCGACCGGATGATGATCGCCGCCGACGACGAGCACCCCGGCTACGGCTGGGCGGGCAACAAGGGCTACGGGTCGACCGCGCACTACGCGGCGCTGACCGAACTCGGTCCGTCGCCGCTGCACCGCCTCACCTGGCTGCACTGAGCCGGCCGGTCGGCGTGCCCGGGCGCCAGCGGCGCCGTCACCGCGGCGTCGCCCGTCGGCGACGCCCCTCGCGCCGTCCGGGGCGTGCGGGAGGCGCGGGCGCGGCCGCGTAGGATGGTCCCTCGATGGACGAGGACGAGTTCGAAGACTACGACCGAGAGGTCGAGCTCGCGTTGTACCGCGAGTACCGCGACGTGGTGTCGCAGTTCCGCTACGTGGTCGAGACGGAGCGGCGCTTCTACCTCGCGAACGAGGTGGAGCTCGTCCGGCGCGACACGGAGCACGACTTCTACTTCGAGCTGACGATGAGCGACGTGTGGGTGTGGGACGTCTACCGCTCCGACCGTTTCGTGAAGTCCGTCCGTGTGCTCACCTTCAAGGACGTCAACGTCGAGGAGCTCACCACCCGCGACCTCGAGCTCCCGAAGGAACTCGCGCTCGACGAGTAGCGCGTCCCTCCCCAGCCCGGGCTGGGTGCTCGTCGTCCCCACGACGTGACCGGGCTCCGTGGGCTCGCCCCGCGCCTCCGCCAGTCTCCTCGCAGGAGGTCGACATGGCGGAGAAGGACGAACTGGGGCGGCGCGGCGAAGACGTGGCCGCCGAGTGGTGCGAGGCACAGGGGCTGCGGGTGGTCGACCGCAACTGGCGGTGCCGTGAGGGCGAGATCGACCTGGTCGCGCTCGACGGCGACGAGGTGGTCGTCGTGGAGGTCAAGACCCGCTCGGGCACGGGCTGGGGCACGGCCCTGGAGGCGGTGACGCCGCAGAAGCTCGCCCGGCTTCGACGTCTGGCGGGGGCGTGGTGCCAGGAGCACCCGGGGGTGGGCCACGGCGTCCGCATCGACGTCGTCGGCATCACGGTCGAGCGGTGCCGCGGGCACGAGCGCATCGAGCACGTGCGCGGGGCCGGCTCGTGAGCATGGGGCGCACCCGGGCGGTCTCCCTGCTCGGGCTCGACGGCGCGGTGGTCGAGGTCGAGGCCGACCTCGGCCAGGGGCTGCCGGCCTTCATGATCATCGGGCTGCCCGACGCGTCGCTGGGGGAGGCCCGCGACCGCGTGCGGGCGGCGGCCTCGAACGCCGGGTGCCCGCTGCCCTCCCGCAAGCTCACGGTCAACCTGTCGCCGGCTTCGCTGCCGAAGCACGGGTCGTCGTTCGACCTGGCGATCGCGGTGGCGGCCCTCGCGGCGGCCGACCTCGTCGAGGCCGAGTCGGTCGCCCGGGTCGTGCACGTCGGCGAGCTGGGGCTCGACGGCAGGCTGCGGCCCGTCGACGGGGTCCTGCCGGCCGTCGTCGCGGCACGCCGGGCGGGCGCCGAGATCGTCATGGTGCCGGCCGACAACGCCGACGAAGCGTCGCTCGTGCCCGACGTCCGCGTCGTCGCCGTCGTCGGGCTCCGCGACGCGGCGATCTGGCACGGCGCCGACCTCGCACCCGAGCCGGCCGAGCCGCTCCGCCGGTCGACGGTGGCGGCCCCCGCGGGGGCAGTCCCCGAGCTCGCCGACGTCATCGGCAACTCCGACGCCGTCCAGGCGCTGGTGACGGCGGCCGCCGGCGGGCACCACCTGCTGATGGTCGGCCCGCCGGGGGCCGGCAAGAGCATGCTCGCCGCGCGCCTGCCCGGCCTGCTGCCCGACCTCGACCTCGAAGCGGCCCTCGAGGTCAGCTCGATCCGGTCGCTCTCGGGGCTGCCGGTCGGCAGCGAGCTCGAGCGACGACCGCCGTTCGAGAGCCCGCACCACACCTGCAGCGCGGCCGCGCTCGTCGGCGGCGGCAGCGGGGTCCTGCGCCCCGGGGCGGCGTCGCGGGCCAGCCGCGGCGTGCTCTTCCTCGACGAGGCGCCCGAGTTCGCGCAGACCGTGCTCGACTGCCTCCGCCAGCCGCTGGAGTCGGGCGAGACCGTCGTGCACCGGTCACGGGCGGTCGCGCGCTTCCCGGCCCGGTTCCAGCTCGTGGCCGCCGCGAACCCCTGCCCGTGCGGCCAGTGGGGCTCGCGCGAGGGGGAGTGCACCTGCTCGCCCCACCAGCGCCGGCGCTACCTCGCCAAGCTCTCCGGCCCGCTGGTCGACCGCATCGACGTGCAGCTGCGCGTGGCACGGATCAGCTCGGCGCAGTTCCGCCTCGCCGAGACCACGGACGTGCTCACCACGGCCCAGGCGAAGGAGGTGGTCGAGGAGGCGCGGGCGAGGGCCCGGCACCGGCTGGCCGGCACGCCGTGGCGCCTGAGCTCGGAGGTGCCGGGCGCCTGGCTCCGGGGCGCCGGCCGCCGGCTGGCCGTCGCCGACTCGGCACCGATCGACCGGGCGCTCGAGACCGGGGCCCTGACCATGCGGGGCTACGACCGGGTGCTCCGCCTGGCCTGGACCCTCGCCGACCTCGACGGGGTCGGCCGGCCCGGCCGGGGCCAGGTCGCCCGGGCGCTCGGGCTGCGGCGGTCGCTGTGAGGGCGCTGCTCGACGCCTCCCGCGACGACCTCGCGCGGCTGGTCCGGCCCGCCCGGGCCTGGGTGCCCGGGGGCGACTCCGACGAGGCGGGCCTCGACGTCTTCGCCCGCGCCGCCTGGTCGGGCATCGCGGAGCCGGGCGACGTCGTCGCGGGCCTCGCCCGCCGGGGCCTCGGGCCCGCCGTCGCCCTGAGGCTCGCCGTCGAGTCCGTCGTGGAGCGGAGCGGCGGCGGGGCCGGGCGCGGTCTCGAGACCGCGCTCCGCGACTCCCCGGCGGGCGACGACCTCGGTCGGTTCTCGGTCGACGCGGCCCTGCGACGCTGGGCCCCGCGGCTCCAGCGGTGGCGCGCCGAGGCGTCGCTGCGCGCCGCGGAGGCCCTCGACATCCGCCTGCTCGTGCCGGGCGATCCCGGGTGGCCCGCCGAGCTCGACGAGCTTGGCGACCACGCCCCCGCGGTGCTGTGGCTGCGCGGCGCGGGAGACCTGCCCGCCCCGGCCGCGTCGGTCGCCGTGGTGGGGGCGCGGGCGGCGACGTCGTACGGCGAGACGGTCGCCGCCGACCTCGGCAGCGGCCTCTCCGACCGGGGGCTGACCGTCGTCTCCGGCGGGGCCTACGGCATCGACGGCTCGGCCCACCGTGCGGCCCTCGCGGCCGAGGCCCCGACCGTGGCGGTGATGGCCGGCGGGGCCGACCGCTTCTACCCCGCCGGGCACGACGAGCTCCTCCGCCGGGTCGTGCGGACGGGCCTCCTCGTCGCGGAGGCGCCCTGCGGCACGACGCCGTCCCGCTGGAGGTTCCTGCAGCGCAACAGGCTCATCGCCTGCCTCACGGCGGCGACCGTGGTCGTCGAGGCCGGCCGGCGCTCGGGCTCGCTCAACACCGCCGGCCACGCGCAGGTGCTCGGGCGCCCGGTCGGCGCCGTGCCCGGCCCCGTCTCGTCGCCGTCGTCGGCGGGCTGCCACGCGTTGATCCGCTCGGGGCTCGCCGCCTGCGTCACGGGCGTCGACGACGTCCTCGAGCTCGTGGGCCCGATCGGGCGTGGCGTGTCGACAGGTCACGGCGCGGGAGGCGCGGGTCCGGCCCCGCAGGTCGTCGACCCCCGCGTCGTCCGCGTCCAGGACGCCCTCAGCCCCCGCGTCGAGCGCACGACCGACGAGGTCGCGGCGGCCTCGGGGCTCGGCGCCGACACGGTACGGGGCCTCCTCGCCGAGATGGAGGTCGACGGCCTGGTCGTCGCCGGGCCCGCGGGGTGGCGGAGGAGGGGCCGCGCGCGTGGGTAGCCTGGCGCCGTGACGACGACGAGACGCGCGGCGGGCCCTGGCGGGGCGGGGCGCCCGTGACGGCCCTGCGCGTCGACGTCGACGCCTTCGTCGAGCACCTGCGGCACGCGCGGGGGCTGAGCGAGAACACCCTCCGCTCGTACCTCTCCGACCTCGCCGACCTGCTCGCGGTCGCCGGACAGCGGCTGGGCCGCGAACCTCAGACCGCCGACGTCGACCTCGAGCTGCTCCGCGACTGGCTCTGGCGCGGCACCGAGGCCGGCCTCGCGCGCACCACCCTCGCCCGTCGGTCGGCCAGCGCCCGGGCCCTGACGCGGTGGCTGGAGGAGACCGGGCGCACCGGGGTCGACGTCGGACTCCGGCTCCGCGCCCCCAAGGCGGAGAGCCACCTGCCCCGCGTGCTGACGACCGCGCAGACCGAGTCCGTGCTGACGTCGCTCGCCGTCCGGGCCGAGGCCGACGACGCCGTGGCGGGGCGCGACCTCGCGGTCGTCGAACTGCTCTACGGCTCGGCGCTGCGCGTCTCCGAGCTCGTCGGGGCCGACGTCGGCGACGTCGACCTGGACCGCCTCACCGTCCGCGTCACCGGCAAGGGCTCGCGTCAGAGGGTCGTCCCCTTCGGGGTCCCCGCGGCGGAGGCGCTGCACCGGTACCTCACGCGGTCCCGGCCCGTCCTCGCGGCCCGCGCCGTCGCCCGCGCCGGGGCCGGAGCAGGAGCGGGAGCCGGACCAGCCGCCAGCGCCGGGCCCGCGCGCGACGCCTTCTTCCTCGGCGCGACCGGTGGCCGGCTCGGCACCCGCGCGGTGCACCGCCTGGTGTCCGGCCTGCTGGCCGACCTGCCGGGCAGCGGCCCGTCGGGCCCCCACGCCCTCCGGCACACGGCGGCGACCCACCTGCTCGACGGGGGCGCCGACCTCCGTGCCGTGCAGGAGATGCTCGGCCACGCCAGCCTGGGCACCACGCAGATCTACACGCACGTCTCGACCGAGCGACTCCGCGAGAGCTACCGGACGGCCCACCCCCGCGCCTGACCGACCCGGCGGCCTCAGCCCGTCACCTCGTCGTGGCGGGTCGGCAGCAGGACGCTGGCCCGGCCGAGGCCCAGCATCATCAGCGGTGAGACGTACTCGCCGTCGATCCGCGCGCCCAGGTGGACGCACGAGGCGGCGCAGCCGTGGCCGGGCTCGAGCACCCCGACGGCCTGGCCCCGCTGCACGACGTCGCCGGCGCGCAGCTCCGTGCTCACGGGCTCCATGCTGCTCAGGGTGCCGTCTCCGTGCCGGAGCGACAGCACGGGGCGGTCGACGACCGTCCCGGCGAAGTGCACCACCCCGTCGTCCGGGGCCGACACCGCGCCTCCCTCGGGCATCGCGAGGTCGACGCCCCGGTGCCCGGGCGACCACCGGTGCTCGGGGGCGACGAACGGGCGGAGCACGAGGTGCGGCTCGGGCACCGGCCACGACCACGGGACGGCCGGGCCGGGCCGTGCCTCGGCTGCGACCGGCCCGACGGGACCGCCGTCGAGGAGGAGGACCGCCAGGACAGCGGCCGTGACGGCGACGCCCCGGCCGACTCGTGCCGCCCCCGGGTCAGGCGACAGGTGTCGGACGACGGAGGGACGAGGGGTGGCTGCGCCGGTCTGCATGCACAGATCGTGCACGACGTGCGCGGATTCACAGCGAGGCGTAGGGTCCCTCTGTGCACGAACACCCGGTGCACGACGATGTCGGGGGAGTGTGGTCACGAGCCCGCCCTCCGTGGATTTAAGGAGAACCGTGTCGAACTCGGCGCAATCGTCAGCAACAGAGAAGAAGCTGAACAGGCGGGTGACGGCTCTCGCGATCGCCGCGGCCGTGGGTGGCTTCCTCTTCGGATTCGACTCGTCCGTCATCAACGGCGCGGTCTCCAGCATCACCGACGAGTTCGGCCTGACGGAGTTCGCCTCCGGCTTCGCCGTCGCCTCGGCGCTGATCGGCTGTGCGATCGGCGCGTACGTCGCCGGCCGCCTCGCCGACAAGATGGGCCGCATCAAGGTGATGCTCATCGGCGCCGCGCTCTTCCTGATCAGCTCGCTCGGCGCCGCCTTCGCGTTCGCCGTCTGGGACCTCGTGCTCTGGCGCGTCATCGGCGGCCTCGGCATCGGCATCGCCTCCGTGATCGCCCCGGCCTACATCTCCGAGGTGTCGCCGAAGGCCATCCGCGGTCGTCTCGCCTCGTTCCAGCAGCTCGCCATCACGCTCGGCATCTTCGTCGCCCTGCTCTCCGACCAGCTCTTCGCGGTCACCGCGGGCGGCGCCTCCGAGCCCTCCCTCTTCGGCCTCGCCGCCTGGCGCTGGATGTTCCTCGTCGGCATCGTGCCCTCGGTCGTCTACGGCGTGCTCGCCCTCCGCTTGCCGGAGTCGCCCCGCTACCTGGCCGGTGAGGGCCGCGAGGACGAGGCCAAGACCGTCCTGAAGGGCATCGTCCCCGCGGAGACCGTCGACACGAGCCTCAAGGAGATCACCGACTCGATCAAGACCGAGGCGGAGCTGGAGAAGAAGTCGAGCATCCGCGGCGACCGCTTCGGCCTGCAGCCCATCGTCTGGGTCGGCATCATCCTCGCCGTGCTGCAGCAGTTCGTCGGCATCAACGTGATCTTCTACTACTCGACCACCCTGTGGCAGGCCGTCGGCTTCCAGGAGAGCGACTCCTTCACGATCTCGACGATCACCTCGATCGTCAACGTGGTCGTCACGTTCGTCGCCATCGGCCTCGTCGACAAGGTCGGCCGTCGACCGCTGCTGCTCATCGGCTCCGTGGGCATGTTCCTCAGCCTCGCCGTCACCGCCCTCGCCTTCAGCCAGTCCGTGCCCGGCGACGGCGGCGACCCGCAGCTGCCCGGCGCCTGGGGCCCCGTCGCGCTCGTGGCCGCCAACCTCTTCGTGGTCTCGTTCGGCGCCACCTGGGGCCCGCTCATGTGGGTCCTGCTCGGCGAGATGTTCCCCAACAGCATCCGCGCCACCGCGCTCGGCGTCGGCAGCGCCGCCAACTGGATCGCGAACTTCATCGTCACGGTCTCGTTCCCGTCGCTCGCCGCGGTCAGCCTCACGCTGTCGTACGGCATCTTCGCCGCCTTCGCCCTCATCTCGTTCTTCTTCGTGCTCGCGAAGATCCCCGAGACGAAGGGCCGCAGCCTGGAGGAGATGGGCATCTCCGCCGTCGAGGGCGGCACCGCGAAGGGCGCCTCGGGCGCTCGCCGCTGACGTCGCCGCACCCTCGTCGAGAACGCCCCGTCCGCTCGTCGGACGGGGCGTTCTCGCTCGGCGGGAGGGGGAGCGCCGGCGCTGGCCCGCGCCTCCGTCGGCACCTCCTGCCCGTCCTCCGTCGGTGCTACGATGAGCACGCAGTCTGCCTCGCAGACTGACTTCGCGTGCCCGTGCGTCCATGACGCACCGTCCCCGAGCAGCCTCCCTCACGGTCGGCCGCTCACGGACGACACCGGCCTCCACCCCCACTCGGTCCGTCACGCACCACCGGCACGTCAGTGCCACGGTGCCGACGGCGGGGGCGTGCCCGGGCACCAGGCAGGGGCGACCGACCGGTCGCCCGGACGAACCGACACCGGCACGCCTCCGCGCGTGCCACGAAAGAGGAGAACGACCATGGCCGTCGTCACCATCCGCCAGCTGCTCGACAGCGGCGTCCACTTCGGACACCAGACCCGCCGCTGGAACCCGAAGGTGAAGCGATTCATCCTCGCCGAGCGCTCCGGCATCCACATCATCGACCTCCAGCAGTCGCTCGGCTACATCGACAAGGCGTACGACTTCGTCAAGGAGACGGTCGCCCACGGCGGCACCATCCTCTTCGTCGGCACGAAGAAGCAGGCTCAGGGCTCCATCGCCGAGCAGGCGAACCGCGTCGGCCAGCCCTTCGTGAACCAGCGCTGGCTCGGTGGCCTCCTGACCAACTTCCAGACGGTCTCGAAGCGCCTCGCCCGCATGAAGGAGCTCGAGGACATCGACTTCGACGACACCACGCAGGGCTTCACCAAGAAGGAACTGCTGATCAAGAAGCGCGAGCTCGACAAGCTGCACAAGACGCTCGGCGGGATCCGCAACCTGACGAAGACGCCGTCGGCCCTCTGGGTCGTCGACACCAAGAAGGAGCACCTCGCGATCGACGAGGCCAAGAAGCTGGGCATCCCGGTCATCGGCATCCTCGACACGAACTGCGACCCCGACGAGATCAACTTCCCGATCCCCGGCAACGACGACGCCATCCGCTCCGTCGGCCTGCTGACCCGCATCGTCGCCGACGCCGCCGCCGAGGGCCTGGTGCAGCGTCACCAGAAGCCCGAGGACGCCGACGCTCCCGTCGAGCCCCTCGCCGAGTGGGAGGCCGAGCTGCTCGCGCAGGGCGAGGCCAAGGCCGCCGACGCCGCCGCCGAGGCCCCCGCGGCCGAGTCGCTCCCCGTCGCGGAGAACGACGCCGACGCTCAGGTCGCCGAGAAGCCCCTGGGCGAGCCGGTCGTCGAGCCCGTCGCCGAGGCCACCGAGGCCACGGCTGCCGAGCCGGCCGACGCCGACGCCAAGTAGTCCTCCCCCCTTCCGACTCCACGAAAGGAAGCCAGCCAATGGCCAACTTCACCGCAGCTGACGTCAAGACCCTCCGTGACCGCCTGGGCGCGGGCATGATGGACAGCAAGAACGCCCTCGTCGAGGCGGACGGCGACCTCGAGAAGGCCGTCGAGATCCTCCGCGTCAAGGGGCTCAAGGGCGTCGCCAAGCGCGAGGGTCGCCAGACCACCGCCGGGCTCGTCGCCGCCAAGGCCTCCTCGGGCTACGCCACGATCATCGAGCTCGCCAGCGAGACCGACTTCGTCGCGAAGAACGAGAAGTTCATCGCCCTCGCCGACTCCGTGCTCGAGGCCGTCTCGGCCGCCGGCGCGAAGGACGCCGCCGAGGGCAACGCCGCGGCGATCGGCGGCCAGACCGTCGAGGCCTTCGTCAACGACGAGGCCGCGCTGATGGGCGAGAAGGTCGAACTGCGCACCGTCTCGCACATCGAGGGCGACGAGTTCGCGATCTACCTGCACAAGACCTCGAAGGACCTGCCCCCGCAGGTCGGCGTGGTCGTGGGCTACACGGGCTCCGACGCCGAGACGGCCCGCTCGGTCGCCCAGCACATCGCCTTCGCCGCGCCGACGTACCTGTCGCGCGACGAGGTCCCCGCCGACCAGGTCGCCAAGGAGCGCGCCATCGTCGAGGAGACCGCGAAGAACGAGGGCAAGCCCGAGGCCGCCCTGCCGAAGATCATCGAGGGTCGCCTCACCGGCTTCTTCAAGGAGATCGCCCTACTCGACCAGGCCTACGCGAAGGACAACAAGCTGTCCGTCGCCAAGGTCGTGGAGCAGGCCGGCATCGAGATCAAGGGCTTCGCCCGGGTCAAGGTCGGCGCCTAGCAACACCCTGACGGGGCCTGAGACGAACGCGTCTCAGGCCCCGTCGCCGTGTCCGCGGCCCCTCACGGCGGGGGAGGCGCGGCCGGCCGACGCGGTCCGGCACGCCCGCCGCGACTCGCTACCCTGGCTACGGCCACGACACGAGGGAGAACTCGCATGACGACAGGAACAACCAGACGACGCCGCGTCCTCCTCAAGCTCTCGGGCGAGGCGTTCGGCGGGGGCCAGCTCGGCGTGAACCCCGACGTGGTCGGCGGCATCGCCCGCGAGATCGCCGAGGCGGCGGCCGACGTCGAGATCGCCGTCGTGGTCGGCGGCGGCAACTTCTTCCGCGGCGCGGAGCTCAGCCAGCGGGGCATGGACCGCGGCCGTGCCGACTACATGGGCATGCTCGGCACGGTCATGAACGCGCTCGCCCTGCAGGACTTCATCGAGAAGGCCGGGGCCGCCACGCGCGTCCAGTCGGCCATCGCCATGACCCAGGTCGCGGAGCCCTACATCCCGCGCCGTGCGGAGCGGCACCTCGAGAAGGGCCGCGTCGTCATCTTCGGCGCCGGCGCCGGCCTGCCCTACTTCTCCACCGACACCGTGTCGGCCCAGCGTGCGCTCGAGATCGGCGCCGACGAGGTCCTCGTCGCGAAGAACGGCGTCGACGGCGTCTACTCCGCCGACCCGCGCACCGACCCCGACGCCGTGAAGCTCGAGACGCTGACCTACCAGGAGGCCCTCGTCCAGGGCCTCAAGGTGGTCGACTCGACCGCCTTCAGCCTCTGCATGGACAACGGCATGCCGATGCACGTCTTCGGCATGGAGGGCTCCGGCAACATCGCCCGGGCCATCCGGGGCGAGCGCATCGGAACTCTCGTCAGCAACTGACGACTAAGCTCGACGACGAACCAAGGGAGCATTGTGGCGATCACTGACGTACTGACCGAGACGCGCGAGAAGATGGAGCGGGCCCTGGAGTCCGCCAAGACCGACTTCGGTCAGGTCCGCACCGGGCGCATCAACCCGGCGCTCTTCCAGAAGATCCCCGTCGACTACTACGGCACCCCGACGCCGCTGGCCCAGCTGGCCTCGCTGCAGGTGCCCGAGGCGCGCACGATGATCGTGACGCCCTACGACAAGTCGGCCCTGAAGGAGATCGAGAAGGCCATCGCGACCTTCCCGAACCTCGGTGCCAGCCCCACCAACGACGGCACGCTCGTCCGCGTCACCATCCCCGAGCTGACGCAGGAGCGCCGCAAGGAGTTCGTGAAGATCGTCCGCGGCAAGGGCGAGGACGCCAAGGTGCAGATCCGCAACATCCGTCGCACCTCGAAGACCGACCTCGACGCGCTGAAGACCGAGGTCGGCGACGACGAGGTCGCGCGGGCCGAGAAGGAGCTCGAGTCCGTCACCAAGGGCTACATCGACTCGATCGACGACGCGCTGAAGAAGAAGGAAGCCGAGCTGCTCGAGGTCTAGATGAGCGACGCTCCCGACGGCCCCCGCCCCGACGAGTCGGCGCCGAACCCCAAGACCACCCTCGGCAGCCGTCGCGCCGACTTCGACGCCCGGGCCCAGGCCGCTCGTCACGACATCGAGAACCAGCTCCGTGCGCGACGCGCGCAGCTCGGTGCCCGCAACGAGGTCCTGACCGCGAAGACGGGGCGCAACCTGCCGGCGGCGATCGGGGTCGGGGTCGGTCTCGGCGGGGCCGTCCTGGTGAGCCTGATCTTCCAGCCCGCGTTCTTCATGATCGTGGCGGGGGCGCTCATCGCGTCGCTCTGCTTCGAGCTGACCAGTGCGCTGAGGTTCGCGGGGCGCGACGTCCCGCGTCTGCCGAGCGTGCTGTCGGGCCTCGCCATCGTCCCTGCCGCCTTCTACGGCGGCGCCTCCGGGCAGTGGCTGGCGCTCCTCGCGGGCGTCGCGGTCATCTCGCTCTGGCGGCTCGTCGAGCTCGCGCGGCCCTCGCACCGGAAGCCCGCCTCCGTCGTCCTCCGCGACATCGGGGCCGGGGCGTTCGTGCAGATCTACTGCGCCTTCCTCGGCAGCTTCATGGTCCTGCTCGCTGCCCAGCCGAACGGGGCGAACTGGACCCTCTCGGCCCTGATCATCGTGATCGCGGTCGACACGGGCGCCTACGCCACGGGGCTCAACTTCGGCAAGCACCCGATGGCGCCGCGCATCAGCCCGAAGAAGACCTGGGAGGGCTTCGCTGGCTCGGTGGCGGCCAGCCTGATCGCCGCCGTGCTGACCTCGTGGCTCCTGCTCGACATGCCCTGGTACTTCGGCTTCCTCCTCGGCGGCCTCATCATCGCCACGGCCACGGTCGGCGACCTCTCCGAGTCGCTCATCAAGCGCGACCTCGGCATCAAGGACATCTCGACCTGGCTGCCGGGCCACGGCGGCTTCCTCGACCGGCTCGACAGCACGCTGCCGTCGGCCGTGGTCGCCTACGCGCTGTACCTGATCTTCGTCTGACGCCGTGCCGTCGCCCGGCCCGGCCTTCCCGGGTCGAGCGGGGGCGATGCGGCATGATGGGGCGCGTGAGCACAACCTTCCCCCTCGCGCCCAAGGGCCAGCGGGGCTACGACGAGTCCGAGGTCGACGCCTTCCTGGCGGAGGCACGTGCCGCGTACGCTGCGGCGCCGGGGGAGGGCGACGTCGACTCGGCACGCATCCGGCGCACCGCGTTCGCGATGACCAAGGGCGGCTACTCGACCGCTCACGTCGACGCTGCCCTGGAGCGGCTCGAGGACGCCTTCGCCTCGCGGGAGCGCGAGCGGGCCAGGACGACGCGCGGCGACGACTCCTGGCTCGGTGACGCCCGGTCGACGGCGGAGGAGATCGTCGCCCGCCTCGACCGACCGCAGGGGCACCGCTTCGACCGGGTCAGCATCTTCACCCCCGGATACCACCGCGGCGACGTCGACCGGCTCGCGCGCCGACTGCAGGGGTACTTCAGCGACGGGCGGGCGCTGAGCATCGACGACGTGCGCGGGGCGGTGTTCCGGCCGCAGCGGGGCGGGTACCGCGAGGCGCAGGTCGACCTCGTGCTCGACGCGGTGGTCGACGTCATGCTGGCCGTCCGCTGACGCACTGACGGCCTGACGGTCGCGAGCTCCGACGCCGTGGCGTCGCCGCGAGCCGGCGACACGCGCCGAGGCCCTAGCCGTGCCGTGATCGATCCGTTACCCTGGACGGACTCATGGGCAGGCACTCAGCGACTCCGACCCCCGGCACGACTCCTCGAGATCACCCGGTCGTGGTCTTCCGACCCCGCACGGTGCACCGCAGGCTCCCCGCCTCGGTCGTCCCGGCCTCGATCGCCCGGGCCCAGGCCGGGGCCTCGACGTCCGTGGCCGCCCGTCCGGCGCCCCGCCGCCACGTGGTCCTGCCGATGATCGGCTTCTGCGCGACGGCCGCCTTCATCGGCGCCTCGCTCGTGAACCCGCTCGCCGGGGCCGAGGCCGCGACGACGACCCCCGCGGCCGCCGCGGCGCTGACCGCGCCTGGGCAGACCGTCACGGTGGCCAGCGGCGTCGTCACGACCGCCGACCGCGACTCCTACGGGGTCACCGTCCCGCCGCCGCCCCCGCCGCCCGAGCCGGAGCCCGTCGCCGAGGCGACGGCCGACGCGTCGGCCGCGTCGTCCGGCACGGGTGCCGCCGCCGCGGCGAAGAAGCCCAGCACCGGTTCGGCCCCCGTCGCCGGCACTCCCGACCCGGGCAGCGCCAAGGCGGTCGCCGCCGACCTCGTGGCCTCCCGCGGGTGGGGCAGCGACCAGTACGACTGCCTCGTCTCCCTCTGGAACAAGGAGTCCGGCTGGAACGTCTACGCGGCCAACCGCTCCAGCGGCGCCTACGGCATCCCCCAGGCTCTCCCCGGCAGCAAGATGGCCTCGGTCGGCGCCGACTGGCAGACCAACCCCGCCACCCAGATCACATGGGGCCTGAACTACATCCAGGGGCGCTACGGCAACCCCTGCGGTGCCTGGGGCCACTCGCAGTCGGTCAACTGGTATTGAGCCCGGGCACGACGGCAGCCTGACGCCACGACGGCGCTCCCGCGACAGCGGGGGCGCCGTCGTCGTCGTGGGGCGCCGGACCGAGCAGGCCGCGACCCGGACGCGGGCAGGCCGCTGCGCCGCCGGTACGCTGGTCGACATGCCCCGCAGCAACCGACCGCGCCGTCCCCGCGACCGGACCCCGGGCACCGACAGCGACTCCCACGACATCAGCCGCGCCCTCTTCGGTGGGCCGCGGGTCGAGACCCGGCACGGTCGCGACTACACGGTGCAGGCCATCTCGGCCGCCGCTGCGGTCAAGGAGTACACCTGCCCCGGCTGCTCGCTGGTCATCGCCCCCGCCACCCCGCACGTCGTCGCCTGGCGGGCCGACGGCATCTTCGGCGAGGCGAACGACCTCGCCGGCCGCCGACACTGGCACACGCACTGCTGGAGGATCTCGTGAGCACCCCCGACCCCGCCCCCGTCGAGATCCGCGGAGGCGTCGAGCTCCCCGCGCGTCGCCACGACGTCGAGCTCACGACCGACGACGGGCTGACCCTCGTCGGCGAGCTGGCCCTGCCGCTCGACCGTGAGCCGGTGGCCACGATCGTCGCCCTGCACCCGCTGCCGACGGCGGGGGGCTTCATGGACTCGCACGTGCTCCGCAAGGCCGCGGGGCGCCTCCCCGCCCTCGCCGACGTGGCCGTGCTCCGCTTCAACTTCCGAGGCGTCTCGTCGCCGCGGGGCCGCTCCGAGGGCGAGTTCGGCGAGGGCGTCGCCGAGGCGGCCGACCTCCGCGCCGCCGTCCGCTTCGTCGCCGAGCAGGGCCTGCCCACCCCGTGGCTGGTCGGCTGGTCGTTCGGCACGGAGGTGGCGCTCATGCACGGCACCGAGGTCGACGTGGCGGGCCTGCTGCTGCTGTCACCGCCCCTCCACCGGGCCACGGTCGACCACCTGCGCGCCTGGAACGCGTCCGAGGTGCCGATCGTCGCGGTCGTGCCCGAGCTCGACGACTACCTCCGCCCCGAGGAGGCGCGGAGCCGGTTCGCGGTCGTGCCGCGCCTCGAGGTGGTCGCGGTCGAGGGGGGCAAGCACCTCTGGGTCGGCGAGAAGCAGACCACCCGCGTGCTGACCGAGATCGTCGCGCGCGTGGCGCCCGCGGCCCTGCCGCTGCCGACGACCTGGCCCGCGGGCTGACCCGCGGGCGACCCGGTCGCTAGAGGGCGTCCTGGCGGGGCACGACGACCTCGCGGATGATGAGCAGGACGGACGCGGCGACCGGGATGGCGATGAGCGCGCCGAGCACGCCGAGGAGCGTGCCGCCGGTCAGGGCCGCGATGACCACGATGACGCCGGGCACGTGCACGGCGCGCCGCATGATGCGGGGGCTGAGCACATAGGCCTCGACCTGCATGTAGACGATGTACCAGATCGCCGCGGTGATCCAGGTCGAGGGCGACTGCGGGAGCAGGGCGATCTGCGCGAGCACGATGATCGCCGAGCCGCTGATCGTGCCGACCAGCGGGATGATCGAGCCGAGGAAGGCGATGAAGGCGAAGACCGCCGGCTGCTGGGCCCCGATGACGCTGAGGAAGACGAAGCTCACGATGCCGTTGATGGCGGCGAGCGTGAACTGCCCGATGACGTAGCGCCCCACGGAGGTGCTGATCTGCTCCGCGATGTCGGCGAACTTCGGACGCTTCGACGCGGGCACGAGCCTGTAGAGGCCCCGCTTGAAGGTGTTGATCGACGACGTGAAGTAGAGCGTCAGGATGAGCACGACGACGGTGGCGAACACTCCGTTGCCGATCGCCACCCCGACGGCGAGCACGCCGCCGCCGATGGTCAGGACGTTGTCGGGGTTGGTGAGGAAGTCGACGAGGGCGTCGAGGCCGTCCTGCACGTCGATGACGTTCTGCGGCACGAGCGACTGGAGGTTGTCGACGAACTGCTGGGTCGTGACGCTCTGCAGGTACGTGACCAGGCTCGTTATCAGGGCGGTCGCCTGGCTGACGATGACCGGCACGATGGCGAACACGACGCCGACGAAGGCGCCGAGCACGGCCAGGAAGACGATGACGATCGCCAGCGACCGCGGCACGCGGCGGTTCTCGAGCCAGGAGACGATGGGGTCGAGCCCCAGCGCGATGAAGATGGCCGCGCCGACGTAGGTCAGCACCGTCGACAGCTCGCTGACCGCCCCGCCGATCACGAGCGCGACCAGGACGCCCAGGCCCGCCAGGAGTCCGAGGCGGAACGGGTTGTGGATCTTCACGGGGGTGCTCCTGTCGACGACGGTGGCACCGCTCACCGCGGTGCCGCCGACTGCCTACTCTGTCGTACCGGAGTCGTCACCGCCCGACGCCGTCCCGGCGAGGGCGCGGCGCAGGCCCTCGAGGTAGCTGGCCACCTCGTCGCGCTCGTCGCGCAGGGCCTCGAGCCGCGACTCCGCGTCGGTGACGAGGCCGCGCGACCGCTCCTCGGCGTCGGCGACGAGCCGCTCGGCCCGGGCCTCGGCCTCGCTGAGCGTCTCGTGGGCGGCGGCGTCGGCCTCGGAGCGCACGGTGCGCGAGTGCTCGGCGCTCGTGCGCTCGAGCTCGTCGGCCTCGCGGCGCGCCTCGACGGCTCGCTGCCGGGCCTCCTCGAGCTGCGCACCGGCCTCGTCGAGGTAGCCCTGGGTCTCGGCGACGGCGGCGTGGTGACGCTGCACGAGCTCTCGGTCGGTCTCGTCGCGCCGGGTGCGGAGCTCGACCTCGGCCGCGCTGCGCCGGGCCTCGAGCTCGCGCTCCAGCTCCGCCACGGCGTCGTCGCGCTCGGCCTCGAGCCGGGCGCGCACGGTCCGGGCCTCGTGGGCGAGGCGGACGCGCTGCGACTCCTCGTCGTCGACGAGACGGGCCTGGCTCTCGGCGACCTCGGCGTCGAGGTCGGCACGCGCGTTGGCGACCTCGACCTCGACCTGGGCGCGCAGCTCGGCCTCCTCCCGCTCGAGGCGCTCGCGCTGCTGCTCGACGTCGCGGGCCAGGCGGTCGCGCGTCTCGGTCGTGGTCCGCTCGATCTCCTCCCGGGCGGTGGCCGTGGCCAGGTCGACCTCGGCGGTGCGGGCGGCGAGCTCGACCGCGAGGGCCTCGCGCGCCTCCGCCACCTCGCGCTCGAGGCGCGCCCGGTCGGCGGCGACGTCGGCGAGGGCCTGCGCCCTGGCCGTCGCCACCTCGTGGGCGACGTCGGCGCGCGCGGCCTCGACCTCGCGCTCGAGCTCGGCGCGGCCGGTCGTCAGCTCGAGCTCGAGCTCGGCGCGGACGCGCGCGACGTCGGCGGCCAGGGCCGCCCGGGTCTCGGCCACGTCGCGGGCGAGGTCGGTGCGCGTGTTCTCGACGTCGTCGTCGAGCTCGGCACGGGCCGCGTCGATCTCTCGGGCGAGGTCGTCGCGCCGGGTCGTCACCTCGAGCTCGAGGTCGGCCCGGGTGGTCTCGTCGAGCCGGGCGAGCTCGGCCCGGACGGCTGCGCCCTCCCGGTCGAGGTCCGCCCGCTGGCGCTCGCTGTCGGCGACGAACTGCTCCCGGGCCTGCGCGGTGGTCCGGGCGAGCTCGGCGGCGCCGTCGCGGGCCGCGGCGACCTCCTGCTCGACGAGGGCCCGCAGCTCGGCGGCCTCGCGCTCGGCGGCGGAGAGCACGGCGGCGGCCTCGTGGCGCGCGGTCGAGACGTTCTCGGCGGCCTCGGTCGCCGCGGCGCCGCGCATGGCCGAGGAGTCGCGCTGGGCCTCCTGCAGGAGGGAGCGGGCCTCGCCCCGGGCGCGTGACACGAGGCGATCGCCCTCGGCCGTCGACTCGGCGACCTGCGCGGCGGCGCGGCCGCGGGCGTCGTCGAGGAGGGCCGTGCTGCGCTCCCGCGCGTCGTCGAGCACCCGGCGAGCCTCGTCGGAGGACGAGCGGCGCAGCTCCTCCGCGTCGATGTCGGCCTGGCTGACGAGGGCCGTGGCCTGCTCCTCGGCGAGGCGCAGCGTGCGCTCGAGCTTGCTGCCGAGGCCCGAGTAGGTGGGCGTGCCCGCCTCCTCCAGCTCGCGCTGCATCTCGTCGAGGCGCCCCTGCAGCTCCTTGAGGCGCCCGGCGGTGTCGGCGCGGTCGGTGTTCGCCTTGATCAGCTCGCGGCGGAGCTCGCCGAGCGCCTTGTCGACGTCGTCCTTCCGGTACCCCCGGAGCTCGGTGCCGAAGTCGGCGTCGTCAGCGGCCACTGTGTCTCCTCGCGTCGGTGCCGAGCACGACCCGTCGCGTCTCGGCGGGACGATTTTAGGGCACGCCGCCTGCACGGAGCCGCGTCGGCGCGGCGCCCCGGTGCGGGCGGGGGAGTCGCGGCGCGGGCCCCCGAGACGGCTGCCGGGCCCCGGGCGTGCGGCTCACAGGCTGGTCGGATACGCTGAGCCGTCTTAAATTCTGCTGCCGCGCCCGGCCTCCTCGGCCAGGCCCGCACGAGGCCGCGTCGTACTGGCGCGTGCTCGGACCCGACCGGGATGGTGGCACGGAGGGAGAGGTAACGTGCGCTTCATCATCGCAGTCGTGGTCGTCGTGCTCGCGGCGGTCATGGTCGGCCTGGGCTTCGCCCAGAGGACGGTCTTCGCGCCGCCGGAGAGCGTGTCGTCCACGGTCTCGACCGAGTCCTCCGACGCCGTCGTGACGGTGGTGCCCGCCGAGGCGCTGCACGGCCACGACGGTCGCCAGACGATCTCGGTGGCCGGCGGCGGCACGGTCTTCGCCGCCTACGGCCGTACCTCCGACGTGCTCGGCTGGGTCGGCGACACGACCTACAACAGCGTCTCGTGGGACGACGCGACCGGCGAGCTCGAGACCCAGGTCGTGCAGGGCTCCGAGCCCACGGCGCCCGCCCCGGCCGACAGCGACCTCTGGTACGAGCAGTACGAGGGCACCTCGCTGACCTTCTCGCTCGACGCCCCCGACGACATCTCGCTCGTCGTCCTCTCCGACGGCACCGAGCCCGCCCCGTCGCAGCTGCGCGTCACGTGGCCGCTGTCGGCCTCGACGCCGATGGCCGGCCCCCTGATCGTCGGCGGGCTGGTCGTGCTCGTCATCGGCGTGCTCCTCTACGTGTGGGCCATCGCCCACCACCGCCGCACCCGCGGCCCGCGCCGCACGTCGAGCGACGGCAAGCGCCCCAAGCTGCCGCGCCCGCCGCGACGCTCGGCGATCCGCGCCGGCGCGACGCCCGCGATCGGCGCCTCGAAGCGCGGCGCCCGACGACGGCTGGTCGCGGTCGTGCCGGTCGTGCTGGTGTCGTCGCTGGCCCTCGCCGGCTGCACGGCCGACTACTGGCCGAGCGCCGTGGGCGGCGCCGGCGACGGCAGCACGCCCACCCCGACCGCCACGGCGACGCCGGGCGCCGAGGGCGACGACGAGGGCACCGAGCTCCAGCCTCCCGTGGTCACCGAGGCCCAGGCCGAGCGCATCGTCGCTCGCGTGGCCGCGACGGCCTCCGCCGCCGACGCCGCGCTCGACGCGACCGCGGCGGCCGAGCGCTTCGTCGGCCCGGCCCTCGAGCAGCGCGAGGCCAACTACCAGATCCGCGCGAAGGACGCCGCGGCCGCCGGGCCGATCGGCGTCCCCTCCGGCGAGCTGACGCTCACCCTGCCGCAGCAGGCCGACACCTGGCCGCGCACGCTCTTCACCGTCGTGCAGGACGCCGACGCCTCGAAGGCGCCGATCGCCCTGACCCTGGTGCAGGAGTCCGCGCGCGACCCCTACAAGGTCGAGTACCTGCAGGCGCTGGAGGCGCAGGCGACGCTCCCGACGGTGGCGCCGGCCTCGCTCGGCGCGGCGCGTCTCGCGCCCGACGTCAAGCTGTTGACGCTGCGCCCCGACCAGCTCGCCGAGGCCTACGGCGACATCCTCCGGAACGGCGACGAGAGCCAGTACGCGCCGCAGTTCCAGGCCGAGGGCGACACGCTCCGCGACAAGATCGGCAAGGCCTACAAGGACGCCAAGCGGGCGAGCCTGCCCACGACGGCGTCGATCGACTACACCTCGACGCCCGACGCCGAGACCCCGGTGGCGTTCGCCTCGAACGACGCCGGCGCGATCGTGTCGGTCGGCCTCGACGAGGTCGAGACCGTCAAGCCGACCGCCGCCGGCGCCGAGGTCAACCCCGCGGGCGTCGTCAAGACGCTCGTCGGCCTCGACAAGTCGACGAAGGGCATCGAGGCGACCTACGGCGTCCAGCTGCTCTTCTCCGTCCCTCCCGTGGGCAGCGACGACAAGATCGTCCTGCTCGGATTCAGCCAGGCCCTCACGGCCGCGAAGGAGTTGCCATGACCACCCTGCCCCCCGTGCCCTCCGGGCTCCGCGGAGCCGTCGACCTCTCGTCGCTCGTCAACCGGCCGCCGGCTCCGGCGCCCGGGGCGCCTGCCGCCGGGTCGCCCGGCGCCCCGACGCCGCCCGACGGGGGAGCGCCCGCCGCCTCCGTCGCGGTGCCGGCGCTCGTGCTCGACGCGACGGACGAGACGTTCACGCAGTTCCTCGAGCTGAGCAACACCGTGCCCGTGATCGTCGACCTCTGGGCCGAGTGGTGCGGCCCGTGCAAGCAGCTCTCGCCGGTGCTCGACAAGCTCGTCGCCGAGTACGGCGGCCGCTTCGTGCTCGCCAAGGTCGACGTCGACGCGAACCCGCAGCTGACGCAGGCCTTCCAGGCGCAGTCCATCCCGGCCGTGGCGGCCGTGATCGGCGGGCGCCCGGTGCAGCTCTTCGTCGGTGCCCTGCCCGAGGCGCAGGTGCGCGACGTGTTCGAGCAGGTGCTCGAGCTCGCCGCGCAGAACGGGGTCACCGGCACCGCGGTCGTCGACGGCGCCCCGGCGGGGGCGGGCGAGACGCCCGAGCCCGAGCCCGAGCCGCTGCCCCCGCACCACCAGGACGCCTACGACGCCATCGACCGCGGCGACTACGACGCCGCCATCGCGGCGTACACGACGGCCATCGCGCAGGATCCTCGCGACCAGCTGGCCGTCGCGGGGCTCGCCCAGGTCTCGCTGATCTCGCGACTGCAGGGCGCCTCCCTGGCCGACGTCCGCGCCGAGGCCGCCGCGGCGCCCACCGACGTCGACGCCCAGCTGGCGGTGGCCGACCTCGACGTGAGCGGAGGCCACGTCGACGACGCGTTCGACCGGGTGCTGACGGTCTTCCCCTCCCTCGACCAGGAGGGGAAGGACGCGGCCCGCAAGCGCCTCCTCGAGTACTTCGAGATCGTCGGCCTCGACGACCCGCGCGTCGCGGCCGCCCGTCGACGCCTCACGATGCTGCTCTACTGAGCCGCCCCGCCCCGCCCCGCCCCGAGCACGACGGAGCCCCCCTCGACCAGGTCGAGGGGGGCTCCGTCGTGTGGGGCGTGCGCTCAGCGGCGCAGCTTCAGCCAGACCACGCCGAGCGGCGGCAGGACGACGTCGGCCGAGGCCGGGCGGCCCGCCCAGGGGGCGTCCGTGGCCGTGACGGCCCCGAAGTTGCCGACGCCCGAGCCGCCGTAGACCGTCGCGTCGGTGTTGAGGATCTCGTCCCAGGTGCCGGCCTCCGGCAGGCCCAGGCGCATCGTCTGCGGCACGCCCGAGAAGTTCGCGAGCACCGCGACCGACTCGCCCTGCCCCGACTTGCGGAGGAAGGCCACGACGCTCTGCTGCGCCGCGCCGCCGTCGATCCACTCGAAGCCCTCGACGTCGAAGTCGTGGGCCCAGAGGGCGCTCTCGCGGCGGTAGACGGCGTTGAGCTCGCTGACGAGGTCGAACACCTGCTGGTGCTCGGGGCGCTCGAGCACCGACCAGTCGAGGCCGTTCTCCTGGCTCCACTCGGTGGGCTGCCCGTACTCGGAGCCCATGAAGAGCAGCTGCTTGCCGGGGTGGCCCCACATGTAGGCGAGGTAGGCGCGGAGGTTCGCGCGCTTCTGCCACTCGTCGCCGGGCATCTTCTCGAAGAGCGAGCCCTTGCCGTAGACGACCTCGTCGTGCGAGATCGGCAGCATGAAGTTCTCGCTCCACGCGTAGTGGAACGAGAAGGTGATCTCGCCGTGGTGGTACGAGCGGTAGGCCGGGTCCTTCTCGACGTAGTCGAGGGTGTCGTGCATCCAGCCCATGTTCCACTTCAGGCCGAAGCCGAGGCCGCCCTCGCTCGTCGGGCGCGAGACGCCGGGCCAGCTGGTCGACTCCTCCGCGATCATGACGATGCCGGGGTGGCGCTTGTAGGCCGTCGCGTTCGCCTCCTGGAGGAAGGAGATGGCCTCGGTGGCCTCGCGGCCGCCGTGCTCGTTCGGCAGCCACTCGCCGTCGTTGCGGCTGTAGTCGAGGTAGAGCATCGAGGCGACCGCGTCGACGCGGAGGCCGTCGATGTGGAACTCCTCGAGCCAGTAGAGGGCGTTCGCGACCAGGAAGTTGCGCACCTGCGAGTCGCCGAAGTTGAAGACCAGCGTGCCCCAGTCGGGCTGCTCGCCGCGCCGCGGGTCGGAGTGCTCGTAGACGCTGCGGCCGTCGAAGTTGCCGAGCGCCCACTCGTCCTTCGGGAAGTGCCCGGGCACCCAGTCCATGATCACGCCGACGCCCGCCTGGTGCAGGCGGTCGATCAGGTAGCGCAGGTCGTCGGGGGAGCCGTAGGTGCTCTGCGGGGCGTAGTAGCCGGTGACCTGGTAGCCCCACGAGCCGCCGAACGGGTGCTGCGCGAGCGGCATGAACTCGACGTGCGTGAAGCCGAGCGCGGTGACGTAGTCGACCAGCGGGTCGGCCAGCTCGCGGTAGCTCAGGCCGGGGCGCCACGAGCCGACGTGCAGCTCGTAGACGCTCATCGGGCCCTGGTGCTGGTCGGTCGCGGCGCGCTGCGTCATCCAGTCGTCGTCGGACCAGGCGTGCGCGGCCTTCGTGATGACGGAGGCGGTGGCCGGGGGCACCTCGGAGCGGCGGGCCATCGGGTCGGCACGGTCGACCCAGGCGCCGTCGGGCGTGAGGATCTCGTACTTGTAGGCACCGTCGACCACGCCGGGCACGAAGAGCTCCCAGATGCCGTTGCCGTCGAGCTTGCGCATCGCGTGGCGGGCGGCGTCCCAGCCGTTCAGGTCGCCCTTGACGCGGACGGCGTTCGCGTGCGGCGCCCAGACCGCGAAGGAGGTGCCGCGCACGCCCTCGTGCTCGCGCACGTGGCTGCCCAGCATCTTCCAGAGCTGCTCGTGGCGGCCCTCGCCGAAGAGGTAGAGGTCGAACTCGGTGACCGTGGGGGAGAAGCGGTAGGGGTCGTCGGCGACCCAGGGAGAGCCGCCCTCGTAGGTGGCGGTGACCTCGTAGCCCCCGAGCGGCGCGCGGGCGGCGCCCTGCCAGAGACCGTGCACGAGGTGCTCGAGGGCGACGACCTCGCCGGAGGCGCCGGTGACGGTGACGGTCTCGGCGAGGGGCCGCACGACGCGGACGACGGTGACCCCGTCGCGCACGTGCTCGCCGAGGATGGCGTGCGGGTGGCCGTGGCGGCCCTCGACGGCGGCGAGGACCTCGTTCTCGTCGAGGACGGGGAGGGCGGCGGCCGGGGCCGGGGCCGGGGCCGACTCGTCGACGCGGACGTCGGGCGGGGTCGGGTCCTCGGGGGCGGCGGTGGCGGGCTCGGGCTCCGGCTCCGGCTCGACCGCGAGGGCGGGCTCGGGATCGGCCGCCAGGGCGGGCTCGGGCTCGGGTGCGACGACGATCGGCTCGGGCTCGACGACCGGCTCGGGCTCGGGCTCGGGCGCGACGACGACCGGCTCAGGCTCGACGACGGACTCCGGCTCGGGCTCGACGGCGGCGGGCTCGGCCGCGGCGGGCTCGGCCGCCGGGGCCGTCCCCGGCGCGATGATCTCGTCGAACGACGGGCGGGCCGTCTCGGGCTCCGGGGCGGCGGGCTGCGCGGCGGCGCCGCGCCCGGGCTCCTCGGGCTGGGGCTTCGGGTGGCGGAAGATGCTCATCGGGGTGCTCCTCAGGGGGCGCGGTTCAGGTCGACCGACAGCACGTGCACGGGCTCCGTGAAGGCGTCGAGTCGGACGTAGTTGTCGTCGGACCAGGTCCACTGCTGGCCGGTGATCAGGTCGCGCACCGTGTACGTGCCGCCCGGGCGCAGCCCGAACTTCGTCACGTCGAGGTGCACGGTCGTCTCGCGGGCCGAGTGGGGGTCGACGTTGGCGACGACGATGACGGCGTCGGCGCGGCCGCTGCGGGTGTGCGCGCGGCTGAGGTACTTCGAGTACACGAGGATCGCGTCGTCGTCGCTCGAGTGGACGTCGAGGTTGCGGAGTTGACGCAGGGCCGGGTGCGACGACCGGATCCGGTTCAGCTGCGTGAGGTACGGAGCGAGGCTGGCCCCCGCCTCCTCGGCAGCCTGCCAGTCACGCGGCTTGTACTCGTACTTCTCGTTGTCGATGTTCTCCTCGCTGCCCGGGCGGGCGACGTCCTCGAACAGCTCGTAGCCCGAGTAGACGCCCCAGGTCGGCGACGCCGTGGCGGCGATCGCGGCGCGCACCTTGTAGGCCGCGCGGCCGCCGTACTGGAGGTACGGCGTGAGGATGTCGTGGGTGTTCACGAAGAGGTTCGGGCGCAGCCAGCCGCTCGTCTCCTTCGACAGCTCGGTGAGGTACTCCTCGAGCTCCCACTTCTCGTTGCGCCAGGTGAAGTACGTGTACGACTGGTGGAAGCCGACCTGGGCGAGGGCCTGCATCATGGCGGGCTTGGTGAACGCCTCCGACAGGAAGACGACCTCGGGGTTCGTCTCGCGGATCTCGTGCAGCAGCCACTCCCAGAAGCGCACCGGCTTCGTGTGGGGGTTGTCGACGCGGAAGATCGTGACGCCGAGCTCGATCCACCACCGCACGATTCGGAGGATCTCGCGGCTGATGCCCTCGTAGTCGTCGTCGAAGTTCAGGGGGTAGATGTCCTGGTACTTCTTCGGCGGGTTCTCGGCGTAGGCGATGGTGCCGTCGGGCAGCTGCGTGAACCACTCCGGGTGCTCGGTGACCCAGGGGTGGTCGGGCGAGCACTGCAGCGCCAGGTCGAGCGCGAGCTCGAGGCCGGTGTTGCGCGCGGTCTCGACGAACCAGCGGAAGTCGGCGACGGTGCCGAGGTCGGGGTGGATCGCGTCGTGCCCGCCGTCGGCCGAGCCGATGGCGTAGGGCGACCCGGGGTCGTTCGGGCCCGCGGTCAGGGTGTTGTTCGGGCCCTTGCGGAAGGTCGTGCCGATCGGGTGCACCGGCGGGATGTAGACGACGTCGAAGCCCATCCGCGAGATCGCGGGGAGGCGCCGGGCCGCGGTGCGGAAGGTGCCGCTCTTCCAGGTGCCGTCGGCCTGCTTCTTCGCGCCCTCGCTGCGGGGGAAGAACTCGTACCAGCTGCCCAGGCCGGCGCGGCTGCGCTCGACGCGGAGGGCCTCGGGCTCGCTGCGGGTGCGCAGGCTGCCGAGCGGGCGGGCCGCGAAGACGGCGGCGAGCCTCGGGTCGGTGGCCACGCGGAGGCGCGCGCCGGGGGTGAGGGACGTGTTGCCGAGCGCCTTGGCCGCGTCGGCGACGAGCGGGGTGTCGGGGTAGTCGCCCGCGGCGGCGGCCAGGAGGCGGCTGCCGAGTGTGAAGGTCACCTCGACGTCCAGCTCGGCCGGCACCTTGATCTCGGCGGTGTGCAGCCAGGTGGCCCAGTCGTCGGTGTAGCCCTCGACCTGCCAGGTCCAGTCGCCCTCGACCTCGAGCTGCACCTCCGTCGTCCACCGGTCGGTGCCGGGGAGGCCCGCGACCATCGGGTGCCGGGTCTCGACGCCCTCCGGGTCGGTGAGCACGAGGTCGGCGCCGACGACGTCGTGCCCCTCGCGGAAGACGGTCGCGCCGAAGGGCACGACCTCGCCGCTGAAGGCCTTGGTCGGGAAGACCCGGTCGGGGGTGGTCGGGGAGAGCGCCGTGACGGGGATCCGCCCGACTCTGGGTTCGTAAGCAGCCACGGAGGCGACGCTACCCGGTATCGGGGGCAGCCGCTCCGGTGCGTCCCGCCGCGTGCGCGCCGCGGACGACGAGGAGGCGCGGTCGGCGCCCCGGAGCGGGCACGGGCGCCGAGGTGCACCGGTCCGTCCCCCGAACTGGGTCCATGCGCGTGCATCGGAAATGCTTGTCCGCACTTAGGGGGACCAGTAGTGTCGGGTCCGTCGAGAAGGCCAGCCCGCCTCGGAGCCTGAACCCTCCTGAGAGCCCGGCGCCCTCGACGCCTCGCACCACGAGGTGAACCGCACACGCGTCGTCCACCCGGCCCCCGGTCAGCAGTGCCCGGGGCGGGCGGCGCCGTGCCGACGCGCGACGGAGCGTGCCCGGACCTAGCCCGAGCTGGTCCGGTCCGCACCGTCGACCGCCGGAGGGGAGCCCGATCCCTTCCGGCGGGACGCGTGCGTCGGCCTCAGCGTGCGTCGGCCTCAGCGTGCGGCGGGCTCGGCGTGCGGCGGCGTCAGCCGCCCGGTGTCAGCACCAGGGCCACCACGACGCCCACGACGGCCACGTTCAGCACGACGGTCAGCACGAACGAGCGGCGGAACGACGCCTTGCGCGTCTTGTGCCGCAGCGTGCGCTGCGCGACGAGCGCCCCGGGCCAGCCGCCGACGAGGCCGAGGGCCAGCAGCGTCTGCTCCGGCACCCGCCGGGTGCGTCGCCGGGCCGCGCGCTTGTCGAGCGCGTAGACGACGACGGTCACCGCGTTCAGCACGAGCAGCGCCGCCCCGAGGGCGAGCAGCACGGCGGTGCCGATCGACGCGTCGGCGAGCAGCGGGGCCACGCTCAGTCCCGCGCGACGGGCAGCAGCTGGGCGCCGGTGGCGCGCACGAGGTCGGCGGGGGCGATCTCGATGTCGAACCCGCGCCTCCCCCCGCTGACGAAGACGGTCTCGAAGGAGGCGGCGCTCGCGTCGACGACGGTCGCCAGCGCCGTGCGCTGGCCCACCGGGCTGATGCCGCCCACCACGTAGCCCGTGCGCCGCTCGGCGACGGCGGGGTCGGCCAGCGACGCCTTCCGGGCGCCGACGGCGGCCGCGAGGGCCTTGAGGTCGAGGCGCCGGGAGACGGGCACGACGGCGACGACGAGGGTGCCCTGCGCGTCGGCGACGAGCGTCTTGAAGACGCGCTCCTCCGAGAGGCCGAGCTCGGCCGCGGCCTCCTCGCCGAAGTTCGTCGCCGTGTCGTGGTGCTCGTAGGTGTGGGCCGTGAACGGCACTCCCGCGGCCAGGAGCGCGACGGTGGCGGGCGTGCCCGGCCCGCCCGCGCCTCCGGTGGGCTTCCTGGTCACGCGCCCGCCTCCGCCGTCGCAGGGCGGGCGCGGTAGATGATCACGGTCGGGCCGGAGACGAGCACCTCGTCGCCGGGCGCGACCGGGTGGAGGTCGGCGGAGTCGTCGCTCGTCCAGAGCGGGTCGTAGCCCTCGACGCCCTCGTGCCGGGCCACCGTCACCGCGGTGCTCGTCTCGGCGCCGTGCACGAGCACCAGCACCGCGTTGGGCGCCTCGTGCTCGGGCGTGGAGCGCGCGAAGTACTGCAGCGTGCGGACGTGCGGGTCGTTCCACTCGTCGGGGTGCATCTCGGCGCCCGAGGCCGAGAACCAGTCGATCTCGTTGGCGCTGAGGGTGCAGGCGCCCTCGAGGCCGAAGCGGGTCGGTCGCAGCGCCGGGTTCTCGGCACGGATGCGGGTGAGGGCCACCACGTCGTCGGTGATGCCCTGCTGCCAGGGCTGCGTCGCCCAGTCGACCCAGGTCAGCTCGCTGTCGGTGCAGTAGCCGTTGTTGTTGCCGCGCTGCGTGCGGCCGCGCTCGTCGCCGGCGGTGAGCATCGGCACGCCCGACGAGACGAAGAGGGTCGCGAGCAGGTTGCGCATCGAGCGGCGCCTCGCGTCGCTGATCCACGGGTTGTCGCTGTGGCCCTCGACGCCGTGGTTGAACGAGCGGTTGTCGTCGGTGCCGTCGCGGTTCTGCTCGCCGTTGCTGAGGTTGTGCTTGGCGTCGTACGAGACGAGGTCGAGCAGCGTGAAGCCGTCGTGCGCCGTGACGAAGTTGAGCCCGGCCAGTGGGCCGCGGTCGTGCGCGAACACGTTGCTCGACCCGCTCAGCTTCGAGGCGACGCTGCCGAGGCCGGTGGGCGGGGTGCCCTGGGCGCGGGCGGCGGCGACGTCGGTCAGCCAGAAGTCGCGGGCGCGGTTGCGGAATCGGTCGTTCCACTCGATCCAGCCCGCGGGGAAGGCCCCCGTCTGCCAGCCGCCGAGGCCGACGTCCCAGGGCTCGGCGACCATCTTGACGCCGGCGAGGGCAGGGTCGGTGACGATCTCGTGCAGCAGGGGGTGCTCGGGGTCGAAGGCGTGGTCGGAGCCGCGCCCGAGGGTGGCGGCGAGGTCGAAGCGGAAGCCGTCGATCTGCATCTCGGTGGCCCAGTAGCGCAGGCTGTCCATCACGAGCCGGTGCGCGGCCGGGTGGCTGGTGTCGAGCGAGTTGCCGCAGCCGGTCACGTCGACCGGGCGGCCCTCGGCGTCGTGCCGGTAGTAGGCGGAGCCGTCGAGCCCGCGGAGGCTCGTCACCGGGCCGCCCTCCTCGCCCTCCTCGGCCGTGTGGTTGTAGACGACGTCGAGCCAGACCTCGATGCCCGCCTCGTGCAGCAGGCGGACCATGCCCTTGAACTCGCGGACCACGGCGGAGGCGCCCGCCAGCTGGGCGTCGCGGCTCGCGTACGCCGCGTGGGGCGCGAAGAACGAGAGCGTGTTGTAGCCCCAGTAGTTCTCGATGCCCTGCGCCACGAGGCGCTGCTCGTCGACGTGCTGGTGCACGGGCAGCAGCTGCACGGCCGTCACGCCGAGCTGCTTGAGGTGCGCGATCGTGGTGTCGGCCGCGAGGCCGGCGTAGGTGCCGCGCAGCTCGTCGGGCACGAAGGGAGCGAGCCGCGTGAGGCCCCGCACGTGCGCCTCGTAGACGACGACGCGGTCGAGCGGGGTGCGCGGCTTCTCGACGCCGCCCCAGTCGAAGGACTCGTCGACGACGGTGGCCCGCCACTCGCCGCGGCCGGTGCGGCCGAGGCCGCGCGCCCACGGGTCGAGCAGGGGGAGTTCGGGGTCGAAGACGGCGCCGCCCCGGGTCTCGCCGTCGGCGCGCAGCCAGTAGCGGCGGCCGGGGGTGAGGGCGTGGTCGGTGGCGCTCCAGACGTCGTGCTCGTCGCGGGTCATCGGCACGACGCGGTCGTGGGGCGCGTCGTCGACGACGAGCTCCAGCCGCGTCGCCGCGGCGGACCACACGCGGAGGGTCGGGCCCTCGGGGCCCACGCGCACGCCGAGGTCGGAGAGGGGATCGGCGTCAGGCACGGGACTTACAGTAGATCAGCGGCGGAGCGCCCCCCGAGAGGCGGGAGCGCCGATCCGGGCGTCGCCCGACCGGGCGTCGCACCGAGAACCGTCGCGCCGAGAGCAGGAGGAGCCGGGCATGAGCGTCTACCTCGACCACGCCGCCACCACGCCGCTGCACCCGGCCGCGCTCGCGGCCTACACGGCGGCGCTCGGCACCGTCGGCAACCCGTCGTCCATCCACTCCGCCGGCCAGGGCGCGAAGCGGCTGCTCGAGGAGTCCCGGGAGCGCGTCGCGGCGACCCTGGGCTGCGACCCGATCGAGGTGGTCTTCACCTCCGGGGGCACCGAGTCCGTCAACCTCGGGGTGAAGGGGCTCTGGTGGGCGCGGCAGTCCGACCGGCCGCGCCCGCGACTCCTCGTCCCCGGAGGGGAGCACCACGCCACCGTCGACACCGTCGAGTGGCTCGAGCGCTACGAAGGAGCCGTCGTCACGACGATCCCGCTCGACGAGCTCGGCCGTGTGCGGCTCGACGCGCTCGCCGCGGCCCTCGACGAGCACGACGACGTCGCGCTGGTCACGCTGCTCTGGGCGAACAACGAGGTCGGCACGATGCAGCCGGTCGACGAGGTCGTCGCGCTCGCCGCGGCCCACGGCGTGCCGGTGCACTGCGACGCGGTGGCGGCCTACGGCCAGGTGCCGATCGACTTCCGGTCGACGGGCCTCGCCGCGCTGAGCGTCAGCGCCCACAAGATCGGCGGTCCGATCGGCATCGGCGCGCTCGTGCTGGCGCGCTCGGCGACCGTCGTGCCGCTCATCCACGGCGGGGGGCAGCAGCGCCAGGTGCGGTCGGGCACGCAGGACGCCCCGGCCGCCGCCGCGTTCGCTGTCGCAGCTGAGCAGCCTCACCAGCCGTACGAGCCGCTGCGCGACCGGCTCGTCGAGGGCGTGCTGCGTGCCGTGCCGGGCGCGGTGCTGCGGGGCGACCCGGTCGACCGGCTGCCCGGCAACGCGCACTTCACCTTCCCCGGGTGCGAGGGCGACTCGCTGCTCTTCCTGCTCGACGCGGCCGGGGTCGCGGTGTCGACCGGGTCGGCGTGCCAGGCGGGCATCCCGGAGCCGTCCCACGTGCTGCTCTCGATGGGGCTCACGGCCGAGGAGGCGCGGGGCGCGCTCCGCATGACCGTCGGGCACACGAGCACCGACGCCGACGTCGACGCGCTGCTCGCGGCGCTGCCGGAGGCCGTCGCCCGCGCGACCCGCGCCGGCTACGCCGACCGCGCCCCCGCCCTCGGCGCCCGCTAGCGACCTCACCCACCTCCCTCGGCGTCGTCAGTTGCCGTTTTGGGGGGCTAAGACGGCGCTGCAGCCCCTCAAATCGGCAACTGACGAGGGAGGCGCGCCCAGAGGGGCGTCCTCCACAGAGGGGAGGCGGGTCGGTGGTCCACGGACGGGTGATGGTCGGGAGCGGGGGCCAGCGCTGAGCGAGAAGGTCGGACATGCCTCGGTCCGCCCTCCCCGCTCCGCTGTCGACCCGCCCGTTCTCGCGACGCGAGGCCGTGCGCCTCGGCGTCACGCTCGACCGGCTGCGGGGCGACGGGCTTTTCGTCCCCTACTGGGGCGTGCGGTCTCCTCGTCCACCGGCGTCGACCGTGGAGCGAGCCCGGTGCCTCCTGCCCCTGCTCCGTGACGACGAGTTCTTCAGCCACGTGACCGCCCTCCAGCTCTGGGGGCTGCCCCTGCCTCGTCGACGAGAGCTCGAGTCGCTCCACGTGGCCGCGACGGTGAGTCGGCAGCGGCGACGAGCCGGAGTCGCGGGGCACCGCGCGCAGGAGGGCACGCCCCGCAGCCGGGTCGAGGGCTGCCCGGTGGCCGCACCGGTGGAGGCGTGGGTCCAGGCAGCCACGATCCTCGGCCTGGACGAGCTGGTCCAGGTCGGGGACGCCCTCGCGGGCTCCTGGAGCCCGCACCCCGAGGCACGAGAGCTGCCGATCGAGACCCTCTCCGCGGCGGTGGCCGTCGCACGGCAGCGGACACGCCCGGGTCGCGCCCTGCTCTCGGGGGCACTGTCGCTCATCAGACCGGGAGTGGTGTCGCCGAGGGAGACGTCGCTGCGGCTGCTCATCGTGCGGCACGGGCTGCCCGAACCCGAGATCAACGTCGCCCGCCGGACTCGTGACGGACGGTGGCTCGGGACACCCGACCTGAGCTACGGGCGGGAGAAGATCGCCGTCGAGTACGAGGGCGACCACCACCGTTCCGACCGCGGCCAGTGGCGGCGCGACATCGAGCGGTCCGCCCGTTTCCTCGACGACGGGTGGGCCTACCATCGCGTCACCGACGACCATCTCGCAGCGCCGCAGGCGGGCGCCTTCCTCGCGCGCCTCGCCCGGGATCTCCGTGACCGGGGGTGACGCTCCCGGGGCCGACGGCCCGCGAGCGGTCGGCGCGGACACACTGGGGGCATGCAGATCTACTCGTCGTCGCCCGTGGTCCGTGCCCGGCAGGTGGCGGGCGACCTCGTCGCCGTGGGGCTCGTCGTCGTCTTCGTCGTGGTGGGCGTCGCCATCGCGCAGTTCATCGCCGGGTTCGCCGACCTCGGCCGCCAGCTCGAGGAGGCGGGGGCCGGCTTCCAGGGAGCCATGCAGGACGCCTCGCGCACCCTGGGCGACCTGCCGCTCGTCGGGGGCGCGGCCAGCGCGCCCTTCGACGGGGCGAGCGGGGCGGGCGGCTCCCTCGCCGACGCCGGCCGCCAGCAGCAGGAGGGCGTGGCCCGCGCCTCCCTCGTGGCCGGCCTCGTCGTCGCGGGGGTGCCGAGCGTCGTCGTGCTGTGGGTGTGGCTGCGCGGGCGCGTCGGGTTCGTGCGCCGCGCCTCCTCGACCCGGTCGCTGCTCGCGACGCCCGGCGGCGAGGAGCTGCTCGCGCTGCGCGCCCTCACCGGCCGCGACGCCCGCGCGGCGCTCGCCGTGTCGCCCGACCCGGTCGCCGACTGGCGCGCGGGGGAGCCCGCCGTGGTGCGGGCGCTCGCCGACGTCGCCCTCCGCGAGGCGGGCGTGGCCCGCACCCGTCGCTGAGTCGTGGCCCGGCGAGCCCGGCAGGCCCAGCGGGCCCGGCAGGCCCCGCACGCCCCTCGCGCCCCGGGCCGGTAAGCTCGGGCACCATGATCGCACTGGACTTCTCTGAGCAGATTGCCGCCCTCCGGGCCACGTTCGAGGACATCCGTGCGGTGATCGGCCAGGACCGCCTCGTCGCGGAGATCGCCCAGCTCAGCGAGCAGGCCTCGGCCCCCGACCTGTGGGACGACACGGAGAACGCGCAGAAGGTCACCAGCGCCCTCAGCCACCGCCAGTCGGAGCTCGAGAAGCTCGAGACCACCGAGCAGCGGCTCGACGACCTCGAGGTGCTCGTCGAGATGGCCAACGACGGCGACGACCAGGAGAGCGCCGACGAGGCGCAGGTCGAGCTGAAGGCGCTCCAGAAGATGATGGACACCCTCGAGGTGCAGACCCTCCTCGACGGCGAGTACGACCCGCGCCCCGCCGTCATCACCATCCGCGCCGGCGCCGGCGGCGTCGACGCCGCCGACTTCGCCGAGATGCTGCTGCGCATGTACCTCCGCTACGCCGAGAAGCACGGCATGTCGGCCACCGTGATGGACACCAGCTACGCCGAGGAGGCGGGCATCAAGAGCGCGACCTTCGAGATCGACGCTCCCTACGCCTTCGGCACGCTCAGCGTCGAGGCCGGCACGCACCGCCTCGTGCGCATGAGCCCCTTCGGCGCCGCGGGCAAGCGCCAGACCAGCTTCGCCGCGGTCGAGGTGATCCCGCTCATGGAGGAGACCGAGTCGATCGACATCCCCGAGAACGAGATCCGCGTCGACGTGTTCCGCTCGTCGGGCCCCGGCGGCCAGAGCGTCAACACGACCGACTCCGCCGTGCGCCTGACCCACATCCCCACCGGCACGGTCGTCTCGATGCAGAACGAGAAGAGCCAGATCCAGAACCGCGCCGCCGCCATGCGCGTGCTGCAGTCGCGCCTCCTCCTGCTCCAGAAGGAGGCGGAGAACGCGAAGAAGAAGGAGCTGGCGGGCACCATCACGGCCAGCTGGGGCGACCAGATCCGCAGCTACGTCCTCGCGCCGTACCAGATGGTGAAGGACCTCCGGAGCGAGCACGAGGTGAACAACCCGTCCAACGTCTTCGACGGCGACCTCGACGGCTTCATCTCGGCCGGCATCCGCTGGCGCAAGCGCGACGACAGCTGAGCGCCCGCGACCGTTGAGCCCGGGCGACAGCTGAGCGCCCGCGACAGCTGAGCCGGGCGGCGACGTCCGGGTCTGCGCGACAGGCGTCGCGCGGGCGGGCCGACCCGCGACTCCTGCCTGTCAGCGGATCCATAGCCGCCGCGGGCGGGGCGGCGCAGCGAGTCGCTGCCTCGATGGGCGCGGCCTCGGCTTAGGGTGATCCCCGTCATGATCCGATTCGATGAAGTCACCAAGGTCTATTCCGGCAACCCCCGGCCTGCGCTGAACTCGGTCACCCTCGAGATCCTCAAGGGCGAGTTCGTCTTCCTCGTCGGGGCGAGCGGCTCCGGCAAGTCCAGCTTCCTGCGCCTCGTGCTGAAGGAGGAGAAGCCGAGCACCGGCCAGATCCACGTGCTCGGCCAGAAGCTCAGCACGCTGTCGAGCCGCAAGGTGCCGTACTTCCGCCGCAACCTCGGCGTCGTCTTCCAGGACTTCCGCCTGCTGCCGCAGAAGAGCGTGTTCGACAACGTCGCGTTCAGCCTGCAGGTGATCGGCAAGAGCAAGGGCTTCATCCAGGAGGCGGTGCCCGACGTGCTCAAGATGGTGGGCCTCGTGGGCAAGCAGCAGCGCCTGCCGCACGAGCTCTCGGGCGGTGAGCAGCAGCGCGTCGCGATCGCGCGCGCCATCGTCAACAAGCCGTCGATCCTGCTGGCCGACGAGCCGACGGGAAACCTCGACCCCTCGACCAGCGCGGGCATCATGACCCTCCTCGAGCGCATCAACGCCGGCGGCACGACCGTGATCATGGCCACGCACGACGCCGGCATCGTCGACCAGATGCAGCGCCGCGTGATCGAGCTGTCGGGCGGCAACATCCTCCGCGACGAGCGCCAGGGCGGCTACCAGACCCAGGCGGTGCCCATCCAGGCGATCGGGGTCGAGGACCTCAGCACGAGGGGAGCGGACGCATGAGGCTCGGACTCGTCCTCAGCGAGGTCGGCAGCGGCCTGCGCCGCAACGCCTCGATGGTCATCTCGGTCGTGCTCGTCACGTTCATCTCGCTGACCTTCGTCGGCACCGCCGCCCTGCTGCAGCTGCAGATCAACCAGATGAAGGGGTACTGGTACGACAAGGCCCAGGTGGCCGTCTACCTCTGCACCGACACCGACACGACCGGCAACTGCACGGGCGCCAAGGCGACGCAGGACCAGATCGACGGCGTCGAGGCGCAGCTCTCCAGCGACGTGCTGGCGCCCTTCGTCGACCGCTCGTACTTCGAGACGCAGCAGGAGGCCTACGACCGCTTCATGACGCAGTTCGCCGACAGCCCGGCGACCGAGTTCGTGCAGCCCTCGTACCTCAACGAGACGTTCTGGGTGAACCTCAAGGACCCGACCCAGTCGGACGTCCTCACCGAGAGCCTGTCCAGCCTCGCCGGCGTGCAGAGCGTCGTCGACCAGCGCGGCTACCTCGACCCGATCTTCTCGGTGCTGAACGCCGCGAGCTACACCGCCATCGGCATCGCGGTGCTGATGTTGATCGCTGCTGTGCTGCTGATCGCCACGACCATCCGCCTCAGCGCGTTCAGCCGACGGCGGGAGCTCGGCATCATGCGGCTGGTGGGGGCGTCGAACCGGTTCATCCAGACGCCGTTCATCCTCGAGGGCGTGATCGCCGCCCTGCTCGGGTCGGTGCTCGCCGGCGGGGCCCTGATCGCGATCGTCAACTTCTTCGTCAAGGGCTACCTCGTCGAGAACTTCGCGTCGACGCCGTTCATCGGCCTGCAAGAGACCGCGATCGTCGTGCCGCTGGTGGTCGTGATCGGCATCCTGCTCGCGGCGCTGTCGGCCAACGTCGCCATCCGTCGGTACCTGAAGGTCTAGGGCGCGGGGGCCTGGGGGAGGCGCGGGGGGGGGGGGCCCCCCCCCCCCCCCCCCCCCCGCGCGGGGGGGGGGGGGGGGCCCCGCCCCGCCCCCCCCGCGCCCCCCCCAGCACGTGCCGGGCCCCGGGCGGGGGCGGCGCGGGGCGGCCCCCCCCCCGCGGGGGGGGGGGGCGGGGGCGGGGGGGGGGGGGGGGGGGGGGGGGGGGGGGGGGGTCTGCCCCCCCCCCCCGCCTCCGCCAGGTCTGAGCCTGTATGCTGACAGGCTGCCTGCACCAGGCAGCACCACCCATGACGACCAGGAGACAGCGTGGCGAAAGAGCGCGGTGAGAAGGTCGTGGCCACCAACCGCCGGGCGCGCCACGACTACACGATCGACGACACCTACGAGGCCGGCATCGTGCTGAGCGGCACCGAGGTGAAGTCGCTGCGGCAGGGGCGGGCGTCGCTCGTCGACGGCTACGCCTTCGTCGAGGGCGGGGAGGCCTGGCTCGACGCCGTGCACATCCCCGAGTACACCGAGGGCACGTGGAACAACCACGCGCCGCGGCGCAAGCGCAAGCTGCTGCTGCACAAGCAGCAGATCGTCAAGATCGGGCAGAAGACGAAGGAGGGCGGGTTCACCGTCATCCCGCTCAAGATCTACTTCAGCGACGGCCGGGCCAAGGTCGAGATCGCGGTCGCGAAGGGCAAGCGCGAGTACGACAAGCGGCAGACCCTGCGCGAGCGCACGGCCACCCGCGAGGCGGAGTCGGCGATGTCGGCCCGCAAGCACCTCGGCGAGTAGCCGAACGGGCCCTCAGGGCCTACACTGGAAGGCCGCGCGGGAACGCGCGGAACGGTTCTCCTGACAACAGCACAGAGTGTGACAACGGCCCCTCACGGGGATGATCGGTTTCGACATCGCCTGTGTGCGAACGAGAAGCGGGCCGAGGATCCAGGGTTATCTCGTAAACGATCTCTGGAAAACAATAAGTGCCAATAACAAGCGCACTGACTTCGCTCTCGCTGCGTAAGCAGTAGAGCCACATGAAGTCCGTCAGTCTGGTGACCGCCTTCTAACCAGTCCCTGACGTCATCTAGAGGGCTCGCTGCGTGACTACGCCTGGGGGTCACGCGGGACTTCAACTCGGGCTGGGCCCGTCGACCTAGAAGCCAGTAGCAAAGGTCGGGGCCGAGCAGAACGTCTCATCTGGCTACGCCCGTAGAATGCGTGCAATCTCAGCGATGGACGGGGGTTCAATTCCCCCCATCTCCACCACCGGTCGCTGTCACACTCCGTGCTCGTCCCGCCCCGTGCCTCAGCACCGGCGGGCGGGTGGCCTGCCGAAGCCCCCTCGACCTCCCCGGTCGAGGGGGCTTCGTCGTGCGGGCAGCCGCAGCCCGTCGGTGCTCGCGCACCACGTTCTCGCCCGCGCACCACGCCGCGGCCTGGTTCCGGTGCGACGACGTGGTGCGTCGTCGAGGGCCGCGGTGCCCGGGGGAGTCGCGGGCGGGGCTGGGTGCCGACCCGCGCCTCCCCGGGGGCTGGGGGCGGCACGCCGAAGCCCCCTCCGCTGCTGGGGCGGAGGGGGCTCGGGTGGTGCGGTGTGGCGGGTGCTGCTAGTCCTGCTGCGCGTCGACGGTGCTCAGCTGAGCACGGCGACGACGGGCCGCGAGGACGAGGCCGGCTCCGGCCAGCGTGAGGGCGGCGCCGAGGCCGATCACGAGGCTGGAGTCGTCAGAACCGGTGAACGCCAGGCTGCCGGCGGCACGCACGGGCGTGGCCGAGGTGCCGGCGGGGACGATCGGCGTGGCGGCGGCGACGCGGAACTCGACCACGTTGGAGAGGTCGGAGACCAGCGGGTTGCCGTCGGCGTCGACCGTGGGCTCGCCGTTCGCGTCAGCGAAGAACGAGAGGGCGACGACGGAGTACTCGCCCGGCTTGACCATGCGGACGGTCGAGCTCCAGGTGCCGTCGGCGGCCACGACGATGACCGAGTCGGTGATGGCGTCCTCGAGGGGGCCGGACGACTGCGGTGCCTCGTCGGTCGGGTACAGCAGGAAGGCGATGTTGGCGCCGGGGGTGCCGGTGCCGCTGATCGTGACGTCCTGGCCGACGACGACCTGGGCGGGGACGGGCGAGGTGATGACGGGCGTCGCGGGGGCGACGGCCTCGGGGGTCACCGCGGCGGCCGGCAGGTTGAAGCTGCGCTCGACGGTGTTGTCGAAGCCGCTGGCGCCGACGAAGCCGCTGACCGTGACGGTCTGGGCGACGGGGGCGGTCTCGGAGTAGGTGACCGAGATCGAGTAGGTCGAGCCGCTGCCGAGGTTCTGGCGACCGAGCTCACCGGCGGGGCCGGTCACGACGACGGTCGAGCCGACGGGGGCGGTGCCGCTGAAGGTGACGAGGCGGCTCGTGGCGGTGGAGCCGGCGACGGGGCTGTCGAGCGTGACGGTCTTCGCCGGAGCGGCGACGGCGGGCAGCACGATGTCGCGCGTGACCGGGTCGATGCCGCTGCCGCCGAGGAGGCCGTTGACGGAGAGCGTCTGGTTGATCGCGTCGGCGTCGGTGAAGACGACGGGGATCGAGAACGCACCCGAGGCGTCGAGGCTCTGGCGACCGAGCTCACGGTCGGCACCGCGGACGATGACGATCGAGTTCGGGGTCGCGGTGCCCGTGACGGTGAAGCTGCGGCTCGCGACGGGGCCCGCGGCGGGGCTGTCGATGGTGATGAACTTCACCGGAGCGGCGGCGGGGAGGGTGAAGTCGACGCGCTTGGGGTCGCTGAACCCGCTGCCGCCGTAGATGCCGGTGACGTAGATGCTCTGCGCGACGGGTGCGTCGACCGCGTACGTCAGCGTGGTGCTGAAGGTGGTCGCGTTGCCCGTGTTGATGCGGGTCTCGCGGGTGCCGCTGGCGTCGACGCCCTTGTAGATGTCGACGATGGCGCCGGCGAGGACGGTGCCCGACACGGTGACCGTGCGCGAGTCGACCGTCGAGCCCGCGGTCGGCGAGGTCACGACGAGGTTGGCCGGCGCAGCCTGGGCGGCGGTGGAGGTGAGCAGTGCCCCGCTGAGGGCGAGCGTCAGCGCGGCCGGAACGGCGAGCGCGCGGCGCCAGGAGAAGAAGTTCTTCACGTGGTGTTGGTGCTTTCTGATCGGTGTTCGAGCTTCATCGCTCGTCGCCCTGGCCCAGCACCCGGATGACTTGCAGAGGGGCAGTCGGTGATCGCCCCTCTCGCGACACTATGTGACAGCTGTGGCGTTGCCTAGCGGCTGTGCGCCACGTGGCCAGGTGGTTCGTGGGAGGCGGTGGTCACCCTCCGGGTGGAAGCCCGCCCGGACCGGGTGGTTCGGCCCGTGATCAGGCCCGATGTCCGCAGGCTCCGCTAGCGCGGGGAGTCGGCTGAGGCGGACGAGGGGCCTTCAGGGTCGTAAGGTGCTCCCGCGCCCAGTGCGGGCAGCGTGATGGCCACGGTGTCGGCGTCGAGCAGTTCCCCGCCGTCGGTGCTGTCGATGTACAGGCCTTGCCGCGTCGCGGCACCGTCGCCGTAGGCGATCTCGGCGGAGAAGTGCCCGTCGACGACATCGGCTGTCCCGAGCAAGATGGCGTTCGAGTTGTCGTCGTAGATGCGGACGGTCGAGCCCTCGGGCGCGGTGCCTCTGACGGTGACGGCTCGGGACGCGGGGCTGGACCCGTCGGTCGGCGTCTCGATGACGAGGCGAGCATCGGAGGCGGCGGGCAGGAAGGTCAGCGCGGCTCCGCCTGCAGCGAGTACGCCGACGACGGCGATCGCCAGGATCGGGCGCCAGGGGAAGGATGTCGTCACGCGCGTCAGCTCTCTCGGAGGTCGCAGGATCATGCTCCTCAAGCGCATCAGCGACAAGAGGGTCGCGGCGTCGGTGAAACGGCGCTTCGATACTCAAGAGTATCGATAATGGACCGGTCTGTTCGCGTTCTGTCCTCCAGGCGAACTGGGCTGCACCCCCAGAAGAGGGGGTGAGGCCCGTCGGGTCAGACGGGCCAGGTGGCGGCGACGGCCAGGCCGTTGAAGACGACGTGGGCGACGATCGCCCCGCCGATGCGCCCCGTCCGCGCCGCGAGCGTCCCGACGAGCAGGCCGAAGACCGTGGTGCTCACCAGGGTGACGAGCAGGCCGGCGGGGGAGAAGCTGCCGACGAGCGCGTGCATCAGCGCGAAGACGAGCGACGTCGTGATGACGGCCATCACCGCGGCGCCCCGGGCGTCGAGACGCGTCGGCGTCGACAGCAGCCTCGCCGTCGAGCGCTGCAGCAGCCCCCGGAAGAAGACCTCCTCCACGACGGGCGCGAGCAGCACCCGCGCGAGCACGGTCACGACCAGCACGCCCACGGCGGGCCCGCCGTCGATGGTCGGGACGGGCTCGAGGCCGGTGCTGCCGACGACGCCGAGGTTGACCAGGGCGTCGAGCACGCGGGCGATCAGGCCGATTCCGAGGCCCCACAGCAGGTCGAGGGGGCGGAGGCGCAGGCCCAGTCGTCGGAGCGCGCCCGCCCGCCCGAGGCCGACGGTCGCGAAGACGACCGCGGCGAGCAGCGGCACCCAGATGACGAGGTACGAGACGACGACCGAGACGAGCGGCGGCACCCCGGGGGAGCGCAGCAGCAGGTCGCCGACGACGCTCGACGCGATGACGACCGCCGCGAGGGCCAGGGCGGCGTAGAGGACGTCCCACGCGGCGGACCGCTCGCGGACGTGCTCGGCGGGGTCGAGGTCGCGACGTGTCATGAGGTCAACTTACGGTGCGGCGAACGGTCGGTGCCCTGCCGAGCGAGGCTCATGTGGCACGATTGCTCCGATGTGACCGTCTCTGGCGTCACGTCTTGATCAAGGGGAACCAAAGCCGTGGAACTGCGCGACTACATCACCGTCCTACGCAAGGGGTGGGTCTTCATCGTGGCGATGATGCTCGTGGGGGTCGGGCTCGCCTCGGCCTACTCGGTCGTCAAGACGCCCGACTACAGCGCCTCGGCGCAGGTCTTCGTGTCGACCCAGACCAGCGGCAGCGTCTCCGACCTGGCGCAGGGCAACACCTTCACGCAGCAGCGAGTCAAGACGTACGCCAGCCTCGTCACGACGCCCATCGTGCTGCTGCCAGTGATCTCCAGCCTCGGCCTGAACACCACGGCCGAGCAGCTCGCGCAGTCGATCACCGCCAGCGCGCCCCTCGACACGACCCTGATCCAGGTCGACGTCGTCTCGGAGGACCCGGTGATGGCCGCCGACATCGCGAACGCGACGTCGCAGAGCCTCACCAACGTCGTCGAGCAGATCGAGGCCACGAGCGAGGACGCCGACAGCGAGGCCGGCTCGCAGGTGAAGCTGACCCGGGTGCAGGAGGCGCAGGTGCCGAGTGCGCCGACCAGCCCGAACGTGCCGCTCAACCTGGCCCTGGGCCTCCTCCTCGGCCTCGCGGTCGGCGTGGGTGTCGCCGTGCTCCGTCACACCCTCGACAACCGCGTCCGCAACGAGGCCGACGTCGAGAAGATCAGCGACGCTCCCATCGTCGGCGGCATCGCCTTCGACCCCAAGGCCGACGAGCGCCCCCTCATCGTCCAGGCCGACCCGCGCAGCCCGCGCGCCGAGTCGTTCCGTACCCTGCGCACCAACCTGCAGTTCCTCGACCTGGGCACGAAGTCGCGCACCTTCGTCATGACGTCGTCCGTGCAGTCCGAGGGCAAGAGCACGACCGTGGCCAACCTCGCGATCGCGCTCGACAGCGCCGGCGCCCGCGTCATCCTCATCGACGCCGACCTCCGTCGTCCGCGCGTCGGCCAGTACATGGGCCTCGAGGACGCCGCTGGCCTCACCGACCTGCTCATCGGCCGTGCCGACCTCGCCGACGTCGTCCAGCCGTGGGGCCGCGGGCAGCTGCACGTGCTCCCCGCCGGCCAGATCCCGCCGAACCCGAGCGAGCTCCTGGGCTCCCGGGCGATGCAGGAGCTCATCGGCCAGCTCGAGCAGCAGTTCGACTACGTCCTCTTCGACGCCCCGCCCCTCCTTCCCGTCACCGACGCGGCGATCCTCTCGAAGAGCGCCAGCGGCGCCATCGTCGTCGTGGCCGCGGGCAAGACCCACAAGGGCCAGCTCAGCGGTGCCGTCGCCGCCCTCGAGAGCGTCGGCGCCCCGATCGCCGGCTTCGTCATGACGATGATGCCCACCAAGGGCCCGGACGCCTACGGCTACGGCCGCTACGGCGGGGCCTACGGCTACGGCATCGAGGACGACAAGGAGACGAAGGCAGCTAAGAAGGAGAGGACGCGCATCGGCGCCGAGGCCCGTAAGGCAGCTCGATGACCGCGGAGCGCCCCTTCAGCATCCTCGTGGTCTGCACGGGCAACATCTGCCGGTCGCCCCTCGCCGAGCAGCTGCTCACCGCCCGCCTCGCCGGTTCGTCGACACCGTTCGTCGTGATGAGTGCCGGCACGATGGCGCAGGACGGCGCAGCCATGGACGCCACGGCGGCGGACATGTCGCGAGCCTACGGAGGCGCGCCTGAGGCCCACCAGGCCACCTACCTCACCGAGATGCTGGCCGAGAGCGCCGACCTGGTGCTGACGGCCGCCCGCGAGCACCGCGCCGCGGTCGTGCGCCTCTCGCCCCGCGCCTCGCGCCGATCGTTCACCCTCGAGCAGTTCGCTCGCCTGGCCGAGGCCTCCGACCCGGCAGAGCTCGCCGCGGCTGACGGCCCCGCCGGCGTCGTCCGTCTCGTGGCGAGCATGCGGGGCATGGTGCCGCCGCTCGACGACCCCGAGGCAGAGGACATCGTCGACCCGTACCGCCGTGGCCTCGACGTCCACGAGCGGGCAGCGGCGGACGTCGACCGAGCCGTCGACGCGATCGTGACGGCGCTCCGGGCGCCCGACAGGTCGGCTGCGGCGTGAGTCGCTCGGGGGGAGCGACGACACGCACGTGGTGGTTCGTCGTGCTGGCGGTGCTCGTCGTCGCCGACGTCGCCCTGATCGCGGCGGCCGTCGCGTCGACCCGACCCGGCGAGCAGCGCGAGGCAGGGCCGATCCCGACGTTCTCCTCCGGTCCGCCCCCGGAAGAACAACAGACGTCGACTCCCACCCCCACACCGACGACGTCGCCCACGTCGACCGAGCCTTCCGGTTTCCTGTCGGTCGTCAGCGCCACCGAGGCGTGGCGCGCCACCCCGGGCTCGTGCACCGACGTCGCGGCCCGCGTTGAGCGCAGCGTCGATGGCGGCGCGACCTGGTCAGCCGTCGAGGTCTTTTTCGACGTCCGCACCGTCGTCGCCCTCGACGCTGGACCTGAGCGCGTTTCTGTACTCGGGGGAGTCGGTGCCGCCTGCGATCGTCAGTTCTGGGCCAGCTTCACCGGGGGCGAGTTCTGGAAGGAATACCCAGCTGAAGCCGGAAGTCTCGGATTCAGCGATGTCGACGGCTCGACCGTGACCCTCCGCTCTGGAACGGTACCGTCGCCGTGCGCCTCGCCGATGCGGGTCGTCTCGTCCGACGGGGGGGATGCCGTGGCTTGTGAAGGCCTCGTGACCTTCCGCGATGCGGCTGGGACGTGGACACCCCTGGACGTGCCGGGCATCATCGACGTGACCGTGAGCGACGACCGGTACCTCATCGCTCGTTCCGGGGCTGACGACTGCGCAGGCTTGGCCGTGCAGTCTGTGTCGATCCCCGTGACGTCCCGTAGCTTCGCTTCTCCGCTCGGTTGCATTCCTGACATCGATCCCGCAGGCGATGTGTCGCTCAGCTCCTCCGGCCAGGTCGTCTGGGTTGATACAGGCTTGCAAACACTCGTTTCGACAGATGGTGGGGCGACCTGGTGAGCATCACGAAGAACCCCGATCTCGTGGTCCCGTTCGATTGGAGCCGGACTTACTCGAGGCGGATCGCCTTCACCGACCTCCTCGTCCTGTACTGGGTCGTGTTCGGGGTCCAGATCGCTTACTTCGGCTTCGACTCCAGCAACGTCGCCGTCGCCGGCCAACTCACAGAGCTGCGTGTCAGCTACTACGCCTTCTCGATCGCCTTGATCGTCGCGTGGATGGTCATGCTCCAGCTCTACAGCACCCGTGATTACCGCGTGCTCGGCGGCGGCACTCAGGAGTACAAGAACATCGCGGACAGCACCGCGAGGTTGTTCGGCCTCGTGGCCGTCGTCTCGTATCTCTTCAAGCTCGACGTGGCTCGCGGGTACATCCTGATCGCGCTGCCCCTCGGCATCATCGTCTTGATGTTCTCGCGCTGGATGTGGCGGCAGTGGCTCTCGATCAAGCGACGTAGCGGAGAGTACTCCGCACGGGTGGTGCTGGTGGGCTCGCAGGCCACTGCCTTGCACATCGCTCGTGAGCTGGCGAGGCACCCCGAGGAGGGATACCACGTGGTAGGTGCCTGCGTGACGACCGGTGCTGCCGGTGAGACGCTCCCGGGCACCTCGATCCGCATCCTCGGCGGCGTCGACGACTCCCTCCGCGCTCTCGACGAGGCATCTGCAGACACGCTCGTCGTGACAGGTGCTGAAGAGCTCGGCCCGCAGCAGATCAAGAAGCTGAGCTGGGGGCTGGAGGCCGGGCAGCGGCACCTCATCGTGGCGCCGAGCCTGACGGACATCGGCGGACCGCGCATCCACACACGACCTGTAGCCGGCCTGCCTCTGATCCACGTCGAGACACCGCGCTACGCTGGCAGCAAGCTCTTCACGAAGCGGCTGTTCGACATCCTCGGTTCGGGTTCACTGATCACAGCACTCTCTCCGGTTCTGATCGTGCTCGCGATCATGGTGAAGGTGACGAGCCCCGGTCCGGTTCTCTACAAGCAGGAGCGGGTCGGTCTGAACGGTGACCACTTCCACATGCTGAAGTTCCGGTCCATGAGGGTCAACGCCGATGCCGAGCTGCAGTCCTTGCTCGCGGCCCAGGGGTCGAGCGACAAGCCACTCTTCAAGGTACAGAACGACCCGCGTGTCACGTCCATCGGCCGCCTGCTCCGCAAGCACTCCCTCGACGAGTTTCCTCAGCTGTTCAACGTGTTCCTCGGTTCCATGAGCTTGGTCGGCCCCCGACCTCAACGCGATGGAGAGGTCGCTCTGTACGACGACGCCGCACGTCGGCGACTGCTGCTCAAGCCCGGCATGTCTGGACTCTGGCAGGTTGGAGGCCGTTCGTCGCTTGGGTGGGAAGACGCGATTCGGCTCGATCTCTATTACGTCGAAAACTGGTCGATTACAGGCGACATCGTTATCTTGTGGCGAACCATTCGAGCGGTGCTCGCGCCGGGCAACGACGCTCACTAGAGCGGGACAGACAAAAACGGTATAGGAGGCGGGGTCTCAGCCCAGAGTCTCAGCTACCCAAAAGCGCATCCTGTCGCGGAAGAGACTTGCGTCGTATGTCAGGGCTGCGTTCTGGCAATCCGCCGTCGAAACGGAAGCTGCTTCTTCCACGGCGCGGACGACGTCGCCTGAACTGAAGTCGGAGACAGTCGCGCCGGTAATGCCGTGCTGCACCGTTTCTGCTGCCCCTCCGCGGTCGAGAGCAACGACTCCCGTCCCAGTCGCCATGGCCTCGACAGGCATGATTCCGAAATCTTCTAGGGCCGGAAAAATGAAGACAGTGGCGCGCTGGTACAAACGCCTCAAGAGTGCTGTTGATGGTGCGTCGACGAAGTGGACAGGAACTCTGCTGGCCTCAGCCATCGCTCGGAGGACGGGGAGGTGAGGTCCTGCGCCGGCAAGGACGACAGGAAGATCAACGGCTGCGCCGGACGAGATGACGTCTTCGAGGCGCTTGTAAGGAATGAACCTGGACGCCCCCAAGACGAAGTCACTGGGGAGAGCCTCCAGGATGGATTGCTCAGCTGGTGTGAGCGCAGTTGGAGACTCGAGCTCCCTGATGATGGCCTGTGATTCAACGGGCGGGTAGATGACACCCGCGTCCAGGCCCCAGTACTTCTCGACGCGCTTAGCGACGTAATTGCTGATGGCTACGATGCTGTCGGCATCCTGAGCTCGCGCACGATCTATGCCCTTGAAAAGGGAGGAGGCGAGTCGAACTCCGGGGCCAGTTCCTCGCGAATCAAGTTCGGGGGACCAAATGTATCGAGCGGGCGTGTAGAGATAGACGAGACGCTTTGCCTGTCGTGCTGCACCCGAGAATCTCGCGTGATGGGAGAATAGATGACTGGACGAGAGTATCCATTTAGCATCAGAACGACCTAAGAACCGCCAAGTTGCTGGCATAGCAGGCAAAGCAAGCGCCTTGGAACGTCTCAGGGGTGTTCTCGCGAGGACAGTCTCTCTTGCTGTCGGGAACCTATCCGGGGCGTCGTTCCAGGCTGCCGTCAAGCGAGCTTCTGGAAGAGCTAGCAACAGCTCGTCGACGACGTTCTCCGAACCGCCGATCGGCGCGAGCCACTCATGGACGATCTCGCCACTCGGTAGTGGACTCCAGCTAGTTTGCTCGCTCGTGGACTGCATCATATTTATAGTTCCAAATCACAAGCGGCAGATGAGAGCGTGGGTAGGAGTGCCAATCTGGATCTCAGAATCCAACTCTCGTTAGGAGGGTATCGAAGCGAGTAGTGACGTCGGACACAAGGAGCGCCGGGCACATTGGCTGACTCTAGGTTGAGGCGTCGAGACTCGCAACGAAGGAATGGGCGCGGCGACAAAATGCGGCCGATTCTTGTGCGATAGTCGAATTAGCGAGGAGCAAGGTCTCGACGCGCAGCTTTGGCGGTGTCTAGACGTCACCAAGGGAGAACTGCCGAAAGGCATCAGGGGGGCGGCGACGGGACTCCTCGCCGAGAGCAAGTCGGTCGTAAAAGCAGGCTCGGATCAATCTTGGGGATTAGGTAAACGCATGCTCTACGTCGACAACCGTTGGCGAGGCCACCACGGTATCGCTCGCTTTGGTAAGGAAGTCGTCGATCGAATCGATCTGCCGTTCACGGCGCTCAGAGGGGGGCCAAAGCCAACCTCTCCCCTAGACGTGCTCAACCCAAGCCGACTTGCCCTCGGGAGTCAGGCCGCCATCTACTCGCCAGGGTATAACGCCGGCCTTACGATCGCGAGACAGTTTCTGACTGTGCACGACCTCATTCACTTGCAAGTTGATGAGGAGTCATCCTCCCTAAAGAAGCTGTATTACGAGCGAGTAGTGAAACCGGCAATCCTGCGCGCGGGTGTCGTTATGACTGTTTCTAAGACGTCACGTCACCACCTCGTTGAGTGGCTGCAGACAGATGTCGTGGACGTGATCGATGTGGGTAACGGGTGCTCAGCAACTTTCAACCCCGCGGGACCGATCTATTCAGCGGCGGATCCATATTTGATGTACGTAGGTAACATCAAGGCACACAAGAACGCCGAAGTTCTCTTTGAGGCACTCTCGCTCACCCCGGATGCGCGTCTCATCGTGGTTGCGTCCGAGACCGCCCAAGTAGAAGGTCTTGCACGCAAGTGGGGAGTTTCCGAGCGGGTCATGGCGACAACGGGTGTATCCGACGATGAACTCGCGGCGATGTACAGAGGTTCTTCGGGCCTCGTGTACCCATCCCGCCTCGAGGGTTTCGGGCTGCCAGCGGCCGAAAGCCTAGCCTGCGGTCGTCCTGTCGCCTACTGGGCGGGCTGCGGCTCGATAGCGGAGATCGTCGGTAAGAACGGACTTGTCGTCACTGAGCTGTCGAGCTCGGAAGCGTGGGCCGACGCTATGAGAACTATGCTGAGCGATCAATTCCACGTCCGTCAGCCCTCTGATGCTCACCGGTGGCCCGACGTTGCGTTGAAGGTTCAGGACGTACTCACATCTAGGGGAATTGCGTGAAGTTAGTACGATTGTTTACGCCGGCTAAGCTTCTGGCGATTCCAGTACTGGCAAGCTTCGTCATCTGGCTAATCCCGGGCACTGGAATGTACCTCCGGGGATTCGACGAGCGCAGCCCGCTTGAAGCCGGAGGTGTCCTTCTTCTCGGGGGTTGGTACGTTATTTGTCTGCTTGTCGTCATTTTTGCGGGTGCAGCAGGCCGGGCAGTGCCTCCTACTGCTGGCATGAAAGCTGCTGAAACGGATCCTCGATTTGAGGTTCGTTTCTATATGGTCCTGACAGTGATCGCAGCTGCGGGGGTCCTGGGGGCCTATTACACGATCAGTCGAGTTGTTGCGATCATCCCAGCCATTCAGACGGGCCAGGCTAACAACCTTTCTGCTGTTCTCCTAGAAGGTTCCAGTATAGGAACACTCCGTTATGCGGTTATTGTTGCAGCACCTTTGGGTGCATTTCTGGCAATGCAGAAGAAATCATCTTGGATTATGGCGGGTCTAAACATCGTCCTGCTGATGGCCGTTGTGCTTCTGAGCTCACGACTGTCACTGATCATGGCTACGGCAATTTTTATCTATCTATATGTCCACAATAAGCCCGAGACGCGTCTTCGCCTCGTTCCCACGATAACGGTCGCAGGGGTTATGTTTGTCCTGCTCGGGATAGCTAACTACACGCGGAATGCCGGGTTCTATCGCCTATTTGGGGTTGAAAACCCCGCAATGATGAATGTATATCAGATAGCTGCTTACGTGGGGTCACCTACCCAGGTTGCAGTGGGCGTCGCAAGGGCCATATTTAACGGAAGACTAGATGTACCGGTTGACCTTGGAGCAGGTGCGCAGGCTATTGTCCCGACATTCCTGCAGACTACAAAAGGAAATCGGGCCGCCGTCACCGACAAGGGGCTCTACGGGCAACAGGTCGACATCGCGCCGAACCTGAACTCCAACTCGTCCTTTGCGGACACGTACGCTCGCTATGGATGGTGGGGGATGATCCTCACCCTGCTTGTTCTGGCCCTGGCCGCTTTCCTCTTCAGCCACTTTGCGCAGTACACCTCAGTCTTAGTAGTCGGAGCTGGGGCATTGGGATATGGATTCCTTGAATATTGGCGAGCGTTCCTGTTCAATACAGGAAACCTCGTCTTCATTATGATTGCCATACTGGTAGCTGCGGCAATAGCCAGAGCTACGACGACGCCGTCGATGCATCGTCAACTCAGTAGCCGTGGCTCGCAAGCTATGAAGAAGCGGCTGTCCTAGGAACAGGTTGAGAGTGCCATTGCGTTGTTGCTGTTGATGATTTCCACATAAAGTGCCGGTTTCAGTTTGAGCGGCTGTGAACTGTGCTCGTTAGAAGGGGCCGGCCACCCAACCCGTTGCGGCGGTGTGCCTCTTCACTACCTTGGCCGGACTGCCGGCAGCAATGCTTCTCGGCGGAATACTCTTGTTAACAACTGAATTTGCGGCTACGACGACACCATCCCCTATCTCCACGCCGCCGAGGATTACGACGTTGTCACCAATCCAACAGTTCGCCCCGACCTTAATGCCACCCTTGGCTACAAGGGGACGTGTAGCGGGGCTCGATGACGGCAGCGAACCTCTGGGGCCGTAGTCTCCGTGAGCATTGTCACTGATCAGCACGTTCGAGCCCAGGAGGCAATCGTCGCCGATAGTGACGTTCGAGATTGCTGAGATATGCAAATTCGGAGAGCTACGGACGTTCTTGCCTAGGCTGATCCTCGGAGAGAATCGTTGTCCCTCATAGTTCGTGACTGCTTCTACCCAGATCCGGCCCGAAGCAAAAAACCCGCTCTCTACATGAATAAAGCGTGTTCCGACAATCTTGCTGCCCCACGGGACGCTCGACTCCGACCATCGAAGTAAGCGACCGTTGAGTCGTGCGAACGTGCGACTTAGTACCGTGTTTACGAGGCGTACTAGCGCATGTGCAGCATTCTCTTCACGGAAAATCGAGGAGATGGTTCCCATAGGTTCCTGCTTCCTTTTTGATCCCACCTGGCAGTGCGTGGGAGCGGCGCGTATGGCTGGCTCTGAACTACCGGCATACTGAACGCAGATCAGTTCACCCTCAACGGGTTGTACTGCGGCCAGTAAGCAAGAAGTGAGGGGCATCGTGGGCGAGCTTGAAAACGCAGTGATTGATTCGGGTCGAGGGCTCAAGGGCATCTACTGCACGATCGTTGCACAAAACTACTTGGGTCAGGCCTTGGCGCTCTACTCGAGTGTGCGAGAACAAGAGCCTGATCGAGACCTTGTAATCCTCGTTGTCGATGCTGATCGCGGCGAGCTGGCACACTCGCGCTCCCATCTCCGCATCCTGGGTCTTGAAGACTTGGGTCTCGACGCCCAAGAGATAGACCGCTTGGCGATGATTTATGACGTGGTCGAGTTGTCGACGGCGGTCAAGCCTTTGCTGCTCAAGTTGCTCCTGGACACTTATGAGCAGGCTGTCTACCTTGACCCCGACATGTTCGTCATCGGAGCTCTCACTGAGCTCGAGGGCGCGATCGATGAGTACGGCGTCGTGCTCACCCCACACTTCCTCTCTCCGATCCCCGCTGAAGTCACCCACATCACGGAAGTGCACAGCCTGACGGTGGGTGTTCACAACCTGGGCTTCTGCGCTGTCGGACGTGCGGGTATTCCGTTCCTCGATTGGTGGTGGGGACACCTGAAGCGCGAATGTCTGATCTACCCTCTCCTTGGCCTTTTCGTGGACCAGAAATGGACCGATGTGGGGGCCAATCTTTTCGGGGCACATTCACTTCGCCACCATGGGTACAACGTCGGACCTTGGAACCTGCACGAGCGCCTCTTCGAGATGCGGGGCTCGGATCTGGTGATTCCCGCGTCGGGTGAGCCCCTGCGGCTCATGCACTTCAGCGGTTTTGACCCTCGTGACCCCGGAGCCATTAGTGAACGCCTAAATATGGACATGCGGAACCTCGCGCTGGACACCCCAGCCTTGAGGGACATCAGTGAGATCTACGCCCAGCGTGTGCTCGACGCCGAGAAGATTCTTGGCCCTAAGCCTCAGTACGGTTACGTCAAGGACAGCTCTGGAAGAGTCATCAGCAAGAGGATGCGTCGGGCGTATCGAAAGGCCCTGATTGACGGTGATACGAATCTTCCATCTCCCTTCCGCGCTGCAGATGCCTCGGAGTTCCGCAGCTGGAAACTGAGCGCATCGAAGAAGATGATCGGCATTAGTGCGGGCGACAGCGCCCTTGCGTTTAAATACGCACTTCCGGACGAGTTTGGAAGGTTGAAGTCGACGCTTCCGAAGCAGTTCCGGTGGCTGCGAACGCGTCTTCTTTCTGCCACGAAGGTTCGGCGCTAGTGGCCGCGCAGGCCATCGCCCCTACGAACCTGAGATAGCGTCCGGTGAACATGCGCCATGGGACGTCTGTTGCCGTCTACGGGCTGTCGATCGGGCTTTCGGCTATCGTCACTTTGTCCGTAATACCCGTGGTTATTGATCACTCAGGCCCGCGAGCTTGGGCAAGTTTGGCCGTCGGGCAAGCGGTGGGGACCGGGGCTGCGATCCTCACAGGATTTGGCTGGGGAACGACGGGCCCTACGGACGTTGCGAGAGCAGATGCGTCGGGTCGGCCTCAGATCTACGTAGAATCCCTCCGAGCTCGGGCGCTCCTTTATGCCCCCCTGCTCGCAGTCGCGGTCCTAGTGACTTTCGCCGTTGTCGATCAGGACCGGGCTGCTGCGGCACTCAACGCAGGAGCTTTTGCCAGCACTGGACTTCTTGCAGGCTGGTTCTTTTCCGGTGCCGCCCGTCCGGTTTCTTTTCTTCTTTTTGACGCATGTCCGCGTGTTGTCGGGAACGTTGTAGGCGCAGTTGCTCTTTCATTCGGCCTTCCCTTGGAAGCGTTCCCGGCGGCGATCTTGATCGGTGTTCTGCTAGGTGTGGCGGCTACGTCAAGGGCGGCGGCGCCAGGTGTCTCCGTGCTGCGTGGCGCAGATCTGCGTGAATCGATCCAGCGACTGCGAGCTCAAACGGCGGGCCTGTCCATCTCAGTCGTAGCCGCTGCATACGCGTCAATACCGCTCGTCATCGTCTCGACCGTTGCCCCAGCTGCGTTGTCCTTCTACGCATTGGCCGACAAGCTCCTCCGCTTCGCCACGACTGCGTACGCGCCTCTCATCCAATTCCTGCAGGGCTGGGTGCCGGCGGGCGAACTTGCTGGCACTACGCGAAAAGTGCGAATTGCGTGGCCAGCTGGGGCAGTTCTAGCTCTTCTGGGCGGAGTCTGCTTCGTGCTGTTGGCTCCGTGGCTGGCCGATCTTCTCAGCCATGGGCAGGTGCAGATAGGGGCTGCTCTTCTGGTCCCGTTCGCCCTTGCGCTCACTGCCATGGTGTTGGCACAAGTGACGGGCCTCGTCTGCCTCCTCGCACTTGGCGGAGCCCAGATGCTGGCAAGAGTGTCGTTGATGAGCGCCGTACTGGGCCTGCCAGGCATTTTCATAGGTGCCTTAGTGGCAGGAGTGTCGGGAGCAGCGTGGATGCTCGCTGCTGCGGAATGCCTCTCGATGCTTCTGCAGGTAGGGCTACTAGTAAGTGCGATGCGTAAGAGGCCGGAAAATCCTTCTCGGACCGAACTCTCGTAGTTGCGGGTGGCGATTGCCAAGCCCTGGCATTACGAGTCGAGGACAGAGCATCGCTGTAGTGCTGTGTGCGAAAATCGTGGTTCAAGGTCGGGTGGTAAGCGGCGAAAGACAAAACCAGGTACGTCGGTTATGGCGTAATGCGGCAGAATGCTTTGGGAGTCGCCCAGCACTTTTCCCGCCTCTTTTGCTCACGTGTGCTCGGGTGCGTTCATGCCCTTCTTGGTCTTTCCGTCAGGGCCCACGTGGCCGCCGTTCGTGCCAGGTACTTGACGCAAAATCTAGGGTTCAGTTGCCTACTGCCTTTTTCGACCAGGGTCTGAAGTAGTCCCAAAGCTGGGACGCTGTGGTGTCGTGTTTGAATGTGGTCATGTCAGCAGCTCACGTCGAGGAGTCATCGCCGAGATCGACGTGGCGAGTGGCGAGGTGGGTCGTAGTCACAGGTCTCGTCGTCGTACTCGGGGCCGTGGCGTGGGTGGGCGTCAGGGGTGTTCTGGCTTCACAGCACCTCAGAGCGGCAGTGACGTCGGCTGATCGCGTTCAGTCGGACCTTGCCGGCAGCGACCCTGCCGCTGCGCTCGTATCGGCTCGGGAACTTGAGGTCGACGTAGACGCTGCGCGTGACCTCACGAGCGACTTAGTGTGGCGGGCGGCGGAACGGCTCCCGCTCGTGGGGGACGATCTGCGCGCGGTCAGGGAAGTCTCAGAGGTCCTCTCGAATGTAGCGAGTGACGCGATCGTTCCTGTGGCAGGCATAGCCGACGATGTCGGCGTCGACGCCTTCAAACCCCAGAACGGTGCGATCGATCTACAGCCGTTGATCAAGGTCGCACCCGCGGTGGGTGGAGCCGATGAGACCCTCAAGGCCGAGCTTGGCAACGCAAGGAACATCGACGCCTCCGCCACGGTCGAGCCGATAAAAGACGCGGTGGCCCAACTCGTTGATGTCCTGAGCAAGGCCACCACTCAGATCGACGTCGTGGCGCGAGCCGTGGATCTCGCGCCGGCCATGATGGGGGCGAACGGCCCGCGGGATTACCTGATTCTCTTCCAGAACAACGCCGAGGTCCGGGCTACCGGGGGCATACCTGGCGCTGTCGCTCTCTTGCACGTCGAGGATGGGAGACTCAGCCTCGTTCAGCAGGCGTCATCGAGCGATTTCCCTCGAGCTGACGCTCCTGTACTGCCGTTGCCTCCAGAGACGGAGGGACTGTACGGCGCCATCACCGGTCAGTACATCCAGGACGTAAACCTCACTCCTCAGTTCCCCCTGAGCGCGCAACTCGCGAGCGAGATGTGGAAGCGGCAGTTCGGCACGACCGTAGACGGGGTCCTCTCCATGGATCCCGTCGCCCTCAGCTACCTCATGGCCGCGACCGGGCCCATCACCTTGCCGACCGGCGACGTCCTCACCTCGGACAACGTCGTCCCGCTGCTGCTCAGCGAGGCGTACTCCCGCTACGAGGAACCGGCCCAGCAGGACCTCTTCTTCGCCGGAACCGCGTCGGGCGTGTTCTCCGCCGTGGCGTCGGGCTCACTCGACCCCAAAACGCTTGTGTCGGCGCTCACCCGGGCTGGCGACGAACGCCGCATCTACCTATGGAGCGCGGACCCTGACGAGCAGGCCCGCATCGCGGAGACCACGCTCGCGGGCCAGCTTCCGACGAGCACGCCGTCGCAGCCCCGCTTTGGCATGTACCTCAACGACGGCACCGGGGCGAAGATGGACTATTACCTCGGCGCGGACTTCGGAGTCGGGCAGGAGGTCTGCCGGCAGGACGGGCGCTCCACCTACGTCGTTGAGGTCACCCTCCGGAACGACGCACCTGCCGACGCCGCGGCGTCGCTGCCGCCGTACGTCACGGGAGACGGGAACTTTGGCATTCCCCCGGGCCAGATCAGCACCAACCTCGCCGTCTATGCCCCCAGTGAGGGGGTGTTCATGGAGGCGGCAGTCGATGGTCAACCTGCCGGTGTACAGACCGCGACAGACTCCGGCCATGCGGTCGTCCAGCTGCAGACCACCCTCTCACCAGGACAAAGCACGACGATCAAGATGTCGTTCCTCGGCGGGCCGACTACGACTGGCGCGGCGCAGCTCGAGACGACCCCGATCGTTAACCTTCCGGAAACACAACAGGTAAGCGTTACCTGTGAATCTCCGCTAACCTGAGCCTGCGTCTCATTCCGCAGGGGAAGTCACTGGGGCGCCTATCCACTTAGGGGAACCCATGAAGAAGATCATCGCCGCAGCTCTGCTCGTGGTCGCCGGCGTTTTCGCTGGTCCGGCCGCTGCCCAGGCTTACGTCCCGTCGACCAACGTCACGGTGCAGGGCACCGTCGCCGCTGGTGGCACCATCAACGTCACCATCGTCAACGGTTCGTTCATTGCCGGTGAGAACGTCAGCTTCGCCGTCACCGGTGAGGGTCGCGTCACGCTGGCCGCCATCGAGACCACGACGCTCGTCAAGACCGCCGACGCCAACGGTGCCGCTCGCGTCGCCGTCACGCTGCCCACCTCGGCGCGTGGCACCTACTCGCTGACCGCGACCGGCCTCACCTCCGGCAACGTGGCGCCCGCCGCGCTGACCGTGGTCGCCGCTGACGGCACCCCCGCCGCTGGCTCCAACAACGCCGGTGGCCTCGCCTTCACGGGTTCGACCGTCCCGACGCTCGTCATCTGGGCCGCCGCCGGCGCCCTTATGCTCGGCATCGCGCTGATGGTCGTCGTCACGCTGCAGCGCCGCGCGCGCAACAACGCGTAACTCCAGATCACCCCGAAGGGCCCCGGCTTCTGCCGGGGCCCTTCGTCGTTCCCGAGACAGAGGCGGTCACTTGCGTCAGCGCGGCCGAGTGCCCCTCGGGTGGCACTGGGGGAGTCGTGTGGCCAGGCAGCAGACCGTCCTTTTCGCCCTGAACAGTGTTGGCGTCAGCTGTTCGTCTGCCCTCTGCCGTTCTCTCGGCGGACGGACCCCGTCACGATCGCCGAGCGAGCCGCCCTAGCAACACGACCCCCACGAGGGCTCCGAGCAGTGCCCCCGTCGAGTTCGCGAGCAGGTCGTCGAGCGAGGCGAACCGGTCGGGGAGGAAGAGCAGCTGGCCGAGCTCGACGCTGCCGCTGATCACGAACCCTGCCACGGCGCCCCACCACCAGCGGCGCAGGCCGACCAGCAGCACCACGATCAGCCCGACCGGCACGAAGAAGACGGTGTTCGCCGTGAACTCCACGGCGCTGTAGCTCATCCACGCGGGGAATCCGACGGTGTGCAGCCGGTCGAGCGCCCGCACGAGCAGGGGAGTCACCCCGCTGTCGACCGGCCTCGACGTGAAGGCGACGAGCGCCACGAACGCGCCGTAGCCGAGCGCTGATCGGACCGCGAGGCGCCGCGTCGCGGGGCCGGGCGTTCCGGCAGGGTGAGCGCCCAGCAGGGGGCGGAGCGCCGCGCTGATCAGGGCACCGAGCGCGAGCCCGACCGCGACGGCCACCGTCAGGGAGGTGAGGCGGGCGCGGACCGGCACCGCGCCTCCCGCTGTCGCCGCCGTCAGCACCACGATCGCCACGACGCCCAGCACGGCGGCGAGGCGCAGCAGCGCCCGTCGCCGACGGAGGCTCGTGGCGACGTCGGCCAGGGGGAGGAGCGGTGCGAGCGCCAGCGCGATCGCGGCCACCTGCGTGTAGCCGTCCGACATGGTGAGCAGGCCGATCGGCCGCGTCGAGGCGAGCACGTCGGCCCAGGTCGACCGCGCCACCTCGGCGACGGCCGGGACGAGGGCGACGGACGACCCGACGAGGGCGAGCACGACGAGCCAGGCCGCGAGCAGACGGGCCGCGGTCGTCCGCAGCCGTCGCGTCGTCATCCGGCCCACGGTAGCGGTGTCCGCCTGCGACCGCGCCGGGGAGCGCCGCGCCTCGACGGCGGGGCAGCGGCGACCGACAGGTGTAAGACAGGAGCATCCCATGACGAACGCATCCGACTCCTCCTCTGCCCGCGACTCCGACGGAGCGCCCGCGGCCTCCGACCCCACGGGGCAGATCACCGACCGCCAGAAGTGGCAGGCGTTCGGCGTCTGCGTCGGCGTCGCCGCCCTCACCATCCTCGACCTGTCGAAGGTCAACGTCGGCCTGCCGAGCATCGAGGCCTCGCTCGGCGCCGGGCCGACCGCCCTGCAGCTGATCGTCGCGGGCTACGCCCTCGCCTTCGGCCTCTCGCTCGTGCCCTCCGGCCGCCTCGGCGACCTCAAGTCGCGCCGCCTCATGTTCGTCATCGGGCTGAGCGCGTTCACGATCGCGAGCATCCTCTGCGCCCTCGCCCCGAGCATCGAGCTGCTCGTCGTCGCGCGCATCCTCCAGGGGGTCGCGGCCGGCATCCAGATGCCCCAGGTGCTGGGGCTCGTACAGCAGCTCTTCCAGGGCAAGGAGCGCGGTCGCGCCTTCGGGCTCTTCGGCGCCGTCATCGGCATCTCGACCGCCTTCGGCCCGACCCTCGGCGGCCTGCTCATAGCGATCGGCGGCGACCAGGACGGCTGGCGCCTTCTTTTCTGGATGAACGTGCCCCTCGGCATCGTCGCCATCGTCTTCGCCCTCAAGTTGCTGCCCCGGGCGACGACCGCCCCGAGCGGCCACAACGAGCTCGACCTCGTCGGCATCGTGCTGCTCGGCCTCACCATCCTCACGCTGATGCTGCCGTTCGTGCTGACCACCGGCCAGGGCGACGAGCCCCTCCGCTGGCTCTTCCTCATCGGGTTCGTCGGCTTCGGCGCCGCCTTCGTCGCCTGGGAGCAGCGCTACAAGGCCCGCGGCAAGTCACCCGTCGTGCACTTCTCGCTGTTCTCGCTCGCGTCGTACCGCAACGGCACCCTCATCGCGACGGTGTACTTCTGCGCGCTGCCCGCGACCTTCCTCCTCACCACGCTCTACCTGCAGCAGGGGCTCGGGCTCGAGCCCGTCTACGCCGGCATGGTGACGATCCCGTTCGCCCTCACCTCGGCCGTCGCCGCGTTCTACGGCGGCCGCATCGTCGACAAGTACGGCCGCAGCCTCGTGGTGCTCGGCCTCGCCCTCGTCGCCAGCGGCTTCGTGCTGCTGCTGCTCGCCGCGGTGCTCACCCCGCAGGAGATCACGCCCTACGCCATGGGCGTCGGCATGCTCGTCGCGGGAGCGGGCGGAGGCTTCGTCATCTCGCCCAACCAGACCCTGACCCTGGCGGAGGTGCCGGTCGAGATGGGCGGCGTCGCCGGCTCCATGGGCCAGGTCGGCCAGCGTGCCGGCACCGCCATCGGCACGGCGGCCGCGGTCTCGACCTTCTACTCGGTCATCGCCGGCGCTGGCTCTGACGCGTCGCTCGACGTCTACCACGCGGCCTACCGCAGCGGGTTCTTCGTCACCATCGCCCTCGTGGCGGTCGCGCTCGTGCTGGCGCTGCTCGACCTTCGTGCCCGCAAGCAGGGGCGCGTGGGGGAGGCAGCCAGCGCCTCCTGAGGTCAGCTGCGCCGGGTGCGGTGGGTGGGCCCGTGATCACGCCTCGGTGTCAGGCGTCGAGGGGCGCTGCTGGACCAGGCGTCAGGCGGTCGCAGGCGAGGACGCCGCCGCGGCCACGAGCCACGCGGTGATGTCGACGTCGAGCGTGGCCGGAAGGTCGACGGCGGCCGGGTCGACGGCGCTGATCGTGCTGGTCGAGGCGGAGACGACGGAGGCGGCGGTGACGACGGGCATGGGGGCTCCTTCACGAGGCGGTGACGTCGCCGTGGGCGGCGCCCCCGGCGTTGACGGAGCCCCCGCGGCCCGCCCTCAGGGCAGGCGAGCCGCGGGGCCCCTGGTGCGCCGGCCCGTCCGTGGACAGGACCCCTCCGGGGTGCGGCGTCGACCTGCGGCCAGTCAAGCGGTCGCCTCGACGCACGGCATCACCCCGGGGGATGGGACTGCCGAGGCGCGAGCTAGTCCGGAGGGATGAGGCCGGGCGCCGGGTGGCGACCGTCAGCCCGCGACGACTCCGAGCACCCCGTCGTGCAGCAGGCCGTTGGTCGCGAGGGCGCTGCCGTGCCACGGGCCCGGCCTGCCGTCGGCGCTCGAGAACCGGCCCCCCGCCTCCTCGACGATCGGGATGACCGCCGCCATGTCGTACGGCTCGAGCCCGAACTCGCCCGCCACGTCGACGCTGCCCTCGGCGACGAGCATGTACGACCAGAACTCTCCGTACGCCCGCGTTCGCCAGACCCGGCCGGTGAGGTCGAGCAGCTGGTCGAGCCGGCCGGCGTCACGCCAGTACTCGAGGCCGTTGTAGCTCAGCGACGCATCGGCGAGGTCGCTCACCCCTGACACCCGCAGGGGAGCGGCACCGTGCTCGGACGAGAACGCCCCGCCGCCCCGCGTCGCCCACCAGCGCCGCCCGAGGATCGGCGCGCTCACGACCCCGAGCACCGGCACCCCGTCGACGACGAGCGAGATCAGCGTGGCCCACACCGGCACCCCGCGCAGGAAGTTCGCCGTGCCGTCGATCGGGTCGACGATCCACTGGCGGTGCGAGGCGCCGTCGTCGCCGTACTCCTCGCCGAAGAAGGTGTCGTCGGGGCGCTCGGCCTCGATGCCGGCCCGGATCGCCCGCTCGACGGCCTGGTCGGCGTCGGTCACGGGCGTGCGGTCGGGCTTCAGCGACACGTGCAGGTCGGCCGAGCGGTAGCGCTCGGTGCTGATCGCGTCGGCCGCGTCGGCGAGCTGCAGCGCCAGCCGCAGGTCGTCGGCCCACTCGGCCGAGCCGCTCGGGTCGGCAGCGGACGAGGAGTCGCGGGTCGGGTCGGTCACCTCGCCAGCGTACCGAGCGCGGCCGGCCTGCACCGCGCCTCCGACTGGCCCGTCCCGCCCGGCCCGCACCGCGCCTCCTCGACCCCCTCTTCGCAGCAAATGCCGACAGAACGAGAACGATGAGCCTCAAAACAGGTGCTTTTCCGGGTCTCAGACCCGCATCGGTCGGCATTTGCAGCCAGCAGCCCCCGGACGGGTCGGTCCGCACGTGCTCGGTGGGCCGCACCCCAGGGCGCGGACGGGCTACGGCTGCTCGTCGCCGCGGGCGTCGTCGTCGCGCGCGGCCTGGTCGCGGCCGCTGACTCCGCCCTTCGAGGCGAGCAGCGTCTGCAGCGACCGCAGCCGCTCGCGCCCGGTCTCGCCGAGCTCGCCGGCCTCGACGCGGTCGACGATCTCCCAGTCGTGGGCCTCGGCGAGGGGGATCCCGTCGGGCGCGGGCCCGTCGGCGGGCAGCGCGTGCGCCGCGAACGCCTTGAGGATGTTCTCGGGGTCGACGTGGCCGAGGCCGAACGACCGCACACCGGGGGTGTCGACGATCCAGCCGCCGCTCGGCACCTTGAACGACACGGTCGACGACGACGTGTGCCGCCCGCGGCCGGTCACCGCGTTCACCACGCCGACCTCGCGCTGCGAACCGGTCAGCGCATTGACGAGCGTCGACTTGCCGACGCCCGAGTGCCCCACTGTCACCGTCACGTGGCCGTCGAGCAGCTCTCGCAGCTCGTCGAGCACGGGCGACGGCGAGCCGTCGGGCAGCGGGTCGAACGACGTGGAGGTGGTCGTCACGATCCGCAGGTCGAGGCACGCGAAGTGCGCGGCGAACGGCGCCGGGTCGGCGAGGTCGGTCTTCGTGATGCAGAGGATGGGCTCGACGCCCGCGTCGAACGCCGCGACCATGTAGCGGTCGACGAGGCGGGGGCGCGGCTCGGGGTCGGCCGCGGCCACGACGATCAGCATCTGGTCGGCGTTCGCCACGATCACGCGCTCGACGGCGTCGCTGTCGTCGGCGCTCCGGCGCAGCAGCGTCGTGCGCTCCTGCACCTTGACGATGCGGGCGAGCGAGCCCTCGGCCCCGCTCGTGTCGCCGACGACGCCGACGCGGTCGCCCGTCACGACGCTCTTCTTGCCGAGCTCGCGGGCCCTGGCGGTCGTGATCTCGCGCTCGTCGGGGGTGCCGGCGTCCATCAGCACGCCGTAGCGGCCGCGGTCGACGGTCCAGACGACGCCCTCCTCGGCCTGGTCGTACGCCGGCCGCTGCTTCGTGCGCGGTCGGTTGGCCTTCGGGTTCGGGCGCACGCGCACCGAGCTCTCGTCGTACTCGCCGTAGGCCTCGTCGTCCGCGTCGCCCTCGACGTCGCTCCACCAGCTCATGCCGGGCCTACAGGAAGCCGAGCAGGTCGATGTCGGCGGGTCGCTCGCTGACCCGGCGACCGAGCAGCTCGCTCCACAGCTCCGTGAACTGCGGCAGCGTCTTCGCCGTCACGCGCACGTCGTCGACCTCGACGCCGTCGACCGCGAGGCCGATGATCGCGGCGGCCGTCGCCATGCGGTGGTCCTCGAACGAGCGCCACTGGCCGGCGTGCAGGGGGGAGGGCTCGAGGTGCAGCCCGTCGTCGAGCTCGGTCACCCGGCCGCCGAGGGCGTTGATCTCGCTCGCGAGGGCCGCGAGACGGTCGGTCTCGTGGCCGCGGAGGTGGCCGATGCCCGTGATCGTGCTCGGCCCGGAGGCCAGGGCCGCGAGGGCGACCAGCGCCGGGGCGAGCTCGCCGCCGCGCGACAGGTCGACGTCGACCCCGGGCAGCGAGCCGCCGCCGATCAGGCCGTCGCCGCCGTCGACCGTGAGCACGTCGCCCTCGAGCGTGACGGTCGCGCCCCAGAGGGGCAGCAGCTCGATCAGGTCGGCGCCGACCTGCGTCGTCTCGGCGGGCCAGTGGGCGATCGAGACCGTGCCTCCCGCGACGAGCGCCGCGACCAGGAAGGGCGCCGCGTTCGAGAGGTCGGGCTCGATGACGAGGTCGCGACCCGCGATCGGGCCGGCGGGCACCTCCCAGACGCCCGCCGACGGCGAGGCGACCTCGACGCCGCGCTGCGCGAGGGCGTCGATCGTCATCTCGATGTGGGGCATGCTCGGCAGGCTCTCGCCGGTGTGGGTGAGGGTCAGGCCCTGCGAGAAGCTCGGGGCCGAGAGCAGCAGCCCCGACACGAACTGGCTGGAGGCGGACGCGTCGATCTCGACCGCGCCTCCCTCGACCTCGCCGGTGCCGTGGACGCTGAAGGGCAGCGAGCCGCGGCCGTCGTCGGCCACCTCGACGCCGAGCGCCCGCAGCGACGCGACCGTGGTCGCCATCGGGCGGCGGCGGGCCGACTCGTCGCCGTCGAACGTGACGGGGCCGAGGGCCAGCGCGGCGACCGGGGGCAGGAACCGCATGACGGTGCCGGCCAGGCCGCAGTCGACGGTGACGCCGCCCTGCAGCTCGCCGGGGGTGATCTCGAGGTCGGGGCCGAACGGCTCGCCCGACTCGACCTCGTCGATCGTCGTGTCGAGCGACCGCAGGGCCTGGATCATCAGCGCGGTGTCGCGCGAGTGCAGCGGCGCCCGCAGGCGGGAGGGGCCGGCGGCGAGCGCAGACAGCACGAGTTCGCGGTTCGTCAGCGACTTCGACCCGGGCAGCGAGAGGGAGGCGCGGAGCGGCCCGGCCGCCCGCGGCGCGACCCAGCGCCCCGGGTCCGCCTCGGGCACGCGGCCGTCGTCGTAGGGGGAGAACTCGGGCGCGGAATACCTGTACACCTGCATCGGTTCACCAGGGTAATGCAGCGACGACCTGGAGGACGTGTGCCCACAGCACTTGCACCGATGACGCTTCCGGGGCGCATCACCGTGGCCGAACTAGAATCGGCCCTGATGATCACCCCCGAGGGCGACGAGCCCACCCCCGCGACCAGCGCGACCGCCGCTGCGCCCGTTCCCGAGCGAGCCGTCGTCGCCCCCGCGACCGACGGGGCCACGGGCGAGGCCGGCGCCGACGAGGCCGGCCCCGCCGAGGCCGAGGCGACGCCTCCGGGCGAGGCCGAGCTCCGCTCCCTCTTCGAGGAGCAGGCGCTGCCGTTCATGGACCAGCTCTACGCCGCCGCGATGCGCATGACGCGCAACCCGGCCGACGCCTCCGACCTCGTGCAGGAGACGTTCGTCAAGGCGTTCGCCGCCTTCCGGCAGTTCCAGCAGGGCACCAACCTGAAGGCCTGGCTGTACCGCATCCAGACCAACACGTTCATCAACACGTACCGCAAGAAGCAGCGCGACCCCTACCAGGGCACCATCGACGAGCTCGAGGACTGGCAGATGGGCGGCGCCGAGTCGGCGACGCGCACCTCCGGCTCCACGCGCTCGGCCGAGGCCGAGGCGATCGACCACCTCCCCGACAGCGCCGTGAAGGACGCCCTGCAGAAGGTCCCGGAGGACTTCCGCATGGCCGTCTACTTCGCCGACGTCGAGGGCTTCTCCTACCAGGAGATCGCCGACATCATGAAGACCCCCGTGGGCACGGTCATGAGCCGCCTCCACCGTGGTCGCCGCCTCCTCCGAGGCCTCCTCGCCGACTACGCACGCGACCGCGGCATCGCGGTGCCGGCCGGCACGACGACGAAGGGCAGCAAGCGATGACCGACTGCGGGTGCGACAAGACCAAGGCCGAGCTCGAGGAGTACCTCCACGGCGAGCTGTGCCGTGAAGACGCGGCCGACATCCGCGAGCACATCGCGAACTGCGCCGACTGCGCGGGCGAGCGCAAGGTGGGCGAGGTGCTCACCGAGGCCGTGCAGCGCGCGTGCCGCGAGACGGCCCCGGAAGACCTCCGCTCGACGGTGCTCGCGCGGCTGCGGGCCCTCCAGGCCCAGCACTGACCGACCTCGGGGAGTCGCGGGCCGGCTCCCCGGCACCGCAGCCCCCCGGCGCACCGTCGTCACGCACCGCGGCACTGCGCTAGCGTCGGCGTCATGACCGCCACGGTGGAGGTGCTCGGCACCCCGACGCCCGACGACCTCGACGACCTCGTCTCGCTGATCAGCTCGCTGGGCTACGCCCTCGACGCCGACGTGCTGTCGGCCCGCCTGGCCCGCCTCACGGCGGAGGCCGGCCACGAGACGTGGGTCGTCCGTGACGCGGCCGGGCGCGTCTCGGCGGTGGCCGGCGCGCACGTCACGTGGGCGTACAACGCCGACGCCCCGACCGCCCAGCTGCTGCTGCTCGTGGTCGCCGACGCCGCCCGCGGCGACGGCCTCGGGTCGTATTTGCTCGGCCACTTCGAGGGGTGGGCCCGCGGGCACGGCGCCCGGACGCTCGACGCGGTGTCGGCCGCGGCCACCGACTCGGCGCACCGGTTCTACCGCAAGCGCGGGTACCACGAGGCGGGCGTGCGGTACTCGAAGCTCGTCTGAGGGCTGGGCACCGTCCTCGCGGGCGCGGCGCCGAGAGGGTGCGGCGCCGAGAGGGTGCGGCGGGTCCTGGTCCTCCCCGGCGGGTCGGCGCTGACCCGCCGCGGAGGACGGGGACCCGCCCACCCTGCCAGCGCCGCGCTCAGCGCCCCGCGGCGTGGTGGGCGGCCACCGCGGCCGCGTCGAGCGCGGTGTCGTACACCCGCACCGTGTCGACGTCGCCCCGGAGGGTGTAGTCGGCCGGCTCGCCGGCCCACGAGGCGAGCGACTCGCGGCCGACCCGCCACGACCCGTCGTAGACCTTGAGGGCGCGGGCGTCTGCTCGGCTGCCCTGCAGCTCGCCGTCGAGCCAGAGCTCCGTGCTGCCGGGCCGGGACGTGCCGACGGCGTGGTGCCACTCGCCGTCGGTCACCACGCTCCGCCCGCCGAGCGCGAAGCGGAAGTCGTTCGACCCCTGCACGCCGAAGTGCAGGGTGCCGTCGGCCCCGATGTAGAGGTGGCGGTCCTTGTAGGGCGACGCGGCGGAGGTGCTCGAGCTGTAGCCGACGATCCTCCCGCCGGCGCTCTCGGTGCGGAACCACGCCTCGACCGAGAAGGTCGAGGGCGCGGGGCCGACCACGGTGCTCTGCACGCGGGCGTCCGGGGCGTCGAGGCTCATCGACGGGTCGCCGTCGCAGGGAGCGTCGTTCCGCACCGGGCCGGAGGCCGACCGGCCGAGGTGCCCGTGACCGCTCTCGTCGCGGACGTCGCCGCCCCGCGGCTCCGAGAAGCCCCAGGCCAGCACGGGGTCGTCGAGCAGCGGGCCGCCGAAGCACGGGAAGGTCTCGGTCGAGGCCGTGACCGCCGACCCTGTGGTCGCCGAGAAGGCGGCGTCGCTCGTCGTGCCTGCGGCGGCGACCGCCACGACGACCAGCGCACCCGCGGCGAGGCGCACCGGGCCGGAGGCGCGGGCCGGCTCCCCGACGGAGGGCGCGTCGGTCTCCCACCGCGGAGCGCCGCAGCGGCGGCAGGGCAGCCCCTGCCGGACGTCGCGGTCGGCGCGCGCGAGCACCGAGATCACCGACGCCGCCGCGACGAGCAGCAGGAGCGGCGCGACGGCGCCCTGTCGCAGCCAGACGCCGGGCAGGCCCACGGCCGGCACGCGCAGCACGCCCGCGCCGTGGACGGCGGCCGGGGAGACCGGGCTGCTGTCGTCGGCGGCGTTCGCGTCGCCCCGGAGGCGCAGCCCCTCGTCGCCGGTGCGGACGAGCCGGTGCAGTCGCAGGCGGTCGGCGTGGTCGGGGTCGTCGACGAGGAGCACCTGTCCCGGCACCGCGTCGGCGCCGTCGATCGGCACGGCCGCGACGACGTCGCCGGTGCGGAGGCGCGGTGCCATCGAGTCGCTCGCGACCGTCGTCACCGCCCACCCGGCGGCGGGGAGCACGCGCCACAGGGCGAGCAGGGCGACCGTCCAGAGCGCGGTGCGGGCCGCCGTCGCGAGGGCGACCACGGGCAGGTCTCCCGGGCAGGAGCGGACGGGGTGGGGCACGGGGATCCCTCGGGTGTCGGGCGGGCGCGGGTCGGGAGGACGGCGGTCGGGGCGGCGGCGGGCGCGTGCCGGCGGGGCACTCGGCCGCCGCCGGCGCGCCGTGGCTCAGTCGTTCTGCGCCTCCCAGACGAAGGTCGTCGTCGCCTCCGCCTCCTGCGCGGCGTTCGTCGCGCCGTCGGCGAGGTGGTACGTGACCCGCCACAGGGAGTCGGTCGTGCCCGCGGGCACGCTCCAGTCGCCCACGCCGTCGGCGAAGGAGGTGGAGGCGGCAAGTTCGGCCAGGGTGCCGCCGAAGAGGGGCTCGGAATCCGAGATGAACCCCTCGCAGGTCGCTCCCTCGTCACCGCGCTCGACGACGACGACGAGCGACGACCCGAGCTCGTCGAGGTCGGTGGTGTCGGCCGTGTAGAGCTGCACCGTGCTCGGAGCGCTCGTGTCGGCCGTGACGGTGAGGCAGTTCGACCCGGTGTCGCCGGGCAGCAGGCCGGCGACCTCGAAGAGCGCCTGGCCCTCGTCGTCGTCGCTGATCGCGACCTTGCCGGTCGCCCAGCTGTTGCCGGCGTTCTCGGTGGTGTCGGAGAAAGCGGCGTACGAGCTGGTGCCGACGACGACGCCGCTGATGACGACGGCGAGGGGGAGGGCGGCGAACGCCGCGAGGCGGGTGGAGCGGGCGGAGAGGTGCATGGGAGTCCTTCGTCAGCGGCGGGGGCCGGTCGTGGTGAGGGGATGTCGCATCTGACATGCTACGTGACATTCCATATCCTGACAACCGCTCAGCGCATCACCGCCCGGGAGCCGTCCGGCGCGGCCACCGGAAGAGCACGTCCGCCCGCGGCCACCGCGTGACCACGAGGTGGAGGACGGCGCCGATCGAGAGGGCGCCGAGCAGGCAGAGGGCGACCTCCACGAGCGGAGGCGCTCCGAGCGCCACGCTGAGGTCGTGCCCCGCCTTGACCCCGATGGTGTGCGGCAGGTACCAGGTGATGCTCCGTCCGCCCACGAGCGCGGGGAAGCGGCCGACCCGTCGACGACCGAGCCAGGTCGCACCCGCGACGAGCGCGACGAACGACCCGGCGACCGGCAGCGCTGCCCACGGCTGGAAGGCGGGCGAGTCGCCCCCCAGCGCGACCGCCACGGCCGCCGTCGCGGCGACCAGGACCGCGCTCACCAGCACGGCGCCCCGTGATCCGCAGGCCCGACGGAGGGCGTCGGGTCGACGGCCCGACCAGACGCCCAGGAAGAAGAAGACGGCCATGGCCCAGAACCGGCCGGGCAGGTCGCCGGGGAGCTCGGGCACGGTCAGCGACGCGAGCGCCGCGCCCGCGGCCAGGAGACCGGGGTGGAGTCGTCGGGCCAGGAGGGCCACCACCCCGAAGATGAGCAGGTAGGCCAGGAACCAGGTGCCCCACGGCAGGTGCGACGTGGTGTCCGCGACGGCCTCGTCCAGCCGGCCCAGGGCGATGCCCCGGGCGACGTCGACGGCGACGATGACCGCGCCCCACACGACGAGGGGCCACAGGACGCTCCGGGCGCGAGCGACCAGGAACGACCGGGCCCCACGACCGACGGTCGCGGGCACCAGGGCCCCCGAGAGGAACATCAGGAGCGGCATCCGGAACGGCGCGAGGGCGATAGTCACGTCGCGCAGCCACTCCGGCACGTCGGCCGGGTAGAGGATCGCGTGGTGCAGCGCGACGAGCAGCACGCAGAGGCCCCGGGCGACGTCCACGCCGACCTGCCGGGGCGGCCGGCTCGCTCCGGAGCGTGGCGCCGAGGGTCGGGGAGCGGCAGGAGGTGCGTCGTCGAGCGGGGCGAGGCGGGTGGGGGAGGCGGGGTCTCGGGGAGCGGGCATGCGCATCAGGGTCGCCCCGCGCCTCCTCGGCACCCGGCGCCCGGCACGACGGAGGGCGACGTCGGCTCGGCCGACGTCACCCTCCGTCTCGTCCGCCGTGGTCGGCGGGCTTCACCCCGACGGCGCTACAGCGTGAGCGCCGCCGCGATCAGCTCGGCCTGCTGCGCCGCGCTGGCCTTCGTCGAGCCGGCCGCCGGCGACGCCGAGGCGGGGCGCGACGCGACCCGGATCGGGCGGTCGAGGTGCTTCTGCAGCTCGAGCACGACGAACGGCCAGGCGCCCTGGTTCTCGGGCTCCTCCTGGGCCCAGACCAGCTCGGCCTGCGGGTAGCGCGACAGCACCTCGCGGATCCGCTCCAGCGGCAGCGGGTAGAGCTGCTCGAGGCGCACGAGGGCGACGTCGTCGCCGACGCCGCGCTTGTCGAGCTCGGCCGTAAGGTCGTAGTGGATCTTGCCCGAGTGCAGCACGATGCGCTTCGTCGCCGACGGGTCGGAGACCCGCGTGCAGTCGAGCACCGGCTCGAAGCGGCCCGAGGTGAACGCGTCGACGCCGCTCGTCGCGCCGCGCAGCCGCAGCATCGCCTTCGGGGTGAAGACGACGAGCGGGCGCCGCGGCCGGGCGTAGGCCTGGCGGCGCAGCAGGTGGAAGTAGGAGGCGGGGGTCGAGGGGCGCGCGACGGTCATGTTGTCCTCCGCGCAGAGCTGCAGGAAGCGCTCCATGCGCGCCGACGAGTGGTCGGGGCCCTGGCCCTCGTAGCCGTGCGGCAGCAGCAGCACGACGCTGGAGCGCTGGCCCCACTTCTGCTCGGCGCTCGAGATGAACTCGTCGATGACGGTCTGCGCGCCGTTGCTGAAGTCGCCGAACTGCGCCTCCCACATCACCAGCGCGTCGGCCCGCTCGACCGAGTAGCCGTACTCGAAGGCCATCGCCGCGTACTCGCTGAGCAGCGAGTCGTAGATCCAGAGCTTCGCCTGGTCGTCGGTGATGTTCTGCAGCGGCAGCCACTCCTGGCCGTTCTCGCGGTCGTGCAGCACGGAGTGGCGCTGCACGAAGGTGCCGCGACGGCTGTCCTGGCCGGCGAGCCGGACGGGCGTGCCCTCGGTGAGCACCGAGCCCATCGCGAGCAGCTCGGCGAAGGCCCAGTCGATGCCGCCGGCGCGGCTCATGTCGACGCGCTTGCGCAGCAGCTGCGACAGCTTCGGGTGCACGGAGAAGCCCTCGGGCGGGTTGTCGTGCGCGTCGCCGATCGCGTGGATGAGGTCGAGCGACACCCCGGTCGTCTCGGGCTCGCCGGTGCAGTCGTCGCGCTGCGACACCGGTCGCTCGAGGTCGTCGACGTCGCCCGCGTCGTCGGTGACCACCGGCATCGACCCGGTCTGGGCCGCGTGCGTCTCGGCGAAGGCCCGCTCGAGGCGGTCCTGGAAGTCGCGGTGGGCGCCGTCGTACTCCTCTTGTGTGATGTCGCCGCGGCCGACGAGCGCCTCGGTGTACAGGGTGCGGACGCTGCGCTTGGCCTCGATCAGGTTGTACATCAGCGGCTGCGTCATCGACGGGTCGTCGCCCTCGTTGTGGCCGCGGCGGCGGTAGCAGACCAGGTCGACGACGACGTCGCGCTTGAACTGCTGGCGGTACGAGAACGCGAGCTCGGCGACGCGCGCCACGGCCTCGGGGTCGTCGCCGTTGACGTGGAAGACCGGCGCCTGGATCGTCTTCGCGACGTCGGTCGAGTAGACCGAGGTGCGCGACTCCGACGGCGGGGTGGTGAAGCCGACCTGGTTGTTGATCACGACGTGGATGGTGCCGCCCACGCGGTAGCCGCGCAGCTGCGACATCTGCAGCGTTTCGACCACGACGCCCTGGCCGGCCATGGCCGCGTCGCCGTGCACCAGCACGGGCAGCGTGGCGAAGACGCCCTTCGGCCCTCTGTCTTGCTTCGCGCGGACGATGCCCTCGAGCACGCCGTCGCCGGCCTCGAGGTGCGAGGGGTTAGCCGCGAGGTAGACGGGGATGGTCTCGCCGGTCGCGCTCGTGAACTCGCCCTCGGTGCCGAGGTGGTACTTCACGTCGCCGGAACCCTGGACCGTCTTCGGGTCCTGCGTGCCCTCGAACTCGCGGAAGATCTGGCCGTACGTCTTGCCGGCGATGTTCGTCAGCACGTTGAGGCGGCCGCGGTGGGCCATGCCGATCGCGACCTCCTCGAGGCCCTCCCGGGCGGCCTGCTGGATGACCGTGTCGAGCAGGGCGATCGCCGACTCGCCGCCCTCGAGGCTGAAGCGCTTCTGGCCGACGTACTTCGTCTGCAGGAAGGTCTCGAAGGCCTCGGCCTCGTTGAGCTTGGCGAGGATGCGCATCTGCTCGTCGTGCGACGGCTTCACGTAGGGCACCTCGACGTGCTGCTGCACCCAGGCCCGCTGCGCAGGGTCCTGGATGTGCATGTACTCGACGCCGATCGTGCGGCAGTAGGAGTCGCGGAGGATGCCGAGGATGTCGCGCAGCAGGGCGGAGGTGCGGCCCCCGAGGCCCCCCGTGACGAACTCGCGGTCGAGGTCCCAGAAGGTCAGCCCGTGGCTCTCGATGGCGAGGTCGGGGTGGGTCCGCTGGCGGTACTCGAGCGGGTCGATGTCGGCCATCAGGTGGCCGCGCACGCGGTAGCTGTTGATGAGCTCCTGCACGCGCGCCGTCTTGCCCACGCGCTCGGCGAGGTTGACGTTGATGTCCGCGTTCCAGTGGATGGGCTCGTACGGGATGCGGAGGGCCGCGAAGATCTCCTCGTAGAAGCCGCGCTGCCCGATCAGCAGCTCGTTGACCTTCTTGAGGAACTCGCCGGAGCCCGCGCCCTGGATGACGCGGTGGTCGTAGGTGCTCGTCAGCGTCACGGTCTTGCCGATGCCGAGCTCGACGAGGGTCTTCGACGACGTGCCCTGGAACTCGGCCGGGTAGTCGAGAGCGCCGGCGCCGATGATCGAGCCGGCCCCCTTCATGAGGCGCGGGACGCTGTGGACGGTGCCGATGCCTCCCGGGTTGGTCAGCGAGATCGTGTTGCCCTGGAAGTCCGCCGCCGTGAGCTTGTTGTCGCGGGCCCGGCGGACGACGTCCTCGTAGGCCGACAGGAAGTCGGCGAAGGTCATCTCGTCGGCCTTCTTGATGCCGGGCACCAGGAGGGCACGGGTGCCGTCCGGCTTCGGGATGTCGATCGCGAGGCCGAGGTTGATGTGCGGGGGAGTGACGACCGAGGGCTTGCCGTCGACCTCGTCGTAGAAGACGTTCTGGCTCGGGAACTCCTTGAGCGCCTGCACCAGGGCCCAGCCGATGAGGTGCGTGAACGACACCTTGCCGCCGCGGGCGCGCTTCAGGTGGTTGTTGATGACGATGCGGTTGTCGATCATCAGCTTGGCCGCGACGGTGCGGACGCTGGTCGCGGTGGGCACCGTGAGGCTGGCGTCCATGTTGGTCGCGAGCGACTTCGCCATGCCGCGGAGGGGGGTGACCACGGCCTCGGGCTCCGGCGTGGGCTCGGCGGCCGGGCGCTTCGGCTCCGGCGCCTTGGCGGGCGAGTCGGCGGGGATGGGCTTCGCGGAGGGCTCCACCGACGTGGTCTTCGCCGCCTTCTTGCCGGCGGGCGCGGCCGGGGCGGGGGCCGGGGCCGCGGGCTCGTCCTGGCCGGGGGCGCCGGCGACCTCGTCGGGGACCTGGGCCTGGCCGCCCTCGGTCGAGGCGGGCTCCGGCGCGGCGGGCGTGCTGGTCGCTGCGCCGGCGGACTGCGGGGCGGAGGCGGCGTCGGCGGCGCCTCCGGCCGGGGTGCCTCCGCCGTCGGCGGGGGTGTACGCCTCGAGGACGGGCCACCACGACTCGTCGACCGCGTTCTTGTCGACCAGCCACTGCTCGTAGAGCTCGTCGACCAACCACTCGTTGGCGCCGAAGGCACCCTCGTCGGTCGTTCCCGTCACGTGGCTCGTCACAGCCGATCGCCCACTCTCCGTTGATTGTTGATCAGTGCGTGGGCAGCGCCGCCCACGGTGCCCCAGCTTAAGCGCATCCGACCGAGCGCGGGCAGGGCGACCCGCAGGAGGCGCCCCACCGGCGGGCCCGGATCCCACGGAGTCAGCGCGGTCGAGGAGAGCTACCGTGGAGCCATGAGGTTCTACGAGACGACGCCGACCCACGACCTGACGTACTCCGACGTGTTCCTCGTGCCCAGCAGGTCGTCGGTCACGAGCCGCCTCGACGTGAGCCTCGCCCCGGGCGACGGCACCGGCGCCACGCTGCCGATCGTCTCGGCGAACATGAACTCGGTCACCGGGCCCCGCCTCGCGGCGACCCTCGCCCGACGCGGCGGGCTCGGCGTCCTGCCGCAGGACATGCCGCTGCAGCAGCTCGACGCGGCCATCCGGTGGGTGAAGGCCCAGCCGGTCGACTACGACACCCCCTACTCGCTCGACGCGGGCGAGACCGTCGAGACGGCCCTCCGCAGCGTCCCGGCCGTCGAGGGCCACGGCATCGTGCTGCACGACGGCACCGGCGCGTACCTCGGCTGCATCGCCGCCTCCCGCCTCGGCACCGCGCCCCGCGACGCCGTGCTCGGCGACCTGCTGCACGGCGCCCTCACCTCCCTCGACGCCGACGACGTCGACGGGCCGCGCGCCGCCTTCGACCGCATGGTCGCGGCCGAGATTGACTTCGCGCCGGTGCTCCGCCACGGCCGCGTCATCGGCACGGTCAGCCGCAAGAGCGCGCTCCGCAGCACGCTGTACCGGCCGGCCCTCGACGCCGGGGGTCGCCTCCGCGTGGCCGCCGCCGTCGGCATCACGGGCGACGTCGCCGAGAAGGCGCGGGCGCTCGCCGCCGCCGGCGTCGACGTGCTCGTGATCGACACCGCGCACGGCGACCAGGACGGCATGATCCGGGCCATCAAGTCGGTCGCGGGCCTCGGGCTCGGCCTGCCGATCGCCGCCGGCAACGTCGTCACCGAGGAGGCGGTGCGCCACCTCGTCGCCGCCGGGGCCTCCATCGTGAAGGTCGGCGTCGGCCCGGGCGCCATGTGCACCACCCGCATGATGACCGCGGTCGGCCGCCCCCAGTTCTCGGCCGTGCTCGAGACGGCCGCGGCGGCCCGCGCGCTGGGCGCCCACGTCTGGGCCGACGGCGGGGTGCGGTACCCCCGCGACGTGGCCCTCGCGCTCGCCGCGGGCGCCGCCTCCGTCATGATCGGCTCGTGGTTCGCGGGCACGATCGAGGCCCCCGGCGAGCTCGCGGCCGACGATGAGGGCCGGCTCTACAAGGACAGCTGGGGCATGGCCTCGACGAAGGCCGTGCAGGGCCGCTTCGAGCGGCTCGACCCCTACGAGCTCGCCCGCAAGACGCTCTTCGCCGAGGGCATCTCGTCGTCGCGCATCTACCTCGACCCGCTCCGCCCCAGCGTCGAGGACCTGCTCGACATGATCACCTCCGGCGTCCGCAGCTCGTTCACCTACGCCGGCGCGACGACCCTGCCCGAGTTCGCCGAGCGGGCCCTCGTCGGCGTCCAGTCGGCGGCGGGGTACGAGGAGGGCAAGGCGCTGCCGGTCAGCTGGTAGCGGACGCGGCCCGCGTCCGCTCGACAGGTGGGGGCGCGAGCGCCCGCGCGCGGTAGGATCGCACGCCTATGGATGACCCTCCGTCCCAGACGACCGCACCCTCCCACCATCTCCCCGCCGAGCGGGGTGACCGCTCCTCGTGAACGAGTGGATCCTCCTCGGCATCGGCCTGCTGCTCACCGTCGGCACCGGCCTGTTCGTGGCCAGCGAGTTCAGCCTCGTCAACCTCGACCGGTCCGACCTCGAGGCCCGTGAGCAGAAGGGCGAGAAGGGCCTGGGCCCGACCATCGGCGCCCTCCGCATCACCTCGACCCACCTCTCCAGCGCCCAGCTCGGCATCACGCTGACGACGCTGCTGACCGGCTACACGATGGAGCCCGCGATCTCGCGGCTGCTCGAGCCGCCGCTCAACGCGGTGGGCGTGCCCGAGCCGGTCGTCGACGTCGGCGCGCCGATCGTCTCGATCGTCGTCGCGACCCTCCTGTCGATGATCATCGGCGAGCTCGTGCCCAAGAACTTCGCCCTCGCCCTGCCGCTGCGCACGGCGAAGCTGGTCATCCCCTTCCAGGTCGGCTTCACCACGGTGTTCAAGCCCGCCGTGCGGCTGCTCAACGAGACGGCCAACGCCATCCTCCGGTCGATCGGCATCGAGCCGAAGGAGGAGCTCTCGGGCGCCCGCACCGCCGAGGAGCTCTCGTCGCTCGTCCGCCGCTCGGCGTTCGAGGGCAGCCTCGACACCGACACCGCGACCCTGCTGGCGCGCACCCTGGCCTTCAGTGACCACACCGCCTCCGACGTGATGACGCCCCGCCCCCGCCTGTCGACGGTCACGCGGACGGACTCCGCCGAGACGGTGCTCGAGCTCGCACGCCGCACGGGCCTGTCGCGCTTCCCGGTCACCGACGACGGCATCGACGACGTGGTCGGCCTGGTGCACGTCAAGCAGGCCGTCTCCGTGCCGCGCGAGAAGCGGGCCGACGTGCCCGTGTCGGCGCTGCAGACCGACGCCGTCCGCGTGCCCGAGACGATGACCCTCGACAACCTCCTCGCCGAGGTGCGCGGCCGCGGCTACCAGATGGCCGTCGTCGTCGACGAGTACGGCGGCACCGCCGGGGTCGTCACCCTCGAGGACCTCATCGAGGAGCTCGTCGGCGAGGTCTCCGACGAGCACGACCGCAGCCGCGTCGACGTGGTGCGCTCGCGCAACTGGCTGACCTTCCCGGGCCTGCTCCGCCCCGACGAGCTGCTCGAGCGGGCGTCGGTCAAGGTGCCGGAGGAGGGCCCCTACGAGACCGTCGGCGGCTGGCTGATGAGCGAGCTCGGCCGCCTGCCCGTCGTCGGCGACGTCGTGGAGAGCGACTCGGGCACGTTCCGGGTCGAGCGCCTCGACGGTCGCCGGATCGACCGCATCCGCTTCACCCCCACCCCGGACGACGAGGCGGGCGAGGCCGGTGACGCTGACCGCGCCTCCGGGACCGGGGCCGGCTCGTCGCAGATCGCCGACGCGCGCCAGGGAGCGCACGACGACGCCCGCGGGCCGGGCGGGCCCGCCACCCGCACCGATCGGGCGACCCGGGCCGCCACGGCGGCGGCCGCCGCCCGGGCCGCGGGGCGCGGCGCCGGCACCGGCACCGGCACGACCACGACGACGACGAAGGAGGACGCCCGATGAGCGACTGGCTCGGCATCGTCTGGCTCGTGCTGCTGCTGATGGGCAACGCCTTCTTCGTGGCGGCGGAGTTCGCCGTCATCAGCGCCCGTCGCTCCCAGATCGAGCCGAAGGCGGAGGCGGGCAGCCGCGCCGCCAAGACGACGCTCTGGGCGATGGAGCACGCGACGATGATGCTCGCGACGACGCAGCTCGGCATCACGATCTGCTCGCTGCTCATCCTCAACGTGTCGGAGCCCTCGATCCACCACCTGCTCGAGGGCCCGCTCGGCCTCACCGGCCTCAGCGAGGAGCTCGTGAGCGTGGTCGGCTTCGTCATCACGCTGGTGCTCGTGTCGTTCCTGCACGTGGTGCTCGGCGAGATGGTGCCGAAGAACATCTCGTTCTCGCTGCCCGACCGGGCCGCGCTGCTGCTCGCCCCGCCGCTCGTCGCGATCGCCCGCGTCTTCCACGTCGTGGTCGTCGCCCTCAACTGGTCGGCGAACGCCGTGCTGCGGGCCTTCAAGGTGGAGCCGAAGGACGAGGCGGCCAGCGCGTTCACGGTCGACGAGGTCGCGACGATCGTCGCGCAGTCACAGCGCGAGGGCACGCTCACCGACGCGAGCGGCACCGTGCAGGCCGCGTTCGAGTTCACCGAGAAGACCGTCGACGACGTCGCGGTGCGGATGTCGGGCCTCGTCACGCTGCCGGAGGACGCGACGCCGTCCGACGTCGAGCGCGCCGTCGCCCAGAACGGCTTCTCGCGCTACGTGCTCGTCGACGACGGCGGCGACCCGACGGGCTACCTGCACCTCAAGGACGTCATCGACCTCGACGTCGACGAGTTCCACGACCCGGTGCCGCCGAAGCGGATCCGTCAGCTGATCTCGATCTACCGCGGCACCGAGCTGGAGGACGCCCTCGCGACCATGCGCCGCAGCGGCGTGCACGTCGCCCGCTCGTTCGACGAGCACGGGGCGACGCAGGGCGTGCTGTTCCTCGAGGACATCCTCGAGGAGCTCATCGGCGAGGTCCAGGACGCGACCCGGCGTTCGTAGCGGGCGCTCCGGCGGTCGTGCCCCCGCCTCCTGCACGGTGCACGACGACGGCCGCCCCGATCCAGAGATCGAGGCGGCCGTCGTCGTCCGGTGCCGGAGGCGCGGAGCGGCTGCCGGGGTCAGCTCACCCGGAACGGCGCGCGCTGGTACTGCGCCGGCACGTAGTCGAGCTCGACGCCCAGCTCGGCGGCGGCTCGGAGGGGGAAGTGCGGGTCGCGGAGGAACTCGCGGGCCATGAGCACGACGTCGGCCTGGCCCGAGGAGATGACCTCGTCGGCCTGGCGGGCGGAGACGATGAGGCCCACGGCGCCGGTCTCGACGTCGGCCTGGCGACGGACGTGCTCGGCGAAGCGCACCTGGTAGCCGAGGCCCACGGGGATGCTCACGCCGGCGACGAGGCCGCCCGTCGAGATGTCGAAGAAGTCGGCGCCGGCCTCGCGCGACCACGCGGCGACGGTCGCGGTGTCGTCCTCGTCCCAGCCGCCCTCGGCCCAGTCGGTGGCGCTGAAGCGCACGAGCAGCGGGTAGCCGTCGCCGACCTCGGCCCGCACGGCGCGGACCACGTCGAGCAGGAGGCGCGCGCGGTTCTCGAGCGAGCCGCCGAACTCGTCGGTGCGCTGGTTGCTGAGCGGCGAGAGGAACTGGTGCAGCAGGTAGCCGTGCGCCGCGTGCAGCTCGATCAGCTCGAAGCCGGCCTCGACCGAGCGACGGGCGGCGGCGCGGAACGCCTCGACGAGGCCGACGACCTCGTCGTGCGTCAGCTCGCGCGGCTCGTCGTAGCCCTCGAAGGCGACGGCCGAGGGCGCGACCGTCGGCCAGCCGCCCTCGTTCGCGGGCACGGTGCCCTGCACGTCGCTCCAGGGGCGGAAGGTCGACGCCTTGCGGCCCGCGTGGGCGAGCTGGACCCCGGGCACGGAGCCCTGGCCCTTGACGAACGCCGTCACGGGCTTCCAGGCCTCGACCTGCTCGTCGTTCCAGAGGCCGGTGTCCTGGGGCGAGATGCGGCCCTCGGGCACGACCGCGGTGGCCTCGCTGATGACCGCGCCGGCGCCTCCCCGGGCGAGCGCGCCGAGGTGCACGAGGTGCCAGTCGGTGGGCACGCCGTCCTCACGGTCGACGCTGTACTGGCACATCGGCGCCACCCAGAGCCGGTTGCGGAAGGTGGTGCCGCGCAGGGTGATCGGGTCGAACAGGCCGGGGGCGCCGTCGGCCGGGGCCGTGCGGGGGGAGTCGGTGGTCACGCTGGTGTCGGACGTCACGGGGATGTCATCGCCTTTCGAGTCGGAGGGGGACGACCTCGATCGTCCCTCGGTCGCCAACGCGGCGCCGGCGCGCCGTGTTCCCCCGGCCGCCCGCCCGGGCGTGGCGGGGGAGAGCCGGTCTAGCGTCGAGGGGTGACCGACTCCACCGACTCCACCGACTCCCAGGACTTCACCGACTGGACCCCCTCCGACGCCGCGGGCGAGATCGCGGTGCCCCGCCCCGACGACGACAAGTACAGCCGCGGCGTGCTCGGCGTCGTGACCGGGTCGTCGTCGTACCCGGGGGCCGCCGTGCTCGGCGTCGAGGCCGCGCTGCACACGGGGGTGGGGATGCTCCGCTACGTGGGGCCCCGCCGCGCCGCCGACTTCGTGCTGCACCGGCGGCCCGAGGCCGTGACGGGCATCGGCCGCGTGCAGGCGTGGCTGCTCGGGTCGGGGGTGGACGGCGACCACCTCGACGACGAGACGGCGGAGGGCTTCCGCACCGCCGCCTCCTCGGGGCTGCCGCTCGTGCTCGACGCGGGCGCGCTGTCGCTGCGGGAGCGGGCCACGGGGCCCGTCGTCCTCACCCCGCACTTCCGTGAGCTGGCGGCGGCGTCGGGGCAGGAGCTCGACGACGTAGAGGCCGACCCCGCCGGCGCCGCCGCGCGGGCGGCGGAGACCTGGGGCTGCACGGTGCTCGTCAAGGGGCACCTCACGTACGTCGCCTCGCCGGGCGGGACGCGCCTGGTCGCGGCCAGCGCCCCGTCGTGGCTCGCGACGGCGGGGGCCGGTGACGCGCTCGGCGGCGTGCTGGGGGCCCTCGTCGCCACCCACGCCGACGAGGTCGCCGACGACGCGGAGGCGCTGGCCCGGCTGGCGGCGACGGCGGCGGTCGTGCACGGCCTCGCCGCGTCGCGGGCGAGTGCGGGCGGGCCGCTCACCGTGCTGGGGCTGGTGCACGCCCTGCCGGCGACCATCGCCGAGCTGGTCGCGGGGCGCTAGCCCGCGGGGGTCGCCGCGACCAGGAACTCCACCGACCCGGCGTCCTCCACCTGGACGAAGCCGAAGCTCGGGGCGTCGACGCCGTAGTCGGAGAAGGTCACGGGGATCGACCCGCTGACCTGGACCCCGTCGCCCGAGAGGGCCGCCTGGAGGTCGACGGTGACGCTCTGCGTCACGCCGTGCATCGTCAGGTCGCCGGTGGCCTCGACGCTGGCGACCTCGCCGTCGGCGGGCACCGCGGCGTCGATCGGCTGCGTGAGGGTGAAGGTGGCCGTCGGGTACGTGCCGGCCTCCATCGCGTCGTCGCGGAAGTACCCGTCGCGGTTCGCGCTGTCGGTGGCGATGCTCGCGACGTCGACCGTGACCGTCGCCGCCGTGATCGTCGTGCCGTCGACCGTCACGGTGCCGGTCACCTCGTCGGTGGAGCCGACGACTGTCACGTCGGTGCCGTTGAGCACCTCGTCGACGCGGTAGCCCGCGCTGCTGCCGTCGCCGATCGACCAGTCGCCGGAGGCCTGGCTCACGTCGACGGTGGTGGCGCCGGGGGTCACGCTGACGGTGGGCGCGGCGTCCGGGTCGCCGACGACGACGTCGCGGTAGAACGCGGGGCCGGCCACGGCGGCGGTGACGCCGAGTCCCACCACGACGACGGCGGTGACGGCGAGGGCGATCTTCGTGGTCTTCTTCACGGCGGGGTCTCCTGGGGTCGGCTCGGTGCGGGTCGGCTCGCGGGGGCTCACGGGGCTCCGACGATGATGTCGGGCCGCCCTCGGGGGCACCTGGGAGGTCAGGCCGTGAAGCGGGCGAGGAAGTCGCGGGCGCGCTCGGTGCGGGGCGCCGTGAAGAGCTGGGCGGGCGGCCCCTGCTCGGCGACGCGGCCCGCGTCGAGGAAGACGACGCGGTCGGCGACGTCGCGGGCGAACGCCATCTCGTGGGTCGCCATCAGGATGGTCGTGCCGACCTCCTTCAGCGTGCGGACGAGGTCGAGCACCTCGCCCACCAGCTCGGGGTCGAGGGCGCTCGTGATCTCGTCGAGCAGCAGCACGGCGGGGCGCGGGGCCAGGGCCCGGGCGATCGCGACGCGCTGCTGCTGCCCGCCGGAGAGCCGGTCGGGGTACGACCGCGCCTTGTCGCCGAGGCCGACGCGCTCGAGCAGCTCGAGGGCGCGCTGCTCGGCCTCGCGGCGGGGCTGGTGCAGCACGTGCCGGCTCGCCAGCGAGACGTTCTCGAGCACGGTCATGTGCGGGAAGAGGTTGAAGTGCTGGAAGACGACGCCGATGCGGGCCCGGACGGCGTCGACGCGCACGCGCGGGTCGCTGATGTCGGTGCCGTCGAGGGTGATGCGGCCGTCGTCGATCGTCTCGAGCAGGTTGACCGTGCGCAGCAGCGTCGACTTGCCCGAGCCGCTGGCGCCGATCAGGGCCACGACCTCGTCACGGGCCACGTCGAGGTCGATGCCGTCGAGCACCGTCGTGTCGCCGAACGCCTTGCGGACCCCCTCGAGGCGCAGGACGGGGGCGGCCTCGGCAGCCGGCACCGCGCCTCCGGCGGGCGTGACGGGGGCGCTCACACGACGCTCCCGGCCTGCTCGCGGCGGCGGAGGCGCGCCGACAGCCAGTCGGTGAGCCAGAGGGTCGGCAGCGCCAGCGCGACGAACAGCAGGCCGGCCAGCACGTAGGGCGTGAAGTTGGCGGCGGTCGCCGTCTCGATCTGCGCGGCGCGGACGGCGTCGACGGCGCCGAGCACGGAGATGAGCCCGACGTCTTTCTGCATCGAGACGAGGTCGTTCATCAGGGCCGGGGTGACCTTGCGGAGCGCCTGGGGGAAGACGACGAGGCGCAGGGTCTTCGCGTGGCTGAGGCCGAGCGACCGGGCGGCGAGCCGCTGCGACGGGTGGACGGCGTCGATGCCGGCCCGCACGACCTCGGAGACGTAGGCCGAGTAGGTGAGGACCAACGCGATGGTGCCCCAGAACTCGGCGGGGAGGCGGGGGATGCCGAGACCGAGGCCGGGCACGCCGAAGCCGACGAGGTAGAGCACGATGATGAGCGGCAGCCCGCGGAACAGGTCGGTGTAGCCGCGCACGAGCGCCCGGACGGGGAAGAAGACGGGGCCGCGCAGGGTGCGGAGGGCCGACAGCACGGTGCTCAGCACCGCGACGCCTAGGGCCGCCACGACCAGCACCCGGACGTTGAGCCAGAGGCCCTCGAGCACCCGGGGCCAGGCGGCGACGAGCGACTCGCCGTCGAAGAAGCTGAAGCGCACGCGCTCCCAGCCGGGCGTGCTCGTCACCGCCCACCAGGCGAGGGCCGCGAAGACCACGGTGCTGATGGCCGCGACCACGACCGAGCGGGTCGACTGCCGGCGGCGGTACTCGCGCCGCCCGAGCTCGAGGTCGCTGACCGGGGCGGGGGCCGGGCCGCCGGCCGCGGGGCCCGTGCCGGCGGCGACCGGTGCCGGCGCTACGAGAGCTCCGGCACGTCGTAGTCGGCGAGCCACTGCTGCTGCAGCTCGTCGAGGGTGCCGTCGGCCCGCAGCGCGTCGACGGCCGCGGTGACGTCGGAGGTCAGGTCGCTGCCGAGCGGCAGGACGATGCCGAGCTCGTCGCTCGCGCCCTCGGCGGCGGGCAGCTGGCCGAGGACGACGCCGCCCTCGACGAAGTACGTGGCGGTGGGCACGTCGAGCACGATGGCGTCGACCTGGCCCGACTCGAGCGCCGCCTTGGCGTCGTCGTTGGAGTTGTACGCCTGCACGCCGCCGTCGGGGTGGATGGCGGTCTCGGCGGCCGTGAAGCTCGTGGTCGCGCTCTGGGCGCCGATCGCGAGGCCCTTCAGGTCGGCGACGTTCGTCGCGTCGGCCGCGACCGGGCCGGGCAGCGTGACGACGGCCTGGCGGGTCTCGTAGTAGGGCGACGAGAAGTCGACGGCCTTCTTCCGCTGGTCGGTGATCGAGAACTGCTGCAGGTTGAGGTCGTACGTCTTCGGGCCGGGCGCGATGGCCTCGTCGAAGGTGGTGCGCACCCACACCACGTCGGAGTCGTCGTAGCCGAGCTGCTCGGCGACGGCGTAGGCCACGGCCGACTCGTAGCCCTCGCCCGTCGTCGGGTCGTCGCCCTCGACCCAGGGGCTGTACGCGGGCTCGCCGGTCGCGACCGTGAGCTTGCCCTCGGTCACGAGGCCGACGCCCCCGCCGGAGGCGTCGCCCGACCCGTCGGAGGCGCCCGAGCAGGCGGTGAGGAGGCCGACGGCCACGAGGGCGGTCGCGACGGCGGAGGCTCGACGGAGTCGGGTGAGGCGCATGGGACGAGAGTACCGGCGGCGACCGACGGGCGACGCCTCGGAGACGCCCCGTGACGGGCGGCTAGCCTGTGCGCATGACCCGCGCCGCGCCTCCCTCGTCCGGACGCGCCGACACGGGGAGCGTGCCCCTCCCGACCGGGTCGGCGGTGTCCGCGGCCCCGACTGCCCTCGCGGCCTCAGACCGGGGTGCCATGAGCACCGCGCGCCGGGTCACCGCCTCGCCCGTGCTGCTCGGCGTCGCCGTCGTGCTCGTGCACCTCTGGCTCGGGCACGCGGCGCTGACCGGCCCGAACCAGCCGATGGGCGACGTGCTCAGCGTCTACTCGACGTGGATGCAGCGCGGCGTCGGCGCGGGGGACTGGGTCGGCATCGACCGGCCGTGGGTGTACCCGCTGCTGGCCGCCGTGCCCATGCTGCTGGCCCGCGTGGCCGGCCCTGAGCACTACGGAACGGCATGGCTCACGATCGTCCTGCTGCTCGACGCGGCCGCGCTCGCCGTCCTGACCCGCGGCGGCCGCCGCGAGCTCGCCGCGGCGTGGTGGTGGCTGGCCTTCCTCGTCGTGCTGGGGCCCATCGCCGTGGGGCGCATCGACGCCGTCACGGTCGCCCTCGCCCTGGTCGGCCTCCTGCTGCTCACCGCGCGCCCCACGCTGGCCGCCGCCCTGCTCACGGTCGCCGCCTGGGTCAAGGTCTGGCCGGCGGCCCTCGTCGTCGCCGCGCTGATCGCGGTGCGTCGGCGCCGCGACGTGCTCACCGCGGCGGTGACGACGAGCGTCGTCGTCGTCGCGATCTCGCTCGTGCTCGGCAGCGGCGCGACCGTGCTCGGCTTCGTCGGGCAGCAGGCGGGCAGGGGCCTCCAGGTCGAGTCGCTCACCGCGGTGCCGTGGCTCTGGCGGGCGGCCTCCGGAGCCGCCGACACGAGCGTCTACTACGACCGCGAGATCCTGACCTTCCAGGTCTCCGGCCCCGGCGTCGCGCTCGCCGCCCAGGCGACGACCGTCGTCATGGCGCTGGTCGTGCTCGCCGTGGTGCTGCTGGGGCTGCGGGCCGTGCGCTCCGGGGCGTCGGCCGTGCGCCTCCTCGCGCCCCTCTCGCTCGGGCTGGTCACGGCCCTGATCGTCACCAACAAGGTGGGCTCGCCGCAGTTCGTCTCGTGGCTGGCCGTGCCCGTCGTGGTCGGCCTCGTGCTGCAGCGCCGGGGCGGGCCCTCGTTCGTCGTGCCCGCGGCGCTGAGCCTCGTCGTCGCGGGCCTGACCCAGGTCATCTACCCGTGGTGCTACGACTCCCTCCTCGCCGCCGAGCCCTGGATGGTGCTCCTGGCCACGGTGCGCGGGCTCGGCGAGGTGGCCCTGCTCGCGCTCGCCGGGGCCCAGCTGTGGCGGCTCGGCAGGACGGCGACGGCAGGGCGGGGCAGGATGGGCGCATGATCGTCGCCTTCTCCGTCTCGCCCAGCGGCGGTGCCCCCGCCGGCCACCTCGACCCGGAGGCGCACGGCGACTCCGTCCACGACGCCGTCGCCGCGGCCGTGGCGGTCGTCCGGGCGTCGGGCCTGCCGAACCGCACCTCCTCGATGTTCACCGAGATCGAGGGCGACTGGGACGAGGTCATGGCCGTCGTCAAGGAGGCCACGGAGGCGGTGGGCCGCTTCGGCACCCGCGTCTCGCTCGTGCTCAAGGCCGACATCCGCCCCGGCCGCACCGGCGAGCTGACCGGCAAGGTCGAGCGCCTCGAGGCCGCCCTCGGCGAGCAGGGCTGACCGTCGTGCTGTTGACCGTCGTCGGGGCCCTGTTGCTCGTGCCCGGCCTCTTGGCCTACACCGGGGCCTGGCGGCGATGGTCGGACCCCACCGTGCTGCACTGGCCGTTCGGGCTGGCGTGGGCCGGGGTCGGCCTCGCGCTGGTGGACGCAGGCGCCCTCCTCTGGTCGACGTCGGCGCCCGTCGCCGACGTCGTGCAGCAGGTCGGCCTGGCCGTCTGCGTGCTCGGCATCGTCTTCGCCTTCTGGCTGCCGCAGTTCCTCCTGCCGCGCTGGTACCGCGACGCGAAGTCCGGCGGCGGCCGCCGCGCCACGCGCTAGGCGACCCGGGCTCGCGGCGACGGCGCCGTCGGCTATCGTGGGGCAGACAGGACGTTCCTGCCCCGGCCCCGGTGGGGGCGCCGGGGCGTGACGACGACGAGGGGGCTCGACGTGGACGGATGGAAGATCGACATGCCCGCGGCGCGCGACGCCGTGTCGCAGGCCGGGGCGCAGCTCGACGGCTTCGACGACGTGGCCAGCGCGATCTCGACGGCGATCGACGACGCCCAGGGGGCGACGCTGGGCAAGACCGCCGCCGCCGTCGCCGACATGGCGCACAACCCCTTCCTCATGCAGCTCACGCTGGCCCGCTCGATGGCTGCGTCGAGCATCCAGAAGACCGGCGCGGCACTCGACGCGTACGAGGCGGGCGACCAGGAGATGGCGCTCGAGAACTCGCGGGGAGCAGGACGATGAGCGGCGAGGAGCTCGCGGTGCTGCCGAACGCCGCCGCGGTCGAGGCCGCGGCGGGGGCCTTCGCCGACATCGGCCCGGCCGCCGACTCCGCGATGGCCGGCCTCACGTCCGCCTGGTCGCGCCTCGCCGCGCCCGGCGTCTACCAGTCGCCCGAGTCGGCCCCGGTGCTCGCGGCCATGGACGAGCCGAGCACCGTCGCGGGCACGCTCGGCGACGACGCCGCCGCGGCGAAGACGGCTCTCGAGACCTACGCGACGACGCTCGCCGGCCTCGAGGCGCGCCGTCGGCAGCTCGTCGACGACCTGGCCGACCGCGACGCGGCCCTGGCCGCGCAGGCCGCCGACCCCACCTCGCCCCCCGACCCCTCCACGAGCGGCCAGGCGGCCCTGGGGCTCGCCACGCGCATCACCCAGTTCAACCGCGACGCCGAGCAGGCCGACCAGGACTGCGCCGACGCCCTCGTGCGGCTCGTGCGGTACTCGTCGAAGCAGGTCGCCGACTTCGTCGACGCCGCGAACGACGTCGTGGGCCATCCGGTGCTCGGGCTCGGCGTGAGCATCGCCGACCAGTGGGACGAGGTCAAGGACGTCTTCCAGGGAGAGGCGCAGCGCTGGGGGTTCTTCACCACCGACGGCGACCATCGCGGTCCCTTCGCCGCGACGAACGAGCACGGCCAGGTCGTCCGGCCCGTTCCCCCCGTCGACGACGCGCGGCCACCGGGTGCGAGGGCGACCGGCGGCGGCGCCGGGGCCGGTGCCGCCGCGACCGGGGCGACGGACGACGTGGGCCGAGGCCGCGTCGCCGGCCCCTCCGCGGTGTCCGAGGCGGGCCGGCTGGGCGGGCGGGCGCTCGGCGTGGCCGGGGCCGCGCTGACGATCGGCACGTCGTTCACCGACCAGTACCGTCGCGACCAGGCGGCCCACCCCGAGTGGGACGAAGGGCAGCGTCGCAAGAGCGCCGCGACGACCGCGGCGTTCCAGGGCGGCGGCTCGGCCGCCGGGGCCTGGGCCGGCGCGGCCGTCGGCGCCCAGTGGGGCGCGACGATCGGCACGATGATCTTCCCCGGCGCGGGCACCATCATCGGCGGCCTGGCGGGCGGCATCATCGGAGGCGTGATCGGCGGCGGCATCGGGCAGAAGATGGGCGAGGGCCTGCAGGACCTCGTCGGCGACCTGTTCGGATGACCGGCCCCCAGACCACGGGCCTGCGAGGCGGAGGTTCGCCGCCGCCGCCGTCCGCCCCGAGACGACGACCAGGGCCACCACGACACGAGACGAGAGCACTGTGAGCAACGGCTGGCGCACGAGACGGGACGGCCCCGTGCAGATCCAGGTGCCCGAGGAGTGGGCGGACCTCGACGAGGGCACCGGGCCCCTGGTCATGGCCGAGCCCGAGCGGCTCGACGGCGGGTTCCGCGCCAACGTCGTGGTGCTGCACCGGGCGAGCGAGCAGCCCGTCCACGAGGCGGGCGCCCTCGCCGTCGCGGAGGTCTTCGCGTTGCCCGCCCCGAGCCACGTCCTCTCGAACGACGTCTGGGACCTGCCGGACGGCCCGGGTCGCATGCTCGACTTCCTCTGGTGGCAGGGCGACGTGTGCGTGTCGGTGATGCGCTGGACGATCGCGACCGGTCGTCGCGTGGTCGAGGTGACCGCCAGCGTCGGCGTGCTCGACCGCACGGGGTACGAAGAACTCCTGGTCGCGATCGCGGCCCGGCTGGCTGTGGAGGACGACCGATGACCGAGATCCGACTCGACGAGGACGCCACCGAGAAGGGCGGCGCCCCCGCCGAGCTGCTGACCCGCATCGCGAGCCGCCAGCCGTACCCCGCCGGGGACGCGCTGGTCTCCGTCGCCGCGTTCGACTTCCTCTTCGCGTCCCGGGGGCGGGGCCTGCAGTCCCGTCGCCGACGGGGCACCCCGGAGGCGGGCGAGCTCGTCGAGCTCGGCTGGCTCGACGCCTTCGGAGGCCCGTCGCCGGTCGGCCAGGAGATCGTCGACCTCCGGTCCCGGGCGCCGATGTCGTTCCGCGCGACCGCGAGGGGGGCAGGCGTGACCACCACGTGGACGGCGTGGGTCGACGGTGCCCGCGCGCTCGTGCTCGCCGAGCCCCAGAACCTCGACCGGTCGGCTCCGCGCGTCGAGGAGCGGGCCACGCTGCACGTCACGTCGAACGGCTCGGCGCTGGGGCTCCTGCTCTCGTGGATGGGCGTCGGCCCGGCCTGGACGTTCCAGCACGAGCCGGGCAAGGACCAGATCTCCCGTCGGGCCCTCGACGCGCGCGTCGACGCCCCCGTCGGGCAGGTGCCCCCGGTCGAGCCCGACCCGAGCTGGACGACGGCCCGGGCGTGGTCGGCCGGCCAGTGGACCTGGTTCGAGGTGGGCTCCGGGGTGAGCCGGTTCGGCACGACGGCCGTCCGCACGGGCGACGTGGGGTGGCTCGTGCCGCGCGACGTCGACCGGTCGACGGTGCGGCTCGACCCGACCCTCCCCGGTGACGTCTTCCGCGAGGTCGCGACCATGTGGGTCGACTCGCTGGAGGGCCGCCGACGCCGCTGACCGCCTCGACGGGTCAGCCGTCCTCGCGACCATCGTGCTCGTCGTGTCGGGGCCCCAGGGGCTGCGCCCGCGCCTCCCCAGGGCGTACCATCGAGGGTCGGGTCGAATCGATTCGAACCGACACGGTCAGGCCGGAGGCGCGACGTCGCCTCCGCCCACGCCCCCAGCTCGCTCGACGGAGAGCCCTGGGCCCCCTCAGCCCGACACCTCCGACCCAGCGAAGGCAGCCGCCCGTGACCACCCTCTCCACCCGTCGCAAGACGTTCGCCCTGATCGCCCTCGCGCTCGGCGGCTTCGGGATCGGCTCGACCGAGTTCGTCGCCATGGGCCTGCTGCCGAACATCGCGCAGGACCTGCTGCCCGACCTCTGGGCGCAGTCGTCCGACGCGGGCATCGCCCGCGCCGGCTGGCTCGTCAGCGCCTACGCCCTGGGCGTCGTCGTGGGGGCGCCGACCATCGCCGCGATGTCGTCGCACCTGCCGAAGAAGAAGTTGCTGATGGGCCTCCTCGCGCTCTTCGTCGTCGGCACCGTGCTGTCGGCCGTGCTGCCGTCGTTCGGCTGGGTGCTCGCCGCGCGCTTCTTCGCCGGGCTGCCGCACGGCGCCTACTTCGGCATCGCCTCCATCGTGGCCGCGACGATCATGGGGCCGGGCAACCGGGGCAAGGGCGTGGCCCTCGTGCTCAGCGGCCTGACGATCGCCAACGTCGTGGGCGTGCCGACGATCACGGCCCTCGGCCAGGCGCAGGGCTGGCGCACGGCCTACCTCGCCGTCGCCGCGATCTTCGCGCTGACCTTCGTGGCGGTGGCCTTCGCCGTGCCGCGCATGGAGGGCGACTCGTCCGCGTCGATGCGCCGTGAGCTCAGCGCGTTCCGCAAGCCGCAGGTCTGGCTCGTGATGGGCGTGGGCGCGATCGGCTTCGGCGGCTTCTTCGCCGTCTACAGCTACATCGCCAACGCGGTCACCGAGGGGGTCGGGGTCGACGAGGGCGTCGTGCCGTGGGTGCTCGTCGGCGTCGGCGTCGGCATGACGATCGGCAACGTCATCGGCGGCTGGGCCGCCGACAAGAACCTCAAGGCGGCACTCACGGTCGGCTTCGTCGGCCTCATCGCCGCCCTCGTGGCCTACGCCCTGCTCGTCGACAGCCTCGTCGGCATCTTCGCCACGACGTTCCTGCTCGGGCTGGTCAGCTCGATGATCGGCCCGTCGGTGCAGTCGCGCCTGATGGAGGTCGCCGGTGAGAGCCAGGTGATCGGGGCCGCCCTCAACCACTCGTCGATGAACCTCGGCAACAGCGCCGGGGCCTACCTCGGCGGCGCCGTCATCGCGGCCGGGTTCGGGTTCGCCGCACCGGGCTGGGTGGGAGTCGCGCTGGCCCTGGCCGGGGTCGTCCTGACGGTCGTCAGCTTCCGACTCCAGAAGACGGGCGACGCCCGCCAGGCGGCGCTCTGCGCCGCCGCCCGCGAGGCGGACCACAAGGAGGACACCGACACGGGCTCCGTGTTCATCGGGCAGCGCTAGCGGCGGGAGCCCTCGCGACGACGAACGGCCCGGCTCCCCTCGAGGGGAGCCGGGCCGTTCGCGGTGCTCGGGGCTAGAAGCTCGTCTGCGCCGGGGTGTCGATGAGGATGCCGTCCTGGAGGGCGCGCTTCCGCAGCGCGACCTTCGTGCCGACGTCGTAGCCCGCGACGCGGTACTTCTCGCGGATGCGCTTGAGGTAGCTCTTCGCGGTCTCTTCGCTGATGCCGAGCTGGTACGCCACGGCCTTGACGGGCTCGCCGCCGCCGTAGAGCGCCATGACGCGGCGCTCCTGCGCACTGAGCTTGGGCACGCCGCCGATCTCGGCGGCGTTGAGGGCGAGGTCGAGCTCGGCCGAGATGTACGACTCGCCCTTCGCCGCGGCGCGGATGGCCTCGACGATCATGTCGGCGTCCTCGCTCTTGACGAGGTAGCCGAGCGCGCCGGCCGCGAGGGCCTCGCGCACGACGTTGGGCTCGGAGTACGTGCTCATCAGCACGGTCTTGACGCCCGTGGTCTTGAGCGTGTTGATCTTCAGCGAGATCGGGATGTTGTCCTTCAGGTCGAGGTCGAGGAGCACGACGTCGACCGGGAACTCGGGGTGCGTCAGGAGCTCGGGCCAGGAGGCCACGGCCGCGACCATCGAGATGTCGCTGGCGGCACCTCGGATCCACTCGCTCAGGGCTCCGAGCAGCATCTTGTGGTCGTCGACCAGGGCCAGACGGATGCGGTCGTCGGGGTTCGTCACGGGTGCCTTCTTTCTCAGGACGTGGTGTTCAGACTAGACGGAGGGACGGAACGGGCTGTCACGACTCGGCGGGGTTGTCGACGATGCAGTGCAGCTTGATCATGACGCTCTGCTCGTGGGTCGAGGCGGTGTACTCGCCGACCCGCTCGAGGGCGTTCCAGGTCGCGGGGGTCACGCGGTTGCGCCGGATGCCGGTCGTCGTCAGCACGACGGGCACGTCGACGCTGCGCCCGGCGAGCGACGCGATGGACTTGGTCGACGCCGTGACCGGGCCGAGGGTCAGGGTGATGGTCGTGCCCGGGGTGCGGCTCTTCGAGTCGCCGAGCAGGAGCCAGACGGCCTGCAGGAGGCCGTCGCGCTGCGGGGGAGCGAGGAGGCCGGCGAGCGACGACGGGTCGACCAGCGTGACCGACCGACCCAGGTACTCGGACTCGGTGACCGCGTGGTGCAGCCAGGTCTCGCGCCGCCCCTCGATGAGGTGGAGGCGGAGCTCGGTCGCGAGCGAGGCGGCCTGCGAGGCCACCTTGGGCGCGAGGGGGAGGGGCACGTCGCCGCCGGCGACCCCGTCGAGCAGCTTCTCGGCGGCGAGGTCGAGCCGCGCGAGCTCGTCGCTCGCCAGCATGCCGACGGCGAACCGGGGCTGCGTGACGTTGCTCTGCACGAGCACGCGGTCGAGCTCGACCTGCACCATCCGCCGGAACCGCTGGACGATCGACGTCGCCACGGCGGAGGGCAGCACGGCGAGGGCGATGACGGAGAGCTGCTGCGGCACGGTGTCGGCCGTCAGCGGCGTGGTCACGAGCACCATGACGACGAACGCCACGAGCAGGACCCCGGTGGCGACGACGATCTCGCGGGCCGGCCGGAGCGTCACGATCGGGAGCAGCCCGAAGCCCACGGCCACGGAGGCCGTCGCGAAGGCGCCGACGTCGTGCAGCGGGGCGATGGCGATGAAGTCGAGCGCCACGACGACGACGAGCACGCCGCCGATGACCGCGAAGACGGAGCCCGTGAGGCGCTCGCCCCGGATGGTCACCAGGGCCGCCGTGCCGACGAACGTGGCGATGTAGAGCAGCCACGCCACGAGGGCCGGGGCCACCGAGGGGTAGTCGGCGAGGTGGCTGAGGAAGAAGACGAGGCCGTAGACGGCCTGGAGGCCGGCGATCACCGCGGCGCCGAGCCCGAGGTAGCCGGTGCCGAGGGTGGCGCCGGCCGCCCGGGCCTGGCGGAGGGAGCGTGCGCCGGTCGAGCTGATCGGCAGGCCGCGTGCCGCACGACGGCCCCGCACGACGCCGAGGGTGTTCTCGTCGATGCTCATCGCGGTGCCTCCAGGACGACGGTGGTGCCCGAGCCGGGCGAGGAGAAGAGCCGGGCGCTGCCGCCGACCTCGCGCAGGCGGCCGACCACCGACTCCTTGAAGCCCAGCCGCTCCTCCGAGATGCCCTCGAGGTCGAAGCCGACGCCGGCGTCGGTGACCATGGCCCTCACCATGTCGTCGTCGTGGATGATCGTGACGTGCGCCTCGGTGACGCCCGCGTGTCGCCGGACGTTCTCGAGGCACTCGGCGAGGGCGAGCAGGAAGGCGTCGAGCACGTGGGTCGGCAGGAGGACCTGGCCGGTGCCGTGCCAGCTGACCTCGAGGCCCATGCGGCCGAAGCGCTGCTTGACCGACTCGAGGGTCTGCCCGAGCGGCGCCTCCTCGACGGTCTCGAGCGAGTACTCGCCGGAGGCCTGCGGCTGGGGCGTGCCGCCGAGCCGCAGGTGGCGGAGCAGCCGGGCGTCCTCCGCGGCCTGCGCCTGGAGCGCCTGGGCCGTGACGCCGACGCCCGAGTGCGCCAGGAGCGTGAGGGTCGCGAGCACGGTGTCGTGCAGGAGGCGCGCGCCCTGCCGGCGCTGCGCCTCGGTCTCGCTGGCCTGGCGCTCCGCCCGGTGCGCGTTGCCGATGCTGTAGATGCGTCGCGCGGCGAGGGGCACGCTGCGGCCGAGCCAGATGCCGGCGACGAAGACCAGCGCCCAGCCGAGCACGACGGCCGCGACGGGGAAGGTGAAGAGCGAGCCCGTGGCCAGCGCGACGAGGGTGACGGCGACGACGAACGCGACCGACGCCGTGACGACCCGCAGACGGCTCGACGACAGGACGATGGTGAACGAGGCGGTCGCGCCCCCGGCCAGCGGCACGACGGCGGTGGCGATGCCCGGGCTCGGCTCGCCGGTGGCGGGGAGGAGGGCCACGACCGTCGCCGCGATGCCCGCCGTGAGGCCCACCACGACCCACGCCCGCGCGTGGCCGCCCGAGCGGCCGACGATCGCGAGCGCCACGATGAGCACGAGCACGAGGGGCACGACGGCCGCCAGGTGGAGGGGGTCGGCCACCCCGGGGTACGCCAGCGCGAGGAGGCTGACGGCCGCGCAGGCGATGCCGAGGGTGCGCGCCGTGCTGCTCAGCAGCCGGTCGCGCTCCTGGGCGAAGATGTCCATGGTGTCCCTGAGTCGGACTGCTGGTGTCGTGGAGGCCTGCCGGGTGACAGCGACCTCACCATGTTTTCACACCAGGACCACCCGTGGGGGTGGTAGCGCGCGCGACGCGCCGGGGAGCGAGCCGGATTCAGGTCTCGAGCAGGCGTCGCAGGTGCCCGCCGACCGCCTCGTTCTCGATGAGGAACCCGTCGTGGCCGAACTCGCTCGAGATCACGGCGGCGTCGCCCCCGTCGAGACCGTGGGGCAGGAGGCGCGCGATGGTCCGCTGGTCCGCCACCGGGAAGAGGCGGTCGCTGTCGATGCCGAGCACGAGCGCCCGCGCCGAGACCCGGCCCAGGGCGGTCTCGACGCCGCCCCGCCCCCGGCCCACGTCGTGCGAGTTCATCGCGCCGAGCAGCGTCACGTAGCTGCCGGCGTCGAAGCGCCGCGTGAACTTGTTGCCGTGGAAGTCGAGGTAGCTCTCGACCTGGAACCGGCCCGGCCCGCCGAGCGGGCTGACGTCGCTCTGCCACGCACGGCCGAAGCGGGCGTTGAGCTCGTCGGGCGAGCGGTAGTTGAGCAGGGCCATGCGCCGGGCGAGCGCGAGGCCGCGGTACGGGCCCTCGCCGTCGGCGGCGTCGTGGTAGTCGCCGTCGCGCCAGCCCGGGTCCATCCGGACGGCCTCGCCCTGCACCGTGTTGAGCGCGATCTGGTCGGCGCTGGCCAGCGGCGGCGCCGCGAGCACGGCCAGGCGCTCGAGGCGGTCGGGGTGGCCGACCCCCCACTCCAGGGCGTGCATGCCGCCCATCGAGCCGCCGACGACCGCGGCCCAGCGCTCGACGCCCAGCGCGTCGGAGAACGCGACCTGCGCCTCCACCTGGTCCCGGATCGTCAGGTGCGGGAACCGCGACCCCCACTCGACGGCGTCGGGCGCGAACGACGACGGGCCCGTGCTGCCCTGGCAGCCGCCGAGCATGTTCGGGGCGACGACGAACCAGCGGTCGGTGTCGATCGCGAGGCCGGGGCCGACCACGCCGTTCCACCAGCCGGCCGTCGGGTGGCCGGTCGTGGCCGGCCCCACGACGTGGCTGTCGCCGGTGAGCGCGTGCAGGAGCAGCACCGCGTTGCCGCGGTCGGCGTCGAGCTCGCCCCAGGTCTCGTAGGCGATGCGCGTCCGGGCGAGCGAGCCTCCGCTCTCGAGCGGGAGGTCGCCGAGCGTGACGAAGGAGCGGTGCCCGGGGTCGTCGCCGTCGCGCCACGCGCCGGTGGCCGGCGGCTTGCCGAGCATCGCCAGGCGGTGACGCTCGGAGACGATGCTCGACGGGACGGTGTCCTCTGATGTGCTCTGCCAGTCCATGTCGTCTCCATCATGGGGGTGGTCGGGGGCCGCCGGCCGGTCAGGACGACCGCAGGGCCTCCTGCGTCGTCCGGCGGGCCGATGCGAAGCCGGCCTCGAGGTCGGCCTTGAGGTCGTCGACCGACTCGATGCCGACGGAGAGCCGGACGAGGCCCGGCGTGACGCCGGTGGTCAGCTGCTGCTCGGGGGTCAGCTGCGAGTGCGTCGTCGAGGCCGGGTGGATGACGAGGCTCCGCACGTCGCCGATGTTGGCGAGGTGGCTGAACAGCTGCAGCGAGTCGACCAGCGCACGGCCGGCGTCGACCCCGCCCTTGAGCTCGAACGAGAGGACGGCGCCGACGCCCCGGGGTGCGTACTTGTTCGCCGCCGCGTACCAGGGGCTCGTCGGCAGGCCCGCGTACCAGACGGCCGCGACGTCGTCGCGGGAGTCGAGCCACTCGGCGATCTCCTGGGCGTTCTGCACGTGGCGCTCGATGCGGAGGCTGAGCGTCTCGATGCCCTGGATGAGGGCGAAGGCGCTGTCGGCGGCGTTCGACGACCCGAGGTCGCGGAGCAGCTGCACGCGCGCCTTCACCACGTAGGCCAGCTCGTCGCCCACCGCCTGGGTGTAGACGGCGCCGTGGTACGAGGGGTCGGGCTCGGTGAGGCCGGGGAAGCGCTCGGCGTGCTCGCTCCAGCGGAAGGTGCCGCCGTCGACGATGAAGCCGCCGATGACGGTGCCGTGCCCGCCGAGGAACTTCGTGGCCGAGTGCACGACGACGTCGGCGCCGTGCTCGAAGGGGCGGATCAGGTAGGGGGTGGCGATCGTGTTGTCGACGATCAGCGGCACGCCCTCGGCGTGGGCCACCTCGGCGACGAGCTCGATGTCGAGGATGTTGATCTTCGGGTTGCCGATCGTCTCGGCGAAGAAGAGCTTCGTGTTCGGGCGGACGGCCCGGCGCCACTCGTCCGCGTCGTCCTGGTCCTCGACGAACGTGGTCTCGATGCCGAGCTTCGCGAGCGTGTACTTGAAGAGGTTGTAGGTGCCGCCGTAGATCGACGACGACGACACGATGTGGTCGCCCGCCTGGGCGATGTTGAGCACGGCGAACGTCGACGCCGCCTGGCCCGACGCCACGAGGAGGGCGCCGCTGCCGCCCTCGAGGGTCGCGATGCGCTGCTCCACCACGTCGTGGGTCGGGTTCATGATTCGCGAGTAGATGTTGCCGCTCTCGGCCAGGGCGAAGAGGTCCTGGGCGTGCTGCGAGTCGCGGAAGACGTACGAGGTCGTCTTGTAGATGGGCGTCGCCCGGGCGTTCGTGGTCGGGTCGGGTCGCGCCCCGGCGTGGATCTGCCGGGTCTCGAACTTCCAGTCGCTCTGGTCGGTCACGGTGGTCTCCTGCGTCGGTCGGTGCTGCTCGGGTCGCGGTGGGGCCACGGTACGACACGGGCCGCGGCGACCGGCACCGCGCGGACACGGGGCGTAACGGGTGTCGGGGCGCGGCCCGACGGGCGGCGGTAGCGTCGGAGGGCGCCGCCCCCGACCGTGGGGCGCGGGCACCGCAGAGAAGGAGACGCACATGGCGGGACGAGTCGTGGTGACCGGAGCGAGCTCGGGCATCGGGGAGGCCACGGTGCGCCTGCTGCGCGGCCGGGGCTGGGACGTGCTGGCGGTCGCCCGTCGCGAGGACCGCCTCCGCGCGCTCGCCGTCGAGACGGGGGCGACCTGGTTGCGCGCCGACGTCACGAGCGACGACGACGTCGCGGCGCTCCGCGCCCACGTCGAGTCGACCGGGCCGCTGCACGCCCTCGTGAACAACGCCGGCGGAGCGTTCGGCCTCGACAGCGTCGAGGCGGGCTCGGTCGACGACTGGCAGCGCATGTTCGACGTCAACGTGCTCGGCACCAAGCGCGTCACGGCGGCGCTGCTGCCCGCGCTGCGCGACGGAGCCGAGGAGGCGGGGGTCGCCGACGTCGTGACCGTCACCTCGATCGCGGGCCACGTCGCGTACGAGGGCGGCGGCGGCTACAACGCGTCGAAGTTCGCCGAGCACGCGCTCGTGGCCGTGCTGCGGCTCGAGCTCGCGGGGGAGCCCATCCGCGTCGTGGAGATCGCGCCGGGCATGGTGCAGACGGAGGAGTTCTCGCTCGTGCGCTTCGGCGGCGACCAGGCGCGGGCCGACGCCGTCTACGCCGACGTGCCGGGGCCGCTCACGGCCGACGACGTCGCCGAGTCGATCGTGCACGCGATGGAGCTGCCGAGCCACGTCAACCTCGACCTCGTCACCGTCAAGCCGGTGGCGCAGGCCGCCCCGCACCGCGTCGCCCGAGGCGCTCTGGCCGTCCGTCGCCCCTGACGGCTCGTCCTCGCCGACCGCGAGCGGTCGCTGGGACGGTCGTTCGTACTGCCCCTCGCTCGGTCCGTCGGGCGCCCCAGACCCTCGTGCGGGGGGTGAGTCGGGCGAGGAGCGGGTGAGCCGACCCGCCGCCGTCAGTCTCGGGCATCCCCCAGAACGGGGGGCAGGGTGGCCCCCGTCCGCGGGGCCGACGGCCCCCCGGGGGTGCTCGATGACCCCCGTCCGAGGGGCGTCGGCGCCATCCGTGTCCCCCTAGATGCGGACTCACGGCCGTGATGAGATGAGAGGCCCTCGGATCAGAACGGGGGACGCGGGCGACCCTCCGTCAGCGTCGGGCGGGTCGCCAGCGGCGGCAGGCGCCGGCCGGGCAGAGCGAACAGTCCGTCCCGGCCCGGTAGTGCTCGTGGGCCTCCAGGGCGTGCCCGCAGACGCAGAGGGCCGCAGGCTCGGGGCGATCAGCGGTCACGGTGGTCTCTCCGGGGGGCTCGGGCGGGCGCTCGGGGCGCCCGTCTGGTGTCCGGCGATCCTATTCGTGGACCGCTCGGGAGGCCCGGGGGCTGCGACGTCGGACCTGGGAGTCGGCTGGTGGGGGGACAGTTCGGGGGACACGCGGTGTCCGCCATCGGTACCGGCCAGTATCGGCCGACAGGCCGCGGAGGTGTCGGCCGCGACGCCCCGACGGCGACGGATCACCCCTCGACACGACCGGGTGGGGGTGCTTGCGCGCCGCCGCCAGGCGCGTATGTTGGTGCTCACCCGACAGCGGCGCCGATCGAACCCGAAACTCGATCGGCCCGCCCAGCCCGGCTCGACGGACCCGAAAACCCCGAGTCGCCGGCTCTCCACCGCAGGCCACCCCACCTGCTGGTTCGCTCACCCACGCAAGGACCCCCCTCGTGAACCCGGTCTCACCCCTGCCCTCGATCGCCCAGCCCCGGATCTCCATCGTCGTCCCGGCCCGCAACGAGGCCCGCAACCTCGAGATCGTCCTCCCGATGCTGCCCAGCGTGCACGAGGTGATCCTCGTCGACGGCCACTCGGTCGACGACACCGTCGCGACGGCCGTGCGCGTCATGCCCGACATCAAGGTCGTCCACCAGACCCGCAAGGGCAAGGGCAACGCCCTGGCCTGCGGCTTCGAGGCCGCCACGGGCGACGTCATCGTGATGTTCGACGCGGACGGCTCGGCCGACCCCGCCGAGATCCCGCGCTTCGTCGAGGCGCTCGTCGCCGGTGCCGACGTCGCCAAGGGCAGCCGGTTCGTGCAGGGGGGCGGCAGCGAGGACATCACGCACTTCCGTGCGCTCGGCAACTGGGGCCTCAACGCCCTCACCAACATCCTGCTCGGCACCCGCTACACGGACCTCTGCTATGGCTACAACGCCTTCTGGGCCCGCATCGTCCCGAGCCTCGAGCTGCTGCCGAGCGGTCTCGCGCCCCGGCCCGACGGCCAGATGCACAACGGCGACGGCTTCGAGATCGAGACGATCCTGAACTGTCGCACCGCCGCCCTCGGCTACGACATCGTCGAGGTGCCGAGCATCGAGAAGCTCCGCATCCACGGCTCGAGCAACCTCAACGCCGTCTCCGACGGGTTCCGCGTGCTCCGCGTCATCCTGGAGGAGCGTCGTCGTCGCCCGTCCGCGGCGGCCCGTCGCGCCTCGATGCGCGCCGCGGCGTCCCTGGCCCCCGAGCTCGTCGCGACGAGCACCGGCTCGATCCGGACCGGAGCGGGTCGGGACGTCGCGTGACCGGCGGCCCGGTCACCGTCTCCGTCGTCGTCTGCGCCTACACCGAGGAGCGCTGGGACGACCTGGTCGCCAGCGTCGAGTCGGTGCGCCGCCTGCCCGAGACGACCGAGGTCGTGCTGGTCGTCGACCACAGCGACTCCCTGCTCGCGCGGAGCCTCGCCCGCTGGAGCGACGTCGTCGTCGTGCCGAACCGCCTCCGCCAGGGGCTGTCCGGGGCGCGCAACACCGGCGTCGCCGTCGCCCGCGGTGAGGTCGTCGCCTTCCTCGACGACGACGCCGCCGCCGACCCATGCTGGCTCGAGCACCTCCTCGCGCCGTTCGCCGAGCCCGACGTCGTGGGCGTCGGCGGCCACGCGACCCCGCGCTGGCCCGACGGTGCCCGCGCCTTCTACCCGCCGGAGGCCCTCTGGGTCGTCGGCTGCAGCCACCGCGGCCTGCCGACGACGACCGCCGACGTGCGCAACGTGATCGGCTGCTCGATGGCCTTCCGCCGCGCCTCCGTCGTCGCCGTCGGCGGCTTCAACCTCGACACCGGCCGGGTCGGCACCGTGCCCCTCGGCTGCGAGGAGACGGAGCTCTGCATCCGCATCCGGCAGGCCGACCCCTCGGCCCGCATCGTGCTCGAGCCGCGCGCCGACGTCAGCCACCACGTGACGCCTCCGCGCGTGACGTGGGCCTACGCCCGTCGTCGCGGCTGGGGCGAGGGCCTCTCCAAGGCCGCCCTCAGCCGCCAGGTCGGCGCCGGCGACGCGCTCTCGAGCGAGTCCGACTACCTGCGCCGCGTCGTGCCCGCCGCCCTCGTCCGCGAGCTCGGGCAGACGGGCCGGGGAGGCGCGCGCCGCGCGGGCGTGCTGCTCACGGTGGTCGTCGCCACCGTCCTCGGCTACGCCGCCGGCACGCTCCGTCGCGCCCGTCTCGCGCCCCACGACCCCGCGGTCGGCCGTGCGCTCCTCGAGGAGGCGACCCCCGCCTCCCCGGGGCGGCCCGCCGTCGTCGAGGCCACCTCGTGACCGCCCTCTCGCTCACGCGCCCCATGGCGAGCACCGCGGTGCCTACCTGGGCGGGCGCCCTGTGGGTGGGAGCGGTCGACGTGGCCGACCTGGCACGCCCCGACGTCGACGACCTGCGGCTCGTCGACGCGGAGGGCCACCGCGCCGCGCGCCTGCTGGTGCGCGACGGGCGCGAGGTGCTCGGCGTCGTCGAGGTGCCGGTCGTCGCCGACCACGTCTCGATCGACCTCGTGCGCTCGGAGGCCGCGGACCTCCCCGCGGCGCCGCGCCCCGTCGTCGTGCCCTCCGGCGGGCTCCCCACCGTGACGGTCGTCGTCTGCACGCGTGACCGCGCCGAGCAGCTGCGCGGCTGCCTGACGTCGGTGCTCGCCCTCGACCACCCGGCCTTCGACGTCGTCGTGGTCGACAACGCCCCCTCGACCTCCGCGACCCGCGACCTCGTGGCCGCCGAGTTCGACGACCCGCGCGTGCGGTACGTGGTCGAGCCGGTGGCCGGCCTCTCCCACGCCCGCAACGCCGGCCTCCGCGCGGCGACCGGGGAGGTCGTCGCCTTCACCGACGACGACGTCGTGGTCGACGCCGGGTGGCTGCTCGGCCTCTGCGACGGCTTCGCCCGCGCCGACGACGTGGCCTGCGTGACGGGCCTCGTGGCGAGCGGGGAGCTGCGCACGGCCGTGCAGCGCTCCTTCGACGACCGCGTCTCGTGGTCGCGGAACGTCGCACCGCGCGTCTTCCGCCTCGACGAGCAGCCCGCCGACCTGCCGACCTTCCCGTTCTCGGTCGGTGCGTTCGGCACGGGGGCCGACTTCGCCCTCCGCCGCGACGTCGCGCTCGCGCTCGGCGGCTTCGACACGGCGTTCGGCGTCGGCACCCGCACCGCCGGGGGAGAGGACCTCGACGTCTTCACGCGCGTGCTCTTCGCCGGGCACGCCCTCGCCGTGCAGCCCTCGGCCCTCGTCTGGCACCGACACCGCGCCGACCTGGCCGCGCTCCGCGTCCAGGCGGCGGGCTACGGCACCGGCCTCGGCGCCTGGTTGGCCGGCGTGGCCCTCGACGGGCGCACGCGGCGCGCCGCGCTCCGCCGCGCGCCGCACGCGGTCGCGGCCCTCATCGCGAACGGGAAGGCGGGGTCCGCCACCGCCGCGACCTCCCGGGTGAGCACGGCCCCGGCCGACGCCGAGCTGGATCGTGAGCTCCGTCGCACCGCCCGCGTCGAGCTCGCCGGGGTCGCCCGCGGGCCGCTGCTCTACCTGCGACAGCGCTGGGACGGCGCGTCGACGATGCGCCCGGTGCCCACGCCCGTGGCTGCGGCGGCGCCGACGCCCGTGGCGGCCGCGACACCGGTCGCGGTGCCGATGCCCGCCCCGGTGCCGATGCCCGCGGGGGTGCCGACGCCGGTGACGGTGCCGACCGTCGCGGGGGCCGCCTCGTGACCGCCATGACCGTGCCCGCGCTCCGCGCCGCGACCCCCGCCGAGGGTGGCCGCCGCACCCTGCCCATCTCCGCCGTCGACCGCCTCGCCGCGGGCGCGCACGTGCTCGGCGTGATGGGCCCGCTGGTGCTGCCCCCGCGGGCGGCCCTCGTCGCCGCCCTGCACCGCGTCGTCTCCCTCGGGCCCGGTGCGCGCCTCGGGCTCGTGGCGGCCGACCGCCGCGACTGGGCCTGGACCCCCGAGACCCAGCGTGAGCTCTGCGAGCGGATGGTCCGCGAGATCCCGCCGCTCGGCGACGACCTCGCGCCCGACGAGGTGCTCGAGCACCTCGTCGGCATGATCGACGACGCCCTGCCGCTGCAGGTGATCCTCTCGGGTGAGCGGCTGCTCATGATCTACGACCACCAGGTCGTCGACGCGCGCTTCACCTCGCGGCTGCCCGCCGCCCTCCTCGACCTCGCCGCCGGCGGCGAGATGCCGGCCTGGCTCAGCGCCGAGGGCGTCCGCCACCCGCTGTGGCGTGCCGTCGCCGCCACGTACCTGCGCCACCCGGCCCGGGTGCCGGCGCTGCTGCGCGCCCGGCGCGTGCAGGTGCCCACGGTGCCGACCGGGGTCGTGCAGGAGCGCGAGCAGGTCGCGTGGGCTCCCTCCACCGCCGTGGCCTGGGGCCGGGGCGAGCGACGGACCTTCACCGAGCTGCGGCGCTGGCTCCGCGCCCAGCCGCACCCCGTGGCCTTCTCCAGCGCGGTCATCGTCGCGCTGCGCGCCGCGTTCGTCCGTGAGGGCGTGCGGCTGGCGGCCGAGAGCGAGCTCGTCTGGGACGTCCGCCAGTACCTGCCGGCCGGCGTCGACACCACCGGCAACTTCGTGACGGGCGTGCCCGTGACCGGGGTGGACGACCTCCTCGCCGTCGACGAGAGCATCCACGAGACCGTCACGTCGGGCCGGCCCCTCGCGGCCCTCGTCGCCGGTGCCGTCAAGGAGGCCGTCCGCCCGGGGGACCGCAGGGTGCCCGCCACAGCGCCGGCCCACGCCCGCGGCCACCTCGTCGTCAGCAACCTCGGCGTCGCCCGCACGATGCAGGGCCTGCCCTGGGTCCGCGACGGCCGGCCGGCGGAGCTCGGCTACACCGTCCACCCCGTGCCGGCCGAGAACCTCTCCGTGCAGATCGCCGTCATCGACGGCGCCCTCCAGGTCGCGGTCGCCTACAACGACAACGTCTTCGACCGCGGGGTCGTCGACCGGGCCCTGGCGCGGTTCGTCGCCGACCCGCTCTCGCTTATCGACGGCGCGCCGGGCTCCTGACGGGGGCGACCAGGCCGGGGAGGCGCGGGTGGCGCTCGACGCGCACCGCGCCTCCCCGGCACCATGGGCGGGTGACCCCCGCACCGACCTCGACCTCCGACCGTGCCGTGGCCCGCTGGGCCGCCTTCTCCGCCGACCCCGCGGGCGGCAACCCCGCCGGGGTCGTGCTCGACGCCCGCGGCCTCACCGACGCGGAGATGCAGGCGACGGCGCTCGCCGTCGGCGACGCCGAGACGGCCTTCGTCGTCGGTCCCGACCTCGACGGCGACGGCCGCCGCCACCGGGTGCGCTACTTCTCTCCCGTGGCCGAGGTGCCCTTCTGCGGCCACGCGACCGTCGCGACGGCGATCGCGCTCGCCGAGCGCGACGGCCCGGGCCGCGTCGTGGTCGAGACCGCCGTCGGCCCGGTGCCCCTCGTCACGACGGTCGAGCCCGACGGGGGAGCGCGGGCGTCGTTCACCTCGCCCGAGCCCCACGTCGAGCCGCTGGAGCCGGAGGTGCTCTCGCGGCTGCTCGGGGTGCTCGGGCTCCGGGCGACGGAGCTCGAAGCCTCCCGGCCCGTGCTGGCGGCCTGGGCCGGCAACCTCCACCCCGTGCTGCCCGTCGTCGACCGCGCGGCGTTCGACGGCTTCGTCGTCGACGCGGGCGCGCTCCGGCCGCTGATGGACGAGCAGGGCTGGGCCGGCACGGTCACCGTCGTCCACGAGCTCGGGATCGACGACGACGGCACCCTCGTCCTGGAGGCCCGCAACCCCTTCCCGGTGGGCACGCTCGTCGAGGACCCGGCCACGGGGTCGGCCGCGGCCGCCCTCGGGGGCTGGCTCCGCGCCTCCGGCAGGGTCGTGCCGCCGGCCCGGGTCCGCGTTCACCAGGGCGCCCACGTGGGGCGGCCTGGGGTGCTCGACGTGCTCGTGCCGGTCACGGGCGGCGTCGTGGTGTCGGGCCGCGGCGTGCGGATCGACGCGGGGGCCGCGGGGGCGGGGCCGGCGAGCTAGGCGCCGGTCTCCGTCGGCTCGTCGGTCTCCGTCGGCTCGGCGGGGCCGGTGGCTCGTGCGGGGCCGCCGCGCTCGTCGTGGCGCTCGGCGAGGCCGGCGAGGTCGATGTCGAGCAGGTCGTGGAGCCGCTCGTCGCGGCCCTCGTCGTAGCCCGGGGCCGGCGCGGCCGCCCAGCCGATCCGGTCGACGACGGTGCTGCCCACGTCGTCCCACGCGCGGGCCCGCGCCGCGTCGACCACGGCGGCGACGAACGCGTCGTCGCGGCCCGCCCGGCCGAGCTCCTTCACGAGCGCCTTGTGGGTCGCCTCGCGGAGGCGGAGGGCGTCGACGTCGTCGACGCGGTAGTCGAACTGGTGCTGTGACTGGCCGTACGAGCGGTGGGTGCGGCGGCGCACCCGGCGCAGGCGGCGGGCGCCCTCGAGCTGCTCCTCGGTCAGGCGGTCGATCTCGGAGCGGACGAAGCCGGTGGCCACCTCCTCGTCGAAGGGGAGGCGCTCCTGCAGGGCCCGGCGGATGACCTGGTTGGCGGTCGCGACCACGAGCGACGCGCGGATGATGAGGAAGCCCTCGTCGACGGCCCGCTCGAGCGGGCTCGGGTCGGCGCGGCGCGCGGTCGGTCCGGTCGTCACGGGCGGGCCTCCTCGGGTGGTCGGCGGGCGGGACGGGCGGACGGGCGACCGCGCAGTGGTCGGACGGGTGGTCGGCGCCGCCCGCGCCCCCGGTGCGTCGACCCTACCCACGGGGCCGCCCAGGCGTCGTCCGTATCGTGGCGCCATGACCGCTCGCGAGCCCGCCCCCGTCAGCACCGTGGCCCCCGACCTGCTGCGGGCGCCGGTGATCAGCCAGCACTGGGGCGGCCTCGCCTTCGCCCACTGGCGCGTCGAGCCCGAGCGCGTGGCGCCGCTGCTGCCGCCGGGCACGCGCCCCGACGTCCACGACGGGTCGACCTGGGTCGGCCTCATCCCGTTCGAGCTCTCGCGCAGCGCCTTCGGCCCGCTCCCGCCGGTGCCGTGGCTCGGCACCTTCCTCGAGACGAACGTGCGCCTCTACTCGGTCGACGACCTCGGTCGCCGCGGGGTGGTCTTCCGCACCCTCGAGGCCGCCAAGCTGCTGCCCGTCGTGACCGCGAACGCGGCGCTCGGCCTGCCCTACCGCTGGGCCTCGATGAGCCGGCGCCGCATCGGCGGAACGGTCGAGTACGCCTCCCGCCGTCACGGCCCCGGGCCCCGGCCGTCGACGCGGCTCGCCGTCCGCCCCACCGACGAGGAGGTCGTCGGCGACCCGCTGGCGGAGTTCCTCACCGCACGCTGGGGCATGCACGTCGCCCGCGGCGGGACGACCAGGTACTGGCCGAACACGCACGGGGCCTGGCCGCTCCGACGGGCCGAGCTGATGGACCTCGACGACGAGCTCGTCGCCGACTCCGGGCTGCCCGGGGTCACCGACCGCGCCCCCGACTCCCTGCTCTGGTCGGACGGCGTCGACACCGTCTTCGCGCCTCCCGGAGGCCGGTGGGAGGCGCCCTGAGCGTGCCCCGACGACGAGGGCACGCGACGGGCGTCGCGCGCGGGTGCGCGGCCCACTACGGTTGCTGGCATGGTTTCCTCACCCGACGACCCGACCGACCTCGCCGCACCCCCCGCGGGAGGGGCGCCGGGAGCCGGGGTCGACGAGACCGCGCAGGAGGCGCCCGCCGCGTCGTCGACGGAGGCCCCCGGCCGTGAGGTGCTCGGCTGGCTGGAGTTCGGCGACGCCGCCCGCCACCTGGCCCGCGACGTCGTCGCGGCCGACTTCACGCCCGACGTGATCGTGGCGGTCGCGCGCGGCGGCCTCGTGCTGGCCGGCTCGATCGCGTACGCCCTCGACACGAAGATGTGCGGGTCGATCAACGTCGAGTTCTACACGGGCGTCGACGCCCGCCTGCCGGAGCCCGTGCTGCTGCCCCCGACCCTCGACGCCCCGTCGCTCGCCGGCAAGCGCGTGCTCGTCGTCGACGACGTCTCCGACTCCGGCCGCACCCTCGCGCTCGTGCGCGACCTGCTCGCCGAGGTCGCCGACGAGGTCCGCACCGTCTGCCTCTACAGCAAGCCGCAGACCATCCTCGAGCCGGACTTCGTCTGGAAGCGCACGGCGCAGTGGATCACCTTCCCGTGGAGCGCCCTGCCCCCGGTCACCCGCGACGCGACGGTGAGCCGCGAGGCATGAGCATCCACCTGGTCGGCGGCGGCTGGTCGCCCGACGCCCCCGACATCTACGAGCCCTTCGTCGCCGAGGCCGCCGTGCGCGGCGCCGCCCTGGGCCGCGCAGTGCCCCGCGTCGCCGTGCTGGTCGTCGTGGCCGACGGGTCGCCCGGCGACGAGTTCGTCACCGGCTGGCCGGCCCTCATCGCGCACGGCGGGCGCTGCGAGGCCGTCGTCACGGTCGTGCAGGCCGGCGCGGCCTTCGACACCCGGGTGCTCAGCGACGTCGACGGCCTCGTCGTCGCCGGCGGCCTCACGCCCGCCTACCTCGAGTCGGTCACGCCGCTGATCGACCAGGTGCGGCTGCTCGTCGCCGACGGCCTGCCCTACCTCGGCTTCTCCGCCGGCGCGATGATCGCCGCCGATCGGGCCCTGCTCGGCGGCTGGCTGATCGGCGACGTCGCCGTCTGCCCCGAGGACGCCGCGGAGGGCCTCGGCGAAGTGACCCTGGGCGAGGGGCTCGGGCTCGTCGACCTCGCCATCGACGTGCACGCCGCCCAGTGGGGCACCCTCACGCGCCTCGTCGCGGCGACGGAGGCCGGCCTCGTGCGGGGCGGCGTCGCCATCGACGAGCACACGGCCCTCGTGGTCGGCGAGGGCGCGCTCGCCGTGCTCGGCACGGGCAACGTCTGGCGCGTCGAGCCGCAGACCGACGACGACGGCGAGATCGTCGGCGTCTCGGTCGGCACCCTGGGCGTCGAGTGACGGCTCACCCCCTCCGCGACCTCGTGCACCCGAGCTGGGCGGAGGCGCTCGACCCGGTGGCCGACGAGGTCGCCGACATGGGCGAGTACCTCCGCGCCGAGGTGCGGGCGGGGCGCGGCTACCTGCCCGACGGCGCGCTGGTGCTCCGGGCCTTCACCTACCCGCTCGACGAGGTCCGCGTGCTCGTCGTCGGGCAGGACCCGTACCCGACGCCCGGCCACCCGATCGGCCTGTCGTTCGCGGTCGACCCGCACGTGCGGCCCGTGCCCCGCAGCCTCGCCAACATCTACCGGGAGCTGCACGACGACCTCGGCGTGCCGGTGCCGGAGCACGGCGACCTCACCTCGTGGTCGGAGAACGGCGTCATGCTGCTCAACCGGGTGCTGACCGTCCGGCCCGGCGAGGCGGCGTCGCACCGCGGCAAGGGCTGGGAGCCGGTCACGCAGCGCGCCATCGAGGTGCTCGCGGCCCGCGGCGGCCCGCTCGTCGCCATCCTCTGGGGGCGCGACGCGGCAGGCCTCGTCCCGATGCTCGGCGAGGTGCCCACCGTGCAGTCGCCGCACCCCAGCCCGCTGTCCGCGTCGCGCGGGTTCTTCGGGTCGAGGCCGTTCAGCCGCACGAACGAGCTGCTCGTGCAGCAGGGCGGGCAGCCGGTCGACTGGGCCCTGCCCACGGAGCCGGCCGCCGCCTCCTGACGGCCCGCCCTGTCGGCGGGCGACCGCGACGTGCCAGAGTGGACGGGTGCTCGAAGAGGAATACCAGACCCGGCGGCGGCTGCCGCGTGAGCTGCGGCCCGCCCCGCTGCCCGAGCCGGCGTTCAGCTTCGAGATCCGCCCCGCCGTCGCGGCCGACCTGCCGTACGTGCGCGAGATCTACAACCACTACGTGCAGAACTCGACGGTCACCTTCGACGAGGAGCCGATGACCCTCGCCGACTGGCGTCGCAAGGCGGGGGTGGCCGCGAAGCTCGGCATGCCGTTCCTCGTCGCGGTGAACCCCGCGGGCGAGGCGCTCGGCTACGCGACCGCGATGCCCTGGGGCGGCAAGGCCGCGTACCGGTACACGGTCGAGAGCTCGATCTACCTCCGCGCCGCGTCGACGGGCAAGGGGCTCGGCAGGGCCCTGCTGGAGGCGCTGGTCGAGGCCTGCCGCGAGGCCGGCATCCGCGAGATGGTCGCCGTGATCGCCGACAAGAACGCCGAGGCGTCGATCCGGCTGCACGAGTCGCTCGGCTTCACCGAGGTCGGCCGCATGGGGCGCGTCGGCTTCAAGTTCGGCCGCTGGCTCGGCACGGTGACGATGCAGAAGTCGCTGAAGAAGCGGCGCCGCGGGGAGTAGGGCGGCTGAGGCTGCCGCTGCTGCCGTTGTAGAGCTGCCGCCGCTCGGCTCGGGTCGGGCTCTGGTCGGGCTCGTGCTCGGGCTCGTGCTCGTGCTCGTGCTCGTGCTCGTGCTCTCGAATTTGAGAGTGATCGGCGCGGGTCGGACGCAGACGCGGGGCGTCCTGGTCGCTCGAGGACGGATGTCTCTCGCATCGCGGAGCGGGACGTGCGGTGGGCGCCGAGCGCTGGGCGCGTCAGGCGACGACGCGGCGCAGCAGCTGCTCGGTGGCGGCGGCGTCGCCCGGCTCGCCGCGCCAGAGCATGCGCACGATGAGGCCGTCGACGGCGAGCGAGACGACCGGCAGCCGCTCGGCGGGCACGCCGACCCGGGCGAGCACGTGCTCGAGCGACGAGTACCAGGCCTCGGCGTCGTCGCGCAGGCCCGGGTCGCGGACGGCCTGCAGCAGCATCTCGTACTGCGCGACCGCGGCGGCTCGCTCGACGACGGCGTACCGCACGAGCAGCTCGGCGAGGTCGCCCACCGTGGGGTGCTCGAGGTCGTCGAGCGAGCGGGCCCAGGTCGCGGTCGCGTGGCGGAGCGCGCTCCGCAGCATGTCGTCCCGCGACGAGAAGTAGTAGGTCGCGGCCGCGAGCGGCACGCCCGCCGCCGTGGCGACCGCGCGGTGGGCGACGGCGGACGGGCCGCCGGCCTCGAGGACGGTCAGGACCCCGGCGAGCAGGGCGCGCCTCCTCACCTCGCCCTTCGGCGTCAGGGAGGCGTCTCCGCGAGAGCCGACCCCGGGGGAGTCGCGGGTCGGCTCGACGGGCGTGCCGCTCCGCTGCTCGCCCGTCCGGGTCACGTGGCGGCCTCGTGCCGTCCGCCGAGCTCCAGCATGGTGACGCCGCCGATCACGAGCACGATGCCGCCGAGCTGCAGGAGCGTCAGCGGCTCGTGGAAGACCAGCCAGCTGATCAGGGCGACGAGCACGACGCCGATGCCCGCCCAGACGGCGTAGGCGATGCCGAGCGGCACGCCCCGTCCCAGCGACTGCGAGAGCATCGCGAAGGCGAAGACGTAGCCCACGACGACGACGGCGTACTGCCACCACCGGGCGTCGGGCCCGCTGGTGACCTTGAGGAAGCTGGTGGCGACGACCTCGCCGACGATGGCCAGGGAGAGGAAGAGGTAGCCCATGGTGGTGACTCCGAGCCGTGCGACGATCCCGCCGAGCCGTGTGCGTCAGGCAGGGGAGCACGAGTGAGACGAATGTACCAGAAAGAGTCGTCGCTGGCTCGGCTGTCGCCCCGCGGGCACGGCGGAGCACCGCCGCCCCGGAGGGCGACGGTGCTCCGCCGTCGGCGGGTGCCGGTCAGCGACGGGCCTCCCGGCGACGCGTGACGACCAGCAGGGCGACGCCGGCCAGCAGGGCCAGCAGGGCTCCGGCGAGCGTCTCGGCCGTGTCGTCGCCCGTGTAGGCGAGGGCGGACGTCGCGGCGGCGGCCGTGGCGGTGGAGGCGCCGGTCGCCACGAGGGCCTCACGACCCGTCGCCGAGGTGGTCGCCGCGGCCGTGACACCGCCGGTGGCGGCGGTCACGACGGCCGGGCCGACGGGCTCGTCGGTCGTGGCCGGGCTGGTGGGCAGCACCGGGGTGCCGGGGTCGACCGGGGTGGTCGGGTCCGTCGGCGTGGTGGGGTCGACGGGCGTGGTGGGGTCGACCGGGGTGGTCGGCGTCACCGGGGTGGTGGGCACGACGGGCGTGCCCCCGTCGGTGTCGCTGTCGCCGATGACGGAGACCGCGGCGCCGCCGACGGTGATCGGCAGGCCGATCACGGGCACGACCTGGGTGCCGCCGAGGACGCCGTCGTCACCGCTGGTGACCGGGCCGGTGCCCGTGGTGGGCGTGGTGCCAGTGGTGGTGCCGGTGGTGGTGTAGGTGCTGCTGCTGTCGCCGATGAAGGAGACCGCGGCGCCGCCGACGGTGATCGGCAGGCCGACGACGGGGGCGACCTGGGTGCCGCCGAGGACGCCGTCGTCACCGCTGGTTACCGGGCCGGTGGCGGGGGTGGTGCCGGTGCCCGTGGTGGGCGTGGTGCCGCTGGTGGTGTCGGTGGTGCTGCTGTCGCCGATGACGGAGACGGCCGTGCCGCCGACCGTCACGGGCAGGCCGACGACCGGGATGACCTGGGTGCCGCCAAGGACGCCGTCGTCGCCGCTGGTGGCGGCGCCGGTGGTGGGCGTGGTGCCGATGGTGGTGCCGTCGGCGGTGCCGATGCCGGTGGTGGTGTCGGTGCTGCTGCTGTCGCCGACGACGGAGACGGCCGTGCCGCCGACGGTGACGGGCAGACCCACGACCGGGATCACCTGGGTGCCATCGAGGACGCCGTCGTCGCCGCTGGTCGCGGCGCCGGTGGCGGGGCTGGTGCCGGTGCCCGTGCTGGGCGTGGTGCCGGTGGTGGTCCCGCTGCTGCTGCTGTCGCCGATGACGGAGACCGCGGTCCCGCCGACCGTCACGGGCAGCCCGACGACCGGGATGACCTGGGTGCCGCCGAGGACGCTCTCGTCGCCGCTCGTCGTGCTTCCTCCCGAGCCCGAGCCCGAGGCCGTGCCTGAGGCGGGCGCGGTGCCCGTCGCCGGCGTCGTGCCGGTGCCGCTGCCCGTGCCTGCGCCGGTGCTCGAGCTGTCGCCCAGCACCGAGACGGCGGTGCCGCCGACGGTCACGGGCACGTCGAGGTCGACCAGCGCCTGGGTGCCGCCGAGGACGCCGTCGTCACCGCTGGTCTCGGGGGCCGGCGACGCCGACCCCGTCGGGCCCGAGGCGGGCGCCGTGGTCGTGCCGCTGGTGCTGCTGCTGTCGCCGAGCACCGAGACAGCGGTGCCGCCCACGGTGACCGGCAGGTCGAGGTCGACGAGCGCCTGGCTGCCGCCGCCGATCGAGTCGTCTCCACTGGTCTGTGCGGGTGCGGCTGCGGGTGCGGAGGCGGGTGCCGGGGCAGGTGCCGCCGGCACCGTCGGGGCGGTGGCCGGTGCCGCCGCGCTCGTCGCGTCGCCGACCACGGTGACGGCCGTGTCGGTCACGGTGACCGGGACGTCGACCGACACGATGCCCTGCGTGCCCGACAGCAGCCCGGCGTCGCCGCTGGTCGTCGTGACCGGCGCGGCAGCGGGTGCGGCGGGAGCGGCCGGAGCCGGAGCCGGGGCCGCGGCAGCAGGCGCCGCAGCGGCAGGCGCGGCCGGGGCTGGGGCCGACGACGTCGCGTCGCCGACCACGCTGACGGCGGTGCCGAGGGCCGAGACCGGGGCCTCGACCACCGCGGCGACCTGGGTGCCCGAGAGCAGCCCGTCGTCTCCGCCGGTGAGGGTGTCCGCCTGGGCGGCGGTGGTTCCGAGGGCGCACAGGCCCCCGACGAAGAGCGCTCCGAGGAGCCCTCTCGAGACGTGCTTGTTCATGGTCTTCTCCGTACGAGTGAGGTGTGGGCGCCGCGCGGGGCGGCGAGGGGCGCGTGTGTCGCTCGGCAGGCGGTGCCTGCGGCGGCGGGTCGGCTCCTGCTCAGCAGGAGCGCCCGCGGCGTGGGCGGGAGCCCACGAGCGACGCGACCGACCTCAGTCGGGGGAGCTGTCGGTGTCGTGCACGGGCGACGACGGGAGGTCGTCGTCGCCGTCGGAGGAGCCCGCCGTGATTGTCAGGGCGGGGAGCTGGGAGGCGCGGGTGGCGTCGGCCACGACGGCGCCGCCCGCGGCGCCGCCCGCGCCGGCGCCCTGCGAGCCCTGGCCCGAGCCGGAGGGCAGGGCGGGCTGGCCGTCGTCCGACGGGCCGGGGAGGGGCGCGGGAGCGGGGGAGAGGGGCAGGTCGGAGGCGCGGGTCGGGTCACCGGCGGAGGCGCGGTCGCCTGCCTGCGCCGCCACGATCGCGGCCCGGAGCGCGGTGCCCGCGTCGACCGCGACGACGTCGGCGGCCCCGGGCGACAGCGACGCCGTCGCGGCCGGGTCGCCCGCAGCGAGGCCAGCGGCCGGGGAGGCGGCGACGGGGGAACCGGTGCCGAGCAGGTCGCCCACGGTGGCGATCGCCGTCGGGCCCGCGTCGGGCGCGTCGCCGGTGCCGGCTGCGCCCGGCGTGGCGGGCAGGGCGGGCGCGGTCGGCAGGGCGGGCACGAGCGGCGCGAGCACGTCGGCGGGAGCCGGGGCGGCCGCGGCGTCGGCGACCGTGCCGACGGCCGCGTCGGCGACGGCGGCGACCGGAGCGACGACGGTCGCGACCGGGGCGGGGCCCGTGACGGCCTGCGCGACCGGGACGGCCGAAACGACGCGGTCGACGGTCTGCGCCACCGGGGCGACGACGCTGCTGACGGGGGCGGCGGCCGCGACCTGCTGCACGACCTGGGGCGCCACGGGGGCGACGGCCTGCACGACGCGCTGCACCGGCGGCGCGACCGCGGTGACCTGGGTGGCGACCTGCGTCGCCGACGCCACCGCGCCTCCCGCCGTCTGCGCGACCGCGGCGACGGGGGCGTCGAGCGAGCCCGTCACGCTGCCGAGGGCCTGCGTCGTCCCGCCGAGCAGCGAGGGCGACGACGCGGTGTCGGCGGAGGCCGAGCGCGGCGCGAGGGCGAGCGCGAGGACGACGAAGGCCAGCGCGAGGAGGCCGGAGAGGACCAGGAGGCGCACGAGCGAGAGCGCGGCGGGTCGCCGCGTCGTCGTCTCGGCCGTCTGATCCACGGCGCACCGCCTTCGGTCGCTTCGTCGAGTCGCCGGCTGGTGAGGGCCGGCCGCGGGGTGGTTGATCCCGCGTGCCGACATTCCTACGCCGTCGTCCCCCGCTCGTCAACGAAGGATGCTCAGATGTACCCCGCATTCCCGCCGCGGCATGGTCGTAGGCTCGGGACGATGTTCGAACTCCACCACCTCAGCGCCCACGAGCAGTGGGACTGGCTGCGCCGCGGCGAGGTCACCCCCCGCGAGCTCGCCGACCACTACCTGGCCCGGATCGAGCGGCTCGACCCGGAGGTGCGGGCCTTCGTCACGGTGACGCCGGAGGCCGCCCGGCGCCGTGCCGACGAGCTCGCCGCGGCGGGTCGGAGCGCCGCGCCGCTCTGGGGCCTGCCGCTCGCCGACAAGGACCTCTACGACCGGGCCGGGGTGCCCACCCGCTCCGGCTCGCGGCTCACAGCGGCGACCCCCGCGGCCCGCGACAGCGAGATCGCCGCCGTGCTGTCGGAGGCCGGGGCCGTGAGCCTGGGCAAGACGAGCACGCCCGAGTACGGCCTCACGGGCTACACCGAGCCGCTCGCGGGCCCGGTCACGCGCAACCCGTGGGGGCTCGGCACGGGTGCGGAGCTCGGGGCGGGCGGGTCGAGCGGCGGCGCCGCGGCCGCGGTCGCCGCCGGGCTGCTGCCGTTCGCGCCCGGCAGCGACGGCGGCGGGTCGATCCGCATCCCCGCCGCGGCGAACGGGCTCGTCGGCCTCAAGCCGTCCCGAGGCCGCGTGCCGGCGCAGTCCGGCCTCTCGAGCCTCGGCGGCCTCTCGGTGGGCGGCCCGATCGCCCGCACCGTGGCCGACGCGGCCCTGCTGCTCGACGCGATGGTGTCGCCCGACGGCCGCCCGCCCCGGGTCGACACGGCGCTGCGCGCGCCCGACTCTCCCGACGGCGCCTGGCTGGGGTCGGCGGTGCGCGGCGAGGGCCGTCACCAGCTCGGGGTGCTGACGGCCAGCCCGTGGGACGACGCCTACGACGTCCGGGTCGACCCGCGCCTCCTCGCGGTCCTCTCCGACGCCGTCGACCTCCTGGCGACGATGGGCCACGGGGTCGAGGAGGCCTCGCTGCCGGCCTCGCGGTACCCCCAGCTCTTCCGCACCCTCTGGCAGGCGGGCGCCGCGGGCATCCCGGCCGAGACCGACGACGACTTCGCCCGGCTCGAGCCGATGACGGCCTGGCTCGTGCGTCGCGGCCGCGAGATCGGAGCCCGCGAGCTCGGGGCGACCCTCGCCGGGCTCGCCGAGTTCGAGCGCAGCGTCGTGCGGGCGTTCGACCGGTTCGACGCGGTCGTCACCCCCTCGCTCGCCCTCCTGCCGCAGCCGCTCGGCTGGTACGACGCCGACGACCCGGAGCGCGCGTTCGAGCAGCAGTGCCTCGTCTCGCCCTTCACCTCCTTCGTCAACGTGGCGGGACTGCCCGCGATCACGCTGCCGGTGGGCGAGGTCGACGGCCTGCCCGCGGGCGTGCAGCTGATCGGGCGCCCCGGCCGGGAGGACGTGCTGCTGAGCATCGGCGCACAGCTCGAGCGGCGGCTGCGCTGGCAGCGGAGGCACCCCTCCGTCTGGTGACCGACGCACGAGGTGACCCGTCCCGGGCCCTCGAGCACGTCGAGGCCCCCCGTCGGGTCACCTCGACCGCGCTGCGCCGCGCTGCTCAGTCGATCGTCGGCACCGACGCGATCAACGACCGCGTGTACTCGTGCTGCGGCCGCCGCAGCACGTCGTCGGTCGCGCCCTGCTCGACGACCCTCCCGTCGCGCAGCACGGCCACCCGGTCGGCGAGGTGCTGCACGAGGCCGATGTCGTGCGAGACCAGCAGCAGGCTGAGGCCCAGGTCGGTGCGCAGCTCGCGCAGCAGCTCGATGATCTGCGCGCGGACGGTCACGTCGAGGGCGCTCATCGGCTCGTCGCCGACCAGCAGCCGCGGGCGGTGCACGACGGCGCGAGCGAGCGCGACGCGCTGGCGCTGACCGCCGCTGAACTCGTGCGGCCACCGCTCGGCGTCGGCGGCGTCGAGGCCGACGCGCTCGAGCACCTCGGCCACGAGCGCGCGGTGGTCGCCCGCGACGTGCAGGTGCCGCAGCGGCTCGGCCACCGTGTCGCCGACGCGCATGCGGGGGTCGAGCGAGCTGTACGGGTCCTGCAGCACGACGCCGGTCTGCCGCCGGAACCAGCGGAGCTGTGCCGCCCGGCCGGGCTCGACCGGGCGCCCGTCGAAGGCGACCGTGCCGTCCGTCGGGCGGTCGAGGGCCAGCAGGAGGCGCACCAGCGTCGACTTGCCGGAGCCCGACTCGCCGATCAGGGCGACGCTCTCGCCCGGCCCCACGTCGAGGTCGGCGTCGACGAGCGCGTGCCGCACCGGGCCGGGCTGGAAGGGCGACCGACGCGGCAGCCGGAACGTGCGAGTGAGGCCCCGGCCGCTGAGCAGGGGCGACGGGGTCGGCTCGGCCGCGCCGCCAGCGGTGCCCGCGGCACCCGCGCTGCCCGCCGCGCCCGCGGTGTCCGCCGTGCCCGGGCCGCCCGCCTCGCCCGTCGGCCCCGTCACGACGCCCTCCACGTGGTGGCGCGGGTCGCGGCCACGAGCCCGCGCGTCACGGGGTGCTCGGGGGCGTGCAGGAGGCGCGTGACCGGCCCGCTCTCGACCGCGCGCCCCTGCGACAGGACCACCGCCTCCTCGGCCACCTGCGCCAGCACGGCGAGGTCGTGGGTCACGAAGAGCAGCGACGCCCCCCGCTCGTCGACCAGGCGGCGGAAGAGCCGGAGCACCTCGGCCTGGGTCGTGACGTCGAGCGCGGTCGTCGGCTCGTCGGCGAGCAGCACGGCCGGCCGGGTGATCAGCGCCGTGGCGATGACGACCCGCTGCCGCTGGCCACCGGAGAGCTGGTGGGGGTACCTGTCGACGATGCGGTCCGGCTCGGGCAGCCCGACCTCGGCGGCCGCCTCGACGGCGCGGCGGCGGGCCTCGCGGCGGGTCACCGTGCCGTGCAGCCGGAGCGGCTCGGCGATCTGGCGCCCGACGGTCATGACGGGGTCGAGGGCCGTGCGCGGGTCCTGGAAGACGGTGCCGACCACGGCGCCGCGCACGCGGGCCAGCTCGCGCTCGGGCAGACCGAGCAGCTCGCGCCCGTCGAGGCGCACGCTGCCGGCCACGCGCGCGGTGCGGGGCAGCAGGCCCAGCACGGCGAGGGTGGTCAGCGACTTGCCCGACCCGGACTCGCCGATCAGCCCGAGCCGCGCGCCGTCGTCGAGCCGGAGGGAGAGGTCGTCGACGACGGCCCGGTCGCCGATGGTCACGGTCAGGTGGTCGATCTCGAGCGTCACGAGGTCACCTCCGGGGCGGGGGAGCGGGCGGGGTCGGCGGGGTCGGACGGGTAGGACGGGTGACGGCGGCCTGAGCGGCCCGCCCCGGCCGTGCCGCCCGTGCCGCCCGTGCCCTCCGTGCCGGCGGTCCGGTCGCGGAGGCGCGGGTCGGCCGCGTCGCGGACGGCGTCGCCGAGCAGGTTGAGGGCTAGCACGGTGAGCGTGATCGCGAGCCCCGGCCAGACGACCGTCCAGGGGTGCACGCCGAGGAACTTCTGGAGGTCGGCGAGGAGTCGCCCCCACGACGCGGTCTCGGCCGAGGCGCCGTAGCCGAGGAAGGAGAGCCCCGCCTCCGCGAGCACGCTGGTCGCCATGGCGAGCGACAGCTGCACGACGAACACCGGGGCGATGTTCGGCAGCACGTGGCGGCGGAGGACGGCCGCGGTGCCGGCGCCGGAGGCCCGCGCCGCCGTGACGTAGTCCTCGCGGACCACGCGCCGGATGTCCGCGCGCGACACGCGCGCGATCGTGACCCCGTAGCCCACGCCGGTCGCCACGACGACGACCGCGAGCGACCCGCCGAACGCCGCCGCGAGGGCCATCGCCACGAGGATCGTGGGGAAGGCGACGAGCACGTCGATCAGCACGGCGGTCGCCTCGCGGACGGGCCGGGCGGTGAGCGAGCCGAGCGCCGCCAGGGCCAGCCCGACGAGCACCGCGACCACGCCGGCCGAGACCGCGACGACGACGGTCGTGCCGGTCGCGGCGAGGACGTAGCTCGCGATGTCGCGGCCGACGCCGTCGGTGCCGAAGAGGTGGGCGCCCGACGGCGGCAGCCAGGCGGAGTACGGGTCGGTCGTGAAGGGGTCGAGCGGCGTCCAGACCCGGCTCACCAGCGCGCCGACGAGCAGCAGGGCGAGCCAGTAGGCCGCGGCGGCGCCGGCGGGGCGGCGGAGGAGGGCGCCGAGCGCGCTGCGCCGCCTCACGCGTCCTGCTCCCGGAGGCGCGGGTCGAGCCGGCGGTGCACGACGTCGACGACGAGCCCGACGAGCAGCACGAGGGCCGTCAGGGTCATCAGCTCGCCCTGCACCTTGGTGAGGTCTCGACGGCCCACGTCGCTCACCAGCATGCGGCCGAGGCCGGGCAGGGAGAAGAGCTGCTCGACGACGACCGCGCCGACGACCAGGCCCGCGACCTGGAGGCCGAGCACGCTGACGACGCTGAGCAGCACGTTCGGCAGCCCGTGGCGGAGCAGGGCCCGCGTGGTGGTCATGCCCTTGGCGGCCGCCGCGCGCACGTAGTCCTCGTCGAGGGCGCCGACGACGGCGGAGCGGGTGAAGCGGAACAGCACGGCGCCCTCGACGAGGCCGATCGTGACGGCCGGCAGCACGAGCGAGCGCAGGGCCCGGCCGGGCTCCTCCCAGCCGTCGACCGGGAACCCCTGGGTCGGCAGCACCTTCAGGGTCACCCCGAAGAGCGCGATGAGGAGCATGCCCGCCCAGACCACCGGCACCGCGGCGAGCAGCTGCGCGACGACCGCGAGCACGGCGCCCGACGCGCGGTGGTGGCGGATCGCGGCCACGACCCCGAGGGGCACGCCGACGGCCAGCCCGACGACGAGCGACATCCCCGCGAGGGGCAGGGTCACGCCCAGCTTCTCCGCGACCTCGTCGGCGACCGGGGTGCCCGTCACGAGCGACTCCCCGAGGTCGAGGCGCAGCAGGCCGCCGGCCCAGTCGAGGTACTGGACGACGACGGGCTGGTCGAGGCCGAGGGAGGCGCGGATCGCGGCCACCTGCGCGGGGCTGCCGGTCGTGCCCGCGATCGACTGCGCCACGTCGCCCGGCAGGAGGCGCAGGGTGACGAAGATCAGCACGCTGGCGACGGCGAGGCCCAGCGCGAAGAGCGCGACCCGGCCGAGCAGGAACCTCGTCACTCGGTCGTGGCCAGCTCGGAGAGGTCGAGGCGGGTGCTGGTCGACGTGGTCGGGAAGCCGGTGACCCCGTCGCGGATCGCCGTCAGCGTCGTGGAGGTGTAGAGCCACTCGGCCGGGGCGTCCTCCGAGACGATCGCCGCGGCGTCGCTCAGGGCCTGCGCGGCGACGGCCGGGTCGGTGGCGGCCAGCGACTGCTCCCAGAGCGCCTGCACCGGGGCGCTGTCGTAGCCCCAGTAGTAGTCGGGGTCGGCCCAGTTGCCGAAGTCGTGCGTCTCGGCGTGGTCGACCATGCTCAGCTGGAAGTCGCGCGGGCCGCCGTCGGCGGGCGCCGTGTAGACGTCGTCGAGCCAGGTGGTGAAGTCGACCTGCTCGACCGTCAGGGTGATGCCGACGGCGGCCAGCTGCGTGGTCAGCACGTCGCCGATCGCGGCCGGGTAGAAGTTCGCGTACTCGAGCGTCAGGTCGAGACCGTCGGCGTGGCCGGCCTCGGCGAGGAGCGCCTCCGCCGCGTCGGGGTCGTAGGCGTCGACCGACGTCAGGTCGGCGTAGCCCGGGTCGAGCTCGGGGATCGGCCCGCCCTGGTCGACGGCCGAGCCGCCGACCGCGGTGATGATCGCGTCGTTGTCGATCGCCATGCGGATCGCCTTGCGCACCCGCACGTCGGTGAACGGCTCGACGGCGTTGTTGAAGGCGAGGGTGTACTTGTCGGTCGTCTTCCCCTGCTCGAGGCTGACGCCGTCGACGCCCTCGAGCTGCGACGAGAGGGTGGCGTCGACGGCGGTCTGCACGTCGAGGTCGCCCGAGAGCGTGGCGTTGATCGCGGCCGACGGGTCGGTCACGTAGCGGAACACCACGGCCTCGACGCCCGCCGGGGTGCCCCAGTAGCCGTCGGCGCGCTCGAGGCGGAGGTTGTCGCCCTGCGTCCAGCTGGCGACCGTGTAGGGGCCCGTGCCGTTCGCGGTGGTCGACGGGTCGTTCGTGGCGGCCTGCTCGAGCACGAGGCCCGCGCGGCCGGTCAGGGCGAAGAGCAGCGCCGAGTCGGGGCGCGCCAGGGTGAGCACGACGGTGTCGTCGGCGGGGGCCGAGACCGACGACACGGCGGCCAGGTCGGCGTGCCCGGCCAGCGTCTCGTCGGTGCGCACCTGCTCGAGCGACCAGACCACGTCGGACGCGGTCATGGCCGCGCCGTCGTGGAAGGCCACGCCGTCGTGCAGGGTGAACGTGTACGTGAGGCCGTCGTCGCTGATCGTGTGCTCCGAGGCGAGCACGTCGACGACGTCGTTCTCCTCGGTGCGGCCGACGAGGCCCTGGTAGACGTTGTCGATCAGGACCTGGTCGAGCGCGACGCCGTCGGTGTGGCGGATGTCGAGGTCGCTCGGCTCGAGCACGAGGCCGACCGTCACGGTGGCGTCGGCGTCGGGCGAGCCGGAGCCGTCGGAGCCTCCCGAGGTGCAGCCGGCCACGAGGGCGACGACGAGGGCGGAGGAGGCGGCGGCGGCGAGGAGGCGGCGTGAGCGCATGGGGGAGGAGTGGCCTTTCGGAGCGGTGCGGATCGGCGCGCCGTCGCTCGTCGCGACCTGCGCACCCCGGGTGCAGGACGTCCTCCGTCGCTGCCGGACGATGGATCTCGGCTGGCGCTCCGTCGCTGCTGGACGGGCGCCGCCCCTCTGCCCCCGGGTCGCTGCTGGACCGAGGGCTCCCGCGAATCTACTACACCCCTGGGAACCCGCCGCGGGTGTCCGCGGGGAGTGGCGGCTTAGGTGAGCCTCACCTATATTGAAGGGGACATGTTCTTCGACGACCCGAACCCGCCGCTGCCGCACGACGCGATCCGCGTCCTCTTCGCCGGCGACGCCTCCTCGCTCCCCGCCCTCCGCGAGATGCTCGCCAGCCTGCCGATCTGCGCCCGTGGCCAGGTGTTCGTCGAGGTCGGCTCCGCCGCCGAGGTCGAGGAGCTGGCGTCGCCCGGCCGCGTCACCGTGACCTGGCTGGCCCGTGACCGCCGCTCCGGCGCCCCCGGCTCGGGTCGCTCCTGCGCCCCCGGCGAGGCGCTCGACCGGGCCGTCCGTGCCTGGCTCGCCGAGATGTACGTCGACGCCGCCGACCTCGCGGCCGGCGAGCACCTCATCTGGATCGGGGGCCCCGCCTCCTTCGCCTACGACCTCCGCCACGACCTGCGTGCCGTGCACGCGGCCGACCACGGCGCCGCCGCGACGCTCTGACGTGAGCCTCGCCGCCACGGCCCCGTCGGCCGCCCCCGTCGCGCGCCCCGCGCACCGTCCCTACCGGGTCCGCGTCGCGGCGGTCACGAGCCTCAGCCCGTCGTTCACGCGCCTCACCTTCACGGCGCCCGACCTGGCCGACTTCGGCACGGACGGCCTCGACCAGCGCATCAAGGTCGTGCTGCCCCTGCCGGGCACCGGCTTCGACGACTTCCCGGTCGACGACTGGTGGGGCGCCTGGCGTGCCCTGCCGGCCCACCGGCAGAACCCCTTCCGCACCTACACGGCCCGGGCCGTCCGCCCCGAGGCCCGCGAGGTCGACGTCGACTTCGTCGTGCACGACGACGGCGGCCCGGCGGGCACCTGGCTCAGCACCGTGGCCGTCGGCGACGAGGCGATGCTGGTCGGCCCCGACGCGACGAGCGGCGTGCACGGCAGCGGCGTCGAGTGGTCGCCGGGGGAGGCCCGCACCGTCATGATCGCGGGCGACGAGACCGCGGCCCCCGCCATCTGCTCCATCGTCGAGCAGCTGCCGGCGGACGCCCGCGGCTGCGTGTTCGTCGAGGTGCCGACGGCCGCCGACGCGCTGCCCCTCGTCGCGCCGGCCGGCGTCGACGTGCACTGGCTGCCCCGCGAGGGCCACGCCGGCACGGCGGCCCACGAGGGCCACGGCGGTCGCCTGGTGGAGGCGGTGCGCGGCTGGACGGCCCGGTACGTCACGGCCCGCCACCACGGCGTTCCCGTCGAGGAGGTCGACATCGAGCACGACGTGCTCTGGGACGTCCCGCAGGGCCACGCGCCGCACGGCGCATCGCTCGACGGCGACCTCTACGCGTGGCTCGCCGGGGAGGCCGGGGCGATCAAGGCCCTCCGACGCTTCCTCGTCAGCGAGGTCGGCGTGGACCGCCGGCAGGTCGCGTTCATGGGCTACTGGCGATTGGGCAAGGCCGAGGGCTAGCAGCCCCCGGCCCCGCCGTCACCGTGAGGCCGCCCCGGGCGGGCGGGCCTGGCGGGGCGACCGGTCAGACCTCGGAGGGCAGCCCGACGATCGACGACGTGCGGTCCCACAGGGCCTCGGCCAGCAGGTCGTCCTTAGCCTGGCGCGTGTGCAGGCCGTTCGGCTTGAGCTGGTCGAAGTAGGTGCCGCTCGGCACGCCGATCGTGCTCGGCCCGGCGAGCTGGATGAGCGGCAGGGCCCCGGCCTTGGCCGAGATGCCGTAGTTGCCGTTGCTCAGCACGTTGGCCATGCGCCACATCGGCGACGTCTGGCCGAAGCCGGTCTTGACGATCCCCGGGTGGAACGAGAACGCCTCGAGGCCGGTGCGACGGGCGAGCTCCCGCACGAAGAGGATGGTCTCGATCTTGCTCGTGCCGTACTGGCGCCAGCCGCCGAGCCAGGGGCGTTTCGTCCAGTTCAGGTCGTCGAGGCGCACGTGGCCGAACATGTTCGCGACGCTGGCGGTCGACACGACCCGGCCGCCGCTCTCCTGCAGCCGAGGCAGCAGGAGGCGCGTCAGCAGGAAGGGCGCGAGGTGGTTCGACTGCAGGATGCGTTCGTGGCCGTCGCTCGTCAGCTCGTGGTCGCTCACCAGGCCGCCCGCGTTGTTCGCGAGGACGTCGATCGTCGGGTAGCGGTCGAGGAGGCGGTCGGCCAGCGAGCGGACGTCGTCCAGCCGGTCGAAGTCCGCGAAGAAGGCCGTGCCGCCGACCTGGTCGGCGACGGCCTGGGTGCGCTCGGCGTTGCGGCCCACCACGGCCACGTCCGCCCCTCCGCTCGCCAGGGCGATCGCCGCCTCCTTGCCGATCCCGGAGCTGGCTCCGGTGATGATCACGGTGCGGGTCATCGGTAACTGCCTTCCTCGAGGCCGGCCTCGATCTCGAACCTGTTCGTCAGCGGGTCGCTGCCGGCCAGGGCGTACAGGAACGGCATCAGCATGCCGTACTTCTTCCACTGCGCGACGTGCCGCGCCTCGTGCCGCAGCACGGCGGGCCCGTCGTTGTCGCGGGTCAGGTACACGCGGCCGACGCAGGTGCCGCCGCGCTTGAACGCCCAGCGGGGCAGGCCGCGGCAGACGATGAGGTCGCCCACCACCCGGACCCTGCCGACGCTGAGCGGCACGCCGACGGCGAGGCCGACCGCTGTCGCCCAGGCGCAGCCCGCCCGCGAGATCGGCGAGTCGACGAGGGGGTTGATCACGGACGACCGTAGGCGTCGAGCAGGCGCAGCCAGATCTCGCTGACCGTCGGGTACGACGGCACGGCGTGCCAGAGGCGGTCGATCGGCACCTCGCCGACGACGGCGACCGTGGCGGCGTGCAGCAGGTCGCTCACGTCGGGGCCGACGAAGGTCGCCCCGACGATGACCTTCCGGGCCTCGTCGACGACGATGCGGGCCTGGCCCTCGTACGAGTCGGAGTGGATCGCCGAGCCCGCGACGGCGGCGAGGTCGTAGTCGACGACGCGCACGTCGAGGCCGCGCTTCTGCGCAGCGTCGGCGGTGAGGCCGACGCTCGCGACCTCGGGGTCGGTGAACGTGACCTGGGGCACGGCGGCGTCGTCGGCGGTGGCCACGTGCGCGCCCCAGGGCTCGGTCGCCAGCTCCTTCCCGAGGGCACGGGCGGCGATGACCTCGCCGGCGGCGCGGGCCTGGTACTTGCCCTGGTGGGTGAGCAGCGCCCGGCCGTTGACGTCGCCGACGCCGTAGAGCCAGTCGGTGCCCTTGACGAGCAGGGTGTCGTCGACGTCGAGCCAGGTGCCGGCCTCGACCCCGACGGACTCGAGGCCCAGGTCGGAGGTGCGGGGAACGCGCCCGGTCGCCACGAGGATCTCGTCGGCGATGACGACGGTGCCGTCGTCGAGCGTGACCTCGACGGTGTCGTGCTCGGTGCGGCTGACCTGCACGGGCGAGGTGCCCTCGCGCACGTCGACGCCCATCGCCCGGAGGCTCTTCCCGACGAGCTCGCCGGCGAACGGCTCCTGCCCGCCGAGCAGGCCGCTGCGCGCGACGAGGGTGACCGTGGAGCCGAGCTGCTGGTAGGCCGTGGCCATCTCGGCCGCGACGACGCCGCCGCCGACGACGACGAGGCTCTGCGGGATGCTCTTCGCGCTCGTCGCCTCGCGGCTCGTCCACGGACGGGCCTCGGCCAGCCCCGGCACGTCCGGGAGGAGCGCGGAGGAGCCGGTGACGGCGGCGACCGCGTGGCGAGCCGTGTAGACGGTGTCGCCGACGGTGACCTCCTTGACCCCCGTGATGGTCGCGTGGCCGCGGATCAGGTCGATGCCGGCGCCCTCGACCCACTCGGCCTGGCTGGAGTCGTCCCAGTTCGAGGTGAAGGAGTCGCGGCGGCGCAGCACCGCGGCCACGTCGACCTCTCCCGTGACGGCCTGGGCGGCCCCGTCGACGGCCCGCGCGGCCCGGAGGACGGCGGTGGAGCGCAGCAGCGCCTTCGAGGGCATGCAGGCCCAGTAGGAGCACTCGCCGCCGACGAGCTCCGCCTCGACGAGGGCGACCTTCAAGCCGCTCCGGGTCGCGTAGTCCGCCACGTTCTCGCCGACAGCGCCGGCGCCGATCACGATGAGGTCATAAGTCGTCATGGGGAGAACCTAGTCCCGGGCCCCCGGGTGGTCACCCAGCCGACGCGCGTCGCGGACATGTCCGTTCCGTGAGTGGTTCCTGAGCAGCAGGTGGGAGGCGCGGGTACAGCCGTCCCGGGACGCGTACCTTCTGACCCATCGCGCAGACAGCGCTCATTGAGGAGGTCACCATGGGACTCGACGACAAGATCAAGAACGCCGCTCAGGACATCGCCGGCAAGGCCAAGGAAGCTCTCGGAGACCACAAGGGCGACGAGAGCCTCAAGGCCGAGGGTCAGAAGGACCAGACCAGCGCCTCCGCCAAGAAGGTCGGCGAGGACGTCAAGGACGTCTTCAAGTAGGCCGATCCGCCTCGTTCTCGGGCCCGCCTCCCCCTCGGGGAGGCGGGCCCTCGACGTTCCCGGGTTCCCGGCCGCGTCGGGGCTGACGCGGCCGTCGCGCCCGCGAGAGGGCTCCCGAGGGGGAGTCAGCGGCCGGTGAACTCCGCGTCGGTGCGGGCCAGGAACGCCTCGTGACCGATCCGGGCGTCGTCCGTGCGCATCAGGCGCACGAGCTCGGGCTGCAGCTGCGCCTCGGCCGCGCGGTCGCCCTCGCGGAGGGCAAGCCGGGCGTTCGCGAGCGTCGCCTGCACGGCGAGCGGGGCCTGGGCGGCGACGCGCCGGGCGAGCTCGAGCCCCCGGTCGAGCGCCTCCGCGCGGGGGCGGACCTCCTGCACGAGGCCGATGCGGAGCGCCTCGGCGGCGTCGAGGAGGTCGCCGGTGAGCATCCAGCGCATGGCGTCGCCCCAGCCCACGCGGCGGGGCAGCCGGACGGTGGCGCCGCCGAAGGGCAGGATCGCCCGGCTCACCTCGATCTGCCCGAAGCGCACGTCGTCGGCGGCGACGACGACGTCGCTCGCGAGGGCGAGCTCGACGCCGAGCGTCAGGCACGTGCCCTGCACGACGGCGACGACGGGCTTCGACAGCTGGCGGCCCTCCACCTGCCAGGGGTGCAGGCCGCCTACGGGCACGACGTCGAGGCCGTCGGGGCCGACGGCGGGGGCGACGTCGGCGAGGTCGAGCCCCGCGGTGAAGTGGTCGCCGTGGGCGTGCAGCAGGCCGACCCTGAGCTCCGGGTCACGGTCGAGCAGGCCGTAGGCCAGGCTGAGCTCTCGGAGCAGGCGCAGGTCGGCGGCGTTGCGCTTCTCGGGGCGGTCGAGGCCGATCAGCAGCACGTGGCCGTCGCGGACGACGCTGACCCGCGGCCGCTCGCCCCCGTCGCTCATCGCGACAGCGCCCCGACGACGCGGAGGATGGTGCCCATGTCGTCGGACGCGTGGGTGGCGTCGACGGGCGCGAAGCCGCACAGGCCCGCGCCGACGAGGGTGAAGCGCTGCTTCAGGGCGGTCAGCGTCTCGATCAGCACGCTCGGCTCGAGGCCGAACGGCTGGGGGTCGAGCAGCCCGGTGAGGGCCGAGGGGTCGAGCACGTCGAGGTCGACGTGGAGGTAGACCTCGGTGGCGCCCGTCTCGGCGACGGCGTCCACGACGTCCTGCGGGGAGAGGTCGAGCGACGACACGGAACGGATGTGGCGGCTCTCGAGGTGGACGTCCTCGGCGTCGTCGATCGAGCGGACGCCGGCGAGGACGACGCGCGACGCGTCGAGGGACTCGGGCGCCGGCCCGGAGGAGAAGGCGGGGAGGTCGTCGCCGCCGTCGATCAGCGTGCGGAGCACCATGCCGCTGAAGGCCCCGCTCTCGCTGCTGCGCGGGCTGTGCAGGTCGGGGTGGGCGTCGAACCACACGACGGCCGTCTGCAGGGTGACGGCGTGCCGGACGGCCGCCAGCTCGACGCCGCAGTCGCCGCCGACCACCAGGGCGGGGGAGTCGTCGCTCCGCAGCTCGTCGGCGACGGCCTCGGCGGCGGCGAGCACGGACGACAGCCGGTGCACACCCGTGCCCAGTGAGTCGCCGGCGCCCACGGGCACCTCGACGAGGGCGGTGGCGCTCGGGGGGAGGTCGGCCAGCACGGCGTAGGCGCCGTCGGCGAGCCTCATGGCCCGCGACGACGGCGAGCCCTGCCACTGGGGGACCACGACGAACCTCACGGGCGTCAGTCTGTCACAGCGCGCGGCCCGCGCGACCAGGGCGAGCTGAGTCGGCCGACGGCCCGTTCGAGCGGCCCCCGGCCGACGAAGCGCTGCCAGAGCACGGCGTACGTCAGCGTGGCCACGACCGCCACCGCGAGCTGCCAGAGGGGCAGCCCGTACGACCCGCCCTCGGCGCGGTAGGCGAAGAAGAGCGGCGCCGTGAGCAGCAGGTGCGCGGAGTAGACCGTGAGCGGCTGGGCCCCCGTGGCCGACAGGGGACGGAGCGCCGTGGCCACGCCACGGCCCCAGGCCCGGTCGGGGCTGGTGACCAGCAGCAGCAGCCCGATGACCGCGATCGCGACGCCGCCGCTGCCGACGATCTCCGCCGGCATGCCCTCGTGGTCGGCGGGGTCGAACGCCGGCACCGCGGCCGCACCGGGCAGGAACCGCACGGTGTAGCCGACGAGCGCCGCGACCGTGCCGGTGCCGAGCATGGCGAGCTGCGTGCCGCGGCTCCGGAGGTCGCTCCGGGCGGCGACGAGGCCCACGAGCAGGAAGGGCAGCCAGACGAGGGCGGGGTAGGCCCCGACGAGCAGGGCGTCGGTGGCCACGCCCGCGGCACCGGGGAGGCTGGAGTCGCCGTAGGCGTCCTGGGGCACGAGCGTCGCGAGGGCGGGCGCGCCGACCGCCACGACCGCGGCGATCACGAGCAGCACCCCGGGCGGGGCGAAGAGCACGACGAGCAGGAGGAGGAACATCACGCCGTAGTAGGGGAGGATCACCAGCACGTAGCCGTTCCAGGCCTGCAGCAGCAGCCCCAGGGCGATGAGGATCCCGGCCCGGATCGCGATCGACCCGACGACGCGGGCGCGCCGGCCCCGCGGCGTGGGCGCGGCACCGCCCGACATCAGCCCGAGCGAGACGCCCGCCAGGGTGGCGAAGAGGATGGCCGAGCGGCCGTCGAAGACCCGCTCGTCGAGGTCGACGCGCGGCCACATGTGGGCCGCGAACATGCCGAGCACGGCGAGCCCGCGGGCGACGTCGACGCCGACCACGCGGGAGCGCCCGGCTCCCCGGGCGGCACGGTGCCCCGTGCCGTCCGAGCGGGGCTCGACGACGGGCGGAGCGGGCCAGGGGGAGCCGGGCGCGGTGGTCACTGGGCCGTGCTCACTCGTCGAGGGCGCCGAGCTTGAGGGCGGCGAGGCGCGCCTCGACCTCGGTCTGCTGGTCGAGGTCGTCGAGGCTCTCGAACTGGGCGTCCAGGCTCGAGGCGGCGAGCTCCTGCTGGCCCAGCACCCGCGCCTCCTCGCGACGGATCTTGTCCTCGAAGCGGCTGATCTCGCTGGTGGGGTCGAGCACGTCGATGCTGCCGATCGCGTCGGCGACCTTCGACTGGGCGGCGGCGGTGCGCGACCGTGCGACGAGCTCGTTGCGCTTCGAGTTCAGCTGCTCGAGCTTCGCCCGCATCGAGGTGAGGCCGGCCTTGAGCTTGTCGACGACCTCGGTCTGCGAGGCGATCGTGGGCTCGGCGTCGCGCGCCTCCTTCTCGGAGGCGATCTGACGGCCGAGGGCGACCTTGGCCAGGGCGTCGAACTTGTCGGCGTCGGCCGTCGAGCCCGAGCTGCGCAGCTGGTCGGCCTTGGTGCTGGCGGCGACCGCCTTGCGCTCCCAGTCGGCGGCCGCGGCGACGTCCTCGGCGTGGTCCTGCTCGAGCAGGCGCAGGTCGCCGATGGTCTGCGCGACGGCGGCCTCGGCCTCGCGGATGCTCTCGGTGAAGTCGCGCACCATCTGGTCGAGCATCTTCTGCGGGTCCTCGGCCTGGTCGAGGAGGGCGTTGATGTTGGCGCGGGTCAGCTGGGCGATGCGCCCGAAGATCGACTGCTTCGTCATGGGGTGGTCCTTCCGGTGGTGGTCGTGGGGGTGGGTGGGTCTGGTGCCGGCCGGGGCCGGGGGGAGTCGCGGGTCGGCGGGTGCGGGAGGCGCGCGCCGGTCAGAACCGGCCGCCCCCGGAGCTGCGGCCTCCGCCGCCTCCGCCGCCTCCGCCGCCGCCGAAGCCACCGCCTCCGCCGAAGCCGCCTCCGCCGCCGAAGCCGCCGCCCCCGCCGTTGAGGAGGCCGCCGATGACGAGGCCCGTGACGATGCCGCCGAGGTCGGCGCCGCCCCGGCCCCGACCGCCGTAGCCGCCGCCGAAGCCGACCTGCTGGTACTGCTGCACCTCGGCCGCGGCCTCGCTGGCGGCCGCCGCGGCGAGCTGCGCCGCGTCGTGCGCCTCCACCAGGGCCGCGTCGCGGTCGCGGACGGCGAGGGAGACCGCGGCGGCGAGGTGCCGCTCGGCCTCGGAGAGCCGGGTGCGTGGGCGGGTGCCGATGCCGCCGCGCCGGGTCTGGATGAAGTCACGGGCGGAGCTGATCTGGTCGCGGGCCGTGCGCAGCGCCTGGTCGAGGGCCGCCTGAGCCCGGCGGTCCTTCTCGCCCTGCTCGCGGACCGCCGCGAGGACGGCGTCGATGCGGGCGTTCGCGGCCCCCAGGTCGGCGAGCACCGCCAGGGGGTCGTCGGTGGTCGTGCCGGCGAGGGCGACGGCGGCGCGCGCGGCGGCCACCGAACCGGCGACGTCCACGCCGTCCGGGGCGCTCCCCGGGGGCAGCGCCTCGGCCGTCGCGACGTCCGTCCGCAGGTCGGCGGCGAGGGCGGCGATGGTGGTGGCGGCGGTGCGCAGCTGTTCGCCCGCGTGGTCGACGGAGGAGAGCAGCTGGTCGACCTGCCCGAACGCCTGGCGGACGGCACGGACCCCGGCGACGGCCTCGCCGTGACGGGAGGCCGCGAGGTCGTCGCGGGCCGCGTCGGTCGTCTCGCGCGCGAACTCGACGAGCCGGTCGGCCTGGTCGGCGTTCTCGGCGACGCCGGCGACCGCCCGGGGCGAGTACGCGGTCGCGAGCCGGGCGAGCACCTCGCGGGCCTTGGCGACCCGGGCGACGCGCGACTCCAGCTCGGCGGGCAGGGCGGCCACGTCGGCGGGCACCCGCTCCTCGGCGGCACGGCGCTCGTCGAAGGCCCGCGACTGCTCCTCCAGGGCGGCGTCCGCTGCTCGGCAGAGCTCGACGATGCGCTCGGTCCACTCGCGGCGCTGCTCGGCGGAGTCGGGCACGGCGTCGTCGAGCCTCTGCTGCAGCTCGAAGGCCTCGCGGGCCTGGTCTCGGGCCTGACGGAGGGCCTCGACGAAGGGCCTGGCGGCGTCGTCGCCGAACTGGGCCGCGGCGAACCCGACCTCCTGCTGGCCGGCGGTGATCTCGTCGTCGAGGGTCACGAGCATGCCGGCGGCCTCCCGCTCGAGCTCGGCCTGGCGGGCCGCCACGGCGTCCTCCGCCTTCCGGCGACGGCGGGTGCGCAGCACGACGACCGCGACGCCCACGACGATCGCGAGCACGACGACCACGAGCACGACGCCGAGCAGCCACGACATGTCGGGGCCCGCCTGGACGTCACGGATGCCGTCCGCGAGGGCGACCGCGGCGCCCGCCCAGTCGTCGTCGCGGAGGCGGGGCTCGACGACGTCGGACTGCAGCCGCTCGCGCTCGGCGTCGGAGACCGGGCCGGTGGAGTCGGTGGAGAGGTCGTAGACCCGGTCGCCCACCGCGACCGAGAGCAGGACGTCGTCGGGGCCGAGCTGGTTGAGCGAGGCCGTGGCGCTGCCCCACGCGGCGCGGTCGGCAGGAGAGGAGAAGGAGTCGACGTAGACGACGAAGAGGTCGACGCCGGAGTCGGCGGAGAGGGCGTCGAGGCTCTCCTCGACCCGCTGCTCGTCGGCGGCCGACAGCACGTCGGCCTGGTCGAGCACGTACGCCCCCGACAGCGAGACGGGCGGCTCGGCGTGGGCCCGGTCGGCGCCGACGCCGGCCACGGCCGACCCCAGCACCACGGCGGCCGCGGCCAGCACGGCCCCGACACCTGCCCCCCGACGGCTTCGTTCACTGACGCGCACACTGCTCCCCTCGGTCGTTCCGCGGAGTCTATCGACGCCGGGTCGGCGGGGGCCCGGCCGCCCCCGGGTCGAGCGGTCGGCGGCGACGGGCTACTCGACGAAGAGGAGCGCGACGGAGGCGACGGCGCAGGCGGCGCCGACGCCGGCCAGCACGCGCCCCACCGCACGCAGGGCCCGGCCGTCGTCGTGGGGCGCGTCGGTGCGCGGCCGGGACGGCCGGTCGGGGTCGTAGTGGACGGTGATCTCGGTCTCGACCGGGGTCTCGAGGGGGTGGTCGCCGAACTGGGTCTCGTGCAGCTCGCCGGAGGCGTCCATCCACCGGGCCACGGCGGCGCGGGCCCAGGCCGGCGGCGGGATGACGACGGCGACCGTCTCCTCGTAGCGGGCGGCGCGGTGCCGGGCGTGCGCGCCCAGGAGGAGGAAGGGCACGCCGACGACGAAGCCGAACCAGCCGAAGAGCTCCACGACGGGGGAGATCACGGTGAGGGCGTCGGACACCCTGCGATGCTACCGGCGGCCGGCCGGGCCGAGGCGCAGCCGGTCGCGGCACGCCCGGGCCGGTGCGGCCGCGCCCCTAGACTCGCCGCGTGAGCCGCCCCCTCGACCGCGTCCCGTCACCGCTCCTGGCCGTCGCGGCCATCGTCTCCGTCCAGTTCGGTGCGGCCCTCGCCCGCACGCACTTCGAGGCGCTCGGCCCCACGGGCGCCGCCGCCCTCCGCCTCGCCCTCGGCGCGCTCATCCTCGTCGTCGTCTTCCGCCCCCGCGTGCGTCGCTGGTCGCGGCGCACCTGGCTCGGCGTCGTGCTGCTCGGGCTCGCCCTCGCCGGCATGAACTCGCTCATCTACCTCGCCATCGACGTCGTGCCCCTCGGCGTCGCCGTCACCCTGGAGTTCCTCGGGCCGCTCGCAGTCGCGCTCGCCCAGACCCGGCGTTGGCTCGACGCCGCCTGGGCGCTGCTCGCCCTCGTCGGCGTGGTCGTGCTCGGGCTCGACTCGTCAGGCGCGACGCCCCTGGTCGGCGTGCTGCTCGCCCTCGGCGCCGGGGCCTTCTGGGCCGGCTACATCGTGGCCAACGCGAACCTCGGCCGCTCCGACGACGCGATGGGCGGGCTGGCCGTCTCGATGGTCGTCGCGGCCGCGGTGGTGGTGCCCGTGGGCGCTGTCGACGCGACGCGGGCCGTGGTGGCCGACCCGCGACTCCTCGCGGTCTTCCTGCTCGTGGCGCTGCTGACCTCGGCGCTGCCGTACTCGCTCGAGGTGGTCGCGCTGCGACGCCTGCCCACGCGGGTCTTCGGGGTGCTGTCGAGCCTCGGCCCGGCCGTCGCCGCCCTCGCCGGGCTCGTGGTGCTGCGCCAGGCCCTCGGCGCCCGCGAGCTCGTGGCGCTGGCCCTCGTCACGGCGGCCAGCGTCGGGGTGACGGCCACCGCGGGGCGGGGGAGGCCCTCCCGCGACGTGGTGGAGGCGCCGCCGGTCTGAGACATGCGCCGTTCGGGTGCGCTCGTGTCCCCCGCGGAGCGGACCCGGCGTCGTCACCGACCCGGCACTCACAGGTAAGCGGCAGGTGGACGGCAGCCGTCTCGCCGGTGTTGTACCCCGAGCGCGGGGTACGCTCGGCAGGCGAACCCCCGTCGGCGGGGTTCCTGAGGCCGGGAGGACATCATGGGAGCTGTTCTGGAACGCACGTCACGGGCCGAGGTGATCGACCTCGGAGACGGTTTCCACCGCGTCTCCACGCCCACCGCGGGCGTCATCGGGTTCGTCCACGAGTCCTCTGGCCGCTTCGAGGTCCTGCGGGGCCGGAGCCGCCAGGCGACCCGTCAGGAGGGCGCGTACCGCACCCTCGACGTGGCCGTCATCGCGTTGACGTACAGCTGATCGGCTGGTGAGCTCCGCGGGGGAGGCCCTGACGTGGCCGTGATCGGGTACCGGCGCGACTCCGACGACGAGGTCGGCAGCCACCAGTGCGATGCGCTGGCCGGTGCGGCGTGCGAACGCGTCTACGTCGACGAGGCCACCGGCCCCCGGGCTCGTCGCCCCGAACTGCAGAAGGCGTTGTCCTCCCTCCGGGAGGGCGACGTCTTGGTCGTCTCACGCCTCGACCGGCTCGGCGGCACCCTGGCCGAGGTGGTCGCGCTGATCGCCTCGCTCGACGACCGGGGCGTGGCCTTCCGCTCGATCGACGACGACATCGACGAGCTCGGCGCCTGGGGCCGGTTCTTCTTCCGCGCCGCGGGGGCGCTCGCGTCGTACGAGTCGACGATCGCCGACGAGCCGGCCCGGGCCGCCGAGCGGAGACGTCAGGAGGCGCACTACAAGCGCCGGGGCGCGCCCGCCCTCAGCCGACGGCGGCTCCAGATCGCCCGCGACATGCTCCGCGACGAGGCGAGCCTCGTCGACGTGGCCCGTCACCTCGACGTGCCGCTGCGCACGCTCCGGGAGGGCCTCGCGGAGGCGGACAGGTCTCAGGACGACCCCCGGGCGCCGGCCCGCCGGGACCCGAGCCGCTGACCCGGAGCACCGTCCGGTCTGCCTCCGACTCGACCGTCCCTTGACACGAAGGGGCATCCGGGTCCAGCCTCCCCGGCATGAGCCTCTTCATCACCTGCCCGGTCGAGAGCGTCGAGCGCGCGACGGCCTTCTACTCCGCCCTCGGCTGGGCCCTGCGGCGGGAGATGTCCGGCCCCGGCGGATCGTGCTTCGTGGTCACCGGCGACCAGCACGTCATGCTCGTCAGCCGCGAGCAGTACACGGCAGTCGGTGCGACGGAGGAGCTGGTCGGGGCACCCGGGACGCCCTCGCCGGTGACGGTGTCGTTCGACCTCGGGAGCCGCGAGGCGGTCGACGACCTCGTCGCGCGCGCCGCGGCCGCGGGCGGACGCGTCGGCGACACCGACGAGTACCCGTTCATGTACCAGCGGCAGTTCGACGACCCCGACGGCTACCACTGGTCGCCGTTCTGGATGACGACGGACGCGGACGGAGACGTCCCCACGTCGTCGTGACGCGGTGTGGACCGGGCGGACGGCCCGTCGTCACGATCGACCGATCGAGAACGCGGTGCTCGGTGTCTCCGCGAGGACTCGCTGCACCAGAGGGATTCGGTGCCCCCAGAAGGATTCGAACCTTCGCCCCTGCCTCCGGAGGGCAGTGCTCTATCCCCTGAGCTATGGGGGCCAGGGTCGACGACAAGGCTAGCAGCCCGCAGGGTCGCCGACGGACACGCGCCGGCCCCGCCTGGGCCGCGGCGCAGCGGGCGGGTGCACTCTGGGGCGGTGACCCACGACGACGACGCGGCCCGCGCCTCCCACGTTCCCTCTTCTCCCGACTCCGGCGGCGGCGACGACGCCGGGCAGGGCGGCCGACGCTCGCTCCGCGACCGGGTGCGCGGCGCTCGCCGGCCCGAGATCGACGTGTCGCCCCTCGACCCTGAGCAAGCACCCCCGGAGCCGATCGCGCTCTTCCTCACCTGGCTCGACGACGCGGTGGAGGCCGGGGTCGCGCAGCCGCACGCGATGACCCTGTCGACCGCCTCGACCGCCTCGGGGCCGACGGCGCGCACCCTCCTGCTCAAGGAGGTCGACGACGCCTTCTGGTTCACCACCTCGTCGCTCAGCCCCAAGGGCCGCCAGATCGCCGACGACCCCCGCGTCGCGCTGACCCTCTCCTGGAGCGACCTCGGGCGACAGGTCCGCGTGCTCGGCGACGCCCTCTCGGGGCCGCGCGACGTCAGCGAGGACGACTTCCGGGCGCGGCACCCCGACTCGCGCGCCGTCGCGATCGCGATGCCGCAGAGCACCGAGATCCCCGGCGCCGAGCAGGCCGACGCGGCCCTCGACGAGGCCCGTCGTCGACTCGACGACGAGCCGGACCTCGTGCCCGACGACTGGACGGCGTACCGCGTGGCGCCCGTCTCGGTCGAGTTCTGGCAGGGCACGACGGGCCGTGACCAGGTGCGCCTGCGGTACGACCGCGTCGGCGACGGCTGGCGCCGCGCCTCCCTCTGGCCCTGAGCCCCGGGTCGTAACGCCGCGACACACGGGTGGCGCGAGGCGGCGACGGTGACGACCATGGGTGCATGCCGATCGAGACGCGAGCCCCCGGAGCCCGCCCCGGCGCGCGCCTGGCCGTCGTCGAGGTCACCCGCCGTCGGCCGCACGCGCCGGAGTACCACGCCTACGTGCAGACCCTGAACGAGCGCGTCGTCGCCGAGGCGCGTCGGGCGGGCTGGTCGGCCGAGCGCCTGGCCGCCGACGACCTCGGCGTCGACGCCCTCCTGGCCGCCACGCGCGACGCCGACGCGGTGGTCGTCGTCGGGGGAGAGGACCTCGCCCCGCACCACTACGGCGCCCCGGCCGGCTACCCCGGCGAGGGGCGTCACCTCGAGGTCGCCGACGCCGCACAGCTCGCCGTCGTCCGCCGCGCGGTGCGGCTCGGCACGCCCCTGCTCGGCATCTGCCGCGGCCACCAGGTGATCAACGTCGCGCTCGGCGGCACCCTCGTGCAGCACCTCGACGACGAGGCCGGCCTGCACCGCGGCACGGGCTCCGTCGAGCAGCTCATGACCGACCACGAGGTCGACCTCGTCGCCGGCACGCGCCTGCGGGAGGCGCTGGTCCGGTCGAGCGCGCTGGTCCGGAGCGCCCACCACCAGGCCGTCGGCCTCCTCGGCGAGGGCCTGCGCGTCGCCGCGTGGTCGCGCGACGGCGAGGTGGAGGCGGTCGAGCACGTCACCGCGCCGGTCACCGGGGTGCAGTGGCACCCGGAGGACCGCGGCGCCGAGGCGTGGCAGCTGCCGCTCCTGCTCGGGCAGCTCGCCGCCCGCGCGGCGTCAGCGCGCCGCGCCGCCTAGCGCGCGCCGCCTAGCCCGCCCCGCCCTCGCCGACGGCGGCGAGGACCTGGCTCATCACCGGCTCGGCCGACCCGGGCTCGGCGAAGGTCGTCGACTCGGCCACGACGAGGCGACCGGTGGGCAGGGCGCGGGCGACGCCCGTGCCGCCGTGCAGGCTGAAGTAGCCCTCCACCCCGTAGCTCGGCACGGAGTTGCTCGAGGCGACGAGGTCGTTCGCGATCGCGGTGAGGCTGGCCTCGTCGTACGCGGCGACGCCCACCGTCACGTGGTCGCCGGCGGCGTCGACCCAGTCGCAGACCGTCCCGTCGGCCTCCGCCACCTGGGCGAGGGCGTCGTCGAGAGCGTCGGCGTCGGGGGCGTCGGCCGCGGCGAGGCCGGGCCACAGCGTGGGCAGCACGCCCGCGGCCGGGTCGAGCAGGGCGGCGCAGTCGAGGGCGAGCGGGCTGCTCACGAGCGGCGGCGGCGTGTAGCCGGGATCGGCGGTGGCCGTGGCGCCGGACGCCGTCGGCGACGGGGCGGCCGCGGCGGACGACGAGGACGGCCCGCCGCCCGGGGCCGACGTCGTGCACCCGGTCAGGGCGGCGGCGCCGAGGGCCAGGGCGGAGGCCGCGACGAACAGGGGAGGGACGCGGGCCGAGGTTCGGGGGCGGCGGGACGACATGCCCCCATCCTCCCCGACGTCGCCCGTGCTCGGCTCGGAGGGGGCCCCGCGACGGCCCGCGGCCCGGGTCGGCGGGCGCCCGGCAGCCGGTACGATCGTCTCTCGTGACCCCCGCCGAACTCTCCTCCTCCCTGCTCGCCGTCGTCCAGGGCGTCCTCGAGCGCCGAGGGGTCGGCGACGACGTCACCGTGACCCCCGCCGACGTCGTCCTCGAGCGCCCGAAGAACCGCGACCACGGCGACTGGACCTCCAACGTCGCCATGAAGTTCGCGAAGCGGGTCGGCGTCCCGCCCCGGGAGCTCGCCACCGAGCTGGCGGGCGAGCTCGCCGAGGTCGACGGCGTCGCCGACGTCGACGTCGCGGGCCCGGGCTTCATCAACGTGCGGCTCGACGCGGCCGCGGCCGGCCAGCTGGCCCGCACGATCGTCGAGCAGGGCGAGGCGTTCGGCCGCGGCGACTACTACGCCGGGGTCACCATCGACCTCGAGTTCGTGTCGGCCAACCCCACCGGCCCCATCCACCTGGGCGGCGTCCGCTGGGCCGCCGTGGGCGACAGCCTCGCCCGCGTCTTCCAGGCGCAGGGCGCCCTCGTCACCCGCGAGTACTACTTCAACGACCACGGCGGGCAGATCGACCGCTTCGCCCGCAGCCTCGTCGCCCGCTCGTTCGGCGAGCCCACCCCGGAGGACGGCTACGGCGGCGAGTACATCACCGACATCGCCGACCGGGTGGTCGCGGCGCACGACGGCGACCTCCGGGCACTGCCGCGCGACGAGGCGCAGGAGGTGTTCCGCGCCGCGGGCGTCGACTTCATGTTCCGCGACATCAAGTCGTCGCTCCACGACTTCGGCGTCGACTTCGACGTCTTCTTCCACGAGAACTCGCTGCACGAGTCGAAGGCCGTCGAGCGTGCCGTCGCGCGCCTCACCGAGCTCGGGCACATCTACGAGGCCGAGGGCGCGACCTGGCTGCGCACGACGGAGTTCGGCGACGACCGCGACCGCGTCGTCGTCAAGAGCGACGGCGAGGCGGCCTACATCGCCGGCGACCTCGCCTACTACCTCGACAAGCGCGAGCGGGGCTTCGAGCGCAACCTGATCATGCTGGGCGCCGACCACCACGGCTACGTCGGCCGCATGATGGCGATGTGCGCGGCCTTCGGCGACGAGCCGGGCGTCAACCTCGAGATCCTCATCGGCCAGATGGTCAACCTGCTCAAGGACGGCGAGCCCTTCCGCATGTCGAAGCGGAACGGCACCGTCGTCACGATGGAGGACCTCGTCGACGCGGTCGGCGTCGACGCGGGGCGCTACTCGCTCGTCCGCAGCCCGGTGAACAGCTCGATCGACATCGACCTCGACCTGCTGACCCGACGCACGAACGACAACCCGGTCTTCTACGTGCAGTACGCCCACGCCCGCACCCGTTCCGTGGCGCGCAACGCCGAGGCCGCGGGGGTCACCCGCGACGCCTTCGACGCGTCGCTGCTGTCGCACCCCACCGAGAGCGCCCTCCTCGGCGTGCTCGCCGAGCTGCCCCGTGTCGTCACGCAGGCGGCCGAGCTGCGCGAGCCGCACCGGGTGGCGCGCTACATCGAGGAGCTGGCCGGCACCTACCACCGCTGGTACGACAGCTGCCGTGTCACGCCCCTGGGCGACGAAGAGGTCACCGACCTGCACCGCACGCGACTGTGGCTGAACGACGCCGCGGGCCAGGTCGTCCGCAACGGGTTGGGCCTCCTGGGCGTCTCCGCGCCCGACCGCATGTGACCTGACCGGCGCGGGGCGCGACTCCGGACGGCAGCCCTGAGAAGATGTCGGGATGAGCGACGAGAGCGACAGCGACTTCTTCGAGGCCCGTCCGGTCGAGCGTCGGCGGCTCCGCAGCGCGGGAGCCGGGCTCTTCATCCTCGTCGGCGTGCTCGTGGGCCTGGCCGTCCTCGCCGTGATCGCCGACGTCGTCGTCCGCTCGGTCGTCGAGAGCCGTGCCGCGGCCGAGGTCCAGACGTCCACGGGCCTCGACGACGTCGAGGTGGAGGTGCACGGCACCTCGGTGCTCTGGCAGATCGCGCACGGCTCGCTCGACGACGTCACGCTGACCTCCGGGGTGGAGGGCGACCCCGTCGTGGTCCACGTCGACGTCGCCGACGTGCCCACCTCGCTCGAGGGCGACTCCGGTCCCGTCACGGGCACGATCACGGCCGACCAGGCCACGGTCGACGGCCTCGAGGCTCTCCGCCAGCAGGGCGCGTCGCTGGCGCTGGGCGACGACGCGGTCACCTACTCTCGGTCGTTCTCGGTGCCGATCATCGGCGACGTGCCCGTCGCCGTCACCGCGGTGCCCAGCCTCAGCGACGACGGCCGCTCCGTCTCGTTCGCCCCGACCACCGCCTCCCTGCCCGACACGTCGCTGCAGATCGACCTGACCCCCTTCCTCGGCGACTTCGCGACCTCGGTCTGCCTCGCCGAGCAGCTGCCGGCGTCGGTCACCGCCACGGCCCTCGACGTGCGCTCGGGCGAGGTCACGGTCGACCTCAGCTCGCCCGGGCTGCCCCTGACGAGCTCGGCCCTGGCCGAGAAGGGCACCTGCTCGTAGCGGGGGGCCGCGGCCGACGTCACGTGGCCCGGCTCGTCGCCGCCTGTCGGTAGGCTCTCTGACGTCACGGGCGCGACCACGTCGCGCGCGCGGCGACCCCCGTCCCGCCGACCCTGGAGAGGCCCCGTGTCGAACCCCCTCGCCCCCGCCTGGCTCCGCGAGCCCGACGACCTCGCCGAGCTCGACGCGCGCGTGTGGTCGCGCACGGCCCAGCGCTCCGACGACGGCGAGATCGTGCTCGGCGGCGTGGGCGTGACCGAGCTCGCCGAGACGTACGGCACCCCGCTCTACGTGCTCGACGAGGCCGACGTCCGCAGCCGGGCCGCCCAGACCGTCGAGGCCTTCCGCCGCGAGTTCGCCCGGGTCGGGACGACCGTGAAGGTCTACTACGCCGCCAAGGCCTTCCTCTCGGCCGAGGTGGCCCGCTGGGTCTCCGAGGCCGGCATGGCCGTCGACATCTGCACGGCGGGGGAGTTCGCCGTCGCCCGGGCCGCCGGCGTGGAGCCCGCCCGCATGGGCTTCCACGGCAACAACAAGTCCGACGCCGAGCTCGACCGCACGGTCGCGGCGGGCATCGGCGCGGTCGTCATCGACAGCGCGGAGGAGGTCGACCGGGTCGCCGAGGTCGCCGCGCGCCACGGCGTGGTCCAGGCCGTGCGCCTCCGGGTCAACTCCGGCGTGCACGCGAGCACCCACGAGTACCTCGCCACGGCGCGGGAGGACCAGAAGTTCGGGGTGCCGCTGAGCGAGACCGCCGCCGTCGTGGCCGCCGTGCGCGCCCGCCCGTCGCTGCGCTTCCTCGGGCTGCACTCCCACATCGGCTCGCAGATCTTCGGCTCCGACGGCTTCGCGGAGGCCGCACGGCGCCTGCTCGCCGTCCACGCGGGCCTCCTCGCCGACGGCGACGTCCCCGAGCTCAACCTCGGCGGCGGCTTCGGCATCGCCTACACGAGCGCCGACGACGCCCGCTCGATCGACGAGCTCGCGGCGGCCCTCGCCGACATCGTCCGGGCCGAGTGCACCGAGCGGGGCATCCCCGTCCCGGTCGTGGCCGTGGAGCCGGGCCGGACGATCGTCGGCCCCGGCGGCACCACCCTCTACACGACGGGCACGATCAAGGACGTCACGGTGGCCGTCGACGAGGTCGACGTCGACGCCGTGGCGACCGAGTCCGACCTCGCGGCGGCCGCCGACGAGGCCGTGGCGCTCGGCCGGCCCGCGGCCAGCGCGGTCCGCCGGTACGTCAGCGTCGACGGGGGCATGAGCGACAACGCGCGGACGGCCCTCTACGCGGCTGACTACTCCGTCGCCCTCGCGGGGCGCGCCTCCTCGGCTCCTCCCGTGCTCGTGCGCGTCGCCGGCAAGCACTGCGAGAGCGGCGACGTCGTCGTGCTGGCCGACTGGCTGCCCGCCGACGTCGCTCGGGGCGACCTCCTGGCGGTGCCCGCCACGGGCGCCTACTGCCACAGCCTCTCGAGCAACTACAACCACGTCGGCCGGCCGGCCGTCGTGGCGGTGCTCGACGGCGCCTCCCGCGTCATCGTGCGCGGCGAGTCGGAGGCCGACCTGCTGTCGCGCGACGCGGGACTCGACCAGCCGGCCCGCGCCTCCTCGTGACGAACGCCCCTCCCTCGTCGGCCCCGCCCGCCCCCGGTCGCCGCAGCACCCCCACAGAACGGAACACCATGATCGAATACCGCAACGTGCGGGTCGCCCTGATCGGCGCCGGCTCGGTCGGCTCGCAGGTGGCCCGGCTGCTGCTCGAGCAGGCCGACGAGCTGGCCGGGCGTGCCGGCGCGGGCATCGAGCTCGTCGGCATCGGCGTGCGTGACGTCGACGCGCCCCGCGACGTCGACCTGCCCCGCGAGCTGCTCACCACCGACGTCGAGTCGCTCATCCTCGGGGCCGACATCGTCGTCGAGCTCATGGGGGGGCTCGAGCCGGCCCGTCAGTACGTCCTGGCGGCGCTGAACTCCGGTGCCGACGTGGTGACCGGCAACAAGGCGCTGCTGGCGAGCCACGGCCCCGAGCTGTTCGAGGCGGCCGAGCAGGTGGGCGCCCAGCTCTACTACGAGGCGGCGGTGGCCGGCGCCATCCCGATCATCCGTCCGCTGCGCGACAGCCTGGCCGGTGACCGCATCGTGCGCATCATGGGGATCGTCAACGGCACGACCAACTTCATCCTCGACCGGATGGACACCGACGGCGACACCCTCGAGGCCGCCCTCGCCACGGCGACCGAGCTGGGCTACGCGGAGGCCGACCCGACCGCCGACATCGGCGGCTACGACGCCGCGCAGAAGGCCGCCATCCTCGCGAGCCTCGCGTTCCACACGACCGTGCCGCTCAACGCCGTGCACCGCGAGGGCATCACCGAGGTGACCCACGAGCAGGTGGTCGCGGCCCGCAAGGCCGGCTACGTCGTCAAGATCCTCGCGATCTGCGAGCGGCTGCTCGACGCCGACGGCGTCGAGGGCGTCAGCGCCCGGGTGTACCCGGCCCTGGTGCCGCTCGAGCACCCCCTCGCCACGGTCCACGGCGCGAAGAACGCCGTGTTCGTCGAGGCCGAGGCCGCGGGCGACCTCATGTTCTACGGCGCGGGCGCCGGGGGAGTGGAGACGGCCTCGGCCGTGCTCGGCGACCTCGTCTCCGCCGCCCGGAGGCACGTGATCGGCGGGCCCGGGCTCGCCGAGTCCACCCACGCCGACCTCCGCGTGCTGCCCATCGGCGACGTGGTCACGCGCTACCAGGTGACGCTCGACGTCGCCGACCAGCCCGGCGTGCTCGCCGAGGTGGCCGGCGTGCTCAGCGACCACGGCGTCAGCGTGCACAGCGTCGAGCAGACGGGCGGCGTCCCGCCCCTCGCGTCACACGGCGACGTCGAGGCCCTGGCGACCGCTACCCTGATCATCGGCACGCACCGTGCCCGCGAGTCCGCCCTCGCCGCCACGGTCGAGGCCCTCCGCACCACCCCGGTCGTGAACTCCGTCACGAGCGTCCTGAGAGTCGAAGGAGCCTGATGGCCCACCAGTGGCAGGGTGTCCTGCGCGAGTACGCCGACCGTCTCGACGTCACCGAGGCGACGCCCGTCGTCACCCTCGGCGAGGGCGGCACGCCCCTCATCCCGGCGCCGGCCCTCTCGGCCCGCACCGGGGCGAAGGTCTACGTCAAGTACGAGGGCATGAACCCCACGGGCTCCTTCAAGGACCGCGGCATGACGATGGCCATCTCGAAGGCCGTCGAGCACGGCGCGAAGGCCGTCATCTGCGCCTCCACCGGCAACACCTCCGCCTCGGCCGCCGCCTACGCGGCGCACGCCGGCATCACCGCCGCCGTGCTCGTGCCCGAGGGCAAGATCGCGATGGGCAAGCTCAGCCAGGCCGTCGCGCACGACGGGCAGCTGCTGCAGATCCAGGGCAACTTCGACGACTGCCTCGACATCGCGCGCGACCTCGCCGCGAACTACCCGGTGCACCTCGTCAACTCGGTCAACAACGACCGCATCGAGGGCCAGAAGACGGCGGCCTTCGAGGTCGTCGACGTGCTGGGCGACGCCCCCGACTTCCACTTCATCCCGGTCGGCAACGCCGGCAACTACACGGCCTACACCCGTGGCTACCGCGAAGACCTCGAGGCCGGCCGTGCCACGCGCCTGCCCCGCATGTTCGGCTTCCAGGCGGCGGGCTCCGCCCCCATCGTCGCCGGCGAGGTCGTGCGCCAGCCCGAGACCATCGCCAGTGCCATCCGCATCGGCAACCCCGCGTCGTGGCAGCTGGCCCTCGAGGCCCGCGACCTCACCGACGGCTGGTTCGGCGCCATCACCGACGAGGCCATCCTCGCCGCGCAGAAGATCCTGTCGGCCGAGGTCGGCGTCTTCGTCGAGCCGGCCTCCGCGATCAGCGTCGCCGGCCTGCTCGAGCGCGCCGACGCGGGCGTCGTGCCCGCCGGCGCGACGGTCGTGCTGACGGTGACGGGCCACGGCCTGAAGGACCCGCAGTGGGCCCTCCGCAAGGCCGACGGCACCGACGTGCAGCCGACGGTGGTCGCGAGCGACACCGCGCGCGTCGCCGAGGTGCTCGGGCTCGTCCCGGCCTCTGCATGACCACCGGCCCGGCCGTGAGGTCGGTCCTCGTCAAGGTCCCGGCCACCTCGGCCAACCTGGGGCCCGGCTTCGACACCCTGGGCCTCGCGCTGTCGCACTACGACAGGCTCGTGGTCTCCGAGACCCGGGGCGACGGAGTCGCGGTGCACGTCGACGGGGTCGGCGCCGGCGAGGTGCCCACCGACGAGAGCAACCTCGTGGTGCGCTCGATCGCGGCCACCTACCGTGCTGCGGGGGTGCCGTTGCCGGGCCTCCGGCTCGACGCGCGCAACGCGATCCCGCACGGGCGGGGCCTCGGCTCCTCCGCCGCGGCCATCGTCTCCGGCGTCATGGCGGCGAAGGGCCTCCTCGAGGGGCGCGTCGACTTCACGCCCGACCAGCTGCTGGCGGTGGCGACGGAGCTCGAGGGGCACCCCGACAACGTCGCGCCGGCCCTGTTCGGCGGCCTGACGATCGCGTGGACCACCTCGGCCGGGCCCTCGCACAAGAGGCTCCTCGTGCACCGGGGCGTCTCGCCGGTCGTCTTCGTGCCCGAGACGACCTTGTCGACCTCGCTGGCGCGCAGCCTCCAGCCGGCGTCCGTGCCCCACGAGGACGCCACGTTCAACGTCTCGCGGTCGGCCCTGCTCGTGGCGGCGCTCATCCAGAGCCCCGAGCTGCTGCTCGCGGCGACGGAGGACCGCCTGCACCAGAGCTACCGCGCGAGCGCGATGCCCGAGACCGACATGCTCATCAGGGTGCTGCGCCAGGCGGGGCTCGCGGCCGTCGTGTCGGGGGCGGGGCCCTCGTTGCTCGTGCTCGGCAGCGACCCGGCGCAGCGCCTCCTGGCGGCTCAGCTCGTGGCCGAGAACGCCCTGTCCGCGTGGCGTCCGTTGATGCTCGCCGTCGACCTGCGAGGTGCTACAGTGAACGCGCACCCGGTAGAAAACTGAGATCTCCTGGGCATCTGGCATCGTCCTCCCGGTCACCGGGCGGCACACGTGTGGGGTCCCACGTCATCCCGGCATTCCCGGTCGCACATCCCGTAGTGCACATCTAGCAGCGCTCGGTCGCTCTCTGGCGATCGCGTGCCGCACCTCCGAGAGCTTCCTGCGCATCCCGCGCAGTGCGTGCCGCGCCCTGAGCGTGCGGCCGCAGGGCCCGCCCGCACGGCAGGCCAGAGGCTGCGAGGTGTGACCAGCTCATCCTCGCGGCTCTCGCGGGGGAGCGGAAGGAACCCACCAGTGTCAGACGCAGACAACAGCGCCACCACCCAGACCACCGCCGAACTGAGCGCCATGCGCCTCCCGCAGCTTCAGGCCCTCGCCTCGTCGCTCGGCATCAGCGGCCTCTCCAAGCTCCGCAAGGGCGACCTGGTCGCGGCCATCGCCGCCGTCCAGGCGACCGGCGACGCCTCCGTGGTCGCCCCGGCCGACGACGTCGTCGTCGAGGCGCCCGTCGCCGTGCAGCCGACCCTCGACGTCACCGACGCCGCCCCGGCCGAGACGGCCCCGGCCGAGAGCGCCCCGGCCGAGACCGCTGCGGCGCCCCGCACGCGTCGCCCCTCGCGCCGCGTCACCGCCGCCGCCGGCGCCCCCGAGCAGCGCACCGCCGTCGAGCACGTCAACGCCGGTGAGACCGGCGTCGCGCCGGTCGCCGACGAGGCGCCCGCCGCCGTGGCTGAGGTCGACGCGCCGGTCGCGTCGCCCGTCGCCGAGGCCGCCGCCCCGTCGTCGGTCGTCGAGGCCCCCGCCGAGGAGGCGCCCGTCGCCGCCGAGCGTCCGTCGCGCAGCCGCCGTGGCTCGCGCCGTGCCTCCGACGCCACGGTCGCCGCCGCGGCCGCCGAGGCCCCCGCCGCGGAGGTGCCGTCCACGCAGGGCGACGCCGTCGCGCCGCAGTCGGCCCCCGAGGCGAGCGACGCCGAGGCCGGCTCCGCCGACCAGGGCTCGAACGACCAGGGCACCGGCGACCAGGACGGCCAGGACGGCCAGGGCCAGCAGGGCGGCGGTCGTCGGAGCCGCAACCGCAACCGCAAGAACGGCCAGAACGGCCAGAACGGCCAGAACGGCCAGCAGGCGCAGAACGGCCAGCAGGGCCAGAACGGCCAGCAGGGCCAGAACGGCCAGCAGGCGCAGAACGGCCAGCAGGGCCAGGCCTCCGCGCAGGAGCAGTCCGCGAAGGAGGCCGAGCAGCAGCGCGCCGCCGGCGAGAAGAACGACGCCGCGCGCGGCGAGCAGCAGTCGGGCTCGCAGGCCGGTCAGCAGTCCGACGAGGCCGGCCGTCAGGGCCGCGGCCGTCAGCGCGACCGCAAGCGCGGCCGCAGCGTCCAGAACGACGAGTTCGAGCCCGAGATCTCCGACGACGACGTCCTCATCCCCGTCGCGGGCATCCTCGACGTGCTCGAGAACTACGCCTTCGTCCGCACGACCGGGTACCTCCCCGGGGCGAGCGACGTCTACGTCTCGCTCGGCCAGGTGAAGAAGTACCACCTGCGCAAGGGCGACGCGGTCGTCGGCGCCATCCGTCAGCCCCGTGACGGCGACCAGGGCCAGGGCCGTCAGAAGTACAACGCGATCGTCAAGATCGACTCGGTCAACGGCCAGCCCGTCGAGGAGGCCGCCAAGCGCGTCGAGTTCAGCGCCCTGACGCCCCTCTACCCGCAGGAGCGTCTGCGCCTCGAGACCGAGCCCCAGAAGCTGTCGACGCGCATCATCGACCTCGTCTCGCCGATCGGCAAGGGCCAGCGCGGCCTCATCGTCTCGCCCCCGAAGGCCGGCAAGACGCTCGTGCTCCAGGCCATCGCGAACGCGATCGCGGTGAACAACCCCGAGGCCCACCTCATGGTCGTGCTCGTCGACGAGCGCCCCGAGGAGGTCACCGACATGCAGCGCACGGTCAAGGGCGAGGTCATCGCCTCGACCTTCGACCGCCCCGCGGAGGACCACACCACGGTCGCCGAGCTCGCCATCGAGCGTGCGAAGCGCCTGGTCGAGCTGGGCCACGACGTGGTCGTGCTGCTCGACTCGATCACCCGTCTGGGCCGCGCCTACAACCTGTCGGCCCCCGCCTCGGGCCGCGTGCTCTCCGGCGGCGTCGACTCGTCGGCGCTGTACCCGCCGAAGCGCTTCTTCGGCGCGGCGCGCAACATCGAGAACGGCGGCTCGCTGACCATCCTGGCGACCGCCCTCGTCGAGACCGGCTCGAAGATGGACGAGGTGATCTTCGAGGAGTTCAAGGGCACCGGCAACATGGAGCTCCGTCTGTCGCGCCACCTCGCCGACAAGCGCATCTTCCCGGCCGTCGACGTCAACGCCTCGGGCACCCGTCGCGAAGAGATGCTGCTCAGCCCCGAGGAGGTCAAGATCACGTGGCGCCTCCGTCGCGCCCTGGCCGGCCTCGACCCGCAGAAGGCCCTCGAGATCGTCCTCGGCAACCTCCGCGAGACCAGCTCGAACGTCGAGTTCCTGGTGCAGGTCCAGAAGTCGGTGCCCGCGAACGGCCACGACTCGTCCCACAAGGAGCACTGACGGTGTTCGAGTCGGTGTCGGTGCTGCTGGCGGAGCACGACGACCTGCAGACGCAGCTCAGCGACCCTGCCGTGCACGCCGACGCGGCTCGGGCGAAGAAGATCAACCGCCGCTACGCTGAGCTCAGCCGCATCGTGGCTGCCCACTCGGCGTGGCAGCAGGTGCAGGACGACCTCGAGGCCGCGCGCGAGCTCGCGAAGGAGGACGACGCCTTCGCGGCGGAGGTCCCCGCCCTCGAGCAGGGCCTCGACGAGGCCCAGGAGAAGCTCCGGCGACTCCTCATCCCGCGCGACCCCGACGACGGCCGCGACGTGATCATGGAGATCAAGGGCGGTGAAGGAGGCGCGGAGAGCGCCCTGTTCGCCGCCGACCTCCTGCGCATGTACCTGCACTACGCGGAGTCGAAGGGCTGGAAGAGCGAGATGATCGCCAGCGACGACTCCGACCTCGGCGGCTACAAGAACGTGCAGGTCGCGATCAAGTCGAACGCCAGCGACCCCGCGCAGGGCGTCTGGGCGCACCTCAAGTACGAGGGCGGCGTGCACCGCGTGCAGCGCGTGCCGGCCACCGAGTCGCAGGGGCGCATCCACACGTCGACGACGGGCGTCCTCGTCTTCCCCGAGGTCGACGAGCCGGAGGAGGTCGACATCAACCAGAACGACCTCAAGATCGACGTCTACCGCTCGAGCGGCCCCGGCGGCCAGTCGGTCAACACGACCGACTCCGCCGTGCGCATCACCCACCTGCCCACGGGCATCGTGGTCGCGATGCAGAACGAGAAGAGCCAGCTGCAGAACCGCGAGGCGGGCATGCGCGTGCTCCGTGCCCGCATCCTGGCCCGCCAGCAGGAGGAGCAGGCGGCCATCGCCTCCGACGCCCGCAAGAGCCAGATCCGCGGCATGGACCGCTCGGAGCGCATCCGGACGTACAACTTCCCGGAGAACCGCATCGCCGACCACCGCACCGGCTACAAGGCGTACAACCTAGACGCCGTGATGGACGGCGCCCTCGAGCCCGTCGTCGAGTCGTGCATCCAGGCCGACGAAGAGGCGCGGCTCGCCGAGATCGGCGACACCGCGTCGTGAGCGCCGTGGCCGACGCCTTCTCCGGCGTCGGCACGGTCGACGCCGCCCTCGCGGCGGCGACGGCCGTGCTGTCGTCGGCCGGCGTCCCGACCCCGTCGGTCGACGCCGAGCTCCTCCTCGCGCACGTGACCGGGGTCGAGCGCGGCGTCCTCCTCGCGCGGGCCGTCACCCGGTCGTCCGTGACCCCGGAGCAGGTGGAGTCGCTGGTCGCGCTCGTGTCGCGCCGCGCCTCCCGCGAGCCCCTGCAGCACATCACCGGCACGGCCTGGTTCCGGTCGCTGGCCCTGCAGGTCGGCCCGGGCGTCTTCGTGCCCCGACCCGAGACGGAGGGTGTCGCCCAGCTCGCCGTCGACGCGCTGCGCGCGGCGCCCTCGGCGGAGCCCCTGGCCGTCGACCTCGGCACCGGCAGCGGTGCGCTCGCGTTGGCCCTGGCGACCGAGGTGCCGCACAGCCGCGTCTGGGCGGTCGAGATCTCGCCGGACGCCGCGGCGTGGACGCGGCGCAACATCGAGTCGGTCGGCGCGTCGAACGTCACCCTCGTCGTCGGCGACATGGCCGACGCGCTGCCCGAGCTGGACGGCCGGGTCTCCGTCGTCGTGAGCAACCCGCCGTACATCCCGCTCGGCATGGTCCCGCGCGACCCCGAGGTCCGGCTGCACGACCCGAGCACGGCGCTCTACGGCGGAGAGGACGGTCTCGTCCTGGTCCGGGCGCTCTCGCTGACGGCCCGTCGCCTCCTTCACCCGGGGGGCGCCCTCGTCATCGAGCACGGGGAGCAGCAGGGCGCGGCGATCCGCGGGATCCTCGCTGCCGACGGCTGGCGGAGCCCCGAGACCCAGCCCGACCTCACCGGCCGCGACCGGTCCACGACGGCGGTGCGCTGACCCGGCCACCAGGTCGGCCGCACTATCATCGTCTCGTCATGACCTCCTCCTACGACCTCTCCGTCGCCACCGAGCTGCTCACCGGCATGCGCGCCGCCCGCGGCGCGATCGGCCGCGGCGAGCTCGTGGTCATGCCCACCGACACCGTGTACGGGCTCGCGGCCGACGCCTTCGACGCCTCCGCCGTGCAGGCGCTCCTCGACGCCAAGGGCAGGGGCCGGCAGTCGCCTCCGCCCGTCCTGGTGAAGGGGCTCGACACCCTCGCCGCGCTGACCGAGTCGGTTCCCGACCTGGTGCGGCCCCTGCTCGACGAGTTCTGGCCCGGGCCGTTGACCGTCATCTTCCGGGCCCAGCCCTCGCTGAGCTGGGACCTCGGCGAGACCCGGGGCACCGTCGCCCTGCGCATGCCGAGCCACCCCATGGCCCTCGAGCTGCTGGAGGAGACCGGCCCCCTGGCGGTCTCGAGCGCGAACCTGACCGGCCAGCCCGCCGCCGCGACCGTCGACGAGGCCCGCGCCATGCTGGCCGACCGGGTCGCCGTCTACCTCGACGCCGGGCCGGTGGGGGAGGGCTACGAACGCCGTCCGGGAGCGAACACCGGCTCGACGATCGTCGACGCGACCGGTGCGGCCGACGGCGTCCTGCGCATCGTGCGACACGGCGTCCTGCCCGACTCCGAGATCAGACGCGTCGTGGGCGACGCCGCCGTCGCGTGAGGTACTACCTGCTGGCCTTCGCGATCGCGGCGGGGGTCAGCTTCGTCCTCTCGATCGTCGTCTGGCGGCTCGGCCTGCGCTTCAAGCTCTACCCGGCGATCCGCGACCGTGACGTCCACCGCACCCCGACCCCCCGCCTCGGCGGCATCGCGATGTGGGCGGGCGTCGTCGTGGCGCTCCTCGCCGCGTGGTTCGTCTTCCCCCTGATCTCCGGGGTCGACTACTTCCGTCTCGTCTTCGCCGACCCGGGGCCCCCGCTCGCGATCATCGGGGCAGCCACGATCATCGTGGTCATCGGCGTGGTCGACGATCTCTACGACCTCGACTGGATGACCAAGCTCGCCGGGCAGATCATCGCCGCGGGAGTCCTCGCCTGGCAGGGCGTCCAGCTCCTCTCGCTCCCGATCGGCAGCAGCCTGGCCGTGGGCTCGCCCTTCATGTCGCTCATCCTGACGATCCTCGCGGTCGTCCTCGTGATGAACGCGGTCAACTTCATCGACGGCCTCGACGGTCTGGTCGCGGGCGTGACGATCATCGCCAACGTCGTCTTCTTCGCCTACAGCTTCGCGATCTCGCTGACCATCGGCCAGACCGAGTACTTCAACCTCTCCGCCCTCCTGACGGCGGTCCTGACCGGGGCCTGCCTCGGCTTCCTGCCGTTGAACTGGCACCCCGCGCGACTCTTCATGGGCGACGCCGGCGCTCTGCTGACCGGGCTGCTCATGGCGACGAGCGCCATCTCGGTGACGGGGCAGATCGACCCGGCGACCATCTCCCGCACCGCGCTGCTGCCCGCCTTCATCCCGATCCTGCTGCCGTTCGCGGTGCTCATCGTGCCGCTGCTCGACTTCGGCCTCGCGGTGCTCCGCCGGGTCAGCGCCGGCAAGTCGCCCTTCACCGCCGACCGCAAGCACCTGCACCACCGCCTGCTCGACATGGGCCACTCGCACTTCCACGCCGTCCTGATCTTCTACGCCTGGACGCTGGTCGTCTCGGTCGGCTGCCTGATGTTCCTCTTCGTCAAGCCGACCTCGCTGGTCGTCGGGTTCCTGGTCGTCGGGCTCGTCGTCTGTGCCGCCCTCACCCTCGCCCCGCTGAGCCGCCGCAAGAAGGTCGAGGTGGCCGTCCAGTCCGCCCGCCCGGGCGATCTCGCGACGTCCCGGTCGGACCGCTTCGACCCGCTCGACCAGGCCGCCGGGGGCCTCGACCACCTCGACGCGGCCGACCCGGCCGCCGTCCCGTCGCCACCACCCTCGAAGGACCACTGATGAACGCCCGATCGATCTTCACCAAGATCCTGACGTACACCGGCCTCCTGGCCCTCGCGATCGCCGTCGTCGGCGGAGGGGTCGGCTGGCTCACGGCCGGCTCGGACGGGCTCTGGAGCGCCCTCGTCGGGGTTGCCCTGGCGATCGTCTTCGCGGGCATCACGGCGGGGAGCATGCTCATCGCCATCCGCTTCCGCCTGGCTGCCTTCTTCGGGATCGTCATGGGTGCGTGGCTGCTCAAGATCGTCGTGTTCGTCGTCCTGCTCGTGCTCGTCCGTGACCAGCCGTTCGTCGACGACGTCGTGCTCTTCCTGGCCCTCGTCGTGTCGATCGTCGGCACGCTGGTCATCGACGCCCTCGTCGTCGTCCGGGGGCGGCTGCCCCACGTGAGCGACGTCACCCTGCCCGAGGCGCCCGTCGACCGCTAGTCCGACGCCGCCGTCGGCCGTCCCGGGCCGTCCCGCGCGCCCGAGCCGCACGCGCAAGCGTGCACAGCGCGAAAGAACCCCCGCCGATTCGCTGTCCTGAGGGTTACCTTGATAGGGTGATCTCCGTTCCCCGGCCGCGAATCTCTGCGGGTTCGGATGACAACCCCACCAATCGTCGCGACACTTCAGGGTGCTCGCCCCGACACAGGAGATAGCGCTGATAGCGAACGCTGTGAACCTGCTCTCCGCTGCCGACGCCGGCCACGGAGACGGGGGATTCCACGCCCCGACTCTTGACGAGTTCTTCCCTTCCGCCATCTTCTTCGAAGGCACGCCCTTCGAGCTGAACCGCATCATGTTGGTCCGCCTCTTCGCGATCGCCGTCATGTTGCTGCTGTTCTGGCTGGCCCTGCGCAAGGGCCGGCTCATCCCGTCCCGCGGGCAGAGCATCGCCGAGCTGGGCCTCGACTTCGTCCGCATCCAGATCGTCGAGGAGATCCTCGGCGAGAAGCTGGGTCGGAAGTACCTCCCGCTGCTGGCGGCGATGTTCTTCGGCATCTTCGCCATGAACATCACGGGCATCGTGCCCGGTCTCAACATCGCGGGCACCTCCGTGGTCGCGATGCCGCTCATGCTGGCCGTCGTGGCGTACGTGATGTTCATCTACGCCGGCATCCGTGAGGCCGGCACGGGCACGTTCTTCCGGAACGCGCTCTTCCCGCCCGGGGTCCCGTGGCCGATGTACATCCTCCTGACGCCCATCGAGTTCATCAACATCTTCATCGTCCGGCCCATCTCGCTGGCGCTGCGACTGCTGCTGAACATGATGGTCGGCCACCTCCTGCTCGTGCTCTGCTTCGCGGCGACGCACTTCTTCTTCTTCAGCATGAGCGGCGGGTTCATCGCCTTCGGCGCCCTGACCCTCGTCGGCGGCTTCGTGATGACCATCGTCGAGATGGCCGTCGCCGTGCTGCAGGCCTACGTCTTCACACTCCTCGCCTCGGTCTACATCCAACAGGCCGCGTCGAAAGAACACTAAGTACGACGAGCTCCGTCGCCCGACGGAGCTCGCCCAACCGGAAGGAAACACACAGTGGACACCACCACGATCCTCGCTGAGATCAACGGCAACATCGCGACCGTCGGCTACGGCCTCGCTGCGATCGGCCCCGGCATCGGTATCGGCATCGTCGCGGGCAAGACCGTCGAGGCCATGGCTCGCCAGCCCGAGCTCGCCGGCCGTCTCCAGGTCACCATGTTCCTGGGCATCGCGTTCACCGAGCTGCTGGGCTTCATCGGCCTCGCCGCCGGCTTCATCTTCTCCTGATCAGTTAGGACGACACACCGATGATCGAGACGATCCTCGCGGCAGAAGGGGCACCCGAAGGGGCCGCCGTCTTCTTCCCCGCTGTTTACGACGTCCTGTGGTCTGCCGTCGTCTTCGTGGTCATCGCGGCGTTCTTCGGGATCTTCGCCATCCCGCGGTTCCGCAAGATCCTCGACGAGCGCGCTGAGCGCATCGAGGGCGGCATCAAGCACGCCGAGGCCGCCCAGGCCGAGGCCGCGCAGGCGCTCGGCGAGTACAAGAAGCAGCTCGCTGACGCTCGCGCCGAGGCTGCGCGCATCCGCGAGGCCGCACGCGCCGAGGGAGCCGAGATCCTCGCCGACCTCAAGCAGCAGGCTCAGGCCGAGGCCGACCGCGTCACCGCGAACGCCCACGTCCAGATCGAGGCCGAGCGCGCGGCGGCAGTCGCCTCGCTCCGTGCCGAGGTGGGCTCGCTGGCGATCGACCTCGCGTCGGGCGTCATCGGTGAGTCGCTGAACGACGACGCTCGCGCGTCGGCCGTCGTCGACCGCTTCCTGGCCGACCTCGAGGCCGACCAGAACGCGAAGGCGGGCAACTGACGATGGGTTCCATGACCAGAGAGGCCCTCAGCTCGGCGCGGGCGGTCCTGACCGACCTCGGCGACACGGCCGACCTGGCCACGGGCGAGCAGCTGCTCGACGCCGGTCGGGTCATCGGAGGGTCTGTGCAGCTGCAGGCCTACTTCGCCGACCCGGCCGTCGACGCCGTCGTCAAGAAGCAGCTCGTCGACCGCCTCTTCGGTTCCTTCTCGGAGCCCGCCCGGGCTCTGCTGCTCTCCGTGGTCGCCAGCCGCTGGTCGTCTCCCGACGACCTGCTCGCCGGCGTGGAGGAGCTCGGGTTCCGCGTGATCGCGTCGAGCTCCCCGTCCGACAGCAGCATCGAGAACGAGCTCTTCGCGTTCGACGCCGCGGTGTCGTCCGACGCTCGCCTAGAGCTGGCCATCGGCACGAAGCTGAGCGACCCCGAGGCCAAGGCGGGCCTCGTCCGCCGCCTCCTCGAGGGCAAGGCGAGCGCGCAGACCCTGGCGATCGTGAGCCACCTCGTCCGCCAGCCCCGCGGCCGGCGCATCGGCGAGCTCGTCCGCACGGCCGCCGACATCGTCGCCGACCAGTCCGGTCAGCTCGTCGCCACGGTGACGACGGCGAAGCCGCTCGACGCCGCCCACGCAGAACGGCTCGAACGGGGCCTCTCGCAGCAGTTCGGCCGCGACCTCCGCATCAACCAGGTCATCGACCCCGCCGTCATCGGCGGCCTGCGCGTGCAGATCGGTGACGAGGTCATCGACGGGACCGTCGCCACCAAGCTCAGCCTGCTCCGCCTCCAGCTCGCCGGCTAGGCACGCTCCCACACACAGACTCGAGGCCTCCCGAAGCCTCGCTACGAATAGGAATCACAATGGCAGACATCAAGATCAGCCCCGATGAGATTCGCGACGCGCTGAAGGACTTCGTCTCGTCGTACGACCCGTCGAAGGCCTCGACCACGGAGGTCGGCTACGTCACCGACGCCGCTGACGGCATCGCCCACGTGCAGGGCCTGCCCGGCGTGATGGCCAACGAGCTCATCCGCTTCGCGGACGGCACGCAGGGCCTCGCGCAGAACCTCGACGAGGACGAGATCGGCGCCATCGTGCTCGGCGAGTTCTCGGGCATCGTCGAGGGCATGGAGGTCACCCGCACGGGTGAGGTCCTCTCCGTCCCCGTCGGCGACGGCTACCTGGGTCGCGTCGTCGACCCGCTCGGGGCCCCGATCGACGGCCTCGGCGAGATCGCGACCGAGGGGCGTCGTGCCCTCGAGCTGCAGGCGCCCGGCGTCATGCAGCGCAAGTCGGTGCACGAGCCCATGCAGACCGGCATCAAGGCCATCGACGCCATGATCCCCGTCGGCCGCGGCCAGCGTCAGCTCATCATCGGCGACCGCCAGACCGGCAAGACGGCCATCGCGATCGACACGATCATCAACCAGAAGGCCAACTGGGAGTCCGGCGACACCTCGAAGCAGGTCCGCTGCATCTACGTCGCCATCGGCCAGAAGGGCTCGACGATCGCCTCCGTCAAGGGTGCGCTCGAGGAGGCCGGAGCCATGGAGTACACGACCATCGTCGCCGCTCCCGCCTCCGACCCGGCGGGCTTCAAGTACCTGGCGCCCTACACCGGCTCGGCCATCGGTCAGCACTGGATGTACGGCGGCAAGCACGTCCTCATCATCTTCGACGACCTGTCGAAGCAGGCCGAGGCCTACCGCGCCGTCTCGCTCCTCCTGCGTCGCCCGCCGGGCCGCGAGGCCTACCCCGGTGACGTCTTCTACCTGCACTCGCGTCTGCTCGAGCGCTGTGCGAAGCTGTCCGACGAGCTGGGTGCCGGCTCGATGACGGGTCTCCCGATCATCGAGACGAAGGCCAACGACGTCTCGGCGTACATCCCGACGAACGTGATCTCGATCACCGACGGTCAGATCTTCCTCCAGTCCGACCTGTTCAACGCCAACCAGCGACCTGCGGTCGACGTCGGCATCTCGGTGTCGCGAGTCGGCGGTGACGCTCAGGTCAAGTCGATCAAGAAGGTCTCCGGCACGCTCAAGCTCGAGCTGGCGCAGTACCGCTCACTCGAGGCCTTCGCGATGTTCGCCTCCGACCTGGACGCTGCGAGCCGCCGTCAGCTCGCTCGTGGTGCCCGCCTCACGGAGCTCCTCAAGCAGCCGCAGTACTCGCCGTACCCGGTCGAGGACCAGGTCGTCGCGATCTGGGCCGGCACGAACGGCAAGCTCGACGAGGTGCCCGTGCCCGACATCCTGCGCTTCGAGCGCGAGCTGCTCGACTACCTGGCTCGCAACACGTCGGTGCTGTCCGACCTGCGGGAGAAGAACGTCCTGTCCGACGACATCGTGTCGACGCTCGACTCGTCGATCGACGCGTTCAAGCAGGAGTTCCAGACGGGCGAGGGCAAGCCGCTGGCCTCCGTCGGCCGCGAGGAGTTCACCGCCACCGACGCCGACGACGTCAACCAGGAGAAGATCGTCAAGGCCAAGCGCTGACGCGTTCGACCGACGATCACGACTGACGAGACAACAGGAGAGTCATGGGAGCCCAGCTACGGGTCTACCGCCAGAGGATCCGCTCCGCGCAGACGACCAAGAAGGTCACGCGCGCCATGGAGCTCATCTCCGCCTCGCGCATCCAGAAGGCGCAGGCGCGGATGAAGGCCTCGGGGCCGTACTCGCGTGCCATCACGCGGGCGGTCTCGGCCGTGGCGACGTTCTCGGACGTCGACCACATCCTCACCACCGAGCCGGCGACGATCGAGCGGGCCGCGGTCGTGGTCTTCACGTCCGACCGCGGCCTCAACGGCGCCTTCAGCTCCAACACCCTGAAGGAGGCGGAGCAGCTCTCGCAGCTCCTCCGCAGCCAGGGGAAGGACGTCGTCTACTACCTCGTCGGGCGCAAGGCGCAGAACTACTTCACGTTCCGCAAGCGTGACTCGGAGCAGATCTGGACGGGCAACACCGACCAGCCCGAGTTCGCGACGGCGAAGGAGATCGGCGACGCGGTCGTGTCGAAGTTCCTCACCGAGGCCGCCGAGGGCGGCGTCGACGAGATCCACATCGTCTACAACCGCTTCGTCAACATGGTCAGCCAGGTCCCCGAGGTCGTCCGTCTGCTCCCTCTCGAGGTGGTGGAGGGCATCGAGGAGCCCGCCGAGGGCGAGGTGCTGCCCCTCTACGACTTCGAGCCCGACCCCGTCGAGGTGCTGGACTCGCTCCTCCCGGTGTACATCGAGAGCCGCATCTTCAACGCCATGCTGCAGTCGGCCGCTTCCGAGCACGCCGCCCGACAGAAGGCCATGAAGGCTGCCAGCGACAACGCCGACACCCTCATCCGCGACTTCACCCGCCTCGCGAACAACGCTCGCCAGGCGGAGATCACGCAGCAGATCTCCGAGATCGTCGGCGGCGCCGACGCCCTCAGCTCGGCCAAGTAGATCTGCACCCCAGTTTCACCATCCAAAGAGAGAGAAGCCATGACTGACACCGCAACCGCGCCGGTCGCGACCGAGTCGGCTCCCGGCGTCGGGCGAATCGCCCGGGTCACGGGCCCCGTCGTCGACATCGAGTTCCCGCACGACGCCATCCCTGGCATCTACAACGCCCTGCACACGACGATCACCATCGGCGAGAGCACGAGCGAGCTGACCCTCGAGGTCGCCCAGCACCTCGGTGACGACCTCGTCCGTGCCATCGCCCTCAAGCCCACCGACGGTCTCGTCCGTGGCCAGGAGGTCACCGACACCGGCGGGCCCATCACGGTCCCCGTCGGCGATGTGACCAAGGGCAAGGTGTTCAGCGTCACCGGCGACATCCTGAACCTCGAGGGCGACCAGAAGGTGGAGATCACCGAGCGCTGGCCGATCCACCGCAAGCCCCCGCAGTTCGACCAGCTCGAGTCGAAGACCCAGCTCTTCGAGACGGGCATCAAGTCGATCGACCTCCTGACCCCGTACGTCCAGGGCGGCAAGATCGGCCTGTTCGGCGGTGCCGGCGTCGGCAAGACCGTCCTCATCCAGGAGATGATCCAGCGCGTCGCTCAGGACCACGGTGGAGTCTCCGTCTTCGCCGGTGTCGGTGAGCGCACCCGTGAGGGCAACGACCTCATCGGCGAGATGGACGAGGCCGGGGTGTTCGACAAGACCGCCCTCGTCTTCGGCCAGATGGACGAGCCGCCGGGAACGCGCCTCCGCGTGGCCCTGTCGGCGCTGACGATGGCGGAGTACTTCCGCGACGTGCAGAAGCAGGACGTCCTGCTCTTCATCGACAACATCTTCCGCTTCACGCAGGCCGGTTCCGAGGTGTCGACCCTCCTCGGTCGCATGCCCTCCGCGGTGGGCTACCAGCCCAACCTGGCCGACGAGATGGGCGTCCTCCAGGAGCGCATCACGTCGACCCGCGGCCACTCGATCACGTCGCTGCAGGCCATCTACGTGCCTGCGGACGACTACACCGACCCCGCCCCGGCCACGACGTTCGCGCACCTCGACGCAACGACCGAGCTGTCGCGTGAGATCGCGTCGCAGGGCCTCTACCCGGCGATCGACCCGCTGACCTCGACGAGCCGCATCCTCGACCCCCGCTACCTGGGCGAGGCGCACTACAACACGGCCATCCGCGTCAAGGCCATCCTGCAGAAGAACAAGGAACTCCAGGAGATCATCGCCATCCTCGGTGTCGACGAGCTCTCCGAGGAGGACAAGATCACGGTCGCCCGTGCTCGTCGCATCCAGCAGTTCCTCTCGCAGAACACCTACATGGCGAAGAAGTTCACGGGCGTCGAGGGCTCGACCGTCCCCCTGAAGGACACCATCGAGTCGTTCACCGCCATCGCGGACGGCGAGTTCGACCACGTGGCGACGCAGGCCTTCTTCAACGTCGGCTCCATCTCCGACGTCGAAGAGAAGTGGGCTCAGATCCAGAAGGAGAACGGCTGATCGTGGCTGCTCTCACCGTGAGCGTCGTCTCGGCCGACCAGGAAGTCTGGTCGGGCGAGGCGAGCTCCGTCGTCGCCCGCACCTCCGAGGGTGAGATCGGGATCCTGCCGGGTCACGAGCCTCTCCTCGCCATCCTGGCCACGGGCCGGGTCCGCGTCCGCCAGGCCGACGGCACCACCGTCGAGGCGACCGCGGACGACGGGTTCCTCTCCGTCGAGAACGACACGGTCACCGTGGTCGCGCGCAACGCGCAGCTGGCCTGACCCGTCTCCTCCCTCCCGTTCCACCGTGCTGTTCCTGCTGCCCCCGTCCGAGACGAAAGTCGACGGGGGCAGCGGTGCGTCCGGGGTCGACCTCGACGGGCTCTCCTTCCCGCAGCTGCGTGCTCAGCGCGAGGACGTGCTGTCGCGCCTCGCCGTCCTCTCGCAGGACGTCGAGGCGTCCCTGGCTGCCCTCAAGATCGGGCCACGGCTCCGCTCTGAGGTGGAGCGCAACCGTGCACTGCCCACGGCGCCCGTGCTGCCGGCCTTGTCGAGGTACACGGGAGTCCTGTTCGACCCCGTCCGCGCCTCCGACCTCACCGTCGACGCCTGGGCCTGGGCGGGCCGCCACCTCGTCGTCCACTCGGCTCTCCTCGGTCTCGTCTCGGCGACGGACCTCGTCCCGGCCTACCGTCTGTCGCACGACTCGCGTCTGCCAGGGGCTAGCCTCAAGGCGACCTGGCGAGCGGCCGTCGCCCGGAGCCTCGACGAGGTCGACGACGTCGTCGTCGACCTCCGTTCTGAGGGCTATGTCGGCCTCGGCGTCGCGCCGGCCGACCGGTCGACGTACCTGCGCGTGGTCTCCGGCGCCGACGGGGGGCGCAGGGCGCTGAACCACTTCAACAAGAAGTCCAAGGGGCTCCTCGTGCGGGCGCTCCTGGACGACAGGCCCTCGCTGGAGACCCTCGACGACCTCGTCGAGTGGGCTGGCGGCCGCGGCATCGCGCTGGAGCCGGGCGCGAGGGAGACCGTGCTGGTCTCGGAGTCCGTCCTGACCCCGGTGGGCTGACCCGCGCCTCCGTCGCCTGCTCCTCCCGACGGCGCGCTGCGCCGTCGGGCTCAGGGGCCGCGTGCGCTCAGGGCACGGCGACCGGGCCCTCCCGGTGGACGATGCCCTCGTGCTGGAGGAGCCAGCGCTTCGTGTCGACCCCTGCCCCGACCGTGTAGCCGGTGAGCCCGCCCGTGCGGCCGAGGACCCGGTGGCAGGGGACGAGGATCGGCAGGGGGTTGGCGCGCACGGCGCCTCCCACCGCACGGCCTGCCTGCGGGCTGCCGATCGTCTCGCCGAGGCGGCCGTACGTGGTCGTCCGCCCCCACTCCACCGTCGCTAGCGCGGACCAGACCGAGCGCTGGAAGGTCGACCCCGTGAGGCGGAGCGGCAGGTCGAACCACCGGCGCACGCCGAGGAAGTAGTCGCGGACCTGGGTCCGTGCCGCGACGAGGAGGGCGTCGGGCCGCTCGTCGAGGCCGTCGTGGGGGAGGCGCCCCTCCGACTCCACCGCGACGCGCTCGACCGCGAAGCCACGGCTGAGGATCTCGATGCGCCCGATGGGGGAGTCGAGCCGGACGAAGCCGGACCCCTCCGGGGCGACGTCGGCGCCGCTGCCCGGCGGCGGGGGCGGGACGAGGGCCAGGGTTCTCATGACGAGACCCTAGGAGAACAGGGGGAGCCGGGGTGGCGGCACCGGCGCACCCTGTGGAGAACTCGCCGTCTCCTGCCCGTGGACGGTCGCCGCGGACCCGTTCCTGCTTCCCCGGCCGGGAGGTGGTCCAGCGGGCCGATAGCCTGGAGCGACGGCGTCCCGGGGCACCGGTCCGCGCCTCCCGGCCTGTCGGTCACGACACGCCTGCCCTCGACGACCGGAGCGCCATGGCCCACGACGATCCGTCCCGATGCTCGTCCCGTGACGACGACACCGTGGTGACTCCGCTCGCGCCGCCCCCGGGGCGGGCCGTGCCCCGGGACCTCGACGACACCGTCGTGCGGCCCCGCGGCGCCCGGCCGGGCGGAGGCCAGCCGGGCACCGCGCCTGCGCGGCCCGCCCGTCGGCGTCACGGCGTCCGCGTGGGTGCCGCGGTCCACTGGCTCGACCGCCCGGTGCTCGTGGGGCGGCGACCGGCCGCGCCCCGGGTGGTCAGGGGCGCCGAGCCGCTGCTCGTCGCGGTGCCCTCGGCGGGCGGTGAGGTCTCGGCGTCGCACGTGTCGTTCGACCAGCAGGGCGACGTGGTCGTCGTGACCGACCTGCGCTCGACGAACGGCACGGTCGTGGTGCTGCCGGGCCGTGTTCCCGTCCGACTCCGGCAGGGCGAGTCGGTCGTGGCCCTCGCAGGGACCATAGTGGACATCGGCGACGGCGTCCTCCTCGAGGTCCTCCCGCCTCAGCGCATCCCCCTCCAGGAAGATCCCCTCCCGTGACAGAGCTCGGCAGCCCCGTGACAGACCACCACCTCGCCCTCGAGGGGTCCACCCTGACCCTCGACTGGGCGGGCGTGACCGACGTGGGCCGTCGACGCGCCCACAACGAGGACAGCTACGTCGCCGAGGCTCCCCTCTTCGTCGTCGCGGACGGCATGGGCGGGCACAGCGCCGGCGACGTCGCCAGCGATGCCGTCGTGCGGCGGCTGCACGAGGCGGCGACAGCGCCCTTCCTCACCACCGATGCGGTCGAGGAGGCGCTGCTGCGCGCCACGGAGGAGATCGCGGTCGCGGCGGCCGACACCGAGCTCGGCGTCGGCACGACGGTGACCGGGGCGTTCCTGTCGCTCGACGACGACGAGCCGTCGTTCACGGTCTTCAACGTCGGCGACTCCCGCGTGTACCTCCTCGACGCCGGCGTCCTGCGCCAGGTGACCGTCGACCACTCCGTCGTGCAGGAGATGGTGGACGCCGGGATGCTGCACCCCGACGACGCCGAGTCGCACCCCGACAGCAACGTCATCACGCGTGCCGTGGGCTTCGACGTGGAGCCCCGACCCGACTACTGGCGCGTGCCCCTCAGGCCCGGCCAGCGCCTCCTCGTCTGCTCCGACGGGCTCACGAAGGAGCTCGACGCCCGTGCCATCGCGACGACCCTCGGGGCGGCCGACGACGCCTCCGGGGCGGCCGCGGACCTCGTCGAGCAGGCGGTGGCCGCGGGCGGCCGTGACAACGTGACGGCCGTGGTCGTCGTCGTGCGGGGCACGCCCCCGGAGGGCGACACCGAGGCGGACGAGACCACGGTCCCTCGCTGACGCCCCTCGGGCGACGAGCCCTCCCCCGAAGTGGGGGGACCGGCGTTGTCCCCCGAACGCTCTCGTCGACCCGGTGCCTCGGGGTGCCGACCTAGAATCGATCCGGTCGGCGGCGCGTCGACGTGATCGAGGCAGATCGCGCCGACGGCGCGGGGCGGGAGGCGACGTGGCACGACGACTGCCGTCCACTCCGCCCGTCCTGCCGGGCTTCTCGTCGGTGCACGTGCTCGGCTCCGGCGGCTTCGCCGACGTCTTCCTCTACGAGCAGAACATGCCCCGACGCCAGGTGGCCGTCAAGGTGATGCTGAGCGAGGTCGTCAACGACCAGGTGCGGCAGATGTTCCAGGCCGAGGCCAACCTCATGGCACAGCTCAGCTCGCACCCGTCCATCCTCACCGTCTACCAGGCCAGCGTCTCTGCCGACGGCCGTCCGTACCTCGTGATGGAGCTCTGCTCGTCGTCGCTCAGCGAGCGCTACCGGCGTGACCGGATCCCCGTGGCGGACGTCCTGCGGATCGGCGTGGCGATCGGCTCCGCCGTCGAGACGGCGCACCGGGCCGGGGTGCTGCACCGCGACATCAAGCCGTCGAACATCCTCATGACCGCCTACGGCCACCCGGTGCTGTCCGACTTCGGCATCGCCGCCTCCCTCAGCGAGAGCGAGCCGCAGGAGGTCGTCGGCATGTCGATCCCGTGGTCGGCGCCCGAGGTCCTCCTCGACGAGACGGCGGGCACCGTCGAGTCGGAGGTCTGGTCGCTGGGCGCCACCGTCTACTCCCTGCTGGCGGGTCGCAGCCCCTTCGAGATCCTCGGGAGCGACAAGAACGGGGCGTCCGAGCTCATCGGCCGGATCGACAAGGCCAAGCTCGTCCCGACGGGCCGGACGGACGTGCCGCCGAGCCTCGAGCGCATCCTGGCCCGCTCCATGTCGCGCCGCCCCGAGCAGCGCCAGTCGAGCGTGCTCGAGCTCCTCCGCGAGCTGCAGCAGGTCGAGTCGGAGGTCGGGGTGGGCCAGACGCCGATCGAGGTCGCCGTCGACGACTGGGCCCTCGCCACGGTGACCGACCTCGAGGAGAAGACGCGCATCCGGGGCGTGGCGCCCGTCGTCGCGACGCGGCGCCGGCGACGGCGGCGACGTCAGGTCACGGAGGCGCAGGCTGCCGCCGTCCACGGGCCGCTCGGGGGCGCCGGCGCTCGGGGCCAGGCGGGGCCGGGGCAGAGCCGTGCCCTGCTGCGCAGCACGGGCACGCGGCCGGCGCGTCGTGACCGACGCGTCCTCGCCCTCGTCTGGCTGCTCGTGGCCGCCGGGGTGGTCGTCATCGCGCTGGGGGCCACGGCGACGCTCGTGCTCGTGCGGGCCACCTCCACCGAGATCCCGCGGGTCACGGGCATCTCGACCTCCAGCGACGGCACGTCCGTCGTCTTCTCCTGGAGCGACCCCGGCCTCCGGCCCGGGGACTCGTACGTCATCGCGACCGGTGACGACTCCAGCCAGCAGACCGTCGGTCGCTTCGTGGCCAGCCCCTCCGACCCCGACGCCGAGGTCTGCGTGACCGTGAGCGTCAACCGAGGGGGCCGCAGCGGCGAGCCGAGCGCCGAGACGTGCGCGACGGTGGAGCGCACGCCGTGAGCCGCCTGCTCTCCTGGGCCTCGCGACGGCGCTCCGCCGTGGCCACCGGCCTGAGCTCGGTGGTGATCGCGGCCGTCGTGGCGGGCGTGGCCGTCGTCAGCACCGGGTACGAGGCGCAGCGCCTCGACCTCGACGACGGGACCGTGTGGGTGGCGAACGGCGCCCGGTCGGCCGTGGGCCGCGCGAACGCCGACGTCCGCGAGCTGAACGCGGCGGTCCGCGCCACGGGCACGGACCTCGCCGTCGCCCAGTCGGGCCAGGACGTGCTGCTCGTCGACCGGACGGCCGCGACGGTGGGGGTCGTCGACCCCGCGACGGCCACCCTGGGCGACACGGTGCCGCTCCCTCCCGAGTCGCCCGACGTCGCCATCGCGGGCGACCGGGCACTGATCGTCTCGCAGGGCACGGGCGAGCTCTGGAGCCAGCCCCTCGACTCCCTGGCGTCGTTCAGCAGCGACGTCGACGCCGCCCTGAGCCTCGGCGCCGATGTCGTCACGAGCGTCAGCCCCGGCGGCGTCACCACAGTCTTCTCGGCGGAGACCGGAGCGGTGTCGCGCATCGACTCGCCCGACGACCTCGTCGTCTCGTCGACGGACGCCACCACGCTGACCGGTGACGGCCCCTTCCAGGTCACGAGCGTCGGCGGCCGCTCCGCCGTGCTCGACCTCGCCACGGGCGAGCTCGTCGTCGACGGCGCCCTGGTCGACCTCGGTGCCGACGCTGACGGCGGGCTGGCGCTGCAGCAGGCGACCGACGACGGCGACGGCGTGCTCGTCGCCACGTCGTCGGCGCTCCTCCGGGTCCCCTTCTCCGGCGGGGAGCCGGAGGAGGTCGTGACCGGGCAGGCGGGGGCGCCCGCTCGGCCCGTCGTCGTCGCGGGCTGCACGTACGCGGCCTGGGCCGGCGGGTCTGCCTGGAGCGACTGCTCCGGCGCCCGTGGCGGCCTCCTCGAGCTCGACGGCGTGCCGGCCACCTCCGATCTCGTCCTGGCGGTCCACGGCGAGCACGTCGTGCTCAACGACCCGGCCGGCGGGCGCAGCTGGGCGGTGCAGGGCGACGGCTCCGTCATCGACAACTGGGACGAGCTCCTCGACGAGGAGCAGCAGGAGGAGCAGGAGGAGAACGACTCCACCGACCAGCCGCCGGAGCTCGACCCCGACCAGAAGGCCCCCGTGGCCGTCGACGACGCCCTCGGTGCCAGGCCCGGGCGGGCGAGCACCCTGCCCGTGCTGCTCAACGACTACGACCCCAACGGAGACCCGCTCGTCATCGAGAGCGTCGGGGAGATCGATCCCGCCGTGGGGCGCCTCGACCTCGTCAACGACCGCCAGCAGGTGCTGCTGACCCTCGCCGACGACGCCGCCGGGGCGGTGCTGGTCGACTACACGGTGAGCGACGGGCGCGGCGGCACGGACTCGGCCGTGGCGACGGTCACGATCCGGCGAGAGGGCGAGAACGGCCCGCCCGCCCAGGTCCGTCGCTCCACCGCGACGGTGTCGTCGGCCGGGCGGGTCTCGACCGCCGTCCTCGGCGACTGGGTCGATCCGGACGGCGACGCCTTCTACCTCACGACCGCGTCGGGTGCCGACGGGGTCTCGTACAAGCCGTCCGGCGACGTGGTCTACCAGGATCCCGGGGCGGGCGCCGACACGGTCGACCTCGCCCTCACGGTGAGCGACGGCCAGGCCGAGGGGCGCGGGCTGCTCACGATCACGGTCGGCGGGGCGGCGACCCTCCGGGCCGACTCGTTCACGGTGCAGGCCTACGCGGGGCGCCAGGTGACCGTCCGCCCCCTCGACTACGCCCGTGGAGGCTCCGGCGAGCTCCGGCTGAACAGCGTGCCGGCCAAGGCGGGCTCGACCGTGACGCCCAGCTACGACGCCGGCACCTTCCGGTTCGTCAGCGACGAGGTCCGCACGCACAACCTCGAGTACACCGTCACGGACGGCGACCAGACCGCCACGGGCGTCGTCCGGATCGACGTCCAGTCGCCTCCCGACCCCGCCACGCCTCCGGTGACGACGCCGAAGACGGTCTTCGTCGAGACGCTGAGCTCGCAGACCCTCGACGTCGTCGCGACCGATCTCGACCCCGCGGGCAACGTCCTCATGGTGACCGGCACCTCCGAGGTGCCCCTCAGCTCCGGCGTCCGGGTCGAGACCCTCGAGCAGCGCTACCTGCGCATCACGCTGGCCGCTCCGCTCGAGGGCCCCGTGGGCCTCACGTACACGGTGTCCAACGGCCTCGCGACGGCCGAGGGCACGGTCACGGTCGTCGAGATACCCCGGCGCCAGCAGACGCAGCCCCCCGTGGCGACCGACGACCAGGTCACCGTCCGGGTGGGGGACGCCATCGACATCGACGTCCTGGCGAACGACGAGCAGCCCGACGGCGACGACCTGACCCTGGTCGCCGACCTCGTCCGGGGCGTCCCTGCCGACGGCGGCCTCCTGTTCACGTCGGCCACGAAGCTGCGGTACCTCGCGCCGGCCACGCCGGGCAACGTCACCGCGGTGTACGCCGTGCGGGGGAGCGACGGGCAGATCGACTCCGCCCAGGTCTCGATCTCGGTGCGCGAGGCGGACGCCTCGACCAACAACGCCCCCGTGCCGCAGACCGTCACGGCGCGGGTGGTCGCGGGCCAGACCGTGCGGGTCAGCGTGCCCCTCACCGGCGTCGACCCCGACGGCGACAGCGTCAGCCTGCTGGGCATCGGCACGAGCCCCGAGAAGGGCAACGTGACGGAGGTGGGGGCCGACTACGTCCAGTACCAGGCCAACGCCTCGGCGGCGGGCACGGACGAGTTCACGTACACCGTGGTCGACGGCCTGGGCGCCCGGGCGACGGGCAAGCTGCGGATCGGCATCGCGGCGCGCGCCGACGGCTCGCGGAACCCGGTCGCCGTCGCGGACGTCGTGACGATGCGGCCGGGCGGCACAGTGACGGTCAGGGTGCTCGAGAACGACTCCGACCCCGACGGGGGAGCCCTCACCGTGACCCAGGTGCAGGCCTCCGACGAGGCCACGACCGCCGAGGTCGTGGACGGCTCGCTCGTCGAGGTGACGCCGCCCCGGGCCGAGGGGTCGTACGGCCTCGTCTACACGGTCGAGAACGCGCAGGGCGGCTCCAGCTCGAGCTTCGTCACGGTCACCGTCGACGCCGACGCGCCCCTCAACCGCCCCACGGCGTCCGACACGGTTCTCGACCTCGCCGACATCAGCGGCCGGGAGTCCGTCGACGTGGCCGTCCTCGCCAACGTCTTCTTCGCCGACGGCCCCGTCTCCGAGCTGGGCCTCGGCATCGAGCCCGGCTACGACGGCACGTCCGTGGTGACCTCCGACCGTCGCGTGCGCGTCACCCTGACCGACCGCGCGCAGATCATCCCGTTCTTCGTCACCCACCCCGACGACCCGGGAGTCCGGGCGACGGCCTTCATCCGGGTCCCCGGCTTCGACGACGCCCTGCCGCAGCTCGACAAGCGGGCGCGTCCGGTGACGGTCGTCAGCGGCCAGCGCGTCGTCGTCGACCTCAGCCGGTACGTCATCGCGGCCGGCGGCAAGGCCGTCCGCCTGACGAACCCCGGAGCCGTGCGAGCCACCCACGCGAACGGGGACGACCTCGTCGTCGACGAGACCACGCTGGCGTACACGTCGGCCGACCTCTATTTCGGGGCCGCCTCCCTCTCGTTCGAGGTCACCGACGGCACGTCCGCGGACGACCCCGAGGGGCGGACCGCGACGCTCGTGCTCCCGGTCACGGTCACGCCGCGCGAGAACCAGCCGCCCACCTTCACCGGGACGTCGATCGCCCTCGAGCCCGGCGAGTCGCGGACGCTCGACCTGACGCGCCTCACGACGTACCCGTACCCCGACGCGGTCGGCGAGCTGCGCTTCGAGGCACGCCCCGAGGCCGCCCCCGGGTTCACCGTCGACGTCTCGGGCCAGCGCATGACGGTCACGGCCGACGCCGGCACCCCGAAGGGCACCTCCCGGACGCTGCCCGTCGCCGTCCGCGACTCCGTGTCGACCGGCCAGTCGGGCGCGGTCCAGCTCGCCGTCGTGGGGTCGAGCCGTCCCCTCGCGCAGCCCGTCGCCGACGCCCAGGCCGTCCGACGGGGCAGCTCGGCGACCATCGACGTGCTCGCCAACGACCAGGCGACCAACCCCTTCCCCGGGCAGCCGCTCCGCGTCGTCGACATCAGGGGCCTGGGGGGAGGCGGCCTGCCGGCGGGCGTGACGGTCACGCCGAGCGCCGACAACAGGACCCTCGCCGTCGCCGTCGGTGCCGGCGCCGCCCCCGGCGACGCGAACCTTCAGTACCGGGTGGCCGACGTCACCGGCGACCCCGAGCGCCAGGTGTGGGGCAACGTGACGATCTCCGTCCAGGACGTGCCGGCGCAGCCGGCGGCGCCGACCCGCACCGGGTCCTTCCGCGGCGGAGAGCTGACGCTGAGCTACGCGGCTCCGCAGGCGAACAACTCGCCGCTCACCCGGTTCCGCCTCGTGGGCACCGGCAGCGGCGGGTCGCCCTACTCGAAGGACTGCGGGCTCTCCACGGTCTGCACGCTGACCGACCTCGCCCCGGAGCAGACCTACCAGTTCGCGGTCGTCGCGACCAACGCCGTCGGAGACTCCCCGGCGAGCGCCCTCAGCGACACCTACAGCGCCGACTTCGTCCCGGCGGCGCCGACCGGCGTCTCGGTCACCCCGTCACGCTCGACCCCGGGCGCGCTCGACGTGTCGTGGAACGCCGTGCCGAAGCCCGCGCGGGGCACCGCCGTCACGGGCTACGTCGTCGAGCGCGCGGGCGCGGCGGCCCAGTCGACGTCGGCCACCTCGGTGACCCTGACCGGCCTCACCCCGAACGAGGTGTACGGGGTGACCGTCTCGGCGCGGAACCGTGCACAGGTGAGCAGCGACGCCGACTGGGCCCGGAGCGGCACGGCGTCGGCTCGCGCGGTCGGCACGCCGAGCGCTCCGACGTCCGTCCGCGCGGAGGCGAGCCGGAACAGCGTGACGGTGTCGTGGCAGGCCCCCGCCGACCTCGCCGGTGGCACCTCGGCGACCTACAGCGTGTGGCGGCAGCCCCAGGACGCCGGGGCGAGCGGCTGCTCGGCGACCGGCACGCCCCTGCTGACCGACGAGGCGCGCACGAGCGTGACGGACACTCCTCCCGACGGCACCTGGTCGTACGTCGTCGTGGTCCGCAACGGCTACTTCTGCGCGAGCGGCAGCGCGAGCTCCGAGGCCGTGACGCCGCCCGGGCAGGCCTCCGGCTCCGTGACGGTGGAGCGCTCCGACCAGTTCGGGAACTTCGACCTGCGGGCCGAGGGCCTCGCGGCGACGGGACTCGTCGACCGGTTCCAGTACCGGATCGGCTCGGGCGCCTGGACGGACGTGCCCGCCGACCGGTTCCTCGCGACCGACTCGCCCAGCGGGAACACGCTGTCGGTCGCCTTCCGCGCCTGTCGCGTGGGGGCCTCGCGGGCCGAGTGCGGCGCCGAGTCGTCGCCGACGTCCGCCACCCCGGTCGCGACGCGCGCCGCGGGTGCGGTCTGCTCCGTGGGGCAGCCGCTGTCGGTGAGCGACCCCGTCAACGGGCCCGACGCCTCCGTGAGCGCCACGACGGTGGAGTTCCGCCTGGTCACGCTCGACGTGCTCGGCGTGCCGATCGCCTCGTCGTGGACCACCGAGGGGCCGGACGGCGTCCGGTACACCCGGACGAGCACGGTCCCGTCGAACGCCGACGCGGTCCGCGTGACGACGACGGTGGACGCCGACGGCACGTCCTACACGGATCCCGGCTCGTTCACGACATCGTGCTCGTGACGCACCACCACCCCGCGCCGACCAGAGAGACGACAGCAGAATGAGCATGACCCCCGAGCAGGCGACCTGGTTCTCCGACATCTTCGGCCGCCTGGTCGCCAACGTCGACCAGGTCCTCCTCGGCAAGTCGTTCGTCGTCAGGCTCTCGTTCACCGCCCTGCTCAGCGAGGGCCACCTCCTCCTGGAGGACTTCCCGGGCACGGGCAAGACCTCGCTCGCCCGCGCGGTCGCGCAGACCGTGCAGGGCACGAGCAGCCGGGTCCAGTTCACGCCCGACCTCCTGCCCGGCGACATCACCGGCGTCAGCATCTACGACCAGAAGAAGGGCGAGTTCGAGTTCCACCGCGGGCCCGTCTTCGCCAACATCGTGCTCGCCGACGAGATCAACCGCGCGAGCCCGAAGACGCAGTCGGCCCTGCTGGAGGTCATGGAGGAGTCGCGGGTGACGGTCGACGGCATCAGCCACGACGTCGGCGCGCCGTTCATGGTGATCGCGACCCAGAACCCCGTCGAGCAGGCGGGCACCTACCGCCTCCCCGAGGCCCAGCTCGACCGGTTCGTCATGAAGACCTCCATCGGCTACCCCGACCATGCGGCCACGGTCCGGATCCTCGAGGGCTCCGCGACGCGGGTCCACGAGGGGTCGATCTCGCCCGTGGTCCAGGCCGGCGTCGTCGTCGAGATGGCCCGTCTCGCCCGCACGGTGCACGTCGAGTCGACGATCAACGACTACGTCGCCCGGCTCGTCGAGGCGACGCGGACGGCTCAGGAGGTGCGGCTCGGCGTGAGCGTCCGTGGTGCGCTGTCGCTGGTGCGCTGCGCGAAGACCTACGCGGCCTCGCTCGGCCGGCACTACGTGACGCCCGACGACGTCAAGGTGCTCGCCGAGCCCGTCCTGGCTCACCGACTCGTGCTCGACCCGGAGGCGGAGTTCGACGGCGTCACGGCGTCGAGCGTCGTCAGCCAGCTCCTCATCGAGACGCCCCCGCCCGCGGAGAGGGTCGCCGTGTGAACGAGGACGCAGCGGGACCCGTCGGGGCCTCGCGCGGGTCCGTCGCTCCGCGCGAGCGCAGCCGCACCCGGGGCGGACAGGTCGCCCGCGGGGGCGTCGACGCGTCGTTCGCGACCGGCACGCGCGGGCTGACGAACGCCCGCACGCGGCTCGTCGGCGACCGCACCGGCCCCGTGGCCGACGGCCTCGTGCTCGTGGTCCGGGCCGTCCGCGGCGTGCGCCGCGTCACCGCGCGCGCGGTCACGGTCGTCTCGGGCGTCGTGACGCCCGTGGGGTGGGCGATGCTCGTCGCCGCGCCCGTCGGCCTGGCGGCGGGCCTGGTGCTCGGCTGGCAGGAGCTCCTGGTGATCGGCTGGGCCGCGGTCGTCATGCTCCTCGTCGCGGCGGTGTACCTGATCGGGAGGAACGCCTTCACGGTCGAGCTCCACCTCCCGCACGAGCGGGTCGCCGTCGGTGACAACGCGTCCGGGACGGTCACGGTGCAGAACCCCACCCGGCGGCGGCTCCTCGGCGTCTCCGTCGAGGTCCCCGTCGGCGTCGGCCTCGCCGAGCTGAGCCTGCCGGGCCTGCGGGCGGGGGAGTCGCTCACCGAGACGTTCCCCGTGCCGACGACGCGCCGGGGGGTCGTGCGGGTCGGCCCCGTCCGCACCGTCCGGGGCGACGCGGTCGGCCTCGTGCGGCGCGAGCTGGAGTGGACGGGCGTGACCGAGCTCTTCGTGCACCCGCGGACGATCGGCATCGCGAGCTCGAGCACCGGCCTCATCCGCGACCTCGAGGGCAACCCCACGAGGGACCTCAGCCCGAGCGACATCTCCTTCCACGCCCTGAGGGAGTACCAGCCGGGCGACGAGCGGCGGAACATCCACTGGCGCTCGACCGCCAAGACCGGCACCTACATGGTCCGCCAGTTCGAGGAGAGCCGCCGGAGCCACGTCGTCATCGCCCTCAGCGTCGCCCGCGACGACTTCGCGGGCGACGAGGAGTTCGAGCTGGCCGTCAGCGTTGCCGGCTCCCTCGGCGTCCGGGCGATCCGCGACGCCCGGCAGGTGAGCGTGGTGGTGGGCGAGCGCACGCCGGAGTTCGCCAAGCGCAAGGTGCTCGCCGTCCGTGAGCTCAGCACGCTGACCCGCAACCGCCTCCTCGACGACCTCGCGGTCGTGGAGCGCGACGAGTCGGCCCTGCGGATCGACGACGTGGCGCGCGTGTCGAGCACGCAGGTGTCGGGGGTGAGCGTCGCGTTCCTCGTGGTGGGGTCGAGCACCACCCTGACCGAGATGCGGTCCGCCGCCCTGCAGTTCCCGCTCGGCGTCGAGGCCGTCGCCGTCGTCTGCGACCCCGAGTCGGTGCCGGGCATGGTGCGCGTCGCCGACCTGACGGTGCTGACGGTGGGGTACCTCGACGACCTGGCGCTCTCCCTGGCCCGGGCGGCGGCGACGTGACCGCGCACGACCTGGGGGAGCGCCGACGGGCCGGTGACCTGCGGGTGCGGGTCCGGCGGCCCCGGCTCCGCGCCTCCTTCGTCTCCCTCGCGTGCGCGCTGCTCGGGCTGGCCACCCTCGTCTCCGTGCTGCCGTTCTGGCCCGTCTACCAGAGCGCGGAGTTCGTCGTCACCGTCGTGGTGACGGTGCTCGTCGGCACCACGGTCGGCGTCGCCGGAGCCGTGCTGCGCCTCTCCAGCTTCGTCGTCCTCCTGGCCACGGTGGCGGCGTACCTCCTGCTCGGCGTCCCCCTCGCCGTGCCCTCCGGTGCGCTCTGGGGAGTCCTCCCCACCCTCGACGGCCTCCGTCAGCTGGTCGTCGGCACCGCCCTCGGCTGGAAGCAGCTGCTGACCATCTCGTTGCCCGTCGGCAGCTACGAGGCGCTGCTCGTGCCGCTGTTCGTGCTGCTGCTCGTCGTCTCGGTCGTCGGGACGTCCGTGGCGCTCCGCACCCGGCGCGGCGAGCTGGCGATCGCCGGTCCCGTCGTCGTCCACCTGGCCGGCATCGTCCTCGGGCCGCAGGACGCCGTCCTGCCGCGGGTCGCCGGGCTGGCGCTGCTCACGACGTGCGTCGCCTGGTTCGTCTGGTGGCGCCTCCGTCGTCGTCGCCTGGCGGTCGACGCCCTCGCGGGGAGCCGCCCGGCGAGCTCGACGGGCCACGGGCACGGGACCGTCGCGGGGCGTGCCGTCGCGGGCACCGTCCTGACCCTGGTCGTGGCCGCCTCCACCGCCGTCGGGGCCGTCGCCCTCCTGCCGTCCCCGAGCGACCGGGTGGTGGCCCGCTCGCTCGTCGCCCAGCCGTTCGACCCGCGCGACGAGGTGAGCCCGCTGACGCGCTTCCGCGTCTACGAGCAGGAGCCGCTCGTCGACGACGAGGTCTTCCGCGTCCGGGGGCTCGCGCCCGGGCAGCTGCTGCGCCTCGCGACCCTCGACACCTACGACGGCGTCTCGTACACGGTCGGCAGCGGCTCGGTGTCGAGCGCGTCGGGCACCTTCGACCTCGTGCCGTCCACCGTCGACCAGTCCGCCGTCGTGGGCGCGCCGACGAGCGTGTCGGTCGACGTCGGCTCCTACGACGGCATCTGGCTGCCGACCGTGGGGGCGCTCCGCGACGTCGCCTTCTCGGGCCCGACCGCCGCCGCACGACGGGAGCGGTTCTACTACAACGACGTGACGAGCACGGCCGCCGTCGTCGGGGGAGTCTCCGAGGGCGACACCTACAGCCTCCAGGCCGTCCTGCCCCGGCAGCCGTCCGGGGGAGACCTCGACGGTCTGACGCCCGGCACCGACGCCGTCCCGGCGCCCCGGGCCGTCCCCGACGAGCTGAGCACGGCCCTGGACGGCTACGTCGAGGGAGTCACGGGGCCGGGTGCCCAGCTGCAGGCCGCCCTCGAGGGCCTCCGGACGCAGGGCTACGTGAGCCACGGCGTCTCCGCCGACGAGCCGTCCAGCCGGTCGGGCCACGGGGCCGACCGCATCGCCCAGCTCTTCACGGACCCGGTCATGGTCGGCGACGGCGAGCAGTACGCGACCGCGGCCGCCCTGATGGCCGACCAGCTCGGCTTCCCCGCCCGCGTGGTGATGGGCTTCGTGCCGGGCGAGGAGGCGCCCGTCGACGACCAGGGGGCCGTCGCGATCACCGGTGGCGACGTCACCGCCTGGATCGAGGTCGACACCGCCCAGTTCGGCTGGGTGGCCCTCGACCCGAACCCGGAGGAACGCCCCGTCCCCGAGGAGCAGCTGCAGGACCCGAGCCAGGTCTCGCGCCCGCAGTCCGTCGTGCAGCCGCCCCCGCAGGACCCGCAGGTGCGCGACGACCAGGCTCCGCCGCAGACGGCGCAGGAGGACGCCGACACGCCCCCCGAGTGGCTCGCGGCGCTCCTCGTGGTCGTCACGGTCGCCGGGTGGCTCGCCGTGGTCGCGGGGATCGTGGCGGCGCCGTTCCTGGCCGTGGTCGGGCTGAAGGTCCGCCGTCGTCGACGCCGCCGGAGGGCGGCGTCGGCCGCGGCCCGGATCACCGGCGGCTGGCGGGAGTTCGAGGACGCCGTGGTCGACCACGGCGTCGACACGCCACCGGCGGCGACCCGCAGCGAGGTCGCCGCCCGGGTGGGGGGAGCGCGGACGGCGGTGCTGGCCCGCGTGGCCGACCGGGCGGTCTTCGGGCCGTCCGCCCCGCCGGAGGAGGACGCCGACCGCGTCTGGGCCGTCGTCGAGGACCTCCGCCGGTCGCTCGGGGAGGGCCTCACCCGGTGGCAGCGGGTCAAGGCGGCGGTCTCGCTCCGCTCGCTCCGTCGATACCATGGCCGGACACGTCCCGAGCGCTAGAGGAACCTCATCGATGCACTGCCCCACCTGCGCCAGCCCCCTCCCCGTCGGAGCCATGTTCTGCGGCGAGTGCGGTCGGGCCGTCACGAGCGCGGACGTGCAGGCGGCCCGTCGGGCGGAGGAGGCCGAGGCCGCGCGCGTCGCCGAGGCGGGGCCGGCACCGGCCGCTGAGACGCCGTCCTGGCGCCTCGAGCAGCCCGACCGTCCGCTGCCGGGCGAGCAGGAGCCCTGGTGGGTGCGCGAGCGTCGCGCCCCTGCCGCGCCGCCGGCGTGGTCCGGCCAGCCCGTGCAGCCCCTCCCGACGACGCCCGAGGCGCGCCCCGCCCCGACGGAGCCCGACGACGGGCCCGTCGACAGGCCGGCCGAGGCTGCGACACCGACCGCCGCACCGGCACCGGCACCGGCCCCGGCCCCGGCACCCGCGCCCGCGGCGGCCCCCGCTGTCCGCCCCGCGCCCCTGCGCGTGCCCGGTGCCGACGACGACGGCCCGCGGCCCACGTCGGCCCCGCTGTGGACGGCGTCCCTGGCCCCTGTCCCCGAGGCCGCGTCGGCGCCGGCCGACGCCGGCGATCCGGCCCCCGTCGACCAGGAGTCGCGCACGCGCCCGGAGGCGGAGGCGGAGGCCGACGAGGCGGCGCCCGCCCGCGACGACGTCGCCTCACCGGACGACGTCGCCTCACCGGACGACGTCGACGCCGAGCCGCGCGACGACGAGGCCGTCCCGACCGACGACGCGGCCCAGGCCGACGACCACGTGATCGGCGCGACGTCGGAGGCGTCCGGTCCCGCGACGCCCGCCGCCGAGACCGCCACCGCCGGTGCCCCGGACCAGGACGACTCCGCCGAGCACGACCAGAGCGTCGACGTGACGCCCGCGGCCGACGACGACGACGGCGCCGCGTCCGCCGACGCGCAGGCCGCCGAGCCCGAGCCGGCCTCGGCTCCCGTGCCCCTCCGCGAGCCCGTCTCGTTCGCCCCCGCGGCGGGCGACACGGCCCCCGTCGCCCCCGTGCCCCTCGTGGAGCCGGGCCGCGCGGCCGCCGTCGAGCACTGCACCCACTGCGGAGCCGCCCTCCACGAGGACGACATCTTCTGCCCCGAGTGCGGTGCCGTCGTGCAGTCCGTCGCCCTGTCGTTCACCGGGCCGATCGCTCCCGTGCCGGCCAGCTGGACGCCGCCGACCGCGCCGGCGCCCGACGTGCGGGTCGAGCCGGCGCCCGTCGAGCCCGCCACCCCCCGCGAGGCGGCGCCCGTCGAGCAGCCCTCGCCCCGGCCGGTCACGCCGCCCGCGCCCCCGGCCCCCGTGGTGCCCCCGGCCCCGCGGGCGCCCGAGGCCTCGCCGTGGCGCCCCTCGCCCCTGCCTTCTCACCTGACGCCGTCCGACGACGACGTCGACGCCACCCGGCTCGTCCGGCGCGGCCCCGTGGGCACCCCCTACCTCCTCCAGTTCAGCACCGGCGAGAGCGTGACCGTCGACGGCTCGGGCCTGCTCGGCCGTGCGCCCGCCCCGCAGCCCGGCGAGCGCTTCGACCAGCTCGTCCGCATCGTCGACCCCGGCAAGTCCGTCTCCAAGACGCACCTCGAGTTCGGGCAGGAGTTCGGGGCGCTCTGGGTGAGCGACCGGTGGTCGGGCAACGGCACCGTCGTCCGGCCCCACGACCAGCCCGCCCGCCGGGTGGAGCCCGGCACACGGGTGCGCGTCGCGCGGGGCACCCGCGTCGAGATCGGCGAGCAGTTCTTCGTAGTCAGCTGAGGTCCCTCCCCAGCTGACGGTGCTCCCGTCCGTCCCCCGGCGTCGGCACGCGTCTCCCGTGGAGGCCGCGCGACGTGGTCTCCTCGAGCATGCCCCCGCTTCCCCGTGCTCCCCAGGCCCCGGCCCCCGACGTCCCGTCGCCCGGGGAGCCGCGGGCGCCCCGCGCCGCCGTCCGCCGGGACGCCGCCCTGGTCGCCGCCGGGGTGGCAGCGGTCGTGCTGACCACCGGCGGGCCACGGTCCTGGAGCGTCGCCGTCGCCGCCGCGGCCGCCTCCTGGGTCGGCACGACGGCGGCGAGGGCCCTCCGACGCCGGAGGCCACGGTCACGTCGAGTCGCGCGGGAGCACGAGGAGGCGGTGGTCGCGGTCACGAGACGGCTCGCGGTCGTGGCCGACGACCTGTCGGCCGAGTTCCCGAGCTCGGCGGCGCTCGCGGAACTCGTGCGTCGTCGCGGAGGCCTCCGGTCCCTAGCGCCGCGAGGCCCCCGCGGCGCGGCCTGGCTCGTCCTCGGCACGGGGGAGGTCGACGTGGGCGCGGCGGTGCTCGGCGACGACCCGGTCACCGCGGGGCGACGTGCCCCGGCCCGGCGGGCCGCGACGATCGCCCGGGGCCCGCTCTGCGTCGACGCCCGGGGCGGTGTCGACGTCCACGGCCCCGCCGTGCTCGTCCGCGGGGTCGCCGCGGGCCTCCGGCTGCAGCTCCGCGCGCAGGGCGGCCCGGTCGACGCGGTGGCCGTCGTCGGTGAGGACGCACCGAGCAGGGAGCCGGCCGCGTGCGTGCTGGTCGTCGCGCGGGACGGCACCGCGACGGTGACCCGCCGCGACGGGCGTGCGTGCGAGGTGCCCGTCCAGGTCTGGAGCATCTCGGTGCACGACGACGCGGAGCGGGCACGGCCGTGACGCGGCTCGACCCTCGCCGGGGCCGGAGTTCGCGAGGGCCCTCAGCGCCCCGCGGCGACGAGCTCGGGGCTCACCTCGATGCCGCCGACGACGACGCCTCCGCCGAGGACGGGCTCCAGGGTCGCCTCGACGACGCGACGTGCCGCGTCGGCGTCCACCGCGCCCTCGGCGACGAGGAGGTGCAGCGCGACGAGCGTCCCCGCGCGCACGTTGCCGTCCAGCACCTTGACGGCGACGCCCACGCCGTCCGGCGTGCCCATCACCATGACGCCCTCGGCCCCGAGCTTCGCGAAGACGCCGAGCTCATCGACCGTGACGGTGTTGGCGCGGCCGGGGCCGTCGATGGCCCAGGCGTCGGCGAACACCGCGTCGACGAGACGAGCGGCCTCGGGGTCGCCCGCCCGGCGGCCGGGCGCCACCGAGCCGGCGACCCGCGCGACGGAGCGCGCGAGCCCCGTCACGGTCGTCGCGAACACCGGGGCGCCGCAGCCGTCGACGCCCGCGTGGTCGACGACCTCGCCGGTGTACTCGCTCACGGTCTCGCGCACGGCACGCTGCAGCGGGTGGTCCAGGTCGACGTAGGTCGCCGGGTCCCAGCCGTTCTCGGCGCAGGCGAGGAGGAACGACGCGTGCTTGCCCGAGCAGTTCATGGCGAGCCGTCGGCTGCCGTCGGCGCGCCGGGCGCTCGCCCGGTCGCCGGGCCAGTCGGGCGGGCAGAGCAGGTCGTCCTCTCCGCTGCCGGAGCGGGCGAGCACGCTCGCGGCCAGGGCGAGGTGCTCCGGGGTGCCGGAGTGGCTCGCCGTCGCGATGGCCGCCTGGGAGCCGGGCAGCTCGACGCCCGACCGCAGCACGGTGAGCGCCTGCAGGGGCTTGAGGCACGAGCGCGGGTAGATCGAGGCACCGCCGTCGCCCACCTCCCGGAGCACGGCGCCGTCGTGGTCGACGACGACGGCCGCGCCGAGGTGCCGGCTCTCCTCCAGCCCGGAGCGCACGAGCACGGCCAGCTCACGGCTGCCCTCCGCCGTGAGCGGGCGGCGGGGGGCGGAGACGGGCGCGGGAGCACGGTGGTCGGTCATGATGGGGAGCATACCGACGCCCCCGGCCACCGACGGGGGCGTGCCCGCCACCGATCCCCGGAGGTCCCCGTGCTCGACCACCACTACGCCGTCGACCTCACCTGGACGGGCGACCGCGGCGTCGGCACGACGTCGTACCGCAGCTACGGGCGCGACGCGCTGATCTCCGCCGCGGGCAAGCGGCACGACGTCGAGGGCTCCGCCGACCGCACCTTCCACGGCGACGCCGACCGCTGGAACCCGGAGGAGCTCCTGCTCGCCGCGCTGGCCGAGTGCCACCTGCTCAGCTACCTCCACGTCGCGGCCGCCGCGGGCGTCGTCGTCGTCGCCTACTCGGACGCCGCGGAGGGCAGCATGACGCAGACCGCCGACGGGGGAGGGCGCTTCACCTCCGCGACCCTGCGGCCCCGCGTGACCGTGGCGGACGAGGGCATGGTCGAGGCCGCGACCCGGCTGCACGCGGAGGCCTCCCGCAAGTGCTTCATCGCCGCCTCCGTCGCGTTCCCGGTCGGGCACGAGCCCACGACCCTCGTCCGCGCCTCCTGACCCCGGGCACGACGCCCAGCGGACACCTCGACGTCGTGCGGCACAATGGTCTGCGCCGAGCGTCGTCGACGACCGGCCCCCACCGCCTCGACCGAGAGATCACCATGCGCCGCTCCCTGTCCCTCCTGGCCGTCCCCGCCCTCGTGCTCGCGCTCGCCGCGTGCGCCGGCGACGACGGGGCCGCCCCCGCCGACACGTCCTCGCCGTCGAGCTCGTCGAGCTCCGCCGCGAGCGACGTCCCCCAGCGCGCCACGGGCGCCGACCAGGAGCCCACCCCGGGCTTCCCGACGGTCGAGCTCGACGCCGACGGCCGACCGACCGTCACGATCCCCGACTCGGCGGCGCCCACCGAGACGCAGGTCGAGGTGCTCAAGAAGGGCGACGGCGCGGTCGTCGCCGACGGCGACACCGTCACGGTCCAGTACCAGGGCGTCAACTGGACGACCGGTGAGGTCTTCGACGAGAGCTGGTCGCGCGGAGCACCGGCGACCTTCGCCACCACGCAGGTCATCACGGGCTTCGCCCAGGGCATGGTGGGGCAGACCGTCGGCTCCCAGACGCTCGTCGTGATCCCCCCGGCCGACGGCTACGGCGCGTCGGGCCAGCCGCAGGCCGGCATCGGCGGGACGGACGACCTCGTCTTCGTCATCGACATCCTCGCCGTCGGCTGACGTGACCCGCGTGCGCCGTCTCCCGCGCCTCCTCGCGGCCGCCGTCCTGCCGCTCGTCGCGGCGGGGCTCGTCGGCTGCACGGGCGGCGGCGAGCCGGCGCCGTCCGACGGCACGGCCTCGGGCACGGCGACCGCAGCGGCCCGTGACTGCCTGCCGTCGGGACCGGCGTCGGAGTCGGTCCAGGTGTCGGGCGACGTCGGCACGCAGCCGACGATCGCCCTGAGCGGGCCGGTCGACACGTCGTCCAGCCAGCAGACGGTCGTCACCGAGGGCACGGGCGAGCGCACGGGCACGGGCGACGTCGTCCGCGTGGCGATCACGGTCTTCGACGCCACGACCGGCGACCTCGTCAACTCCGCGGGCTACGAGAGCGGCACCGGTGAGCAGCTCACCATCAGCGCCGACTACTACGTGCCGGGGCTCGAGGGCGCGCTCCTCTGCGCCCAGGCCGGCGGTCGCACGGTCACCGTCGCCTCCGCGGCCGACATGCAGCCGAGCACCGAGGGCACCGACCCGCCCAACGCCGCCGCCGTCATCGTGGTCGACACCTTCGCGGTCGTCCCGACCCGGGCGACGGGGGCCGAGCAGGAGGCGCAGCCCGGCTTCCCGTCGGTCGAGCTCGCCGACGACGGCCGCCCGACGGTCACCCTCCCCGAGGGCGACCCGCCCACGGACCTGCAGGTGGAGGTCCTCAAGCTCGGCGACGGCCCGGTCGTGCCCGACCCGGCCAACGTCACCGTCCAGTACCAGGGCGTGAACTGGCGCACCGGCGAGGTCTTCGACGAGAGCTGGGGGAGCGGCACGCTCGCGACGTTCTCGACCCAGCAGGTCGTCAGCGGCTTCGCCTCCGCGATGATCGGCCAGACCGTCGGGTCGCAGGTGCTCGTCGTCGTGCCGCCCGCGGAGGGCTACGGGGAGGCCGGCCAGGCCTCGGCCGGCATCGAGCCCGGCGACACGCTCGTCTTCGTCATCGACGTGCTCGCCGTCGCCTAGCCCGCCCCGCCCCGCCCCGAGCCGACGACCCGCCCCGAGCCGACGACCGGCGCCGGGCCGGGGCGCGGCGACCCCCGCCGAGGCCCGCCCGCGGGCCCTAGGCTGCTGGCATGCGTCGCGTCACGATCCTCGGCTCCACCGGCTCCATCGGCGTCCAGGCGCTCGACGTGGTCCGGGCCAACCCCGACCTCTTCGAGGTGGTGGGGCTCTCGGCCGGGAGCAACCGCGAGCTGGTCGAGCGGCAGGCGGCCGAGTTCGGGGTCGAGCACGTCGCGCTCGGCACCGACGAGTCCGTGGCCCTCGTCCGCGACGTCGCGACGGACGTCGTCCTCAACGGCATCACCGGCAGCGTCGGCCTCGGCCCCACCCTCGCGGCCCTCGAGTCGGGCGCGACCCTCGCGCTGGCCAACAAGGAGAGCCTCATCGTCGGCGGCGACCTCGTGCGGGAGCGCGCCCGGCCGGGCCAGATCGTGCCCGTCGACTCCGAGCACTCGGCCATCGCACAGGCGCTCCGGTCGGGGGCGGAGCGTGAGGTCCGGCGCCTGGTGCTCACCGCCTCCGGCGGCCCGTTCCGCGGTCGCACCCGGGCCCAGCTCGTCGACGTGACCCCCCGGGAGGCCCTCGCGCACCCCACCTGGGACATGGGCCTGGTGGTCACCACGAACTCCTCGACCCTGGTCAACAAGGGGCTCGAGGTGATCGAGGCGCACCTGCTCTTCGACGTCGACTACGACCGGATCGACGTCACCGTGCACCCGCAGTCGATCGTGCACTCCATGGTCGAGTTCGTCGACGGCTCCACCATCGCCCAGGCGTCGCCGCCCGACATGCGCCTGCCCATCTCGCTCGGCCTCGCCTGGCCCGACCGCGTGGCGGGCGTGGGGCGTCCGTTGGACTGGACCACCGCCTCCACCTGGACCTTCGAGCCGCTCGACACCGAGGCCTTCCCCTCCGTCGAGCTCGCGAAGCAGGTCGGCCGGGCCGGCGGCACGGTGCCTGCCGTCTTCAACGCCGCCAACGAGCAGGCCGTCCTGGCCTTCCACGAGGGCCGTGTCGGGTACCTCGGCATCCTCGACACGGTCCGCGAGGTCGTCGACCGCCACGACTCCGGCGTCGCGTCGCTCGAGGGAGTCCTCGAGGCGGAGCGCTGGGCCCGCGCGGAGGCCGACGCGCTGCTCGCCGGCTGATCCGGCCCGGCCGCCGGCGGCCGCGGTCGGGCGCCCGCCCCCAGACCTGGGGTGACGGCCCCCGCCGGCCCGGCGTTCCCAGCGTCGCCAGGGCCGGGGCGCACCTCGCCCCCTGGTCCGGGCAGCTACCCTGAGCCGGTGGAAACGATCCTGCTGTACGTGCTCGGCATCCTGATCATGGTGATCGGGCTCGGCGCGTCGATCGCGCTGCACGAGGTGGGCCACCTCGTGCCGGCGAAGAAGTTCGGGGTCAAGGTCGGCCAGTACATGATCGGCTTCGGGCCCACGATCTTCTCCCGCCGTCGCGGCGAGACCGAGTACGGCCTCAAGGCGCTGCCCCTCGGCGGCTACATCTCGATGTCGGGCATGTACCCGCCGAGCGCCGCCGGCGGCTCGCGCACGGCGAGCACCGGCTTCTTCCAGACCCTCGTGCAGGACGCCCGCACCGCCAGCGCCGAGACGATCGACGAGGGGGAGGAGGAGCGCACCTTCTACCGCCTGCCGGTCTACAAGCGGATCATCATCATGCTCGGCGGCCCCGCGATGAACCTCCTCATCGCCGTCGCCCTCTTCGCCGTCCTGCTCTGCGGCTTCGGCACGGCCCAGTCGAGCTCGACCGTGGGCTTCGTGAACGAGTGCGTCCTGCCGGCGGGCTCGACCGAGACCAGCTGCCCCGCGGGGGCGACCCCGGCTCCCGCCTACGCCGCCGGGATGCAGAACGGCGACCGGATCGTGTCGATCGACGGCGTCGCCATGACCGACGGCGACCAGGTCACGAGCACCCTGCGCGCCGCGCCCGACCAGACCCTCGACGTCGTGGTCGAGCGCGACGGGGCCGAGCAGACCCTCCAGGTCACCCCGGTGCTCACCGAGCGCGAGGTCACCGACGACGCCGGAGCCGTCGTGACGGACGCCGACGGCGCGCCGCGCACGCAGGAGGTGGGCTTCGTCGGCATCGGCTTCGCCACCGAGAACGTGCGGCAGCCCGTCACGGCCGTGCTGCCGGCTGTCGGCGACACCGTGGCCCGGGTGGCGAACGTCGTCCTGCACCTCCCGCAGCGGATGGTCGACGTCGCCCAGGCCGCCTTCGGCGGCGGTGAGCGCGACGCGAACGGCCCGGTCAGCGTCGTCGGGGTCGGGCGCATGGCGGGCGAGATCGTCAGCCTCGACAGCATCCCCGTCGTCGACCGGGCGGCGTACCTCGTCAGCCTGCTCGCGAGCCTCAACGTCGCCCTGTTCGTCTTCAACCTGGTTCCCCTGATGCCGCTCGACGGCGGCCACGTCGCCGGCGCCCTCATCGAGGCCGTCCGCCGTGCCGCCGCGAAGCTCCTCCGCAGGCCCGACCCGGGCCCCGTCGACACGGCGAAGGTGATCCCGTTGACCTTCGCGGTCGTCATCGTGCTGGGCGGCATGAGCCTGCTGCTGACCTACGCCGACATCGTCAACCCGATCAAGCTGTTCGGCTGACGCCGGGTCCACTCGGCGCTCAGCCCGCGGGGCTAGCATGTGGTCCGTGCCTGCAGTCAATCTCGGAATGCCGAAGGTCCCAGAGACCCTTGCCCCGCGACGCAAGTCGCGGCAGATCAAGGTCGGCAAGGTCCTCGTCGGAGGAGACGCTCCCGTGAGCGTCCAGTCGATGACGACCACGCCCACCCCGAACATCAACGCGACCCTCCAGCAGATCGCCGAGCTCACCGCCTCCGGCTGCGACATCGTCCGGGTGGCCGTGCCCAGCCGCGACGACGCCGAGGCGCTGCCGATCATCGCCAAGAAGAGCCAGATCCCGGTGATCGCCGACATCCACTTCCAGCCGAACTACGTGTTCCAGGCGATCGACGCCGGCTGCGCGGCCGTCCGTGTCAACCCCGGCAACATCCGCAAGTTCGACGACCAGGTCGGCAAGATCGCGGCGGCCGCCAAGGCCGCGGGCGTCTCCATCCGCATCGGCGTCAACGCCGGGTCGCTCGAGCCGAGCCTGCTCCAGAAGTACGGCAAGGCCACTCCGGAGGCGCTCGTCGAGTCCGCCGTCTGGGAGGCCTCGCTCTTCGAGGAGCACGACTTCCACGACTTCAAGATCTCGGTCAAGCACAACGACCCGGTCATCATGGTCAAGGCGTACCGGCAGCTCGCCGAGCGCGGCGACTGGCCGCTGCACCTCGGCGTCACCGAGGCCGGCCCCGAGTTCCAGGGCACCATCAAGTCGGCCACCGCCTTCGGCATCCTCCTCGGCGAGGGCATCGGCGACACGATCCGCGTCAGCCTCAGCGCCCCGCCCGCTCAGGAGGTCAAGGTCGGCCTGCAGATCCTCCAGTCGCTGAACCTGCGCGAGCGCAAGCTCGAGATCGTCAGCTGCCCGAGCTGCGGTCGCGCCCAGGTCGACGTCTACAAGCTCGCGAACGACGTCACCGACGGCCTCGAGGGCATGACCGTGCCCCTCCGCGTCGCCGTCATGGGCTGCGTCGTGAACGGCCCCGGCGAGGCCCGCGAGGCCGACCTCGGCGTCGCCTCCGGCAACGGCAAGGGCCAGATCTTCGTCAAGGGCGAGGTCATCAAGACCGTCCCCGAGGCCGAGATCGTCCAGACCCTGATCGAGGAGGCCAACCGCCTCGCCGCCGAGATGCCCCCGGGCGAGGTGGGCTCGCCCCAGGTCCTGACGGTCTGACGACCGCCCGGCGGCCGAGGCCGCCACACCCGCGGGAGGCGCGGTGCGAGTGACAGCTCGCACCGCGCCTCCCGCATGTCCGGCCCGGGCGCCGCGACGCATGTGTCGTCGTGTGACGCGCCCGCGCGCCCCCGCTCCGCGCAGCCTCCACCATGGAGGGGACGCCCGAGCGAGCGCCGACCCGGGTCGGCCACCGCAGTCGGCTCGTCGCCGCAGAGAACACCGAGGAGACACATGTCCAGCGCCACGCCCCTGATCGACGCCCCGAAGAAGGGCCCCGGTCGACTCATCGCGATCATCGTCGTCGCCGTCGTCGTGATCGCCGCCGCGATCGGGATCGGCGTGGCCGTCGCCGGCCGAGGCGGCTCCGGCGCCGCGGGGGAGACCGTGCGCATCGGGGTCGTCGGCGCGAGCGACCCGTACTGGAAGACGTTCACCGACGCCGCGGCGGAGGAGGGCATCACGGTCGACCTGGTCGACTTCTCCAGCTACGAGCAGCCCAACCCGGCGCTCACCGAGGGCGAGCTCGACCTCAACCAGTTCCAGCACATCGTCTACCTGGCCCAGTACGACGTCGCGGCCGAAGCGGACCTCGTGCCCATCGGCTCGACGGCGATCTACCCGCTGCCCCTCTACTCGCAGGAGTACACGTCGGTGGACGACTTCCAGCCCGGCGACACCGTCGCCGTCCCCGATGACGCCAGCAACCTCGCCCGGTCGCTGCTCGTGCTCCAGTCGAACGGCCTCATCACGCTGAAGGACGGCGGCGACATCTTCTCCGGGGTGGACGACATCGACGAGTCGAAGTCCACCGTCAAGGTCACGACGGTCGCCGCCGACCTCGCCGCGACGTCGCTGCCCGACTTCGCCGGGGCGATCATCAACAACGAGTACGCGACGAAGGCCGGCCTGTCGACCGACGACGTGATCGCGCAGGACGACCCGAGCGACCCCGCCGCGCTGCCCTACGTCAACGTGTTCGCGGCCCGCGCCGACGACGCCGACGACCCGACGCTGAAGAAGCTCGTGCAGATCTACCAGGACACCAAGGCCGTCACCGACGGCGTCGTCGAGAACTCGGGCGGCACCGCCGTCACCGTCAAGGTGCCGGTCGCCGACCTCGAGTCGTCGCTGGACGAGACGAAGGAGCTCGTCGAGCAGAACGGCTGACGCCCGGCCCGACCTGCCCCGCCCGACCCGTGTGCCACCCTGGTGCACGGGTCCGGCCGTCCCGCCCCTGACGAGGAGAACCATGCCCGCCATCACCCTGACCGACGTCGTGAAGACGTACCCGCCCCGAGAGAAGGGCGGCGCCCCCCTGACCGCCGTCGACGGCGTGAGCCTCGAGATCGCGGACGGCGAGATCTTCGGCATCATCGGCTACTCCGGGGCCGGCAAGAGCACGCTGGTCCGCCTGATCAACGCGCTCGAGCTGACGACCAGCGGGCGCATCGAGATCGACGGGGCGCCCGTCACCGGGCTGCCCGAGCGCGAGCTGCGCCGGGTGCGGGCCGGCATCGGCATGATCTTCCAGCAGTTCAACCTCTTCTCGTCCAAGACGGTCTGGGGCAACGTGGAGTTCCCGCTGCGGGCCGCCGGGGTGCCGAAGGCCGAACACCAGCGGCGGATCAGCGACCTGCTGCACTTCGTCGGCCTCGCCGACAAGGCCCACGCCAGGCCCGACCAGCTCTCCGGCGGGCAGAAGCAGCGCGTGGGCATCGCCCGGGCCCTCGCCACGTCGCCGCGCATCCTCCTCGCCGACGAGGCGACGAGCGCCCTCGACCCCGAGACGACGCAGGAGGTGCTGGGGCTCCTCCGGCGGGTCAACGCCGAGCTCGGCATCACGATCGTCGTCATCACCCACGAGATGGACGTCATCAAGTCCATCGCCGACCGGGTGGCCGTGATGGACTCCGGCAAGGTGGTCGAGCTGGGCCCCACCTTCCAGGTCTTCAGCGAGCCCCGGGAGGCCTCCACCCGCCGCTTCGTGTCGACGGTCGTCGCGGGCAGCCCCGAGGGCGACGAGCTCGCGGCCCTGCGCCGACGCCACCCCGGTCGGCTCGTGACCGTCAGGGTCTCCGAGGGCGGGGTGGACCAGCAGCACGTGTTCGGGGTCCTGGCCCGGCACGGCGTCTCCTTCGAGATCGTCTTCGGCGGCATCGACGAGATCGCCGGCCGGACCTTCGGCACCCTGACCCTCGCCCTGGCGGGCGACGACGGGGCCGTGGAGGCCGCCGTCGGTGAGCTCGGCCCCGCGGCCACGGAGCTCCTCCCGCCCGCCGCCGTCACGACGCAGAAGGGCCTCTGACCCGTGGACTCCCTCCTCCAGCTCCAGCCGCTGCTCTGGCAGGCGGCCTACGAGACCGTCTACATCGTGGCCCTCACCCTCCTGCTGGGCGGCCTGGGCGGCCTCCTCCTCGGGCTCGCGCTGTACCTCACGCGAGCCGGGGCGCTCTTCGCCAACCGACCCGTCTTCAGCGTGCTGAACGTCGTCGTCAACGTCTTCCGGCCGATCCCGTTCATCATCTTCCTCGCGGCGGCCCAGCCTCTCGCCCGGGCCGTGCTCGGCACCGGCGTGGGCAACACGGCGATCATCTTCACGCTCTCGCTCGCGGCGTCGTTCGCCATCTCCCGCATCGTCGAGCAGAACCTGCTGACCGTCCAGCCCGGCGTGGTCGAGGCCGCGAGGGCCGCGGGCGCCGGCCCGTTCCGCATCATCGGCAGCGTCATCCTGCCGGAGGCGCTGGGGCCGTTGATCCTGGGCTACACCTTCGTCTTCGTCGCGCTGGTCGACATGTCGGCGGTCGCCGGCTACGTGGGCGGCGGGGGGCTCGGGGCCTTCGCGCTCCTCTACGGCTACCGGCAGTTCGACCCGGTCGTGACCTGGGCGGCCGTGCTGCTGATCATCGTCCTGGTGCAGCTCGTCCAGTTCGCCGGCAACGCCCTCGCCCGTCGCGCGCTGCGACGCTGACGGGGGGTCCCGGCGGGGTCGGGCCTGACGGACGTCCGGTCTACAGTGGAGCGCGTGACCGACACGACGACGACTCCCCAGCCCGCCGCGGCCGAAACCGGTCCGATCAGCCCGGCCGAGATGGAGCGCGCGCACCGGGTGCTCGGCACGGTCTCCGAGGCCTTCTCCCGCAAGGTCGTCGGCCAGACGGCCCTGCGCGACACCCTGCTGATCGCCCTGATCACGGGCGGGCACGTCCTGCTCGAGAGCGTGCCGGGGCTCGCGAAGACCACGGCCGCCCAGACCCTGTCGTCGGCGGTCCAGGCCAGCTTCACGCGCATCCAGTGCACGCCCGACCTGCTGCCGAGCGACATCACGGGCACGCAGATCTACGACGCCCAGAAGTCGACGTTCGTGACCCAGCTGGGCCCCGTGCACAGCAACTTCGTCCTGCTCGACGAGATCAACCGCTCGAGCGCCAAGACCCAGAGCGCCATGCTCGAGGCGATGCAGGAGCGCCAGACGAGCATCGGCGGCCGCGTCTACGCGCTGCCCCGCCCCTTCCTCGTCCTGGCGACGCAGAACCCGATCGAGCAGGAGGGCACCTACCAGCTGCCCGAGGCCCAGCTCGACCGGTTCCTCCTGAAGGAGGTGCTCGACTACCCGAGCCCCGCCGAGGAGGCGGAGGTCATCCGCCGCATCGAGGCCGGCGTCTACGACGAGGGCCGGGCCGACGAGCCGACCGGGGTGACGCTCGACGACGTCGTCTTCCTGCAGGAGCTCGCGAAGCGGGTCTACGTCGACGCGTCGATCGTCAACTACGTCGTCCAGCTCGTCTACGTCACGCGGCACCCGCAGCAGTACCTGCCGGCCGGGCTGGCCGACTACGTCGAGTTCGGCGCCAGCCCGCGCGCCAGCATCGCCTTCGTCCAGGGCGCGCGGGCCCTCGCCCTCCTCCACGGCCGCGACTACGTCATCCCGGAAGACGTCAAGCACCTGCGCCACGGCGTGCTGCGGCACCGGGTCATCCTCGGCTACGAGGCCGCCGCCGACGACGTCCGGCCCGAGACCGTCATCGACGCCGTCTTCGGCGCGGTGCAGACCCCCTGACGCCGTGCCGGGCCTGCTGCTCCGGGTGCGCACGAAGATGTCGCTGTTCGCCCACCGACGCACCCTCGACCTGCTCGAGGGCGGCTACGCCTCCGTCCACCACGGGCGCAGCCACGACTTCGACGACCTGCGGGCGTACGTGCCGGGCGACGAGGTGCGCGACATCGACTGGAAGGCCACCGCCCGCCACGGCGAGCCCCTCGTCAAGCGCTACATCGCCAGCCGTCGCCGCCACCTGGTGCTGGTCGTCGACACCGGCCGCAACATGGCCGCCACCGCCGCCGGCGGCGAGACCAAGAAAGACATCGCCGTGATGGCGGCCGGGGCCCTGGGCTACATCGCCGCGCAGCACGGCGACGTCGTCAGCCTGGTGGCGGGCGACGAGTCGGGCACGCGGGCCTACCCCGCCGGGTCCACCGACGCGCACCTCGAGATGCTGCTGCGGCGCGTCGACGAGCGGGTGAGCCTCGAGGCGCCCCGCAGCGACCTGCACGGCGTCCTGTCGTGGGTCGCGCGGGGCGTGCGTCGGCGGTCGATGCTGCTCGTGGTGGCCGACGACGTCGTGGTCGACGAGGTGCTCGAGAAGCTCCTGCGCCGGCTCCGTGCGCAGCACGAGATCCTCTGGCTCACGGTCGGCGACGCCGACCTGATGAGCCGCGCGGGCCACGCGCGCGACCTCTACGACGTCCAGGAGGCCTCGGGGCTCCCCGCGTACCTCCGCGAGAACGGAGCCCTGCGGGTCGCCTTCGACGCCTCGTCCGAGCGGCGGGTCGGCGACGCCGAGCGCCAGCTGCAGGCCCTCGGCATCAGCAGCCAGCGCCTCACCGCCCAGTCGCAGGTCGTCCCCGGTCTCTCCGCCCTGATCGAGAAGCACCGCCGTGCTCGACGATGACGGCTTCTTCGGCCCCTACCAGTACCAGTGGTGGGGGCTCTGGCTCGCCCTCGGCCTCCTCCTCCTGGCGCTCGTCGTGGGGTGGTGGGTGTTCGTGGCGCGGTTCTCGGCGCGACGCCTCCCGCCAGCCGAGCGCGCCGCCCGACGGGCGGCCGCCGTCGACCTCCCGAGCGTCCGGGCCCGGTACCTCGGCCTGGTCGACGAGGTCGAGGCCGCGGCCGCGGCGGGCAGGCTCGACGACCGCGCCGTCCACGGTCGACTGAGCCTTCTGCTGCGCTCCTTCGCCCACGAGACCGCCGGGGTCGACACCCACGTGATGACGTTGGCCGACCTGCGCGAGTCCGACCTGCCGCAGCTCACCGGCGCGGTCGAGGAGTACTACCCGCCCGCCTTCCGTCCGGCGTACCCGGGCGACGCGCGCCACGCCGTCGCCACGGCACGGGAGGTGATCACCTCGTGGGCCTGATCTTCTGGTGGGTGCCCCTCGTGGCGCTCGTCGTCGCGGGAGTCGCGGTCTGGCTCACCGTGCGGCGCCTCCGTCGCGAACGGGGTCGCCTCCGTCGCCTCGGCACGCCCGTCGCGCACAGCGAGCGCCTCACCGAGCTGCCGGTGTACCGCCGGCTGGTGCGCCGGTACCGCGCGCTGCTCGTGGCGGCGCTGGTCGCCCTGGTCGCCCTGGGCGGCGTCGGCGCGCTGCTCGCCGCCCGCCCCTCGTCGACCCAGGTGGTCGAGCCGCCGTCCTACAAGCGCGACATCGTGCTCTGCCTCGACGTCTCCGGGTCGATGACCGAGGTCGACGCCCAGATCGTCGAGACGTTCGCCCAGCTGGCCCAGGGGCTCGACGGTGAGCGGATCGGCCTGACCCTCTTCGACAGCTCTGCCGTGACGGCCTTCCCGCTCACCGACGACTACGACTTCGTGACCGAGCAGCTCCGGCGCTACGGCGCCTCCTTCGACTCCCTCGGCGAGGACGGCACGCGGTACTGGTCGGGCACCGACCTCGGCGAGGGGGCCTCGCTGATCGGCGACGGCCTCGCGTCGTGCGTGCTGGGCTTCGACGGCGGCAGCGAGAGCACCCGGCCCAAGTCGGTCGTGCTGGCCACCGACAACTACGTCAACGGCCAGGCCCTCGTGACCCTCGCCGACGCCGGTGAGCTCGCCACCGAGCGCGACGTGCGGGTCTACGCGCTGAACCCGGCCGACTACTCGTCCGACGCCGTCGCCGACGAGGTGGCGGGGGAGCTCGAGCAGGTCGCCGTCGACACCGGCGGGGCCTACTACGCCCTGAACGACGACGACACGGTCTCCGCGGTGATCGACGCCATCGACGAGCGGGAGGCCGGGCTGTTCACGGGCACGCGCCGGCTCGTCGTCACCGACCGGCCCCAGGGGCTCGTCATCGCGGCCCTGCTGGGCGTCGCGGGCGCGTTCCTCCTGCTCTGGCGGGTGCGGCTGTGAGCGCGGTCGGCACTGTGAGCGCGGTCGGTACGGGGGAGGCGCTGGTCACCGCTTCGACGGGGGTCGCTCGGGCCGTCGTGTTCCAGCCCGTGCTGCCCTGGTGGCTGCTCGCCCTCGTCGGCGTCGCCCTGCTCGGCTTCACCGCCTGGCGGCTCGTCGCGGAGCGGTCGAACCGGCGGCTCGCCCGGGCCTGGGCTCGGCGCCTGGGCGTGGTGGCGCTGCTCCTCGTCGTGGCCGCCCGCCCCGGCCTGCCGGGAGGCTCGGCGGAGGCGTCGGTCGCGCAGGTCAACGTCTTCTTCGTCGTCGACACCACCTCCAGCATCGCGGCGGAGGACTGGGGCGACGGCGAGCCGCGGCTGACGGGGGTCCGCGCCGACGTGGCCGCCGTCACGGAGCAGCTCGCCGGGGCGCGGTTCTCGCTGATCAGCTTCGACAGCACCGCGGTGCTGCGCACGCCCCTCACCGACGACGCGGCCGCCGTGGTGTCGGCGGCCGAGGTCATGAACCAGGAGATCACGACGTACTCCCGGGGCAGCTCGATCAGCGAGGCGAACGAACTCCTCGCCGAGCGCCTGGCCGAGGCCCGCGACGCCGACCCGGCACGGGCGAACGTCGTCTACTACCTGGGCGACGGCGAGCAGACCTCGGGCGACGAGCCGGAGTCGTTCGCCGAGGCGGCCGGCGATGTCGACGGGGGAGCCGTGCTCGGCTACGGCACCGCCGCTGGCGGGCCGATGAAGGTGTTCGACGGGTACGGCGACGAGTACAGCAGCGACGAGTACATCCTCGACCGGACCCAGGCGGGGGAGCCCGAGGCGATCTCGCGCATCGACGAGGACGCGCTCCGCACCGTCGCCGACCAGCTCGGGGTGCCGTACGAGCACCGCTCGGCGGGCACGAGCATCGACTCCGTCGTCGCCGACGTGCGCTCGGGCAGCGTCGCGTCGGACGCGACCCGGTCCGAGTTGGTGACCGACCTCTACTGGATCGCCGCGGTGCCGCTCTTCCTGCTCGTGCTCGTCGACGCCCTCCAGGTCGCCCGCGCCCTGGCGGAGGTCAGGCCCGCCCGGCCTCCCCGGCCCGGGGGCGCCGCCGGCTCCGACCGGCCGCCCCGCGCCTCCGACGCCCGCCGACCCACGACCGGAGCCCGTCCGTGACCGACACCCTGCCCCCGCCCCCGGTCGACGAGGTCGCGCGTGCCCGCGTCGCCGTCCCGGCCCCGACGGTCGAGGAGTACCGGCGCCGTCTGCGTCGTCGTCTCCTCCTGTGGTCGGCCCCGGTCGCCCTGGTCGTCCTCCTCGTCGCGGTCAAGCTGCTGTCGCTCCCGATCGCCGCAGCGCTCACGCAGCAGGCCTACGGCGCCCGTGACTTCGAGCGGGCCGCGTCGCTGACCGGGCCGCTCGGCGTCGCCAACGTCGTCGAGCCCTGGGTGCACCACTTCGACCGGGGCACGGCCTACGCGCAGATCGGCGTGCTCGACGTGGCGCGGCAGGAGTTCGTCACCGCCCTCGACCTCGCCCCCGACGACGACACGGTCTCCTGCGTGATCCGCACCGACCTGGTGCTGACCATCGAGGCGCAGGGCGACGCCGCGCTCCTCGAGCTCCGCTACGCGGACGCCGAGGCGCTGTACGCACTCGGCCTGACGACGATCGAGGAGGCGCCCGAGGGCTGCTTCCGGCCCCCGGAGGACCCGCAGCAGCCCGACACCTCGGAGCCGCTCGACCAGGCCGAGGGACGCCTCGGCGAGAAGGAGCAGCAGGCCCAGGGCGAGCCGGGCGACGGCGACCCGGGCGGAGGCGACGGGAGCGAGCCCGCCCCCGGCGACGGGGAGGAGGGCGACGACGGAGCCGGCGGCCAGACGCCCCTGGAGCAGCTGCAGGACCAGGGCGAGCAGAGCCAGCAGGAGCAGCAGCGCGACCAGGACCGCGAGCGGTACTACGAGCAGAACCCGGGGGACTACGACGGCAAGCCGTGGTGAGGTGCCGCCGCGCCCCTAAGCTGGTCGGGTGTCCACGCGCCTCTCCCAGCTCTTCGTCCGCACCCTCCGAGAAGACCCCTCCGACGCGGAGGTGACCAGCCACCGCCTCCTCGTGCGGGCCGGCTACATCCGCCGTCAGGCGCCGGGCGTGTTCGCCTGGCTGCCGCTCGGCCTCCGCGTCAAGGCCCGCATCGAGGCCGTGATCCGCGACGAGATGGCCGCCGCCGGCGCCCAGGAGGTGCACTTCCCGGCCCTGCTGCCGCGCGAGCCCTACGAGGCGACCGGCCGATGGACGGAGTACGGCGAGGGCATGTTCCGCCTGAAGGACCGCAAGGACGCCGACTACCTCCTGGCGCCCACGCACGAGGAGGTCTTCACGCTCCTCGTCAAGGACCTCTACTCGTCGTACAAGGACCTCCCGCTCACCCTGTTCCAGATCCAGGACAAGTACCGTGACGAGGCACGGCCCCGGGCCGGCCTCCTGCGCGGTCGCGAGTTCACGATGAAGGACGCCTACTCGTTCGACGTCCGCGACGAGGGCCTCGAGCTCAGCTACCAGGCCCAGCGCGACGCCTACGAGCGCATCTTCACGCGACTCGGCCTCGAGTACGTCATCGTCCAGGCCGACGCGGGCGCCATGGGCGGCTCGCGCTCGGAGGAGTTCCTGCACCCGACCGAGGTCGGCGAAGACACGTTCGTCCGCTCGGCCGGCGGCTACGCGGCGAACGTCGAGGCGTTCACCACCACGGTGCCCGCGGTCGTGCCGATCGAGGGCCAGCCCGCCGCGGTGATGCTCGACAAGGCCGACACGCCCACGATCGCCTCGCTCGTGGAGCAGCTCGAGACCGCGCACCCGCGCGCCGACGGCCGGCCCTGGACGGCCGCCGACACCCTCAAGAACGTCGTGGTCGCGCTCACGCACCTCGACGGCACGCGTGAGCTCGTCGTCGTCGGCCTGCCCGGCGACCGCGACGTCGACATGAAGCGGCTCGAGGTCGCGTTCGCCCCGGCCGAGGTCGACGCCGCCGGCGACGCGGACTTCGCGAAGGCGCCCGGCCTGGTGAAGGGCTACATCGGGCCCGGCGGCGCGGGCTGGGGAGCCGGCATCCGCTACGTCGTCGACCCCCGCGTCGTCGAGGGCAGCTCGTGGGTCACCGGGGCCAACATCCCCGGCGTCCACGTCGCGGGCCTCGTCGCCGGTCGCGACTTCGAGCACGACGGCGTCGTCGAGGCGGCCCAGGTGCGCGAGGGCGACCCCGCCCCCGACGGCTCCGGCCCGATCGAGACCGCGCGGGGCATGGAGATCGGCCACGTCTTCCAGCTCGGCCGCAAGTACGCCGAGGCCCTCGGCCTCAAGGTGCTCGACGAGAACGGCAAGCAGGTCACCGTCACGATGGGCTCGTACGGCATCGGCGTGACCCGCATCCTCGCCGTCATCGCCGAGGCCAACAACGACGAGAAGGGGCTCGTCTGGCCCGAGAACGTGGCGCCCTTCGACGTGCACGTCGTGGCCACCGGCAAGGACCCCGTCGTCTTCGAGGTGGCCGAGGCCCTGACCGCCGAGCTCGAGCAGCACCGCCTCGACGTCCTCTACGACGACCGCCCCAAGGTGTCGCCCGGCGTCAAGTTCGGCGACGCCGAGCTGCTCGGCGTGCCGCGCATCGTCGTCGTGGGCCGCTCGGCCGGCGAGGGCGTCGTCGAGCTCTGGGACCGCCGCACGGGCGAGCGCACCCCCGTCACCGTGGCCGAGGCCGTGGCGGCGCTCTCGGCACCGCGCGCCTCCTGACCACCGACACCGCGCCTCCCCGTCGTCCTGACGAGGAGGCGCGGTGTCGTGCGTCCGGGCGGTGCGTCCCCCCGCCCGCACTCGGGTACCGTAGGGGGATGCTGTGTGCGCCACCGCGCGCGCAGCCTGCAGATCTGAACAGTGGAGGCCCTCAGTGGACATCGACCTGAGTGTGTTGCGCCTCATGGAGCGCGAACGCGAGATCCCCTTCGAGGAGCTCGTCGGCATCATCGAGCAGGCCATCCTCACGGCCTACCTCAAGCACACCAACCAGCCCGAGAGCCGCGTGCCCGCGGCCCGCGTCGAGCTCGACCGCAAGACCGGCCACGTGTCCGTCTTCGCCATCGAGCGCGACGAGGAGGGCGCCGTCGTCGGCGAGGCCGTCGACAGCCCGAGCGACTTCGGTCGCATCGCCGCCTTCGCCGCGAAGCAGGTGATCAACCAGCGCCTGCGCGACATCGGCGACGACAAGGTGCTCGGCCAGTTCAAGGGCCGAGAGGGCGACATCGTCGCCGGCGTCATCCAGCAGGGGCCGAACCCCCGCATGGTGCACGTCGACCTCGGCACCGTCGAGGCGATCCTCCCCCCGGAGGAGCAGGTGCCCGGCGAGAAGTACGCGCACGGCTCACGCATCCGCGTGTACGTGACGGGCGTCAGCAAGGGCACGAAGGGGCCGCAGATCACGGTCTCGCGCACCCACCCCTCGCTCGTGCGCAAGCTCTTCGCGCTCGAGGTGCCCGAGATCGCCAGCGGCGTCGTCGAGATCGTGTCGCTGGCCCGCGAGGCCGGCCACCGCACCAAGATCGCCGTCCGGGCCACGGAGGCGGGCGTCAACGCCAAGGGCGCCTGCATCGGCGAGATGGGCCAGCGGGTCCGCGCCGTCACGACCGAGCTGAACGACGAGAAGATCGACATCGTCGACTACTCCAGCGACCTGCCGACCTTCGTCGCGAGCGCCCTGTCGCCCGCGAAGGTGTCGTCGGCGTTCGTCATCGACAAGTCGACCAAGGCCGTCCGGGCCCTCGTGCCCGACTACCAGCTGTCGCTCGCCATCGGCAAGGAGGGCCAGAACGCCCGCCTCGCCGCGAAGCTGACGGGCGCGCGGATCGACATCCAGCCCGACTCGATCCTCGAGGACGACTGAGCTGGATCGTCGACCACGACGCCGGGGGCCGGCGGCGCACCACGCCGTTCGCCCCCGGCGTCTCCCGTCCCGCGACCCGAGGGGGTAAGGTGGAACCCGTCAGAACGTGCATCGGCACTCGAACGCGCGCTCCGCGGTCCTCACTCGTGAGGATCGTCGTCCGAGACGGACGCCTGGTGGTCGACGAGACCGCCTCGCTCCCCGGGCGGGGTGCGTGGTTGACGCCTTCGATGGAGGCGTTCGAGTCAGCAGTGAAGCGCAGGGCCTTCCGCCGTGCGTTCCGCCTCGACTCGGACCCCGACTCGCAGGAGCTCCGCGACCACCTCGTGGCACGGACCACTCCCGATGCACCACCCCGAGTTCCACCACGACCACTAGCCCAGACAGAACAGGCTGACAGGCACATGGACAACTAATGAGCGGCTCGAAATGAGACCCGTCCAGAACTGACGGCTCCACCCTGATCGGGCGGGGCCCGAGACAGGAGAACTGTGGCTAAACCACGCGTACACGAGATCGCCAGCGAGCTGGGGATCGACAGCAAGACCGCACTAGAGAAGCTCAAGGAGATGGGCGAGTTCGTCAAGGGCCCGTCCTCCAGCGTCGAGCCCCCCGTCGCCCGCAAGCTGCGCCAGGCGTTCGCCGGTGCCGCTTCGGCGTCGCCCGCACCCAAGGCGCCCGCCAAGCCCGCCACCGCGGCGTCGTCCTCGGCTCCCAAGCCGGGAACTCCCCGTCCCGCGGCGCCCACCCCCAAGCCCCCGGTCGCCGAGCAGCCCGCTGCTCCGGAGCCCGCTCCCGTCGCCGCCGAGCCCGAGGCGGAGGCGGCACCCGCCCCCGTCGCGCCGCTCACCGTCGCCGAGCGTCAGGCCCAGGCAGAGGCGCAGCGAGCCGCCGCCGCCGCCGAGGCCGCCTCCGCCCCCGCGGCGGACGCCGTCAAGCCCGGTGCCGCCGGCCCCAAGCCCGGTGGCCCCCGCCCCGGTGCCCCGCGCCCCGGCAACAACCCCTTCGCCAGCAACCAGGGCATGGGTCGTCCCAGCGCGCCCCGTCCCGGAGGCTCCGGCGCCGCGAGCAGCATGCCGCGCCCCGGCGGCGCCGCGGGCCCCCGCCCGATGGCTCCCCGTCCCGGTGCTCCCCGTCCGGGCGCTCCGCGCCCCGGCGTGGGCGCAGGCCCCCGCCCCAACGGCTTCGGACAGCGTCCGGCCGGTGCCGGTGCTCGTCCCGGCGGTGCCGGCGGCGGGTTCCAGCGCCCCGGCGGCGGCGCCCCCGGTGCCGCGGGCGGCTTCCGCCCCGGCTTCGGCGCTCCCCGCCCCGCGGGCGGCGGCGGCGGCCGTGGTCGTGGCCCCGGCGGCGGCACGGCCGGCGCGTTCGGCCGCGGTGGCGGCAAGAGCAAGGCACGCAAGTCGAAGCGGACGAAGAGGGCCGAGTTCGAGATGCGGTCGGCGCCGTCCCTGGGCGGCGTCAGCGTCCCCCGCGGCGACGGCAGCACGATCGTCCGTCTTCGTCGCGGTGCGTCCATCAGCGACTTCGCCGACAAGATCGACGCCAGCCCCGGCAACCTCGTGACCGTGCTCTTCCACCTCGGTGAGATGGCCACGGCGACGGAGTCCCTCGACGAGGCCACCTTCCAGGTGCTCGGCGAGGAGCTGGGCTACAACATCCAGGTCGTCTCGCCCGAGGACGAAGACAAGGAGCTCCTCGAGGGCTTCGACATCGACCTCGAGCAGGAGCTCGAGGACGAGGACGAGTCCGTCCTGCAGATCCGTCCCCCCGTCGTGACCGTCATGGGCCACGTCGACCACGGTAAGACGCGACTCCTCGACGCGATCCGCAACGCCAACGTCGTGGCCGGTGAGGCGGGTGGCATCACCCAGCACATCGGTGCCTACCAGGTGTGGGCCCCGCACGAGGGCGTCGAGCGCGCCATCACCTTCATCGACACCCCGGGCCACGAGGCGTTCACCGCCATGCGCGCCCGTGGTGCGCAGGTCACCGACATCGCGATCCTCGTGGTCGCCGCCGACGACGGCATCATGCCGCAGACGGTGGAGGCCCTGAACCACGCCCAGGCGGCCAACGTGCCGATCGTGGTCGCGGTCAACAAGATCGACAAGGAGGGCGCGAACCCGGCGAAGGTCCGGCAGCAGCTCACCGAGTACGGTCTCGTCGCCGAGGAGTACGGCGGAGACGTGATGTTCGTCGACGTGTCGGCGCGTGACAACAAGAACATCGACGCCCTCCTCGAGGCCGTCCTGCTCACGGCCGACGCGGGCCTCGACCTGCGGGCGAACCCCGACAAGGACGCCCGAGGCGTCGCGATCGAGGCTCGACTCGACAAGGGTCGCGGTGCCGTCGCCACGGTGCTCATCCAGTCGGGAACGCTCCGCGTCGGAGACGCCATCGTCGCAGGCACGGCCTACGGCCGCGTCCGTGCGATGGTCGACGAGAACGGCGACGCCGTCGACGAGGCCTACCCGAGCCGGCCCGTGCTGGTCCAGGGCCTGTCGAGCGTTCCCCGCGCCGGCGACACCTTCCTCGTCACCGAGGAGGACCGTACGGCCCGTCAGATCGCCGAGAAGCGCGAGGCCGTCGAGCGCAACGCGTCGCTGGCCAAGGCCCGCAAGCGCATCTCGCTCGAGGACTTCACCCGTGCCCTCGAGGAGGGCAAGGTCGAGGCGCTCAACATCATCATCAAGGGCGACGTGTCCGGTGCCGTCGAGGCGCTGGAGGAGTCGCTGCTCAAGATCGAGGTGGACGACAGCGTGCAGCTGCGCATCATCCACCGGGGCGTGGGCGCCGTCACCGAGAGCGACGTCAACCTCGCCACGGTCGACAACGCGGTGATCATCGGGTTCAACGTTCGCCCCGACACGAAGGCCCGGGAGCGCGCTGCTCGCGAGGGTGTCGACGTCCGCTTCTACTCGGTCATCTACGCGGCCCTCGAGGACATCGAGAACTCGCTCAAGGGCATGCTCAAGCCCGAGTTCGAGGAGAAGCAGTCCGGTGTGGCCGAGATCCGCGAGATCTTCCGCTCGTCGAAGGTCGGCAACATCGCCGGTGTCATCGTGCGATCGGGAACGATCACCCGGAACGCCCGTGCTCGGGTCATCCGCGAGGGCGTCGTCGTCGGCGACAACCTGGCGATCGACTCGCTGCGTCGCTTCAAGGACGACGTCACCGAGGTGCGGACGGACTTCGAGGCCGGCATCGGCCTCGGCAAGTTCAACGACATCCAGATCGGCGACGAGATCGAGACCATCGAGATGGTCGAGAAGCCGCGGGTCTGACCCCGGCGTCACAGCACTGAACGAGGCCCCGCCCCGACTCCGGTCGGGGCGGGGCCTCACCCCTCACCGCTCGCCCTGAGCGGACCAGCAGAAGGAGCCCGACATGGCTGACCCGCAGCGCGCCCGCAAGATGGCCGACCGCATCAAGGAGATCGTCGCTCGACGCCTCGACAAGGGCATCAAGGACCCGCGTCTCGGCTTCGTCACGATCACCGACGTCAAGGTGACGGGCGACCTCCAGCACGCCTCGATCTTCTACACGGTCTACGGCACCGACGAGGAGCGCCGCGACACCGGCGCCGCCCTCAAGTCCGCGACCGGCATGCTCCGCAGCGAGGTGGGCAAGAACATCACCGCGCGCCTCACCCCGAGCATCGAGTTCATCCTCGACGCCCTGCCGGAGAACGCGGCGTCCATCGACCGCCTCCTGCAGGAGGCGCGTCAGCGTGACCAGGAGAGCCAGACCATCGCCGCCACGGCCGAGTACGCCGGCGACGCCGACCCGTACGTGAAGCCGCGTGACGAGGACGACTACGACGACGAGGAAGACGACGACGCTCTCGTGGTCGACGACGCCGAGCCCGCGCCGTCGGCCGACGCCCCCGCGGGCGACGCCCCGGTCGGCGACGGCTTCGTCGAGCCGGACGGCGGCACCCGCTGACCTGAGGCGGCGGCGCCTCGCGTCGTCAGCTCGGCAGTTCCCAGCCCTCGTCGGCGCTGCCCGTGACCAACCCGTCACGGAGCAGGCCGGCGAGGGCTCTGTCGCGCTGGGCGGCGTCGGGCCACACCGTCGTGATCTCCGCGGCGGTGACGGGCACGTCGCTCGCCCGCAGCTCCGCCATGACGAGCCCGCGCACCTGGCGGTCCGATCCCTCGAACTTCGCCTGGGTGCGGAGGCGCGGCCCGACGTGCGCCGGGCGTCCGGCGAGGACCCACGCGCACTCCGCGATCAGGGGGCACTCGTCGCAGCGGGGCGAGCGGGCGGTGCAGACCAGGGCACCCAGCTCCATCACTCCTGCGCTGACGACCCGCGCCTCCTCTCGGTCGAGGGGCAGCTGAGCCTCCATCAGCGGCAGGTCACGACGGGCCGACGGCGCCCAGGGCTCGGCCAGGCCCTCGACGGCACGGGCCAGGACGCGACGCACGTTCGTGTCGACGACCGGGTGCCGGTGCCCGTAAGCGAAGACGGCGACGGCCCGGGCCGTGTAGTCGCCGACCCCGGGCAGCGCCAGGAGGTCGGGCACCTCCTCGGGGACGACTCCGCCGTGCCGCTCGGTGATCGCCACGGCGGCGGCGTGCAGCGCGAGGGCGCGACGGGGGTAGCCCAGGCGGTCCCAGGCGCGGACGGCGTCGGAGGCGGGGGAGGCGGCCAGGTCGGTGGGCGTGGGCCAGCGCTCGAGCCACTGCCGGAGGCGCGGGACGACGCGGACGACCGGCGTCTGCTGGAGCATCACCTCGCTGACGATCGTTCCCCACGCGGTGAACCCCGGCCGGCGCCAGGGCAGGTCCCGCCCGTTCTCGCGGAACCAGGCGGCGACGGGGGAGGCGAGGGGCACCGGACGATCCTAGGCCGCGCGCCCTCGACGGAGGCGCGCCCTCCCCAGGCGCGGTGCCCCGGTCGTCGTCCCCAGAGCCGGGGGCCGAGTGGCGACAGAACGGTACATGTGGAATGTTGATGGGCAGTCCGCCGACCACTGTGAGACAGGACCCCGCCATGAGAACAGCCTGCTGCCCCTGCACCGCGTGCGACGAGTCATCGTGAGCTTCGCGGGCGACCTGTCGAAGCCCCGGGTCACCGGCGATCCCAGCCAGGTGCTGGCGCTGGCCGTGCGGTGGGGGGCGACGGCCGAGCTGATCTGGTCGGCGGCGGAGTCGTTGCGCTCCCTGGACGCCGAGGGCGCGCAGAGCGACGCGGTCGAGGCGTTCCTCGCCGCGGCCGGCGAGGTCGAGCAGCAGCTGCGGACGGTGCACCGGCGCTACCAGGGCGCGGGGGAGGCGTTGCGGGCCTACGCCGCCGCCCTGGCGGAGGCGCAGACGGCCTCGGCGCCCGCCCTCCGGGAGCACGGCCTCGCGGTCGACGACCGCGACGCAGCCCGACGGCTGGTCGAGAAGTACGAGGGGATGGCCCTGGTCGCGGTCGGCGAGGAGGCGCGGGCCGACTACGAGGAGCTCGCTCGCGTGCAGCGCCTGCGCCTCGCCGAGGCTGCCGAGCGTGTCGTGCTCCACGGTGGCCGCGTGGACCCCGCGCACGCCGCGGTCGAGGCCGCCGCGACGACCGCGATCGCGCGCCTGGACGACCTCGAGGCCGACGGGCCCCGCGACTCGTTCTGGGACGACGTGAGCGGGGCCGCGGGCGTGGCCTTCGACGGCTTCCAGCAGTGGATGGAGGACAACGACCACTGGCTCGACGGCCTCGTCACCGCCGCAGGCTTCGTGGGCATGGCGCTGGCCGTCGCGGCTCTCTTCATCCCGGGCGTCAACGTCTTCGCTTTCGCCCTCATGGTCGGCGTCCTGGCCGTCACGACCGCTCAAGCCGCCGTCGGGACTGGCGAGTGGTCGGACGTCGCCTTCGCTGCCCTGTCCCTCGCCACCTTCGGCACCGGATCGGTCCTCGTCGCTGGTGCCAAGACCGCTGCGAAGGGCATCGCAGTGAACCGGGTCAACGGCTTGGTCGCGTCGGGCCAGTCGCGGTCGCTGGCGACGGCATGGGTCAAGGCGACGTGGGACCGAGCCGCCCCTGGCCTCCTCAGCAAGTCCCTCCGGCAGAACCTGGGGGACGTCGACATGGCTCAGATACGACGGTTCCTGCGAAGTGACCGACCCGGAGCAGAATTCGACGACGCCGTCACCGTCGCCGGTGCGCTCCGCGATCTGCGGCACGCTCGCATCTTGTCCGGTAGCGACTTCGCGGTGAGTGGGTTGCGAGTTCTGGATCCTCACGGCCGGCTGCAGCGGGCGGGAGTCACCAAGTGAGCGCGAGAGCCCCGTCCACGAACAGAGGCCGGAGGTCGAGCGGTGCTTCTGATCCGATCTCGGCAGGGTTCTGGGTCGTCGCCTACTACGGCAGTCTGGTTCCGGTACTCGTCATTCAGAGCTTCAACATCGTGCTGGTGATCATCGCCGTGCGCTGGGAGGCGGATGGCCGCCGGTCATCCGAGATCGAGACGGTCTTCGAGTCGTCACCCGGTTGGCCTCCGGTCGACATGCCGGGCCTCGTGTTCGTCGGCATGGGGATCGGCATCGTGCCCATGGCCGTGGAGATGGTGGTTCGCCGCGGAAGAACGCCCAGTGGCAGCCAGCCGGGGCTGATGAGCTTCGTGTGGGCTGCTGACGGCCTGCTCTGCCTGAACCACTGGTGGGCCTTCGATGCGGCGCCGGTCTGGGCTGCTCCCGCGGGGCTCGCGGGCTTCACGATGCTGGCCTCAGCGGGCGTGGCGTTCGTCGTGTACCTGATCCGTGGCGTGCGTCGACTGCTAGCACGTCGCCGGGGCCACCCGGCTGCCGACGAGCCGGTCGAGTCGCTCGACCCAGTGCGGGCTCGGTTGCTCCGCGGAACGGGGATCGACCGATGACCGCGCCACGGTGGGTGCGGCGGGGGCCGGGCATCGTCGGCGTGGGCTACGCGGTGATGGTGCCGCGGGGCTGGGTGCAGATCCCGGGGCAGCTGCGTCCGGAGATGGCCTTCGACGCCGTCGTCGACCAGCTCGGCAGCGTCCTCGGCGGGGAGGTCCCGGCGGAGTTCGCCCGGAGGGTCGGCAGCGGGCTGATCGAGGCCCGCGCCGCCGACGTCGACGGCCACGTGCTCGACTCCTACGTGACCGCGGGGCCGCTGCCCGACACCGGCACGACCGCGAGCATCGTGGTCACCGTGGTGCCGGTCGTTGCACGGTCGACGGACGACCTCGACCTGCTGCTGCTGGGGCGGGTCGGCCGCGGCGCGACAGCCCTGGGCGTGGGAGGTGAACCGGCGGTCGTGTGGAGCGAGACCGACGGTGGGCAGCCGGCCCGCGACTCCCCGGGTCGGGTGGTCCGCCGGCGCACGATGCTCAGCAGGGTGACCGGGCAGCTCGACCGTCTCGTGTCGGCGACGCTGACCGTGCTCGAGACCCACGAGCGCACCACCGGCACGGACGGCGCCAGCGACGCCGTGGCGGACGCGCTCGTCGAGCTGTTCGACGCGATGCTCACCACCGTGCGCTGGCTCGACGCGGAGGGCCGGGTGATCACCGGCCGCTGAGCCGCCGCGCGGCACCGCGGCCTAGGGTGACCTCATGACCACCCGCTGGGCCCCCGCCAAGAAAGACACGCTCCGTGCACTCGCGACCGAGATCCTGCACAACTACTCGAGGGGCCGCGCCTTCGTCGCCGTCGACGGCCTGCCCGGTGCCGGCCAGGCCGCGTTCGCCGACGACCTCGCCGACGCCCTCCGCGAGCTCGGGCACGCGGCCTTCCGCGCCTCCGTCGAGGACTTCGTCGTCCCCGTGGACACGGGCTCGTCGCCCGACATCGGCGCCGCCGACCCGGCCTTCGCGCCCGAGCTCTTCCGCCGCGTGCTCATCGAGCCCTTCCGCCTCGGCGGCAGCACCGGGTGGGTCGAGGCGGCCTACGACCGCGAGGCCCGTCGCGCCGCCGAGCCGCGCTGGGTCACCGGGCCCGCCGACGCGCTCCTCCTCGTCGACGGCGCCGGGCTCAACGAGCCCGAGCTCGCCGGTCTCTGGAACTACAGCGTCTGGGTCACGGCCGACGCCCACCGCGGCGGCCTCCGAGCCCGGGCCACCTACGTCGTCGACGTCAGCGACCCGGAGCACCCGCGCCGCGTGTTCGACGACGCGTGCTGAGGTCCGCCCCTCGCGGGTGCGGTAGCGTCGTCGCGTGAACAGCGGCATCCTCCTCGTCGACAAGCCGCAGGGCATCACCAGCCACGACGTCGTGTCGCGCGTCCGTCGGGCTGCCGGCACCCGCAAGGTCGGCCACGCCGGCACCCTCGACCCGCTGGCCACCGGGCTCCTCGTGCTCGGCCTGAACTCGTCGACGCGCCTCCTGACCTTCCTCGTCGGCCTCGACAAGACCTACGAGGCGACCATCCGCCTCGGCGTCGCGACGACCACCGACGACTCCGAGGGCGAGACGACCGCCACGCACGACGCCTCCGCGGTCGCCGACGACGCGATCGACGCCGGGGTGCGGGCCCTGAGCGGCCCGATCAGCCAGGTGCCCACGACCGTGAGCGCCATCAAGGTGAACGGCCGTCGCGCGTACGACCTCGCCCGCGAGGGCGTCGAGGTCGAGCTCAAGGCCCGCGACGTGACGGTCTCCGAGTTCTCCGTCCACGATCGGCGAACCGCCGAGGTCGTCGACGAAGCCGGGCGCACCGTGAGCGTCCGGGACCTCGACGTCCGCGTGCGCTGCTCGTCCGGCACCTACGTGCGGGCGCTGGCCCGCGACCTGGGTGCCGGGCTCGGCGTCGGCGGGCACCTCACGGCCCTGCGCCGCACGACCGTCGGCCCCTTCGACGTCGCCGACGCCGCCGTGCTCGAGGGCATCGACGTCGCGCCCGCCCTGCTGCCCCCCACCGCGGTGGCGGAGCGCCTCTTCCCCGTCTGGCGGATGTCCTCCGACGAGACGGTCGACCTCGGCCACGGCAAGCGCGTCACCGTGGGCATCGACGACACGGCCGGGCCCGTCGCCGCCGTGACGCCCTCCGGGGACCTCGCCGGTCTGGTCGAGGTGCGGCGGGGGCAGGCCGTGCCCATCGTCAACTTCCCGAGCGACGAGGTGTCGGCATGATCGAGTGGTTCACCTGGGTGCAGGTCGTCGTGGCCTGCGTCGCCGGCCTCGTCTGCGTCGTCGCCGGGTTCGCCCGCAAGCTGCCGAACGACGTCACCGTCGGTGCGACGGCCCTCGTGCTCGTGCTGCTGCTCGTCCAGCTCGTCGTCGCGATCGTGGCCCCGTTCGTCGGCAACCCGCCCACCGGCAACGTCGTCGAGTTCTACATCTACCTCGTGTCGGCCATCCTCCTGCCGCCCCTGGCGGTGGTCTGGGCGCTCGTCGACCGGACCCGGTGGAGCAACCTCGTGCTCGCGGCGTCGGTGTTCGCGGTCGCCGTGATGGTCTACCGCATGCTCCAGATCTGGACGGTGCAGGTCGCGTGACGCCGTCGTCGAGCCGCATCCCGTCGACCCTGCCGCCCGTGTCGGCGCGCACGGCGACCGCGACCTATCCTGGTCGATGATGGTCACTCAGAAGTCAACGCGCGCTGTCGGTCTCGGCCGGGTCCTCGTCGCGGTCTACGCCCTCCTCGCCCTGGCGGCCACCGGCCGCTCCGTCTTCCAGATCGCCGAGCAGTTCTCGGAGGCGCCGCTCGCCTACACGCTGAGCGCCCTCTCGGCGGTCGTGTACATCGTCGCGACCGTGGCCCTCGTGAAGCGGGGCACCACCTCCTACGCCGTCGCCTGGGCGACCATCTCGTTCGAGCTCGCCGGCGTCCTGATCGTCGGGCTCGTGACCGCGCTCGACCCGGCCCTCTTCCCCGACGACACCGTCTGGTCGTTCTTCGGCCGCGGCTACGGCTTCGTGCCGCTCCTGCTGCCCGTGCTGGGCATGATCTGGCTCGCGCGCACCCGACCGACCGCCGCCGAGCGCGCGCACGACGGCGAGCCGGAGTCCGTCACCGGCCTGCCCGAGTAGGCGACGTGCAGTTCTTCGAGACCGTCGCCTCCGTCCCGGCCGACTTCGGGCCGAGCGCGGTGACCATCGGCAAGTTCGACGGGGTCCACGTCGGCCACCGGGCCGTCATCGACCTCCTCGAGCAGGTGGCCGCCGACGAGGGCCTCGTGAGCACCGTCGTCACCTTCGACCGGCACCCGCTCGCCGTGCTGCGACCGGGCGACGTGCCTCGGGCCCTGGTCAGCAACCGCCAGAAGCGCGAGCTCCTCGAGCAGGCGGGCGTCGCCGCGACGCTCATGCTCACCTTCGACGACGAGCTCCGCGCCCTCGCTCCCGAGGAGTTCGTCGACAGGATCCTCGTGGGCGCCCTCCACGCGCGGGTCGTCTTCGTCGGCGACGACTTCCGCTTCGGCGTCCGGGGCAGCGGCACCGTCGACACGCTCCGCGAACTCGGGGCCACCCGCGGGCTCCGCGTGGTCTCGATCGACGACGTCCGCCCCGGGGGCGCACGCCGCGCCTCCTCGACCTGGATCCGCGAGCTGCTCGACGGGGGCCGCGTCCGTGAGGCCGCCGAGCTGCTCGGCCGGGAGCCGGCGGTGCGGGGCGTCGTCGTCCAGGGCGAGCAGCGCGGCCGCGAGCTGGGGTTCCCCACCGCCAACCTCGAGCCGCACAGCGAGGGCTTCGTGCCCGCCGACGGCGTCTACGCCGCCAGGGTGCTCGTCGGCGACACCCTGTACCCGGCGGCCGTCTCCGTCGGCAACAACCCGACCTTCGAGGGCGTGCCCGAGAAGCAGGTCGAGGCTCACCTGCTCGACGTGACGCTCGACCTCTACGGGCAGGAGATCACCGTGCACTTCGTCGACTGGGTGCGGGGCAACGTCGCCTTCGAGGGGCTCGACGCGCTGATCGCCCACATCCGGGCCGACGTCGTGCGGTGCCGTGAGATCCTCGGGGCGCCCGCGCCCTGAGCCCGCACCGCGCGGCCTCGGCCCGCGCCGGCAGGATGAGCCCGCGCCCCGACGGCCCGGCCCCCCGGACGCCAGGAGGCCCGCACGACGATCGTCGTGCGGGCCTCCTGCTCTGTTCCGGCGTCGCCTCAGTACGACGTCGTGTCGTCCCCGGCGCCGGAGGCGCTGCCGGTCTCGAGCCGGTGCGCGAGGTCGTCGAGGATGGTGCCGCTGGCGCTGGTGCCGAAGCGGGTCACGCCGAGGTCGAGCATCTCGAGGACGGTGTCGAGGCCGCGCACGCCGCCCGACGCCTTGACCTGGACGGCCTCGCCGACCGCGTCGCGCATGAGGCGCAGGTGGGGGAGGGTCGCGCCGCCGCCGGCGAACCCGGTGGAGGTCTTGACGAAGGCCGCGCCGGCCCGCTCGGCGGCCTTCGAGCCCGCGACGATCTCGTCGTCGCTGAGGAAGGCGGTCTCGAGGATGACCTTGACGACGAGGTCGCCCGCGGCCTCGACCACGGCGCGGACGTCGGCCTCGACGTCGACGAGCAGGCCGCTGCGCAGCCGGCCGACGTTGACGACCATGTCGAGCTCGACGGCGCCGTCGGCGACGGCCTGACGGGACTCGGCGACCTTGGCCTCGGTCGAGGTCGTGCCGTGGGGGAAGCCGATGACGGTGCCGACGAGGACGCCGGTGCCCTCGAGGCGGGAGACGGCGTGGGCGACGTCGGAGGGGCGGACGCACACGCTGAAGACGTGGTGCGCCGCGGCCGTGTCGAGCGCCTCGTCGACGTCGGCACGGGTCAGTTCGGGCTTGAGGATCGCGTGGTCGATCATGCCGGCGACGGCGGCGACCGTGGGGAGCTGCTGGGTAGTCATGATGCTGCCAGCGTAGCTTGGGCACATGGCCACCGACCCCGTCCCGTCCGACCCCCGCCCCGCCGCCGACCCCGTCGTGCGCGAGAACGACGGCGCGGTCGCGCGGCGCCGTGTCCTCGTCACCGGCTCGACCGGCTACATCGGCGGGCGTCTGACGCCGCGCCTGGTGGCGGCCGGCGCCGACGTGCGCGTCCTGGTGCGGAGCCCCGGCAAGCTCGTCGACGTCCCGTGGGCCGGCGACGTGGAGGTCGTCGAGGGCGACCTCACCGACGCCTCCACCGTCCGCCCCGCCATGGAGGGCGTCGACGTCGTCTACTACCTCGCCCACGCGATGGGCGGTCGCGGCGACTTCGAGGCGGCGGAGGCGGAGGCCGCCCACACCGTCGCCGACGCCGCCCGTGAGGCAGGCGTCGGCCGCATCGTCTACCTCGGCGGCCTGCACCCCGAGGGCGAGCTCTCGAAGCACCTCCAGTCGCGCAAGGAGGTCGGCGACATCCTGCTGGCGAGCGGGGTCCCGACGGTCGCCCTCCAGGCGGGCGTGGTCATCGGATCGGGCTCGGCGTCGTTCGAGATGATCCGCCACCTCACCGACGTCCTGCCCTACATGCCCGCGCCGAAGTGGGTCCGCAACCAGATCCAGCCGATCGCCGTCCGCGACGTGCTGCACTACCTCCTCGGCGCCGCCGACGTGCCCGCCGACGTCAACCGCACCTTCGACATCGGGGGCCCCGACGTCCTCCGATACGGCCAGATGATGAACGGCTACGCCCTGGAGGCGGGGCTGAAGCAGCGCCCCATCGCCTCGCTGCCGGTCTTCACGCCGTGGCTGGCCTCGCAGTGGGTCAACCTCGTCACTCCGGTGCCGCGCGCCCTCGCCGTGCCGATCATCGCGTCGCTCCAGTACGACTGCGTCGTGCATGAGCACGACATCGACCAGTACGTGCCGGCGCCGGCCGAGGGCCTGCTGCGCTACCGCCAGGCCGTGCGCCTCGCGCTGCAGCGCGAGAAGGACGGCGAGGTCGAGACGAGCTGGCAGGACAGCTCGGTGTCGGGAGCGCCCAGCGACCTCCTGCCCAGCGACCCCGACTGGTCGGGCCACATCGTCTACACCGACGACCGGGAGACCGACTCGACCGCGCCTCCGGAGGAGCTCTGGAAGGTCGTCGAGAGCATCGGCGGCGAGAACGGCTGGTACTCGTTCCCGCTGGCCTGGGCCGCGCGGGGCTGGATGGACCGGCTCGTCGGGGGAGTGGGGCTGCAGCGTGGCCGTCGCAGCCGCAGCACGCTCCGTGCGGGCGACGCCCTCGACTGGTGGCGCGTCGAGAAGATCGAGCGCGGCCACCTGCTGCGGCTCCGGGCCGAGATGAAGGTGCCGGGCGGCGCGTGGCTGGAGATGACCGTCACGCCCCGCGAGGGCGGCGGCTCCCACTACCGCCAGCGCGCGGTCTTCTTCCCGCAGGGGCTCGGCGGGCGCCTGTACTGGTTCGCGATCCTGCCCTTCCACGGGGTGATCTTCTCCGGCATGCTCGAGCGCATCACCGCCACCGCCGAGCGGGACGCGGCCGCCGCCTCCCACGGTGACGACGTGCCCGCGGGGCGAGGAGCCCAGGAGGCGCGGGTCGCGGCCGACGACGCCCACGGCAGCAGCGCGGCCGGGTCGTGACGCCGCTGCTCGCCGCCCCGCTGCTGGCGCCGCTGCTGCGGGCGTCGACGACGTTGACGCCGACCCCGTCGCCGTTCGGCCCCGGGGGCGACGGCCCCGCCTCGCCCGTGCCGCTGTGGCTGGGCGTGACCCTCGGGATCGTCGTCGTGGTCGCGTCGTTCGTCGTGCTGCTGCCCGGCGTGCGACGGGGCCTCGACCGCATCTCGTCCCATCGACCTCGACGCTTCCGCGACTGACGCGGTAGCGTCGAACCACCCCGCGACCGGTGGAGCCGCCCTCGGGCAGCACGGCCGGTCGCGCACACGACGACAGGAGGCCCCCATGGCGCACGGCGAGAAACTCGTCTTCGTCGGAGACAGCATCACGGCAGGCGGCGACTGGACCGCCTGGTTCCCCGACGACGACGTCGTCGAGCTCGGCGTCGACGGCGACACCACCACCAGCCTGGCCGAGCGCCTCGACGACGTCGTGGCGGCCCAGCCCGACTCGGTCGTGCTGCTGATCGGCACGAACGACTTCGGCCAGCGACGCACCGTCGAGCAGGTCGTGCGCGGCGTCGAGTCGATCATGGTGACGATGCGGCGCGAGCTGCCCGGCACCCGGCTGCTGCTCCAGTCGATCATGCCGCGGGGCGCCGACTACGCCCCGCGCATCAAGGACGCGAACCGGCACCTCCGCCAGTTCTCCTCGACCGTCCGGGCGCAGTACCTCGACCTGTGGCCCGCGCTGGCCGACGAGTCGGGCGACGCGATCCGCCCCGAGTTCAGCGACGACCAGCTGCACCTCACGGCCGCGGGCTACGAGGCGTGGCTCGCCGAGCTCGTGCCCGGGCTGGCGCGGCTCCGCGACGAGCCGCCGATGAGCGCGCCGCTGCGCGTGCTCAACGTGCCCTACGACATCGACTGAGCCCGGGGCGTCGGGGCGCCCAGGGCGCCCCGATAGGCTCGTCCGCGCCGCGCCCGCGGCCTGACGAGAGGTCCACCGCCCGTGCCCACGCCCACCGCTCCCGCCTTCCTGCGACCCGCCCTGGCGCCCGGGCTGCTCGGGGCGATCGTGCTGACGGTCGGGGCGTTCCTGCTCGACTCGCCGACGTTCACGATCGTGCGCTTCGCGGTCGCGATCCTCGCGCTGATCATGCTGGTCTTCGCCTGGCGCGGCCGCACGTGGTGGGCGCTGCCCGTCCTCGCGGCGATCGCGGTGATCTGGAACCCCGTGGCCGTCGTGCCGCTCTCCGGCCAGCCGTGGGCCGCCCTGCAGTTCGCCGGCGCGGTCGCTTTCGTGGTCACGGGGGTCCTCGTGAAGGTGCCGACGGAGCAAGCGGCGGGCGACGCCCGCCCTGCTCGACGTCGCTGACCGGGGCGAGGCGCTCCGGCGTGCACGAGAACCCGCTTCGACCAGCTAAAATCAGTTCGTTCTAGAGTGCGGAGGCCGTCCCGAGGCCCCCACGGGAAGTTGAGTCTGAATGGTCACCGAGATCACCGGTACGACAGAGAGTCCTCTGCTGACGCCTCGTCCCCGACCCGGTGGTCTGGACCGCGACGACGTGGTGGTGCGGAAGGGGCAGTTCACGCTCCTGAACGGTCACCTCACGCCGCAGCAGTCGATGATCGAGGATCTCCTCTTCATCCGTCGCGTCCTCGACGAGGCAGCCATCCCGTTCCTCCTCGTCCGCGGCAACGACGTGCGCCCCGTGCTGGCGGTCGACGTGGTCCACCGCCGTGCCTTCATCGACGCCATGATCGCCGCGTCGGGCTCCGAGCCCTTCTACGCCAAGCCCCGCAAGGGCCAGGCCGTCCTCGTCGCCGAGGGGGGCCTCGAGTCCGAGACCGAGCGGGCCTTCAAGGTGTACCGCCCCCGCGTCGAGCCCATCGGCCGCCTCCGCTACGGCGCCGGCACGGCCGTCCAGGTCGAGTTCTGGGTCCTCACCGACGACGAGGTCCTCGTGCCCGTCGAGAACTCCCTCATGCGGTACTCGCTGCCCCGCGAGGAGGCCGTCGAGACGACCGTCGAGCGCTACGGCCTCGAGTGGCCGACCCTCGAGCACATGTTCGACGACCACGCCACCGACATCACCTTCGACATCGACATCGTCTTCTCCTGGGTCGACGGCAACTCGGTCGAGTACCAGCGCGCCCGTGCCGCGCAGGCGAAGCGCCACGTCGTGGGCGAGGGCGACGACGCCCCGGCCCGGTTCCGCCAGATCGACGAGCTCAAGTACGCCCTCCGCAGCGTGTACATGTTCGCCCCGTGGGTCCGCAACATCTACGTCGCGACCGACTCGCCCGTCCCCGAGTGGCTGGGCGACCACCCCCGCGTGCGCGTGGTGCGCAGCGAGGAGTTCTTCTCCGACCTCTCGTTCCTCCCGACCCACAACTCGCAGGCCGTCGAGTCGCAGCTGCACCACATCGAGGGGCTCAGCGAGCACTTCCTCTACTCGAACGACGACATGTTCTTCGGGCGCCCGGTCGCGCCGTCGATGTTCTTCTCGCCGGGTTCGGTGACGAAGTTCATCGAGGCCGAGACGCGCATCGGGCTCGGCGTGAACAACACCGAGCGCAGCGGCTTCGAGAACGCCGCGCGGGTGAACCGGCGCCTCCTGCAGCAGCGCTTCGGCCGGGTCACCACGCGCCACCTCGAGCACACCGCCGCGCCCCTGCGCCGCAGCGTGATGTCGGAGATGGAGCACGAGTTCGCGGACGAGTTCCGGGCGACCGCGGCCAGCCCGTTCCGGGCGAAGGAGAACGTCTCCGTGACGAACTCGCTCTACCACTACTACTCGTTGATGACGGGGCGCGCGATCGTCCAGGAAGCCGCCCGGGTCCGCTACGTCGACACGACGACGGTCGCCGACCTCGCCTCGCTCTCCGACCTGCTGAAGAAGCGCTCGTACGACTTCTTCTGCCTCAACGACGGCAGCTTCCCCGAGGTCACCGACGAGGAGCGCACCGCGACGGTCACCGACTTCCTCGAGCGGTACTACCCGTTCGCGGCCCCGTGGGAGAAAGCCGAGATGGAGCGCGTCGAGCGCGAGACGGCCGAGCAGCGTCGCCGTGTCCGCCGAGCGGGTGGCGACCAGGACCAGATCGAGGCGTAGCCCCGGGGAGGCGCGGGTCGGTACCCGCCGACACCGCGCCTCCTGCAGGTGGTCACGCCGGGTGCTCGCCCCGCCGCACCTCGCCCGCCACGACGAACTGCGCGCTCGGGTCGCCCGACAGCGCGGCGTCGACGCGGGCGCGCATGTCGGCGGTCATCGGCGGCAGGTCGCCGCGGGGGAACCACCGGGCCTCGGTGTTCTCCCCGTCGGCCGGCGAGGGGTCGCCGCTCTGCCAGCGCATGAGGAACGTGTGGTCGAGGTAGCTCGCCTGGTCGCCGTTGCCGTAGACGATGCCCTCGGTCACCCCGAGGGCGGCGAGGCGGACGGGCACGACGTGGAGGTCGGCCTCCTCCAGCACCTCGCGCACGGCGGCGTCGGCGGGGTGCTCGCCCGGGTCGATGATCCCGGTGACGGGCGTCCACTCGCCCGTGTCGGAGCGGCGGACCATGAGCAGGTCGTCGCCCCGCTCGACGACGGCGGTGACGCCGGAGAGCCAGAGCGGCGCGGTGCCGATCGACTCGCGGAGGGTCAGGATGAAGTCGGGGACGGCCATGCCGCGAGCCTAGCGAGCCTCCTTCGCGGGAGCCTGCCCGCGACTCCCCGCGCGTAGGCTGACGGCATGAGGGGCGACGACGTGCGGTGGGGAGCCGACGTCCGCTCGATCTCCGACATGGCGGGGGAGTCGCTGCTGCTCGGCGGCGGCGGCCGGGCCATCCTGCTGCAGCTCGCGAACCCGGCCGTCGGGCACGGGGTCGCCGACCACAGCGACTTCGTCGACCGGCCGCTCGCCCGACTCCACGGCACGATGACCTACCTCTACGCCATCGTCTTCGGCACGCCTGACGAGGTCGCCTTCGTGCGGGCGCTCGTGGACCGGGCCCACCGGTCCGTCCGGAGCACCGCCTCCTCGCCGGTCACCTACGACGCGGTCGACCCGCAGCTGCAGCTCTGGGTGGCCGCCACGCTGTACGACTCGGCGATCACGCTCTACGAACGCGTCCACGGGGCCCTGTCGCCCCAGGCGGCGGAGGACGTCTACCGCGACTACGTGGTGGTCGGCTCGGCTCTCCAGATGCCGCCGGAGCTGTGGCCGGCGACGCGGGCCGAGTTCCGCACCTGGTGGGACGCCCAGCTCGCCGGGCTGTCCGTCGACGAGGTCACCCGCGACGTCGCGCACCAGCTGCTGCACCCGGTGAGCGTGCCCGTGGCGCTCCGCCTGGCCATGCCGCTCGCACGCCTCGTGACGGCGGGGCTGCTGCCGGCGACGGTGAGGGAGGCGTTCGGCCTGCCCTGGGGAGCGGTGCGGCAGGGCCTCTTCGACGTGGTCCTGGGCGTGAGCCGGGTCGTCGTGCCGCGGCTGCCCGCCCGGCTCAGGCACGTGCTGCGGGACCACTACCTGCGACGGCTGCGGCGCTACATGGCGCAGCGGGGCACGGAGCAGGCGGGCTAGGAAGCCACCGCGGGTCGCGTCGACGTCCGTCTCGGCGTCTCGCCACGGCCCCGCTGCGCTCGGTCGTGCCCGCGGCTCGGGCTCCTCGCCGTCGAGCTCGCGGTGATGTCTCAGACCTTGAACCCCGAACCCCGAACCCCGAACCCCGAACGCCGAACCCCGAACCCGGAACCCCGAACGCCGAACCCCGAACCCGGAACCCCGAACCCCGAACCCCGAACGCCGAACGCCGAACGCGGAACACGGAACCCCGAACCCCGAACTCAAACGCCGAACGCCGAACGCCGAACCCCGAACGCCGAACTCAAACGCCGAACGCCGAACTCAAACGCCGAACTTAAACGCCGAACGCCGAACGCCGAACGCCGAACGCCGAACGCCGAACGCCGAACGCCGAACCCCGAACCCCGAACCCCGAACGCCGAACGCCGAACGCCGAACCCCGAACCCCGAACCCCGAACTCAAACACGGAACCCCGAACCCCGAACCCCGAACCCCGAACCCCGAACCCCGAACCCCGAACCCCGAACCCCGAACCCCGAACCCCGAACCCCGAACCCCGAACTCAAACACGGAACCCCGAACTCAAACACGGAACCCCGAACTCAAACACGGAACCCCGAACTCAAACACGGAACCCCGAACTCAAACACCGAGCGCCGAGCGCCGAGCGCCGAGCGCCGAGCGCCGAGCGCGGAACGCCGAACGCCGAGCGCTGGACGCTGGCATGAAGGCACGATCTGCCACGTGACACGACTGCGGGGCGCGCCGACCGTCGGCAACTCCCGCGCGACGTCGCCGGGACGGCGACGGTGGCGGCGAGCGGGTCAGGGCGCAGGAGTTGTCGACGTGGCGCGCGGGCGCTCTGCGCAGGGCCGTCTGGCTCCGGGCGAGGAGGCGCGGGTCCGGAGACGGAGCCGGGCGAGGAGGCGCGGGTCCGGAGCCGGAGACCTGAGCGGGATGTGTCGGCAACTCCTGCGCGACGTCGCCGGGACGGCGACGGTGGCGGCGAGCGGGTCAGGGCGCAGGAGTTGTCGACGTGGCGCGCGTCCGCCCTGCGCGGGGCCGGGTCGCCGCGAGCGAGCCGGGCCGGCTCAGCGGCCGGCGGGGCCGACGTGGCCGCCGGCCCGGCCGGCCGCCTCGCGTCAGAGGGTGTCGATGGGGCCGGTCAGCGCGAGCTCGCGCGTCACCACGGGCACCGGGGCCGTGTCGGTGCGGCGGTGCCGGGGCGCGGCCGGCGCGATCCGCACGCCCGCGAGGGCGAGGCGCTCGGCCGTCGACGACGGCGAGACGTACTCGCCCACCGTGTCGTACGAGCCGATCGGCACGACCGAGTGCACGACCGTGTCGGCGTACACGTGCACCAGGTTGTACGACTGCGCGCCGTCGCGGCCGCGGGTGCCGCCGACCGCGAGGTCCTGCGTGTAGCAGGTGGCCGAGGCCACCGAGACGGGGACGCCCGCGAACACGGCCGTGGTCGAGTAGTGCAGGTGCCCGGCGATGATCGACCGGACGTCGCTGCCCTCGACGACCTCGGCCAGCGACGCCTGGTCGCGCAGCTCGACGAGCACGCTGAGGTCCTGCACGCTGGGCACCGGCGGGTGGTGCATCGCGATGATCGTGCCGTGCTCCGCGGGGGTCGAGAGCTCCTCGGCGAGCCAGTCGAGCTGGTCACCGGTCAGCTGGCCGTGGTGGTGGCCCGGCACCGACGTGTCGAGGGTGATGATGCGCAGGCCGTCCACGTCGTAGACGAAGTCGACGGGCCGGTCGGAGGGCATCTGCCCGAAGAGCTGCTCCCGGAAGGCGCCGCGCTCGTCGTGGTTGCCCATCGCCCAGATGATCTGGGCCCCGAGGCGCTCCGCGACCGGCTCGAGCAGCGCCCGGAGCTTGCGGTACGCCGCGGGCTCGCCCTTGTCGGCGAGGTCGCCGGTGAGGACGATCGCCTCCGGCCGCATGCCGGAGGCCTCGATCCCGGCGAGGATCTGGGCGAGACGCCCCTCGCTGTCGACGGCGCCGTAGAGGTCGGCGTCACCGCCGACGAGGTGGGTGTCGCTGAGGTGCAGGATGAAGTGGTCGGGCCTCGGGTGCTCGGCCGTCCGGAGATCCATGGTTCTCTCATTCACGTGTCGCCGACGACGGCCCCAGGACGAGGCCCTCGTTGTTCCTTCGTCACCAGTCCACCACTCGTTTGCTCCACGGCCGGTGAACGTCGGTGCGTGTTCGGGTGAACGGTCAGCGAACTGATCGGACACGTCGACGCCCCGCGACGCTACCGACGTGCGGAGGGCCCCGCCAGGCCCCAGGACGGGGCGGAGCGGGGCCCGGCGGTGACCCGCGGGGAGTCGCGCTACGGCTTGAGCACCACCTTGATGCAGCCGTCCTCCTTCTTCTTGAACAGCTCGTACATCTCCGGCGCGCGGTCGAGCGGCACCGGGTGCGTGGTGAGGTCCTCGGTGCCGAGCGGGTCGGTCGGGTCCTCGACGAGGGGCATCAGGGTGTCCATCCACTGGTGGACGTTGCACTGGCCCATCTTGATGGTGATCTGCTTGTCGAAGAGGGTGAGGAAGGGAGTCGGGTCGGCCGTTCCGCCGTAGACGCCCGACAGCGAGACGGTGCCGCCGCGACGGACGACCTCGAACGCGAGGTGCATGGCGCTCAGGCTGTCGACGCCGGCCTTCTGCATGAGCGCCTGGCCGACCTTGTCGGGCAGGGCCGCGGCGAACTTCTGGACCATGCTGACGCCGCCGTGGTCGTGGGCCTCCATGCCGACGGCGTCGACGACGGAGTCGGGGCCGCGGTCGTCCGTCATGCCCTTGATGACTTCGGCGACGTCCTTCGTGAGGTCGAGCACCTCGACACCGTGGCGCTCGGCCATGGCGCGGCGCTCGGGGACGGGGTCGACGCCGATCACCCGGAAGCCCTTGTGCACGCCGATGCGGGCCGCGAACTGGCCGACGGGACCGAGCCCCAGGACGACCAGCGTGCCTCCTTCAGGTACCTGCGCGTACTCGACGCCCTGCCACGCCGTGGGGAGGATGTCGCTGAGGAAGAGGTAGCGCTCGTCGGGGAGGTCGTGCCCGACCTTGACGAGGTTGGCGTCGGCGCGCTGGATGCGCAGCTGCTCGGCCTGCCCGCCGGGCACCTGGCCGTAGAGCTTCGTGTAGCCGTAGAGGGTGGCGCCGGATCCGTACTCGGTGACCTGCGTGGTCTCGCACTGCGAGAAGAGGCCGCGCTCGCACATGAAGCACTCACGGCAGGCGATGACGAAGGGGACGACGACGCGGTCGCCGACCTGGATGCGCGAGACGGCCGAGCCGACGGCGGTGACGACGCCCATGGTCTCGTGGCCGAGGACGTCGCCCTTGTCGAGGTAGGGGTCGAAGACGTCGTAGAGGTGCAGGTCGCTGCCGCAGATCGCGGCGGAGGTGACCTTGATCACCGCGTCGGTGGGCTCCACGATCGTGGGGTCGGGCACCTCGGTGACGGCGACGTCGGCGATGGACTGGTAGGTGAGAGCCTTCATGCACCCCGTCTACGCCCGGCGGCAGGGAGCGCGCTGGCCCCGTGGGGTACAGGTGTCGCGGAGACGACGAAGGCGGCCGCCCCCGACAGGGGACGACCGCCTCAGCAGTGCCGCAGGTGCGGCCAGGGGGTGCTACGCGTCGACGCTCACGGCGGAGGCGACGATGTTGACGACCTTGCGGCCGCCCTTGGTGCCGAACTCGACCGCGCCGGGGGCGAGGGCGAACAGCGTGTCGTCGCCGCCACGGCCGACGTTGGCGCCGGGGTGGAAGTGGGTGCCGCGCTGGCGGACGAGGATCTCGCCGGCGAGGACGACCTGGCCGCCGAAGCGCTTCACGCCGAGGCGCTGAGCGTTCGAGTCACGACCGTTGCGGGTGGACGATGCGCCCTTCTTGTGTGCCATGTGTGCTCAGCTCCCTTTACTTGGAGATCTTGGTGATCTTGACGCGGGTGAGGTCGGCACGGAAGCCCATGCGACGCTTGTAGCCGGTCTTGTTCTTGTAGTTCTGGATGACGATCTTCGGGCCGCGGAGGTCGTTGAGGACCTCGCCCTCGACCGTGACCGAGGCGAGGTCGTCGCCCGAGAGGACGGTGTCGCCGTCGACGTGCAGGACGGGGACGAACGAGACGGTGTCGGACGTGTTCGCCTTGAGACGGTCGACGGTCAGGATCGTCCCGACCTCGACCTTCTCCTGACGACCGCCGGCACGCACGATTGCGAAAGCCATGGGATCTCCTTGGTGCAGCTAAGTGTGAGGTGCCCGCGTTCGGGCAACTTGGATAGTCTTTCACAGATGTCACGACCGATCAAACTTCAGCGCCCGCCGCGGTTCACCGCGGAGATCGTCGCCGACGCCCGGCAGCGGTTGCTCGACCTGCTCGACGACCTCGACGGCCTCACCTCCGAGCACGCCGACGACATCGAGGTGTGGGGGTCGGCCGTCACGACCGCCGGGTGGGAGATCGCGACGCTCGGCCAGTGGCTGGGGCTGGAGGGCGAGGCGGTGCTGCTGCTCGGCGGCGCCTCCTACCCTGAGATCGCCGAGCACCAGGGCACCAGCGCCTCGGCCGTGTACGCCCGTGTCGGCCGGTCGTTGACGCTCGCCCCCTACGCGCACGCCTCGGGGGCGGACGGCGGCACCACGAGGGTCTCGGCCGACGACCTCGAGCAAGCACGGGCGGACTACCGCGCCGACCGCGCGGGCGCCGAGGGGGAGGACGTCGAGGAGGCGGGGGTCGGCTCGGGCGCGTCGCTCGCCGACCGCATCCCTGAGGTCCTCCGCGCGGGGCCGCTGTCGACGACCGCGCTCGTGGCCGCGCTGCCGGGCTACCGCCGCAGCAGCGTGCTCTCGACCCTCAGCGTGCTGACGCGCCAGGGGAGGCTCGAGCGGGTCGGGCACGGCGTGTACGCGGTCGCCGGCCCGGCCGCGGCCCCTGCGGCTGAGCCCGGCCCCGCCGCGAGCTAGCGCGCGCAGTCGATGCAGAGCCGCGCCGTCGGGCGGGCCGTGAGCCGCGCCTCGCCGATCCGGGCCGAGCACCGCTCGCAGCGGCCGAACGTCCCGTCGGCGAGTCGCCGCAGTGCCGAGTCGGCGTCGGCGGCCCGCTCGAGGGCCGACCGCCGCACCGCGTCGAGCTGCGACCGCTCGTAGGCGATCGTCGACCCCTCGGGGTCGTGCTCGTCGTCGACGTTGGCTCCCTCGCGGGCCGCGGCCACCGCCTCCATGTCCTGTCCGAGGCGCGCGGCCAGGGCGAGCGCGTCGTCGCGGGTGGCGCGCAGCTGGTCGCCCGGGTCGGTCACGCGACGAGCGGCGGCACCTGCTCGCCGTCGCGCGGCGGGGGCGGCGGGGTGCCGTCGCCGAAGGGGCGGCCGCCGAGCTCCTCACGCCCGTGGGCGGTCAGCCAGCCCGACGGGTCGGGGCCGGCGGGCACGATGCCGGTCGGGTTGATGTCGCTGTGCACGACGTAGTAGTGCGCCTTGATCTGGGCGAAGTCGATCGTGTCGCCGAACCCGGGGGTCTGGAACAGGTCGCGGGCGTAGGCCCAGAGCACCGGCATCTCGGTGAGCTTCGAGCGGTTGCACTTGAAGTGCCCGTGGTACACCGCGTCGAAGCGGGCGAGGGTGGTGAAGAGGCGGATGTCGGCCTCGGTGATCGTGTCGCCGACGAGGAACCGCTGACCCTCCAGGCGCTCTGAGAGCCAGTCGAGACGGGCGAACAGCGTGTCGTACGCCCGCTCGTAGCTCTTCTGCGACCCGGCGAACCCCGCGCGGTAGACGCCGTTGTTGACGTCGCGGAACACGACCGCGTTCACCTCGTCGATCTCGGCCCGGAGGTGCTCGGGGTAGAGATCGGGCGCGCCCTCGCGGTGGTGCTCGCGCCACTCGGTCGCGAAGTCGAGCGTGATCTGCGGGAAGTCGTTGGTGACGACCTTGCCGCTCGGCACGTCGACGACCGCGGGCACGGTGATGCCGCGGGCGTAGTCGGGCGTGCGGGCGAAGAAGGCCTCCTGCAGGCGCTCGATGCCGAGCACGGGGTCGCGGCCGTCGGGGTCGAGGTCGAAGGTCCAGCTGCGGGCGTCGTGGGTGGGGCCGGGCAGGCCGAGCGAGATGACGTCCTCGAGGCCGAGGAGGCGGCGCGAGATGACGGTGCGGTTGGCCCAGGGGCAGGCGCGGGCGGCCACCAGGCGGTAGCGGCCCGCCTCGACGGGCCAGCCGTCGACGGCGTCGCGCGTGATCCTGTCCTCGATGTAGTTCGTGTCGCGGGTGTACTCCTGGCCGGGCTCGACGTACGTGCCCTTCGCCTGCTGGTCGTCGCTCATGCCCGCCACCCTACGCAGGAGCGTCCGAGAGGTCGGGCAGCTCGGCGCCCCCAGACCCGGAGGCGGCCGAGGCGCGGCTCGCCTGCCAGTCGCGCCACATCGCCTTCAGGTCCCAGGCGTTCTCCGCCTCCAGCGAGATGCCCTTCTCCCCGGTGCGCCGGGTGCGCCCCTGGATCAGCATGAGCTTGGTGCCGAAGAGCAGCGAGCCCGCCCGCGACTGGGCCTCCTCGAAGAAGGTCGCGTCGGCGCAGCCGGTGCCGTCGTCGAGGCTGATGAAGACGACCCGCTTGCCGCTGCGCATGGGCGGCGTCTGCGTGGCGATGCGGATGCCGGCGACGAGCACGGTCGTGCCGTTCCAGTGGTCGCGCAGGTCGGCGGCCCGCGTGACCCCGAGGTCGTCGAGCATGGGCCGGTAGCTCTCGACGACGTGCTCGCTGACCTCCATCGAGAGGATGTCGAGCTCGTCGCTGACCCGGTCGCGGAGGCTGACGTCGGGGGTGCCGGTCGGCACCTCGGCCGAGTCGTCGACGCTGAAGTCGAGCTGGTTCTCGACGTCGGAGGCGCGGGGCCGGGCGGTGCGCTGGGTCAGCGACCGCACACGGGCCAGCACGTCGCCCCGCGTGCGGCCCGGGCCGGCCAGCGAGTCGAGCGCCCCGACCTGCGCGAGGCGCTCCACCAGCCGCCGTGACGGCGTCGCGCGCTGCCAGAAGTCGGTGATGGAGTCGTAGGGCCTGCCCACGACGATCCGCGCGAGCTCGGCGTCGGTGATGCCGTGCACGTCGGCGAGCGAGAGCCGGATGCCGAGGTCGCCGGGGCGGCTCGGGGCGATCGGGGTCGCGGGGGCCCGCACGCGCTCGACGCTGTAGACGTCGGTCGACTGGTTGACGTCGAGCGGCAGCACGGGCACCCCCATGCGTCGTGCCTCGGTGAGCAGCAGCCGCTTCGGGTACATGCCGGGGTCGTGGGTGAGCAGCCCCGCGAGGAACTCCGCGGGGTAGTGGGTCTTCAGCCAGGCGCTCTGGTAGGTGGGCAGGGCGAAGGCCGCTCCGTGCGCCTTGCAGAAGCCGAACGAGCCGAACCCCTTGAGCACCGCCCAGATCCGGTCGACCTGCGCGTCGCTGAAGCGCCTCCTGCCCCGCTCGTCGACGTTGGCCCGCGTGCGGCGCCGGAACTCCACCTCGAGGTCGTCGTCGGCGCCCTTGCCCATGTGCCGACGGAGCTCGTCGGCCTCGGCGAGCGACACCTCCATCGTCGCCTCGAGGATCCGCAGGACGTGCTCGTGGTAGATCACGACACCGTAGCTGTCGTCGAGGAACGACGCGAAGCTCGGGTGCAGGTAGTCGGGCTGCTGGAAGCCGTGCTTGGTGTCGAGGAAGGGCGCGACCATGTTGCCCTTCATCGGCCCGGGGCGGAACAGCGAGATGTCGGCGATGAGGTCGCTGTAGCGGTCGGGCTGCATCTTGCCGATCAGCTCGCGCTGCCCCGGGCTCTCGATCTGGAACATGCCGAGCGTGTGCGTGGTGCGGATGGCCTCGAAGGTGTGCTCGTCGTCGTGGGGGATCTCGTCGAGCTCGACCCGCCCCGCGCGGTTCACGTAGGGCACGTCGACCGAGAGGCCGCCCGCGACGGCCGCCCGGGAGCCGTTGACCCGCTCGATCTCGTCGAGGGCGTAGGCCATCGAGCTCTGCATCCGGACGCCGAGCACGTCGAGCTTGAGGAGGCCGGCGTCGTTCATGTCGTGCTTGTCGAACTGGCTCATCGGCAGGCCGATGCCGCTCGGCTGCACGGGCGTCGTGCTGAGCAGGTCGGAGTCGCCGAGGATCACGCCGCACGGGTGCATCGAGATGTGCCGGGGGAGCCGGTCGAGCCGCTCGGTCAGGTCGACGAGGAGGTCGATCTGGCCGTTCTGCCGCGCGAGGTCGGCGATGGCGCGCAGCTCGGGCTTCTCCGCCATGGCGGTGCGGAGGTCACGGGCGTTGGACCGCCAGACGTTGTTGGCGACCATGTCGATCTGCTCGTCGTCGAGGCCGAGCGCCTGGCCCGCGTCACGGACGGCCCCCCGGCCCCGGTAGGTCGACTGCATCGACATGAGGGTGACCCGGTTGCTGCCGTAGCGGTCGAAGATGGCCCGGTAGATCTCGTGCCGCCGGGCCGACTCCACGTCGATGTCGATGTCGGGCAGGGTCTCCCGCTTGTTGCCGAGGAACCGCTCGAAGAGCAGGTCGTGCTCGATCGGATCGACGTTCGAGATGCGGAGCAGGTAGGTGACGAGGCTGCCCGCGCCGGACCCCCGGGCGGCGTTCCTGACCCTCATGTCGCGCATGAGCTGCGAGACGTCGGCGACGGTGAGGAAGTAGCCGGCGAAGCCGAAGCCCGAGATGATGCCCAGCTCGTAGCGCATCCTCTCCTCGACGATGCGGCGGAGACCCTGGCCGGCGTGCCCGAAGCGGGCCGTGACCCCCGCCTCCGCCCGGCGGAGCAGCACCTGGTCGGGGTCGCCCTCGACGCCGATCGCGCTCAGCTCGGGCACCTTGGGCTGCCGCCAGCGGAGGTCGGCGTCGGGGTCGAGCCGGCAGCGGTCGGCCAGCCGCTCCGTCGCGGCGAGCATCTCCTCCGCCGCCCGGCGCGACAGCGACGAGGCGTCGGCGACGAGGTGGGCGATCGCCCGCATCGCGGCGCCGTTCTTCAGGGTCGCCTGCGCGTTGGGCTGGGGCGTGAACGAGCCGAGCGGTGCCAGGTGGCCCGCTGAGTCGAGCACGTCGGCCGTCACCGCGCCGTCGGCGTCGAGGTAGCGCACCGCGTTGGTCAGCACCGCCGGCACCCCCACGTGCTCGGCGAGCTCGAGCATCCGGGCCGCGTGCCGCACGCTCCGGCTCTCGCCGGGCTCGGTGAGGTGGCAGACGACCTCGACGACGACGCCCCCGGGCAGCTCGCGGGCCCAGTCGGCGAGGGAGGCGGCGGCCGCGGTGCTGCGCCCCTCGCGCACCAGCCGGCCCACGTCGGAGTCGGGGCCCAGCAGCACGGTGGCGGAGGCGCCCTCCTCGCCCCGCAGGAACGCCCGCAGCCGGGAGCGCCCGATGGTCGCCGTGCTGTTGGCGCTGCCCGCCGCCCGGCGCGTGGCCCGGCCGTGCGCGGCGCTGATCAGGCGGCAGAGCGACGCCCAGCCCTCCCCGGCCCGGCCCTCGCCGGAGCCGTGGGCGAGCACGACGACCCGGTCGACCGGGGCCGCGGCGGAGGCGGCCGTCCGGCTGCCGGTCGCCGGCGTCGCCTCGGCCCGGTCGTCGGCGCAGCCCAGCTCCACCCCGACGATCGGGTCGATGCCCGCCGCCCGGCAGGCCCCGATGTGCCGGATCGCGCCGTAGAGCCCGTCACGGTCGGTGATCGCGAGGGCGTCGGCCTCGTCGGCCGCCGCCCGCTCGACCAGCTGGGCGGGCGGGGTCGTGCCGTGGTGAGCGCTGAACGAGGAGGCCACGTGGAGGTGGGTGAAGCGCATGGTCGTGCTCCGAGTCGGGACCCCGGCCAGGTCTGGTCGAACGTGTGTTCGATCAGTGTACGTCCTCGGCCGGGCCGCGCCGCCGCCGGGCTGTCATCATCGGTGCATGCCCGATCGACGCCCGAGCGGCTCCCGCCCCGACGTCCGGGCCGACGTCCGCACCGCCTCGCGGTGGGCCCGCGTCCTGCTCGGCCAGCCGCGCCTCCTGCTGGCCGTGAAGGCGGCGCTCGCCGCGGCCCTCGCCTACTGGCTGGCTCCCCACGTGCCCGGCGTGGCGGCCGAGTACCCGTACTACGCCCCGCTCGGCGCGGTGATCGCGATGTACCCGACCATCAAGGCGTCGCTCCGCCAGGGGGTGCAGACCCTGCTCGGCCTCGTCGTGGGCATCGTGCTGGCCACGGTCGTCTTCTCGCTCCAGGAGGGGCAGCCCGGCGTGCTCGCCGTCGCGGCGGTCGTCGGCGTGGGGACGCTGCTCGCGGGCATCCGCCGGCTCGGCGCCGGGAGGGACTGGGTGCTCACGGCCGGGCTCTTCGTGCTGCTGCTCGGCGGCAGCGCGACCACGGAGGGCGACCAGGCCGACTACTCGACGGGCTACGTCATCCAGGTCGCGGTCGGCGTGGTCGTCGGGCTCACGGTCAACTACCTGCTCGTGCCGCCGCTCTACGCCGGGCGGGCCGACGAGCGGCTGCGATCGCTGCAGGCCTCGCTCGCCGACCGCACCGACGACGTCGCCGCGGTCTTCGAGGCCCGCTGGCCGCTCGAGGGCGACGACTGGGAGCGCCGCGTGGCGGAGCTGCCCGGCACCCTCCGCCGGGTCCGCGACGCCGTGCAGTACGCCGACGAGTCCCGCCGGCTCAACCCGCGCTGGAAGCTCCGGCGCCGCGACCTCGGCCAGGAGTACGCCGACCTCGTCGTCTTCGAGCGCGTCGGGTTCCACCTCCAGGACATGGCCGAGGTCTCCGGCATCCTGGGGCGCCGCATCGGCCGCCAGATCGGGATCGTCGAGGAGCTCGCGCCGGTCGTGGCCCGCGCCGCTCACGCCGTCGCCGAGGTCGTCCGGCTCCGGGGCGGCGACGACGTCGACGCGTTCGTCGAGGCCCGGCGCCGGGTCGCCGACCTCTGGGAGGCGATCGACGAGCACCGGCACCTGCCCACCACCGACACCAGCGGGGGCGTCTCGATCGCCGTCTCGATGGGCCGGATCATCGCCGCGCTCGACCCCGACGACACCACGGCGCCCCGACCCGACGACGACGCGGGGGAGGGCGACGAGAGCGGGGGAGGCGCGGGGAGCGACGCCGAGGGCGGCACCGGCCCCGCCGACGGCCGCGCGGGCGACGAGCCCACCGAGGGCGGCACCGACAGCACCGGCCCCGTCGACGACCCCACCGCGCCCCGCGACACCGAGCCCCGCCGGTGAACGTGCTTCCCGCGGGAGCAGTACGGTTGACCGGGCACCGGCGCCCGAGCGCGACGCGCTGCCCTCCCCGGGCGGCCCCGCGGGGGCCGGGAACGGTCCGCCGCCCGTCGCGTTGACCCACCGGGGCCCCCAGCACACCGGCGCGGACGCGCTCGTCGTCCGCAGCTCTCGGCCCGCCATCGAGGAAGGACGACCATGACCACCGACACCACGTCCCCGTCGGCGGCTGCCTCCGGGCAGTTCACCATCGGAGGCGACCTCCCCGTCACCCGCCTCGGGTACGGCACCATGCAGCTCACCGGCGAGGGGGTCTGGGGCCAGCCCCGCGACCACGACGAAGCCGTCCGGGTCATCCGCCGGGCCGTCGAGCTCGGCGTGACCTTCTTCGACACCGCCGACTCCTACGGCCCCGACGTGGCCGAGCCGCTGCTGCGCGAGGCCCTGCACCCCTACGGCGACGACGTCGTCATCGCCACCAAGGCCGGCCTCACCCGCCCGGGCCCCGGCGACTGGCGGCCCGTCGGGCGCCCCGAGTACCTCCGCCAGCAGGTGGAGATGAGCCTGCGCATCCTCGGGCTCGACCGCATCGACCTCTTCCAGCTGCACCGCATCGACCCGGCCGTGCCCCTCGCCGACCAGGTCGGCGAGCTCGCCGCCCTGCAGCAGGAGGGCAAGATCCGCCACATCGGCCTCTCCGAGGTCTCCGTCGACGAGATCAAGGAGGCGCAGCAGACCGCGACCATCGCCTCCGTCCAGAACCTCTACAACCTCGCCTCCCGCGACGCCGAGGCCCTGCTCGACCACAGCGAGGCCGAGGGCATCGCCTTCATCCCGTGGTTCCCGCTCGCCACCGGCGCGCTCGCCGCACCGGGCGGGCCGCTCGACGCCCTCGCGACCGAGCACGACGCCACCCCCTCGCAGCTCGCCCTCGCGTGGCTGCTCCGGCGCTCGCCGGTCATGCTCCCCATCCCCGGCACGTCCAGCGTCTCGCACCTGGAGGACAACGTCGCCGCCGCCCAGATCGACCTCAGCGACGACGAGTTCGCCGCCCTCACGAAAGCTGCACAGTGACCGACACCACCACCCTCATCATCCTCGGAGCCTCGGGCGACCTCACCGAGCGACTCCTGCTGCCCGGCCTCGCCAGCCTCCTGAAGAGCGACCGCGGCGTCGACGTCCAGCTCATCGGCACCGGCCGCAGTGAGCGCACCCCCGAGGAGTGGGACGGCGTCGTCAAGACGGCCTTCAACGGCGACGCCGGCAGCGACCTCGCGAAGAAGACCCTCGCCTCCAGCCGCTACATGCAGGGCGACCCCACCACCGTCGAGCACCTCAAGGCCCTCTTCGAGGCCTCCGAGGGCACCCCGGTGATGTACTTCGCGCTGCCCCCGGCGATCAGCACCCGCGTGATCCAGGCGCTCGCCGAGATCGACCTGCCCGACGGCCTGCGCCTCGCCCTCGAGAAGCCCTTCGGCTCCGACGAGGAGAGCGCGCGCGAGCTGAACGCCGAGCTGCTGAAGATCGTCCCGGAGGAGCGCATCCACCGGACCGACCACTTCCTCGGCCGCGCCACCGTCCTCAACATGATCGGCCTCCGCTTCGCGAACCGCCTCTTCGAGCCGGTCTGGAACGGCGAGAACATCGAGAAGGTCGAGATCTTCTACGACGAGGTCCTCGGCCTCGAGGGCCGCGCCCAGTACTACGACAAGGCCGGCGCCCTCGTCGACATGATCCAGAGCCACCTCCTGCAGGTGCTCGCCGTCATCGCGATGGACGCGCCGTCGAGCATCGACTCGGTCGAGCTCCGCAGCGAGATCGCGCGCGTGCTGCGCGCGACCTGGGTCAAGGGCGGCGACCCCGTCGCCTCGAGCCGCCGGGCGCAGTACACGGCCGGCACGATCGACGGCAAGGACGTCCCGTCGTACTCCGACGAGGAGGGCGTCGACAACGACCGCCAGACCGAGACCCTCGCCGAGGTCGAGTTCGAGGTGAAGACCCGTCGCTGGGCCGGCGTGCCCTTCATCCTGCGCTCCGGCAAGGGCATGACGAAGATCCGCAAGGAGGTGCTGATCACCTTCAAGCCCGTCCCCGCGCTGCCCGAGGGCCTGAACGGCTCGTCGACCCCCGACACGCTCCGCATCGAGATCAGCCCCGAGACGATGGAGCTCGGCGTGACCACCAACGGCAAGGGCAACCCCTTCGACCTGGAGCAGTCCACCTTCCAGGTCACGCTGGGCAAGCCCGAGCTCACGCCCTACGGCGAGGTGCTCAGCGGGATCTTCCACGACGACCCGACCCTCTCGATCCGCGGCGACGTCGCGGAGCGCTGCTGGGCCATCGTGGCGCCCGTCGTCGATGCCTGGACGGCCGGCGACGTGCCGCTCGACACCTACGCGGCCGGCTCGACCGGCCCCGCGGACTGGCCCGCCTGATCGGCGCCGACCGTCCGACGGTGCCCTGAGCGCCGCGCCACGACGAGGCCGCCCTGCCCACCGGCAGGGCGGCCTCGTCGTGTCCGCCGCGGCCGGCGGACGACGCCGTCTCGACGGACGGGCCTCCGCCAACGCCGTGCGTCGAGCGCGCCGCCGATCGCGTCAGCGACGTGCGTCGAGCGCCCCGCCGATCGCGTCGGCGGCGCGCACGAGGGCCAGGTGCGAGAGCGCCTGCGGGGTGTTGCCGACGTGGCGGCCGGTGGCCACCTCGATCTCCTCCGAGAGCATGCCGACGTCGTTGCACCAGCCGACGAGGCGGTCCATCAGCGTCACGGCGTCCTCCACGCGCCCCGACCGGGCGTACTGCTCCGCCAGCCAGAACGAGCAGGTGAGGAAGGGGTGCTCCGTGCCCTCGAGGCCGTCGACGCCCGACTCGGTGCGGTAGCGGAGCAGCAGGCCGTCCTGCAGCAGGTCGTGCTCGATCGCGGCGACGGTGCCGATCATGCGCGGGTCGTCCGGGGCGACGAAGCCCACCTGGGCGAGCTGCAGCAGCGAGGCGTCGACCTCGGCCGAGCCGTAGTGCTGGGTGTACGTGCCCCGGTCGGCGTCCCAGCCCTGCTCCTCGACCTCGGCACGGACCTCGTCGCGGAGGCTCCGCCACCGGTCGACGGGCCCGTCGAGCCCGAACTGCTCGACGCCCTGGACGGCGCGGTCGAGGGCGGCCCAGATCATGACGCGCGAGTGGGTGAAGTGCTGCGGTTCGCCGCGGATCTCCCAGATGCCGTTGTCGGGGCGGGTCCAGTTGTCCTCGACGTACTGCATCAAGGCGCGCTGCAGCGGCCACGAGTACTCGGACTCGGCCACCCCGAGCTGGCGGGCCTCGTGCAGCGCGACCATGACCTCGCCGAAGATGTCGCCCTGGTACTGCGTGAACGCGGCGTTGCCGAGCCGGACGGGCGAGGCGCCCTCGTAGCCCGGCAGGTGCTCCAGCTCGCTCTCGTGCAGGTACCGCTCGCCGGCGAGCCCGTACATGATCTGCACGTCGGCGGGGTCGCCGGCGATCGCGCGGAGCAGCCAGCCGCGCCACTTCTCGGCCTCCTCCGCGAAGCCGTGCAGGATGAGCGCCTGGAGGGTCATCGACGCGTCGCGCAGCCACACGTAGCGGTAGTCCCAGTTGCGCGAGCCGCCGAACGACTCGGGCAGGCTCGTCGTCGCGGCGGCGACGATGCCGCCCGTGTCCTCGTTCGTGAGGGCCCGGAGGATGAGCAGCGAGCGGCGCACCTCGCGGTCGTAGGCCGAAGGCTCCTGCGAGCGGGCGGCCCAGGCCTGCCACCAGCGGACGGTGTCGGCCAGCACGGCGTCGACGTCGGGAGCGGTCGGCGGCTCGCGGTGCGAGGGGTACCAGGTGAAGGTCATGTCGACGGTCTCGCCGGCCGCCACGTCGAACTCGGCGGCGTGGGTGTGGTCGGCCGCCGTGAGGTGGGGCCCGCGGACCACGACCGCGTCGGGGCCGGCGATGGCCACGAGGGCGGTCTCGTCGCCCTCGGGCAGCTGGCGCACCCAGGGCAGCGCGGCGGCGTAGCCGAACCGGATGCGGAGGTCCTCCTGCATCCGCACCGTGCCCTCGACGCCGGTCACGCGACGCACGACGTCGGCCCGCCGGTCGCCGACGGGCATGAGGTCGGTGACCTCGACGACGCCGGTCGACGTCGTCCAGCGCGTCACGAGCACGAACGTGTCGTCGACGTAGCGGCGGGTCGCCGTCGCCCCTGCCTCCGCCGGCGCGACGAGCCAGCGGCCGTGGTCGCGGTCGCCCAGGAGGGCGCCGAAGACGGAGGCGGAGTCGAAGCGCGGCAGGCACGACCAGTCGATGCTGCCGTCGGAGCCGACGAGGCACCCCGTGTGCAGATCGCCGATCAGGGCGTAGTTCTCGATGGGCAGGGGCATGGCGCCATCGAACCAGACGGGGTGGTGAGCACGCCGGGGGGAGTCGCCCCCTCAGCCCGCGGTCAGCGGCGCTGGAGCGTGGGGTCGGGCCACTGGGTCTCGACCAGCGGCTTCTGCCTCCTGGCGCGGGCCCAGACGAAGAACCCGGCGAGCGTGAAGGCGCCGTAGAAGACGTACATCAGCCCGGAGGCGTAGTAGCCGGCGCTGAAGAGCAGGGGCGTGCCGACGAGGTCGACCGCGACCCAGATGAGCCAGAACTCCACCCAGCCCTTCGCCATGCCCCAGGTGGCCAGCAGCGAGCCGGTGAAGATCCAGGCGTCGGCCCAGACCGGCTCGTAGGAGCCCAGGGCGCTGAACACGGGGGTCAGCAGGGCGGTGCCGCCCACAAGGCCAACGACGAGCAGGGCCCGGTTGCGGGCACCGGCCCAGCGCGGCTCGACCGCGGTGCCCGCGTCGCCGCCGCGGCTCTGGCGCCAGCGCCACCAGCCCCAGATCGACACGGCGATGAACATGACCTGCCGACCGGCCTGGCCGAGGAGGTTGACCGGGTCGGGCGTGTCGAAGACCGCCCCGAGGAAGACGGTGAAGAGGAGGGCGTTGCCCACGATGCCGACCGGCCAGGCCCACACCTTCCGGCGCATCCCGCCGAGGGCGCTGAGCAGCCCGAACACGTTGCCGACGATCTCGCGCCAGAGGATCGTCTGGTCGCCGATCACCAGCTGCGCGTCGAACAACCACCGGATGACGGTCATGGGCACCTCCCTGTCTGCCGAGGCCCAGCGGGAGAACGGCTCCGGCGGGCCGTGCATTCCCGCCGCGCTCGCCGGTGCCCCGGGCGCTCGTCGGGTGTCGGCCCCCTCAGGCGAAGAGCTGCTGCTCGACGGTGTCGTCGTAGACGCCGAGCAGCAGCCAGGTGCCGCCCTCCGCCGGGTCGAGCGCGAGGTCGAAGGTGCCGTCGACGCGGTGCGCCCCGTCGGTGAGCGGCAGGGCGTCGACGCGCCACACCGGCAGCTCGAGCAGCTCCGCCCCGAGGCCCCGGGGCGCCCGGGGCGCCGAGCGCCACCACTCCCGACGGGTCATCCACATCTCGGGGGCGCTGACGACGCCGTAGACCACCCCGCGCCAGACGAAGCGGAGGGGCGCCCCGCCCTCCGTGGTCTCGACCGGCACCTGTTCGTCGACCTTCACGTCGCCTCCTCGTTCGAATGTACGTTCGACCAGGAGTGTACGAAGTCCCACCGACATCGGCCAGGGGGGGGGAGTCACCAGCGGGGCAGCGACTCCTCGACGTGGCCCACGACGCGGCCGGGGACGCCCGCCTCGTCGGCGAAGCTCCGCCAGCGCGCCACCGCGTCGCGCACCTCGTCGACGACGTCGGAGGCGCCCGGCACGAGGTGGCGGTCCGCCAGCCTCATGACGTCGGCCCGCGCGACGTCGCGGAAGACGCCGTCCACCCCCATCAGGTGCTGGTACGTCCACCGGCCGGTCGGGTTGTGCGCGAACGTCACGTCGTAGGCGGGGGAGAGCTCCCACGGGGCGGTCGGCGACCTCAGCAGGAACGACGCGTTCTTCGTGTGGTCGTCGTTGTTGGCCGCGAGCACGTTGAAGATCATCCGCCGGAACACCTGCTCCCGCGCCTCGGGCCCGCCGCCGAGCCGGGCGACGGCGTCGAAGAGCTGCCCGTAGTCGTGGGCCTGGCGCTGCCGGTAGTCGAGGTGCGCAGTCCCACAGAGGGTGACCGAGTGCACCTTGCCCTCCGGCGACCGGTCGAACCGCCGCGTCATGAAGTGCGCCCGGCCCCCCTCCTCGAGCAGTCGGCACTCGCTCATCTCGATGCCCGCCGCCCTCGCCATCAGCGAGTACGCGTACTCGACCCGGCCCGTGGCCGAGCCCTGGCCGAGCTCGACGTCGGCGCCGAGGCCGTCCAGCTTCAGCAGCCAGTGCTCGAACCCCTCGGGAGCCGGGAGCTGGCCCGACCGCACCTCGCCCGTCGCCCTGTCCCAGGCGACGACGGCCTTGGCCCGCGCCCCGCCCGCCGAGGTGCCCACCTGGATCAGCGACCGGATCGCCGACTCCGCTCCCTCGTCGTCCGCGAAGCTCCCGTCGAGCACGCTCCGGGCGCCCTCGACCAGGGCGCTCAGCTCGACCGCGCTCGTCGTGCGGTGGCGCGGGCCCCGCGAAGGCCGGAACTCGAGGGCGCCCATCGCGCGGTCGGCCATGTAGGCCAGCCGGTCGAGCGGCGTCACTGCCGCCCGCGAGACGCCCTGCCGGGCCAGCCAGGCGTCGATCACCGCGTTGCCGAAGTCGTCGGGCAGCGCGTCGGCCAGCAGGGCGGGGAGGCGGTGGAACGTCGCCTCCGGCAGCTGCGGGAAGACGTGGCGCCGCACCCGGGTGGGCATCGTCAGCGGCGCGAGCTCGATGCCCCGCTCGACCCAGTCGGGCCAGTACTCGAACACGTACGCGCCGAGCCGGGGGTCGGGCGCGACCGCGCCGACGCGCATGCCCCAGGCGCTCACCTCGACGGCGGGCACCGGCACCCAGCTCACTCGCCGGCCCCTCCGGACGAGCGCTCGCCGCGTCGCCCCGCGTCGTCGCGCACGACGCGGCTGGCCCGGGGGCCCCGGGGGCGGTAGACCCGACGGCGGGGGGCCGCCGGCGCCGAGCGCAGCACGTCGAGCGGGCTCACGTCGCTGTGCGGGGCGATGGTGTCGAGGGCCGACTCCGCCCCGAGCGCCCGCAGCACCCGCACGAGGCTCCGCACGGTGCTCCCACGGCCGTTCTCGAGCGACTGGAGGGTGCTGGTCGACACGTCGGCGAGGCGCGCGAGCGAGATCTGGTCGAGGCCCTGGTCGAGGCGTCGGGCACGCACCTGGGCGCCGATCCGCACCTCCCACTCCTGGGTGGAGCGGGCAGCGTCGGGCTGGTCGGTGATCTCGGTCATGTCGCTCCTGTACCTGATCTTCTGATGATAAGACACAAGAACGCCTCCCATGACGGGATTTCCCTGTATCAGAGGCGGGTGTCTCCCGAGCGGGGGACGACGTCGGTGTCGACGAGCTGCTCCCACAGCCCGGCGCCGTCCGGGGCGGAGACCCAGACGGCGTCGCTGCCCTGCGCGTGCTCGGAGCGCGAGCGCCCGCCGGCCAGGACGGCCTCGCTGGGCGACAGCTGGCGGATCGCGACGGCCGCGACGTTCTCCGGGTGGTCGCGGAGGAACCGCCCGTAGAGCTCCTCGTCGTGCTGCCCGTCGTCGCCGACCAGCAGCCACCGCATGTAGGGGAACTCCTCGGCGAGACGGTCGAGCGAGCCCTGCTTGTGCAGGCGGCCGCTGCGGAACCACCGGTCGTGGGTCGGCCCCCAGTCGGTCAGCAGCAACGGGCCGCTCGGGTAGAGGTTGCGCGACAGGAAGCGCGACAGCGTCGGCGCGACGTTCCAGGCGCCGGTCGACAGGTAGATCACGGGGCAGCCGCCCGCGGCCGTGTGCAGCCGTTCGTAGAGGACGGCCATGCCGGGCACCGGGCGCCGGGCGTGCTCGTTGAGCACGAAGGTGTTCCACGCCGCGAGGAAGGGGCGGGGGAGCGAGGTGACCATGACCGTGTCGTCGATGTCCGAGACGATGCCGAAGCGGGCGTCGGCGTCGATCACGACCACGGGGGCCTCGATCGGCGGCGAGCCCTCGGTGCTCAGGGTGACGAGGTGCCACCCCGGCTCGAGGTCGACCTCGATCCGGGCGTCGAGCACCCCGCCGCGGTCGGTGGTGACCTGCACGGTGCGGCCGCCGACCGTCACGTCGACGACGGCCCGCTCGACCGGCACGCTGGTGAAGCTCCGCCAGCCGCGCACGTTGAGGCGGTCGGTGCCGTCGAGCGAGCCCGTGCGCGTGAGGAGCACGCGCGACAGCACCCGCACCCAGCCGGCCGAGCCGTAGCCCGAGTACGGCACGATCGTCGGGAGCAGTCCCCGCTTGCGGGCCCGCTTCTCGCGGAACCGGTGCACCGAGTTCTCGAGTCGGGCGGCGCGGTGCAGGAGGGGCTCGACGGCGGACGACGTCACCGTTCGGGGGTCGGGCATGCGGTCATCCTCCCACGCCGCCGCACGCTGACGGGTCAGACCGGGTCGACCAGCGACGGCGAGTCGACGCCGACGCGGCCGACCTCGGGCGACACCTCGTGCACCTGCAGCCGGGCGGCGACCTCGTCGACGAGCCCCGAGACCCCCTGCAGCAGGTCGTCGTCGCCCTCGGTCTCCGGGTCGAGCCAGTCGTCCATGACGTCGGCCCCGACCAGCACGGGCATGCGGTCGTGCACCTCGGCGAAGGGCCCCGAGGAGGCGCGGGTCAGCACCGCCGTCGAGAGCAGCCACCGAGACGGCGACCCCACGGCGGCCGCCGGGTCGCGCCACCACTCGTACAGGGCGGCGAAGAGCATCACCTCGTCGTCGGGCAGGCTCACGTAGACCGGGCGCTTGCTGCCGTCCGGCCGGACCTGCCACTCGTACCAGCCGTTGGCGGGCACGAGCCCGCGTCGGGAGGCGACGGCCTCGCGGAAGGTCGGCTTCTCGGCCGCGGTCTCGACCCGGGCGTTGAAGAGGGGGGCGCCGACGGGGCCGGGGGAGCCCGCCGCGACGAAGCCCCACCGCGCCGAGGCGAGCCGTCGCACCGGCGGCCCGCCCGCGTCGTCGCCCCGGGGCGCGGCGTCGACGAGCAGCGACACCGGGCGGGTCGGAGCGATGTTCCAGGAAGGGTCTGGGAGAGTGTCACCCGATACATCAACGTCGAACAGGGCCACCAGGTCGCTCGAGGCGCGCGCCATCACGAATCGTCCGCACATGCGTCCATTCTCGGGGCAGCGACCGACAGTGGCCGACACCCGGTCGCCGGAGCCCCCGACGGGGCGCCTGCGAGGCCGGCCAGGCGGGCCTGCGCGCCGCCGTCGACCGACGGCCGGCTCCGACGTCCAGCACCGTGCCCGGCACCCGCCGGCACCGCACCAAGGAGGAACGTTGCTCGTCACCGACGTCAATGAAGCACTGCCCGGGGGATCGTCACTGCTCAGGAACGAGCCGGTCCAGGCGCGCAGCACCGCGCGCCTCACGGGCCTGCTCGACGCCGCGGCCTCGATCATCGACGAGATCGGCTACGAGCGGCTCACGACCGCGATGGTCGCCGAGCGCGCCGGCGCCTCCATCGGCACGGTCTACCGCTACTTCCCCGACCGCATCGCGGTCGTCGACGCCCTGGCGCTCCGCTGCACCCAGCGTCTCGTCGCCGGCGTGTCGGCGGCGGTGGCCGCCGACGGCGTCGACGACTGGCGTCAGGCCCTCGACGCCGTCATCGACACGGAGGTCGAGATGTACCGCTCCGAGCCGGGCTTCCGGTCCGTGAGCTTCAGCGACGCCCCCGAGCTGGGCGCCGACGGGGGAGCGCCGGCCGCGCACCCCCTGGCCGAGAGCCTCTCCGCCCTCCTCGCCGACCGCTTCGGCGTCGTCCGCGACGACGCGAGCGACCTGGCCGTCCAGGTCGTCGTCGAGATCGGCGACGCGCTCCTGGCGCGGGCCTTCGTCGCCGGCGGCGACGGCGACCCCCGCTTCGTCGAGGAGTGCCGTCGAGCCGTGCGGGGCTATCTCGAGCCCGTCCTCACGGTGGCCTGACCCGCCTCCTCACCGTCCCTCCGCGGCCCGGCCGCCGTCGTCCGCCCAGCGCGGCGTGGGCGGCCGTTCTACGTCACGACTCGGCCACGGAGGCGGCGACGAGGTGCCCCCGTCGGGGGAGTGTGGTTGGGTGGTGGCCCTGGCAAGTGTCGATCCGTGCTGCCCACGAGGAATGAGCCACCCATGATCGAGTTCCGCTCGGTGAGCAAGCAGTACCCCGACGGCACCCGCGCCGTGGACGACTTCAGCCTCGTCATCCCCTCCCGCAAGACCACCGTCTTCGTCGGGTCGAGCGGCTGCGGCAAGACGACCATCCTGCGGATGATCAACAGGATGGTCGACGCCACCTCGGGCACCATCGAGATCGACGGTCAGTCGATCGCCGGCCTCGAGCCGGTGGCCCTGCGCCGCAGCATCGGCTACGTGATGCAGAACTCGGGCCTGCTCCCGCACCGCAAGGTCGTCGACAACATCGCCACCGTGCCCGTGCTCAAGGGCATCGGCAAGAAGGAGGCCCGCGAGCGCGCGCTGGAGCTGATGGACACCGTCGGCCTCGACCGCTCGCTGGCCGACCGCTACCCGAGCCAGCTCTCGGGCGGGCAGCAGCAGCGCGTGGGCGTGGCCCGCGGCCTCGCCGTCGACCCGAACATCCTCCTGATGGACGAGCCGTTCGGCGCGGTCGACCCCCTGGTCCGCTCCGACCTCCAGCAGGAGCTCATCCGGCTGCAGCGCGAGCTCGACAAGACCGTCGTCTTCGTGACCCACGACATCGACGAGGCCTTCTACCTCGGCGACCAGGTCGTCATCCTCGAGAAGGGCGGCCGGATCGCCCAGCAGGGCACGCCCGCCGAGATCCTCTCCGACCCGGCGAGCGACTTCGTCGCCGACTTCGTCGGGTCGAACCGCGGCAAGCGCGCGCTGCACATCGAGCAGACCGCGACGGGCCAGGTCGTGGTCGACGAGTCCGGCCGAACGACGGGCGTCCTCACGCAGCCCGTGCCCGTGCTCCAGGCAGAGGCCGGTGCCCCCGGGGCGCCGGGTGCCCCGGCGCAGGGTGGGCACGCGTCGTGAACTGGATCTGGTCGAACACCGACTACATCTGGGACAAGACGCTGGTCCACCTCGGGCTGAGCGTGCCGCCCGTGATCCTGGCCTTCGTGATCTCGCTGCCGATCGGGTGGCTGGCCAACCGCTTCCCGGTCGTCCGCGGGGTGCTGCTCACCGCCTCCGGCCTCATCTACGCGGTGCCGTCGTTCGCCCTGCTCGTGGCGCTGCCCGGCATCATCGGCCTCTACCCGCTGCGGAGCAACACCAACCTCATCGTGGCGCTGACCCTGTACGGCGTGGCCCTCATGGTGCGTTCGACCGCCGACGGGCTGCGGGCCGTCGAGCCCGACGTGCTGCAGTCGGCCACGGCGATGGGGTACTCCGGCTGGCAGCGCTTCTGGCGCGTCGAGTTCCCGCTCGCCGGCCCCGTCCTGCTCGCCGGTCTCCGCGTGGTCGTCGTCAGCACCGTCAGCCTCGCGACCGTCGGCGGCATCCTCGGCATCAACGGGCTCGGCCTGCTCTTCAACGACGGCCTGCAGCGCAGCATCCTCGCCGAGATCGGCACGGGCATCGTGCTGACGATCGTCATGGCCCTAGTGCTCGACGGCCTGCTCGTCCTGCTCGGTCGCGTCCTCCTGCCCTGGGCCGACCAGGGTGCGCGCGACCGGCGCCGCGTCCGCCAGGCCGGGGAGGTGACCGCGTGAACGCCTTCCTCGACGCCCTGGCGTGGCTCGGCGACCCGGTCCACCTCACGGGGGCGAACGGCGTGCCGGCCCGTCTCGGGCAGCACGTCACCTACTCGGTGATCGCCGTGCTCATCGCGGCCGTGGTCGCGATCCCGCTCGGGTTCCTGATCGGGCACACCGGCAAGGGGCGCACGGTCGCGGTCGCGCTCACCGGCGGCGTCCGGGCCCTGCCCACCGTCGGCATCGTCTTCCTCCTCGCGCTCCTGCTCGGCATCGGCATCAGCGCGCCGATGATCGCGTTCGTGGTGCTCGCGATCCCGTCCATCCTCGCCGGGGCGTACTCCGGCTTCGAGGCCGTCGACCGCGCGACGATCGACGCGGCCCGCGCGGTCGGCATGACGGAGTGGCAGATCGTCACGCGCGTGGAGCTCCCGCTCGGCCTGCCCCTCCTCATCGGCGGGCTCCGCTCCGCGCTGCTGCAGGTCGTCGCCACGACCACCATCGCGGCCACCGTGGGCGCCGGCGGCCTGGGCATCTACATCTTCACGGGCCTCCGGTCGAACGACTACACGCAGATGTTCGCGGGGTCGATCGTCGTGATCGCCCTCGCCGTCGTGCTCGAGGTCGTCTTCTCGGTGCTCCAGCGACTCGTCGTCCCGGCCGGCGTCACCGCCGCGGGGCGCCCCCTCGACACCCGCGTGACGACCTCCCGGTCGGCCGCGGCGAAGGCAACATCCCTCCAGGAAGGAACACAGTGATCAACACAGCGAAGAAAGGCCGGCTCACCGTTCTCGGTGCGGTCGCGATCGGGGCCATGGTGGCCCTGGCAGGGTGCGCGTCGAGCGACCCGCTGAGCGACGGAGGAGGAGATGCCTCGGCGTCGTCCGACACCATCGTCGTCGGCTCGCAGCAGTACTACTCGAACGAGATCATCGCCGAGCTCTACGCCCAGGCCCTCGAGGACGGCGGCTACACCGTCCAGCGCGAGTACCAGATCGGCCAGCGCGAGGTCTACCTCCCCGAGCTCGAGTCCGGCGACATCGACGTCTTCCCCGAGTACACCGGCAACCTCCTGCAGTACTACGACAAGGAGTCGACGGCGAAGTCGCCCGAGGAGGTCGAGGCCGCCCTGGCCGACGCCCTCCCGGAGGGCCTGACCGCGCTCACCGCCTCCGAGGCGTCCGACCAGGACAGCTACACCGTGACCAAGGAGTTCTCCGAGGAGAACGACATCACGAGCCTGGCCGACCTCAAGGACTACGACGGCACCCTCGCCGTCGGGGCGCCGCCGGAGAACGCCGAGCGCCCCTACGGCCCTCCCGGGCTGAAGAGCATCTACGGCGTCGACGTCACCTCGACCCCGATCGACGACGGAGGCGGGCCCCTCACGGTCAAGGCCCTCCTCGACGGCAGCGTCCAGCTCGCCGACGTCTACACGGCCAGCCCGCTGATCGCCGAGAACGACCTCGTCACCCTCGACGACCCGGAGAACATGATCCTGCCGCAGAACGTGGTGCCGATCGTCTCCGACAAGGTCGACCAGGGCGCGCAGGACATCATCGACGCCGTCGACGCCGCCCTGTCGGCGAAGGACCTGCAGGAGCTCAACGCGAAGAGCCAGACCGACCAGGAGTCGTCGGCCACCATCGCGAAGGACTACCTGACGTCGAAGGACCTCATCGGCTGATCGTCGGTCCACACCAGCGGAGGGGCCGGGCGCGCACAGCGCCCGGCCCCTCCGTCGTGCCGGGACAGGCCCGGGGGCAGGCGCCGGGGGCGGGCGTCGCGGCTCAGAGGTGGGCGTCGTCCTCCGGGGGGCGACCGTCCCCGTGCCCCATGTGCCGCGCCTCCCGCCGGTGGACGACCTTCTTCACCACCAGCACGAGCACCAGGAACGCGGCGACGATGCCGACGAAGACGTAGCCAGCGTGGTGCAGCTGGTCGGCGAGCTCACGGTAGCTCCCGGCCGCCGCGGCGCCGACCGACACGTACGCCGTGGCCCAGAGCAGGCAGGCGGGCGTCGTCCAGGTGAGGAAGGTGCGGTAGCGCATGGGGCTCGTGCCGACCGTGAGGGGGATCAGCGAGTGCAGCACGGGCAAGAAGCGGGAGATGAAGACGGCGATGCCGCCCCGCCGCGCCAGGTAGGCCTCGGCCCGGGCCCAGTTCGCCTCGCCGAGTCTCCGTCCGAGCCTGCTGTGCCGGATGGCGGGGCCGAAGTGCCGGCCGAGGGCGAAGCCGACGCTCTCGCCCACCAGCGAGCCGACGACCAGCGCGGCGACGAGCAGCACCCCCTCGAGCGGTGACGCGACGGCGGTCGCCGACACGATGGCGACGGTGTCGCCGGGCACGACGAGGCCGAGCAGCACGGAGGTCTCGAGCACCATCGCGAGCCCCGCGAGGAGCGTCCGGAGGAGCGGGTCGACCGACTGCACGAGGTCGAGGAGGCCGGTCAGCACGTCGTTCACCCGGCCGATCCTATTCACAGGCAGCCGTGAGGCGGCCGCCCCCCTATGCAACGGGTGTTGTCTAACGATCGTCCTACGCTGAGATCGTCCCGCCGACGTGACGCCCTCCGTCCCCCTCGAGGAAGAAGACGACAGTGCTCTCGACCCTCACCACCCGCGGGCCGGGCCGCTCATGACCGAGCTGCTCGATCCGCTGCTGCTCTCCCGCTGGCAGTTCGGCCTCACGACCATCTACCACTTCCTGTTCGTGCCGCTCACGATCGGCATGGCGTTCACCGTCGCCGCCTTCCAGACCGCCTGGGTGCGCACCGGCCGGGTGCACTACCTCCAGCTGACGCAGTTCTTCGGCAAGATCTTCCTGATCAACTTCGCCATGGGCGTCGTGACCGGCATCGTCCAGGAGTTCCAGTTCGGCATGAACTGGTCCGACTACTCGCGCTTCGTCGGTGACGTCTTCGGCGCGCCCCTCGCGCTCGAGGGCCTGCTGGCGTTCTTCCTCGAGGCCACCTTCATCGGCGTCTGGATCTTCGGCTGGGACAAGGTGCCCGCGAAGCTCCACCTCGCGAGCATCTGGGGCGCGACGGTCGGGAGCGTCCTGTCGGCGTACTTCATCATCGCGGCCAACGCCTTCATGCAGAACCCCGTCGGCTTCGACATCAACGAGGAGAAGGGCCGGGCCGAGCTCACCGACATCGTCGCGGTGCTGACCAACAAGGTGGCCCTGGCGGCCTTCCCGCACACGATCTTCGCCTGCTTCATGGTCTCCGCCGCCGTCATCGTCGCGGTGGCCAGCTGGCACCTGAGCCGGAACCAGAACCTCGAGACGATGCGCCCCGCGCTGCGCTTCGGCCTGTGGACGATGGTCGTCGCCGGTGGCCTGACCGTGCTCACGGGCGACCAGCTCGGCCTCGCCATGGTCGAGACGCAGCCGATGAAGATGGCGGCGGCGGAGGCCCTGTACAAGACCTCGACGGGGGCCGACGCCTCCTTCTCGATCTTCACGCTCGGCACCCCCGACGGCGTCCACGAGCTGTTCAGCCTGCGCGTGCCGTACCTGCTCTCGTTCCTCTCCACCCACACGTTCGACGGTACCGTCGAGGGCATCAACGACCTGCAGGCCCAGTACGTGCAGCTCTACGGCCCGGGCGACTACACCCCGATCATCTGGGTCACCTACTGGTCGTTCCGCTGGATGATGGGCCTCGGCATGGTCGCGGTCATGGTCTCGGTCGTCGGCCTCTGGGTCACGCGCCGGGGGCGCCTGCCCCAGAACCGCTGGGTGTGGCGGGCCGCGGTGTGGACCTTCCCGCTGCCGCTCCTGGCCATGGTCGTCGGTTGGGTCTTCACCGAGATGGGCCGCCAGCCCTGGCTCGTCTTCGGCCTGCTCAAGACCGCCGACGGCGTCTCGCCCAACGTCACGGGCCTCGAGGTGCTGATCTCCCTGCTCGCCTTCACGGCCATCTACGGGACCCTCGCGGTGGTCGAGTTCCGGCTCATCCTCCGCGCCGCCCAGAAGGGCCCGGCCGGGCCCCCCAGGGTCGACGCCGAGACCGGCGCCGTCACCCACGAAGCGACCGTCTACTGATGGAAGGCGCACCCTGACATGGACCTCCCCACCCTCTGGTTCGGCATCATCGCCTTCCTCTTCGTCGGCTACTTCGTGCTCGACGGGTTCGACTTCGGCGTCGGCATGTCGCTGCCCTTCCTGGGCCGTGACGACACCGACCGCCGCGTCCTGATCAACACCATCGGGCCCGTCTGGGACCTGAACGAGACCTGGGTCATCGTGGCCGGGGCCGCGCTCTTCGCGGCCTTCCCCGAGTGGTACGCGACGATGTTCAGCGGCTTCTACCTGGCCCTCCTGCTCATCCTGCTCGCGCTCATCGCCCGCGGGGTCTCGTTCGAGTACCGCCACCAGCGGCCGGAGGCGCGGTGGAAGCGCCGCTTCGACCTCATGATCACGGTGGGCTCGGCCGTGCCCGCATTCCTCTGGGGCGTGGCGTTCGCCAACGTCGTCCGGGGCGTGCCGCTCGACGCCGGCTTCAACTACACGGGCACCTTCCTCGACCTGCTCAACCCCTACGCGCTGCTCGGCGGGCTCACGACCCTGCTGCTCTTCTTCACCCACGGCGTCGTCTTCGTCTCGCTGAAGACCGACGGCGAGATCCGGGAGCGGGCACGTCGGCTCGCGGTGCGGTCGGGCGCGGCGACGATCGTGGTCGCCGCGGGCTTCCTCGCGACCACGTCGCTGATGCACGGCACGCTGGCGTCCACCGTCCTCTCCGTCGCGGCGGCGGCCACGCTGGTGGCCTCGTTCGTCGCGAACCTCCGTGGCCGTGAGGGCGTCGCGTTCGCCACGATGGCCGTGACGATCGGCCTCGCCGTCGTCAGCCTGTTCGCGGCGCTCTTCCCCGCGGTGATGCCCGCGAGCAACGACCCGGCGAACAGCCTCACCATCGCCAACGCGGCGAGCTCGACCTACACGCTCACCGTCATGAGCTGGGTGGCGCTCGTCTTCGTGCCGCTGATCCTCGCCTACCAGGGCTTCACGTACTGGATCTTCCGCAAGCGCGTGACGCGGGCGGCGATCCCCGTCGCGGCGCACTGACGGGAGGGCCGTGAAGCCGCTCGATCCGCGCCTCCTGCGGTACGCCTCCGCCGCCCGGGCGTTCCTCGTGCTCGGGGCCGTGCTGGGCGTGCTGCAGACCGTGAGCGTCGTCGGGGTCGCCTGGGGCGCCACCCGCGCGGTCGTCAGCGTCGTCGAGGGCACCGGGGCGGGAGCGACCGGCGAGGCGCTCGTCGTGCTCGCCGTCTCCGTCGTGGCGAGGTCGGCCACGTCGTGGGCGCTCGAGGCCGTGGCGGCCCGGACCGCAGCGACGGTCAAGAGCCAGCTCCGGGCACGGGTCCTCGCGGCGGTGACGGCTCGCGGCCGCGAGTGGGTCGCCGAGCGGGGCTCCGCCCGTCTCACGACCCTCGTCGGCCCCGGCCTCGACGCCCTCGACGAGTACTTCTCCCGCTACCTGCCCCAGCTCCTCCTCACCGCCCTGGCGACGCCGTTGATCGTCGGGGTGATGCTGGTCAGCGACTGGCTGTCCGCGGTGATCGTGCTGGTGACGCTGCCGATCATCCCGCTCTTCATGGTGCTGATCGGCTGGACGACCCGGGCCGCCCAGGATCGCCAGTGGGAGCGCCTGCAGGCCCTCGCCGCCTCCTTCCTCGACGCGGTGGAGGGGCTCTCCACCCTCAAGGTCTTCGGCCGGGAGCGTCGACAGGTCGAGCGGATCGGGCGGCTCACGGACGACCACCGGCGGCACACCATGGCCGTGCTGCGCGTCTCGTTCCTCAGCGGCTTCGCCCTCGAGCTCGCGGCGTCGCTGTCGGTCGCCCTCGTGGCGGTCTCGGTCGGCATCCGGCTGGTCGACGGGTCGCTCGCCCTGTCGGTCGGGCTGTTCGTGCTGTTGCTGGCGCCCGAGGCGTTCCTGCCGCTCCGTCAGGTGGGGGCGGCGTTCCACGCGGCCTCCGACGGCGTCGCGGCGGCCGAGGGCGTGTTCGCCGTCCTGGAGGAGGGGCCAGCGACCGGCCCGACGCCCGCGCGTGCGACGGCCGACCCCGTCGAGCCAGGCGACGCCCTCGTCGTCTCGGGGGTGTCGGTCGAGCGCGGCGGCGTCGTCTCGCTGGCCGCCACGTCGTTCGTCGCGGAGACGGGCCGGGTCACCGCCGTCACCGGGCCGAGCGGCGTCGGCAAGTCGACCCTGCTCGCGGCGGTCAGGGGGGAGGCGCCCCACGGCGGCGAGGTCCGCTGGCGCGACGCCGACCGCGGCTGCGTCGTCGGCGACGTCGCCTGGTCGGGCCAGCGCGCCGGCCTCGTCTCGGGCACCGTGGCCGAGAACGTCGCCCTCGGCGACGAGGTGGACCCGCCCGCGGTCGCGGCCGCCCTCCGCGCCGCGGGAGCCCCCGACGTCGACCCGGCCCTCGTGCTCGGCGCGGGCGGCGGCGGCCTCTCGGGCGGGCAGGCCCAGCGGGTCGCCCTCGCCCGGGCCCTGTACCGGGTCGAGCGCCGCGGTGCCCGGCTGCTGCTCGTCGACGAGCCGTCGTCGGCCCTCGACGCCGTCACCGAGGCCGCCGTGGTCGCGGGGCTCCGGCGCGTCGCGGCCCGGGGCGTCGCCGTCGTGGTCGTGACGCACCGCGCGGCCGTGCGCGACGCGGCGGACGACGTCGTCGTGCTCGCCCCTGCCCCTGCCCCTGCCCCTGCCCCCACCCCCGCGATGGCCCCTGAGGAGCTGCCCGCATGACCGTCACCCGCACCGGCGCGGCCCCCGGCCCGTCCCTCCTCCGCACGGCGCAGCCGCCGCTCCGGCGCTCGGGCCCGGGCATCGCGGCCGGCTCGCTCAGCGCGCTCTCGGCCGTCGCCCTGCTCGCCGCCTCCGCGTACCTCATCACGCGGGCGGCCGAGCAGCCGCCCATCCTCTACCTCACGATGGCCATGGTCGGGGTGCGGGCCTTCGCCCTCGCCCGGGCGGCGTTCCGCTACCTCGAGCGGCTCTCCAGCCACGACGCGTCGTTCCGTCAGCTGGCGGTCGTCCGCACCGAGCTCTACCGCAGGCTGTCGCGCGTCGCGCCGGCCGGGCTCGGCCGCACCGACCGCGGCGACCTGCTCGCCCGGGTCGTCTCCGACGTGGACGCCCTCCAGGACCTGCCGCTCCGGGTCGTCCAGCCCCTCGTCGTCTCCGGCGTGACCGGGGTCGCCGCCGTCGTGGGCGTCGCGGTGGTCTCGCCCCGCGCGGCGCTGGTGCTGGCCGGGGGCCTCGTCGTCGCGCTCGTCGTCGGCGTCGTGCTCGCCGACCGGCTCGCGACGGGCACGGAGGCCGCGCTGGCCGCCCGCCGCGGCGCCCTCTCCGGCGCCGTGCTCGACACGGTCCAGTCGCTCGACGTGCTCGTCGCGTTCGACGCGCTCGAGGGCCAGCTGCGCCGGGTCGCCGCCCTCGACGACGACCTGCGCCGCGCCTCCCGACGGCGCGCCACCACCGCGGGGCTCGTGGCGGCGCTCCTGTCGCTCGTCTCCGGCGCCACGGTGGTCGGCGTGGTGCTCGCGACCGCGGGCGACGTCGCCGCGGGCGAGCTGCGCGGGCCCGCCTTCGCGCTGGTCGCCCTCGTGCCGATCGCCGTGCTCGAGGTCGTCGGGGCCGTGCCGACCGCGGTGGTCGCGTGGCGTCGCGTGCGCGCCAGCGGGGCCCGGGTCGAGTCGGCCGCCCCGCTCGTCGCCCCGGCGGAGGTCGTGGTCGACGAGCTCGACGAGGCAGAGGTCGAGGTCGACGGGCGCGACGGGGGCGACGGCCCGGCCGCCCTCCCGGCCGACCTGCCGGTGCTCAGCCTGGAGCACGTCTCGGCGCGCTGGCCCGGCGCCGCGACCGACTCCCTCGTCGACGCGACGCTCGAGGTCCGCGCCGGCGACCGCGTCGTCGTCGAGGGCCCGAGCGGGGCCGGCAAGAGCACGCTCGCGGCCGTCCTCGTGCGCTTCCTCGAGCACCGCGGCCGGTACGAGGTCGGCGGCACGTCGGTCCGGTCGCTCGGCGCCGAGCGCGTACGGGGCACGGTCGGCCTGATCGAGCAGTCGCCGTGGCTCTTCGACGAGTCGATCCGGCAGAACCTCCTCTTCGCGCGCGACACCGCGACCGACGACGACCTGCTGGCCGTGCTCGACCGCGTCGACCTCGGCGACTGGGTCCGCGAGCGGGGCGGCCTCGACGCCCGCCCGGGGGAGCGCGGCGCGCTCGTCTCCGGCGGGCAGGCCCAGCGGCTCTCGCTCGCCCGCGCCCTGCTCCGCGGCTTCCCCGTGCTCGTGCTCGACGAGCCGACGGCCGGCCTCGACGCCGAGCTGGCCGACCGCCTCGTCACCGACCTCCTCGAGGCGGCGCGCGACGACGGCACCACGGTGGTCCTGATCTCGCACGTCCCCGTGCCCGCGGCCCTGGTCACCCGCCGGGTGCGCGTCGACAGGGGCGTGCTGCGCGACGTCGGCTGACTGGGGTCCGCGGGCTGCCGGCCGCGCCGGGCGCCGTTTGCCGTTTGCGGACGCCGGTCGACCGTGCCGTCGCGGTCAGGCGGTCAGGCGGTCAAGCGGTCAGGCGGTCAGGCGGCCGGCAGCGGTCGGCGCAGCGCGTCGAGTCGTCGCTGCCAGGTCGCCAGGCGACCGGGCTCCTCGGCCGTCGTCGGGCCGTCGACCCACCGCGTGGCGATGCGCACGCCGTGCAGGGCGCTCAGCGACCAGATCTCGAACCCGTCGAGCTGCTCCGGCGTCACCCGCTCGTGCAGCACGTCGACGCCGAGCACGGCCGCGAGGGTGAGCACCGTCCGCACCGTGACGCCCGGCAGCCTCGGGAGGTCGTCCGCGGGCATGCAGAGGGCGTCGCCGCGCCACCAGAGCAGCGAGCTCCACGCGCCCTCGACGACCCAGCCGTCGCCGTCGAGCAGCACGGCCTCCTCGGCGCCGCGGGTCGCGACCTCCCGGCGCAGCGCGCCCAGTGCCTCCAGGTCCGGCCCCTTCACGAGCGGCTCGGTGCGGGGGTCGGAGGAGGCGGTGGCCAGCACGACCGACCGTCGCGGCTCCGGGGCCGGCCGCAGCTGCAGGCGGAGGTCGTCGCCGAGCAGCTCCGCGCGCGGGAACCACCGTCCCTCGCGAGGCAGGGCCGCGACGGCGGTCGACCAGAAGGCGTCGACGTCGAGCCCCGGCGCGGCCTGCCTCACCGAGCCGGCGAAGCGGTCGCGGTGCACGTCGAGGGCCCGGACGGCACCGTCGACGACGAGCCAGGAGTCGGCCACGCGGATCGGGTCACGGCGTGCCTCCGGGGCACCGTCGTCACGGGAGGCGTCGCCGTCCCCGCCGCCCGCCTCGCCGACCTCGTCGTCCACGAGTCGTCCGTCGTGCCAGCGGAGGGTCGTCGCGAGGCTCATGCCCCCAGGCTAAGCGCCGCACGGGAGCCGGCCCGACCCAGGGCGCCCGGGGCTCCTACACTCGGTCCATGCGCCCGACGGTCCTCCGCCGCCCCCTGCCCTGGGCCGACCCGGAGGCCGTCGTCGCCGCCCTCGCCCCCGACGGCGACGTCGTGTGGCTCGACGCCGGGCACGGGGCCGTCACCGGCCGGTCCGTCCTGCTGTGGGGCGACCGGGTCACCGCGTCCGCGCGGCACGGCGAGCTCGGCCGGCTCTGGGCCCTGCTCCGCGACGACCTCGCCGACGGCCGCGACGACGCCGCGCCGCTCGGCTGGGCCGGCTGGCTCGGCTACGGGGCGGGCACGTGGCTGCTCGACCGCGACGCGACCGTGGGGCCGGGGCGCGGGAGCCCGCCGTCCGTGACCGCCGGCCTCCCCGTCGACGAGACCGCGCCTCCCGACGTCGCCCTGCTCCGCACCGACCGCGCCCTCGTCTTCGACCACGCCGCCCGCGAGGTCGAGCTGGTCGCCCTCGCGGCCGACGACTGGGCGCGGTCGGTGGCCGCGGCCTGGCCCGGCGTCGTCCCGCTCGGCGAGCCGGGGGAGCCGGAGGCACTGCGCGGCCCCGGTGCCGTCCGCCGCCGTCACGGCGACGACGAGTACCTCGCCCTCGTCGCCCGCTGCCAGGCCGCCATCGCGGCGGGCGACGCGTACGTGCTCTGCCCGACGACGTCGTACGAGGTCGCGGGGCCGGTGGACGCCTTCGAGACGTACCGCCGCCTCCGTCGGTCGTCGCCGTCGCCGCGCTCGTCGTTCGTCCGCATCGGCGGGACCGCGGTCGCGGGCGCCTCGCCCGAGTCGTTCCTCGAGGTCTCGCGGGGCGGCGTCCTGAGCTCGTCGCCCATCAAGGGCACCCGGCCGCGCTCCGCCGACCCGGTCGCCGACGCGGCCCTCGCCGCGGAGCTCGCGACGAGCGAGAAGGAGCTCGCCGAGAACCTGATGATCGTCGACCTGGTGCGCAACGACCTCACCCGCGTCGCCCGCCTCGGCAGCGTCGTCGTCGACGAGCTGTTCGCCGTGCGCTCCTACCCGGCCGTGCACCAGCTGGTCAGCACGGTCACGGCCCGGCTCGCGCCGGGCCTCGGCGCGCTGGACGCGCTCGAGGCGACCTTCCCCGCGGGCTCGATGACGGGCGCCCCGAAGCGCCGCGCCGTCGAGCTGCTCGCCGAGGGCGAGCGCGCGCCCCGCGGCGTCTACTCCGGCGCCGTCGGCGTGCTCGGCCTCGACGGCAGCGCCTCCTGGGCGATGGCCATCCGCTCGGTCGTGGTCACCGACGGCCGGGCGACCGTCGGGGTCGGCGGGGGAGTGACGTCGTCGTCGGTGCCGCGGGAGGAGCTGGCGGAGGTGGCCTGGAAGGCGACCGCGCTGCTGCGCGCGCTGGGGGTCCCCGCGGGAGGCGCCTCCTCGTGATCTGCCCCGGTGCGGTCGCCGCCCCGTGCGGACCACCTGCGGCGGGCCGCTACCCTGGACGACGGGCCGCCGCGTGCCCGCACCTCGTCGTGCCGTCCGCCGGTCGCCTCCACCCCGTGAGCGAATGAGAGTCCCGTGGCACACGAGCACGACAACACCCCCGCCGAGGAGCGCGAGTACGACGTCGCGCGCCTGCAGCGCAAGTGGCAGCAGGTGTGGGAGGTCGCGAAGCCCTTCGCGGTCGACCCCGACGACAAGCGCCCGCGCAAGTACATCCTCGACATGTTCCCGTACCCGTCGGGCGACCTCCACATGGGCCACGCCGAGGGCTACGCGCTCGGCGACGTGATCGCGCGCTACTGGCGCCAGCAGGGCTTCAACGTGCTCCACCCCATCGGCTGGGACAGCTTCGGCCTGCCCGCCGAGAACGCCGCCATCAAGCGCGGCGTCGACCCGCGCGAGTGGACCTACGCGAACATCGCGCAGCAGGCGCAGAGCATGAAGCTCTACGCGCCCTCCTTCGACTGGGACCGCGTCCTCCACACGAGCGACCCCGAGTACTACAAGTGGAACCAGTGGCTGTTCCTCAAGATGTACGAGAAGGGGCTCGCCTACCGGAAGGACAGCTGGGTCAACTGGGACCCGGTCGACCAGACCGTCCTGGCGAACGAGCAGGTGCTCGCCGACGGCACCTCCGAGCGCTCGGGCGCCGTCGTCGTCAAGAAGAAGCTGACGCAGTGGTACTTCGGCATCACCGAGTACGCCGACCGCCTGCTCGACGACCTCAACCAGCTCGAGGGCCGCTGGCCGACCAAGGTGCTGAACATGCAGCGCAACTGGATCGGCCGGTCGATCGGCGCCGACGTGCACTTCGAGATCGAGGGCCGCGACGAGCGCGTCACGGTCTTCACGACGCGCCCCGACACGCTCTACGGGGCGACGTTCATGGTCGTCGCGCCCGACAGCGACCTCGCGGCCGAGCTCGTCGCCGAGGCCACCGACGACGTCAAGGCCGCCTTCGCGGAGTACCTGGTGCAGGTGCAGAAGTCGACCGAGATCGAGCGCCAGACGGCCGACCGGCCCAAGACCGGCGTGCCCCTCGGCCGCGTCGCGGTCAACCCGCTCACCGGCGCCCCGATGCCGGTCTGGGCCGCCGACTACGTGCTGGCCGACTACGGCCACGGCGCGGTCATGGCCGTGCCCGCCCACGACCAGCGCGACCTCGACTTCGCCCGCAAGTTCGACCTGCCCGTCCGGGTCGTCGTCGACACGAACGCCCCCGTGACGGGCGTGATCCCGAAGCTCGAGCTCGACGAGGACGGCCAGGCGATCCTGCCCGAGGACCTGCCCGAGCTCGACCCCGCGAAGACCGGCGTGGCCCTGACCGGCGACGGCCGCCTGATGAACTCGGGCCCGCTGACCGGCCTCAGCAAGTCGAACGCGATCAAGCGCGTCGTCGAGCTGCTCGAGGAGAAGGGCGCCGGGAAGGCCGCGAAGACCTACCGCCTGCGCGACTGGCTGATCTCGCGCCAGCGCTTCTGGGGCACGCCCATCCCGATCGTCCACGCGGCCGACGGCACCGAGGTGCCGGTGCCGGAGGACCAGCTGCCCGTGTTGCTGCCGTCGACCGAGGGCCTCGACCTCAAGCCGAAGGGCAGCTCGCCGCTCGGCGCCGCCACCGACTGGGTGACCGTGCCGAACCCGGTCGACGGCACGCCGGCCCGGCGCGACGCCGACACGATGGACACCTTCGTCGACAGCTCGTGGTACTTCCTGCGCTTCCTCAGCCCGAACGACGCCGAGAAGGCCTTCGACCCCGCCGTCGTCAACCGCTGGGCGCCGGTCGACCAGTACGTGGGCGGCGTCGAGCACGCCATCCTGCACCTGCTCTACGCCCGCTTCATCACCAAGGTGCTCTTCGACCTCGGCTACGTCGACTTCACCGAGCCGTTCAGCGCGCTGCTCAACCAGGGCATGGTGCTGCAGGACGGCGCGAAGATGAGCAAGAGCAAGGGCAACCTCGTCACGCTGTCGGAGGAGGTCGAGAAGCACGGCGTGGACGCCATCCGCCTCACGATGGCGTTCGCCGGGCCGCCGGAGGACGACATCGACTGGGCCGACGTCTCGCCGGCCGGGTCGGCGAAGTTCCTCGCCCGCGCCTTCCGCCTCTCGTCCGACGTCGCCAGCCCCGTCGACGCCGTCTGGGCGGACGGCGACCAGGCCCTGCGCCGCCAGACGCACCGGTTCCTCGCCGAGGCGCCCGGGCTGACGGAGGCGTTCAAGTTCAACGTGGTCGTCGCGCGCCTGATGGAGCTCGTCAACGCGGTGCGCAAGACGATCGACTCGGGCGCCGGCGCGGCCGACCCCGCGGTGCGCGAGGCGACCGAGACGGTGGCCCTGGCCCTGTCGCTCTTCGCCCCGTACACCGCCAGCGAGATGTGGGAGAAGCTCGGGCACGACGGCGTCTCCGTCGCCTCGGCCGGGTGGCGCAAGGCCGACCCGACCCTGCTCGTCGAGACGAGCGTCACGGCCGTCGTGCAGGTGAACGGCAAGGTGCGCGACCGCCTCGAGGTCTCGCCGAAGATCAGCTCGGAGGAGCTCGAGGCCCTGGCCCGCGACTCCGCCGCGGTGCAGCGCGCCGTCGGCGAGAAGGAGATCGTGAACGTGGTCGTGCGGGCGCCCCGCCTCGTGGCGATCGCCGTCAAGTAGCGGCGCTCCGTCCCTCCCCGGTCACCGACGGCCGCCCTGGCTCCCCAGGGCGGCCGTCGTCGTCGACGGGGGCACCACGGCGGCCCCTAGCGTCACGGGATGGTCGTCACCTTCCGCAGCGCGCCCGACCCGGCGAGGCCGGGCGGCCCGCGCTGGCGTCTCGGCCTCGGCGCGGCCGTCGTGGTGCTGCTGGTGCTCGCCGTGGGGTCGGTCGTCGCCACGGCGGTGGCCACGGCAGGGGGAGCGGGGGGAGGCGCGGGCGAGACCGCGATCACGGCGGCGTCGTCGCCGGGCGGCCCGCTCGACGGCGAGGCGGGGGCGGCGGCGACCGGCGCGGGTGCCGGGCCGGGCACCGCGGGGTCGCTGTTCGTCCACGTGCACGGCCACGTCGCCCGGCCCGGCCTCTACGAGGTGCCCGCGGGAGCCCGCGTGGTCGACGTCGTCGCCGCGGCCGGGGGCTTCGCGGAGGGTGCGGACGAGGCGGGGGTCAACCTCGCCCGGCCGGTGGCCGACGGCGAGCAGCTGCGGGTGCCGGCGGTGGGCGAGGTCGTGGATGGGAGCGGTGCGACGGGTGCCGTCGGGGGTGCTGCCGGCGGGGGCGGGGCGTCGGGTGCGGGGGGCGGCGCGGGCGGCGGCCTGGTCGACCTGAACCGCGCCGACGCCACGGCTCTCCAGGCGCTGCCCGGGGTCGGCCCGGCGACCTCGGCCGCCATCGTCGAGTGGCGGGAGGGCTCGGGCGGGTTCCGGTCCGTGGACGACCTGCTCGAGGTGCCGGGCATCGGCGAGAAGACCCTCGAGTCGCTCCGGCCGCTGGTGACGGTGTGACCGTCGGCGACGGCGAGGCGGCTCGGCCCGTCGACGTCCGCCTGGCGGTCCCGGCGGGCGTGGCCTGGGCGGTGCTCGTCGTCGCGCTGCCGTGGTCGGCGGGGCGGCAGCTGGTCGTGCTGGCGGGCCTCGCGGTGGTCCTGCTGGCGGCCGGCGTGGTGGCAGCCGTCGCGGGGAGGGGCGGTCAGGGCGTCGGCCCGTCGGGTGGGGCGTCCGCCGGAGCGCCAGCCGGGCCGCCGGCCCGGTCAGGCTCCCTCGCGAGGCCCCGAGCCTCCCGCGCGTCCCCCGTCGCGGCCCTCGTGCTCGTGACGGCGGGGCTGGCGGGTCTCCTGCTCGGGGCGGCCGCGGCGCGGGCGGACGACCGGTGGCCGCCCGCCGTCCTCGACGTGCAGGGCAGGGTGGTCACGATCGAGGGCACCGCGACGGCCCGGATCGTCCCGGGCAGCACCACCGCGGAGCTCGACGTGGGCCTCGTCGAGGTGGGCGGTCGGGCGGTCTGGCGAGGCGACTCCTCGCTGTTCCTGCTGGGGCCCCGGGTCTCGGGGCCGGCCGTGGAGATCGGCCAGGCCGTCCGGGTCCGCGTCTCGCTGCTGCCCGTGGAGCGCGGCGATCCGCACCCGTGGGCGGCGGCGTCGCGGGGGCCGCTGCGGGCCGGAGCCGAGGCGGAGGGCGTCGAGGCCGTGGCGAACGGGCTCCGAGGGGCCTTCCGCGACGCCGTGGCCGAGCTGCCGGGCGACGGCGGCGCCCTGCTGCCCGGCCTGGTGCTGGGCGACACGTCGGCGGTGCCCGACGACCTGCGGGACGCGATGGAGACGGCCTCGCTGACCCACCTGACCGCCGTGTCGGGCTCGAACTGCGCCGTCCTCGTCGCCCTCGTGATGCTCGTGGGCGGTGCGCTGCGGGTGCCCCGCGTGGTCCGCATCGGGGTCTCCTGCGTCGTCCTGCTGGCCTTCCTCGTGCTGGTGACGCCCGACGCGAGCATCCTGAGGGCCACGGTCATGGCGCTCGTGGTGCTGGTCCACCTCGCGGCGGCCCGGCCCGTGTCGGGCCTCCCGGTCGTCGCCCTGGCCGTGACGGGGCTGCTCCTCGCCGACCCCTGGCTGGCGCGCGACGTCGGCTTCGCCCTCTCCGTCCTGGCCACGGCGGGGCTCGTCGTGCTGGCGCGACCGCTGGCGGCCGAGCTCGCCCGCGTGCTGCCCACGCCGCTCGCGCTGGGGCTCGCGGTCCCGGCGGCGGCTCAGCTCGCGTGCCAGCCCGTGCTGCTGCTGCTCGAGCCCAGCCTCCCGGTGCACGGGGTCGTGGCGAACGTCCTGGCCGAGCCCGCGGCTCCCGTCGCCACCGTGGCCGGCCTCCTGGTCTGCGTGACGGCGCCGTGGGCGCCCCGCGCGGCCGAGCTCGTCGCGCGCGTGGCCTGGGTGCCGGCGAGCTGGGTCGGCGCGGTCGCCCGCACCGTCGCCGCGTGGCCGGGGGCTCGCCTGGACTGGTCGGGCGGGCCGGCGGGCGTGGCCGTGCTGGTCGTCGCGTCCGCGCTCGTCGCGGCCCTCGTCCTGACACCGCGAGGGCTGCGGGCCCGACGTCTGCTGAGCGTCGCGCTCGTGTCCTCTCTCGTCGTGCCGGCCGGCGTCGCCGTCGGTGCCCGTCTCGGGGAGCGCGCCGGGGTGCCCGACGACTGGGTCGTCGTTCAGTGCGACGTCGGGCAGGGCGACGCCGTGCTCGTCCGGAGCGCCGGGCGCGTGGCGCTGATCGACGTGGGCGACGACGAGGAGGCGCTGGCCGGCTGCCTGCGCCGCTTCGGGGTCGACGAGGTCGACCTGCTCGTCCTCACCCACTTCGACACGGACCACGTCGGGGCCGTCGGAGTGGTCGCGGGCAACGTCGCCACCGTGCTCCTCGGGGCGCCGGGGAGACCGGCCGACGTGGCGGTCGTCGACGGCCTCCGGGCGGGAGGCGCGGAGGTCGTCCCCGTGACGGCCGGCGCCGGCGGAGTGCTCGGCGACCTGACCTGGTCGGTGCTCTGGCCGGTCGACCCTGAGGCCTCGGGCAACGACGCCAGCGTCGTGACCGCGTGGCGGCCCGCCCCAGGGTGCGTCACCGGCTGCGCGTCGCTGCTCGCGCTCGGCGACCTCGGCGAGACCGCCCAGCGGAGGCTCCTGTCGTCGCCGGCCGGCGAGGAGGCCGTGGGGCCGGTCGACGTCGTCAAGGTGTCGCACCACGGCTCCGCCGACCAGCACGCGGAGCTCTACCGCCGCGCTCCCGCCCGGGTGGCGATGATCGGCGTCGGGCGGGAGAACGGCTACGGGCACCCGACCGACGACGCCCTCGCGCTCGTCGGAGGGGCCGTCGTCGCCCGTACCGACCTCGACGGCGACGCGGCGGTGACCGTCAGCGGGGCGCCCGCCGCCGACGGCGCCGCGGCGGAGCTGCGTCTCTGGCGGCGTCGTCGTGGGTGACGGAGGGGTCCGTTACGCTGATCACCGGCTGCCCGGGGCGGCCGCACCTGGAGGAGGACCGTGGCCGCGAAGACGACCGGCAAGACCGTCAAGAAGGCGTCGGTCAGCGTCGACCAGGTCGCGTGGCACCAGATCCGACCGGCCCCCGTCGTGCTCGTGAGCGGGCCGGAGCAGTTCCTCGCCGACCGGGCCGTGCGGCAGCTGCGTGACCAGCTCACGGCGGAGGACCCGAGCCTCGAGGTCAACGACCTCGAGGCCGACCACTACCAGCCGGGCGAGCTCATCTCGCTCGCGAGCCCCTCCCTGTTCGCCGAGCCGCGCCTCATCCGGGTCTCCTCCGTCGAGAAGTGCACGGACGCGTTCCTCACCGAGACGCTCCGCTACCTCGAGTCGCCCGCCGACGACACGTACCTCGTGCTCCGGCACGGCGGCGGCGTGAGGGGCAAGAAGCTCCTCGACGCGCTGCGCTCCGGGCTCGGCGGCGGCTTCGAGGTCGTCTGCGCCGAGCTGAAGAAAGAGACCGAGAAGCTCGACTTCGCCGCCGCCGAGTTCCGGGCCGAGCGTCGTCGGGTCACGTCGGGGGCCCTGCGCGCCCTCGTGACGGCCTTCAACGACGACCTCGCCGAGCTGGCCAGCGCGTGCCAGCAGCTGATCTCCGACGCGGCGGACGAGATCACGGAGGCCACGGTCGAGAAGTACTACGCCGGCCGTGTCGAGACGAACGCCTTCAAGGTGGCCGACATGGCGATCGCGGGTCGGCAGGGCGAGGCGCTGGTGCTCCTGCGGCACGCCCTGTCGTCCGGGGCGGATCCGGTGCCCGTGGTGGCCGCGTTCGCGATGAAGGTCCGCACGATGGCGAAGGTGCAGGGCTCGTACGGGCCGTCGGGCCAGCTGGCCTCGCGCTTCGGCATGGCGCCCTGGCAGGTCGAGCGGGCGCAGCGCGACGTGCGTGGCTGGAGCGAGGACGGCCTCGGGCGCTGCATCGAGCTCATCGCCGAGACCGACGCCGCCGTCAAGGGCGCCGAGCGCGACGCGATCTACGCCCTCGAGCGCATGGTGACCGCCGTCGCGACCCGCGGCTCCCTCGCCCGCTGACCCGCGCCTCCCGCCCCGCCCCGTCCCGCGCCATCCCGCGCCGCGCTGCCCCGCGCCGCGCTGCCCCTCGCCGCGCTGCCCCGCGCCGCGCTGCCCCGCGCCGCGCCGCGCCGCCCCGCCCCGCGCCGGCCTGCGTCGTCGGGCCCCGCCCGAGGGTGCCCCCTCCCTCCCTCCGTCGCGCGCCGGCGGTGGTCGGCAACTCCTGCACGGTGCCCTCATCGGCTCCCGGGACGGCCGCTCAGCGACACCCCGCAGGAGTTGCCGACCGCGCCGCGTCGGAGGCGCTGAACCGGCGCCGACGCGGTGCCGCCGCCGCCGCATGTTCGGCGCAGCGAAGCGTGCGTCGGCGACTCCTGCTCTCGGTCGCGTGAGCGGCGTGGGGGCCACGTCGGCGGGCAGGCCGCAGGAGTTGCCGACCGTCCGCGGGGGAGGCGCGTGCCGATTCGGTCGCGGCCCGGACGTGCTGCGCAGCGAGGCGTGCGTCGGCAACTCCTGCTCCTGGTCGCGGGAGCGGCGTGGGGGCCGGCCCGGCGAGCAGGCTGCAGGAGTTGCCGACGGCTCGCGGGGGAGGCGCGGTGCCGGTCCCGCCGCGCTCCGGACGTGCGGCGCGGCCAAGCGTGCGTCGGCAACTCCTGCTCCCTGTCTCGAGAGCGGCGTGGGGGCCGCCCTGGCGGGCAGCCCGCAGGAGTTGCCGACGGCGACGGCGACGGCCCGCGACCGCCGGCCGCGGGCACGACGAAGGCCCCGTCTCCGAGGAGACGGGGCCTTCGTCGTCGACGACCAGGTCGTCGGGGATGCTGCGTCAGCGACGCGTCACCGGGGTTCGGCTCAGAGAGCGCTGACCTGCTTGGCGATGGCCGACTTGCGGTTCGCGGCCTGGTTCTTGTGGATGACGCCCTTGCTGGCGGCCTTGTCGAGTTTCTTCGCCGCGAGGGCGAGGGTGCTGGTGGCCTTGTCCTTGTCGCCCGAGACGATGGCCTCGCGCGTGGCGCGGATCGCGGTCTTGAGCTCGCTCTTGACGGCCTTGTTGCGGTCCTGGGCCTTCTTGTTGGTGCCGATGCGCTTGATCTGCGACTTGATGTTTGCCACGTTCGCTACTTCCTTGGTTTCTGTGTCTGGACGAGTGATGCGCCAGCCGACCGGAGGACGGTGCGTCCTGCCCGGGCTGCCGCCGGTGCTGCCACCGGAGCGGCTCACGGCTGGGATCGCGTTCCGTCAGTTCAGACGTAACGCGCAAGCCAACAGGCAACGTTACCAGTCGCGTCCGCCATCCTCAACGACCGAGGGGCCGGAGGCGCGGCGTGTCGCCCGTAGTACCGTTCAGCATGCCTTCGCTCGCCCCGCACGTCGCGTCCGTCCCCACGTCCGGCATCCGACGGATCTTCGAGATCGCGGCGAAGCTGGACGACGTCGCGATGCTCGTCGTGGGGGAGCCCGACGTGCCCGTGCCGCACCACGTCGCCGACGCGGCGAGGCGCGCCTGGGCCGACGACCGCACGAACTACACGCCGAACGGCGGCGTCCCCGCGCTCCGCGAGGCCCTGGTGGCGAAGCTCGCCCGCGAGAACGACGTCCACGTCGACGTCGAGCAGGTCTGGGTGACGGTCGGCGCCACGCAGGCCCTGCACCAGACGATGGGCCTGCTGCTGGCCGCGGGAGACGAGGTCCTCGTGCCCGACCCCGGCTACACGACCTTCACGATGAACGCCCGCATGCTCGACGCCGTCCCCGTGCCCTACGCGCTGTCGCCCGACCGCGGCTTCGTGCCGCACGTCGACGACCTCGAGAAGCTCGTCACTCCGCGAACCCGGGTGATCATCGTCAACTCGCCGTCGAACCCCCTCGGCGTCGTCTACGAGCGGGAGGTGCTGCAGTCGCTCCTCGACTTCGCGGCGCGCCACGACCTCTGGGTGATCAGCGACGAGGTCTACGAGTACTTCACCTACGGCACGCCCCACGTCAGCCTGGCGAGCCTCGACGCCGACGACCGCGTCTTCAGCGTCTTCTCGACGAGCAAGACGTACGCGATGACCGGGGTCCGGGTCGGCTACCTCGTGACGCCGCGCGGCCTCGCCGACACGATGCGCACGGTGCAGGAGGCCGCGATCAGCTGTGTCGCCGAGCCCGACCAGCTGGCGGCCCTCGCGGCCGTCCTCGGCGACCACTCGCCGGTCTCCGAGGCCCGCGAGCACTACCGCAGCAACCTCGAGCTGGCGAAGGGCCTGCTCGACGAGCGGGGCATCCGCTACCTCGACCCGCAGGGCGCCTTCTACCTCTGGATCGACGTCGGCCACGCCTCGCGGGGCGACGTCGCCGCCTGGGCGGAGGATCTCTTGTTCCAGCACCGCGTCGCCGTCGCGCCGGGCAGCGCGTTCGGCCGCTCCGGCGAGGGCTGGATCCGCGTCTGCCTCGCCTCGTCGCCCGAGGTGATCACGCGGGGCCTGGCCGCGCTGCCCGCTCCCGGCGACCCGCGACGCCCGCTCGGCCGCGCCTCCGTCGTGTCGTCCGACTGACCCGTCCCGCACCTCCCGCACCGCCGGGCGAGGGCGGGCCCCCGGCCGTTTCCGGGGGTCAGCCCCCGAGGAGTCGCGGGTCGACTTTCCTAGGCTCGGTGCATGACCTCGACCACCACCGCCCCCGCCCCGTCCCCCTCCGTCGCCGCCCCCGCCGCTGCCTCCGCGCCGCTCAGCATCACGAGCCTCGTGCTCGGCCTGGTCTCCGTCGCCGCCGGCTTCACCCTCGTCGTGCCGATCGTCGGCCTCGTGCTCGGCGTCCTCGCGCGCCGTCGCGAGCCCGAGGCGCGCACGTTCTCGACGATCGGCATCGTCGCCAACGCCGTCATGCTCGCGGGCGCGGCGATCGTGCTGGGCCTCGGCCTGGCCGTGGGCGTCCCGCTCGGCGTCGCGCACCTCCTCGGCGGCCTCGGCTAGGCGGCCCGGGCCGACCCGCCGGGGGCGCGGGTCGGCGCTGCCGGGCCCTCGCCGCGTCGCGGGCGTGGGAGAATGCTCGGACCCCCGCCCGCCACCCCCAGAGGACCGTGTGAGCCCCCAAGCACTCCGAGCACTCGAGCCGGCCCAGACCGCGCCCGAGCAACTCCGCAACTTCTGCATCATCGCGCACATCGACCACGGTAAGTCGACGCTGGCCGACCGCATGCTCGGCATCACCGGCGTCGTCGAGAGCCGCGCCATGCGCGCCCAGTACCTCGACCGCATGGACATCGAGCGCGAGCGCGGCATCACGATCAAGAGCCAGGCCGTCCGCATGCCGTGGGAGCGCGACGGGGCGACCTACGCGCTGAACATGATCGACACCCCCGGGCACGTCGACTTCAGCTACGAGGTCTCCCGATCGCTCGCCGCCTGCGAGGGCGCGATCCTCCTGGTCGACGCCGCGCAGGGCATCGAGGCCCAGACGCTGGCGAACCTCTACCTGGCGCTCGAGAACGACCTCGAGATCATCCCGGTGCTCAACAAGATCGACCTGCCCGCGGCCGACCCCGACAAGTACGCGGCCGAGCTCGCGAGCCTGATCGGCGGCGACCCCGCCGACGTCCTCCGCGTCAGCGGCAAGACCGGCATGGGCGTCGAGGAGCTCCTCGACCGCGTGGTCGACCGCATCCCGTCGCCGGTCGGCGTCGCCGACGCCCCGCCGCGAGCGATGATCTTCGACTCGGTCTACGACAGCTACCGCGGCGTCGTGACATACATCCGGATGATCGACGGCACGCTGCACCCTCGCGAGAAGGTCCAGATGATGTCGACGAAGTCGACGCACGAGATCCTCGAGATCGGCGTCTCGTCGCCGGAGCCGGTGCCGAGCGCGGGGCTCAGCGTCGGCGAGGTCGGGTACCTCATCACCGGCGTGAAGGACGTCCGGCAGTCGAAGGTCGGCGACACCGTCACGACCCACGCGAAGCCGGCCACCGAGGCGCTGCCGGGCTACACCGAGCCGCTCCCGATGGTGTTCTCGGGCCTCTACCCGATCGACGGCAGCGACTACCCCGACCTCCGCGAGGCGCTCGACAAGCTTAAGCTCTCCGACGCGGCGTTGGTCTACGAGCCCGAGACGTCGGTGGCCCTCGGTTTCGGCTTCCGCTGCGGGTTCCTCGGCCTGCTGCACCTCGAGATCATCACCGAGCGGCTCGAGCGCGAGTTCGGCCTCGATCTGATCACGACCGCGCCGAGCGTGGTCTACGAGGTCACGGCGGAGGACGGCAAGACCGTCACCGTGACCAACCCCAGCGAGTTCCCCGGCGGCAAGATCGCCAGCGTCCGCGAGCCGATGGTGAAGGCCGCCATCCTCGCCCCGAAGGACTACGTCGGCGTGATCATGGAGCTCTGCCAGCAGCGCCGCGGGTCGCTGCTCGGCATGGAGTACCTCGGCGAGGACCGCGTCGAGATCCGCTACGCGATGCCGCTCGGCGAGATCGTCTTCGACTTCTTCGACAGCCTCAAGTCGAAGACGGCCGGCTACGCGAGCCTCGACTACGAGCCCACCGGCGAGCAGGAGGCCGACCTGGTCAAGGTCGACATCCTGCTGCAGGGCGAGCAGGTCGACGCCTTCAGCGCCATCGTCCACCGCGACAAGGCCTACGCCTACGGCGTGCTGATGACCGGGCGCCTCCGCGAGCTCATCCCGCGCCAGCAGTTCGAGGTGCCCATCCAGGCCGCGATCGGCGCGCGGATCATCGCGCGCGAGAGCATCCGCGCGATGCGCAAGGACGTCCTCGCCAAGTGCTACGGCGGCGACATCACCCGCAAGCGCAAGCTGCTCGAGAAGCAGAAGGAGGGCAAGAAGCGCATGAAGACCATCGGTCGCGTGGAGGTCCCCCAGGAGGCGTTCATCGCCGCCCTCTCCGGCGACACGGAGAAGAAGGACAAGAAGTAGCCCCATGCGCCGAGCCACCCACACCGAGACCCGGACCACCTACGGCGAGGTCGGGGCCACCCAGGCCGCCGACCTGATGCAGTACCCGCCGGTCGGTTTCACCCCGGTCGAGTACCGCACCCGGGTGGGCCACGGCGACGCGCGCTTCGAGGCGGCCTGCATCGCCGCCCTGACCTGGAAGATCCAGGAGCGCAGCGGCATCACGGTGCGCGTCGACGACGTCCCGCCCGCCGATGACACCGGCTACGTGCCGGTGACGTTCGACGAGTCGGGCGAGCCGGTCGACCCGGCGCACTGGAGCGAGGAGCGCCCCGACGAGTCGCGCTACGCGCCCGACGGCACGCCCTTCCTCACGGCCGGCACGACCGCGACGCTGGTCATCTCTGCCTGGGGCCGCCAGGTGGAGGCGCCGGTGCGCGTCGTCTACGTCGTCGACGAGCCGAAGCGCAAGGGCTTCGCCTACGGCACGCTCGAGGGCCACCCCGAGAGCGGAGAAGAGAGCTGGATCGTCGACCAGACCGACGACGGCTCGGTGTGGCTGACGATCCGTGCCTTCTCGCGCCCGAGCACGTGGCGCTGGCGCCTCGTGTCGCCGTTCATGAAGCGGACGCAGACCCTCTACACGAAGCGCTACCTCCAGGCCCTGAGCCAGAACGACGAGACCGGCGACGCGAGCGAGACCGTGCCGAGCGTCGACGACGTCGACCTCGCGGCCGCCGCCGAGGCCGCGGCGGACGACGAGGAGTCGCGCCGTCACGGTCCCGACGAGGTCCGCGACGTGCGTCCGGGCCACTGACGGTGCCCGGAGCCCTCCCCGTCGCCGACCCGGCCCCCGCCGACGGATCCCTGCCCGCCTCCGTTTGCGAGGGCGTCGCCGACCGCGACCTCGGCGTCTACCTCCACGTCCCGTTCTGCCGCGTCCGCTGCGGCTACTGCGACTTCAACACCTACACGGGCGACGAGCTGCGCGGGGCCCGTCGCGACGACTACGCCTCGCAGGCGGTGGCCGAGGTGGCCCAGGCCGGCCGTGTGCTCGAGCGGGCGGGCCTGCCGCCGCGCCGCGCCTCCACCGTGTTCTTCGGCGGCGGCACCCCGACGATGCTGCCGCACACCGACCTCGCGACGATGCTGCACGCCGTCGTCGACACCTGGGGGCTGGAGGCGGGGGCCGAGGTCACGACGGAGGCCAACCCGGACAGCGTCGACGCGGAGTACCTGCGCGCCCTCGCCGCCGCCGGCTTCACCCGGGTCAGCTTCGGCATGCAGTCGGCCGTGCCGAGCGTGCTGGCCACGCTCGAGCGCACCCACGACCCCGAGCGCATCCCGCTCGTCGTGGCCTGGGCCCGGGAGGCCGGCCTCGACGTCAGCCTCGACCTCATCTACGGCACGCCGGGCGAGACCCTCGACGACTGGACGAGGTCGCTCGACGTCGCCCTCGCGCAGGAGCCCGACCACCTCTCGGCCTACGCCCTGATCGTCGAGGACGGCACGAAGCTCGCCCGGCAGATCCGCCGCGGCGAGGTCGCCCAGCCCGACGACGACACGGCCGCCGACATGTACGAGCTGGCCGACGCCCGCCTCGCCGAGGCCGGCTACGACTGGTACGAGGTGAGCAACTGGTCGCGCGGCGTCGAGCACCGGTCGCGCCACAACCTGTCGTACTGGACGGGCCAGGACTGGTGGGGCGTCGGGCCCGGCGCACACAGCCACGTCGGCGGGGTCCGCTGGTGGAACGTCAAGCACCCCGCCGCCTACGCGCAGCGCATGACCGCGGGGGAGTCGCCCGGGGCGGGGCGGGAGACCCTCGACGACGAGACGCGCCGGGTCGAGCGCGTGCTGCTCGCCGTGCGCACGCGGGACGGCCTGCCGACGAGCGACCTCGACGCGACGGGCCGGGCGGCGGTCGCCGGGCTCATCGCGGACGGATGGATCGACGGCCGCGCCGCCCTCGCCGGCCGCGTCGAGCTGACGCGCACCGGGCGCCTGATGGCCGACGCCGTCGTCAGCCGGCTGCTCCCGGCGTGACGCGAGGCGCGCCTCCCCGGGGGAGACGCGCCTCGGTGGGTGCGGCGGCGCTGTCGCGCCGGCGGGCTACGCCTTGATGAACTCGATCGTCAGCGGGTACTTGTAGTACTCGCCCTTGTTCGCGGCGAGGGCCGCGAGGATGCTGAAGACGAGGATGACGATGCCGACGGCGGCCGAGATCAGGTAGCCGACGAGGACGATCCAGAGCAGGGCGCCGACCACGCTCGCGATCGTCATCGTGATCTGGAAGTTGAGCGCCTGACGCGTGTGCTCCCGGATGAACGGACCGCGGTCCTTCAGCACGAGGTAGCCGACGAGCGCCGGGATGAACCCGAACAGGATCCCGCCGACGTGGATCAGGGTCGACCAGAGCTTCTCGTCCTCCGGACGGAGGGGCTGGCCGGCCTGCTGGTAGCCGGCGCCGCCGCCCGGGGCCTGCTGGCCCCACGGCTGCTGCTGGCCGTAGGGCTGCGGGCCGCCCTGCGGCGCCTGCTGGCCGGGTGCCTGCTGGCCGGGTGCCTGCTGCCCGTACGGCGGCGGGCCGGGCTGGCCGGCCGGGCCGCCCTGGCCGGGCTGCTTGGCGTAGGGGTCCTGCGGCTCTGCGGGCGGGGTGTCGGTCATCTGCTCACCTGGTTCGTCGTGGTCGGAGGTGACGGCCTCCCGCCCCGGAGGGGCCGGTGCCCGAGGGCGTCGACCGGACCGCGCGGTCCGGTGTCCGTCACGCCGAGCATAGGACAGGGAGGCGCGGCGCGAGTAGGTACCGCCAGGCCGGTGGCGTAGCATTGGCAGTCTGGTACGGCGAGTGCCAGCCGGTCCGTGTCGACGCCCGCGGGGCGCGCCGGGCCCGTGGTGCGATGAGGAGGTGTGCGGTGGTCTCGGAACGAGGGCTCGAGGTGCTGCGCGTCATCGTGCACGACTACGTCGCCTCCCGGGAGCCCGTGGGCTCGAAGTCCATCGTCGAGCGGCACCAGTTCGGCGTCTCTGCCGCGACGATCCGCAACGACATGGCCCTCCTCGAGGAGGAGGAGCTCATCGCGGCCCCGCACACCTCCAGCGGCCGCGTCCCGACCGACAAGGGGTACCGCCTCTTCGTCGACCAGCTCGCCGACCTCCGCCCGCTCAGCGCCGCGCAGCGCCAGGCGATCGAGACCTTCCTCGGCGACTCCACCGACCTCGACGAGGTCCTCGGCCGCACCGTCCGCCTGCTCAGCCAGCTGACGAACCAGGTCGCGCTCGTCCAGTACCCCTCCTTCTCGCGGGCCCGCGTCCGCCACGTCGAGCTCGTCAGCCTCGCCGAGCGCCGGGTCATGACGGTGCTCATCACCGACACGGGCCAGGTCGAGCAGCGGGTCGTCGAGCTCCCCGCGCCGGTCGACGAGTCCTTCCTCGGCGAGCTGCGCTCCTCGCTCAACGCCCTCGTCGGCGGGGCTGCCCTGAGCGCCGCCGCGACGGCGCTGGCCGACCTGTCGGCGCAGCACCCGCCCGAGCGCGCGGCCACCGTCGGGCTCCTCGTGGCGAGCCTCGTCGAGCAGCTCGCCACCGGCCGCCAGGACCGCCTGGTCATGGCGGGCGCGGCGAACCTCGTCCGCATCGGCGACGACTTCAGCGGCAACCTCTACCCCGTCCTCGAGGCCATCGAGGAGCAGGTGGCGCTGCTCCGGCTCTTCGGCGAGATGCAGCTCGACGCCGTCGACGTCGCCGCCAGCATCGGCCGCGAGAACGAGTCGTTCGGGCTCTCGCAGGCGTCCGTCCTCGCGAGCGGCTACTCGTCGTCGGGCAGCGAGATCGCCCGCCTGGGCGTGCTCGGCCCGATGCGCATGGACTACTCGACCAACATGGCGGCGGTCCGGGCGGTCGCCCGCTACCTCTCGTCCCTGCTCTCCGAGCGCTGACGAGGGCCGTCGCCGGCCTGCGGCCCCGACCACCGACTCCACCCCCTGACACGACACACGACCAGCAGACACCCCACCCAGACATCCGCCCCGCGGCCCCCGCGGAGCGCAGACGCACACCAGAGGCAGACGAGAACCAGTGGCAGATCATTACGACGTGCTCGGAGTCGACCGCTCGGCGACCCCGGAGGAGATCAAGAAGGCGTACCGCCGGCTCGCCCGCGAGCTGCACCCCGACGTGAACCCCAGCCCGGAGGCGTCCGAGCGGTTCAAGGACGTCACGCACGCCTACGACGTCCTCAGCGACCCCCAGCAGCGGGAGCGCTACGACCTCGGCCCGCAGGCCGGCTTCGGCGGGGGAGGCGGCGCCGCGGGCTTCGGCGACATCTTCGACGCCTTCTTCGGCGGCGGGGGAGGCGGCGGCCAGCGCCAGGGGCCGAGGTCGCGTCGCGAGCGCGGCCAGGACGCCCTGCTCCGCCTCGAGGTCGACCTGGAAGAGATCGTCTTCGGCACCCAGCGCGACATCGAGGTCGACACCGCGGTCCTCTGCGAGACCTGCTCCGGGTCCTGCTGCGCGCCCGGCACCTCGCCCCAGACCTGCGACATCTGCCACGGCTCGGGCCAGATCCAGCGCCAGGTCCGCTCGCTGCTCGGCAACGTCATGACCTCCAGCCCCTGCGGCACCTGCCGCGGCTACGGCACAGTCATCCCGAACCCGTGCCCGACCTGTCAGGGCCAGGGCCGCGTCCGCGCGCGCCGCACCATCCCCATCGACATCCCAGCGGGCGTCGACACCGGCCTCCGCCTCCAGCTGCCCGGCCAGGGCGAGGTCGGCCAGGCCGGCGGCCCCAACGGCGACCTCTACCTCGAGGTCAAGGTCCGCCACCACGAGACGTACAGCCGCAACGGCGACGACCTCCTGGCGACGCTCGAGGTGCAGATGTCCGACGCGATCCTCGGCACCGAGACGACCCTCGACGGCCTCGACGGCGCGGTGGAGATCGAGCTCAAGCCCGGCACCCAGAGCGGCGACGTGCTCACCGTCCGCGACCGCGGGGTCACGAAGCTCCGCGGCACGGGCCGCGGCGACCTCAAGATCGGCGTCCAGGTGGTGACGCCGACGAAGCTCAGCCACAAGGAGCGCGAGCTGATCGAGAAGTTCGCCGCCGGCCGTCGCGAGCAGGCGCCGGAGCTCTCGCAGTTCCAGCAGGGCCTGTTCGGCAAGCTCCGCGACCGGTTCCTCAACTTCTGATCGTGGCGCACTTCTACCTGGTCGACGACCTGACGGAGGCGGTGGCCGGCTCGACCGTCACGGTCACCGGCGCCGAGGCCCGGCACGCCGTCACCGTCAGCCGGGTGCGGGTCGGCGAGCAGCTCACGCTCGGCGACGGCCGCGGCACGGTGGTGCGGGGCGAGGTGACCGAGGCGACCGGAGACCGGCTGTCGCTGGTGGCGGCGACCGTCACCGCGCATCCTCGGCCGGGGGTGCGGATCGCGCTGGCCCAGGCCCTCGCGAAGGGCGACCGCGACGAGCTGGCCGTCCAGGCCGCGACGGAGCTCGGGGTCGACGAGGTCGTCCCCTGGTCGGCGTCGCGGTCGGTGTCGCGCTGGGAGGGCGCCAAGGTCGCGAAGGGCACGAGCCGCTGGCGCGCGATCACCCGTGAGGCGACGAAGCAGGCGATCCGGCCCTGGGCGCCCGAGGTGCTCGACCTCGCGACGACGAAGCAGCTCGCGGCCCGCACGGCGCTCGGCCCGGTGCTCGTGCTGGAGCCGACGGCCGACCGCGCGCTCTCCGCGGTCGACCTCCCGCCCGAGGGAGGCGCGGGCTCGGTCGTCACGGTGGTGGTCGGCCCCGAGGGCGGCGTCTCGACCGCCGAGCTCGCCCTCTTCGTCGACGCGGGCGCCACGCTCGCGAGGCTCGGCGACAGCGTGCTGCGGACCTCGACGGCGGGCCCGGCGGCCCTGGCCGTCCTCAGCGTGCGGCTCGGTCGCTGGTAGGCGGCCCCGTCGCCGACGTCGGGCCGGTGTCACCGGCCGCCGGTACGATGAGCGGCATGTCCGACGACCAGACCAGCCAGGCCCCCGGCGGCTCCGACCAGCCGTCCGTCTTCAGCCGCATCGTCGCGCGCGAGATCCCGGCCGACATCGTCTTCGAGAACGAGCGGGTCATCGCGTTCCGCGACGTCGAGCCCAAGGCTCCCGTCCACCTGCTCGTCGTCCCCAAGAGCGAGCGGTGGCACGACGTCGCCGAGCTGGCCGCGGGCGACCCCGCGCTGCTCGCCGAGATCGTGGCGACGGCCTCGGCCCTGTCGGCCGACCCGGCCGTCTTCCGCTCCGACGACGGCACCGACCTCTCGGTCGGCCGCGGCGAGTTCCGGCTCGTCTTCAACACCGGCCCCTCGGCCGGCCAGACCGTGTTCCACGCGCACGCCCACGTGCTCGGGGGACTCCTCCAGGAAGGCACCCTTGCCCACTAGCGACACTCCGTCCACCGGCTCCGACGCCCGCGCCGAGGGCGCGACCCGGGTCGACATCACCGTCGACGGCGTCGCGATGGTCCAGCTGCTCGGTCCCCACGACCGGCTCCTCAAGACCGTCGAGAAGCAGTACCCCGATGTCCGTGTCCTCGTGCGGGGCAACGAGGTCGGACTCGAGGGGCCGGCGGCGTCGGTCGCCCGGGCCCGGGGCCTCGTCGACGAGCTCGTCTCGCTGGTGCGCAACGGCCACGACCTCGTCCCGGCCGAGGTCGAGACCAGCGCGAAGCTGCTCGACTCCGGGCAGGCCGCGCCCGCGGACGTCTTCGGCCAGCCGATCGTCTCGAGCCGCGGCAAGTCCGTCCGGGCGAAGACGCTCGGCCAGGCCCGCTACGTCGAGGCGATCGACCAGCACACCATCACGTTCGGCATCGGCCCCGCGGGCACCGGCAAGACCTACCTCGCCATGGCGAAGGCGGTCCAGGCCCTGCAGCGGCGCGAGGTGCAGCGCATCATCCTCACGCGCCCCGCCGTCGAGGCGGGGGAGCGCCTGGGCTTCCTCCCCGGCACCCTCACCGACAAGATCGACCCGTACCTCCGCCCGCTCTACGACGCGCTCAACGAGATGATGGACCCGGAGATCGTGCCCAAGCTGCTCGCGGCCGGCACCGTCGAGGTCGCCCCGCTCGCCTACATGCGCGGCCGGACCCTGAACGACGCCTTCGTCGTGCTCGACGAGGCGCAGAACACGACGCCCGAGCAGATGAAGATGTTCCTCACCCGGCTCGGCTTCGGCTCCCGCATGGTCGTGACGGGCGACGTCACCCAGATCGACCTGCCGACCGGCGCGAGCGGCCTTCAGCTCGTGACCCGCGTGCTCGACGGCATCGACGACATCCACTTCGCCCGCCTGACGAGCGACGACGTCGTCCGTCACACCCTCGTCGGCCGGATCGTCGACGCCTACACGACGTACGACGCCGAGCGGCAGGCGCAGCGCACCCACCGAGAAGAGCAGGCGGCGGCCGCGCGGCCCTCGTCCGCCGACGGTGCGTCGCGGTCGACGGGAGGCAGCCGATGAGCATCGAGGTCAACAACGAGTCGAGCATCGAGGTCGACGAGGCCGCGCTGCAGCGGCTCGCGACCTTCGCCCTCGACCAGATGCACGTGCACCCCGAGGCCGAGCTGGCGATCGTGCTCGTCGACGAGGCCGCCATGGAGCAGCTGCACGTCCAGTGGATGGACGAGCCGGGCCCGACCGACGTGCTCAGCTTCCCCATGGACGAGCTGCGCCCCGGTACGGAAGACGACCCGACCCCGGCCGGGCTGCTCGGCGACATCGTGGTCTGCCCGCAGGTCGCGGTCTCGCAGGCGGCGACGGCGGGCCACTCGCCCCTCGACGAGATGCTGCTGCTCACCTGCCACGGCGTCCTGCACCTGCTCGGCTTCGACCACGCCGAGCCGGAGGAGGAGCGCGAGATGTTCGGGCTGCAGCGCGAGATCCTGGCCGCCTTCGCGGCCGCCGACGAGAGACGGTGACGCCGTGATGGTCACCGTGTTCGTCATCGTGGCCGTCGTGCTCGTCGTCCTCGGAGGGCTGCTCGCGGCCGTCGACTCGGCCCTGGGCGTCCTCAGCCGGGGCGACCTGCACGAGGAGGCCGAGGCCTCCCCGCGCAGCCGGGCGGCCCTGCTCGCCGTCGCCGACGACGTCGGCGCCCACGTCAACGCCGTCAACTTCATGCGCATTGTCGCCGAGACGTCGGCGGCCGTGCTCGTCACGCTCTCGTTCGCGACGGCCGTCGACCAGTGGTGGCTGGCCCTGCTGCTGTCGGCGCTCATCATGACCGTCGTGTCGTTCGTGCTGGTGGGCTCGAGCCCCCGCAGCGTCGGCCGCGCCCACGCCCGCGGGCTCGTGGTCGTCACGGCCGGGCTCGTCCGGGCCCTCCGGCTCGTGCTCGGCCCCCTGGCCGACGCCCTGGTCGCCGTCGGCAACCGGGTCACCCCGGGGCGGCCGCGCACCGCGTCGTTCTCGTCGGAGGAACAGCTGCTCAGCATGGTCGACGAGGCCACCGAGCTCGACGTCCTCGAGGAGGACGACCGGGAGCTCATCCACTCGATCTTCGAGTTCAGCGACACCGTCGTCCGCGAGGTCATGGTGCCCCGCACCGACATGGTGACCGTCGAGGCGACGGCGACCGTCGGCTCCGCGATGAGCCTCTTCCTCGGCCGGGGCGTGTCGCGCGTGCCGGTCGTCGGCCGCGACAGCGACGACGTCGTCGGGGTGGTCTACCTCCGCGACCTCGCCCGGCGCCTGCACGAGCACGTCGGCGACGACTCGGCGCCGGTCGTGGGGCTCGCCCGCCCCGCCCTCTTCGTCCCCGAGTCGAAGAAGGCCGACGACACGCTGCGCCAGATGCAGGTCGACAAGAACCACCTCGCGATGGTCGTCGACGAGTACGGCGGCATCGCCGGGCTCGTCACCCTGGAGGACCTCATCGAGGAGCTCGTCGGCGACATCAGCGACGAGTACGACCGAACGGTCGCCGCCCACCGCGAGGTCAGCCCCGGCGTCTTCCGCGTCAGCGCTCGCATGCCCGTCGACGAGCTCGGCGACCTGTTCGGCCTCGAGCTCGACGACGACGACGTCGACTCCGTCGGCGGGCTCCTCACCAAGGCGCTCGGCCGCCTGCCCGAGAAGGGCTCGGTCGTGACCGTGTCCGGTCTCGTGCTGACCGCCGACCGGACCGAGGGCCGCCGGCACGACCTCCAGACCGTGCTCGTCGAGCGCAGTCCCGACCTGACGGCCGCCGAGGCCGACACCGCACCCGCCACGACGAGAGAAGCACCATGACGAACACCGACGACGCCGACCGCACCTCCGCCGCGCCTCCGGCGGGGTCCACCTACCGCGCGGGCTTCGTCTCGTTCGTCGGCCGCCCGAACGTCGGCAAGTCCACGCTGACGAACGCCCTCGTCGGCGAGAAGGTGGCGATCACGTCGTCGAAGCCGCAGACGACGCGCCGCGCCATCCGCGGCATCGTCCACCGCGAGGTCGGTCAGCTCGTCGTCGTCGACACCCCGGGCATGCACCGCCCGCGCACCCTCCTCGGCGAACGCCTCAACAGCGTCGTCCAGACGACGCTCGGCGACGTCGACGTCATCGGCTTCTGCGTGCCGGCCGACGAGAAGATCGGACCCGGCGACAAGTTCATCAACGAGCAGCTCGACGCCTTCCCCCGGGCGAAGAAGGTCGCCATCGTGACGAAGACCGACACGATCTCGCGGCCCGCCGTGGCGGAGCAGCTGCTCGCCGTGAGCAAGCTCCGCGACTGGGAGGCGATCATCCCGCTCTCCGCCGTCGAGGGCGTGCAGCTCGACGTGCTCACCACCGAGCTGATCAAGCTGATGCCGGTCTCGCAGCCGCTCTACCCGGCCGACGCCGTCACGGAGGAGGTCGTGCAGGACAGGATCGCCGAGTTCATCCGCGAGGCCGCGCTCGAGGGCGTGGAGGACGAGCTGCCCCACTCGCTGGCCGTCACGATCGACGACATGATCGAGCGCGACGACCGCGACCTGCTCGAGATCTACGCGAACCTGTTCGTCGAGCGCGACAGCCAGAAGGGCATCGTCATCGGAGGAGGCGGCGCTCGCCTCCGCGAGGTCGGCGCCCGGGCCCGGGCCCAGATCGAGCCGCTCGTCGGCAAGCAGGTCTTCCTGTCGATCCGGGTCAAGGTCGCGAAGGACTGGCAGCGCGACCCGAAGCTGCTCGGCCGCCTCGGGTTCTGACCCGGCGGTGTCCCTCCACAGGATGATCCCCGTCGTCCTCTCGTCGTCCGGGGCGCCGTCGGTGTCGTGGGGCCGGGCCGCGGGCCGTACGGTGGTGCGGTGATCTTCCGACGACTCGCCCCGTACCAGGTGGTCGTCGACGTGTCGGCCGCGGTCGTCCTCGGGGTCGTCGCGCTGGGCCTCAGCGCGGGAGGCACGGCGGCCGGGCTGGTGATCGCGGGCATGACGGCGACGCTCGCCGTCCGGCGGCTCGCCCCGGGCCCGTCGCTCGTGCTCGCCTGGGTCGTGGCGATCAGCGAGATGCTGTCGCAGACCAGCCCCGGGGTGAGCAACCTGGCGATCTGCGCGGTGCTCTACACGGTCGCCGCCTACGGCACCGAGGCGACGAAGTGGGCGGGGCTCGTCTCCACGGTCGTCGGGGCCGCCGTGGGCACCTTCTACGTCACGAGCGTGCAGACCACGCTCTTCGGCATCGACTACACGGTGTACGGCCTGCAGGACGTCGTGCGCATCCTGCTCCAGCTGGGCATCACCTTCCTCGGCTTCCTCGCCCTCCTCGGCCTGCCGTGGGCGGGCGGCCTCCTGGCGCGAGCACGGTCGTCCGAGCGGCTCAGCCGTGAGGCGCAGCTCATCGCCGAGCGCGAGACGGCGCGGGCGGAGGGCGAGGTCGCCCGCATCGAGCGGGAGGCCGCCCGGGCCGAGCGCGACGTGGCGGTCGAGCAGGAGCGCAACCGCATCGCCCGCGACATGCACGACGTCGTCGCGCACTCCCTGGCCGTCGTCATCGCCCAGGCCGACGGCGCCCGCTACGCGGCCAGGGTCGACGCCGGGTCCGTCGACGACGCCCTCGTCACCATCGCGACCACGGCCCGGGAGGCGCTCGGCGACGTCCGCGTGCTGCTCGGGCAGCTCCGCCACAGCCAGGGGGAGGCGCCCCAGCCGGCCCTCGGCGACCTCGACCGGCTGCTGGAGCAGATGCGCGCCTCCGGCCTGGTCATCGAGCACCGGGTGCAGGGGGAGGCGCAGGTGCTGGGCACCAACCGTCAGCTCGCCGTCTTCCGGATCGTGCAGGAGTCGCTGACGAACGTGCTGCGCCACGGCGCCGCGGGGGCGCCCGTCGACCTCCTCTTCGACTGGCGCTACGAGGCCCTCCACCTGGTCGTCACGAACGTCGTCCGGCCCGCCACCCAGCCCGTCGACACCCGCCCCGGCGGAGACGACCGCCGCGGAGGCGGGCACGGCCTCGACGGGATGCGCGAGCGCGCGACCCTCGCCGGCGGCTCGCTCACCACGCAGGACGCCGACGGTCGCTTCGTCGTGCACGCCGTCGTGCCCACCCTCGCCCTCACCCAAGAAGTAGGAATCCGCCGATGAGCCCCACCACGCCCGCCACCGCCGTCCGAGTCGCGCTCGTCGACGACCAGGCCCTCTTCCGGGCCGGCATCAAGATGCTCGTCAGCTCGCAGCCCGACCTCGAGTTCGTCGGCGAGGCCAGCAACGGGGAGGAGGGCGTCGCCATGGTCGCCGCGACCCGCCCCGACGTGGTGCTGATGGACATCCGCATGCCCGTGATGGACGGCATCGCCGCGACGACGGCCGTCCTCGCCCAGGCCCAGGCCGCCTCCCGGAAGCCGCCGCGCGTCATCGTGCTCACGACCTTCGACCTCGACGAGGCCGCGACCCGGGCCATCCGGGGCGGGGCCAGCGGGTTCGTCCTGAAGGACGCCGACCCCGAGTTCCTGCTCGCGGCCATCCGGACCGTGCACGCCGGCAACGCCGTCATCGCCGCCTCCGCCACCCGTGAGCTCTTCGAGCACTTCGACGGGCGGTCGGCGCGGGCCGCCGCGGTGCCCGCCGCCTTCGGCACGCTCACCACGCGCGAGCGCGACATCTTCGACCTCGCCGCCCGCGGGCTCAGCAACTCCGAGATCGCCGGGCGGGAGTACCTCAGCGAGGCCACGGTCAAGACGCACATCAGCCGCGTGCTGTCGAAGCTGTCGCTGCGCGACCGGGTGCAGCTCGTCGTCTACGCCTACGAGCACGGGCTGGCGGAGTAGCCGGGCGCCGGCGTCGTCACGGTCCAGCGTGCCGTCGAGGTCGGTGCTAGCCTCGGCACGTGCTCACCTGTGCGCTCCGCCTCCTTCGCCGCCGCGACGAGTCCTGACCCTGGCCTCCCTCGTCGCGGAGTTCGCCGTCGGCCGACCCACCCGCGAAGACAGCCCCTCCCGGGGCGAGAGAGACCTGAGACCATGAAGAACGCACAGCAGCCCTCGGCCATGCCGATCCACAAGTACCGTCCGTTCCACGAGCAGATCGCCGTCGACCTGCCCGACAGGACGTGGCCCGCCAAGCGGATCGAGCAGGCCCCGCGCTGGTGCGCCGTCGACCTCCGTGACGGCAACCAGGCGCTGATCGACCCGATGAGCCCCGAGCGCAAGCGCATCATGTTCGACCTGCTGGTCGGCATGGGCTACAAGGAGATCGAGGTCGGGTTCCCGAGCGCCTCGCAGACCGACTTCGACTTCGTGCGCAGCCTCATCGACGAGGGCGCCATCCCCGACGACGTGACCATCCAGGTGCTGACGCAGGCCCGCGAGCACCTCATCGCGCGCACCTACGAGTCGATCGCGGGGGCGAAGCAGGCGATCGTCCACCTGTACAACAGCACGAGCGTCCTCCAGCGTGACGTCGTCTTCCGCACCGACCGCCAGGGCATCGTCGACATCGCCCTGGAGGGCGTCCGGCTCTGCCGCGAGCACGAGGCGACGATCCCCGAGACCACCGTCTTCTACGAGTACTCGCCCGAGAGCTACACCGGCACCGAGCTGGAGTTCGCGCGCGACATCTGCAACCAGGTGATCGAGGCCTTCGACGCGACTCCTGACCGCCCCGTCATCATCAACCTCCCGGCCACCGTCGAGATGGCGACGCCCAACGTCTACGCCGACTCGATCGAGTGGATGCACCGCAACCTGGCGCGTCGCGACAGCGTCATCCTGTCGCTGCACCCCCACAACGACCGCGGCACCGGCATCGCGGCCGCCGAGCTGGGCTACCTGGCCGGCGCCGACCGCATCGAGGGCTGCCTCTTCGGCAACGGCGAGCGGACGGGCAACGTCGACCTCGTCGCCCTGGGCATCAACCTGTTCACGCAGGGCATCGACCCGCAGATCGACTTCAGCGACCTCGACATGGTCAAGCGCACCGCCGAGCACTGCAACCAGCTGCCCGTCCACGAGCGCAGCCCCTGGGCGGGCGACCTGGTCTACACGGCCTTCTCCGGCTCGCACCAGGACGCCATCAAGAAGGGCTTCGAGGCGATGGCCGCGACCGCCGCCGAGCGGGGCGTCGACGTCGACCAGCTCGAGTGGGCCGTGCCCTACCTGCCGGTCGACCCGAAAGACCTCGGCCGCAGCTACGAGGCCGTCATCCGCGTCAACTCGCAGTCCGGCAAGGGCGGCGTGGCCTACCTGCTCAAGGCCGACCACGCGATCGACCTGCCCCGCAAGCTGCAGATCGAGTTCAGCGGCGTCGTGCAGTCGCGCACGGACGCCGAGGGCGGCGAGATGACGAGCTCGCACATCTGGTCGATCTTCCAGGACGAGTACCTGCCCGCCGACGACGCCGACGAGAAGTGGGGCCGCTTCGAGCTGACCCGCACGGGCACGTCGAGCGACATGAGCGGCGAGACCAGCCTCGACGTCGAGCTGCGCGTCGGCGACGAGCGCCAGCTGACGACCGGTCGCGGCACCGGGCCGATCGCGGCGTTCCTCTCCGTGCTCAGCGAGCACGGCGTCTCGGTGAAGCTGTACGACTTCGTCGAGCACACGCTCAGCGCCAGCGGCGACGCCCAGGCCGCGGCCTACGTCGACCTCGACGTCGACGGCACGCGTCTCTGGGGCGTCGGCATCGACGCCGACAGCTCGACGGCGTCGCTGAAGGCGATCGTCTCGGCCGTCAACCGGGCCATCCGCCAGACGTCGGAGACGCGCGAGCTCGCCGACGTCTAGTCTCCGTCGCCGTGGCCGTGGCCGTGGCCGTGGCCGTGGCCGGGGCTCGAGCCCGTGGCCTCTGCCGTGGCCGTGGCTCGAGGCGGTGGCCTCTGCCGTAGCTGCAGCCGCAGCCGCAGCCGCAGCCGCAGCCTCGGCTTCTGGCCGACCTCGTCGGCTCGTCACGCGCATCCCCCCGGTCGGCAACTCCTGCACACCGTCGTCTAGAGCGACGCCGGAGCCGCTGGCGCGCCACGGGGCAGGAGTTGCCGACCGGGCTGTCCCGGGGGCCCGGCGCGAGCGGGGGCCCGGCGCGAGCGGGGGCAGCGGCCCGCGACCGCGAGGAGGCGCGGGCCGGCTCAGCGGGGCCGGCGCCAGCGGGGCAGGCGGCTGAGCGAGCGCTGCTCGGGCAGCGTCCAGCCGAAGCGCACGGCCAGCAGCCGGATCACCAGCGTCACCGACGTGCCGATCACGGCGGCGGCCGCCGCGGGCACGCCGAGGGAGACGAGGCTGACGAGCACCACGGTGCCGCCCGCGGCCGCGACGGCGTAGAGCGACCCCACGTGCATCATCGCGATCGTGAGGTTCATGAGCACGTCGCGCAGCACCGAACCGCCCACGGCGGAGATCACCCCCACGAAGATCGCCGGGATCTCCGGCAGCCCGAGCGACAGCGCCTTCGTCGAGCCGATCGCGCCGAAGAGCCCGATCGTCAGGGCGTCGAGGGCCGTGATGACGCTGGCGAGCCGGTGGAAGAGGCGCTGCAGCGCCATGCCGACGAGCGCGGCGGCGACCGCGACCAGCAGGTACCAGTTGCTCGCCATCATGCGCGGCACCTGCCCGAGCAGGACGTCGCGGAGGATGCCGCCCCCGAGCCCGGTCGCGATGCCGATGATGGCCACGCCGAGCAGGTCGAGGCGGCGGTCCTTGAACTCGGAGGCGAACATCGCGCCCTGGAGGCTCCCCACGCCGACGGCCAGGAGATCAGCCCAGAGGGGGATGGCGAAGGCCGTGGCGTGCATCCGACGTTTGTACCACGCGTGGGATCATGGGTCGGTGCCCGTCTACCGTGATGAATGCGTCGTGCTGCGCACCCACAAGCTGGGTGAGGCCGACCGCATCGTCACCATGCTCAGCCGCCAGCACGGCAAGATCCGAGCCGTCGCCAAGGGCGTCCGTCGCACCGCGTCGAAGTTCGGGGCCCGCCTCGAGCCGATGATGGTCGCTGACCTCCAGCTCTACGAGGGCCGCTCGCTCGACATCGTGCAGCAGGCGGAGTCCCTCGGCTCGTACGGCGCCCTCATCGCGAGCGACTACGCCAGCTACACCGCCGGCAGCGTCATGGTCGAGACGGCCGACAAGCTGACGGAGGCGGAGGCCGGCCTCCAGCAGTACCTCCTGCTGGTGGGGGCGCTGCGGTCGCTCTCGCGGCACGAGCACGCGCCGCAGCTGACGCTCGACTCGTACCTCCTGCGGGCCCTCAGCGTCGCCGGGTGGTCGCCGAGCTTCGGGGACTGCGCCGTCACGGGTGCACCCGGGCCGCACTCGGCGTTCGTCGTCCAGCTGGGCGGGGTCGTCGCGGACTCGCACGCGCCTCCCGGGGCTCCTCGCCTGTCGCGCGAGGCGCTCGGCCTCCTCGCCGCGTTGCTGACCGGCGACTGGGCGACCGCGGAGGCGGCGAGCGAGGCGACGCGCAACCAGGCCAGCGGCGTCGTCGCGGCCTACACGCAGTGGCACCTCGAGCGTGGCCTCCGGTCGATGCAGCACCTCGACCGGGAGCCGGGGCGACCGCAGCTCTCGGCCGGCGTCCGCGCGACGGCGGCGGCCGAGGCGGCGGCACTCGCGGCGACCGTCGTGCCCGTGCCCGTGCCCGTGCCCGCGGTCGATCCGAGCACCCCGACCACCCCGACCCCGCACGCCCTCGGAGGGACCCCGTGAAGAAGACCCACCGCGACGCCGTCGACTTCCGCCCCCTCGACTGGACGGGCCTCTACCCGCCCGCGCTCCCCGCCGCGGCCGTGCCCGAGCACGTCGCCGTCGTGATGGACGGCAACGGCCGCTGGGCCAACGGCCGTGGCCTGACGAGGGTGGAGGGCCACAAGGCCGGCGAGGCGAGCCTGCTCGACGTCGTCGCGGGCGCGATCCAGCTGGGCGTCAAGCACCTGAGCGTCTACGCCTTCTCGACCGAGAACTGGAAGCGCTCGCCCGACGAGGTGCGCTTCCTCATGGGCTTCAACCGCGAGGTGCTGCACCGTCGCCGCGACCAGCTGAACGCGTGGGGGGTCCGGGTGCGCTGGGCGGGCCGGAAGCCGCGGCTGTGGGGCTCCGTCATCAAGGAGCTGCAGTTCGCCGAGCAGCTCACCCGCGACAACGACGTGCTGACCCTCACGATGTGCGTCAACTACGGCGGTCGCACCGAGATCGCCGACGCCGTCCGTGAGATCGCCGTGGGGGTCGCCGCCGGGCGCATCAAGCCGTCGGGGGTCAGCGAGAAGCTGATCCAGAAGCACCTCTACACGGCCGACCTGCCCGACGTCGACCTCTTCGTCCGCAGCTCGGGCGAGCAACGGACGAGCAACTTCCTGCTCTGGCAGTCCGCCTACGCCGAGATGGTCTTCCTCGACACGCTCTGGCCCGACTTCACCCGCGAGCACCTCTGGGGGGCCGTCACCACCTACGCCCGGCGGGCGCGCCGCTTCGGCGGGGCCGTCGACGCCCCCGGTGAGGGCGCCTGAGCCTCAGAACTGGACGTTGGCCCCGAGGAAGATGCGCTCGGCGGGCCAGAGGAACTGCAGCGTCAGCGGCCCGTCGGCCTGACGGTGGAACCAGGCGTTGCCGAACACGACCTGCTCGCCGGGCAGCAGGTACCACGACGTCGCGTCGGCGGGGAACTGCGTCGCCAGCTCCGTCGACCAGCCCTGGCTCGTGATGAGGTCCTGCCCGGCGAAGGTGTCCTGCTGGGCGAGGTCGTTGCCGTACGACGAGTAGTCGGCCGAGAGGTCGGTGAGGTCGAGGCGTCGCTGCGAGGCGTTCGACAGCACGTAGACGGTCGCCTCGACCGTCGTGCCGGCCGGGTAGGGGTCGGTGCCGTCCGGCCGCGCGAAGATCGACGGTTCGGTGGTCGTGAGCTCGCCGACGCCGTAGACGTAGATCGTGAGGTCCTTGTAGTTGACCTGGTTCAGCAGCGCGCCCCCGGGTACGAGGTCGTCCGCCGCCGACCCGCCGCCCGTGCCGGGCGCCCCCGTCACCTGGGGCTGCGGGACACCGGACGAGCCCTGCCCGGGGTCGGAGCCCGACGCCCCGGACGAGCCGTCGGCGGGGCGGAGCGTGTCGAGGTCGGCGTAGCACCCGGTCAGCCCCAGGAGGGCCGCGGAGAGCAGGGCGGCGGAGGCGAGGGTTCTTCTCGACACGGGGCAGGCACCTCTCGGACGGGCGGCCGCGCGGACGGCACGGCGGGCGGGTCGCCAGCCTAGCCGGGACCCCCGACGCCGACGCGGGAGGCGGGGGTCGGAGCGGCCTCGGGCCCCACGACGCCCCGGAGCCCGTGCGCCGCGGGATCGACCGCGTGCAGGGCCTCGGCCAGCAGTCGCACGCTCGGCACGCGTCGGGCCCCGCGTCGGTGGACCACGGAGATGACGCGGGCCATCCCGCGGGGCAGCGGCACGACCCGCACGCCGTCCGGCAGCGCCGCGGCCTGCAGCGAGAGCCCCGGCAGGAGGGCGACGCCGAGCCCCGACGCGACGAGCCCCAGCACCGCGAGGGCGTTGTCCGTCTCGAGCACGATCTCGGGCTCGAAGCCCGCCGACGCGCACGACGCGAGCAGGTGGCCCCGACAGCGTGGGCACCCGCCGATCCAGCGCTCCGCCGCGAGCGAGGCGAAGTCGTCTCCGGGCTGGAAGCCGTGCGCGCGGGGCACCACGAGCACGGTGTCGTCGACGAAGGCGGGGTGCTCCCGGAGGGAGTCGGGCAGCGGGGCCGGCGAGGGCGCGCCCGCCCCGGCGTGCCCGAAGACCACGGCCACGTCGGCGAGGCCGTCCCTGACCAGGGCCAGCGCCTCCGGCGGCTCGGCCTCGACGTAGTCCACCCGCAGCCCGGGGCGGCTCCGGTGCAGGGCGGAGAGGACCTCGGGGACGAGGGTCGAGGAGGCGCTCGGGAAGCCCGCGAGGCGCACCCGGCCGGACGTCGCCCCGCCCAGGTGGTCGAGCTCCTGCCGCGCGGCGTCGAGCGCGGCCTGCACGTGCACGGCGTGCTCGGCGAGACGGCGGCCGGCCTCGGTGAGGGCGACCCCGCGGCCCGACCGCAGGACGAGCGGGTGGCCGACCCGCGCCTCCGCGCGTCGTAGGTGCTGGCTGACGGCGGGCTGGCTGTAGCCCAGGCGGGCGGCCGCCGCCGTGATGGTGCCCGTCTCGGCCAGGGCCCGCACGACCCGGAGGGTCTGCAGGTCGACGTCGTCGCTCATGGCTCGACCATAACCCCGGGTTATGGATCTCGAGCGGAGCTGGCGGTTGTCGTGACGGGAGCGGGTCGTCACCCTGGAGGCATGACCGCACCCGCCCGCACCCTCCCGGCCCCTGCCGGCGCTCCGCTCTCCGTCGCGGACCTCGCGGGGGAGTTCGCCCGCGGCACCGGCTACCTCGCCGCCTGCACGATGGGGCTGCCGCTGGCCGCGACGCTGGAGGCGCAGCAGCGTGACCAGGAGGCCTGGCGGACGGGCCGCCGGTCGCCCGTCGACTACGGGGCGATCGTCGAGGAGTCGCGGGCCGCGTGGGCCCGGTCGGTCGGCGTCCCGACGTCGGCCGTCGCGATCGGCTCCCAGACGTCGGTGATGGTGTCGGTGGTCGCCGCGGCCGTCCCCGACGGCGCCGAGGTGCTCTGCGTCGACGGCGACTTCAGCTCGATGGTGTTCCCGTTCGTGGCGCAGGCGCACCGGGGCGTCACGGTGAGGAGCGTGCCGCTGGCCGAGTTGGCGGAGAGCGTGGGGGAGCGCACCGCCGTGGTGGCCTGGTCGGCGGTGCAGTCGGCCACGGGGGAGGTCGCCGACCACGCCGCGGTGGTGGCGTCCGCGGCCCGGCACGGCAGCCTCACCGTCTGCGACCTGACCCAGGCCGCCGGCGTGCTGCCGGTCGACGCCGCGACCGTCGACGTGACGGTCTGCCACGCCTACAAGTGGCTCTGCAGCCCGCGCGGCGCGGCCCTCGCGACGTTCTCGGCGCGGGCCCTCGCCGAGCTCCGGCCCGTCCAGGCCGGGTGGTACGCGGGGGAGTCCGTGTGGTCGTCCTGCTACGGGCCCGAGATGCACCTCGCGACGGACGCCCGGGCGTTCGACGTGTCGCCGGCCTGGCAGGCGTGGGCCGGCGCCCTGCCCGCCCTCGACGCCTTCTCCCGGCTCGACGTCGCGGAGGCCTGGGCCCACGCCAGCGGGCTCGGCGACGAGCTGTGCCGACGCCTCGGCATCGCCGAGCAGGGGCAGGCGATCGTCACCTGGCCCGACGCGGAGGCCCGCGACGTCGCGGCGATGACCGCGGCGGGCCTGACCGTCTCGGGCCGCGCGGGGCGTGCGCGCGTCGCCTTCCACCTCTGGAACGACGGCGACGACGTGGAGGCCGTCGTGCGGGCCCTCCGGCCCTGACGCCGGGCCTCCGGCCCTGACTCCGGCCCTGACGCCGGCCCTCCGGCCCTGACGCCGGCCCGGGGCCCCGGCCCTGGCGCGGCGACCTCGGCGGCTAGAGTTGCCGGGTACCTCGACCCACCGGGCACCCAGCTCGGCCTGACTCTCTGGAGCATCACACGTGGCAGCACCCAACCGTCTCGATTCCGTCATCGCCCTGGCCAAGCGCCGAGGGTTCGTCTTCCAGTCGGGAGAGATCTACGGCGGATCGCGGTCGGCGTGGGACTACGGCCCCCTCGGCGTGGCCCTGAAGGAGAACATCAAGCGCCAGTGGTGGCAGACCATGGTGCAGGGCCGCGACGACGTGGTCGGGCTCGACTCGGCGGTCATCCTGCCCCGTCAGGTGTGGGAGGCCTCGGGCCACGTCGAGGTCTTCAGCGACCCGCTGGTCGAGTCGCTGCACACCCACAAGCGCTACCGCGCCGACCACCTGCTCGAGGCGTACGAGGCCAAGCACGGCCACCCGCCGGAGAACGGCCTCGCCGACGTGCGCGACCCCGAGACCGGCCAGCCCGGCTCGTGGACGGAGCCGCAGAACTTCTCCGGCCTGCTGAAGACCTTCCTCGGCCCGGTCGACAACGAGCAGGGCATGGCGTACCTGCGACCCGAGACGGCCCAGGGCATCTTCACCAACTTCGACAACATCCTGCAGTCGTCGCGCATCAAGCCCCCGTTCGGCATCGGCCAGATCGGCAAGAGCTTCCGCAACGAGATCACGCCCGGCAACTTCATCTTCCGCACCCGCGAGTTCGAGCAGATGGAGATGGAGTTCTTCGTCGAGCCCGGCACCGACGAAGAGTGGCACCAGTACTGGATCGACCAGCGCTTCCAGTGGTACGTCGACCTCGGCATCGACCCCGACAACCTCCGCCTCTACGAGCACGCGGCCGAGAAGCTGTCGCACTACTCGAAGCGCACCGTCGACATCGAGTACCGCTTCCGCTTCGCGGGCGGCGAGTTCGGCGAGCTCGAGGGCGTCGCGAACCGCACCGACTACGACCTCAAGACGCACGCCGCCGCCTCCGGCAAGGACTTGTCGTACTTCGACCAGGCGAAGAACGAGCGCTGGACGCCCTACGTCATCGAGCCCGCGGCGGGCCTCACCCGCTCGCTGATGGCCTTCCTCGTCGACGCCTACACGGAGGACGAAGCGCCGAACGCGAAGGGCGGCGTCGACAAGCGCACCGTCCTGAAGCTCGACCGCCGCCTGGCGCCGATCAAGGTGGCCGTGCTGCCGCTGAGCCGCAACGAGCAGCTGTCGCCGCTCGCCCGGGGCCTGGCCGCCGACCTCCGCAAGTACTGGAACATCGACTTCGACGACGCCGGCGCGATCGGGCGTCGCTACCGCCGCCAGGACGAGATCGGCACGCCGTTCTGCGTCACGGTCGACTTCGACTCCCTCGACGACGACGCGGTCACGGTGCGCGAGCGCGACACGATGGCCCAGGAGCGCATGCCGCTCTCGGCCCTCCGCGGCTACCTGGCGGAGCAGCTGCTCGGCGCCTAGGCCTCCGGCACGCCGAGAGGGCCCCGACGGCGTGTGCTGTCGGGGCCCTCTCTCCGTCCCGATCTGCGCCTGTGCCGCGTCATGGCTTGGGGCGCGCCCTTGAGTCCGAGCCTGCGGCCTGCACGCGCGGTGTCGTCGCTCGCGACGGCACCGCAGTCCGTGCATGGCGCCGCCCTCGTCCCCGGCCCGCAGCGCGTCCTCCGCGCGTGGTCGGCAACTCCTGCTCGCTGTCACGCCGCGGCGGCCCAGCCCCTCCCCACGTGCAGCGTGCAGGACGAGCCGACCGCCGCGTCGCGCAACCGGCACCGGACCGTCGACGCCGGGCTGGAGGCGGCAGGGTCCGCCGCCGCGCCCCCGCCTCCGCCTGGTGGTGCTGGGCGCCGACCCCCGCCTCCGCCTGGTGGTGCTGGGCGCCGACCCGCGCCTCCGCCTGGTGGTGCTGGGCGCCGACCCGCGCCTCCGCCTGGTGGTGCTGGGCGCCGACCCGCGCCTCCGCCTGGTGGTGCTGGGCAGCGACCCCCGCCGCCCACCCTGGGCGTCTCCCCACCGCTCGCCGCCGGTGCCCCCGGGTGCTCGGGTGGGGAACTCCTGAACGGTGTCTCCGGCGCGCGCTCCGCGGCTCGGGCCGCGACAGCGGGCAGGAGTCGCCGACCGGTCCCTGGATGGTGGGGGCCTACGGGCGTGGCGGAGGGTGCTGCTCGCGTCGGCTCGGCCGCGGTCGGGAATTCCTGCTGGGTGTCGTCACGGCGCGCTCGGCGGCTCGGCCCACGACAGCGCGCAGGAGTTGCCGACCGGCCCCGGAGCGACGCGGGCTGAGGCGGTGCCGTGACCGGCTGTGCGACTGGCGTCGGCGCCGTCGGCAACTCCTGCCGGGTGTCGTCGGCGGGGGCGTCGAGGCGCGTCACGCCGCAGGGAGCAGGAGTTGCCGACGGAGGGCGGGTGAGCGGTGGGGTGGGGGAGAGCGGCAGAGCGGGAGAGCGGGAGAGCGAGACGGCGTGACGGCGAGAGGGGGAGGCGCGGGGAGCGCGTGCGGGGACGGGAGGCGCGGGGAGCGCGAGAGGGGGAGGCGCGGGCGCGCGTGCGGGGGAGGCGCGGGGCGCGCGTGCGGGGGAGGCGCGGGGCGCGCGTGAGGGACGGGAGGCGCGGTGCGGGAGGTGCGCCGGTGCGGGACGCGCCCTCCCCAGCGGCCGCCGGGTGAGTCCTGTCCACGGGAGGGCGGGCGGCGTCGGGGGCCTGCCCTCGCGGAGCACCAGGATCGGCCCATGACGACGATCCGAGAGCTGGTGCACGACGCCGGCGGACTGCTGCACAAGCGTGATCTGGTCGCGCACGGCGCGTCCGACCGACACCTCACCGCTGCCGTCCGCCACGGGGGAGTGCTGCGGCCCCGCAGGGGGTGGTACTCGACGTGGAGTCCGACCGATCCGCGCTTCGTCGCCGTCGGCGTCGGGGGCCGCCTCGCGGGGGCGTCCGCGCTGGCCCTGCAGGGAGCCTGGGCCTGGCGGCCACCCTCGCAGGTCGTCGTCTCCGTGCCCCGGACGGCGTCACGGCTCCGCCGCAGGCCGGGAACGAGGGTGGTGTGGGACGGCCCGGCCGTCTCGGGCCGCGGCACGTCCGCCGTCGTCCACGTGCACGACGCCCTGTCGCGAGCCGTCGTCGAGGCCGGCTCGTTCGAGGACGCCGTCGCCCTCGCCGACTGGGCCCGACGGGCCGCAGTGGTCGACCGGGTCGACGTCGAGCCCGTGCTCGGAGCCCATCAGCGCGACGCGGCGGGCCTGGCCGCCTGGAGCGACGAGGGTGCCCAGAGCATGATCGAGAGCGTCGCGGGCACGCGCCTCCGCCTCCGAGGTCGGCGGGTGGCTCGGCAGGTGGTCGTGGGCCCCCTGGGGGAGGCGGTCGACCTGACCGTCGACGGGCTCGTCGGTCTCGAGACGGACGGCCGAGAGCACCACGAGGGCCGGTTCGAACGCGACAGGTGGAAGGACGGCCTGACAGCCCGGGCCGGGTACCTGCCGCTCCGGGCGAGCTTCCTCGCCGTGCGCCACCGGTGGGCCGAGACGGAGGCCGCCGTCGACGCCATGATCAGCACCGCGGGCGGCCCTGCCCCCGGCGGACGGCCCGCGCCGGGGCTCCCGCGGCTCCTGGCTGCTCGGGGCGGGCGGTCCTGGAGGCTGTCCCGGGAATGCCGGGGGCGTGGCCGGACTTGGCTCTAGGCGTGACCGACTCGACCCCCGCCTCCACCGTTCCCTCCCCCCGCGACCCCGTCGTCGTCGACGTGTGGAGCGACATCGCCTGCCCGTGGTGCTTCATCGGCAAGCGCAAGTTCGAGGCCGCGGTCGAGAGGTTCGAGGGCGCCGTCACCGTCGAGTACCACTCGTTCGAGCTCTCGCCCGACACCCCGGTGGACTTCGAGGGCGACGAGATCGACTTCCTGTCGAAGCACAAGGGCATGCCGGCCGACCAGGTGCAGGGCATGCTCGACAACGTCGCCGGGATCGCCGCCGAGGTCGGGCTCGCCTACGACTTCGACGCCCTGAGGCACACCAACACCGTCAAGGCGCACCAGCTGCTGCACTTCGCGAAGGCCCGGGGGCGCCAGCTCGACATGAAGGAGCGCCTCCTCTCGGCCTACTTCGAGGAGGGGCGTCACGTCGGCCGGGTCGAGGACCTCGCCGACCTGGCCGCCGAGGTCGGGCTCGACCGCGACGAGGTCGTCGCGGCCCTGGAGTCGGACGCCCACCTCGCCGACGTCCGTGACGATCAGCGGCAGGCCCAGGCCTACGGCATCTCGGGGGTCCCCTTCTTCGTCCTCGAGGGCAAGTACGGCATCAGCGGCGCCCAGGCGCCGGAGACCTTCCTCGGGGCGCTGCAGCAGGTCGTCGCCGAGCGCAGCGCGGCTGCGGCGGCTCCCGCCGTCGGGGTCGACCGATGAGCGCCGCCTTCACGATGCTGGGCGACGCGGACGCGCTGGCCTGCGAGGGCGACTCGTGCCTCCTGCCGGCCGTCGTCGCCGACGTGCACGCGGCCACCGCGAGCGGCCAGGCACCCGCCCGAGCCGTCGTCGAGGCTCTCGACGAGGGCCGTCAGATCTGACGCGACGTCCGTCGTGCCCGACGACGACGGCGTCCTCCGCCGTCGTCGTCCTCCTCGCGACGGCGGGGATCGAGCTCAGTCGCTGATGTCCGCCACGGTCGCCGAGAGGCCCTCGACGAGCGCGTCGGCGTCGACGAGGGCGCTCCGGCCGTGGACCCCGGCCCCGAGGGCGACGCGCAGCCCGAGGATCCGCTCGTCGGCGAAGACCGGCCACGCGGTCGAGCTGCCCAGCGGGGTGATGGTGCCGCGTTCGTAGCCGGTGGCCGCGAAGGCCACCTCGGCCGAGGGCATCGACAGCTTGTTGACGCCCACCACGGATCGCAGCTTGCTCCACGAGATCTGTCGGTCTCCCGGCACGAGCGCGAAGAGGAACGACCCGTCGTGCCGCTTCACGACGAGGCTCTTGACCACGGACGAGGCGTCGAGGCCGAGGAGGGCCGCGGCCTGCTCCAGGCTCTCCGCGGCGGGCCGCTCGACCACCTCGACGGCGAGGCCCAGCTGATCGGCCGCGGCCGACACCCGGTCGGCTCCGGGACCAGCGGGGGAGCCCCCGTCGCCGCGTCCCTCCCCGACTCCACGCCCCTCCGACTCGTCCACACCCGCTGCCGACCCGACTGTCGCGCCCTCGTCGCTCATGGGAGAATCGTACAGATGTCCACCACCACCCTTCCTTCCCCCGGCCTCTCGATCGGACCGATCGACGTGGCCTCGCCCGTCGTCCTCGCCCCGATGGCCGGCATCACGAACACCGCCTACCGCCGCCTCTGCCGCGAGTACGGCGCCGGTCTCTACGTGAGCGAGATGATCACGAGCCGTGCGCTGGTCGAGCGCACCCCCGAGTCGATGCGGCTCATCCAGCACCACGAGAGCGAGACCCTCCGCAGCATCCAGCTCTACGGGGTCGAGCCCAACACCGTCGCCGAGGCGGTCACCATGCTCGTGGCGGAGGACCGCGCCGACCACATCGACCTCAACTTCGGCTGCCCGGTGGCGAAGGTGACGCGTCGGGGCGGGGGAGCAGCCCTCCCCTGGAAGCTCGGCCTGTTCCGCGAGATCGTCGAGCGGGCCGTGCGCGCCGCCGGTGACGTCCCGGTCACGGTGAAGATGCGGAAGGGCATCGACGCCGACCACCTGACCTACCTCGAGGCCGGCCGAGCGGCCGAGGGTGCCGGCGTCGCGAGCATCGCGCTCCACGCGCGCACCGCCTCCGAGTTCTACTCCGGCACGGCCGACTGGTCGGCCATCGCCACCCTGAAGGAGACCATCGGCAGCGTGCCCGTGCTGGGCAACGGCGACATCTGGTCGGCGGCGGACGCCCTGCGCATGGTCGACGAGACCGGCTGCGACGGCGTCGTCGTCGGCCGGGGGTGCCTCGGGCGTCCGTGGCTCTTCGGCGACCTCGCGGCCGCCTTCCGCGGCGAGGACGCCAAGGCCGAGCCCACGCTCGGCGAGGTGGCCGCCGCCTTCCGACGCCACGCCGAGCTGCTCGTCGAGTTCTACGACGGCGACGAGCCGCACGCGTGCCGCGACATCCGCAAGCACGTCGCCTGGTACTTCAAGGGGTACCCCGTCGGCGGCGAGACCCGCGCCAGCCTGGCGGCGGTGGAGTCCCTCCAGCAGATGGACGACCTGCTGTCGACGCTCGACGGCTCGCAGGAGTACCCCGGCGAGGCCGCCGAGGGCCCTCGCGGGCGCGCCGGCAGCCCGAAGCGACCGTCCCTGCCCGATCGCTGGCTCGAGAGCCGTGAGCTCGACGTCGCCTTCAAGGCCGAGCTGGCCGCCGCCGAGCTGCACCACAGCGGCGGCTGAGGCGTGTCGATCCGCATCGCCCCGCACCTGCCGGCCCGCACCCGCCCGGTCGTGCCTCCCCGCGACTCCGCCCGCTGCTCCGCCCGCCGTCCTGCCTGCCCCGAACCGAGAGGTGACCGGTGACCGCTGCGTCCCCGCACGCCGTGAGCGTCGCCTACGACCCCGCCGACTCCGAGCGGTGGCTGCCCGAGCAGCACTCGAACCGACGCAGCGACTTCGCCCGCGATCGCGCTCGGCTGCTGCACTCGAGCGCGCTCCGTCGCCTCGCGGCCAAGACGCAGGTGCTGAGCCCCACCGCGGGCCTCGACTTCGCGCGCAACCGGCTGACGCACTCGCTCGAGGTCGCGCAGGTCGGTCGTGAGCTCGCGACGAGCCTGGGCCTCGACCCCGACGTCGTCGACACGGCGTGCCTGGCCCACGACCTCGGGCACCCGCCCTTCGGGCACAACGGCGAGCGTGCCCTCAACGAGTGGTCGCGCGACATCGGCGGCTTCGAGGGCAACGCGCAGACCCTCCGCCTGCTCACGCGCATCGAGCCCAAGGTCATCGACGCGACCGGGCGCAGCTTCGGCCTCAACCTGACCCGTGCCAGCCTCGACGCGAGCTGCAAGTACCCGTGGCCGGCCGCGCAGGGCGTGCCCGACCCCGGCGGGCGCATGAAGTTCGGCTTCTACGACGACGACACGGCGGCGTTCCGGTGGCTGCGCGCCGGGGCCCCTCGTCGCCGTCGCTGCATCGAGGCCCAGGTGATGGACCTCTCCGACGACATCGCCTACTCCGTGCACGACTTCGAGGACGCCGTGGTGAACGGCTACGTCGACGTCTCGAGCCTCGGCTCGCTCGACGGCCACGACGCCCTCGTGACGGCCATGCACGCGTGGGTCGGCGGCGAGCTCAGCCGTGACGAGCTGGTGGAGGCGTTCGAGCGGCTGCGCCGCCAGCCCTTCTGGCTGCGGTCGTACGACGGCGGCCGGCTCGACCAGGCCCGGCTGAAGAACCTCACCAGCCAGCTCATCGGCCGCTTCGCGGGCTCGGCCACGCAGTCGACCCGGGAGTCGTACGCGGAGGAGTCGCTCATCCGGTTCCGCGCGAGCATGGTCATCTCGCCCGACGTCATCGGCGAGATCGCCGTGCTCAAGGGGATCACCGCCGCGTTCGTGATGACCCAGGGCGCACGCCAGCCGATCTACGAGCGCCAGCGCGAAGTGCTGACCACCCTCGCCGAGTCCCTCTGGCAGCGGGGCGACTCCGAGCTCGACGCGGGCTTCGCGGCCGACTGGGCCAGCGCCTCCGACGACGCCGCCCGCCGCCGCGTGGTCGTCGACCAGGTCGCGTCGCTGACCGACCAGAGCGCCATGGCCTGGCACGACCGTCTCGTCGGCTCTCGGTGACGCGCCCGAGCGACACCGCCTCCGAGCACACCAGCCTCCGGGGCACAGCCCCCGTGTCGGAGCCCCGACCTAGGATCGATCCGTGGCAGGGCTGATCAAGCGGGACGACATCGACGAGGTGCGCTCGCGCACCAACATCGCCGACGTCGTCGGCGACCACGTCACGCTCAAGGGCGCGGGCGTCGGCAGCCTCAAGGGCCTCTGCCCGTTCCACGACGAGCGCAGCCCGAGCTTCCACGTGCGGCCGCAGGTCGGCCGGTACCACTGCTTCGGCTGCGGCGAGGACGGCGACGTCTACAGCTTCGTCATGAAGATGGACCACACCACCTTCCAGGAGGCGGTGGAGCGTCTCGCGGGCCGCATCGGCTTCGCCCTGCACTACGAGGACGGTGGCCAGGCGAGCGACCACGGCAACCGGGCGCGCCTCCTGGCGGCGAACGAGGCGGCTCGCGAGTTCTTCGTCGAGCACCTCACGGCGGCCGACGCCGACCCGGCCCGGCGCTTCCTCGGCGAGAGGGGCTTCGACCCGGCGGCCGCCGAGCGCTTCGGGGTCGGCTTCGCGCCGAAGTCGTTCGACGCCCTCCGCTCGCACCTCAAGGGCCTGCGCTTCACCGACGAGGAGCTCGTGACGGCGGGCCTGCTCAGCCAGGGCGACCGCAGCCCCTACGACAGGTTCCGGGGCCGGCTGCTGTGGCCGATCCGCGACGTCACGGGCTCGACGATCGGCTTCGGCGCGCGCCGCCTGCTCGACGACGACAAGGGCCCGAAGTACCTCAACACGCCCGAGACGCCCGTCTACCACAAGTCGCAGGTGCTCTACGGGCTCGACCTCGCCCGACGCGACATCGCCAAGGGCAAGCAGGTCGTCATCGTCGAGGGCTACACGGACGTCATGGCGTGCCACCTCGCGGGCGTCACCACCGCCGTCGCCACCTGCGGCACGTCGTTCGGCGTCGACCACATCAAGCTGCTGCGCCCGATGCTCGGCGACGTCGGCGGGGCGGACACGTCGACGGCCGGTGAGGTCGTCTTCACCTTCGACCCCGACGAGGCCGGTCAGCGGGCCGCCTCCCGCGCCTTCGCCGAGGAGAGCCGCTTCTCGGCGCAGACCTTCGTGGCCGTCGCGCCCGACGGGCTCGACCCGTGCGACCTGCGGCTCAACCGCGGCGACGACGCGGTCCGGCGCCTCGTCGACACGAAGCGGCCGATGTTCGAGTTCATGATCCGCCGGGTGCTCGACGCCCACGACCTGGAGACGGTGGAGGGGCGGGTCGCCGCCCTGCGCGCCGCGGCTCCCGTCGTGGCCGGCATCCGCGACCGGTCGATGACCCAGGGCTACGTCCGCTCGCTCGCGGGCTGGCTGGGGCTCGACCCGGGGGAGGTCGCGACCAGCGTCGAGGAGGCGCGCCGCGCCTCCGGTGCCGTGGCCGCCCTCGAGCGGGCCCAGCCGAAGAGCGTCTCCGACGGGCGTCAGTCCATCACCAGCCTGCCGCCGCTGCCCGAGGAGCCTGCGGGCCCCAGCCTGATGACGCTGCCCGGCGACCTGACCACCCGTCTCGAGCGGGACGCGCTGATGGCGATCCTGCAGCAGCCGGCCGCCGTCGGCCTCGAGCTGATCCAGCGCGCGACGCGGGCGACGCTCGCGACCGCGTCGTTCGACGTGGTCAAGGACGCCGTCGCGGTCAGCCTCGACAGCTTCGGCGACCCGCGGTGGCTCGACGTGGTGCTCGACCAGACCCCCGAGTACTACGCGGGCCTCGCCAAGGAGCTCGCCGTCGCGCCGCTGCCGGAGCGCGAGGGCCGGGAGATCACCACCTACTGCCGCGGCATCGTCTCCTCGCTGGTCGAGCGCGACCTCCTGCGGCAGAAGGCGGACCTGATGGGGCAGTTCCAGCGCACCGACGTCAAGGCCGAGCCCGAGCGACACCGTGAGCTCCAACGTCGGCTCGTCGAGGTCGAGGCGGAGCGGCGCGCCGTCCGCGCCGAGTAGCGACCGCCCGCGACGGCGGGGGTCCGCGACCGCGACGGGCCCCGACAGCGACGACACCTGCCTGGAAGCGCATACACGAGCTGCTGCGACGACCAGACCACGTGGCAAGGTTCGTTGCCGTCTTGTTAACGATCCGGCCTGGGCTACGACCCGAGGCCGGGCGTGTGTTACCAATGAGCACTCCCAGAAACGGCCGCACCTCACAGCAGCGGTGTCGGGAGCCCCTCGTACCCAGAGAAAGAGGCAACCGGATATGACAACGTCCGACATCAGGCTCGGCCGTCGCGTCCTCGCGATCACCGGTGGCGTCGCCGCCACCGCCCTCGTCCTCGCCGGCTGCGCGTCCGGAGGCGGCGACGCCGCCGACGACGCGCTGAACGGCATCAGCGTCGGCACCACCGACGTCATCACCTCGCTCGACCCGGCCGGTTCGTACGACAACGGCTCGTTCGCCGTGCAGAACCAGGTCTTCGGCTTCCTGATGAACTCGCCGTACGGCAGCCCCGACGTCGAGCCCGACCTCGCGGCCTCCGCCGAGTTCACCGACCCGACGACCTACACGGTCACCCTCAAGGACGGCCTGACCTTCGCGAACGGCAACGCGCTCACCTCGAGCGACGTCAAGTTCACGTTCGACCGCCAGCTCGCCATCGCCGACGACAACGGCCCCTCGTCGCTCCTCGCGAACCTCGACAGCACCGACGCGCCCGACGACACGACCGTCGTCTTCCACCTCAAGGGCGCCGACCAGACCTGGCCGCAGATCCTCTCGAGCCCCGCCGGCCCCATCGTCGACGAGGACGTCTTCTCGGCCACGAGCCTGACCGCGCCGGCCGACATCGTCTCGGGCGACGCCTTCTCGGGCCAGTACTCGATCACCGACTACAAGGAGAACGAGGCGATCCAGTACGAGGCCAACGACTCGTACGACGGCGTCCTCGGCGCTCCGAAGGCCTCCTCGATCACGGCCACGTACTACACCAAGGAGACCGACCTCAAGCTCGCCGTGCAGGAGGGCGACGTCGACGTCGCCAACCGCAGCCTCAGCCCGACCGACCTCGCCGACCTGGCGAAGGACGACTCGCTGACGGTGCACAACGGCCCCGGCGGCGAGATCCGCTACATGGTCTTCAACCTGAACACCCAGCCCTTCGGCGCCACGCAGCCCGACGCCGACCCGGCCAAGGCCCTGGCCGTGCGCCAGGCCGTCGCCGACAGCGTCGACCGCGCGGCCCTCGCGAAGGACGTCTACAACGACACCTACACGCCCCTCTACTCGGTCGTCCCCGACGGTCTGACCGGCGCCACCGAGCCCCTCAAGGAGCTCTACGGCGACGGCGACGGCGGAGCCGACGTGGCGAAGGCCACCGAGGCCCTCTCGGCCGCCGGCGTCTCGACGCCCGTGTCGATCGACCTGCAGTACAGCCCCGACCACTACGGCGCCTCGAGCGACGAGGAGTACGCGCTGATCAAGACGCAGCTCGAGGCCACCGGCCTCTTCACCGTCAACCTGCAGTCGACCCTCTGGGACACCTACTCGAGCGAGCGCCGCGAGGACGCCTACCCCGTGTACCAGCTGGGCTGGTTCCCCGACTTCTCGGACGCCGACAACTACCTGTCGCCGTTCTTCGTGAAGGACAACTTCGTCGGCAACCACTACGACGACGCCGAGGTGCAGGGCCTGCTCACGCAGGAGATCGCCGAGTCCGATGAGACCGCCCGCACGGCGCTCATCGGCCAGATCCAGGACGCGGTCGCCGCCGACCTGCCGACCCTGCCGCTGCTCCAGGGCACGCAGGTCGTCGTCTCGGCCTCCGACATCCAGGGAGTCGACGACACGCTCGACGCGTCGTTCAAGTTCCGCTACGGCGCCCTGAGCCGCTGACGGCCGCACCGCTGACCCGCCACGAGCGGGTCGGCACCGACCGAGACACCGCGTGACGCGGAGGGGGTGTCCCGCCCACGGGCGGGACGCCCCCTTCCCGCGTCCGCTCCGCACCACCACGAAAGGCACAGTGACGTGACAGTGCTCACCGGGAGCGCCACAGCTCCCGCGACGCCCCCGACGACCACCGAGAAGAGGCGGAAGTCCTCCGGCGGCGGCCTCGGCCGCTACCTCGTGGTCAGGGCCCTCCTGATCATCCCGACCGTCTTCATCCTGGTCACCCTGGTCTTCTTCCTGATGCGGGTCGTCGGGAACCCGATCACCGCCTCCGTCGGGGGCCGCCTCACCGAGGCGCAGCTGCAGGAGCGCCTGCACGCCGCGGGCTACGACCGGCCGATCATCGTCCAGTACCTCGAGTACCTGGGCCAGATCGTCCGCCTCGACTTCGGCACGACCGCGACCGACAACCGCCAGATCAGCGAGGTCATCGTCACGTACGGCGCGGCCACGGTCGAGCTCGTCTTCTACGCCCTGATCGTCGCGCTGGTGATCGGCATCCCGCTCGGCATGCTCGCCGCCTACGTGCGCGACCGCTGGCCGGACGCCGTGCTGCGCATCCTCGCGATCCTCGCCTACGCGACCCCCGTCTTCTTCGCGGGCCTGCTGCTCAAGCTCGTCTTCTCGGTCTGGCTGGGCTGGCTGCCGCTCAGTGGCCGCGCCGACACGAGGGTGGGCATCGCCCTGGGGCGCATCGACAACCCCACCGGCGTCTACATCATCGACGCCCTGCGCATCGGCAACGCGACCATCACGACCAACGTGCTGAGCCACGCCGTGCTGCCCGCCCTGACCCTCGGCCTCCTCACGGCCGGCATCTTCCTGCGCCTGGTGCGCACGAACGTCATCGGCACCCTCGGCTCCGAGTACGTCGACGCCGCCCGCTCGCGCGGGGTCTCGGAGTTCCGCCTCGTCCGCAAGCACGCGCTGAAGCCCGCGCTCATCCCGATCATCACCGTCATGGGCCTGCAGATCGCCATGCTGCTCGGCGGCTCGGTGCTGACCGAGACGACCTTCGGCTGGCGCGGCCTCGGCTTCGAGCTGCAGCAGTACCTGTCGGCGCGCGACTTCGTCGCCGTGCAGGGCATCGTGGCCGTGCTGGCGGTGATCGTCGCCGTCACCAACTTCGTCGTCGACGTGATCGCGGCTCTCATCGACCCGCGAGTGAGGTACTGACATGTCCACCGTCCCCACCGCCGTCCTCGCCGACCGCCGCGAGCCGCTCTGGAAGCGCCTCCCGGTCGTCTCGCACCTCCGGCGCTCGGTCGGGCTCCAGCGCGGCATGCTCGTCGCCGGCCTCGTGCTCTGCGTCGTCTTCATCGTCCTGGCCCTCTTCGCGCCGCTCATCGCGCCCTACGGCTTCGGCCAGCTGAGCGACGCCGACGGCAACTTCGCCCGTCAGGCCGCCCCCTCCGCCATGCACCTCTGGGGCACGACGGTGGGCGGCTACGACGTCTTCAGCCGGGTCGTCTGGGGCACCCGCACGGCGATCGCCGTGATCGTCGTCGCCGTGGTCCTCTCGATCTCGATCGGCGTCGTGCTCGGCCTCGTCTCGGGCTACCTCGGAGGCTGGCTCGACCGCGTGCTCGTGGTCGTCGCCGACGCCGTCTACGCCTTCCCGTCGCTGCTGCTCGCGATCGTCATCTCGATCGTCATCAGCGGGGGGCAGTCGAGCCTGTGGGGCGGCATCCTCTCCGCCGGCATCTCGATCACGGTGGTCTACGTGCCGCAGTACTTCCGCGTGGTCCGCGCCGAGGCCGTCCGCCTCAAGGCCGAGGCCTTCGTCGAGTCGGCGAAGGTCGTCGGCAGCAGCACCCCGCGCATCATGTTCCGGCACGTGCTGCGGAACGCCACGCGGAGCCTGCCGCTCATCCTCACCCTGAACGCCTCCGAGGCGATCCTCACCCTGGCAGCGCTCGGGTTCCTCGGCTTCGGCATCGGCCCGACCTCGGCCGCCGAGTGGGGCTACGACCTCAACCGGGCGCTCAGCGACACGGCGAGCGGCATCTGGTGGACGGGCGTGTTCCCGGGCTCGGCGATCGTGCTGATGGTGCTCGGCATCACCCTCGTGGGCGAGAGCCTCAACGACCTGGCCGACCCGCGCCTCCGGACGCGTCGTCGCGCGGGGCGCAAGAAGACGACGGCCGCGGCGCAGGCACCGGCCGAGACGACGGAGGTCCCCGCATGAGCGACGACACCAGCACCACGGCCGGCGGCACGACGAGCGCGGGAGGCGCGGTGGCGGTCCGCCACGCCGCGCACGACCTGCCCCGCGACCAGCGCGACGTCGCGGTCGGCATCACCGACCTGCGCGTCACGTTCGCCACCGACGGCGGCGACGTGCCGGCCGTCCAGGGCGTGACGCTCGACGTGCGCGCCGGCGAGGTCCTCGCGATCGTGGGGGAGTCGGGGAGCGGCAAGTCCGTGACGGCCAAGACGATCCTGGGGCTGCTGCCCGAGACCGCAACCGCGAGCGGCGCCGTGGTGCTGAGCGGGAGCGACGTGCTCTCGGTCGGCGCCGGCAAGGTGCGCGAGCTGCGCGGCACCGAGGTCGCCATGGTCTTCCAGGAGCCCTCGACCGCCCTTAACCCCGTCTACACGGTGGGCTGGCAGATCGCCGAGGGCATCCGGGCCCACGGCAAGGTCAGCCGGAAGGACGCGAAGGCCCGCGCCGTCGACATCCTGCGTCGCGTGGGCATCCCCGACCCGGAGACTCGGGTCGACCACTACCCCCACCAGTTCTCGGGCGGGCAGAAGCAGCGCGTCGTCATCGCGATGGCGCTCGTGCTCAACCCGTCGGTCATCGTCGCCGACGAGCCGACCACCGCCCTCGACGTGACGGTGCAGGCCGAGATCCTCGACCTGCTGCGCGACCTGCGTGACGAGTTCGGCACGGCCATCGTGCTCATCACCCACAACATGGGCGTCGTCGCCGACCTGGCCGACCGCGTCGCCGTGATGTACCTCGGCCGCGTCGTCGAGCAGGCGTCCGCCGCGGACCTCTTCGCCGCGCCTCAGGACGACTACACGAAGCGCCTGCTGGCCTCCGTGCCCAAGCTGGAGGCGCGGGGCGCGCAGGTGCAGGCGGCGGAGGCCGACCGCGAGGTCGTCGTGCGCGCCACGGGGCTCGAGATCGAGTACCCGGGCCGCTTCGGCCGCAGCGGCTTCCGTGCCGTCAAGGGCGTCGACTTCTCCATCGCGAAGGGCGAGGTGCTGGGCCTCGTCGGCGAGAGCGGCTCAGGCAAGACGACCATCGGCCGGGCCATCGCCGGGCTGACCAAGGTCACCGGCGGGTCGCTCGAGGTGCTCGGCGTCGAGATGAACGGCGTGCACGAACGGGACTTCAAGCCCCGCCGCGCCGACATCGGCTTCGTCTTCCAGGACCCGGCCTCCAGCTTCAACCCCCTGCTGACGATCGCCGAGTGCGTCGCCGAGCCCCTGGTGGTGCACGGCCGTGCCCCGCACGCCCGTGCGGCGCGGAAGCGGGTCGACGAGCTGCTCGAGGCCGTGCAGCTGCCCCGGGCGTTCGGCGACCGGTACCCGCACGAGCTCAGCGGCGGCCAGCGTCAGCGTGCGAGCCTGGCCCGGTCGCTGGCCCTCGAGCCGACCCTGCTGATCGCCGACGAGCCGACCAGCGCGCTCGACGTGTCGGTCCAGGCGCGGGTGCTCGAGCTGTTCCGCGAGCTGCAGTCCGACCTCGGGTTCGCCGCCCTGTTCATCAGCCACGACCTCGCCGTCGTCAACATGCTCGCCGACCGCATCGGCGTGCTGTACCACGGCGACATGGTCGAGATGGGGCCGAACGACCAGGTGCTCGGCGCCCCCGAGCACCTGTACACGCAGCGGCTGCTGGCGTCGCTGCCCGTGCCCGACCCGGCCGAGCAGGCGGCCAGACGGCAGCACCTCGCCGAGCTCGACCGCGTGGCGGCCGAGGGCGCGGCCTGACCGTGGCGGGGCTCGACCTCGACCTGTCGCGACCGGTCGCGACCGACGACCTCTCGCTCGAGTACCCGGCGCGCGCCGGCAGCCCCGCCCTGCGGGCGGTCGACGGCGTCACGCTCTCGGTGGCCCCCGGCGAGATCGTCGCGGTGCTCGGCGAGAGCGGCTCGGGCAAGTCCACCCTGGCCCTCGCCCTGGCCGGCCTCGTCGGGCGCGGCCGAGCGCCCGAGGGGCGGCCCCGCATCGTCGGCGGCGCCGCCCGCGTCTTCGGGCAGGACCTCCTGCGGGCGTCGCCGCGGCGTCGCGACCGGCTCACGGCCGTGGTCGGCTACCTCGCGCAGGACGACGGCGAGGCGCTCAGCCCCGACCTCACCGTGGGGGAGGCGATCGCGGAGCCGATCTACCTCCGTGACAAGCGGTTCGACCGACGGGAGGCCGGTCGTCTGACCTCGACGCTCGTCGACGCGGTGCACCTGCCGCTCAGCGTCATGCTCAAGCAGACGTGGGAGCTCAGCTCGGGCCAGCGGCAGCGCGTGGCGCTCGCGCGGTCGCTCGTGCTCGAGCCGAGCCTGCTCGTCGCCGACGAGCCCGCCCGCGGGGTCGACGTGCTCGTGCGCCAGGCCGTGCTCGACGTGATCAAGAACCTGCACGAGGACCGCCAGTTCTCGGCCGTCGTCGTCACCTCCTCGGTGGCCGAGGCGCGCGCCGTGACCGACCGGGTCGCAGTGATGCGCGGCGGCCGTCTCGTGGGCCACGGCCAGATCGACGAGGTGCTGCGTGACGGGGTCGACCCGTACGTGAAGGTGCTCGCGCAGACGTCGCCGATCGACGCCATCCGGCGGGGGTCGACCGGAACGGTCGGCTCGACCGGCCCGCTCGGCTCGGCCGGCCCGCGCGGCGAGGCCGAGGGCGACGCCGGGCAGACGGCCGGGGGAGACCCGCGATGACCGGCAGCGCTGACGTCCCGGTCGCCCGCGGGCACCGCTCCACCGACGTGGTCGCCGCCCTCCCCGCCGACCGCCGGCCCCGCCCGGGCGCCGTCACCGTGGCGCCGCGGGAGTCCCCGGTCTTCGTGGCCGCCGTCGAGGAGGCCGGGGGCACGCTCGTCCCGCTCGGCCCCGACACGCGCGGCCTGATCTGGCTGTCGTACCGTGACGTCGCCGGCCTCGACGCGGCACTCGCCGCCCATCCCGGCATCGAGTGGGTCCAGCTGCCCTGGGCCGGCGTCGACGCCTTCTCCGACGTGCTGGCCCGGCACGCCGACGCCCCCCGGCCCCTCTGGACGAGCGCGAAGGGCGCGTACTCCGAGCCGGTCGCCGAGCACGCCCTGATGCTCGTCCTCTCGCTGTTCCGGGTCGTGCCCTCGCGCGTCCAGGCCACCTCGTGGCAGACCGAGCAGCGAGGGGTCTCGCTGTACGGCCGACGGGTCGTCGTCGTGGGCGCCGGAGGGATCGCGCGCGAGCTGCTGCGGCTGCTCGCGCCCTTCGAGTGCCGCGTGACGGTGGTCCGCCGGTCGGCCGAGCCCGTGGCGGGCGCCGAGCGCACGGTCACCGTCGAGCAGCTCGACGAGGTGCTCCCCGACGCCGACGTCGTCGTGCTCGCGGCGGCCTCGACCGCCGAGACGGCGCGCCTCGTCGACGCCCGGCGGCTCGCGCTGCTCCCTCCGCGGGCCGTCCTGGTGAACGTCGCGCGCGGTGACCTCGTCGACACGGAGGCGCTGGTCGCCGCCCTGGACGACGAGCGTCTCTGGGGCGCCGGCCTCGACGTGACGTCGCCCGAGCCCCTGCCCGACGGGCACCCGCTCTGGGGCCACCCCCGGGCGATTGTGACGCCGCACCAGGCGGACACCCCCGAGATGACGGCGCCGCTGCTCGCCGGGCGCATCCGCCACAACGTGCGCGCCCTGGCCGGCGACGGCGACTTCGCGGGGGTCGTCGACCCGCGCGCCGGCTACTGAGGTCCGGTCCCACGGCCGCCCGCGGGCGGTGGGTGCAGGGGCCGCGGCGCGACGCGCCCGGCGCGCGCCCGGTGTTCATCCGGAGGTCAGATGTGCGCTACAGTTGGACCCGCTGTTGAGAACTCAGGTTCGCAGCAGTTGCCATTCCTCGATAGCTCAATTGGCAGAGCAGCCGGCTGTTAACCGGCAGGTTCTTGGTTCGAGTCCAAGTCGGGGAGCGAAGGCCCAGCGGCTCCACCCGCTGGGCCTTTTCACGTTCTGGGGGAGCGACGGCCCAGCGGCTCCGCCCGCTGGGCCTCCTCACGTCCTCGGGGAGCGACGAGGCCCGAGGCCGCGCCGATCAGTCGTCGAGGTGGTCGACGCCCGGCAGCCAGGTCTTGCCGGGCACGCCCCAGCTCGCGCGCTTCACGGCCTTGGCGGCAGCCTTGTGGAACGGGTGCTCGAGACGGTCGGCGTAGAGCACGCCGTCGAGGTGGTCGTACTCGTGCTGGAAGATGCGGGCGAGCCAGCCGACCGCCTCGATCTCGAACGGCTGCCCGTCGAGGTCGGTGGCCCGGAGCAGCACGCTGTCGGCACGGCGCAGCGGGAAGCGCTCGCCCGGGATCGACAGGCAGCCCTCCGACTCGCCCTCGTCGTCGAGCGGCTCGATCGTCAGCGGGCTCTGCCAGAGGGTCGGGTTGATCGCGACGCCGCGCTGGTCGCCTCCGTCGTCGTCGATCCACGACCAGACGAACAGGCGGAGGCCCACGCCCACCTGCGGGCCGGCCAGGCCGACCCCGGGAGCGGCGTCCATGGTCTCGAACATGTCGGCGACGAGCGTGCGCAGCTCGTCGTCGATGTCGAGCACCTCGGAGGCGCGGTGGTGGAGGACGGGATCACCCGTGATCGAGATGGGACGTACGGCCATTCGTCCAGACTATCGACGACGCGCCCGCTACCGTGGTCGCGTGAGCGCTGACCTCGGGGACCTGACCGCCCAGGTCTCGCTGACCCCGTACCAGGCGCTCGGCATCCCGCTCGCCCTCGTCGGCGCGGTCTTCCTGTCGATCGGCGCGCAGCTGCAGAGCCGGGGGGTGGCGAAGGTCGAGCACCGGCTCGGCGCGGCGCACAGCGGCATGTCGGTGCGCCAGGTCCTCGCCCTGCTCGGGCGGCCCTCGTGGGTGATGGGGACGGCCATGCTGGGCCTCGCGATCGTCTTCCAGCTCACCAGCCTGAAGATCGCGCCCCTCCTCGTCGTGCAGCCGCTCGGCGCCGTCGCGCTCGTCGTCACGGCCCTCGTCAACGCCCGGGTGACGGGGCGTCGGCTGACCGGCCGGGTCAAGCGCTCGATCGCGATCTGCGTGGGCGGCATCGGGCTGTTCGCGACCGTCGCCGCCTTCACCGCCACGGAGAGCCCGATCACGACCCCGCAGCTCGTCACGGTGCTCGTGCTGCTGCTCTTGGTGGGGGCCCTGCTCGGAGGGGCGTTCGTGCTCCTGCGCCGTCGCCGCAGCGCGCTGTTCTACATCATCGGCGCCGGGGTGCTCTACGGCTTCGTGGCGACGCTCGCCAAGGTCGTCCTGAACAGGATCACGGCGGGGGAGTTCGACTGGCTCAGCGTGGTCTGCCTCGTGATGCTCCTCGCCGCCGGGGCCCTGGGCGGGTACTTCGTGCAGAACGCCTACTCGTCGGGCTCGCCCGACCTCGTCATCGCCGGCCTCACGGTGGTCGACCCGATCATCGCCGTCACGATCGGCATCGTCGTGCTGGGGGAGGCCGCGACCGCGCCCGCCGTCGCCGTCGTGCTCTTCCTGCTCGCCGGCGCGGTCGCCGTCTACGGCGTGTTCCAGCTGGCCAAATACCAGCCCGTGAAGAAGACCTGAGCTAGCGTGGCCACGCCGTGTCGGGAGCGGGCCGTCGACCGGGCGCGCGCCTCCTCGGCACGACCCGCGCCTCCTCGCCTCACCTGACCACCGTTCGACCTGACCACCGAGCCTCACGAAGGACGCCCGAGACGTGACCGACGCCCCCGATCCCGCCGCGCCGACCCGCCCGGAGGCCGCCTCCGACGCCCGCCTCACCGTGCTGATCGCCGCCGACACCTTTCCGCCCGACGTCAACGGCGCGGCCAACTTCGCCGAGCGCCTCGCCGTCGGGCTCGCCGACCGTGGCCACGACGTGCACGTGCTGGCCCCGGCGGCGACTCGTCGGCACGGCACGTTCCTGGAGCAGCACGCCGGCACGACCCTCACCGTCCACCGCCTGTACTCCACGCGCTGGCCGCTGCACGACTGGCTGCGCTTCGCGACCCCGTGGCGGGCGCAGCGCAACGCCGAGCGCGTGATCGAGCAGGTGAAGCCCGACGTCGTCCACATCCAGTCGCACATCGTCATCGGCCGCGCCGTCGTGCGCGTCGCGAACCGCCTCGGCATCCGCGCCGTCGCGACGAACCACTTCATGCCCGAGAACCTCCTCGAGCACACCGGGCTGCCTCAGGGGCTCCGGGCCACCGCCGTCGCGCTGGCGTGGAAGGACGCGAGCTCGACGTTCCGCCGCGTCGAGGCCATCACGACGCCGACGCAGGCCGCCGCGGACTTCCTCGAACAGGCCGTCGACGTGCACGGCGTGCTCGCCGTCTCGTGCGGCATCGACGCGGCCGACTACACCGCCAGGACGGACCGCCCGGCCGAGAACCGGATCGTGTTCGTCGGCCGGGTCACCGCCGAGAAGCAGATCGACGTGCTGCTGCGGGCCGTGACCCAGCTCGACCCTGCCCTCGGCGCCACGCTGACGATCGTCGGCGGGGGCGACCTGATGAAGCAGCTGCAGCAGCTGACCGTCGAGCTGGGCCTCTCCGACCGGGTGACCTTCGCGGGGTACCTCTCCGACCACGACCTGCGGCAGACGCTCACGGACGCCACGGTGTTCGCGATGCCCTCGATCGCCGAGCTGCAGAGCATCGCCAGCCTCGAGGCGATGGCGTCGGGCCTGCCCATCGTCGTCGCCGACGCGATGGCGCTGCCGCACCTCGTGACGGAGGGCGTCAACGGGCACCTCTTCCGGCCCGGCGACAGCCGAGACCTCGCGGCGAAGCTGACCCGGGTGCTGACCCTCCCCGACGACGACTACCTCGCGATGCGGCGGGCCAGCCTGCGGGTCATCCAGGGGCACGACATCCAGCGCACGCTGAGCGTGTTCGAGGGGCTGTATCGTGGTCAGCCGGTGGCACCCACCACCGAGGTCGACCCGGCCTGACCCGCCTCGGCGGCCCGACGGGTCGGCGGGGGGCGGTAGCTCAGCCGGTTAGAGCAGTCGACTCATAATCGATCGGTCACGGGTTCAAGTCCCGTCCGCCCTACTGGTGTCGCGTACGGTGCGTCGTCGTGCGCCGCGTCTCGCGTCTCGCGTCTCGCGCCTCGCGCCTCGCGCTGAGGTGCCTGTGGCACGATGTGCGCATGTTCACGAGGCGACCGCGCGACCTGCAGTCCGACGACGACGGCCCCGCGGCCGGCCCGGCCCGCATGGGCATCGGGGCGCAGGTGTACGTGCTCGACTCCGACGAGGACGCCGCGTCGCCCTTCCCCTACGGCCCGACCGGCGTCGTGCTGCGGGCCGGTGGCTCGGCCTGGCAGGGCGTCTCCGCCATCGGCGGGTCCGCCCGCACCTGGTGGGTCGAGTTCGACTCGCCGCAGATCGACCGTGACGGCGACGGGCCCGTCGAGCGTGCCCAGGTCGCCGAGCGCTTCCTCCGCCTCGCGCCCCCGCTGGCCTGACCCGCTCCTCCCTCTCCTCGTCCCGCTCTGGCGCCCCGTCCGCACCGGAGGGCAGCGCCCTTCCCTCCGGCGTCCCCCGGGCCCCGACGGGGCCCCTCGACCGACCCCCTCGACCGGGCCCCTCGACCGGCCCCCTCCCCGTCCGAGCGCCCGCCTACCGTCTCGTCTGCCGCCCCCGGCCTGTCGGCAACTCCTGCTCCGGGTCCCGGAGCTGCCCCGTCGGCCGGGAGGGGCGCGCCTGAGCAGGAGTTGCCGACACGCCTGGGCGAATCGAGTCCGCCCCGGAGCCCCGGGTGCGCGACGGCCCGTGTCTCCGCCCACCGCGACTCCTCGCAGGTCTCGGGATCGCCGCCCTCGGTCGGCAACTCCTGCCCTGCGCTGCGCGGAGCGGGTGGAGTCGCGGTGTCGGAGGCAGGGAGCAGGAGTTGCCGACACGGTGTGAGCAGGAATTGCCGACACGATGGGAAGGAGAGGGCGCGCCCGGCGATGGCGAGACGGCCAGGTCGGGTTGGGTGCGGTCGCTCGCTCGCGGCTGTCACATGACCCCTCGTGCTCGGTCGGCAACTCCTGCCCTGTGCTGCGCGGAGCGGGTGGAGTCGCGGTGTCGGAGGCAGGGAGCAGGAGTTGCCGACAGGGGGGCGATGGGCACGGGGCTCGGGGCAGGTGCCGGTGACGCGGTCGACGGAGAGAGGAGAGAGGTTCGCGGGGCGGGAATGCCGAGGGGGAGGCGCGCGTTCGGACAACTACATGCAAACGCATGCAGTTGAGCTAGGGTGGACACCATGCAGCTAGGGATCTTCAGCGTCGGCGACATCACGACCGACCCGACCACGGGGCGGACCCCGACCGATCACGAGCGCCTCGAGGCGATGGTCACCATCGCCAAGAAGGCGGAGGAGGTCGGCCTCGACGTCTACGCCGCCGGCGAGCACCACAACCCGCCCTTCGTGAACTCCAGCCCGACGACCCTCCTCGCCTGGATCGCCGCGCAGACCGAGACGATCACCCTCAGCACCTCGACCACGCTCATCACGACGAACGACCCGGTCAAGATCGCGGAGGACTTCGCGACCCTCCAGCACCTCACGAACGGCCGCGTCGACCTGACCCTCGGCCGCGGCAACACCGGCCCGGTCTACCCCTGGTTCGGCAAGGACATCCGCCAGGGCATCAACCTCGCGATCGAGAACTACGCGCTGCTGCGCCGGCTCTGGACGGAGGACGTGGTCGACTGGAAGGGGCACTTCCGGACGCCCCTGCAGGGCTTCACCGCGACTCCCCGGCCTCTCGACGGCGTCGCGCCGTTCGTGTGGCACGGCTCCATCCGCAGCCCCGAGATCGCCGAGCAGGCCGCGTACTACGGCGACGGCTTCTTCGCCAACCACATCTTCTGGCCCGCCTCGCACACGAAGCAGATGGTCGAGCTCTACCGCACCCGCTTCGAGCACCACGGCCACGGCCGCGCCGACCAGGCGATCGTGGGCCTCGGCGGTCAGGTCTTCCTGGGGAAGAACTCGCAGGACGCCAAGGCCGCGTTCCGCCCCTACTTCGACCAGGCCCCCGTCTACGGCCACGGGCCGAGCCTCGAGGACTTCACCCGGCAGACGCCCCTCACGGTCGGCAGCCCGCAGGAGGTCATCGACCGCACCCTCGGCTTCCGCGAGTACGTCGGCGACTACCAGCGCCAGCTGTTCCTGATGGACCACGCCGGGCTGCCGCTGAAGACCGTGCTCGAGCAGCTCGACATCCTCGGCGAGGAGGTCGTCCCGGTGCTGCGCGCCGAGTTCGACGCCCGGCGGGCCCCCGGCGTGCCCGAGGCGCCCACCCACGCCTCGCGGGTGGCCGCGGCCGACGCCGCCGCGCTCGACGCGCAGGCGCTCCGTGAGGCCGACCCCGTCGCCACCGCGCGCTGAGCGCCGGCCGGAGCCCCGGCACGCACCAGCACCAGCACGCACCAGCACCAGCACGCACCAGCATCAGCACCACAGACAGGAGCACCACCCCGTGAGCACCAAGACCGTCGTCGTCGTCAGCGCCGGGCTCAGCCAGCCCTCCTCCACGCGGCTGCTCGCCGACCGCCTCGCCGAGGCGACCGCCCGTGAGCTGCTCGCCGGCGGGACGCCCGCCCGCGTCGAGGTCGTCGAGCTGCGCGACCTGGCGCACGAGATCACCGACGCCCTGCTCACGGGGTTCGCTCCGGAGGCGCTGGCCGCGGCCCTGGAGCAGGTCGCGCGGGCAGACGGCCTGATCGCCGTCACTCCTGTGTTCACCGCGTCGTACAGCGGCCTGTTCAAGTCGTTCTTCGACGTGCTCGACAAGGACGCCCTGAGCGGGACCCCGGTGCTGCTCGGGGCGACCGCGGGCACGGCGCGCCACTCGCTCGTGCTCGACCACGCGCTCCGGCCGCTGTTCTCGTACCTGCGGGCGGTCGTGTCGCCGACGGCCGTCTTCGCCGCCTCGGAGGACTGGGGCGGGGGAGACGAGACGACGACGGGCCTGCCTGAGCGCGTCAGCCGCGCCGCCGGCGAGTTCGCCGCCCTCGTCGCCCGCCACGACACCGAGCGCGACGACCCGTTCGCCGACGTCGTGCCGTTCGCCGAGCAGCTGCGCCGCCTCGGCGGTGACACGACGCCGTAGCCCGCCGCGCCGCGGCACGGCCCTCCGCGCCGCGCCGCAGCACGACGCGGGGCATGATCGGACGCCGCGCACGGTTCACCCCGACAGACCCAGGAGGACCCATGGCCGACGCCACGCCCCGAACGCCCGACCCCACGCCCCGCACTCCCGACGCCGCCTCGGCGGCCGCCGAGCTCGAGCGCTTCCGCGCTCTCCGGCACGCCCACGTCGTCGGCGCCCGCGGCCCGCTCGCCCTCGTGAACACGCAGTGGGTCGACTCGCCCCAGCCGATCTGGGGCGTGCCGGGCACGTGGGAGCCGACCTCCGCGGGCGTCTCCGGTCTGCGGGTGACGGCCGCCGCCTCCGACGGGATCGTGGTCGACGGCGACCTCGTCGACGGCTCGGTGCTGGTCTCGGGGGACGACGCGATCACCCCGAGCAGCGTGCGGTTCTCCGACACCGTCACCGGCACCGTGGTCGCGAACGACGACCGCACGAGCTGGGCGCTCCGCGTCTGGGACGCCGCGTCGCCCGACATCGGCCGCTTCGGCGAGATCGACGCGTTCCCCCACGACCCGGCCTGGGTCGTCACCGCCGAGTTCGTCCGCAGCGAGGAGGGGGCGGAGGTCGACATCCGCCACCAGGCCGACCTCGAGCTGAGCCGGCCGAAGCCGCTGCCGGGCGTCATCCGCGTCACCCTGGGCGGCGTCGAGCACGAGCTGGTCGCGTTCCCGGCCGGGCAGGGCGACCGCCTCCAGCTCGTCTTCTCCGACGGCACGACCGGCGACAGCACCTACTCCGTCGGCCGCTTCCTCTTCCCGACGCCGTCCGACGACGGCACGATCGTGCTCGACTTCAACCGGGCGGTGCTGCCGCCCTGCGCCTTCAGCTACGCGTTCAACTGCCCGGTGCCGCCGCCGCAGAACCGGCTCACGGTCGCGGTCGAGGCGGGCGAGAAGACCGTGCTCGACACGGCCGGGGCCCCGCTGCACGAGTAGCGCAGGGGCGCGGCCGGGCGGGCCCCCGTCAGGTGGCAAGATCGACGGGTGTTCATCCTCGTCCGCCGTCTCGACGACGGCGACGTCGAGCTGACGCCGTGGAGCCGCGAGGCCCCGGGCGCCCCGCTCGCTCCCGGTCCCTCCCGCACGATCGCCGACGGCGAGCTCGCCGAGGTGGTCAGGAGGCGCGAGGCCGACCCCGAGGTCGCGTCGCGGCCCCGCTGGGTCTGGGACGACACCCCGCGGTGGTACCCGCGCCTCCTCGAGGCCGGCGTCCGCGTCGCCCGCTGCGTCGACCTGCGCCTGTGCCACGCCCTGCTGCGTGCCTCGACCGCCACCGTCGGCTCCGAGCTGCACGGGGCCCCTCGGGGGCCGTGGGACGTGCCCCAGGCGAGCGAGTCCCCGCGGGACGGGCTCTTCGACGTCCTGCCCGAGTCCCTCCCCGACCCCGCGGCCGAGTTCGCCCGTCAGCGTGCGGCGATCGAGGCCGCCGCGGGGCGGGGCAGGCTCGAGCTGCTGACGGCCGCCGAGTCGACGGGGGCCCTGATCGCCGTCGAGATGCGTCACCGCGGCGTGCCCTGGTCGCCCGTCGTGCACGACCGGCTGCTGACCGAGATCCTCGGGCCGCGGCCCGCGCCGGGCGAGCGCCCGAGCCGCATGCGCGCCGACCTCGCCGAGGTGCGCGAGGCGCTCGGGGCGCCCGACCTCAACCCCGACTCGCCCGCCGAGCTCGTCCGGGCTCTGCAAGGCGCCGGCGTCATGGCCGCGTCGACGAGCAAGTGGGAGCTCGAGCGGCACGACCACCCCGTCGTCGAGCCCCTGCTGCGGTACAAGAAGAAGCAGCGGCTGCTCGTCGCGAACGGCTGGGCCTGGCTCGACGCGTGGGTGCACGACGGCCGCTTCCGCCCCGACTACGTGCCGGGCGGGGTCGTGACCGGGCGCTGGGCGACGAGCGGGGGAGGCGCGCTGCAGCTGCCGAGGGCGGTGCGCGCCGCCGTCGTGGCCGACCCGGGCTGGTCGCTCGTCGTGGCCGACGCCTCGCAGCTCGAGCCGCGCATCCTCACCGGCCTCAGCGGCGACCGGGCGATGGCCGCCGCGGGGGAGGGCGACCTCTACGAGGGCATCGTCGCGAGCGGTGCCGTCGCGAGCCGCGCCGAGGCGAAGGTCGCGATGCTCGGCGCCATGTACGGTGCGACCCAGGGCGAGAGCGGGCGCCTCGTGCCCCGGCTGGCACGGAGATTCCCCCAGGCGATGCAGTTCGTCGAGGACGCGGCGCGGACGGGCGAGGCGGGCGGCGTGGTCAGCACGCTCCTCGGCCGCACCTCGCCCTCGTCGGCCGACGGCGCCGACGAGCTGCCGCCCGAGATGCCCCGCGCCGCGGTCGACCGCGACGCGCGCTCGTGGGGCCGATTCACGCGCAACTTCGTCGTCCAGGGCACCGCCGCGGAGTGGGCGCTGTGCTGGATGGGCGCGCTGCGCTCCCGGGTGCACGACCGCTGGGGCCACCTCGGCGACGGCGCTCCGCACCTCGTCTTCTTCCTCCACGACGAGGTCGTGCTGCAGGCACCGCGGGAGGCGGCGGCGGAGGTCGCCGAGATCGTCACGGAGGCCGCGGCGGAGGCCGGGCGCCTCCTCTTCGGCTCGGCGCCGGTGCGGTTCCCGCTCACAGTGGCGGTCGTCGACGACTACTCGCAGGCCAAGTGACGGGCCGGCCCGCGGCGCGCGCCTCGTCCGCCCACGCCGACGCGCCCGGGCGCACAGCTGTTACACGGTTGTGATGCACGGGCGGCATCTGCGATGATCTCCCCAGCGGGCTCGCCCGCGCACAACTGAACACGCACGAGAGCAACGATCGCAGCCGAGCTGCACCGTTCGAGAGGTCGATGGGGAAGTCGCACCTGACCGAATGGAGGAATCGTGGCTGCTGCAATGGCTCGGGGAGTGCTCTACGTGCATTCATCCCCTCGTGCACTGTGCCCACACGTGGAGTGGGCGGTCGGTCGTGCCCTCGGGCACGCCGTCAACTTCGCGTGGGTCGACCAGCCCGTGCTGAAGGGCTCCCAGCGCACCGAGTTCTCCTGGCAGGGAGACGAGGGCGCGGGTGCCCGCATCGCCTCTGCCCTCCGGGGCTGGGAGCACCTCCGCTACGAGGTGACGGAGGACCCGGGCGCCGAGAACGACGGCGGGCGGTGGATGCACTCGCCCGACCTCGGCGTGTTCTTCGCCCAGACCGACACCGCGGGCAACACGGTCGTCCCCGAGGACCGCATCCGGTACGCCATGGATATCGCGGGCTCGAACGCGCTCGAGCTGCACCGCGAGCTCCGGCTCGCGCTCGGGCAGGCGTGGGACGACGAGCTCGAGCCGTTCCGCCACAGCGGCGAGGGCAACCCCGTCGTGTGGCTGCACAAGGTGGGCTGACCGCTCGGCCGACCCGCGCCTCCCGGGTCACGTGACGAAGGCCGGCACCCTCGCGGGTGCCGGCCTTCGTCGTGCTCGCTGCGACGCGTCGAGGCGCGTCGCGCCGTGGTCAGACCGAGCGGAACGCGATGACCGCGTTGTGGCCTCCGAAGCCGAACGAGTTGCTGATCGCGACGATCTGGCCGTCGGGGAGGCGACGCGGCTCGCCGAGCACGACGTCGAGGTCGATCTCGTCGTCCATCTGCGTGACGTTGATCGTCGGGGGAGCGATCTTCTCCTGCAGCGCCTTGACGGTGAAGACCGCCTCGATCGCGCCGGCCCCGCCGAGGAGGTGCCCGGTCGCGGCCTTCGTGGCCGACACGACGAGCTTGGAGGTGTGGTCGCCGAAGACGCGCTTGATGGCGCGGTACTCGGCGATGTCGCCCACCGGCGTGCTCGTGGCGTGCGCGTTGACGTGCACGACCTGCTCGCGCTCGACGCCGGCGGCCTCGAGCGTGGCGACGACGGCACGAGCCGCTCCGGAGCCCTCGGGGTCGGGGGCGGTGATGTGGTACGAGTCGCTGGTCACGTCGCCGCCGATCAGCTCGGCGTAGATCTTGGCGCCGCGGGCGAGCGCGTGCTCCTCGGTCTCGAGGACGAGCGCCGCGCCTCCCTCGCCCAGGACGAAGCCGTCGCGGGTGACGTCGTACGGGCGCGAGGCGGTCGCCGGGTCGTCGTTGCGCTTCGAGAGGGCCTGCATGGCCGCGAACGACGCGAGCGGCATGGGGTGGATCGCCGCCTCGGAGCCGCCCGCGATGATGATGTCGGCGAGGCCCTGCTGCAGGTGCGAGTACGCGTTGGCGATGGACTCGGTGCTGGAGGCGCAGGCCGACACGACGGTGCGGGCGCCGGCCCGGGCGCCGAGGCCCATCGAGATGGCCGCGGCGGGGCCGTTGGGCATGAGCATCGGGACGGTCATGGGCAGGACCCGGCGGGGGCCCTTCTCGCGGAGGGTGTCCCAGGCGTCGAGGAGGGTCCAGACGCCGCCGATGCCGGTGGCCCAGTCGACGCCGAAGCGCTCGGGGACGACCTCGGGGGAGCCCGCGTCGGCCCAGGCCTCGCGCGCCGCCGTGAGGGCGAACTGGCTGGAGGGGTCGAGCCGCTTCGTCTCGCGGCGGTCGAGCACGTCGGCCGAGGGCGTCCGCGCCTGGCCAGCGATGGTGACGGGCAGCTCGTACTTGGCGACCCAGTCCTGCTCGAGGGTCGTGATGCCGGACTGGCCGGCGAGGAGGTTGGCCCAGCTGTCGACGGCGGTGCCGCCGAGGGGCGAGGTCGCACCGATGCCGGTGACGACGATCTTCTTGGTCATGACGGTTCTCCCTGGAGTGGCGCTGTCGCCCGGCCGTGCGGGGGCGCGACGGAGAGCGGCGGAACGGGTGCGCCCGGCCGGCCCCTGCGGGCCGGGCCGGGCCGCGACGTCGTTAGTCCTGCGCCTTGGTGATGAAGGTGACGGCGTCGCCGACGGTCTTGAGGTTCTTGACCTCTTCGTCGGGGATCTTCACGTCGAACTTCTCTTCTGCGTTGACGACGATCGTCATCATCGAGATGGAGTCGATGTCCAGGTCGTCGGTGAACGACTTGTCCATCTCGACGGTGTCGGTCGCGATGCCCGTCTCGTCGTTGACGAGCTCGGCCAGGCCGGCGAGGACTTCTTCGGTGGACAGTGCCATGGTGTTGTTCTCCTTGAGGGGGTGTCGTGGTGACCGAGGTAGAGCCTATACAGGCGGGGGCGAGGGGGAGGCGCGGCGCGCTACGGCAGGACGACGACCTGGGCGCCGAACACGAGGCCCGCGCCGAAGCCGATCTGCAGCGACAGGCCGCCGCTGAGCTCGGGGTGCTCCTCGAGCAGGCGGTGCGTCGCGAGCGGGATGCTGGCGGCCGAGGTGTTGCCGGTGGTCGCGATGTCGCGGCCGATCACGACGGTGTCGGGCAGCCCGAGCTGCTTGGCGAACTCGTCGATGATGCGCATGTTGGCCTGGTGCGGCACGAAGGCGGCGAGCTGGTCGCTCGTGACGCCGGCCCGCTCGAGGGCGAGCTTCGCGACCTTGACCATCTCCCAGACGGCCCAGCGGAACACCGTGGGGCCCTCCTGGCGGAGCGTCGGCCAGGCGACCTCACCGGCGCCCTCGCGGTACTCCTGCATGGTCGACGTCATGCCGATCGCGTCCCACTTGCTGCCGTCGGAGCCCCAGACGGTCGGTGAGATGCCGACCGTGTCGCTCGGGCCGACGATCGCCGCGCCCGCGCCGTCGGCGAGGAGGAACGAGATCGTGCGGTCGGTCGGGTCGATGATGTCGCTGAGCTTCTCGGCGCCGACGACGAGCACGTGCTCGGCGAGGCCGCTGCGCACGAACGAGTCGGCCTGGGCGATGCCGTAGGCGTAGCCGGCGCAGGCGGCGCTGATGTCGTACGCCGCGGCGGGGTTCGCGCCGATGCGCTCGGCGAGCAGGGTGGCGACGGAGGGCGTCGCCACGCCGCCGCTGACGGTCGAGACGAGCACGACCCCGATCTGGTCGGGGCGGATGCCGGCGCGCTCGATCGCCTGGCGGGCGGCCGTCTCGGCGAGGTCGACGACGTGGACGTCCTTCGAGGCGCGGACCCGGGTGATCACGCCGGTGCGCTGCTGGATCCACTCGTCGGAGGAGTTGATCGGCTCGATGATGTCGGCGTTGGGCACGACGTTCTCGCCGCGGGCGGCGCCGAGCGAGAGGATGCGCGTGTACGCCGCACCGGTGGTCTGGTTCATCTGGGGGGTGGTCATGCTGCTCCCTCGAGGAGGTCGACGGCGGCCTGGAGGTCGTCGGGGGTCTTGACGGCGACGCTGGGGACGCCGCGGAGGGCGCGCTTGGCGAGCCCGGTCAGGGCGCCGGCCGGCGCGAGCTCGACGATGCCGGTCACGCCCTCCGCCGCGAACGACTCCATCGTGGCGTCCCAGCGGACGGGCGAGGCCACCTGACCCACGAGCAGCTCGACGAAGCGGGGGCCCGAAGTGACGACGGTGCCGTCGTGGTTGGTCCAGAGGCGGAGCGTCGGGTCGGCGGGCGTCACCGAGGAGGCGGCGGTGCGGAGGGCCTCGACGGCCGGCTCCATGAAGCGCGTGTGGAACGCGCCGGCCACCTGCAGCGGGACGACCCGGGCCCTGGCGGGGGGCTGCTCGGCGAGGGCCGCGAGGCCGGCCAGCTCACCCGCGACGACGATCTGTCCGCCGCCGTTGTAGTTGGCGGGCGACAGGCCCAGCTCGGCGAGGCGGGCAGTGAGCTCGTCGGCGTCCCCGCCGAGCACGGCGCTCATGCCGGTCTCGACCTGGGCCGCGGCGGCGGCCATGGCGCGCCCGCGCTCGGCGACGAGGCGGACGGCCTCCTCGTCGGTGAGGACGCCGCTGACCGCTGCTGCGGTGAACTCGCCCACGGAGTGGCCGGCGACGCCGCCGACCCGGCCGCGGTCGACGCGGGCGAAGAGGGCGTGCGCCGTCAGCAGGCCGGCGGCGACGATGAGCGGCTGCGCCACCGCGGTGTCGCGGATGGTGTCGGCGTCGGAGGTCGTGCCGTGCGCGACCAGGTCGAGGCCGGAGGCCGTGCTCAGCGTCTCGAGGAGGCCGCGGCTCTCCGGGTCGGCGAGCCAGGGGGCGAGGAAGCCGGGGGACTGGGAGCCCTGCCCGGGCGCTACGACAACGATCACTGCTCCATCATGCCCTCGACACCGTGGGCCGTGGTGTAGCAACTCGACCAAAGATCGCGACGAGCCTTGTCGATCTCCACGAGGCGCCGCCTCCGGCACGCGTCAGCGGCGACGCGTGACCGGGGCGTCGTGGTCGGCGATCGAGCCGAGGATGAGCGCGCTCTGGAGGATGAGGGCCTCCCGGGCGCCGGTGGCGTCCCAGCCGATGACGTCGGAGACGCGCTTGAGGCGGTAGCGCACGGTGTTCGGGTGCACGAAGAGCTCGCGGGCCGTCGCCTCGAGCGAGCGCCCGTTGTCGAGGTAGCACCAGAGGGTGGTCAGGAGCTCGGTGGAGTGGTTCTTGAGCGGCTTGTAGACGCGGTTGACGAGGGTCGACCGGGCGACGGGGTCGCCGGCGAGGGCCCGCTCGGGCAGGAGGTCGTCGGCCAGGACAGGGCGGGGTGCGGCACGCCACGACCGCGCCACGGCGAAGCCGGCGAGGGCTGCCTTGGCGCTCTTGGACGCATCGACGAGGCTCAGCACCTCGTGGCCGAGGACGAGGTGCCCGTCGCCGAACCCGGGCTCGAGAGCCGAGGCGATCTCCGTGAACGACGTGCGGCGGTCGGGGGCGGCCGTCTCGCCGTCCGTGTCGGAGACGACCTGCTCGGCGCGGCCGATGACGAGGACGAGCCTGCTGCCCTGCACGCCGATGAGCACGTCGGCCTCGAGGTGCCGGGCCGTGCGCCGGAGCATGTCGACGTCGAGCATCCGCGGGGCGGTGCCGACGAGGACGGAGACCTCGCCGTGCCCGTGCCAGCCGAGCGCGGCGATGCGGCTCGGCAGCTCGTCGTCGTACTCGCCGCTGAGGATGGAGTCGACGACGAGGGCCTCGAGACGGGCGTCCCAGAGGCCGCGTGCCTCCGCGGCCCGCGCGTAGACGTCGGCGGAGGCGAACGCGATCTCACGCGAGTAGAGCAGGATCGCCTCGCGGAGGGAGTCGTCGCCGTCCTTGACCCGCTCCTCGACGACCTCGACCGTCACGCGGATCAGCTGCAGGGTCTGCTGCAGGCTGACGCTCCGGAGCAGCTCGCGCGGAGCTGCCCCGAAGACGTCGGCGGCGATCCAGGGCGTCGACTGGGGGTTGTCGAACCAGCTGATGAACGACGTGATGCCGGCCTGGGCGACGAGCCCCACAGCGGAGCGCCGCCCGGGCGGCATGTCGCCGTACCAGGGCAGGGTCTCCTCCAGGCGTTTGATCGTCGCCGTCGACAGCTCGCCCGAGACCGTCCGCAGCCACGCGAGCGTGCGCTCCTTCGTGGCGGCGGACGGTTCCATGGGCGAGTGCGACACCCGCTCAGCGCTCACGTCGCGGTCAGCTCTCCCCGCCGGCGCTGCCGCTGGTGCCGGCCGTCACGTCGTGCAGCCGGTAGCGGTCGATCGCCTGCTGGACGACGCTCGGGTCGACCTCGCCGCGGCGGGCCAGGGCCTGCAGCGTGCGGACGACCATCGACGGGCCGTCGATCTTGAAGAACCGACGGGCCGCGGCGCGCGTGTCGGAGAAGCCGAAGCCGTCGGCACCGAGCGTCAGGTAGTCGCCGGGCACGAACTCGCGGATCTGGTCGGGCACGGCGGCCATGAAGTCGCTGGTGGCGATGAACGGGCCCTCGCTGCCCCGGAGCTTCTCCGTGACGTAGGGGGTGCGCTGCTCGGCGCCGGGGTTGAGGAAGTTGTGCTCCTCGGCGGCGAGGCCCTCGCGGCGCAGCTCGTTCCAGGAGGTGACGCTCCAGACGTCGGCCGCGACGTTCCAGTCGTCGGCCAGCAGCTGCTGCGCCTCCAGGGCCCACGGCACGCCCACGCCGGACGCGAGCAGCTGGGCGCGCGGGCCCAGGTTGTCGGCGCCCTTGAGCTTGTAGATGCCGTGCAGCAGCCCGTCGACGTCGAGGTCGTCGGGCTCGGCGGGCTGGGCCATCGGCTCGTTGTAGACGGTGATGTAGTACATGACGTTCGGGTCGGAGTGGGCCGGCGAGCCGTCCTCCGTCGTGCCGTACATGCGGTCCATGCCCGCCTTGACGATGTGGCCGAGCTCGTAGCCGAACGCGGGGTCGTACGAGACGACGGCCGGGTTCGTCGAGGCGAGCAGGAGCGAGTGGCCGTCCGCGTGCTGCAGGCCCTCGCCGGTCAGCGTCGTGCGGCCCGCGGTGGCGCCGATGATGAAGCCGCGTGCCATCTGGTCACCGGCGGCCCACATGGCGTCGCCGGTGCGCTGGAACCCGAACATCGAGTAGAAGACGTAGACCGGGATGAGCGGCTCGCCCTGGGTCGAGTACGAGGTACCGACGGCCGTGAAGGCCGCGAAGGCGCCGGCCTCGTTGATGCCGACGTGCAGCAGCTGTCCCTGGGGGCTCTCCTTGTAGGCGAGGAGGAGTTCACGGTCGACCGACGTGTAGTGCTGGCCGTTCGGGTTGTAGATCTTGGACGTCGGGAAGTAGGCGTCCATGCCGAAGGTGCGCGCTTCGTCCGGGATGATCGGGACGATGCGGTGGCCGAAGTCGGGTGAGCGCAGGAGGTCCTTCAGGAGGCGCGCGAAGGCCATCGTCGTGGCGACCTCCTGCTTGCCGGAGCCCTTCTTGACGACGTCGTACGACTTCTGCTCGGGCACGGCGACCTGCGTGTACTTCGAGCGGCGCTCGGGCACGTAGCCGCCGAGCGCGCGACGGCGCTCGTGGAGGTACTGGATCGCCTCGTCGCCGTCACCGGGGTGGTAGTACGGCGGCTGGTAGGGGTTCTCGTCGAGCTGCGCGTCGGAGACCGGGATGCGCATCTCGTCACGGAACTGCTTGAGGTTGTCGAGCGTCAGCTTCTTCATCTGGTGGGTCGCGTTGCGCCCCTCGAACGACGGGCCGAGGCCGTAGCCCTTGACCGTCTTCGCCAGGATGACGGTCGGCTGGCCCTTGTGCTCGGAGGCCGCCTTGAACGCCGCGTAGACCTTGCGGTAGTCGTGGCCGCCGCGCTTGAGGTTCCAGACCTGGTCGTCGGTGAAGTCCTTGATGAGCTCCAGGGCGCGGGGGTCGCGGCCGAAGAAGTTCTCCCGGACGTAGGCGCCGCTCTCGGCTTTGTACGTCTGGAAGTCGCCGTCGGGCGTCGTGTTCATGAGGTTGAGCAGGGCGCCCTCGGTGTCGCGGGCGAGCAGGTCGTCCCACTCGCGGCCCCAGACGACCTTGATGACGTTCCAGCCGGCACCGCGGAAGAAGCTCTCGAGCTCCTGGATGATCTTGCCGTTGCCGCGGACGGGGCCGTCGAGGCGCTGCAGGTTGCAGTTGATGACGAAGTTGAGGTTGTCGAGCCCCTCGTTCGCGGCGACCTGGAGCTGGCCGCGGCTCTCGACCTCGTCCATCTCGCCGTCGCCGAGGAAGGCCCAGACCTGCTGGTCGGAGGCGTCCTTGACGCCGCGGTTCGTGAGGTACTTGGCGACCTGGGCCTGGTAGATCGCGTTAATCGGGCCGAGGCCCATCGACACGGTCGGGAACTGCCAGAACGACGGCATGAGGCGGGGGTGCGGGTAGGAGCTGAGGCCGCCGGTGTGGTGCGACTTCTCTTGACGGAAGCCGTCGAGCTGCTCAGTGCCGAGGCGCCCCTCGAGGTAGGCGCGGGCGTACATGCCGGGGGAGGCGTGGCCCTGGAAGAAGATCTGGTCGCCGCCGCCGGGGGCGTCCTGACCGCGGAAGAAGTGGTTGTAGCCGACCTCGTACAGCGCGGCGGAGGAGGCGTAGGTGGAGATGTGGCCGCCGACGGAGATGCCGGGGCGCTGGGCACGGTGCACGGTGACGGCGGCGTTCCAGCGGATCCAGCGACGGTACCGGCGCTCGAGGTCTTCATCGCCGGGGAACTCGGGCTCGTCCTCCGGGGCGATCGTGTTGACGTAGTCCGTCTTCGGGACCATCGGGACCCCGAGGTGCAGCTCGCTCGACCGCGTCAGCAGGCTCTTCATGATCTCGCGCGCGCGCTCGTGGCCCTGCGTCGCGACGAGGGAGTCGAGCGACTCCCGCCACTCGGCGGTCTCTTCCGGATCGCGATCGGCCTTGTCGACCGTGTACGGATCCTGGTCGTTTACCGTCACCCTTGACCTCTATCACTCGTGGTTGACATCAGCTGCCACCCGTCTCGGGCAGGCAGACGCCAGGGCTGACACGGCCGGGTAACGGCAGTCGTCGGCGTCTGACTGGTCGAGTCTAGTTGCCTCCGCCGACGGAGGCTCGGCAGCCGCTGGGAGGCGTCGGGAGCCGGCCGTCGGCACGCCGCGGGCGAACGGCCTTGCGGCCGCGCGCCTCCGGCGTAGTATCGACGATCGTGTCATCGCCGGCCGACCGTGCCGACGAGGGAGGAACGCGCAATGGCTCTGGAGAACGATATCCAGGCACCTGACTTCGACCTGCCGAACCAGTTCGGCGAGCACGTCCGGCTCTCGGACTTCCGGGGCGTCAAGCCCGTGGCGCTGGTCTTCTTCCCGCTTGCCTTCTCGAGCACCTGCACCGCCGAGCTGTGCACGCTGCGCGACAACCTGTCGATGTTCCAGGACCACCGCGTCGAGCTGATCGGCATCTCCGTCGACTCGAAGGCGACGCTGCGGGCGTTCGCCGAGGACGAGGGCTACGACTTCACGATGCTCGCCGACTTCTGGCCCCACGGCGAGGTCTCGAAGGAGTACGGCGTGTTCCTCGACCACAAGGGCTTCGCGACGCGCGCCACCTTCCTCATCGACGTCGACGGCGTGATCCGCGAGCACTTCGTCACCGAGCCCGGCCAGGCCCGCTCGATCGACGACTACCGCACGGCCCTCGACGCGCTGGTGCCCGTCCCCGCCTGACGCGACGGGCCCCGGCCTCGGCCGCGGTAGCATCGTCCCGCCGCGCACCCGCGGTGCAGGGGCCTTTAGCTCAGTTGGTAGAGCGCCACGTTTACACCGTGGATGTCGTCGGTTCGAGCCCGGCAGGGCCCACTCTAGAAATTGCCGGTCAGAAGCCAGTCTTTGCGAAAGCAATGCCTTTTATACCGTTCGACAAGTATTCTCGTGTCGGTGTGGTGTTGGTGCTGGACGATCCACTGTCCTACGTCGTGGACGCCAATCGCATCTTGCTTGGGAGGACCCTCGCTCAGATCGTGGGTCTGGCTCCGGGGTTCCGCTGGTCAGTTCGGCTGAATGAGCTGCGGGCCGTGTCCTGGAGAGACAGAGCTCTGCAAGACCAGCGCTGCTGCTCCGATCGCGGCTGAGTCTCTCGGGTTGGTGGCCAACTCGACTCGGACGTCGTGCGACTGCCGAGCGAAGGCGCTCTCCATGAGACGTTCTCGGACGGCCCGGGCGTACACGGAACCCGCGACCGCGATGCTCGGACCGGAGAGCACGAGCCGGTCGACGTCGAGGACGTTGACGAACGACACGACGGCGGCGGCGAGATAGCGCGCGGACGTGGCGATCAAGCTCTCGGCGACAGGGTGCCCGCCCACAGCGGCGCGAGCCAGACGGTCGAAGTCTTGGGCAACGGTGTGATCCTCGAAGGCGAGTCCGAGGCCGGTCAAGCGTCCTGACTGCTCACGGGCTTGGAGCAGGACGGCGGCGGGCGCCGCATAACGTTCCACGCATCCTCGGTTGCCGCAGAAGCATGGCTCGCCGTCGAGGTCGACCGACGTGTGCCCGAGCTCGCCGGCGTTCGAGCTCGCACCGCGGTACAAGGCCCCGTCGATGATGATGCCGGCGCCGAGGCCCGTGCCCATGTAGATGCCGGCGAAGGTCTCGGTGCGGGGGACACGACGCGTCCAGAACTCGCCCACGGCCGCGGCCGCGGCGTCGTTGTCGATCAGGACGGGGACGTCGAGGCGTTCCGAGAGCCTGTCGCGGAGCGAGAAGCCCTCCCACCTGCGGAGCGTCGGCGAGCGGAGGATGGCACCGTGGTCGGCCGACAGCGGGCCGGGTGCGACCACGGCGACACCAGCGATCGACGCCCGCGAGATGCCAGCGGCGTCGACGAAGGCGTCGAACTGCGCCACGAGGCGCTCGGTCACCTCGTCCGGCGAGTCGAGCGACGCACCGTCCACGAGCTGCCGAGCAACGATCCCCCCTCCCGCACCCGTCGCCACGAAGGTCATCGACTCGAAACCGAGCTGGACGCCCACCGCGTAGAGGGCCCCAGGATTGATCTCGATGAGGGTCCGAGGCTTGCCGCCGCCCGAGGCCACCCGACCGCTTTCTCGCACGATGCCCTCGACGAGCAGCTTGCGGACGATGTTGGAGATGCTGGGCTGGGTCAGGCCGGTCGTCTCGGTCAGCTCGACCCTGCTGATGGGGCCGGACGAGCGGATGACATCGACGACGAGTGCCCTGCTGCCCGGCCCGGACGCGGAGGACTCGGGTCTGGCCACGTCGTCCTCCGCACCTCGGGCGAGCCCTGGTGTGGTGCTGGCCCGCGTCGGTGACACGATAGCGGTCACGAGAGAGCGCACGGCACCATGATCGGGGCCGAGGAGGACGAAGCGATGAGAGACGCGACCCTGGACGAGAGCGACAGTCCGTCGCGCCTCCCGCGGCCGATCGGCCTGACCCTGGTGCGTCCCAGCGAGATCTACGGGGCCGAGCCGTACTTCCACGAGCTCACCGCCGGCCTCGACCGTGTCGTGCGGCCGCGGGGGCATGCGGTCTTGCTCAGGGTCCTTCCTGACCGCGAGGCTGAACTCGACCTGTGCCGCCGGTGGTCGGCCGGGGGCGTCGTGGATGCCGTGGTGCTCGTCGACCTGAGCGTGGACGACCCGCGCGTGTCCATGGTCGCCGAGCTCGACCTGCCTGCGATCTCGGTGTCATCACCCGCCATCTCGAGTGGGCTCCCGGCCGTCTGGACGAACGACGACGTCGCCGTCGAAGAGGCGGTGAATGCGCTGGCCTTGCTGGGCCACGTCCGTCTCGCCCACGTCAGCGGACCGCTGCGCCTCGCCCACTCCGTCGCGCGCCGGGACACCTTCGTGTCGGTCTGCGACGATCGGGGGCTGATCGCGGCGACGGTGACGGGCGACTACTCGTTCGAGTCGGGCGAGCGAGCCCTCTCGGCACTACTCGACACCCAGGTCGACTCTGACGACCAAATCATCGAAAGCGCCCCGGCTGTTGTGACCGCAGTGGTCTTCGACAACGACCTCATGGCGCTCGGCGGACTTGCAGAGGCACGACGCCGCGGTCTCAGCGTGCCCGGTGACCTCTCGCTCGTCGCATGGGACGACTCGGCCCAGTGCCAGCTCTCCGAGCCGCCGCTCTCCGCCCTCAGCCACGACGTCCAGCGCATCGGCGAGATGGTGGGCGAGACGGTCTTGGCCGTGCTCGACGGTCAGAGACCACCCACGCTCGAGGCACCGCCCATCGTCTTCGTGCCCCGGGCGACGACTGGCCCGCCCTCCCACTGACGCTCCGAGTGCGGCGCCACTCCGTCCCTCTCGCCCTCATCCTCCGATCCATTGTGCATAAATTAATAATCAAAGTCTTGACAGGGCGCGACGCCGCGGGTGAAGCTGAGGCACCCGACCAGCTCGCACCCGCCGAGACCTGCCGGACAGAACGGCCGAGGCACCCCGCCGGCACCCACGAACGAAGGAGTTCGCACACATGAAGAAGACAGCACTCATGGGCATGGCGATGGTCTCGCTCACCGCGATCAGCCTGACCGGCTGCTCGTCCGCGTCCAACGACGACGGCGATCCCTCGGGCGAGATCACCGTGCTCACCAACCGCACCGACCTCGTCGACACCACCTTCGCCGACTACGCGAAGACGTTCGAGGACAAGTACCCGGGCACGAGCGTGAAGTTCGAGGCGCTGACCGACTACGAGGGCGACGTCAAGATCCGCCTGAACTCGAAGGACTACGGGGACGCGCTGCTCATCCCCAGCTCGAACGTCACGAAGGACCAGTACGCGAGCTTCTTCGAGCCCCTCGGCACGGTCGACGAGATGAGCGAGAAGTACCGCTTCGTCGACGCCGGTGCCTACGACGGCCAGTCCTACGGCATCTCGACCTTCGGGTCAGCCATGGGCATGGTCGTCAACAAGAAGGTCTGGGCCGCTGCCGGGATCACCGAGGCTCCGACCACACAGGAGGAGTACCTTACCGACCTCCAGGCGATCCGCGACTCGACAGACGCCGACCCTTACTACACGAACTACGCCGATGGCTGGCCCCTCGCTGCCATCGAGAACAACCTCGGGGCCACGCAGGGCCCGGACGTGCGCATGGAGATGGCCGCGGACGACGCTCCGTGGACCGAGGGCACCGACCAGTACAAGATCGATGACCTGCTGTACCAGACAGTCGAGGCCGGCCTCAGCGAGGCCGACCCGACCACCACCAACTGGGAGGAGTCCAAGAACCTCCTCGCCCAGGGCAAGATCGGATCGATGGTGCTCGGCTCCTGGGCCGTCAGCCAGATGCAGGACGCCGCCGAGGCCGCTGGCGCATCGCGCGACGACATCGGCTTCTGGCCGATGCCGTGGCAGGTCGACGGGCAGTTCACCTCGGTGACCGCCAGCGACAAGGTCCTCGGTGTCAGCAAGAACAGCGACAACAAGGCGACCGCGAAGGCATGGGTCGACTGGTTCTCGAACGAGTCCGGCTACGCCGAGAGCCAGGGAGCCATCAGCCCCGTCAAGAGCGACCCCGAGCCCGACACCCTCGCCGACTTCTCCGCCCTCGACGTGCAGTACCTCGAACTGGCTCCCGACCCGGTCGGCAAGGAGGCACTTCTTACGGACATCGCCAACGAGGCCGAGATCGACATCTTCGGCAACAGCTACAAGCAGAAGCTCATCGACACAGCCCGCGGCGCAGCCGACGGCGACGAGCAGTCGTTCTTCTCCGACCTCAACGACCGCTGGGCCGCAGCACAGGAGAAGGTCTCCGAATGACCCAGCTCGCCTCGCCTCCCGAGGTCGCGGCGACCGTCACCGACAAGGGCCAGCGCCGGGGCAAGCGCCCCGGCGCCGGCTCGGCCGGGCGCGTGGGCCGACGCGGCCTCCGCATCGCCCCGTGGCTCTTCCTGGCCGTGCCGCTGGCGTTCCTCATCGTCCTGACCTACGTGCCCGTCGCGAACCTCCTCTGGTACAGCGTCACCGACTGGGACGGCCTGTCGCCGGTCAAGGAGTTCGTCGGCCCCGAGAACTTCGTCGACATCTTCACCCGGCCCGAGATCTTCCAGGTCTTCTTCGTCAGCCTCTTCTACCTGGCCGGCGCCATCGCCCAGCTCGTCCTGGCCCTGTACTTCGCGACCCTCCTCAGCTTCAAGACCCGCTTCTCGAACCTGTTCAAGGGGATCATCTTCTTCCCGTACCTCATCAACGGGGTCGCGATCGGGCTCGTCTTCCTCTACTTCTTCCGCCCCGGCGGCACCCTCGACGCCCTCGCCGCCCTGGTCGGCGTCGAGAACACCCCGCAGTGGCTCGGCGACCCCGGCGTCGTCAACACCTCGCTAGCCGCGACGAGCGTCTGGCGCTACATGGGCCTGAACTTCGTGCTCTTCTTGGGCGCGATCCAGTCGGTGCCGTCCGAGCAGTACGAGGCGGCCGACCTCGACGGCGCGACGTCCTGGCACAAGTTCCTCTACATCATCGTGCCCAGCATCCGACGCATCCTCGGCCTGTCGTTCATCCTCGCGATCGCCGGTGCCCTCTCGGCGTTCGAGATGCCGTACATCATGACCGGAGGCGCCAACGGGTCGGAGACGTTCGTCATCCAGACCGTCGACACCGCGTTCCGCTTCTCAAAAGTCGGCCTCGCCTCCGCCATGGCCGTCGTCCTGCTCATCATCGTGCTCGTCATCACAGCGGTGCAGCGGCTGCTGTTCCCGGACGAGAAAAAGGAGGACGCCTCGTGACCAGCACCGCGTCGCTCACCCGCTCGCGCGCGCTCGCCCGCACCGGGACGATCGTCAAGTACGTCAGCCTCGTGCTCGCGTGCCTCGCGGCCCTCGTCCCGCTCGTCACCATCGTCATGCTCGCCTTCAAGACGGACGACGAGTACCGGACCACGGCCCCGCTCAGCCCGCCCGGCAACTGGCTCAACCTCGACAACTTCGTCACCGCCTTCACCCAGGGCGGCATGCTGATGGGCTTCGTCAACACGGGGATCATCCTCGTCGTCTCCGTCGTCGGGACCATCCTGATCGGCACGATGGCCGCCTACGCCATCGACCGGTTCCGGTTCCGCGGCCGGAAGCTCGTGCTCGGAGGGTTCCTGCTCGCGACCCTCGTGCCGTCGGTCACGACGCAGGTCGCGACCTTCCAGGTCATCAGCGCCCTCGACCTCTTCAACACCCGCGGCGCGGCGATCCTCATCTTCATGGGAACCGACATCGTCGCGATCTACATCTTCCTGCAGTTCATGCAGTCGATCCCCGTCTCGCTCGACGAGGCGGCGATGCTCGACGGCGCGAGCCGCTTCACCGTCTACTGGCGGATCGTCCTGCCGCTGCTCAAGCCGGCCATCGCGACGGTGGTCATCATCAAGGGCATCGCGGTCTACAACGAGTTCTACATCCCCTTCCTCTACATGCCCTCGCAGGACCTCGGCGTCATCTCGACCTCCCTGTTCCGCTTCATGGGCCCCTTCGGCGCGCAGTGGGAGGTCATCGCGGCAGGCACGCTGCTCGTGATCATCCCCACCCTCATCGCCTTCCTCTTCCTCCAGCGATACATCTACAACGGCCTCACGGCAGGAGCCACCAAGTGACCACCACCTTCCCCACCACCGCGACCGAGACTCGCCGCCCGCTCCACGACGGCTGGTCCGTCCGCTCGACCCGCGGCCCGGTGCCCGCCGACATCGCCTCGGCGACCGTCCCCGCCACGGTGCCCGGCCTCGTGCACACCGACCTGCTCACCGCCGGCCTCATCCCCGACCCCTACCTCGACCGCAACGAGCAGAAGGTCACCTGGATCGGCGCGAGCGACTGGCAGTACCGCACCACGTTCTCGTGGAGCCCCGACGGCCACGACCGTCACGACCTCGTGTTCGAGGGCCTCGACACCGTCGCCACGGTCACCCTCAACGGCACCGAGCTGGCACGCACCGTCAACCAGCACCGCACCTACCGCCTCCCGGCCGACGGGGTGCTCGTCGACGGAGACAACGACCTCGTCGTCGACTTCGCCTCGCCCGTCGCCTACGCCGACCAGGCCAGCCTCGACATCGGTTACCGGCCGCACACCTACTCCCACCCCTTCAACGCCATCCGCAAGGCGGCCTGCAACTTCGGTTGGGACTGGGGCCTCGACGCGGCCTCCTCGGGCATCTTCAAACCCGTCACCCTGCACTCCTGGTCGGGCGCCCGCGTCGAGAGCGTCCGCCCCGTCGTGACGACCGACGGAGGCGCGGGCCACGTCCGCGCCCACGTCACGATCGAGAGGGCGGCCGGCTCCGACGCCGCGCTGACAGTCTCCGGCCTCGTGGCGAGCCCCGACGGAGCCGAGGCCGCGACGGCCAGCGTCGACGTCGCCCCGGGCGCGACCGAGGCCGTCGTCGACCTCGACGTCGACGACGTCGCGCTCTGGTGGCCTCGCGGCCACGGCGACGCCGTCCTCTACGGCCTCGCCGTCGACCTCGTCGTCGACGACCAGCCCGCAGCCGCCTGGTCGAGCCGCATCGGATTCCGCACGGTCGTCGTCGAGCTCGAGCCCGACTCCGAGGGCACCAGCTTCCGCGTCGTGGTCAACGGCCAGCCGGTGTGGACGAGGGGCGCGAACTGGATCCCCGACGACGCCTTCGTCACGCGTGTCACCCGCGACCGCGTCGCCGCCCGCCTCGACCAGGCCGAGTTCGCGAACATGAACCTGCTGCGCGTCTGGGGCGGCGGCTACTACGAGTCCGATGACTTCTACGAGCTGTGCGACGAACGCGGCATCATGACCTGGCAGGACTTCCTCTTCGCCTGCGCTTCCTACGCCGAGGAGGAGCCGCTCCGCAGCGAGGTCGAGGCCGAGGTCCGAGACAACGTGACGCGCCTCATGTCCCACCCGAGCCTGGTGCTCTGGAACGGCAACAACGAAAATATCTGGGGCTTCGAGGAGTGGGGCTGGGAGAAGCGCCTCCAGGGTCGCACCTGGGGCCTGGGCTACTACCTCGACCTGCTGCCACGCCTCGTCGCCGAACTCGACCCCGAGCGGTCCTACACGCCGGGCAGTCCCTGGTCGGGCGACCCCGAACGGCCGGCGAACGAGATCGAGCACGGCTCGGTGCACCTCTGGGAGCTGTGGAACCGCGTCGACTACCCGCACTACCGCGACACCGTGCCCCGTTTCGTCGCCGAGTTCGGCTGGCAGGGCCCCGCGACCTGGTCCACGATCCAGCAGTCGATCTCCGACTCGCCCCTGACGCCCGAGTCGCCCGGCATGATCTGGCACCAGAAGGCGACCGACGGCAACGACAAGCTGACCGACGGCCTCGTCGCGCACCTCCCGCTGCCTGACGACACCGAGGACTGGCACTGGGCGATGTCGCTGAACCAGGCCCACGCGGTCGCCTTCGCCATCGAGCACTGGCGGTCGTGGAGCCCCACCACGATGGGGTCGATCGTCTGGCAGCTGAACGACTGCTGGCCCGTCACCTCGTGGGCCGCCGTCGACGGCTACGGACGCGCCAAGCCGCTGCTCTACGCCCTCAAGCACGTCTACGCCGACCGCCTCGTCACGATCCAGCCGCGCGGCGACGACCTCGTCGCCGCCGTCTCGAACGACTCGCCCGAGGCGTGGGAGGCGCAGGTCGTCCTCCAGAGGCTCTCCTACGAGGGCGAGGTGCTCGCCTCCGCGACGGTCGACCTGGCGCTCGACGCCCGCACCACCACCACGGTCGCGATCCCCGCCGAGGTCGCCGCCTTCGGCGATCCCGCCCGCGAGCTGATCGTCGCCACGGTCGGTGCCGAGCGGGGGCTGTGGTTCCCGGTCGAACAGCGTGACTCGGCCCTGACCGCCGCCGACCTGACGACGGTCGTGACCGCGGTCGACGGCGGCTACGACGTCGTGGTGACCAGCGCCTCCTTGGCTCGCGACGTGACGCTGCTCGTCGACAAGGTCGACGTGCACGCCGTCGTCGACGACATGATGGTCACCCTGCTGCCCGGGGAGTCCGTGACGTTCCGCGTGAGCAGCGATGCCGACCTCACCCCCGAGCAGCTGACCTCGGCGAGCGTGCTCCGCACGTCGAACCAGCTCGTCGTCGACTGGGCCTGACGATGTCAAGGATCGCCCTGGCCGTCGACCTGGGCGGCACCAAGGTCGAGGCTGCCCTCGTCGACGACGACGGCCGGATCGTCGGGGGCAGCCGGGTGCGCGCAGCCACGGGCGCGGCGGCCTCGCGGGCAGAGCTGCGGGGTGCCGTCGGCACCGTGGTCGACGGTGCCCTGGCCGCCCTCCCGGCCGGCGGCGAGCTGGTGGGTGCTGGCATCGGGTCGGCCGGCCCCGTCGACCTCGTCGCGGGCACGGTGAGCCCGAAGAACCTGCCCGTGCTCGCCGGGTTCGACCTGCGCCGAGAAGTCGAGGTCCGCCTCCAGGCCCTGCCGGTCCGGCTGCGCCTGGACGGCACTTGCATCGCTCTCGCCGAGCACTGGCTCGGAGCGACGGCTGGGCTCGCGGACACGATGTCCATGGTGGTCTCGACCGGGGTCGGCGGCGGGCTGATCGTCGGCGGTGCCCTGGTGTCGGGCAGGACGGGGAACGCCGGACACATCGGCCAGATCCACGTCGCCGGCTTCGGAGGGGAAGCAGGCGAGGCCGACTCGACCACGCTCGAGGCCGTCGCGTCCGGGACGAACGCCGTGCGCTGGGCCCGGAGCCACGGCTGGTCCGGGACCTCGGGGGAGGACCTCGCCCTGTCGTGCGCCGACGGGGAGCCGACCGCCCTGGCGGCCGTCCACCGATCCGCAGCAGCCGTCGGCCAGGCGATCGCCAGCACGACCACGCTGCTCGACCTGGACGCCGTCGCCATCGGCGGTGGCTTCGCGGGGGTCGTGCCCGATTACGTCGACCTGGTGCGCCACGGGGCCCGTCGAGCCACCGTGCTCGCCTACGCCACCGAGGTGCTCATCGTCCCGGCAGCCCTCGGATTCGCCGCTCCCTTGCTGGGAGCCGCCGCACTCGTCCACCGCCCCGACATGGTCGACCCGAACCGGGTCGACACACGGCGGCTGGTCAGCACGACCTGACACCAGGCCGCCCGACCGGGGCGCCCTGATCACCGCACAGCCGAAGGAGCCTGAGCACCCATGACGACACCGACCGCCACCAGCGTCCCCAGCCACGACCATCCGTCCCGCACGACCCCGAGACCGACACGGAGGCGGTCGATCCGAGTGTGCGCCGTGGTCGCCACGGGCGTCCTGCTCGGCTCGCTCGCACCCCTGACGCCACACCAGGCGGAGGCCGCGTCCGCCGTGCCGCGCGCGGAGTGGACGACCCAGAACACCGAGTTCGTCACCCGGGACGCGTCACGCCTCCAGCTCAGGGGAGAGACCTTCCGGGCCAGCGGGGCCAACATCTACTGGCTCGGCCTCGACGAGAACGTCGGAGGGGTCGACTACCCCACCTTCTTCCGCATCAAGGACACCCTCGACTCGGCCCACCGTGCCGGCATCACCGTCGTCCGCTCGCACATGGGCACCTCGACGGCCCAGGACGACGCGAACACGCTCGCGCTGATGCCGAGCCTGGGCGAGTACGACGACGACGCCTTCGCCACGATCGACTTCGCCGTCGCCTACGCCGGGTCGCTCGGCATCCGGCTGATCTTGCCGCTCACCGACGAGTGGGAGTACTACCACGGCGGCCACCGCGACTTCACGACGCCCCTGGGCCTCGAGTCCGCCGACTTCTACACCGATCCGCGGGCCATCGACGCCTACCAGGACTACGTCGACCACGTCGTCGGGCGCACCAACGCGCTGACCGGCGTCCCCTACGCCGAGGACCCGACCATCATGGCCTGGGAGCTCGGCAACGAGCTCGAGGGCATGACCCTCCCGTGGATCGACGAACAGGTCGCCCACGTCAAACAACAAGCCCCGTCGCAGCTCGTCGCCGCCGGCCGACGGTTCGACATCGACCCCGACACCCTCGCCGCGGCCGCGCTCGACATCGTCGACGTCCACTACTACCCTCCGACGGCCGCCCGCGTCTCAGCCGATGCCGCGACCGTCACCGCCGCCGGGAAGGTCTACATCGCCGGCGAGTACGCCTCGACGGCGGCGACGCCCGCGCTGTTGAGCCCGCTCGCCCAGGACCCAGCTGTCTCCGGGATGTTCGCCTGGTCGCTGTTCGGCCACGACGACCGCGCCGGCCTCGTGCCCCACGACGACGGGTTCACCTTCCACCTGCCCGGAGGGACGCCGTCCGAAGAGTCTCGGGCCGAGGCGATCCGCCAGTACGCCCGCGACATCGGCGTCGTGCTGCCCGCCCTGCCTCTCGAGGCCCCGCTCGTGACGAGCGTGCAGCGAGCCCAGGGCATCTCGACCATCACCTGGCGCGGGACCGCCGGCGCAGCCGGATACGTCGTCGAGCGACAGGTCACCGACCAGCCGTGGACGACCGTCACCGAGGAGGCGCTGGGCGCGTCAGCCGGGACCGTCACCGACATCGAGTCCCCGGCCGGCGCCTCCTACCGGGTCCGGGCGCTCGACGGTACGGGGACGACCGGACCCGCGTCCGACGTCGTCCGCCCGGACGGCGGCGACGTGCTCGTCGATCCCGTGCAGGACTGGCGCCTCTCGTCCGCACACGACGGCGTGACGGTCGCGGCCGACCCCGACGGAGGGTCCGTGATCGCAACGGACGGCACGTCCGGTTCGGTGGCCTGGCAGCGTGTCGGGCTCACCCGTGCCGAGTTCCAGGTCGACGAGCCGGCCGCCGCCCGCGTCGAGACGAGCGCGGACGGCAGCACCTGGGTGCCCGCCGCCACGGTCGTCACCGACGAGGGCTCGATCGTCGCCGACGGCCTCGCCGGTGACCACGTCCGCGTCGTGCTGACCGGGGACGCGCACCTCACGCGCGCCACCCTGCGGTCCGCGGCCATGGACCCCACCAGAGCGCCCGGGGCGTTCTTGCTGCAGGCGCCCCTCGACGAGACGACGGGCACCACCTCGACGCCGGACTTCGCCTGGACGGCCGCGGCGGACGCCGCCTACTACCGCTTCGCGCTGAGGGACCCCAAAGGCACGATCGTGGCCTCGGCCGGCGGTCTGACCGGCACGTCGTACCGGCCCGACGTCACGCTCGAGCCCGGCACGACCTACCGCTGGTCGGTCGAGGCCGTGAACGGTGTCGGCACCACGACGTCGGTACCCACGACGGCGTCCTTCTCCACCCGTCCCCTCCCGACGGAGGCGCTCGTGGTGGAGGACTTCGAGGAGTACGCCGACGAGGCCGCCCTCACCAGCACCTACGTGCGCAACACGGGGGGCGGAGCTGTCACGCCCACCCTCGGTGAGAACCCGTCCACGGGCTCGCAGGCGGGACAGTTCGCCTACGACCTCGCGGGCCCCGGCTACGCGGGCGTCGTCCGCACCCTCGCCGAGCCGCAGGACTGGTGGGGCTACACCGGCCTCTCGCTCTCGCTGCGCGCCCCCGCCGGGGACGACGTGACCGTACAGATCGTGGCCGGAGGGTCGTACTTCGAGACCACCCTCGCGGTCGAGGGGGAGGGCTGGCAGCAGATCGACGTGCCCTTCGGCGCGTTCGCGCCGCCCGCCTGGGCAGGCGACGCCGTCCTCGACCCGTCGAGCGTGACCCAGCTCGCCTTCTACCTCGGCGGCGACGGGGCGGGCGAGCTGCTCGTGGACGACGTCGTCACGACGGTCGACCCTGCCGCGGTCGTGCCTGTCGACCCGGGCACGCCGGGCACGCCCGGAGCGCCCGGTGGGGATGCCGGACCGGGCGCAGGTCCGGGGTCCGGTGCAGGAGGCACGGTGCCCGTCAGCGGGACCGGGATCGTCCCGACCTCCGCGACCACCGCCTCCACGGGTCTCGCCTTCACAGGCTCGGCCTCGACCACGGCGCTCGCCCTGGCCGCCCTGGTATCGGTCATCGCCGGTGCCGTCGCACTCCGAGCCGCACGACGACGTCGGCTCACAACGACGACCACCTCGGTGGTCGAGCGAGGAGAAGCATCATGACCACACGTTCCAAGCGCACCGCCCTCGGGGCCAGCGTCGCGTTCCTCTTGGCAGGAGTCCTCGCCGTGGGCGCCCCAGCTGCGACCCCGGCCGAGGCGTTCAGCCCGGCATCCAAGGGCACCGTGCTGAACTACTTGGCCAGCATCAAAGGCCAGAAGACCATCAGTGGGCAGCACAACAAGGAACCCGCCGGGCAGCCGAGCCAATACACACAGCGCGTCAAGGACATCACCGGGGTCTACCCGGCGCTCTGGGGCGGGGACTTCCTCTTCGCCGCCTCCGACGTGGCGAACCGGCAGCGGGTCGTCGACCAGGCCAAGACGGAGTGGAAGAACGGGGCGCTCGTCTCGCTCACATGGCACGTCTGCCCACCGACGGTCGGCTCGTCGTGCTCCTGGAACGACGTCAACGCGAACCTCACCGACGCGCAGTGGTCGCAGCTGACCACGAACGGGACGGCGCTGAACTCGGCGTGGAAGTCACGACTCGACGAGGTCGTCCCCTATCTGCAGCAGCTGAAGGACGCGGGCGTGCCCGCCGTCTTCCGCCCGCTGCACGAGATGAACGAACAGTGGGCCTGGTGGGGCGGACGTTCGGGCTCGGCCGGCTCCGCCAAGCTCTACCAGATCACCCGCGACTACCTCGCCGGCACGAAGGGCATGACGAACCTCATCTGGGCCTGGAACGTGCAGGACAACCCGGCCGGCGGACTGGCCGGCTACTACCCGGGCAGCTCGTACGTTGACGTCGTCACCCTGGACGCCTGGTACAAGACCTTCCCGAGTGCAGCCGAATACCAGACGATGCAATCGATCGCGGCAGGGAAGCCGATCGCCCTGGGCGAGGTCGGCAAGATGCCCACGTCGGCGCAGCTCGCCGCACAGCCGAACTGGACATGGTTCATGCACTGGTCGGAGCAGCTCGAGTCCGCGAACACACAACAGGCGATCAAGGACACCTACGCGAACCCCCGCGTCCTGCACCAGGGTGACATTGCCATTCCCTAGCTCGAACCACGCCCGGCATCGGGCATGAGAAGGGCGTCGGCGCGCGATGCGCCGACGCCTTTCCTCTCCTGCGGCACTTGCGATGCGACTCGCCCCATGCGCCCCGGCTCCAAGTGCTTTGGCGAGTGTTCCGTGCGCCGGCGCGCTCAGCTGGAGACGCGGCAGAGTGCTCGAGGTCCGGGTCCGACCGTGCCGGCCCGGCACCGTGTCCCTCCTGCTGACTGACTCGCAAGCTACGGCACCGGGGCCGCCGACAGCAGCTGTTGGCGCTGACGACTTCGCCCTGACAGGTGCGTCGTTGGCCCGGGTTCTCGCGTTGGCTCTGATGCTCCTGGCCATCGGGGCGGCTCTCGTCGTCCGCCATCGCCGCTCAGCCGCCTAGAAAGGATGCCGGCGGTCTTGCCCGACCACGAACAGCTGGCTCCCGTCCGGCTGCCGGCTGTGCAGCGTTCGGCCAAGGTCGCATCTCAGTGAGCCGTGTCTCACCGTCGGCGCCGACGCGGCCATACGTCTTCGACACGCGACCGGTCTGGGCCAGTTCGAGGCTGTAGAACTCGTTCGAGTTCGCCTTCGTGTCGTCGTCATGCCTATCCCATGAGCGGCATGAGGTCGTCAGCTTCCGTAGATGGCGGCGCGGCGAAACGGTGTTGAACAGGTCTCAGCGACTCGTTGTGGATAGCATCGCGACTCGTGACCACTTCGATCGATGACCTGGCGCCCCAGGATGAGTTCAAGTCGGGCGCGGAGACCATGCGCCTGACTGACGACGGTCTGGTGATGCACTTTACGGGCATGCTCACGCAGACCGTCCGCAAGAAGGCCTCTCCCTACGAGGTGCCTTTCGAGTCAATCGAGACCATCGACTACACGCCGTCGTCGAACTGGAAGCCCGGGTTCATCACCTGGCAGCTCGTGGGGGACGACAACCCGCAGCCAAAGCCGGAGTACAACGTCAACGCGTTCATCATCCAAAACAGCGCCCGTGGGCCGAAGGCCGAGGAGTTGCAGGCTGAGTGGCTAGGGCTGGCCAATCGGCTGGTGGCCCAGGTCGCGGAGGCTCGCGACGTCGACCCGAGTCTGGTCATGAGCCCCCGTTTCGGCAGAACAGCAACGGCGGCGGAAGTCGCGAGCGACAAGCTCGTCGTCAAGACGACGAAGGTCGAGGCGAAGGCCGTTGTCGTCGAAGAGAAGAAGGCTGAGAAGGCGCGCATCGCTGCCCTCACCGGCGCGAGTCAGTTCACCTTCTTCGAGATGTTCGGCACCTTGCACGTCTTTTCCAACGAGGTGTGGAAGGGCAAGCCTCACGGCCCTGGATCGGTTGGAGGTTCCCTGGCCGGTGCGATCGCCGAAGTGAGTACAGAGGGCCACCTCCAGCAGCGCCTGACGCTGACGCGCATGTTCGTGCTCGGCCCCATCGCGCTAGCCGCACCGAAGCAGACCGGAAACCAGAAGTTCGTCTTGCACATCTCCGGCGAGGACTACGACATCCAGTACATCCCGTCCGGGAAGACGCCGAGTTACAACCAGCTGGCCAAGGCCGCCCAGTTCATCAACAATCAGTCGCGGAAGCTCAAGCCGATGCTGACCGAAGAGCCGTCGGTGGCGCCGACGGTCCTAGTCTCCTCGACGCCACGAAAAGCGGAGGCGACCCTGGCTGAGCAGCTCCGTCAGCTGGCAGCGCTTCGCGACGACGGGATACTCACCGAGGACGAGTTCACGGCCAAGAAGACGCAGCTGCTGGGGCTGTAAACGGCCCCGTTCACGCAGCCAGCCCGTGCGCGTCACGGTCGCGCGACAGCGCAGGCAGCGCCTTCGGCAGGATGGCCTCGGACACGGCCTCGTCCATGGACGCCTCGAGGGGCTGCTTGAAGCGGCCGAGCAGCTGACGGAGGGTTCCGTTCGGCAGGAGCTCAGCGTTGGCGATGAGCTCGGAGCCTCGGTAGACGCCGAGGGGGTAGGAGCGGTGGTCGACGGCGACGGCACCGTACGAGAGACGGTCGACCAGCGCGTCCATGGCTTCCCCGACCTCGCCACCCCGGAGCGGCTCTTGCGTTCGACGAGGTCATGGGTTTCGATGAGGATGTGGCTGCCCATGAACAGGCGTCGTTCCACGAAGTGGGTCGTCGAGGGCGGGGGTGGTCATGGTCACGTGTCTGCTCCAAGGTCGGTGGGCGCTTCGCGTAGTTCATGCGCGGCAGCGCCACCGTGACCGCCGTGCTGCGCCACCTCGCCGTCACCGTAACCAAGGTCCTCCGCGACCGCCCTGGCCCTGGTCGCTTGCGAGTAGGACGCATCGAGGTACGTCCGGAAGTTGTGCGCCACAGCCAGGGGTGGCAGCTGTCCCCAGCCCCAGCGTGCAGGGTCGGCAGCGCTGGCGGAGTTGCGTGCAGCTATTCGCTGGCGCCTTGCCTCAGCATCTGCTTCCTTCTTGGTTTTTCGGGCGGCCTCAGCAGCGTCAAGTTTCGCCATGAGGGCCTCTTGCTGGGCTGCCTCAGCAGCAGCGCGTGCCTCCTCCTCTGCAATCCACAGCTCCCAGGCGTGCTTTGTGCGTGGCCTGTCGAGCCGGTTGCGAAGGGCTGCATCGACCCAGTCGGCCATGAGGACGTAGCGGGTCGCAATCAGGTCGGTGGCGACCTTCTCATCGCCGCGCTCCAGGTGGTAGATCGGCACGTACCCAGCTTCGAGCGCTACGTCGGCGTTCCTTGTCAGCCAGAGCGAGCGCGTGTTCGGCACAACGGTCCGAAGGTCCTGCCGGCGCCGATACTCCTCCGCGCCTTGGGACGAGACTTGCACCTCGAAGACGACCCGCTGCCCGGTGTTGGGGTGAACTGCGAGCACGTCCGGTATGTGGTCGGGGCGGTCCTTGCCGCTCTTGCCGGCCTCAGCCTCGGCGTCCCAGCCGAGGCGCCGGGACTCGAAGACGAGCGTGTCTTTCAGCGCCAAGTGAGACTCGGACTCGCCAGCCCACCGGCAAGTGGCCTTCTCCTTCGCGAAGTGAGCGAAGTGGTAGCGGAGGCGTCCTCCTACCGACTTCGACCTGATGAACACGCGGTGCTCGCAGAACGGATGGACGAGGGTTCTAGACTCCTCAGCCTTGGACCGGACCTGGTCGACGTTGTGCCGACTGATCTGGGCACGGTCGATGCGTTCGCCGTCCCAGTAAGCGTGCAGGCTCATCTGCCCTCCCCAGGCGGGAGCCTAGGTCGGGCCACCGACACTCGGGCAGCCCCTCAGGAGGGGCCAGAACATGACGGCGCCGACGACGATCGGCAAAACCGTCGCGCCGACAAGCGTGGCCGCGAGGGAAACAGTCATCCGGCGGCGGGTCTTCGTGGACAGCATCATCGTGGCCTCCTGGTGGTGCGTTGATGCCAGGAGGCATGTGGCGCGGTCGGGCGCTCACGGCATGCCGGTCGACCGAAACGTGACGCGAGCAGGTGAGCGAGCCGACAGTAGTGGCAGTCGGTGCCGGAGGCGGAATCGCTACTTGACGGTTTGGACGGGCTCGGTGGTCAGCTTCCGAGCTGACGACGGATGGGGGCCGGTGCCGGAGGCTGCCGAGGTGTGAAGACTCGCGCCAACTCCGCTGTCGTCTCCTCGGTGAGGAGGGCGGGATTCACCTCGAGCAGGCGCCGGATACGGGCTACGAACTCACCCGGCGTCATCTGGGTGGCGGCGCTTCCTTCCGGCAGGGCCGTGTCGTCGACGATGCGGGCGTTCGTGAGGATCCGCCGCTGCTCGTCGGCGAAGGAGCCAGCAGCAGCCATCGCGTGGAAGCGCTGCTCCCACTCCTGCCCGCTCATGCTGAGTTCGGGGTCCGTCACCGCCAGTTCAACGCCCTCAGTGGAGACCACGAACGTCGCAAGCCGCGGTGGTCGACCGTCGGCGCCGACGGCCTTCTTCGTCCGGCGAGGCGACGACATGCGCTTCCAGATGGCACGGGCGGACGGAAGAGCTCGCTCGTGCCAGAACCGCGCGATGATCGGCAGTGAGGCGACGATGCCGGCGAGCATCAGCTCCGCCATCAAGGCGATCGCTTCGAGTTCTTCCTTCGTGAGTTCCGGCGACTGAGGTGCCTGCGAGTAGCTAGGCGTGTCCTCGACGTACTCCCAGTCAGCGTGGTCGACGAGGTTGCCGTCCGCGTCGAAGAGGTGCCCCTTGAAGGCGCCGTCGACGCGTCGTGAGGAGCCGAGGTGAAGTCCCTCAGGGACGATGGGGACGAAGGGCATGCTGCGACACTACTGGCCGCGAGCAGTCCTCACGAAGTCGGGGGTGGCGGGCCTAGTAGACCGCGTCGAGCACGAGGCCACCGACGAGGCCGGCCAGGCCAAGGACGGCGCCGGTGACGGTGAGGCGCTTCCGGGTGCGGGGAGTCATCATCATGCGAGTCCCATGCGCGGCAGCCGCCGAAGTGGTCAGACGCCGAGTCGGTGCCGGACGCTGATCGAGTTGGCGTGGACGGTTGCCGGGCGGGGCACCTCGCCGAGGACTCGGTGGAAGAGGCTGACACCGCTCGATGACCGGAAGAGCTCTGCGCGGCGCTCGGCGGGTGACGCGCTGAGCGGTGTGGTCTCGCCGAGGTGTCCTCGAGCGTGACAACCGCACTTGCGCCTACTGCGTAAGCAGCCGCTTCGGCACGACGCTAGACCACATCATGCCCGAGAGCCGGCTCACGCGAGTCGAGGCGGACACGTGGCTCAACACCATCGCCGCCTGCCTCAGGTGCAACGGCATCAAGGCCCACCGCACCCCGGAGGAGGCCGGCATACCGCTGCTCTTCCATCCACGGGAAATCACCGCGAGGGACACACTCCTCGTGGCCGTCACCGCTACCGGCGCCGACGTCGTCGCCCTGGGCCTCGTCGCCTAGGAGCGGCCTTCGGTCGCTCTAGGCTCACGTCATGGAGTGGACACGCGCAGGGCTGACGGCGGCAGGCTTCCACGGCTTCGTGCCCTTCGCGGACCTGCCGGCGTCGCCCGTCCCGCCTGGCGCCGGCACCTACGTCGTCGTCCGACCTGACGCGGGACCGCCTGTCTTCCTCGAGGCGAATGCCGGCCGTGCGGTGCCCGGCCGCCGGCACACCGAACCTGTCACGACCCTCGAAGCGGCATGGGTCACTGGCGCTGAGGTCATGTACATCGGCAAGGCCGACCTCGGCTCGAAGGGCGACCGAGGCATCGCCAAGCGGCTCGATGAGTACCGGCTCCACGGTGCAGACCTCGGCGGCAGCCACAACGGTGGCCGCTACCTGTGGCAGCTCCGAGACAGCGCCGCCCTGCTCGTGGCCTGGCAAGAGAGCGCCGACGCCCGCGCCACCGAGACAGAGATGCTCGACCACTTCATCGACCAGTTCGGCAAGCTCCCCTTCGCCAACCTCACGAACGGCCGCGGATCCCGGCACAGCCGCAGCCGTCCGCCTCGCGTAGGAGAGGCGTGAACACGCGACAGGTGATGGACAGCCCTTCGGTCGGGGGATATGGCGCGTGACTCATCGTGGCTGGCCTGGGTGGGCCGTCTACATGTGTCATCGGTGGGCCGCCCCAGGGGAACCCGTTCGCAGATCGCCGTGGTCCACCAACTTCGACGGACCCTGTCACCAGTTAGCCCCTGCGAGAAGTCGTGACGATGAACACGAACAGAATGACAGTCGACGACGCAAGTGTCGCCAACTCGCTCACGACCGCGCTCTTACTTGGTCTTGCTGAGACCGAGGACATGCACGGGCCCAGTCTCCGTGCACAGTTCCAGCTTTGTGTCGGTGTGGTGTTGGTGACGGGCTGCGCAACACTGCTTTCCCTTGCACGCAGTTGCGCTCCTGGCCCCAGAAAACCGGCAGTTCTGCGCAACTAGCGGCAAGAACAAATGCTCCGCGCCACGTTTACACCGTGGATGTCGTCGGTTCGAGCCCGGCAGGGCCCACCGTCAGGTACCTGACCGGATCGACGAGGGCGTACCGCGTCACGGTCGCCACCGAGCTAGGTGCTGTCGTGCACGCCCTCACCGCTCGCTCCTCCGGGCTGATCCACGCGTCTGCTCGCGTGGAGCTTCGCCTCGCTCGCCAGCTGTCAGGTCGACGCGGCACGATGGCCGTGGATCGACGACCAGGGGGCTGAGCGATGACGCAGGACGATGACGGAAGAGCCCGTCCGACCGATCGGGGCGTGACCGCTCGCCCCGTCGCCGCCCGTGCCGTGGCGTTCGCCGTGCCGTCACGGTGGTCGGGTCGGGCCGTCCGCAGGGTCCGCCACGATGCGTTGTGGCCGGACGGCCGGGTCGAGTACGACGTCAGCCTCGTCGGCGCGATGTACCGCGGAGCGCCGGCCGACTACTCGGCCGTCGCCCACGCCGTCGCCGACCGCAGCCCCGAGCTAGGGGCAGGCCCGTGGATCGACCACTGGGCACTCGAGGTCGACGGCCCGGGCCTGCCGGCGGGCCGAGCGGTCGACGCGACCGAGGGCGCTCGACGGGAGTTCAGGCCGCTGCCGATCACGCCCCGGCGATCGCACCCTCGCCGGTGGCGCATCGTGGTCGGATCCCTCCTCGTCGCGGCGGGGACCACCGGCTTGGCCGTCGGAGGAGCCGTGGGGCCCGCGGGGTTCCTCTCGTTCCTGCCGACCGTCTCCGGGCTGGCTCTGCTCGGGAGTCTCGTCGGGCGGCACCCTCGCCGGTAGGGCGACGGCCGCGGTGCGGGGGAGGTGTCAGGCCGGGACGCCCGGGAGCGCCAGCAGCGCCACCGCCAGCGCGGCCGCCACCGTGCCCAGCACGACGATGACGATGCCCGGGGCCGGGCTGCCGCCGCCCCGCCGGGCGACGATCAGGGCGCCTCCGACGACGCCGACGAGACCGAGGACGAGGAGGGTGACGGCGAACAGCATGGGGAGGCCTTCAGGTCGGAGGAGTCAGGGGGCGAGCGACGAGGTGCGCGACACGGCACCAGCCGGGTCTCGGCGTGCGGTGCCCGAGCCCCGAGCCTAGGGTCGAGCGATGATCGTCGTCGCGGTGACCCGCTTCCTGGCCGGTGCCTTCCTCACCAACGCCGTCCCGCACGGAACGGCGGCGCTCCGTGGGCGGGAGTTCCCCAGCCCGTTCGCGACGCCCCCGGGGGTGGGCCCTTCGTCTCCCCGCGAGAACGCCGCGTGGTCGCTGACGAACCTCGTGGTCGGCGCGGCCCTCCTCCTCGCCGTCCGTCGGCGCCCCGGGACGCCCGCGTGGGCGGCCGTCGGCGCCACGCTCATGGGCGGCTTCCTCGGCTGGTGGTTCGCGCCCGCACGACGGGAGGCGCGCCTCCTCGCAGTCCCGCTCGGACGGTGAGCGGGTCCGGGCCCGGAGCGGCACCCGGAGCGCCTCAGCCCGAGGCGCCCGTCACGGTGCTGGCCCGCACGACGAGCTCGGGGGCGAAGACGACGCGCCGTGGCTCGCGCGTCGGGTCGTCGATCTCCTCCTGCAGGATCTCCATCGCCGTCTGGCCGATCAGCCCGCTGGGCTGACGCACCGACGTCAGGGGCACGACGGCGGCCCGGGCGAAGTCGATGTCGTCGTAGCCCACGAGGGCGACGTCGTCGGGCACCCGCAGGTCGCCGAGCATCACCAGCGACTGGAGCACGCCCATCGCCACGAGGTCGTTCGCCGCGAAGACGCCGTCCGGCCGCTCGGCCGCCGGCCGGGCCATGAGGGCCGCCGCCGCCGCTCGGCCGTGCTCGACGGTGAGGCCCGGGACCTCGACCACCTCGAGGGTGACGTCCGGGCCCGCGGCTCGCACCCCCTCCCGGGCCCCTGCGACGCGGTCGGCGACCTGCTGCAGGTCGAGGGGGCCGCCGACGACCACGAGGCGGCGACGGCCGATCGAGACGAGGTGCTCGACGGCGAGCTGGCCGCCGCGCACGTCGTCGACGGAGACGGAGGAGAAGTCGGTGAGGTCGGCCCGCCGGTCGACGAGCACGGCCGGCGTGCCCCGGCGACGGAGACGGGCCAGCCTCGCGGTGACGTCGCCGACGGGGGAGATGAGGATGCCGAGCACCCGGTGCTGCTCGAAGAGGTCGAGGTAGTGGGCCTCGCGCTCGACCTGCTGGTCGCTGTTGCCGAGCAGGACGACGCGGCCCGCGCGCTCCGCCGCGGTCTCGGCGCCCCGGGCCACGTCGGAGAAGAACGGGTTCGCCCCGTCGAGGATGACGAGGCCGACGGCCCGGCTCGCCCCCGCCCGCAGCTGTCGCGCCGCGTCGTTGCGCACGAAGCCGAGCTCGTCGATGGCGGTGTGCACCCGCTCGACGGTGGCGGGGCTGACCTTGTCGGGGTGGTTCAGCACGTTGCTGACGGTGCCGACCGACACGCCCGCGGTGGTCGCGACGTCGCGGATGCTGACCGACTCCACCGGGGCCCCCTCCGTCGTCGGCGCCCGGGCAGGCGACGGTCGACGTCCGTCCGCCGACGCTGACGAGTGTAGGCCGACGGGTGGCTCCGGGCGGGGCGGGCCGCGCCTCCCGCGTGGCGACGACGCGGCCCGCGGCACGCCGTGCTTGACGTCGGACCCGCTCGCCCCTACTCTCGTCCCCACGAGCTGTTGAAACGATTCATTTCTCGATGAGGAGAACGATCGATGACGATCGACCCCCTGGCCTCCGGCTACTCGCCGACGGCCCCCGTCCTGGAGCTGCGGCACGCCCGCAAGTCCTTCGGAGCGGTCGTGGCCCTCGCCAGCGGCAGCGTGCAGCTGCGGGCCGGCGAGATCAACGCGCTCGTCGGCGAGAACGGCGCCGGCAAGTCCACGATGGTGAAGATCCTCGCCGGAGTGCACCAGCCCGACTCCGGCGAGTTCCTCTTCGACGGCCACCCGATCGTCTTCCGCACGCCGGCGGAGAGCAAGGCGGCGGGCGTCAGCGTCATCTACCAGGAGCCCACGCTCTTCCCCGACCTGACCGTCGCCGAGAACATCTTCGTCGGCCGTCAGCCCACCTCGCGCCTCGGTTTCATCGACCGCGGCAAGATGCGGGCCGACGCCCGGGCCCTGTTCGAGCGCCTCGGCGTCCCCATCGACCCCGACCGCGTCGCCGAGGGCCTCTCGATCGCCGACCAGCAGATCATCGAGATCGCCAAGGCGATCTCGCTCGACGCCAAGGTGCTGATCATGGACGAGCCGACGGCGGCGCTCAGCGGCGTCGAGGTCGATCGCCTCTTCGGCGTCGCCCGGGCCCTCCGCGACCGCGGCAGCGCCATCATGTTCATCTCGCACCGCTTCGACGAGGTCTTCGGCCTCAGCGACCGCATCACGGTCATGCGCGACGGAGCCTTCATCTCCGAGCACGCCACCGGGGACGTCACGACGGCCGAGGTCGTCCGCGCGATGGTCGGCCGCGACGTCGACCAGCTGTTCCCCAAGCAGGAGGCGCGGATCGGCGAGCCCGTCGTGACCGTCCGGGGGCTGACGCGGCAGGGCGTCTTCCACGACGTCTCGTTCGAGGTGCGGGCCGGCGAGATCGTCGGCCTGGCGGGGCTCGTCGGGGCGGGCCGGACGGAGGTCGCCCGCGCCCTGTTCGGCATCGACCGCTACGACGCCGGCAGCGTCACCGTGAACGGGAAGCCCCTCGCGCGGCGGAGCCCGCTGGCCGCCATCACGGCCGGCATCGGCTTCGTGCCCGAGGACCGCCGCAGGCAGGGCCTCGTGATGGACATGTCGGTGAGCCGCAACACCACGCTCACCCTGCGCAGGACGCTGAGCCGGGCCGGCCTGGTGAGCGCGCGCCGCGAGCGCGACGCGGCGGCAGAGTGGTCGCGGCGCCTGCAGGTCAAGACCGGCAGCCAGGAGCTCCCCGTCTCGACCCTGTCGGGCGGCAACCAGCAGAAGGTCGTGCTGGCGAAGTGGCTGGCGACCGACCCGACCTTCCTGATCGTGGACGAGCCGACCCGTGGCATCGACGTCGGCACCAAGAGCGAGGTGCACCGACTGATCAGCGACCTGGCGGGCCGCGGCATCGCCGTGCTGATGATCTCGTCCGAGCTGCCCGAGGTGCTCGGCATGGCCGACCGGGTGCTCGTCATGCACGAGGGTCGTCTGACCGCGACCCTCGACCGCGCCGAGGCCACGGCGGAGCGCGTGATGCACGCCGCGACCGGGTCGGGCTCGGCTGACCCGACCGCGACCGGGGCGCCCGCCGAGCCCGCGCCTCCGGCCCCGTCCCCGTCCATGCCCCCGACCGCAGAGGCCACCCGATGACCACGTCCCACGCCCTCGCCCCCGCCGCCACGTCAGGGCGCAGCCCCCTCGCCTCGGTGCTCCGTCAGCGCGAGGTGCCGGTCGCCTCGGCCCTCGTCGTGCTGGTGATCGTCACGACGATCGCCAACCCGCTCTTCGTCTCGGCACAGGGCGTCAAGGACCTCATGCTCAACGCGACGATCACGGTCATCATGGCCGTCGGCCTCGGCGCGGTGATCATCACGAACAACATCGACCTCTCGGTGGGCTCGATCCTGGGCCTCGTCGCGTTCGCGACGGGGACCGTGTTCGCCGCTGCACCGGAGATCCCGATCGTCGTCGTCTTCCTCCTCGGCCTCGCGATCGGCGCGGTGCTCGGCGCGGTCAACGGGTTCCTGGTCACGGTGGCCCGGGTGCCGTCGCTCGTCATCACGCTGGGCATGCTCTACATCTACCGCGGCCTCAACAACGCGTGGGCCGGCGGCCAGCAGTACTTCGCGGGGGACCGCCCCGCCGCCTTCGGCCGCCTGTCGGTCGACACGGTGCTCGGCGTCCCGATCATCACGGTCATCGCCGTGGTCGTGGTCGTGCTGGTCGCGGTCTTCCTCGCCCGCACTCGGCCCGGTCGCGACCTGTACGCCATCGGCTCCGACGAGCAGGCGGCACGCCTCTTCGGCATCCCGGTGAGCCGGCGCGTCGTGACGGCTTTCGTGCTCAACGGCACCCTGACGGGCCTGGCGGGCGTGCTCTACGCCAGCCGGTTCAACTCGGTCGGCGCGACGACGGGCACCGGGCTCGAGCTCGACATCGTGGCCGCGGCCGTCGTCGGCGGCATCGCGATCTTCGGCGGCTCCGGCAGCGTCGTCGGCGCGGCCATCGGTGCCGTGCTGCTGACCACCATCACGAGCAGCCTCACCGCCCTCGGCGTCGACAAGTTCTGGCAGCAGGCCATCGTCGGCGTCCTCATCCTGACCGCCATCCTCGTCGAGCGGATCGCCTCGATCCGCAAGGCCCGACGACTGCGCACGAGCGAGGCCACCAATGCCTGACCAGACCGTCACCCGCGCCCCCCAGGCCCCCGCCTCCCCGTCGGGCGGCGCCGCCCGCGACCCCGGGCAGCGCGCAGAACGGGCGCTGCGCCGCCGTCGCCTCCTCACCGGTCGGGGAGCGATCATGGTCTGGGCGCTGCTCGCGACCCTGCTCGTCTGCGCCCTGACGGTGCCGCGCTTCGCCAGCGTCCAGACCACCGGGTTCCTGCTGCTCGACGCGATCCCGATCCTCATGATCGCCATGCCGATGGCGCTGGTCGTCATCACCGGCGAGATCGACCTCTCGGTCGCGAGCACCGCGGGCCTCACGAGCGCCACCATGGGCGTGCTCTGGGCCGCCGGCTGGGGCATCCCCGAGATCTTCGTCGTCTGCGTGCTGATCGGCGTCGTCTGCGGCGCGCTCAACGGCGCGCTCGTGACGACGGTCGGGCTGCCGAGCCTCGCGGTCACGATCGGCACCCTGGCGCTCTACCGCGGTCTCGCGCTCGTCGTCATCGGTGACGACGCGGTCGCGAACTTCCCTCCCGGCCTCACGTCGTTCTTCACCTCGAAGATCGGCGGCACGGGAGTCCCGACGGTGATGGTCGGCGTCGTCGTCGTCATCCTCTTCTTCGGGGTCCTCCTGCACTTCAGCTCGTTCGGCCGGGCCCTGCCCGCCATCGGCTTCAGCAAGGAGGCCGCGAGCTTCGTCGGCGTGCACGTCGGCCGCGCCAAGTTCTGGATGTTCGTCGCCACCGGAGTCGTCTCGGCCCTGGTCGGCATCTACTGGACGCTCCGCTACTCGAGCGCCCGCAGCGACAACGCGACCGGCATCGAGCTGGCCGTCATCGCCGCCGTGCTGCTCGGCGGCGTCTCGATCTTCGGCGGCCGGGGCTCGATCCCCGGCGTCGTCGCCGGCGTGCTGATCATCTCGAGCATCAGCTACGCGCTGCGGCTCGGCGGCATCAGCGACGTCGTGCTCAACGTCGTCACCGGGCTGCTGCTCGTCGGCAGCGTGGTCACCCCGAGCCTGATCGCGGTCGTCCGCGAGAGGGCCCGGGCGAGGCGGGCCGCGAGGGCCGTCCTCGAGGGCTCCGCCGAGCACGCCTGACCTTCCTCGATCCCACCCGCCCCCCTCGCTCCACCCCGGCACCACCCCACCCCACAGCAAAGGACAGAACGATGGAGTTCCCCACCTTCCCCCGCGGCCGCGCCCTCCGGCGAGGCCTGGCCGCCGCCGCGGCCGTCGCCGCCGTCTCGCTCGTCGCCTCCGGCTGCGCCCTGACGGCCGGCGGCGACGACGCCGGCTCGGGCTCCGGCTCGGGCGGCGGCTCGTCGTCGATCGCCTTCGTGCCGAAGCAGCTGAACAACCCGTACACCGACGTCGTCCTCGGCGGCGGCGAGGCCGCGTCGAAGGACATCGGCTACGACTACAGCGTGGTCGGCCCGCTCGAGGCGAGCGCCTCGTCGCAGGTCACCTTCCTCAACACGCTCACCCAGCAGGGCACGAACGTCATCGTCATCGCCGCGAACGACCCCGACGCGGTCGGGCCCGCCCTGAAGGAGGCGCGCGACGGCGGAGCGAAGATCGTCGCGTTCGACTCCGACACGAACCCCGACTACCGCGACGTGTTCGTCAGCCAGGTCGAGGCGAAGGACGTCGCCCTCATCCAGATCCGCCAGATGAGCGAGCAGATCGGCGGGGAGGGCGACATCGCCATCCTGTCGGCCACGGCGAACGCCACGAACCAGAACGAGTGGATCAAGTACATCCAGGAGGAGGTCGAGACGAACCCGGACTACGCGGGCATCTCGATCGTCTCCACCGTCTACGGCGACGACGACGACGCGAAGTCCTTCCAGGAGGCCCAGGGCCTGCTGCAGGCGAACCCCGACCTCAAGGGCATCATCTCGCCCACCACGGTCGGCATCGCGGCCACCGCCCGCTACCTCTCGACCTCGGAGTACAAGGGCAAGGTCGCGCTCACCGGGCTCGGCCTGCCCAACGAGATGCGCGAGTTCGTCAAGGACGGCACCGTGACGGCCTTCGCCCTCTGGGACCCGGCGCAGCTGGGCGAGGTCGCGGCCTACGCCGGCCAGGCGCTGGTCGACGGCACGATCACGGGCGCCGAGGGCGACACGTTCACCGCCGGCGACCTCGGTGAGCGCACCGTCGGTGCCGACGGGATCATCATCGTCGGCCCGCCGACCGAGTTCGACGCCGACAACATCGACGACTACGACTTCTAGTCGTCGTCCGTGACGGAGGCGGCGGCCCGGCCGGCCGCCTCCGTCACCGCCCCGCGGCTCTCCCGTGCCGCCCCTGCCCGCCCCCTGCCCGCCCTCATCCCTCGCGACGGAGCGACCCCCATGAGCGCCACGCCCCCACCGGCCACCGACCTGCTGCCCCCGATCCGCCGTCGCCGTACCCGCGTCGGGCTGGTGGCGGGCGGGCTCGGCACCTACTGGCCGCAGTTCCCCGGCCTGCTGCCCCAGCTGCAGGAGTCCACCCGCTACGTCGTCGACCGCTTCGGCGGGCTCGACGCTGAGGTCGTCGACACGGGCTTCATCTCGGACGCGAGGGAGGCGCGCGTCGCGGCCGAGACGCTGCGCACGGCGGACTGCGACCTGGTCGTGGTCTTCCTCACGACGTACCTGACCTCGTCGATGGTGCTGCCGATCGCGCAGCGGGCAGGCGTGCCCGTGCTCGTCATCGACCTCCAGCCCAGCGAGGCCATGGACCACGCGACCTTCGACACCGGGCTGTGGCTCGCGTACTGCGGCCAGTGCCCGGTGCCCGAGGTGGCGAACGTCTTCCGGCGAGCCGGGGTCGAGTTCCGGTCGGTGACCGGTCACCTCCGCAGCGAGCGGGCCTGGGCCCGCATCGAGCGGTGGGTGCACGCGGCCGGGGTCCGCGCCCGGCTGAGGGAGGCGCGGCACGGCCTGATGGGGCACCTGTACCCGGGCATGCTCGACGTGTCGACCGACCTCACCCTCGTCTCGACGCACTTCGGCTCGCACGTCGAGGTGCTCGAGCTCGACGACCTCCGGGTGCGGGTCGACGACGTGACCGACGCGCAGGTGCGGGACCGCTCGGCGCTCGCCCGCCGGGTCTTCGACGTCCACCCGTCGGTCGACGAGGACGACCTCGACTGGGGAGCGCGCGTCTCCGTCGCCCTCGACCGCCTCGTCGACGACTTCGACCTCGACTCGCTGGCCTACTACCACCGCGGGCTCGACGGCGAGCTGCACGAGCGGATCGGCGCCGGCATGATCCTCGGCGCCTCGTTGCTCAACGCCCGCGGCCTGCCGGCCGTGGGGGAGTACGAGCTCCGGACCTCGGTCGCGATGCTGGCGGCGCAGTCGCTCGGCGTCGGGGGCTCGTTCACGGAGATCCAGGCGATCCACTTCGGGGACGGCGTCGTCGAGATGGGCCACGACGGGCCGGGGCACCTGGCGCTGTCGTCGGCGAGGCCCGTGCTGCGCGGCCTCGGCGTGTTCCACGGCAAGCGCGGGCACGGCGTCAGCGTCGAGTTCGACGTGCAGCCGGGCCCGGTGACGACCTTCGGCCTCGGGCAGGACCGCGACGGCGGCCTCTCGTTCGTGACGAGCGAGGGGGCCGTCGTGCCCGGGCCGCACCTGTCGATCGGCAACACGACCTCCCGTGTCGACTTCGGGGGAGACCCCGGCGAGTGGGTCGACGCGTGGTCCCGGACGGGCATCGGCCACCACTGGGGTCTCTGCACCGGGCACGTGGCCCGCGACGTCGCCGCCTCCGCCTCCCTCCTCGGCATCGAGCACCGCCACGTCTCGGCGCCGTTCGACGACGCCGACGGCTTTGCCCGGAGCATCGGCCGCTCGACGCCCTGACCTGCTCGACACCGCGTGCCCCCCGGGATACGCTCAGTCCATTGAAACGATTCAACGACGAACCGGAGATCTCCTGATGACCGCCGACGAGCACGAGCGCTACGCGTTCCGGCTGCAGGTCGCCCCCGACCGACTCCACGACTACGCCCGGCGCCACGCCGCGGTCTGGCCCGAGATGCTGCAGGCCCTCCACGACAGCGGCTGGCACGGCTACTCGCTCTTCGCCGCCCCCGACGGCCTGCTCGTCGGCTACGTGGAGGCCGAGTCGCTGGTCGCCGCCCAGGCAGCGATGGCCGAGACCGAGGTCAACGCGCGCTGGCAGGCCTCGATGGCCGAGTTCTTCACCTCGCTCGACGGCACCCCGCCCGACGAGGGCCTCGAGCTGCTGACGCAGGTCTTCAACCTCGAACGACAGCTCGGCCTGCCCGGCGGCGGCCGCCCCACGGCCGCCGACGCGAGCCCCGGGCCACGCGTCGCCCCCCTCACCCCCACGACCCCGGCGTCGACGACGACGACCGGAACGACGACCACGGAAGAGACCTCATGACCACCTTCGAGTCCATCGTCCCCGTGCTCGAGCGGCAGGCCATCGAGCTGCCCAGCTGGGCGTTCGGCAACTCCGGCACCCGGTTCAAGGTGTTCGGCACGCCGGGCACGCCCCGCACGCCCGAGGAGAAGATCGCCGACGCCGCCACGGTGCACCGCGTGACGGGCCTGGCCCCGAGCGTCGCCCTGCACATCCCGTGGGACGAGGTCGACGACTTCGGCGCCCTCCGCTCGTTCGCCGCCGAGCAGGGCGTCGCGCTCGGCACCGTCAACTCGAACACGTTCCAGGACGAGGCCTACAAGTTCGGCAGCCTGGCCCACAGCGACGCGGCCGTCCGCCGCAGGGCCGTCGACCACCACCTGCGCTGCCTCGAGATCATGCACGAGACCGGGTCGCGCGACCTCAAGATCTGGCTCGCGGACGGCACCAACTACCCCGGGCAGGACTCGCTCCGCCAGCGCCAGGACCACCTCGCCGAGTCGCTCGCCGAGATCTACGCCGGCCTCGGCGACGAGCAGCGCCTCGTGCTCGAGTACAAGTTCTTCGAGCCGGCGTTCTACCACACCGACGTCCCCGACTGGGGAACGAGCTACGCGCAGGTGACCGCCCTCGGCGACCGTGCGCTGACCTGCCTCGACACCGGCCACCACGCCCCGGGCACGAACATCGAGTTCATCGTCATGCAGCTGCTGCGGCTCGGCAAGCTCGGCTCGTTCGACTTCAACTCGCGCTTCTACGCCGACGACGACCTGATCGTCGGGGCTGCCGACCCGTTCCAGCTGTTCCGCATCCTGTTCGAGGTCGCCGACGGCGGCGGGCTCGACGAGGGCTCGCCCGTGCAGTTCATGCTCGACCAGTGCCACAACGTCGAGGACAAGATCCCCGGCCAGATCCGCAGCGTGCTGAACGTGCAGGAGATGACGGCGCGCGCCCTGCTCGTCGACCGTCCGGCGCTCGACGCGGCCCGCGCCTCCCACGACGTCCTCGGCGCGCACGCCGTGCTGATGGACGCCTTCTACACCGACGTCCGCCCGGCCCTGGCCGACTGGCGCGAGGGCCGCGGCCTGCCCCGCGACCCGATGGCGGCGTACCTCACGAGCGGCACGCCCGAGCGACTGGCCGCCGAGCGCGTGGGCGGCACGCAGCTCAGCTGGACCTGACGCGCGCCTCCCGACCTGCGCCTCCCGCGCCTCCTCGACCCGCCCCTCCTCACCTCGAACGGACCCCACCTCGTGACCAGCACCACGCCCACCCCCGCCGCCGACCTCGTCGCGCGCAGCAACCGCCTCGGCGCCGACCCGGCGAACACGAACTACGCCGGCGGCAACACCTCGGCCAAGGGCGCCGCGACCGACCCCGCGACGGGCGAGCCGGTCGAGCTGCTCTGGGTCAAGGGCAGCGGGGGAGACCTCGGCACCCTCACGGAGGACGGCCTCGCGGTGCTGCGGCTCGACCGGCTGCGCGGCCTGGCGGGCGTCTACCGCGGCGTCGAGCACGAGGACGAGATGGTCGCGGCGTTCGACTACGCCCTGCACGGCAAGGGCGGGGCCGCGCCGTCGATCGACACGGCCATGCACGGCCTCGTCGACGCGGCGCACGTCGACCACCTGCACCCCGACGCGGGGATCGCGATCGCCACGGCGGCGGACGGCGAGCGGCTGACGGCCGAGATCTTCGGCGGCGCGGTCGTCTGGGTGCCGTGGCGCCGGCCGGGCTGGCAGCTCGGCCTCGACATCGCGGCGATCAAGGCGGAGCACCCGGAGGCGCGGGGCACCGTCCTGGGCGGGCACGGCATCACCGCGTGGGGCGACACCAGCGAGGAGGCGGAGGCCGCCTCGCGCTGGATCATCGAGACCGCACAGGCCTGGCTCGACGAGCACTCGCGGCCCGAGCCGTTCGGGGCCCCGCTCGCCGGGTACGCGGCCCTGCCCGCCGAGGAACGCCGCGCGAAGGCCGCGGCCCTCGCGCCCGTCATCCGTGGCATCGCCTCCCACGACCGGCCGCAGGTCGGCGCGTTCACCGACAGTGACGTCGTGCTCGACTTCCTCGCGAGCACCGAGCACCCGCGGCTCGCGGCGCTCGGCACGAGCTGCCCCGACCACTTCCTCCGCACGAAGGTGCGGCCGCTGGTGCTCGACCTGCCGGCCGACGCGACCGTCGAGGAGTCGATCGCGCGCCTCCGCGAGCTGCACGAGCAGTACCGCCTCGACTACCAGGCGTACTACGACCGGCACGCGACGCCCGACAGCCCGGCGATCCGCGGGGCCGACCCGCTGATCGTGCTCGTGCCGGGCGTCGGCATGTTCTCGTACGGGGCCGACGCCCAGACGGCGCGCGTCGCCGGCGAGTTCTACGTGAACGCGATCGCCGTGATGCGCGGCGCCGAGGGCGTCTCGAGCTACGCGCCGATCGACGAGGCCGAGAAGTTCCGGATCGAGTACTGGGCCCTCGAGGAGGCCAAGCTGCAGCGGCGGCCTGCGCCGAAGCGGCTCGCCACGCGGATCGCCCTCGTCACGGGTGCCGCCTCGGGCATCGGCAAGGCCATCGCCACGCGCCTCGCCGCCGAGGGCGCGTGCGTCGTGGTCGCCGACCTCGACCTCGCCAAGGCGCAGGCCGCGGCGGCCGAGATCGGCGGCCCGGACGTGGCGCGCGGCGTGGCGGCCGACGTCAGCGACGAGGCGGCGGTGAAGGCCGCGATCGGCGAGGTGCTGCTCGCGTTCGGCGGGCTCGACCTCGTCGTGAACAACGCCGGGCTGAGCCTCTCGAAGTCGCTGTTCGACACCACCGAGGCCGACTGGGACCTGCAGCACGACGTGATGGCCAAGGGCTCGTTCCTCGTCGCGAAGAACGCGGCGCGCGTGCTCGTCGACCAGGGCCTCGGCGGCGACATCGTCTACATCTCGTCGAAGAACTCGGTCTTCGCCGGCCCGAACAACATCGCCTACAGCGCGACGAAGGCCGACCAGGCCCACCAGGTCAGGCTGCTCGCGGCGGAGCTCGGCGAGCACGGCATCCGCGTGAACGGCATCAACCCCGACGGCGTCGTGCGCGGGTCGGGCATCTTCGCCAGCGGGTGGGGAGCCAACCGCGCCGCGACCTACGGCGTCGACGAGAAGGACCTCGGGGCGTTCTACGCGCAGCGCACGATCCTCAAGCGCGAGGTCGTGCCCGAGAACGTCGCCGCGGCCGTCGCCGCCCTCTGCACGAGCGACTTCTCGCACACCACCGGGCTGCACGTGCCGGTCGACGCGGGCGTCGCCGCCGCCTTCCTCCGGTGACCCGGCGATGAGCACCGTGCCCGCGACCGGCGGAGCCGTCGCCGCGGTCGACCTGGGGGCGACGAGCGGCCGGGTCGTCATCGGCCGGGTCGACCGCGACGGGGTGCGCCTGCAGCACGTCGCACGCTTCGCGAACGAGCCCGTCGCGGTGCCCGAGGGGGAGCCCGGGGGAGTCGCGGGCCGGGTCGGCCTGCACTGGGACGCCCTCGGGCTCTGGCGGTCGGTCACCGCGGGGCTGACGCAGGCCCTCCGCGACGAGCCCGCCGTCGCGTCGATCGGGGTCGACTCCTGGGCCGTGGACTACGGGCTGCTGCGCGACGGACGCCTCCTCGGCTCGCCGTACCACTACCGCGACGAGCGGTCGGCGGCCGGGGTCGAGGCCGTGCACGCCGTCGTGCCGCCGGAGGAGCTCTTCGCGCGGACGGGCCTCCAGCACCTGCCCTTCAACACCGTCTTCCAGCTCGCCGCCGACCGTGCGACGGGAGTCCTCGCGCCCGCCGACCGCGCCCTGCTCGTGCCCGACCTCTTCTCGTGGTGGCTCACCGCCACGGCGGCCACCGAGCGCACCAACGCCTCGACGACCGGCCTGCTGTCGCCCGCGACGGGGGAGTGGGACGCCGAGCTCGTCCGGCGGCTCGGCCTCGACCTCGGCCTGTTCGCGCCGCTCGTCGACCCGGGGACGTCGCTCGGCCCGCTGCGGCCGTCGGTCGCCGCCGCGGTCGGCGCTCCGCCCTCGCTCGGGGTCACGGCGGTCGGTTCGCACGACACCGCGTCGGCCGTCGTCGCCGTCCCGATGACGGGCGACGACGCCGCCTACGTGTCGAGCGGCACGTGGTCCCTCGTCGGCCTCGAGCTGCCGTCTCCGCTGCTCGGCGACGACGTCCGGGCGGCGGGGTTCACGAACGAGGGCGGCGTCGACGGCCGCGTGCGGTTCCTCAAGAACGTCTCCGGCCTGTGGCTGCTCAGCGAGTCGATGCGCGCCTGGAGCCGCTCGGGCACCTCGGCCGCCGAGCGCAGCAGCGACCTGGCGGCCCTCCTGGGCGAGGCGGGCGCGGTGACGCGGCCGGTCTCAGTCTTCGACGCGACCGACGAGCGGTTCACCCCGCCGGGCGACATGCCCGCGCGCATCGAGGCGTGGTGCACCGAGCACGACGTCGAGCCCCCCCGTGGCCGCGCCGAGACGGTGCGCAGCATCCTCGAGTCCCTCGCGGCCGCCTACGCGGCGACCCTCCGCGACGCCGAGCGGCTCTCGGGCCGCACCGTCCGCACGGTCCACGTCGTCGGGGGCGGCTCGCAGAACGAGCTGCTCTGCCAGCTCACGGCCGACCGCACCGGCTGCACGGTGCTGGCCGGGCCGGTCGAGGCGACCGCCCTCGGCAACGTGCTCGTCCAGGCCAGGGCGGCCGGGCTCGTCGACCGCAGGTCGTCGCTCGAGTCGCTGCGCGCCCTCGTCGCCGCGTCGCACGCCCCGGTGGCCTACCGACCGCGGACGTCGTCGTCCACGGCCCCCGCCCGCGCCTCCTGACCTCCCCACCCCGACCCGGAAGGACCAACCCCATGGTCGACCGTCGCATCCCGAAGTTCCACGACCTCGCGCCGCTGATGCAGTTCAAGAAGCCCACCTTCGACCTCAAGGCGAAGCGCCTGCGCGAGGCGCTCACCATCGAGGACCTGCGGAGGATCGCCAAGCGGCGGACCCCCACCGCGGCCTTCGACTACACCGACGGCTCGGCGGAGGCGGAGATCTCGCTGCGCCGTGCCCGCCAGGCCTTCCGGGACGTGCAGTTCAACCCGGCGATCCTGCACGACGTCGCCACCGTCGACACGGGCTGGGACGTGCTCGGGAAGCGGGTCGAGCAGCCGTTCGGCATCGCCCCGACCGGCTTCACCCGCATGATGCAGACCGAGGGGGAGAAGGCGGGAGCCGCCGCGGCGGCGGCGGCGGGCATCCCGTTCAGCCTGTCGACGATGGGCACGGCGTCGGTGGAGGACGTCGCGGAGGCGGCACCCGGCGGCCGGAACTGGTTCCAGCTGTACATGTGGAAGGACCGCGACCGGTCGATGGCCCTCGTCGACCGTGCGGCCGCGGCGGGCTTCGACACCCTGCTGGTGACGGTGGACGTGCCGGTCGCCGGTGCGCGCCTCCGCGACTCCCGGAACGGGATGACCATCCCGCCGTCGCTGACGCCCCGCACGATCGTCGACGCGCTGCCCCGCCCGTGGTGGTGGATCGACTTCCTCACCACCGAGCCCCTGGCGTTCGCGTCGCTCGACCGCTGGTCGGGCACGGTCGCCGAGCTGCTCAACACCATGTTCGACCCCACGGTGACCTACGACGACCTCGCCTGGATCAAGTCGCAGTGGCCGGGCAAGCTGGTGGTCAAGGGCGTGCAGACCATCGAGGACGCGCGGCGCGTGACGGACCTCGGCGTCGACGCCCTCATCCTCTCCAACCACGGCGGACGGCAGCTCGACCGCGCACCGATCCCGTTCCACCTGCTGCCCGACGTCGTGAAGGAGGTCGGCGCCGACATCGAGGTGCACCTCGACACGGGCATCATGTCGGGGGCCGACATCGTCGCGGCGGTCGCGCTCGGGGCGCGCTTCACGCTGATCGGCCGCGCCTACCTGTACGGCCTCATGGCCGGCGGGCGCGAAGGGGTCGACCGGGCGATCGAGATCCTCTCGGTCGAGATCGCGCGCACGATGCGCCTCCTCGGCGTGAACTCGCTCGAGGAGCTGGAGCCGCGCCACGTCACGCAGCTCGAGCGGCTCGTGCCCCGCGCGCGCAGCTGACGAACCGGGGCGGCGGCTGTGGAGTGGCGGCCGCCGCACGCCGGCCCCCGGCCCCGGGCCCCTGCGGGCCCGGTCAGGCGCTGTCGCGCCACACGATGTCGGTCGGCAGCAGGACGCCCACGGCGCGGTCGGTGCCCCCGAGCTGGTCGAGCACCTGCTGGGCGGCTCGGCGGCCGAGGTCCTCCGCCGGCTGCCGCACGGTGGAGAGCGCCGGCGTGCAGCGCAGCGCCCACGAGCTGTCGTCGAAGCCGACGATGCCGACCTGCCCCGGCACGTCGACGCCCCGCCGGTGCAGCACGTCGAGGGCCCCTGCCGCGACGGCGTCCGACGCGGCGAAGACGCCGTCGACCGTGGGGTCGCGTCGCAGCAGCTCCGTCATGCCGTCGACGCCGGCGGTGTAGCTGTAGAACGGGTTGCGGACGACGAGGTCGGGGTCGAAGAGGTCGCCGAGGGCGGCCCGGAAGCCCGCGAGGCGGTCCTGGCCCGAGTCGCGGTCGAGGCCGGAGGCGAGCATGCCGACCCGGCGCCGACCGGTGCCGAGCAGGCGACGCACGATCGCCTCGGCCGCCGCGGCGTTGTCGATGCCGATGTAGGGGATGTCGGGGGCGTCGAGCGGGTGGCCGACGAACGAGGCGGGGAGGCGCAGCTCGGCGACCGCCTGCGAGATCGGGTCGCCGGTGCGGGCCGACAGGATGATCGCGCCGTCGACGAAGCCGCCCCGGAGGTACTCGACCACGCGGTCGCTGTCGCGGCGGGAGTCGATCATCAGCGTGACGAGCTGGTGGTCGGCCTGCGAGAGCACCGCGTTCGTGCCGATCAGGATGTTGCCGATGTTGGGGTCGTCGAGCACCACCGAGTGCGGCTCGTGCACGATCAGCGCGACGGCCCGCGACCGCTGCGTGACGAGGTTGCGCGCGGCCGCGTTGCGGACGTAGCCGACCTTCGCCACGGCGGCCTCCACGGCCTCCCGGGCCTGCGCCGACACGTAGGGCTCGTCGTTGAGCACCCTCGAGACGGTGCCTCGCGAGATGCCCGCCTCGGCGGCGACGTCGTGGATCGTGGCCCGGCGCCGGGGTGCTGGCTGACCAGGCATGGGAGTCACCTTAGCCGACCCTGGACGGCCGGGCGCGGAGCCTCGGCGCCTGCCGTGTTGACAAACCCGGACGTCTGGGTTTTACTCTGTGAACGTTCCCAGAAAAATGCTCGGAGGCTTTCGCCGACGGTGTGTGGGAACGATCACAGACACTGTGTGTGAACCTTCACAGACGAAGGGCTCCGGCCTGGCGTCGGCGGGGGACAACCCGACGACGAAGCCGAGGCCCCCGTGCTGACCCAGACCCTCCCGCAGCGCACCGCGCTCGACCTCGGGCTCGACGGCCTCGTCTTCGGCTGTGACTACAACCCCGAGCAGTGGACGCACGAGACCTGGGTCGAGGACGTGGCGCTGATGCGCGAGGCCGGCGTCAACCTGGTGGCGATCAACATCTTCGGCTGGTCGCACGTCGAGCCCGAGCCCGGGCGCTTCCGCTTCGACGACCTCGACACGGTCATCGAGCTGCTGCACGAGGCCGGCATCGGCGTGAACCTCGGCACCGGCACCTCGTCCCCGCCGCCGTGGCTCACCACGCGCCACCCCGAGGTGCTGCCCGTCGCGGCCGACGGCACGACGCGCTGGCCGGGCGGCCGCCAGGCGTACTGCCCCAGCTCGCCGGTCTTCCGCGAGCGCGCCCTCGAGCTCGTGCGGGCGACCGCCGAGCGCTACGGTTCGCACCCGGCCGTGAAGCTCTGGCACGTCTCGAACGAGCTCGGCTGCCACAACGCCCTGTGCTACTGCGACGAGTCGGCCCTAGCCTTCCGGGCCTGGCTGGAGGCGCGCCACGGCACCGTGGACGCGCTGAACGCCGCGTGGGGCACGGCCTTCTGGAGCCAGCGCTACTCGTCGTTCACCGAGGTGCTGCCCCCGCGGTCGACGCTGTCGTTCGTCAACCCGGCCCAGACCATCGACTTCCACCGCTTCAGCTCCGACGCGCTGCTGGAGCACTACCGGGCCGAGGCCGAGGTCATCCGGCTCGCCAGCGCGGTGCCGATCACGACCAACTTCATGGTGGCCGCGCACATCAGGAACCAGGACTACTGGACCTGGGCGGGCGACATGGCCGTCATCGCCAACGACCACTACCTCGACCACCGCCTCGAGCGCCCCGAGGTCGAGCTCTCGTTCGCCGCCGACACCACCCGGGGCCTCGCCGGCGGTGCGCCGTGGATCCTGATGGAGCACTCGACGGGAGCCGTCAACTGGCAGCCCCGCAACCTCACGAAGGCGCCGGGTGAGATGCTCCGGAACACCGCCTCCCACGTGGCCCGCGGCGCCGACGGCATCTGCTTCTTCCAGTGGCGCGCCTCCGTCAAGGGCACCGAGAAGTTCCACTCGGCGCTGCTGCCGCACGCCGGCACGTCGTCGCGCACCTGGCGGGACTCCGTCGAGCTCGGCGCCCTCGCCGGCCGGCTCGGCGAGCTGCGGGGCTCGCGGGTCGTCGCCGACGTCGCCCTCGTCTTCAGCTGGGAGAACTGGTGGGCGGCCGACCTCGAGGCGCACCCCACGGCCGACTTCTCGTACATCGAGCAGGTCCACCGCCTCTACGGCGCCCTCTGGGAGCTCGGCGTCACCGTCGACGTGGTCGCGCCCGGCGCCTCCCTCGACGGCTACGCGCTCGTCGTGGTGCCGAGCCTCTACCTCGTCCGCGACGAGCACGCGGCCGTGGTCGACGAGTTCGTCGCGGCCGGCGGCTCGGCCCTCGTCACCTTCTTCAGCGGCGTCGTCGACGAGACCGACGCGGTCCGCGTCGGCGGCTACCCCGGGGCGTTCCGCGACCTGCTGGGCGTGCGGGTCGACGAGTTCTCCCCGCTGCCGGTCGGCGGCCGGGTCGAGATCTCGGGCGGACCCGTCGGCGCCACCGGGTCGCTCTGGTCGGAGCCCGTGGAGCTCGTCGGCGCCGAGGCCGTCCTGGGCTACGCCTCCGGCACGCTCGCCGGTCGCCCGGCCGTGACGCGGAACGTCCACGGCCGAGGCCTCGGCTGGTACGTCTCCACCGAGCTCGACGCCGCCACGCTCCGCCACGTCGTGGCCCGCGCCGTCGACGAGGCCGGGGTCGCCCCCCGCAGCGAGGTCGCCGGCCGCGCCGGGGTCGAGGTCGTCCGCCGCGTCGGCGACCAGCGCGAGTGGGTCTTCGTCCTCAACCACTCCGACGACGTCGTCGTCCACGAGTTCTCCGGCTACGACCTGGTCTCCGAGCAGCACGTCTCGGGGCCCGTCGAGCTCGCCGCGGGCGGCTCGCACATCATCCGCCAGGACAGGAAGGCATCATGACCGTCACCTCCGCCCGCTCGCGAGGTCGCCGCGCGACCGACGAGGCCCCGCGACCCGAGGCCCCCGGCCGCAGGAGGGGCTTCCGCTACCGCAAGGCGATCGCGATCTTCGTCCTCCCCTTCGGCGTGCTCTTCGCGGCCTTCTACCTCACGCCCATCCTCTACGCGGTCTGGCAGTCGCTCCAGAAGATCGAGCGCGAGGGCACCTTCGGCGCCCCGACCCAGGTCTTCGGCGGCCTGGCGCAGTACGCGCTGGTGTTCCAGAACGGCGAGTTCTGGTCGTCCATCCTCCGGGTGCTGCTCTTCGGCGTCGTCCAGGTGCCGGTCATGCTGTTCCTGGCCCTGCTGTTCGCCCTGCTCCTCGACTCGCCCCTCCTCCGCGGCAAGCGCTTCTTCCGGCTGGCCTTCTTCGCCCCCTACGCCGTCCCCGGCGTCATCGCGGCCATCATGTGGGGCTACCTCTACTCGCCGAGCCTCTCGCCGTTCTCCGCGGTGACCTCGAGCGTGGGCCTGCTCGACGGCGGCACGGTGCTGTGGGCCATCGCCAACGTCGTCACCTGGGTCTTCGTCGGCTACAACATGCTGATCATCTACTCGTCGCTGCTCGCCATCCCGACCGAGATCTACGAGGCCGCGCGCCTCGACGGTGCCTCGCAGTGGCGCATCGCGGTCGCCATCAAGATCCCGCTCGTCATCCCCGCGATCGTGCTCACCGCGGTGTTCTCGGTCATCGGCACCCTGCAGCTGCTCACCGAGCCGCTGGTCTTCCGCCAGTTCACGTCGACGATCTCGTCGACCTTCACGCCGAACATGCTCGTCTACTCGACGTCGTCGGTGCCCAACTTCAACCTCGCCGCCGCGTTCAGCGTCGTCCTCGCCGTGGCGACGTTCATCCTCTCGATCGGCTTCCTCCGGTTGACCCAGCGGAAGGCCGACCAGTGACCGTCGACGCACCCACCCGTCCCGCCCAGTCGTTCGACGACGCCAGCGCCCCGGCGCCGAAGCGCGGCCGCGGACCCCGCGAGAGCGTCATGTCGCGCTCCGCCGCGATGATCATCATGGGCGCCTTCACGCTCTACTTCCTCATCCCGATCTTCTGGCTGTTCGTCTCGTCGACCAAGACGCTCGACAACTTCAATAGCGGGCCGGCGCTCTGGTTCTCGGCGACGTCGCTGCAGGACTTCGTCGGCAACATCGGGCAGCTCTTCACCTACAACGACGGCATCTTCCCGCGGTGGATGCTGAACAGCATCGTGTACGCCACGGTCGCCGGAGGCCTCGGCACGATCCTCTCGGCCATGTGCGGCTACGCCCTGGCGAAGTACCGCTTCCGCGGTCGGGAGGCGCTGTTCAACGTCTTCCTCGGCGGCGTCCTGGTGCCCGCGACGGCGCTCGCGCTCCCGCTCTTCCTGATCTTCAGCCAGGTGCAGCTGACCGACACCTTCTGGGCGGTCTTCCTGCCGAGCATCGTCAGCCCGTTCGGCGTCTACCTGAGCCGGATCTACGCGGCGTCGAGCGTGCCCGACGAGATCATCGAGGCCGCGCGCATCGACGGCTCCAGCGAGCTCCGCACCTTCTTCACCGTCGCGATCCGCCTCATGTCGCCCGCCCTGGTGACGGTGTTCCTCTTCCAGTTCGTCGCGATCTGGAACAACTTCTTCCTGCCCCTCGTGATGCTGCGGTCGCAGGAGCTCTTCCCCGTGACCCTCGGCCTCTACACCTGGAACTCCAACGTGAGCCAGTACCCCGAGCTCCGCACCCTGGTGCTCGTGGGGGCGTTCGTCTCGATCATCCCGCTCCTGGTCGCCTTCCTCAGCCTGCAGCGCTTCTGGCGCAGCGGCCTGGGCTCCGGCGGGCTCAAGTGAGCCGGCCCGGCCCGCTCGACCCGCACCGCGCCTCCCCGACTTCCCTTCCCCACGGCAACAGCGTCGTTCCCACCCGTGACCGGGCACCCCGGTCACGCACCTCGATAGGAATCAGCATGAACAGATCCCGCGTCCTCACGATCGCGGCCGCCGCCGTGGTCTCGACCATCGCCCTCGCCGGCTGCAGCTCCGGCAGCGGCTCGGACAGCGCCTCCGGCGACTCGGCCTCGTGCGAGGCCTCCGCGGGCGAGGTCACCCTGAACTTCACGACCTGGGTGCCCAACATGGACAAGGTCGTCGCGCTCTGGAACGAGGAGAACCCCGACATCCAGGTCAAGGTCTCCATCGTGCCGAACGGCAACAGCGGCACCTACCAGAACTTCTTCAACCAGCTCAAGGCCGACAACGCGCCCGACATCGGTCAGGTCGAGTACGACACGCTCCCCGCCTTCCGCGTGCAGGACGGCCTCGCGAACATCGCCTCGTGCGACGGCGTCTCCGACGCCGAGGCCGACTTCTCCGACGGCCTGTGGAACCAGGTCACCTTCGGCGAGGACGACTCCGTCTACGCGATCCCGCAGGACTCCGGGCCCATGGCGCTGTACTACCGCAAGGACCTCTTCGAGCAGGCCGGCCTCGACGTGCCCACCACGTGGGAGCAGTACGCCGAGGACGCCGTGACGATCAAGGAGATGGGCGGCAGCATCACCAACTTCGCCAAGGGCGACGTCAACCAGTTCGCCGGGCTCGTCTCGCAGGCCGGCGGCCAGTGGTTCGACACGAGCGACGGCACCTGGAGCGTCGACATGACCGACGAGGCCTCCACCAAGGTCGCCGACTACTGGCAGGACCTCATCTCGAAGGGGCTGGTCAGCACGCTGCCGAGCTTCACCGACGAGTGGAACAACGCCTACAACACCGACCAGGACTGGACGTGGGTCTCGGCCGTCTGGGGCGCCAACACCATCTCGAGCGGCGCGCCCGACACGTCGGGCAAGTGGGCCGTCGCGCCCATGCCGCAGTGGGAGGAGGGCGAGAGCGCCTCGGCCGCCTGGGGCGGATCGTCGAACGTCGTCTTCAAGGGCAGCGAGCACCCCGCCGAGGCGTCGAAGTTCCTGATCTGGCTGAACACCTCCACGGAGGCGCTGGACGCCCTCAACAAGGAGGCCAACCTGTACCCGGCCTCGACCACCGGTGCCGACCTGCCTGCCCTGACCGCCGGCGTCGAGTTCTACGGCGACCAGCCCATCTACGAGGACTTCGCGAAGGCCGCCGAGAACATCCAGCCCTTCACCTGGGGCCCCACGATGACGCAGACCTACAGCGACATCTCGGACGGCTTCGGCACCGCGGCCTCCGGTGACGGCACCCTGCTCGACGCGCTGAAGGACGGCCAGGAGAAGACGATCGCCGCCCTCGAGGCGCAGTCGATCGCGGTCAAGTAGCGGCGCAGCACCGCAGCACAGCAGCACCGCACCACGCACGACGACGCCCGTGCCGGAGGACCTCCTCCGGCACGGGCGTCGTCGTCGTCGCGGGTCGCCCCGCGCGGGCCTCAGGCCATGGTCGCCGTGTCGATGACGAAGCGGTAGCGCACGTCGGACGCCAGGACGCGCTCGTAGGCCTCGTTGATCTGGTCGGCGCTGATCAGCTCCGTCTCGGGCAGGATGCCGTGCTCGGCGCAGAAGTCGAGCATCTCCTGCGTCTCGCGGATGCCGCCGATGGCCGAGCCGGCCCAGCTGCGACGCGCGGGGATGAGCGCGAACGCCGGCACCTCGAGGGGCTCCGAGGGGGCGCCCACGTTGACGAGCGTCCCGTCGACCCTCAGGAGGCTGAGGTACGCGCCCATGTCGATCTTCGCCGACACGGTGTTGACGATCAGGTCGAACGAGTTCGCCAGGTCGGTGAAGGTCTGCTCGTCGCTGGTCGCGTAGTGCGCCTTCGCGCCGAACCGGAGCGAGTCCTCCTCCTTCGAGGTCGTCTGCGAGAGCACGGTGACCTCGGCGCCGAGCGCCGCGGCGATCTTGACGCCCATGTGGCCGAGGCCGCCCATGCCCACGATGGCGACCTTGGTGCCCTCGGTCACGCCCCAGTGGTGCAGCGGCGAGTAGAGGGTGATGCCGGCGCAGAGCAGCGGCGCGACCTTGTCGTAGTCGAGCGACTCCGGCACGCGGAGGATGAAGTCCTCGGTGACGACGACGGCCTGCGAGTAGCCGCCCTGCGTGATCGTGCCGTCAGCGGGGTCGACGCCGGTGTACGTGCCGACGTTGCCCTTCGCGCAGTACTGCTCGTCGCCGCGCAGGCAGTACTCGCACTCGCCGCACGAGTTCACCATGCAGCCGACGCCGACGCGGTCGCCGACCTGGTGCTTCGTCACCTCCGAGCCGACCTCGGAGACGGTCCCGACGATCTCGTGGCCGACGACCTGCGGGTACTGGATCTCGCCCCACTCGCCGCGGACGGTGTGGATGTCACTGTGGCAGATGCCGGCGTAGGCGATCTCGATCATGACGTCCTTCGGGCCGACGTCGCGGCGCTCGATGGTCGTCTTCACGAGGGGCTCGGTGGCCGACGGGGCGGCGTAGGCGGTGACGGTGCGCATGGGGGTGCTCCAAGGGTGGTGGTGAGGGGGAGGCGCGGAGCCCGACACGAGGTCGCTCCGGTCGCCTCCCACCACGCTACGCGCGGCACCTCCGTGGAGGCAGGCCCCGTCAGTGCCCCCTCCGCACCCCCTCCGCGCCCGCTCCCGGCGGGAGGCGCGTCGTCAGCCGTGCCAGGCGGAGACGAGCACCTTGCCGCTGGCCGAGGAGTCCTTCGCGACCTCGAAGGCGCGGACGGCCTCGGCGGCCGGCAGCCGGTGGGTGACGACCGCCTCCAGCGACGGGTCGTCGGTGAGCAGGCGCACGGCCTCGTCGATCTCGTCGTCGAAGCGGAACACCCCGACGACCGTGAGCTCCTTCGAGATGGCCGGTGCGAGGTTCACGGGTCGGGGCTGGTCGGGCACCATGCCGATCTGCGCGACGACGCCCCGACGACGCGCCGCGACGAACGCGGCGCTGATCGCGGGGGAGGCGCCCGAGCACTCGAGCACGACGTCGAAGGCCTCGGCGGGCACCTCGTCGACGCCGAGGCGCAGGACGACGTCGGCCCCGACCGCCGTGGCCCGGGCGAGGGGCTCGGGCAGGAGGTCGACCACGGTCACGTGGGCGGCTCCGCGGGCCCGGGCGGCCGCGGCGGCGAGCAGGCCGATCGGCCCGGCTCCCGACACGAGCACGCGCGCCCCGGTGACGTCGCCCGCCCGGCCGACGCCGTGGAGGGCGACGGCGAGGGGCTCGGCGAGGGCGGCCCGGTCGAGGGGCAGGCCCTCGGGCAGCACCCGCACCATGGCGGCGTCGACGACGAGGTGCTCGCTGAGGGCCCCCTGCGTGTGCGGCCGGGTCGACGCGCTGCCGAGGTAGGAGCCGCCGGGCCAGAGGTGCGGGGCGTCCTCGACGCCGGGCGACGGCGTGCCCCGGCGGGCCGGGTGGACCGTCACGGGGGTGCCGGGCGCGAGTCGGCCGCTGGGGTCGAGGTCGACGCGACCCGAGAGCTCGTGCCCGGGGGTCAGGGGCTCCTCGACGACGAAGGCCCCGTTGGCGCCCTCGAAGTAGTAGTGCAGGTCGGAGCCGCAGATGCCGACCCACTCGACGCGGACGCGCACCTCGCCCTCCGTGGGCTCGGGCAGGGGGACGTCGCGCTCGGCCAGGCTGAGGGCTCCGTCGATCTGGATGGTCTTCATGGTCGTGTCCTCTACTGCTCTAGACGACGCTCGTCATGCCGCCGTCGACGAAGATGTTCTGCCCCGAGACGAAGTCGCTCGCCGCCGAGGCGAGGTAGACGAGGGTGCCCTGCAGCTCCTCCACCCGGCCCCAGCGCTGGGCGGGGGTGCGCTGCCGCAGCCAGGCGTCGAAGGTCTCGTCCTGCCAGAGGTCGGTGTTCATCTCGGTCGCGAAGTAGCCGGGCGACAGGGTGTTGACCTGCACGTTGTGCCGGGCGAGATCGGCGGCCATGCCGCGGCTCAGCTGGGCGACGCCGGCCTTGGTGGCCGAGTAGGGCGCGATCGTCTGCCGCGCGAGCATCGACTGCACGCTCGCGATGTTGACGATCTTGCCCGAGCCCCGCTCGACCATCCCGGGGGCCACGAAGCGCGAGACGTAGAACACGCTCGAGAGGTTCGTCCTCACCACCGCGTCCCAGTCCTCGACCGGGAACTCGGTGAAGGGCGCCCGACGCTGCACGCCGGCGTTGTTCACCAGGACGTCGGGCACGCCGTGCTCCGCCACGAGGTCCGCGACGGCGGACTCGACGGCCGCGGCGTCGGTGACGTCGAAGAGCGTCGCGGCGGGGCGGCGGCCGGTCGTGCGCTCGATCTCGTCGCGCGTCTCCTCCAGGGCCGCGGCGTCGCGACCGTGCACGACGACCCGGGCCCCCGCCTCCGCCAGGGCCGTCGCCAGGGTGCGGCCGAGGCCGCGGGAGGAGCCGGTCACGAGGGCGAGCCGGTCGGTCAGGTCGAACAGGTCGTTCACGATGTTCCTCTCGAGGGGCCCTGCCGGCGGACGCCGGGAAGGGCGGGGAAGGGCGGGGCCGTGCCGGGGCGGGGGAGGGCTAGAGCAGCGCGCCCACGCCGAAGACCAGGAGGGCGGCGGCGAAGCCGAGCACCGACTCCACGGCCTGCTGCACGGTCCAGACGCGGAGCGTCGTCTTGACGTCCATGCCCATGAGGCGGCCGACGAGCCAGAAGCCCGAGTCGTTGACGTGACCGGCGAAGACCGAGCCCGCGGCGGTGGCGAGCACGACGGCGGCGAGCTGGACGGGGTTGAGGTCGGCCAGGGCGACGGCGGGGGCGATCAGGCCGGCGGCCGTCACGAGGGCGACGGTGGCCGAGCCCTGGGCGAGGCGCAGGATGGCGGCGATCAGCCAGGCGGCCACGATGACGGGCAGGCCGAGGTCGCCGAGGACGTCGGCGAGGGCGTCGCCGATGCCCGAGGCGCGGAGCACGCCGCCGAACATGCCGCCGGCGCCCGTGATGAGCACGACGGAGCAGATCGGGCCGAGGGCGCTCTCGAGCACCTTCTCGAGGGCGCTGCCGCTCACGCCGCGGGCACGGCCGAGGACGACGGCGGCGACGAGCACCGAGATGAGCAGCGCGATCCCGCTGGTGCCGACGAGCACGAGGGCCTGGACCCAGGTGGCGTCGCCGTCGACGACGCCGACCGACGAGAGGGAGGTGAGGCCGGTGTTGAGGAGGATCAGCACGAGCGGCACGGCGAGGACGGCGATGACCGTGCTGGCCTTCGGCGGGTTGCCGGCCTGCACGTCGTCCTTCTCCTCGCCGAAGAGCGAGAGCACGGGGAGGGGGATGCGCGCGTTGACGTACTTGGCCCACAGGTAGCCCGAGACGTACCAGAGCGGGAAGACGATGACGAGGCCGGCGAGCAGGACGATGCCGAGGTCGGCGCCGAGCAGCTCGGTCGCCGAGACGGGGCCCGGGTGCGGGGGCAGGAAGACGTGCATGACCGAGAAGGCGGCGGCGGCGCTGATGCCGTAGAGCAGCATCGACTTGCCGCCCATGCGGCGGGCCACGGCGAAGACGATCGGCAGCATGACGATCAGGCCGGCGTCGAAGAAGATCGGGAAGCCCATGATGAGCGAGGCGAGGCCGAGCGCGAACGGCGCCCGCTTCTCGCCGAAGACGTCGACCATCCGGTCGGCGAGCACCCGTGCGCCGCCCGACGACTCGACGAGGCGGCCGAGCATCGCGCCGAGGCCGACCAGCAGGGCGACGGAGCCGAGCGTGGTGCCGAAGCTCGTCACGAGCAGCTCGGCGATGGCGCCGGTCGGGACGCCGGCGACGAGCGCCGTCAGCGCCGCGACGATGACGAGGGTCAGGAAGGCGTGCAGCTTGAACTTGATGACCAGCAGCAGGATGAGCGCGATGGCCCCCGCCGCGATGGCGAGGAGCGGCCCCGCCTCCAGAGTCTGTGTCCAGTCGTCCATGTCGATCTTCTCCGTTGAATTCGTCGGGCGAGGTGCGCCGTCCCACGCCGGAGCCCGGTGCGGGCCCTGCGTCCGGGTCAGGGTGCCATGAAAAGTAGGACTTTTGCAAACGGACTGACCCGGACACGGCGGCGGGCACGACGCACCCTCGCCTCGACGAGCGTCAGAGCGGGCGCGACTCGCGCAGGATCTGGGCGAGCTCGGTCATGTGCTCGGCCTGCGAGCGGTAGTCGAGGGCGGCGCCCGACCAGCCGTCGTGCACCTGCCCCGCGGCGAGGGCGGGGTGCGACGCGAAGGTGGGCTGCGCCTCCAGGTCCGCGGTCTGGAAGCCCTCGTTGTTGACCAGCAGCACGTCGCCGGTCATCATCTGGCTCGCGTTCTCCCAGCTGAAGATGTCCCAGTAGTAGTACCCGTCCGGGTGGAGGTCCGTGTACCGGACGCCGAGGCTGCGGTACAGCTCGGTCTCGGGCTCATCGGCGGGCTTCGTCACGTAGACGCCGTCGGCGTCGGCGTACATCGCGGTCACCTCGACGTCGCTCTCGTCGGCCGCCGCCGTGAGGTCGGCCGCGGCGGCGTCGAACTCGGTCTTCGCGTCGGCGATCGTCGCGTCGTCCACGCCGAGCGCCGAGGCGAGCCGGTTGACGCTGTCGATGACGTCGAGGCCCGAGCCGCCGACCTCGATCGCGACGACCGGGGCGATCTTCTCGAGCTGGGCCTGCTGCTCGGCGTCGGCGAAGCCGTAGTACGGCGCCTCGAGGTCGAGGGTGCCCTCGCGGTCGGTGGGGTAGATTCCCGTCACGATCAGGTCGGGGGCGGCCTCGGCGAGGGCCTCGAGGTCGATCTCGCCGTAGGAGTTCCCGACGATCGCGGTGTCGTCGAGGTCGGCGCCCTCGAGGCGCGCGTCGCTCGCGACGTCGTAGCGGCCGAACAGGGCCACCGGCTCGACGCCGTAGCTCATCAGGCCGATCGCGTAGTCGGTGAAGCTCGCGACGCGCTCGGGGCGGTGGTCGAGCTCGACCGTCGTGCCGGTGTCGTCGGTGAAGCTCCAGGCGCCGGTGTCGACGCCGTCGGCGGCGGGGGAGTCGCCCCCCGCGTCGGTCGAGCAGCCGGAGAGCACGAGTGCGAGGGCCGCGACGGGCGCGAGGAGGCGGAAGGGGCGGAGGGGGCGGAGGGGGCGGCGCACGGCCGTCGAGATGGTCACGAAGAGTAAGGGTAGCCTACCCTTACCTAGGGGCGCCACCGGCGTCCGCGATGCCGGGCTCGCCGGCGGGATCCACGGCGGGGTGCAGGTCGGGGTCGCGCGGCACCACGAGCGGAGCACCGCTCGTCGGGTCGGTCAGCACCACGGCGTCGAGGTCGAACGCCTCCCGCAGCAGCTCCGGCGTCAGGACCTCCCACGGCGTCCCGTCGGCCAGCACCCGCCCGGCGCCCACGACCACGAGCCGGTCGGAGTACCGGGCGGCGAGGGTGAGGTCGTGCAGCACCATCACCACCGTGGTGCCGCGCCGCCGGTTGATCGACCGCACCAACCGCAGGATCTCGAGCTGGTGGGCCAGGTCGAGGAAGGTGGTCGGCTCGTCGAGCAGGAGCACGTCGGCCTGCTGCGCGAGGACGAGCGCGAGCCACGCGCGCTGCAGCTGCCCGCCGGAGAGCGACCCGACGTCGCGCCCCGCGAGGTCGCGGAGCCCCGTCGCGTCGAGGGCGTCGTCGATCGCCGCCGCGTCGGCGGGCGTCCACGGGCGCAGCAGGCTCTGGTGCGGGTGTCGACCGCGCGACACGAGGTCGCGGACGGTCGTCGCCGACGGGGTGAGGGGCTTCTGCGGCAGGACCGCCAGCCGTCGCGCCACGGCCTTGCCGGGCAGCGAGCGGAGGGGCTGGCCGTCGAGCTCGACCGCGCCCGCGACCGGCGCCAGCAGCCTGCCGAGCGCGCTCAGCACCGTCGACTTCCCGCTGCCGTTCGCGCCGATCAGGGTCGTGACGGTGCCGCGCTCGATCGACAGGTCGAGCCCGTCGACGACGATCCGCCGGTCGTAGCCGAGCGTCACCCCCCGGGCGCGGAGCGCGGGGCCGGGGGAGTCGCGGGCGGGGGAGGCAGGGGAGGCGGGGGAGTCGCGGGTGGGGTCGGTCATGCGGGTCGGTCCTCTCGACGGTGGCGGACGAGCAGCCAGATCAGGTACGGGGCGCCGACCACGGCGGTGACGATGCCCACGGGCACCTCGCCGGGCAGCAGCGTCCGGGTGGCGAGGTCGGCGGCGACGACGACGAGCGCCCCGAACGTCGCCGAGGCGGCGAGGGGCGGGCGGCCCGTGCCGGCGACGCGCCGGGCGAGCTGCGGCGCGACGAACGCGACGAACTCGAGCGGCCCCCCGGCCGACACCGCGGCGGCGGTCAGCAGCACGGCGCAGGCGAGCACGACGAGCCGGTGGCGCTGCACGGCGACGCCGAGCCCCCGCGACAGGTCGTCGCCCAGCTGGCTGACGTCGAGCGCCCTCGTCTGCGTCGCCGCCAGCGGGGCGACGACGGCGAACGCCACCAGGGCGGGCCAGACGCTCGCCCACGAGATGCCCGAGACGCTGCCCACGAGCCACTGGCTGGCCGCCGCGGCGTCGGTGATCCGGGCGCGGGCGACGAGCCAGCTCGTGAGCCCGCCGAGGGCGGCGGTCGCCCCGATGCCGACGAGCACGAGCCGGTAGCCGTCGACGCCGCCCCGCCACGACAGCGCGTACACCGCCACGGCGGCCACGAGGGCCCCGACGACCGCGGCCGCCGGGACGCCGACGCTGAGCAGCCCTCCCGTCACGGAGTACCCGCCGCCGGCCAGCACGATCGCCGCGACGGCGCCGAGGCCGGCGCCCGAGGTGACGCCGAGGATGTCGGGGGTCGCCAACGGGTTGCGCGCGAAGGTCTGCGTGAGGGCGCCGGCCAGGCCGAGGCACGCCCCGACCACGAGCGCCCCGGCGACCCGGGGCAGGCGCAGGTCGAGCACGATGAGCTCCTGGGCGGGCGTGCCGCCTCCGGCGAGGGTGCGGACGACGTCGGCGACCCCGAGCGACGACGACCCCGAGGCGAGCCCCACCAGGGCGAGGGCGACGACGACCAGCAGCGAGCCCGCCGTCGCGGCGGCCGCGCGGGGCCCGCCGACGGCACGAGGCCGTGCCGGTGGCCGAGGCCCGGCTCCGGCCTCGGTCCCGGCCGCGACCCGGTCGGCGGGCGCCGGCGGCGTGGTCGCGGGGCCGCCCGCGCCGGCGGGCGCGCGGGCGTCGAGCCGGCTCACGGCGCGGCCGCCGTCCCGCGGCGGACGATCGCGACGAAGGCCGCCCCGCCGAGCACCGTGAGCACCACCCCGACCGAGAGCTCGGACGTCCCGCCGACCAGCCGGCCGACGACGTCGCAGGCGAGCAGGACGACCGCGCCGACGAGCGCCGAGGCCGGCAGCAGCCGGGCGTGCCCGCCCCCGACCAGCGCCCGGGCCAGGTGCGGGGCCGTGAGCCCGACGAAGCCGATCGGCCCGCTGACGGCGACCGCGGCGGCCGTCAGCAGGGTGATGGCCCCGAGCCCGACGAGCCGCGCCCGGAGGAGGCTCTCGCCGAGGCCCCGGGCGAGCTCGGCGCCGAGGGCGAGCGTGTCGAGCGACCGGGCGTTGACCGCCGCCAGGGCCGCGCCGGCGAGGGCGAGGGCGACGGCGGGCCCCGCCCCGTCGAGCGAGCGACCGGAGAGCGACCCGACGACCCAGATGCGGTACGCGGCGAGCGTCGTCTCGTCGGAGAGGACGAGGAACGACGTCAGCGCCACGAGGAGGGCCGAGACCGCCGACCCCGCGACCGCGAGCGGCACGGGGCTCGCGAGCCCCCGCCCGAGGGCGGCGACCGAGAAGACGACGACGCTCGCGACGACGGCGCCGACGAGCGCGAGCCAGAGCGTCGCGACGACCGAGCTCGTGCCGAGCACGTACACGCCGACGACGACGGCGAGGCTCGCCCCGGCCGAGACGCCGAAGAGCCCGGGGTCGGCCAGGGGGTTGCGCGTCTGGCCCTGCATCACGGCGCCCGCGAGGCCGAGGGAGGCGCCCACCAGCAGCCCGAGGACGGTCCGCGGCACGCGGGAGCCCCAGACCACGGCCCCGACGTCGCGGGCCGGGTCGAGGAGGGCGCCGACGACGGCGGCCGGCGAGAGGACGGCGCTGCCGAGGGCGAGGCTCGCCGCGACGACGACGACCAGGGCGGCGAGGAGGAGCACGCCCCGGGGAGCGGCCCGCCGGGCAGCACCGAGGCCGGAGGTGGAGAGGGGAGGAGCGGACGAGGTCACCAGGTGAGGTTAGCCTACCCTCACCACGAGGTCAGGCCGGCTGCCCCGTCGCCGCGGGCGTCGTCCGTGCCCAGCCCCCGCTCCGGCGCTCGATAGCCCCGGCCTCCTCGAAGGCGGCGAGCCACCCCTCCATGGGCCAGGTGCCCCAGCGCTCGGCGAACACCCGCCCGTTGCGGAGGATGTCGTCGAGGTGCTGCCAGGGCGGCGAGGAGGTCGGGTGCCACTGGTGGTAGGCGTGCGCGCCGCCCACCCAGACGAGCGGCACCTCCGCCGCGTGCGCCGCGAACGCGAAGTCGGTGTCCTCCCCGCCGTAGCCCTCGTACTCCGCCGAGAAGCCGCCGACGCGGGCCCAGGTGTCGACGTCGAGCGCGAACGAGAGCGACCAGAACAGCCGGTGGTCGCCGTCGCGCGCGACGACGGTGCGGCCGGCGGGAGGCGCGGGCCGGGCCGCGTGCGGGCGCGTCAGCCCCGCGGGGTCACGGTCGAGCTCGGCGAGGCTCGCGCCCTCGGGCAGGTACGTGACGGGGCCGCAGAGCAGCGCGCCGGGGTGCCGGGCCGCCGCGGCCTCGTAGCCGGGGACGAGGTCGGGCCCGGGCACGCAGTCCGCGTCGAGGAACACGAGCAGGCTCGCCCCGAGCGCCCGGGCCGCCGCGGCGCCGCGGTTCCGGCCCTCGGCGAGCCGCAGGCCGTCCGGCCCCGGCGGGACGTGCACGACGACGGCGTCCTCCAGCCCTGCGCCCTCCGGGGCCGGGGACTCGTCGAGCCACACGACGACGTGGGGCACCGGAGGCGACAGCCGGCCCAGGCGGACCCGCTGGGCCCGCAGGTGGCCGAGCCGCGCCTCCGAGCACAGCGTCACGGCGACCGTCAGCGCTGCCACGAGGCCACCTCCGCGACGACGGCCGCGGCCCGGGCGGGCGCGCCCTCGACCTGCCAGGTCGACCAGTCGGGCGTCGTCGCCAGCGCCCGGTCGAGGAGGGCGGGCCACGCCTCGTCGGCTGGCCACCCGTCGACGACGACGGCGAGGCCGCGGTCGGCCAGCAGGCGCGCCGTCGCGCCCTGCTCGTCGAACGGGCGGCCCTGCGGCACGACGACGGCGCGGGCGCCGGCGGCGGCGAGGTCGGCCACGCTGTTCTGGCCGGCCGCCGTCACGACGACGTCGGCCGTCGACAGGAGCTCCCAGGGGTCGTCCACCCACGCGCCCGCCTCGCCGCCCAGCAGGGTCCACGAGGCGCCGGGGGTGACCGCCGCGGCGCGCGCGACGTCGTCGGCGAGGCGACCCGCGCCTCCGTCGCCCCCTCCCGGCAGCACCAGCACGCGCGGGCCCGCCGGGGCCGCGGGGCGCACCGCGCGGGGTCGACCGGCGAAGCGCGAGACGCCCCCCACCGTCCGGACGCGGTCGGCGGCGACGTCGAGGGCGGGGGAGGCGTGGAGGCCCGGCGCCCAGGGCGCGAGGACCCGCTCGGCGGCGCGGAAGGCGAGGAGGTGGGGCTCGTCGGAGCGGTCGCCCGGCTGGGTGACGACGACGGGCGGCACGCCGAGGAGGCGCACGAGCAGCGCGACCTCGACCGAGACGTCGACGACGAACGCCGCCGGCCGGTGCTCGGCGACCCAGCCGGCGATCGCGGCCAGCCGCCCGGAGTGGCCGGGGTGGTGCAGCGGGGCCCAGTGGAGCAGGCCCCGCACCGTCGGGGAGGCGTCGCGGGGGTCGAGGTCGGCGCCGTCGCCCGAACGGGGCGCGACGGGGTCGTCGTCGCGCGGCAGGACCACCCACTCGGTGTCGGCGGAGAGGCCGGCGGGGGCGGGCAGGCTGCTGAACACGACGACCCGCGCGGCCAGGTGCGGGCGGACGGCCGTGAAGCGCGTGACGTGGCCGGCGCCGTGGTGGTGGACGTACCAGCCGACGAGCGGCGGTGCGTCGCTCACGCGTCGGCCCGGGCGCCGGCGTCGGTCACGTCGAGGGAGTCGAGCGTGTCGACCGTGCCCGTGTCGACCGGGGAGGGCGACGACGTCGACGAGACGCCTCGACGGGTCTCGACGAGCGACCGGTAGAGGCCCTCGAGCACGCCCGCGCGGTGCCGCAGCGACAGCCGGTCGACGGCGTCCTCGCGGATGCGCGCCCGGAACCCGGGGGTGCTCTGCGACTGCGCGGCGAGCCCCTCCGCGACGTGGGCCAGCGCGTCGGCGTCGCCCATGGCGACGAGGCCCGCCCCGGCCGACGAGCCGACGACCTCCGAGACGCCGCCGGTGTCGAAGGCCGCCACCGGCGTCCCGACGGCGAGCGCCTCGGCGATGACGAGGCCGAACGGCTCCTCCCACACGGGCGTGACGAGCGCGCAGGCGCTGCGGCCGACGAGGTCGGCGAGGCTGCGCTGGTCGAGCTCGCCGACATAGCGGACCCGGTCGCCGAGGTGCGGCTCGACGGCCTCCTCGAACCAGGCTGCGTCGCCGACGCGGCCGGCGAGCACGAGGCACCGACCGGTCCGCCGGGCGGCCGCGATCGCCAGGTCGGCGCCCTTCTCGGGCACGAGCCGCCCCGACCAGACGAGGTCGTCGCCGCCCGGCCCGAGCGGCCACAGGTCGGTGTCGACGCCGTTCGGCAGCACGAGCGACTCGACGCCCGCCGCCCGCCACTCCCGCGCCGTGTGGTCGCTGACGGCGAGGAAGGCGCTGCGCGGCTCGGGCCCGCGGGCGTGGTGCTCGAGCAGGTCGGGCAGCGTCGGCGTGTGCAGCGTCGACACGACGGGCACGCCGAGTCGGCCCGCCCACGAGAGGGGCAGGCCGTGCAGGCTGTGGTTCTCGACGACGTCGAACTGGTCGGCGTGCTCGGCGACCCAGGCCAGGGCCCGGTCGAGGGCGGGGAGCGCCCGCTCGAGGTAGCCGGCCGGGTACGTCGTGTCGGTCGCCTCGGCGGGGTCGTCCCACACCACGGGCGGCAGGGTGAACTCGGTCGGCCCGCCCTCCAGGAAGTCGCTGCCCTCGGGGGCGCAGAGCACGACGTGGTGGCCGCGGGCACGGAGCGTCCGCACCTGGTTCCAGACCGACGACTCGAGCCCGCCGGCGTGCGGCTGGCGGATGGGGTACCGGAGCGGTGCGACGACGGCGATGCGGAGGGGCTCCCCGTCGCGGCCGGAGGCGTCGCCCGGCTCGGCGGCGTCCGCGCGGCCGCGCGGCTCCGGCGCGGAGGCGCCCGAGCGGTCGGCCACCGAGCGGAGCGCGGCGGCGTAGGCCTCGTCGTGCGTCGCGGCCACCGTGCGCCGCTGCACCCGGCGCACGAGGCGTCGGCGCGCGACGAGCTCGGCCCGGGCGGCGCTGCCGGGACGGCCTCCCCGGCCGTCGGTCAGGGTGCGGAGGGCCTCGGCGAGCGCGGCGGGGTCGCCGGCGTCGAACGCCGCGAAGGAGTCCGGGTGCTGCTCGGCCGCGTAGCCGACGCGGGGGCCGGCGACGGGGACGCCGAGGTCCCAGCAGAGCTCGACCCAGCCGGAGTGGGTGCCGTGCCGGTAGGGGAGCACGGCCACGTCGAGGTCCGCGAGCGACGCGGCGAGCTCGTCGTCGGAGAGGCGGGGGTGCACGTCGAGGACGGCGTGGGGGTCCGCCGCGACCAGCGCGGCCACGCGGGCCCGCGCCTCCTCGTCCCGCACGCGCTCGTTGAGGTCGACGCGGACGACGACGTCGGTGCCGTCGCGGCGCAGCAGCTCGGCCGCGGCCAGGAGCGTCTCGACGGCGCGGACGGCGTCGATGTTCGGTCGCAGGTCGCGGAGCGCCGCGCCGACGACCAGCGCGTCGGACGCCCGGCCGGAGGGCGCCTCGGCGTCGAGGGGCAGCAGGTCGGGGTGCGCGACGACGACGGCCTCGCGCCCCCAGCGCCGGGCCACCTCGGCGGCGGCTCCGGGCGTGAGGGTCAGGACGACGTCCGCGGCGGGCACCAGGAGGTCGAGCTGGGCGGCGTGGTCGCCCTGGTCGACGAGCTGGGGGTTCTCGAGGTCGTGGACGGTGTAGACGAGCGGCTTGCCGACCTCGCGCAGCGCGGCGACGACGCCCGCGAGGTGCTCGAGGGTGAACGACTCCGTGCCGAAGTGGACGTGCAGGAGGTCGAACTCGTCGGCGTGCGCCCGGACCCAGCCGGCGTCGACCATCACGGGGGGCCACCACTGGCCGGGGCCGGCGCCGGCCGGGGCCGGGTCGGCCAGGCGGACGACCGTGGCGGGGCGGTCCGCCGCGTCGAGCGCGCGCACGTAGGGGTGGGCGGCGGGGACGGACGCGACCCGGAGCAGCGGCTGCGGGGGAGCGACCCGGTCGTTCAGGGGATCGATGATCGTGCCTCCTCGGCGTGTCGTCTGGGGCGGGGCGGACGAGTCCGCAGGACCCTGCTGACGTCCGGGGGGCCGGTCGGTGTCGAGGAGGGGGTGAGCCGATGGGAGCGGCCTCCACGGACGCTAGTCCTCGGGAGGCTCTCAGGCCCTGTGTGCGTGTACCCCTCTGCTCGGCGCCGGGCGGGAGGGCCCCGGACCCGGCAAGCTGGGGCTGCCCGCCACGACCGTCGCCGGCAGGAAGGCGACCCCATCGTGACCACCACCCCCGTCGTCGACGGCCGCACGCGCCACTACGGCGACTTCTACGGGCTCAGCGAGCCCGAGGGCGACGGCGCCGTCGCCCTCGTCGTCGGCAACTGCCAGGCGGAGTCGCTCCGCATCGCCCTCGAGGGAGGCGGCCTGCGGACGGTGAGGACGCCCGCGGTCCACGAGCTGGTCGCCACGGACCTCCCGCACCTCGCCCGCTGGCTCGGCCGGGCGGAGCTGCTGGTCTCGCAGCCCGTCCGCGACGACTACCACGGCCTGCCCCTCGGGACGGCGCAGCTCGCGGCGGCGCTGCCGGCGCGGGCCCGCGTCGTGAGGGTGCCCGTCATCCGGTTCGCGGGCCTCTACCCGGCGCACGCGATCGTCCGGCCGCCGAGCGACGCGTCGCTGGTGCCGCCCGTGGTCGAGTACCACGACCTGCGGCTCGTCGTGCGGGCCGCGGCCCGGGGCGGCGCCGTCGACGCGCCCTCCCCGCTGCCCCCGCTCCGGCCCGAGTCCGTGCGGGCGGTCGCCGAGCTCTCCCGGGGCGAGCTGCGACAGCGTGAGGAGGCCCACGACGCCGTCGTCGTCTCCGACCTCTTCGACCGCCCCTCCTTCGCGCAGATGCGCACGCTCAACCACCCCGGCAACCCGGTCTGGCGGTCGCTCGCCGAGCGGGTCCGTCGCCGGCTCGCCCTGCCCGAGCACGAGGTCGACCCGGGGCGCCCCCTGCTCGACAGCGTCCACGCGCCCCGGGAGGCCGTCGTCGTCGAGGCGTTCGGCCTCGACGAGGAGCCGACCGACCACTGGGTCGTCGGCGGTCGCCGCCTCGAGGCGGCCGAGGTCGAGGAGGCGCACCTCGGCTGGTACGCCGACCACCCCGAGGTCGTGACGGCGGCGCTCGCCCGCCACGCCGACGCGCTGCGCCTGCTGGGCCTGTCGTGAGCGACTCTGCGCCGTCGGCGACCGACTCCACGGGCCTCCCGGCCCTCGTCGTCACCGACGACCGCCAGCACGGGGTCTCGAACTACGCACGGGGCGTCGCGGCGGCCGTGGCGGCCCTCGTCGGGCGGGACCTCGCGGTCGCGCCGGACGCGCTCACCGGGACCGCGCCTCCGGCCCGGTCCCACCTCCACTTCACCGACCGGCTCTGGGGCGGGTCGCCCGAGGAGGCGGCCGACCGCATCGAGGACCTCGCGCGCCGGACGTCGCTCACGGTCACCCTGCACGATCTCCCGCAGCCGTCCGACGGCGAGCGCAACCTCCCGCGGCGCGCCGAGTGCTACCGGCGCGTGGTCGAGGCGGCCGCGGGCGTCGTCTGCAACAGCCGGCACGAGGCGCTGCTGCTCGATGAGCACGCCCTCGTGGGGGCGGGCGGCCGCGCGGCCGTCCTGCCCCTGGCCGTCGACCCCGTCGGGCCGGCGCCCGCGCCCGGGCAGCGCCCGCCGCCGGACGGGACGGCGGCCGTCATCGGGTTCTTCTACCCCGGCAAGGGCCACGCCGAGCTCGTCGACGCCGTCGTCGAGCTGCGGGCCGCCGGGTCGGCCCTGCGGGTCGCGGCCCTGGGTCGCGCGTCGACGGGCCACGAGGCCGAGCTCGCCGAGCTCGTCGCCGGCGCCGCCTCCCGCGGAGCGTCGCTGGAGGTCACGGGCTACCTCGACGACGACGAGCTGCTCGAGCGCTGCCGCCGGGCCGCGGTGCCCGTCGCCGCCCACCGGCACGTCTCGGCCTCCGGATCGATCGCGACCTGGATCGCGGCCGGGCGGCGCCCCCTGGTGCCCGACACGAGGTACTCCCGCGAGATGGCCGAGCTGCGGCCGGGCACCCTGACCCTCGTCGACCCCGACGACCTCGTGACGGCGCTGGCCGCGGCCCTCGCCGACCCCGCCTCGACCTGGCTCGGGCCCTCGGCCGTGACGGCGCCCGGCCTTGCCGACGTCGCGGCGGCCTCGGTGCGCTGGTGGGCAGACGAGGTGGCCTGGTGACGGCGCGGCCGCCGTGGGGGCGGGGCCTGCCCGGCAACCGCTGGGACCTGCTCGACGGCGAGCTGCCCGCGGAGCCGCCCCGCGTCAGCGTCGTCGTGCCCCACTACCGCCAGCAGGCCGAGCTCGACCGGACGCTCGCGGCCCTCGCCCGGCAGACGCACCCCGCCGATCGCCTCGAGGTCGTGGTCGTCGACGACGGGTCGCCCGAGGCGCCCGTCGTGCCGCCCGGCGTCGTGCTCGTGCGGCAACGCGACGAGGGCTTCCGGCTGGCCGCGGCGCGGAACCTCGGCGTGCGGACCGCCACCGGCGACGTGCTCGTCTTCCTCGACGCCGACACGGCGCCCGAGCCGGGCTACGTCGCCGCGGTGACCCGGCTGCCCGCCCTCTCGCCGGAGGTGGTGACCGTGGGTCGACGCCGGCACGCCGACTTCGCCGGGGTGCCGGTCGACGCGCCGGTCGAGGTCGCGGGGCCGGCCGCCGAGCTCCCGTCGCCTGCGTGGCTCGACGACGCCCACCGGGCCAGCCGCGACCTGCTCGACGCCGACGACCGGTCGTACCGCCACGTCATCGGGGCGGTCACGGCGTGCAGCCGGTGGCTCCTCGAGGAGGTCGGCGGCTGGGACGAGGGCTTCACCGAGTACGGGGGAGAGGACTGGGAGTGGGTCCACCGCGCCTGGCGGGGCGGGGCCGTGCTCGCGCACGTCCGCGACGCGGTCGCCTGGCACGACGGCCCGGACTGGGCCGGTCGCTCCGCCGACGCCGACGCCCGGCAGCGGCGTCAGAACGCCGAGACGATCACGCTGAGCAGGCTCGTGGCCGTGGCTGGCTCCCGCCCCCGGGCGCTGCGGGGCGACGGGCCGGTCGACGTCGTCGTGCGCCTCGGCCGCGCCCTGTCGCCGGGACGTGCCTTCCTCACGGCGGACTCCGTCCTGGCGGTGCTGCCGGAGGCGCGGCTCGTCGTCCCGGAGGAGGTCGCGTCGGCCGTCGAGGATGACCCGCGGGTCGTCTCCGCGGCGGAGGTCGCGGCCCGGCCCGCGCTCGTGACCGGTGCCCGGGTGACGGTCGACCTCCCCGGTGAGGTGAGGGTCCGGGACGGCGCCGCCCTCGTCCGCGCCGTGGCCGAGGTCGGCGTCGGCGAGCTGGGCGCCGTCGAGCTGTGCGCCGTCGGGCCTGAGGACGGTGGGCGGGACGACGGCGGGGCCAGCGGGGCCGCGCCCGTCGTCGTCGCCCGCGTCACGTCCCGACGCGCCGAGCTGCGGCGGGCGCGCTGGGAGCGCGACGACCTCTTCCGGACGGAGCGCCGGGGTGCCGACGGCCTCGAGCCTGTCGTCGGCGAGCCCTCCCTCGCGGCGTGGCTCGGCGGGTGGGGCTGAGGGGCAGGCGCCGCACGGGCCTGCCGACGGCCCCGCGACTCCGCCGTTCCTGCTGGTCACACCGGCGAGCCTCCCCGGCCCGGCGTGCCGCCCGAGGTACCGTCCCGCCATGACCGACAGCGTGCGGACGGCCGAGGGCGACACCATCGTGGTGCCCGAGGCCGACGACGCACCCCAGCGGCACCGCTCGACCTTCGTCGAGCCGGTGCCCCGCACGTCGCCCGAGGCGGAGGCCACCGCCCCGCCCGAGGCGACCGACCAGGAGCTCCGCCCCGTGACACCCACCCTGACGCCCGAGGCCCCCGCCGACCTGGAGCAGTCGCCCGCCGACCCCGAGCAGTCGCCCGCCGACCTCGACCCGGCGGCGGTCGTCGAGCCGAGCGCCCCGGTGCGCGAGCCGCGTCCCGTCTCCGTCCCGTCGCACCGGGCCGACGTGCCCGCCGACGTCGTGCCGACCGACGCCGCCGAGCCCCGCCCCGCGAGCGTCGCGCGGCACTCCCTCGACACGTCGAGCATCACCCTCCCCGTCTTCGCCGAGCCCGTCGACCCCTCGCTGCCGCAGCCGCCCGAGCGCATCTCGCTCGACGACGACGTCCTCGTGCGCATGGTCGAGCGACGCCTCGACGACACGGCGACCGTCGACCTGATGGCCGTCGTCCAGGCCCAGATGGAGGCGCGTCGCCAGGAGGCCGCCCGCTTCGCCCGCTGGGCCGACGAGGTCGGCCGCATCGGCACGGACGAGGCCGCCGAGGCCCTCGAGCGCACCCGCCTCCGGTTCACCGGCGTCATCGACGTCGTCCTGCCCCTGATGCCCGCTCCGGGCGACGAGGTCGCCGTCGCCCCGGTGGTCGCGTCCGAGGCCGCCGCGCCCGCCGTCCTCGACGTCGCTCCGGCGCCCGAGGCCCCTCAGGTCGTCGAGGAGGCGCCCGCCGGCTCCCCGGCACCGGTCACGACCGCCGCCGCCGCCGAGGTCGCCCGCGCCGAGCCGGCTCCCGTCCCCTCCGACGTCGTCGCCGGCACCTCGGCCGCTGACGCTCCGGTCGCCGTGGCCGCGCCCTCGCGACGCCCCCTCGCCCTGGCCGGCCTGGCCGTCGGCGTCCTCGTCGTCCTCGCCGCCCTGGTGCTCACGCTCCTCGACGCCGGCCTCCTGGTCTCCGCCGTCGTGGCGACCCTCGCGGTGCCGGTCGTCGGGGGCCTCGTGGCCACCGCGGCGCTCCGCGTCGCCTCGCAGCGCCGCCCGGGCGACGCCCGGCTCGAGACCCGGGGCCCGATCGCCGTCGTGGCCGCCGTCGTGCTCTCCGCCGTCGTCGGCCTCGGCCTGCTGGCCCCCTCGTCGGAGGCCCTCTCGTGGCAGGGCTACCTGCTCGGCGGCGCCCCGCTCGAGCCGGTCGTCGGCCTGCTCGTCGCCCTGGTCGCCGCGGCCCTCGTCGCGGTGGTCGTGGTCGCGTCCGTCGCCCTCGTCCGCCCGGCGGCCCGCGACTAGGCTGACGGGGTGTCCTCCCTCGCAGCCGTCTCCGCCGCCGTCGAGCGCCTCTGGCCCCTCGCGGGCGCCGAGTCGTGGGATTCTCCGGGCCTCGTGCTCGGCGACCCCGAGCAGCCCGTCCGGCACGTGCACCTGGCGGTCGACGCGGTGCTCGACACCGTCGACGAGGCCGTCGCCCTGGGCGCCGACCTCCTCCTGACGCACCACCCCCTGCTCTTCCGCGGCGTGACGACGCTGGCGGGCGACACGACCAAGGGCGCCGTCGTGGCCCGGCTGCAGCGGGCCGGGTGCGCCCTCCTCGCGGCGCACACCAACGCCGACGTCGTGCCCACCGGCACCTCGCGGGTGCTGGCCCACCAGCTCGGCCTCGTCGACCAGTCGCCGATCACGGCGGGCGCCCTCCCGGGCACCGGGCTCGGCGTCGTCGGGCGCCTCCCGCGCCCGACCAGCCTCGTCGCGCTCGCCCGCCAGCTCGGCGACGTGCTGCCGCCCACGGCCTCCGGAGTCCGTGTGGCCGGAGACGCCGACCGCGTCGTCGAGACCGTGGCGCTCTGCGCGGGCGCCGGCGACTCGCTGCTCGACCACCCCGCCGTGCGGGCCGCCGACGTCTACGTCACGAGCGACCTCCGGCACCACCCCGCCTCCGACGCCCGCGACCTGATGCGCCTCGGCCACGGGCCCGCCCTCGTCGACGTGTCGCACTGGGCGAGCGAGTGGCTCTGGCTCGACACCGCCGCGGAGCAGCTCCGATGCGAGCTCGACGACGTCGAGGTCACCCTGAGCGACCTCCGCACCGACCCCTGGGACTTCGCGGTCGTGCAGTAGCCGCCGCCGACCCGCCCGGGCGCCCCGGCGCCCGCCCCGTTCCGCCCCTGACGAAAGAAGTCCCCGTGCCGTTGCAAGCCAGCCCCGCCGACCAGGCCCTGCTGCTCGACCTCCAGAAGCTCGACACCACCCTGCAGCAGCTCGCGCACCGTGCCGCGAACCTCCCCGAGATCGCCGTCCTCGCGACGGTCGACGGCGACGCCCACCGCCTCCGCAGCCGCATGGCGTCGGAGCAGGGCGCCTGGGAGGACGCGCAGGCCGAGCTCCGCCGCGTCGAGTCCGACGTGGCGGTCGTCGAGGCCCGCGTCGCCCGCGACCGGCAGCGGCTCGCGAGCACCTCGTCCGTCAAGGACGTCCAGGCGCTCGAGGCGGAGCTCGCCGCCCTCGCGAAGCGGGGCTCCGACCTGGAGGACATGCAGCTCGAGGTGATGGAGCGCGTCGAGAGCCTCGGCGCCGTCGCCACGGTCACCCACGAGGAGCTCGACCAGCTCGAGGTCCGCCGGGCCGACGCCCGGAGCACGCGCGACGCCAAGCTCGGCGAGCTCGAGATCGAGCGCCGTCAGGTCGAGGCCGACCGCGCCACGCTCGCCGAGAAGGTGCCGGCCGACCTGCTCGACCTCTACGAGACGCAGCGTCGCCGGTACGGCATCGGTGCCTCCCTCCTGCGCGGCGGCGTCTCGAGCGCCAGCGGGGTCACCCTGACCGGCAGCGACCTGGCCGCCGTGCGCTCCGCCAGCGCGTACGACGTCGTCCTCTGCCCCGACAGCAACGCCGTCCTCGTGCGCACGAACGAGTCCGGGATCTAGGCCTCTCCGGGGCACGGGGGCCGGCACCGGCTCGGCGCCCCGCCGGCGCGCGCTACAGTGGCAGGGCGGATGGGTCGGCAAGACGGTCGCGTCGGTCGGGGGCTCGCTCCCGACCGCCGAGGAACGTCCGGGCTCCACAGAGCAGGGCGGTGGGCAACACCCACCCGGGGCGACCCGCGAGACAGTGCAACAGAGAGCAGACCGCCTCGGTCACGTCGTGAGACGGGGCCGCGGTGAGGGTGAAACGGTGGTGTAAGAGACCACCAGCGGTTCGGGTGACCGACCGGCTAGGCAAACCTCGCCCGGAGCAAGGTCAGACAGAGGACGTCGAGGTGGCTCGCCGAGTCCTCGGGTAGACCGCTGGAGGGCTGCGGCAACGTAGTCCCGAGATAGATGGCCGTCCATGGTGCCTCGGCACCGGGACAGAACCCGGCGTATCAGCCGGCCCATCCGCCCCAGACCGACAGGAGGCCCGGGTGCAGGAGGCACGCCTCCCGCACCCGGGCCTCCGTCACGTCGTGACGACGGTCGGCCCGGGCGGTCGCCGCCCCGGGCCGTCGTCGGTTCAGACCGCGGTCGTGGGCCGCGACGACGCCGCGAGGGCCGCCGCGCCGAGGATGCCCGCGTTGTTGCGGAGCACGGCCGGCACGATCTCGGCCCGGAGGTCGAGCAGGGGGAGGAACTCCTGGTGGTGCTTCGAGACGCCGCCGCCGACGATGATGAGCCGCGGGTAGAGCAGGGCCTCGAGGTGCGAGTAGTACTTCTGCAGGCGCTTGGCCCAGTGCTTCCAGCTCAGCTCGTCGCGTTCCTTGGCGGCGAACGAGGCCTTCGTCTCGTAGTCCTTGCCGCCGATCTCGAGGTGGCCGAGCTCGGCGTTGACGATGAGGACGCCGTCGTTGATGAGCGCGGTGCCGATCCCGGTGCCCAGCGTCGTCATGACCACCAGCCCCGGGACCCCCTTCGCCGCGCCGTAGCGCGTCTCGGCGTAGCCCGCCGCGTCGGCGTCGTTGACGAAGTGGATGTCGCGCCCGAGGGTGGTCTCGAAGAGGCGCTCGGCCTCGAAGTCGATCCACTTCTTCGACACGTTCGCGGCCGACAGCGTCTTGCCGTCCATGATCGCGGCGGGGAAGCAGACGCCGACGGGCACGTCGAGGTCGTCGACGCCGAGCTCCTCGACGATCTGCTTCACGACGGCCACGATGTCGTCGGGCTCGCCGCCGGCCGGGGTCGGCTTCTTGAGGCGGTCGGTGAGCAGCTCGCCCGACTCGACGTCGACGATCGCCCCCTTGATGCCGGTGCCGCCGATGTCGATGCCCACTGCCTTCTGTGCCACGGGTGGAACCTTCCTAGGGGAGTGTGTCGGAGTTGGGGTCAGCTGAGGGTGAGCACGTCGGCGCCGCGCTCGGTGACGACGAGGGTGTGCTCGAACTGCGCCGTGAGCGACCGGTCGCGGGTCGTGACCGTCCAGTCGTCGGGCCAGATGTCGGCCTCGACGCCGCCGAGCGTCAGCATCGGCTCGATGGTGAAGACCATGCCGGGGGTCATGACGTCGTCGTACTGCGGGGCGTCGTAGTGCGGGATGACCAGGCCGGAGTGGAACGCACGGCCCACGCCGTGGCCGGTGTAGTCGCGGACGACGCCGTAGCCGAAGCGCGCGGCGTAGGACTCGATCGCGCGGCCGATGACGTTCACCTGCCGGCCCGGCGCGACGGCCTTGATTCCCCGACGCAGGGCCTCCCGCGTCCGGTCGACGAGGTCGACCGTGGCCTGGGGCGCCTCGCCGACGATCATCGTGCGGTTGAGGTCGCCGTGGACGCCGTCCTTGAACGCGGTGACGTCGACGTTGAGCAGGTCGCCCTCGACGAGGGTCGTGTCGTCGGGGATGCCGTGGCAGATCACCTCGTTGAGCGAGGTGCAGATCGACTTCGGGAAGCCGCGGTAGCCCAGGGTCGAGGGGTAGGCGCCGTGGGCGACGAGGAACTCGTGGGCGACGCGGTCGAGCTCGTCGGTGGTGACGCCGGGGCGGAGGGCCGCCTCGACGGCGTCGATGGCCTGCGAGGCGATGCGACCGCTCTCGCGGATGAGCTCGACGGTCGCGGCGTCGTGCACGTCGCCGCCCGTGTAGGGCGCCGGCCCGGCCTTGCCCACGTACTCCGGTCGAGGGATCGACGCGGGGACCGGACGCTGCGCTGAGATCCGGCCCGGGGTCAGGTGTCCGTGGGAGTCCCGAGGCATGTCGTCCACCTTAGGGGGAGACGTCGTCCGCGGGGCGCAGCGGCGGGCACCCGGCGGCCCCGGGCCGAGCCCCGGAGGTAGCCTGCTGCCATGGCACCCGAGTACTGGTACAACATCACCACCCACGAGGTCGAGGAGGGCAAGGTCTCGCCGGCCGTCGACCGCGCCGGCCCGTACGCCACCCGTGAGGAGGCGGAGCGCGCGATCCAGACGATCACGGAGCGCAACGCCCGCCTCGACGCCGAGGACGCCGCCGACGACTGACCGGGCCCGCGCCCCCGCGGCGCGCGTCCCGTCCACTAGCCTGGTCGTCGAGCAGAAAGGCCGTGCATGGACAAGCAGACAGACTTCGTTCTTCGGACCATCGAAGAGCGGGGCATCAAGTTCATCCGCCTCTGGTTCACCGACGTGATCGGCACCCTCAAGTCGGTGGCCATCGCGCCGGCCGAGGTCGAGGGGGCGTTCGCCGAGGGGATCGGCTTCGACGGCTCGGCGATCGAGGGGCTGACCCGCTCCTACGAAGCCGACGTCCTGGCGCAGCCCGACCCGACGACGTTCCAGATCCTGCCCTGGCGGGGCGAGATCGACCCGACGGCCCGCATGTTCTGCGACATCACGACGCCCGACGGGCAGCCGGCGGTCGCCGACCCCCGCAACGTCCTGAAGCGCACGCTCGCCCGCGCCGGCGACCGGGGCTTCACCTTCTACACGCACCCCGAGGTCGAGTTCTACCTCCTCAAGAGCGCCCAGCACGGCCCGGAGGGCCCCCAGCCGGTCGACTCCGCCGGCTACTTCGACAACGTGCCCGGCGGCACCGCCCACGACTTCCGTCGTCGCTCGGTGCGCATGCTGGAAGACCTGGGCATCTCGGTGGAGTTCAGCCACCACGAGGCCGGCCCCGGCCAGAACGAGATCGACCTCCGCTACGCCGACGCGCTCACCACGGCGGACAACATCATGACCTTCCGCACGGTCATCAAGGAGGTCGCGATCGAGCAGGGCGTCTACGCGACGTTCATGCCGAAGCCCTTCAGCCAGCACCCCGGCTCGGGCATGCACACCCACATGTCGCTCTTCGAGGGCGACTCGAACGCCTTCTACGAGGCGGGCGCGGAGTACCAGCTCTCCCGCATCGGTCGACAGTTCATCGCCGGCCTGCTCAAGCACGCCCCCGAGATCACGGCCGTCACGAACCAGTTCGTCAACAGCTACAAGCGCCTCTGGGGCGGCGACGAGGCCCCGAGCTTCGTGACCTGGGGCCACAACAACCGCAGCGCCCTCGTGCGCGTGCCGCTCTACAAGCCGAACAAGGGCAACTCGAGCCGCGTCGAGTACCGCGCGATCGACTCGGCGGCGAACCCGTACCTCGCCTTCTCGCTCATGCTGGCCGCCGGCCTCAAGGGCATCGAGGAGGGCTACGAGCTGCCGACCGAGGCGGAGGACAACGTCTGGGGCATGAGCGACGCCGAGCGCCGCGCGCTGGGCTACAAGCAGCTGCCCGCCAGCCTCGACCACGCCCTCTCGATCATGGAGGACAGCGAGCTCGTCGCCGAGACGCTGGGCGAGCAGGTCTTCAACTACGTGCTGCTCAACAAGCGCCAGGAGTGGAAGGCCTACCGGGCCCAGGTCACCCCGTACGAGCTGCGCTCCAACCTCGAGATCCTCTAGCCCGCGCCGCAGTCCGCGCGCCCGACCGTCATGACCCGCCCGAGCACCGGACTGTCCGAGCTCGCCCGGCTGGGCTTCGCGGAGCTGCGGGAGGCCCGCGACCGCATCGAGCGGCTGGTCGCCGAGGAGCCCCGGGCGGAGTCGCTGGTCGCGTCGTTCACCCGCGCTCCCGACCCCGACGCGGCGCTCCGGCACCTCGAGCGGCTCGTCGAGCGCGACGCCGGCGGCGTCTCCCGGCTCCTCGACGGCGGAGCCGGGCCCCGCCTGGTGCGCGTGCTCGGGGCGTCGTCGGGCCTCGCGGAGTTCCTGACGCGACGACCGGACCAACTCGCGGGCCTCCTCGTTCCCCTCACCGCGCCTCCCTCACCGGAGGAGTACGTCGACGACCTCCTCGCCGCCGTCGCCGGGCTGGTCGGCGACGACGCCGCGGTCGCGCTCCGTCGCCGGTACCGCCACCACCTCCTGCGGCTCTCGGCCTGGGACCTCGAGTCCTCCGACCCGGTCGCCGTCCTGCCCGAGGTGGCCGCCGCCCTCGCCGACCTCGCCGGCGCCGCCCTCGAGGCCGCCGTCGACGTCGCCCGGCGCGAGGTGCCCTACCCCGCCGCTGACGTGGCCCGCACGCGCTTCACCGTCATCGGCATGGGCAAGACGGGCGCCCGCGAGCTCAACTACCTCAGCGACGTCGACGTCGTGTACGTCGCCGAGGGCGCCGACGGGCTCGAACCGGGCCGGGCCGTCGAGATCGCCACCCGCCTCGCGGTCCACGCCGTGCGCGCGGTCTCCGACCTGTCGATCGAGCCCGAGCTCTGGGAGGTCGACGCGAACCTCCGCCCCGAGGGCAAGGACGGCGCGCTAGTCCGCACCCTCGACTCGCACGTGGCGTACTACGACCGCTGGGCCCGGGGGTGGGAGTTCCAGGCGCTGCTCAAGGCCCGGCCGATCGCCGGCGACCGCGAGCTGGGCGAGCGCTACGTCGAGCGCATCGCGCCCTTCGTCTGGTCCGCGGCCTCCCGCGAGGCCTTCGTCGAGTCGGTGCAGCGGATGCGCGAGCGCGTCACCGACCTCATCCCCGCCGACGAGGTCGACCGTCAGCTCAAGCTAGGGCCGGGGGGCCTCCGCGACGTCGAGTTCACGATCCAGCTGCTCCAGCTCGTGCACGGCCAGGCCGACGACGGCGTCCGGGAGCGCTCGACCCTCGCGGCCCTGTCGGCGCTCGCCCGCCGGGGCTACGTCGGACGGGCGGAGGCGGCGGAGTTCGACCGCGACTACCGCGTCCTCCGGCTGCTCGAGCACCGCATCCAGCTCTCCCGCCTGCGTCGCACGCACCTGATGCCGACCGACGACGACGACCTCCGCGCCCTCGCCCGCGGCACCGGCCTGGCCGGCTCGGCCCGCGAGCTCGTCGAGGCGTGGCAGGGCGTCAAGCGACGCGTGCGCACCCTCCACGAGCGCCTCTTCTACCGCCCGCTGCTCTCCGCCGTCGCGGCGCGGCCGGAGGAGGAACTGGCCCTCAGCACCGACCAGGCCGCCGCGAGGCTCGCGGCCATCGGCTTCGCCGACCCGCGGGGCGCGCTGGGGCACATCGCGGCCCTCACGGGCGGCGTCTCCCGCCGCGCGAGCATCCAGCGCCACCTCCTGCCGGCGATGCTGCAGTGGTTCGCCGACGGCACCGACCCGGACCTCGGCCTCCTCGCCTTCCGTCGGCTCAGCGACGGGCTGGGGGAGTCCTACTGGTTCCTCCGCATGCTCCGCGACTCCTCCGGGGCGGCGCACCGCCTCACCACCGTCCTGTCGACGTCGCGCTTCGTCGCGGATCTCCTCGAGCGCGCCCCCGAGGCCGCGGTCTGGTTCGAGAACGACGACGAGCTGCGCCCCCGTAGCCTCGCCAGCCTGCTCGACGAGACGCACGCGACCCTGGCCCGTCACGACACCCCGGAGGCGGGGGCCGCGGTCCTGAGGAACGCCCGCCGACGCGAGGTCCTCCGCCTCGCCATCGGCGGCATCCTCGGCCTGATGACGATCGACGAGCTGGCGGCCGGGCTCACCGACGTGACCACGGCCGCCATCACGGGCGCCCTCGCCCTCGCGCGGCGCGACGCGGGCGACATCGAGTTCGCCGTCGTGGCCATGGGGCGCTACGGGGGCCGCGAGCTCGGCTTCGGCTCGGACGCCGACGTGCTCTACGTCTACCGGGCCCCGGACGGCGACGAGACCGCCCACCGCCGGGCCGTGCGCGTCGTGGCGGAGCTGAACCGACTGACCGCCGACTCCCTCGTGCCCCTCGACCTCGACGCCGGCCTGCGCCCGGAGGGCAGCAGCGGGCCCGTGGTGCGGTCGTTGACCTCCTACCGGGCCTACTACGACCGGTGGTCGCTCACGTGGGAGGCGCAGTCGCTGCTGCGGGCCCGCGCCGTGGCCGGCGACGAGGCGCTGCGCCGTGACTTCACGGCCGTCGCCGACACGGTGAGGTACCCCGCGGAGCTCTCCGAGCAGGAGGTGCGGGAGGTCAAGCGCATCAAGGCGCGCGTCGAGGCCGAGAGGCTGCCCCGCGGCGCCGAGCCGTCCCGGCACCTCAAGCTCGGGCGGGGGTCGCTGAGCGACGTCGAGTGGTTCGTGCAGCTGCTCCAGCTGCAGCACGCCCACGCCGTGCCCGCCCTCCGCACGCCCTCGACCCTCGACGCCCTGGCGGCGGCGGAGGAGGCCGGGCTCGTCTCGGCGGAGGACGCCCGCAAGCTCCACGACGCCTGGGTGATCGCCTCCCGCGCACGCTCGGCCGGGGTCCTCTGGACGTCGCGGACGTCCGACGTCCTGCCGACCGACCGTCGTCAGCTCGAGGGCGTGGCGCGGCTGATGGAGTACCCGCCCGGCTCGGCGACGCGGCTGGAGGAGGACTACCTCGCCGCGACCCGGCGTGCCCGGGCCGTCTTCGAGCGGGGCTTCTACGGCCTCGACGAGGCTCCCACCCCCACGGGCTGAGGCGCGACACGCCCGGGATGCAGATCTCGGCGGGTGAGGCACGAATTCGTCGCGGGTGATCGCTGCGTACCCCGATATCACCCGATGTACCCCGACCGAGATGACCGGCGTGTTTCGGGCTCGTGGCCGGCGGGAGCACGGCCCGTGTCTGACAGGTCCTTCTCAGGTTCACGGGTACTCGCTCTTGGTGCTTCAGTCGATCCTGTCGAAAACCCTGTCCAGAGGGCTTTTCTCCGATCGTGAGGCGGGCTCTGATCTAGCCCTGAGGGAGGCGACGGCCGTCGTTCAGGGGGCGCCAGCCGTGTCGCTGTCCGGTGTCGGCATTTCGCCTGACACCAGAGGGAGGACAAGTGCCGTACCCCACGGGGTGAGAGCACGCCCCCGAAGAGGTGACGGCTTGTGAGCACCCGCAGGGTGACTGAAGATTGCCTCACCCGACACCCAGGTTCCCCGACGACGCGGACGCCACCCCCTGTTCCCCCATCTTCCGAGGCGGCCATCGTGTTGACTTTCATCCTTCAGATCCGTTCCATGGCGGGCGGCTACCCCGAGGTCTACCTGTTCGCGGTGTACTCGGCCCTCATCTGGGTCCTGTGGATCGTCAAGGTGGTCCTCTCGCGCCGGTACCGCCCCTCGACGGGCGAGTTCACCGGCACGACCAGCGTCGTCGTCCCCGTGGTCGACGAGCCCCTCGACCTCTTCCGCGACGTCATCGGCCGCATGGTCGAGCAGGCGCCCGGCGAGATCATCGTCGTCATCAACGGCGCCCCGAACCCCGACCTCGCCGCGGTCTGCGACGAGTACGCGCCCCTCGTGCGCTGGGTGCACACGCCCATCCCCGGCAAGCGCAACGCCGTCATGATCGGCACCGAGCTGAGCCGCGGCGACATCACGGTGCTCGTCGACTCCGACACCGTCTGGACGCCGGGCACGCTCTCCGAGCTCGTCCGCCCCTTCTCCGAGGCCAACGTCGGCGGCGTCACCACCCGTCAGCGCATCCTCGAGCCCGAGCGCAGCTGGATCACCCGCTGGGCGGACTGGCTCGAGAACTCGCGGGCCCTGTACTCGATGCCCGCCCAGAGCGTGCTCGGCCAGATCGGCTGCCTCCCCGGCCGCACCATCGCCTTCCGCCGCGTCATCCTCGAGCGGGTCATGGACAAGTTCATGACCGAGAAGTTCATGGGCGTGTTCCTCGAGGTGAGCGACGACCGCACCCTGACGAACCTCACGCTCAAGGAGGGCTACCGCACCGTCTACCAACACACGAGCCTCGTCTACACCGACGCGCCCCTGCAGGTGAAGAAGCTCTTCAAGCAGCAGCTCCGCTGGGCCCGCGGCAGCCAGTACAACACCTTCCGGATGATGCCGTGGATGCTCGGCCACGCTCCGATGCTCGCCTTCTTCTTCGCGATGGACATCATCCTGCCGTTCATGCTCATGGGCGTCATCGGCGGCTGGGTCTACCGCGGCATCACCGGTCAGGGCGTCAACCTCTACCGCGGCATCCTCGCCGAGTACGGCGTCTCGACCGGGCTCATCAGCATCATCGTGCTGATGGTCCTCTCCTCCGTGCTGAGCATGGCGATCCGCCAGATGCGCCACCTCGCCGAGAAGCCCTCGGACTTCTTCCGCCTGCCCGTCTTCATCATCGTGTCGACGTTCTTCCTGATGCCCATCCGCGTCATCGGCTTCTTCCGCATGGGCCACGCGAGCGGCTGGGGCACCCGTGCCGGTGCCTACGGGGGAGGCGCGGCCGACGACGCCGTGCAGGCCCAGGTCCAGGCCGTGGGGGCCGACGACTCCCTCGACGTGCTGGAGCGCGAGTTCCGGGGCGAGGCCGACCCCGGCGTCGACACCCTGTTCGACTTCGGACCGTCCACCTCGACGGCCGGCCCGACCGGCGACTCCACCACGGTGCGCGACGGTGACCGCGGCGCGGTCATGGTGCGCAGCCACCGCGCGGAGACGGCCGTGGACGCCCGCCCCGGCGACGCCGTCACGACCAGCACGGCGACCGCGCTGGCGGAGGCGACCTCCCCGGCCCGCGTGGCCGCGCCTCCCCGTCGTCGCCTCAACCCCAAAGCCGGCTTCCCGTACCTGATCGGTGCCGTCATCCTCGCCCTGGAGGTGCTCTTCATTGTCTGAGTCCGCACAGAAGTTCGTCGCCCCGGCGCACGTGCAGTCGGGAGCCTGGTGGGCGCAGTCCCACGGCAACGCCCGCCGCACGGGCCTCGGCGCCACCGCCGTCGTCGTCCTGCTCGCCATGATCTCGTGGCTGATCTGGATATCCCCGTCCGACAACGCCGTGCGCAGCGCGGTGCAGACCGCCGTGGGCGCCTCGCCGTCCGACGTCGCCGAGCTGAAGGCCGACCGGTCGGCCCTGCTCGACCAGCTGGTGAGCGCGAAGGCGCAGCTGGCCGACAGCAAGACGGCCCTGGCCGACGTGCAGCAGCAGGCCTGGACCTCCGAGGGGCAGCTGACCGCGGCGCAGGCGAAGCTCGCCTCGGCGCAGAGCGCCCTCGACCAGGCGCAGGCCGCGGCCGACGGCGGATCGACGGCCGCAGGGTCGGCAGCCGGCGGGTCCGGCGCCGCCGCCTTCTCGGGCGCCAAGGGCGCCACGGGGTCGGGGGGCAAGGGCTCCGGCAACGGCAGCGGCTCGGGCTCCGGCACCGGCAGCGGGACCCCGGCGGCCCCCCAGCCCGTCACGGCGCCGTCGCTGGCGAGCATCATCCAGCCCGAGTCGCGCTACTTCGGCCTCTACACGACGCAGTCGCCCTTCAGCTGGTCCGAGTTCGACGACGTCAGCAGCAAGGTCGGCGCGCAGCCGAACATGGCGGGGTACTTCCAGGGCTGGGACCAGGACTTCGACCCGAACGCGGTCACCCGGGCGTGGGCCAAGGGCGACCTGCCCTTCCTCACCTGGGAGTCGCGCCCGCTGAAGGCGGCCAACGACCAGGTCGTCGACCCCGACTACGAGCTCGGCAAGATCATCGACGGCGAGTTCGACGCGTACCTGACGAAGTACGCCCAGGACATCAAGACCACCGGGCTGCCCCTCGCCATCCGTCTCGACCACGAGATGAACGGCAACTGGTACCCGTGGGACGAGGGCGTCAACAACAACACTCCCGGCCAGTACCGAGAGATGTGGCGCCACGTGCACGACGTATTCGAGCGCGAGGGGGCGAACGACCTCGTCGCCTGGGTCTGGGCTCCCACCCGCGTGGAGGGCGTGCCGACCAAGAACCGCACGCTCGAGTACACCGCGAGCCTCTACCCCGGCGACGACTACGTCGACTGGGTCGGCATGACCGGCTACCTCCGCAGCAACGCCGAGACGCCGCAGACCGGCGACTTCGACGGCACCTTCGGCAAGACCCTCGGCTACCTGCGGGCCATCACCGACAAGCCGATCGTCCTCGCCGAGATCGGCGCGGCCGAGCTGGGCACGACGAAGGCCGCCCAGAAGCCCCGGTGGATCGACTCGCTGTTCGACACCCTGGCCGACCCGGCGAACGACGACATCGTCGGCTTCGCCTGGTTCAACCTCACGGCGACCACCGTCGCGTCCGGGTCGTACCTGACCAACGACTGGCGGATCGTCTCCCGACAGGACTCGATCACGGCCTTCCGCGAGGGCATCGCCCGGCGCGACACGGGCTTCGACCTCCGGACCCTCCCGTGACCGGCCCCGCCCGTCCCTCCTCCCTCCCTGCAGCCCCCACCATCCTCAGGAGCGCATCATGACCGACGACCTCACCCCCTTCGACAGCGACGCCCCCGTCACCTCCGCCGACTCCGCCCGGCCGCGCATCAGCGTCATCGGCACCGGCTACCTCGGCGCCACCCACGCGGCCGCCATGGCGGAGATGGGCTTCGACGTGATCGGCGTCGACACCGACCCCTCGAAGGTGGAGGCGCTGGCCCAGGGCCGCGTCCCGTTCTTCGAGCCCGGCCTGCCCGAGCTGATCGTCAAGCACGTCGACTCCGGCCGGCTGGTGTTCACCACCGACCTCGCCGAGGCCGTCGCCCTCAGCGACGTCCACTTCATCTGCGTGGGCACGCCCCAGCGGCGGGGGAGCCACGCGGCGAACCTGACCTACGTGGAGGAGGCGACCCGGGCCGTGGCCCGCTCGCTGAGCCACGACGGCCTCATCGTCGGCAAGTCGACCGTGCCCGTGGGCACGGCGGCGCGGCTCCGAGAGATCGTCGCGGGCGTCCTGCCCGCCGGCATCTCGGCCGACGTCGTCTGGAACCCCGAGTTCCTCCGCGAGGGCCACGCCGTCGAGGACACCCTGCGCCCCGACCGCATCGTCTTCGGGGGCACCGACAGCCGCTCGGAGGCCGTGCTGCGGGCCGTCTACGCCGAGCCCATCTCGACCGGCACGCCGGTCATCTCGTGCGACCTGCCGACGGCCGAGCTGGTGAAGGTCAGCGCCAACGCCTTCCTCGCGACGAAGATCTCGTTCATCAACGCGATCTCCGAGCTCTGCGAGGCCGCCGGCGCCGACGTGTCGACGCTCGCCGACGCGCTGGGCTTCGACGACCGCATCGGCCGCAAGTTCCTCAACGCCGGCCTCGGCTTCGGCGGGGGCTGCTTGCCCAAGGACATCCGCGCCCTCATGTTCCGGGCCAACGAGCTCGGCGCCCACCGCGCGGTGGGTCTGATGCAGCAGGTCGACGAGATCAACATGGCCCAGCGCCAGCGCGTCATCGACCAGGCCATCGACGCCTGCGGCGGCTCCGTGCTCAACCGCCGGATCGCCGTCCTCGGCGCGGCCTTCAAGCCGCACACCGACGACGTCCGCGACTCGCCCGCCCTCAACGTCGCCGCGGCGCTGCACCTGCGCGGTGCGCAGGTGCTCGTCGTCGACCCCGAGGCGACGCAGACGGCCCAGCGCAGCTTCCCCACGCTGTCGTTCGCGGACAGCATCGAGGAGGCGGTGACCGACGCCGACGCCGTCCTCCTGCTGACCGAGTGGCCCGAGTTCGTCGGGGCCGAGCCGCTGCCCCTCGCGCAGCTGGCCGCCAACCCCGTCGTGATCGACGCCCGGAACGCGCTCGACGCCGAGGTCTGGGCGAGCGCCGGCTGGGAGGTCCGGCCGCTCGGCAGCCGACGCGTCCCTGCGCGTCGCCAGGCGCTGTCGCCGGTGGCGATCCCGGCCTGAGCCAGCCGCCGCACGGCGATCACGGGCCGTCCTCCTCCGGGAGGGCGGCCCGTCCGCGTGCCCCCGGCCGGTGCGCCGGGCGGCGACACGGGCTGGGGAACGACGGGAGGCCCGCACCCCAGGGGGTGCGGGCCTCCGCGGAGAACGCTCGTGAGCTAGACGCCGAAGTACATCTCGAACTCGAACGGGTGGGGACGCTGCGCCATGGGCAGGATCTCCTTGTCGCGCTTGTACGCGATCCAGGTCTCGATGAGGTCCTCGGTGAACACGTTGCCCTTGGTGAGGAACTCGTGGTCGGCCTCGAGCGCGAGCAGGGCCGCGTCGAGCGAGGCGGGCACCTGGGGGATGTTCTTCGCCTCCTCCGGGGGCAGCTCGTAGAGGTCCTTGTCGACGGGCTCGTGCGGCTCGATCCTGTTCTGGATGCCGTCGAGGCCCGCCATCAGCTGGGCGGCGAACGCGAGGTACGGGTTCGAGGCCGCGTCGGGGACGCGGAACTCGATGCGCTTGGCCTTCGGGTTCGTGCCCGTGATCGGGATGCGGATCGCCGCGGACCGGTTGCCGGCCGAGTAGACCAGGTTGACGGGGGCCTCGAAGCCGGGGATCAGGCGGTGGTACGAGTTGATCGACGGGTTGGTGAAGGCGAGCACCGCCGGAGCGTGCTTGAGCAGGCCGCCGATGTACCAGCGGGCGACGTCGGAGAGACCGCCGTAGCCGTTCTCGTCGTAGAACAGGGGCTTGCCGTCGCTCCAGAGCGACTGGTGGGTGTGCATGCCCGACCCGTTGTCGCCGAAGAGCGGCTTGGGCATGAAGGTCGCGACCTTGCCCCACTGCTCGGCGGTGTTCTTGACGATGTACTTGAACTTCAGGATGTCGTCCGCCGCGTGGACCATCGTGTCGAACTTGTAGTTGATCTCCTGCTGGCCGCCCGTGCCCACCTCGTGGTGCGCGCGCTCGAGCTCGAGGCCGGAGTCGATCAGCTTGAGGCTGATGTCGTCGCGGAGGTCGGCCGTCTTGTCGACGGGGCTGACGGGGAAGTAGCCGCCCTTGTAGGCCGTCTTGTTGGCGAGGTTGCCGCCCTCCTCGACGCGACCGGTGTTCCAGGCGCCCTCCTCGGAGTCGACGCTGTAGAAGCTCGCGTTCTGCGTGACCTCGTAGCGGACGTCGTCGAAGATGTAGAACTCGGCCTCGGGCGCGAAGAACGCCGTGTCGGCGATGCCGGTCGAGGCGAGGTACTTCTCGGCCTTCTTGGCGACCTGGCGGGGGTCGCGGCTGTAGAGCTCGCCGTTCCGCGGGTTGAAGATGTCGAAGACCAGGATGAGCGTGCGCTCGGCCCGGAAGGGGTCCACGTAGCCGGTCGTGACGTCGGGGATGAGCTGCATGTCCGACTCGTGGATCGAGGCGAAGCCACGGATGGACGATCCGTCGAAGAGCTGCCCGACGGAGAAGAACTCCTCGTCGACCGTGGAGGCGGGGATGTTGAAGTGCTGCTGGACGCCGGGGAGGTCGGTGAACCGGATGTCGAGGAACTTGACGTCGGTGTCCTTGATGAACTTCAGCACCTCGGAAGAATCAGTGAACATCTAGATGTCTCTCCAATGGTGTGGAACGGATCGGCCAGCGGGACGCAGCCACTGACGACGGTATGGGCGAGGGGTTTCGCTGCGGTGTCCCTCGTGTTTCCGGCATGTTACGCATGTGCCGGTCGGTAGGCTCGACGCCATGCCCGACTCCATCCGCCGACCTCCGTCCGAGCCCGCCGCGCCCTCCGGCCAGGGCGGCTCCGACGGCCGCCAGGAGTGGCCGGGCCAGCGTCTCGGCCTGCCGCGAGAGGGGCCGCGGTCGATCGCGCGCCTCGGGCGCCGGGTCGGCGGCCTGGTGATCGACTGGGCCCTCGCCTCGGTCGTCGCGTACGCGTTCTTCGACGGTGAGGGCCTCGCCATCACCGCCGTGTTCGTCGTCGTGCAGGTGCTCTTCCTGGTCACCCTCGGGGGCACGCCGGGCCACCTCGCCCTGGGCATGCGCCTCGTGCCGATGCGAGGGGGAGCGGTCGGTCTCTGGCGCCCGCTGGTCCGCACGCTCCTGGTCGCCCTCGTCGTCCCCGCCGTGGTGTGGGACCTCGACCAGCGCGGCCTCCACGACCGCATAGCCGGCACGGTGCTCGTCCGCGTCTGACGCCGCCCGCGCGGGCCCGCCCGGTCCGGTGGGTGCCGCTCGGCACGACGACGGCGCCGCCCCCGAGGGGAGCGGCGCCGTCGTCGTGCGGGGCGGTCGGTCAGCGCGGTCGGCCGGAGCGGACCTTGAACGGGTCGACGCCCTTGGGGATGGGCAGGCCGTTCTTGCCGAGCGACTGGAGGCGGTTGCTGACCGCCAGCACCTCGTTGCGGTTCAGGGTCGACTTGACCTTGTTCATGCGCCCGGCGAGCTTGTGCAGCGGGACGGCGTCGGCGTCGGGGCCGACGTGCAGCACGGTCACGGCGACGTTCGGCAGGATGCGGGCGACCTTGCGGCGCTCCTCGTCGACGAGCTTCTTGGTCTGGGCCGCGGCGCCCTCGGCGATGAGGACGACGCCGCCCTTGCCCACGGCCCGGTAGACGGCGGCCTGGGTGCGGCCCTGCACGGCGACGGGCATCTCGGCCGCACGCCACGAGCGGCGGAGGCCGCTCTTCATGACGGCGCCGACGGCGCCCGGCTGGCCCTCGATCTGCGAGTACGCGGCCTTCTCGGCACGTCGCCCCAGGACGATGAGCAGCAGGAGGACGCCGAGCATGAGCCCGACGATGATGTAGAGCACGAGCGCGAGCACGTTGCCGCCCGAGAGCAGCAGGGCCGCGACGACGCCGAGCACCACCGGCACGAGCAGCGCCGCGAGCATCAGCGGCAGCGCCTGGGAGTCGTAGCGGCGGGTCATCTGGAAGACCTGCCACATCTGCTTGAACCGACCCGGTTCCTTGGGCGGCTTGGGAGTCGGGTTCTCGGAGCGTCGTGCCATGTCGACCAGGATACGGGACGGGCGTGCGCACGGCGGCCCGGTCGGCCCTCCCGGCCTCCCCCCGGGGCGGGCCCGTCCACAGGGCACCCCGGGGAGTCGCGGTGCCGGGCCCGGCACCGGGCACGCTCTCCGGGTGAGCAGCTCCCGCACCGGCCCCTACGACGTCCACGCCCGAGACGAGCACGACGGCCTCGAGGCCCTCCGCGCGACGGGACCGGACGGGCTGCCGGTCGTCCTCCTGCGGCCGGCGCAGGCCGGCCCGCACGGAGCGCGCGTGCAGGCGGAGCTCGCCCGGGCCGCCCCGGTGCGGCACGCCCACCTGCTACCCGCCGTCGACGTCCTGCACGAGCCCGACGGGCGCCTGGTGGTGGTCGTGCCCGACGGCGACCTCGTCCCCCTCCCGTCGTGGCTCGCGGGCCGGGGGCCCCTGGCGCCGGGGGAGCTGGTCACCCTGGCGGTGCCTCTCCTCGCGGTGCTGGAGCGCGCGGCCGCGACGGGTCTGCTCGTCGGCCGCCCCGACCTCGGCGACGTGGTCCTCGACGACCGCGGCGCACCGCTGCTGCGTCGGCTGCGCACGGCGGGCGCGACGGCGGACGTCGCGGCGGCCCGTGCGTCGGCGGCCGCCGCCTCGCGGGGTCTCGTCGAGCTCGTGGCGGGGCACCTCGAGGAGGGCTCGTCGCCCCTGCTCACGGCCCTGGCGGCAGCGGACGACCTCGACGCCGTCGTGGAGGCCGTGCACGACCTCGCGGCCCCGCTGCCCCTGCCGTCGGCGGCGGCGGAGACGGACGACGCGACCCAGGGCGACGAGGTCGACTGGTCCGCCCTGGCGGGTCCGCCGCGCCCCGCGTGGGCGGCCGTGCTGCCGGAGGCGGCGGTGGTCGACGCGGCCCTCGACTGGCTCGCCGCGCGTCGCGAGACCTCCGTCCGGGCGCGCGTCGCGGCGGTGAGGCCCCGGTTCTGGCTCCTGGGCGGCGTCGTGGCGGCGTCGGTCGTGATCGCCCTCCTGCTCTCGGCGCCGGGAGGGTCCGTCGACGGCGGCACCGCCGTCGCGACGGACGGCGGGGGCGCGGCCGGCCCCTCCCCGACACCCGCCCCGGCAGCGGACGTCGGTGAAGGCGGTGATGCCGGTGCGACGTCTCCTCCCGGGCAGCCGCCGACGACCTCCCGGGGTGGCGACCGGCCGACCCCGGGCGACGACGACGTCGTGACCACGGGGGAGGACGCCGTCGCCGCGGCCCGGGTGCTCCTTGAGGCTCGGGAACGCTGTCTCGCCGACGTCACGCCCTCGTGCCTCGCGGCCGTCGACCAGCCGGGCTCACCGGTCGCGGCGCGAGACGCGCAGCTGCTGGACGACCCCGGGGCGGCGGGAGGGGCACTCGTCCCGACGGCGGTCGACGGCGAGGTGCAGCGACTGGGCGAGACGGTGCTCCTCGACGCCCGCGGGGCCGACGACGAACCGGCCTCGGTCCTGGTGGTCAGGACCGAGGCCGGTTGGCGGCTCCGCGAGGTGGTCGCCCGCCGGTGACGGGCGACCGGGCTAGATGCCGAGCACGGAGGCGAAGTCGCCCGCCTCGAGGCGGTCCTTGACCGCGACGAGGAAGCGGGCGGCGTCAGCGCCGTCGACGATGCGGTGGTCGTACGACAGGGCGAGGTACACCATGGAGCGGACCGCGATGGCCTCGCCCCCGGCGGCCTTGACGACGACGGGGCGCTTGACCACGATGCCGGTGCCGAGGATGGCGACCTGCGGCAGGAACACCACCGGGGTGTCGAACAGCGCGCCGCGCGACCCCGTGTTCGTGACCGTGAAGGTGCCGCCGGCGAGCTCGTCGGGCTTCAGCTTGTTGTCGCGCGTCCGCTGGGCGAGGTCGGCGATCTGGGCGGCGATGCCGGCCAGGTCGAGCTCCGAGGCGTTCTTGATGACGGGCGTGAGCAGGCCGCGCTCCGTGTCGACGGCCATGCTGACGTTCTCGTGGTCCGGGTAGACGATCGAGTCGCCGTCGACGGTCGCGTTGAGCTTCGGGTGGGCCTTGAGGGCCTCCGCCGCCGCGAGGGTGAAGAACGGGAGGAACGACAGCTTGTTGCCGGTCTTCTCCAGGAACTCGGCCTTGTGGGCGTCCCGGAAGGATGCCACGGCGGTCACGTCGACCTCGACCACGCTGGTGAGCTGGGCCATCGCCTGCATCGACTGGACGGCGCGCTCGGCGACGACCTTGCGGAGGCGGGTCATCGGGACGGTCGTGCCGCGGAGCGGCGAGACCTCGACGGGGGCGGGAGCCGCGGCGCCCGACGACGCCGGGGCCGACGCCGCGGCCGAGGCGGCCTCGGCGGCGGCGAGCACGTCCTCCTTGCGGATGCGTCCGCCGACGCCGCTGCCGCTGAGCGTGCTGATGTCGACGCCCTTCTCGTTGGCGAGCTTGCGCACGAGGGGGGTGACGTAGCCCGTCGGAGCGGAGCTGCTCGAGGCGGACTCGGCGGCGGGAGCGGCGGCCGGCGCGGGGCTGGCCGCCGGCGCTGCCGGCGCCGGAGCGGCGGCGGGCACCGCGGCCGGCACGGCGGCGGGAGCGGCCACCGGGGCGGACGGTGCGGGGACGGGAGCCGACGCGTCGGTCGCCCCCGGCTGGGCGGGCGCGTCGTCCGACGCGGCGGGCGCCGGGTCGACCTCGTCCGCCGGGGCGAGGGGAGCGGCGGGCGCTTCCTCGCCGGGAGCGGGAGCGTTCGACGACGAGACGACGGTCTCCTCGGTCTCCGCCTCGGGCTCGGGCGCCTGCTCGGACTCGGCAGAGGCCGACTCGGGGGCGGAGCCGCCGTCGGACGAGCCGCTGCCGTCACCGATGCGCACCAGCGCCGTGCCGACCTCGACCGTCTCGTCCTCCTGGACGAGGATCTCCTCGACGACGCCGGCGACCGGCGACGGGATCTCGGTGTCGACCTTGTCGGTCGAGACCTCGAGCAGGGGCTCGTCGACCTCGACCCGGTCGCCGACGTTCTTCAACCATCGGGTGACCGTGCCCTCGGTGACACTCTCCCCGAGTGCCGGGAGGTTGACGGATTCGCTCATGCGTGGAACTCCTTTGACGACATCATGTGCCTGTGTGTGCGGTGCGGTGCGGTGCAGTGGTGGGTGGTGCTACATCGCGTGGAGGGGCTTGCCCGCCAGGGCCAGCATGGCCTCGCCGAGCGCCTCGTTCTGGGTGGGGTGGGCGTGGACCAGGGGAGCGACGTCCTCCGGGTAGGCCTCCCAGTTGACCGTCAGCTGGGCCTCGCCGATGAGCTCGCCGACGCGGGCGCCGATCATGTGGACGCCGACGACGGGGCCGTCGACGACGCGGACGACCTTCACCGAGCCGCTCGTGCCGATGATGTGGCTCTTGCCGTTGCCCGCGAGGTTGTAGTCGTAGGTGGCCACGGCGTCGCGGCCGTGCTTCTCGACGGCCTTGGCCTCGGAGAGGCCGACGGAGGCGACCTCGGGGTCGGAGTAGGTGACCTTGGGGATGTTCACGTCGTCGATGACCTGGGGCGAGAGCCCCGCGATCTCCTCCGCCACGAAGATCCCGTGCTGGAAGCTGCGGTGGGCGAGCTGGAGGCCGGGCACGATGTCGCCGACGGCGTAGACGCCGGGGACGCTCGTCGCGAGGCGCTCGTTCGTGATGACGAAGCCGCGGTCCATGGTGAGGCCCACCTCCTCGTAACCGAGGCCCGCGGTCGAGGGGCCGCGGCCCACGGCGACCAGCAGGATGTCGGCCTCGAAGGTCTTGCCGTCCTCCAGGGTGACGACGACGCCGTCGTCGCTCTGGGTGACGCCCTGGAAGCGGACCCCGAGCGAGAAGCCGATGCCGCGCTTCCGGAAGGCGCGCTCGAACTGCTTCGAGATCGACTCCTCCTCGTTCGGGACGAGGTGCGGCAGCGCCTCGATGATGTCGACCTCGGCGCCGAACGACTTCCAGACGCTCGCGAACTCGACGCCGATCACCCCGCCGCCCAGGATGGCGACGCGCGACGGGACGTGGTCGAGGGCGAGCGCCTGCTCGCTGGTGATGACACGGCCGCCGATCTCGAGGCCGGGCAGGCTCCGTGAGTACGAGCCGGTCGCCAGCACGACGTTCTTGCCCGTGAGGGTCACGTCGCCGACCTGGACGGTGGTGGGCGAGGTGAGGCGCCCCTCGCCCTCGACGGTCGTGATCTTGCGGGCCTTGAGCAGGCCCTGCAGGCCCTTGTACTTGCTGGCCACGACGCCCTCCCGGTAGGAGGTCACGGCGGCGATGTCGATGCCGTGGAAGTCGGTGTGGACGCCGTACTTCTCCGACTCGCGCGAGACGTCGGCCACCTCGGCGGAGTGCAGCAGGGCCTTGGTCGGGATGCAGCCCCGGTGGAGGCAGGTGCCGCCGACCTTGTCCTTCTCGACGAGCGCGACGCTCAGCCCCAGCTCGGTCGCCCGCAGCGCGGCGGCGTAGCCGCCGCTGCCGCCGCCGAGCACCACCAGGTCAAAATTCTGTTCCGACACCCAGCAACTCCCTCGTGCGTTCGGAGGTACCCCGCGGGGCTGAGGTGCTGCGGCGTCGTGGTGACGGCGTCGTCGCACCCGCCAGCGTCTGCTCCGTCAGGAGCTGCGCCCGGCAGGTGCTCTGCAGGGCGCGGGGCTGGTGTCGCCCGGGGGACCGATCTCGGCGGGTTTCTCCCGCCTCCCCGACCCTACTACGCGACCGAAAAGACGGCTGCCAGCTCCAGCAGGGTGCGGACGGAGACGCCGGTCGAGCCCTTGGCCGTGAAGCCGTAGCCGCCGCCCTTGTTGTTCGACGGCCCCGCGATGTCGAGGTGGACCCACGGGAGGACGCTGCCGTCCTCGCGGCGCCCGACGAACTCCTGGAGGAACACGCCGGCGAGGAGCATGCCGGCGGCGGTGTTGCCCGGGGTCGCGTTGACGAGGTCCGCGACGTCGGAGTCGAGACGGGCGCGCAGCTCGCCGGGCAGCGGCATCCGCCAGAACGTCTCGCCGACACGGCCCGCGAGGCCGACGACCTCGTCGGCCAGCGCGTCGTTGCCCATCACCCCGACCGTGCGCGTGCCCAGGGCCACGACCTGGGCGCCCGTGAGCGTGGCGACGTCGACGACCGCGTCGGGCATCTCCTCGCTCGCGGCGACCAGGCCGTCGGCCATGACGAGGCGGCCCTCCGCGTCGGTGTTGGTCACCTCGACGGTGGTGCCGCCGCGGATCGTCAGGACGTCGTCCGGGCGGATCGACGTGCCGCTGACCATGTTCTCGGCGATGCAGAGCCACGCCGTGAGCCGGACGGGGAGGTCGAGGCGAGCGGCCGCGACGGTGACGGCGAGCACCGTGGCCGCGCCCGTCATGTCGTCCTTCATCCCGAGCATGCTGCCGGCCGGCTTGAGCGAGAGCCCGCCGGTGTCGTAGGTGATGCCCTTGCCCACGAGGGCGAGGTGCTTGGCGGCGCCCTCGGGCGCGTACTCGACCTTGACCAGGCGAGGCCCGCGCGACGAGCCCTGCCCTACCCCCAGGATGCCGCCGTAGCCGCCGGCGCGCAGCTCGTCCTCCGCGAGGACGGTGACGGTCAGGGGCAGGCCCTCGGCCCGGGCGACGGCCACGTCGGCCAGTGCCTGCGGGAACATCTGCTGCGGCGGGGTCATGGCGAGGTCACGGACGGTGTGGACGGCCTCCGCGACCACCGCGGCGCGCGTCACCAGCGACTCCTCGAGGTCACGGTCGGCGACCAGCACCAGCTCGCGCGCGTGCCGCCGAGACTCGCCGGCCGAGGCCGAGCGGAAGGAGTCGAACTCCCAGGAGGCGATGGCCGCGCCCTCGAGGACGGCCGCGGCCTCGTCGTCGTCGGCCACGGGGAGGGCGAGGGCGACGCGGTCGACGCCGGTGAGCTGACGGACCGCCGAGCCGGCGGCGTAGCGCAGGGACTCCGCGTCGACGACGTCGCCGAGGCCCACGAGGGCGACGACCGACGCGGCCACGCCCACGGCGGGCACGCGGACGAGCTGGTCACGGGCACCGGTCACGCCGAGGACCGCGAGGTCGGTCGGCAGGCCTTCGAGCTCCACGGTCACGGTGGGGCCGTCGGCTCCCTTGAGGACGCCCACGACGAGGACGTCGGCGGTGGTCTCGGCGGGGGAGGTGCGGACGGCGGACAGGCTGAGCTCGGTCATGACGTCGATGCTACCGACGGCGCTGTTCGCTCTCGGCACGCGCCGGCGGCCGGGGAGGCGACCCCGGGGTGTCTAGGCTCGATCACATGCACGACCCCGCCGGCCTCTACGACCTCGCCCCCGACTCCCACGACGTGCCCGAGGGCCTGCCGCTCGTCGCGGGGCTCACCGGCTTCGCCGACGCGGGCTCCGCCGTCAGCCAGCTCGGGCAGTACGTGCTCGACACCCTCGACCACACCCTCGTCGCGACCTTCGACCCCGACGAGCTCCTCGACTACCGGGCCCGACGTCCGGTGTTCACCTTCGACCAGGACCACGTCGCCGAGATCACGACCTCCCCGCTGTCGCTGCACCTCGTGCAGGACGACGTGGGGCAGCCGTTCCTCTTCCTCTCCGGGTTCGAGCCCGACTTCCAGTGGCAGCGCTTCACGGCGGCGGTGGTGGGCCTGGTCGAGCGGTACCGCGTGTCGACGACGACGTGGGTGCACTCGATCCCCATGCCCGTGCCGCACACCCGCCCGCTCGGGGTCACGGTCAGCGGCAACCGGGCCGACCTCATCGAGACCCTCTCCGTCTGGAAGCCCGTGACGCAGGCGCCCGCCAACGCCCTCCACCTGATCGAGAAGCGGCTGCACGACGACGGCCACCCGACGGCAGGCTTCGTCCTCCTGGTGCCGCACTACCTGGCCGACACCGAGTTCCCCGACGCGGCCGTGACCGCGCTCTCGAGCATCAGCGCGGCCACCGGACTGATCTTCCCGACCGACCGCCTCCGCACCGAGGGGCGCGACTTCCTCGTGAAGGTCGACGAGCAGGTGCACGGCAACCAGGAGCTGTCGCGGCTCGTGACGACCCTGGAAGAGCGCCACGACACGTACATGGAGGGCAACCCCCTGCCGTCGCCCCTCACCGACCAGGACGGCCAGGTCCCGTCGGCCGACGCCCTGGCGGCCGAGCTCGAGAAGTTCCTCGCGACGCGCCGCCCCGACGACGAGGGCTGACTCCCGCTCCGTGCCGGGGGAGGAGCGGGTCGGGTAGGTTCGTCGGGTGAACTCCGCGCGTGCCTGGCTGGTCTGGGGCACCGCCGTCCTCGCGTACGTGGTCGCCGTGCTCCAACGGTCCTCCCTCGGCGTCTCGGGCGTCGAGGCCCAGCAGCTCTTCGGCATCTCTGCCGCCACCCTCTCCACGCTCGCCGTCGTGCAGCTCGCCGTCTACGCCGGGCTGCAGATCCCGGTCGGCGTCATGCTCGACCGCGTCGGGCCCAAGGCCCTGATCGTGACGGGCGGCGTCCTCCTTGCAGTGGGGCAGGGCGTGGTCGCCCTGTCCCCGCCCGTGATCGGCGTGGCCGTGGTCGGTCGCGTCCTGGTGGGGGCCGGCGACGCGATGACGTTCATCTCGGTGATGCGGCTCCTGCCGGCCTGGTTCCGCGGGCCGATCCTGCCGCAGGTCTCACAGTGGACGGGCAACATCGGCCAGGCCGGGCAGGTGCTCTCGGCCCTGCCCCTGTCGCTCGTGCTGCACTCCGCGGGCTGGTCGCCCGCCTTCCTCAGCGCCGCGGCGCTCTCCGTGCTCGCGGTCGTCCTCGTCGTCGCCGTCGTCAGCGAGTCCCCGGAGGGCCGCGACCGCGACCGCGCCGTGCTCACCTGGCGCGAGGCGGGCCGGCAGCTCGGCGAGAGCGTGAAGCGGCCGGGCACCCGCCTCGGCTTCTGGTCGCACTTCGTGACGCAGTCGTCGGGCACCGTCTTCTCCCTCCTCTGGGGCGTGCCCTTCCTCGTGGGCGGGCTGGGCTTCACGAGCGGACAGGCCTCGGGCCTCCTCACCGTGCTCGTCGTGTCGGGCGTCGTGGCCGGGCCGGTGCTCGGCGTCCTGATGGCGCGCTTCCCGCTGCGCCGCTCGGCGCTGGTGCTGGGCATCGTGACCGTGCTCGGCGTCGTCTGGACGGTGCTGCTGGCCTGGCCCGGGGTGCCCCCGCAGTGGATGGCGGTCGTCCTGGTCGTGGCCCTCGGCGTGGGAGGGCCCGGCTCGATCATCGGCTTCGACTTCGCCCGCACGTTCAACCCCCTGCGCAGCCTGGGCGTCGCGAACGGGGTGGTCAACGTCGGGGGCTTCCTCGCGAGCTTCGTCATGATGTTCCTCATCGGCGTCGTCCTCGACCAGGTGGACGCCGCACGGGTGGCGTCCGGGCAGCCGAGCGACCTCTTCGCGTTCGACTCCTTCCGGGTGGCCTTCCTGGTGCAGTACGTGGTCGTGGGCGGCGGGGTGGTCGGCCTGCTCCTCGCCCGCCGCGGCACGCGTCGTCGCCTGCACCTCGAGGAGGGGATCCAGGTCGCTCCGCTCTGGGTCGCGCTCGACCGCCGCTGGCGCGAGGCGCGGCGTCGGCGGCGAGGTGGCGCCTGACGCACGGGCGTCCGCCGAGGGCGCACCGCGGGGGCGCCCGCGTGTCGAACGGCTCGCCCGGGCCGTGCAATAATGGTCGAAGGACCCGTTCGTGTCCTCGCACACCGTCCGCCGTGAGGCGCGTCACCGCGAGGACTTGACATGGGTCCTAGTACTGCCCGAAATCCTGCACCATCTCCCGCGCGCCCCGTGGCGTGCGAGACCACAGCGACATCGGCCCGCCACCAGGGCCGATCCGGTCGGCCCGCCCCGCGGGCCGTCCGCCCAGAAGCAAGGCCGACCGACGTCAGGGCGCCGGTCGACACGTCGAGACGCCGCGCCGCAGCCTCCCCGACGCAACCGACGATCGAAAGGTGTTCGCATGGCTACTCGCAGCAAGGCGACCACGGCCGCCCCGGCCGTGTCCGACGAGGGGACCGAGCCCGTGTCCCCGGCCACGGAGGCGGCCGAGACCGCCGCCGCGGCCCCCGCCAAGAAGGCCCCGGCCCGCAAGGCCCCCGCGAAGAAGGCCCCGGCCAAGAAGGCTCCCGCGAAGTCGACGAAGGCGGCGGCCGGCGAGGACGCCCCCGACGACGAGGCCGAGGTCGAGCCCGTCGAGGTTCCCGCCGACACCGAGGCCGACGCCGCCGACGAGACCGAGGGCGACGCCCCCGCGAAGGCTCCCGAGGTGCTGCCCACCGGTGCCCTCGTCATCTCGCAGGACGACGACGACGAGATGCCGGTCTACTCGACCACCATCACCGGTGCGACGGCCGACCCCGTCAAGGACTACCTGAAGCAGATCGGCAAGGTCGCCCTCCTCAACGCCGCCGAGGAGGTCGAGCTGGCGATGCGGATCGAGGCCGGCCTCTTCGCGGAGGACAAGCTCTCGCACAGCACGGGCCTCAGCAAGGAGCTCGAGCGCGAGCTCCGCTGGGTCGCCCGCGACGGGCAGCGGGCCAAGAGCCACCTGCTCGGCGCGAACCTCCGCCTCGTCGTGAGCCTCGCCAAGCGCTACACCGGTCGCGGCATGCAGTTCCTCGACCTCATCCAGGAGGGCAACCTGGGCCTGATCCGTGCCGTCGAGAAGTTCGACTACACGAAGGGCTTCAAGTTCAGCACCTACGCGACGTGGTGGATCCGCCAGGCCATCACCCGCGCCATGGCCGACCAGGCCCGCACCATCCGCATCCCCGTCCACATGGTCGAGGTCATCAACAAGCTGGCCCGCGTGCAGCGGCAGATGCTGCAGGACCTCGGTCGCGAGCCCACGCCCGAGGAGCTCTCCCGTGAGCTGGACATGACGCCCGAGAAGGTCGTCGAGGTCCAGAAGTACGGCCGCGAGCCCATCTCGCTGCACACGCCCCTCGGCGAGGACGGCGACAGCGAGTTCGGCGACCTCATCGAGGACACCGAGGCGGTCGTCCCGGCCGACGCGGTCGGCTTCACCATGCTGCAGAAGCAGCTGGAGTCGCTGCTCGACAGCCTCTCCGAGCGCGAGGCGGGCGTCATCCGCATGCGCTTCGGCCTCGGAGACGGGATGCCGAAGACGCTCGACCAGATCGGCGACACCTTCGGCGTGACGCGCGAGCGCATCCGCCAGATCGAGTCGAAGACGATGGCCAAGCTCCGCCACCCGTCCCGGTCGCAGTCGCTCCGCGACTACCTCGAGTAGACCCGTGAAGTACGTCATCCCCGTCCTGGCCGGGCGCCTGGTCCGTGCCGCGGCCCGGCTCCGCGGCGGCGGCTCGGCCTACCCGGGCCGCACTGTCCTGACGCTGGCGCCGGACTTCCTCAGCCACGTCGCGTCGCAGTTCGAGCAGGGCGTCGTCTTCGTGCTCGGCTCCAACGGCAAGTCGACGACGACGATGATGCTGACGGAGACGCTGCGGGCCCACGGCCTCTCGGTCTTCACCAACCCGACCGGGGCCAACCTGCCCCAGGGCATCGCGTCGGCCTTCCTCCGCGAGGTGACGGTGACCGGCCGTGTCAAGCACGACATCGGCGTGATCGAGGTCGACGAGGCCTTCGCGGTCGAGCTGACCCGGTCGCTGCACCCCTCGACGGTGCTGATGCTCAACGTCCAGGTCGACCAGCTCTACCGCTTCTTCGAGACGGAGCGCGTCGGCACGATGATGACCGACACGGCCGCGCTGGCGACCACCGCCGTGGTCACGAACCGCGACGACCAGCACCTCGCGCCCTACGAGGCACGCCCGGGGCAGACCGTCACCCGCTTCGGCGCGGCCCCCGACGTCGTCGAGGCGTCGCCCAACGGCCTGCAGAACGCCCACGACTTCAGCCGCGAGGCCGACGGCGGGCGGTCGGCCGACAGCGAGGTCCTCTCGCTCTCCGGCGACCGAGCCACCATCTCGGTCGGCGGCACCACGGTCGAGGTCAGGCTGCCCGCCCGCGGCCTGCACTACGCCGTCGACGCCGCGGCGGCGCTGCAGACCGCCTCGGTCGTCCTCGGCCGACCCGTCGACCCGGCCGCCGTCAGCCGGGCGTTCGAGTCGATGAAGCCGGCTTACGGGCGGGGCGAGCGCATGTCGCTCGGCGCCGATGAGGCGGAGTTCATCATGTTTAAGAACGCCGCGAGCCTCCAGCTGAACCTCGACGCCCTGCCGCAGGACGTCGAGCAGGTCATGCTGGCGATCGACGAGGGCACCCCCGACATCTCGTGGATCTACGACATCGACTTCTCGCACCTCGACCACGTCGACGTGCTGGCCGGTGCCAAGGCCTGGCAGCTCGCGCTCCGTCTCGAGCACGACGGCATCCCCGTGCACGTCATCGAGGAGGACATCTCGAAGGCCATCCGGCTCATGCGCCGGCTGCCCTCGCCGAGCGACCACACGAAGCACTTCGTGACGAACTACGAGCAGATGATGCTGGCCCGTCGAATCCTCGGCCACCCCGACCTGGAGAAGACCGCGTGAGCAGCGACACCCTCCGCCTCGTCCACCTCTACCCCGAGCAGCTCGGCGTCAGCGGCGACCGGGGCAACGTGACGGCCCTCGTCGAGCGCGCCCGCCGGGCCGGCATCGAGAGCGAGGTCCTCGAGTACAGGGTCGGCGACGCGGTCCCCACGGTCGCCGACGTCGTGCTCGTCGGCCACGGCCCGCTCTCGGGCGTCCGCGCCGTCAGCGAGGACGCACAGCGCCTCCGCGACGCGCTGGAGGGCTTCGCCGCGTCCGGCGTCCCCGTCGTCGGGGTGGGCGGCGGCATGGAGCTCCTCAGCCACGGCGTGCAGACGACGGAGGGCGAGACGGTGGTCGGCATCGGCTTCCTCCCCGGCACCGTCCGTCGGGGCGCGCCGCGCCGCACGAACTACTTCCAGGTCACGACCGAGCACCTCGGCGACCCGCTGACGCTCTTCGGCTTCGAGGACCACGCGGCGCACGTCGAGCTCGACGCCGACGCGGAGGCGTTCGCCACCGTCGTCCACGGCGGCGGCAACGGCGACGGTCGCTCCGAGGGGATCCGGCGGGGCGCCTCCTTCGGCACGCAGCTCAAGGGCCCCCTGCTCCCGCTCAACCCGGCCCTGAGCGACCGCCTGCTGCGGGCAGCGCTCACGCGCCGGAGCATCTCGTACCACCCGTCGGCCGCGCACGCGAAGCTCGACGAGTACGCCGCGGCCTCGCAGCGCGTCATCCGCGACAACCTGGAGCGCTCGTTCAAGGCGATGTGACCCGAGCGCGGGCGACCGCACGACGAAGGGCCCGTGCCGGGTGGCACGGGCCCTTCGTCGTCACGGGCCGGGGCGTGCCCGGCCGGTAGTCGTGGGTGGTCAGCTCGCCGTGAGCTTGGCGCTCTCGTCGAGCCACTCGACGGCGTCGGGCTGCAGCTTGTCCTTGAACTTCGCGCCGTGGTGGGCGCAGAAGAGCAGTTCGCCGCTGGCCATGGTCGCGCGGACGTAGGCCTGGGCTCCGCAGCTGTCGCAGCGGTCTGCGGCGCTGAGCTGGTACCGGGAGCCGAGCTCGTCGACGGCGGTGGTGTCGGTGGCCATCTGAGTCATGGGGTGCTCCTCCTGACGGTGGTGCTGTGGGTGGGTGACACTCATCAAAACACGCGCGCGGCGAGCACGGAGCACATTGCGCGGGATTTCGCTCCGCGCGTAGCGGAACGGCCCCGGGAAGGGGGCCTCGCGGGTGTCGACCCGGCCGTATCGGGGGCTCTCGTTAAGATGGACCGAGCCCACCGCCTCCGGATCCCCCGGTCGACGCGGTCGGCTCAGCGTCAGGAGATCCCCGTTGGCCACGTCTGATTACTCGGCTCGACACCTTTCCGTCCTCGAGGGGCTCGAGGCGGTGCGCAAGCGACCCGGCATGTACATCGGGTCGACCGACTCCCGCGGGCTGATGCACTGCCTGTGGGAGATCATCGACAACTCCGTCGACGAGGCGCTCGGCGGCCACGGCGACGCCATCGACGTCGTCCTGCACGCCGACGACAGCGTCACCGTCCGCGACACCGCGCGCGGCATCCCCGTCGACATCGAGCCCAAGACCGGCCTCACGGGGGTCGAGGTCGTCTTCACCAAGCTGCACGCCGGCGGCAAGTTCGGCGGTGGCTCGTACGCCTCCTCGGGCGGCCTGCACGGCGTCGGCGCCTCCGTCGTGAACGCCCTGTCGGAGCGGCTCGACGTCGAGGTCGACCGCGACGGCGTCACCTGGGCGATGTCGTTCCGCCGCGGGGAGCCCGGCACGTTCGACGACTCCGGCGAGCCGACGCCCGACGCGCCCTTCACGCCGTTCGTCTCCGGCAGCGTGCTGCGCCGGGTCGGGAAGGTGAAGAAGGGCGTGACGGGCACGCGCATCCGCTACTGGGCCGACCGCCAGATCTTCACCCGCGGCGCGAGCTTCCAGCCCGACGAGCTGTTCGGGCGGGCCCGCCAGACGGCCTTCCTCATCCCCGGCCTGTCGCTGCGCATCCGTGACGAGCGGCCCGGCTCGCTGACCGACGGCGGCTTCCCCTCCGAGAGCACCTTCCGCTTCGACGGCGGCATCAGCGAGTTCGTCGAGTTCCTGGCGCCCGACACGGCCGTGACCGACACCTGGCGGATGACGGGCCGGGGGAGCTACACCGAGACCGTGCCCGTGCTGACCGAGGGCGGTGCCATGGTCGCCACCGAGCTCGAGCGCGAGTGCGAGGTCGACATCGCGCTGCGCTGGGGCAGCGGCTACGAGACGGTCTTCCGCAGCTACGTCAACATCATCGCGACGCCCAAGGGCGGCTCGCACCAGGCCGGCTTCGAGGCGGGCCTGCTGAAGTTCCTCCGGCAGCAGGTCGAGGCGAACGCCCGTCGACTCAAGGTCGGCACCGACAAGGTCGAGAAGGACGACGTGCTGGCGGGGCTGACCGCGGTGCTCACCGTGCGCCTCCCCGAGCCGCAGTTCGAGGGCCAGACGAAGGAGATCCTCGGCACCCCCGCCGTGCGGGCGATCGTCGCCGGCGTCGTGGCCGACCAGTTCGGCGAGCTCTTCGGCTCGTCGCGCCGGGAGGACAAGGCGCAGACGGCGCTCGTGCTCGACAAGGTCGTCGCCGAGATGAAGTCCCGCATCGCCGCTCGGGCCCACAAGGAGACGCAGCGGCGCAAGAACGCGCTCGAGAACAGCTCGCTGCCCGCCAAGCTGGTCGACTGCCGGTCCAACGACGTCGCGAACAGCGAGCTCTTCATCGTCGAGGGCGACTCGGCCCTCGGCACGGCCAAGCTGGCCCGCGACAGCGAGTTCCAGGCGCTGCTGCCCATCCGCGGCAAGATCCTCAACGTGCAGAAGGCCTCGGTCAGCGACATGCTCTCCAACGTCGAGTGCGCGTCGATCATCCAGGTGCTCGGGGCGGGGTCGGGGCGGTCGTTCGACCTCGACGCGGCGCGCTACGGCAAGGTCATCATCATGAGCGACGCCGACGTCGACGGAGCCCACATCCGGACGCTGCTGCTCACGCTCTTCTTCCGGTACATGCGCCCGATGATCGAGCAGGGGCGCGTCTTCGCGGCCGTGCCTCCCCTCCACCGGGTCGTGGCCATCAACGCCGGCAGCAAGCCGAACCAGACCATCTACACGTACTCCGAGCAGGAGCTGAAGGGGGTGCTGGCGGGTCTCCGCCGGAGCGGCAAGCGCTACCAGGACCCGATCCAGCGCTACAAGGGCCTCGGCGAGATGGACGCCGAGCAGCTCGCGACCACCACGATGGACCGCAAGGGGCGCATGCTGCGCCGGGTCAGGGTCGACGACGCGGAGAACGCGGCGCGGGTCTTCGAGCTGCTGATGGGCAACGACGTGGCCCCCCGCAAGGAGTTCATCATCGACGGGGCCGGCCTCAGCCGCGACCGCATCGACGTCTGACGCCGCCGCCGGGGTCGGCCCGACCGCTCGCCGCGGGGGAGCCCCGCCGGCCTGGCCGGGCCGGTGGCTGCCCGTCGTCGGTCACTCGACCGGCTCGGCCCCGGCCTCGGCCCCCGTGGCCGAGTCGGTGACGTGCGCGACCGAGGCCCCCACCGACGCGACGACGGCCGGGAGCGGTGCCCCCGAGGCGTCGCGCCGCACGAGCTCCTCGGGCAGCGAGCGCACGGCGCCGTCCGCCGCGACCGCCCGGGCGGGGCCCGGCCCCACCCAGGCGAGCGAGAGGCCGCCTTCTCCCTTGAGGAGGGCGTGGGCACGGACGCCGCCGGTCGAGCGGCCCTTGGCCGGGAACTCGTCGAAGGCGCTGAGCTTCGCGCGGCCGGGGTCGACGCCGTCGATCGAGGCCGCACTCGTCGACACCGTCGCGACCACCGCCTCCTGCCCCTCCGGCACGGCCCCGAAGAAGAGGACGCGGGCGCTGTCGGGCAGGCTGACCCCGGCCACGCCGCCGCCTGCCGGTCCCTGGGGCCGGACGGACGCCGCGGGGAACCGGAGCAGCTGGGCGGCCGACGTGACGAAGACGAACTCGTCGTCGTCGGTGCCCTGCGCCACGCCGACCACCGAGTCGCCCGGCTTGAGCGTGACGACCGGGAACTCGGGCTTGGCCGGCCACTGGCCGGGGGCGACCCGCTTGACGACGCCCCGTGCCGTGCCGAGGGCGACCGGGCGGTCGGCGGTGAGGGAGACGAGCGCCAGCACCTTCTCGGTGGCGTCCGGCAGCCCGAGGTACTCGCGCACCGGGACGCCGGCCCCGAGCTGGACCGAGGTGGGCGGGACGGAGGGCAGGTCCACCGGCGTGAACCGGATGAGACGACCGGTCGACGTCACGGCGCCGACCTCGCTCCGCGTGGAGGTGTCGATCGACGAGAGCACCGCGTCGTGACTCGTGCGTCGGGCCGGGGGAGTCGGGGCCGCGGAGCCCGGCTCGGGGTGGTCGACCCTGAGGAGGCGCCCGGTCGTCGAGAGGAACACCCGCGTGGGCGTGTCCGCGATCTCCAGCACCGGAGCCCCGCGTCCACGCCCGGCCGTCGCGACGCTCGGGGCGGCCTCGGTGAGCAGGGTGCGTCGCGGGGTGCCGAACTGCTCCGCGATCTCCGCGAGCTCGGACGACACCAGCGCGCGCAGCCGGGCCGGGTCGGCCAGGAGGGCGCGGAGCTCCTCGATGGCGGCGACGAGCTCGTCGCGCTCCGACTCGAGCTCGATGCGGCTGAACTTCGTGAGCCGGCCGAGGCGCAGGTCGAGGATGTACTCGGCCTGGATCTCGCTGAGGTCGAAGACCTCCCGGAGCCGGGCCCGTGCGGCGGCCGAGTCGTCGCTCGTGCGGATGACCTGGATCACCTCGTCGATGTCGAGGATCGCGACGAGGAGCCCCTCGACCAGGTGGAGGCGGTCTTCCTTCTTGCCCAGACGGTGGCGGCTGCGGCGCGTGACGACCTCGAGGCGGTGGCCCACGTAGACCTGCAGCATCTCCTTGAGGCCCAGCGTCCGGGGCTGGCCCTCGACCAGGGCGACGGCGTTGATGCTGAAGCCGTCCTCCAGGGGCGTGTAGCGGTAGAGCTGCTCGAGCACCGCCTCGGGGCTGAAGCCGGTCTTGATGCCGATGACGAGCCGGAGCCCGTGCGTGCGGTCGGTGAGGTCGGTGACGTCGGTGATTCCCGTCAGCTTCTTCGCCTGGACGCCGTCCTTGATCTTCTCGATGACCTTCTCCGGGCCGACGAGGTAGGGGAGCTCCGTGACGACGAGACCGGACTTGCGGGCGGTGATGCTCTCGACCTGGACCTTGGCCCGCGTCTTGAACGAGCCCCGCCCGGTCGCGTACGCGTCGCGCACCCCGGCGAGCCCGGAGATCGTGCCGCCGGTGGGGAGGTCGGGGCCCGGCACGAAGGCCATCAGGTCGTCGAGGCTCGCCCCGGGGTGGTCGATGAGGTGCCGGGCGGCACCGACGACCTCGACGAGGTTGTGGGGCGCCATGTTGGTCGCCATGCCGACGGCGATGCCGCTCGCGCCGTTGACGAGCAGGTTGGGGAAGGCCGCGGGCAGCACCTCGGGCTGCATGAGCTGGTTGTCGTAGTTCGGGACGAAGTCGACGACGTCCTCGTCGAGGCCCCGGGTCATGGCCAGGGAGGCCTCCGCCAGCCGGGCTTCGGTGTAGCGCGGGGCGGCGGGGCCGTCGTCGAGGGAGCCGAAGTTGCCGTGGCCGTCGATCAGCGGCACGCGCATGGTGAACGACTGGGCCTGGCGCACCATGGCGTCGTAGATCGCCGTGTCGCCGTGGGGGTGCAGCTTGCCCATCACCTCGCCGACGACGCGGGCGCTCTTGACGTGCCCGCGGTCGGGGCGGAGCCCCATCTCCGACATCTGGTAGAGGATGCGACGCTGGACCGGCTTGAGGCCGTCGCGGGCGTCGGGCAGGGCCCGCGAGTAGATCACGGAGTACGCGTACTCGAGGAACGACCCCTGCATCTCGAGGGAGACGTCGATGTCCTCGATCCGCTCACCGTCGCTGGCGCTGCTCATGTCGTTCGTCGTCGTGGTCATGCACTTCTCGGGGGAAGGAGGCGCGGGGCGCCTCGGCGGGGCCGGCACCCGGCTGCGGGGCGGCGGGACCGGCCAGACGGCGCTGTGCCAGACTGGTGCCGATGACGACCATCGTACCGGCGCGCCCGACCGGAGCCGTGAGCCTGGCCGACGTCCTGGAGTCGTCCGTCGCGGCCCTCACGGGCCAGGTCGGCGCCCTCCCCCTCCCCCCCGCCCGCTCGGCGATCCTCCTCCTCGTCGACGGCCTCGGCTCGGCCTCCCTGGGGGCCCGAGCCGGTCACGCACGCACCCTCACGGGCCGGAAGGGCAGCATCTGGTCGGGCTTCCCGACCACGACGGCCGCTGCCCTCGCGACGCTCACGACGGGCGCGCTCCCCGGCGAGCACGGGCTCGTCGGCTGGTCCGTCCTCGACGCGGAGAACGACCGGGTCGTCAAGCAGCTCTCCGGCTGGGACGACCGGATGCGCCCGAGCACGTGGCAGCGCCGGTCGACCGTCTTCGAGCGCAGCGCCGCGGTCGGCGTCCGCAGCTTCGCGGTCGGGCCCCGTCGCTACGCCGCCTCCGGGCTCACCGAGGCGATCCTCTCCGGCGCCGAGTACGTCACCGCCGAGACCGTGGCCGAGCGCTTCGCCACCGCGCGCTCCCTCGTGGCCGCGCCCGGCGCCTCCCTCGTGTACCTCTACGTGCCCGAGCTCGACATGATCGCCCACCGGGCCGGGTGGGAGTCGGACGAGTGGACGGCGGCCCTGGAGGAGCTCGACGGAGAGGTGCGGCGCCTGGACGAGGCGCTCGGCGCCGACGAGGGGCTGCTCGTCACGGCCGACCACGGCGTGCTCGACGTGGCCGAGAAGGGCCGCGTCGTCTTCGGCGGCCAGGCCGCGCTCGTCGACGGGGTTCGCCACGTGGCGGGGGAGCCGCGCTGCCTCCAGCTGCACTTCGAGCCCGACGCGAGCGACGGCCAGCGGGCCGCGACCGTCGCGGCCTGGCGCGAGGCGGAGTCGCACCGTTCCTGGGTCGTCACCCGCGAGGAGGCGGTGGTGGCCGGCTGGTTCGGCCCGGTCGACGAGGCGGTGCTGCCTCGCATCGGCGACCTGCTCGTCGCCGCCCGCAAGGGGGTCGTCTACTACGACGGCCGCTCCACCGGCGGTGCCGCGGGCAGCATGATCGGCCAGCACGGGTCCTGGTCGAGCGAGGAGACGCAGGTGCCCCTGCGCCGGTTCGGGGCCTTCGCCCGCTGAGTCAGGCGGGGCCCTCGTCGTCCGTCCGGGCACCGAACACGATCTCGTCCCAGCTCGGCATGGACGCGCGCCCCCTGCCCTTCTTCGGCGGGGTGGTCGTGGCGGAGGTCGGGATCGGGTCGCGACCGCGGCCTCGACGGGCCGAGCCGATGGACCGGGGCTCGGCCGGGGCGGGGGCCGGCGGGTCGACCTGCTCGGTCTCGTCGTCCCGGGGGGCGGGAGGGGCGCCCTCGGGCAGGCCGAAGTCGGTCAGGGGGACGTCGATGACCCGCATCGACCCCGTGGACGGGTGCGCCGAGCGCTCGTCGTCCGTGAAGCGGGCGGCCTCGCGCTCGCCCCGACGGCGGCGCAGGGCCTCGAGCAGGTCGGCCGTCTGGGCCTGCGACGACGGGGAGGTCGGGGCGGAGTCGCGGTTCGTGGCGGCCAGGGAGGCGGCGGACCGCGGGTCGACGCGGGGGCGCTCGGCGGCCGGGGACTCGACGACGGTGTCGTCGACGACGTCGGAGCGGTCGGGGGCGATCTCGAAGGCGCCGGTGTCGAAGCGGCCGCCGGCGTCCGACTCGGCGTCGGAGGAGTGGCCCACCGCGCGGAGGCGCGGGACGAGGGGGCCCGGGTCGGCGGAGTGGCGGGACAGCACGTGGGCGTCGCCCGAGTGGGGCGCCAGGGCGGTGCGCTTGGGGTCGAAGCGCCAGACGGCGTCGCGGGCGACCTCCTGGGTGACGTAGGAGACCCGCACGACCCAGCCGTGCTCGCCGTCCTTGTAGCTCGTCCACTCGCGGTCGGTCGCGTCGGCGGCGTCGAGGCGGGACTCGATGACCGCGCCGAAGGTGCCGGAGCCCGTGGAGGGAGCCACCTCGGTGGCGACGGAGACGGCCACGCGGAGGGCCGTCTCGAGGACGAAGGCGCGCTCCGCGAGGACGGGGCCCTCGAAGCGGTGGACGAACTCGACGTCGGCGCCGGTGAGCGCGGCGACCTCGGCCGACGAGAGCCCGGAGCGCACGAGCGACTGGATCTCACGCGGCGGGGCCTTGCGCGTCGTGGCGGGCGTCTCGCCGCTCGCCGTGCGCAGCTGCGCGCGCAGCGAGTGCGTGACGGGGAGGCGGTACTCGACACCGGCGTCGGTGGTCAGGAGGAGCGCTCCGTCCTCGACTCCGTTGACCCTCAGATCCTGCATGTGGCACGCCTTTCGCCGTCGTGTTCCCGGGAGAAGAATCGCACGTCAGAGGCCGTCTGCCGGGAATGCGACGGGCGTGCCGCGGGTTCCACCGAGGCGGCCGAGAGGCCCCCCGCGGCGGGTTTGCTATTCGACAACGAGTGATGCAAACTGTGCCCGCCGAATCGGGCAACGATCAACACGAAGACTGGATGGGCATGGCCACCGACTACGACGCACCTCGCAAGAACGACGACGACTCGGAGTCGATCGAGGGCCTCAAGGAGCGCACCCCTGACAAGACGACCGGCGTCATCGACGACGACGCCGACAACCCCGGCTCGTTCGAGCTGGCCGGGCAGGACCTCTCCGACCTCGACCTCGACGTCGTCGTCCTCCCTCCCCAGGTCGACGAGTTCACCTGCGTGGAGTGCTTCCTCGTGAAGCACCGTTCGCAGCTGGACCACGAGACCAAGCTGGGCGCTATCTGCCGGGAGTGCGCCGCCTGAGCTCCTCCACCCGGCGCACGACCTCGTCAGGTCGTCGCGTCGACACCAACCAGTAAGGAGCGGGGTCGGAGTCGTCGGTCAGCGTGATCTTCACGACCGGCCCCACCCAGCCCCGGAAGAGGGTCCAGGCTCGCGCGTCGAGCCCGGGCCCTCTCTGCGTGGTGGCGGCGGAGCCCGTGAACCCCGTCACCTCGCCGATCTCGTCGGGGTGCAGCCGGGCCCGGCCGGCGTGGAACCCCTCGTCGTCCACACGGACGACCGGCGAGCTGACCACGAGCGCCACGACCGCGGCCGCGTAGAACAGCACGGCCACCACGACGCCCACGACGGGGTCGATGGGCAGGAAGACCAGCAGGGTCGCGGGCACCAGGAGCGCCGAGGCGAGGAAGACGGTGAGCGGCGGCAGCAGCCGTTCGCGGTAGGGGTTCATGGGTCCATTCGACCAGACTTCTGCACTACCCTCGACACGTGACCCAGAGCCTCGACGTCCCCCTCACGGCCCGGAGGTCGCCCGCCGACCCGTCCACGGGCACGGCCGCCGTCGACCACACGCCGCGGTACGCCCACCCGGGCGACGCCGGCGCAGACCTCCTCGCGAGCGAGTCCGTCGTGCTCCTGCCCGGCCGTCGTGCCCTGGTCGGCACGGGGGTCTCGATCGCCCTGCCCGAGGGCCACGCGGCCTTCGTCATGCCCCGCAGCGGGCTCGCGGCCAAGCACGGCGTGACCGTCGTCAACAGCCCGGGCACCGTCGACGCGGGCTACCGTGGTGAGATCAAGGTCGCGTTGTTGAACACCGACCTCGAGGCCGAGCACCACGTCGCCGTCGGCGACAAGATCGCCCAGCTCGTCGTCATGCCCGTCGTCCGGGCCGAGTTCCTCCCCGTCGACGCCCTCCCCGAGAGCGTCCGCGGCGAGGGGGGCTTCGGCTCCACGGGCTACGCACACACCACCGGAGGCACCGCATCATGAGGAAGTCGAAGCGCGAAGCGCAGCAGCTGGCCACGACCGAGGTCGAGGTCGAGACCGCTGACCTCGACGACGTCGAGGTCAGCATCGAGTCCCTGGAGGACGCGGAGGTCGAGGTCTTCGACGACTCCAAGTCCGCTCCTGCCGACCGTGCCGACACGGGCCCGCTCGACGAGACCGAGGCCAGCCCCGTCCGCCCGTACGTCGACCTGGGCGGCGTGAAGATCCTGCCGCGCGACGGCCTGCACCTTCGCCTCGAGGTCGAGGAGGGCAGCAAGCGCGTCGTCGCCGTCGGGCTCGACTTCGCGAAGTCGACGCTCCAGGTGCAGCCGTTCGCCGCCCCCCGCAGCACGGGCCTGTGGAACGAGATCCGCGAGCAGATCACCGAGCAGATCCAGCGACAGGGCGGCACCACGGCCGAGGTCGACGGCCCGTTCGGCCCCGAGGTCAGGGCCGAGATCCCCGTCATGGGCGGCGACGCCAGCACGACCCGCCGAGCCCGCTTCATCGGCGTCGACGGCCCCCGCTGGTTCCTCCGCGGCGTCATCGCCGGCGAGGCGGCGGTCGACCCGGAGGCCGCGGAGAAGATCGAGGAGCTCTTCCGGAGCGTCGTCGTCGTCCGCGGCAGCACCCCGATGGCCCCGCGTGACCTCATCCCGCTGACCATGCCGAAGGCCGGCCCGACCGACGCCCCCAGCACGACGCCCTCGCGCGTCTGACGCGACCGAGCCCGTGAGCACGCCCGGCCTCGGCGACGCCGACGACCTCCGCGCGACCGGCACGCCCGTCGGCGACGGCGAGGCGTCGCCTCTCGACGACCCTCGCGTCTCGCTCTCGGCCCAGCTCCGCTCGGCGGCGCAGCGTGCCGGCATCGGGCAGGTCGCGCCCGGCGAGGTGCCCACGGCGTCGGCGCTCCTCTCGGCGATCGGCGGCGTCCGCGGCCTCGTCGAGTCGATCGTCCCCGGCCTGGGCTTCGTCGTCGTCTACGCCGTGACGCGCGACGTGCTCCCGTCGGTGCTGATCCCGGTCGTCGTGGCCCTGGCCTTCGTCGTCGCCCGCGCCGTGCAGCGGGGCCCCGTGGCCCAGGCCCTGGCCGGCGTCCTGGGCATCGCGATCTCCGCCGCGATCGCCCTGCTCAGCGGTCGCGCCGAGGGCAACTTCGTGCCCGGGCTCGTCATCAACGCCGTGTCGCTGCTCGCCCTCCTCGCGAGCGTCGTGGTCCGCTGGCCGCTGATCGGCGTCGTCGTCGGCCTCCTGACCAACGAGGGCTCCGCCTGGCGCGGCGACCGCGCCAAGCGTCGCGTCCTCACCCTCGCGACCGTCCTGTGGGCGGGGCTCTTCGCCGCCCGGCTGGCGGTCCAGCTCCCGCTCTTCTTCGCGGGCCAGATCACCGCCCTCGCGACCCTGAAGCTGATCATGGGCGTGCCCCTCTACGCGGGCCTGCTCTGGGTCACGTGGCTGCTCGTGCGGACGGTCTACCGCGGCCGAGCCGAGGCCGAGGTCGGCGACGCGGCCGCCGAGGGCGATCCGCAGCGCTCCTGACCGCTGTTCCGCGACTCCTGGTGGTACCGTTGTCTCGACATCGAGATACATCGACGGCCACGGCCGCTCGCGGTCGATCGACTTAGGCTGGCCTCGCTGGTGCGGCTCCGGGTCGGGCGACCATGATGAGGGCGTAGTCAGCAAGGGAGACGGCACGTGTCTGCAATCAACAGCTTCAGCTCGAAGGACAGCCTGACGGTCGGCGCGACCGAGTACGAGGTCTACCGCATCGACGCGGTCGACGGCTCGGCCAGGCTCCCGTTCAGCCTCAAGGTCCTCCTCGAGAACCTCCTCCGCACGGAGGACGGCGCCAACGTCACGCGCGACCAGATCACGGCGCTGGGGGAGTGGCAGCCCACGGCCGACCCCGACACCGAGATCCAGTTCACGCCGGCGCGCGTCGTCATGCAGGACTTCACGGGCGTGCCGTGCATCGTCGACCTCGCCACCATGCGCGAGGCCGTGTCGGCCCTCGGCGGCGACCCGACGAAGATCAACCCGCTCGCCCCCGCCGAGCTGGTCATCGACCACTCGGTCATCGCCGACCTCTTCGGCAGCGAGAACGCGCTCGAGCGCAACGTCGAGATCGAGTACGAGCGCAACGGCGAGCGGTACCAGTTCCTCCGCTGGGGCCAGACGGCCTTCCAGGACTTCAAGGTGGTGCCGCCCGGCACGGGCATCGTCCACCAGGTCAACATCGAGTACCTGGCCCGGGTCACGTACAGCCGCGACGTCGCGGTCGAGGGCGGCGGCACGGTCCTGCAGGCCTACCCCGACACCCTCGTCGGCACCGACTCGCACACCACCATGGTCAACGGCCTCGGCGTGCTGGGCTGGGGCGTCGGCGGCATCGAGGCGGAGGCCGCGATGCTCGGCCAGCCCGTGTCGATGCTCATCCCCAAGGTCGTCGGCTTCAAGCTCCGCGGCTCGATCCCCACCGGGGTCACCGCCACCGACGTCGTGCTCACGATCACGCAGCAGCTCCGCGCCCACGGCGTCGTCGGCAAGTTCGTCGAGTTCTACGGCGAGGGCGTCGCCGAGGTCCCCCTCGCGAACCGCGCCACGATCGGCAACATGAGCCCCGAGTTCGGCTCGACCGCCGCGATCTTCCCGATCGACGACGTGACCCTCGACTACCTCCGCCTCACCGGTCGCTCGGACGAGCAGATCGAGCTCGTCGAGAAGTACTCCAAGCTCCAGGGCCTCTGGCACGACCCGTCGGTCGAGCCGGTCTTCAGCGAGTACCTCGAGCTCGACCTGGCCACCGTCGTTCCCTCGATCGCCGGCCCGAAGCGCCCGCAGGACCGCATCGAGCTCACCGCCGCCAAGAGCCAGTTCGAGGTCGACCTCGAGAACTACGCGACGACCGACCACTCGCACGTCGACGCCGCGGTCGAGGGCACCTTCCCGGCCTCCGACCCCATCGGCTTCACCGCGGAGGACGACGACGAGGCGCAGCCGCACAGCATCTCGCACACCTCGCACGCCCCGGCGAAGGTCTCGAAGCCGACCTCGGTCGAGCTGGGCGACGGCTCCACCTTCACCCTCGACCACGGCGCCGTCGCGATCGCGGCGATCACCTCGTGCACCAACACCTCGAACCCGTCGGTGATGCTCGCCGCGGGCCTGCTGGCCCGCAACGCCAGCCAGAAGGGCCTCAAGGCCAAGCCGTGGGTGAAGACCACCCTCGCGCCCGGCTCGAAGGTCGTCACCGACTACTACGAGAAGGCCGGCCTCACGACCTACCTCGAAGACCTCGGCTTCTACACCGTGGGCTACGGCTGCACGACCTGCATCGGCAACTCGGGCCCGCTGCTCGACGAGATCTCGTCGGCCGTGCAGGAGAACGACCTCGCCGTCACGGCGGTCCTCTCGGGCAACCGGAACTTCGAGGGCCGCATCAACCCCGACGTCAAGATGAACTACCTGGCGAGCCCACCGCTCGTCATCGCCTACGCGCTGGCCGGCTCGATGAACTTCGACTTCGAGTCCGACCCCCTGGGCACGACGCCGGAGGGCGACGACGTCTACCTCCGCGACATCTGGCCCGACGCGGCCGAGGTCCAGTCGACCATCGACTCGTCGATCGACACGGGCATGTTCACCCACGAGTACGCGGGCGTCTTCGACGGCGACGAGCGCTGGAGGTCGCTGCCGACGCCCACCGGCGCCACCTTCGAGTGGGACTCCGAGTCGACGTACGTGCGGAAGCCCCCGTACTTCGAGGGCATGACCCTCGAGACGACGCCGGTCCGCGACATCAGCGGGGCACGGGTGCTCGCGAAGCTCGGCGACTCGGTCACCACCGACCACATCAGCCCGGCGGGCTCGATCAAGGTCGACAGCCCCGCGGGCCGGTACCTCGACGAGCACGGCGTCGACCGGAAGGACTTCAACTCCTACGGGTCACGACGCGGCAACCACGAGGTCATGATCCGCGGCACGTTCGCGAACATCCGCCTGCGCAACCAGCTCCTCGACGGTGTCGAGGGCGGCTACACCCGCGACTTCACGCAGCCCGACGCACCGCAGACGTTCATCTACGACGCGAGCGCGCGCTACCAGGAGCAGGGCACGCCCCTGGTCATCCTGGGCGGCAAGGAGTACGGCTCCGGCTCGTCGCGCGACTGGGCGGCCAAGGGCACGAGCCTGCTCGGCGTCGCGGCGGTCATCACGGAGAGCTTCGAGCGGATCCACCGCTCGAACCTGATCGGCATGGGCGTCGTGCCGCTGCAGTTCCCCGCGGGCGAGAGCTGGGAGTCGCTCGGGCTCGACGGCACCGAGTCGATCAGCATCTCCGGCCTCGAGCAGCTGAACGAGGGCGTGACGCCGAAGACGGTCCGTGTGGTCGCCGAGCCGACCGAGCACTCCGCCGCCGGCGCTCAGACGATCGAGTTCGACGCCGTCGTCCGGATCGACACCCCTGGTGAGGCCGACTACTACCGCAACGGCGGCATCCTGCAGTACGTGCTGCGCAGCCTGGTCTAGCCCGCACGAGGAGCCCCCACCCGCGTCGCCGACGCCCGGTGGGGGCTTCCGGCGTTCTCGCCGGGTCGACGCATAAACTGAGCCCGGCTGCCTCCGGGTAGGCGGAAAGGAAGCCGGCATGAGCATTCTCGAGACGATCAGCGGTCCGCGTGACCTCCTCGCGTTGACCGACCAGCAGATGGTCGACCTCGCGACGGAGATCCGGGCGTTCCTCGTGGCGGAGGTCAGCAAGACCGGCGGCCACCTCGGGCCGAACCTCGGGGTCGTCGAGCTGACGCTGGCCATGCACCGCGTGTTCCGCTCGCCGCACGACGCGTTCGTCTTCGACACGGGCCACCAGTCGTACGTGCACAAGCTCGTGACGGGCCGACAGGACTTCAGCGGTCTCCGCCTCCGGGGCGGACTCGCGGGTTACCCGCAGCGCAGCGAGTCGGAGCACGACATCGTCGAGAGCTCGCACGCCTCCAGCAGCCTCTCGTGGGCCGACGGCATCTCGCGCGGCTTCGGCCTCACCGGCCAGTCCGACCGCCACGTCGTCGCCGTCGTCGGCGACGGCGCGCTGACCGGCGGCATGACGTGGGAGGCGCTGAACAACATCAGCGACGACAACGACCGCCGCCTGATCATCGTCGTGAACGACAACGGTCGGTCGTACGCCCCCACCATCGGCGGCATGGCGCGCTTCCTCAACACGGTGCGCACGCGGAGCACCTACCGCGAGATGCACATGGGCAGCGAGGCCGTGTTCGACCGGCTCGGCCACCCGGGTCGCGCGTTCTACCGCGGCGTGCGGGGCGGGCTGCACGGCTTCCTCAGCCGCTTCACCAACAACGAGGCGCTCTACTCGAACCTCGACATCAAGTACATCGGGCCCGTCGACGGCCACGACCAGGTCGCGATGGAGGAGGCCCTCCACCAGGCCAAGAACTACGGGGCGCCGGTCATCGTCCACGCCATCACGGAGAAGGGTCGCGGCTACGACCCCGCCCGCGCCGACGTGGCCGACCAGTTCCACGCGGTCGGCCAGATCGACCCCGAGACCGGCGAGCCGCTCGAGACGACCGCCGCGCCCTCGTACACGAGCGTCTTCGCGGACGAGATGGTCGCCGTCGCCGCCGAGGACGAGACCGTCGTCGGCATCACCGCCGCGATGCTGCGGCCGGTCGGGCTGCACAAGATGGCCGAGCGCTTCCCCGAGCGGGTGCTCGACGTCGGCATCGCCGAGCAGCACGCGGTCACCTCCGCCGCGGGCCTGGCCTACGCCGGGCTCCACCCGGTCGTCGCCCTGTACGCCACCTTCGTCAACCGCGCCTTCGACCAGGTCCTGATGGACGTCGGCCTGCACCGGGCGGGCGTGACCTTCGTGCTCGACCGGGCGGGCGTGACCGGGCCGGACGGCCCGAGCCACCACGGCATCTGGGACTTGGCGCTGCTCCAGATCGTCCCGCACATCCGTCTCGCCGCGCCCCGCGACGCCACGCGCCTCCGGGAGGAGCTCCGCGAGGCCGTCGCCGTCACCGACGCCCCGACGGTCGTGCGCTTCTCGAAGGGCACGGTCGGCACCGAGCACGAGGCCGAGCGCCGGCTCGACGACGGCGTCGACGTCCTCTCGAGCGACGAGCGCCGCGACGTGCTGCTCGTCTGCGTGGGGCCGATGGCCTCCGTGGGGCTCGAGGTGGCCGAGCGCCTCGCCGCACAGGGCATCGGCGCCACCGTGGTCGACCCGCGCTGGGTCGTGCCCGTGGCCCGGTCGATCGTCGACCTCGCCGCCGACCACCGCCTCGTCATCACGATCGAGGACGGCGTCCGGGTGGGGGGCATCGGCACCCGGGTCCGACAAGACCTCCGTCAGGCGGGCGTCGACACGGCCGTGACCGAGCTGGGCCTGCCCGACGAGTTCCTCGAGCACGGCTCACGGGCCCAGATCCTCGAGGAGGCGGGCCTCACCCCCCAGCACATCGCGCGGGACGTCGTGGCGCAGGTCCTCGGGAGCAAGATCCCCGTGGCCCGCCCGCTCGACGACGCCGACGAGCGTCGGGTGGACGCCCAGCACGACTGACCGACACCGGCGTCCGCGCCGGCTCGGCTCTCCTTGGCGCCCGTCCGGCCTCGGCGGGCCGCGCCGACAGCGTCGGAGGGCCCGCCACGACCGTCGTCGTGGCGGGCCCTCCGATCGCCGTGCCCCGTGGCGTCAGGCGTCGACGTACTCCGGCCCGACGATCATCGGGTCGTGGAATGTCGTGCCACGCACGCGGAGGGTCGCCCCCACACGGTCGAGGTAGGGCGTCACCCCGCCCATCTGGAACGGGTACCCGGCGCCCAGGATGAGGCAGAGGTCGATGTCCTGCGCCGCCGACACCACACCGTCGTCGAGCATCCGGCCCACCTCGTCGGCGAGGCCGTCCTCGATCCGGCGACGGAGCTCGTCGTCCGTCATCGGGGTGCCGGGCCCGGCCGCGAGGGCGACCGCCTTCTTGTCGAAGCCCTTGCGGCGGCCCTTGGAGTCCCGCTCGAAGATCGTTCCGTGCTCAGCGAGGCGGTGCAGGCCGTCGCTGGCGAAGAAGCGGTCGGGGAAGGCCGCGTGGTGCGTGTCGAGCACGTGGGCGCCGACCGTGAGGCCGACGAGCTCCAGGAGCTCGAACGGGGTCATCGGGAGGCCGAACGGGGCCGTCGCACGGTCGACGACCTCGAACGGGGTGCCCGTCTCCACCGCGTGCATGGCCTCGCCGAGCAGCTTCGCGAGGATGCGGTTCACCACGAACCCAGGGGTGTCGGCCGTGATGACCGCGTTCTTCCGGAGGGCGGCCGCCGTCACCATGGCGGTGCTGAGGGTGGCCTCGTCGGTGGCGGGCGTGCGCACCACCTCGACCAGGGGCATCACGGCCACCGGGTTGAAGAAGTGGAAGCCGACCAGCCGCTCGGGGTGGCGGAGGCGGGCCCCGATCGCCTCCACGCTGAGCGACGACGTGTTCGTGGCGAGCACGGCGCCCTCCGCGACCACCGCCTCCACCCGTTCGAAGACGTCCTGCTTCACGCCGAGCTCCTCGAAGACGGCTTCGATCACCCAGTCGCAGTCGGCGAAGTCGGAGAGGTCGGTCGTGCCGGTGACGAGCGCGGAGAGCCGGTTCGACTCGTCGCCCGAGATGCGGCCCTTCGTCGCGAGCTCGACGATCTCGCCGCGGATCCGCTCGACGCCGGCGTCGACCCTGGCCTGGTCGAGGTCGGTGATGACGACCGGCACCTGGAGACGACGGACGAAGAGCAGGGCGAACTGGCTGGCCATCAGGCCCGCGCCGACGATGCCGACCTTGGTCACGGGCTTCGCCAGGTCGCGCGGGGGAGCGCCGGCCGGCTTCTTGGCCCGCTTCTGGACGAGGTCGAACGAGTACATGCTCGCGGCGAACTGGTCGCCCGCGACGAGCCCGGCGAGGGCCTCGTCCTCCGCGGCGAAGCCCGTGGCCCGGTCGGTCGACCGGGCGGCCTTCAGCAGTTCCAGGGCCGCGTAGGGCGAGCGCGCCACCGTGCCGATCTTGCCCTCGAGCGACTTCCGGGCGATCGAGACGGCGGCGTCCCACTTCACCGCACGCTCCAGGCGTCCGGGCACGTGGGGGCGGGCGACCTTCGTCGTGCCGGCCACCACGCCGTCCGCCCAGCGGATCGAGTCCTCGAGGAAGGCCGCCGGGCCGAAGGCCGCGTCGACGATGCCGAGCTCCAGGGCCTGCGCCGGCTTCAGCGTCCGGTTGTTCTTGAGCGGGTTCTCGATGACCACCCGGAGGGCGGCCTCGATGCCGATGAGGTTCGGCAGCAGCCACGCGCCTCCCCAGCCGGGGACGATGCCGAGGAAGACCTCGGGCAGCGCGAGGGCGGCGGCGGACGTGTCGACGGTGCGGTAGTCGGCGTGCAGGGCGATCTCGAGGCCGCCCCCGAGCGCGAGCCCGTTCACGAAGACGAAGGTCGGCACGCCGGCGTCGTGCAGCTTGCCGAGGGTGGAGTGACCGAGTCGAGCGAGCTCGCGGGCGACCTCGCGGCTGGGGATCTGGCTGACCTTGCTGAGGTCGGCCCCGGCGGCGAGGAAATAGGGCTTGCCCGTGACGGCGATCGCCGCGACCTCGCCGCGCGACGCACGCGCTCGGAGCTCGTCGAGCGTCGCGCCGAACTCGAGCAGCGTCGCCGGCCCGAGGGTGCTCGGCCGGGTGTGGTCCCGGCCGTTGTCGAGGGTCACGAGCGCGAGGACCCCGCCGGAGGGGAGGGGCACGTCGCGGACGTGGCTGTGGGTCACGACCTCGTCGTGGCTGAGCTCGGTGAGGGCCTCGAGGGGGGCGTTCGTGGTCGTGCTCATGCTCGTGCGGCCTTCCGGTCGAAGTGCGGGTTCTCCCAGATGACGCTGCCGCCCTGGCCGAGGCCGACGCACATCGCGGTCAGGCCGTAGCGGACCTCCGGGTGCTGCTCGAACTGGCGAGCGAGCTGGATCATCAGCCGCACGCCGGACGAGGCGAGCGGGTGGCCGACGGCGATGGCGCCGCCCCACGGGTTGACCCGCGGGTCGTCGTCGTCGACGCCGAAGTGGTCGAGCAGCGACAGCACCTGCACGGCGAAGGCCTCGTTGAGCTCGAAGAGCCCGATGTCGTCGATCGTGAGCCCCGCCTTGCGGAGCGCCTTCTCGGTGGAGGGCACGGGGCCGATGCCCATGATCTCCGGCTCGACCCCGGCGTAGGCGAAGCTGACGAGACGCATCTTCGGGGCGAGGCCGTACTCGCGCGCGGCCTCCGCCGAGGCGAGCAGGCTGACGGTCGCGCCGTCGTTCAGCCCCGACGAGTTGCCCGCGGTGACCCGCCCGTGGGGTCGGAACGGCGTCCGCAGGCCGGCCAGCGCCTCCATCGTGGTCTCCGGGCGCGGTGCCTCGTCGCGGGTCACGAGGCCCCAGCCCTCGGCCGACGGCACGGCGACCGGCACGAGGTCGGGCTGGATGTGCCCGGCGTCGTAGGCGGCCGCGAGCTTCTGCTGTGACCGCATCGCGAAGCGGTCGGAGCGCTCCTTCGTCAGCTGCGGGAAGCGGTCGTGGATGCGCTCGGCCGTCGACCCCATGTTGAGGGCGTCGCCGCTGACGAGCTTCTCGGTGAGGAACCTCGGGTTGGGGTCGGCGGCGAAGCCCATCGGGTGGCGGCCCATGTGCTCGACGCCGCCGGCGACGGCGACGTCGTAGGCGCCGAAGGCGATGCCGCCCGCGAGGGTGGTGACGCTCGTCATCGCCCCCGCGCACATCCGGTCGATCGCGAAGCCGGGCACCGACCGGGGGAGGCCCGCGAGGAGCGCCGTCGTGCGCCCCAGGGTCAGCCCCTGGTCGCCCTGCTGCGTGGTCGCCGCGACGGCGACGTCGTCGACGCGGTCGAGGGGGAGGGAGGGGTTCCGCTCCAGCAGCCCCTTCATGGCCTTGACGACGAGGTCGTCCGCCCGGGTGCCCCAGTAGACGCCCTTCTCCCCTGCCCGGCCGAACGGGGTGCGGACCCCGTCGACGAAGACGACTTCTGTTCTCTCGGCCACGTTGCCTCCAGTGCTCGGAACTGGTCCGATCCTAGGGAGGCGGCGGGGGCGGGCAGAATCCTTCGCGGATTGCTACGAAGGCTCGGCGGGCTGCGTCTCGGGCTCTTGGTGGGCGTCGACAAAGGCGTCGGCGAGGGGCCCCGCGACGGCCTCGACCTGCCAGGTGCGGGCCCCGAGCTCGGTCAGGGCCGCGGCGAGGGCCTCGGGCTCGAAGGGGATCGGCGGCTCCCAGCAGACCCGGCGGAGGAGCTCCGGCGTGAGGAGGTTCTCGACCGGCAGGTCGAGGCGCTCGGCGATCGCCGCCACGACGGGGCGGGCGTGCCGGTACCGGGCGTCGGCCATCGGCGACTTGTCGGCCCAGCTGCGGGGCGGGGGGAGGGTGTCGCCGGCCGGCCCGCGGTGCGAGGGCAGGTCGGCGGTCGCCTGGCCGCGCTCGACGGCGGCCCACCACCGGTCGAGCTCGCTCCGGCTCGCGCGGCCCACGAACTCGCGGAGGCCGGCCAGGGCGCGCTTGTCGGCCGGCAGCGCCTTCGCCGCGGCGACCAGGGAAGAGTCCGGCACGAGCCGGCCCGCGGCGGTGTCGACCTGCCGGGCGTAGTCGTCGCGCGCGGTCCAGAGCTCACGGGCGACGGCGAGGCCCCGCGACCCGCGCACGGTGTGCAGCCCGGTGAGGCGACGCCAGGGCTCGGCCTTGGCCGGCTTGACCTCGCGGGCGACCGTCGCCGCGAACTCCTGCCGAGCGATGTCGAGCTTGCCGTCACGCTCGAGCAGCTCGGCCATCGCGTCCCGGAGGTCGACGAGCAGCTCGACGTCGAGGGCCGCGTAGACCAGCCAGCTCTGGGGGAGGGGGCGGGTCGACCAGTCGGCCGCGGAGTGCTCCTTGGCGAGGTGGACGCCGAGGAGCTGCTCGACGACGGCCCCGAGGCCCACCTTCGGCAGCCCGGCGAGGCGGGCGCCGAGCTCGGTGTCGAACACGAGGTCGGGGTCGAGGCCGATCTCGCGCAGGCACGCGAGGTCCTGGCTGGCGGCGTGCAGCACCCACTCCTCGTGGCCGATGACGGCCTGGAGCTCGTCGAAGCGGCCGATGGCCGGCGGGTCGAAGAGGAAGACGCCCGAGCCGCGGCGGAACACCTGGATGAGGTACGCGCGCTGCGAGTAGCGGTAGCCGGAGGCGCGCTCCGCGTCGATCGAGATCGGCCCCGTCCCGGCGGCGATCGCCTCGACCGCGGCCAGGTAGCCGTCGCGGTCGTCGATGACGTCGACGTGCCCGTGGGCGGAGTCCGCCGTGGCGACGACGGGGGCCACGGTCACTCGGGGAGCGGCGGCGGCCTCGGGCGAGGGCGTCTCGCTCGGGTCGGGGGTGACGGTGTCCATGTCTCGGCGGTCCTGTTCTCGGCTCGGAGGTGTCGCGGTGGGCGACGGGTCAGTCGCGCCCGACGCGGCGCGACGCGAGGAGGGTGACGCCCTCGACGGTCGGCGGCAGGCCCGCGAGGGTGCAGATCAGTTCGCTCCAGGCCTCGAGGTGCGGTGCGAGGTCGGTGCTCGTCGGCGTCCACGAGGCGCGCAGCTCGAGCTGCGCCCCCTCGCCCTGGTCGGCGAGGTCGCCGTAGCCGGTCGAGAGCACCTTCGTGGCGGTGCCGGAGGCGGAGTGGTGGGAGGCCCCGCCGGCGGCGAGGGAGTCGACGAGCCACGACCAGGCGACGTCGGCGACGAAGGGGTCGAGCGCGAGGTCGGCCTCGAGCGGCGCCTGGGCGAAGCAGACGACGCGGAAGACGCCGCCCCAGGCCTCCGGGGCCGACTCGTCGTACAGCAGGACGAAGCGGCCCGTGCCGAGGTCGGGGTCGGCGCGGCCCGAGGCGCCCACGACGTCGCCCGCGAGGGCGAGGGCGTGCGGCGCGAGGCCGCCCGGAGCGGGGATCTCGCTGACGGCGAGGTCGTCGCGGGCGACGGCTCGGCGCACGGACTCGACCGCTGCGGCGAACGCGGACGGGGTCGTCGGCGTCGAGGGGGTGTCGGACACCCCAGCAGACTAGGCTCCCAGCTGATCCCGAGGTGGGCGGCACGCCGCGTCCGCCCGCCGCCCCGTCGATCGGAGCTCCCGTGACCCGCCCCTCGACTCCGTCCCCCGACCTCGGCGCGCGTCGCGCCCGGGGCGTCGGCCTCGTGCTCTCGGCCTCCGTCGTCGCCACGGCCGTCGTCTCGGCGGCGGCCGTCGTCTCGGGCGCCCTGGTCATGGCCGACAAGGTCGTGACGCCGGCCCGGCGTCGCGCCGACGGCGTCCGGGTGCTCGGGCACGACCCGTCCGTCCCCTCCGTGACGCTCAGCTCCGACCCCGACACCCGCCTGCCCGGCCGCTACAGCTTCTGGTTCGACCACGGCCGGGGCCACGCCCGAGTCGGAGAGGTGCTGAGCGACGACGGGCACCGGGTGGTCCGGTCGGTCGAGGCCGTCGACGCGGGCGACCTCGCCTCGGCCCGCCGGGGGCGGCTCGGGGGCTGGCTCTGGCGCACGCCTGCCGACGCCGGCCTGCCGGTCGTCGACGTCGAGGTCGGCACCCCGGTCGGCCCCGCGCCCGCGTGGCTCGTCCCCGCTCCCGGCGGCACCGACGGGCCGTGGCTGATCAGCGTGCACGGCCGGGGCGTCACGCGGGCCGAGACCATCCGCGCCGCGCCGGCCGCGCACCGCGCGGGCTGGACCTCGCTCCTCGTCTCGTACCGCAACGACGGGGAGGCGCCCCCGTCTCCCGACGGCCGCTACGCCCTCGGCGACCAGGAGTGGCGCGACGTGGAGGCCGCGATGGAGCACGCGGTCTCCTCCGGCGCGACCGCCCTCGTGCTCATGGGCTGGTCGATGGGCGGCGCGACCGTCCTGCAGGCCGTCACGCGCGCGAGGCACGGCGACCGCGTCGTGGGCGTGGCCCTCGAGTCGCCCGTCGTCGACTGGCGGACGACGCTGCGCTTCCAGGGGCGGGCCATGCACGTGCCGCGCCTCGTGCAGGAACTCGCGCTGCGCCTCCTGCAGTCGCCCGCGGCGGCGCGGCTCGGCCGCCGCGACGGGCCGATCGACCTCGACCGTCTCGACCTCGTGGCGCGGGCCGACCAGCTCGACGTCCCGGTGCTCCTGCTGCACAGCGACGACGACGGGTTCGTGCCGTCGACCGCGTCGCACGCGCTGGCCGAGGCGCGACCCGACCTCGTGCAGCTGGAGGTCTTCGCCGTGGCTCGCCACACGAAGATCTGGAACTACGACCCGGAGCGCTTCGAGCGGGTCATCGGCGAGTGGCTGGGCCGTCTGCCACGAGCCAGCGCGCGTACAGCGCGTCGTGGTCGTCCTTCAGCAGCTGGCTGAGCGAGAGGCGCGCGGGGTCGAACCTCTCGCGGCCGAAGACGGGCAGGCCGCTGCCGATCACGACCGGGGAGGTGCTGAGGCAGAGCTCGTCGACGAGGCCGTCGCGGAGGAACTGCCCGGCGAGCGACGGCCCGCCCTCGCAGACGAGCGAGAGGAGGCGGTGGTCACGCAGCCGTCGGAGCACCGTCGCGGGGTCGAGACGCCCGTCCACGTCGTCGACCACCAGCACGGTCGCCGCCTCGGCGACCGCCGGCCCGAGGCTCGCGGCCACGGCGTCGGTCGCGCCGGCGGGGCACACGACGACGACGCGCTCGGCCTCGGCGGGGTCCATCCGGTGGCCTGACAGGTCGCCGGACGACGTGACCACGACGAGCCGGGAGGTCTTGGGCACCCGGTAGCCCTCGGCGCGGACGCTGGCGGCGCCGACGACCACTCCGTCGGCCAGGTCGCGGACGACCGCGAGCACCGCCCGGTCGACCGCGTTGCTGAGGGTGTCGGAGGTGCCGTCCTCGCCGGCGGCGTCGCCGCTCACCGCGGCGATGAGGTTGAGGCGCAGCCAGGTCTCGGCCGGGGGAGCGTAGAGGCCGCGGAGGGTCTCGCGCCCCCCGTCGCCGTCGCCCTCCACCGGGACGAGGTCGCCCGCCGACGCGAGGGAGGCCGGGGCGGCGGTGTGCAGGACCCGGAGGCTCACGCTCCCGAGGCCCCCGGAGCACCGGCGGTGTCGGCCTGCGCCGTCTTCTCGGCGATCTGGCGCTTGGCCCGCCCGAGGAGGGCGGTCATGCCCCGGACCCGCAGCGGGCTGACGGCCTCGACCAGGCCGATCGTCTGGGGGTAGTCGTCCGGCACGTCACGGAGGACCTGCTGGGCGGTCAGGCCCGTGAGGCCCTGCGCCAGGATCGACGCGAAGCCGCGCGTCGTCGGCGCCTCCCGAGGAGCCGTGGCGTGCATCGCGACGACGCCGTCGACGACCTCGACGAAGATGAAGACCGGCGACTGGCACTCCTCGACACGCTCGAGCAGGTCGGGGTGGCCCTCGTACTCGGCGGGCAGCGCCGGCAGCTCGTTCGAGAACTCGAGCAGCAGCTGGAGGCGGTCCCGCACCTCGAGGGCGAGGAACTCGTCGCGGATCTCGGCGAGCGAGGCGGGCAGGTCGCCCGCGCCGGCCGCGGTGTCGGCCACGGCCGTCATCGAGCCGGGACGGCGCCGGGCTCGGTGCCCTGCACGATCGGGACGCGCACGGCGCTGCCCCACTCGGTCCACGAGCCGTCGTAGTTCCGGACGTCCTCGAAGCCCATCAGGTGGTGCAGCACGAACCAGGTGTGGCTCGACCGCTCGCCGATGCGGCAGTAGGCGACGACGGAGTCCCCGTCGGCGAGGCCCGCGCCGTCGCGGTAGATCGCGTCGAGCTCCGCGCGCCCGCGGAAGCGGCCGTCGTCGGCGGCGGCCTTGCCCCACGGCACGTTCTGGGCGCTGGGGATGTGGCCGGCGCGCAGGGCGCCCTCTTCCGGGTAGGCGGGGGCGGTGGTGCGCTGGCCCGAGTACTCCTCGGGGGAGCGCACGTCGATGAGGGGCCGGCCGAGGTGGGCGAGCACGTCGTCCTTGTAGGCACGGATCACGGTGTCGTCGCGCTCGACCACCGGGTAGTCGGTCGGCTCAGGGCTCGGGGCCTGGGTGGTGTACTCACGGCCCTCCGCCTCCCACGCGGCGCGGCCGCCGTCGAGCAGGCGCACGTCCTCGTGGCCGAAGAGCGAGAACACCCAGAGGGCGTAGGCCGCCCACCAGTTGTTCTTGTCGCCGTAGACGACGATCGTCGAGTCGCGCGTGACGCCGCTGCGCGACATGAGCGCCGCGAAGGCCTCGCCGTCGACGTAGTCGCGCTGCACGGGGTCGTTGAGGTCGAGGTGCCAGTCGATCTTGACGGCGCCGGCGATGTGCCCGGTCTCGTAGAGCAGCACGTCCTCGTCGGACTCGACGACGACGAGCCCCGGCGTGCCGAGGTGCTCCTGCAGCCAGTCGGTGCTGACGAGGCGCTCGGGGTGCGCGAACTCCTGGAACTTCGGTGATGCGTCGTGCTCGACGACCATGGGTGCCTCCTGCTGTGTCTCTCCGTCGCGGGGACGGAGCGCCGCCGGCGACGGCGGACGATCTCGGGTGCAGCGCGGCGGGCGCTGCGGTCGGGCGCCGGTGCCCGGTGGCTAGACTCGGGCCCGGGTCACCGTCGAGGCTACGCACACGGCGTGAGCGTCGTCCGGGCGCCCCTCAGACTCTGACACAGATCGCCCCGACGCACACCGCGGCCAGGCCCCCGACGTGCGTCGCCCCCTGGTCCCCTGCCTGCGAGGTCGCCCGATGTCACCAGATCCCCTCACCGCCCGCGTCGCGCTGACCGAGCGCGCCCCCACGATCACGGGCGCCGAGATCGTCGCCGAGCTCGTCCCGCCCCGACAGTTCGACGGGGCGTCGCTCGAGAACTACGTGCCCGACACGGCCTTCCCGTCGCAGGCGGAGGCGGTGGAGGCGGTGGCCGGCTTCGGCGGCGCCGCCGAGCGTCCCGCACGACGCGGCCTGTTCCGCCGACGCGCGGACTCTCCCGACGTGCTCCCCGGCCTCTACCTCGACGGCGGCTTCGGCGTCGGCAAGACCCACCTGCTCGCCGCCCTCTTCAACCGGACCACGGGGCGCCGCTACTTCGGGACGTTCATCGAGTACACGGCCCTGGTCGGCGCCGTCGGGTACGCGGGCGCCGCTCGCCAGCTGGAGGGCGCCTCCCTGGTCTGCATCGACGAGTTCGAGCTCGACGACCCGGGCGACACGATGATGATGACGCGGCTGCTCGGCGACCTCGCCGAGGGCGGGACGCGGATCGCCGCGACCTCGAACACGCCGCCGGCGGCCCTCGGCGAGGGCCGGTTCGCGGCGGCGGACTTCCTCCGCGAGATCCAGGGGCTCTCCGACCGCTTCCGCACCCTCCGCATCGACGGTGACGACTACCGCCGTCGGGAGGTCGAGGCGAAGGCCCACACGGTCGACGACCTGGACACCGCGGTGGCCTCCCTGCCGGGCACGGTGTCGGTGGACGACTTCGCGGCCGTGGTCGCGCACCTCTCGTCGGTGCACCCGAGCCGGTACGTCAAGCTCATCGACGGCCTCGACGCGGTCGCCCTGCGCGACGTCCGGCCGTTCACGAGCCAGACGGACGCGCTCCGCTTCGTGGCCTTCGTCGACCGGCTGTACGACGCGCAGGTGCGCGTCGTCGCGTCCGGCGCACCGCTCGACACGGTGTTCAGCGACGAGATGCTGGCCGGCGGCTACCGGAAGAAGTACCTGCGGGCCACCTCGAGGCTCGTGGCGCTCACGTCGGCGCACTGACTGACGTCGGGGCGCTGACGTCGGGGCGCTGACGTCGGCACGCTGACCTTCCGGGCCACGCGGCGACGTCGCCCCCTGGGCCCCGACCTCGGAGGCCTTCCCGAGGCGGGCGAAACACGTTGTTCACAGTCGCGCGATACGTGTTACATCCCCGAAACACGACGGCACACGACCCGAAACACCTCGTCGAGACACTGAGGGCGGCACCACCCGCATCGTCCCGCACAGCCCGTGGCACCCCCACGGTCGGGGCGGCCGGTGCCTCCCTGGCTTGTCAGAACTCGAGAGGTGACACACACATGGATCAAGGCAACACCGCCTTCATGCTGATCTGCGCGGCACTCGTGCTGCTCATGACGCCCGGCCTGGCGTTCTTCTACGGCGGCCTCGTCAAGGCCAAGAGCGTGATCAGCATGATGATGCTGAGCTTCGGGGCCATGGGCCTGATCGGCGTCCTCTGGGTGCTCTTCGGCTACTCCATCGCGTTCTCGAACGGCCCCCAGGGCCCCGCGGGCACCGACACCTACATCGGGTGGGACGGCGTCTTCGGCTTCGACCCGTCGATGTTCAGCCTCGACTCGCTCTTCCAGGAGAGCGCGGCGCCGGTCGGCGACTACCCGACCATCGCCTTCGCCGCCTTCCAGGCGACGTTCGCGATCATCACCGTCGCCCTCATCTCGGGCGCCATCGCCGACCGCGCCAAGTTCGGCGCGTGGATGATCTTCGCCGGCGTCTGGGCCACGGTCGTCTACTTCCCCGTCGCGAGCTGGGTCTTCAACTTCACCCTCGGCGAGGACGGCTCGGTCGTCGACGGCGGCTGGATCGCCAGCATGGGCGTCATCGACTTCGCCGGCGGCACGGCCGTCCACATCAACGCGGGCGCCGCCGCCCTGGCCCTCGCCCTGGTGCTCGGCAAGCGCGTCGGCTTCGCCAAGGGCGCCGACAAGCCCCACAACCCGCCCTTCGTGCTGCTGGGCGCCGGCCTGCTCTGGTTCGGCTGGTTCGGGTTCAACGCCGGCTCGGAGCTCGCCGCCGACGGCGTCGCCGCCCTCGCCTTCCTCAACACGATCGCCGCCCCCGCGGCCGCCATCCTCGGCTGGCTCGTCGTCGAGAAGGTCAAGGACGGCAAGGCCACCTCGGTCGGCGCCGCCTCGGGCGCCGTCGCCGGCCTCGTCGCCATCACGCCGGCCTGTGCCGCCCTGTCGCCGTTCTGGGCCATCGTGCTCGGCGTCGCCGCCGGCGCCGTCTGCGCCCTGGCGATCGACCTCAAGTTCAAGCTCGGCTTCGACGACTCCCTCGACGTCGTGGGCATCCACCTCGTCGGCGGCCTGCTCGGCACCCTGTACCTCGGCTTCTTCGCGAACAACTCGGGCCTGATCTTCTCCCACTCGTTCCGTCAGCTGGGCATCCAGGCCCTCTCGGCCCTCGCCGTCATGGCCTACTCGTTCGTGCTCGCCTTCCTGATCGGCCTGGCCATCGAGAAGACGATCGGCTTCCGCGTCAAGAACGAGGACGAGGTCGCGGGCATCGACCTCGCGCTGCACGGCGAAGAGGGCTACGTGCTCGAGAACTCGCGCGCCTAGCTCGTCACCGCTGCTCCACCAGGACGGCCCCGGTCACCACGACCGGGGCCGTCCTTCTGTGTGTGCGGTGGAGCTGCCGAGCCGCGCAAGCGGGCTGCTGCGCCCCGCAGGGACGCCGGAGGCGCACGAGCCCACCTGAGGACGTCCGGGACGACGAGACGGGCGGCGGACGCGGGTCGAGACGAACGGTGCCCGCGGGGGAGGACAGCACCCTCCTCGGAGGCCAGCAGCCCCTGAGAACGACGAAAGCCCCCGGGAACGACGAAAGCCCCCGGCGAACCGGGGGCTTTCTCTGTGTGAGCGATACTGGGATCGAACCAGCGACCTCTTCCGTGTCAGGGAAGCGCGCTACCGCTGCGCCAATCGCTCATGCATGTCGCCGAGGCGACGTATTCAGTTGATCACGACATCATAGACCGGAGTCTTGACGACATGGAGGTGGAGACGGGATTTGAACCCGCGTGAACGGCTTTGCAGGCCGGTGCCTCGCCTCTCGGCCACTCCACCATACGAGCAGCTCCCAGAGGGGGAGCCACCAGTCGGTGGACCACCCTCTGGTGAGCATTACACTCGAGCGGATGACGAGATTCGAACTCGCGACCCTCACCTTGGCAAGGTGATGCGCTACCACTGCGCCACATCCGCATTTCGCTTTGCATTTCTGCGTGCAAAAGAACAATACCCAGACCCGGGGCAGAAAACAAATCGAGGGAAGTTCGTGTCTTGGGGGCCATGATCAGCGGCCTCGACCGCCCCTGCGTCGGGCCCTCGAATGGCGCCGGGCCGCTCCGATGCACTAGCATCGACGAGTCCCGCAGGGGCGATTGGCGCAGTTGGTAGCGCGCTTCCTTCACACGGAAGAGGTCATCGGTTCGAGCCCGGTATCGCCCACACAGAACTTCCCTCGAGAGAACCTCCCCCGGCAGAGCATGTCGGCAGAACCCCGGTCCGCCGGGGTTTTCTCATGCCCCCGCCCGGCATCACGGCCGACCGCCCGTCACGGCGTGGACGACTGCGGTGCCAGGAACACGTCGGTCGACTGATCGGCCCCGTACGTGACCGAGACCGGCACCGCCTCCGCCGCGCTCCGCACGAGCGGGACGGGCACGTACTGCCCCGCCCACCACCAGCGCTGGTGCGACGCCGTCTCGACGCCCACCGTGTAGCGACCGCTCGGCACGATGAACTGAGCCACCTTGCGGGGCGAGCTCGTGGCGTCGAGGGCCTGCGTCATGACGGCCCCGGTCACCGTGTCCGTGATGGTCACGACGGCGCCGTCGAGGTCCGGGCCCGGAGCGTTCACCGGGTCCGGCTCGTCGACGACGACCTGGAGGTCGTACGTCGTGTGGACGTACCGGGGAGCCGCGGCGACGTGGCTCGCCGGCGTCGTGGCGGTCTCGGCCTCGACGTCCTGTCGCCACACGGTGGGCACCGCACCCGGGGCGGCGACGACCGTGGCCGTGTAGAGGTCGGTGGGCATGCCCGAGAAGAAGTAGCGCCCCTCGGCGTCGGTGACCGAGCTGAGGGAGGTGCCGGTCCGGTTGCCGTAGACCTCGACCGTGAGCCCGGCCGGCGGCGAGGGCCACGGGCCGACCAGCCGGCCCCCCAGGGTGCCCCCGACGGGGAGCGTCACGTCGACCGCCGTGGACGCGCCGGCCCGGACGGTGAGGTCGGTGGTCATCACCGGTGTCCGACGACCGTGACCGGCGGTCGGCGGCGGGGTCACGGAGACCCAGTAGCGCGTGCCCACAGGAACGTCGGCGAAGGTCAGGGCTCCGGTGGAGTCGGTGGTCGCGTCCCGCTCGAAGGGCCAGGCTCCCACGAGGCGGACCGTGGCCCCCGGGAGGCCGAGGGTCGTGCCCGACGACCGCAGCAGCCGGACGGAGACCGTGCCCGTCGCCGTCGCGGCCGGCACCGCGGCGGCCGGCACCGTGGCGGTCAACGACACGACGGGCGGAGGCGCGGCCTGGGCCGAGGCCGGGGCGAGAGCCCCGAGGCCGACCGCGGCCACGAGCGAGAGCGAGACGACGAACCTGTCCACGGGGACCCCCTGTGCGTGCAGCGGCCCGGCACGGTGCCGAGCCCGCCGGGGTCCGGGCCTCCGGTGGCAGGAGCCTAGGCCCGCGGCGCCTCCGCCGCACCCGTCGTGGTCACCGCGGCTCGACAGCGTCCACCGGGCGGGCCGCCGTCGACGCTCAGCCCGCCTTCGCGGCCCGCCGTCGACGGACGGCCCGCACGGTCCGCACGCCGTAGACCACGGCGATGACCGCCCCGACGACGATGGTCACCCACGAGCCGTCGGGGGAGAGCAGCGCCTCCGCCGCGAAGACGAGGCCGAGGAAGGCGATGCCGGCGGTGATGGCCAACGACGCGGTGGTGGGGGCGGGAGGGGGCGTGTCGCTCATCCCGTGACCGTACCGTCACCCGCTCCGGGGGAGCAGCATCGGAGCATGCCCGCCGCCCCGCCCCTGCCGCACCGCCCCGTCACCCAGCACGACTGGCGCGACGTCGTCGGCCTGCACTGGGCGATCGACCCGGCCCTCGCGGCGCCGCTGGTGCCCCGGGGCACGAGGCCCGACCTGCACGACGGGGCGGCCTGGGCGAGCCTCGTCGCCTACCGGTTCGTCGACAGCACCGTGCCGCCGCTGCCGCGCCTGGGGCGGCTCGGCACCATGACAGAGATCGTCGTCCAGCTCGCGACCGTCGACGACGGCGGCCGTCGGGGCATCGCGTACCGCTCGATCGACACCCAGCACGCGCCCGCCGTGGTCGCGGCTCGGCTGATCGGCCTGCCCTACGTCTGGGCCCGGGCCGGCAGCCGGGTGCGCGACGACGACGTCGCCCACCGCACGCAGCGCCGGGCAGGAGGCGCGGGCTCGGTCGTCCGGGTCGCCCTCGTCCCCGAGCCGGTCGCCCCGCGCACGGCCGACGCCGACGAGACGACGAGGTTCCTCTCCGAGCGCTGGGGAGTGCACACCGCCCGCCGCGGAGTCACCGGCTGGTGGCGTCGGGCGCACGAGCCGTGGACCTTCCGCACGGGCACGGTCACGCGCCTCGACGACGGGCTCCTGGCCGCGGCGGGCCTGCCCGGCCTCGCCGAGCGCGAGCCCGACCGCGTGACGGTGTCGCCGGGCGTCGTCGTCCGCTACTCGCGGGGCTGAGGGCGGCCCGCTCGGACGGCCACGCGGCGTCCACCGTCCCGTCACCGGGGCGCCGCCTCCTCGTCGTCCTCGCTCCCTACGGTGCTCGCGGGCCGGTCAGCACGACCGGCCGCACGACCGGCGGCCGCCCGCGGCCCCGCACCTGGAGGACACCGTGACCCCGACCCGCCCCCTCGCCGCCGCCGCGGCGCTCACCGTCCTCGCCCTCGGCCTCGCGGGCTGCACCGCCGCCGACGCCGCGGGCGACGACGCCGCCGCCGGCACGGCCGCGACCGCCACCAGCGCGGAGGACCTCGGCGGCATGGACGCCCTCGTCGCGGCCGCCGAGGCCGAGGGCGAGCTCAACGTGATCGCCCTGCCCGACACCTGGGCCAACTACGGGAAGATCATCGACGCCTTCGAGGCCGAGTACGACATCACGGTCAACAGCGACAGCCCCGACGTCTCGAGCGCGGAGGAGATCACGGCGGCGGAGAACCTCGCCGGGCAGGACACCGCGCCCGACGTCTTCGACCTCGGCTCGGCCGTGACGCTCGCGAACCTCGACCAGTTCGCGAAGTACAAGGTCGCGACGTGGGACGACATCGCCGACGACCACAAGGACGCGGACGGCGCCTGGGTCCACGACTACACCGGCCTGATGTCCGTCGGCTACGACGCGGACGCCGTGCCCGAGCCGGAGACCCTCGACGACCTTCTGGGCTCCGAGTACAGGGGGAAGGTCGCGATCAACGGCGACCCGACCCAGGCCGGCGCGGCCGCGGCGGCCGTCCAGTGGGCGGCGCTCCAGGACGGCGGCAGCGCCGACGACGTCAGCGCCGGGGTCAGCTGGTTCGGCGAGCTCGCCGACGCGGGCAACTTCCTGCCCACCGACCCGACCCCCGCCACGATCGCCTCGGGCGAGACGCCCGTCGTCTTCGACTGGAGCTACAACAACCTCGCGGCCGCGGCCGACGCGGGAGGGCGCGACTGGAGGACGGCCGTGCTGCCCGGGACGGCGCTCGGCAGCTACTACAACCAGGCCGTCAACGTGGACGCGCCCCACCCCGCCGCCGCGCGCCTGTGGCAGGAGTTCATCATGAGCGACGAGGCCCAGAACCTGTACCTCGCCGCCGGGGCGTACCCCGTGCGCCTGGCCGCGATGACCGAGGCCGGCACCGTCGACCAGGACGCCCTCGACGCCGTCGGCGAGCAGCCGGCCGACACCGTGCAGCTGACGACCGAGCAGACCGAGGCCGCCTCCGCGCTGCTCGCCGGCACCTGGGCGCAGGCGATCGGCTGATCGTGGTCGCGCTCGTCGAGGGGAGGCCCCCCGCGGCCGACCGCGACCGCGTCGACGGCGCCCGGCCCCCTCGGGCCCGGCGCCGTCCGGCGGCGTGGTGGGCCCTGACCCCGTTCGCGGTCTACGTCCTGCTCTTCCTCGCCGTGCCCTGCGTCGTCGCGCTGGGCACCGGCTTCGTGACCGGCGACGGCCGACCCAGCCTCTCGGCGCTCACCGCCCTCGGCGAGCCCCTCGTGCTCCGCGCCTTCGGGAGCTCGGCGCTCGTGTCGGGGATCACCGCCGTCGTCGGCGCGGTCGTCGGCGCCGTCGTCTGCTGGGGACTCACCGCCCTCCGCCCGGACGGCCTCGTCCGCAGCCTCGTCGACTCGGCCGCGAGCGTCCTCGCGCAGTTCGGCGGCGTGATGCTCGCCTTCGCCTTCACGGCCACCATCGGGATCCAGGGCGTCGTCACCCAGCTGCTGCTCACCCGGCTCGGCGTCGACGTCTTCGCCGGCGGCGTCTGGTTCTACCAGGTGCCCGGGCTGCTGCTGCCCTACGTCTACTTCCAGGTGCCGCTGATGGTCATCACCTTCATGCCGGCCGTCACGGGGCTCAAGCCCCAGTGGCAGGAGGCGGTGGCCACCCTGGGCGGGACGCGGCGCGAGCACCTGCTCCGCGTCGTCGTGCCCGTGCTCGCCCCGGCCTTCGTCGGCAGCGTGCTGCTGCTCTTCGCGAACGCCTTCTCCTCGTACGCGACCGCCGCGGCCCTGATCAGCCAGGGCGCCCAGATCGTGCCCCTGCAGATCCGCGCGGCGTTGGTCAGCGAGACGGTGCTGGGCCGCGAGAACGTCGCCGGCGTGCTCGCGCTCGGCATGGTCGTCGTCATGGTCGTGCTGATGACGCTCTACTCGCTGCTCCAGCGCCGCACGGAGCGGTGGCAGCGGTGACCCGCCGACGCGGGGCCCCCGGCACGGCGCTCCGGAAGGCCGTCCTCGCCGTCGTCGGCGCCGTCTTCGCCGTCCCGATCGCGGCCATGGTCGCGTTCTCCCTCCGCTCGGCGGACGGGACGGGCCACGACCTGGGGCACTGGACCGCCCTCGCCGCCCCCGAGAACGAGAGGGCGTACCGCTCCCTCGTCGAGGGCGTCACGAACAGCCTCGTCCTCGCGGCGGTGACGGCCGTGCTCGTGCTCGTGCTGCTCGTGCCGACGATGGTCGTCGTGCACCTGCGGTACCCGGCGCTGGTGCGGCCCCTCGAGTTCGTCTGCCTCGTCCCCGTCACGGTGCCGGCGATCGTGCTCGTCGTCGGGCTGGCCCCGGTGTACTCGGTCGTCTCGCGGGTCGCCGGCTCGGGAGCCTGGACCCTCGCGCTGGCCTACGGGGTCACCGTCCTGCCCTACGCGCACCGTGCCGTCCAGGCCGACCTGGCCGCCACCGACCTCCGCACCCTCACCGAGGCGGCCAGGACCCTCGGCTCCGGCGGCGTCGCGACCCTCCTCCGCGTGGTGGTGCCGTCGCTCCGTCGTGGGCTCCTGGCCGCGGCGTTCATCACGGTGGCCGTCGTCCTGGGCGAGTACACGATCGCCAGCCTGCTGAACCGGGTGACGCTGCAGACGTCGCTCGTCCAGGTCTCGCGCAGCGACCCCTTCGCGGCCGTCATCCTCGCCCTGCTCGCCCTCCTGCTCGCGTTCCTGCTGCTCGCCGTGGTCGGACGGGTCGGCTCCGCCGGCGCGGGCCGCCCCGTCCTCCCCGGTCGCGACGTCGCGGCCACCGCCCCTGCTCCCGCCCGGAAGGCCCTCTCGTGACCGCCACCGCCCCCGTCGACCCGACCACCGCCTCCTCGGCCCCGCCACCGACCGGTCGAGGCTCCGCCGCCGCGGGCGCCCGGACGACGTCGACCGTGGGCGCCGCGGTCGCCCTCCGCGGCGTGGTCAAGGAGTACGCGGGCCACGTGGCGCTCCGCGGCGTCGACCTCGACCTCGCTCCGGGGGAGCTCGTCGCGCTCCTCGGCCCCTCGGGCTGCGGCAAGACGACGGCACTGCGCACCCTCGCGGGGCTCGAGACGGTCACCGAGGGCCGCATCACGGTGGACGGGCGCGACGTCGTCGACGTGCCGACGCACCGTCGGGACGTCGGCATGGTCTTCCAGGCGTACTCGCTCTTCCCGCACCTGACGGTGCAGCAGAACGTCGAGTTCGGGCTCCGCACGCGGCGCGTGGCGCGGGCCGGGCGGGCGACCCGCGCCGCCGAGATGCTCGACCTGGTGGGCCTCGGGGAGCTGGGCGGCCGGTTCTCGCACCAGCTCTCGGGCGGCCAGCAGCAGCGCGTCGCGCTCGCCCGCGCGCTCGTGACGCGGCCCCGCGTGCTGCTGCTCGACGAGCCTCTCAGCGCGCTCGACGCCCAGGTGCGGGTGCAGCTGCGGGAGGAGATCCGTCGCCTGCAGCGCGAGCTCGCCATCACGACCCTCTTCGTGACGCACGACCAGGAGGAGGCCCTGGCCGTCGCGGACCGGGTCGCCGTGATGCGGGCCGGCGCGATCGAGCAGATCGGCACGCCCGAGCAGCTGTACTCGGCGCCGGCGACGCGGTTCGTCGCGGAGTTCGTCGGGTCCAGCAACCGGCTGCGGGCCGAGGTCGTCGACGGGCGGGTGCGGCTGCCCGGGCAGGAGGTCGCCGCCGTCGGCTCCCCGGCCGACGGGGAGGCGTGGGCCTACGTGCGCCCGGAGGACGTGGCGTTCGCCGACCGCGGGGTCGCGGGCGTCGTCGAGTCGGTGTCGTTCCTCGGTGCGGTCTGCCGCACGAGGGTCCGGACGTCGCCCGACGACGTCGTCGTGCTCGACCACCGCGCGCACGAGCGGCGCGAGGTCGGCGAGTCCGTCCACGTGGCGTTCACGCCGCGGGCCGTCGCGGTCGTGCCGTTCGGCTGAGGGCGCCGGCGGCCCCGGGGGTCAGGAGGAGGACGAGGGCTCGGTCGAGCCCGTGCCCTTCTTCGCCGCGATGGCGTCGCGCTCGCCCCGCAGCGAGCGCACGGTCTCGGGGTCGAGGAAGTCGACGAAGGGGTTCGGCTGACCGGTCTTGTCGGCCACGACCAGCGTGTACTCGGCGGCCGCCTGGCGCACGCGCTCGGTGGCGCGCCCCGCCTTCTTCGCCGAGAGCGGCCGGTCTCCCATCACCTCGCCGTGGTGCTCGAGGGCCTTGACCAGGGTCTTGAGGGCTGCATCGATCTTCTTGCTCACGGGGGCATGGTGGCACACCGAGGTGAACGGGCGAGCCCGGGGCGCAGGAGCGGTCGTCCGCCGGGAGGACCACGGTGGTCCTCCGGGCCGATCCGGGCCGGGTGTCGGCGCCCTTAGCGTCGCCGACATGTCCGCGCCGTCCTCCACGCCCTCCTCCCGCCCCCGGCCCGCCGGCTCCCCGGTCGCCGGTCGCCGGTCGCGGTCCCTCGACCGGGCCGTCGAGGCCCTCCGCGGCCTCGTCGCCTTCGCGGTGCAGCAGGCACTCTCCTGCGCGTTCCCCGTCGCCGTGCTCGTCGGCCTCGCCGTCACCTCGGTCGTCGACGTGGGGATCCCGCGGTACGACGCGATGCTCGTCTGGTGCGTCGCCGTCCAGGCGGCCTTCGTCGTCGGGCGGCTCGAGAGCCGCCGCGAACTGCTCGTGATCTGTGCCTTCCACCTCCTGGGCCTCGGCCTCGAGGTGGTCAAGGTCGCCGTCGGCTCCTGGTCCTACCCCGACGAGGGGGTCCTCCGCGTGGCCGACGTGCCGCTCTACAGCGGCTTCATGTACGCGGCCGTCGGGAGCTACGTGTGCCAGGCCTGGCGGCGCCTCGACCTCCGGGTCGACCGCGTGCGGACGGGCCCGGCCCTGGCCCTCGCGGCCGCCTTCTACCTGAACTTCCTCACGAACCACTGGCTGCCCGACGTCCGGTGGCCGCTGATGGCGGTGGCCGTCCTGCTCCTCGGCCGGCACCGGGTCGCCTTCACCGTCCGGGGGAGGGTCCGTCGCATGCCGCTCCTCGTCTCGTTCGCGCTCATCGCCGTCTTCATCTGGCTCGCGGAGAACGCGGCGACCCTCGTCGGGGCCTGGGCCTACGCCTCCCAGGCCGACGGCTGGTCGATCGTGCACCCGTCGAAGATCGGCTCGTGGACGGTGCTCGTCGTCTTCAGCGTGGTGCTCGTCATCTGGCTGCACCAGCGCGCCGACGACGGCGCGGCACGGGTGGCCGCGTCAGGCGACGCCGCCACCGCCGAGGCCGAGGTCGGGGCCGAGCCGTCCCGTCGCGAGGACGGCGTCGAGCACGAGGTGCGCCACCTCGTCCTTGGTCCCGGCCAGGCGGCCGACCTCCTGGCCCCCGGCGCCCAGCACGACGACGTCGGAGTCGTCGGTGCCGAAGCCGGTCGACCAGCCGACCGGGTTGACGACCAGCAGGTCGCAGCCCTTGCGGGCCAGCTTCCGGCGCCCGAGGTCGAGCAGCTCCTCGGGCGACGTGGCCGTCTCGGCCGCGAAGCCGACGACGACCTGGTCGGCCGGGCGTGAGGCGCTGAGGGCCGCGAGCACGTCGGTCGTCCTGACCAGGCGGAGCGTCAGCTCGTCGCCCCGGTCGTCCTTGCGGATCTTCGACGCGGCCACCTCGACGGGGCGGTAGTCGGCGACCGCCGCCGCCATGACGACGACGTCGGCCCCGGTCGAGGAGGCGGTGGTCGCGTCGAGCAGCTCGCTCGCGGTGCCCGCCGCCACGACCTCGACGCCGGGGAGGAGCGCCGCCGCCCGGGCGACGTCGTCGTCCAGGTGCGCGGCCACGAGGGTCACGGCCGCCCCGCGGGAGGCAGCGGCTCGGGCCAGGGCGAGCCCCTGTCGACCGCTCGAGCGGTTGCCGAGGAACCTCACGGGGTCGAGGGGCTCGCGGGTGCCGCCGGCCGTCACGACGACGCGGCGACCGGACAGGTCGCGGGGGCGCGCCTCCGCGACGACGGCCTGGGCGACGGCCGCGAGCGCGGCCTCGACGATCACGTCCGGCTCGCTGAGCCGACCCGGCCCGCTGTCGCCGCCGGTGAGCGGCCCGTCGTCGGGGCCGACCACGACCACGCCCCGCGAGCGCAGCAGCTCGACGTTCGCGACGGTGGCGGCGTTCCGCCACATCTCGGTGTGCATGGCAGGGGCGACGACCAGGGGAGCCGTGCTCGCGAGGATCGTCGTGCCGAGGAGGTCGTCGGCGAGCCCGTGCGCGATCGCCGCGAGGGTGTGGGCCGTCGCCGGCGCGACGACGACGAGGTCGGCCGCCTGGCCGAGCGCGACGTGGCGCACCTGGGCGACGTCGTCGAAGACGGAGGTGTGCACCGGGTTGCGGCTGATGGCCTCGAAGGTGGGCAGGCCCACGAAGCGCAGGGCCGCCTCCGTCGGGACGACGTGGACGTCGTGGCCCCGCACGACGAGGCCGCGGACGACGCTGACCGCCTTGTACGCCGCGATGCCGCCCGAGACGCCCACGACGACCGTGAGGCGCCGGGCGCCCTCGCCGTCGTCGTCTCGTCGGTGCTGGCCACGGTCGGTCTGTCCGGTCACGGTTCCCCTGACGTCGGGGGCCGTCGGGAAGCGCCGGCGGCCCGGTAGCGTTGCTGCCTCCACGATGCCCCATCCCGGGGTGGTCGCGCCCCCGACCCGGCCGAGGAGCCTCTCCGTGTGCACAGTCGTCGTCTCCGTCGCCCCGTCCGGCCCCTGGCCCGTGGTGTTCCTCGGCCTGCGTGACGAGGCGGCCGACCGCCCGTGGGATCCTCCGGCCGCCTGGTGGCCCGAGCTCGGCGGGCGGGTGCAGGGCGTCCACGACCGGGAGGCCGGCGGTGCCTGGCTGGCCACGGCGACGGGCCCGGCCCGCGCCTCCGTCGTCCTGAACCGGCACGAACGGCCGCCGGAGCCGGAGGGCGGGTGGGAGACCCGAGGGGTCCTGCCGCTCCGCGCGGCGGCCGACGGCGACCTGCCCGCCGGCCGCCCGCGCCAGCGTCCCTTCACGCTCCTCACCGCGGACCGGGAGGGGGCGCTGGTGACCTCGTGGGACGGCTCCGTGCTCCGGGCCGAGCGCCTCGCCCCGGGGGTGCACGTGCTCACGCACGGGGCGGTGGACGACCCGTCGGTGCCGCGCGTGGCTCGCTGGGCCCCGCGGTTCCGCGCGGCGGAGGCGCCCACGGGGCCGCCGCCCGCCGAGAGCCGGGCGGACGGGCTCGGCGGTCTCGACGCCCTCGCCGACGCGGGCTCCTCGTGGGGTCCGTGGCTCGACGTGCTCCGCGAGAGCACGTCGCTCGACGAGCGCGACCCGGAGGCCCTGGTGCGCTCCGACCTGCTCGACGGCCGCTGGCTCGGGTCGCTGTCGCTCTCCCTCGTCGCGGTCGCCGCCGACGACGTCCGGCACGTGCACGTGAGGCTCGACGACGAGACGCGGCGTCATCGGGAATCAGCGGGGGCGACGCGCGGTTAGTCTCGGGAGCCACGCCCGACCCGGGCGCAGGAGCACCCCCGACCAGGAAGTCCGACGTGAAGATCACCGCGCCCCGCACCCGCCTCGCCCGCACCGCCCGCACCGTCGCCCTCACCGGCGTCGTCGCCGCCTCCGTGCTCGGCCTCAGCGCCTGCGCCCCCGCGTCGACCGACGGCGTCGTCAGCGCGCCGACCGGCAGCAGCAGCGCCGCGGCGGGGGAGGGCACGACCCTCGCCGACGTGCAGGACGCCGGGAAGCTCGTCGTCGGCACCGAGGGCACCTACCAGCCGTTCACCTTCCACGAGGACGGCTCCGGCGAGCTCACCGGCTACGACGTCGAGGTCGTCACCGCCGTCGCCGAGAAGCTGGGAGTCACGCCCGAGTTCCAGGAGACCCAGTGGGACGCGATCTTCGCGGGCCTCGACGCGGGCCGCTTCGACCTCATCGCCAACCAGGTCTCGATCACCGACGAGCGCGAGGCCAAGTACGACTTCTCGGCCCCGTACACGGTGAGCCGCGGCGTGGTCATCGTGCCGGCCGACGACACCTCTATCACGTCGCTCGCCGACCTCGACGGCAAGACCACCGCGCAGTCGCAGTCGAGCAACTGGTACACGACCGCGAAGGACGCCGGCGCCGACGTCGAGGTCGTCGAGGGCTGGGCCCAGTCGATCGCGCTCCTCGAGCAGGGCCGCATCGACGCCACGGTCAACGACGAGCTGACCTTCCTCGACTACCAGCAGACCGACCCGACGGCCGCGGCCGCGGTCAAGGTCGGCGCCACCACCGACGACGTCTCCGAGAGCGCCTTCGTGGTCGCGAAGGGGTCCGACGACCTCGTCGCCGCGATCGACGACGCCCTCGACGAGCTGCGCGCCGACGGCACGCTCGCCTCGATCTCCGAGAAGTACTTCGGCAGCGACGTCAGCGAGTAGCCCGTGCCGTCGTCCGACCTCTTCTGGCGGTCGCTGTGGCCGATCGTGTCGGGCGCCCTCGTGGCCTCGATCCCGCTGGCCCTCGCCTCGATGGCCATCGGGCTCGTCATCGCCCTGGTGGTCGCCCTCATGCGGCTGTCGCCGACGCGGTGGCTGCGGTGGCCGGCCCGCGTCTTCGTCTCGGTCATCCGGGGCACGCCGCTCCTCGTGCAGCTGTTCGTGGTCTTCTACGGGCTGCCGTCGATCGGCGTGCGCCTCGACCCCTGGCCGAGCGCGATCATCGCGTTCTCGCTCAACGTGGGCGGCTACGGCGCCGAGGTGATCCGGGCGGCGATCCAGTCGGTGCCGCGCGGCCAGTGGGAAGCGGCGCACACGATCGGCATGTCGCGCTCGCTCGCGCTGCGGCGCGTCGTGCTGCCGCAGGCGGCGCGCGTCTCCGTGCCCCCGCTCTCGAACACGTTCATCTCGCTCGTCAAGGACACCTCGCTCGCCTCGCTGATCCTCGTCACCGAGCTCTTCCGGCAGGCACAGCAGATCGCGACGGTCTCGAACGAGTTCATGCTGCTGTACCTGGAGGCCGCCCTGGTCTACTGGGTCATCTGCCTCGCCCTGTCGACCGGCCAGGGCGCCCTCGAGAAGAAGCTGGACCGCCATGTCGCCCGCTGACGCCTCCGCCGCCGGCCCCGCCCGCGCCTCCTCGTCCGCCCCCGCCGTGCTGACCGTGACCGGGCTCACGAAGTCGTTCGGGGGCACGGCCGTGCTGAAGGGCATCGACCTCTCCGTCCGCCGCGGCCAGGTGGTCGCGATCATCGGGCCCTCGGGCTCGGGCAAGACGACCGTGCTGCGGTCGCTCAACAGCCTCGAGGTGCCCGACGGCGGCACCGTCGCCCTCTCGACGGGGCAGGTGCTCGACTTCGGGGCGGGGGCGTCCAAGCGCGAGCTGCTCGCCCTGCGCGACCGGTCGTCGATGGTGTTCCAGCACTTCAACCTCTTCCCGCACATGACCGTGCTGCAGAACGTCGTCGAGGGGCCGATCCGCGTCCAGGGGCGCGACCCAGAGGAGGCGCGGAGCGAGGCCCGCGGACTGCTCGCGCGAGTGGGCCTCGGCGGCCGGGAGGACGCGTACCCCGTCGAGCTCTCCGGCGGGCAGCAGCAGCGCGTCGGCATCGTGCGCGCGCTGGCTCTCCGGCCCGAGCTGCTGCTCTTCGACGAGCCGACCTCCGCCCTCGACCCCGAGCTCGTCGGCGACGTGCTCACCGTCGTGAAGGAGCTCGCCGAGGAGGGGTGGACGATGATCGTCGTCACCCACGAGCTCGAGTTCGCCCGGCGGGTGGCCGACGAGGTCGTCTTCATGGACGACGGCGTCGTGGTCGAGCGCGGCACCCCGGCCGACGTCCTCAACCGCCCCCGCGAGGCGCGCACGCAGCAGTTCCTCCGACGGGTGCTGCGGCCGCTCGACGACTGACGCCGACCGCGGCGGCGGCACGGCGGGCGACCTCCGGGAACACGGGGCGCCCCCGCGTCGTTGCACGACGGTGCCGTGGTCGACCCTCGGTACGATCGGCAGGAAGGGACACCGTGACCACCACCACCTCCACGACCGCCGGCCCTCGGGCCGCCGCGACGACCGCCTCCCGGGGGCCGCTCTCCGACGACGAGGCCGCGCGCCTCCGCGCCGACTTCCCGCTCCTCGCGCAGGAGGTCTCGGGGGAGCCGCTGGCGTACCTCGACTCCGGCGCGACCGCGCAGCGGCCCCGCGCCGTGCTCGACGCGGAGCGCGCCTTCCTCGAGACGACCAACTCGGCCGTGCACCGCGGCGCGCACACGCTCGCGGCCCTCGCGACGGAGGCCTTCGAGGAGGCGCGGGAGACCGTGGCCGGCCTGCTCGGCGCCTCCGCGGACGAGGTCGTCTGGACGGCGAACGCCACGGACGCCCTGAACCTCGTGGCCTACGGCATGGCGAACGCGACCCACGGCCGCGGCGGCGAGCCCGCCCGGAGGTTCGCCCTCCGGCCCGGCGACGAGATCGTCGTCACCGAGGCGGAGCACCACGCCAACCTCGTGCCCTGGCAGGAGCTCGCGGCCGTGACGGGAGCGGTGCTGCGCGCCGTCGCGGTCGACGACGACGGCGTGTGGACGGCCGCCGACGCCGCGGCCGTGATCGGGCCCCGGACGCGCATCGTGGCCGTCGCCCACGTCTCGAACGTCACCGGGCTGGTCGCCCCCGTCGACGAGGTCGTCGCGCTCGCACACGCGGTCGGGGCCCTCGTCGTGCTCGACGCCTGCCAGTCGGTGCCCCACCGCCCCGTCGACGTCCGCGCCCTCGACGTCGACTTCCTCGCGTTCTCGGGCCACAAGATGCTCGGGCCGACCGGCATCGGGGTGCTCTGGGGGAGGGCGGAGCTGCTGGGCGCGCTGCCGCCCTTCCGCACGGGCGGGTCGATGATCACCACCGTCACGCTCGACTCGGCCGAGTACCTGCCCGCCCCGCAGCGCTTCGAGGCCGGCACGCAGCCCGTCTCGCAGGCCGTCGCCCTCGCCGAGGCCGTCCGGTACCTCCGGGCCGTCGGGCTCGACCGCGTGCAGCAGCACGAGGAGGCGCTGGCTGAGTCGCTCGTCACGGGTCTCTCCGCGATCCCCGGCGTCCGAGTCGTGGGGCCGCCCGCGGGCGTCGCCCGCTCGGGCCTCGCCAGCTTCGTCGTGGACGGCGTCCACGCCCACGACGTCGGGCAGTACCTCGACGCCCAGGGCGTCGCGGTGCGCGTCGGGCACCACTGCGCCCAGCCGCTGCACCGCCGGCTCGGCGTCACCGCCACCACGAGAGCGAGCACGTACCTGTACACGACCACGGAGGACGTGGCGCGGCTGCTGACCGGGGTCGCCGGGGTCCGCGCCTACTTCGGCGTGGACGACGGCGGGACGGCCTCGGCCGGGGAGGGCGACCGATGAGCGGCGCCCTCGACTCCCTGTACCAGCAGGTGATCCTCGACCACGCCAAGGCGCGGCACGGCGACGGCGACCTGCCCGGCGCCGGCGCCGAGCACTACGAGCGGAACCCCACCTGCGGCGACGAGATCACCGTGCGCGTCGCGCTCGTCCCCGGGACGGACCGCGTCGAGTCGCTGCGCTGGCAGGGCGCGGGCTGCAGCATCTCGATGGCGTCCGCGTCCGTCCTCGCCGATGTCGCCCCGGGCCTGACGCTCGACGAGCTCCGGGTCCGGGTCGGGGCGTTCCGCGAGATGATGCGGTCGCGCGGTGCGGGCGAGCCCGACGACGAACTGCTCGGCGACGCCGTCGCCTTCCACGGCGTCTCGAAGTTCGTCATGCGCGTGAAGTGCGGCATGCTCGCCTGGGTGGCGGCGGAGGCCTGCGCCGTCGAGCTCGCCGCGTAGCGGGGAGGGGCGTCGCCCGCCGCTAAACTGGCCGCCGTCCCCCGAACGCCAAGGAGCACACGACCGTGTCTGACCAGCCTGCCCCCGACGCCAGCGTCACCCCCGACAGCGGCGCCACCGCCCGCCCGGAGACGGTCGAGGTGACGCAGACGACGACCGGCCTCGAGCTGTTCACCGACAAGGCCGTCGTGGCGATCCGCGTGGCGGGCGAGCTCCGCGACCTCGCGTCCGAGGTGCACGCCGGCGACGTCGTCGAGCCGGTGCTGATCGACTCGCCCGACGGGCTCTCGATCCTGCGGCACTCGGCGGCCCACGTCATGGCGCAGGCCGTGCAGGCGATCAACCCGGAGGCCAAGCTCGGCATCGGCCCGCCCGTCACCGACGGCTTCTACTACGACTTCGACGTCGCCGAGCCGTTCACGCCCGACGACCTCAAGGCCATCGAGAAGGGCATGGAGCGGATCATCCGCCAGGGCCAGCGCTTCCGCCGCCGCGTCGTCACCGACGAGGAGGCCCGCGAGCTCCTGGCCGACGAGCCCTACAAGCTCGAGCTCGTGGGGCTCAAGGGCGGCGCCGACGGCGTCGGCGACGACGGCGAGTCCGTCGAGGTCGGGGGAGCCGAGCTCACCGTCTACGACAACGTCGACCCGAAGACCGGCGACGTGGTCTGGTACGACCTCTGCCGCGGTCCGCACCTGCCGAGCACGCGACTCCTCGGCAACGCCACGAAGTTGATGCGCGTGGCCGCCGCCTACTGGCGCGGCTCGGAGAAGAACCCCCAGCTGCAGCGCATCTACGGCACGGCCTGGCCCACGAAGGACGAGCTGCGGGCCTACCAGGCCCGCCTCGAGGAGGCCGCGAAGCGCGACCACCGCAAGCTCGGCGTCGAGCTCGACCTGTTCTCGTTCCCGGACGAGATCGGCTCCGGGCTCGCGATCTTCCACCCGAAGGGCGGCATCATCCGTCGCGAGATGGAGGACTACTCGCGCCGGCGGCACGAGGCCGCCGGCTACGACTTCGTCTACACGCCGCACATCACCAAGGCCAGCCTGTTCGAGACCTCCGGCCACCTCGGCTGGTACAAGGACGGCATGTTCCCGGCGATGAAGCTCGACGAGGCGCGCAACGACGAGGGCGAGGTCACACGGCAGGGCGCCGACTACTACCTCAAGCCGATGAACTGCCCGATGCACATCCTCGCCTACCGGTCGCAGCCGCGCTCCTACCGCGACCTGCCGCTCCGGCTCTTCGAGTTCGGCACGGTCTACCGCAACGAGAAGTCCGGCGTCATCCACGGCCTCACGCGCGTCCGCGGCATGACCCAGGACGACGCCCACATCTTCACGACCCGCGAGAAGATGAAGGAGGAGCTGACCGGCACGCTCGCCTTCGTGCTGTCGCTGCTCCGCGACTACGGCCTCACCGACTTCTACCTCGAGCTCAGCACGAAGGACCCGGAGAAGTACGTCGGCGACGACGACATCTGGGAGACCGCGACGTCGACCCTCCGCGAGGTCGCGGAGGAGTCCGGTCTCGAGCTGGTGCCCGACCCGGGCGGGGCCGCGTTCTACGGCCCGAAGATCTCCGTCCAGGCCCGCGACGCCATCGGCCGCACGTGGCAGATGTCGACGGTGCAGCTCGACTTCAACCTGCCCGAGCGGTTCGAGCTCGAGTACGCGGCCGCCGACGGCACGCGCCAGCGCCCGGTCATGATCCACCGAGCCCTCTTCGGCACCATCGAGCGGTTCTTCGGCGTGCTCACGGAGCACTACGCCGGGGCGTTCCCGGTCTGGCTCTCGCCCGTGCAGGTCGTCGCGATCCCGGTGGCCGACGAGTACGGCGACTACCTCGACGGCGTCGTCGCGCAGCTGAAGGAGAAGGGCGTCCGCGCCCAGGTCGACCACGGCGACGACAGGTTCCCGAAGAAGATCCGTACGCACACGAAGTCCAAGGTGCCGTTCCAGCTGATAGCCGGCGAGGAGGACCGCGCCGCGGGGGCCGTCAGCTTCCGCTACCGCGACGGCTCCCAGGAGAACGGCGTGCCCGTCGCCGACGCCGTGGCGAAGATCCTCGAGGCCATCGAGACGAAGGCCCAGGTCTGACGGTGACGGCGAGCACGCCCGCCGGCTCCGGGGGAGAGGGCGCGACGCCCGCCCCCGGGGAGTCGGCGGGCGACTTCGCGGGCGTGCCCGACGCCTTCCAGCGACTGTGGACTCCGCACCGCGCCGTGTACGTCGCCGGCGGGCAGGGCGCGCACGACGACGACTCGTGCCCGTTCTGCCGTGCGCCGTCGCAGCCCGACGAGGAGGCGCTGGTCGTCGCCCGCGGCCGCCACGCCTACGTCCTCCTGAACCTGTTCCCGTACAACCCGGGTCACCTGCTGGTCTGCCCGTACCGGCACGTCTCCACCTACGACCTCGCGACTCCCGAGGAGGTCGCGGAGATCGGGGCGCTGACGCAGACGGCCATGCGCGTGCTCACGGAGGTGTCCCACGCGCAGGGCTTCAACCTGGGCATGAACCAGGGAGCCGTGGGCGGCGCCGGGATCGCGGCGCACCTCCACCAGCACGTCGTGCCGCGCTACGCGGGCGACTCGAACTTCTTCCCCATCGTGGCGGGCACGAAGGCGATCACGCAGCTGCTCGGCGACGTCCGCACCGCGGTCGCCGAGGCGTGGCCGCACGACGAGGCCACTTCGGCACCGGCGGCGTCACCGGGGCCCGTAGCCTGACGAGTGCGCCTAAACTAGGCGCATCATGAGCGACAGCACCCCGACCTCCGTCCCCACCTCCGCCTCCTCGTCGACCGCCGCCGGCACGACCGGCTCCGACCGGGTCAAGCGCGGCCTCGCAGAGATGCTGAAGGGCGGCGTGATCATGGACGTCGTCGACGTCGAGCAGGCGAAGATCGCGGAGGAGGCCGGCGCCGTCGCCGTCATGGCCCTCGAGCGCGTGCCCGCCGACATCCGCTCGCAGGGCGGCGTCGCCCGGATGAGCGACCCCGACATGATCGACGAGATCATCGCCGCCGTCTCCATCCCCGTCATGGCCAAGGCCCGCATCGGGCACTTCGTCGAGGCGCAGGTCCTGCAGACCCTCGGCGTCGACTACATCGACGAGTCCGAGGTCCTGAGCCCGGCCGACTACGTCAACCACATCGACAAGTGGAACTTCACCGTCCCCTTCGTCTGCGGCGCGACGAACCTCGGCGAGGCCCTCCGCCGCATCACCGAGGGGGCGGCGATGATCCGCTCGAAGGGCGAGGCCGGCACCGGCGACGTCTCCGAGGCGACCAAGCACATCCGCACCATCTCGAAGGAGATCGCGCAGCTCAAGGGCCTCGCGAAGGACGAGCTCTACGTCGCCGCGAAGGAGCTCCAGGCTCCGTACGAGCTCGTCGCCGAGATCGCCGCGACCGGCAAGCTGCCCGTCGTCCTCTTCACCGCGGGCGGCGTCGCGACCCCGGCCGACGCCGCGCTGATGATGCAGCTCGGCGCCGACGGCGTCTTCGTCGGCTCCGGCATCTTCAAGTCCGGCAACCCGCGCGAGCGGGCGGCCGCGATCGTCAAGGCGACCACCTTCTTCGACGACCCGCAGGTCGTGGCCGACGCGTCCCGCGGCCTGGGCGAGGCCATGGTCGGCATCAACGTGCCCGACCTGCCGGCGCCCCACCGCCTCGCCGAGCGTGGCTGGTAGCCCCTCGACGGAGGCGCGGGGCCCCCGGGTGGGGGTCCTCGCCCTCCAGGGCGACTTCCGGGAGCACCTCGCGGTGCTCACGGCCCTCGGCGCCGAGGCCGTGCCCGTCCGTCGTCCTGACGAGCTGGCCTCGGTCTCCGGCCTGGTCATCCCCGGCGGGGAGTCCACCGTGATGGACAAGCTCTCCCGGACGTTCGGCATGGCCGAGCCCCTCCGCGCCGCGGTCGACGGCGGCCTGCCCGTCTACGGCACCTGCGCGGGGCTCATCATGCTCGCCGACCACGTCGTCGACGGCACCCCCGGGCAGCGCACCATCGGCGGGCTCGACGTCTCCGTCCGCCGCAACGCGTTCGGCGGCCAGACCGACTCCTTCGAGACCGACCTCGACGTGCCCGTGATCGGTGGTCCTCCCGTGCACGCCGTCTTCATCCGCGCACCGGTGGTCGACCGGGTCGGGGCCCTGGCCACCGCGGTCGGCGTGCTCGACGACGGCCGTGTGGTCGCGGTCGAGCAGGGCTCCCTGCTCGGCACGTCGTTCCACCCCGAGGTCACGGCCGACTACCGGTTCCACGCGAGGTTCCTCGACAAGGCCCGCGCCTTCAGCTCGCGCTGACCGCCCTGGCCGACGTCGGCCGGTACACTGGTCCGGATCATCTGCCGTAGGTAAGGAGCACCGTGTCCGGGCATTCCAAGTGGGCCACGACCAAGCACAAGAAGGCCGTCATCGACAGCCGCCGCGCGAAGTCGTTCGCCAAGCTCATCAAGAACATCGAGGTCGCCGCCAAGCAGGGCGGTGCCGACATGTCGGGCAACCCGACCCTGGTCGACGCGGTGCAGAAGGCCAAGAAGACCTCGGTGCCGAACGACAACATCGACCGCGCGGTCAAGCGCGGCGCCGGCCTCAGCGGTGAGGTCGTCGACTACCAGACCATCATGTACGAGGGCTACGGCCCGAACGGCGTCGCCCTGCTGATCGAGTGCCTCACCGACAACAAGAACCGGGCCGCCGCCAACGTCCGCACGGTCATGTCGCGCAACGGCGGCACCATGGCCGACCCCGGCAGCGTCGCGTACAACTTCAGCCGCAAGGGCGTCATCGCGGTCATGAAGACCGACGAGCTGACGGAGGACGACGTCCTCGCCGCCGTCCTCGACGCCGGCGCCGAGGAGGTCACCGACCGCGGTGAGGGCTTCGAGATCGTGACGGAGCCGTCCGACCTCGTCCCCACGCGCACCGCGCTCCAGGACGCTGGCATCGACTACGACTCCGCCGACGTCGAGTTCGTGCCCGGCCTCAAGATCGAGGTCGACCTCGAGACGGCCCGCAAGGTGTTCAAGCTCGTCGACGCGCTCGACGACGACGACGACGTCCAGAACGTCTACGCCAACTTCGACGTGCCCGCCGACGTTCAGGCCGCGCTCGACGACGACGACGAAGACTGACGAGGCCGTGCCGCTGCGGGTGCTCGGCATCGACCCCGGCCTGACGCGCTGCGGCGTCGGCGTGGTCGAGGTCGACGCCCAGCGGCGCGCCACCCTCGTCGCCGTGACGGTCGTCCGGTCGGGCGTCGACGAGCCCCTCGAGCAGCGGCTCATGACGATCGGCCGGGGCATCGAGGCCCTCGTCGACGAGCACCGGCCCGACGCGATGGCGATCGAGCGCGTCTTCGCGCAGGACAACCTGCGCACCGTCATGGGCACCGCGCAGGTGAGCGGGCTCGCGCTGCGTGCCGCCGCCGAGCGGTCGATCCCCGTGGCGCTGCACACCCCCTCCGAGGTGAAGGCCGCCGTCACCGGCTACGGGTCCGCCGACAAGGCCCAGGTCGCCGCCATGGTGGCCCGGCTGCTCGGCCTCGCCGAGCCGCCCCGTCCGGCGGACGCCGCCGACGCCCTCGCCATCGCGATCTGCCACGCCTGGCGTCGTGACGGGCGCACGACCACCGTGCCGTCCGCCTCGTCCTCGGCGTCGGGCGGTGCCGGCACGGCCGCCGGGCTGACGCCCGCCCAGCGGGCGTGGCGCGACGCGGAGAAGCGTCAGCGGGCTCCTAGGCTGGGGGCATGATCTCGTCCGTCCGGGGAACCGTGCTGTCCGCCTCCGGGACGACCGTCGTCGTCGAGGTCGGGGGAGTGGGCCTCCGCGTCGGCGTCACGGCCCAGCTCGCCCTGACCCTGCGGCCCGGCGAGACGGCGATGCTCCACACCGCCCTCGTCGTCCGAGAAGACGACCTCTCCCTCTTCGGCTTCGCCGACCGCGAGGAGCTCGAGGTCTTCGACCTGCTCCGCAGCGTGACGGGCGTCGGCCCGAAGAGCGCCCAGGGAGTGCTCGGGCACCTCAGCCCGTCGCAGGTCGCCCACGCCGTCGCCGACGACGACGACGCGGCGTTCCGTCGCGTCTCGGGCATCGGCCCGAAGACGGCGAAGCTCATCGTCCTGTCGCTGGCCGGCAAGCTCGACGTCGCGGCGTCCGCGCCCAGCGTGACCGCCGCCTCCAGCACGGCCGCCGACGTCCTCGTCGCGCTCGTCGGCCTCGGCTGGTCCGAGCGCGAGGCACAGACGGCGATCGACTCGGTGGTGGCCGCCCGGGGCGACGACGTCGCCGCGGCCGTGCCGCAGCTGCTCCGGGCGGCGCTCGGCCACCTCGGGCCGCAGAAGTCGCTCGGCGCCCGCTCGTGACCGACGCCGACCTGACCCGGCCCACCGTCGAGTCGGAGGCGGAGCTCGCCTTCGAGGGCGCGCTCCGTCCGACCTCGCTCGGCGAGTTCGTCGGGCAGGCGAAGGTCCGTGGGCAGCTGGAGCTGCTCCTCAAGGCCGCCGCGATGCAGGGGCGGTCGCCCGACCACATCCTGCTGGCCGGTCCGCCCGGGCTGGGCAAGACGACCCTGGCGATGATCGTGGCCCACGAGAGCGGCCGCCCCCTGCGCATGTCGTCCGGGCCGGCCATCCAGCACGCCGGCGACCTCGCCGCCGTGCTCTCGGCCCTGGTTCCGGGCGAGGTCCTCTTCATCGACGAGATCCACCGCATGGCGCGCTCCGCGGAGGAGATGCTCTACCTCGCCATGGAGGACTACCGGATCGACATCATGGTCGGCAAGGGCGCGGGGGCCACGAGCATCCCCCTCGAGCTCTCGCCCTTCACCCTGGTGGGGGCGACGACCCGCAGCGGGATGCTGCCGAACCCGCTCCGCGACCGCTTCGGCTTCACGGCCCACCTCGAGTTCTACGACGAGGCGGAGCTCGCCGAGGTGCTCCGACGCGCCGCCTCGCTCCTCGGCATCGCCGTCGACGGAGAGGCCCTGGCCGAGATCGCGGGCCGGTGCCGCGGCACGCCGCGCATCGCCAACCGCCTGCTGCGCCGGGTGCGCGACTACGCCCTCGTCCACGGCCGTGACGCCGACCTCGCGACGGTGCGCGCGGCGCTGGAGCTCTACGACGTCGACGACCTGGGGCTCGACCGCCTCGACCGGGAGGTCGTGAAGACGATCCTCACCCGGTTCGACGGGGGGCCCGTCGGGCTCGGCACCCTCGCGGTCTCCGTGGGGGAGGAGGCCGACACCATCGAGTCGGTCGTCGAGCCCTTCCTCGTCCGGGTGGGCCTCCTCGTCCGGACCCCGCGCGGGCGGGTGGCCACCGCGACGGCGTGGCGGCACTTCGGCCTCGCGCGCGGCTCAGGAGCGCTGTTCGGCGATGAACTATGATCTCCGGAGGTCGGTGAGGCCAGGGGCCCCCGCAGCACCGCCGCCGACGACAACCTCCTAGCTCCGAAAGGCAGTTCCTCATGGACGCCACATCGCTCATCATGGTCCTCCTCCTGGTGGTCCTCGTCTTCTTCATGTTCCGCAACAAGAAGAAGCGCGACCGTCAGCAGGCCGAGCTGCAGACCGCGCTCGTGCCCGGGGTCGAGGTCATGCTGACCTTCGGCGTCTACGGCACCATCGTCTCCGTCGACGACGAGACCACCACGGCCGAGGTCGAGGTCGCTCCCGGCACCGTCCTGAAGGTGCACCGCCAGACCCTCGGCCGGGTCGTGACGCCCCCGGTGGCCGCCGACGACGACACGGTCGTCGCCGACGCCGACGAGGTCGACGGCCGTCCCGCCGGCCAGCCGGTCGACCTGACCAAGCCCGCCTTCGGCGAGCGTGCCCCGGGCGACCGGGTCGACACCTCGGCCTCCGACGACGAGAACCCCCGCACCGTCTAGACCGCCGTCGCGGGGCCACGACCCGGCCCCGCCCGCCCCCCCGGCGCGCGCTCCTCACCAGGGCGCGCGCTCCCATGAGAAAGCAGACTCCTCCGTGGCACGCTCGACGCCGGTCAAGAAGGCCCTTCGTTCCCTGACCTGGTTGTTGGTCATCATCGCGGGGCTGACCGCCCTCAACGGCACCGCCACCCTGCTGAACGGCAAGGCCGACTGGGCCGCCGGAGCAAGCTGGGTGCCCGAGCTCGCGCTCGACCTGCAGGGCGGCACCCAGATCACCCTCGCGGCGCAGCTCGCGAGCGGCGAGTCCGTCTCGAGCCAGCAGCTCGACCAGGCCGTGACGATCATCCGCCAGCGCATCGACTCGGCCGGAGTCTCCGAGTCGGAGATCACCCGCCAGGGCTCGCAGAACATCGTCGTCTCGATCCCTGGCCGGCCCGACAACGCGACGCTGGAGCGCATCGAGGCGTCCGCCCGCCTGACCTTCCGCCCCGTCCTGTACACGGAGGCCGTGAGCACGGCGGCCGTCGGGGGGGACGACGCCGACGGCGCGTCCGCGAGCCCCTCGGCCACGCCCTACACGCCGAACCCCGAGCTCAACTCGACCCCCACGGCCTCGCCGACCAACGCCTCCGACCTGGCCTGGATCACCGAGCAGCTGGCCGACGAGTACACGAACTACCAGTGCGCCGCCGACAACGACCTCGCGACCGCGCCGGACGACGAGCCGCTCGTCACCTGCTCGACCGACGGCACGTCGAAGTTCATCCTCGGCCCCGTCGAGGTCCAGGGCAGCGACATCAGCGACGCCACCAACGGCCTCGCCACCGACTCGCAGGGCAACTCGACGAACACCTGGGCCGTGAACCTCGAGTTCAACGGCCAGGGCTCGCGCGAGTTCAGCGACGTCACCTCCCGCCTCGTGACCCTGCAGGCGCCGCAGAACCAGTTCGCGGTCACGCTCGACAACCAGGTCATCACCGCTCCGTCCGCCAACGCCGCGATCACCGACGGCAAGGCGCAGATCACCGGCTCGTTCACGCAGGACACCTCGAAGACCCTCGCCGACCAGCTCAAGTTCGGTGCTCTGCCCATCAGCTTCACGGTGCAGAGCAACGAGAACATCACGGCGACCCTCGGCCAGACCCAGCTCGTCAGCGGCCTGATCGCCGGCCTGATCGGCCTCATCCTCGTCGTGATCTACTCGCTCGTGCAGTACCGGGCGCTGGCCTTCGTCACGATCCTGTCGCTCGTGATCGCGGCCACCCTGACCTACCTCGTCATCGCGATCCTCTCCTGGCGGGAGGGCTACCGGCTGTCGCTCGCCGGCGTGACGGGGTTGATCGTCGCCATCGGCATCACCGCCGACTCGTTCATCGTGTACTTCGAGCGCATCCGCGACGAGCTCCGTGACGGGCGCATCCTCGAGTCCGCCGTCGAGTCGGGCTGGCGTCGGGCCATCCGCACGATCATCGCGTCGGACACGGTCAACTTCCTCGCCGCCATCACGCTCTTCATCCTCGCGGTGGGCAACGTGAAGGGCTTCGCGCTCACGCTCGGCATCACGACGGTCATCGACCTGATCGTCGTGGCCCTGTTCACGCACCCGATGCTCCAGCTGATCGCCCGCACGCGCTTCTTCGGCGAGGGCAACCCCCTCAGCGGGCTCGACCCCAAGGCCCTCGGCGCGGTCTACCGCGGCCGGGCACAGTTCCGCACCCCGGCACCCGTCGGGGCTCGCAAGGGCGCCGGTGGTCGCGAGGCCGCCAAGCGCCAGACCATCGCGGAGCGCAAGGCCGCCGAGAAGAACGGCGACCGTGTCGACGACACGACGCGCACTGACGGGAAGGACTCCTGATGGCCAGTTTCTCGAAGTTCGGGAACGACCTCTACACGGGGGCTCGCTCCTACGACATCGTCGGCCGACGCCGTACCTGGTACATCGTCGCCGTCGTCGTCCTCATCCTGTCGGCCACGGTGCCCTTCCTCCGCGGCGGCTTCCACTTCGGCATCGAGTTCACCGGCGGGTCCGAGTTCCAGGTGGCCCAGCCCGCCTCCCTCGACCAGGACGTCGCGACCGAGACCGTCGAGGCGGTGGCGCCCGGCTCGACCCCCCGCGTGACGCAGGTCGGCTCCGACACCATCCGCGTGCAGACCTCGCAGCTCGAGCCCGCACAGACGAACGACGTCGCCGACGCCCTGGCCGAGGCCTACGACGTGCCCGCCGACCGGGTCACGTCGTCGTTCATCGGGGCCTCGTGGGGCGCCGACATCACGGGCCAGGCCATCAAGGGCCTCGTGATCTTCCTCATCCTCGCCGCGATCGGCATGACGCTCTACTTCCGGACGTGGAAGATGTCGCTGGCCGCCATGGCGGCCCTGCTGCACGACCTCGTCCTGACGGCCGGCATCTACGGCATCGTCGGCTTCGAGGTCACCCCCGCGGCCGTCATCGGCTTCCTCACCATCCTGGGCTACTCGCTGTACGACACGGTGGTGGTCTTCGACAAGATCCGCGAGAACACCACGGAGGACGGCGAGAGCTCGAGGCGGACCTTCGCGCAGTCGGTCAACCTCGCCGTCAACCAGACGCTCGTGCGGTCGATCAACACCTCCGTGGTGGCCCTGCTGCCCGTCGCGGCGATCCTGTTCATCGGCGCGTTCGTCCTCGGGGCCGGCACGCTGCGCGACATCTCGCTCGCCCTGTTCATCGGCATCCTCGTGGGCACCTACTCGACGATCTTCATCGCGTCGCCGCTCTACGCGACGCTGCGGATGCGCGAACCGGCCCTGGCCGACCGCGACGCGAAGAAGACGGCGGCCTCCGCCCCCGTCACCGCCGACGAGCGCGCCGAGGTCGGCTCGTGACCGCCGGTGCCGGCTCGTCCGATTTCCCCGACGTCACCGCCGCGGAGGCCGTCGCCCTCGTCGCCGACGGCGGCTACCTGCTCGACGTGCGCGAGCGCTCCGAGTGGGACGCCGGCCACGCGCCGCAGGCCGTGCTCGTGCCGCTCTCCGAGCTGGGGGAGCGCCTCGACGAGGTGCCGACCGACCGAGACGTGCTCGTCGTCTGCCACTCGGGGATGCGCTCGATGCGTGCCTCGGCGGCGCTTCGTCGATCAGGTCGCCGAGCCGTCAACGTCGAGGGCGGCATGCTCGCCTGGCGCGACGCCGACGGCGAGCTGACCCGCGACGGCGGGGGCCCGGCGTCGGTCGACTGACCGCGAGAGGGTAGCGTTGTCGGAGCGGGTCACCGCCACGGCCACCACCCACCCGACGGGGCCGAGGAGGCCCCAGGACGAGAGCGAGGCGCGGTCGTGACCGAGATCACCACGAGGAACGACGCGCCGCCCGAGCCTCAGGGCACGGCGTCGCTCCGCACGCTGCTGCCCCGGCTCTTCTCCCGGAGCCAGCCGGCCGGTGCCGTCGACCGCCTGGTCAAGACCGTCCGCATGCACCACCCGAAGGCCGACCTCGTGGTCATCGAGAGGGCCTACAGCGTCGCCGAGCGCGCCCACCAGGGGCAGCTGCGGAAGAGCGGCGAGCCGTACATCACGCACCCCGTGGCCGTCGCCCAGATCCTCGCCGACCTCGGCATCGGCTCCAAGACCGTCGCCGCCGCCCTCCTGCACGACACCGTGGAGGACACCGACTACACGCTCGACATGCTGCAGCGGGACTTCGGCGACGAGATCGCGATGCTGGTCGACGGCGTCACCAAGCTCGACAAGCTGAAGTACGGCGACAGCGCCCAGGCCGAGACGGTCCGCAAGATGGTGGTCGCGATGTCGAAGGACATCCGCGTGCTCGTCATCAAGCTGGCCGACCGCCTCCACAACGCGCGCACCTGGGGCTTCGTCGAGTCGGAGTCGGCGACGCGGAAGGCGACCGAGACCCTCGAGATCTACGCGCCGCTCGCGCACCGGCTCGGCATCCAGGCCATCAAGTGGGAGCTCGAGGACCTCTCCTTCGCCGTCCTCCACCCGAAGCTCTACGTCGAGATCGACAACCTCGTCAAGCAGCGCACCCCGCAGCGTGAGCAGTTCGTGCAGAACGTCATCGACGCGGTGAAGTCGGACCTCAAGTCGACGAAGATCCGGGGCGACGTCGTCGGCAGGCCGAAGCAGTACTACTCGATCTACCAGAAGATGATCGTGCGCGGCCGCGAGTTCGACGAGATCTACGACCTCGTCGGCATCCGGGTCCTGGTGAACTCGCTGCGCGACTGCTACGCCGTGCTGGGGTCCATCCACGCCCGCTGGAACCCCCTGCCGGGTCGCTTCAAGGACTACATCGCGACGCCGAAGTTCAACCTCTACCAGTCGCTGCACACGACGGTGATCGGGCCGAAGGGCCGACCGGTCGAGATCCAGATCCGGACGCACGAGATGCACCAGCGCGCGGAGTTCGGCGTCGCCGCGCACTGGAAGTACAAGCAGCGGATGAACGGCGGCCGTGACGACTCCAGCACGGGCGCGCGCACCGAGACCGACATGGCCTGGCTCGCGCACATCTCCGACTGGCAGGCCGAGACGGCCGACCCCGGCGAGTTCCTCGACAGCCTGCGCTTCGAGATCGGAGCCAAGGAGGTCTACGTCTTCACGCCGCAGGGCAAGGTCATCGGCCTGCCCTCCGGCGCCACGCCCGTCGACTTCGCGTACGCCGTGCACACCGAGGTGGGCCACCGGACGATGGGCGCCAAGGTCAACGGCCGCCTCGTGCCGCTCGAGAGCGTGCTCAACAGCGGTGACGTCGTCGAGGTGTTCACCTCGAAGAACCCGGACTCGGGCCCCAGCCAGGACTGGCTGAGCTTCGTCAAGAGCCCCCGGGCCCGGAACAAGATCCGGCAGTGGTTCACCAAGGAGCGCCGCGACGAGGCGATCGAGCAGGGCAAGGACGCCATCGCGCGGGCCATGCGGAAGCAGAACCTGCCGCTGCAGAAGCTGATGAACCAGGACTCGATCGCCGAGGTCGCCTCGCAGCTGCGACACGACGACGTCTCGAGCCTCTACGCCGCCGTGGGCGAGGGCCACATCTCGACGCAGTCGGTCATCGAGAAAGTGCTCGCCGCCGTCCAGCAGCAGAACGAGGTCGACGAGGGCGAGTTCGAGTTCCCGAGCAAGGGCGTCACGCGTCCGCTCCGCAACAGCGACTCGGGCGTGCTCGTGCGCGGGGCCCCCGACATCCTCGTCAAGCTCGCCAAGTGCTGCACGCCGGTGCCGGGCGACCAGATCGTCGGGTTCGTCACGCGGGGCCAGGGCGTCAGCGTGCACCAGGCCAACTGCCACAACGTGCAGGGCCTGATGAAGGAGCCCGAGCGGATGATCGACGTCGAGTGGGCGCCGTCGTCGAAGAGCGTCTTCCTCGTCCAGATCCAGATCGAGGCCCTCGACCGCAGCGGCCTGCTCTCCGACGTGACCCGGGTGCTCTCCGAGCACCACGTCAACATCCTCTCCGCGAGCGTGTCGACGTCCGACGAGCGTCTGGCCCTCAGCCGCTTCGTCTTCGAGATGGGCGACACCACGCACCTCGACCGCGTCCTCAACGCGGTGCGTCGCATCGACGCGGTCTACGACGTCTACCGGGTGAGCGCCGGCTGACGGGCCTGGCCTCCGTCGACCCGGTGCCTCAGCCGAGCACCGGGTCGACGAGGGCACGCAGGAGCGCCTGCGCCCGGGCGCGACCGACCGCCGACGAGTGGCGCCGCGAGAGCGACAGGACGGTGCGTGGCTCCACCTCGTGCTCGGCGAGCACCCGGAGGGCCAGTTGCTCCGACCTCCCGCTGGCGTCGCTCAGCCGGAGCAGGTCGAGCACCGTCCGCGCCGGCGACGTCACGAGACCCCCGCCGAGACGGACGACCTCGTCGTCGTCGATCCGCACCTCCGACACGCGGCTGCCCGACGGAGCTCCGCGGCTGCGGGCCGACGACGACACGAGGCACTGGAGGTCCGGGGGAGGCGCGGCGCAGGCCCCCCAGATCCAGGCAGCGGTGCGGCGGGCCGCGATCGTCCTCGACGACGACTCCGACAGGACCGACCGGGCCCGCGCCTCCGCGTCGTCGGGGTCGGCCACGGACGACCAGCGGTCACCGAGCGCGTAGAGCTCCCCGTCGAGCACGGCCGCCCGCAGCTCGGCCTCGGGGAGGTCCCGAGGGCTGAGGAGGCGGGGGAGCGGTCGGCGCACGGGCCCAGCCTGGCGCACCGGGGCCGCGACGACGGACCGCCCGCGCTCTCCTGTGGAGAGGGCGGGCGGTCGTGGTCGATCGGGGCGACGCGTCGCGGGCCGGTCAGGAGCCGAGTGCGTCCAGCCAGACCCGGCGGGCGTCGAGGGCCTCGCGGGCCTCCGCGACGCGACGCGCGTCGCCGGACGCCTCGGCCGCCGTCAGCTCCTCCTGGAGCTTCGTGATGGCGTCCTGCAGCTGGCTCGCGAGGCCCTCCGAGCGGGCCTTGCGCTCGGGGTTGTTCTTCTCCCAGAACTGCTCGTCGAGCTCGCGCACGTGCGACTCGACCTTGCGCAGGCGGTCCTCCACCGAGCGGAGCTGCTCGCGGGGCACGCGGCCGATCTCGTCCCAGCGCAGCTGGACGGAGGTGAGCTGCTCGCGGGCCGGCACGCGGTCGGTCACCGTGAGGATCTTCTCGGCCTCGTCGAGCAGGGCCAGCTTGGCCGCGAGGTTGCCCTCGTACTCGACGTCGTCCTGCGCGGCGATCTCGCCCTTGGCGGCGTAGAGGACGTCGCCGGCGCGCTTGAAGCGCGCCCACAGGGCGTCGTCGTACTTCTTGCCGGCGCGGCCCGCGCGCTTCCAGTCGTCGAGCAGGTGGCGGTACTCGGGGATGCCGTCCGCACCGCGGGCCGCCAGGGCGTCCGCGGCCTCGACGAGGGCCTGCTTGCGCTGACGGGCCTCGCGGTGGGTGGAGTCGAGCTCGGCGTAGAACGCCTTGCGGTGCTGGTCGATGGTCGACCGGGCCGCGCGGAAGCGCTTCCAGAGGTCGTTGCCCTCGCCCTTGGGGATGCGCGGTCCGTCCTGCTGGTGCTTCTGCCAGCGGGCGAAGATGTCGTCGACGGAGGCGGTGACCTGCTTCCACTGCACGCGCGCTGGGTCCTGCGCGGCGAGCGTCTCGGCCTCGACGACGAGCGACGTGCGGTAGGCGACGGCCTCGGTCAGCGCCTCCTGCGCCTCGGCGCTCTGCTTCTCGGTCATCTCGCCGACGGTCGAGTCTAGGGCGGCCACGCGCGTGCGCAGGGCCTCGATGTCGCCGACGGCGCTCGGCTCGACGAGCTGCTGGTGCAGGGCCTTCACCGTCTTCGCGACGTCGGAGGCGGAGGCGCCGCGCTTCACCCGCTGCTCGAGCAGGGTGACCTGCCCGTTCAGCTCGGTGTACTTGCGCTCGTAGTAGGCGAGGGCCTCGGCGGGCGTCGCGTCGGGGTACTGCCCCACGGCGCGCTCGCCCTCGCCCTCGCGCACGTACACGGTGCCGTCGTCGTCGACTCGGCCCCAGGGTGCCCGATCGTCAGTAGCCACTGTCATCCCTTGCTGGAGGTGCTCGTCGCGGCGCTCAGGACGAGCCCCCGCGATGGGTGCCCAGCCTATGGCACGAGGAGGCGCGGAGGACTACTCCAGGGACGCGGACGTGATGGTGGTCGGCACCACCGGCGCGCCGTCCGTCTCGCTGGTGCCCGGCGTGAGCCCGGCGTCGGTGATGTTCGCGGTCAGCTGGTCGAGGCCGCTCGTCACCCGGCCCACGACCGTGTACCCGCCGGTCGAGGCGTCGAGGTAGGTGTCGCCGTAGGTGACGAAGAACTGGGTCGACTGCGAGTCGGGGCTCTCGCCCCTGGCCATCGCGATCGTGCCCGCCGGGTACAGGCCGTCGGTCGGGACGTTCTCGAGCGGCCCGAAGGTGAAGCCCGCGTCGCCCGTGCCGTCGCCGTTCGCCGAGCCGCACTGGAGGAACTCGGCGGAGTCGGCGTCGCTCATGCGGTGGCAGCTCGTGCCCGTGTAGAAGCCCTCCCGCACGAGGTCGACGAGCACGGAGGTCGCCTGCGGCGCCGCGGCGCCGTCGAGCTCGACGCCCAGCTGCACGTCGTCGTTGAGGTCGAACTGCCCCGTCCAGGTGCGGCCCTCGGCGATCTCGGCGCTCGGGACGTCGCCGGTGCCCGTCGCCTCGGCCGTCGACGAGGCGCTCGGCGACGGGGTGGACGCCGCCGTGCCGGGGTCGTCCTGGCCCCAGACCACCTGCGTGAGCACGGCGAGGCCGACGACGACCACCACGCCCACGACGGCGAGGACGTCGTCGCGGCGGCGCCGGGCGACCTGGGCGGCGTGCACCTGCTTCCGGGCGGTGTACCGCCTCAGCCTGTCGCGGGACTCCCGGTCGTTCTTCGTCGCAGCCACGCGTGTCCTCCGTGCTCGGCCGTCGCTCGCCCGGACGGACGAGCTCGTGTGGTCGGGTCGACTGTATCGGGGCGGACGGCGGCGTCGACGACGGCCGCTGCTCCCGTGTCGGGGGCCCGGTCTAGCATGGGTGCCCATGAGCCCGCTCCCGCAGAGCTCGACCCCACTCGCGGTCCGCATGCGCCCCACCAGCCTCGACGAGGTCGCCGGTCAGCGGCACCTGCTGCGGCCCGGCTCGCCCCTCGTCACCCTCGCCTCCGACACCACGGGGGAGCAGGGCGCCGTCTCGGTCATCCTCTGGGGCCCGCCGGGCACGGGCAAGACGACCCTCGCGCAGGCCATCGCGCACAGCTCCGGTCGGCAGTTCATCGAGCTGTCCGCCGTCACCGCCGGCGTGAAGGACGTCCGTCAGGTGATGGAGAAGGCCCTGACGAACCGGGACCTCTACGGCACGACGACCGTCCTCTTCCTCGACGAGATCCACCGCTTCACGAAGGCCCAACAAGACGCGCTGCTGCCCGGGGTCGAGAACGGCTGGGTCATCCTCATCGCCGCGACCACCGAGAACCCCTCGTTCTCGGTCATCACGCCCCTGCTGTCGCGGTCGCTCCTGCTCACGCTCGAGCAGCTGAGCGACGACGACCTCGGCGACCTCGTCCGTCGCGCGGTGCACGATCCCCGGGGCCTCGACGACCGGGTCGTCCTCGACGACGAGGCGCTGTCGACCATCGTCCGGCTCGCGTCGGGCGACGCCCGCCGGGCGCTGACCGCGCTCGAGGCGTCCGCCCACGCCGCGACCGCGACGACGGCCGAGCTCACCGCCGCGGGCGCCGCGACCGAGGAGGTCGACGGCGACGCGGACTACGACCCCGACGCCGAGTACGGCGACGACGGTGACGGGGGCGACGGCCGACCGGTCATCACCGCCGAGACCGTCGCCCAGTCCGTCGACCGCGCCCTGCTCCGCTACGACCGCAACGGCGACGAGCACTACGACGTCATCAGCGCGTTCATCAAGTCCGTCCGCGGCTCGGACGTCGACGCCGCGCTCCACTACCTCGCGCGGATGATCGAGGCGGGGGAGGACCCTCGCTTCATCTGCCGGCGCATCATCGTCTCCGCCTCGGAGGACATCGGGATGGCCGACCCGAACGCGCTGACGGTGGCCGTCTCCGCGGCCACGGCCGTCCAGATGATCGGCATGCCGGAGGGGCGCATCCCGTTGGCCGAGGCCGTCGTGTACCTCGCCACGGCGCCGAAGTCGAACCGCTCGTACAGCGCCCTGGACGCCGCCATCGCCGACGTCAGGGCGGGAGGCGCCGGCCCCGTCCCGAAGCACCTCCGCGACGCGCACTACCCCGGGGCCCGCCGCCTCGGCCACGGCAAGGGCTACAAGTACGCGCACGACTCCGAGTTCGGCGTGGTCGAGCAGCAGTACCTCCCCGACGAGATCGTCGACCACACGTACTACGACCCCACCTCGAACGGCAACGAGCGCGACGTCGCGGCCCGGCTCGAGAAGCTGCGCCGCATCACCCGCGGCCGCTGACGCCCGAGCGCGACTCGCCGCCTCGGTCCTGTCGCGCAGCCGCAGCCGCTCCTGTATGCTCGTGGGGTTGCCTAGAACTCGGGCGTCGATGCGCGGCTGCTGAAGACGTCCCCGAGAGAGGTGCGACGACCTGTAGCCGGTCGCCACCGCGGCACTCACCCCTCTTGTTACGCCTGCCGGCGCTCGCGCGCTGGGCCGGCCCTCCATGATCCACGACAAGAACAGGACGACCGTGTCGACCAAGTCACGTACCCGCAGCAAGACCCGTCTCTCGCGTGCCCTCGGCATCGCGCTGACCCCCAAGGCCGCCCGCTACCTCGAGAAGCGTCCCTACGCTCCCGGCGAGCACGGCCGCACCAAGCGCAAGACCGACAGCGACTACGCCGTCCGTCTCCGTGAGAAGCAGCGCCTGCGTGCCCAGTACGGCATCCGCGAGGCCCAGCTCCGCATCGTCTTCAACGAGGCCCGCAAGGCCTCGGGCCTGACCGGTGAGAACCTGGTCGAGCTGCTCGAGACGCGTCTCGACGCCCTGGTCGTCCGTGCCGGCATCGCCCGCACCACGGCCCAGGCCCGTCAGATGATCGTGCACCGTCACATCCTCGTCGACGGCAAGCTCGTCGACCGCCCCTCCTTCCGTCTGAAGGAGGGCCAGATGATCCACGTCAAGCCCAAGAGCGAGAAGATGGAGATCTTCCAGGTCTCCGCCGCCGGTGGCCACGTCGACCTCCTCCCCAAGGTGCCCGCGTACCTCGAGGTCGAGATCGACAAGCTGCAGGCCCGCCTCGTGCGTCGCCCGAAGCGCGCCGAGGTCCCCGTGACCTGCGAGGTCCAGCTGGTCGTCGAGTACTACGCCGCCCGTTAGCACCTGCTCCACAGCGACTCCGGAGGGAGCGCGCCGCTCACGTGGCGCGCTCCCTTCGTCGTCCCCGCCGGCCCCGTGCCCGACCGCCCGACCGTTCGAAGTAAGCTGACGTGTCGACCCGCGCCGTCCCGGCGCAGACCCGTGAGGAGCATCCGTGAAGAGCCTGATCCTGCTGTCCGTCGGCGTCGTCCTCGGGCTCGGCATCGCGCACCTCGCCGTCCGCACGGCCGGGGGGCAGCGCCTCCTCGACGACATCGACGGCAGCGTCACCTCGTTCCGCGCCGCGGTCGTCGACGGCTACAAGACCCGCGAGGCCGAGCTGCGCTCGGCGACGGACCCCACGACCGAGGGCTGACCCGGCCGGGGCCCCGCGCCTCCTCTTCCGCCCCCGCACATCACCGCAGCACCCCTGGGAGAACCATGCAGACCGCAGAGATCCGCCGCCGTTGGCTCGAGTACTTCGGTGAGCGAGGCCACACCGTGGTCCCGTCCGCCTCCCTGGTCAGCGACGACCCGTCGCTGCTCTTCACGGTCGCCGGCATGGTGCCGTTCATCCCGTACCTGACCGGCCTCGTGCCGACGCCGTGGCCCCGGGCCACGAGCGTCCAGAAGTGCATCCGCACCAACGACATCGAAGAGGTCGGCAAGACGCCGCGGCACGGCACCTTCTTCCAGATGAACGGCAACTTCTCCTTCGGCGACTACTTCAAGGACCGCGCGATCGAGTACGCGTGGGGGCTGCTCACCTCGAGCGAGGCCGACGGCGGGCTGGCCTTCTCGCCGGACGACCTGTGGGTGACCGTCTACGAGGAGGACGACGAGGCGATCGAGCTCTGGAAGCGCATCGCGGGGCTGCCCGACGAGCGGATCCAGCGCCTCGGGAAGGACACGAACTACTGGCACACCGGCCAGCCCGGCCCCGCCGGCCCCTGCTCCGAGATCTTCTTCGACCGGGGCCCGGCCTACGGCGTCGACGGCGGCCCGGCCACCGACGACGACCGCTACGTCGAGATCTGGAACCTCGTGTTCATGCAGTACCAGATCGAGAACGTCCGCTCGAAGGTCGACTTCGACATCGTGCGCGAGCTGCCCGCGAAGAACATCGACACCGGCATGGGCCTCGAGCGCGTCGCGTTCCTCAAGCAGGGCGTCGACAACATGTACGAGATCGACCAGGTGCGCCCCGTGCTCGACGCCGCCGCGGAGCTGTCCGGCCGCTGCTACGGCGCCGTGCACGACGACGACGTCCGCATGCGGGTCATCGCCGACCACGTGCGGAGCGCGCTCATGCTGCTCTCCGACGGCGTCCGTCCGTCGAACGAGGGGCGCGGCTACATCCTGCGTCGCCTGCTCCGCCGAGCCGTGCGGTCCATGCGCCTGCTGGGCGTGGAGGGGGCCACCTTCCCGGTGCTCTTCGCCGCCTCGCGGGACGCCATGAAGGCGGCCTACCCCGAGGTCGAGACCGACTACGACCGCATCTCGCAGCTCGCCGTCGGCGAGGAGGAGACCTTCCTCCGCACGCTCTCGGCCGGCACCGACATCCTCGACATCGCCGTGGCCGACACGAAGCGCCGCGACGAGGGCTCCGGCTCCCCGCGACTCGCGGGCGACACGGCCTTCCTCCTCCACGACACCTTCGGCTTCCCGATCGACCTGACGCTCGAGATCGCGGAGGAGAACGGCCTCACGGTCGACCGCGAGGCCTTCGACCGCCTCATGAGCGAGCAGCGGGCCCGCGCCAAGGCCGACGCGAAGTCGCGGAAGACCGCCCTCGCCGACCTCAGCGTCTACAGCGCGTTCCGTGCCCACGGCGAGACCGTGTTCACGGGCTACGACGTGCTCGACACCGAGTCGACCGTCCTCGGCATCATCGTCGACGGTGCCTCCGTCGACCGTGCCGTCGCGGGCGACATCGCCGAGGTGATCCTCGCGGAGACCTCGCTCTACGCGGAGTCCGGCGGGCAGGAGGCCGACGCCGGCAGCATCGTCGGCACGGGCTTCGACCTCGAGGTGCTCGACGTCCAGAAGCCGGTCAAGGGCCTCATCAGCCACCGCGTCCAGGTGCGCTCCGGCGAGGTCGGCGTCGGGGACGCCGCCACGAGCGTCGTCGACCCCGTGTGGCGCCGCGGCGCGACGCAGGCGCACTCCGCGACCCACCTCGTGCACGCGGCGCTCCGCGAGGTGCTCGGGCCGGAGGCGCACCAGGCCGGCTCGTACAACAAGGCCGGCTACCTGCGCCTCGACTTCAACTGGAACCAGGCCCTCAGCCCCGCCACGCGGTCGGAGATCGAGGAGATCGCGAACCGCGCCATCCGCGACGACCTCCAGGTCGTCACCCGCGAGATGCCCCTCGACGAGGCCCGGGCGATGGGCGCCATGGCGCTGTTCGGCGAGAAGTACGGCGAGACCGTGCGGATGGTCGACATCGGGGGCCCGTGGTCGCGGGAGCTCTGCGCCGGCACCCACGTCTCGACGAGCTCGCAGGTCGGGCTCGTCAACCTGGTGAGCGAGACCTCCGTGGGCTCGACCAACCGCCGGGTGGAGTCGCTGGTCGGCCTGGACGCGTTCCGCGAGTTCGCGTCGGAGCGCGCGATCGTGGCCCAGCTCACGTCGTCGCTCAAGGCGCCGCGCGAGCAGCTGCCCGAGCGCGTGGGCGACCTGGTGGCGAGCCTCAAGGCCGCCGAGAAGCGGATCGCGGAGTTCGAGTCCGCCCAGCTCGCGACCCGGGTGCCCTCGCTCGCGGCGACGGCCGCCGTCGTCGGCGAGCTGACGGTCGTGGCCGAGGACGTCGGCGCGCTGCGCACCACCGACGAGCTGCGCTCGCTCGTGACGTCCGTGCGTGAGCGTCTCGGCTCCTCGTCCTCGTCCGTCGTCGCCCTGGCGGCCGACGTGCAGGGCAAGCCGGCCGTCATCGTCGCCACGACCGACGGTGCTCGTCGGGCCGGCGTGAAGGCGGGCTCCCTCGCCCGCGCGGCCGCCGGCGTGCTCGGCGGCGGCGGAGGCGGCAAGGACGACCTCGCGCAGGGCGGCGGCTCCGACGTGGCCGCCGTGCCGGCGGCGCTGGCCGGCATCGTCGCGGCCCTCCGGGGCTGAGGGTGCGTCGCGGGGTGCGGCTCGGCGTCGACGTGGGCCGTGCCCGCATCGGCGTCGCCCGCACCGACCCGGACGGCATGATCGCGACCCCGGTCGAGACCGTGCCGAGGGCGGCGGACGGCACCGCCGACGTCGACGCCATCCTCGCCCACGCCGCTGAGGCGTCGGCCTTCGAGATCATCGTGGGCCTGCCGTTGTCGCTGTCGGGCGGTGACACTCCCTCGACCACCGACGCGCGCGACTTCGCCGCCGTCCTCGCCGGCCGGAGCGACGTGCCGGTCAGGCTCGTCGACGAGCGGCTGTCCACCGTCAGTGCACAGGGAGCACTGCGGGCCTCCGGGCGCAAGGGCCGTCGACAACGATCCGTCATCGATCAGGTCGCCGCTGTTATCATCGTGCAGCACGCGCTCGACCTCGAGCGGTCGAGCGGTCGCCCGCCCGGTCACCTCGTGGGCGCACCCGGCCCCGACGACGGCGCCGGGGCCCTCCCCGTACCCGACGAAGGACGATGAACGTGGCCGACGATCCCCAGTGGGACGACCTCTTCGCGTCGCCTCCGCAGTCCGACCCTCCCCGTGGCGCCGACGGCAGCCGCGCCTCCGCCCGTGACCGCCGAGCCGGGGTCGCCACCGCCGAGCCTGTCGAGGAGGTGCCGGCCGCCTCCCGTCGTGAGCAGCGCGACCGGGAGCGCTCGCCCCGGGCCCGCGAGAAGCGCCCTCGCGGCAGCAAGAAGGGCGGCGTCGTGCTGCTCGTGGTCCTGCTGGTCGTCGTGGGCGGCGGCGCCGCGGGCGTCGCAGCAGCCTGGGGCGCCGTGTCGCCCCTGATCGAGAAGCTCCAGGGCGAGCCCGCGCCCGAGGACTTCTCCGGCTCCGGCAACGGCACGGAGGTGCAGTTCGCCGTGACCAGCGGCGAGAACGGCTCCGACATCGCGACGAACCTCAACGACGCCGGCGTCACGAAGAGCTACCAGGCCGCCTACTCGCTCATGCTCGCCGACCCCACCATCACGTTCCAGCCCGGCAGCTACACGCTGCAGCAGGAGATGAGCGCCGCCTCGGCCCTCGCCGCCCTCCAGGACTCCTCGAACCGGGTCACCGACCGTGTCGTCATCCCCGAGGGGACGGCCGCCGTCGACGTGTACACGTTGCTCGCCGACGCCACGGGCATCCCGCTCGACCAGGTCCAGGCCGCGGCCGCCGACCCCGCGTCGTTCGGCCTGCCCGCCGAGGCGACGAGCCTCGAGGGCTGGCTCTTCCCGGCGACCTACGAGCTCGACCCCGGCCTCGACGCGCGGGGCTACCTGCAGCAGATGGTCGACACGATGAAGGAGCGCCTCGCGGCCGCCGGCGTCCAGCCCGCCGACCAGCAGCGCATCGTCGTCTTCGCCTCGCTCATCCAGCGCGAGGCGGGCCTCGCGGCCGACTACCCGAAGGTGGCGCGGGTCTTCCAGAACCGCCTCGACCAGGGGATGCTCCTGCAGTCCGACGCGACCGTCGCCTACGGCACCGGCAACACGCACCGCGTGACGACGACGGACGCGGAGCGCGGCGACGCCGACAATCCCTACAACACGTACCAGCACGAGGGCCTCCCCGTCGGCCCCATCTCCAACCCCGGCGACCTCGCGATCGACGCGGCCGTCGCCCCGGCCGACGGCACCTGGCTCTACTTCGTCACGACGAACCTCGACACCGGCGAGACGGCGTTCTCGACGACCTTCGCCGAGCACGAGGAGGCCGTGGCCGTCTGGCAGGCGTGGATGCGCGAGCACCCCGAGTACCAGTAGGCCCCCAGCAGTGCCGTGCCCGCCGCCGTCGCCCCCGCCCGGGGCGACGGCGGCGGTCGTCGGACGGCCACGACCCCGGCCTGTGCGAGGATTGCCGCATGCTTCGTTGGTTGACCGCAGGGGAATCTCACGGCCCCGAGCTCATCGCCGTCCTCGAGGGGCTGCCCGCGGGCGTGCCCGTCTCGATGGACGCCGTCCGCACCGACCTCGCCCGGCGGAAGCTCGGCTACGGCCGTGGCTCGCGGATGAAGTTCGAGCAGGACGAGCTGGCCATCTCCGGCGGCGTCCGCCACGGCCTCACCATGGGCAGCCCGGTCGCCCTCCGCATCGGCAACACGGAGTGGCCGAAGTGGGAGGAGGTCATGAGCCCGGAGCCCGTCGAGGTCAGCGACGCCTCCCGGGGGCGCAGCGCCCCCCTCACGCGCCCCCGCCCCGGCCACGCCGACCTCGTCGGCATGCAGAAGTACGGCTTCGACGAGGCCCGCCCCGTCCTGGAGCGCGCGAGCGCCCGCGAGACGGCCGCGCGCGTGGCCCTCGGCGCCGTGGCGCGCTCCTTCCTCGCCGAGCTCGGCGTCGAGCTCGTCAGCCACACGCTCTCCGTCGGCCCCGTCCGCGTGCCCGAGGGCGCTGACCTGCCGCGCCCCGGCGACGTCGACCGCCTCGACGACGACCCCCTCCGCTGCTTCGACCCGGCCACCTCGGCACTGATGGTCGAGGAGGTCGAGTCGGCGAAGAAGGACGGCGACACCCTCGGCGGCGTGGTCGAGGTGCTCGCCTACGGCGTACCGCCCGGCCTCGGCTCGCACGTGCACTGGGACCGCCGTCTCGACTCCCGCCTCGCGGCCGCCCTGATGGGGATCCAGGCGATCAAGGGCGTCGAGGTCGGCGACGGCTTCGAGACGACCCGGCGTCGCGGCAGCGTCGCGCACGACGAGCTGCACCGCCAGGGCGGCCTCATCTCCCGCGACACCGACCGCGCCGGGGGCACCGAGGGCGGCATGAGCACCGGCACGGTCCTCCGCGTCCGCGCCGGCATGAAGCCCATCGCCACCGTCCCCCACGCCCTCGCGACGATCGACGTCGCGACGGGCGACGAGAGCAAGGCGCACCACCAGCGCTCCGACGTCTGTGCCGTCCCCGCCGCCGGCGTCGTCGCGGAGTCGATGGTCGCGCTCGTCCTGGCCGACGCGGTGCTCGAGAAGTTCGGCGGCGACTCCCTCGCCGAGACCTCGCGCAACCTCCGGGCCTACCTCGAGTCGATCCCCGACACCCTCCGCACCGAGGCGGCGGCCTCCGGATCGTGACCGGGGCCCCGGAGGGCACGCCGACGCGGCCTCCCGCCGCCGAGGCCGCGCCCGTCGTGCTCATCGGCCCCATGGGCGCCGGCAAGAGCAGCATCGGGAAGAAGCTGTCCCGGCGGCTCCGCCTCCCCTTCGTCGACACCGACCGCGTCGTCGTGCGACGGCACGGGCCCGTCGCGGAGATCTTCGCCGTGCACGGGGAGCCCCGGTTCCGGGAGCTCGAGCACGACGTCGTCGCCGAGGCGCTGACCAGCCCCGGCGTGGTCTCGCTCGGCGGGGGAGCGGTGCTCCACCCCGACACGCGCGAGCGGCTCGCCGCGACGACCGTGGTGCTGCTGACGGTCACGCCCGAGGCGGTGGAGGCGCGGATCGCCGGGTCCGCCCGCCCGCTCCTGCAGACCGGCGGCATGGCCGCCTGGCGGGCCATCGCCGACGAGCGGGCGCCCCTGTACCGATCCCTGGCCGACGTCGAGCTCGACACGTCCGACCGGCCCGTCTCGACCGTGGTCGACGACATCGTCGTCTTCCTGGCCGGGCGCACCGACCCCCTGACCGAGAGGCCCGCATGAGCGACACCCGCCCCCACGACAGCGACCGGCAGGGCGCCCCCGCCCGCGACGACGGCTCGACGACGATCCGCGTCGGCGGCGACGCCCCCTACGACGTCGTCCTCGGCCGGGGCGTGGCCTCGCGCATCCCCCCCCTGCTGCCGAGCGGCACCGCCAAGGTGCTGATCGTCCACGCGCCCACGCTCGGCCGGAAGGCCGGCGAGCTGCGCGAGAGCCTCGTGGCCGCGGGCTACGAGGCCATAATCGCCGAGGTCCCCGACGCGGAGGACGCCAAGCGCGTCGAGGTGGCGGCCTTCTGCTGGCAGGTGCTCGGCCAGGCGGACTTCACGCGCACCGACGCGGTCATCGGCCTCGGCGGCGGCGCCGTCACCGACCTCGCGGGCTTCGTCGCCGCGACCTGGCTCCGGGGCGTCGCGCTCGTCCAGGTGCCCACCACCGTCCTCGGCATGGTCGACGCGAGCCTGGGCGGCAAGACCGGCATCAACACGGCCGAGGGCAAGAACCTCGTCGGCGCCTTCCACGCTCCGGTCGCCGTCGTGGCCGACCTCGACATGCTCGACACGCTCGGCCGGAACGAGATCCTCGCCGGGTTCGCCGAGGTCGTGAAGGCGGGCTTCATCGCCGAGCCCGAGATCCTCGACGTGATCGAGGCCGACGTCGACCGGGCGGTCGACCCGACGACCCCGGAGTTCCGCCGGGTGCTCGAGCTGGCCATCGGCGTGAAGGCGCGCGTGGTCGCGGCCGACTTCACCGAGCAGGGGCTCCGCGAGATCCTGAACTACGGCCACACCCTCGGCCACGCCGTCGAGCACGCCGAGCGCTACCAGTGGCGGCACGGCGCCGCCGTCTCCGTCGGCATGGTCTTCGCCGCCGAGCTGGCCCGCCTGAGCGGACGGCTCAGCGACGAGGTCGTCGACCGTCACCGCCGCATCCTCGAGTCCCTGACCCTGCCCACGAGCTACCCGCTGGGCCGCTGGAACACCCTGCTCGCGACGATGCAACGCGACAAGAAGTCCCGCGCCGGCATGCTCCGCTTCATCGTCCTCGACGACGTGGCGAAGCCCACCGTCCTCACCGGTCCCGACGCGAGCCTGCTCTTCATGGCCTACCAGGAGATCGGTTCCTGACGGTCGCTCACGGGTCACTATGATCCGGGGGTGCGTGAATCCCTGATCCGGTCGCTGAGGCTCGCCGTCGAGCAGTCCCCGGACGACGTCCCCCTGAGGGTCCACCTCGGCGCCCTGCTGTGGGAGGAGGGCGACGTCGACGGCGCCGTGGCCGCCCTGGCGGCGGCCCTCGCCCGCGATCCCCTGGACGAGCACGCGCGGGCGGGCATGCGACGAGCCCTCGGGCCGTCCGGCGACACGGCGGGGGGCGTGCGGGACGACGGGGCGGTCGACGAGGCGGCACCGGTCGACGACGGGGCGACGTCGCTCGGCGACCCCGAGGGCGTCGCCGACCCGCGGGGCCTCGACGACCTCGGCGCCGGTGACGGCCCCGGCGGCCCGGCGCGCAGCGACGACTCGGGCTTCGACTGGGCCACCGCCGAGGACGACCTCCACGCTGCCTCCTTCCGCATCGACCGGCCCGCCGCCCGGCTCTCCGACGTCGGGGGGATGGCCGACGTGAAGGCCGCCGTCGACCAGGCGTTCCTCGTGCCGCTGCGCAACCCCGAGCTGCGGCAGGCGTACGGGGCGACGATGCGGGGAGGGCTGCTGCTCTACGGCCCGCCCGGCTGCGGCAAGACCCACCTCGCCAGGGCCCTGGCCGGCGAGCTGGACGCCGCTTTCCTGAGCGTCTCCCGGGCCGACCTGCACGACCACGCGAGCGGCCGCGCCGACCTCGCCGTCGCCGACCTCTTCGCCGCCGCGCGACGCGCCGCACCGTGCGTGCTCTTCCTCGACGAGGTCGACACCCTCCTGCCCCGCCGCTCGTCCGCGGACGGCTGGACGGCGGCGCTCACCACCCAGGTGCTCGTGGAGCTCGACGGCGTCGACTCCCGGAACGACGGCCTCTTCGTGCTCGCCGCGACGAACCGCCCCTGGGAGGTCGACACGGCCGCGCGACGGCCAGGGCGCCTCGACCGCACGCTCCTCGTGCTCCCGCCGGACGGTCCTGCCCGACGGGAGATCGCCCGTCGTCGCCTGGAGGGACGGCCGGTGGGCCACGTCGACCTGGACGGCCTGGCCCGTCGGACGGAGGGCCTCTCCGGCGCGGACGTCGCCTACGTCTGCGACCTGGCCCTCCGTCGGGCGCTCTCCGACAGCGTCGCGGCCGGGACGCCCCGTCCGGTCTCCGACCGGGACCTCCGCCGCGCGGTGTCGTCCGTGACGTCCTCCGTGGGCGAGTGGGCGGCGGCGGCACGCAGCGTCGTGGCCTACGGCGTCGACGACGGCACCTTCGCCGAGCTGCGGGCCTTCCTCGGCGTGAGGCGGGGCCGGTGAGCACCGACGACCTCGCCGACGCGACGCGGCTCCGGGGGGAGGGCCGGCTGAAGGAGTCCGCGGCCGCGCTCGCCCGGCACCTCAGGTCCGACCCCGACGACGCGCCCGCGCTCCGGCTCCTCGCGGCGGTGCAGCTCCAGGCGGGCCGCCGGCTCGCCGCGCGCGACACCGCCCGGCGTGCCACGTCCGTCGAGCCCGGAGCGGCGACGGCCTGGACCGTCCTGGCCGAGGCGTCGCACCGCCTCGGCGAGGCGGACGACGCGAGGGCCGCGACGGCCGAGGCCCTGCGTCTCGCGCCGCACGAGTGGCGGGTGCACGCGAGCGCCGCCTACCTGGGCATGGCCGAGCCGTTCCCCACCGACGCGACGAGGGCGCACGCCGCCGAGTGCGTCCGCCTCGCCCCGGAGCAGCCCGCCGCCCACCTCGTCGTCGCCGACATGGCCGTCCGCGACCGGCGGTACGCCGCAGCCCGCGCCGCCTTCCGCACGGCGCTGGCCCTGGAGCCCGAGAACGTCGACGCCCGTCGCGGCCTCGACGCCCTCGACCTCGACACGGGGCGCGCCGAGGTCGCGAGCGTCGGGGCCCTGGCGCAGCTGGCGGACGCGCCGACCTCGAGGGACGCGCTCGTCCACCTCCGGTCCTTGGTGCACCAGGTCGTCACCCGCCTCGGAGCGCTCCCCGCCCTGGCCCCCTGGGCGACGGCGCTCCTCGTCGCCGGCGCGGGGGCCGGGGCGGCCGAGGCCGACGGGGGCGTCCTCGTCGCCGTCCTGCTCCTCGTGCCCGTGCTCGCCACGCTCGCCGCGGCCGGGTGGTGGCTCCTCCTCGTGGCCAGGTTCGCGGCCCGGGCGGGCCTGGAGCCCCGGGCGCTCCTCGACCGGCTCCACGCGGTCAGCCCGGCGCACGTCGCCTGGCTCGGCGTCCAGGCCGGTGTCCTGCTGCTGCTGGTCCTCGGCTGCTCCGTCGTGCTCGTCCTGGGCTCGGCGACGGGCGACGGTCCCGTCGTCGGGCCGGCGCTCGTCGTCGCCGGAGTCTGCGGCGCGTCGGCCTTCGTCCTCTCCGTGCTCTCCTGGCTCGGGGGCCCGGTGCTCGGCGCCCTGGTCTCGAGCCCGTCGCGCGGCGGACGCCGCCGACCGCGCTAAGCTCCTCCTGGCCTGATCAGGGCCCTCGCGGTCCGCCGCCGTCACCGCCCCCGAGGTCGGCCCGGCGCCTCCGCTTACCTCACGCTCGCAGACACGAAGGACCCCGCACGCATGGCGACCACCAACGACATCAAGAACGGCGCCGTCCTCAACCTGGACGGCCAGCTCTGGAACGTGATCGAGTTCCAGCACGTCAAGCCGGGCAAGGGCGGGGCCTTCGTCCGCACCAAGATGAAGAACGTCATGTCGGGCAAGGTCGTCGACAAGACGTTCAACGCCGGCACCAAGATCGACTTCGCCAACGTCGACCGCCGCGAGTACACGTACCTCTACGCCGAGGCCGACGGCTACGTGTTCATGGACACCAGCGACTACGACCAGATCAACGTCCCGGCGACGATCGTCGGCGACGCGAAGAACTTCATGCTCGAGAACCAGAACGTGCAGATGGCGCTCCACGACGGCACGCCCCTCTACATCGAGCTGCCCGCCAGCGTCGTCCTCGAGGTCACGTACACCGAGCCCGGCCTGCAGGGCGACCGCTCGACCGGCGGCACCAAGGCCGCGACGGTCGAGACCGGCTACGAGATCCAGGTCCCGCTCTTCCTCGAGACCGGCACCAAGGTCAAGGTCGACACGCGCGACGGCGGCTACCTCGGCCGCGTCGCCGACTAGTCGGCGCCGACAGCCTCCGTGAGCGCACGCACCAAGGCGCGCAAGCGCGCCCTCGACGTCCTCTACGTCGCCGACGTCCGACAGATCAGCATCAGCGACGCCCTGGTCGCCGAGACCACGCGGGCGATGGCCCAGCCCGAGCGCAGCTCCAGCTGGGGCTACGCCCGCGACCTCGTCCAGGGCGTCGTCGAGAACGGCTCCGAGATCGACGAGCTCATCGAGACGTACTCGCAGGGCTGGCCCCTGAAGCGCATGCCCATTCTCGACCGGGGCATCCTCCGCATCGCCATCTTCGAGCTGCTCCACGCCGACGACGTGCCCGACCACGTCGCGATCAGCGAGGCGGTCGAGCTGGCGGAGTCGCTGAGCACCGACGACTCCGCCACCTTCGTCAACGGCCTGCTCAGCAGCGTCGCCGCCAGCCGCTAGGCTGCCGGAACCGCGTCGCGGCCTGCGGGCCGGGTCGCGACGCACCACCCCGACGTCCTTTAAGTTCCGTCCCGAGAGGCGGGGAAGGAGGTCCGATTGAGCACCCGTACCGTGCTGAGTCAGGCTGACATCACGCGCGCCCTGACGCGCATCTCCCACGAGATCCTCGAGTCGAACCGGGGCCCCGACGGGCTCGTGGTCCTCGGGGTCCCCACGCGGGGCGTGGCCCTCGCCGAGCGCCTCGGGGCGACCCTGTCGTCGATCGCGGGCGTGGCCGTGCCGGTCGGCTCCGTGGACGTCACGATGTACCGCGACGACCTGCGGCGGAACCCCACGCGCGCCAGCCACCCCACGAGCCTCCCGACCGGCGGCATCGACGGCGCGGTGGTCGTGCTCGTCGACGACGTGCTCTACTCGGGCCGGACCGTCCGGGCAGCCCTCGACGCACTCAGCGCGCTCGGCCGACCGCGGGCCGTCCGTCTCGCCGTCCTCGTCGACCGGGGCCACCGCGAGCTCCCGATCCGGGCCGACTTCGTGGGCAAGAACCTGCCGACCTCCTCGTCGGAGCGCATCTACGTGCACCTGTCGGAGGTCGACGGCGACGACGGGGTCGCCATCGAGGGAGGCGCGGGCGACGAGCCCGGCACCACACCCGCCGAGCAGACGGGAGGGCCCACCTCGTGAGGCACCTCCTCAGCACGGCCGACCTGAGCCGCGACGACGCCCTCCGGGTGCTCGACGTCGCCGAGGACATGGCCGACGTCGCCACCCGGCAGGTGAAGAAGCTCCCCACGCTCCGCGGCACCACCGTGGTCAACCTCTTCTACGAGGACTCCACCCGCACCCGCATCTCGTTCGAGGCCGCGGCCAAGCGCCTGAGCGCCGACGTGATCAACTTCGCGGCGAAGGGCTCCAGCGTGTCGAAGGGCGAGTCCCTGAAGGACACCGCCCAGACCCTCGCCGCGATGGGAGCCGACGGCATCGTCCTCCGGCACCCCGCCTCCGGCGCCCCTCGCGTGCTGGCCGACAGCGGCTGGGTCGACGCCGGGATCGTCAACGCCGGCGACGGCACGCACGAGCACCCGACGCAGGCGCTGCTCGACGCCTTCACGATGCGTCGTCGCCTCCACGGCGCCGCGAGCCGAGGCCGCGACCTCGACGGGGTGGAGGTGCTCATCGTCGGCGACGTGCTGCACTCCCGCGTGGCCCGGTCGAACGCCTGGCTGCTGCGGACGCTCGGCGCCCACGTCACCGTGGTCGCGCCGCCGACGCTGCTGCCGGTCGACGTCAGCCGCTTCGGGGTCGACGTCCACTACGACCTCGACGAGGCCATCGCGGCCGTGCGGCCCGACGTCGTGATGATGCTGCGCATCCAGCAGGAGCGCATGCACGAGGCGTTCTTCCCCAACGCCCGCGAGTACGCCCGCTCCTGGGGCCTCGGCGCCGTGCGGTTCCGCACGCTGCCGGAGACGACGATCGTCATGCACCCCGGGCCGATGAACCGCGGCCTCGAGGTCAGCGACGAGGCGGCCGACTCGCCCCGCTCCACCGTGCGCGACCAGGTGACGAACGGCGTCGCCGTCCGCATGGCCGTGCTCTACCTGACCCTCGCCGGCGACCGGGAAGGGACCCCGTGACCACCACCTCCTACCTGATCCGCTCCGTCGAGGCCCCCGACGGCGCCCGCACCGACGTCCTCGTCCGCGACGGCGTCGTGGCCGAGCTCGGCTCCGGGCTGAGCCACCTCGGCGCCCGGGTCGTCGACGGCGACGGGCTGCTCGTGCTGCCCGGTCTCGTCGACCTGCACACGCACCTCCGCGAGCCCGGCGGCGAGGGCAGCGAGACGGTGCTCACGGGCTCCCGCGCGGCGGCGGCCGGGGGCTACACGGCGGTCAACGCCATGGCCAACTCGTCACCCGTGGCCGACACGGCCGGCGTCGTCGAGCAGGTCCAGGCCCTCGGCGACCGAGCTGGCTACGTGACCGTGCGGCCGATCGGCGCGGTGTCGCAGGGCCTCGCCGGCACGCACCTCTCCGAGATCGGTGCGATGGCCCGGTCGCGCGCCGCCGTCCGGGTCTTCTCCGACGACGGCCACTGCGTCTCCGACCCGCTGCTCATGCGCCGCGCCCTCGAGTACATCAAGGGCTTCGGGGGAGTGCTCGCGCAGCACGCGCAGGAGCCGCGGCTGACCCAGGGCGCGCAGATGAACGAGGGCGCGCTCTCCGCCGAGCTCGGCCTGGGCGGCTGGCCGGCCGTCGCCGAGGAGGCGATCATCGCGCGCGACGTGCTGCTCGCCGACCACGTCGGGGCCCGCCTGCACGTCTGCCACGTGTCGACGGCCGGCAGCGTCGAGGTGGTCCGCTGGGCGAAGTCCCGGGGCATCGCCGTGACCGCCGAGGTCACGCCGCACCACCTGCTGCTCACCGAGGAGCTCGTCTCGAGCTACGACTCGCGCTACAAGGTGAACCCGCCGCTCCGGCGGCAGGAGGACGTCGAGGCCCTCCGTGCGGCCCTCGCCGACGGCACCGTCGACATCGTCGCCACCGACCACGCACCGCACACCTCGGAGGCGAAGTGCTGCGAGTGGGACGCCGCGGCCAACGGGATGGTCGGCCTCGAGTCGGCCCTCTCGGTCGTGCACCGCACCATGGTCGAGACGGGCCTGATCGGCTGGGCCGACGTCGCCCGCGTGATGTCCACGACCCCGGCCGTGATCGGGCAGGTCGCGGGCCAGGGCCGCCCGCTCGCGGTGGGGGAGCCCGCCGAGCTCACGCTCTACGATCGAGGGGTGACCCGCACCTTCGGCCTCGAGCACCTCGCGGGCAAGAGCACGAACTCGCCGTACCTCGGCGAACGGCTCCCCGGGCGGGTCGAGGCGACCTTCCACCAGGGCTACGCGACCGTCCTCGACGGGTCCGTGGTCGCCGCCGAGGCCGTCGCCCGGTCCGCCGCCGAGGTCTCGGCTCGCGCCGTGCTGGCCGCGGGGGAGGCGACCGACCGGTGACCTACTGGCTCATCGGCGCCGCCGTCCTCGTGCTCCTCGGCCTCCTCATGGCCGCGATGGTCCGCGCCTGGCGCGCCCGCGGGCGACGACAGTCGGAGGTGCCCGCCCCCGAGCGCGCCCCCGACGAGCTCGGGCCCGCGAGCGTCGAGCGCGACGGGTTCTACGTCGCCACCACCCGGGCCGGCGACCCCCTCGACCGGATCGTCGTCCACGGCCTCGGCTTCCGCGGTCGCGCGGTCGTCTCCGTGCACCCCGAGGGCGTCCGGCTGGCCATCGCGGGCGAGCCTGCGGTGCTGATCCGCGCCTCCTCGGTCCGCGCCGTCGAGCGCGCCACCTGGGCGATCGACCGCGTCGTCGAGACCGACGGCCTCGTGGCGGTCACCTGGAGCCTCGGCGACACCGTCGTCGACACCTACCTGCGCTTCGCCGACGACCCCCGACCGGTCGTCGACGCCCTGCGCCCCCTCGTCCCCCCGGCCCCCGCGGCCGGCACCCCCACAGGAGAGAAGACCATTGACTGACGCGTCGAACACCCCCCGGGCCGTCCTCGTGCTCGAAGACGGGTCGCGCCACGTCGGCCGCGCCTACGGCGCCGTCGGGCGCACCCTCGGCGAGACCGTCTTCGCGACCGGCATGACCGGCTACCAGGAGACCCTCACCGACCCGTCGTACGCGGGCCAGATCGTCGTGATGACGGCGCCGCACGTCGGCAACACCGGCGTCAACGACGAAGACCCCGAGTCACGCCGCATCTGGGTCTCCGGCTACGCCGTCCGCGACGCCAGCCGCGTCGTGTCGAACCACCGCGCCCAGGGCAGCCTCGACGACCAGCTCGTCGCCGACGGCGTCGTGGGCATCCGGGGCATCGACACCCGGGCCGTGACCCGTCGCCTCCGCGACGTCGGCTCGATGCGGGGCGGCATCTTCAGCGGGGCCGACTTCGACCTCGCCGACGACGAGCAGCTCGCCCTCGTGCGCGACTCGGCCGACATGCGCGGCCTGAGCCTGTCGAGCGAGGTCTCGACGACGGAGCGCTACGTGCTCCCGGCCGAGGGCGAGGCCGTCGGGACGGTCGCCGTGCTCGACCTCGGCGTCAAGACCTCGACCCTGCGCTACCTCGCCCAGCGCGGCTTCGAGGTGCACGTGCTCCCGCAGGACACGTCGCCCGAGCAGCTCCGCGAGCTGGCTCCCGACGCCCTGTTCTTCTCGAACGGCCCCGGCGACCCCGCGGCCAGCGACGCCCAGGTCGAGCTGCTCCGCGGCGCGCTGCGCGACGGGGTGCCCTACTTCGGCATCTGCTTCGGCAACCAGCTCTTCGGTCGGGCCCTCGGGTTCGACACCTACAAGCTGCCCTTCGGCCACCGCGGCATCAACCAGCCCGTGCTCGACAAGACCACCGGTCGGGTCGAGATCACCAGCCAGAACCACGGCTTCGCGGTCGACGCCCCGATCGAGGGCGTGCTCGACTCGCCCGCCGGCTTCGGCCGCGTCGAGGTCAGCCACTTCAGCCTGAACGACGAGGTCGTGGAGGGGCTCCGTGCCCTCGACATCCCGGCGTTCTCGGTGCAGTACCACCCCGAGGCCGCCGCGGGCCCGCACGACAGCAACCACCTCTTCGACCGCTTCCGCGAGGCGGTCGTCGCCCGGAAGTCCGGCCAGCCCGTCGACTTCGGCTCCGACCTGGAAAGCAGCAACTGATGCCCAAGCGCGCAGACATCAACTCCGTCCTCGTGATCGGCTCCGGGCCGATCGTCATCGGCCAGGCGGCCGAGTTCGACTACTCGGGCACGCAGGCCTGCCGCGTGCTCCGCGAGGAGGGCGTCCGGGTCATCCTCGTCAACCCGAACCCGGCGACGATCATGACCGACCCCGACTTCGCCGACGCCACGTACATCGAGCCGATCACCTCCGAGGTGCTCGAGGCGATCATCGTCAAGGAGCGCCCCGACGCGATCCTGCCCACGCTCGGCGGGCAGACGGCCCTCAACGCCGCCATCGCCCTCGACGCCGAGGGGATCCTCGCGAAGCACGGCGTCGAGCTGATCGGCGCCAAGGTCGAGGCGATCCAGAAGGGCGAGGACCGCCAGCTCTTCAAGGAGCTCGTGCTGGAGTCCGGCGCCGACGTCGCGAAGTCGTACATCGCGCACACCGTCGACGAGGCGATCGAGTACGCCGAGGACCTCGGCTACCCGCTCGTCATCCGCCCGTCGTTCACGATGGGCGGCCTCGGCTCGGGCTTCGCCTACACGCGCGACGAGCTCGTGCGCATGGTCACCGACGGCCTGCACCAGAGCCCCACCACGGAGGTCCTCCTGGAGGAGAGCATCCTCGGCTGGAAGGAGTACGAGCTCGAGATGATGCGCGACACGGCCGACAACACGGTCGTCGTCTGCTCGATCGAGAACGTCGACCCGGTCGGCGTGCACACCGGCGACTCGATCACCGTCGCCCCGGCGCTGACCCTCACCGACCGCGAGTACCAGAACCTCCGCGACATCTCGATCGACATCATCCGGCGCGTGGGCGTCGACACGGGCGGCTGCAACATCCAGTTCGCGGTCGACCCGACGAACGGCCGCGTCATCGTCATCGAGATGAACCCCCGCGTCTCCCGCTCCAGCGCCCTCGCGTCGAAGGCGACGGGCTTCCCGATCGCCAAGATCGCGGCGAAGCTCGCCCTCGGGTACCGGCTCGACGAGATCCCGAACGACATCACGAAGGTGACCCCCGCCTCCTTCGAGCCCACCCTCGACTACGTCGTCGTCAAGGTGCCGCGCTTCGCCTTCGAGAAGTTCCCGGCCGCCGACACCACGCTGAGCACGACGATGAAGAGCGTCGGCGAGGCCATGGCCATCGGCCGCAACTACGCCCAGGCGCTGCAGAAGGCCCTGCGCTCGCTCGAGAAGCGCGGGTCGAGCTTCCACTGGGAGGGCGAGCCGGGCGACGCGGAGGCGCTCCTCGCGCTGGCGCACACCCCCACCGACGGGCGCATCGTGACCGTGCAGCAGGCCCTGCGTGCCGGCGCGACGGCCGAGCAGGTGTTCGAGTCCACCGCCATCGACCCCTGGTTCATCGACCAGGTGGTGCTGATCAACGAGGTCGCCGACGAGGTCGCCGCGGCCGCGGAGCTGGACGCCGACCTGTTCGCCCACGCGAAGGACCACGGCTTCAGCGACGCCCAGATCGCGCAGCTGCGCGGCCTCGGCGAGCAGGAGGTCCGCGAGCAGCGCTGGGCGCTCGGCGTGCGCCCGGTCTACAAGACCGTCGACACCTGCGCCGGTGAGTTCCCGGCCCTCACGCCGTACCACTACTCGAGCTACGACGTCGAGACCGAGGTCGCCCCGAGCGACCGCCGCAAGGTGGTCATCCTCGGATCGGGCCCGAACCGCATCGGCCAGGGCGTCGAGTTCGACTACTCGTGCGTGCACGCCAGCTTCGCGCTGAGCGACGCGGGCTACGAGACGATCATGGTCAACTGCAACCCCGAGACGGTCTCGACCGACTACGACACGAGCGACCGGCTCTACTTCGAGCCGCTGACCCTCGAGGACGTCCTCGAGGTCGTCCACGCGGAGTCGCAGAGCGGCGAGCTCGTCGGCGTCGTCGTGCAGCTCGGCGGCCAGACGGCGCTCGGCCTGTCGAAGGGCCTCGAGGCCGCCGGGGTGCCCATCCTCGGCACGACCCCCGACGCGATCGACTCCGCCGAGGAGCGCGGCCTGTTCTCGGCCATCCTCGACCGGGCGGGCCTCCTCGCGCCGAAGAACGGCACGGCGACCGACTACGAGAGCGCCGTCGCCGTCGCGGAGGAGATCGGCTACCCCGTGCTCGTCCGCCCGTCGTACGTGCTCGGCGGCCGCGGCATGGAGATCGTCTACGACAGCCCGTCGCTGGCCGACTACTTCGTCCGCGTGCAGGACGCGGCGATCATCGGGCCCGACGCGCCGCTCCTCGTCGACAGGTTCCTCGACGACGCGGTGGAGATCGACGTCGACGCGCTCTACGACGGCACCGAGCTCTACGTCGGCGGCGTGATGGAGCACATCGAGGAGGCCGGCATCCACTCCGGCGACTCGAGCTGCACGCTGCCCCCGGTCACGCTGGGCAAGGGCGAGATCGACCGCGTCCGCGAGGCGACCCTCGCCATCGCGCAGGGCATCGGGGTCTCCGGCCTGCTGAACGTCCAGTTCGCGATCGCCGCGGGCGTGCTATACGTCATCGAGGCGAACCCCCGGGCCAGCCGCACGGTGCCCTTCGTCTCGAAGGCCCTCGGCATCCCCCTCGCGAAGGCGGCCTCGCTCGTGATGGTCGGCACGTCGATCCGCGAGCTCGTCGAGAGCGGCCTGCTGCCCGAGCAGGACGGCTCCGACGTGCCGCTCGACTCACCGATCTCCGTCAAGGAGGCCGTCCTGCCCTTCAAGCGGTTCCGCACGAAGGAGGGGCAGATCGTCGACAGCGTGCTGAGCCCCGAGATGCGGTCCACCGGCGAGGTCATGGGCATCGACCGCGACTTCCCGCGCGCCTTCGCGAAGAGCCAGACCGCCGCCTACGGCGGGCTGCCCACGTCGGGCACGGTCTTCGTGTCGGTGGCCGACCGTGACAAGCGGGCCATCGTGCTGCCCGTGCTGCGCCTGCAGCAGCTCGGCTTCCGGATCCTCGCGACCGAGGGCACCGCGACCGTCCTCGTGCGCAACGGGATCGCGGCCGACACCGTGGCCAAGTTCAGCGCCGGCGGCGAGAGCGTCGTCGACCTGATCAACCGCGACGAGGTCGACATCGTGATCAACACGCCGAGCGGGTCCAGCGCGCGGGCGGACGGCTACGAGATCCGCGCCGCCACCGTCGCGGCCGACAAGGCTCTCTTCACGACGATCGCGCAGCTCGGCGCCGCCGTGGCGTCGATCGAGGCCGTGCACACCGACCTCGAGGTGACCAGCCTGCAGGACTACGGCATCGCCCGGGCCGCTCGCCGATGACCCCGACCGCGCCGTCGGCGCCCGCCCCCTTCGGCGACCGGCTCGCCGACGTCATGGCGAGCGTCGGCCCGCTCTGCGTGGGCATCGACCCGCACCCGTGGCTGCTCGACGAGTGGTCGCTCCCCGTGAGCGCCGTCGGCGCGCGGGAGATGGGCCTCCGCGTGGTCGAGGCGGCCCGGGGAGGCGCGGGCGTCGTCAAGCCGCAGGTCGCGTTCTACGAGCGGTGGGGCTCCGCGGGCTTCGCGGCCCTCGAGGCGGTGCTCGCGGCGGCCCGCGACGCCGGCCTGCTCGTCGTGGGCGACGCGAAGCGCGGCGACATCGGCAGCACGATGGACGCCTACGCCGAGGCCTGGTTCGCGCCCGACTCGCCCCTCCGCGTCGACGCCCTGACGGTGTCGCCCTACCTGGGCTTCGGGGCCGCGGCCGGCACGATCGCCCTGGCCCGCGCCTCCGGTGCCGGGGTCTTCGTGCTCGGCGCCACCTCGAACCCCGAGGCGCAGGGCGTGCAGCGCGCCGGGTCGGCCGGGGCGGACGGGCGCGTCGTCACCGTCGCGGGCGGTATCGTCGACCACGTGCTCGACGACAACCAGACCGCGGGGGAGACCCGCCTCGGCTCGGTCGGACTGGTGCTCGGCGCCACCGTCGACCTCGCCGCCACCGGCATCGACGTCGCGCGGCTGACCACCACGCCCGTGCTCGCCCCGGGCTTCGGCCACCAGGGCGCCCGGTACGACCAGCTGCGCAGCCTGTACGGCGCCGCGGCCGACGCTGTCGTCGTCTCGACGTCCCGGGGCGTGCTGTCGGCCGGCCCCTCGGGCGTGGCTGCCGCCGTGCGCCGCGACCAGGAGGAGGTCCGCTCGTGCCTCGCATGACCCCGCCCCCGGTCGACCGGGCCGCCGCCGCCCGGGCGGCCGTCGCCGCTCGTCGGGCCCGCGCCGCCGTCAAGGCGTCGATCGCGGAGCGTCGTCGATCGGCCCTCGACGTCGCCGAGTCGGCCTGGGCCGGCGAGGCCACCGAGCCCGAGGCGACGCTCCGCGTCCGCGAGCTCCTCACGAGCATCCCCGGCATCGGGCCGACCCGGGTCGCGCGCATCATGGCCGACCTCGGCATCGCCGAGTCCAAGCGCGTCGGTGGCCTGGGCGTGCGGCAGCGCCGCATCCTCGGCGACTGGCTGGCGCACCGCGAGGCGAAGGGCCGGCAGCGGTCGCGCCTCGTCGTCCTCGCGGGCCCGACCGCGGTGGGCAAGGGCACGGTGTCGTCGTACATCCGCGACAACTACCCCGACGTCCACCTCTCGATCTCCGCGACGACGCGGTCGCCCCGCCCCGGCGAGGTCGACGGCGTGCACTACTACTTCGTCGACGACGCCGAGTTCGACCGCATGATCCGTGAGCGGGAGCTGCTCGAGCACGCCGTCGTCCACAACTCGTACCGCTACGGCACGCCGCGGCCGCCGATCGACGCCGCGCTCCAGGAGGGCCGGAGCGTCCTGCTCGAGATCGACCTCCAGGGCGCGCGCCTGGTCCGGACGGCCATGCCGGAGGCGGTCCTCGTCTTCCTGCTGCCGCCCACCTGGGACGAACTGGTCCGCCGTCTCATCGGCCGCGGCACGGAGGACGCCGCGGAGCAGCAGCGTCGCCTCGAGACCGCCAAGGTCGAGCTGGCCGCCCAGGACGAGTTCGACGTCAAGGTCGTGAACCACGACGTGGCAGAAGCGGCTCGTGAGGTCGTAGACTTGATGACTGCGTCCTGACCAGGCCGCCCCGCGCCTGACCGGCGCCACGATCTCCCGTCCGGCCCCGGCCGCGGCGGCACCGCCACACGCAGCACCGCCACACGCAGCACTGCGACATGACAAGAGGAGCACAACATGGCCGACAAGAACCAGGGCATCATCGATCCGCCCATCGACGAGCTGCTCTCGAAGGTCGAGTCGAAGTACGCGCTCGTCATCTTCGCGTCCAAGCGCGCCCGCCAGATCAACGACTACTACGCCGACCTGCACGAGGGCAGCCTGTTCGACAACGTCGGACCGCTCGTCGACAGCACCATCGACGACAAGCCCCTCTCGGTCGCCATGCACGAGATCAACGAGGACAAGCTCGAGGTCAAGCCGCTCGCGGCGCCCGCCGAGTAGCGCCCCTCCCGCCGACCGCCGTCATCGACGGTGGTCGGTCGTACCATCAGACGAGGCCCCGCAGGAGTCGATCCCGCGGGGCCTCGCCCCGTCCCCGGGCACCCCCGGGGGCCCGTCCCGACACCCGGAGGACCCGTGACCCTGACCGACCAGACCACCAGCAGCCCGACACCGGCCGCGAGCAGCCTGCGGCTGTTCACGTCCGAGTCGGTCACCGAGGGCCACCCCGACAAGATCTGCGACCAGATCTCCGACGGCATCCTCGACGCCCTGCTGGCGGTCGACCCGGCGAGCCGGGTCGCGGTCGAGACCATGGTCACCACCGGGCTCGTGCACGTGGCCGGCGAGGTGACGACGAAGGGGTACGTCGACATCCCCACGATCGTGCGCGACCTGATCGTCGGCATCGGCTACGACTCGAGCGCCGTCAGCTTCGACGGGCGCACCTGCGGCGTCGAGGTCTCGATCGGCGCGCAGTCGCCCGACATCGCCCAGGGCGTCGACACCGCCCTCGAGGCGCGGGCCGGCACCTCCGACGACGTCCTCGACCGTCAGGGCGCCGGCGACCAGGGCATCATGTTCGGCTACGCGACGAACGAGACGCCCCAGTACATGCCGCTGCCCGTCTGGCTCGCCCACCGTCTCGCCGAGCGCCTCGCCCACGTCCGCAAGTCGGGCGAGCTCGACTACCTGCGCCCCGACGGCAAGACCCAGGTGACGGTCGGCTACGACGGCGTCGTGCCGAAGACGGTCGACACCGTGGTGGTCTCGACGCAGCACTCCCCGCGCGTGTCGATGGAGCAGCTCGAGGCCGACGTCATCGCGCACGTCGTGCGGCCCGTCCTCGACGAGGCGGGCCTCGACTCCCGCGAGACGCGGTTCATCATCAACCCCACGGGCCGCTTCGAGATCGGCGGCCCCCAGGGCGACGCCGGCCTCACGGGCCGCAAGATCATCGTCGACACCTACGGCGGCGCCAGCCGGCACGGCGGCGGCGCGTTCTCCGGCAAGGACCCGTCGAAGGTCGACCGCAGCGCGGCCTACGCCATGCGGTGGGTGGCGAAGAACGCCGTGGCCGCCGGCCTCGCCGACCGCATCGAGCTCCAGGTCGCCTACGCCATCGGCCGCGCCGCACCGGTCGGGCTCTACGTCGAGACCTTCGGCACGGGCCACGTCCCCGACGAGACCATCATCGAGGCCGTCACGGCGGTCTTCGACCTCCGCCCCGCGGCGATCATCCGCGACCTCGACCTGCTCCGCCCCATCTACGCCGCGACGTCGACCTACGGCCACTTCGGCCGCGAGCTGCCGGAGTTCACGTGGGAGGCCCTCGACCGGGTCGACGCCCTGCGGGCCGCCGCCGGGCTCTGACGGGTCCGACGGGCGTGGCGACGGCAGCGGTGTCCCCGTCGGCGGAGGAGCCTGCGTCGGGCGGGCCCGTCGACGCCGCCGCGCCCCGGGCGGTGGCGCGGGTCCTGGTCGAGTCGCCCCTGCCGCAGCTCGACCGGCTCTTCGACTACGCCGTCCCCGCTCACCTCCGCGCCGACGTCGCGCCGGGCGTGCGCGTCCGGGTGCCGCTCCGCTCGGCGGGGCGCATCGCCGACGCCTTCGTCGTCGAGCTCGACACGACGAGCGACCACCGGGGCGAGCTCAGCGACCTGGAGGACGTCGTGTCGACCGTCCCCGTGCTCGCCCCGGAGGTCTACCGCCTCGCCCGGGCCGTGGCCGACCGCGCCGGCGGCTCCGCGAGCGACGTGCTGAGGCTCGCCGTCCCGCCCCGGCAGGTGCGCGTGGAGAAGGCCCACCTCGCCGCCCTCGAGGAGGCCGCGGGCGCCGAGCCGGTCGCCGACGAGGCCGTCGAGGCGCACGCCGTGACGGGGTACTCCGCCGACGCCCTGGCGGGCCTCGTGCCGGCGAGGGGGCGCGCCGCGGTCGACGCCGTGCCGCTGCTCGCCGAGCTCCCCGACGGCACGTGGGTCGGCCGCTGGGCGGTCACGGCCGCCGAGCTGGCGACGGTGGCCCTCGCCGCCGGCGACGACGCGATCGTCGCGGTGCCCGACCACCGTGACGAAGACCAGGTGCTGCGCGCGCTGGCGGCCGTGCTCCCGCCCGACCGGGTCGTGCGGCTCGACTCGCGCCAGTCGAACGCCGACCGCTACCGGGCCGTCCTGCGGGCCCGGGGCGCGACTCCTCTCGTCCTGGTCGGCAACCGGTCGGTGCTCCTGGCGCCCTCGGAGCGCCTCGGGCTCATCGTGGTCTTCGACGACGGCGACCCGCTGTTCTCCGAGCCTCTGAGCCCCTACGTGCACGCCCGCGACACGGCGCTCCTGCGGCAGGCCCAGCAGGGCACCGCCCTGGTCTTCCTCGGGCACACGCGCAGCACCGACGTGCAGCGCCTCGTCGAGATCGGCTTCCTCGCCGAGGTGCGCCCCGACCCTCGCTACCAGCCGCACGTCGTCCCGACCTCGCAGCAGGCGGCCCGCGACGGCTTCGCCGCGCAGGCCAGGATCCCCTCCACGGCCTGGACGGAGGCACGGGCCGCGGTCGAGCACGGGCCCGTGCTGATCCAGGTCGCCCACCCCGGGTACTCGCCACGACTCGCCTGCACGGAGTGCGGCGACACCGCCCGGTGCCTGCGCTGCAACGGGCCCCTCGTGCAGCGGTCGCAGGGCGCCCAGCCGGCCTGCTCGTGGTGCGGGGCCCTGGCCGTCGGCTGGCGCTGCCAGACCTGCGAGGGCACCGTCATGAAGAGCGTCGGCACGGGCGCCTCCCGCACGGCCGACGAGCTGGGCAAGGCCTTCCCCGGCGTCCGCGTCATCGTCTCCGACGGCTCCCGCGAGATCGTCCGGGTCGACGACGAGCCGGCCATCGTCGTCGCGACCCGCGGGGCGGAGCCGATCGCCCCGGGCGGCTACCGTGCCGTCCTCCTCCTCGACGGCGAGCGGATGCTCGCGCGGGAGAGCCTGCGCGTCGCGGAGGACTGCCTCCGCTGGTGGGCCAACGCGACGGCCCTCGCCGCCCGCCGCGCGCCCGTGGTGCTCGTCGGCGTCGGCGGAGCGTTGGCCTCGGCCCTCGCCACGTGGCAGCTCGCCCGCTACGTGTCGGGCGAGCTCGCCGACCGGCGAGAGCTGCGGTTCCCTCCCGCCGTCCGCGTGGCCACGGTCACCGGCACCGTCGACACCGTGGCCCAGGCCCTCGAGGCGCTCCCGCCCGAGGTCGGCCGGGAGGTCCTCGGCCCGGTCGAGGTGCCCGACGCCGGCGTCCGGGCCATCGTCCGGTTCGACTTCGCCCGGGGCGCCGAGGTGGCCCAGGTGCTGCGCTCCCAGGTCATCCGCGCCGCCACCGGTCGACGCAAGGCGGTCGCAGGTCGTCGAGGCCGCCCGCTCCCTACACTCAGGGTGCGCTTCGACGACGTCGAGCCGTTCACCGACTGACCGGGCCACCGACCGACCGGGCCGGCGTCCGGGTCGGCTCCGCGCCTCCCCGGTGCCCCGTCCGTCGGCAGCCCGTCACCCTCCGCCCCCCCCCCCCCCCGCCCGCCCGCCATCACCGACCCCCCAGGACCCCTCGTGCGCCTCGTCTTCGCCGGCAGCCCCGCTGCCGCAGTCCCGTCCCTCACCGCCCTCGCGGCGAGCGAGCACGACGTCGTCGCCGTGCTCACCCGCGACGACACGCCCCAGGGGCGCCGTCGCGTCCTGACCGCCACCCCGGTCGCCGTCGAGGCGGAGCGGCTCGGCCTGCCGGTGCTCAAGGCGCGCCGCGTCACCGACGAGGTGACGGCCGCGATCACCGCCCTCGACGCCGACCTCGGCGTCATCGTCGCCTTCGGGGCCCTCCTCCGGGAGCCCCTGCTCTCCGCTCCGCGCCTCGGCTGGGTCAACCTGCACTTCTCGCTGCTGCCCCGCTGGCGCGGCGCAGCCCCGGTGCAGCGCGCCCTCATGGCGGGCGACCCCGTCACGGGGGCCGCCGTCTTCCAGCTCGTGCCCGAGCTCGACGCCGGCGAGGTCTTCGGCACGGTCGAGCGCCCCCTCGGCGGCGACGAGACCGCGGGCGAGCTCCTCGCCGAGCTGGCCGCGAGCGGCGCCGACCTGCTCACCGACGTCGTCGACGCCCTCGCGGTCGGGAGCGCGGTCGGCACGCCGCAGGTCGGCGAGGTCACGACCGCCCCCAAGCTCACGCTCGACGACGGCGCGCTCGACCTCTCGGCGCCCGCCACCGCGGTGCTCGACCGGTGGCGCGGCACCACGCCCGAGCCGGGGGCCCACCTGCCGCTCGGCGAGGGCCGACTCAAGGTGCTGGAGGCGCGGGTAGACGACACGGACGCGCCCGCCCCCGCACCGGGCCGGCTCGAGCGCCGTGGCCGACGTCTCGTCGTCGGCACCGCGAGCCGGCCGCTGGAGCTCGTCCGCGTGCAGCCTCCTGGGAAGAAGCCGATGCCGGGCGCCGACTGGTGGCGTGGCCTGGCGTCCGACCCGGGGCCCCTCCTCCTCGCCCCGGCCCCTTCCGCCTCTGCCTCCGCCGCTGCCCCTTCCGCGTCCGCCCCCGCCGACGCCTCGACCCCCACAGGAGGACCCGCGTGAGCCGCGTCCAGCCCGCCCGCCAGATCGCCCTCGACGTGCTGCGGGCGGTGGAGGAGGACGACGCCTACGCGAACCTTCTCCTGCCTCAGCGGATCGCCCGGGCCCGGCTGCAGCCCGCCGACGCCGGCCTCGCGACCGAGCTCACGTACGGCACGCTCCGGCTCCGGGGGTACTACGACCGCGTGATCGCGCTGGCCGCCCGGCGGCCGGTCGACGCCGTCGACCCGGCGCTCCTCGACGTGCTCCGCCTCGGCGTGCACCAGCTGCTCTCGACCCGGGTCGCCGTCCACGCCGCCGTCGACGAGTCCGTCGAGCTGGCGCGCCAGGTCGGCAGCAGGTCGGGCACCGGGTTCGTCAACGGGGTCCTCCGGGCGGTGTCGCGCAGCACTCCCGAGGAGTGGCGGCAGCGGGTGCTCGACGCCGCCACCAGCGACGACGACCGCCTGTCGGCCGAGTGGTCGCACCCGACCTGGGTGATCCGGGCCTTCCGGCGGGCCCTCGCCGCGGAGGGCCGCGTCGACGAGCTCGCCGACCTGCTCGCGGCCGACAACGACGCCCCCCGGGTCAGCCTGGTCGCCCTGCCCGGCCTCGCCGAGGTCGACGAGCTCGGCCCGCCGAGCGGGAAGCTGTCGCCGCTGGCCGCCACGAGCGCCGGGGGAGACCCCTCGCAGCACCCGGCCGTCCGCGCCGGGCGCGCGCGCGTGCAGGACGAGGGCTCCCAGATGGCCGCGCTCCTGCTGAGCCGGCACCACCCGGCGGCGGCGGGCGAGCGCTGGCTCGACCTCTGCGCCGGCCCCGGGGGGAAGGCGGCCCTGCTGGGGGCCGAGGCCGCCCGCGCCGGAGCGACGCTCGTCGCCAACGAGCTGGTGCCCGCGCGCGTGGGGCTCGTGCGGCAGGCCCTCGCGGTCGTGCCGGGGGGCGTCGAGGTGCGCGAGGGCGACGCGAGGCGCTTCGGCACGGAGGAGCCCGGCTCGTACGACCGCATCCTGCTCGACGCGCCCTGCACCGGGCTCGGCGCCCTGCGGCGGCGGCCGGAGGCGCGCTGGCGCAAGCAGCCGAGCGACGTCGGCGACCTCACCTCGCTCCAGGCCGAGCTCTTCGCGAGCGCTCTCGACGCACTGGCCCCCGGCGGGCTCCTGGCCTACGTGACGTGCTCGCCGCACCTCGCCGAGACCCGGGCGATCGTCGAGACGGGCACGGCCCGCCGCGACGACGTCGAGGTCCTCGACGCCACCGCGACGCTCGCCGAGGTTGCGGGCCGCCCCGTCGACCTCGCGAGCGGGCCCTACGTGCAGCTGTGGCCCCACCGTCACGGCACCGACGCGATGTTCACGGCCCTGGTCCGCAAGGTCGGCTGACGGGCGGCGGGGCCGGGGCCCTGCCGGGGGAGGGCCGGTAGGCTCCTCCCGTGCCCGTTCGCATCAGCCCCAGCATCCTCTCGGCCGACTTCGCCAACCTCGAGCGCGACCTCGGCCGCATCGCGACCGCCGACCTCGTCCACGTCGACGTCATGGACGGCCACTTCGTGCCGAACCTCACGATCGGGCTGCCGGTCGTCGAACGGCTCCAGCAGGTCAGCCCGGTGCCGCTCGACGTCCACCTGATGATCGACGACGCCGACCGCTGGGCGCCGCGGTACGCCGAGCTCGGCGCCTTCTCCGTCACGTTCTCCGCGGAGGCCGCGGCCGACCCCGTGGCGACCGCCCGGGCGATCCGCAGCTCGGGCGCGCGCGCGAGCATCGCCGTGAAGCCCGGCACGCCGGTCGAGCCGTACCTCGAGACCCTCGACGAGTTCGACATGATCCTCGTGATGACGGTCGAGCCCGGCTTCGGCGGGCAGTCCTTCCAGGCCGACACGATGCCCAAGCTGGCCCGCGCCCGGGAGGCCGTCCGCGCCTCCGGCCTCGACGTCTGGCTCGAGGTCGACGGCGGCATCGACACCGAGACGATCGTGACGGCTGTCGCGGCCGGGGCCGACACCGTCGTCGCCGGCTCGGCCGTCTACGGCGGCGACCCCGCCGAGCGCATCGCCGCACTGCGGGCCGCCGCCGCGACGGTAGCCTTGTCGTCGTGAAGTCCTTCGACCAACTGTTCGCCGAGCTCAGCGACAAGGCCCGTGACCGGCCCGCGGGCTCCGGCACCGTCGCCGAGCTCGACGCCGGCGTCCACCAGATCGGCAAGAAGATCGTGGAGGAGGCCGCCGAGGTGTGGATGGCCGCCGAGTACGAGGGCGACGTCGCCACTGCCGAAGAGATCTCCCAGCTGATCTACCACGTGCAGGTGCTGATGATCGCCAAGGGCCTGACGCCCGACGACGTGTGGCGACATCTCTGAGCTCGTCCCCACCACCCGAGTCGCGCCGCCGGGCCCGCCCCCGGCCGACCAGCAGCTCGCCGCCGACCCGCGGCGTCAGATCGGAACGACCCAGACCATGCTCCGCGTAGCAGTGCCCAACAAGGGCTCCCTCAGCGAGACCGCCTCCGCCATGCTCAGCGAGGCCGGCTACACCGGCCGTCGTGACACCCGCACCCTCCACGTGGAGGATCCGCGCAACGGCGTCGAGTTCTTCTACCTCCGCCCCCGCGACATCGCGACCTACGTCGGCTCCGGCGCGCTCGACGTCGGCGTCACGGGCCGTGACCTGCTGCTCGACAGCCACTCGCCGGCCCACGAGGTCGCCGCGCTCGACTTCGGCGGCTCCACCTTCCGCTTCGCGGGCCCTCCCGGCCGCTTCGGCGACGTCCGTGACCTCGAGGGCACCCGCGTCGCCACGAGCTACGCCGGTCTCGTCGGGAGCTTCCTCGAGCAGCACGGCGTCTCCGCGACGCTCGTGAGCCTCGACGGCGCGGTCGAGAGCGCCGTCCAGCTCGGCGTGGCCGACGCGGTCGCCGACGTGGTCTCGACCGGGGGCACCCTCCGCGCCGCCGGGCTCGAGATCTTCGGCCCGGTGATCCTCGAGTCGACCGCGGTGCTGATCGCCAGCGACCCGGCCGTCGAGGGCCTGAGCGTGCTGCACCGCCGCCTCCAGGGCGTGCTCGTCGCCCGTCAGTACGTCCTGATGGACTACGACGTGCCGCTCACCCAGCTCGAGGCGGCCACCGCGGTCGCGCCGGGCATGGAGTCGCCGACGGTCTCCCCGCTGCACGACCGCGACTGGGCGGCCGTCCGGGTGATGGTGCCGCGCGGCGACACCAACCAGGTGATGGACGCCCTCTACGACCTGGGCGCCCGGGCCATCCTGGTCAGCCCGATCCACGCCGCGAGGCTCTGACCGTGACGGCCTCCGATCCGTCGCTCGCCGTCCGGGTCATCCCGTGCCTCGACGTGGCCGCGGGCCGTGTCGTCAAGGGCGTGAACTTCCTCGACCTGCGCGACGCGGGCGACCCCGTCGAGCTGGCGCGCACCTACTACGAGCAGGGCGCCGACGAGATCACCTTCCTCGACGTGACCGCCACGGTCGACGAGCGCTCGACGACCTACGACGTCGTGCGCGCCACCGCCGAGCAGGTCTTCATCCCGCTGACGGTCGGTGGGGGAGTCCGCTCCGCCGACGACGTCGCCCGTCTGCAGGCCGCCGGCGCCGACAAGATCGGCGTCAACAGCGCCGCGATCGCGCGGCCCGACCTCGTCGGCGAGATCGCCGACCGCTTCGGCGCCCAGGCGGTCGTCCTCTCCCTCGACGTCAAGCGCTCGTCACGGACGGCGTCCGGCTTCGTCGTCACGACGCACGGCGGGCGGACCGAGACCGACCTCGACGCCGTCGCCTGGGCCCGAGAAGCGGTCGAGCGGGGCGCGGGCGAGCTGCTCGTCAACTCGATCGACGCCGACGGCACGAAGCAGGGCTTCGACCTCGAGCTCATCCGCCTCATGCGCGAGAACAGCCGGGTGCCCGTCGTGGCGTCCGGAGGCGCGGGTGCGGTCGAGCACTTCGCCCCGGCCATCGCGGCCGGTGCGGACGCCGTCCTCGCCGCCTCCGTCTTTCACGCCCGCGAGCTGACCGTCGGCGACGTCAAGCGCGAGCTGGCGGCGTCCGGCGCCGTCGTCCGATGACCCCGGGAGCCCCCATGACCGACCAGCCCACGCCTCCCGAGAGCGGTCGCGACGACCGAGTCGGCACGACGCTCACCCGCGAGACCGTCGAGCCCGTCGTCGCCCGCGCGCGCTTCGACGACGCCGGCCTGCTGCCCGCGATCATCCAGGACGCCGTGTCGCGCGACGTCCTCATGATGGGCTGGATGGACGCGGAGGCGCTCCGCCGGACCCTGACGGAGGGGCGCGTGACCTTCTGGTCGCGCTCCCGACAGGAGTACTGGCGGAAGGGCGACACCTCGGGCCACGCGCAGTTCGTCCGCGCCGCCGCTCTCGACTGCGACGACGACGCCCTGCTCGTCACCGTCGAGCAGGTCGGGGCGGCCTGCCACACGGGCGCCCGGTCGTGCTTCGACGTCGACCCGCTCGACCCCGTCACCGCCTCCGCCCCGGCCGGCACGGCAGGGCCCGTCGACGGAGCCGCCGCGTGAGCGGCCGCACCTCGACGACCCGGCCGGCGTTCGACGCCCTGCTGCCCGACCACCGGGTGGTGCCGGTCGTCCGTGACCTCTTCGGCGACGGCGAGACCCCGGTCGGCATCTACCGCAAGCTCGCCGCGGGCCGACCCGGCACCTTCCTCCTCGAGTCCGCCGGCCAGGGCGGCATCTGGTCGCGCTGGTCGTTCGTCGGGGTCTCGTCCTTCGGCGTCCTCACGACCGAGGCCGGACGCCCGCGGTGGCTCGACCACGGCCTCTCGGAGGAGCGAGCGCTGGGCGGCGCCGCCGGAGCGCCCCTCGAGGTGCTGAGCGCGCTGCACGACCGGTGGGCGACCCCGCGCATCGACGGGCTCCCGCCCCTGACCGGCGGGCTCGTCGGCTTCGTCGGCTGGGAGGCCGTCCGTGAGCTCGAGCACCTGCCCGACGCTCCGCCCGCTGAGTTCGAGGTGCCCTCGCAGGCCCTCAGCTTCGTCTCGGAGCTCGTGGCGCTCGACCACCGCACGGGGGCCGTGCTCCTCATCGCCACCGTCCTGGCCGACGGCACCGACGACTCCGACACGCTCTGGGCCGACGCGCAGGCGCGGCTCGACCGCCTGCAGGCGGAGCTCGCGGTGCCCACCGAGGCGCACCTCTCCGACGTCGACCTCACCGTCGAGCCGACGCCGATCCGCCGCTCGACCGACGAGGAGTACGCGGCCGCGATCGAGCGGTCCAAGCAGTTCATCCGCGACGGCGACGTCTTCCAGGTCGTGGTGTCGCAGCGCTTCGACCACGAGCTGACCGCCGAGCCGCTCGACGTGTACCGAGTGCTGCGCACGCTGAACCCGAGCCCGTACATGTACCTGGTCAGCCTCGCCGACGCGGCGGGGGAGCCCTACTGGATCGTCGGCTCGTCGCCCGAGGCCCTGGTCAAGGTGGAGGGGCGCCGTGTGTTCACGCACCCCATCGCGGGCTCCGCGCCCCGCGGCGACACGCCCGAGGCCGACCTCGCCTTCGCCGACCGCCTCGAGCACGACGAGAAGGAGCGCGCCGAGCACCTCATGCTCGTCGACCTCGCCCGCAACGACCTGCTGAAGGTGTGCACGCCGGGCACCGTCGAGGTCACCGAGTTCATGCAGGTGGAGAGGTTCAGCCACATCATGCACCTCGTGTCGAGCGTCGAGGGCGACCTGGCCCAGGGCCACGACGCCATCGACGCCTTCAGGGCGACGTTCCCGGCCGGCACGCTCTCAGGGGCGCCCAAGCCCCGCGCCCTCGAGATCATCGACGAGCTGGAGCCCGCCCAGCGCGGCGTCTACGGCGGCGTCGTCGGCTACTTCGACTTCGCCGGCTCGGCCGACGTCGCGATCGCCATCCGCACCGTCCTCATCCAGGGCGGCGTCGCCCGGGTCCAGGCCGGGGCGGGGCTGGTGGCCGACAGCGACCCGGTCGCCGAGAACCAGGAGGCGCGCAACAAGGCCGCGGCCCCCCTCCGTGCGGTCGCCGTGGCGAACGCCATGACGAGGCTCCGCTGATGCGGGGCGGGCGCCTGAAGCTCGTCTCGATCCTCGCCGGCGTGCTGTTCGCCGGCCTGGCCCTGCTCGCCTGGACCCAGCCGTGGTTCGACCTGGTGGTGCAGTCGCCGCAGGGCGGGGAGCTCCGCCTCACCGCGGCGGGCGACGTCGCCGCCGCTCCGCTCTCGGCCCTCGCGCTGGCCGTGCTCGCGTCCGCCGGGGCCCTGACGATCGCCGGCCGCGTCTTCCGCGTGGTCCTCGGCGCCCTGCAGGTGCTCCTCGGGGCGAGCGTCGCGACCACCGCCTCCGTCGCCCTCGGCGACCCCGTCCGCGCCGCCGGCAGCGCCGTCACCGACGCCACGGGCGTCGACGGCGACGAGTCGCTGCACCAGCTCGTCTCGAGCGCCGTGGCGACGCCGTGGCCGACCGTGGCGCTCGTCGCGGGCGTCCTCGTCGCCGTGCTGGGCGCCTCCGTCGTCCTGCTCTCCGGGGCCTGGCCCCGGGCCGGGCGCAAGTACAGCGCGACGCGGCTCGTCGCCGCCGACCCCGCCGACGACCCGGCCGCCGCCTGGGACTCGCTGTCCGGAGGAGACGACCCCACGGGCGGGAGCGTCGACGAGGGCGACGACGGCGACGACGACCCCCTGCGGCGTCCTGACCTCCCGGGGCACGACCGGTAGAGTGGGCCCGTCCCGTCTTGATCCAAGGAGCACCGTGAGCACGCAGACGAAGAACGACAGCACCGAGACCGCCGACGACCTCGGCCACGGCAACTCGCCCGCGGCCTGGACGGCCGTCGTGATCATGCTCGTCGCGTTCTCCATCGGCACCGTGGCCTTCTTCTTCGCCGTCGAGTGGGTCGTCTGGGCCGCCGCCGGCCTCGTCGTCGTCGGCCTCGTCGTCGGCCTCGTGCTCAAGCGCGCCGGCTACGGCGTGGGCGGCCACCGCTACGTGCCGAAGGCGCACAACTAGGTGCTCGACGACCTCTTCGCGGGCGCCCTGGCCGACGCCGAGGCCCGCCGCGCCACGCTGCCCCTCGAGCGGGTCGAGGCCGCTGCCCTCGCTCGCCCGCCCGCCCTCGACGCCCGCACCGCCCTGGCCCCCGCCGAGCGCGTCAAGGTGATCGCCGAGGTCAAGCGCGCCAGCCCGTCGCGCGGCGACCTGTCGGCGATCGCCGATCCCGCCTCCCTGGCCGCCGCCTACGCCCGCGGGGGCGCCAGCGCGATCAGCGTCCTCACCGAGGGCCGACGCTTCAAGGGCACGCTCGCCGACCTGGAGGCCGTCCGGGCCGCCGTCGACGTCCCCGTCCTCCGCAAGGACTTCATCGCCGAGCCCTACCAGGTGCTCGAGGCCCGCGCGGCGGGCGCCGACATCGTCCTGCTCATCGTGGCGGGCCTCGAGCAGGCCCGCCTCGTCGAGCTGCACGACCTCGTCCGCCAGCTCGGCATGACGGCCCTGATCGAGACCCACTCGGCCGACGAGGTCGCCCGCGGCCTCGACGCCGGGGCCGAGGTCCTGGGCGTCAACGCCCGCGACCTGGCCACGTTCGAGCTCGACCGCGACCTCTTCGGCCGCCTGTCCGGGCTCGTCCCCGAGGGCGTCACCCGCGTCGCCGAGAGCGCCGTGGCGTCCCCGGCCGACGTGGCCCACTACCGCCGGTCCGGTGCCGACGTCGTGCTCGTGGGCGAGGCCCTCGTCACGCACGGCGACCCCGCGGCCGCACTCACCAGCTTCCTGGAGGTCTAGATGGCACTGCGCGACGAGACGGGGCCCTACTTCGGCTCCTTCGGGGGCCGCTTCGTCCCCGAGTCCCTGGTGGCGGCGCTCGACGAGCTCGACGCCGCCTACAAGGCGGCGGCGGTCGACCCCGAGTTCCAGGCGGAGCTCCGGGCCCTGCACGCCACCTACACCGGCCGCCCCTCGATCATCACCGAGGTGCCCCGGTTCGCCGAGCACGCGGGCGGCGCCCGCGTCATCCTCAAGCGCGAAGACCTGAACCACACGGGCTCGCACAAGATCAACAACGTGCTCGGCCAGGCCCTCCTGGCCCGCAAGCTGGGCAAGACCCGGCTGATCGCCGAGACCGGGGCCGGCCAGCACGGCGTCGCCACGGCGACGGCCGCGGCCCTCTTCGGCATGTCGTGCGTCGTCTACATGGGCCAGGTCGACACCGAGCGCCAGGCCCTGAACGTCGCCCGCATGCGCCTGCTCGGCGCCGAGGTGGTCTCGGTCACCACGGGCTCGCGCACGTTGAAGGACGCCATCAACGACGCGATGCGCGACTGGGTCGCCAGCGTCGACACGACGCACTACGTCCTCGGCACCGTCGCGGGCCCGCACCCCTTCCCGGCGATGGTGCGCGACTTCCACAAGATCATCGGCGAGGAGGCGCGTGAGCAGGTGCTCGCCCTCACCGGCGCCCTGCCCGACGCCGTCACGGCGTGCGTCGGCGGCGGATCGAACGCCATGGGCATCTTCCACGCGTTCCTCGACGACCCGTCGGTCGAGCTCTGGGGCTACGAGGCGGGCGGCGACGGCGTCGAGACCGGCCGCCACGCCGCCTCGATCACGCTGGGCCGGATCGGCAACCTCCAGGGCACGAAGTCGTACCTCATGCAGGACGAAGACGGCCAGACCCTCGAGAGCCACTCCATCTCCGCCGGGCTCGACTACCCGAGCGTCGGGCCCGAGCACGCCTGGTTGGCCGAGAGCGGCCGGGCGCACTACGAGCCCGTGACCGACGCCGAGGCCATGGCCGCCTTCAAGCTGCTCACGCAGACCGAGGGCATCCTCCCCGCCATCGAGACGGCCCACGCCCTGGCCGGCACGATCAAGCTCGGCCAGCGGCACCCTGACTGGACGATCCTGGTGTCGATGAGCGGCCGCGGCGACAAGGACGTCGCGACCGCCAGCCGGTACTTCGGGGTCCTCGACGAGGAGGCGCAGCAGCTGTGACCGACGTCGCCTCCGCCCCCGAGACGGCCAGCAAGGTCTCCGCCGCCATCCGTGCCCGTCGCGACGCCGGCACCGGCGCCGTCATCGGCTACCTCCCGGTCGGCTTCCCCGACCTGCAGACGAGCATCGACGCCGCGGTCGTCCTCGCCGAGAACGGCGTGGACGTCATCGAGCTCGGCCTCCCGTACTCGGACCCCGTCATGGACGGCCCGGTGATCCAGGCCGCGACCCAGCGTGCCCTCGCCGAGGGCTTCCGCGTGCGCGACGTCTTCACCGCGGTGCGCGAGATCACCGCCCGCACCGCGGCTCCCGTCGTCGTCATGACGTACTGGAACCCCGTCGAGCAGTACGGCGTCCAGCGCTTCGCCGACGACCTCGCCGCCGCCGGCGGGGCCGGGCTCATCACGCCCGACCTCATCCCCGACGAGGCCGGCGCCTGGCTCGACGCGTCCGAGGCCGCGGGGCTCGACCGGGTGTTCCTGGCGGCTCCGTCGTCGAGCGACGCGCGCCTCCGGCAGTCCGTCGATCGCAGCCGCGGGTTCGTCTACACGGTCTCGACCATGGGCATCACGGGTGCCCGCACCGACGTCGACTCGGCGGCGCACACCCTGGTCGACCGTCTCCGGGTCGCCGGGGTCGAGAACGCCTGCGTGGGGCTCGGCATCTCCACGGCGCAGCAGGTGCGCGAGGTCCTCGAGTACGCCGACGGGGCCATCATCGGCTCCGCCTTCGTCCGGGCCCTCGCCGAGGGCGGCCTCGACCGCCTCGCGGCCGTCGCCGCCGACCTCTCCTCCGGCGCCGCCGTCCGTCCCTGACGGACGGCCGCGCTAGAGTCGTTCCGCGTCGGCCTGCCGACGTCCTGTCGTTCCCCTTGAAAGGCGCCCCCGCCCGTGTTCGTTCCCCTGAGCATCCCGAGCCCGTCCGCCGACTGGCAGTACTTCGACCTCACGAACTGGATCAACTCGACCTTCGGCGCCTCCGTGCCCGGGTCGCTGCGCATCCACGCCTACGCCATCTGCATCCTCGTGGGCATCGTCGTCGCAGGGCTCATCACGAACCAGCGCCTGCGCGCCCGCGGGGCCGAGAACGGCGTCGTCATCGACGTCATGCTGTTCTGCGTGCCCCTGGGCATCATCGGGGGCCGCTTCTTCCACGTCGTCACGCACCCCGCCGACTACTTCGCCGGTCAGCCGCTGTGGCACGTGATCGCGGTGTGGGAGGGCGGGCTCGCCATCTACGGGGCGCTCCTCGTCGGGGCCGTCGGGGTCTGGCTGGGCTGCCGGGTGACGGGGCTGCGGTTCTCGGTCTTCGCCGACTCGCTGGCGCCGGGCCTCCTCGTCGCGCAGGCCTTCGGGCGGCTCGGCAACTGGTTCAACCACGAGCTGTTCGGCACGCCGACCGACCTGCCCTGGGGCCTCGAGATCGAGCAGAGCAACGCCGCGTGGCCCACCGGGCTGCCCGAGGGCACGCTGTTCCACCCCACGTTCCTCTACGAGATCATCTGGATGCTCGCCGGCGTCGCCGTCCTGCTGCTGATCGAGCGCCGCACGCCCCTGCAGTGGGGCCGTGGCCTCGCGTTCTACCTGGTCTGGTACGGCATCGGCCGATCCGTCTTCGAGTCGATCCGCACCGATCCGAGCCTCCTGTTCCTGGGCATCCGCACCAACGTGTGGATGTCGTTCGCCGCGATCGTCCTCGGCGTCGTCATCTGGGTCGTCGCCTCGCGGCGTCACACCGGCCGGGTGCCCGGTGCGTACCTGCCCGGGCGGTCGCCGGCCGAGCGTCAGTCTGAGGTAGACTCCTCCGACACGTACACGGAGGACGACGAACCCGAGCTGGTCTCCGCGGGGTCCTCGGCCGACAAGACCGAGACCACGCCACGTTCCTGAGCTCCACGGGGCCGGTGCCGCCACAGGCACCTCCCGCTGACAGCACACGAGCATCCTCCGCGTCGCACACCGCCTCACGACCGCCACAAGCGGTCCCGGGAAGCCTCTGCTGCGCCGCACGCCAGACGACGACACCTCGTCCGGCCAGCACCGCCGGCGTCTCGCGCTCTCGCGACGACGCCCCCCGCCCGGGCCGACGACGTCCCGACTCGTACAGGATCTCTTCGTGAGGACGGATCACATGGCGCTCACGCCAGCCCACCAGCAGTTCAGCACGGTCCCTGCGGCGCAGGGTCTCTATGACCCCCGCAACGAGAAGGACGCCTGCGGCCTCGCCATGGTCGCCACGCTCCGCGGCACCCCGGGCCACGACATCATCGACGCCGCCCTCGGCGCGCTGCGCAACCTCGAGCACCGCGGAGCCATCGGCTCCGACGCCGGCACGGGCGACGGTGCCGGCATCCTCTGCCAGGTGCCCGACGCGTTCCTCCGCGAGGTCGTCGACTTCTCCCTGCCCTCCGCCGGCGAGTACGCCGTCGGCATCGTCTACCTGCCGCTCGACGACCAGGAGCGCGCCGAGATGAAGACCGGCATCGAGCGCATCGCGGACCTCGAGCAGCTCGACGTCCTCGGCTGGCGTGAGGTGCCCGTGCGCCCCGAGCAGCTCGGCACCCTGGCCCGCAACGCCATGCCCGCGTTCGAGCAGGTCTTCGTCAGCAGCCGCCGTCGCGACGCCGACGGGGCTCCGCTCGCGGGCGTCGCCCTCGACCGCCAGGCGTACCGGCTGCGCAAGCGCGCCGAGGCGAAGCTGTCCGCGTACTTCACGTCGCTCGGCAGCCGCACCATGGTCTACAAGGGCATGGTCACGACGCTGCAGCTCGAACCGTTCTACCCCGACCTCAGCGACGAGCGCTTCGCGTCGAAGCTCGCCATCGTCCACTCGCGGTACTCGACGAACACGTTCCCGTCCTGGCCGCTCGCCCAGCCCTTCCGCATGATCGCCCACAACGGCGAGATCAACACCGTCAGGGGCAACCGCAACTGGATGCGCGCTCGTCAGTCGCAGCTCGAGTCCGAGCTGATCGGCGACCTCAAGCCGCTGCTCCCGATCGTCAGCCCGGGCGCGAGCGACTCCGCGTCGTTCGACGAGGTGGTCGAGCTGCTCAGCCTCACCGGCCGCTCGCTGCCCCACTCGGTGATGATGATGGTGCCCGAGGCCTGGGAGAACCAGGTCGACATCGACCCCTCCCTCCGCGACTTCTACGAGTACCACTCGATGCTCATGGAGGCGTGGGACGGCCCCGCGGCCATCACGTTCACCGACGGCTCCGTCGTGGGCGCGACGCTCGACCGCAACGGCCTCCGCCCCGGCCGGTACCTCGTGACCGACGACGGACTGGTCGTGCTCGCCAGCGAGATCGGCGTCCTGCCCGAGCTCGACCCCGCGAAGGTCGTCCGCAAGGGCCGCCTGCGCCCCGGCAAGATGTTCCTCGTCGACACCGAGGCCGGCCGTCTGATCGAGGACGACGAGATCAAGGCGGAGCTCGCCGCGTCCGCGCCCTTCGGCGAGTGGCTGGCCGAGGGCCGGATCCACCTCTCCGACCTGCCCGAGCGCGAGCACATCGTGCACACCCCGGCCTCGGTCACCCGGCGCCAGCGCACCTTCGGCTACACCGAGGAGGAGGTCCGCATCCTCCTCACCCCGATGGCGAAGACGGGCGCCGAGCCCCTCGGGGCGATGGGCAGCGACACCCCGATCGCCGTCCTCTCCGAGCGGCCCCGCCTCCTCTTCGACTACTTCACGCAGCAGTTCGCGCAGGTGACGAACCCGCCGCTCGACTCCATCCGCGAGCAGGTCGTCACGTCGCTCGCGCTCGGGCTCGGGCCGGAGAGGAACCTCCTCTCCGCGACGCCCGAGCACGCCCGCCAGGTGATCCTCGACTTCCCGGTCATCGACAACGACGAGCTCGCCAAGATCCAGCACATCGACCCGAGCCCCGGCTCGCGGGTCACGACGACGATCCGGGGGCTGTACCGGGCCGACAAGGGGCCGCGCGCCCTCGAGAAGCGCATCGCCGCGATGTGCAACGAGGTCGACGACGCGATCGAGGCGGGCGCGCAGTTCATCGTCCTCTCCGACCGCGACTCCAACCAGGACTTCGCTCCCGTCCCGTCCCTGCTGATGATCGCCGCGGTCCACCACCACCTCATCCGGACCGAGAACCGCATGAAGGTCGGCCTGATCGTCGAGGCCGGCGACGTCCGCGAGGTGCACCACGTCGCGACCCTGATCGGCTACGGCGCCTCCGCGATCAACCCCTACCTCGCCATGGAGACCTGCGAGAACCTCGTGCGGGCGGGCATGATCACCGGCATCACGCCGGAGGACGCCGTCCACAACCTGATCAAGGCGCTCGGCAAGGGCGTGCTCAAGATCATGTCCAAGATGGGCATCTCCACGGTCTCCAGCTACGCCGCGGCCCAGGCCTTCGAGGCCGTGGGCCTCAGCCAGGAGTTCGTCGACACGTACTTCACCGGGACGTCGACGATGCTCGGCGGGGTCGGCATCGACGTCATTGCGGCCGAGAACAAGGACCGCCACACGAGCGCGTACCCGACCGACGGCTCGGTCATCGCCCACGAGCGCCTCGCGACCGGCGGCGAGTACCAGTGGCGCCGCGAGGGCCCGCGCCACCTCTTCAACCCCGACACGGTCTTCCGCCTGCAGCACGCGACCCGGACGCGTCGCTACGACATCTTCCGCGAGTACACCAAGCTCGTCGACGACCAGGCGGAGGAGCTCATGACCCTCCGCGGGCTCTTCACCTTCAAGCACGGCGTCCGCACCCCGGTGCCGCTCGACGAGGTCGAGCCGATCGAGTCGATCGTCAAGCGGTTCTCCACCGGGGCGATGAGCTACGGCTCCATCTCCAAGGAGGCGCACGAGACCCTCGCCATCGCGATGAACCGCCTCGGCGGCAAGTCGAACACCGGCGAGGGCGGCGAGGACGTCGAGCGGCTGCTCGACCCCGAGCGGCGCAGCGCGGTGAAGCAGGTCGCCTCGGGCCGCTTCGGCGTCACGAGCATGTACCTGACGCACGCGACCGACATCCAGCTCAAGATGGCCCAGGGCGCGAAGCCCGGCGAGGGCGGCCAGCTCCCGCCGACGAAGGTCTACCCGTGGGTCGCCCGTACCCGTCACGCGACCCCCGGCGTGGGCCTCATCTCGCCGCCGCCGCACCACGACATCTACTCCATCGAAGACCTCAAGCAGCTGATCTTCGACGTCAAGCGGGCCAACCCGGCCGCGCGCGTCCACGTCAAGCTCGTGAGCCAGTCCGGCATCGGCGCCGTCGCGGCGGGCGTGACGAAGGCCCTGGCCGACGTCGTCCTCGTCTCGGGCCACGACGGCGGCACGGGCGCCAGCCCCCTCAACTCGCTGAAGCACGCGGGCACCCCGTGGGAGATCGGCCTCGCCGAGACCCAGCAGACGCTCATGCTGAACGGCATGCGCGACCGCGTGGTCGTGCAGGTCGACGGCCAGATGAAGACCGGCCGCGACGTGGTCATCGCCGCGCTCCTCGGCGGGGAGGAGTTCGGGTTCGCGACGGCGCCGCTGATCGTCGAGGGCTGCATCATGATGCGCGTGTGCCACCTCGACACCTGCCCGGTCGGCGTCGCGACCCAGAACCCCGAGCTCCGGGCCCGCTTCTCCGGCAAGCCGGAGTTCGTCGTGAACTTCTTCGAGTTCCTGGCGCAGGAGGTCCGCGAGATCCTGGCGTCGCTCGGGTTCCGGAGCCTCGACGAGGCCATCGGCCGCAACGACGTCCTCGACGTCGACCGCGCCGTCGACCACTGGAAGGCGTCGGGCCTCGACCTCGCCCCGGTCCTCGTCGGCCCGGCCTTCGACGACGACGAGCCCCGCCGCAACCTGCGGGGCCAGGAGCACGAGCTGGACCAGCACTTCGACGTGGCCCTCATCGCGAGGAGCGCCGACGTGCTCGAGAACGGCGGCCACGTCGAGATCGACCTCCCCATCCGCAACACGGAGCGTGCCGTCGGCACGATGCTCGGCCACGAGGTCACCGTCCGGCACGGTGAGAACGGGCTGCCCGAGGGGAGCATCGAGGTGACGCTGACCGGCTCGGCCGGCCAGTCCCTCGGCGCGTTCCTCCCCTCCGGCATCACCCTTCGCCTCGAGGGCGACAGCAACGACTACGTCGGCAAGGGCCTGTCCGGCGGGTCGATCGTCGTCCGGCCCGACCGCGCGAGCACGTTCGTCGCGGAGGAGAACGTCATCGCCGGCAACGTGATCGGCTACGGAGCGACCCGGGGCAGCATGTTCATCCGCGGGATCGTGGGCGAGCGCTTCCTGGTGCGCAACTCGGGCGCCAGCGCCGTGGTCGAGGGCGTGGGGGACCACGCGCTCGAGTACATGACCGGCGGCCTCGCCGTCATCCTCGGCGACACGGGCCGGAACCTCGGGGCGGGCATGTCGGGCGGCACGGCCTACGTGCACCGGCTCCGCCCGGAGAGGGTCAACACGGAGTCGCTCGCCTCGGGCGAGCTCCAGCTCCACGACCTCGGCAGCGCCGACGTCGAGATCCTCTCCGACCTGCTCGCCCGGCACCTCGCCGAGACGGGCTCCCCCGTCGCGGAGCGCATGCTCGCGGACCTCGAGACGACCGTCTCCGAGTTCGTCAAGGTGCTGCCCCGCGACTACGCCGCCGTCCTCGCCACCCGGCAGACGGCCGTCGACGAGGGTCTCGACCCCGATGGCGACGAGACCTGGAAGAGAATCCTGGAGGTGACCGGTGGCTGATCCGAAGGGGTTCCTCAAGACCCAGAAGCGCGAGCTCCCGAAGCGTCGTCCCGTGTCCGTGCGGCTGATGGACTGGAAAGAGGTCTACGAGCAGCAGGAGAGCGGCGAGCTCCGTCGCCAGGCCGGCCGCTGCATGGACTGCGGCGTGCCGTTCTGCCACCAGGGCTGCCCGCTCGGCAACCTGATCCCGGAGTGGAACGACCTGATGTGGCGCGGCGAGGGCCGCCAGGCCGTCGAGCGCCTGCACGCCACGAACAACTTCCCCGAGTTCACCGGGCGGCTGTGCCCGGCGCCCTGCGAGTCGTCGTGCGTGCTCGGCATCAACCAGCCGCCCGTGACCATCAAGCAGGTCGAGGTCAGCATCATCGACCAGGCGTTCCAGTCGGGCTGGGTGACCCCGCACCCGCCGGAGCGCCTCACCGGCAAGACCGTCGCCGTGGTCGGCTCGGGGCCCGCGGGCCTCGCCGCCGCCCAGCAGCTGACCCGCGCGGGTCACACCGTGGCCGTCTACGAGCGCGAGGACCGGATCGGCGGCCTGCTCCGCTACGGCATCCCCGACTTCAAGATGGAGAAGAAGCAGATCGAGCAGCGGCTCGCGCAGATGACCGCCGAGGGCACCCGCTTCCGCGCCGGCGTCGAGATCGGTCGCGACATCACCTGGGACGACCTGCGCGCGCGCTACGACGCCGTCGTGGTCGCCACCGGGGCCACGGTCCCGCGCGACCTGCCCATCCCGGGTCGCGATCTCTCGGGCATCCACTTCGCCATGGAGTACCTGGTCCAGCAGAACAAGGCCGGTGCCGGCGACACGGTGAGCGACCAGATCACGGCCGAGGGCAAGCACGTCGTCGTCCTCGGCGGCGGCGACACGGGCGCCGACTGCATCGGGACGGCTCACCGGCAGGGCGCCCTGTCCGTGACGAACCTCGCCATCGGCCAGCAGCCCCCGGAGGAGCGTCCCGAGGCCCAGCCGTGGCCCATGTTCCCGACCCTGTTCGAGGTGGCCAGCGCGCACGAGGAGGGCGGTGAGCGCATGTACCTCGCCTCCACCGTGGAGTTCCTGCGCAACGAGGTGGGCGAGGTCCGCGCCATCCGCGTCGCCGAGACCGAGTACGTGGACGGTCGTCGCGTGCCCCGTGCGGGCACGGAGCGGGAGATCCCGGCCGACCTGGTGCTGCTCGCGCTCGGCTTCACGGGCCCGGAGCGCGACGAGCTCGAGGCGCAGCTGCGGCTGCCGTTCGACGGCCGTGGCGTCCTCGAGCGCGACGCGCGCTACCAGACGACCCAGCCGGGCGTCTTCGTCACGGGCGACGCCGGTCGTGGCCAGTCGCTGATCGTCTGGGCCATCGCCGAGGGCCGGGCCACCGCCTCCGCCGTCGACGCCTACCTGGAGGGCACGACCGTCCTGCCGTTCCCCGTCAAGCCGACGGATCGCTCCATCTCGGTCTGAGTCCGTCCACCAGCGGGAATAGGGTGGTGGCACGGGCCGGATCGTCCCACCACCCTCACCCCACCAGTAAGGAACCCATGAGACGCGCAAAGATCGTCGCCACCCTCGGGCCGGCGACGTCGAGCTACGAGAACATCCGAGCGATCATCGACGCAGGTGTCGACGTCGCGCGGATGAACCTCAGCCACGGCAGCTACGACGTCCACGAGGGCGTGTACGGCAACGTCCGCCAGGCCGCCGACGACGCGGGGCGGCCCGTCGCCGTCCTGGTCGACCTCCAGGGCCCCAAGATCCGCCTCGGCAAGTTCGCAGACGGCCCCCACGACCTCGCCGTCGGCGACGTCTTCAAGATCACCGTGGAGGACGTCCTCGGCACGAAGGAGCTCTGCGGCACGACCTTCAAGGGCCTCCCGCAGGACGTCGCTCCCGGCGACCCCCTGCTCATCGACGACGGCCGCGTCAAGCTGCGCGTCCTCGAGACCGACGGCACGGTCGTGACGACCGAGGTCGTCGTGGCCGGCACCGTCTCGAACAACAAGGGCATCAACCTGCCCGGCGTCGCGGTGAACGTGCCGGCGCTCTCCGAGAAGGACGAGGCCGACCTGCGCTGGGGCCTCCGCCTCGGCGCCGACTACATCGCGCTCTCGTTCGTCCGCGACGCCGACGACGTCACCCGCGTGCACGAGATCATGGCGGAGGAGGAGCGCCGCGTCCCCGTCATCGCGAAGATCGAGAAGCCCCAGGCGGTCGACAACCTCGAGGCCATCATCGAGGCCTTCGACGGCATCATGGTCGCCCGCGGCGACCTCGGCGTCGAGCTGCCCCTCGAGGCCGTCCCGATCGTGCAGAAGCACGCGGTCGAGCTGTCGCGCCGCATGGCCAAGCCCGTCATCGTGGCCACGCAGATGCTCGAGTCGATGATCTCCAGCCCGATCCCCACGCGGGCGGAGACCTCCGACGTCGCGAACGCCGTGCTCGACGGCGCCGACGCCGTCATGCTGAGCGGCGAGACGAGCGTGGGGGAGTACCCCGTCATCACGGTGCAGACCATGGCCCGGATCGTCGCCTCGACGGAGGAGCACGGTCTCGAGCGCATCCAGCCGCTCGGCACCCGCCCGCGGACCCAGGGCGGGGCCATCACCCTGGCGGCCGCCGACGTCGCCGAGTTCGTCGAGGCGAAGTTCCTCTGCGTCTTCACCGAGTCGGGCGACTCCGTGCGACGCATGTCGCGCCTCCGCCACCCCATCCCGATCCTGGCCTTCTCGCCCAACGAGGCGACGCGCCGTCGCATGGCCCTCAGCTGGGGCGTGCGCTCGTTCCTCGTCGAGAACGTCACCCACACCGACGCCATGTTCGACCAGGTGGACGACATCCTGCTGGGCAACGACCTCTGCGCCGCCGGCGATAAGGTCATCGTGATCGCCGGGTCCCCTCCCGGGATCGCCGGCTCGACGAACGACCTGCGGGTCCACCGTGTGGGCGACGCCCACGGCGAGGCGGCTCCGGCCTACGCGGCCAAGACCCCGCCGCCCGTCTCCTAGACGACAGCACCGCATCGACCGTGAGGCCGGGCCCGACAGGGCCCGGCCTCACGGTCGTCCGTGGCTGGTCGACCTCAGGGAGTCCGCCCCCGCCAGCGCCCGCAGCCGGCGGGCGTAGTCTCCGCCCATGACCGTCCCCCCAGGCCACCCACGGTGCTTCCGACTCGACGGCAAGCTGTTCGTCGTGCCGACCTGGAGCGACGTCTCCGTGGTCGAGGCCCGGGACGCCCTGTCGAGGTCGCTCTCCGTGCGGAGCCGTCCGTTCCGGGGCTCGCGCCGTCGTGAGCGCTGGGGTCCGTCCGGGGCCGTGATCGGCGCCGGCGCGATCCTCGTGGTCGCGGTGACCGCGTGGGAGGTGACCTCCCTGGTCGGGCTCGCGGCGACGGGGGCATCGGGGGCCCTGGTCGGGGGAGTCCTCGCCGTCGGCGTCCGACGGCTCTTCGTCGACGCGGGCGCCGGCGCCGCGCTGCCGTCAGCGAGCACGGGGGAGGCGATGAGCGAGTCGACCGACTCTGGCCACGGGCGGGACAGGGTCGCGGCGGTCGAGGTCCCCGACGACGTCGCGGCGGCAGCCCCCGACGACGCGACCGGTGACGAGCTCGCCCTCTGGTCGGCGCTGGTCATGAGGTACCGCGACGCCCGCGAGGCACTGCTCAGCGGGGCACTCCCCGGTTCCGCGGTGGACGACGCCGACACCGATCCCGGCGACGCCACGGCACGCATCCGCCGGGCCGAGGCCGACCTCCGATCGGCGGAGGCGGACTACGCGCCGGTCGCGCGCCTCCTCGGGTTCCCTGCCCCCTGAGGGCGCGGGCCGCCTGGCCCGGAACGGCCGAGGGCATGCAAGAAGCCCCGACCTGCCGGAGCAGATCGGGGCTTCGTGTAGCTGACGACCAGGTCGTCGGCTGTCGGCGTCTCAGTGGACGCCGCCGAGTCAGATGACGCGGATGTTCTCGGCCTGGAGGCCCTTGTTGCCCTGAGCGGTCTCGAACTCGACCTTCTGGTTCTCCTCCAGGTTGCGGTAGCCGTCGCCGGCGATCGCGGAGAAGTGCGCGAAGACGTCAGTGGATCCGTCGTCGGGGGTGATGAAGCCGAAGCCCTTTTCGGAGTTGAACCACTTAACGGTACCTGTAGCCATTTTTCTTGTTCCTTCAATCAGAGTTGTCGATCCCGACTTCGGGATCGCTCGTCGCGGTGCCTTTTTGTCCGCTCCCTCTGAGAACGCCGCAGCCAGACCGTGCCCCTCGAGAGGAGCTCGCCCCGGCACGTCGCGAGATACAAATGCGTAACACAACAACCAGTCACTCCAGCGTAGTGCACGAGACCCCCGAGAACACCAACTCGGCCGACAAAGTCGTGGATGAGTCCGTCTCGGACATCGCGCGTCGCTCGCGGGACGGCGAACGAACTGGGGCGACAGGCGCGGGACACGCCCGGACGGACGGAGCGGGGGTGGACCCGCCGAGGTCACGAGGACGGCTCGGTGCGGCCTGGTCGCGACGGTGCCGGATGCGGGGGTCGAACCCGCACGCCCTCTCGGACAGAGCATTTTGAGTGCCCCGCGTCTGCCATTCCGCCAATCCGGCTCACGACGACCGGGTCGAGAATACCGTAGGCTCTGCTTCGTGAGTGACCAGGAAGCAACCTCAGCAGCACCCCGTCGCGTCGTCGTGGCCGAAGATGAGTCCCTCATCCGGCTCGACATCGTCGAGATCCTCCGCGACAACGGATTCGAGGTGGTCGGCGAGGCCGGAGACGGCGAGACCGCCGTCGCCCTCGCCACGGAGCTCCGCCCGGACCTCGTCATCATGGACGTCAAGATGCCCAAGCTCGACGGCATCTCGGCGGCCGAGACGCTCAGCAAGAACCACATCGCCCCCGTGGTCCTCCTCACGGCCTTCAGCCAGAAGGAGCTCGTCGAGCGGGCGAGCGAGGCCGGAGCGCTGGCCTACGTCGTCAAGCCCTTCACCCCCAACGACCTGCTGCCCGCGATCGAGATCGCCCTCTCGCGCTACACGCAGATCATCACCCTCGAGGCCGAGGTCGCCGACCTGGTCGAGCGCTTCGAGACCCGCAAGCTCGTCGACCGGGCCAAGGGCCTCCTCAACGAGAAGATGGGCCTCACCGAGCCGGAGGCCTTCCGCTGGATCCAGAAGGCGTCGATGGACCGTCGTCTGACCATGCACGACGTGGCGCAGGCCATCATCGAGCAGCTCAGCGCGAAGAAGTAGCTCCTCGCAGCCTCGTTCGACGAAGGGCCCGCCCCCACGGGGCGGGCCCTTCGTCCTCTCCTGGCGTCGAGCTCAGCCGCGGGAGTCGGTCAGGTAGTTGGTGATGCGGACGGTCGAGAGCAGGCGCCCGTCATCGTCGGTCATGACGACCTGGTGGGTCGTCAGCGTGCGCCCGAGGTGGATCGCCGTGCAGGTGCCGGTCACCCAGCCCGTCGCTGCCGAGCGGCTGTGGCTGGCGTTGAGCTCGATCCCCATCGCGAGTCGCCCCGCGCCGGCGTGCACGTTGGCGGCCACGGAGCCGAGGGTCTCCGCCAGGACGACGTGCGCCCCGCCGTGGAGGATCCCCACCGGCTGGGTGTTGCCGGTGACCGGCATCCGGCCGACGGCCCGCTCCGCGCTCATCTCGAGGATCTCGATCCCCATCTTCTCGGCCAGGGCGCCGACGCCCCGACGACGGAACAGCTCCACGGCCTCGTCGCTGAGCACCGCCTCGGAGGACACGGTGCGGTCGGCGTCGGAGGCGGGCGCGGCAGGACGGGGGGAGGCGGGGGTCGCGTCGGTCACGGAGCTCCGGTCGGTCGGGGGTCGGCCTCGGCGGATCGCGTGCTCACGGACTCGGAGGCGCGGACCCTGAGGCGCGGCCCTGACGACCGGAGAGCCTGTCGGACCTGGCCGCTAGGCTGACGGGGTGTCGGACGAAACGAAGCCTACCCTCCTGGTCATCGACGGTCATTCCCTGGCGTTCCGGGCGTTCTACGCCCTGCCCGTCGACAGCTTCGTGAACCGGGAGGGCCAGCACACCAACGCCATCCACGGCTTCATCTCGATGCTGCTGAGCCTGCTCAAGGCGGAGAAGCCCACCCACCTCGCGGTCGCCTTCGACATCTCCCGCTTCTCGTTCCGCACCCGCGAGTATCCCGAGTACAAGGGCACGCGGTCCGAGACCCCGGTCGAGTTCGTGGGCCAGATACCGCTCCTGCAGGAGGCCCTGCACGCGATGGGCATCACGACCATCACGAAGGAGGACTACGAGGCCGACGACATCCTCGCCACCCTCGCCGTGCGCGGTCGCGGCGACGGCTACCGCGTCCTCGTGGTCTCCGGCGACCGCGACGCCATCCAGATGGTGAACGACGACGTCACCCTCCTCTACCCGTCGGCGCGCGGCGTCAGCGAGCTGACCCGCTACGACCGCGACAAGGTCTTCGAGCGGTACGGCATCGAGCCCCACCAGTACCCGGAGGTCGCGGCCCTCGTCGGCGAGACCAGCGACAACCTCATCGGCGTCGACAAGGTGGGCGAGAAGACCGCCGTCAAGTGGATCACGCAGTACGGCAGCCTCGACGAGGTCATCTCGCACGCCGACGAGATCAAGGGCGTCGTCGGCGGCAAGCTCCGCGAGCAGAAGGAGCGCGCGATCCGCAACCGCCGCCTCAACCGTCTCGTCACCGACGTCGAGCTGCCCGTCGGCCCCGCCGACCTCGAACGGCGACCGGTGGACGACGAGGCCGTCCGCGAGCTGTTCGACAAGCTCCAGTTCCGCACGCTCCTCGAGCGCGTGCTCAAGCTGAGCGAGGGCGAGGGGCCGGCCCGTCCCGACGGCTCCGCCGAGGGAACGGTCGTCGCGGCGCCGACGGGCCTTCCCGTGGTGCGCACGCTGGTCGACGAAGAGCTCGCCTTCTGGCTGCGGAAGAACGCCGCCGACCCGTCGTCGCCCGTCGGCCTGGCCGTGGAGTACGGCGCCGACGGCGTGGTCGGCCTGGGCATCTCGTCGCACGACGAGTCCGCGTACGTCCCGTGGGCCACGGGCCGCGGCGACTACGTGGCCCTGGAGGCCTGGCTCGACGACGCGTCGCCGAAGGTCCTGCACGACTCGAAGCGCGCCTACAAGGCGCTCTCCCGGGCGGGCCTCCGCCTCACCGGCATCGTCGGCGACACGCGCGTCGCCGCGTGGCTGCTCCGGCCCGGCCGCACATCGTTCGCCCTGACCGACCTCGTCTACGAGCAGCTGGGCGAGACGCTCCCCGTCGCCGACCCGAACCAGCTCGTCCCGGCCGACGAGCAGGTCAGCGTCGCGACGGAGGCCTGGTACACGCTCCGCCTCTCCGAGTCCCTCACCGAAGCGCTCGACGAGGGGTCGCGGTCCGTCCTGATCGATCTCGAGCTGCCGCTCGTGCCCGTCCTCGGCGACATGGAGCTGACGGGGGTCGCGGCCGACCGCGACGCACTGGTCGCCCTCTCCAGCCGCCTCGCCGAGAGCGCCGGCGGGTTCGCCGCGGCGGCCTTCGCGGAGATCGGGCGCGAGGTCAACCTCGGCTCGCCCAAGCAGCTCCAGGAGGTGCTCTTCGAGCAGCTCGAGATGCCCCGCACCCGGGCCACCAAGACGGGCTTCTCGACCGACGCCGCCTCGCTGGCCGACCTGCAGGAGAAGCACCCGCACCCGTTCCTCGGCCTCCTCCTGCAGCACCGCGACGTCACGAAGCTCCGGCAGATCATCGACACCCTCGAGAAGTCCATCGCCGACGACGGCCGCATCCACACGACCTACGACCAGACGGGCACGACGACGGGGCGCATCTCGTCCGTCGACCCGAACCTCCAGAACATCCCGGTCAAGGCCGCCGTGGGCCGGGAGATCCGGTCGACCTTCGTCCACGGGCCCGAGTACGAGACCCTGCTGACGGCCGACTACTCGCAGATCGAGATGCGGATCATGGCGCACCTCTCCGGCGACGAGGGGCTCATCGAGGCCTTCGCGGCGGGGGAGGACCTGCACCGCTTCGTCGGGGCGCGGATCTTCCACGTCGAGCCCGCCGACGTCACGCCCCTCATGCGCACGAAGGTCAAGGCGATGTCGTACGGACTCGCCTACGGCCTCAGCGCCTTCGGCTTGTCGAAGCAGCTGCGCATCGAGAGCGGCGAGGCGAAGCAGCTGATGACCGACTACTTCGCGCGCTTCGGCGCGGTCCGCGAGTACCTGCGCAACGTCGTCGAGAAGGCCAGGGAGGACGGCTACACCGAGACGATTTTCGGCCGCCGCCGCCCGTTCGCCGACCTGAAGTCGCCCAACCGGGTGCTCCGCGAGAACGCCGAGCGCGCCGCGCTCAACGCCCCGATCCAGGGCTCGGCGGCCGACATCATGAAGCGCGCGATGCTCGGGGTCCGGGCGGAGCTCGACCAGCGGGAGATGGCGTCGCGCGTCCTGCTCCAGGTCCACGACGAGCTCATCGTCGAGGTCGCCTCCGGCGAGGTCGACATCGTCCGCGACATCGTGGAGCGCCGGATGAGCGGCGCGGCCGAGCTCCGGGTCCCGCTCGACGTCAGCGTCGGGCTCGGCGAGAGCTGGGACGCGGCCGCGCACTGAGGCCACGCCCTCCGGGGCCTGACCCGCGACTCCTCTGCGTCCTGGCCGTGGCCGTGGGCGTGGCCACGGCCCTGGCCCTGGCCCTGGCCCTGTGGGGGACCTGATCTGTACCCCGAACCGGGCACGATCGGACACGACACGCGCGGGGAGCTTGACCTTCGGACCCGAACGGACTTGTATGACTCCGCCGGTCACGACCGGCGCGTCCGCGCCCCACCGTCGCGACGCCGCCCCGAACCCCCCTCGCGGGCCAGCACGTCCGACAACGGAGTCCCGATCCATGTACGCACCCGAGCGTCACCAGCAGATCCTCGACACGGCGCGTCAGCGCGGCCGCGTCGAGGTCGCCGGCCTCGCCCGGGAGCTCTCCGTCACGCCGGAGACCGTGCGTCGCGACCTCACGGCCCTCGAGCGCCGGGGCGTCCTGCGCCGCGTGCACGGGGGAGCGATCGCCGTCGAGCGGCTCGGCATCGAGCGCCCCGTCGCTGACCGCGTGGGCTCGGCGGCCGTCGAGAAGGAGCGCATCGCACGGGCCGCCCTCGACGAGCTCCCCGACGGGGGCTCCGTCATCGTCGACGCCGGCACCACCACCGTGCGGTTCGCCGAGCTCCTGCCGGACGACCGCGAGCTCACCGTCGTCACGCACTCGCTCGCGGTGGCGAACGCCCTCGCGGGCCGACCGACGATCACGCTCCACCTCCTCGGCGGGCTCGTCCGGGCCAGGACCCTCGCCGCCGTCGGCGAGTGGACGCTGGCCCAGATCGCCGAGGTCTTCGCCGACGTGGCCTTCATGGGCACGAACGGCATCTCGGCCGAGCGGGGTCTCACCACGCCGGACATCGCGGAGGCGCGGGTCAAGAAGGCCCTGATGGCCGCGTCCCGGCGCACCGTCGTCCTCGCCGACCACTCCAAGTTCGGACGCGAGGACTTCGCGAGGGTCGCTCCCCTGAACGAGGTCGACACCGTCGTGACCGACGGCGCGGTCGACGCGGACCTCGCGGACGACGTCGAGCGCTCCGGCCCCCGCGTGCTGATCGTGTGACGCGCCCCGCGCGTCCCGTCGCCCCGCCCCCTGACTCCCACCCCACCGCACCACCGCACCCTGCAGCACCGCACCACCCCACCCGCACCCCCATCGACACTCCGCAGTGAGCACGAAGGAGAACTGACAACCATGTCCGAATTCACCCCCACGGTCTCCGGGACCGGCGTCCGAGCGCGCGTCCAGCGCTTCGGAGGCTTCCTCGCGGGCATGATCATGCCGAACATCGGCGCGTTCATCGCCTGGGGCCTCATCACCGCCCTCTTCATCCAGACCGGCTGGACCCCGGTGCCCCAGCTCGGCGGCTTCGGCGAGATGTCCGACGGCACGCCGTGGCCCGGCCTCGTCGGTCCCATCATCAAGTACCTGCTGCCGATCCTCATCGCCTACACCGGCGGTCGCATGATCCACGGCCAGCGCGGTGCCGTCATCGGCGCCGTCGGCGTCATGGGCGTCATCGTCGCGACCGACGTGCCGCAGTTCCTCGGCGCCATGATCGTCGGCCCCCTCGCCGCCTGGCTGCTGAAGCAGTTCGACAAGCTCGTCGACGGCCGCATCAAGTCCGGCTTCGAGATGCTCGTCAACAACTTCTCGCTCGGCATCATCGGCGCCGCCGTGGCGGTCGGGGCGTTCTTCGGCCTCGCCCCCGTCACGACCTGGCTGACCGGCGTGTTCGGCTCCGGCGTCGACTTCCTCGTCGAGCGCGGGCTGCTCCCGCTCGCGTCGATCATCATCGAGCCCGCCAAGATCCTCTTCCTCAACAACGCGATCAACCAGGGCGTGCTGACCCCCCTCGGCGGCATCGAGTCGCAGGAGACCGGCAAGTCGATCCTCTTCATGCTCGAGTCGAACCCCGGCCCGGGCCTCGGCATCCTGCTCGCGTTCCTCTTCTTCGGACCGCGCGCCATCCGCCCCTCGGCCCCGGCCGCGATCGTCGTGCACTTCTTCGGCGGCATCCACGAGATCTACTTCCCGTACGTGCTGATGAAGCCCGTGCTGCTCGTCGCCGCGATCCTGGGCGGCGCCACCGGCATCACGGTCTTCTCGCTCTTCGGCGTCGGCCTGGTCGGCCCCGCCTCGCCGGGCAGCATCATCGCGTACACGCTCGTCGCCGCCCGAGGGGACATCCTCCCGATCTACCTGGGTATCCTGCTCTCGGCTGCGGTCTCGTTCGTCGTCTCCGCCTTCCTCATGGGCTTCGGCCGCAAGGAGAACCGCGAGGCGGCCGCCGAGGACGCGGCAGCGCAGGAGCAGGCCCTGGCCGACGCACAGGCGGCCACCGCCGCCAACAAGGCCACCAGCAAGGGGACGTCGGCACCGACGTCCAACTGACACCGCGGGGGGCCGGCCGATCGGCCGGCCCCCCCCGACCCCGATGAAACAAGGAGACTGACATGGCAACCCTCGACGGTTCCTCGATCAAGAAGCTCATCGTCGCGTGCGACGCCGGCATGGGCAGCAGCGTCATGCTCGCCTCGACGCTGAAGAAGCAGCTCAAGAAGAGCGGCGTCACCGTCGAGCACTCGCCCGTCGCCAGCATCCCGGCCGACGCCGACGTCGTCGTGACCCAGAACAACCTCGCCGAGCGCGCCCGCGGCGTCGTGCCGAACGTCCCCGTCGTCCCGTTCCAGCTCTTCATGGGCGACCCGAACGTCGCCAAGATCGTCAAGGCGATCCAGGACGGCTCGACGGTCGAGGTCTGAGCGTGAGCGACGAGCAGGCCCCGGCCCTGACGGCCCTCCTCGCGGAGTCGTCGATCCGCCTCGACGAGACCGCGGCCGACCGTGACGAGGCCATCCGGGCGACCGGTCGGGCCCTCGTCGAGGCCGGAGCCGTCGACGAGAGCTACGTCGACGCGATGTTCCAGCGTGAGCAGAGCGTCTCGACCTACGTCGGCGAGGGCGTGGCGATCCCGCACGGCACGCTCGCCGGCAAGGACAGCGTGAAGGCCGACGCCCTCGTCGTCCTGCGCTTCCCGACCCCGGTCGACTGGGACGGCAACGAGGTCAGCGTCGCGGTCGGCATCGCTGCGAAGGGCAACGGCCACATCGCCATCCTCAGCCAGCTGGCGAGCATCCTCATGGACCCCGACTCGGCCGCCGCCCTCCGCGGAGCGACGACGTCCGCCGAGGTCTACGAGCTCCTCGCCGCGACCGACGACGACGACGACTGACCCACGACGCCCCACCCCTGACGGCCCCGGCCGTCCACCCGACCGACGACCCGACCGGCTCGGTCGCGACCAAGGAGAAGAAATGCCCGAACGTACCGTCACCATCGCCTCGAGCGTCGGGCTGCACGCCCGCCCCGCCTCGCTCTTCAGCCAGGCCGCCGGCAAGACCGGCGCCAAGGTCACGCTGACGACCTCGGCCGGCAAGAGCGTCAACGCCGCGAGCATCCTCGGCGTGCTCTCGCTGGGCATCGGCCACGGAGAGCAGGTCACGCTGGCGACCGAGGGCGACAACGCCGACGCCGCCCTCGAGGAGCTCGCCGCGCTGCTCGAGACGGACCTCGACGCCGAGTAGCGCCACCCGCCCCGGAGGGCGTCGACGACCCCGGTCGTCGGCGCCCTCCGTCGTCCCCGGCCTGGCTAGGCTCGGCGCATGACCGTCGAGCCCACGCCCCCCGCCCGCCGCGAGCCCACGCAGGTCGACGCCGTCGCCGAGGGCTGGGTCGACACGCTGGTCGACCTCGACCCGACCGTGGCGACCTGGATCGGCCGTGAGGGCCGGACGGGCGAGTACGGCGACTACTCGCCCCGGGGCCACGAGCGCCGCGTGGAGGCGGTCCGCGCGGCCCTCCGCGACCTCGAGGCGGCACCGGCGGTCGACGACGTCGACCTCGTGACGCGCGATGACCTCCGGAGCGAGCTGGAGCTCGACCTCGAGCAGGCCGAGCAGCGGCTCGAGCTCCGTGACCTGAACGTGATCGCGTCCCCCGCCCAGGGCATCCGTGAGGTCCTCGACCTCATGCCGACCGACAGCGCCGAGGAGTGGTCCGACGTGGCCTCGAGGCTCGCCGGGGTCGACCGTGCCGTGGCCCAGTACGTCGAGACGCTCCGGCTCGGAGTGCGGGAGGGCGTCGTCCCGGCCCGTCGCCAGGTCGAGGCCGTGGCGGAGCAGTGCGCGCGGATCGGCGATCCGGGCGGCTTCTTCTCCGAGCTGACCGCGCGACCGGTCCTCGCCGACGGGAGCGGCGCCTCCGACGGGCTCGTCCGAGACCTGCAGGAGGGCGCGCGCTCGGCGGGGGCGGCCTACCTCGGCCTGCGGTCGTTCCTGCTCGACGAGCTGCTGCCCGCCGCGGGCGTCGACGACGCCGTGGGCCGGGACGCCTACGCCCTGCACTCGCGGCGCTTCCTCGGCGCGACGATCGACCTCGACGAGACCTACGAGTGGGGGCTCGACGAGCTCGCGCGGACGGCCGCCGAGCAGGAGGCGGTGGCCGGGCAGATCGAGCCGGGTGCCTCGGTGGCCCGGGCCATCGCCGTCCTCGACGAGGACCCCTCGCGGCAGCTCGAGGGCACCGACGCGCTCCAGCAGTGGATGCAGGGCCTCAGCGACCGTGCGGTGGCGGAGCTGGCGGGCGCCCACTTCGACGTCCCGGAGCCCCTGCGCCGGCTGGAGTGCCGCATCGCGCCGACGAAGGACGGCGGCATCTACTACACGGGTCCGAGCGACGACTTCTCCCGACCGGGCCGCATGTGGTGGTCGGTGCCCGAGGGCGTCACGCGGTTCAGCACCTGGCGTGAGACCACCACGGTCTTCCACGAGGGCGTCCCGGGCCACCACCTCCAGATCGGGCAGGCCGTCTGGGCCCGGGGCACGCTCAACACCTGGCGCCGTCAGCTCGCCGGCACCTCCGGCCACGCCGAGGGCTGGGCCCTCTACGCGGAGCGGCTGATGGACGAGCTCGGCCATCTCGCCGACCCGGGCGACCGCCTCGGCATGCTCGACGGGCAGCGGATGCGGGCGGCGCGCGTCGTCATCGACATCGGCGTGCACCTGGGCAAGACCGTCCCGGGCACGACGCAGCGGTGGGACCACGCCCACGCCCTGCGCTTCCTCACCGAGAACGTCTCGCTCGACGAGTCGTTCGTGAGGTTCGAGGTCGACAGGTACCTCGGCTGGCCCGGGCAGGCGCCCTCGTACAAGGTCGGGCAGCGCATCTGGGAGGAGCTGCGGGCCGAGCGGACGCGCCGCGCCGGGGGCTCCCTCGACGTCGTCGCCTTCCACCGCGAGGCGCTCCAGCTCGGGGGAGTGGGCCTCGACACGCTCCGACGCGCCCTCCTGCGCTGACAGGTGTCGGCCACCCGGGGGAGGCGCGGCGCGCGGGGCCTCGGTCGTTGCCGCGTGCCCGGGCACGGAGCTATGATGTGGAGGCGCTTCCTGCGCCGATCTGTCCGCCCGCCGTGGCCGACTCCCCCCGACGAGACACTCCTCGGGACGACCGCGGCCCGATCCATGCTTTCACTGGAGCACTAACTACATGACAACCGTAACGACCAAGGCACCCAAGCAGGTCGCCATCAACGACATCGGATCCGCTGATGACTTCCTGGCCGCGGTCGAGAAGACTCTGAAGTTCTTCAACGACGGCGACCTCATCGAGGGCACCGTCGTGAAGATCGACCGCGACGAGGTCCTCCTCGACGTCGGCTACAAGACCGAGGGCGTCATCCCCTCGCGCGAACTCTCGATCAAGCACGACGTTGACCCCACGGAGGTCGTCGAGGTCGGCGACACCGTCGAGGCCCTCGTCCTCCAGAAGGAGGACAAGGAAGGCCGTCTGATCCTGTCCAAGAAGCGCGCTCAGTACGAGCGTGCCTGGGGCGACGTCGAGAAGATCAAGGACGCCGACGGCGTCGTCACCGGAACGGTCATCGAGGTCGTCAAGGGCGGCCTCATCGTCGACATCGGACTCCGGGGCTTCCTCCCCGCGTCGCTCATCGAGCTGCGCCGCGTCCGCGACCTCACGCCCTACCTGGGCCAGGAGATCGAGGCGAAGATCCTCGAGCTCGACAAGAACCGCAACAACGTGGTCCTGTCGCGCCGTGCCCTCCTCGAGCAGACGCAGTCCGAGAGCCGCACGACCTTCCTCAACAACCTCCACAAGGGCCAGGTCCGCAAGGGCGTCGTCTCCTCGATCGTCAACTTCGGCGCCTTCGTCGACCTGGGCGGCGTGGACGGCCTCGTGCACGTCTCCGAGCTCAGCTGGAAGCACATCGAGCACGCCAGCGAGGTCGTCGAGGTCGGTCAGGAAGTCACCGTCGAGATCCTCGAGGTCGACCTCGACCGTGAGCGCGTGTCGCTCTCGCTCAAGGCGACGCAGGAGGACCCGTGGCAGGTCTTCGCCCGCACGCACGCCATCGGCCAGGTCGCGCCCGGCAAGGTCACGAAGCTCGTGCCGTTCGGTGCGTTCGTCCGCGTGGCCGACGGCATCGAGGGCCTCGTGCACATCTCCGAGCTGTCGGCGAAGCACGTCGAGCTGGCCGAGCAGGTCGTCGCCGTCGGCGACGAGGTGTTCGTCAAGGTCATCGACATCGACCTCGACCGCCGTCGCATCTCGCTGAGCCTCAAGCAGGCCAACGAGGGCGTCGACCCCGAGGGCACCGAGTTCGACCCGGCGCTCTACGGCATGCTCACCGAGTACGACGAGCAGGGCAACTACAAGTACCCCGAGGGCTTCGACCCGGAGACCAACGAGTGGCGCGAGGGCTTCGAGACCCAGCGCGAGAAGTGGGAGCAGGACTACGCTGCCGCCCAGGCTCGCTGGGAGGCCCACAAGAAGCAGGTTGCGGCGTCCCTAGCCGAGGAGACCACCTTCGACGTGCCGTCCGGTTCGACGTTCTCGAGCGAGTCGGCCGGCGCCGGCACGCTCGCCGACGACGAGTCGCTCGCCGCTCTTCGCGAGAAGCTGTCGAACAACAACTAGTGACGCCGCACCTCACGGTGCAGCAGACCTGACCACGAGGCGGTCCCCGAGAGGGGGCCGCCTCGCGGCGTTCCGGGGCTCGGCGGTGCCTCACCGGGTAGCCTCGTCGGATGTTCGTCTGTGGGCTGACCGGGGGCATCGCCGCCGGCAAGAGCGTCGTGTCCCGTCGTCTCGCGGAGCGGGGCGCGGCCGTGGTCGACGCCGACCTCCTCGCCCGCGAGGTGGTGGAGCCCGGCACCCCCGGCCTCGCCGCGATCGCGGAGAGGTTCGGCAGCGGCGTCCTGGCCGCGGACGGCAGTCTGGACCGTCCGGCCCTCGGTGCCCTGGTGTTCTCCGACCCGGGGGCCCGCCGCGACCTCGAGGCGATCACCCACCCCGCCGTCCGGGCGCTCTCCCGCCGGCGCATGGCCGAGGCCCTGGCCGGGGACCCCGCCAGGGTCGTGGTCTACGACGTCCCCCTGCTCGTCGAGACCCGGGGAGCGGGCGAGTTCGACGTCGTCGTCGTGGTCCACGCCCCGGCGGAGGAGCGCATCGCCCGGCTCGTGCAGCTGCGCGGGATGCCCGAGCAGGAGGCGCGGCGCCGGGTCGCGGCACAGGCAGGCGACGACGAGAGGCTCGCGGTCGCCGACATGGTCGTCGACTCCTCGGGCTCCCTGGAGCAGACCCTGCAGCAGGCCGACGCCGTCCTCGACCGGCTCCGTTCGCTGTCAGCGGCGAAGGCCGGGGCCGCCCCCGGGCCGTCTGTCGGTGGCGCCTCGTAGACTCGGAGGCATGGAACCGACCCGAAGTGTCCGCCCGTTCGAGGTCGTCAGCGAGTACGAACCGAGCGGCGACCAGCCCGCGGCCATCGCCGAGCTGGCGGGTCGCATCAACGCCGGTGAGACCGACGTCGTCCTGCTCGGCGCGACCGGCACGGGCAAGTCCGCCACCACCGCGTGGCTGGTCGAGCAGGTGCAGCGGCCGACGCTCGTGCTCGCCCACAACAAGACCCTCGCGGCCCAGCTGGCCAACGAGTTCCGCGAGATGTTCCCGCACAACGCGGTCGAGTACTTCGTCTCGTACTACGACTACTACCAGCCCGAGGCCTACGTCCCGCAGACCGACACCTTCATCGAGAAAGACAGCTCGATCAACGCCGAGGTCGAGCGGCTCCGCCACTCGACGACGAACTCCCTGCTCAGCCGACGCGACGTCATCGTCGTCAGCACGGTGTCGTGCATCTACGGCCTCGGCACGCCGGAGGGCTACCTCGAGGCCATGATCGCGCTCCAGGTGGGCCAGCGCATCGACCGCGAGACGCTCATCCGCCGCTTCGTCTCGATGCAGTACCAGCGCAACGACATCGACTTCTCCCGGGGCAACTTCCGCGTGCGCGGCGACACCATCGAGATCATCCCGATGTACGAGGAGCTCGCCATCCGCATCGAGATGTTCGGCGACGAGATCGAGGCGCTGTACGCCCTCCACCCGCTCACCGGCGACGTCGTCAAGACCCTCGACGCCGTCTCGGTGTTCCCCGGCTCGCACTACGTCGCGGGCACCGACGTCATGCACCGGGCCATCGGCACCATCAAGGAGGAGCTGGCGGGCCGGCTCGCCGAGCTCGACCAGCAGGGCAAGCTGCTCGAGTCCCAGCGCCTGCGGATGCGAACGACGTTCGATCTCGAGATGATGGAGCAGATCGGCTTCTGCAACGGCATCGAGAACTACTCCGCGCACATCGACGGTCGCGGTCCGGGGGAGGCGCCCCACTGCCTCCTCGACTATTTCCCGGACGACCTCTTGGTCGTCATCGACGAGTCGCACGTCACCGTGCCGCAGATCGGTGCCATGTACGAGGGCGACGCCTCGCGCAAGCGCACGTTGGTCGACCACGGCTTCCGCCTGCCCAGCGCTCTCGACAACCGACCCCTCAAGTTCGAGGAGTTCCTCGACCGGGTCGGCCAGAAGGTCTACCTCTCCGCGACGCCCGGCAAGTACGAGCTCGGCATCACCGACAGCGTCGTCGAGCAGATCATCCGCCCGACCGGCCTCATCGACCCCGAGATCGTCGTCAAGCCGTCCGAGGGCCAGATCGACGACCTCCTCGACGAGATCCGCACCCGGACGGAGCGCGACGAGCGCGTCCTCGTCACCACGTTGACGAAGAAGATGGCGGAGGAGCTCACCGACTTCCTCACCGAGGCCGGGGTCCGTGTCCGGTACCTCCACTCCGACGTCGACACCCTTCGTCGCGTCGAGCTCCTCACCGAGCTCCGTCAGGGCGTCTACGACGTCCTCGTCGGCATCAACCTGCTCCGTGAGGGGCTCGACCTGCCCGAGGTCTCCCTGGTCGCGATCCTCGACGCCGACAAGGAGGGGTTCCTCCGGTCGTCGACCTCGCTGATCCAGACCATCGGCCGAGCAGCCCGCAACGTCTCCGGCCAGGTGCACATGTACGCCGACGTCATGACCGCCTCCATGAAGCAGGCCCTCGAAGAGACCGATCGGCGTCGCGACAAGCAGATCGCGTACAACACCGAGCACGGCATCGACCCGCAGCCGCTCCGCAAGAAGATCGCGGACATCACGGCGGCGCTGGCTCGGGAGGGCGCCGACACGGCGGCCCTCCTCGCCGGGCGTGACGGCAAGAAGCGGTCTCCCACCCCGAACCTGAGGCGCGAGGGCAAGGGCGCAGCGGCGGCCAACGGCATCGAGTCGATCATCGCCGACCTCAACGAGCAGATGCTCCAGGCCGCGGCCGAGCTGAAGTTCGAGCTCGCCGGGCGGCTCCGCGACGAGGTCGCCGACCTCAAGAAGGACCTGCGACAGATGGAGGCGGCGGGCCATGTCCGCTGATCGCCTCCGAGTCGTCGTCACGGGCGCGACCGCGGGGCTGGGCTACTTCGCGGCCGAGCGCCTGGCCGCCCAGGGGCACCGGGTCGTCCTCGCCGCCCGAGACCCGGAACGCGCCGTCCGCGCGGCGGACGCCGTCCGGGAGCGCGTCGCGGGGGCGGACGTCGAGACGGTCGACCTCGACCTCGCCGACCTCTCCTCCGTGCGCTCGGGGGCGGACGCCCTCGCCGCGAGCGGCCCCGTCGACGTCCTGCTCGCCAACGCGGGGGTCGTGGGCCAGCGACGCCGTCAGACCACCGCCGACGGCTTCGAGCTGCAGTTCGGCACGAACCACCTCGGCCACTTCGCCCTCGTCTCGCACCTCATGCCCGCGCTCGGCGCCGCACGGGCCGGCCGCGTCGTCCACCTCGGCAGCATCAGCCACCGGTGGGTGCGACTCGACCTCGACGACCCGATGATGGTGTCGAGCTACTCGAGCTCCGTGGCCTACGCGCGGTCGAAGCTGGCCGTGATGTCGTTCGGCTTCGAGCTCGACCGTCGGCTCCGCGCCGCGGGGTCGACCGTCACGAGCGTCGTGGCGCACCCGGGCTTCGCCTGGGAGAGCCTGAGCGATCCCCGCCCGCCCGTCGTCGAGCCCCGCCGGCCGCCGGCCGTCCTCACCTCCATGATGCACACCTTCTCGCAGGGCAAGGAGGTGGGGGCCGAGCCGCTCGTCCACGCCGCCACGGCCCCCGGCGTCGTCGGAGGGGAATACTGGGGTCCGGCCGGCTGGTTCCAGCTGACCGGAGCGCCGGCCAGGGTCCCCGCGAAGCGGCACGCCCGCGACCCCCGGGCGGCCGAGCGGCTCTGGGCCGTCTCCGCCGGCCTCACCAAGACCCACCCCGCCCTGTGACGCAGGGCACGTCCTCCCACGGAGCAGACCGACCGGCAGTGTCGGTGGTCTCCGTAGAATGGTAAGAGTGTCAATCTCTCCCGTAGATGGTTCCTCCGTGCTCAGCGTGCGCGGCGCCCGAGTCCACAACCTCGACAACGTCGACCTCGAGATCCCGAGAGACAGCCTCGTGGTCTTCACCGGCCTCTCGGGCTCGGGCAAGTCGTCGCTCGCGTTCGACACGATCTTCGCCGAGGGCCAGCGCCGCTACGTCGAGTCCCTGTCGGCGTACGCCCGCCAGTTCCTCGGCCAGGTCGACCGCCCCGACGTCGACTTCATCGAAGGCCTAAGCCCCGCGGTCTCCATCGACCAGAAGTCGACGAACCGCAACCCGAGGTCGACGGTCGGCACGATCACCGAGATCTACGACTACATGCGCCTGCTCTGGGCCCGCATCGGCATCGCGCACTGCGCGGTCTGCGGCGAGAAGATCAGCCGGCAGACCGTCCAGCAGATCGCCGACCAGCTGATGACGCTCGAGACGGGCACGCGCTTCCAGGTCCTGAGCCCCGTCGTGTCGAAGAAGAAGGGCGAGTTCGTCGACCTCTTCGCCGAGCTCGCGGCCGCGGGTTACTCTCGCGCGATCGTCGACGGCGAGCAGGTGCAGCTCTCCGCGCCCCCCGCCCTCAAGAAGCAGGTCAAGCACGACATCTCCGTCGTGGTCGACCGGCTCGTGGCCTCGCCGGAGGGCCTGACACGCCTCACCGACTCGCTCGAGACGGCGCTGCGCCTCACCGACGGCCTCGTCACCGTCGACTTCGTCGACACCGACGCGGGCGCGGCGGGCAAGTACCGCACCTTCTCCGAGAAGCTCTCCTGCCCGAACGGCCACCCTGTGCAGCTCACCGAAGTGGAGCCGCGCACCTTCTCGTTCAACGCTCCGTTCGGGGCCTGCCCGGAGTGCTCCGGCATCGGCACCCGCATGTCGGTCGACACCGACCTCGTGCTCGGCGACCCCGAGCTGAGCCTGGCCGAGGGCGTCATCCTGCCCTGGACCAACTCGGGCAAGGGCCTCTACAACTACTTCCAGAAGCTCCTCGAGGGCCTGGCGATCGACCTCGACTTCAGCCTGCGCACGCCCTGGAAGGACCTGCCGGAGCGCATCCGCGAAGCCGTGCTCCAGGGCAACGACTTCGAGGTCACGGTGAAGTGGAAGAACCGCTTCGGCCGTGAGATGAAGTACTCGACGGGCTTCGAGGGCGTCATGCCCTACATCGAGCGCAAGTACGCCGAGGCGGAGACGGACAGCCAGCGCCAGCGCTACTCCGAGTACCTCCGCGAGATCCCGTGCACCGTCTGCGGCGGCAAGCGCCTCAAGCCCGAGGTGCTCGCGGTCACCGTGGCCGACCAGAGCATCGCCGACGTCGCCGACCTCAGCCTCGCCGACGCCTTCGCCTTCATGAACGGCCTGACCCTGACTCCGCGCGAGGCGCGGATCGCGGCCCAGGTGCTCCGTGAGATCCGCGTGCGGCTCGAGTTCCTCCTCGAGGTCGGCCTCACGTACCTCTCCCTCGCCCGCTCGGCCGGCTCGCTCTCGGGCGGCGAGGCGCAGCGCATCCGGCTCGCGACGCAGATCGGCTCGGGCCTCACCGGCGTGCTCTACGTCCTCGACGAGCCCAGCATCGGCCTCCACCAGCGCGACAACCGGCGGCTCATCGACACGCTCGTCAAGCTGAAGGACCTCGGCAACACGCTGATCGTCGTCGAGCACGACGAAGACACCATCAAGACCGCCGACTGGGTGGTCGACATCGGGCCGGGCGCCGGCGTCAACGGCGGCCACGTGGTCCACTCCGGGAGCTACGAGGACCTCCTCGAGAACCGCGAGTCCTACACGGGCGACTACCTCTCCGGCCGCCGCTCGATCGAGACGCCGACGAGCCGTCGCCCCGTCGACCCCGACCGGGTCATCACGGTCGTGGGCGCGAAGGCGAACAACCTCAAGAACGTGACCGTCGAGTTCCCGCTCGGCGCGTTCGTCGCGGTCACGGGCGTCAGCGGCTCGGGCAAGTCGACGCTCGTCAACGACATCCTCTACAAGGTCATGGCCAACAAGCTCAACGGCGCCCGCCAGATCCCCGGCAAGCACCTCCGGGTCACGGGCCTCGAGGCCCTCGACAAGGTCGTGCACGTCGACCAGGCGCCCATCGGTCGCACCCCCCGGTCGAACCCGGCCACCTACACGGGCGTCTTCGACCGCATCCGCAACCTGTTCGCCGAGACGGTCGAGGCCAAGACGCGGGGCTACCTGCCGGGCCGCTTCAGCTTCAACGTCAAGGGCGGCCGCTGCGAGAACTGCGCCGGAGACGGCACGATCAAGATCGAGATGAACTTCCTGCCCGACGTGTACGTGGCGTGCGAGGTCTGCGGCGGTGCCCGCTACAACCGCGACACGCTCGCCGTCCACTACAAGGGCAAGAACATCTCCGAGGTGCTCGACATGCCGATCAGCGAGGCGGCGGTCTTCTTCGAGCCCATCTCGGCGATCTCCCGCTACATGAAGACCCTCGTCGACGTCGGCCTCGGCTACGTCCGCCTCGGCCAGAGCGCGACGACCCTCAGCGGCGGCGAGGCGCAGCGCGTGAAGCTCGCCACCGAGCTGCAGAAGCGCTCCAACGGCCGCAGCGTCTACGTGCTCGACGAGCCGACGACCGGCCTCCACTTCGAGGACGTCCGCAAGCTGCTCCTCGTGCTCAACGGCCTGGTCGAGAAGGGCAACACCGTCATCACGATCGAGCACAACCTCGACGTGATCAAGTCCGCCGACTGGCTCATCGACATGGGCCCCGAGGGCGGGGCGGGCGGCGGCTCCGTGCTGGCCACCGGCACGCCGGAGCACCTCGCGACGGTGCCGGAGAGCCACACGGGGGTGTTCCTCGCCGAGATCCTCGAGCAGGGCCACGCCGCGCCCGGCCCCGCCGCCGCGAAGCGGCGCCAGGGAGCGACCGCACGTCGCCGGGAGGCCGTCGAGGCCCGATGAGCGACACCGTCTCCTGGCGCCCCCCGGCGGGCGAGATCCCGACCGACCCCGGGGTCTACCGCTGGCGGGACGAGCGCGGCCGCGTCCTCTACGTGGGCAAGGCGAAGAACCTCCGCGCTCGTCTCAGCAACTACTTCGCGCCGCTGCCCACCCTGCACGAGCGCACCCGGCGCATGGTGCTCACCGCGAGGTCGGTGGAGTGGACGGTCGTCGGCAGCGACATCGAGGCGCTGCAGCTCGAGTACACGTGGATCAAGGAGTTCGACCCGCCGTTCAACGTCAAGTTCCGCGACGACAAGACGTACCCGTTCATGGCGGTGACCCTGGGCGACGAGGCGCCGCGGGTCATGGTGACGCGCAACCCCAAGATCAGGGGCGCGAAGTACTTCGGCCCGTACCCCAAGATCTGGGCCGTCCACGACACCATCGACCAGATGATCAAGGTCTTCCCGATCCGCACCTGCTCAGACAGCAGCTACAAGAAGGCGATGCAGACGGGCAAGCCCTGCTTCCCGGGCCAGATCGGGCGCTGCGGCGGGCCGTGCTCGCACCGGGTCTCGATCGAGGAGCACCGGGTCATCGTCGACGAGTTCGTGAAGTTCATGGGCAGCTACGACAAGCGCGTCATCGCCGAGAAGCAGAAGGCGATGAAGACCGCGGCCCTCGAGCAGCGCTACGAGGACGCCGCCCGGTACCGCGACCAGGTGCAGGCCCTCGAGGCCGTGCTCGACAAGTCCGCCGTCGTGCTCCGCGACTCCGCCGACCTCGACCTGTACGCCCTGGCGGAGGACGAGCTCGCCGCCGCCGTGCAGCTCTTCACCGTCCGCGGCGGCCGCATCCGGGGCTCGCGGGGCTGGGTCGTCGACAAGGAGATCGACATCTCCTCCGGCGACCTCGTCGAGCAGGTCCTCCAGGGCAGCTACCCGGCCGGGGCCGAGGTGCCCCGCGAGATCGTCGTCAGCGCCGTGCCCGACGACGTCGAGGCCCTCGAGGCCGTGCTGGGCGACGTCCGTGGCCGAGGGCGCGTGCAGGTGCGGTCGGCCCAGCGGGGGGAGAAGGCCGCGCTCATGCAGACGGCCATGCTCAACGCGCAACAGTCGCTGATGCTGTACAAGACGCGACGGAGCGCCGACTTCGCCACGAGGTCGACCGCCCTGGCGGACATCCAGGAGGCGCTGGGCATGACCGAGGCGCCGCTGCGGATGGAGTGCTACGACGTCTCGCACCTCTCGGGCACCAACATCGTCGCATCGATGGTGGTCTTCGAGGACGGCCTCCCGCGGAAGGACCAGTACCGCCGCTTCAGCATCCCGCAGTCCACCGACGACACCGAGTCGATCTACCAGACGCTCGGCCGTCGGCTGGCCCGCCTCGACGACGAGCTCGCCCCGGTGGAGGAGGTCGGCGAGCAGCGCAAGCGCTTCGCCTACCGTCCGAACCTCCTCATCGTCGACGGTGGCCAGCCGCAGGTGGCCGCCGCTCGCCGTGCCCTGGACGACGCCGGCGTGACCGACATCGCCCTCTGCGGCATCGCGAAGCGGCTCGAGGAGATCTGGCTGCCCGACGACGACTTCCCCGTCATCCTGCCCCGCAACTCCGACGCCCTGTTCCTCATCCAGCGCATCCGAGACGAGGCGCACCGGTTCGCCATCACGTTCCAGCGCCAGCGCCGGAAGCGCGACGTGGCGACGCAGCTCGCGGAGATCCCCGGCCTCGGGCCCGCCCGCGTGGCGGGGCTGCTCAAGCACTTCGGCTCCGTCAAGCGGCTCAAGCAGGCCGACGTGGACGAGATCTCGTCCATCCGGGGGATCGGTCCGACCCTCGCGGCGGCCGTCGTCGCGCGGCTCGGGTCGACGAGCGACGCCGAGGTCGCCGAGGCCGACGAGGCACGCCCCGAGCCGGACCAGGCCACCTCGGCCGTCTAGGATCACACCCACCCCGTGCCGACACGATCGAAGGTCACCTCCCCATGAGCGACGCGTCAGAACAGCAAGAGGTCCTCATCGTCTCCGGCATGTCCGGGGCCGGCCGCTCCACGGTCGGCAACGCCCTGGAGGACCTGGGCTGGTACGTCGTCGACAACCTGCCCGCCCAGATGCTGCGTCCGCTGCTCGACCTCGCCGAGCGTGCGGGGGACTCCCTCCCGAAGATCGCCGCCGTCGTGGACGTCCGGGGCGGGCGCCTCTTCTCCGAGGCCCAGGAGGCGGTGCGCACGCTCCGCGAGAGCATGCCCAGCAAGGTGCGGGTCCTCTTCCTCGACGCGACCGACGCCGTGCTCGTGCGACGGTTCGAGCAGGTCCGTCGGCCGCACCCGCTCCAGGGCGACGGCACGCTGCTGGACGGCATCCTCGCCGAGCGGGCCCGGATGGAGGAGCTGCGGGAGACGAGCGACGTGATCATCGACACGTCCGAGCTCAACATCCACCAGCTCGCGACGGCCGTGACCGAGCGCTTCGCCGAGTCAGAGCGGCCCGGCGTGCAGGTGACCGTGCTCAGCTTCGGCTTCAAGTACGGCCTGCCCGCGGACGCCGACAGCGTGGGCGACGCGCGGTTCCTCCCCAACCCGTTCTGGGTGCCCGAACTCCGGTCGCAGAACGGCCTCGACGAGCCGGTCACGAGCTACGTCATGGCGCAGGACGGCGCCCGCGAGTTCGTCGACTCCTTCGCGGCTGCCCTCCGCCCGGTGCTCGCCGGCTACCAGCGCGAGAACAAGAGACACGCTACGATCGCCATTGGCTGCACGGGCGGCAAGCACCGATCGGTCACCCTCGTGGGCGAACTGGCCGCGATCCTGCGTGACCTCCCCGGCGTCGCCGTCAGCGTGAAGCACCGCGACCTCGGTCGTGAGTGAGCCGGCGTCCGCACCGACGGGCACCGGCCGTCCGTCCGACCTGACGGCCTCGCCACCAGCCCGACACCCCTCGACGACCGAGCCCCGGAGGCACGCCCCCGTGGCCTCGTCGACCATCGACAGAGACAAGGACCCGCACCTGTGGCACAGACCGCCGACGTCAAAGAAGAGCTCGCCAAGGTCGAGGTGACCCGCACGACCGTGCGCGCCGCCGAGGTGGCGACGATCCTCCGCTTCGCCGGCGGGCTGCACGTCATCTCCGGTCGCATCGCGGTCGAGGCCGAGCTGGACAGCCCCGCCATCGCTCGTCGGGTCCGCAAGGACCTCGCCGAGCTCTACGGCGCCCGCAGCGACGTCTCGATGATCGGGGCCTCCGGTGCCCGGCGCACGGCCCACTACCTCGTCCGCGTCCACGAGGCGGGCGAGACGCTCGCCCGGCAGACCGGCCTGATGGACCAGCGTCGTCGTCCCGTCCGCGGGCTGCCGAACCGGCTGACGACGGGGTCGCGTGACGACCTGGCCGCGATCTGGCGCGGAGCCTTCCTCGCGCAGGGGTCGTTGACCGACCCCGGGCGCTCCGCCTCGCTCGAGGTGGTCTGCCCCGGCAACGAGGCCGCGATGGCCCTCGTCGGCGCGGCAGGTCGTCTCGGCGTCCCCGCGAAGGCCCGCGAGGTCCGGGGCGTGCACCGGGTCCTCGTCCGTGACGGCGAGGCGATCAGCGCCATGCTCGCCGTCATGGGCGCCCACAAGAGCGTGGGGGAGTGGGAGGAGATGCGCCAGCGCCGCGAGGTGCGTGCCACGGCCAACCGCCTGGTCAACTTCGACGACGCCAACCTGCGGCGCTCCGCCGAGGCCGCCGTCGCCGCCTGCGCCCGCGTCGAGCGAGCCATGCAGCTCCTCGGCGACGACATCCCCGAGCACCTCGCCTACGCGGGCCGCCTGCGCCTCGCCCACCGCGACGCCAGCCTCGACGAGCTCGGCCACCACGCCGACCCGCCGATGACGAAGGACGCCGTGGCCGGCCGCATCCGTCGCCTCCTGGCCATGGCCGACAAGAAGGCCTCCGACCTCGGGGTCGCCGGCACGGAGGCCAGCCTGCCCTCCGACCTCGACCTCCGCTAGGGGCACGACGGGGGCGCGTCTCATCACGACGCACACGCACGCCCGGCTGGTACTGTGACAAACGGTCCGGCTCCCCGACCGCACTGGTCTGAGAGCCCTCCGAGGGCCTGGTCGCCCGCCCCCTCCACGCGTCCCCGCGACGCCTGATCAACAGGAGTTCCCTTGACCGTCAAGATCGGCATCAACGGCTTCGGTCGCATCGGCCGCAACTACTTCCGCGCAGCGCTCGCCAAGGGCGCCGACATCGAGATCGTCGCCGTCAACGACCTCACCGACAACGCGGCCCTCGCGCACCTCCTCAAGTTCGACTCCATCACGGGCCGCCTCGACGCCACGGTCGAGCTCGACGGCGACTCGATCGTCGTCGACGGCAAGCCGATCAAGGTCCTCGCCGAGCGCGACCCCGCGAACCTCCCCTGGGGCGAGCTGGGCGTCGACATCGTCATCGAGTCGACCGGCTTCTTCACCAAGGCGGAGGACGCGCGCAAGCACATCACCGCCGGCGCGAAGAAGGTCCTGATCTCCGCGCCCGCCACGGGCGACGACGCGACAATCGTTCTGGGCGTCAACGAGGGCATCTACGACCCCGCCTCGCACCACATCATCTCGAACGCCTCGTGCACCACGAACAGCCTGGCGCCGCTGATGAAGGTGTTCCTCGACGCCTTCGGCGTCGAGCGCGGCCTGATGACGACGGTGCACGCGTACACCGCCGACCAGAACCTCCAGGACGGCCCCCACAAGGACCCGCGTCGTGCCCGCGCCGCGGCCGTCAACATCGTCCCGACCTCGACGGGTGCGGCCAAGGCCATCGGCCTCGTCATCCCGGAGCTCGCCGGCAAGCTCGACGGCTACGCGCTGCGCGTCCCGGTGCCGACCGGCTCGATCACCGACGTCACGCTCGAGACCTCGACCCCCGTCACGGTCGAGCAGATCAACGCGGCCTACAAGGCCGCCGCCGAGGGCGAGCTCAAGGGCATCCTGGCCTACTCTGAGGACCCGCTCGTCTCGAGCGACATCACGACCGACCCGCACTCGTCGATCTACGACTCGGGCCTGACCAAGGTCATCGGCAACATGGTCAAGATCACGTCGTGGTACGACAACGAATGGGGCTACTCGAACCGCCTCGTCGACCTCACCGAGTACGTGGCCGACCGCCTCTAGCCGGTCAGCGAACACCCTCAGCACGAACCCCCGGAGGCGGTCAGGCACGAGCCTGACCGCTTCCGTCGCAGAGAAGAGAACGAGAATGACCCTCCGTACCCTCGATCAGCTCGGTGACCTGGGCGGGAGGCGCGTCATCGTCCGGTGCGACCTCAACGTCCCCCTCGCGGACGGCGAGATCACCGACGACGGCCGCGTCCGCGCCACGCTGCAGACCCTGAACCAGCTCCTCGACCAGGGAGCGCGAGTCGTCGTCATCTCCCACCTGGGCCGACCCGACGGTCAGCCGGTCGAGAAGTACAGCCTCCGTCCCGTGGCCCAGCGGCTCAGCGAGCTGCTCGGCAAGAGCGTAGGCTTCGTCGCCCAGACGGTCGGCGACGACGCCACCGCCGCGGTCGACCAGCTGCAGGACGGTCAGGTGACCGTCCTCGAGAACCTCCGCTTCAGCGCCGCCGAGACGTCGAAGGACGCGGGGGAGCGCCGCGCGTTCGCGGAGCAGCTCGCGCAGCTCGGCGACGTCTTCGTCTCCGACGGCTTCGGCGTCGTGCACCGCGAACAGGCCAGCGTCTACGAGCTCCCGCAGCTGCTGCCGAGCGCCGCGGGCACGCTCATCTCCGCCGAGCTCGAGGTCCTGGAGCGCCTGACGGAGAGGCCCGAGCGCCCCTACGCCGTCGTCCTCGGCGGGTCGAAGGTCAGCGACAAGCTCGGCGTGATCGAGCACCTCCTGCCCCGCGTCGACTCGCTCCTCATCGGTGGCGGCATGCTCTTCACCTTCCTGGCCGCCCAGGGGCACGCCGTCGGCAAGAGCCTCCTGGAGGCCGACCAGCTCGACCGCGTCCGCGGCTACGTCACCGAGGCGCAGGAGCGCGGGGTCCGCCTCGTGCTGCCCACCGACGTCGTCGTCGCCTCGGCCTTCGCCGCCGACGCCGAGCACACCACGGTCGCCGTGGACGGCATCGAGTCGTCCGAGCTCGGCCCGGAGGCCCTCGGGCTCGACATCGGGCCCGACACCGCGGCGGCCTTCGCGGAGATCATCTCCTCGTCGTCGACGGTCTTCTGGAACGGCCCCATGGGCGTGTTCGAGTTCGACGCCTTCGCGACGGGCACCCGCGTCGTCGCGCAGGCGCTGACGGAGGTGGACGGGCTGGCCGTCGTCGGCGGAGGCGACTCCGCGTCCGCGGTGCGCTCCCTCGGCTTCACGGACGACCAGTTCGGACACATCTCCACCGGTGGTGGAGCCAGCCTCGAGTTCCTCGAGGGCAAGAAGCTCCCCGGACTGGAGGTCCTCGGATGGTGACCACGCGCACGCCCCTGATCGCCGGCAACTGGAAGATGAACCTCGATCACCTGCAGGCGATCGCGTTCGTCCAGAAGCTCGCCTGGAGCCTCAAGGACGCCAAGCACGACTTCTCGTCGGTCGAGGCGGTCGTCTTCCCGCCCGCGACCGACCTCCGGAGCGTGCAGACGCTGCTCGACGCCGACAAGCTCGAGCTGGGCCTCGGCGCCCAGGACCTCTCGAGCCACGACTCCGGCGCCTACACGGGCGAGATCTCCGGGGCGTTCCTCCGGGCCCTCGACGTGCAGTACGTGCTCGTGGGGCACTCGGAGCGCCGCACCCTCCACTCCGAGGGCGACGACGTCGTCGCGAGCAAGGTCGCCGCGGCCCACCGCCACGGCCTCGTGCCCATGATCTGCGTCGGCGAGACCGCGGCCGACCTGGAGGAGCACGGTCCGAGCGCCGTCCCGGTGGCCCAGCTCCGCGCCTCCCTGACGGAGGTCCCCGCCGACGCCGAGATCGTCGTGGCCTACGAGCCCGTCTGGGCCATCGGCTCCGGGCAGGCGGCGACGCCCGAGCAGGCGCAGCAGGTCTGCGCCGCGCTGCGCGAGGCGCTCGTCGAGATCGCAGGCCCCGAGCGGGCGGCCACGACTCGCGTCCTCTACGGCGGCTCCGTGAAGTCGAACAACATCGCGTCGTTCCTGCGGGAGCCCGACGTCGACGGCGCCCTGGTCGGCGGAGCGAGCCTCGACGTCGCGGAGTTCACGAGCATCGTCCGCTTCCGCTCGCACGTCGGCGTCTGACGGAACGTCGGGTCCGGCAGCTCGCCCGCGCGGGCGGGCCGCCGGACCCGACGCTCCGGTTATACTCGTCTACGGTCTCACCGCATCGAAAGGCGTTCCGTGGAAATTCTCCAGGTCATCCTGCAGGTGTTGCTCGGCATCACGAGCCTCCTGCTGACCCTGCTCATCCTGCTGCACCGCGGTCGCGGCGGCGGTCTCTCCGACATGTTCGGCGGCGGTGTCACGAGCAACCTCGGGGCGTCCGGCGTCGCCGAGCGCAACCTGAACAGGATCACCGTGTTCCTCGGTCTGGTGTGGATCACCTGCATCGTCGTCCTCGGCCTCATCACCAAGTTCTCGGCGGTGAGCTGATGGCCTCCGGTGGCAGCGCGATCCGTGGCTCCCGCGTCGGCGCGGGCCCCATGGGCGAACAGGACCGCGGCTTCCACGCCGAGCGGGTCACCATCTCCTACTGGGACGCCCTCGGCAACGAGGTCGTCCGTCATTTCGCGGCCAACGTGCCCGACGACGAGATCCCGGAGACCGTCGACTCCCCGTCCTCGGGGCTCCCCGCCGGTCGCGACAAGGAGAACCCGCCGACCGTCGCCAAGCTCGAGCCCTACAAGACGCACCTCGCCTACGTGAAGGAGCGTCGCACGGAGGAGGAAGCCGCCCAGCTCCTCGAGGAGGCGCTGCAGCAGCTGCGCGTCCGCCGCGGCAAGGCCTGACGCACCAGCGACACCACGACCGCGCCCCCTGTCCATTCGGACAGGGGGCTTCGTCGTGCTCCGCGCCTCTGCTCTCCGGCGGCGGGCGGCACGCCCCGACGAGGAGCGGACACGACGACGCCCCGCCCTCCGAGAGGAGGGACGGGGCGTCGGTCGTGCTCCGTGTCAGTACGTCGAGGCGATGAGGTTCTCGGGCACCTCGGCGGCGGCGTCGCGGTCGACGAAGAAGACCGTGCGCTTCCGGCCCTTGACCCCGGCCACGGGCACCTGGTCGGCGCCGGCACCGGCGAGTGCGAGCCCCAGCGACGAGGCCTTCTCGGCCCCGGCGAGGATCATCCAGACGCGCTGGGACTCGTTGATGACCGGCAGGCTCAGCGTGAGCCGCACGGGCGGGGGCTTGGGGGAGTCCTCGACGACCAGGACCGTGGGCTCCGTCATCCGCACCTGCGGGGCGTCGGGGAAGAGCGACGCGACGTGGCCGTCCGGGCCGACCCCGAGGAGGGTGATGTCGAAGCGCGGAGCGAGGTCGTCCGCCTGGGCGTGCTCGTGCAGCTCCCGGCGGTACAGCTCCGCCGCGGCCTCCACGTCGGCGGCGTCGCCCACGGCGGCGAACCGGTGCACGTTCTCGGGCAGCAGCCCGATGTGGTCGAGCAGGTCGATGCCGGCCTGGTGGTCGTTGCGGTCGGGATGCCCCGCCTCGACCCAGCGCTCGTCGGCCCACCAGATCGACACCTTCGACCAGTCGACGCTGTCGCGGGCCGGCGAGGCGTTGATGGCGGCGAGCACGAGGGTGCTCACCGAGCCTCCGCTGACCACGACCGAAGCGTAGTTCTGCTCCTCGATCACGTCGATGATCTTGGTGATGAAGCGCGCGGCCACCGAGGCGCCCAGCGATTCCTTGTCAGGGTGCACCAGCACCCGGCGTTCGTTCGTCACAGTGTCAGTCTGCCCTAGTTGCTCTCGACGGGGACGTCCAGCAGACGGACCCCGTTCCTCACGACGTTCCCGAAGAGGTCGTCGGCGTCGAGTCTACGGAGTTCCTCGGCGAGGCAGTCACGGAGCGACCGGCGTGGCAGTGAGAGGTCGTGCGTCGGCTGCCCGGGCTGCGTCAGGGTCGCCACGTCGACGACCGAGCGCTCCAGCTCGATGACGCCGGAGGCGCGGACGAGGCGCACGCCGTGGATGCCGCTCGAGCCGGTGGCGCCGATCGTCTCGTCGCCCTCGACGGTCACCTGCAGCTGCAGGCGCAGCCACGCGGCGAGCAAGACGGTCGAGGGGGAGTCGGGAGCGCCGCTCACCTGGACCCCGGTGACGGGCTCGTAGGGCGGCTGGTCCAGCACGGCGGCGAGCTGGGCGCGCCACAGCGTGAGCCGCGTCCAGGCGAAGTCCGTGTCGCCGGGGGCGTAGGAGCCGCCGAGGTCGATGATCGACTGCCGGGGGTCGGGCTGGCTGGCCGCGTCGGTGATGCGCCGCTGCGCGATGCGCCCCAGCGCCGACTCCGACACGACGTCGGGGTGCTCACGGGGCCACCACACCACGACGGGCGCGTCGGGCAGGAGGAGGCCCGTCACGAGGCCCTCCTCGTCGCTCGCGGTGTCGCCGTAGGCGCGCAGGAGGATGACCTCGCTGGCGCCGGCGTCGCCGCCCACGCGGATCTGCGCGTCGAGGCGCGCGTCGTCGGTGGTCTCCTCGCGGGACGTGGAGATGACGATGACGCGCATCGGGTGCTCGCGGGAGGCCTCGTTGGCCGCCTCGATGGCCTCTTCCTCCTCGCCGAGGTGGGTCGAGATGATGAGGGTCAGCACACGGCCGAGAGCGACGGCCCCGCCCTCCTCGCGGATCTTGACCAGCTTCTTCTGGACGCGGCTGATGGTGCTGTCGGGCAGGTCGACGATCACGGACGCCTCCAGGTTCGGCCGTCACGGGCCATCAGGTCATCGGCGGACTGGGGGCCCCAGGTGCCGGGGCGGTACTGCTCGGGCTGGCCCTGGGTCGCCCAGAACTCCTCGATCGGGTCCAGGATGCGCCAGGACAGCTCGACCTCCTCGTGACGGGGGAAGAGCGGGGGATCGCCGAGCAGCACGTCGAGGATGAGGCGCTCGTACGCTTCGGGGCTCGCCTCGGTGAACGCGTGGCCGTAGCCGAAGTCCATGGTGACGTCGCGCACCTGGGTGCCGATGCCGGGCACCTTCGAGCCGAAGCGGAGGGTCACTCCCTCGTCGGGCTGGACGCGGATGACGAGGGCGTTCTGGCCGAGCGAGGTCTGCGTGCCGAAGATGTTCTCGGGGACCTGCTTGAAGACGACGGCGATCTCGGTGACGCGACGGCCGAGGCGCTTCCCGGCTCGGAGGTAGAAGGGCACGCCCGCCCACCGCCGGGTCGCGATCTCGAGCTTGACCGCCGCGAAGGTCTCGGTGACGCTTTCGGGGTTCATGCCCTCCTCGTCGAGGAACCCCAGGACCTTCTCACCGCCCTGCCACCCTCCCGAGTACTGGCCCCGGGCCGTGCCCGCGGCGATGTCCTCCGGGATGCGGACGGCCGAGAGGACCTTCTCCTTCTCGGCACGGAGGTGCGAGGCCTCGAACGTGACGGGCTCCTCCATCGCGGTGAGCGCGAGGAGCTGCAGCAGGTGGTTCTGGATGACGTCGCGCGCGGCGCCGATGCCGTCGTAGTAGCCGGCCCGACCGCCGACGCCGATGTCCTCGGCCATGGTGATCTGCACGTGGTCGACGTAGTTCGAGTTCCAGAGGGGCTCGTACATCTGGTTGGCGAAGCGCAGGGTCAGGAGGTTCTGCACCGTCTCCTTGCCCAGGTAGTGGTCGATCCGGAAGACCGAGTCGGGCTCGAAGACGCTCTCGACGACGGCGTTCAGCTCGCGTGCGGTCTTGAGGTCGCTGCCGAAGGGCTTCTCGATGACGACACGGCGCCAGGCACCGTCCTTCTCCTCCGCCAGGCCGGAGTTGCGCAGCTGCTCCGTGACCATCGGGAAGGCCTTGGGCGGGATCGACAGGTAGAACGCGTGGTTGCCCATCGTGCCCCGCTCACGGTCGAGCTCCTCGATGGTGTCCTTGAGCCGCGTGAAGGCCTCGGCGTCGTCGAAGACGCCCTGGACGAAGCGGAACCCCTCCTTGAGCTGACGCCAGACGTCCTCGTCGAAGGGCGTGCGCGCGTACTGCTTCACGGCCTCGTAGACGACCTGCTCGAAGTCCTGGCCCTCCCATTCGCGACGGGCGAAGCCGACCAGCGCGAAGCCCGGGGGCAGGAGGCCCCGGTTGGCGAGGTCGTAGACGGCGGGCATCAGCTTCTTGCGGGAGAGGTCTCCCGTGACCCCGAAGATGATGAGTCCGCTGGGGCCCGCGATGCGAGCCAGACGGCGGTCGGAGGGCAACCTCAGCGGGTTGGACTCCGGCGTGATCTCCACCGGTGACATCTGTCTCTCGTTCCTTGGTGATCGTGGTGTGCGTGCCGCTGAGGGTGGGCGGGCGCCGCGGCGCCCGCCCACCCTCAGCGGAGAGCGCCCCGCAGTGCGGGGAGCAGGGCCGACGGGTCGTCGACCGTGAGGGTGAGCACCGGCCGTCCGTGGGCGGCCAGCACCTCCGCGTCCCCCGCCGCCTGAGCGTGGAGGAGCTCGCCGAAGGTGAAGGGCGCGCCGGGCACGGCGAGGTCCTCGTCGGTGCCCTGGACGATCTGGAGGAAGGCCCCCGTCGCCGGACCGCCCTTGTGGTACTGGCCCGTCGAGTGGAGGAAGCGGGGCCCCCAGCCGAAGGTCGTCGGCCGCTCGGCGCGCTCGGCGGTCCACTCGCGCAGCGCGAGCAGGTCAGCGTGCGCGTGGCGGTCGACGTAGGCCTGGATCGCGACGTAGCCGTCTGCCGGCAGCCTCGCGAGCAGGGCGGCGACGGCGGACTCGAGCGAGCCCCCGACGACGAGCCCGGACGACGCACGCACGGCCACGCCGCCCGTGACGAACGCGGGGGGCACGGCCTCGGGCCGCGCGGTGAGCAGCTCTCGGGTGGCCTCCTTCGCCGACTCGACGTCGGGCTGGTCGAAGGGGTCGATGCCCAGGAGACGACCCGCGACGGCGACGGCGTACTGCCAGAGCAGGAAGTGGCCGCCCAGCGACGCGGAGACCTCGACCTCGCCCTCGGCCACGTCGAAGGTCTCCAGCTCGTCCGCCACGAGGCGGATGATCTGGACGTCGGCGAGATCACCCCGGACCTCGCGACCACCAGGGCCGACGACGACGGGGAGCAGGCCACGACCACGCTTGCCCGTGGACTCGGCGAGGAGCTGCTCGGCCCAGTCGGCGAGCCCGACGATGTGCGTCCCGTCGGCGACCAGCGCGATCTTGTCGCGGAGGGGCGAGGTGCCGGCGAGCACCGCGCCGAGCACGAGGCCCGGGTTGGTCTCGTCGTCCTGCGCCAGCTCGACCGAGACCGCACCGGCCTCGGCGAGCAGCGAACGGACGTCGGCGCCGGCGAGACCGGCCGGGACGAGGCCGAAGGCCGTGAGCGCGGAGAAGCGACCGCCCACCGTGGGGTCCGCCAAGAAGACGCGGTGCCCGGCTTCGCGAGCACGGGCCTCCAGGGGCGACCCGGGGTCGGTCACGACCACGATGCGCCCCGAGGAGTCCAGACCGGCAGCGTCGAACGCAGCCGTCCAGGTGCGGAGGTGGGCGTCGGTCTCGACCGTGGAACCGGACTTCGACGAGACGACGAGGACCGTGCGGTCGAGACGGTCATGCAGAGCGCGTCGGACCTGACCCGGCTGGGTGGCGTCGACGACCGTGAGCTCGACGCCCGCGGTGCGAGAGATGACCTCGGGGGCGAGCGACGAGCCGCCCATGCCCGAGAGCACGACGTGGTCGAGACCACGGGCGCGGAGCTCCTCACGGAGCGACTCGATCTCGGCCAGGAGCGGCGTCGAGACGGCGACGGCCTCGGTCCAGCCGAGGCGCCGCGCCGCCTCGGGCTCGGCCTCGGGCCCCCACAGGGTGGGGACCTGAGCCGTGATGCCCGAGGCGACGAGGTCGCCGACCAGCTGCGGGACGACCCGCTCGACCGCGGCCGCGGCGTCGCCGCGGACAGCGATCGAGATGGTCACTCGGCGGAGCCGGCCGTCGGGACGGCTGCCTCGAGGGCAGCGCTGACGGTGTCGAGCAGCTCGTTCCAGGAGACGATGAACTTCTCGACGCCCTCCTTCTCGAGCAGCTCGGTGACCTCGTCGTACGAGACGCCCTGGGCCGCGATCGCGTCCATGACCTCGTTCGCCGAGGCGTACGACGACGAGATGGTGTCGCCACGGATCTCGCCGTGGTCGAAGGTCGCCTCGAGCGTCTTCTCCGGCATGGTGTTGACGACGTCCTGCGCGACGAGCTCGACGACGTAGGTGGTGTCGAGGACGGCCGGGTCCTTGACGCCGGTCGACGCCCAGAGCGGACGCTGCTTGTTGGCGCCGGCGGCGAGCAGGCCCGCGGCACGCTCGGTCGCGAAGGCCTGGGTGTACACCTCGTAGGCCAGCTGAGCGTTCGCGACGCCCGCCTTGCCCTTGAGGGCCGTGGCCTCGTCGGTGCCGACGGCGTCGAGGCGCTTGTCGATCTCGGTGTCGACGCGCGACACGAAGAAGGACGCCACCGAGTGGATCTCGCTGATGTCGATGCCGGCGGCCTTGGCCTGCTCGAGACCGGTGAGGTACGCGTTGATGACGGCGCGGTAGCGCTCGAGGCTGAAGATCAGCGTGACGTTGACGCTGATGCCCTGCGCGATGACGGCGGTGATGGCCTCGAGGCCCTCGACGGTCGCCGGGATCTTGATGAGCGCGTTGGGGCGCCCGACCTTGGCGGCCAGCTTGATCGCCTGGTCGACGGTGCCCTTCGCGTCGTGGGCCAGGCCCGGCTCGACCTCGATCGACACGCGGCCGTCGAAGCCGTTCGTCGTGTCGTAGATCTCGCGGAAGATGTCGCTCGCGCGGGTGACGTCGTCCGTCGTGATCTCGAAGACGGCATCGGTCACGCTGACGCCGGTCTTGGCGAGGAGGGCGACCTGGTCGTCGTACGCCTCGCCCTTGGCGAGGGCCGAGGCGAAGATCGTCGGGTTGGTCGTGACGCCCACGACGTTGCGCTCGGCGATGAGCTTCTGCAGCCCGCCAGAGTTGATGCGCTCGCGCGAGAGGTCGTCGAGCCAGATGCTGACGCCGGCGGCGGAGAGCTGTGCGGTGTTCGAATCAGTCATGTCGTTCTTCTCTTTTCTGCCAGCGCTCAGAGAGCGGCCAGCGAGTCCTTGGCGGCGGCGACGGCGGCTTCGGTGGTGATGCCGAACTCGCGGTAGAGCGTCTTGTAGTCGGCCGAGGCACCGAAGTGCTCGATCGACACGCTGCGACCGGCGTCACCGACGATGCCGCGCCACGGCATGGCAACACCGGCCTCGATCGAGACGCGGGCCTTGACGGCCGCGGGGAGCACGGCCTCCTTGTACGCGGCGTCCTGCTCGTCGAACCACTCGAGGCTCGGGGCCGAGACGACGCGGGCGTTCACGCCCTCGCCGCGGAGGACCTCACGGGCCTCGACGGCGATCTGGACCTCGGAGCCCGTCGCGATGAGGATCACGTCGGGCGTGCCGCCCGGGGCCTCGGCGAGCACGTAGGCGCCCTTGGCGACGTTGGCGGCGGAGGCGAAGGTCTCGCCCTCCGCGTCACCGGTGCCGCGCTCGAAGACCGGCAGGTTCTGACGGCTCAGCGCCAGGCCCGCGGGGCCGCTGTGGCGGTCCAGGATGGTCTTCCAGGCCCAGGCGGTCTCGTTGGCGTCGGCGGGGCGGACCACGTCGAAGTCGGGGATCGCACGGAGGGCGGCGAGCTGCTCGATCGGCTGGTGGGTCGGGCCGTCCTCGCCGAGGGCCACGGAGTCGTGGGTCCAGACGTAGGTGACGGGCGACTTCATCAGCGCGGCGAGACGCACGGCGGGGCGCATGTAGTCGCTGAAGATCAGGAAGGTGCCACCGAACACGCGCGTGTTGCCGTGCAGGGCGATGCCGTTCATGATCGAGCCCATGGCGTGCTCGCGGATGCCGAAGTGCAGGACGCGGCCGTAGGGGTTGCCCTGCCACTCGTGGGTCGACCACTCGGTGGGGACGAACGAGCCGCCGCCCGCGATGGTCGTGAGGTTGGACTCGGCCAGGTCGGCCGAGCCGCCCCAGAACTCGGGGACGACGCCGGCGATGGCGTTGATCACCTTGCCGGAGGCGGCACGTGTCGACACCTCCTTGTCGGCGGGGAAGACCGGGAGGGCCTCGTCGAGCCCCTCGGGCAGCTCGCCCGTGAGGACGCGGTCGAGGAGGACCTTCTTCTCGGGGTTGGCCGTGGCCCACGCGTCGAAGGAGGTGCGCCACTCGGCGTGCTGCGCTTGGCCACGCTCGACGGCGCCCCGGGTGTGCTCGAGCACGGCGGGGTCGACGTCGAAGGTCTTCTCCGGGTCGAAGCCCAGGACCTCCTTCAGGCCCGCGAGCTCCTCGGCGCCGAGCGCCGAGCCGTGGATCTTGCCGGAGTTCTGCTTCTTGGGCGAGGGCCAGCCGATGATGGTCTTGAGGACGATCAGCGAGGGCTTGCTCGTCTCGGCCTTGGCGGCCTCGATCGCCTCGAAGAGGGCGGCGACGTCCTCGACGTACTCGCCGGTCTTCTTCCAGTCGACGACCTGGACCTGCCAGTCGTAGGCCTCGTAGCGCTTCTGGACGTCCTCCGTGAAGGCGATGTTCGTGTCGTCCTCGATGGAGATCTGGTTGCTGTCGTAGATCACGACGAGGTTGCCGAGCTGCTGGTGGCCGGCGAGCGAGGAGGCCTCGCTGGTGACGCCCTCCTGCAGGTCGCCGTCACCGGCGATGACGTAGACGAAGTGGTCGAACGGCGAGGTGCCGACGGCGGCCTCGGGGTCGAAGAGGCCACGCTCGAAGCGGGCGGCGTAGGCCATGCCCACGGCGGAGGCGAGGCCCTGGCCCAGGGGACCGGTCGTGATCTCGACGCCGTCGGTGTGGCCGTACTCGGGGTGACCGGGGGTCTTGCTGCCCCAGGTGCGGAGCGCCTTGAGGTCGTCGAGCTCGAGGCCGTAGCCGCCCAGGTAGAACTGCACGTACTGGGTCAGCGAGCTGTGGCCCACCGAGAGCACGAAGCGGTCGCGGCCGATCCACTCGCTGTCGCTCGGGTCACGACGCATGACCTTCTGGAAGAGGAGGTACGCGGCGGGCGCGAGGCTCATCGCCGTGCCGGGGTGGCCGTTGCCGACCTTCTCCACGGCGTCGGCCGCGAGCACGCGGACGGTGTCGACGGCCTTGTTGTCGATGGATTCCCATTGCAGATCTGCCACTGGAAGTTGACCCTTCTTGTTGCGAACTGCGCGGGGTCGATGCGGACCCGCGCGGACATGCGCCTGCCGAGACGTCGTCGGCTGCGGCCGCACGGCCACCACGATGTGGAGATCAGGACAGGGAGGTGTTCGTTCCGGTGTCGGGAATCCAGCGCGGAGCAGACGTGCAACTGGCAAGCACCTGCCAGTATAGGGACGTACCGAGGTCGCGTGCCCGCAGGTGACGCCCGGTGCCGTGTCAACGCGGACGTTCATCGCCTAGACTCTCCTGGCACCCCGTTCGTCTCGTTAGAGGACTCATGACCGCAGCCATCGACACTCGCCCCGACACCGCACCCCGGGGCTTCCGTCGCAAGGCTCGAGCGTACGTGGCCCTCACCAAGCCCCGCGTGATGGAGCTGCTGCTCGTCACCACGGCGCCGACAATGTTCCTCGCCCAGGGCGGCGTCCCGAACCTCTGGCTCGTGCTCGCCACGCTCATCGGCGGGGCGCTCAGCGCCGGCTCGGCCTCCGCGTTCAACTGCTACATCGACCGCGACATCGACCGCATCATGAAGCGGACCCAGGGGCGGCCCCTCGTCACGGGCGAGGTGACCGACCGCGAGGCGCTCGTCTTCTCGTACGTGGTGGGCGTCGCCTCCATCGTGTGGCTGGCCCTCACCGTCAACCTGCTGTCGGCGGCCCTCTCGCTCGGCGCGATCCTCTTCTACGTCGTCGTCTACACCCTCTGGCTCAAGCGCCGGACCCCGCAGAACATCGTCTGGGGCGGCATCGCCGGCTGCATGCCCGTCCTGATCGGGTGGGCGGCCGTGACGAACGACCTGAGCTGGCCCCCCGTCATCCTCTTCATGGTGATCTTCCTCTGGACGCCGCCGCACTACTGGCCGCTCTCGATGAAGTACCGCGACGACTACGCCGCCGCCGACGTCCCGATGCTCGCCGTCGTGCGGGGTCGTTCGCTGGTCGGGCTGCAGGTCATCCTCTACGCGTGGGCCACGGTCGCCTGCTCGCTGCTCCTCGTCCCCGTGGCCGGCATGGGTGCGCTCTACACCGTGGTCGCCGCCGCGAGCGGCGCCTGGTTCATCTGGGAGTCCCACCGCCTCTACAGCCGTGCCATCCAGCAGGTCGCCGAGGTCCGCCCGATGCGCGTCTTCCACAGCTCCATCACCTACCTGACGCTGCTCTTCCTGGCCGTGGGCGTCGACCCGCTCCTGCCCTTCTAGGCCCGTGCCCGCCCCCGGCTGGTCGACGCGTCCGGCGCGCCCCGGCGACGTCGACTCCCTGGCCGACCTGAAGCTCCACGCCCTCCGCGACGACCTCGAGCGGGTCGGCGTCTGGCGGCCGTCGTACAACCGTGCCCGGTTCGTCCGCGAGTTCGTCCCCTCCGAGACCACCGTGGTCGTCGACGACGACGGCGGGGTCGTCGGCTGCCTCGCCGTCCACCCCGAGGGCGGGACGACCTGGCTGCGTCACTTCTACCTGCGCGAGGAGGCGCGGGGCCGGGGCCTCGGCACCCGTCTCGTCACCGAGGCCGTCGCCGCCGTCACCACGCCCACGGTCACCCTCGACGTGCTGACGGGGAGCCGCGTCGAGTCGCTCTACCGCCGCCTGGGCTTCGTCCCGGTCTCGGACGACGGGGTCGACATGATCATGCGGCTCGACCTGCCCCGCTGACGACGACGGCGCCCCGCCCCGAGACCGGGGCAGGGCGCCGAGGAGGCGGTGCCGGCGTCAGACGCGGAGCTCGGCCTCGCGGACGGGCGCCTCGACCTCGTCGGGCTGCTGGTCGTTCGTCAGGGAGAGCAGCACGGCCGTCATCGCGGCGACGAGGAGCGCGGCCAGCACCATGTGGCTGCCGACGAGCACGGGCGGCAGCCCCGTGCGGGCCTGGAGCAGCCCGACGGCGATCTGCACGAGCTCCACGGCGAGCAGCAGGAGCGGGAAGCGACGGGGGAGCCCCGCGCGGAGGGTCCAGGCGACGAGCGCGACGGTGAGCAGCAGGGTCGCGTAGGCGGGCCAGCTGTGCACGTGCTCCATGACCTCGGGAGCGAGGCCGTTGCGGGGGGTCGCGGCGTCGCCGGCGTGCGGCCCGGCGCCGGTCGTGAGGATGCCGACCACGACGGTGACGGCCACGACGACGGCCGCCGCCCGCGCCAGGAGGGCGTAGCCCCGGGGAGTCGCGGCGCGGGTACCGCGAGGACCGTGCAGCACGCGGTACACGAGCACCGTCGTCAGGGCGACCAGCACGACGGACACCACGAAGTGCGCCCCCACGATGTACGGGTTCAGGCCCGTCAGGACGGTGATGCCGCCGAGGACCGCCTGGAACGGGATGCTGAGGCCCTGGACGAGGGTGATGCGGAAGAGCTCCGGGCGCACCCTGCGGATGCGCAGCACGGCGAGGAAGGCGAGGATGACGACGAGCGTGAGCACGAAGGTCAGCAGCCGGTTGCCGAACTCGATGACGCCGTGGATGCCCATCTCGGGCGTCGACACGAAGGAGTCGTCGGTGCAGCGCGGCCACGTCGGGCAGCCGAGGCCGGACCCGGTGAGCCGCACCGCGCCTCCGGTGCCGATCAGCAGGACCTGGCAGACGAGCGACGCCCAGGCGATGAACCGCACCCGCGAGTCGACCGTCGTGGGCAGCCACGCCCAGGCTCTCGACAGCACGCCCGGGGTGGTCTGGTCTGCCTTGCTCACAGTCTCCTGCCTTTCGTCGATTTCAGGACTCCGCCCTGTAGAATCGACGGGTTCAGGAACACAACCCGGCACGGCGTCGACGGAGACGCCGCGAGACAGCTGAGGCGGACGAGCACCACGGGGTCGAGAGGCACCGGGTGCGGGTCACAGTCTAGGCAACGCACCCTGGCACTCCGCTCGCGGAGGGCCCGCCGACCACCCGCGACGATCATCGCCCCGGGGGGCCGTCGAGGGGCGGCGATCGTCACGCGGACCGGGGTGTTCGACTCGCACCGCGAGGAACGGCCCGTCGTCGCTCGCGGCGAGCACCATGGGAATGGTGGCTCCGCGCACCGCGTTCGGTCCGTCAGAGAAAGAGGTACACATGTCAGACGTGCTGATCGACCGCCCCGAGCTGGACGGCCTGGGACAATACGAGTTCGGCTGGTCCGACTCCGATGCTGCCGGCGCCTCCGCGCGCCGCGGCGTCTCGCCCGAGGTCGTCACCGACATCTCGAACCTCAAGAGCGAGCCCGAGTGGATGCTCAAGAACCGCCTCAAGGGCCTCACGCTGTTCGAGCGCAAGCCGATGCCGACGTGGGGCGCAGACCTCTCGGGCATCGACTTCGACAACATCAAGTACTTCGTCCGGTCGACCGAGAAGCAGGCCACCACCTGGGACGAACTGCCCGACGACATCAAGAACACCTACGAGAAGCTCGGCATCCCCGAGGCCGAGCGCAACCGCCTCGTCGCGGGCGTCGCCGCCCAGTACGAGTCCGAGGTCGTCTACCACCAGATCCGCGAGGACCTGGAGCAGCAGGGCGTCATCTTCATGGACACCGACACGGCGCTGCGCGAGCACCCCGAGTTCTTCCAGGAGTACTTCGGCTCGGTGATCCCCGCGGGCGACAACAAGTTCGCGGCGCTCAACACGGCGGTCTGGTCGGGCGGCTCGTTCGTCTACGTGCCCAAGAACGTCCACGTCGAGATCCCGCTGCAGGCCTACTTCCGCATCAACACGGAGAACATGGGCCAGTTCGAGCGCACGCTGATCATCGCCGACGAGGGCAGCTACGTGCACTACATCGAGGGCTGCACCGCCCCGATCTACAAGAGCGACTCGCTGCACTCGGCCGTCGTCGAGATCATCGTGAAGAAGAACGCCCGCGTGCGCTACACGACGATCCAGAACTGGTCGAACAACGTCTACAACCTCGTCACGAAGCGGGCCATCGCGCACGAGGGCGCGACCATGGAGTGGATCGACGGCAACATCGGCTCCAAGGTCACCATGAAGTACCCGTCGATCTACCTCGCGGGCGAGCACGCCAAGGGCGAGACCCTCAGCGTCGCCTTCGCCGGCCCCGGCCAGCACCAGGACGCGGGCGCGAAGATGATCCACATGGCGCCGTACACGACGTCGTCCATCGTCTCGAAGTCGATCGCCCGCGGCGGCGGTCGTGCGGGGTACCGCGGCGAGGTCCGGGTCGACGACTCGGCGCACCACAGCGCCAACACGGTGCGCTGCGACGCGTTGCTGGTCGACACCATGTCGCGCTCCGACACGTACCCGGCCATCGACATCCGCGTCGACGACGTGCAGCTCGGCCACGAGGCCACGGTCTCCCGCGTGAGCGAGGAGCAGCTGTTCTACCTCATGTCGCGCGGCATGGCGGAGGACGAGGCCATGGCCATGATCGTCCGTGGCTTCATCGAGCCCATCGCGCGGGAGCTCCCGATGGAGTACGCCCTCGAACTCAACAAGCTCATCGAGATGAGCATGGAAGGATCCGTCGGCTAGATGTCCGCCGTAGCACCCACCACAACGAGCACGACCCCCGAGGGCGTGCAGCACGGCGCGAAGGCGCATAGCGACGGAGGCTGGGGCGTCGTCCCGGTCCAGACCCGCTCCGAGCGCTTCCGCAGCACCGACCCGGCCGCGTTCCCCGCGGTCACCGGCCGTGAGGTCGACTGGAAGCTCAGCCCTGTCGAGCGGCTGCGCCCGCTCATCGACGGGCCCCTGGACGGGTCTCCCTACGCGTACCTCGCGCGGGAGACCGCCGGGGCGACGGTCGACTGGGTCGACCGGAGCGACTCCCGCGTCGGTCGGGCCGGCCAGCCCGAGGACAAGGCCTCGGCCTCGGCCTGGGCCGCGACCGAGAAGGTGCTGCTCGTGACCCTGAGCGGCGACGAGCCCTCGACCGTGACGATCGGGCGCTCCGGCCTCGACACGGCACCGCGCGCCGGCCACACCCTCATCCACGCGACGGCGAACTCGACGTCGCTCGTGGTGCTCCGCAACACGGGTGCCGCCCAGCTGGTCGAGAACGTCGAGATCGTCGTCGACGACGGCGCGCACCTCACCGTGGTGACGCTGCAGGAGTGGGACGACGAGGCGATCCACCTCGCCAGCCACTTCGCGACCATCGGGCGCGACGCCCAGCTCAAGCACTTCGTCGTCTCGCTCGGCGGGTCGGTCGTGCGGGTCAACCCGTCGGCGCACCTGGCCGGGCAGGGCTCGGACGCCGAGCTCTACGGCGTCTACTTCGCGGACGCGGGCCAGCACCTCGAACAGCAGGTCTTCGTCCACCACGACGCCCCGAACAGCCGGAGCCGCGTCAACTACAAGGGCGCGCTCCAGGGCGAGGGAGCCCGCACCGTCTGGATCGGCGACGTCCTCATCGCGCGGACGGCGCCCGGCACCGACAGCTACGAGCAGAATCGCAACCTCGTCCTCAGCGAGGGCACGCGGGCCGACTCCATCCCGAACCTCGAGATCGAGACGGGCGACATCGCCGGGGCGGGCCACGCCAGCGCCACCGGCCGCTTCGACGACGAGCACCTCTTCTACCTCCAGTCGCGGGGCATCGACGAGGCCGAGGCCCGTCGCCTCGTCGTGCTCGGCTTCCTCAGCGAGGTCGTCCAGAAGATCGGCGAGCCCGAGCTGCAGGAGCGCCTCATCGACGCCCTCGAGGTCGAGCTGACCTCCGGCCCGTCGGTCGCGGAGCCCACCGCATGAGCACGCGCGTCTGCTCCTCCGACGAGATCACGCCCGCCCAGGCGCTCCGCGTCGTCGTCGACGGCGTGGCCGTCGCCGTCGTGAAGGACAGCGCCGGGGTCATCCACGCCATCGGCGACACCTGCACGCACGGCGACATCTCGCTCTCCGAGGGCTTCGTCGAGGACGACACCCTGGAGTGCTGGGCGCACGGCTCCAAGTTCGAGCTGACCTCGGGCAAGCCGTTGACCCTCCCCGCCTACGAACCCGTCCCGGTCTTCGCCGTCTCCGTCGTCGACGGCGACGTCTTCGTCGACACCACCGCGTCGCCCGCCGGCGTCGCACAGTAAGGAATGAACGCATGAGCACTCTCGAGATCCGCGACCTCAAGGTCAGCATCGACACCGACGCCGGCCCCAAGCCGATCCTCAAGGGCGTCGACCTGACCATCAAGGAGGGCGAGATCCACGCCGTCATGGGCCCCAACGGCTCGGGCAAGTCGACCCTCGCCTACACGATCGCCGGCCACCCGCGCTACAACGTCGACGGCGGCTCCATCCGCCTCGACGGCGTCGAGGTGCTCGACATGAGCGTCGACGAGCGCGCCAAGGCGGGGCTGTTCCTGGCGATGCAGTACCCGGTCGAGATCCCCGGCGTCACCGTCTCGAACTTCCTCCGCACGGCGAAGACCGCCCTCGACGGCGAGGCCCCGGCCATCCGTGGCTGGATCAAGGACCTGCGCGAGTCGATGTCGGCGCTCAAGATGGACTCGGCCTTCGCCGAGCGGAACGTCAACGAGGGCTTCTCCGGCGGTGAGAAGAAGCGGCACGAGATCATGCAGCTGGAGCTCCTCAAGCCGAAGTTCGCCGTCCTCGACGAGACCGATTCCGGTCTCGACGTCGATGCGCTCAAGATCGTCTCGGAGGGCGTCAACCGGGCCAAGGCCAACACGGGCCTGGGCCTCCTGCTGATCACGCACTACACGCGGATCCTCCGGTACATCAAGCCCGACTTCGTCCACGTGTTCGTCGACGGCCACGTCGCCGACGAGGGCGGACCGGAGCTCGCCGACCGCCTCGAGAACGAGGGCTACGACCGCTACGTCTCCGCTGCGGCGGCTGCGGCCGCCGTCGACGCCCCGGTGGGCAGCTGACCGTGGCGGTCGCTCTGGCCCCCGAGAAGTTCGACCAGGTCGCGGAGGCGCTGAAGGAGGTCGTCGACCCCGAGCTCGGGGTCAACATCGTCGACCTCGGCCTCATCTACGACCTCGCGATGGACGAGGAGCACGAGAACGCCCTCATCATCAGCATGACCCTGACCTCGGCCGGCTGCCCGCTGACCGACGTCATCGAGGCCGACACCGCGAACGCGCTCGACGGCGTCGTGGACGCCTTCCGGATCAACTGGGTCTGGATGCCGCCGTGGGGCCCCGACCGGATCACGGACGACGGGCGCGACATGATGCGCGCCATCGGCTTCTCGATCTGATCCACCCCGGCCGACGCCGGACACGACGACGGGCCCCGGTCTCCTCGACCGGGGCCCGTCGTCGTGCGTCGGGGGAGCTGCGCTCAGCGCTCCAGGCGACGGAGCCCGCGCCACGCCAGGGGCAGCACCGAGGCGGCGATCAGCCACTTCGCGACGCCGCCCACGATGAAGGGGACGACGCCGACGGTCAGGACGGTCGCGAGGGTGACCTCGACCCCGAGGCTGCTGAGGACGACCGCGAGGTACGGCAGGCCGACCACGAAGGGCACGAGGCTGGCGAGGAAGAACGCGACGATCGACAGCAGCCACTTCTTGTCCCAGTCGCGCTGGGAGAGCCAGCCCACGAGCGCCGCCGCCGGGACGAACCCGACGATGAAGCCGAAGCTGGGCTTGAGGACGCTGAGCGGGCCGCCGGTGAACTCGGCGAAGATCGGGAGCCCGACGACGCCCAGCACGAGGTAGGTCAGCATCGACAGGGCCCCACGACGCGCCCCGAGGGTCGCACCGACGAGCATCACCGCGAGCGTCTGGCCCGTGACGGGGACGGGCCAGAGGGGCACCTGCACCTGGGCGAGGGCACTGGTGAAGGCCGCTCCGCCGAGGACGAGGGCGACGTCGGTGGCCCAGCTCCTCGTCACCAGGCGGTCGGCGAGGACCGGCCGTGAGATCGGTGCAGCAGTGTTCGTCATGCAGTCTCCTAGAATGGGTAGGTTGATCGGCCGAGCGGCTGGTCGGCAGCGCAGTGCTGCGACCCCCTCCACGCGATGTCTCATCCTAGAGGCGGCCCCTGCTCGGGCTGCGTTGTGGACATCCTCCCAATCGATTGGACTACTGCTGTGCTCTCCGTGCACGACCTCGAGATCCGCGTCGGCGCTCGCCTGCTGATGGCCGACGTGAACTTCCGCGTCGACAAGGGCGACAAGATCGGTCTCGTCGGGCGCAACGGCGCCGGCAAGACCACCATGACCAAGACGCTGGCGGGGGAGACCCAGCCGACCGACGGCAAGATCGAGCGCGGCGGCGAGATCGGCTACCTGCCGCAGGACCCCCGGAGCGGCAACCCGGAGGACCTGGCCCGCACGCGCATCCTCGACGCCCGCGGCCTCGGCCAGCTCCTCCTGGGCATCCAGGAGGCGACCCTCCTGATGGGCGACCCCGACGCCGACGTCGCCGCCCGCGCCATGAAGCGGTACGGCGATCTCGACGACCAGTTCAACGCGCTCGGCGGCTACGCGGCCGAGGCCGAGGCGGCGTCGATCGCCAGCAACCTCAGCCTGCCCGACAGGATCCTCGACCAGCCGCTCTCGACCCTCTCCGGCGGCCAGCGCCGACGCATCGAGCTCGCGCGCATCCTCTTCTCGGCGGCCGACACGATGATCCTCGACGAGCCCACGAACCACCTCGACGCCGACAGCGTGGTCTGGCTGCGCGAGTACCTCAAGACGTACCAGGGCGGCGTCATCGTCATCAGCCACGACATCGAGCTGGTGGAGGAGGTCGTCAACCGCGTCTTCTACCTCGACGCCAACCGCCAGGCGATCGACATCTACAACATGGGCTGGCGGAACTACCAGCGCCAGCGTGCCGCCGACGAGGAGCGCCGCAAGAAGGAGCGCTCGAACGCCGAGAAGCAGGCGTCGGCGCTGCAGAAGCAGGCCGCGCGCTTCGGCGCGAAGGCGTCGAAGGCCGCGGCGGCCCACCAGATGGTCGCCCGGGCCGAGAAGCTCCTCTCGGGCCTCGAGGAGGTCCGTGCCGTCGACCGCGTCGCCAAGCTGCGCTTCCCGACGCCGGTGGCCTGCGGCAAGACGCCCCTGATGGCCTCGAACCTCTCGAAGAGCTACGGGTCGCTCGAGATCTTCACGGCCGTCGACCTCGCCATCGACCGCGGCTCGAAGGTCGTGATCCTCGGGCTGAACGGTGCGGGCAAGACCACGCTGCTGCGCATCCTCGCGGGCGTCGACGAGCCCGACACCGGGCAGCTCGAGCCGGGCCACGGCCTGCGCGTCGGCTACTACGCCCAGGAGCACGAGACGATCGACGTCGCGCGCAGCGTGCTCGAGAACATGGTCTCGTCGTCGCCGAACATCACCGAGATGGAGGCGCGGCGCGTGCTGGGCTCGTTCCTCTTCACGGGCGACGACTCGGCCAAGCCGGCCGGCGTCCTCTCCGGCGGCGAGAAGACCCGCCTCGCCCTGGCGATGATCGTCGTCTCCGGCGCCAACGTCCTGCTGCTCGACGAGCCCACGAACAACCTCGACCCCGCCAGCCGCCTGGAGATCCTCGACGCCCTCGCCAACTACGAGGGGGCCGTCGTCCTGGTCAGCCACGACGAGGGAGCGGTGGAGGCGCTGAACCCGGAGCGCGTGCTGATCATGCCCGAGGGCACCGAGGACCACTGGACCAAGGACTACAGCGACCTCATCAACCTCGCCTGACCGACGGGGCGGCACGCCGCCCGCGCCGGTTCAGTGCCCGGCGGCGTCGAGCAGCTCGTCCTCCGCGTCGTTGTCGGCGAGCGGCCGGGCAGCGCGCCGGCGGGCACGCTCGGCCTCGCGGACGCGGGCTTCGTCGCCGTCGGCGCCCTCCTCGTCGAGGGCCCGGTTGCGGCGCTCCTGCCGGAAGACGTAGAAGAGGAAGGCGAAGGCGCCGACCGCGAACATGATCCACTGCACGAAGTAGGAGAGGTTCAGGCCCGTGTCGATCTCGGGTGCGCTCGCCTTCACGGGAGCCTCGGCCAGCGCCGGCGTCTCGCTCTGCAGCAGGCCGTACGCGGCGCTGTAGATCGTGCCGCTCACCCGGGCCTGCACCTCGCTGAGCTGCACGGTGGCGATCTGGTTCGTGCCGGGGACTCCCGTGCGCGACCCGAGGGCGGGCTCGCCCGGCTTGAGGCGGGCGGTCACCGTGACCTCGCCCTCCGGGGGAGCGGGGACCTCGTCGGGGGCGTCCTGGTCGTTGCCCGTGGGCACCCAGCCGCGGTCGACCACGAAGACGTCGCCACCGGTGACCCGGAACGGCACCAGGACCTCGAAGCCGGGCTGCCCGTTGAGGGGCCGGTTGCGGACGAGCAGGGTCTCGTCGGCGGCGTACGTGCCGGTCATGCTCACCGGCTGCCACTCGAGCGCGGGGTCGTAGGAGTCGAGGGCGGGCACGGCCTCGTCGAGGGGCACCGGCGCCGCGTCGTAGCGCTGCTCCAGCTGGTGGACGACGGCCGTCTTCTCCTCGTGGCGGCTCCACTGCCAGTGCGCGAGGAAGCCGCAGACGACGGCGAAGACGACGACCACGCCGAGGTAGCCCAGCCACTTGCGGGCGCCGGTGGTGCGCGCGTCGCTCACCGTGCCTCCTCGGGGACCCGGTCGACCGTGACGCCCGCGGCCGTCACGACGACGGGGAAGTCGCGCGCCCGGAGGAACTCGGCGAGGAAGTCGACGTGCTCGGCGCAGGCCGACCAGACCTTCACACGGTCGAGCCCGTGGATCTTCGGGTTCCGCCAGTTGACCGCGGAGACGGCGGAGGCGGTGCACCCGGCGCGCGAGCACTGGACGTCACCGGGGCCGTCGAGACCGAGGCCGAGCATCAGCGGAGGACGCCGTCGGCACCCGCCACGGGTGCGTCGTCGTCGGGGTCGTCGACGACGACCGGTCGGACGGGCTCCGGCGCGGGGGCCTCGGCCTCGGGCTGCCACGCCGGGTCGGGGCCGCGGTAGAGCTCGACCCCGCCGGGGCGCTCGACCTCCTGCCCGGACTCGTGGCCGACGTTGGCCAGGACGACGGCGACGTAGGGGATGACCACGGCGCCGAGGACGGGGAGCAGCGTCCACCAGGAGAGCGGGATGACGAAGCACAGGGTGATGCAGACGATGCGGATCCCGGTGGCCAGCAGGTAGCGGCGCATGCGGGAATGGCGGTCGTCGGTCGGCGACGGGGGGAGGGAGGTGATCGGCTGGGAAGTCTTCATGCACTCACGGGCTCAGAGCGCCACGGGCGACGCGTGAGCCGATCTTAAGCCCGACAGCCGACAGTAGGCTGGTCGGCGGCCGCGAACGGCCTCGACCTCCGGTCGACCCCCACGCTGCGCCCGACGCACGACCCCGAGGAGACACCATGACCACGCCCCGCACCGTCCTCGTCACCGGCGGCAACCGCGGCATCGGCCGCGCCATCGCCGAGGAGCTCGTCGCCCAGGGCCACCGCGTCGCGGTGACCGCGCGCAGCGGCCAGGGCCCCGAGGGCACGATGACGGTCGTCGCCGACGTGACCGACTCCGCCTCGGTCGACGCCGCCTTCACCGCCGTCGAGGCCGAGCTCGGCCCGGTGGAAGTCGTCGTGGCCAACGCCGGCATCACGAAGGACGGACTCCTCATGCGGATGACCGAGGAGGACTTCACCTCGGTGGTCGACACCAACCTCGGCGGCGCCTTCCGCGTCGTCAAGCGCGCCTCGAAGGGCATGCTAAAGGCCCGCTTCGGCCGCATCGTGCTCGTCTCGAGCGTCGTGGGGCTCTACGGCGGCCCCGGCCAGGTCAACTACGCGTCGTCGAAGGCCGCGCTGGTCGGCTTCGCGCGGTCGCTGACCCGCGAGGTCGGCGCCCGCGGCATCACGGCGAACGTCGTGGCCCCCGGCTTCATCGAGACGGACATGACGGCGGTGCTGCCCGACGAGCAGCAGGCCGAGTACCGCAGGACCATCCCCGCGCAGCGCTTCGGCACCGCCGGCGAGGTCGCGAAGACGATCGCCTGGCTGTCGAGCGACGACGCCGCCTACATCTCCGGTGCCGTCATCCCCGTCGACGGCGGCCTGGGCATGGGGCACTGACCCCGACCCACGGAGGGCGGGGCGTCGCGGCGAGGCTGGTCAGCCGCGGAGCCCCATCAGGGGCAGGAGCTCCGCGAGGTCGCACCGGGCGACGACGAGGTCGGCCTGCTCGCGCACGCGGGGCTTGGCGTTGAAGGCCACGGAGAGCGCGGCGGCCCGCATCATCAGCAGGTCGTTCGCCCCGTCGCCGACCGCCACCGTGTGCTCGAGGCCGACCCGCGACTCCTCGGCCCACTCGCGGAGCGCGGCGGCCTTGCCCTCGGCGTCGACGACGGGGCCGCTGACGCGGCCGGTGAGCACGCCGTCGACGACCTCGAGGCGGTTGGCCCGCCAGTGGTCGAGCCCGAGGCGCTCGGCGACCGGGTCGAGGACCTCGTGGAAGCCGCCCGAGACGACGCCGATCACGCTGCCGTGAGCGTGCAGGCCCGCGATCAGCTCCTCCGCGCCCTCGGTGACGCGGACCTGGGCGACGGCGTCGGCGAAGACGCCCTCCGACAGGCCGGCGAGGGTGGCGACGCGAGCCGTGAGGCTCTCGGCGAAGTCCAGCTCGCCCGCCATCGCCCGCTCGGTGATCCGGGAGACCTCGGCGTGCGACCCCGCGGCGTCGGCCAGGAGCTCGATCACCTCGTTCTCGATGAGCGTGGAGTCGACGTCGAGGACGGTGAGGAAGCGCGGCACGCCCCCACCATAGTGAGGGCGGGCCACCTGCCGCGGACGACGAGGTCACACGACGTAGCGGCCCGCCCTCACGGAACGGCCTCGGCGCCTACTGGTCGACGCGGACGCCCTTGCCCACGACGGTGATGCCGGAGGGCGTCACGGTGAAGCCCCGGGCCCGGTCGGCCTCGGCGTCGACGCCGACGGAGGCGCCGGCCGAGATGACGACGTCCTTGTCGAGGATCGCGCGCTCGACGACCGCGCCCGGCCCGATGTGAGCCCGCTCGAAGACGATCGAGTCGACGACGCGCGAGCCCGAGTCGAGCGTGCACCAGGGGCCGAGCACGCTGCGCTCGACGTGCGCGCCCGACAGCAGCGAACCCAGGGAGACCACCGAGTCGATGGTCGTGCCGAGGTTGCCGTGCGCGTCACGGACGAACTTCGCGGGCGGCGAGTTGAGCTGCTGGCTGAAGATCGGCCAGTCCGTGTTGTACAGGTTGAAGATCGGCAACGCCGAGATCAGGTCGCGGTGCGCGTCGTAGAACGAGTCGATCGTCCCGACGTCGCGCCAGTAGTAGCGGTCCCGCTCCGTGGCCCCGGGGACCTCGTTGCGGTTGAGGTCGTAGACGGCCGCGTCGCCCCGCGAGACGAAGTCGGGCACGATGTCGCCGCCCATGTCGTGGTTCGAGTCGGGCTTCTCGCCGTCGCGGAGCACGGCGTCGATGAGGACGTCGGCGTCGAAGACGTAGTTGCCCATGGACGCGAGGATCTCGCCGGGGGAGTCGGGCAGCCCCGTCGCGTCGGTCGGCTTCTCGAGGAACCGGCCGATGCGGGTCGGGTCGTCGCCGTCGACCTCGATGACGCCGAACTGGTCGGCGAGCGAGATCGGCTGGCGGATCGCCGCGACCGTGACGCCGGCGCCCGAGGCGACGTGCGCCTCGATCATCTGCGAGAAGTCCATCCGGTAGACGTGGTCGGCGCCGACCACGACGACGATGTCGGGCTTCTCGTCGCGGAGGAGGTTGAGGCTCTGCAGGATGGCGTCGGCGCTGCCGGCGAACCAGCGCTTGCCGAGCCGCTGCTGGGCGGGGACGGACGCGACGTACGCACCGAGCAGCCCCTCGATCGACCAGGTCTGCGAGACGTGGCGGTCGAGGCTGTGCGACTTGTACTGCGTCAGCACGACGATCTGGCGCAGCCCCGAGTTGATCAGGTTGCTGAGCGCGAAGTCGATGAGGCGGTAGTTGCCACCGAACGGGACGGCCGGCTTGGCGCGGTCCGCGGTCAGGGGCATCAGGCGCTTGCCTTCGCCACCAGCGAGCACGATGCCGAAGATCTTCTTTGATGCCATGGGGCCAGGATGGCACGATTCAGCGCCGCGCGACTACGGTGATCAGCGTGCGAGTCGATGTCATCACCAAGGAATACCCGCCCAACGTCTACGGAGGGGCGGGAGTCCACGTCTCGGAGCTCGTGAAGGCGCTCCGGTCGTCGATCGACGTGCAGGTGCGCGCGTTCGGCACCGTCGACGCCGAGCCGGGCACGACCGGCTACCCCGACCTGGCCGAGCTGGCCGACGCCAACGGAGCCCTGCGCACCCTCGGCACCGACGCCCGCATCGCGCAGGACGTCGGCGGGGCCGACGTCGTCCACAGCCACACCTGGTACGCGAACGCCGCGGGACAGCTCGCGCAGATGCTGCACGACGTCCCCCACGTGCTGACGGCCCACAGCCTCGAGCCGCTCCGGCCCTGGAAGGCCGAGCAGCTGGGCGGCGGGTACCGCGTGTCGAGCTGGATCGAGCGCCAGGCGTACGAGACCGCCGACGCCGTCATCGCCGTCAGCGAGGGCATGCGCCGCGACATCCTCCGGTCGTACCCGGGCATCGACGAGCAGAAGGTCAGCGTCGTCTACAACGGCATCGACCTCGACGGCTGGCAGCGCGTCGACGACGCCGAGGTGGTGCGTGGGCTGGGCATCGACCCCGACCGCCCCGCGGTGGTCTTCGTGGGCCGGATCACCCGCCAGAAGGGCCTGCCCTACCTGCTGCGCGCCGCGAAGCTGCTGCCGCCGGAGGTGCAGCTCGTCCTCTGCGCCGGGGCGCCCGACACCCCGGAGATCATGGCGGAGGTCACCGCCCTCGTCCGCGAGCTCCAGGAGGAGCGAAGCGGCGTCGTCTGGATCGAGCGCGTCCTGCCCCGCCACGAGCTGAGCGCCGTGCTCTCGGCCGCCACGACCTTCGTCTGCCCCTCGGTCTACGAGCCGCTGGGCATCGTGAACCTCGAGGCCATGGCCTGCGGCGTGCCGGTCGTCGGCTCCGACACCGGCGGCATCCCGGAGGTCGTCGCTGACGGCCTCACCGGCCGCATCGTGCCGCTCGAGCAGGTGCAGGACGGCACCGGCACCCCCCTCGACCCCGAGCGCTTCGTGCGCGACCTCGCCGGGGTGCTGACGGAGGTCGTCGGCGACCCCGGTCTCGCCCGGCTGATGGGCCGCGCCGGCCGCATGCGCGCCGAGGCCGAGTTCAGCTGGGGCCGGATCGCCGAGCGCACGCTCGGCGTGTACGAGGGGCTGCGTCGCTAGGCTGATGAGCATGTCGACCGTGTTGCAGCTCACCGATGTGTCCGTGGTCCGTGGAGGCTCTCCCGTCGTCGACGGCGTGAGCTGGACGGTCCAGTCCGACGAGCGGTGGGTCGTCCTGGGGCCGAACGGCGCCGGCAAGACGAGCCTCCTCCAGGTCGCCGCCGCGCAGAGCCACCCCTCGTCGGGCACCGCCGAGGTGCTCGGCTCCGACCTCGGGTCGGTCGACCTCTTCGACCTCCGCCCCCGCATCGGCTTCGCGTCGACCACGGTCGCGCGCCGCATCCCGGCGAAGGAGAAGGTAGTCGACGTCGTGCTGACCGCGGCCTACTCGGTCACCGGGCGCTGGAACGAGGAGTACGAGACCGTCGACGTCCGCCGCGCGCACCGCGTGCTGGAGGAGTGGAACCTCGACCACCTCGCCGACCGCACGTTCGGCGAGCTCAGCGACGGCGAGCAGAAGCGGGTCCAGATCGCCCGCTCGGTGATGACCGACCCCGAGCTGCTGCTGCTCGACGAGCCCGCGGCCAGCCTCGACCTCGGCGCCCGCGAGGAGCTCCTCGGCATGCTCTCGGGCTACGCGTCCTCCGACGACTCGCCCGCCATCGTCATGGTCACCCACCACGTGGAGGAGATCCCGCGCGGCTTCACGCACGCGCTCCTCCTCGACCGCGGCCACGTCGTCGCCGCCGGGCCCCTCGACGAGGTCGTCACGGCCGAGACCCTCGGCGCCGTGTTCGGCCTCGACCTGACGGTCACGTCGGCGGACGGCCGGTACGCGGCGCGCGCTGCCGGCTGACCCCCGCCTCCTGCGATCCGGGCCGCCCGTCTGGTATCGTTGACAGCTGGTCCGGGGCGTTCGTCGCGCCGGGTCCCCCCGACTCACACCACCACTCATCCGCTAGACCTAGGACTCTCATGAAGACCGACATCCACCCCGAGTACAAGCAGATCGTCTTCCGCGACCTCGCATCGGGCGCCACGTTCCTCACGCGCTCCACGACGACGAGCGACAAGACCATCGAGCTCGACGGTGAGACCTACCCGGTCATCGACGTCGAGATCTCGTCCGAGTCGCACCCGTTCTACACGGGCAAGCAGCGCATCCTCGACTCGGCCGGTCGCGTCGAGAAGTTCAACTCGCGCTACAAGAACTTCGGCAAGTAAGCAGCAGCTCTCAGCCGACAGAGGCGGTCCACTCCGGTGGGCCGCCTCTTCTGCGTCCGGCGACGGAGCGGGGCCCTCGGGAGCCCCGGGGGAGTCGCGGGTCGACTGCCCGCGGAGGCCGGCTCAGACGCCGGGCAGCGACCGGTGCGGCCACTCGCCCGACGCGGTGAAGGACGGGTCCTTCGTGCGGCGCATGTACTCCTGGAAGCTGGCGGCCTGGGTGCCGCACCAGCCGACCTGGAGGTCGTGGAGCTCGGTCGACGGGACGTCGAGACGGTCGGGGAACTTCTGGGCCATCGCCTGCGCGACCCGGCCCGCCGCGATCGCGTCCGCCCCCGCGTCGTGGGCGTCGTCGAGCACGACGCCGTAGACGCCGGCGGCGGCCTCGAGCGTGCGCTTGCCCTTGCGGTAGGTGTCGACGGCCTTGTCGATGACGAGGGGGTCGACGACGCAGCCGATCTCGCCGACGTCGCCGAGCGGCTCGAGGCCGTGGCGCCGGGCCTCACGGTCGAGCAGGGTCAGGTCGTACGGGGCGTTGTAGACGACCAGGGGCACGCCGCGCGCGAAGACGGCCCGGAGCGCGGCGATGATCTCGGCCACGACCTCGGCCGCCGGCCGCCCCTCGAGCCGGGCACGCTCGGTCGAGATGCCGTGCACCGCGCTCGCCTGCTCCGGGATCTCGATGCCGGGGTCGGCCAGCCACTCGCCGTGGGCGATGCTCGTGCCCGCGGCGTCGATGAGCCCCACGTGCGCCGTGACGATCCGCGCCGTCTCGACGTCGATCCCCGTCGTCTCGAGGTCGAAGACGCCGAGCGCCTTCCACCACGACGACGGGACGGGCCCCGGCTCGACGAGCCCGGCCGTCGCGGTCGGCCCAGGTGCGGACGGCGCGCCCGCAGAGACGGACGATGCCTGTTCGGTGCTGCTCACGCCCCGAGCCTAGGAGGCGCCACCGACAGCCGGGCGCGTCACGACGGGCACGTCGCCGATGTGCAGCCAGAAGAACGCCTGGGTGCCGAGCGTCAGCGTGACGCGGCCCTCCTCGTCGAACGACGGGAACTGCGCTCCGCCGAACAGGTCGGTCAGCGTGCGCCCCGCGAACTCGGGCGCCGTGACCGTGACGGAGACGGGGTTGTGCGCGAACGAGAACACGCAGAGCACGTCCTCCGGCAGGTCGCCGACCTGCGAGCCGCTGCCCTCGTAGCTGCGCACGAAGGAGAGCACCGACTCGTGGTCGGACTCGACGACCTGCATGGTGCCGAGGCCGAAGGTCGGGTGGGCCTTCCGCACGTGGATGACGTTGCGCACCCAGTGCAGCAGCGAACGCGACTGGGCCAGCTGCGACTCGACGTTGACGAGGTTGTAGTTGTAGACGAGCGACTGGACGACGGGCAGGAAGAGCTTGCCCGGGTCGGCCGTCGAGAAGCCTGCGTTGCGGTCAGGGGTCCACTGCATCGGGGTGCGCGACGAGTCGCGGTCCGGCAGCCAGATGTTGTCGCCCATGCCGATCTCGTCGCCGTAGTAGAGGAACGGGCTGCCGGGCAGGGCGAAGAGCAGGGCGTGCACGAGCTCGAGCTCGGCGCGGCTGTTGTCGAGCAGGGGCGCGAGGCGACGGCGGATGCCGATGTTGGAGCGCATCCGGGGGTCGTAGGCGTACCAGCCGTACATCGCCTGGCGGTACTCCTCGCTGACCATCTCGAGGGTGAGCTCGTCGTGGTTGCGGAGGAAGACGGCCCAGGCGGCGCCCGGCGGCACCTCGGTGGTCTCGGAGAGGATGCGGGTGAGCTCCTGTGCGTGCTGCGCGCGCAGCGAGTAGAAGATGCGCGGCATGACGGGGAAGTCGAAGGCCATGTGGCACTCGGGCTCCTCCTCCGTCCCGAAGAACGCGGCGGTCTCGGCGGGCCACTGGTTGGCCTCGGCGATGAGCACGCGCCCCGGGAACTCGTCGTCGACCATCCGGCGCAGCCGTTTGATGAAGTCGTGGGTGGCCGGCTCGCCCTCGCCGTTGCCCTCCTCGGTCTCGAAGAGGTAGGGGATGGCGTCGAGGCGCAGGCCGTCGACGCCGAGCGAGAGCCAGTGGCGGACGACGTCGAAGACGGCCTCCTGCACGGCGGGGTTCTCGAAGTTCAGGTCGGGCTGGTGCGAGAAGAAGCGGTGGAAGAAGAACTGGCGCCGCACCGGGTCGAAGGTCCAGTTGGACTCCTCGGTGTCGACGAAGATGACGCGGATGTTCTTGTACTCCTCGTCGGTGTCGCGCCAGACGTAGAAGTCGCCGTACGGGCCGTCCGGGTCCTCGCGCGACTGCTGGAACCACTCGTGGGCGTCGGAGGTGTGGTTGAGCACCATGTCGATCACGATGCGCATGTTGCGCTCGTGGGCCTTCGTCACGAGGTCGCGGAACTCGTCGAGCGTGCCGAACTCGGGCAGGATCGCCTTGTAGTCCTGGATGTCGTAGCCGCCGTCTCGCAGCGGCGACTGGAAGAACGGCGGCAGCCAGAGCGCGTCCACCCCCAGCCACTGCAGGTAGTCGAGGCGCGAGAGCAGCCCCTGGAGGTCGCCGGCGCCGTCGCCGTTGCTGTCGACGAACGACCGCACCATCACCTCGTAGAACACCGCACGGCGGTGCCACTGGGGGTCGAGGGTCAGTCCGGGCTGCTGGATCGGGGCAGTGAAGCTCACCCGGCCAACTCTAGGACGCACGGGGCCCCGGCGCGCACCCTCTCCCGCGCGTCGGCTCCCGCGCCTCCGTAGACTCGGCGGGTGATCGTCCGAGAGCCCCGCGTCGTCTCGCCCTACCGGGCCCTGCTCGCCGCCGTCCCCGTCCGTGAGGACGTCGTCCGCGTGGCTGGCAGCGAGACGCACTTCTGGACGTACGACCCCCCGGGGGGCGAGGAGGCGCGGGTCACCGTCGTCGCCGTGCACGGCTTCCGCGGGGACCACCACGGCCTCGAGCCGGTCGTGGCGCACCTCACGGGCGTGCGGGTCGTCATGCCCGACCTGCCCGGCTTCGGCGAGTCGACGCCGCTCGACGGCGAGCACAGCGTGGCCGCCTACGCGGCGTGGCTGGCGGAGCTCGTGGCGGAGCTGGGGCTGGGGCCGGACGTCGTCGTGCTGGGGCACTCGTTCGGCTCGATCGTGGCGTCGGCCGCCGTGGCCGGCGGGCTCCGCGCCTCCCGCGTCGTCCTGGTCAACCCGATCGCGGCGCCCGCGCTCTCCGGGCCCCGAGGGGTCCTGACGCAGCTGGCCGTCGCGTACTACAAGGCCGGCGCGGCCCTGCCCGAGGCCGCGGGCCAGTCGGTGCTGCGGAACGCCGGGGTCGTCCGCATCACGAGCCTGGCGATGGTCAAGACCCACGACCGCGAGCTGCGCCGCTGGATCCACGACCAGCACGACTCGTACTTCTCGCGCTTCGCCGACCGCCGCGTCGTGCTCGACGCCTTCCGCGCCTCCGTCTCGAGCGACGTCAGCACGTACGCCGCCGACGTCGGCGTGCCGACCCTGCTCGTCGCCGCCGACCGCGACGACATCACGGCGCTGCCGGCGCAGCACGTGCTGCAGGGGCTCTTCCCCGACGCGCGGCTCGTCGTGGTCGAGGGCGTGGGGCACCTGATCCACTACGAGAAGCCCCGCGAGGCGGCCGCCGCGATCGGGGAGTTCCTCGCGTGAGGCTCGTCGTCGACTGCCGGTACGTGCGCGTGGGGCGCCACGACGGCATCAGCCGCTTCACCGCGGGCGTCGTGGGCGCCCTGGCGGAGCGGCACCCGCTGACCATGCTCGTCAGCGACCCGCGGCAGCTCGAGTCGCTGCCCGACCAGCCGCACCTCCTGGTCAGCGACCCGACCAGCGTGCGGGAGCCCTCCGTGGCCCGGCAGGTGAACCGGCTGGGGCCCGACGTGGTCTGGTCGCCGATGCAGACGATGGGCTCGTGGGGCCGTCGCTACCGACTCGTGCTCACGCTGCACGACCTCATCTACTACACCAACCGGACGCCGCCGCCGGAGTTCGCGCCGCCGATCCGCCTGCTCTGGCGGCTGTACCACCTCGCCTGGTGGCCGCAGCGGCTCCTGCTCGACCGGGCCGACGCGGTCGTGACCGTGAGCGAGACGACGAAGGCCGAGATCGTCCGCCACCGGCTGACGCGCCGCCCCGTCACGGTCGTGACGAACGCCGCCGACCCGGTCGACGACGCCCCGGAGCGGAGCCGCCCCGCCGGCCGCGAGCTCGTCTACATGGGGTCGTTCATGCCCTACAAGGACGTCGCGACGCTGGTGCGCGCCCTGCCCCTGCTCGACGGCGCGCGCCTCCACCTCATGAGCCGGGTCTCCGACCGCGAGCGAGCCGCGCTCAGCGCGCTCGCCCCCGCCGGCTCGCTCGTCTTCCACGACGGAGCCAGCGACGAGGAGTACCGGGAGGTGCTGCTCTCGGCCACGGCGGTCGTCACGGCGTCCCGCGCCGAGGGCTTCGGCATCCCCCTCGTCGAGGGCATGGCCCTCGGCACGCCCGCGGTGGTGAGCGACATCCCGATCTTCCGCGAGATCGGCGGCGACGCGGCGCTCTTCTTCGACGTGGGGTCGCCCGCCTCGGCGGCGGCCGCCGTGCGGCGCCTGGAGGGCGAGTGGGAGGCGCGGTCGGTGGCGTCGCGCCGCCAGGCCGACCGGTTCAGCTGGCGCCGCTCGGCCGACGTGCTGCTCGACCTGCTCGAGCGCGTGGCCGGGTCGTCGACCCGCTGACCTCCGTCGCACGACGGATGTCGCCTCGCCGTCTCGGCTCGTAGCATCGCTGCATGACCGCGACGCCGACCGACCTCGGAGCCCGAACCGAGGAGCTCTTCCGCCTCCTCGCCGACGACGACGTGGCCGCGGTGCGGTCGCACATGACGCCCGGCACGGCCCGCGCCCTGACTCCTGACCGGCTCGACGGCGTCTGGAAGCAGGTCGTGGCCGCGACCGGCCCCCTGCGCGCGCTCCGCGACACGACGGCGACGACGCGCGACGGCCGGAACGCCCTCGCCCGCCTCCTGGCGTCCCGCTCGAGCGGCACGGTCGTGCAGACGACCCTCGTGCACGAGGCGGGGGAGTGGACGGGGCGGGCGGCGTTCGACGGGCAGGGCCGCGTCACGGGGCTGCTGATCGTCGAGCCGGGCAGCACCGACCTGCCGTTCTGAGGGCGACGCCACGGGTGCCGGTCGGGCCTCGTCGGTCAGGCCTCGTCGGCCGGGCGTCGTCGGTCAGGCCTCGTCGGCCGGCCCCTCCAGGGCGTTCTGGTACTCGAAGGCGTAGCGCCCCGCCCGCTCGGACTCCTCCTCGACCGGGTCGTCGAAGGTCCGCAGCTGGAGGCCGCCCTCCACGAGCTCGAAGGAGTGGATCGACCCGTTGCGGATCGGCACGCCGAGGTCTGCGGGCTCGTCGCTCGAGACGTGGTTGACGACCGCCCTGATGACGGCGCCGTGCGTCGCGACGACCACCGCGCCTCCGTCGCTCCGGCCCGCGGCCTCGACGAGCGCGGGGAGCACGCGGGCGAGCAGCTCGCGACGGCTCTCCCGCCCGGGCACGCGGGTGCCGGCCGGGAACCTCTCCTCGACCTCGGAGCCGGTGAGGCCCTCGGCCTCGCCGTAGCGTCGCTCGGCGAGGTCCGCGACGTGCTCGGGGGCGGCCAGCCCGAGACGCGCGGCGATGATCGCCCCGGTCTCGGCGGCGCGGCTCAGCGGGCTCGCGACGACGGCGGAGACGGTGCGGCGTGCCAGCAGGTCGCCCGCCTCGGCGGCCTGGCGGCGGCCGAGGTCGTTGAGGGGGATGTCGGTGGCGCCCTGGATGCGCCGGGCGCGGTTCCAGTCCGTCTCGCCGTGGCGGACGAGGTAGAGCAGCGTCATGGTGGCCTCCGGGTCGGCGCCCGCGTCAGGAGAGGCGGCGCGCCAGGGCCGTCAGCGTCTCCGACGTGCCCGCGTCGATCTTAACCGTGGCCCGGGGGTCGCCCTTCGTGACCCCGCGGTTCACCACGACGACCGGCATCTTGCGGCGGGTCGCCTGGTCGAGGAGGCGGATGCCCGAGTTGACGACCAGCGACGACCCGGCGATGAGCAGCGCGTCGGCGCCGACGACGAGCGAGCGCGCCTCGGCGAACCGCTCCACGGGCACGAACTCGCCGAAGAAGACGACGTCGGGCTTGAGCATGCCCCCGCACACGGTGCACTCGGGCACGACGAACGCGTCGATGTCGGCGACCTCGACGTCGCCGTCGGGCGCCAGGCGGACGCTCTCCGGCTCGTCGAGCCAGGGGTTCGCCGCCGAGAGGCGGGCGGCGACCACGTCACGGGCGAACGACTGGCCGCAGGTGAGGCAGACCACCCGGTCGACGGTGCCGTGCAGGTCGACCACGCGACGGGAGCCCGCCCGCTCGTGCAGGGCGTCGACGTTCTGCGTCACGACGCCGTTCGTGACGCCGGCCGCCTCGAGCTGCGCCAGGGCGCGGTGGCCCCCGTTGGGCGTCGCCGCGCGGAACGACCGCCAGCCGAGGTGGCTGCCGGCCCAGTAGCGCTTGCGGTAGCGCTCGCCCGACAGGAACTGCTGGAAGGTCATCGGGTTGCGCACCGGGGCGCCCTCGCCCCGGTAGTCGGGGATGCCGGAGTCGGTGCTCACGCCGGCGCCGGTCAGCACCGCGACCGTCCGCCCGCCGAGGAGGGCGACCGCCTCGTCGAGGGCGGCCGCGTCGAGTGACGGGGGCGTGGCGTTCGACACGGGCGGTGCTCCTTCGGGTGCGTGACGTTAGCCTAGACGTCGTCTCTGCCCCTCCCGTCCTCGTCGGTCGACCGACCGGGCGCCGCCCCCTGGAGCGCCGTGCGCATCACCCGCATCACCGACCTCGACCACGACGCCCTCGCCGACTACGCGAGGCTCACCGACGTCGCGCTCCGCCGCGTCACCGAGCCCGCGGGCGGCCTCTACATCGCCGAGTCGTCGAAGGTGATCGAGCGGGCGCTGCGGGCCGGGCACGTGCCGCGCTCGGTGCTGATGACCGAGCGCTGGCTCGCCGACATCGAGCCGCTCGTCGCCGACCACGACGGCGAGATCTTCGTGGGCGACGCGGCGCTGCTCGAGACCCTGACCGGCTACCACCTGCACCGGGGCGCGCTGGCGGCCATGCACCGGCCCGTGCTCCCGTCGGTCGAGTCGGTGATCGAGGGCGCTCGTCGGGTCGTGGTGCTCGAGGACATCGTCGACCACACGAACGTGGGCGCGATCTTCCGGGCCGTGGCGGGGCTCGGGGCCGACGCCGTCCTCGTGACGCCGCGGTGCGCCGACCCGCTCTACCGCCGGAGCGTCCGCGTGAGCATGGGGACGGTGCTGCAGGTGCCGTGGACGCGCCTGCCCGACTGGCCCGAGGGCGCGGACCTGCTCCGCGCCTCCGGCTTCGAGGTGGCGGCCCTGGCCCTCTCCGACGACGCCGTCGCGCTCGACGAGTACGCCGCGGCGCCCCCGGAGCGGGTGGCGCTCGTGCTCGGCACGGAGGGCGACGGGCTCAGCCCGGCCGCGCTGCGCGCCTCCGACCGCGTGGTCACCATCCCCATGCTGCACGGGGTCGACAGCCTCAACGTCGCCGCCGCCAGCGCGGTGGCGCTCTGGGCCCTGCGCGTGCCGGCCCCCGCCTCCGCCGCCGGGGCGGACGCCGCGTGAGCCGCGGCGCCCGACCGGCCCGACGTCGCCGACACGGCGTCCGGGCCGTGGTCGCGGGCGCCCTCGTGGTCGTGCTGGCCGCGCTCGTCTACGTGCCCGTCGTCCTGCTCGCCCCCCTCGCCCCGGCGACGGCCGCGGCGGCGGAGTGGACGGCGCCGGCCCAGCCGGGGGCCCAGCTGACGTTCCCGAGCTACGGCGCGACCGCCGTGCAGGCCGTCGGGTGGGACGAGAGCCTGACGACGAGCGGATCGACCACGCCCCTGCCGATCGCGAGCATCAGCAAGGTCGTCACCGCCCTCGTCGTGCTCGACGCCCGGCCGCTCGACGGGGGCGACGGTCCGTCGCTGACCCTCGACGCCGACGACGTCGCCCTGTACGAGGCCTACCGGTCGCAGGACGGCAAGGTGGCTCCGATGGCCCTCGGCCAGCAGCTGACCGAGAAGCAGATGCTGCAGGTGTCGCTGATCGAGTCGGCCAACAACTACGCCGACGCCCTGGCCCGGTGGGCGTTCGGCGACACGGCCGGCTTCGTCGCCGCCGCGACGGCCTGGCTCTCCGAGAACGGCCTCACCTCGACCACGCTCGTCGAGCCGACCGGCATGTCGCCGTCGAACACGAGCACGGCGACCGACCTCGTGCGGCTCGGCGAGATCGCCCTGGCCGACCCCGAGGTCGCCGCGATCGTGGCGACCCCGACGACGACCGTGCCGGGCGTCGGCGTCATCGAGAACTCGAACGAGCTGCTCGGGCTCGACGGCGTCGTCGGCATCAAGACGGGCACCCTCGACGAGGCCGGCGCCTGCCTGCTCTTCGCCGCCGACTACACGATCGCGGGGGAGTCCGTCACGGTCGTCGGGGTCATGCTCGGCGGCGTCGACCACGACTCCCTCGACGCCGACGTGCAGCGGCTGCTCACGAGCGTCTCCGGCGCGTTCCAGACCGTCACGGCCACGACGGCCGGCGACGTCTGGGCGTCGTACGAGCTGCCCTGGGGGGCGGGCACCGAGGCCGTCGCCGCGACGGACGCGAGCCGTCTCGTCTGGGGCGACGTGACGGTGACGGCCTCGATCGAGACCGAGTCGGTGACGACGGGGGCGGCCGGCGACGACGTGGGCCGGGTGCGGTTCCAGATCGGCGACGAGGAGGTCGACGTGCCGCTGGTGCTCGACCGGGCCCTCGCCGAGCCGGACGCGTGGTGGCGGCTGACCCACCCCGACGAGGTGCTGGCGGCGGGCTAGGGCTCGTCGCGGTACAGCACCGACGCGGCCTCGGGCCGCTTGGGCTGCACGCCGTCGCCGGACGACTGGTGGCGGAGGCGCCGGACGACCCACGGCACGAGGTACTCTCGGGCCCACCGGCGGTCCTCCGTCCGAGCCTGCCGCCACGGCCGAGGCGGCAGCGGCTCGGTGCGCCAGGGCTCGAGGTCGTTCTCCACGGCGAGGGCCTGCAGCACGGCGCGGGCGATGGTGTGGTGGCCGAGCGGGCTGAAGTGCAGACGGTCCGGCGCCCACATGCGGGGGTCGCCGAGCTGACGGAGCGCCCACATGTCCGCCACGACCGCGTCGTGCCGGAGGGCGATGGCGTGCACGTGCTCGTTGTAGATGGCGACCTTGCCCCGCAGGCGGCCGAGCACGGGCGTGAGGCCGATGTCGGGGCCGGTGAAGACGACGACCGTGGCCCCCTGCGACCCCAGCGTCTCGACGAGGCCCTCGAAGCCGGCGGCGACGGCGTCCGGGTCGGTGCCGGGGCGGATGATGTCGTTGCCTCCCGCCGACACCGAGATCAGGTCGGGCCGGAGAGCGAGGGCGGCCTCGGCCTGCTCGTCGATGATCTGCTGCAGCAGGCGCCCGCGCACCGCCAGGTTCGCGTAGGCGAAGTCCTCCGTCGACGCCCCGAGCACCTCGGCGACACGGTCGGCCCAGCCCCGGTGACCGCCCGGGGAGCGCTCCTCCGGGTCGCCGATGCCCTCCGTGAACGAGTCGCCGATCGCCACGTAGCGCGACCACGGGTGCTGCTGAGTCATGGCCTCCACGTTACCGCCCGCCCTCCGCCGGGCCGAGGGGCTGCCGCCCGGGGCCGCGCGTGGCTAGCCTCGACCCCGTGACCCCGACCACCCCGCCGACCTCGACCGCCTCCAGCCCCACGGAGGAGAGCCCCACGGAGACGAGCCCCCCGCAGACGAGCCCCGAGGAGATGCTGCCGGACGACCTCCTCGAGCGCTTCCGGGCCCGCGCCGCCGGCCACGACCGGGAGGGCACCTTCCCGCACGACGACCTCGCCGAGCTGCGCGAGCGCGGGTACCTCCGCGCGTTCGTGCCCACGGAGCAGGGAGGCGCGGGCTGGGGGCTCGAACGCGTCGCCGCCGCGCAGTCCCGCCTCGCCGCCGCCGCCCCGGCCACCGCGCTGGCCGTCGGCATGCACCTCGTCTGGACGGGCTGCGCCGCGGTGCTCGCGGCCCGCGGCGACCGGTCGCTCGACCTCGTGCTCGACGACGCGGCGCAGGGCGAGGTCTTCGCCTTCGGCGTCAGCGAGCCGGGCAACGACGCCGTGCTCTTCGACTCGCTCACCCGGGCGGAGCCGACGGGCGACGGCGGCTGGCGCTTCACCGGCCTGAAGTCGTCCACCTCGCTCTCCCCGGTCTGGACGCGCCTCGGCGTCTTCGGGCGCGACGACACGGACCCCGAGGCCCCCCTGCTCGTGCACGGCTTCGTGCACCGCGACCAGCCCGGCCACTCGTCGCTCGAGGACTGGGACACCATCGGCATGCGGGCGACGCAGAGCCACAGCACCCGGCTCGAGGGCGTCGAGGTGCCCGCCGAGCGCGTGGTGCGCGTGCTGCCCGTCGGGCCGAGCGGCGACCCCCTGGTCTTCGCGATCTTCGCCGTCTTCGAGACCCTCGTCGCCGCCGTGTACCGCGGCGTCGCCCGCCGGGCCGTCGAGCTCGCGGTCGAGAGCGCGACCGCCGGGCGCTCGCACCGGGCCGGCGGCGCTCCGCGCTCGCACGACCCGCTGGTCCGCTGGCGCGTCGCCGACGCGGCCGTGCTGCTCCAGGGCATCGAGCCCCAGGTCGACGCGGTGGCCCGCGACGTCGACGGGCTCGTCGAGCACGGGGCCGCCTGGCCCGCGATCGTCGTCGGCCTCAAGACCCGCGTCACCGAGACCGCCCGGGCCGTCGTGGACCAGGCGGTCGCGGTCGCGGGCGGGGCGTCGTTCCGCTCGTCGAGCGAGCTGGGGCGGCTGCAGCGCGACGTGCTGGCCGGGCGGTTCCACCCGTCGAGCACGGACTCCGCCCATGCGACGGTCGCGAACTGGCTGCTCGGCCCCGACCACTGACCACGCGGGCGACCGGGCGGACCGATCGTGGACGACGGCCGGACAGCCGGGGAGGCGCCCGCCGCCCGACGCTGTCGGTGGTGCGTGTGAGGATGCTCGGGTGAGCAAACAGGACGGCAGCGGGCGGCTGGTCACCACCGTCCCCACCGACGACGTGTCGGCCCCCATCCTGCACGTCGACATGGACGCCTTCTTCGCCTCCGTCGAGCTGCTCGACCGGCCCGAGCTCCGGGGCCTGCCGGTCGTGATCGGGCAGAGGTCCGACCGCTCGGTCGTCACGGCTGCCACCTACGAGGCCCGCAAGTTCGGGGTGAACTCGGCGATGCCGATGGCGATCGCCCTGCGCCGGTGCCCCCAGGCCGTGGTGCTCGAGCCGCACTTCGAGAAGTACCGGTACTGGTCGCGTCGGGTGATGTCGATGTTCGACGACGTCACGCCGCGGGTCGAGCGACTGGGCATCGACGAGGCCTTCCTCGACGTCTCCGGTGCCGTCCGGCTCATGGGGTCGCCCTTCGCCATCGGCACCGAGCTCCGCCGGCGCGTGCACGCCGAGACGGGCCTGCGCTGCAGCGTCGGGGCGGCCTCCACGAAGTTCGTCGCGAAGCTCGCCTCCAGCGTGGCCAAGCCCGACGGCATCCTCGTGGTGCCGCACGACCAGACAGTCGCCTTCCTGCACCCGAGGCCGATCAGCGCCCTCTGGGGCGTCGGCGGCAAGACCGAGGAGGTCCTGGGCAACCTGGGGCTCCGCACCGTCGGCGACGTCGCCACGGCGTCGCTCGACACCCTCGTCCGGGCCGTCGGGCCCGCGGCCGGCGCCAAGCTGCAGGACCTCGCCTGGGGCCGCGACCCGCGCGTGGTCACCACGGGCACGGAGGAGAAGAGCGTCGGGCACGAGGTGACGTTCTCGACCGACGTCGTCGACCCCGAGGTCATCCGCCGCGAGCTGCTGAGGCTCAGCGACCGCGTCGGATCCCGGCTGCGCGACGCCGGTCTGAGCGGCCGCACCGTCGTGCTCAAGCTCCGCACGTCCGACTTCACCACGATCACCCGGTCGCGCACGCTGGCCGACCCGACCGACCTCGGTCGCCGCATCTACGACGAGGTGCGCTCGGTCTACGAGGCCACGGGCAAGCAGCACGAGCGCATCCGGCTGGTCGGCGTCCGCGTCGAGCAGCTCGGCGCCGGGGGAGGGGGCGGGTCGCTCGCCCTGTGGGACGACGACGCGGGCTGGCGCGAGGCCGAGTCGACGATGGACGCCCTGCGGGCGAAGTTCGGCTCGACCATGCTCACCCCGGCCTCCCTCCTCGGCGCGCGTCGACGGGACGGCCTCTCCGGCCCCGACACGGGCGCCGACGCGCGGGCGCCGCGGCGCGGCGCCCCGTCCGGCGAGGGCCGCGACTCGCCCGGGCCGGTGGGCCGAGGGCCTCGTCGACCGGCCCCGCGGCCCGACCACCCCGGCCACGGCGAGTAAGATCGGGTCGAGTGAGCACAGCTAGCGCAACCGACCCGGCCGGGGGTGACGACACCGGCCAGCACGACGAGCTCGACCTGGGCGAGGTCGGCGCGACGGCCGGCAACTCGGCCGCCGAGCACCTCTCGCCGGCGTTCCCCGAGCGGGCCGCCTGGGGCACCGCCAGCAAGCTGCGGGCCTGGCAGGCCGAGGCCCTGGAGCAGTACTTCGCGACCTCGCCCCGTGACTTCCTCGCGGCGGCCACCCCCGGCGCCGGCAAGACGACCTTCGCCCTGCGGCTCGCCACCGAGCTGCTCTCGCGCGGCGAGGTCGACCGCGTCGTCGTCGTCGCGCCGACCGAGCACCTCAAGCGGCAGTGGGCCGACGCGGCCGACCGGGTGAACCTCCGCCTCGACCCGATGTTCAAGAACGCCGACGTCACGTTCGGGCGGCACTACCACGGCGTCGCCGTCACCTACGCGCAGGTCGGCATGAACCCGCAGGTGCACGCGGCGATGACGGCGGCGGGCCGCACGCTCGTCATCCTCGACGAGGTGCACCACGGCGGCGACGCGCTCAGCTGGGGCGACGGGATCCGCGAGGCCTACGGCCAGGCGACCCGCCGGCTGTCCTTGACGGGGACGCCCTTCCGCTCCGACACCGCGCCCATCCCGTTCGTCACGTACGCCCCCGACGAGCACGGCATCCGCACGTCGAAGTCCGACTACGCGTACGGCTACGGCCGTGCCCTGGCCGACGGGGTGGTGCGGCCCGTGCTGTTCATGGCCTACGCGGGCCAGATGCGCTGGCGCACCCGGATGGGCGACGAGATGAGCGCCTCCCTCGGCGAGACCGTCACGAAGGACATCACGGCCCAGGCCTGGCGCACCGCCCTCTCGCCCCAGGGCGACTGGATCCCGGCTGTGCTGTCCGCCGCCGACAAGCGCCTCACCGAGGTCCGTCGAGGCGTCCCCGACGCGGGCGGCCTCGTCATCGCGACCGACCACACCACCGCGCGGCAGTACGCGGCGGTGCTGCAGAAGCTCACCGGTGAGCGGCCCACCGTGGTGCTCTCCGACGAGAAGGCCGCCTCCGACCGCATCCAGGCGTTCTCGGACGGCGACGCGCGCTGGATGGTCGCGGTGCGCATGGTGTCCGAGGGCGTCGACGTCCCGCGGCTCGCGGTCGGGGTCTACGCGACGAGCGCCTCCACCCCCCTCTTCTTCGCCCAGGTCGTCGGCCGGTTCGTCCGGGCCCGCCGACGGGGCGAGACCGCGTCGATCTTCCTGCCCAGCGTGCCCAGCCTGATGGCCCTCGCGGGGCAGCTCGAGCTCGAGCGCGACCACGCGCTCGACCGGCCCGAGACCGCGGACGACGGCATCTTCGCGCCCGAGGACGACATGATGGCCGCCGCGAACCGCGAGGAGAAGGCCTCGAGCCTGCTCGAGCAGCAGCCCTTCGAGGCGCTCGACTCGCAGGCCTCGTTCGACCGTGTGCTCTACGACGGCGGCGAGTTCGGCACCGGCGGCGAGATCGGCAGCCTGGAAGAACTCGACTTCATCGGCATCCCCGGGCTGCTCGAGCCCGACGAGGTGCGAGCACTGCTGCGGCAGCGCCAGGCGAAGCAGGCGAAGCGCTCGGCCAAGAACGGCATGCCCACGACGGCGCCGGTCGAGGAGGCGCGGCCGATGTACCAGACCATCAAGGAGCAGCGGCAGGAGCTCAGCCGGCTCGTCTCGATCTGGTCGCGGCACTCCGCCGAGCCGCACGGGCTCATCCACGCCGACCTCCGCCGGATCAGCGGCGGCCCGGCGGTCGCTCAGGCCAGCACGGAGCAGATCCAGAAGCGCATCGACGTGCTGCGCGGGCGGATCGGCAACCGGAAGTAACGCCACCCGACCCGCACCCGGCCGCCCTCGCCGGGGCACGCCTAGCGTGGGGCGGGTGCAGACGTTCCTCCCCTGGCCCGATCCCGTCGAGACCGCCAGGAGCCTCGACCAGGCTCGGCTGGGCAAGCAGCGGGTCGAGGCCCTGCAGGTGCTGCGGGCCGTCACCCTGCCCGGCTACGGCTGGCAGAGCCACCCGGCCATCGCCATGTGGCGCGGCCACCTGCCCGCCCTGACCTCGTACTCCCTCGCGATCACCGACGAGTGGCTCGCCCAGGGCCACGCCGACACCGTGCGGCCGCAGATCGCCGAGTTCGCCCCCGAGGTCGACGGGGTCCCGTTCGCGTCGCTCGAGCTGCCCCCGTGGCTCGGCGACGAGGCCGTGCACCGCAGCCACCGCTCCAAGCTCGTGCAGAAGCAGCCCGACTGGTACCGCTCGCGGTTCCCCGACGTGCCCGACGACCTCGACTACGTCTGGCCCCCCGCCGATCCCGCGGCGCCGCTCCCGTCGGACGAGCCGGCGCTGACCGCCGAGCACCGAGCCTGGGTCGTCAGGCCGCTCACCGCCCGGCAGCACGACGACTGGGTCGACGCCGGGGTCGTGACCCTCGCCGAGTCGTCGCCCCGCGGCAAGGTCGGTGCCGTCTGGCAGGCCCAGGTCGAGCGCTTCACGACCCTCCCCGACGGGTCCGAGCTGCTCGTGCCGGATCGCGCGCAGCGGTCGTTCCGCCATGGTCGCGTGGTGGGGGAGGTCGTCTCGGCCCTCGACGACGACCGGGCGCCCGTGCTCCTGCGCCGGGTCGCCTTCGACGGCTCCTCGCTCAGTCGCTCCGAGCTGCCCCGACCCGCCCTCGCTCAGGACCCGCGGTCGCTCTTCCCGATCGCGCTCGCCTGACCGGCCGCGTCGGTAGCATCGGAGGATGCTCGACCGCGCCGACGACGACCGACTGCTCGTCCGTGCCTCGCCCGAGGCGCCTCCCGAGGCCGTCGTCGAGCGGTTCGGCGGAGGCTGGCGACTGACGCGGTGGTCGGTCGACCAGGGCGGCGACGAGTCGCTGGGGGTCTACACCGCCGCCGAGCTCGCCGAGGCGGCGTGGTGGCGGCACCTCGACCGCGACCGTGGTCAGCGGACCGCCACGCGTTCCGAGGCCGCACGGCGGCTCGGCGACGCCTGACCCGCGGGCTCGACGAGCGGCGCCTCCTCCGTCGACGCCGGCGACGGAGCGGAGCCGGGGGCTGCGCCGAGCGCCCCGACGTCGATCAGCACGTCGACCCCGTCGTCGGTGCAGGTCGCGACCGCACGGACGCCGCAGGGGCGGTCGTCGAGGCTCCGGAGCAGGGCGTCCCGCCACGCGGTGTCGGAGGCCCGGACGGCGCGGCTCCCGGTCCGCTCGACGACGAAGACCACGCGCGAGGCCCCGAACTCGCGCGCGACGGCCTGGACGGCGTCCGCCCACCGGCCCACCGCGTCCGGCAGGGGGCGGAGCGGGATCCCCTCCAGGGGCACGACCACCGGGAGCGGCACGTCGGCGGCGTCGAGGAAGAGGGTCCAGAGCTGACGCCGGATGGCCACCGGGAAGAAGTGCGTGAGCAGACGGTGCAGGTCGAGCGTCGTCTCGAGGGGCCGGTGGAGGTCGAGGGCGGGGCTGGCGGTGTCGGTGTCGGTCATGGCCACAGCCTCGCGGGGGAGCAGGCCGGCACCGCCGTTCTCCCCCGCCCGGCCCCTCCGGCCCGGGCGGGGGCCGCCTGGGGAGGGACGGCGCGGTCCCTCCCGAGGCGACGCGGTCGGTCTCAGGGCCGCGTGACGAAGCCCTTCTCGACCATCCAGTCGAACGCGACGTCCGCGGGCTCCTCGCCCTCCACGTCCACGCGGCGGTTGAGGGTCCGGAGCTCCTCGTCGGTGAGCGACGGCGAGATCGCGTCGAACACGTCGGCGAGCTCCGGGTTCTCCTCCAGCGCCTCCGCCGAGAAGACGGGCGCGACGTTGTAGGCGGGGAAGAAGCCCTGGTCGTCGTCGAGCACCGTGAGGTCGAGCGAGTCGATCCGCCCGTCGGTGGTGAACACCTCGCCGAAGTTGCAGCGACCACGGTCGGTGGCCTCGTAGACGGTGCCCGTGTCGAGGATGCTGACGTTGCTCGTCGGCACGCCGTCCGCCGCGCCGAGCTCGAGGCCGTAGCGCTCGAGCATCGGCGCGAAGCCGTCGGCCCGCGAGTTGAACTCGGCCTCGACGCAGAACGTCCGCTGCTCGACGGGGAGGGCCGCGATGTCGCTCAGCGAGTCGACGTCGCCCAGCTCGGGCACCGCCTCCGAGCGGACCGCCATCGCGTACGTGTTGTTGAGGGGCGCGGGCGGCAGCCAGACGAGGCCGTTCGCGACGTCGGCGTCCCGGACGGCGACGTACTGCTCCTCCTGGTCGGGGATACCCGCCGCCTCGCCGAGGTAGGTGAGCCACGCCGTGCCGGTGTACTCGTAGGTCATGTCCGCGTCGCCGTCGAGCATCAGCTGGCGCACGGCCACGCTGCCGGGCACGTTCGTCATGTCGGTGACGTCGAACCCGGCCGCCTTCGCGGCGAGGACGGCGATCTTGCCGAGGATGAGCTGCTCGGTGAAGTTCTTCGTCGTGACGGTCAGCGAGGCGTCGTCGGGCAGCCCCTCGATCGCCTCGATCGAGCCCGGCGCGACGGCGGGCACGAAGGCGGTGGCCGGCTGCAGGCCGCAGCCGGCGAGGAGGGCCGTCGAGGAGGCGGCCACGAGGGCCGTGAGGGAGGCGCGGCGCAGTCGGCGGCGCGGGGTCGCGGTGGTCGTCATCAGAGTCCCTTCGGACGGGCGACGTGCTCGACGACGCGGCCGAGCCAGTCGATCAGGAGCGCCAGGAGCGCGATCAGCAGGGCGCCCGAGACGAGGACACGGGGCAGGAAGAGGTTGACGCCGGTGGTGATCAGCAGGCCGAGGCCGCCGGCGCCGATGAAGGTGGCGAGGGCGGCGGAGCCGACCAGCAGGACGAGCGCCGTCCGGATGCCCGAGAGCATGACCGGGACGGCCAGGGGCAGCTCGACCCGGAACAGCACGGCGAGCGACGACATGCCCATGCCTCGGCCCGCCTCGACCAGACGGCCGTCGACGCTCTGCAGCCCGATCATCGTGTTGCGGAGCACGGGCAGCATCGCGTAGAGGACGAGCGCGACCACGGCGGCCCAGAACGAGAAGCCCAGCCAGAACGCCAGGAGCACGACGAGGCCGATGGCCGGCGCGGCCTGGCCGAAGTTCGCGACGGCGAGGATCGGGCCCGAGACCCGGCGGAACGGCCCGCGGGTCAGCACGACGCCGAGCGGCACGGCGATCACGAGCACGATCACGGCCGAGACGAACGTCAGCGCCAGGTGCTCGCCGGTGTAGCCGAGGAGGTCGGAGGGGTTCAGCGTCGTGCGCTCCGCCGTGGTGAGGTCGGCGGTCGTGAGCCACACGACGAACGCCCCGAGGGCGAGGAGCACGGCGACCGGCTGCACGACGAGGCCGAGCAGCCCGGGGCGGGCGGGGCGCCGCCGTGCCGGCCGGGGCGCCGCGGCGACGGCGGGCTCCACGGCGGCGCTCACGCGACGTCCCGCGGGGCCGCCGCGTCGGGCTCCGACCCGGTCGAGCCCGTGCCGGTGCCCCCGGCGGCCGGCTGGGGCAGGACGGAGAGCGGCCCGGTGTTCGTGCCGACGGGCGCGTCGGTCGCGGCGATCGCCGCGGCCTTCCTCGCCCGGGTGATGGCGTCCATGACGACCTCGACGGTGATGACGCCGATGAACGCGTCACGTCGGCCGGTGACGAGGGCCGCCCCTGCGCTCGAGACGAGCATCGTGTCGAGCGCGTCGTTGAGGGTGGCGCCGCTGCCGACCACGGGCAGGTCGGCGTCGGGCGTCGCCGAGACGACGTCGACCCGCCGCAGCTGCCGCAGGGAGGGCCAGCTCACGGGCCGGTCGCGCTCGTCCACGACGACGGCGTGCGCGTGCCCGGCGGCCTCGACGCGGGCGACGACCTCGGCACCGGGCTCCCCGGGGCGCGCGACCACCGCCTCCGCCAGGTCCACGTCGCCCACGCGGGCGAGGGTCAGCTGCTTGAGCCCCGCCCCGGAGCCGATGAAGTTCTCGACGAACTCGTTCGCGGGCTCGGCGAGGATCCGCTCAGGGGTGTCGTACTGGACGATGTGGGCGCCCTCGGAGAAGATCACGATCCAGTCGCCGAGCTTCACGGCCTCGTCGAAGTCGTGCGTGACGATGACGATGGTCTTCTGCAGCTCCTCCTGGATCCGCAGCAGCTCGTCCTGGAGGCGCTGACGCGTGATCGGGTCGACGGCGCCGAAGGGCTCGTCCATGAGCAGCACGGGCGGGTCGGCGGCGAGGGCGCGGGCGACGCCGACGCGCTGCTGCTGGCCGCCGGAGAGCTCCTTCGGGTAGCGGTCGCGGTAGGTGTCGGGGTCGAGCGACACGAGCTCGAGCAGCTCGTCGACGCGCGCGGCCACGCGCTCCCTGCTCCAGCCGAGCATCTTCGGCACGATCGCGATGTTGGCGGCGACGGTCATGTGCGGGAAGAGCCCGCCGGCCTGGATCACGTAGCCGATGCGCCGTCGCAGCTCGTCGCCGTCGATGCTCGTCACGTCGTCGTCGCCGAGGACGATGCGGCCCTCGGTCGGCTCGATGAGGCGGTTGATCATCTTGAGCGTCGTCGTCTTGCCGCAGCCCGACGGGCCGACGAGCATGACGATCTTGCCGGCCGGGATCTCGAGCGTGATGCCGTCGACCGCGGGGGCGGACTGCCCCGGGTAGCGCTTCGTGACGGTGTCGAGGAGGATGCTGCGGCCGGAGACGCCGGAGTCGGCGGTCGCGGCGGCGGGGGAGTCAGTTCTGGACACGGATGCCTCTCGGGATGGTCAGGCGGCCGAGGCCGACGAGGAGGAGGTCGAGCACGAGGGCGAGGACGACGACGCCCACCACCCCGGTGACCACGGAGGCGAGCGCGTTCGCGCCGCCGAGCCGGGAGAGCCCGGAGAAGATGAAGCCGCCGAGGCCGGGGCCGAGGGCGTACGCCGCCACGGCCGCGATGCCCATCACCATCTGGGCGCTGACGCGCACGCCGGTGAGGATGATCGGCCAGGCCAGGGGCAGCTGCACCTGGACGAGCGTGCGGAACCGGCCCATGCCGATGCCGCGCGCCGACTCGACGATCGCGTCGTCGACCTCGGTGAGGCCCACGACGGCGTTGCGGAGGATCGGCAGGGTCGCGAAGAACGTCACGACGATGACCGTCGGCAGGACGCCGAAGCCGACCGGGGCGATGAGCAGGCCGACGACCGCGAACGAGGGCAGCGTGAGCCCCACCGCCGAGACGCCGTTGGCGAGGCCGCGCAGCCACGGCACGCGGTGCACGAGGGCGGCCACCGTGACGGCGATCACCACCGCGAGCAGGAGGCACTGCACCACGAGCGAGAGGTGCTGCCAGGAGGCGAACCAGATCTGGTCCCACCGGTCGCTCACGTAGTCCCACGCCATGTCGCCTCGCCCCTCGTCACCAGTAGTCGTCCCGTTCACGCGAACGCCCGGCTGAGCCGGGCGGACGACTACGACCATAACCACGACGCCCGTCGCTGTCACGGTGACGGGCGCCCCCGACGGGGTGCGGACGGCGTCGTCGTTACCGAACGAGCGTCGGAGAATCCCCGATCAAGAGGGGGTCGGCCGGAGGGGCGGCGACCGGAGTGTAACGATGTGGGGGACAACGCCGGAGGCGCGGTGCAGGACGCCCCGCACCGCGCCTCCCGAGGGCCCTCGCCTCACTCCGCGGCGGCGCGCGACCCCACCTTGTAGCGCGACCCGTGGTGCTCCGCGGGCAGCCGGTCGCCCCGGCCGAAGAGCTTCTGGCGGAGGGTGCCCGGCTCGTACTCGGTCGGGTAGACGCCCCTCGCCTGGAGCACGGGGACGACGTGCTCGACGATGTCCTCGAAGGTGCCCGGCGTGATCGCGTAGGCGAGGTTGAACCCGTCGACGTCGGTCTCGGCGACCCACTCCTGCAGCTGGTCGGCGATCTCCTCGCCCGACCCCACGATGCGCGGCCCGAGCCCGCCGATGCCCGCGGCCTCGGCGATGTCGCGGATCGTCCACTCCTTGCCGGTGTCGCCCTCCTGGGCCTGGAAGTTCGCGAGCGCCGACTGGATGGCGTTGCTCTCCACGTCGCCGACCGGGTCGTCGAGGGAGTAGCTCGAGAGGTCGACGCCCATCCAGCCCGACATCAGCGTCAGGGCGCCCTCGTGCGAGGCGTACCGGCGGTACTCCTCGTGCTTCGCCCGGGCGGCCTCCGGCGTCGCGTCCGTGATGATCGTGAGCAGCGTGTAGATGCGCGCCGAGTACCGGTCGCGCCCGGCCGCCTCGAGGGCGTCGCGGAGCTTCGTCACGGTCGCGGCGAGGCGCTCCTTCGTCGGGGCGGCGACGAAGATCGACTCGGCGTTGCCCGCCGCGAAGGCGATGCCCCGGGGCGACGCGCCGGCCTGGTAGATGACCGGCGTGCGCTGCGGGCTCGGCTCGGCGACGTGGATGCCGGGCACCTTGTAGTACGTCCCCTCGTGCCCGATGTCGTGCACCTTGCTCGGGTCGGTGAACACGCCGGTCTCGCGGTCGCGGACGACGGCGTCGTCCTCCCACGAGCCCTCCCAGAGCTTGTAGAGCACCTCGAGGTACTCGTCGGCCTGGTCGTAGCGCGTGTCGTGGTCGAGCTGGTCGTCGGCGCCCATGTTGCGTGCGGCGCTCGGCAGGTAGCCGGTCACGACGTTCCAGCCGACGCGGCCCTCGGTGAGGTGGTCGAGCGTCGACATGCGGCGCGCGAAGGGGTACGGGTGCTCGTAGGCCGTGCCGGCGGTGATGCCGAAGCCCAGGTGCTCCGTCGCGGCGGCCATGGCCGACACGAGGAGGATCGGGTCGCCCACCGGCGTCTGGGTGCCGTTGCGGAGGGCCGCGTCGTGGTTGCCGCCGTAGACGTCGTACGTGCCGAGCACGTCGGCGATGAAGAGCCCGTCGAACCGGCCCCGCTCGAGGAGGCGCGCCAGGGAGGTCCAGTAGCTGAGCTTCGTGTAGTCGGGCGAGCGGTCGTCGGGGTGCCGCCAGAGCCCGGGGGACTGGTGCCCCACGCAGTTCATGTCGAAGGCGTTGAACCGGATGCGTCGAGTCATGGCTCGATGGTGGTCGACGACGGCCGCGGCCGCCTCCCTCGCGACACACGGCGTCACACTCCGGCCGTACCCTGGAGTCGTGCCCCGCCCCACCGACCCCGCCGCCGCCCCCGACCCGGCGGAGGCCCGCGGCACCGCCGCCGCCGACGCCGCCGCCGAGTCGACGCCGACGGTCCCCCCGCGGCTCGGGCGCGACGTGGTCGTGCTCGGGGTCATCGCCTTCTTCGTGATGGTCGGCTTCGGCGTGGTCGTGCCGGTGCTGCCCGTCTACGCGCAGAGCTTCGGCGTCGACCACGTGCTCGTCGGCGCCGTGCTCTCGGCCTTCGCGCTGATGCGCCTCGTCGCGAGCCCCTTCGTCGGCCGGCTGCTCGACCTCGCGGGCGAGCGGGTGGTGCTCAGCGTGGGCATCGGCATCGTCGCCCTGTCGAGCGCCCTGGCGGGCCTCGCCACCGACTACCCCCAGCTGCTGCTGATGCGCGGCCTGGGCGGCATCGGCTCCGCGATGTTCACGATCTCCGCCATGACCCTCCTGCTCGCGTCGACCCCGCCGACCCGGCGGGCGCGTGCCGTGGGCTTCTACCAGGGCGGCTTCCTCGTCGGCGGCATGGCCGGGCCGGCCATCGGCGGCGTGCTCTCGACGATCTCGCTCACCGCCCCGTTCTTCTTCTACGCGGCGACCCTCGCCGTGGCGGGGCTGATCGGCGTCGTGCTGTTGAAGCCGGTGCCGCGCGGCGCGACCGCGGAGAAGGCTGAGCCGCCGACCCCGCTCCGCGACGTCCTGGCCGACGTGCGCTTCCGCGCCGCCTGCGTCGCGAACTTCGCCCAGGGCTGGTCGTCGCTCGGGGTCCGGAGCGCCCTGGTGCCCGTGCTCGTCGTCGAGGTGCTGCGCGGGCCGACGGCCTGGACGGGCGTCCTCTTCGCCGTCGCGGCCGTCGCCCAGACCGTCGCGCTCGCGCCGGCCTCGCGCTTCGTCGACACCGTCGGGCGACGACCCGCCGTGATCGGCTCGTTCGCGGTCGCCGCCGTCAGCCTCGCCGCCGTGCCCTTCGCGTCGCACGTCGTCGTGCTCGGGGCCCTGCTCGCCGTCTACGGCGTGGCGACGGCCTTCATGGGGACGGCTCCCGCAGCGCTCGTGGGCGACGCGGCCGGCGCCCGCGGCGGGCGGCCGGTGGCGATCTTCTCGATGTGCTCCGACGTCGGGGCCATCGCCGGGCCGCTGGTGGCGGGGCTCCTCGTCGACGTGGCGTCGTTCCCCGTCGCGTTCGGCGTCGCGGCCCTCCTGCTCGCGGCGGCCTCCCTGGTGGCCGTCCGCATCCCGCGCGAGCCCCGGCCGGCCCTGGCCTGACCGGGACGACGACGGAGGCGCGCCCCGGTCACCCGGGACGCGCCTCCGTCGTCTGCCTCGTCGCCCGCGGGCGACCCCGGCTACTTCGCCGGAGCGGCCTTCGCTGGGCTGGCCTTCGCCGAGCCCGCCCCCGCGTCGTCGCCCTTCGGCGCCACGACCGGGGTCACCTTGAGGAACCCGGCGCGCGGGTCGGCCAGGCCGACCAGCGGCGTCTGGTCGCGACCACCGACGAAGTTCGTCACCCAGCCGGTGAGGATGCGCCACTTGCGGTTGACGGTCGGCATCGCGTACAGGTGGTAGCCGCGGTGGGCGAGCCACGCCGCGACGTTCTTGACCTTGACGCCCTTGAGGACGCCCGCGCCCTTGCCGATGCCGTAGCTCGCGACCGTGCCGACCGACGCGTGGCGGTACTCGGCGAGCGGGGCGCCCGAGAGCGCCGCGATCACGTTGTCGGCCACCGTCACGGCCTGACGGACGGCGTTCTGCGCGTTCGGCGGGTAGAACGCCGGCTGCTTCTCGGCCAGGAGGTCGGGCACCTGGGCGACGTCGCCGAGCGCCCAGATGCCGTCGAGCACCTGGCCGTCGTCGGTCTGCACCTGGAGCGTCGCCTTGACGTCGACGTGGCCCTTCGGGCCGAGCGGCAGGCCGAGGTCGGCGACGACGGGGTTCGGCTTCACGCCGGCCGTCCAGACGATGGTGCCGGCGGGGATGGTCTCGCCGTCGCTGAGGACGACGTCGCCGTCGATGCACGAGGGCATCGTGGTGCCGAGTCGGATGTCGATGCCGCGGCCGCGCAGGTGCCCGAGGGTCCACTTCGAGAGCTCGGGGCCGACCTCGGGGGCCACGCGGTCGAGCGCCTCGACGAGGACGAAGCGGAGCTCGTCGCGCGACAGGGTCGGGTACTCGTCGACGGCGGCCTTGGCCGCGTCGTCGAGCTCCGCCATGGCCTCGACGCCCGTGTAGCCGCCGCCGACGAAGACGACGGTGAGCAGCTTGCGGCGGGTCGCGGCGTCCTGGACGGAGGCTGCCTCGGCGATGTTGCCGAGGACGCGGTCACGGACGTACTGGGCCTCCTCCACGCTCTTGAAGCCGACGCCGTTCTCGGCGAGGCCGGGCGTGGGGAAGGTGCGCGTGACGGCGCCGAGGGCGACGACGAGCTGGTCGTAGGGCAGCTCGGAGGCCACGCCGTCGGCGGTCGTGACCGTGATGGTCTTCGAGTTCGCGTCGAGCGCCGTCACGGCGGCCTCGACGACCTTGGTCTTCTTCAGCGCCTTGCGGAGCGGCACGGTGACGTCGCGCGGCGCGATGTGGCCCCCGGCCACCTCGGGCAGGAAGGGCTGGTACGTGTAGTACGGAGACTGGTCGACCAGCGTGATGCTGGCGCTCTGCGGCGGCTGGCGCTTCTGGAGCTCGAGTGCCGTGGTGAGCCCGGCGGCGCCGCCGCCGAGGATGATGATTCGCTGTGTCATGGTTGTGTTCCTCCCTGGGTCGACCGTACTAGAGACACGCGGCGACGACCCGCCCTCCCGGGGGAGTCGCGGGTCGTCGCCCCGGGGACCGTCAGCGGTCGGCCGGGATGTCCGAGTCGGTGTACGAACCGTCGGCCTCGCCGTCGTGCGGCCCGGTGGTCTCGCCGCCGTCGGCGGGGATGTCGCTGTCGACGTACGAGCCGTCCTGCTCGCTCGTGACGTCGGTGCTCGTCGTCTCGACGTGCTCGGTGTGGACGTGGTCCTCGTGCTGGTGGTCGGACTCGTTGCCGTGGTGCTCGGTGCCCATGCTGGCGCCCTCCGTTCTGTCAGGTCGCGGAGCGTCGTCGCCCGCGTGCGGCTCACACTAGACGCGTGGGGCCGGCGCGGGTCAGAAGCCCTCGTTCTCCCTCGTGACGTACGGCGACTCGAGGGCGTCGAGCTCGTCGTCGGTCAGCCACAGGTCGACCGAGGCGACGGCGTCGTCGAGGTGCTGCATCTTCGTGGCGCCGACGATGGGCGCCGTGACGACCTCCTGCTGGCGGACCCAGGCGAGGGCGACCTGTGCGCGGGAGACGCCCCGCGCCTCCGCCACCGTCGCGACGGCCGCCGCGACCTGCCGGTCGGCGTCCTCGCGCTGGCGGTAGAGGGTGCCGCCGAACTGGTCGGTCTCGGTGCGGGCCGTGGTGTCGTCCCAGTCCCGGGTGAGCTTGCCCCGCGCCAGGGGCGACCAGGGGATCACCCCGACGCCCTGGTCGAGGCAGAGCGGGTGCATCTCGCGCTCCTCCTCGCGCTGGACGAGGCTGTACTGGTCCTGCATCGAGACGAAGCGCGTCCAGCCGCCGAGGTCGGCCGTGTGCTGCGCCTTGGCGAACTGCCACGCCCACATGCTCGAGGCGCCGATGTAGCGGGCCTTGCCCGACTTCACGACGTCGTGCAGCGCCTCCATCGTCTCCTCGATCGGGGTCTCCGGGTCCCAGCGGTGGATCTGGTAGAGGTCGACGTGGTCCGTCCCGAGGCGGCGGAGGCTGTCGTCGATCGCGCTCATCACGTGCGCCCGCGAGAGCCCCGCGCCGTTCGGGCCGGGGCGCATGCGGTTGAAGACCTTCGTGGCGATGACGACCTCGTCGCGGCGGGCGAAGTCGGCGAGGGCACGCCCGACGATCTCCTCGCTCGTGCCGTCGGAGTAGACGTCGGCGGTGTCGAAGGTGGTGACGCCCTGCTCGAGGGCCCGCCGGATGAACGGTCGCGACTCCTCCTCGGAGAGGCTCCACGGGTGGGCGCCGCGCTCCGGGACGCCGTAGCTCATGCAGCCGAGGACGACGGCCGAGACCTGCAGCCCGCTCGATCCGAGACGTGTGTACTCCATCGTGTTCCCTCTCTCTGTCCGGTCGACTGCGACAGTAGACCGCGCGGGGGGACGGGAACCGGGCGACGAGGAGCGACGGCGCCCGCGACGCACACCGCCGGGAAGGAGACGGCCGGCAGAGACACGGCCGGGAACGACGAAGGGCCCCGCCGGAGCGGGGCCCTTGCCGTGGTGCTGCACTGTCTCAACCAGTGTGTCGATCCGAGGATCGGTGTCCGAGGGGGGACTTGAACCCCCACGCCCTATACGGGCACTAGCACCTCAAGCTAGCGCGTCTGCCATTTCCGCCACCCGGACTGGATGGTGCCTGCCGAAGCCGACCACGAAACATTAGCACGGCTCCGAGGGCCCCGATGACCACGGGCAGGAGGGGGGCTCCGGGTAGCGTGGTCGACATGACGACGACCCCTGAGTCCGAGCCCGCCACGACCGACCGTGAGGTCGAGCTCGACGAGACGGCGACCATCGCGCGCGACCTGATCCGGTTCGACACGTCGAACTACGGGGGCGGCCGGTCGAACGGCGAGGCGGACGCCGCCGAGTACGTGGCCGAGGCGCTCCGGGCGCTCGACCTGGAGCCGCTCGTCTTCGAGTCCGAGCCCGGCCGCGTGAGCGTCCTCGCCCGGGTCGAGGGGGCCGACCGCTCCAAGCCGGGGCTCGTCGTGCACGGGCACCTCGACGTCGTGCCCGCCGACCCGGCGAACTGGTCGGTCGACCCGTTCGCGGGCGTCGTCCGCGACGGCATGCTCTGGGGCCGCGGCGCCGTCGACATGAAGAACATGGACGCCATGATGCTGTCGTCGCTCGGCGACATCCTCCGGGCCGGCGAGCGACCAGCCCGCGACCTCGTCGTCGGGTTCCTGGCCGACGAGGAGGCCGGGGGAGTCCTCGGCTCGCACTTCCTGGTGACCGAGCACCCCGAGGTCTTCGAGGGCGCCACGGAGGCGATCAGCGAGGTCGGCGGGTACTCCACCTTCATCGACGGCCGGCGCTCGTACCTGCTGCAGACGGGCGAGAAGGCCCTGATCTGGATCAAGCTCCGCACCCGGGGCACGGCCGGCCACGGGTCGCAGATGATCGTCGCGAACGCCGTGACGCGGCTGGCCGAGGCCGTCGCGGTGCTCGGCCGGCAGCAGTGGCCCATCGCCCTCACCGACACGACCACGGCGCTCCTCTCCGAGGTGGCGCGCATCCTCGACGTCGACCTCGAGCAGACGTCGCCCGACGAGCTCGTGCTGCACACCGGGACGGCGGCCGGCTTCATCCGCGGGTCGCTGCGGACGACCACGAACCCCACGATGCTCACCGCGGGCTACAAGCACAACGTGGTGCCCGACACGGCGGAGGCGCTGGTCGACATCCGCTGCATGCCCGGCCAGGAGGAGGCCGTGCTGGCCGAGGTCCGCGCGCTGATCGGCGACGACGTCGAGATCGAGACGATGCACACCGACATCGGCCTCGAGACCCCCTTCTCGGGCCCCCTCGTCGAGGCGATCACGGGCACGCTCGAGCGGCACGACCCCGGGGCCCCCGTGCTGCCCTACCTGCTCTCCGGCGGCACCGACAACAAGGCCCTGAGCCTGCTCGGCATCGCGGGCTACGGCTTCGCGCCGCTGCGGCTCGACGAGGGGATGGACTTCCCCGCCATGTTCCACGGCGTCGACGAGAGGGTGCCGCTCGACGCACTATCCTTCGGGAGTCGCGTCCTCCGGGACCTGCTGGCGACGTACTAGCACCCCCGCACCAGAAGGGCCCCCGCGTGGAGCATCTCCTCCAGGCACTCCTGCTCGGCCTCGTCCAGGGCCTCACGGAGTTCCTCCCCGTCTCGTCGAGCGCCCACCTGCGGCTCGTCGGCCTGTTCTTCTCCGAGCCGGGCTCGGCCGCCGACTTCGACCCCGGCGCGACGTTCACCGCGATCACGCAGCTGGGCACCGAGCTGGCCGTCGTCATCTACTTCTGGCGTGACATCACGCGCATCCTCACCAAGTGGTTCCAGGGAGTCACGGGGAAGATCCCGAAGGCCGACCCCGACGTGCGCATGGGCTGGCTGGTCATCATCGGCACGGTCCCGATCGTGCTGGTCGGCTACCTCGCCCAGGAGTACATCCGCACCGTCTTCCGGTCGCTCTGGATCGTCGCCGTGGTGCTGATCGTCTTCGGCCTGCTGCTCGGGCTCGCCGACCGCCTCGGGCGCAAGGAGCGCTCCTTCGAGCAGATGAGCTACGGCCACGGCATCGCCGTCGGCGTCGCCCAGGTGCTGGCGCTGTTCCCCGGCGTGTCCCGGTCGGGCGCCACGACGACGACCGCGCTCGCCCTCGGCTACTCGCGACCGGCGGCCGCCCGGTTCTCGTTCCTGCTCGCCGTCCCCGCGGTGTTCGGCAGCGGCCTCTTCGAGCTCGTCCAGAGCTTCAGCGACCCCGGCCCGTACTCGCTGGGCGAGACCCTCGCCGCGACCGTCGTCTCCTTCGTGGTCGGCTTCGTGGTGATCGCGTTCTTCATGAACTACATCTCGAAGCGCAGCTTCCTGCCCTTCGTCGCGTACCGCATCGTGCTCGGCGTCGTCCTGCTCGTCCTGCTCGGCACGGGCGTGGTGGCCGCGTGAGGGCCTGGACGCGGCCGACGGTCCCGGCGCTGCCCGGCTCGGCGCCCCTCCCCACCCTGCACGACACCGCGACGGCCGAGCGACGCCCGACCCGCGTCGTCGACGGCGCGGCCTCCCTCTACGTCTGCGGCATCACGCCCTACGACGCCACGCACCTCGGCCACGCGTCGACGTACCTCGCCTTCGACACCCTCGTGCGGATCTGGCTCGACGCCGGGGTCGCCGTCACCTACGCGCAGAACACGACCGACGTCGACGACCCGCTGCTGGAACGGGCGGCAGCGACCGGCGTCGACTGGCGCGACCTGGCCGCCTCGCAGACCGACCTCTTCCGCAGCGACATGCAGCACCTCCAGGTGCTCCCGCCCGACCACTACGTGGCCGTCACCGACGTGGTCTCCGACGTGGCCGAGGCCGCGGCGCACCTCCTCGACCTCGGGCTCGCCTACCGGGTCGACACGCCCGGCTCGAGCGAGGGCGACGACGTCTACTTCGACGTCAGGGCCGCCGAGCGGTCGACGAGCTGGCACCTCGGGCTCGAGAGCCGGTACGACCTCGAGACCATGACCCGCTTCTCCGCGGAGCGCGGCGGCGACCCCGACCGCCCCGGCAAGCGGGACCCTCTCGACCCGCTCCTCTGGAGGGCGGCCCGAGACGGCGAGCCCTCCTGGCCGTCCGCGCTCTCCGCCGGGCGCCCGGGCTGGCACATCGAGTGCACCGTCATCGCGCAGGCCCACCTGGCCGCTCCGATCTCCGTCAACGGCGGCGGCAGCGACCTCGTGTTCCCGCACCACGAGATGAGCGCGGCGCACGGGACGGCGATGACGGGTGAGCCGTACGCCGACCTGTGGGCGCACACCGGGATGGTCGCCTACCAGGGCGAGAAGATGAGCAAGTCGCTCGGCAACCTCGTCAAGGTCAGCGAGCTCGTCGCGGCCGGCCACGACGCCCGCGCCGTTCGGCTGGCCGTCGCCGGCCACCACTACCGGTCCGACTGGGAGTGGTTCGACGCCGACCTCGAGGCGGCCGAGGCCCGGCTCGACCGCTGGGTCCGCTGGGCCTCGGCGGCCGACGACGCGGCATCCGACGACGAGCCGACGCCGCTCCTGGCCGCGCTCCGTCGCGCACTGGCCGACGACCTCGACACGCCCTCCGCCCTCGCGGCGGTCGACGCCCGGGTCGCCTCGGGCAGCTCCGCCACCGCGGTCGACCTGGACGCGGTGCAGGCCCTCCTCGGCGTCGACCTGCGCCGCTGACCCGGCCTCGACCCGCGGCCGTCCGGGCGGTGACGGAACCTCGCGACACATGACCGTCTGACATACTGACGGGGATGTCCCTCGTCGTGCCGCCTCCCCAGGACCCCGGGAGCGCCGATCGCCCGAGACGTCGCCTCACGCGCCGCGACGCCCGGGTCGACGCCCTGGTCGCCCTCGGCCTCCTGGCCCTCGGGGCGCTCACCGCGGTGCTCGCCCTCGTCGTCGTGGACGGCGAGCCGACCGCGAGCACGGCGCCCGCCGAGACCTTCGCCTGGCTCGTCGCGCTGTGCGCCCCGGTGGCCCTGCGACGCCGACGCCCCCTGGTCGCCATGGTCGTGGTGGCCGCCGTCGTGGTGGGCGCCTCGCTCCGGGGCTACCCGGACGACCTGGCCCCGGCCCTCGCCCTCTTCCTCGTCATCTCCACCGCCAACGCCTGGGCCGCCTCCCGCCGTCGCGCGCTCGTAACGAGCGTCGTCGTCTCGGCCGCGCTCTTCGCCCTGCTGGTCGTCGGCCTCGCCCGCCGGGCGGGGGAGGCCGAGGGCGTGCCCGTCGGCCCGCTGACCGCCTCCGTCGTCTACTCCGTGGTGTTCACGGCGCTCTTCTTCGCGGGGGCGGTCCTGGTCGGGCGGTCCTCCCGCGTCTCGGCCGCGCGCCTACACGCCCTCGAGCGGGCGGGCGTCGACCTCCGGGCGGCGCAGGAGGTCGTCGCCGACCAGGCCATCGACGAGGAGCGCTCTCGCATCGCGCGCGAGCTGCACGACGTCGTGGCCCACAACGTCGCCGTTATCGGCATCCAGGCGGGCGCCGCGCGTCGCACCCTCGACCGGCCCGACGTGGCCCGCGGCGCCCTCAGCGCCGTCGAGGCGACGGCGCGCACGACCGTCGAGGAGCTGGAGCGACTGCTTCGCGTGCTCCGCACCCGCGACGGCAGCTGTGCCGCCCCGGCGGGCCTCGCCGACCTCCCGCAGCTCGTCGACGACACCCGTCGACTCGGGCTCGACGTCCGCTGGGCCGTGGAGGGCGACGTCGCCGACGTGCCCGAGAGCACGGGCGTGACGGTCTACCGCGTCGCCCAGGAGGCCCTGACCAACACGCTGAAGCACGCCTCCGCCTCCGTCGCGGTCGTCCGGCTCTCGCGGCACGACCGCACCGTCGAGATCGAGGTCGTCGACGACGGTCGCGGCTCGGGTGAGCACGGGTCGTCCGCGCCGACGTCCGCGACGGGCACGACGGGCACCGGGCTGGGGCACCGGGGGATGCGCGAACGGGTCGACCTGCACGGCGGCGAGCTCGAGATCGGGCCGCTGCCCCGCGGCGGCTACCGCGTCCGGGCGGTCCTGCCGGTCGCGTCGTGCGCGGTGCCCGGCCGCGAGCCCACGCCGGCGAGCCCCGCGCAACGGTCGTCCGGGGTCGCCCGGTGACGGCCCGGCAGCCCGTCCGCGTCCTCCTGGTCGACGACCAGGAGCTCGTCCGGGCCGGGTTCCGGATCATCCTCGACACGGCCGACGGGCTCGAGGTCGTCGGAGAGGCCCGTGACGGGCTCGAGGCCGTCGAGGTCGCGCGCGAGACGCGGCCGGACGTCGTCGTGATGGACATCGAGATGCCGCGCCTCGACGGGCTCGAGGCCACCCGGCGCATCCTCGCCGAGCGCCCCGTCGACGGGCCCGCCGTGCTCGTGCTCACCACCTTCGGCCACGGCGACTACCTCTTCCGGGCGCTCCAGGCGGGGGCGAGCGGGTTCCTGCTCAAGACCTCCGGCCCGGAGGAGCTCATCGACGCGGTGGGCGTCGTGCACCGCGGCGACGCGCTGCTGGCGCCGGAGGTGACCCGCGACGTCGTCGCGCGCGCCCTCGCCGGCCCGGAGCACCGCCCGCCCACGCCGAGCCCGCGCCTGGCCCTCCTCACCGACCGGGAGCGGGAGGTGCTCGACCGGCTCTCCGTCGGCGAGTCCAACGCCGAGGTCGCCCGGGCGCTCTACCTCGGCGAGGCCACCGTCAAGACGCACGTCTCGAACGTGCTCGGCAAGCTCGAGCTGCGCGACCGCACGGCGGCGGTCGTCTTCGCCTACGAGAACGGCGTGGCCGTGCCCGGCGAGAAGCGCTGACGGCGGCGCCTCGCGCCGGCGGGGCTCAGACCGCGGGCGGGAACCGCGGGTCGTCGCGCCCGTCGCCGGCCTTGCCGTCGCGTCGGCGCAGGTACCGCTCGAACTCCTGCGCGATCGCCTCGCCGCTCGCCTCGGGGGAGTCGACGGTGTCGCGGGCCTGCTCGAGCTGCTCGATGTAGCCGGCCATGTCGTCGTCGTCGGCGGCCAGCGCGTCGATGCCCTGCTCCCACGCGGCGGACTCGGCCTCCAGCTCGCCCCGGGGCACCTGCACGTCGGCGACCTCCTCGAGCTTCTCGATGAGGGCGAGGGTCGCCTTCGGCGACGGCGAGGCGTGCACGTAGTGGGGCACGGAGGCCCAGATGGCGAGCGTCGGCACACCCGCCTGCTCGAGGGCGTCGCCGAGCACGGAGAGGATGCCCACCGGGCCCTCGTAGCTGCTGCGCTCGAGCCCGAGCCGCGTGCGCACCTCGTCGTTGTCGCTGCTCACGAAGACGGAGATGGGCCGTGTGTGCGGGACGTCGGCGAGCATCGCGCCGAGGAAGACCACCGACGTGACGTCGTGCACGTCGACCAGATCGACGATCTCGGCCGCGAAGCTGCGCCAGCTGCGCGACGGCTCCGCGCCGAGCAGCACGAAGACCTCGGTGCCCGGGGCGTCGACCGGCGCCGCCGCGAGCGACGTCGACGAGTCCGGCGTGGCGTGCAGCTGGATGCGCGGCCAGACGAGGGAGCGCCCGCCGTCGTCGTCGAGCCCCACCTGGGGCCGGTTGAACTGGTAGTCGATGTACCGCTCGCCGTCGAGCTCGGCCACCGCCTCGAGCGACAGCGACTCGATCACGCTCCTGGCGACGCCGCTGGCGGCCTCGCCGGCGTCGTTCCAGCCCTCGAAAGCGACGACCAGCAGTCGTCCCGTCGCGAAGTCAGACGTGTCAGTCACCGTGTCCTCACCGAGTCGGGGAGGGGCCCTCGACGTCTCGGACCACGATAGACCGAGCACGAGGAGGCGCGGGTCGCCCGCCGGGGGAGCCCCCTCCCGTAGACTCCTCCGTCGTGACCGATCTCCTGCCCGCCGCCGTCCTCTGGGACATGGACGGAACCCTCGTCGACACGGAGCCCTACTGGTTCGAGTCCCAGGTCGCCCTGGTCGGCTCGTTCGGCGGCACCTGGACCAAGGCCGACGGCGACACGCTGATCGGCTCCGGCCTGTGGCACTCGTCGCGCGTGCTGCAGCAGCACGGCGTCGACATGTCCGAGGACGCCATCATCGACCACCTCACGACCGCCGTGCTCGAGCGCTGCGCCGTACACGTCCCGTGGCGCCCGGGCGCGAAGGAGCTCCTCGCCGAGCTGCGCGCCGCCGGCGTGCCCACCGCGCTCGTCACGATGTCGATCCGCCGCATGGCTCTCTTCATGGTCGACGCCATCGAGTTCGACGCCTTCGACGCCGTGGTCGCGGGCGACGACGTCGAGCACGCCAAGCCCCACCCGGAGGCCTACCTCCGGGGGGCGGAGCTGCTCGGCGTCGACGTCGCCGACTGCGTCGCCGTCGAGGACAGCGTCCCGGGCCTCGCCTCCGCCGTCGCGGCCGGTGCGGTCGCGCTCGGCGTCGAGCACCACGCGCCCCTCGCCGACGACGCGGGCTACGTCCGCCGCACCACGCTGGTCGGCACCACCCTCGCCGACCTCCGCGAGCTGCACGCCGCGGGGCGCCGCCTCCGCGAGCAGCGCACGACCGACTCCTGACCCCGGGGCGCACCCCGCGCCTCCTCGACGCCCCCGCCCTCCGGGCGCGCGCACCGACCGAAAGCAGCACCGCATGACCGCCACCCGCCGCCAGTCCGGGCCGTTCCTCGAGGGCGACAAGGTCCAGCTCACCGGCCCGAAGGGCAAGATGAACACGGTGGTGCTGACGCCCGGCGCCGTGTTCCACACGCACCGGGGCATGATCGCCCACGACGACATGGTCGGCCTGCCCGACGGCTCGGTCGTCGCGAGCACCACCGGCGACGAGTACCTCGCCCTCCGGCCGCTGCTGAGCGACTTCGTGATGTCGATGCCCCGGGGCGCGGCCATCGTCTACCCGAAGGACGCCGCCCAGATCGTCGCCTTCGCCGACGTCTTCCCCGGCGCGACCGTCGTCGAGGCCGGCGTGGGCTCCGGCGCCCTCTCGCTCTGGCTGCTCCGCGCGATCGGCCCCGAGGGCCGACTCGCCTCCTTCGAGCGCCGCCAGGAGTTCGCCGACGTCGCGCTCGGCAACGTCACGAGCTTCTTCGGCGCCGAGCCCGAGAACTGGACGGTGACCGTCGGCGACCTCGTCGAGAGCCTGCCCGACGTGATGCCCGACGGGACGGTCGACCGCGTCGTGCTCGACATGCTCGCGCCGTGGGAGTGCGTGGAGGCGACCACCGCGGCCCTCAAGCCCGGCGGCCTCGTGATCTGCTACGTCGCCACCGCCACCCAGCTCTCGCGCGTCGCGGAGGCCCTCCGCGCCTCCGGGTCGTTCACCGAGCCCGACGCCTCGGAGACGCTCGTGCGCGGCTGGCACGTCGAGGGCCTGGCCGTGCGACCCGACCACCGCATGATCGGCCACACCGGGTTCCTCATCACCGCTCGCCGGCTCGCGCCCGGCGCGGTGCTGCCGCAGCTCAAGCGCCGCCCGTCGAAGTCGGACTACTCCGATGCCGACGTCGAGGCCTGGACGCCCGGCGCCCTGGGCGACCGGTCGGCCAGCGACAAGAAGCTCCGCAAGACGGCCCGTCAGGCGCGCACCGCCGCCGACGCCGCGATCGGGGCCGCCGAGGCCGCCGCCGCGGGCACCGCGCCCGACGCCGAGGCCGCAGCCCCGGCGAGCGAGGCGACCGACCCCTCGCGCGACGCCCAGTAAGCTGTCCGACGCATCCCGCGGCTCCCGGCCGCTCCTCGCGGCCCCGCCGCCCCCGAAGCACCCGCGGCCCGGCCGCACCATGGAAAGAGGCCCCGTGCGCACCATCCCCGCCCTCGTCGTCGCCGTCGGCCTGCTGGCCTCCCTGACCGCGTGCGCCGGCGACTCCGGACCAGGCTCGTCGGGCTGCCCGCCCACGGGCGACGCCGCCTCGGTGGTCACGGCCACGGGCTCGTTCGGGGAGAAGCCCGACGCCGACGTGCCGAGCCCCATCGTCACCACCGAGACCCAGGTGTCGACCCTCATCGAGGGCGACGGCGAGCGTCTCGTCGACGGGTCGCCCGTCATCATCGACTACACGCTGTACGACGGCGCCACCGGGCGTGAGGTGGAGGACAGCGGCTACGACGGCACCGCCGCCAACCCCATCACGGTCGGCGGGCAGGCCCTCGCCCCGCTCGCAGCGGCCCTCGAGTGCTCGACCGTGGGCTCGCGCGTGGTCGTTGCCGTCAAGGCCTCCGAACTCTCCGCCTCGATCCAGGGCTCGCCGGTCGAGCCGACCGACGACCCCGACGCCGCGTACGTCGCCATCGTCGACGTCAAGCAGGCCTTCCTGCCGAAGGCCGACGGCCGCCCCGTGCCCGGCGAGAGCGGCCTGCCGGCCGTCGTCACCGCCCCGGGCGGCGCCCCCGGCATCTCCGTCCCCGACGCCGACGCCCCGACCGCGCAGGAGACCCACCTCGTCCGCGAGGGCTCCGGTCGCGAGCTCACCGCCGACGACACCGCCGTCGTGCAGTTCACGGCCGTGACCTGGGCCACGCCCTCGACGGTCACGGCCTCGACCTGGAACAACGGCGACACCGCCACGACGGTCGCCCTCGGCGACCCGGCCCTCCCGGCCCCCATCCGCGACGCCCTCGTCGGCCAGAAGGTCGGCTCGCAGGTCATGACGGTCATCCCGGCCGCCGAGGCCGGCGGCGCGGACAGCTTCGTGTACGTCTTCGACGTGCTCGGCTCCCTCTGAGCCCGTCCGCGGCCCCGGAGGCCGGTGCCCCGCACGGCGGGTCGCCGACCTCGGCCGTGGCCTAGGATCGATCGCGTGCCCGCCGCCCGCGCCCCCCGGATCCCCGTCGAAGAGCGGTTGTTCAGCCTCGTGCTGGCCCTGCTCGCGACCGACACCGGGCTGACCAAGTCGGAGGTCCTGTCGACGGTCCAGGGCTACCGCCAGAAGTACTCGACGGCCGGCGACAACGCCGCCCTCGAGCGCCAGTTCGAGCGCGACAAGGACGACATCCGCGAGCTCGGCGTCCCGCTCGAGACCGTCGACGACCCCGGGGCCTCCGGCAACAACCAGCTGCTCCGCTACCGGATCCCGCGCGGCAGCTACGAGCTGCCGCTCGACATCTCGTTCTCGCCGGAGGAGACGGCCCTGCTGACCCTGGCGGCCATGGTCTGGCGTGAGGGCACGCTCTCGGGCGAGTCCCGCCGGGCCCTCCTCAAGCTCCGGTCGCTGGGCGGGACGGCCACCGTGCCCGAGCTCGAGTACGCGCCGCGCATCCGCTCCCGCGACGCCGCCTTCGAGCCGCTCCGCACCGCCCTCGACCGCGGGGTCGTCGTCCGGTTCGACTACCTGAAGCCGGGGGAGGCCCGGCCCCGCCGCCGCGAGGTCGCGCCGTTCGCGCTCGTCCAGCACCAGGGGCGCTGGATGGTCCCGGCGATCGAGCCCGACACCGGCTCGCGGAAGAACTTCCTCCTCTCGCGCATCGTCGGACCCGTGACCGTCACCGCGCGGTCCTTTCCCCGACCGGTGGACGCGACCGCCGACTCCGCCCTCGCCGGGCTGGAGGAGCTGCGCCGGTCGAACACCGCGCTCGTGCGCGTGGTCGAGGCGTCGGACGCCGAGACCCGGCTCTCGAAGCGCCGGGGGACGGAGTCCCGGGGCGCCGACGTGCTGGCCGTCCACTACTCCGACGCGTCCATCCTCGCCGAGGAGCTCTCCTCGTTCGGTCCGGAGGTCACCGTCCTGGAGCCCGCGAGCCTGCGCGAGCTGGTCGTGCAGCGACTGAGACGCCTGGTCGCCGACCACGACGACGACGGAGCGCGGCCCGTGGCCTCCTCCACCGAGACCGGGGCCCGATCGTGAGCGACCGCCGACCCGCGCTGCAGGCGACCGACAAGCTGGCCTTCCTGCTGGCCCTCGTCCCGTGGCTGATCGACCACGAGCGCGTGAGCGTCGCCGAGGCGGCCGAGCACTTCGCCGTCAGCACGGCGGAGATCCGGCGGGCGGTCGAGCTGATCGCGGTCTCCGGCATCCCCGGAGAGACGTCGCAGTACCAGCACGGCGACCTCTTCGACATCGCGTGGGACGACTTCGAGCAGAACGACGTGATCGTGCTGACGAACCTCGTCGCCATCGACGAGTCGCCGCGGTTCTCGTCCCGCGAGGCGGCGGCGCTCATCGCCGGGCTCCAGTACCTGTCCTCCCTGCCCGACCACGCCGACCGGGCCGCCGTCGCCTCGCTGACCGCGAAGCTCTCCCGGGGCGCGTCGAGCGAGCCGAGCCAGGTGGCCGTCGCCGAGAGCGAGTCGGACGAGGCCCTCGCGGTCGTCGGCCGGGCGGTGGAGGCGGGGGTCCAGCTGGAGTTCGACTACGCCGGGGTCCGCGGCCGCGCCGAGCGTCGACGGGTCGACCCGCTGCGGGTCGAGTCCCTGGACGCCGACTGGTACCTCCGCGCGTGGGACCACGTGCGCGAGGGGCTCCGCACCTTCCGCGTCGACCGGATGTCACGACCGGCGCTCACCGACGCGCCCATCACGCACCGCGCCTCCGACCTCTCCCTCCCGGACACGCTCTTCGAGGGCTCTCCCGACGACGTCGTCGTCACGATCGAGATCGACGACGCGGCCGCCGCCCTGCTCGACGACTGGTCGCCGACCGACGTCGAGCGAGCGGACGAGGGCCGCACGCGCCTCTCGCTCCGCGTGTCGCACCACGGGACGGTGGCCCGCCTGGTCGCCGGGCTGCCGGGGCGGGCCTGCGTCGTGGCACCGCCGGAGGCGCGGAGGGCCGTCGCGGAGTGGGCACGTCGTGCCGCGGCCGAGTACGACGCCGAGGGAACCGCCGCGGGCTGACCGAGGCCGCCCAGGGACGGCACGGTACACTTGCCACTCATCCGTCCCGCGAGGAGGACCTCATGCTCGGCAACCTCACCGGCTTCCACCTGATCATCATCCTGGCGATCATCCTGCTGCTCTTCGGTGCGCCCAAGCTCCCCGGGCTCGCGAAGAGCATCGCCCAGTCGATGCGCATCTTCAAGAACGAGATCGGCGACGACAAGAAGACGGCCGACGACGACGTCCGCCGTCCGACGGTCGACGACGCACCGCGGTCGACCTCCTCGACGACCACCCGCCCCGTGCACGGGGACGATCTGCCGCCGAAGCTCTAGCGCGTGGCCGCGACCACCAGCACCGGCACGAGCGAGGGCGGCGGTGCTCCCCGTCAGCGGTCCCGTGACGGCCGGATGTCGCTCGGCGCGCACCTCGTCGAGCTCCGCAAGCGGCTGTTCCGGTCCGCCCTCGCGCTGATCCTCGCCAGCGTCGCCGGCTTCGCGCTCTCCTCCTGGGTGCTCGACGTGCTCCGGGGGCCCATCACGCAGATGGCGGTCGCGCGGGGCACCGAGGCGACGCTCAACTACCCGACCATCGCGGGCAGCTTCGACCTGCGCCTGCAGATCGCGGTCACCGTCGGCGTCATCCTCTCCAGCCCCGTCTGGCTCTACCAGGTCTGGGCCTTCATCGTCCCCGCGCTCGTCCGACGCGAGAAGGTCTACGCGGTCAGCTTCATCGGCTCCGCCATCCCGCTCTTCCTCCTGGGCTGCGCCAGCGGCTACTACGTCCTGCCGCACATCGTCGAGGCGCTCACCGGCTTCGTCGCGGCGGAGGACGCGGCGATCATCGACGCGAAGCAGTACTTCGACTTCGTCCTCAAGCTGATCCTCGCGGTGGGCATCGCGTTCGTCCTCCCCGTCTTCCTCGTGCTGCTCAACTTCGTCGGCGTCATCTCCGCCGCGGGCATCATCAAGGGCTGGCGCGTCGCCATCCTGCTCATCGCGCTCTTCACCGCGATCGCGACCCCGGCGGCCGACGTGTTCTCGATGTTCCTGCTCGCGATCCCTATGGTGGTGCTCTACTTCGCCGCGGCCGGGGTCGCGTGGCTGCACGACAGGCAGGTGGCGAAGAAGGTGGCGGCCCTCGACGCCGAACTCGCGGGAGGATAGCCAGATGACCAGCAGCGACCTCAGCCCCGCCGAACGGTTCGCCGCCTCGAAGACCCGGGTGCGGTCGCCGCAGCTGCAGTCGTTCCGCTCCCGTCTCGGCTTCGCGCTCGATCCCTTCCAGGAGGCCGCCTGCGCCTCCGTCGAGGCGGGCAACAGCGTGCTCGTGGCCGCGCCGACGGGTGCCGGCAAGACGCTGGTCGCGGAGTTCGCGATCCACCTCGCCATGCAGCACCCCCGCGACAAGGTCTTCTACACGGCGCCGATGAAGGCCCTGAGCAACCAGAAGTTCCAGGAGCTCGTCGCCGAGTACGGCGCCGGCGAGGTGGGGCTGCTGACCGGCGACACGAACGTCAACTCGCGGGCGCGCATCGTGGTCATGACGACCGAGGTGCTCCGCAACATGCTCTACGCGGGCTCGGAGATGCTCGACGACCTCCGCTACGTCGTCCTCGACGAGGTGCACTACCTCGCCGACCGGTTCCGCGGCGCCGTGTGGGAGGAGGTCATCATCCACCTGCCCCTCGACGTCCGCCTCGTGTCGCTGAGCGCGACCGTGTCGAACGCGGAGGAGTTCGGTGACTGGCTGCAGACCGTCCGCGGCGGCACGGACGTCATCGTGAGCGAGGACCGCCCCGTCCCGCTCGACCAGCACGTGCTCGTCGGGGGCAAGTTCCTCGACCTGTTCGACTCGAGCGGGCAGGCCGCCACCAACCGCGTCAACCCCGAGCTCCTGCGCGCGACGTCCATGTCGCGCCGGGGCGGTGGGCCCGGGGGCCGGGGTCGCGGCACGAGCGACCGCTGGTCGGGGCGCAGCCCCCGGGGCCACGTCGTGCCGCCGACCCCGCACCAGGGCGGCCGCCTCGACCGGTGGCGGATCGTCGAGATGCTCGACGACCAGAACCTCCTGCCCGCCATCTTCTTCGTGTTCAGCCGGGTCGGCTGCGACCAGGCCGTCAAGCAGGTGCTGCGCTCCGGCATCCGGCTGACGACCGCCGAGCAGCGCGACGAGATCCGCGAGATCGTCGAGGCCCGCTGCCGCACCCTCCGCGACGAGGACCTCGCCGTGCTCGGCTACTGGCAGTGGCTCGACGGGCTCGAGCGCGGGGTCGCCGCCCACCACGCGGGTCTGCTGCCCGCGTTCAAGGAGGTCGTCGAGGAGCTCTTCCAGAAGAAGCTCGTCAAGGTCGTCTTCGCGACGGAGACCCTGGCGCTCGGCATCAACATGCCCGCCCGCACGGTCGTGCTCGAGAAGCTCGAGAAGTTCAACGGCGAGGCCCGCGTGCCCATCACGCCGGGGGAGTACACGCAGCTCACCGGCCGGGCCGGCCGCCGTGGCATCGACGTCGAGGGCCACTCGTTGATCCAGTGGCAGCCGGGGCTCGACCCCCAGGCGGTCGCGAGCCTCGCCTCCCGCCGCACGTACCCGATGAACTCCAGCTTCCGGCCGACGTACAACATGGCCGTCAACCTGATCGAGCAGTTCGGCCGGTCGCGCACGCGCGAGATCCTCGAGACCTCGTTCGCGCAGTTCCAGGCGGACCGCGCCGTGGTCGACCTCGCGCGGAAGGTGCGCACGCAGCAGGAGAGCCTCGACGGCTACGCCCGCAGCATGACCTGCCACCTCGGCGACTTCGGCGAGTACACGCTGCTCCGGCGTGAGCTCGGCGACCTCGAGAAGCAGGGCGCGGCCCGCGCCGAGGCCCAGTCGCGCGGCGAGCACGACAAGCGCCAGCGGAAGCTCACCGAGCTGCGCAAGCAGCTGCGCCAGCACCCCTGCCACGCCTGCCCCGAGCGCGAGCAGCACGCCCGCTGGTCCGAGCGCTGGTTCAAGCTGAAGAAGCAGACCGACCAGCTCTCGGCCCAGATCCGCAGCCGCACCGGCGCGGTCGCGAAGGTCTTCGACCGCGTCACCGACGTGCTGCTCGACCGCGGCTACCTCGTGCCCGCGGCCTCCACCTCGGCGACGCCCGCCAGCCGGGGAGGCGCGGGGCGCGACGGGCACACCGCCGAGGTGGCCGTCGCCCCGGCCGGCCGCACGCTCCGCCGCATCTACGGGGACCGCGACCTGCTCGTCGCCGAGTGCCTCCGGCTCCGGCTCTGGGACCAGCTCGACGTGCCGTCGATGGCCGCCATGGCCGCGACCCTCGTCTACGAGCCACGACGCGACGAGGGGCAGCTGTCGGAGCGCTTCCTGCCACGGGGCGCCTACCGCGAGGCCCTCGACGCGACACAGCTGCTCTGGGCCGAGCTCGACGACCTCGAGCAGGAGCACCGGCTGCCCGGCAGCACGCCGCCGGCTCCCGGCCTGGCCCTGGCCATGCACCGCTGGGCCCGGGGTGCGAGCCTCGACTCCGTGCTGGAGGACGCCGACCTCGCCGCCGGCGACTTCGTGCGCTGGACGAAGCAGACGATCGACCTGCTCGACCAGCTCTCCGTCGTGGCCGACCTCCCGGTGGGCCCCGTGGCGCGTCGGGCGCTCGACGCCGTGCGGCGCGGCATCGTCTCGTACTCGGCCGTCTGAGGCACGGGGCCGGGCGCCCGGGCCGACCCGCGCCTCACAGCGACGGCCACCTAGAATCGCACGGTGCCCACCCGAGTGACCGCCCTCCGTCTGCCGCTCTGGCTCGCCCTCGTGGTCGCGGCCGGGTCGGGCGTCGTGCTCGACGCCGGGTTCCCCGACGGCGACGTGTGGCCCCTCACGTTCGTCGGCATCGGCCTGGTGCTCGTCAGCCTCCGCGGCCGACGGGCCGGGTCGGCCTTCCTGGTCGGGCTCGTCGCCGGGCTCTCGTTCTACCTCGTCCACATCTCGTGGACGAGCCTCTACCTCGGGGCCCTGCCGTGGGCGGCCCTGTCGACGCTCGAGGCCCTGTTCTTCGCCGGGGGAGCCGTGCTCGTCACGCTCGCGTACCGCTGGGTGCCGCGCATCTGGCCCGGGGCGGTCGGCACGACCGTGCTCCTCCCAGTGGTCGTCGCCGGCCTCTGGACCCTGCGCGAGTTCGTCGCCGGCAACTGGCCCTACGGCGGGTTCGCCTGGGGCCGCGTGGCCCTCAGCCAGTCGCAGAGCCCCTTCGGCCCGCTCGTCGCGTGGGTCGGCATCTCCGGTCTCTCGTTCCTCATGGTGGCGCTCGTGGCGGCGGTCGTCGAGCTGGCGCTCCGGGCCGACGTGCGGGCGTCCACGCGGGTCCTCGCCGGCGCGGTCGCCGTCACGGCCGTCCTCGCCGTCCCCGCGTGGCCGACGACGTCGTCGGGCACGGCCACGATCGCCGGCGTCCAGGGCAACGGGCCCGCGGGCTACTTCGACGAGCGCGAGCCCGGCGACCTGCTCAACTCGCAGGTGCTCGCCATGTCGGGGCTGCCCGCCGGCTCCGACCTCGACCTCATCGTGTGGCCCGAGGGCGGCAGCGACCGCGACCCCACCCGCGACGCCTACGGCCGCTACGTCTTCGACGCCGTCAGCGACGGGTACGACGCGCCGCTCCTCTCCGGCGTCATCACCCAGTCCGACGACGGCGAGCAGGCCTGGAACTCGTCGATCCTCTGGGAGGACGGCGCCGTCGCCGGCCAGTACGACAAGAAGCACCCCGTCCCCTTCGGTGAGTACGTGCCCGACCGCTCCTTCTGGCGGCCCTTCGCCCCCGACCTGATCGACCTCATCGCTCGCGACTACACGCCGGGCACCCGCCCGGAGGCGATGCCGATCGGCGACTTCGTCGCCGGCATCTCGATCTGCTTCGACATCGTCGACGACCAGCTCATCACCAACATGATGCGCGACGGCGCCCAGGTGATCGTCGCGCAGACCAACAACGCCGACTTCGGCGACACCGACGAGAACGCCCAGCAGCTGGCCATCACGCGACTGCGGGCCCTCGAGACGGCGCGACCCGTGGTCAGCGTCTCCACGGTGGCCTCCAGCCGGGTCATCGACGCCGACGGGCAGATCGTCGCCGGCGTCACCGACTTCACCGCCGGCACCATGGTCCACACCGTCGACCTGGGCACCGGCACGACGCCCGCCGTCGTCGCCAGTCGCGCCGTCGAGCTGTTCGTCTCGTTCATCGGGCTGGCGGCCCTCGTGCTCGCCCGGGTCATGATCGGTGGCCGCCGGTCACGCCGACGCCGCGCCCTCGAGACCGCTGCCTGGCCCGAGCTGGCCGACCCGCGCCTCCGCCCGGGCCGTCGGCCGCGCTCGCTCGACGAGGAGCTCGACGACCCGAGCCAGTTCGACCTCCCCGCCCGGCGCTGACCACCCCGCACCGACCGCCCCCGGGCACGACGACGCCCGGTCACCGTACGGTGACCGGGCGTCATGGGGGAGCGGCGTCAGGCGCCGATCTTCAGGCGCCGATCTTCAGGCGCCGATCTTCTCCTGGCCGCGCCGGGCCCGGAGGAACGTCAGGCGCTCCTGCAGCAGCTCCTCGAGCTCGTCGCGTGAGCGGCGCTCGAGCAGCATGTCCCAGTGGGTCCGGGGCACCTTGACGACGCCCTCCTCGATCTCGACGGGCTTGCCGTCGGCCGACAGCAGCCGGCCTTCCTGCCCGCTCTTCGGCGACTGCCAGATCTCGGGCACCTCTGCCTCAGCAGAGAACACCATGTCGAACGTCTGGCCGTCCTCCGTCTGGTAGACGGCTTTCTTCCGGGGGGAGAACTCGACTCCCTCTTCGCTCTGGAGGCTCTGACTACCGAGTCTCATCCCGCGCAAACTGCGATCTGCCATGCGTGTGGTCTCCTCTCGCGGTGCGATCTCCCGTTCTAACGTCAGAGCGTGCCGTGATGTTTCAGGTGAGAGACATTCACAGTCTGTTCACAGAGGATCGGCAGCACCCCGGCCGACCTCGACGAGGGCGAGATCGGCACGATCGGTGACGATGCCGTGCACGCCGAGGGCGAGCAGGCGGCGCATCGCGACGGGGTCGTTGACCGTCCAGACGTGCGTCTCGACGCCCACGGCCGCCAGGTCGGCGACGCGCGCCGCCGTCACGACGCGCAGCCGCCCCCAGCTCTCCGGCACCTGCACGGCGCCGCAGCCGCGCAGGACGCGCCGGAGCAGGGCGTGCCGCACGGCCGTGACCGGGACGAGGGAGGCGGCCATCACGCCGACGACGCCGGGGGAGGACGCCGAGGTGGCCACGCCGGGCAGCGCGTCGACCACCCGACGGCGGATCCGCTGGTCGAACGACGTCAGGAGCACGCGGTCGTGCGCACCGACGCGATGGATCGCGCGCACGGTCGGGTCGACCGCCTCCGCCACCTTGACGTCGATGTTGAACCGCGTCTCCGGGAACGCGTCGAGGGCCTGCTCGAGCGTCGGGACCTCCTGGTCGTCGGGCAGGCGCACCAGGCTCAGCTCGGCGAGGGTGAGGTCCCGGACGCGCACGGGCCGGCCGGCGACGCGACGGAGGTCGTCGTCGTGGCAGACCACGGCCACGTCGTCGCGCGTGGCGTGCACATCGGTCTCGACGTAGTCGGCACCCGCCGCCACGGCACGCGCGAACGCGAGCATCGTGTTCTCCGGTGCGTCGACCGCGAGGCCGCGGTGCGCGAGCACCCGGGGCCCGGCCGGGCCGAACCAGCCGGAGGCGCCGCCCGCCTCCACTACGGAGCGGCCGGGGCCGCCGGCGGCGTGGTGCCCTCGTCGGGCGTCGCCGCGTCGGCCGTGGCCGAGCCAGTGCCCGAGCGCGTGCCAGTGCCCGTGCCCGTGCCCGTGCCGCCGGTCTCCGAGCGGCTCGTGCTGCCCGGCGTGGTCGCGGTCGGGAACCCGAGGTCGGGCTCCGCCTCGAGGTCGACGGTCGTCGCGAGGTCGGGGGTGGTCGACATCTCCGAGACCTTCGTGGTCGGCTTCGGCGTCCAGCCGGGGGCGTCCGGGTTCTTCGGGGCGAAGAAGCCCTGGCCGATGCCCGACAGAGCCTCGGTCAGCTCGCTCGGGATGATCCAGAGCTTGTTGGCCGACCCCTCGGCCAGCTTCGGCAGCGTCTGCAGGTACTGGTAGGCGAGCAGCTTGGGGTCGGGGTCGCCCTGGTGGATGGCGTTGAAGACGGTGTCGATGGCCTCCGCCTCGCCCTGGGCGCGGAGCACCTGGGCCTTCGCCTCGCCCTCGGCGCGGAGGATGGCCGACTGGCGCATGCCCTCGGCCTCGAGGATCTGCGACTGCTTGGTGCCCTCGGCGGTGAGGATCGCGGCCCGTCGGCTCCGCTCGGCGCGCATCTGCTGCTCCATGGAGTCCTGGATCGAGGCGGGCGGGTCGATGGCCTTGAGCTCGACGCGGCCGACCCGGATGCCCCACTTGCCGGTCGCCTCGTCGAGGACGATGCGCAGCTGGCCGTTGATGTTGTCGCGGCTCGTCAGGGCCTCTTCCAGGTTCAGGCCGCCGACCACGTTGCGGAGCGTGGTCGTCGTGAGCTGTTCGACCGCCCCGAGGTAGTTCGCGATCTCGTAGGTCGCGGCCCGGGCGTCGGTGACCTGGAAGTAGACGACGGTGTCGATCGACACGACGAGGTTGTCCTCCGTGATGACCGGCTGCGGCGGGAAGGAGACGACCTGCTCGCGCATGTCGATGAGGGGACGGACCCGGTCGATGAAGGGCACGAGGAGGTTCAGCCCGGGGAGGAGGGTCTTGTGGTACTTGCCGAGCCTCTCCACCACGCCCGCGCTGGCCTGCGGGATGATGCGGACGGCCCGGAAGAGCACGACCAGGACGAGGATGACGACGATCGCGACGACCACGATCGTCGCGATGGTGCCGGCGCTGACGGAGGAGTCCATGCAGGGTCCCTTCTAGGCGGGGACGACCAGGGCGGTCGACCCCTCGATGGCGGTGACGACGACGCTGCTGCCGGTGTCGAGGACGGCCGGGGGCAGGGCCCCGGCGGGCGTCTTCACCGACCCGGTGGGCAGGAGACGCGCCGTCCAGGTGTCGCCGTTGGTGAGCTTGACCTGCCCGGCGTCGGGGCCGAGCGCGACGACGACGGTGCCGCGCAGGCCGAGGAGGGCCTCGACGTTGCTCGGGGTCGGGTCGCCGCCCCGGCCGAGGGCCCGCAGCAGGGGAGGCCGGACGGTGAAGAGGAGGAGCACCGCGAGCACGGCGGCCACGACGATCTGCAGCCACCACGGTGCGCCGAAGAGGTCGGCGAGCAGGCCGCCCACGCTGCCGATCGCGAGCATGAGGAACGTGAGCTCGAGGGTGGTGACCTCGACCACGACGAAGAGCAGGACCAGGGCGATCCAGATGATCCACGCGTACTGGGTGACGACGTCCACGTCGGCCTCCTTCGTTCCCTCGACGCTAGCGCACGTCGCCGACATCCGTCGGGCGGTACGCTCGGACGGGTCGCCTGGCGACCCCGAGCCGCCACCCCGGCGCCGCGACCGAGCCGGTGCCGCCCCACAGACTGGAGCCCCCGCCGTGTCCAACCCCCTCGCCGCAGGATCCCTCACCGGCACGCGTGCCCTGGTCACCGGCTCGTCCCGGGGCATCGGGGCCGACACGGTGCGCTACTTCGCCGAGGCCGGCGCGTCCGTCGTCGTGAACTACCGCAACAAGGAGAAGCGCGCCCAGCAGCTCGTCGAGAAGATCGAGGCCGCGGGCGGCACGGCCTTCGCGGTGGGCGCCGACCTCACCGACCCGGAGAGCGTCGACGCGATGTTCGCGACCGTCTCCGAGCGCCTCGGCGGCCTCGACGTGCTCGTCATGAACGCCTCCGGCGGCATGGAGAGCGGCATGGCCGAGGACTACGCCCTGAAGCTCAACCGCGACGCGCAGGTCGCCCTCCTCACCGCGGCGCTGCCCCTGCTGCAGCCGGGCTCGCGGGTCGTCTTCGTGACCAGCCACCAGGCGCACTTCATCCGGACCACCGAGACGATGCCCGAGTACCTCCCCGTGGCGCTGAGCAAGCGCGCGGGGGAGGACGCGCTGCTCGAGATGGTGCCGCAGCTCGAGGCGGCCGGCGTCGAGTTCGTCGTGGTCTCCGGCGACATGATCGAGGGCACCATCACGGCGACGCTGCTCGAGCGCTCGAACCCCGGGGCCATCTCGTCGCGCAAGGAGAGCGCCGGCAAGCTGTACAACGTCGCGGAGTTCGCCGCCGAGGTCGCCTCGGCCGCGGTCGACCCGGTGCCCGCCGACCGCACGCGCCTCGTCGGCGACACCTCCGACTTCGTCCCCGTCGCGTAGGCGGCGCCTCGTGACCGAGCGGATCGTCCGGCCGACGTCGCGCCTCCTCGTCCTGGACGAGCACGACCGCCTGCTGCTGATGATGACGAAGGCGCCCGACACGAGCGGCGCAGCCCGCTGGATCACGCCGGGAGGCGGCGTGGACCCGGGGGAGTCGCACGAGGAGGCGGCGGTCCGGGAGCTGCACGAGGAGACCGGCCAGGTGGTCGCCGAGGTCGGCCCCGTGGTCAGGGTCGACGACTTCGAGGTGCCCTGGGACGCCGCCGACCACACGCACGGGCACGCCGAGTTCTTCGTCGTGAGATTGCCTCATTTCGAGGTCGTCGACGATGACTGGACCGACGACGAACGGGTCGACATCCTCGAGTCGCGCTGGTTCAGCCTCGACGAGCTCGAGTCGACGACCGACCCCGTCGAGCCCGTCGACCTCGCCGCCACGGTGGCCGAGGTGCTGCGCGCAGGTCGCTGAGCGGCGTCCCGCACGAAGCGGGCTCTGACGGCGTCGACCCCACCCCTTCCGGCTGGTCCGTGCATGACCGATAATGCACATTATGTCAGCTCGAACGTGAGCGACGACTCACCAGGCCCTCCCCGGGCCCCTCACAGCATCTCGCGCGCCGCCTCCTGAGCGACCACGGCCTCGAGGTCGTCGAGCCTGCGCATCTGCCGCAGCGGGTTCCGCATGCGGGCGTTGTCGCGGAGCGCCGGCTCGGCCCGGTGCAGGAACGCCCAGTAGCCCGCGGTGAACGGGCAGGCGTCGTCGCCGACCCGGACGGTCGGCGAGAACCGGCACGAGCCGCAGTGGTCGCTCATCTTGTCGATGTAGCGACCTCCCGCCGCGTAGGGCTTGGTCGCGACGACTCCGCCGTCGGCGTGCTGCGACATCCCGACGATGTTCGCGGGCATCACCCAGTCGGTGCCGTCGACGAAGACGTCGGTGAACCACTCGGTCAGCTGGTCGGGCCGGTAGCCGCGCTGCAGCGACCAGTTGCCGAGGATCATCAGGCGCTGGATGTGGTGCGTCCAGCCGTGCCGCGAGACGACGTCGAGCGCGTCCGACAGACAGGCCGCCTCGACCTCCGACGAGTCGAGGCCGCGCCACCACGCCGGCAGCTCCACCCGGGCGCCCAGGGCGTCGTTCTCGTCGACGTACGACTCCCCCAGGTGCCAGTAGAGGTGCCACACCCAGTCGCGCCAGCCGACCACCTGCCGGACGAAGCCCTCGACGCTGGCGAGCGGCGCGCCTCCCTCGAAGGCCCGCAGCACCCGCTCGACCACGTGGCGCGGGTCGAGCACGCCCAGGTTCATCGGCACGCTCAGCAGCGAGTGCGCCATCGTCCAGTCGCCCGACAGCATGGCGTCCTCGAACGGGCCGAAGTCGCCGAGCCGCGTCTCGACGAAGTCCTCGAGCGCCGCCTCCGCCTCCGCGGCCGTGACGGCGAACCGGCGCCGGTCGTCCTCCCCCACGAACGTCACCAGTCCGGCGTCGCGCCAGGCGTCGAGCTGGTCGCGCACCTCGGCGTCGATCTCGTCCTCGACGGGCCAGACCGGGTCGGGCAGGCCCAGGCCGACCGCGCCGCGGGGAGGCGCGTGGCGGTTCTCGTCGTCGTAGCTGAACCGGCCGCCGACCGGGGCGGGCCCCTCCATCAGGAAGCCCTCGCGCCTCCGGACGGCCTCGTAGAAGTCCTCCATGAGGAGGCGGCCGGGGCGGACGGCGACCCAGTCGGCGAAGTCGGCCTCGCTGGTGACGAAGCCGCGGCTCGGCAGGACGACGACCGCCGGGGAGGCGGCGCGCACGACCGCGCGGAAGTGGCGGCTGGGCGGGTCCACCACCTCGAGGTCTCCGCGCCCGACGAGGGCGTCGGCGAGGCGGTCGACCCGGACGTGCTCGGCGCGGTCGCCGAGCTCGGCGACCCGGTGACGGAGCGCCGAGAGCCAGAGGTGCGCCTTGGCCCGGTGCAGCGGGCGGCGGGAGAACTCGTCGAGGGCCTCGACGACGAGCACCTCTCCCCCGTCGTCGAACGCGGGCCCCCACTGGCCGGGCAGCAGCAACCGTCGTCGGGCGGGGCGGTCCGGGGTCGTCGTCACCCCGCGGACGCTACCCGCCGCCCCGGTGGTTGGGTCGGGTCATGGACGACGAGACCGCCCCCGTGACCCCCGGCTCCCCCGACGCGACGACCCGCGACTCCCCCGCGCCCGTGCCCGACGACGGACCGGACGACGCGCACGTCCGCCCCGCGGGCGTCGACGACGCCACCGTCGAGGCCCTCGGCAAGCTGTCGGAGGCCCTCGAGGCCGTCGAGCACGCGCGAGGCCTGCTCTACGGCTTCCACCGGCTGACCGGCACCGCCGACCTGGCGCTCGGCGAGGCCGTGGACCTGCTCCGCGAGGCGGGGCACCACGAGCACGCCGACCGCCTGGAGCGCGACGTGGTGGGGCGCAACGTCGTCGAGGGCCGCTGGACCTTCCAGCTCGTCGAGGACTACGACGCGGGGTACTGGAGCGCCCTCCGGGCGGGCGAGGCGGCCGTCCGCGAGGGCCTCGTCGGCGGGCGCCGTCACCTCTTCGAGTCCGAGATGAAGGAGGCGCGGCGCAGCCACGGCCGACGCCACCACGAGTCGCGCCCGGGCTCCGACGACTGACCGCCCCGCCGGTCGACCGCCCCGGCCGCCCCGTCGCTCGGGGCGGGGATGCACGGCTGACGTCCGGGCAGGGAGCCTGCGACACTGGCTCCATGAGCCACTCCCCCGTCGACCGGCCCCGCATCGAGGCCGCCGTGCTCGAGATCCTCGCGGCCGTCGGCGACGACCCGGGGCGCCCGGGCCTCCACGACACGCCCCGGCGCGTGGCGGAGGCGTACGCGGAGTTCTTCTCAGGGACGGGGACGGACGCGACCGAGCTCGTCCGTGCCTCCTCGGTGCCGGCCGAGCCGGGCCAGCTCGGCGAGGTCGTCGTCGTGCGCGACGTGCAGTTCCGCTCGGTCTGCGAGCACCACCTGCTGCCGTTCCTCGGCGTGGCCCACGTCGCGTACGTCCCCGGCGCCTCGATCGTCGGCCTCGGCAGCGTGCCCCGCGTCGTCGACGCCCTCGCCTCGCGGCCGCAGCTGCAGGAGAAGCTCGGCGAGGAGATCGCCGACGCCTTCGACGAGGGGCTCTCCCCCACGGGCGTGCTCGTCGTGCTCGAGGCGGTCCACGGCTGCGTGACGACGCGGGGGCCGCGCCAGACGCAGAGCTCGACCGTGACGCTGGCGAGCCGCGGCAGCCTCGGCGACGCGGCCGCCCGCACCGAGGCGATGGCCCTGATCGGGGCGCCCCGTGGCTGACCCGGAGCCCCTGCCGATCAGGCTGGGCACCGTGCCGCTGCGGGTGCCCGTGCGCCGCATCGGACGTCGCACCTTCGACTTCTCGCGTCAGGTCGCGGTGATGGCGATCGTCAACCGGACGCCCGACTCGTTCTTCGACCAGGGGCGCACCTTCGCCCTCGACACCGCGGTCGAGGCCGCCGTGGCCGCTGCGGGGCAGGGCGCCGACTGGGTCGACGTCGGGGGCGTGCCCTTCAAGCCGGGGCCCGAGCTCTCAGCGGCCGACGAGGTCGACCGCGTCCTGCCGGTGGTGGAGGCGCTGGTCGCCGAGTCGGACGTGGTCGTGTCGGTCGACACCTTCCGCCCGGAGGTCGCGGCCGCCGCGATCAGCGCGGGGGCATCCGTGATCAACGACACCACGGCCCTGCACGACCCGCGTCTCGCCGACGTCGTCGCCGACAGCGAGGCGACCCTCGTGGTGACCCACAGCCTCGCCCCGCCGCGCACCGCGTGGCCGCACCCCCGCTACGACGACGTCGCGCGCGAGGTCGTCGACCTCCTGTCCCGTCGCGTCGACCTCGCGCTGGCCCGGGGGGTGCCCGAGGAGAGGATCGTCGTCGACCCCGGCCACGACCTCAACAAAGCCACCGTGCACACCCTCGAGCTGACCCGTCGCCTGGGCGAGGTCGCGGCCCTCGGCTTCCCCGTCCTGGCCGCCGTCTCGAACAAGGACTTCATCGGCGAGATGCTCGACCGCGAGAAGCCCGACCGCCTGGCCGGCACGCTGGCGGCGGCGACCGCGTGCGTGCTGCTCGGCGCGCGCGTCGTGCGGATGCACGACGTGCCCTCGGCGGTGGACGCCGTCCGCATGCTGGAGGGCATCCTGGGGTGGCGGGCCCCGCTGCTCGCCCGACACGACGTCTAGGAGCCCCCGTGCCCGACCAGCCCGCCGCCGACCCGGCCGCCGCCCCGGCCGCCCTCCGCCGCCTACTGCCGCCCGATCCGACCGGCGTCCCGCTCGACGACGACCAGCTGCTGGCGATGATCGACCCCGGCGACCGCGCCGAGCCCTGCCTCCGCGTGAACTTCGTCTCGACGCTGGACGGATCGTCCACGGCGGACGGCCTCTCCGGCAGCCTCGGCGGGCCCGCCGACAAGAGGGTCTTCGACCTGCTGCGCCGGGTCTCGGACGTCGTGGTGGTCGGCGCGGGCACGGTGCGCGACGAGGGCTACGGCCCGATGCGCCTCGACGACGCCTCCGTCGCCTGGCGACGCGGGCGCGGGCTGCCCGACCACCCCGTCTTCGCGCTGGTGTCGGCGACGCTGCGGCTCGACCCCGGCAGCCCCGTCTTCCGCGACGCGCCGGTGCGCCCGGTCGTGCTCACTACCGACCAGGCGGATCCCGAGGCGCGGAGGGCCCTCGAGGGCGTCGCCGACGTCGTCGCGTGCGGCCGCGAACGCGTCGACCTGCGCCTCCTGCGTGAGGCACTGGTCGCCCGGGGCCTCCGGCAGCTGCACTGCGAGGGCGGGCCGACCCTCTTCGGCGACCTCGTCGCCGCGGACGAGGTCGACGAGCTCTTCCTCACGCACTCGCCGACCCTGGAGGGCGGCGTCGGCCCGCGCATCGCCCGCTCGACGAGCGGGGACGCCCCGGGGCTGCGCGAGCTCGAGCTGGCGCACGTGCTCGTCGCGGGCGACCTCCTGCTCACCCGCCACGTGCGACGGCGGGCGCCCCGGGCCTGAGCCCGGGACGCCCGCTGTCGGCGTCGTCGTCGGCGCCACCGTCGTGGTGGCGTGGCGACGTCGGGTCGGGTCAGCCCTCGCCGAAGCCGCCCTCCACCAGGGCCACGAGGTCGTCGACGGCCTGGGCCGCGTCGGGGCCGGTGGCCATGATCGCCACCGTCGAGCCCTTGCCGAGACCGAGGCCCATGATGCGCAGGAGGCTCTTCGCGTCGACGCCGTTCACCGTGACGTCGGCCTGGAAGCGCGACGCGTGCGTGACGAGGTCGGCGGCCGGCCGGGCGTGCAGCCCCGACTCGTTGACGAGGACGACCGAGCGCTCGACCGCGTCGCCGCCGCGGAGCTCGCGTTCGTCCCGGTGCGGGTCGGCGACCCCGGAGGCGGTGCGGGCGGCCGCGGCGACCTCCTGCAGCGTGCCGCCGGTCTCCGCCGAGACGGCCGCGGCGACGGTGCCCTCGACGACGGGCGCGTCGGCCAGCACGACCCGCGCGGCCTCGTCGTCGTCGAGGAAGTCGACGGCGGTCTCGGTGGTGAGGATCGCCGAGCCCAGGTCGCAGAGCACCACGACGCCCTGGCCCGTGTCGGCGGCCGAGAGCGCCGCGGAGATCTTGTCGAAGCTCGTGCCCAGGCCGCCCTCGTCGGTGCCGCCCGCGGCCACGAGGGTCGTGGTCGGCGCCATCTGGCGAGCGAGCTCGACGGTGCCCTCGGCGATCGCCGGGCTGTGCGAGACGACGACGATGCCCACGCCGGCCACGGTCACGCCTCCCCGGTGGTCGCGGCGGCGGGGGTCGCGGCGGCCTCGGCTGCCGCGGCGAGGATGAGCGACGACGACTGCGCCCCCGGGTCGCGGTGCCCCACCGCCCGCTCGCCGAGGTAGCTGGCCCGGCCCTTGCGGGCGACGAGCGGCTCGGTCGACGCGGCGCCCTCCGCGGCGGCGTCGGCGGCGGCACGCAGCACGGCGGCCGGCTCGGCCCCGTCGCCCGCCGCGAGGCCGGCGGCCTCGACGGCCGGCGTCCACGCGTCGATCATCGTCTTGTCGCCCACCTCGGCCTTGCCGCGCAGCACGACGCCGTCCCGTGCCGCCGTGAGGAAGGCCACGACCGCCGCGGAGTCGAGCTCGGTCGCGTCGCCGAGGGCCGCGGCCCCCTTGAGGTACGCCGTGCCGAGCAGGGGGCCGGAGGCTCCCCCGACGGTGGAGATGAGGGTCGTGGCGACCATCTTCAGCAGCTGGCCGGGCGTGGCGTCCTCGGGCTGCTGGCCGAGCTTGGCCCGCACGGCCGAGAAGCCGCGCTCCAGGTTCTCGCCGTGGTCGCCGTCGCCGATCTCGCGGTCCAGCTCGACCAGCGCGGCACGCTGCTCGCGCACCACGTCGGCCGTCCGTTCGATGAAGGCGCGGGTCCAGGTCGCGTCGAGTGTCATGCGTCTCCTCCTCGTGGGGGTGCGGTGCGGGGGGCGGCGGGGCGGAGCAGCGGGCTCACCGGCCCCACCGGAGGGCGGCCGTCTCGACCGGAGCGTCCCAGAGCTCGGTCAGCTCGTCGTCGAGACGGGTCACGGTGATCGACATGCCCTGCATCTCGAGCGAGGTGACGTAGTCGCCGACGAGCGTGCGGGCGACCTCGACGCCGCGCTCGGCGAGCAGCTCGGCCGCCCGGCGGAAGGCGACGTAGAGCTCGACGAGCGGCGTGCCGCCCATGCCGTTGACGAACAGCAGGACGCGGTCGCCGGAGGCGGTGCCCAGGTCGTCGAGGACGGCGCCGAGCAGGCGGTCGACGATGCGGTCGACGGGCTCGAGCGGCACGCGCTCACGGCCGGGCTCGCCGTGGATGCCGATGCCGATCTCGACCTCGTCGTCGGCGAGGGTGAAGCTCGGCTCCCCCGCGTGCGGAACGACGCCGGCGGTGAGCGCGACGCCCATCGTGCGGGTCGCGGCGTTCGCCCGACGGGCGATCTCCGCGACCTGCTCGAGGCCGTCGCCGCGCTCGGCGGCGGCGCCCGCGACCTTCTCGACGACGACCGTGCCCGCGACGCCGCGACGCCCGGCCGTGTAGGTGGAGTCCTTGACCGCGACGTCGTCGTCCACGACGACCGTCGCGACGGTGACGCCCTCCGCCTCGGCGAGGTCGGCGGCCGTCTCGAAGTTGAGGACGTCGCCGGTGTAGTTCTTCACGATGTAGAGGACGCCGGCTCTTCCGTCGACGGCCTGCGTGGCCGCCACGACCGGGTCGGGCGTGGGCGACGTGAAGACGGGGCCGGGCACCGCGGCGCTCAGCATGCCCGGGCCGACGAAGCCGGCGTGCAGCGGCTCGTGGCCGCTCCCTCCCCCGCTGACGATCGCGACCTTGCCGCTGACCGGGCCGGAGGCGCGGGTCACGAAGGTCGGGTCGTGCGACACCCGCAGGAGCCCCGGGTGGGCGAGGCCCATGCCGGCCACCGCCTCCTCGACGACGTCCTTCGGATCGTTGATGAGCTTCTTCATCGAAGTTCCTCCCTGGAACGGGCGGCGGTGCGCAGGCTCGCACCGTCCTGGTCAGAAGCTACCCCCCGAGCCGTGCGCACCTGCTCCGTGCACATATGTGCATCTCGGGTGATTCGGCTACCTTCCTGAGGGTTGCCCGGGTCTATGGTGAGGCCACACGCTCACCGCGGTGGTGCACAGTCGCACCCCGCCCGACGACTAAGGAAGGTCGACGTGGACCTGGGACTGATTTTTCTCTCTGAAGTGGTGGGCACGGCCATGCTCATCCTGCTCGGTGGCGGCGTCGTCGCCAACGTGGCCCTCACGAAGTCGAAGGGCTTCAACGGCGGGACGCTGATGGTCAACTTCGGCTGGGGGCTCGCGGTCTTCGCCGCGGTCACGGTGTCGTACTCCTCCGGCGCGGCCCTCAACCCGGCCGTCAGCCTCGCGCAGCTGATCCTCGGCAACATCGACTTCGTCGCGTTCCTCGTGTACCTGGCCGCCCAGATGATCGGAGCCGTCATCGGTGCCGTCCTCGTGTGGCTCGTGTACAAGAACCACTTCGACGAGGAGCCCGACCCCGCGGCCAAGCTCGGCGTCTTCTCCACCGGCCCGGCCATCCGCAACTACGGCTGGAACCTCGTCACCGAGATCATCGCGACGTTCGCCTTCGTGTTCGTGGTCATCGGCTTCACCAACGGCGGCACGCCGGCCGAGCTGGGCGCGATCCCCGTCGCCTTCCTCGTGATCGCGATCGGCGCCTCCCTCGGTGGCCCCACCGGCTACGCCATCAACCCGGCCCGTGACCTCGGCCCGCGCATCGCCCACGCCTTCCTGCCCATCAAGGGCAAGGGCTCGAGCGACTGGTCGTACGCCTGGGTCCCCGTGGCCGGCCCGCTGATCGGCGGTGCCCTCGCCGCCGTCGTGTCGGGCGCCCTGCTCCCCATCGCCTGACCCGCATCCCACGACTCACCGCTGACCGCGGCACCGCCGTGCCCACCCGAGGCGCACCCGCCGTGTCGCGGTCGACACCATCAACGACGAAGGAGAACCACCCGTGAGCGACGACTACATCCTGGCGATCGACCAGGGCACCACCAGCACCCGCGCCATCATCTTCGACCACTCCGGCTCGATCGTGGCGACCGGCCAGAAGGAGCACGAGCAGATCTTCCCGCGCGCCGGGTGGGTCGAGCACGACCCCGCCGAGATCTGGGAGAACGTCCGCGAGGTCATCGGCCAGGCCCTGTCGCGCGCCGACATCACGCGCCACAACATCAAGGCCGTCGGCATCACCAACCAGCGCGAGACCGCCGTCGTGTGGGACAAGACCACCGGCAAGGCCGTCTACAACGCCATCGTCTGGCAGGACACCCGCACCCAGTCGATCGTCGACCGCCTCGCGGCCGACGGCGGCGTCGAGCGCTTCAAGCCGATCGTCGGCCTGCCGCTCGCGACCTACTTCTCCGGAACCAAGGTCGTCTGGATCCTCGAGAACGTCGAGGGCGCCCGCGAGAAGGCCGAGGCCGGCGACCTGCTCTTCGGCACGACCGACACCTGGGTCCTCTGGAACCTGACCGGCGGCACCGACGGCGGCGTGCACGTCACTGACGTCACCAACGCCTCGCGGACCCTGTTCATGGACCTCGAGACGCTCGAGTGGCGCGACGACATCCTCGAGGCCTTCGACGTGCCCCGCTCGATGCTCCCCGAGATCAAGAGCTCGTCCGAGGTCTACGGCACCGTCGAGGCCTCCAGCCTCCTCCGCGAGGTCCCGATCGCCGGCATCCTGGGCGACCAGCAGGCCGCGACCTTCGGCCAGGCGGCGTTCGACCAGGGCGAGTCGAAGAACACCTACGGCACGGGCAACTTCCTCATCTTCAACACGGGCGAGGAGATCGTCCACTCGAAGAACGGGCTGCTCACGACGCTGGGCTACAAGCTCGGCGACGCGGCTCCGCACTACGCGCTCGAGGGCTCCATCGCCGTCACCGGTTCGCTGATCCAGTGGCTCCGCGACAACCTCGGCATCATCGGCTCGGCCCCCGAGGTCGAGGAGCTCGCCAAGACGGTCGACGACAACGGCGGCGTCTACTTCGTGCCCGCGTTCTCGGGCCTGTTCGCCCCGTACTGGCGCTCAGACGCCCGTGGCGCCCTCGTCGGCCTCACGCGCTACGTCAACAAGGGCCACATCGCCCGTGCTGCGCTCGAGGCGACCGCCTTCCAGACCCGCGAGGTGCTCGACGCGGTCAACGCCGACTCGGGCGTCGACCTCACCGAGCTCAAGGTCGACGGCGGCATGACCGGCAACGACGCCCTGATGCAGTTCCAGGCCGACATCCTGAACGTGCCCGTGGTGCGTCCGGTCGTCGCCGAGACCACCGCCCTCGGCGCCGCGTACGCCGCGGGCCTGGCGGTCGGGTTCTGGGAGACGCTCGACGACCTGCGCTCGAACTGGCAGGAGGACAAGCGCTGGACGCCGGCCATCGAGGCCGACGAGCGCGACCGCACGCTCCGCCTCTGGAAGAAGGCCGTCACGAAGACCTTCGACTGGGTCGACGAGGACGTCAACTGACGTCGGAGCTGACGACACGGCGCTGACGCGCCGATGACAGGGAGAAGGGCCCGTTCCTCGGAACGGGCCCTTCCTCCGTGCGGCGGGAGCGTCGACCCCGCCGCACGGCGGGTCGAGACGGACGGGTCAGGGCCGGCGTGTCGCCGCGACCCACTCGTCGAGCTTGGCGGCCGCGGCCCCGCCGTCGATCGCCGCGCGGGCGACGGCCAGCTGCTCGCGGAAGCGGGCCACGATCGGACGGTCGCGCTCCGACTGGTCGGCCGCGAGCCGGTAGCTGACGAGGCCGGCCGCGGCGTTCAGCAGGACGATGTCGCGCACGGGCCCGGCCTCCCCCGCCAGGACACGTCGCGCGATCGCCGCGTTGTGCTCGGCGTCGCCCCCGACGAGGTCCGCGATGCGGGCCCGCGGGATGCCGAGGTCGAGGGGGTCGAGGTCGTGCTCGGTGACCGACCCGGTCGAGATCTCCCAGATGTGGCTGTGGCCGGTCGTGGTGAGCTCGTCCAGGCCGTCGTCGCCCCGGAACACGAGAGCGGTGGCGCCCCGGGTCTGGAACACCCCGACGATGAGGGGCACCTTGTCGAGCTGGGCGACACCCACGGCACTGGCCTCGGGCCGGGCGGGGTTGACGAGCGGGCCGAGGAAGTTGAAGACGGTCGGCACGCCGATCTCGCGTCGGACCGCCGCCGCGTTCCCGAAGCCGGGGTGGAACGCCGCCGCGAAGGCGAACGTGAGCCCGGCGTCCGCGAGCACCTCCGCGACGCGGTCGGCGCTCAGCGTGAGGTCGATGCCGAGCGCCGCCAGCACGTCCGACGAGCCCGACGACGAGCTGGCGGCGCGGTTGCCGTGCTTGATGACGGGCACGCCCGTCGCGGCGACGACGATCGACGCCATCGTCGAGACGTTGACCGTCCCGAAGCGGTCGCCGCCGGTGCCCACGATGTCGACGGCCATGGACGGCACGGGCAGCGGCACGGCGTGCGCGAGCACCGCGTCACGGAACCCGACGATCTCGTCGACCGTCTCGCCCTTGGCGCGGAGGGCGACGAGGAAGGCCGCCAGCTGGGCCGGCGTCGCCTCCCCCGTCATGACCTGCTCCATGGCCCACGTGGCCTCGGTGATCGAGAGGTCCCGACGCGCCAGGAGGGCGTCGATGAGGGCAGGCCAGGCGAGCTCGTGGGTCATGTGCCCAGGCTAGCGTCGGGGTGCACCACGCCAAGTAGCTCGGCGTCAACAGAAATTCCCGGCGCGGAGTTTCCTGCGCAAACCCAGGGCGACTTACCAGGCATAATGGACGGCGTGACAAGTACCTCTCTCTCCAGGCCTTCCAGCGCGCCGGTCGTCAACCGCCCGAGCACGGTCGCCGTGGGCACCATCGTGTGGCTCGGCAGCGAGGTCATGTTCTTCGCCGGCCTGTTCGCGATCTACTTCACGCTGCGCAGCACCTCTCCCGGCCTGTGGGCCGCCGAGACGGCCAAGCTCGACGTCCCGTTCGCGCTCACGAACACCATCACCCTGGTGCTCTCGTCGGTCACGTGCCAGTTCGGCGTGTTCGCCGCCGAGCGCATGCAGGCCCGCCGCACCGGTCGCCTCTTCCAGGTCGGCAGCTGGGGCATGGTCGAGTGGTTCTTCCTGACGTACTCCATGGGCGCCGTCTTCATCTGCCTCCAGGTCTTCGAGTACGCCCACCTCATCTCTGAGCACGTGACGCTCAGCTCGAGCGCCTACGGCTCCGCGTTCTACATGACGACCGGGTTCCACGGGGCCCACGTCATCGGAGGGCTCATAGCCTTCCTCCTGACCATCGGCCGCGCGTTCGCGGTCAAGAACTTCGGTCACAAGGAGGCCACGACCGCCATCGTGGTCTCGTACTACTGGCACTTCGTCGACGTGGTGTGGATCGGCCTCTTCATGGTCGTCTACGTCCTCAAATAGGCATCGGAAAGTTCGCACAGCATGTTCACCAGAAGCTCCTCCTCGCGACGCACCGCCAAGACCGGTCGCCGCAGCCCCGTCGCCACGGCGTCGCTCCTCCTCGTGGGCCTGCTCACGACCGGCGGCGCCTACGCCCTGTTCTCCTCCACGGCCACCGCTGAGGAGTCCGCCCCCGCCGCGGCCTCGCAGCAGAGCGTCGACGAGGGGCAGAAGCTCTTCGCGTCCAACTGCGCCACCTGCCACGGCCTCTCGGCCGACGGCACCGGTGACGGCCCCAGCCTGATCGGCGTGGGCGCCGCCTCCGTCGACTTCCAGGTCGGCACGGGCCGCATGCCGATGGCGGCCAACGGCCCGCAGGCCGAGGAGAAGCCCGTCCAGTTCACCGACGAGCAGGTCTCCGACCTCGCGGCCTACGTCGCGTCGCTGGCCCCCGGCCCCGCCATCCCCGACGAGGAGTACCTCGCCGCGGACGGCGACACGACCAACGGTGCTGAGCTCTTCCGCATCAACTGCGCCATGTGCCACAACGTCGCCGGCGCCGGCGGTGCCCTGACGGAGGGCAAGTACGCCCCCTCGCTCAAGGGCGTCAGCGAAGCCCACATCTACGAGGCCATGCTCACCGGACCGCAGAACATGCCGGTCTTCAACGACCTCAACCTCTCCCCGCAGGACAAGGCTGACGTCATCACGTACCTCAAGTACCTGGAGAAGAACCCGTCGCCCGGCGGGTTCGAGCTCGGCAGCCTCGGCCCGGTGGCCGAGGGCCTCTTCATCTGGATCTTCGGCCTCGGAGCGATCGTCGCCGTGACCATCTGGCTCACGGCCCGCTCCAACTAGCGGCCCTCCTCGTACTTCACTGAAAGGCAGCACCCATGGCACAGCACGACGACGAGGTCCCGGAGACGGGCTCGGCTGTCGAGAAGCACGAGCCCCGTCGTGTCTCGGCCGGCACGGCCGTCCTGACGACGGACGTCTTCGAGAACCCGGGCGAGCCGCCGCACCGCGACCGTGTCACCGACATCGACCCGCGGGCCGAGAAGCGGGCGGAGCGCCAGGTCAGCACCTGGTTCTTCCTCTCGATCGTCGGCAGCATCGCCGCGATCGGCGCCTACGTGGCCTTCCCGATCACGTCGGGCGACTCCGGCTCCGTCCGACTCAACAACCTCTTCCTCGGCCTCGGCATCGCCCTCGGGCTCCTGTCCGTCGGCATCGGTGCCGTGCACTGGTCGAAGACCCTCATGCCCGCCCGTGAGATCACGGAGATGCGCCACAGCACCCGTGGCACGGACGAGACGCGCGGGAAGGCCGTCGAGGTATTCGCCCTGGGCAACCAGGAGTCCGGCTTCGGTCGGCGCGCGCTGATCCGCAACAGCCTCATCGGCGCGCTCGTCGCCACGCCGCTCCCCGCGGTCGTGCTGTTCCGCGACCTCGCTCCCGCCGAGGACCCGAACGAGGTCCTCCGTCACACGTTGTGGGAAGAGGGCATGCACCTCACCCGCGACCCGTCCGGTGCTCGCATCAAGGCCTCGGACGTCACCCTGGGCTCGGTCTTCCACGTGATCCCCGAGAGCCTGAACGAATCCGAGCACCTGCTCGAGGAGAAAGCCAAGGCTGCAGTCCTCCTCATGCGTCTCAAGCCCGAGGACCTCAACATCCCCGAGGGACGCGAGGACTGGCAGTACGACGGCATCGTCGCCTACTCCAAGATCTGCACGCACGTGGGGTGCCCCGTGGCCCTCTACGAACAGCAGACACACCACCTGCTCTGCCCCTGCCACCAGTCGACGTTCGACGTGACCAACAACTGCGAAGTGATCTTCGGACCGGCCAAGCGCCCGCTCCCGCAGCTGCCGATCGCCGTGGACGCTGACGGGTACCTCGTCGCGCAGAGCGACTTCCACGAACCTGTGGGCCCGAGCTTCTGGGAGCGCGCCAAGTGACCACCACCACCCCTGCACCGGGTACCGACACGACGACCCCGTCGTCGCACGGCACCACAGTCTCCGCACCGGCCTTCGCGCCGACGCGGACCAACAAGATCTTCGGCGCCACGGCGAACTACATCGACGAGCGCACGAGCATGTCCGGCCTCGTCCGCGAGGTCGGCCGCAAGATCTTCCCCGACCACTGGTCGTTCATGCTCGGCGAGGTCGCTCTCTACTCGTTCGTCGTGATCCTCCTGTCGGGCACGTTCCTGACGTTCTTCTTCCAGCCGTCCATGGCTGAGGTCAACTACAACGGCTCCTACGTGCCGCTCAAGGGCCTCAACATGTCGGCCGCGATGGCGTCGACGCTCGACATCTCGTTCGACATCCGCGGTGGTCTGCTGTTCCGCCAGATCCACCACTGGGCAGCTCTGCTGTTCGTGGCCTCGATCATGCTGCACATGCTCCGCGTGTACTTCACGGGCGCGTTCCGCAAGCCGCGCGAGATCAACTGGGTCGTCGGCTTCACCCTCTGGGTGCTCGCCATGGCCGAGGGCTTCACCGGCTACTCCCTGCCCGACGACCTCCTCTCCGGCAACGGGGCGCGGATCATCGACGGCATGGTCAAGGGCATCCCGGTCATCGGCGTCTGGATCTCGTACCTCCTCTTCGGCGGCGAGTTCCCCGGCACCGACATGGTGGGTCGCTTCTACTCGCTGCACATCATGCTGCTGCCCGCCCTCCTGATCGCCCTGCTCGGCGTCCACCTGCTTCTGCTCATCATCAACAAGCACACGCAGTTCGCGGGCCCCGGCAAGACGAACGAGAACGTCGTCGGCGTCCCGGTCATGCCCGTCTTCGCGGCGAAGGCCGGTGGGTTCTTCTTCATCGTCTTCGGTGTCCTCGTCCTCATCGCGTCGCTCTTCACGATCAACCCGATCTGGAACTACGGCCCGTACGACCCCTCCCCCGTCTCCGCCGGCACCCAGCCGGACTGGTACATCGGCTTCGCGGACGGCGCCCTGCGCCTCGTCCCGCCGGGCTGGGAGTTCGTGGCGTTCGGCTACACCGTCTCGATGAACATCCTGGCTCCCATCGCGGTCCTGGTCGTCTTCATCCTGGCCGTGCTGCTGTACCCGTTCCTCGAGGCCTGGGTCACCGGCGACAAGCGCGAGCACCACATCCTGGACCGCCCGCGCAACGCCCCGACCCGTACGGCCATCGGTGCCGCCGGCATCGTGGTCTACGCCAGCCTCTGGGCCGCCGCCAGCTCCGACTTGATGGCGACGCACTTCCACCTCAGCCTCAACTACGTCATCCACACGGTGCAGGCCTGCCTCATCCTCGGCCCGTTCATCGCGTTCATGATCACGAAGAGGATCTGCCTCGCCCTGCAGAAGAAGGACCGCGAGATCGCCCTCCACGGCTACGAGTCGGGTCGCATCGTCCGCCTCCCCGGCGGCGAGTACGTCGAGGTCCACGAGCAGCTCGATGAGTACGAGCGCTGGAAGCTGCTCAACTTCAACGAGTACGAGCCGCTCATGGTCCGTCCGAACGCCAACGGTCAGATCACGCCCGTGCAGCGTCTCCGTGCCTCGGTGTCGTCCTTCTTCTACGAGGACCGCATCGCCCCGGTGAAGCGCTCGGAGATCGAGTCGTCGCACCACGACGCCGTTGCCTCCGGTGACGAGCGTCGGTCGATCGACCAGCACTGATCCCTGCACCGCCAGAAGGGCCCGACTGCTCCGGCAGTCGGGCCCTTCGTCGTTCGTGCTCCGCGGGGCAGCTGTGCCGACGCCGTGAGGCAGGCGACGCCACGGGTCTGCCGCACCCGACGGCGGGCGCCCCGTGCCCCCGTGACACGCGGCTCGGGGCCTCTCTACGTCCGGGCCTCAGCCTCGTTCAGTCGCGCCTAGCTCTGCTCAGTCCCGCCGAGGCCTCCTTCAGCCTCACAAGGCCTGCTCGGGCCTGCTGAGACTTGCTGGGGACTGAGTGGGCACCGGCTGACGGGCTCGAGTGTCACGGCACGCAGGCACTCACCCGAGTGCTCCGGCCCTCTGCTCCTCGACGTTCACGAGCGGGAGAGCACCGACGGCGCCGCCCCGTCCGACACGAGACGGGCCCCGCGCGGTCCCCTCCACTCGGCGCAGCCTGAGCGCGCAGCGGGCACGGTCAGCCCCTTCTCCCCCAGTCACCGGACCGGGGAGTACTGACCGTGCGGGTCCGGTGTATATTCGTGGACCCCTCGGCAAGTCCGCGTCCTTCACGGCGGATCGACGCTGACGCGCCCGCGATGTCGGGAACCCGTCGGCCCACCCGCGATTCAGCGACGGTCGTGCACCGGGTGTCCACCGGCTCAGCGACTCACGTGGTCCCGCAACGCGGGCCCTCCGGCGTTCATGTCCGGGACAGCAGACACGACGCCTACGGAACTGGCCCGGTCGGGGCTGGGCCGGCCCGGTGTGATTACCCCGCTCGGCGCAGCGTCGGCGCACAGCAGGCGGGGAGCCCCCTCTTCCGGACTCAACGGGGCCGGACGATCTGCGTGAGGGTGGTCCTGTGTTGCTCCCCGGTCCCTTCGGCTGGGCCACGTCCCTCCCGGCGGGTCAACGGTGACGCGCCCGCGATGGCGGGAACCCGCCCTATCCCTGCAACAACGGCACCCCTGGGACCGCTCAGCCCTCACGCCCAGAAGCACCCCCCTGGAGGGGCTCGAGGGGCGGCTCGAGCTCGGAATGTCGACAGGCAAGGGGCCCGTAGACGGCGTCAGCGGTCATCCTGAGCGCCCACAGTGACCGTGCGCCCTCTACCAGGGCTACACAGGGCTCAGGCGGGTAGGCGTGGCAGCGCTCCACCCCGAGGGTCGTGGTCAGAGCCTGTCGCTCGCCCGCGCTACCGACCCGGAGGGCACCTGGCCACACGCCGACGGCGCCCACCCGGAGAGGGTGAGCGCCGTCGGCGTGGTCGTGCTGAGGGACTAGTGGGCGAAGTTGCCGCGGTAGTACTCGTAGACCCAGCCGACGAGGGAGACCGCGATGAGGGCTCCACCGATGTAGATGATCCACATGCCGACCGCCAGAGCCAGGAAGACCAGACCACAGGAGAAGGCCAGCAGGATGGGCCACCACGACCAGGGGCTGAAGTGCCCGAGCTCGGGGTCGCCGTCGTCGATGTTGGCGTCGAGCCGGTCCTCGGGCAGCTCGCCGCCCTGGGCGGCGTGCGAGCGGCCCATGTAGAAGGCGAGGAACACACCCAGGGCGCCGGCGAGGCCGATGCCCATGGTGCCGGCCCACTCGACCCGGTTGACGTCGATGATGTTCCACACCGTGTAGACGGCGCAGAGGGCGAAGAAGAAGATCGCGAGGATCCAGAACAGCGTGGCGTTGGTCTTCATCGGGGTCCTACTTCACCTTGTCGCTGGAAGCGTCGTACGTCGGGGCATCCGGGGCGTCCTTCGCCGGGCCGATGCCGACGGGGAGGCCGGCCTCGGGGTGGTTCAGGTCGAACGCCGGCGACTCCGACCGGATGCGCGGGATCGACGTGAAGTTGTGGCGGGGCGGCGGGCAGGACGTGGCCCACTCGAGGGAGCGGGAGTAGCCCCACGGGTCGTTCACCTCGACCTTGGGCGCCCGACGAGCCGTGATGTACACGTTGTACAGGAACGGCAGGATCGAGATGCCGAGCAGCATCGAGCCGATCGTCGAGAGCTGGTTCATCCAGGTGAAGTGGTCCTCGGGCTGGTACGTCGCGTAGCGACGGGGCATGCCCATGACGCCGAGCCAGTGCTGGATGAGGAACGTGGTGTGGAAGCCGACGAACAACATCCAGAAGTGGATCTTGCCGAGACGCTCGTTCAGCATCTTGCCCGTCCACTTCGGCCACCAGAAGTAGAAGCCGGAGAACATCGCGAAGACGACGGTGCCGAACACCACGTAGTGGAAGTGCGCCACGACGAAGTACGTGTCGGAGACGTGGAAGTCGAGCGGGGGCGAGGCGAGGATGACGCCCGTCAGCCCACCGAAGGTGAACGTGATGAGGAAGCCGATCGCCCAGAGCATCGGGGTCTCGAACGTGACGGAGCCTCGCCACATCGTGCCGATCCAGTTGAAGATCTTCACGCCAGTGGGGACGGCGATGAGCATCGTCATCAGCGAGAAGAACGGCAGCAGCACCGAGCCGGTCACGTACATGTGGTGGGCCCACACCGTGACGGAGAGGGCCGCGATCGAGATCGTCGCGTAGACGAGGGTCTTGTAGCCGAAGATCGGCTTGCGGCTGAAGACCGGCAGGACCTCGCTGATGATGCCGAAGAACGGCAGCGCGATGATGTAGACCTCGGGGTGACCGAAGAACCAGAAGAGGTGCTGCCAGAGGATGGCGCCGCCGTTGGCCGGGTTGAACACCTGCGCGTCGAAGACGCGGTCGAAGCCGAGCCCGAAGAGGGCAGCCGCCAGCACGGGGAACGCCATGATCACGAGGATCGAGGTGATCAGCGTGTTCCAGGTGAAGATCGGCATGCGCCACATCGTCATGCCCGGCGCACGCATGGTGACGATGGTGGTGATGAAGTTGACCGAGCCGAGGATGGTGCTGAAGCCGGTCATGCCCAGTCCGAAGACCCACAGGTTCCCGCCGAGGCCTGGCGAGAACGTCGTGTCGGAGAGGGGCGCGTACGCGAACCAGCCGAAGGACGCGGCACCCTGCGGCGTGAGGAAGCCGGCGACCGCGATGATCGAGCCGAAGAGGTAGAGCCAGAAGGCGAAGCCGTTGAGCCGCGGGAACGCGACGTCGGGGGCACCGATCTGCAGCGGCATGAGCACGTTGGCGAAGCCCGAGAAGAGCGGCGTCGCGAACATGAGCAACATGATCGTGCCGTGCATGGTGAAGAGCTGGTTGTACTGCTCCTTCGTCGCCACGACCTCGAGGCCCGGAGCGAACAGCTGCGCACGGATGATCAGCGCCATCACGCCGCCGAGGCAGAAGAAGAGGAACGACGCGATCAGGTACATGTACCCGATCGTCTTGTGGTCCGTCGACGTGATCCAGCTCACGACGACGTTGCCCTTGCGGCCGACCTTGGAGGCCCCGAAGTCCTGGCCTGAGGACGCCCCACCGGTGGTGGGACGCGTGGCGGTGGCTGTCATCGAACCGTGCCCTTACTTCTCGTCGGAGCCGGCGGCGACGGGCGCCTCGTTGTTCGGCTCGTTGGTGTTGGTGTTGTACTGGTCGCCCAGCAGGCCGGTGTTGCCCTGCTGCGCGAGGGTCGCGAGGTAGTCGTCGTACTCGGACTGCGACACGACCTTGACGTTGAAGAGCATCAGCGAGTGGTACTCGCCGCAGAGCTCCGCGCACTTGCCGGTGAAGGTGCCTTCCTTCTCCGGCGTGAAGTACATGTAGTTCGTCTTGCCGGGGATCGTGTCCTTCTTGTAGAGGAAGTCGACGACCCAGAAGGAGTGGGCCACGTCGCGCGAGTTGAGGTCGATCTCGACCGACTTGCCGACGGGGAGGTAGAGGACGGGCAGCTGGCTCTCGTCGATGTTGCCGTCGCCGAGCTCTTGGGCCTGGATGCCCTGGTAGTAGACGCTGTCGTCGTCGTTCTTCTGGTCGATGTAGTTGAAGTCCCACGCCCAGCGCTTGGCGTAGACGTCGATCTTCACGTCGGGGCTCGCGGTCGGCGCCTCGATGGCGGCCTGGTCGCGGGCCGTGAAGGCGAAGAAGCCGAGGACGAGGATCAGCGGCACGACCGTGTAGAAGATCTCGATCGGCATGTTGTAGCGCAACTGCACCGGGAGGCCGGTCTGGCCCTTGCGACGGCGGTAGGCGATGCACGCCCAGATGACGAGGCCCCAGACGATCAGACCGACGATGAGCAGCACGATCCACGACGTGACCCAGAGGCCGATGATGCTGTCGACGTGGTTGGTGGTGCCCGCGGTGGTGGGCAGCCACCCCTGGAGCTGGTCGGTCGTGCAGCCTGCCAAGACCAGGGCCATGACGGCGGCCACGGGGATGGCGGCCCAACGAAGACGGCGGTTAGAACGCACTGTTACCTCTCGGATGACACGACAGCAAGGGGGATCTCCCAGTCTAGGACGGGACTTCCCTAGCCTACTCGCAGGTTGCACCGTCGATCGAACGCAGCACGCCGTTCGTTCGACATCGAGACGGGAGCCCTGCTCACGGACGACGACGGGGACCGCCCCGGACGGGACGATCCCCGGGATCGCGGTGCTGATGGTGGCCCGGACCGGCAGCCCGGTCGGGCGGGAGCGACCTAGTGGAAGCTGTCGCCGCAGGCGCAGCTGCCCTGGGCGTTGGGGTTGTCGATCGTGAAGCCCTGCTTCTGGATGGTGTCCTCGAAGTCGATGGCGGCACCGTCGAGGTAGGGCACGCTCATCTTGTCGACGACGACCTCCACGCCGTCGTAGTCGACGGTCGCGTCGTTCTCGAGCAGTCGCTCGTCGAAGTACAGCTGGTAGATGAGCCCCGAGCAGCCACCGGGCTGGACGGCGACCCGGAGGCGCAGGTCGTCGCGCCCCTCCTGCATCAGGAGGCTGCGGACCTTGTCGGCCGCGGTGGAGGTCAGCTGCACGCCGTGGGCGGCGGCCTCGGCCGTGCTGGCCGTCTCGACGGGGGCGGTGGTCGCGGTGTCGGTCATGGTGTCTCCGTTCGGGCGGTGGGAGTGTCGGACACTCGTCGTCGACCAGTGTAAGCAGCACTCCCCCGGTTTTGTTCCTCGTACGGCGGACGACCAGGGAGGCGGGCCTCAGCCCCGGGCGTCGAGGCGCGCCAGCAGGATGGCCTCGCTGAGGACGGCCCGGTGCAGCACGCCGAGGTGCTGCGACTCGTTCGGGCTGTGGGCGCGCGTGTCGGGGTCCTCCACGCCGGTCACGAGGATCTGCGCGGCGGGGAAGGTCCGCACGAGGTCGGCGATGAAGGGGATGGAGCCGCCGATGCCGGTCTGGAGCGGCGCCTCGCCCCAGCCCTCGGTCATCGCCACGGTCGCGTCGGCGATGGCCCAGCCGGTGGTGTCGACCAGGAAGGGGTCGCCCTTGTCGACGTCGGTGATCTCGACGTGCGCCCCGAACGGCGCGTGCCCGAGCACGTGAGCCTCGAGCGCCTCGTAGGCGGAGTCCGCCGTCTGGCCGGGGGCGATGCGCGCGCTGACGCGGACGGATACCTCGGGCAGGAGCGTGTTCGACGCGTTCGCCACCGACGGGGCGTCGATGCCGGTCACGGTGATGGAGGGCTGCGACCAGACGCGGCTGAGGAGGGGGCCCGTGCCGATCGGGGCGACCCCGTCGAGGAGGCCCGACTCCTCGCGCAGGGTCTCCTCGGTCTGCTCGGGGTGCTCGGCGTCACGGCTCTCCAGGCCGGCGACCGCGACGCTGCCGACCTCGTCGTGGAGGGTGCCCAGGAGGCGGACCATGGCCATCACGGCGTCCGGCACCGCGCCTCCCAGCATCCCGGAGTGCGAGGCATGGGCCAGCGTGCGGACGGTGAGGCGGAAGGTCACGTTGCCGCGGAGGCCGACCGTGATGGCCGGGACCGTCGTGCTCCAGTTGTCGGAGTCGGCCACGACGATGACGTCGGCCTCGAGGTCGTCGTGGTGCTGACGGAGGAAGTCGGCGAAGGAGCGGGAGCCGAACTCCTCCTCGCCCTCGATGAAGAGGGCGACGCCGACCCCGAGGTCGTCGCCGAGCACCTCGTGGACGGCCCGGAGCGCGGCGACGTGGGTCATGACCCCGGCCTTGTCGTCGGAGGCGCCCCGGCCGTACAGCCGGTCGCCCTTGAGGGTGGGCTCGAAGGGCGGGGTGTCCCAGTCGGCGTCGTCTCCCTGCGGCTGGACGTCGTGGTGCGCGTAGAGCAGGACGGTCGGCTTGCCCTCGCGGGCCGCACGACGGGCCAGGACGGCGGGCTGCCCCGTGGCACCCGAGTCGCCGATCGGAGCGCTGCTGACGCGGACCTCGTCGAAGAGGCCGGTGCTCCGCACGAGCTCGGCGACGGCGTCGGCGCTGGCGGCGACGTGCGAGGGGTCGTAGGCGTCCCACGAGACCGAGGGGATCCGCACGAGCGAGCTCAGGTCGGCGATGGTCCGGGGCAGGCCGCCCTGCACGGCCTCCGCGAGTTCGCTGACAGTGCGGGGGTCGGTCGGGGAGACGGGATGCTGCGAGACGGTCATGCAGGTAATCTTAGGAACTCGACGAGACCCGAGGACACCGTGGCGAAGGCATCAGACAAGACCATCACGACGACGCAGGTCGCCGACCCCGAGTCGACGACGGCGGGCAAGGGCCGACCCACCCCGTCGCGTCGCGAGCGGGAGCAGGCCAACGTCCGCCCCCTCGTGGCGAAGGGCAAGGAGGCGCAGAAGGCCCAGCGGGCCCGCCTGGCCGAGCAGCGTGACCGGGCCCGGGTCGGCCTCGCCAACGGCGAGGAGAAGTTCCTCCCCGTGCGCGACAAGGGGCCGCAGCGCCGCTTCATCCGCGACTACGTCGACGCCCGGTACAGCGTCGGCGAGGCGATGATCCCGCTCATGGTGCTCGTCATCGTGATGAGCCTGGTCAACGTCACCGCCGTCCAGGCGGCCACCCTGTTCGTCCTCTGGGGCTTCTTCATCGTCGCGATCATCGACTGCCTCGTCGCCGGTCACCTGGTCACGAAGAAGCTGACGGCGAAGTTCGGCGCCGACGCCGTCCAGAAGGGCAACCGCTGGTACGCCGCGATGCGCTGCATGCAGCTCAAGCCCATGCGCCTGCCGAAGCCGCAGGTGAAGCGCCGGGAGTTCCCGGTCCTCTGAGACCCGCCCGCGCCTCCTCCGGGGGCGCCTGCACCACGACGACGCCCCGCTCCTCTCGAGGAGCGGGGCGTCGTCGTGTCGCCGGTACGGGCGCCCTGGCGTCAGCCTCGGCGTCGGAGCGCTCGGAGACCCCGGTTGACCTGGCGGGCCCAGAGCGGACCGCGGTACAGGAACGCCGTGTAGCCCTGCACGAGGGTCGCACCGGCCCGGAGGCGGTCGGCCACGTCGCGTGCCGTGCTGACGCCGCCGACCGAGATGACGCAGACCTCGGCGGGGAGAACCTCGCGGAGCAGGCGGAGGACCTCCAGGGACCGCGTCGCCAGGGGCGCCCCGGAGACTCCCCCGGCGCCCGCGGCCTCGACCACGGACGCCGGCGTCGTGAGCCCCTGGCGGGACAGGGTCGTGTTGGTGGCGATGACGCCGGCGAGCCCGAGCTCGGTGACGAGCCCGCCGATGCGACGGACGCCCTCGTCGTCGAGGTCAGGGGCGATCTTGACGAGGACCGGCGTCCGGCCCGCGGCGTCGCGCACGGCGCTGAGCAGCGGCGAGAGCCGGTCGAGCTCCTGGAGGCCGCGGAGGCCGGGCGTGTTCGGCGAGCTGACGTTCACGGCGAGGTAGTCGGCCAGGGGCGCGAGGAGGCGGGTGCTGACCAGGTAGTCGTCGACGGCGTCGTCGACGTCGACCACCCGGCTCTTGCCGATGTTGACGCCCACGATGGGGCGGACGGCGGCACGGCGGGCCCGCGTGAGCTCCTCGGCGGCCTGCTCCGCGCCTCCGTTGTTGAAGCCCATGCGGTTGACGACCGCCTCGTCGGGCACGAGGCGGAAGAGACGCGGGCGCTCGTTGCCGGGCTGTGCCTGCGCGGTGATCGTGCCGACCTCCACGTGGCCGAAGCCCAGGGCGCCGAGGCCGGCGATGCCCCGCGCGTCCTTGTCGAAGCCGGCCGCCACGCCGAACGGCGACGCGAACCGGAGCCCGAGCGCGTCGACGGCGAGCGAGGGGTGGGGAGCCGTGAGCCGCCGCACCACGGGGGCGAGGCCGAGGCGCGGCACCGCACGGATGACGCGGAAGGCGAGGTGGTGGGCGTCCTCCGGGTCCATGCGCGCGAACACCACGTCGAACAGGACCCGGTACGGCGTCCTCATTCGTCCACCGACCGGGCCGGACGCGGTCGCGAGGCGTGCTCGGACCGGAGCTGCGAGATCGACGCCTCGAAGTCGTCGAGGGAGTCGAACGCCTGGTAGACGCTCGCGAACCGGAGGTACGCGACCTCGTCGAGCTCGCGCAGCGGCGGCAGGATGGCGAGGCCGATGTCGTTCGCCTCGATCTGGGACGTGCCGGAGGCCCGCACGGCCTCTTCCACCTTCTGGGCCAGCAGGGCGAGGTCGCCGTCGGTCACCGGCCGCCCCTGGCAGGCCTTCCGCACGCCCGAGATGATCTTCTCCCGGCTGAAGGACTCGAGCACGCCGTTGCGCTTGACGACGTTCAGGCTCGCCGTCTCGGTGGTGCTGAACCGTCGACCGCAGTTCGGGCACTGGCGTCGGCGTCGGATCGAGGTGCCGTCGTCGCTCGTGCGCGAGTCGACGACGCGGGAATCGGGGTGGCGGCAGAAGGGGCAGAACATGGTGCCCTCAGCGTACTGGCAGCGGGGACGGCCGACGGCGGAGCGACGGCGGCGACGGCTCTAGGGCCGCGAGAGGCGCGCCGCGACGGCCTCGCCGTGCGCCGGCAGGAGCTCCGCCCGCGACAGGGCGACGAGCCGGTCGGCGACCTCGGCGAGGGCGTGCGGCTCGTACCGGACGATCTGCTGGGGCCGCAGGAACGTGTAGGCGCCGAGGCCCGACGAGAAGCGGGACTGACCGCTGGTCGGGAGGACGTGGTTCGAGCCCGCGAGGTAGTCGCCGAGGCTGACGGGGGTGCTCGCGCCGACGAAGACGGCCCCCGCGCTCGTGATGCGCGCTAGCACGGCGTCGTCGTCGGCCGTCTGGATCTCGAGGTGCTCGGGCCCGTACGCGTTGCTGAAGTCGGTCGCGACGGTCAGGTCGTCGACGAGGACGATGGCCGACTGGCGGCCGTCGAGGGCGGTCTGCACCCGGTCGGCGCTGAGCGTGCGCGGGACGAGGCGCTCGAGCTCCGCCACGACCGCGTCGGCCAGCTCGGGCGAGTCGGTCACGAGGACGGCGGACGCCACCTCGTCGTGCTCGGCCTGGCTGATGAGGTCGACCGCGACGAGCGTGGCGTCGGCGCTGGAGTCGGCGATCACGAGGATCTCGGTGGCGCCCGCGACCGCGTCGATCCCGACCTGCCCACGGACGTGCTGCTTGGCCGCCGCGACGAAGTTGTTGCCGGGCCCGGTGATGACCTGGACGGGCTCGAGGCCGATCTCGGGCACGCCGTAGGCGAGGGCCCCGACGGCGCCGGCCCCGCCGACGGCGTAGACCTCGTCGATGCCCAGGAGCCCGGCTGCCCCGAGGATGACGGGGTGCACCCCTCCCCCGTGCTCGCGCTGTGCGGGCGAGACCAGGGCGATCGACCGCACGCCGGCGACCTGGGCGGGGACGACGTTCATGACGACGCTCGACGGGTAGACGGCCTTGCCGCCGGGCACGTAGACCCCGGCACGGTCGACCGGCTGCCAGCGCTGCTCGATGACCGCGCCGTCGGCGGGGCGGGTGACGCTGCCGGACGGCACCTGGGCCCGGCTGGCCTCGGTCACGCGGACGATCGACTCCTCGAGGGCGGCGCGGACGAGCGGGTCGAGCGCGTCGACCGCGGCGCGGACAGCCTCGACGGGCACCCGCAGCTGCTCGGTGCGGACGCCGTCGAACCGCTGGGCCTGGTCGCGGAGCGCGGCGGCCCCCCGCTCGCGGACGTCGAGGACGAGCTGCGCGGCCGAGTCGGCGGCGGCGCCGACGTCGACGTGGGAGCGGGGCACGAGGGCGAGGAGGTCGGCGTGGGTAGGCTCGAGGCCCCGGAGGTCTGTGGTCTGGATCATGGCCCGACCAGCCTAGTCACCCGCGCACGGCGGTGGCCCGGCCCGGGCAGACCCGCAGGAGGACCTCCCCCATGACCGACCAGCCCGTCCCCGAGCCCCCCGTCTCGCACGACCTCGACGCCTTCAAGCAGGCGTTCCGTCGACACGCCGCCGGGGTGGCCATCGTCACCGCGCGCGACGCGGACGGCTCGCCCGTCGGCTTCACCGCGACGTCGCTGGCCTCCCTCGCCGCCGTGCCGCCCCTCGCGACCTTCAACATGGCGCGCACCGCGAGCTCCTGGCCCGCCGTCGCGGAGACCGACCACGTGATCGTCCACCTCCTGGGGCTGCGCAACCGTGACCTGGCGGCGAAGATGGCCGGCCCCGCCGCGGAGCGGTTCGTCGGCGACCACTGGGAGGAGGGCCCGCACGGGCTCCCCCTGCTCCGCGAGGTGACGGCCTGGATGTCGGGTCGCGTCGTCGAGCGCTTCCCCGTGGCCGCCAACGCCGTCGTCGTCGTCCAGGTGGAGCAGGGCGACGTCGGGGTGGACGACGACGCCCTGCTCTACCACGACCGCCGGTACCTGCGGCCGCTGCACCTGGACGAGTAGCCGGGGCTAGACCAGGCAGCCGGGGCCGAGGAGGCTCTTCAGCTCGCCGAAGAGGTCGGCGGTGACGTCGACCGGCATCGGGATCTCGAACATGCGGGCCAGGTCGCCCTTCACCAGGCGGAGGCGCACCTCGGTGGAGCCGGAGTGCCGACCGAGGACGGCCGCGAGCTCCGTCACGGTGTCGGTCGTGGCCCGGTGCTCGGGCATCTGCAGGACGAGCGGGCCCTGGTTCACGCCGACCCCGAGATCCGGTGAGAACATGCTCGCGGCGTGCATGTTCATGCCGTCGTCACGCACGCTCACGCGGCCCTTGAGCACGATGATCGAGTCGCCGACCAGCGACGGGCCGAACTCCTGGTACGTCTTGCCGAGGAACATCGCGGAGATCTCGCCGCCGAAGTCCTCGACGGTGATGATGCCGTACGGGTTGCCGGAGTTGCGGGCCACGCGGTGCTGGACGCTCGTGATGAGGCCCGCGATGGTCACGGTCTCGCCGTCGATCGTGGCGGGGTCGCTCGACAGCACGTCGGTGACGGTGGTGCTGGCGTGCTTGGCGAGCGGCAGCTCCAGGCCGGCTAGGGGGTGGTCCGAGACGTAGAGGCCGAGCATGTCGCGCTCGAAGGCGAGCTTGTCGCGCTTCGTCCACTCGGGGCGCTCCGGCACGTGCTGGACGTCCTGCGGCTCGTCCCACAGGGAGTCGAAGTCGAAGCCGACCTGGCCGTTCGCCTCGGCCCGCTTCTCGCTGACGGCGGCCTCGACCGCGGACTCGTGGATCTCCACGAGCGCGCGGCGGGTCGACCCGAGGCTGTCGAAGGCACCGGCCTTGACGAGGGACTCCACCGTGCGCTTGTTCGCGACGGGCAGCGGGACCTTGCGCAGGAAGTCGTGGAACGACGAGAAGGCCCCCTCCTTCTGGCGCGCCGCGATGACGTGGTCGACCACGTTGAAGCCGACGTTGCGGACGGCGCCCATGCCGAAGCGGATGTCGTCGCCGACGGCGGCGAAGAACCCGATCGACTCGTTGACGTCGGGCGGCAGCACCTTGATGCCCATGCGTCGGCACTCGTTGAGGTACAGGCCGAGCTTGTCGCGGGAGTCGCCGGTCGAGGTGAGCAGGGCGGCCATGTACTCGGCGGGGTAGTGCGCCTTGAGGTAGGCCGTCCAGTAGGAGACCACGCCGTAGGCCGCCGAGTGGGCCTTGTTGAAGGCGTAGTCGGAGAACGGCAGGAGGATGTCCCAGAGCATCTTCACGGCGTCGGGCGAGAAGCCGTTGTCGAACATGCCCTGCTCGAACCCGGCGTACTGCTTGTCGAGCTCCGACTTCTTCTTCTTGCCCATCGCGCGGCGGAGGATGTCCGCCTGGCCGAGGGAGAACCCGGCGACTTTCTGCGCGATCGCCATCACCTGCTCCTGGTAGATGATCAGGCCGTAGCTCGTCGAGAGGATCTCCTTCAGGGGCTCCTCGAGCTCGGGGTGGATCGGCGTGATCTCCTGAGCGCCGTTCTTGCGCAGGGCGTAGTTGGTGTGCGAGTTGGCACCCATGGGCCCCGGGCGGTACAGGGCGATGACGGCCGAGATGTCCTCGAAGTTGTCGGGCTTCATCAGCCGGAGGAGGCCCCGCATGGGGCCGCCGTCGAGCTGGAACACGCCGAGCGTGTCGCCGCGCCCCAGGAGGTCGTAGGCCGCCCGGTCGTCGAGCTCGAGATCCTCCAGGACGAGGTCGAAGCCGCGGTTCGTCTTGATGTTGTCGAGGGCGTCGTTGATGATCGTGAGGTTGCGGAGCCCCAGGAAGTCCATCTTGATCAGCCCGAGCGACTCACAGGCCGGGTAGTCGAACTGCGTGACGATCTGGCCGTCCTGCTCGCGCTTCATGATCGGGATGATGTCGATCAGCGGGTCGCTCGACATGATGACGCCCGCGGCGTGCACGCCCCACTGGCGCTTCAGGCCCTCGAGCCCGAGCGCGGTGTCGAAGACGGTGCGGGCCTCGGGGTCGGTCTCCACGACCGTGCGGATGTCGCCCGCCTCCTTGTAGCGGTCGTGCTGCTTGTCGAAGATCCCCGTGAGCGGGATGTCCTTGCCCATGACGGCGGGCGGCATCGCCTTCGTCAGCTTCTCGCCCATGCCGAAGGGGAAGCCGAGCACGCGACTGCTGTCTTTCAGGGCCTGCTTGGCCTTGATCGTGCCGTAGGTGACGATCTGAGCGACGCGCTCGTCGCCGTACTTCTCCGTCACGTACTGGATGACCTCGCCCCGGCGACGGTCGTCGAAGTCGACGTCGAAGTCGGGCATCGAGACGCGGTCCGGGTTGAGGAAGCGCTCGAAGATGAGGCCGTGACGGAGCGGGTCGAGGTCGGTGATGCGCATGGCGTACGCGGCCATCGAGCCGGCACCCGAACCGCGCCCGGGGCCCACCCGGATGCCGTTCTCCTTCGACCAGTTGATGAAGTCGGCGACGACGAGGAAGTACCCGGGGAAGCCCATGCCCGTGATGACGCCGATCTCGTACTCGGCCTGCTTGCGCACGTCGTCGGGGATGCCCGCGGGGTAGCGGTACACCAGGCCCTTCTCGACCTCCTTGATGAACCAGGTCTCTTCCGTCTCGCCCTCCGGGACGGGGTACCGCGGCATGTAGTTGGCCGAGGTGTTGAACTGGACGTCGCACCGCTCGGCGATGAGCAGGGTGTTGTCGCAGGCCTCCGGGTGGTCGCGGAAGAGGTGGCGCATCTGCTTCGCGGACTTCAGGTAGAACTCGTCGGCGTCGAACTTGAAGCGGTTGGGGTCGTTCAGCGTCGAGCCGGACTGGACGCACAGCAGCGCGGCGTGGCTGGTCGCGTCGTGCTCGTGCGTGTAGTGCAGGTCGTTCGTGGCGACGAGGGGCAGACCCAGGTCTTTCGCGAGGCGCAGCAGGTCGCCCATGATCTGCCGCTCGATGCCGAGGCCGTGGTCCATGATCTCGGCGAAGTAGTTCTCTCGGCCGAAGATGTCTCGGAAGTCGGCCGCGGCCTTCACCGCCTCGTCGTACTGGCCGAGGCGGAGGCGCGTCTGCACCTCGCCGCTCGGGCAGCCCGTCGTGGCGATGAGCCCCTCGGAGTACTGGGAGAGCAGCTCGCGGTCCATCCGCGGCTTGAAGTAGTAGCCCTCGAGCGACGCCCGGGACGACAGCCGGAACAGGTTGTGCATGCCGGTCGTGTTCTCGGAGAGCAACGTCATGTGCGTGTACGCACCGGCGCCGGAGACGTCGTCACGACCACCGTCGCCCCAGCGCACGCGCGTCTTGTCGCCGCGGTGCGTGCCGGGCGTGATGTAGGCCTCGGTGCCGATGATCGGCTTCACGCCCGCCTCGGTCGCGGTCTTCCAGAAGTCGTACGCCCCGAAGACGTTGCCGTGGTCAGTGACCGCGACGGCGGGCATGCCCTGGGCCGCGGCCTCCGTGATGAGCGGCTTGACCCTCGCCGCCCCGTCGAGCATCGAGTACTCGCTGTGCACGTGCAGATGGACGAATGAGTCTTCGTTCGAGGCCACTCGGCTCCCCGTCTCCTGGTGTTCCTGACTACTGGAGGAACAGCCTAACCGGCACGGAGGACATCGAGCGCGTGCTGCAGATCGGCCGGGTAGGTCGAGCGGTAGACCACGGGCTCACCGGTGCCGGGGTGCCGGAACCCGAGCTGGACGGCGTGCAGCCACTGCCGCGTGAGGCCGAGCTTGGCCGAGAGCGTCGGGTCGGCCCCGTAGGTGGCGTCGCCGACGCAGGGGTGCCGCTGCGCGGCCATGTGGACGCGGATCTGGTGCGTGCGACCGGTCTCGAGGTGGATCTCGAGGAGGGACGCGGAGGGGAAGGCCTCCACCGTCTCGTAGTGGGTGACCGACGGCTTGCCGTCGACGACGACGGCGAACTTCCAGTCCGACGACGGGTGACGCCCGATGGGCGCGTCGACGGTGCCGGTCAGGGGGTCGGGGTGCCCCTGCACGACCGCGTTGTAGATCTTCTCCACGGTGCGCTCACGGAACGCCTGCTTCAGCTCGGCGTAGGCGCGTTCGGTCTTCGCGACGACCATCAGCCCGCTCGTGCCGACGTCGAGGCGGTGGACGATGCCGGCGCGCTCGGCCGCGCCCGAGGTGGCCACGGTGAAGCCCGCGGCGGCGAGGCCGCCCAGCACGGTCGGCCCCGTCCAGCCCACGGACGGGTGCGCGGCGACGCCCACGGGCTTGTCGACGACGACGATCTCGTCGTCGTCGTGCACGATGCCGAGCCCGGGCACGTCGACCGGGACGACGGACGGCGCCTCCTTCGGGGCCCACGAGACCTCGAGCCATGCGCCGGCCTCGAGTCGGTCGGACTTGCCGACGGTGCGGCCGTCCACCTCGACGCCGCCGGTCGAGGCCACCTCGGCGGCGAACGTCCGGCTGAAGCCGAGCAGCTTGGCGAGGGCGGCGTCGACGCGCTCACCGGCGAGGCCGTCGGGGACGGGCAGGGACCGCTGCTCGCTCATCGGGGCTCCGTCGTCGGGGCGGCCGCGACGTCGGCGTCGCCCGGGGAGGCGGTGGCCTCGCCCTCGACGGCGCGGTCGTCGGTCTCGGCACGGCCCCGACGCGGCGTCCGGCTGCCGTCGAGCCCGACGCCGAGCAGCGTCAGGAGGACGAGGAGGCACATGCTGGAGACGATGAAGACGTCGGCGACGTTGAAGATCGCCGGCAGCAGCTTTGGGAAGTACAGGAAGTCGACGACGTGCCCCTGACCGAACGACGGCTCTCGGAGGAGCCGGTCGGTGAGGTTGCCGAGGGTGCCGCCGAGCAGCATCCCGAGCATGACGGCCCAGGCCACCGACCTGATCCGCTTGGCGAAGACGACGATGGCGACGACGACGGCCGAGGCCGCGAGGGAGAAGACCCACGTCGTGCCGCTGGCCAGGGAGAAGGCCGCTCCGGGGTTCTTGACGAACAGGAGCTGGAAGAAGGAGCCGAGCACGTCGACCGCACGGCCCTCGACGAGGTCACGCGTGACGAGGTGCTTCGTGCCCTGGTCGAGGGCGTAGGCCACGACAGCGACGAAGGCCAGCGCCGCGATGACGCGGACGCTGACCTTCGCAGCGGGATCTCGAGGTGCCAAGACCCTAGTTGGAGCCGAAGCCCTGCGCGCTGGCGGGCTGGGGCTCGGAGGCACCCTCACCGTCGAGCTCGTGCAGCTGGCCCTCGATGTAGCTCTTGAGCTTCTGGCGGTAGTCGCGCTCGAAGGTGCGGAGGTCGTCGATGCGACGCTCCAGGCCCGTGCGCTCCCCGTTCAGCTGCTCGAGCACCTCGCGGCGCTTGGTCTCGGCCTCGGCCACGACCTCGCGCGAGCGGGTCTCCGCGTCGGCGACGACCTCCCGCGAGCGGTTCTCGGCGTCGCCGACGAGCTCCGCGGAGCGCGCCTCGGCCTCGGCCACGACACGGGCGGCGGTCGACTGCCCCTCGGCGATGAGCGCGTCGCGCTTCTCCGCGCCTTCACGGACGTGCTCCTCGTGGAGGCGACGTGCCAGCTGGAGCAGGCTGTTCGTGCTCTCGGTCTCGTCGGCCGACGGGCCGGCGAAGGCCGGGACGGGCGTGACGGCGGCGGGAGCAGCGGCGACCGGGGCGACGGGCTCCGGCGCTGCCACCGGCTCCGCCTTCTCGAGGACCGGCTCCGGCGCGGACGCCGGCTCGGGCACCGATGCCGGGGCCGGAGCGCTGGCGACCGGGGCCGCGACGACTGCGTCGCGCTGACCGTCGCCGGCGGCGGACTCCGCCGAGGCGAGGCGCTGGCGCAGCTCGTCGTTCTCCGCGCCCAGGCGCCGGAGCTCGGCGACGACCTCGTCCAGGAAGTCGTCGACCTCGTCCTGGTCGTAGCCCTCGCGGAACTTGGTCGGCTGGAACCGCTTGTTGACTACGTCTTCCGGCGTCAAAGCCATTGCCGTCACCTCGTGAATCTGTTGGATCGTGTGATCGTGGTCTGGGTCGTGCACTACACCGTAGCGAACGATCGCCCGTCGGGACGGGGAGGGGCACCGAGGCCCCGCGGAGAGCCTACCCTCTCGGGCGGCGACGACGGGCGCCGCGCGCGGCGCCGTGTCAGATGCGGGCGAAGACGCCCATCAGGACGACGACCGCCAGCATGATGAGGCTCCAGCCGAAGTCGAGCGCCACCGAGCCGAGCCGGACCGGCGGCAGGACCTTGCGCACCGCCTTGATCGGCGGGTCGGTGACCGTGTAGGTCACCTCCGCCAGCACCAGGACGGCCCCCCGCGGCCGCCAGCCCCGGCTGAACGACTGGGCGAGGTCGAAGACGAACCTCGACCACATGAGCAGGAAGAAGACCAGGAGCGCGTAGTACACGATCGAGGAGATCAGGGAGACGATCATGGGTGTGTCATCAGCTCGCACGAGTCGGCGCGGCGGAGGCCGCGGGAGGGGGGGCGGACGGCGGCTCGGCCGCGCCCGGTCAGGACTGCGAGAAGAACGACGCCTCGATGTCGGACTCTACCTCAGCCTGCTCACCGCTCACGGCGATGTGGGCGGGCGACAGCAGGAACACCTTGTTGGTGACGCGCTCGATCTTGCCGAAGAGCCCCTGCGACAGTCCGCTGGCGAAGTCGACGAGGCGACGAGCGTCGGCCTCCGTCATCTGGGAGAGGTTGATGATCACGGGGATGCCGTCGCGGAAGCTCTCGGCGATCGCCTGGGCGTCCTTGTACTCGCGGGGGTGGACGGTGAGGATCTCGTTCATGTCGTGGGGCACCGTGTTCTTCGTGGTCGGGGTCGTGGCGCGGCGGAGCGGCGTCACGGGGGCGCGAGTGGGGGTCGGGGCGGAGGCGGCCGCCGGCACGGCGACGGGGGCGACGGGCGACGGCGCGGCGGCGGGCGCGGCCGAGCGTGCGGCAGGCTGGGCAGCGGCCTGCTGGGCGGGCTGCTCGTCGTACTCGAGCTCTTCGTCGGCGAGGCCCAGGTAGACCATCGTCTTGCGCAGGGGGTTGGCCATGGGGGTGTCCTCCGGATCGTGGATCGTCTAGACCGACATTAACCAGCGTCGGGCCGAGAACCCGTGATTGCCGTGCCGATGCGGAGGTGTGTCGCGCCCTCGGCGATCGCGTCGGCGAAGTCCTGCGACATGCCCGCCGAGATCTGGTCGGCGTCGGGCGCGACGGCCCGGACCCGCTCCGAGACGAGCCGGAGGCGCTCGAAGGCCGGGCGGGCCGGCTCGTCGAGCGGGGCGACGGCCATGACGCCCCGGAGCCGCAGGCCCGGGGTCGAGAGGACACGCTCGACGAGCGTGTCGACCTCCGTGACGGCGACGCCGCCACGGCCCGGGTCGTCCGTGAGGTTCACCTGCACGAAGCCGTCCACCCACGCCCCGTCGTCCGATCCGAGCGCGTCGACGACGCTGGCGCGGTCGAGGGAGTGGACCGCCGCGGCGTAGCGCCGAGCCTGCCGGGCCTTCTTCGACTGCAGCTGGCCGACGAAGTGCCAGCGGAGGCCCTCGAGGTCAGCCGTCTCCACCGACTTGGCCTGCGCCTCCTGGTGTCGGTTCTCCCCGACGTCACGGACGCCGAGCGCGTGGAGCTCGCGCACGAGCGACGCCGGGTGGAACTTCGTCACGACGATCGTCGTGACCGAGGCCGGGTCGCGCCCGGCCGCCCGGGCCGCGTCGGAGACGCCGGAGGCGACACGGGCGAGTCGCTCGCCCGTGTCGCCTCCGTCGTCGGGGAAGCCCGTCACTACTTCAGGAAGTCGGGGACGTCGAGGTCGTCGTCGCCGTCGTCGAAGGCCGGGTCGGAGGCGCGGGTCGCCGCGGGCTCCTCCGGTCGACGCCACGAGTGCGAGTCCGAGCCGGCACCGCTGTCCGCGATGGCCGACACGCCGGGCACAGCGGCGGACGAGGAGCCCTCCGACTCGACGAAGCTCGATCGACGCTCCTTCGACTTGGCCTGCGGCTCTCCGCCGTCGAAGCCCGCCGCGATGACCGTCACGCGGACCTCGTCGCCGAGGGTGTCGTCGATGACGGCGCCGAAGATGATGTTGGCCTCGGAGTGGACGGCCTCCTGCACCAGGCGAGCCGCGTCGTTGATCTCGAAGATGCCGAGGTTCGAGCCGCCCTGGATGGAGAGCAGCACGCCGTGCGCACCGTCGATGCTGGCCTCGAGCAGCGGCGAGGCGACGGCCAGCTCGGCCGCCTTGATGGCCCGGTCGGCACCGCGCGACGAGCCGATGCCCATCAGCGCGGAGCCCGCGCCCTGCATGACCGACTTGACGTCGGCGAAGTCGAGGTTGATCAGGCCGGGGGTGGTGATCAGGTCGGTGATGCCCTGGACGCCGGCGAGGAGGACCTGGTCGGCGGTGCCGAAGGCCTCCACCATCGAGATGCCCCGCTCGGAGATCTCGAGGAGGCGGTCGTTCGGGACGACGATGAGGGTGTCGACCTCGTCCTTCAGGGCTGCGACGCCGGCCTCGGCCTGCGCCTGACGACGCTTGCCCTCGAAGCCGAAGGGCTTCGTGACGACGCCGATCGTGAGCGCGCCGATCGACTTGGCGATCCGGGCCACGACGGGTGCGCCGCCGGTGCCCGTGCCGCCGCCCTCGCCGGCCGTGACGAAGACCATGTCGGCCCCGGCCAGGGCCTCCTCGATCTCCTCCGCGTGGTCCTCCGCCGCACGGCGGCCGACCTCGGGGTCGGCGCCGGCGCCGAGGCCGCGGGTCAGCTCGCGGCCGACGTCGAGCTTGACGTCGGCGTCGCTGAGCAGGAGCGCCTGGGCGTCGGTGTTGATGGCGATGAACTCGACTCCGCGGAGCCCGAGCTCGATCATGCGGTTGACGGCGTTGACGCCACCGCCGCCGACACCGACGACCTTGATCACGGCTAGGTAGTTGTGGTTCGTTGTCACGTCCGGGCCTCCGCTGGAACCTTAACTCTGTGATTGAAGGTCAAGGTTGTACATTGTATTCGAGTGGGTCAGTCACAAGGTATGGGTCGCGCCTCACCGCCGACCACTCCGAGACGGGCGTGTCGCGAAGGCCGGTCTCAGCGAGTGCGGATGATGCCGTTGTCGGGCGCCGAGACGTCGTACTCGACCGAGGCCGACGGGTCGCGCTCCGCCTGGTCGGCGACGAGGCCGGCGAGCACCTGCGCCTTCTTCTCCGAGTGCTCGGCGCTGCCCCAGACGACCTGCTCCCCCGAGGTCAGGGCGAGCGTGACGTCGTCGGCCGTCGACGCGGTGACCGTGTCGACGGTGGAGCGGAGCGTGAGGGGCAGGGCGAGGAGCACCTCCGCCGCCGACCGGAAGGCCGTGCCGTCGAGGGGCGCGCCGCCGACGTCGACCTGGGGCACGCCGTCCTGACGCCCGTCGAGGCGTTGAACGACGATCCCCGCGGGGTCGACGAGGTCGACGCCGTCGTCGGTCGCGACCGTGGCGATCGGCTGGCGCTCGGTCACGCGGATGACGAGGGTGTGGGGCGGGGCGGTCTCGGTGACGTAGCTCGCGATGAGCGGGAACTGCTCCAGCTCGCCGGTGATCCGGTCGAAGTCGACGAGGGCCAGGGGCGTCCCGAGCTGGTCGTCCACGGCGGCCGTCACGGCGCTGGCGTCCACGCGGCTCGTGCCCTCCACCCGGATCTCCTGCAGGGAGAGGAGCGGCGAGAAGACGGCCACGGTCACCGACGCCACGAGGACGACGACGACCGCGCCGACGGCGGTCCAGGTGGCCCGCCGATGGCGCGAACGGCGCGTGAAGCGACGCACCTCGGACTTCTCGACGCGGCGCCGCTGACGCGACGCACGCCGGGCCGCACGACGCGCCTCCGCGGCTCTCTCCCGGGCGGCGGCCGCCGTCGTGTCGGCCGGCCCGATGCGCGGGGGCTCCGCCGGGCGCACGGCCTCGGGGCGACCGTCCGCCGGGCGTGCGTCCGGAGGCCGAGCGACCTCGGGGCGAGCCGCGGCAGGGCCGGCGGCCGCAGGTCGGTCGGTGCGGGCCGAGCTGGAGGCGCGGGGAGGCCCGGTGACGACAGACACGGGGCCCGTGTCGACGTCGTCCGAGGCCCCAGGGGCCGACGCCGGCGTCTCCGCGCCACGGCGGCGCCGCGCCAGCCGGTCGGCGAGGGACGGTCGGCCGTGGCCGTCCGCCGGCGGCTCGGGGGCGGGCTCCGGGGGCGGCTCGAAGCCTTCGGGGCGCTTCACGCTCCGGTCTCCTCCGCGGTCGACGGGTCGGGGGCGGTGGCGGCGTCGAGCGCGCCGAGCAGCTGGGGCACGATGCGGTAGACGTCGCCGCAGCCGAGGGTGATGACGAAGTCCCCCGCCCGCGCGACCTCCGCGGCGCGGACGGCCGCCGACTGCCAGTCCGGCACGAAGTCGACACGGCCGGCGTCGTGGAACGCCCCCGAGACGAGCGCTCCGGTCACGCCGGGCTCCGGGTCCTCGCGGGCCCCGTAGACGTCGAGGACGATCGTGTGGTCGGCGAGCCGCTCGTAGGTCTCGGCGAAGTCGCCGGCCATCATCCGCGTGCGGCTGTACAGGTGGGGCTGGTGCACGGCGATCAGGCGCCCCTCCCCCACGACCGACCGGGCGGCCTGCAGCGCCGCGGCGACCTCGGTCGGGTGGTGGGCGTAGTCGTCGTAGACGCTGACGCCGCGCACGGTGCCGTGCAGCTCGAAGCGCCGCTCGGTGCCTCCGAAAGCCTCGAGTCCGCGCACGGCGGCCTCGGCGTCGACGCCGAGGCCCACGAGCACCGCGAAGGCGCCCGCCGCGTTCACGGCGTTGTGGTGGCCCGGCACGCGGAGCTGGACGGGCAGGCTGCGGCCGTCGTGGTGGAGCGTGAACGACACCGGCCCGCTCGACGCGACGTCGGTGATGCGGACGTCCGCCGACGCGTCGACCCCGAAGGTCACGACCCGGGGGTGGTCGAGCGCCTCCGTGACCCGCCGGGCACCCGCGTCGTCGCTCGAGATGACGACGAGCTCCGAGGCGGCGCTCGCGAACTCCACGAAGGCCCGGTCGAACGCCTCGTGCGACCCGTAGTGGTCGAGGTGGTCGGCGTCGACGTTGGTGACCAGCGCGATCGCCGTGTCGTAGAGCAGGAACGAGCCGTCGGACTCGTCGGCCTCGACGACGACCAGCTCCTCCGAGCCGCCCGCCGCGCTCACGCCGAGCGACTGGATCACGCCGCCGTTGACGAAGCTCGGGTCGCGCCCGGCCGAGAGGAGGGCCGTGACGATCATCCCGGTCGAGGTCGTCTTGCCGTGCGCGCCCGCGACCGAGACGAGCCGCTGGCCGCCGATCAGGGCGGCGAGGGCCTGCGACCGGTGCAGCACCGGGACGCCGTCGGCGAGGGCCCGCTGGTACTCCGGGTTGTCCTGCCAGAGGGCGCCCGTGACGACGAGGGTGTCCGCGTCGCCGACGTTCGCGGCGTCGTGGCCGATCGCGATCTCGGCCCCGAGCTCGCGCAGGGCCGAGACCCCCGCCGACTCGCGGATGTCGGAGCCGGTGACGCGGTGGCCCGCGGCCAGGAAGACCCGGGCGATGCCGCTCATGCCCGAGCCGCCGATGCCGACGAAGTGGACGGCCCCGAGGTCGGCGGGGATCTGCTGCTGGAGGTCTGGCTTGATCATGCGTTCTCGGCGTCCGTCTCGGAGGGGCTGGTCGGGGTCGCCGTCGAGCGGCCGCGCGCGTGGGCGGCGGGACGGGACGACGAGGAGGCGCGGTCGACGGCGTCGAGGACGAGGTCGACCGTGCGGTCGGTCCCGTCCCGCACCCCGACCGTGGCCGCGCGGACCGCCATGTCGGCGATCGCGGCGCGGTCGAGCAGCAGGCGCACGAGCTCGCGGTCGACCCACTCGGGCGTGAAGTCGGCGTCGGCCACGAGCAGGGCGCCGCCCGCCTCGACGACGTCGGTCGCGTTGAAGCGCTGCTCGCCGTTGCCGACGGGGTAGGGCACGAGGACCGAGGGCAGGCCGAGGGCGGTCAGCTCGCTGACGGTCGCGGAGCCCGACCGCGACACGACGAAGTCCGCGGCCGAGAGGGCGAGGTCCATGCGGTCGCAGTAGCGGAGGAGGTGGTGCCCGGCCAGCCCGGTCGACCGGAGGTCGGACTTCTCGCCGGTGATGTGGAGCACCTGCCAGCCGGCGCCCACGATGCTGGCGGCGGACCGCGCGACCGTCTCGTTCAGGCGACGGGCCCCGGTGGAGCCGCCGGTGACCAGCACCGTGGGCAGCGCGGGGTCGAGGCCGAACTCGGCCAGCGCCTCCTGACGTCGTGCCCGGCGGTCGAGGGTCTCGATCTCGTCGCGGAGCGGCATGCCGACGCGACATGCCCCGCGGAGCTTCGTCGACCGGAAGACGACGCCGACGTGGGGCGTGAGGAACGAGCCCAGCACGTTCGCCATGCCGGGCTTCGCGTTCGCCTCGTGCACGACGAGCGGGACGTGCTCCCGACGCGCGGCGACGTAGGCGGGCGCCGAAGCGTAGCCGCCGAAGCCGACGACGACGTCGACCGCGTGCTCGCGGAGGAGGCGACGGACGCCGTCGACGGCCCCCTTCAGCGCCGCCGGGAACCCGAGCGCCGCCCGGGAGGGGCGCCGGGGGAAGGGCAGACGCGGCACGGTGAGCAGCTCGTAGCCCCGCTGCGGGACGAGCCGGGCCTCGAGGCCCTCGGCGGTGCCGAGGACGAGGATCGTCGCGGTGGGCTCACGACGCCGCAGACGGTCGGCCACGGCCAGGAGCGGGTTGACGTGCCCGGCGGTGCCGCCGCCGGCGAGGAGGTACGTGGTCATCGGAGAGACCCTACCCGCTGCCCGACGGGCGGCATGGGCACGGTCGGGTCCTCCGGACGGCGGGCGAACGACAGGACGACGCCGATGGCGGCGAGGGTGACGATCAGCGCCGAGCCCCCGGCGGAGATGAGCGGCAGGGGGACGCCGAGCACGGGCAGCAGCCCGAGGACGACCGCGATGTTGATCAGGGCCTGGCCGATGATCCACGCCGTCACGGCACCCGTGACGACCCGCACGAACGGGTCGTTCGTGCGGCGGATGATCTTGACGAAGCCGACGGCGAGCACGACGAAGAGCGCGAGGACGACGATCGCGCCGATGAGCCCGAGCTCTTCACCGACGATGGCGAAGATGAAGTCGTTGTCGGCCTCGGGCAGCCACGACCACTTCGACTTCGAGTTGCCGAGGCCGACGCCGAACAGCCCGCCGGAGGCCAGGGCCCAGGTGCCGTGGAGCGACTGCCAGCAGGCGGCCTGGTAGTCGCTCGAGTCGGTGCAGCCGGACATCCACGCGGCGATCCGCTCGTTGCGGGAGTCGGAGCCCGAGGCGATGATCGGCACGACGGCGAGCAGGAACAGCAGGGGCACGGCGAGGAAGCGGAGGCGCACCCCGGCGAACCAGACCGCGGCGAAGACCAGGAGGAGCATGACCATCGTCGTGCCGAGGTCGCCGCCGAGGATGACGAGGCCCACCGACACCCCGACGACGGGCACGAGCGGGATCGCCAGGTGCTTCCAGTCGTCGAGGAGGTCGCGCTTGACGCTGAGGATCATGCCGAGCCAGACCGCCAGGGCGAGCTTCACCGCCTCGGAGGGCTGCGCGCTGAAGGACGTGCCGAGCTGGATCCAGTTCCGGTTGCCGCCGACCTCGTAGCCCAGGGGGGTGAAGACGAGGAGCTGCAGGACCACGGCCGCCAGCAGGATGTGCCACGCCCAGCGCTTCCAGAACCAGATCGGCACCCGCGAGGCGATCAACATGAGCGGCACGCCGATGGCGGCGTACATGCCCTGGCGGATGAAGGCGCCGAAGAACGAGGTGTGCTTCGACGAGATGTACTGCTCGACGCTCGACGAGGAGAGGACCATGACGAGGCCCAGCACGACCATGAAGAGGGTCGTGCCGAGGATGAGGAAGAACGAGCCGGTCTCGGCGGCGAAGAGCTTCTTGACCGCGACGACGGCGGCGGCCTGCCGCACGTCGTGCGGGTGCGCGCCGTGCTCGCCCTCGCCGTGCCCCCGGGCCTCGCGCGCACCCGTGGGGCGGGCGGCGGGCGGGGCCGCGGCGGGGGCCGACGGGGCGGCGGACCGGGTGCGCGGCGCCGCCGCGCGGGGACGCGACGCGTCAGTCGGTCGCCGGCGCGGGAGGCTGGACGGCAGGTCGGCCATCGGCGTCACCCCTCAGGTGCTCGTGGACGGCGGCGGCCCAGGCTCGGCCGCGTGCCGTGTAGTCGGTGAACTGGTCGAAGGACGCCGCGGCCGGTGCCAGCAGCACCGTGTCGCCCGGGAGCGAGGCCTCCGCCGCGAGGCGGACCGCCGTCGGCATCACCCGCTCAGTGTCGGTCTCGTCGACCTCGAACACGGGGACGTCCGGCGCGTGTCGCCGGAGAGCCTCGAGCACGACCTCGCGCTCGACGCCGATCACGACCACCGCACGGAGGCGGTCGGCCACGTCGTCGACGAGCGGGGCGGGGTCGACTCCCTTGAAGGTGCCGCCGACGACCCAGACGACCGAGGGCGCCGACGTCAGCGAGGCCCGGGCCGCGTGCGGGTTGGTGGCCTTGGAGTCGTCGACGAAGCGGACTCCCCCGGCCTCGGCGACGAGCTCCGTGCGGTGGTGGTCGACGCGGAAGCCGAGCACGGCCTCGCGGACGGCCGCGGGGTCGACGTCGACGGCCCGCACGAGGGCGGCGGCGGCCAGGACGTCGGCGACGAGGTGGTCGGCGCCGAGGCCGGCCGCGTCGAGCTCTGTCGTGGTCGCGAGCTCCAAGGCCCGGTGACGCCGGTCGTCGAGGAACGCCCGGTCGACGAGCACTCCGGCGTCGTCGTCGCCCGCGACGACCCCGAAGTCGCTCGGGCCCGGGGCGGAGAGCCCGAAGCCCACCGCGCGGCAGCCCTCCTCGACGTCGGCCTCCTCGACCATGCGCAGCGTCGCGTCGTCGGCCTTGTTGTAGACGCAGGCCACGACCGTGTTCTCGTAGACCTTGGCCTTGGCGTCGCGGTAGGCGCGGGCGCTGCCGTGCCACTCGAGGTGGTCGTCCTCGAGGTTGAGGCAGACGGAGGCGCGGGGCCGGAGGGCGCCCGGGCCGGCGGTCGGCAGCTGGTGCAGCTGGTGGCTCGACAGCTCGACGACGAGCACGTCGAAGCCGTCGGGGTCGCGGACGGCGTCGAGCACGGGCACGCCGATGTTGCCGCAGGCGGCGGCCCGGCGGCCGCCCTGGGTCGCCATCGCGGTGGCGAGCTGCGTCGTCGTCGTCTTGCCGTTCGTGCCGGTGACGAGCAGCCAGTCGGCCACGCGCTCCGTCTTGTCGCGCAAGCGCCAGGCGAGCTCGACGTCGCCCCAGACGGCCGCGCCGCTGGAGGCCGCCCAGCGTGCGAGGGGGTGGTGCGGGGCGAAGCCCGGCGAGATGACCACGAGCTCCGGGGCGAGCTCGACGACGGCGGCCGGCGGCTCCTCCATCGCGGGGTCGAGCACGAGCTCGGCGCCGATGAGCGACAGCAGCTCGGCCCGGTCGTCGTCGACGGTCGGGGCCAGGACGACGACGCGGGCGCCGAGCTCGGCGAGCGTGTCGGCCACGGAGAAGCCGGTCACGCCGAGGCCGAGCACGAGCACGCGGAGGCCCCGCCAGTCGGCGTGCCAGCTGCTCAGGCCGTCGAGGCGTGCGGCCAGGGCGGGGTCGAGGGTCGCGTCGCTCACGAGGTGCGCGAGATCCACTCGAGGTAGAACACCCCGACGCCGGCCGCGACGAAGAGGCCCGCGATGATCCAGAACCGGACGACCACCGTGACCTCCGCCCAGCCCTTGAGCTCGAAGTGGTGGTGCAGGGGGCTCATCAGGAAGATCCGTTTGCCCTTGGTGATCTTGAAGTAGGCGCGTTGCAGGATCACCGAGCCCGTGACGACGAGGAAGAGGCCGCCGATCAGGACGAGGAGCAGCTCGGTGCGGCTGAGGATGGCCAGGGCGGCCAGCGCCCCGCCGAGGCCGAGCGAGCCGGTGTCGCCGAGGAAGATCTGCGCGGGCGAGGTGTTCCACCACAGGAACCCGATGAGACCGCCGCAGATCGCGGCCGCCACGACCGCGAGGTCGAGCGGGTTCGCCACCGTGTAGCAGGCAGACCGCGTGGTCTCGTCGAGGCGCGTGCTGAAGCACGACTGGTTGAACTGCCAGAAGCCGATGAAGATGTACGACGCGATGGCGAGGATGGACGACCCCGTCGCGAGGCCGTCGAGGCCGTCGGCCACGTTGACGCCGTTCGAGGTGCTCACCGTGATCAGCACGACCCAGATGAGGAAGAGCCCCCCGCCGATGACGCTGCCGAACACCATGAAGTCGAGCCACGAGATGTCGCGGATGCCGGAGATCGCGGTGGAGGCGGGGGTCAGGCCGTTCGCGTTGGGGAACGACAGCGCGAGGACGGCGAAGACGGCGCCGACCACGACCTGGCCGGCGATCTTCGCCCAGCCGCCGAGCCCGAGGCTCCGCTGGTTGCGGACCTTGAGGAAGTCGTCGAGGAACCCGACCGTGCCGAGGCCCACCATCATGAACAGCACCAGCAGCCCGCTGAGCGTGAGCTCGTCGCGGGCCACCAGGTGGCCCAGGAAGTACCCGATGACGGTGCCGAGGATGAGCACGATGCCGCCCATGGTCGCCGTGCCGCGCTTGGTGTGGTGCGACTGCGGGCCGTCGTCGCGGATGAACTGGCCCCAGCCGAGGCGGTGGAAGAGCCGGATGAACAGCGGCGTCATGAGCAGCGTGAAGACCAGCGAAAACCCGCCGGCGATGAGCAGCGCGATCACTCGGTCACCCCCGCGAGGCGGTCGCCGAGGAAGCGCAGGCCCGCCGACTTCGACGACTTGACGAGCACGACGTCGCCGGGGTGCAGCTGCCCACGGAGCAGCTCGTAGGCGGCGTCGACGTCGTCGACGAGGACGGACTCGCCGTCCCACGAGCCCTCGAGCCCGGCCGCGGTCGAGATGTGGCGCGCGGCGTGGCCGACCACCACGAGCTGGGAGACGTTGAGCCGTACGACGAGGCGACCGACGCGGTCGTGCTCCTCGCGGGCGGCGTCGCCGAGCTCGGCCATCTCACCGAGGACGGCGATCGAGCGGCCGCCCTCGGGCACGATCTGGACGAGGGTCTTCAGCGCGGCGGCCACGGAGTCGGGGCTCGCGTTGTAGGCGTCGTTGACGACGGTGACGCCGTCGCCGCCGTCGAGCACCTCCATCCGCCAACGCTCGGCGCGGGCGACGCCCTCGAGCACCGTCGCGGCGCGGTCGAGGTCGAGGCCCCACTCCCCCGCGACCGCGAGGGCGGCGAGGGCGTTCATCACGTGGTGCTCGCCGAGGATGCGCAGCGACACCCGGCGGGTCAGGTCGCCGTGGGCGAAGGTGAAGGAGGTGCCCTCGGCCGTCACGTCGACGTCGGAGGCACGGTAGTCCGCCGACGAGGAGAGCCCGAAGGTCACCACGCGCGCGGCCGTGACGGACGCCATCCCGGCGACGCGGTCGTCGTCGGCGTTGAGGATGGCCGTCCCGGTCTCGGGGAGGTCGGTCACCATCTCGGACTTCGCGGCGCGGGTGCCCTCGATCCCTCCGAAGCCGCCGGCGTGGGCGAGGCCGACCTTGAGCACGACGCCGGTGTCGGGGCGCGCGATCTGGACGAGACGGGCGATCTCGCCCGGGCCGGACGCCCCCATCTCGACGACCAGGTACTCGGTGTCGTCGTCGATGCGGAGCATCGAGATCGGCGCACCGACGTGGTTGTTGAACGAGCCCTGGGGAGCGACCGTCGCGGCGACGTCGCCGAGCACGGCGCGGAGCATGTTCTTCGTGCTGGTCTTGCCGTTCGAGCCCGTCACGCCCACGACGCGTAGGGCACCGCGGCGGCGGACGCGCTCGACGACCGCGGCGGCCAGGCGGGAGAGCGCCGTGACGCCGTCGTCGACCACGACGACGGGCACGTCCACGTCGACGGCCGCCTCGGCCACGACGAGGGCGGCGCCGCGCTCGACGGCGGACCCGACGAACAGGCGGCCGTCGGTGACCTCGCCGCGCAGGGCGACGAAGACGGAGCCGGGCTGGACCAGACGGGAGTCGGTCTCGACCGAGCCGGACACGACCTGCTCGGCCCGCGACTCCTGCCCGGGGGCGAGGGAGCCGCCCGTGATCTCGACGATCTCGGCGACGGTGAGGGCGATCACTCGGCCCACCCGGCCTCTCGGAGCGCCGCTCGTGCCTCGTCGCGCGCCGAGTACGGCGTGCGCTCGCCTCGGATGTCGCGGTAGTCCTGGTGGCCGGGCCCGGCCCAGAGGATCGAGTCACCCTCGTCGGCCAGGCCGACGGCGGTGCGGATCGCGGCCTCGGGCGGGCTGACCTCGTGGATCTCGTGCTCGGGGAAGGCGGCCCGGGCGGCCTCGACGAGCGTCGTGCGGATCGCCTGCGGGTCCTCGAAGCGGGGGTGGTGGTCGGTGACGACGAGGACGTCGGAGCCCGCCGCCGCGACGCGCGCCATCTCGGCCCGCTTGGTCTTGTCACGGTCGCCGTCGGCGCCGAACAGCATGATGACCTTGCCGGGCGTGAAGCGGCGAACCGCGGCCAGGGTGGTGAGGAAGGCGTCGGGGCTGTGCCCGAAGTCGACGTAGACGCTCGGGCCCCGGTCGCCGGAGACGCGCTCGGTGCGGCCGGGCAGGTAGGCCACGATGCCGCCGTCGGCCGCGAGGGCCTGCTCGATGGCGCCCAGCTCGAAGCCGGCCTCGACCAGCATGACGAGGGCGAGGGCCGCGTTCGCGACCATGTGCCAGCCGATCAGCGGCACCCGGGTGACGAGCTCGCGGGACTCGGGGCCGGTCAGGCGGAACTCCGTCCACGCGGCCTGCTCGTCGAGGATCTCGACGCGCCAGTCGGCCTCGACCTCGGGGAGGATCGTGATCGTCGTCAACGGCACCCGGGCGCTGTCGACGACGCGCTGGCCCCACGGGGAGTCGAGCGAGATGACCGCGCGGCGCGAGCGGTCGGGCTGGAAGAGCGGCAGCTTCGCCTGGAAGTACTCCTCCATGTCGGCGTAGTCGTCGAGGTGGTCGTGGCTGAGGTTCGTGAACGCGGCCACGTCGAAGACGAGACCGTCGACCCGGTTGCGGCTGAGCGCCTGGGCGCTGACCTCGACGGCGACGGCGCGGACCTCGCTCTCGCGCATGCGGGCCAGCAGGGCGTGCATCTCGCTCGCCTCGGGGGTCGTGAGACGGCTGACGACCGTGAGGTCGCCGATGTGGCGCTCGGCGGTGCTGCTCAGCCCCGTCACGAGGCCGAGCTGACGGAGGACGCCCTCCAGGAGGTAGGAGGTGCTGGTCTTGCCGTTGGTGCCGGTGACGGCGAAGAGGAGGGGCGAGTCGGTGCCCTCGCCCGTGCGGTAGATCCAGGCGGAGACGTCGCCGAGGGCCGCACGCGGCGAGTCGACGAGCACGACCGGGAGCCCGACGTCGCGCGCGATCTCGAGGCCACGGCGGTCGGTCATCAGGGCGACGGCGCCGCCGTCGCGGGCCTGCGCGGCGAACTCGGCGCCGTGCCGGTGCTCGCCGGGCACGCCGACGTAGAGGTCGCCCGGGTGCAGGTCGCCGGTGCTCAGCGTCACGCCGGTCACCTCGACGCCGTCGAGGGAGCCGTCGTGCTCGAGTCCGAACTCGCTGACCAGCTGGCCGAGCGACCTCGCGGACGGATGTTCCGGTCGGAGGACCGGGGGGATCCGGGCGTTCAAAGAATCCTCTTCTCTCACCAGGTCTGGGGGATGACCGGTGCGGGCTCCGTCGACGGAGGGACGCGGTACATCTCGAGGACCTGGGACATGATCTTGTTGAAGGTCGGAGCCGCAGCAGCCGACGTCTTGATGGTACTGGGCTTGGTGAACGTCACGACGACGACGTACTGCGGGTCCTCCGCGGGGGCGAGGCCGGCGACCGAGACGATGCGGTCGGAGCCGTACCCCGTGCCGTCGGACTTGGCGACCTCGGCGGTGCCGGTCTTGGCGCCGACACGGTAGCCGGGGATGGTGAGGACGTCCTTGAGGTCGCCGTCGCTGACGACCTTCTCGATCATGTTCACGGTCGAGTCGGCCGCGGCGGGAGAGACCGCCTGGACGCCCTCGGTGCTCGGGGCCATCGTCACGGTGCCGTCGGGAGCGGTGCAGCCCTCGACGAGGGAGGTGGGGAGGCGCAGGCCGTGGTTGCCGAGGGTCTGGAAGATGCCCGCGACGTGCACGGCCGTCGTCTGCACGCCCTGGCCGAACATCGTGTTGATGCTCGTCTGCTGGTCCCAGTCGGAGGCGGGGCGGACGCCCGAGGTCGGCTCGCCGAGGAAGCCCACGGCGGTCGGCTCGTTCAGGCCGAACTTCACCATGTAGTCGTGGCGCTGCTCCGCCGAGAGGTTCTGGCCGAGCAGCGAGATGCCGACGTTCGAGGAGTCGCGGAGCACGCCCGTGAGGGTCAGCTGCTCGGTGGGGTGGAAGGTCGCGTCGTGGATCTCGCCGCCCCACGGGAAGGTGCGCGAGTAGGGCACGGTCACCCGGCTGGTGGGAGCGGCCTTGCCGGAGTCGAGGAGCATCGCGGCCGTCATCGCCTTGAAGGTCGAGCCGGGCTCGTACGACGAGGTGAAGGCCTTCGAGCCGAGGTCGGCGACGTCCTTCGTGAGGTTCACGTCGTTGGGGTCGACCGCGGGCCAGTCGGCGACGGCGAGCAGCTTGCCCGTCTTGACCTCCTGGACGACCGCCGTGGCCGACTCCGCCCCGATGGCCTGCGCCTGCTCGGCGACGGCCTGCTGCGCCATGTACTGGAGGTCGGAGTCGATGGTGAGCGACAGGGTGCCGCCGGGCGCCGCCTCCTGCGTGGTCACCGTGCTGCCGGGCAGCTGCACGCCGTCCGCGCCGCGCTCGTAGGTCTGGAGCCCGTCGGTGCCGGCCAGGCACTGGTCGGCGCTCAGCTCGAGCCCCGCCTGCGGGCCGTCCGTCCCGATGAAGCCGGTCAGGTTGCCCGCGACCGACCCGTTCGGGTACGAGCGGGCCGACTGGCGCTCGTAGTAGAGCCACGAGACGCCGCTGTTCTTCAGGTCGCGCACGGCGCGGAAGGCGTCGACGTCGACGCCCTTCACCAGATAGGCGAAGTTCGCCTCGGGGTCGTCGGAGATGCTCTTCTGCATCGCGGCCTCGTCGCCGCCGGTGATGTCGGCGACGCGCGCCAGCACCTGCTCGACCGTGAGGGGCTGCTTCGAGGTCGTCCCGTCGGCCGCGGTCTCCGTGACCGTGACGTCCTCGGCGAAAGCCGGTGCGGCCGTGATGTTGTACCGCGTGACGCTGCCGGCGAGGACGGTGCCGTCGGACGAGACGATGTCGCCCCGGTCGCCGTAGGTGACCTGACGGATCTCGCGCTTGTTCAGCGACTGGGCGTTCAGCTCGGAGGCCTGGACGATCTGGATGTCGGCCAGCCTGACCACGAACACTCCGACCAGCGCGATCACCACGGCCATGGCTAGGGTCGCGCGCAGCCGTCGGCTGCGGAGCTCGCTGTGCGGTCGGCCACGACGGCCGCCGGTGCGGGGAGCAGGGTTCACGAGAGGTTCCTCACCGCGGACGGGTCGTCGTGCACCCACCGCTGTCGTCGTCCGGCACGCCCTCACGGGCACGCCGCTAGCGGGTCTCGGGAGCCGCCAGCTGGTTCGGGGCCGAGGCTACCGACGCATCGGCGTTCTGCGCGCCCGCCGCGCCCGGCGCGGCGGAGTCGGCGGCGGCAGCCGCCGCGGTGCCCGCTGCGGCGGTCGGGTCGACCGGGGAGGACCCCGCGGCGGCGCCGTCGGCGGTCTCGGCGGGCACGCCCGCCGGCGGCTGGGTGACGAGCGGCACGCCGTCGAGCAGCGTGTTCGGGATGAGGTTGTCGGTGCCGTCCGCCGCGCCGTCGGCGGGGGCGGGGACGCCGTGCACCGCACCGGTCGCCGGGTCGAGGTAGACCGGGTTCGAGTTGCGCACCATGCCGAGTCGCTCGGCGTTGTTCGCCACGTTCTGCGGGGACGACAGCACGTCGAGCTGCTCGGAGTACTTCTGCTGGTCGCGGGTCAGCTCGGCCTTCTCGGCCTGCAGGTCGGAGATCGTGTAGGCGCCGTCGCTCAGGGCGATGCTGATGGCGAGCTGCCCGAGCAGGAGGACGAAGAGCGCCGCCGTGGCCACGAGCGCGTAGGCGATGCGCGGCCGGGCACGACGCTGGGCACGGGTGGTGACGATCTCGACCGGAGCCCGGCGGGGGGCGCGGGCGGGCTGCGGGATCGGGCTGACGGCCGCGGTGCTCATGCTGCTCTCCGGATTCGTTCGGCGGCGCGCAGCCGCACGGGTCGTGCTCGGGGGTTCTCGTCGATCTCGGCGTCGGTGGCCAGCTCGGCGCCCCGCACGAGGAGCTTGAACTCGGGGCGGTGCTCGGGCAGCTCGACGGGGAGCCCCTGCGGGGCCGTCGACGTCGTCCGGGCCGCCAGCTCGCGCTTGACGAAGCGGTCCTCGAGGGACTGGTACGCGAGGACGACGATGCGCCCGGACTCTGCCAGGCGGTCGAGGGCCGCCGGCACGGCGGCCTCGAGCGAGGCGAGCTCGCCGTTGACCTCGATGCGCAGCGCCTGGAAGACGCGCTTGGCGGGGTGGCCTGCCCGCTGCAGGGCCATGGGCGTCGCGGCGATGAGGAGGTCGACCAGCTCGCCGCTGCGGACGAGCGGCGCCTCGACGCGCTGCTCGACGATGCGGCGGGCGTAGCGCGGGGCCAGCTTCTCTTCTCCGTACTGGTAGAAGATGCGCCGCAGCTCGGACTCGGGGTACTCGGCGAGGATCCGCTCGGCCGTGACCGGGGCGGTCGGGTCCATCCGCATGTCGAGCGGAGCGTCCTTCGAGTACGAGAAGCCGCGCTCGACCCGGTCGAGCTGGAGCGACGAGACGCCGAGGTCGAAGAGGACGGCGTCGACGGTGTCGTACCCGAGGCCGTCGAGGGCGTCGGCCACCCCGTCGTAGCGGGTGTGCACGAGGCGCGCCCGCTCGCCGAAGCCCGCGAGGCGCTCCCCCGCGATGGCCAGCGCCTCGGTGTCGCGGTCGAGGCCGACGACGGTCAGCTCGGGGAACCTCTGCAGCATCGCCTCGCTGTGGCCGCCCATGCCGAGGGTCGCGTCGACCACGACGGCGCCGGGGCGCGACAGGGCGGGGGCGAGGAGCTCGAGGGTGCGCTCGAGGAGCACGGGGGTGTGGATCTGTTCTGCCATGGCGACGACGGTCTCGGGCTCCCGGGGCCTGATCCCCATCCCTCACGACCTGGCACCGGGGAAGGTGCGCCAGGGCGGACGGCTGGGAGTCAGGCTCGAGGAACTAGAAGAGGCCGGGGATCACCTCCTCCGTGGTGTTGGCGAACGCGGCCTCCTGGGCCTCGTAGTAGGCGTCCCACGCCTCGGTGGCCCAGATCTCGGCACGGTTGCCCGCGCCGATCACGGTGAGCTCACGGCCGAGGCCGGCGTAGTCGCGCAGCTGCGCGGGGACGGTGACGCGGCCCTGCTTGTCGGGGACCTCGTCGCTGGCACCGGAGAGGAAGAGGCGCATGTAGTCGCGGCCCTCCTTGCTCGTGATCGGTGCCTGTCGGATGCGGTCGTGCATGCTCTCGAACTCGGCCTGGCTGAAGACGTAGACGCAGCGCTCCTGCCCACGGGTCATGACGAGGCCGGAGGCCAGCTCGTCACGGAACTTGGCGGGGAGGATGATGCGGCCCTTCTCGTCGAGCTTGGGCGAATAGGTGCCGAGGAACATGCCCTCTCCCCCTTCGCCCCCCGCACCCGGTGGCACGTGCCTCCACTTTACTCCACAACGCACCACTCAGCAACGAGAAACGGCCCCGGAGGCGCGGGTCGCCCCCTCCGATCCGCTCCAGTTCGGGGGTCACGAGAGTGGAGGACATCGGGAGTGCCCTGGGCGCGGCGGCGGGCCGGGAGCCCTCGAGCGGCCGCGGGCCCGCCCGCCGCAGGCGTCGGTGGAGCGAAGTGGAGGCAGGGTGGACGCGACGTGGAGACCCGTGGCCGGAGGCGACGCTCGCGACGACGCCCCGGACACGACGAAGGGGCCGGCCCGGAGGCCGACCCCTGAGGTCGTGGTGTGCCGCGTGCGCGGGTGGGACGTTACCGGCGGTCGCCGTCCTGTCGGCGGTCCCAGCGATCGGAGAAGCGGTCCATCATGCTGCCGCCACCGCCGCGCTGCGGGCGCGCCGCCGACGGACGAGCCGAGGTCGTGGGGGCCGGGGCGGGCGCGCCCCTGCGGCGAGGAGGTGCGATCGCGAACAGCGCGCCGGCGACGAGGATGACGAAGCCCAGGACGCCGACGAGCGGCCCGATCGGCGGGGTGCGGAGGATGACGCCGGTGACGATGACGGCGATGCCGACCAGAGCTGCGAGGACGCCCACGACGACCATCGTGTAGTTGGGACGGCCGCGGCCGCCGACCGTCGCCACGAAGTCGGAGTCGTTGCTGTAGAGGCTCCGCTCCATCTCTTCGAGGAGGCGCTGCTCCTGCTCGGAAAGCGGCATGGTGTTGTTCCCTTCGAACACGGGCCCCTCGGCCTCGGGATCGGCGCGATCGGTACGTGCGAGTGTATGCCTGGCCCCTGTGGCTAGGCTAGGCGCGTGGCTGAGAGTACGCGGTTAGTGGACGTCGTCCAAGAGCGCATCGACGCGTTCCTCGAGGGGCAGCGTCCTGCGCTCCGGAGCATCGCTCCGGACCTCGACCCGTTCGCCCTCTTCTCGAGCGATCTGCTCCGGGGCGGCAAGCGGTTCCGCGCGCTGTTCTGCTACTGGGGGTGGCAGTCGGTCGCCGGGCTCGACGTGGGCTTCGACCCGCTCGCCCGCAGCGTCGACGAGCGCTCCCTCGACGCCGTGATGGCCGCCTCCGTCGGCCTGGAGTTCTTCCACGCCGCCGCCCTCGTCCACGACGACATCATGGACAACTCCGACACCCGGCGCGGGCTGCCCGCGGCGCACCGTCGGTTCGAGGCCCTGCACCGCGACGGCGCGTGGCTCGGGTCGCCGGGCGCGTTCGGCACCTCCGGCGCCCTGCTGATGGGAGACCTGCTGCTCGCCTGGAGCGACGAGCAGGTGAGCGCCGCGCTCGACTCCCTCGCCTCCCGCGACGCCGCGCGGTCGGCGCGACGCGAGTTCAACCGGATGCGGACGGAGGTGACGGTCGGCCAGTACCTGGACATCCTCGAGGAGGGCGCGTGGCGGAGCGTGCCCGACGCGGAGCTGCTGCCGCGCGCCCAGCGCGTCATCGTCTACAAGTCGGCGAAGTACAGCGTGGAGGCGCCCCTCACGATCGGCGCCGCCATGGCCGGCGGCAGCGACGAGGCCCTCGCGGCCCTGCGCGCCTTCGGCCTGCCGCTCGGCATCGCCTACCAGCTGCGTGACGACATGCTCGGCGTGTTCGGCGACCCCGCCGTCACCGGGAAGCCCGCCGGGGACGACCTCCGCGAGGGCAAGCGCACCGTCCTGGTGGCGACCGCGCGGCGCGAGCTGCCGTCGTCGGCGGTGCGGCTGCTCGACGAGCTGCTCGGCGACCCCGACCTCGACGACGACCAGATCGGCGTGCTGCAGGCCACGCTCCGCGAGAGCGGGGCCGTGGACGCCGTCGAGCGATCGATCTCGGACCAGGTGGAGCGCGCCGTGCAGGCCCTCGACCGTGCCGACCTGGCGCCGTCCGCCCGGTCGCAGCTGGCGCGTCTCGCCGAGACGGTCACCCGCCGCGACTACTGAGCGTCCGTCGCGGGGCGGGGGCGCCCCGCGGGTCGGGGTGGGGCCCCGCTAGAGGAGGCTCTGGGCGACGCGGCGGACCTCGGCCTTCCGGCCGGCCCGCAGCGCCTCGACCGGGCTGGTGCCGAGCGACTCCTCGACGGAGAGCATCCAGTCGATCGCCTCGTCGTCGGTGAAGCCGTTGTCGGCGAGGACGGTGGCGGTGCCGCGCAGCTCGTGCATCGGCTCGCCGTCGACGACGAAGACCGCGGGGACCTTCGTGACGCCGCCGACCCTCGTGGCGAGCAGCACGTGCTCCTCGACCAGGCGGTGCACACGGCTGACGCTCACGCCGAGCATCTCGACGAGGTCGGGGACGGTCAGCCACTCGGCGTCGGCGAACCAGGGCTTCTGGGAGAGATCGGTCACGCCACAACCTTGCCACGCCCGGGCCGCGACGGGGAACGCTGAGCCCCCCGAGTCACATCCGTCACTCCCGTCACACTGATTGACTTGGTTCTCCTTCTGTGTCAGCTTGGTGCCATCGAGACATGTCGCCGGGGGCCAGGCCACGGCCGTGTCGGACTCCCCGAGCCGAGGATCACCTCATGAACGACAGCACCCCGACCGGCACGCCCGCCGCCGCCACGACCACGGCGGGCACGGCCTTCGCGCGGCCCGCGCTCGTGCCCGACGACGGCCGCGCCATGAGCCGGGTCGCCCGCTCGATGCTCAACACGGTCCCGATCGTGCTCGCCGGCTCCATGGCCCTCGGGCTCACCGGCCCCGTCGCCTCGGTCGACCACGCGCCGCGCCCGGTGAAGGAGCCGCACACGACCCCCCGCCCCACGCTCCCGACGACTCCCCCGGTGGCCGAGGCCCCGCAGGAGGCGCTGGTCCAGACCGCGGCCGCGACCGCCCCGTCGAGCTACACCGTGAAGTCCGGCGACACCGTCGCGAGCATCGCGGGCTCGTTCGGACTCAGCACGGCCAGCGTCCTGGCGCTCAACGGCCTGAGCTGGAAGTCCACCATCTTCCCCGGGCAGGCCCTGAGCCTCGTGGCCGGCGCCGCAGCGGCCCCCAGCGTCCCCGTGAGCAGCAGCCGCGCCTCCTCCTCGCCGACCCGCTACACGATCGCCCGCGGCGACACGCTCAGCTCCATCGCCGGCGCCCACGGCGTCAGCACGAGCGCGCTGCTGCAGGCGAACGGCCTCTCCTGGTCGAGCATCATCTACCCCGGCCAGCAGCTCGCCCTGCCGGGTGCCGCCGCCGCGAGCAGCACGCCGGCCCCGTCCGTCTCGACGCCGCCCGCCGCGTCGACGGGCTCCTCGTCGTACATCATCCGGTCGGGCGACACCGTGGCGTCGATCGCCGCTCGCTCGGGCGTCAGCACGAAGGCGCTCCTCGCCGCCAACGGCCTCGGCTTCACGAGCACGATCTACGCCGGGACGACGCTGACGATCCCCTCGACGAGCGGCACGCCCACCGGCACGACGTCGGCCCCCGCGACGACCGTCGTCGCCACGTCGGCCACGCCCCTCGCGGTCGGCACCGCCCTCACCGCCGAGCAGCAGGGCAACGCCCGCACGATCATCCGCGTCGGTCGGGAGCTGGGCGTCGGAGACCGCGCGATCGTCGTCGCCCTGGCGGCGGCGGCGCAGGAGTCGAGCCTCCGGAACATCGACTGGGGCGACCGCGACTCGGTCGGCCTCTACCAGCAGCGCCCCAGCACGGGGTGGGGCACGGTGGCCCAGCTGACCGACCCCGTCCACGCCACCAAGCTCTTCTTCGGCGGCCGCACCAACCCCAACGTCGGCAAGACCCGGGGCCTCCTCGACGTCAAGGGCTGGTCGGGCATGTCGCTCACGGCGGCGGCCCAGGCCGTGCAGCTGTCGGCGCACCCGACCGCGTACGCCAAGTGGGAGGGGCCCGCCGCCTCCTGGCTCGCGACCCTGGGCTGAGCCCCGCCGGCGCGGGCGTTGTTGCGACCCCGCCGGTGAGTCCGCGCTGCCGGGACGGGGCGAGTCCGTAGAATCTGCGGGGTGAGCGTGAACCAGACTGACCCGATGATCGGCCGTCTCATCGACGATCGTTACCAGGTCCGCTCACGCATCGCCCGGGGCGGCATGGCCACCGTGTACCTCGCCACCGACCTGCGGCTCGAACGACGCGTCGCGATCAAGATCATGCACGGCCACCTCGCCGACGACGCCTCGTTCAAGGAGCGCTTCATCCAGGAGGCCCGCTCGGCCGCCCGGCTCGCCCACCCCAACGTGGTCAACGTCTTCGACCAGGGGCAGGACGACGACAGCGCGTACCTCGTCATGGAGTACCTGCCCGGCATCACGCTGCGCGAGCTCCTCCAGGACCACTCCGTGCTCACCAGCGAGCAGGCGATGGACATCCTCGAGGCGGTGCTGGCCGGCCTCGCCGCCGCGCACCGCGCCGGCATCGTGCACCGCGACCTCAAGCCCGAGAACGTGCTGCTGGCCGACGACGGCCGCATCAAGATCGGCGACTTCGGGCTCGCCCGCGCTGCCACCGCCAACACCGCCACCGGCGCGGCCCTGCTCGGGACGATCGCGTACCTCTCGCCCGAGCTGGTCACGCGCGGCATCGCCGACACCCGCAGCGACATCTACGCCCTCGGCATCATGCTCTACGAGATGCTCACCGGCGAGCAGCCCTACAAGGGCGAGCAGCCGATGCAGATCGCCTACCAGCACGCCAACGACACGGTGCCCGCACCGAGCCTCGTCGCACCGGGCGTGCCGGTGGAGCTCGACGAGCTCGTGCTCTGGGCCACGGCCCGCGACCCCGAGCACCGCCCCCGCGACGCCCGCGCGCTGCTCGAGCAGCTCGTCGACGTGCAGCGGGCGTTGGCGGACCCGGCAGGCGCGAGGCCTGCGCAGCGCACGATGGTGCTGCCGCCCGCCCCCGCGTCGGCGCCGACCTCGGCGACGTCCGTGCTCCCCCGCGGTGCGACGGGCGAGACGCACGTCCTCCCGCGGGCGCGCCACCGGACAGGGCCCGTCCCGCCTCCGCAGGCCGCCAACGTCGACAAGCTCGCCGCAGTGGCTGCCCGTCGGCGGCGACGAGGCGCCGTGTGGCTCTCCCTCGTCGTCGTGCTCGCACTGCTCGCCGGAGGCGCCGGCTGGTGGTTCAGTGCCGGCCCCGGTGCGCAGATCGCCGTCCCGGACGTCACCGGTCAGGATCCCACCGCCGCGACCAGCGCGCTCCAGGCCGCCGGGCTCACCGTCGCCCCCGAGCAGAGGACCGACTTCTCCCCGACCGTGCCGGCCGGGCAGGTCACCGGCACGGACCCGTCGGCGAGCTCGCGGGTGGCACGGGACCGCCCCGTGACGCTGGTCGTCTCCCAGGGCCCCCAGCAGCTCGACCTCCCCACCGTCGTCGGCCTCTCGGAGGAGGACGCCCGTGCTGCCCTCGGCGACTTCACCGTGGGCGACTCCTCGACGCAGTTCGATCCCGCCGTCCCCGAGGGCGCCGTCATCGCCCTGAGCGGCGTCGACGACTCCGGCTCTCCCGTCGACCTGAGCTCGGCTGCCCAGTACGGCGAGCAGCGCCCGGTCACGCTCACCGTCTCGGCCGGGCCGGTGCCCGACGTCAGCGGCCAGCCGCTCGCGGAGGCCCAGGCAGCGCTGGCCGCCGTCTCCCTCTCCGGGCAGGAGGCGGGCACCGAGTTCAGCGACACCGTCGCCTCGGGCTCCGTCATCCGCAGCGAGGCCCAGACCGACGGTGTGCTCGTGCCCGGAGCGACCCTCGACCTCGTCGTCTCGAAGGGGCCGGCGCCGGTCACCGTCCCGGACGTCACGGGCAAGACCATCGACGACGCGGTCGCCGAGCTCCGCGCCCTCGGCCTCCGAGTGACGTACGACAAGTGCACGAACTTCACCTGCGCCTTCTTCGACTGGGAGGCGCGCCTCACCGTGACCGCCACGGACCCCGCTCCGGGCGGCACGGCGGCCCGCGGATCGACGATCGCCCTGAGCTACCGCGTCGAGTAGGCCCCGCGACGACCGACGCCCCGCCCTCTCGAGGAAGGCGGGGCGTCAGGCGCTGGGCATGCGGGAGGCGCGGGTCAGACGGCCGCCAGCTCCTCCGCGACCAGGAAGGCGAGCTCGAGCGACTGCATGTGGTTGAGGCGCGGGTCGCAGAGCGACTCGTACCGCGTCGCCAGCGTGGCCTCGTCGATGTGCTCCGAGCCGCCGAGGCACTCGGTCACGTCGTCGCCCGTCAGCTCGATGTGGATGCCGCCCGGGTGCGTGCCCGCGGCGCGGTGCGACTCGAAGAAGCCCTTGACCTCGTCCATGATCTCCTCGAACCGACGCGTCTTGTAGCCGGTCGGCGTCGTCAGGCCGTTGCCGTGCATCGGGTCGCTGACCCACAGCGGCGTGGCGTCGGCGGCCGAGATGGCCTCGAGGAGGGGCGGCAGGGCGTCGCGGATCTTGCCCGCGCCCATGCGCGTGATGAAGGTCAGGCGGCCGGGCTCACGGTCGGGGTCGAGCACGTCGATCAGCCGCAGCATGTCGTCGGGGGTCGTGCTCGGGCCGAGCTTGACGCCGATGGGGTTGCGCACCCGCGAGAGGAAGTCGACGTGGGCACCGTCGAGGTCGCGCGTCCGCTCACCGATCCAGACGAAGTGCGACGAGAGGACGTAGGGCGTGCCCGTGCGACTGTCGATGCGCGTCATGGGGCGCTCGTAGTCCATCAGCAGGCCCTCGTGGCTGGTGTAGAACTCGACGCGCTTGAGCTCGTCGAAGTCGGCCCCGGCGGCCTCCATGAAGCGGATGGCCTTGTCGATCTCGCGGGCGAGGTTCTCGTACTGGGCGTTGGCGGGGTTCCGGGCGAAGCCCTTGTTCCAGCTGTGCACCTGGCGGAGGTCGGCGAAGCCGCCCTGCGTGAAGGCCCGGATCAGGTTGATGGTCGACGCGGAGGTGTGGTAGCCCTTCACGAGCCGTGCCGGGTCGGCACGCCGGGACTCGGGCGTGAAGTCGTAGCCGTTGACGATGTCTCCGCGGTACGCGGGCAGGGTCACGCCGTCACGGGTCTCGTCGTCGCTCGAGCGGGGCTTGGCGAACTGGCCGGCCATGCGGCCCATCTTGATGACGGGCATCGAGGCGCCGTAGGTCAGCACGACCGCCATCTGGAGGATGGTCTTGACCCGGTCTCGGATCTGGTCGGCCGTGGCCCCGGCGAAGGTCTCGGCACAGTCGCCGCCCTGCAGCAGGAACGCCCGCCCCTGCGCCGCCGCCGCGAGCCGCTCGCGGAGGGTGTCGACCTCGCCGGCGAAGACGAGGGGCGGCAGCGTGGCGAGCTCGGCCGAGGCGGCCTCGACGGCCGCGCCGTCGGGCCAGCGGGGCTGCTGCTTGATCGGCAGGGTGCGCCAGCGGTCGAGGCCCTCGAGCACGTCGGCGTCGGCGATGGCTGCGAACGGTTCAGGGGGCTGGACCACGGTCGTCCTTGCGTCTCGGAGGGGCGGAGCCGGTCGGTTCCGACGAGCGAGCTTATCGCGAAAGGGCCGCGCGCTTCTCCTTGACGGAGGAGGCGTACACGTCGGCGTACTCCTGGCCGCTCAGGGCCGCCAGCTCGTACATGATCTCGTCCGTGATCGACCGGAGGATGAAGCGGTCGCCCTCCATCCCCTCGAACCGGCTGAAGTCGAGCGGCTCGCCGAAGACGACCCCTACCCGGCGGATCTTCGGGATCTTCGTGCCCGTCTGCATCACCTTCTCGGTGTCGATCATCGCGACCGGCACGACCGGCACATGCCCCTCGAGGATCATCCGGGCGACGCCGGTGCGGCCCCGGTAGAGGCGGCCGTCGGGGCTGCGAGTGCCCTCGGGGTAGATGCCCAGCTGCTCGCCCCGCGCCAGGACCGCCAGGCCCGTCGCGAGCGACGCCTCCGACGCCTTGCCCCCCGAGCGGTCGATGGAGAGCTGGCCGGTCGCGGTGAAGAAGAGCCGCATGGCCCAGCCCTTGACGCCGCGCCCCGTGAAGTAGTCGCTCTTGGCGAGGAAGGAGATGCGGCGCTCGAGGGCCAGGGGAAGGAAGATCGAGTCGACGAACGACAGGTGGTTGCTCGCGAAGATGACGGCACCGGTCGCGGGCACGTTCTCGAGGCCGCGCACCCACGGGCGGAAGACGGTGAGGACGAGCGGGCTCGCCACGAACGTCTTGAGGAACCAGTACAGCATCGGGCGGAGCCTCTCTTCTCTGAGCGGTCGGAGCCTAGCGGCTCGCGGCGTGCACCCGCGCGAGGTCGGCGGCGCCGACGACGCCCGCGTCGTTGACGAGCTCGGCGATGACGAACTCGGGCTCGGGGTGGTAGCCGCGCGCCGGCAGGTGCTCGAGGTAGGCAGCGCGGACGGGGGCGAGCAGCAGCTCACCGGCCTGCGCGACGCCTCCGCCGAAGACGAAGACCTGGGGGTCGAGGATGGCGCTCAGCGACGCGGCGGCCTGGCCGAGCCAGGTGCCGAGCTGTCGGAGGGCCTCGAGGGCGCCCGGGTCCCCCGCCGTGAGCAGGTCGCTCACGTCGTGGCCGGTGAGCTCGCCCTTGCGCGTGCGGACCTCGGCGAGGGCGCTGCCCACGCCGCCCTGGTCGGCGACCTCGCCGGCCATGCGGAGGAGGGCCCGGCCCGAGCCGTACTGCTCGATGCAGCCGCGGGCCCCGCAGCCGCAGGGCAGGCCGTCGGGGACGATGCGCATGTGGCCGAGCTCGCCGCCCGTGCCGAAGCCTCCGCGCATGAGGCGGTCCTGGGCCACGACGGCGCCGCCGACCCCGGTGCCGATGGTGAGCATGGTCATGTCGCTGGCCAGCCGCCCGGCGCCGAACCGGAACTCCGCCCAGCCCGCCGCGTTGGCGTCGTTGTCGATCGTGATCGGGAGGTCGATGCGCTCGGCCAGACGGGCGCGCAGGGGCTCGTTCCGCCACGCGATGTTCGGCGTGTAGTAGACGGTGGACTGCGAGGCGTCGATGAAGCCGGGGGCGGCGACGCCCGCCGCGACGACGTCGGGGTGGGCGGCGCGGAGGGCGGTGATCATCTCGACCACGGCGTCCACGATGGCGGCGGAGTCGCCGGCCGGGGTCGGCACGCGACGCTCCTCGACGATCTCCCCGAGTTCGGTGACGACGCCACCCGCGATCTTCGTACCACCGATGTCGATTCCGATTGCCTGCACGAACAGGGAGTCTAGCCTCGCCCCGCTCCCGGGCTCGCCACCGGACGGGCCGGTCCGGCTAGGGTGAGGGGACCGTCGTTCGGTACCGAAGGAGCTGCCGTGAACGAACACACCACCCCCCTGGCCGTCGAGCCGGACCCCGCCGCCAACGCCACCGACCTCCTGGTCGAGCGGGCGGCCCTCACCCCGGACGCTGCGCTGTTCGCCGTCCCCGACGGAGTCGGGGGCTGGCAGGACGTCACCGCGGCCGAGTTCCTGGCCCAGGTGCGGGCCCTCGCCAAGGGCCTGGTCGCCGCCGGCGTCGAGCCCGGCGAGAAGATCGGGCTGATGTGCCGCACGCGGTACGAGTGGACGCTGGTCGACTTCGCCACGTGGTTCGCCGGCGCGATGCTGGTGCCGGTCTACGAGACGAGCGCCCCGAGCCAGGTGCACTGGAACCTCAGCGACTCGGGGGCCACCGCGGTCATCGTCGAGACCGCCGACCACTTCGCCAAGTTCGACGAGGTCCACCCCGAGCTGCCCGACGTGCGGCACGTCTGGCAGATCGACCTCGGCGACCTCGAGAAGCTCGCGGCGTCGGGCGCGGGCGTCCCCGACGCGGAGATCGACCGGAGGCGTCGGCTGGCCACCGCGGCGGACGTCGCGACCCTCATCTACACCTCGGGCACGACGGGCCGCCCCAAGGGCTGCGTGCTGACCCACGGCAACTTCGTGGAGACGAGCCGCAACGCCGCCGTGGCCATGGGCGACGTCGTCGCGCCCGGGTCGTCGACCCTGCTGTTCGTCACCACCGCACACGTGTTCGCCCGCTTCATCGCCGTCCTCTCCGTGCACGCGGGGGTCAAGGTCGGGCACCAGGCCGACACGAAGCAGCTGCTCCCCTCCCTCGCGTCGTTCCGGCCGACCTTCCTCCTCGCCGTTCCACGGGTCTTCGAGAAGGTCTACAACTCCGCCGAGCAGAAGGCGGAGGCCGGCGGCAAGGGCGGGGTGTTCCGTCGGGCCGCGGCCGTCGCGGTGGCCCACAGCAAGGCGCTCGACGCCGGCGAGGTCCCCCTCGGCCTGAAGCTCCGCTTCGCGCTCTTCGACCGGCTCGTCTACAGCAAGCTCAAGAAGGCGATGGGCGGCCGCATCCGGTACGCGGTCTCCGGCTCCGCCCCGCTCGGCACACGCCTCGGGCACTTCTTCCGCAGCCTCGACATCCGGGTGCTGGAGGGCTACGGCCTGACGGAGACGACGGCCCCCGCGACGGTCAACCTCGTCTCGCGCTTCAAGATCGGCACGGTGGGCCCGGCCCTGCCGGGGGTCTCCGTCCGCATCGACGACGACGGCGAGGTGCTCGTGCGGGGCGAGAACGTCTTCGCCGGCTACTGGCACGACGAGGAGGCGACCGCCGAGGTGCTGCGTGACGGCTGGTTCCGCACGGGCGACCTCGGAAGCCTCGACGACGAGGGGTACCTGACCATCACGGGCCGGAAGAAGGAGATCATCGTCACCGCGGGCGGCAAGAACGTCGCCCCGGCGGCCCTGGAGGACCCGATCCGGGCGAACCCGCTCGTCGGGCAGGTCGTCGTCGTCGGCGACCAGAAGCCGTTCGTCAGCGCCCTCGTGACCCTCGACGCCGAGATGCTGCCCGTCTGGCTCAACAACGCGGGCGAGGCGGCGGACATGCCGCTGGCCGAGGCAGCCCGCCACCCGAAGGTGCTCGCCGAGGTGCAGCGAGCCGTCGACACGGCGAACGACGCCGTCTCGAGGGCCGAGTCGATCCGCAAGTTCGTGGTGCTGCCTGTGGAGCTCACCGAGGCCGCGGGGCACCTGACGCCCAAGATGAGCGTCAAGCGCGCGGTCGTGGTGCGGGACTTCGCCCAGGAGATCACCGACCTCTACACGGTCTTCCCGACGACCGAGTCCGTGCGCACCGTCCCGGACGCCCCGACGGGGCGCCGGGCCCGCTGACCCGCCGGGCCGGCGACGCGGCGAGCTACACGCGCCACCAGTCGCTGGCCCGGATCTGGCGCATCGCGTCGCGCTTCGTCTCGGGCTCCAGGGTCATCACGTAGAGGGTCCCGGCCAGGTGGTCGGTCTCGTGCTGCAGCGCCTGGGCCATCAAGCCCGTGCCCTCGAGCACCACGCGGCGGCCGGCGAGGTCGACACCCTCGACGCGGGCGTACGACCAGCGCGGGGTGGGGAACCAGAAGCCGGGCACGGACAGGCACCCCTCGTCGACGAGCCCTCGCTCGCCGCTGGCCTCGACCACGACGGGGTTGAGAACGTAGCCGACCTCGCCGTCGACGTTGTAGCTGAAGGCGCGGAGGTCGACACCGATCTGGGGCGCCGCGACGCCCGCGCGCCCCGGCTCCCGCACGGTGTCGAGGAGGTCGGCGACGAGCGAGTCGAGCCGGGGGTCGCCGACGACGACGGGGTCGGCCGGGGAGCGGAGGACGGGGTCGCCGAAGAGGCGGATGGTTCTGACGGTCACCCCCCTACTCCACCATGCCCGGAGCCGTCCGCGCGCCCACCCGCCGCGTGCCGCGCGGACGACGTGCAGGCGTCTCGACGCCGGGGACGGTATCGTCGTGGTCGTGCATGTACTCAGCGTCAGTTCTCTCAAGGGCGGCGTCGGCAAGACGACCGTGACGCTCGGGCTCACGTCGGCGGCCTTCGCCAAGGGCCTCCGTACCCTGGTGGTCGACCTCGACCCGCAGTCCGACGTCTCGACGGGCCTCGACATCACCGTCGCCGGCCACCTCAACGTCGCCGACGTCCTCGCCTCCCCCAAGGAGAAGACCGTCCGGGCCGCGATCGCGCCCAGCGGCTGGACCAAGGGGCGCCAGGGCAAGATCGACGTCATGATCGGCAGCCCCTCGGCCATCAACTTCGACGGCCCGCACCCGTCGATCCGCGACATCTGGAAGCTCGAGGAGGCCCTGGCGAACGTCGAGGCCGACTACGACCTCGTCCTCATCGACTGCGCCCCGTCGCTCAACGCCCTCACGCGCACCGCCTGGGCTGCGTCCGACCGTGTCACCGTCGTCACCGAGCCCGGCCTGTTCAGCGTCGCCGCGGCCGACCGCGCGCTCCGGGCCATCGAGGAGATCCGTCGCGGGCTGTCACCGCGCCTCCAGCCCCTCGGCATCATCGTGAACCGCGCGCGCGTGCAGTCCATCGAGCACCAGTTCCGCATCAAGGAGCTCCGCGACATGTTCGGCCCCCTCGTGCTGAGCCCCCAGCTGCCGGAGCGCACCTCCCTGCAGCAGGCACAGGGCGCGGCGAAGCCGCTCCACGCGTGGCCCGGCGAGAGCGCGCAGGAGATGGCCCGCAACTTCGACCAGCTGCTCGAGCGCATCATGCGCACGGCGAAGATCGGCGACTACGCGGAGCCCGCGGCCCGCTGATCGACGGCGCCCCACCACGACGACGGCCCCCTCGCACCTCACGGTGACGAGGGGGCCGTCTCGACGAGGGGGCCGGCGGGCCGGTCAGCTGGCGCGGCTGCCGCGGCGAGCCGCGAGCTCGTCGGAGGGATCGGCGGCGGGGGTGCTGTCGAGCTCGACGAGGCTGGTCTCCACCTCGCGGAGCACCTTGCCCACGGCGATGCCGAACACGCCCTGGCCGCGGCTGACGAGGTCGATGACCTCGTCGTCGGACGTGCAGAGGTAGACGCTGGCACCGTCGCTCATCAGCGTGGTCTGGGCGAGGTCGCTGACCCCGGACTCGCGGAGCTGGTTCACGGCCGTCCGGATCTGCTGCAGCGAGATGCCGGTGTCGAGGAGGCGCTTCACGAGCTTGAGCACGAGGATGTCGCGGAAGCCGTAGAGGCGCTGCGAGCCGGAGCCGGCGGCGCCGCGGATCGTCGGCTCGACGAGGCCGGTGCGGGCCCAGTAGTCGAGCTGGCGGTAGCTGATCCCGGCGGCGCGGGCGGCGACGGTGCCGCGGTAGCCGCTGTCGGTGTCGAGCTCGGGCAGGCCGTCGGTGAACAGGAGTCCCAGCTCGTAGCGGGAATCCTCAGGGGACCCTGACTCACTCATGCAGCTGCCTTCCACTGTTCTTCGTCCAGACCCGTAACGTTCAACATCGGGTTGATGGTTTGACCAAGACCCACGGTACCCACACGAGGCGTCGGACGAGGCGACATCCGCCCGGAGCAGTCGGCGTGTCGAGGATATTCCTCCGCCGCCCCGCCGTCTACGTGTCGAGGCGCTCGAGGGCGGTGCGGAGGAGCGCGCCGCGGACGACGTCGAGCTGCTCGGTGATCTCGCGCGAGAGCTCGGCGACACGCGCGCGGCCGGCCGCGTCGCGGCGACGTGCGACGGACGAGAGGGCGTTCTCGACGAGGCCCAGATCGCGCTCGACCGAGGAGCGGACGCCGCGGAGGTGCCTCGGCTCGATGCCCGACCGCGAAAGCTCGACGAGGGCGGAGAGCATCGTCACGGCGTCGTCGCCGTACACGTCGGACGGAGCGACGAGGGAGGCGCTGATCGCGTCGTCGAGGAGGCCCGCGGAGGCGCCGGTGCGGTCGAGCAGCTCGTCACGCGTGACGCGGCGGGGGTGCGACACGATCGACACGGGGGCCGAGCCGGTCGGCAGCGAGGTGGGGCGGCCGGCGTCGAGGTCGTCGAGGTGCTGGCGGATGACCTTGAGCGGCAGGTAGTGGTCGCGCTGCAGCCCGAGGATGAAGCGCAGCCGCTCGACGTCGGCCGGCGAGAACTTGCGGTAGCCGGAGGGCGTGCGCACCGGCGTGACGAGCTGGCGCTCCTCCAGGAAGCGCAGCTTGCTGTTGCTGAGGTCGGGGAACTCCGACTTGAGCCGCGCGAGCACCTGGCCGATGGTGAGCAGGTCGACGGGACCCGACTCGGCGGAGCGAGCGGCGGAGGAGCGGGGCACTACCCGATCGCCAGCTTGGCGAGGTCGACGCGCGAGGCGTAGAAGGTGAGCCGGAACTTGCCGACCTGCACCTCGGCGCCGTCGCTGAGCAGGGCCTCGTCGATGCGGGTGCCGTCGAAGTACGTGCCGTTCAGCGAGCCGAGGTCACGGACGGTGAACGTCGTGCCCGAGCGGCGGAACTCCGCGTGCTTGCGGCTGACCGTCACGTCGTCGAGGAAGATGCCCGCGTCGGGGTGGCGACCGGCCACGGTGACGTCGGAGTCGAGGAGGAACCGGGCGCCGATGTTGGGGCCCCGGCGGACCACGAGGAGGGCGGACCCGGAGGGCAGGGCCGTGACGGCCTCGCGCTCGTCGGTGGAGACGCCGCCCTCGAGGGCGGCGAGCTGCGCCTGGAACTCCTCGTTGAAGCTGAGGGTCGTGTCGACCCCCGACGGTGCCGGGTCGGACGCGTGGCCCTGGTGAGCACGGGTGTGAACGTCGTCACCGTCGTGCGTGCCGGGGACGTTGTTGTCGGGCTCTGCCATCGTGGACCTCCTTCGGCGTCCCAGCGTATAGGAACTCGGACCGCCGACGGGAACCGGATCCGGGCCCGGACGCCGTCGGGCCGCGACGAGCAGCCCGACACGGCCGCCGTTCACGGCTCCTCCTCATGCGACTCCCGCCGCGTTCATGGACTCGTCATCGGGAACGGACAGGGTGCCGACGTCTGATGGGGGCACGTCACCACGACAGCCACAGGAGGCACCCCATGGACCACCCCGAGCGCGACGAGAACGCCCGCACCGACGCCGGCACGGACGACGTCCGCCAGCCCGCCCCGGCGGCGCAGCCCGCCCCGACGCCGTCAGCCACCGACGAGGGCTCCCCGGTCGCTCACGCCCTCCCCCACGTCACGGGCACGTCGGACACCCGGTACGTCTCCGCCGCCCGGCCCGTGGGCGACGACGGCCACCAGTCGTACGACGCGGCCCCGGGCGCGGCCGTGCCCCCGACCTTCGCCGGGCCGGGCACGTCGCCCGCCGCCGCGTCGGGGCGTCGCCGCTCGCGGCGCTGGCTCGCGCTGACCGGGGCCGCCGCCGCGGTCGTGCTCGTGGCCGGCGGCGCCGGTGCGGGCGCCTGGGCCGTCGGCCGCACGGCCGGCGAGGCCGCCGCGGCCTCCGCCGCCGCCCAGCGGCAGGCGCTCGAGCTCGCCCCGCAGCTGCTCGGCCCCCGCTCGGGCAGCACGGGCGGCTCGGGGAGCGCCCAGGGCGGCACCGGCAGCGCCCTGCCGGGCGACGGGACGCAGGGCGGCACGGGCACGACCGAGTCGTCGGCCGTGCCCGCGACGGAGGCGGAGACCGCGGGCGTGGTCACCATCGTCTCGACGCTGAACTACGACGAGTCGTACAAGTCGGCCGGCACGGGCATGGTCCTCACGGCGAACGGGCTCGTGCTCACCAACAACCACGTCGTGCAGGGGTCGACGAGCATCCAGGTGACCGACGAGGCCTCCGGGCGGACGTACACGGCCGACGTCGTCGGCACCGACGCGACGAACGACGTCGCCGTGCTCCAGCTGCGCGACGCGAGCGGGCTCACCCCCGTGACGTTCGACGACCCCGGCGACGTCGCGGTGGGCGACGCCGTGCACTCGACGGGCAACGCAGGCGGCACCGGGGACCTCGTGACGGCGACGGGCACGGTCCTGTCGACCGACGAGTCGATCCAGGTCCAGAGCGAGTCGGGCACGGGGACGGAGTCGCTGAGCGGCCTGATCGAGCTCCGGTCGGACGTCGTCTCGGGCGACTCCGGCGGGCCCCTGCGCGACGCCTCCGGCGACGTCGTCGGCATCGTGACCGCCGCCTCCTCGGGGACCACCCCGATCACGGGCTACGCGATCCCGATCGACGACGCGCTCGACATCGCGCGCCAGATCGAGTCGGGCACGCCGAGCTCGACCGTGCAGATCGGCCTCCCTGCCTTCCTCGGCGCCGAGATCGCCAGCACCGCCACGGGCGGCGTCGCCGGCGTACCGATCGCCGGCACGGTCGACGGGAGCGCGGCCGAGTCGGCGGGCCTCGTCGCCGGCGACGTGGTGACGGCCCTCGACGGCACGCCCGTGAGCACGGCCGAGGCCCTGACCGCGGCGGTCAAGGCGCACGCCTCGGGAGACCGCGTGACGGTCACCTGGACCGACGCGACGGGCGCCTCGCAGACCGCCACGGTCACCCTCGGGGACGGCCCCGCGGCCTGACCCGTGCGGCACCGCCGACGAGACGCCGTGGTCGCCCTCCGGGCGACCACGGCGTCGTCGTGTGCGGCGTGCGGTGGGCGGCGTGCGGTGGGTCGCGTGCGGCGCCGCCGGCGCCTCAGCTCGCGGGCAGCGCGTCGAGGGCCGCGAGCAGGCGGCCCGGGCCCACCACGTCGGCCCCCCGGGCCCGCACCCTGGCGCCGAGCTCGCGGTCGGCCGTCACGACGACGACCTGCCCGCCGCCGGCGCACAGGCGGTCGACGACCTCGACGATCGCGGCGTCGCCGTCGGCGGGCGCCCGCACGACCGTGACGGGGTGGGCCGCGGTGCCCGAGGTGCGGGCCTCGGGGCCGTCGGCGGTCTCCGTCGCGCCCCGCGCCTCCCCCTCGAGGACGACGGTGACGTGCGGCCACCAGGAAGTCGCGGCGCCCGCCCCGGTCGGGGGCTCCGCCAGCACGAGGTCGGCCGGCAGGCCCGTGCGGGCCGCGGCCGAGAGCGCCCCGAGGAGGCGCGTGGCGGCCCCGGCACGGTCGCGCCACCAGCCGTCCGGGCGAGAGCCCACGACGTTGGCCGCGTCGACGACGAGGTGCGGGGCGAGGTCGAGCTGGGCCTCGAGCCCCGGCCACGACGCCGCGAAGCCGGGGTGCAGCGGCAGGGCCGCGACGTCGGCGCGGGGCACCCAGGCGAGCTCGATGCTCTCCGCGTCGGAGATCACGGCCTCGAACGGCCGCTCGACCCGGGCCACGACGGTCGTGTACGACCACGGCGGCACCTCGAGCACGGACTCGAACACGAGCCGCAGGGCGTCGCCGGGCACGGCGGCCTCCTCGCCGCTCTCACGGAGGGCGCCCTCGACCGCGGTCTCGTCGAACTGGCGGGCGCCGCCCGGCAGGCCCCAGGTGCCGCCGTGGTGGCTCCACTCGACGCGGTGCTGCAGGAGGACGCGGTCGTCGGCGTCGACGACGAGCAGGCCGGCGGCGCCCGCCCGGCCCCAGAAACGTCGGCCGTCGGAGGTCTCGACCCAGCCGTCAGCGGGTCCGTGGATGGTCACCCCGCGAGCTTGCCACACGCCGCCGGGAGCGGACCCGGCGAGGTGGCGGGCACGACCCATCCGATCCGGCGGAGGCTCCGAACGAGAACCCGGGGGCTGGTCCGGAACCCGATGTCGGACCATCCCCCACCCTCCCGCCCGGGGCGGGGACGACGAGGTCGCCGCCCGGGGCCGGGTCCGGGCCGCTGGTCGACGCGTCAGCCGGGCGTTCCGTGGAACGATCGGGCGGCCGCCGCGGCCTAGACGAAGCGGATGGCCTGCTGCAGGCGCTCGCGCACCTCGAAGACGTCGCTGATCGAGGTCCGGTCGCCGAGCTCGGGCCCGTACGTCAGGACGTGCGCCAGCAGCGACCGACGCAGCACCCAGGTGGAGCCGCGTCGACCGCGGCCGACCTGCTCGAGGGCCGGCGGGAAGTCGTCGTCGGGCACCACGATCAGCTGGTGCGTGAACGAGACGCGCGTCGAACGTCGCACGGCGCGGGCCTGGCGGGTGAGGTCGCGCACGGGCTGCTCGTGCTCGGGCACGCCGCTGCCGACCAGCTCGCCCCGGGAGACGACGAGCTCGCTCCCCCAGTCGGACGACTGGACGGCGAACAGGCCCGACGGGCCGAGCACGACGTGGTCGAGCTTGCCCTCGTCGCCAGCGTCGACGTCGCTCCAGATCGTGTAGCCGATGCCCAGGCCGGTGACCACGGCCACGGTCGCCTCCTCGGCGAGCGCGTCCGCCAGGACGTGGCGGATCTCGGGCGGGGCTGTGCGGACGAGCTGCTCGTCGTAGGGGTCGTCGAGGGGCACGCCGCGACCGACCCACTCCCGCATGAGGTCGAGGTACCGCTCGCGGTTGGCGCCTCCGGGGTGGCCGTGCACGCGGGCACGCGGCTGGGAGCCCGTGCGCGGAGCGTCGCGGGCCGGAGGGGCCCAGCTGAACGGGGCGCCGCCGGCGGTGCCGGGCCCCGGGGCGCGGGACCCTGATGTGGCGGGGCCGCGGCGGCGGTCGTAGGCGGCCCGCGCCTCCGGAGTCCCGACCTGCTCCCAGGCGAGCTGGAGGGAACGGAAGGCCGCCGCGCTGCCGCCGAGGTCGGGGTGCGTCTCGCGCGCGAGGCGGCGGTACGCGCGGCGGAGCTCGTCGTCGCTCACGCCGGCGGGCACGCCGAGCACCTCGTACGGGGTCGCGGAGGCGGGGCTGGGCGTCACCTGACGGACTTTACCGGGAGCGGCCTGAACCACGGGTCCCGGCCCGCCGGGAGGCGGCTGGGCGTCGCCAGGGGCCGTCCAGAGCCGCCGCGTACCGTCGGCCGCGACCCCGTCGAGAGAGGAAGACACGATGACCACACCGGTCCGCACCGTCATGAGCCCCGCCCGCTACGTCCAGGGGAAGGACGCGATCACCCGCCTCGGCGAGTTCGTCGCCGCCATCGGGTCGTCGCCCCTGATCGTCTCCGACGACGTCGTCTGGGGCCTGGTCGGCGACGCCGTCGAGACGAGCTTCGGCGGCTCGGAGCTGCGCGTCGAGAGGGTCGGCTTCGGCCGCTTCGCGACCCCGGCCGCCATCGACGAGCTCGCCGGGCAGATCCGGTCGACCGAGGCCGACGTCGTCGTCGGCATCGGGGGCGGCAGCGCCATCGACGCGGCGAAGGCGGCGGGCCACCTCGCCGGCGTCCGGTGGGTGAGCGTGCCCACGGTCGCCTCGACCGACGCCCCGACCTCCGCCCTCGCCGTCGTGTACTCGGAGGAGGGCGAGTTCCTCGAGTACCGCTTCTTCCCCCGGAACCCGGACCTCGTGCTCGTGGACACCCAGCTCGTCGCGAACGCCCCGGAGAAGTTCCTGGTCGCCGGCATCGGCGACGCCCTGGCGACCTGGCTGGAGGCGCGGGCCTCGTCGCGGGCCCACGCCACGACCATGGCGGGTGGCCTGGCGACGAGGACGGGCGTGGCGCTGGCCCGGCTGTCGTGGGAGATCATCCACGAGAACGCGTTCTCGGCCCTCGAGGCGGTGCGCGACCACGTCGTCACGCCGGCCCTGGAGGACCTCGTCGAGGCGAACACGCTCCTCTCGGGCCTCGGCTTCGAGTCGGGGGGCCTCGCCGCCGCCCACGCGATCCACAACGGGCTGACCGCGGCTCCGCAGACGCACGGCCTCACCCACGGGCAGAAGGTCAACGTCGGCTCGATGACGCAGCTCGTGCTGGAGGGCGCTCCCCGTCAGGAGATCGAGGAGTTCGTCGTCTTCACCACCCGCGTCGGCCTGCCCAACACCCTCACCGAGATCGGGCTTTCCGTCGACGACCACGACGAGCTCCGGGCGGTGGCGGAGGCCGCCACGGTGGAGTCGGAGACGATCCACTCGATGCCGTTCCCCGTGACGGCCGACGACGTCGTCGCGGCGCTCACCGCGATCGAGCGGCTCTCGCGGAGCATCCGCGCCCAGGCCGGCCTGCCCGAGCCCGTCGCGTACGTCGCTCCGCACTAGGCGGACCGACCACGAGAGGGGCCCCCTGCGCAGGCAGGGGGCCCCTCTCGTCGTCGGCTGACCGGCCCGCGCCAGGGGTCAGGCGGCCCGCGCCGACCGGGCGACGCGCCAGGCCCGCCAGCGCAGGTGCAGCCGGCGGCCGAGCCGTCGCACGGCCTGCGTGACCCGGTGGGCTGCCGGGAACTCCGTGCCGAGCACGGCCACCCCGACGAAGACGATCAACCACCCCGGGCCGGGCAGCGGGACGAGCACGAGCCCGAGGGCCACGACGAGGAGGCCCACGAGCGCGACGAGCACCTTGTAGGCGACGCGGAGGCGCGGCCAAGAGTCGAGGCGGACCCTGGCCGCGACGTAGCGGGCGCGGGCCCGGGCGCGTCGGGTGCCGGAGGCGGTGGTGCTGCGGGACAACATGCCCCGACGGTAGGCGGTCGGCCTGGCAGGGCCCGCCGTGCCGCCTGCCAAGCGCCTGGGCACGCCGGCGTCGGACGGCCAGCGGGCCAGCCCGGGCCGCGACCAGGCACCACCTGTGAGCGGTCACCGCCCCGAGGGCGTAGCCAGGAGCCATGGACTACACACATCTGGGACGCACGGGGCTGTCCGTCTCGAGGGCGGTGCTCGGCACGATGAACTTCGGGCCGCAGACCTCCGAGGCCGACTCCCACGCGATCATGGACCGCGCCCACGACCTGGGCGTCAACTTCTTCGACACGGCCAACGTCTACGGGTGGCAGAAGGGCGAGGGCGTCACCGAGCAGATCATCGGCCGCTGGTTCGCCGGCGGCGGCGGCCGCCGCGAGAAGACGGTGCTCGCCACGAAGCTCTACGGCGACATGAGCGACTGGCCCAACGGCGGCAAGCTCAGCGCACTGAACATCCGACGCGCCCTCGACGAGAGCCTCACACGGCTGCAGACCGACCACATCGACCTCTACCAGTTCCACCACGTGGACCGTGAGACGCCGTGGGAGGAGATCTGGCAGGCGATGGAGGTGGCCGTCCAGCAGGGCAAGGTGCTCTACGCCGGCAGCAGCAACTTCGCCGGCTGGCACATCGCCCAGGCGCAGGAGGCGGCGAAGGCCCGGCACTTCACCGGCCTCGTCAGCGAGCAGTCGATCTACAACCTCATCGTCCGCGACGTCGAGCGCGAGACGCTGCCGGCGGCCCGCGCCTACGGCCTGGGCATGATCCCCTGGTCGCCCCTCAACGGCGGCCTGCTCGGCGGCGTGGTCCGCAAGGCCGACCAGGGCGTCCGCCGCCTCGAGGGCCGTGCGGCCGAGTACGTGGCCGAGCACCGTGAGCAGCTCGAGCGCTACGAGGCCCTGGCCGACGACCTCGGCCACGCCCCGGGCGAGCTCGCCCTGGCGTGGCTGCTGCACCAGCCGGGCGTCACCGGGCCCATCACCGGCCCGCGCACCATGGAGCAGCTCGAGTCGGCCGTCGCGGCCGTCGACATCCGACTCGACGACGACGCCCTCGGGCGTCTCGACGAGATCTTCCCCGGGCACCGCACGGCGCCCGAGGACTACGCGTGGTGAACAGGAGAACAGCATGAGGACACGGACAATCGGAGACGTCACCGTCAGCGCGATCGGCCTCGGGGCGATGCCCCTGTCGATCGAGGGCCGGCCGGAGGAGAAGCAGGCGGTGGCGACGATCCACGCCGCCCTCGAGCAGGGCATCACCCTGATCGACACGGCCGACGCCTACCACCAGCCCGGCGCGCACGAGGTCGGCCACAACGAGTCGCTCGTGGCCCGGGCGCTCGCGAGCTACCACGGCGACACGTCGGGCGTGCTCGTCGCGACCAAGGGCGGCCACCTCCGCCCCGGCGCCGGCGACTGGTCGCAGAACGGCGACCCGGCCTACCTGAAGGAGGCGGCACGCGCGTCCGCGCAGCGCCTCGGCGTCGAGACCATCGGCCTGTACCAGTTCCACCGCCCGGACCCGGCCGTGCCGTACGCGGACTCGATCGGGGCCCTGGCGGAGCTGCTCGACGAGGGCGTGATCCGCATGGCGGGCATCTCGAACGCCGACGTCGACCAGATCCGCCTCGCGAACGAGGTGCTCGACGGCCGTCTCGTGTCGGTGCAGAACCAGTACTCGCCGGCCTTCCGGTCGAGCGAGGTCGAGCTGGCGCTCTGCGACGAGATGGGCATCGCCTTCCTGCCGTGGAGCCCCCTCGGCGGCATCACCGACGCGGCCGAGCTCGGCTCGAAGCACGCCGTCTTCGCGGAGATCGCGAACGCGCGCCGTCTCAGCCCCCAGGTGCTCACCCTCGCCTGGGAGCTCTCGAAGAGCGAGCTCGTCGTGCCCATCCCCGGCTCGCGACGCCCGCAGACCATCATGGACTCGGCGACGGCGGCCACGGTCAAGCTGTCGGCCGACGAGATCCAGCGTCTCGACGCCGCGGCAGGAGGAGACGAATGAGCGACCCGCGCACGAACCCCTACGACAGCATCTCCGAGGTGCCGTCGTTCACCCTGACGAGCACCGACCTCGTCGACGGCGGGGTGCTGTCGACGCCCCAGGTGAGCGGCATCTTCGGCGCGGGCGGCGAGGACGTCAGCCCGCAGCTCTCGTGGTCGGGCGCCCCCGAGGGCACGAAGGGGTACGCGGTGACCGTGTACGACCCCGACGCCCCGACGGCGGCCGGCTTCTGGCACTGGGCGGTCGCCGACCTGCCCGCGACGACGACCTCGCTGCCCTCCGGAGCCGGTGACGACGACGGCTCGGGGCTGCCCGAGGGCGCCTACCAGCTGCCGAACGACGCGGGCCTCCGGCGCTTCCTCGGCGCGGCACCGCCGCAGGGCCACGGGCCGCACCGCTACTTCGTCGCCGTGCACGCGCTCGACGTCGAGACGACGGGCGTCGACGCCGTCGCCACGCCCACGCTGCTGGCCTTCACCATCCGCGACCACACCCTGGCGCGCGCGGTGGTGCACGCCACCTGGGAAGCGGCCTAGCCGCACACGGGCCCTCGCGGCCCCCTCGAGGAGGCGCGACCCGGCACCCAGCCGGGCCGCGCCTCCTCGCGTCCGTGGCCGGGCACCGGCGCGGCGGGGCCGCCGGTCAGTGGTGGGGGTTCCGCATCATCACCGGCCGCCGGTCGGGCAGCGGGCTGGCCGGGCCGTCGGGCAGCACGTGCTCGGCCAGCTCGCCGCTGAGCGGGCGGGCCGGGGAGAACCCCGACGGCGAGCGGTGCACCTGGCCGTGCAGCCGTAGCCCGCCCGACGCCAGCCGGTCGGAGATCCCCCGCGCCCACGTCGAGACGGCGAGGTCGTCGAGCTCGGACTCGAGGGCCCGCTGCCAGACCAGCGCCAGGCCGCGCGCGCGGCAGGCCGACGCCTGGTCGCGGAGCAGCCGCTCGAGCACGTCGACGTCACGGCCGTACGGGAGGCGGGGCTGGCCGCGGAGCCGCAGCACGCTCTGGCAGGGCTCGCGCGCCACGTCGACGAGGACGACGTAGAGCAGGTCCTCGTCGCAGGGCTCGTCGCAGACGACGGCCGCCCACTCCTCCAGGGTGGTGGCGGAGTCGCGGTCGGGCAGGCGGGGGACGGTTCTCTCGGTGGGGGTCATGCCGACCACCGTGGCGGCCCGGAGCCGGGGCCCGCGGCGGCCCCTGCACGCCCTGGGGACCACGAGCGCGGAGCCCCTGTGTGGAGGGACGCCCTCAGCCGCCCTGTGGAGAGACCGCGGGTCCTGCCTACGCCCGCCCGGCCTCGCGCCGCCGGTGCTCGGCGTCGACGGCGTCCGCCCGCAGCTCGGCGAGGCGGGCACGACGGGCCACGCGCTGGAGCACCGCCGCCACGGCGGCGGCGAGGACGACGAAGGCCCCGTACGCGCTCAGCACGGCGTCGAGCCCGTCGACGGGGACGAACACGCCGGCGAGCACGCTCGGCACGCCGAACGCCAGGTAGCTCGCCACGTAGACGCTCGACAGCACGCCGGCCCTCGCGTCGACGGGCGCCTCCGCGAGCACGAGCCGCAGCGCCGCCTGGAACCCCGCGCCGAACCCGACGCCGCCGACCACGGCCGCCACGACGAACAGCGGCACGGAGGCCGTCCAGAGCGCCGCGACGATGCCGATCGGCCCGACGACGAGGGCCACGACCCCGACGCGCAGCGCCCTCGCGGCGTCGACGCGCTGGATCGCGAGCCCCGTCAGCGCCCCCGACCCGGTGAAGAGCGCGATCGCGGCCCCGGTCAGCGCCGGGCTCGACACGTCGAAGGTCGTCCGCAGGATCGTGCCCGCGAAGGCGAGGAACATGCCGCCGAGGCCCCAGCTCGCGATCATGCAGCCGACGACCGCGACGAAGACGCGCCGCGCCTCCCCCGGCACCGTGACGGTGGGCACGAGCGACCGCAGGGCCCCGGAGGCGCGGGGCACGCGCTCGGGGACGAACGCCACCGCGACCCCGCACGCCACCATGGCGGCCGCCAGCACGAGGAAGACGAGGCGCTCGGGCAGCGGCCCGAACTCGACGAGGAGCCCGCTGGTCAGCGCCCCGACGGTGAGCGCGACCGGCGGGGTCACGCCGTTGAGGAAGGCTGCGAGGGCGGGCCGGGAGGCCGGCTGGTGGTCGATCATCCCAGCGCCGAGGGCCCCGGTCGCGAGGCCGATGGCGAGGCCCTGGAGCACGCGCGCGACGACGAGCGCCAGGTCGCCCGTCGCGACGGAGAAGACGAGCATCGCCGACACCGACACCGCGAGGCCGGCCAGCACGAGGGGCCGACGCCCGACGTGGTCCGACAGCCGACCTGCGGTGAGCAGGGTCGCCAGCAGGCCCGCGACGTAGACCGCGAAGACCACCGTCAGCGCGAGCGGCGAGAGCGACCACTCCTCCTGGTAGATCGGGTAGAGCGGCGACGGGGCCGAGCCGCTCGCGACGAGCACGAGCAGCGTGAGGGCGTAGACGACCAGCCCCGCCGACCCTCCGCCGCCGCGGCCGCCGGGCCGCCGGGAGACGCGGGGGCGGGGGACGCTGCCGGTGGCGGGCTGGGCTCGTTCTGTCGTCTGCACGGGGAGGGCCAACCGCCCGGCCCGCCCGCGTGTTCCCGGCGCAGACTGGTCGAGTGACCACGACCGCCCCGCCCACCGTGACCTTCCCCGACGGCCGCACCGCCCCCGCCCTCGGCCAGGGCACCTGGTACCTCGGCGACGACCCTCGCCGCCGCGCGGCCGAGCTGGAGGCCCTCCGCACCGGGCTCGACCTCGGCCTCACGCTCGTCGACACCGCCGAGATGTACGGCGACGGGGCCGCGGAGGCCCTCGTCGGCGAGGCGATCGCCGGCCGCCGCGACGAGGTCTTCCTGGTCAGCAAGGTGCTGCCGGGCAACGCCAGCCGCCGGGGCACCGTCGACGCCTGCCACGCGAGCCTCCGGCGCCTCGGCACCGACCGTCTCGACCTCTACCTGCTGCACTGGCGGGGCGGCCACCCTCTCTCCGACACGGTGGAAGCGATGGAGGCGCTGGTCGAGGAGGGCGCGATCGGCGCCTGGGGCGTCAGCAACTTCGACGTCGACGACCTGGACGACCTGGCCGCGGCGACCGGCGCCGGGGGCTCGCCCCGCGCCTCCGGCCCCCACACCGACCAGGTGCTCTACAACCTCGCCCGCCGCGGCCCCGAGTTCGACCTGCTGCCCCGGCTGCGCGCCGACGGCGTGCCGCTGATGGCGTACTCGCCCGTCGACCACGGCGAGCTGCTCGACCACCCGGTCGTCGCGTCGGTCGCCCACGACCTCGGCGTGACGCCGGCCCAGCTGGCGCTCGCCTGGGTGCTGCGCCTCGCCCCCGACGTGTGCGTCGCCGTCAAGGCCGGCAGCGCCGCCCACACGCGCGAGAACGCGGCGGCGCTCGACGTCGACATCGACGACCAGGCCTTCGTGCAGCTCGAGCGGGCCTTCCCCGCGCCGACCGCGGCCGTGCCGCTCGAGGTGCTCTGACCCGTGACCGGCCCCCGACCGGCCCGCGCAGCCCCGGCGACGCCCGGTACGCTCGCCCCATGTCGGTCGTGCGCGAGTTCAGGTCGGGCGCGGCCCTGCTCGGCCGCGGGCTGCGCCTCTGGGGCACGTCGCCCCGCCTGATGCTGCTCGGCGCCGTCCCCGCCGTGATCGTCGGCCTCGTCTTCGTCGGGCTGCTCGTGCTCGTCAACGGCTACGCCGACGACGTCGCCGCGGCGCTCACCCCGTTCGCCGACGCCTGGCCCGAGTGGGAGGCCCAGGTCGTCCGCCTCGTCATCGGCCTCGCCGTGGCGGCCCTCGCCGTGCTGCTCGCCGTGTTCACCTTCACCGCCGTGACCCTGCTGGTGGGCGACCCGTTCTACGAGCGCATCTGGCGACACGTCGAGCGACGCGAGGGCGACGCCCCGGCCGACCTCGGCACCGGGTTCTGGCGAGGTCTCGCCAAGAGCGTCGGCGACTCGCTCCGGCTGCTGCTCGCGACGGCGTCGGTCGGCCTCCTCCTGTTCGTCGGCGGCTTCGTGCCCGTCGTCGGGCAGACGGTCGTGCCGGTGCTGGCCGCCGTGACCGGCGGGTGGTTCCTCACCGTCGAGCTCACCGGCTTCGCGTTCGACGCCCGCGGCCGGACCCTCCGCGAGCGGAGGCGGGCGCTGGGCCTCCGACGGGCGCACACGCTGGGCTTCGGCACCGTCACCTGGCTCTCGTTCCTCGTGCCGTTCGGGGCCGTGCTCGTGATGCCGGCCGCGGTGGCGGGGGCGACCCTGCTCGCGCGGGAGGCCGACGCGGCCGCCCGCGGTGCGGCGCCCGCGGTGTCCGCACCGCCCACGCCGCCGTCTCCGCCCACCCCGCCCGTGCCGACCGCGCCGCAGAAGGGCCGAGCGGGCTGACGCCCGACCGGGCGGCCTGACAGACTCAGTGGCACCACGCCCGCCGACGAAGGAGTCGCCCCGCATGAAGATCGACAAGGCCGAGGTGATCGTCACCAGCCCCGACCGCAACTTCGTGACCCTCAAGCTCACGACCGACGACGGGGTCACCGGCCTCGGCGACGCCACCCTCAACGGCCGGGAGCTCGCGGTCGTCGCGTACCTCTCCGAGCACGTCGTGCCGCTCCTCCTCGGCCGGGACGCCGCCCGCATCGAGGACACCTGGCAGTTCCTGTACCGGAGCGCCTACTGGCGGCGCGGACCCGTCACGATGGCCGCGATCGCCGCCGTCGACGTCGCCCTCTGGGACATCAAGGCGAAGGTCGCCGGCATGCCGCTCTACCAGCTGCTCGGGGGCGCCTCCCGCACCGGCCTGCTCGCCTACGGCCACGCCTCCGGCAAGGACCTCCCCGAGCTGTTCGACAGCGTGCGCGAGCACCAGGAGCAGGGCTACCGCGCGATCCGCGTGCAGACCGGCGTGCCCGGGCTCACGTCGATCTACGGCATCGCCTCGAACGCCACCTTCGACGCCAACGCCGGGGTGCGCTACGACCACGAGCCGGCCCAGCGCGGCGCCCTGCCGAACGAGGAGGACTGGGACACCCGCTCGTACCTGCGCCACGTGCCCACCGTCTTCGAGGCCGTGCGCGCCGAGTTCGGGCCGGAGATCCCCCTCCTCCACGACGGGCACCACCGCATGACGCCGATCCAGGCCGCGTCGCTCGGCAAGAGCCTCGAGCCCTACGACCTCTTCTGGCTCGAGGACGTCACGCCCGCCGAGAACCCCGAGGCCCTGCGCCTGGTGCGGCAGCACACGACCACGCCGCTCGCGATCGGCGAGATCTTCAACACCGTCTGGGACTACCAGCAGATCATCCGCGAGCAGCTGATCGACTACGTGCGGAGCACCGTCACCCACACCGGCGGCATCACGCACCTCAAGCGGGTGCTCGAGTACGCCGCGCAGTACCAGATCCGGTCGGGCATGCACGGCCCGACCGACATCTCGCCGGTGGGCATGGCGGCGGCGATGCACCTCGGGCTGTCGATCCACAACTTCGGGATCCAGGAGTACATGCAGCACGGCTCGCGGACGGACAGCGTGTTCCGGCAGTCGTTCACGTTCGAGGGCGGCATGCTGCACCCGGGCGAGCAGCCGGGGCTCGGCGTCGAGCTCGACGTCGACGAGGCCGGGAAGTACCCGTACGAGAAGGCGTACCTGCCCTACAACCGACTGGCCGACGGCACCGTCCACGACTGGTAGCCCCGGGGAGGCGCGGGTCGGGTCAGGTGCCCGCGTAGGCGGACCGCAGGTCGTCGACCACGAGCCGGCCCATGCCCATCATGGCCGCCATGGCCCGGGCCGCCCCCTCCGGGTCCGGGCCGCCGAGGGTCTCGCCGAGGGCGCTCGGGACGATCTGCCAGGAGAAGCCCCAGCGGTCGGTGAGCCAGCCGCAGCGGCCCTCCTCGCCGCCGTCGGCGACGAGGGCGTCCCACAGGCGGTCGAGCTCGGGCTGGTCGGAGACCGGCACCGAGAACGACACGGCGTCGGAGGGGGCGTGCCCCGGCCCGCCGTTCAGCCCCTGGAAGCCCTGGCCGTCGAGCTCGAACTCGACCACGAGCGCCTGGCCGGCGAGGGCCGGGTCGGGGAAGTCGTCGGGGTACCGGGAGACGTCGGTGACACGGGAACCGGGGAAGAGCGAGACGTAGAACGTCGCGGCGGCCTCGGCCTCGCCGTCGAACCAGAGCACGGGGGTGATGCGGGGCACAGTGCGCCTCCTCGGTCAGGGGCGGCAGCGTCGTCGCCGCCGCGTGCCGCCCACCGTACCGCCGCCCCGCTCAGCCGACCAGGGCCTCGATCGGGCCGCGCACGAAGTAGACGAGGAACCCCAGCGACACGATCCAGAGCAGCGGGCTGATCTCGCGCGCCTTGCCGGAGGCGGCCCGGACGATCACCCAGCTGATGAAGCCGACGCCGATGCCGTTGGCGATCGAGTAGGTCAGCGGCATGGTGATGATGGTGAGGAAGACCGGCAGGGCGACGGAGAAGTCGGTCCAGTCGACGTCCTTGATCTGCGAGACCATGAGCGCGCCCACGATGACGAGCGCGGAGGCGGCCACCTCGAGCGGCACGACCTGCGTCAGCGGCGTGAAGAACATGGCGAGCACGAAGAGCAGGCCGGTGACGACCGAGGCCGCGCCGGTGCGGGCGCCCTCGCCGATGCCCGAGGCCGACTCGACGAAGACCGTGTTCGACGACGAGCTGGTGGCCCCGCCGGCGATCGCGCCGACGCCCTCGATGACGAGCGCGCTCTTGAGGCGGGGGAAGGTGCCGTCGGGTCGGGCGACGTCGGAGGCCTTGGCGAGGCCGGTCATCGTGCCCATCGCGTCGAAGAAGTTCGTGAAGACCAGCGTGAAGACCAGCATCACGGCCGAGAGGACGCCGATGCGGGCGAAGGCGCCGAAGCTGATGTCGCCGATGAGCGACAGGTCGGGCAGGGCCACGATCTGGGTCGGCATGACGGGGGCGTTGAGGTTCCAGTCGTCGAGGTTCTGCCCGTTCGACGTCGGCACCTGGAAGATCGCCTGCAGCACGATCGCGATGACCGTGGTGGCCACGATGCCGATGAAGATCGCCCCGCGCACGCGGCGGGCCATCAGCACGCCGATCACGACGAGCCCGATGACGAAGGTGATGGTCGGCAGCGTCGCGACGGAGCCGGCGGAGCCGAGCTGGAGGGGCGGCGACGCGGAGCCGCTGGTGCGGACGAAGCCGGAGTCGACGAGCCCGATGAACGCGATGAAGAGGCCGATCCCGACCGTGATCGCCGTCTTGAGCGCGGCGGGGACGGCGTTGAAGATCAGGCCGCGGAGGCCGGTGACGGCGAGGATCGTGATCACGAGGCCGTTGATGACGACGAGGCCCATCGCCTCGGGCCAGGTGACGTCCTGCACGACGGTGACCGCGAGGAACGAGTTGATGCCGAGGCCGGCCGCGAAGGCGAACGGGAGGCGCGCCACCGCCCCGAAGAGGATGGTCATGACGCCCGCGGTGAGGGCGGTGACGGCGCCCACCTGGGCGTTCTGCAGCCAGCCTCCCGCGACGTCCTGCGCAGCCTGGTCGGCGCTGAAGCCGCCGAGGATCAGCGGGTTGAGGATGACGATGTACGCCATCGTCACGAAGGTGACGACGCCGCCGCGGATCTCGCGGGCCCAGCTGGAGCCGCGGGCCGTGACCTCGAACCAGGAGTCGAGGCGTCCGGCGACGCCGGAGCGGGGTGCCGGCGCGCCCGTGGGCGCGGACGACGACGAGACGGGAGAGGACATGGCGGCGGCTCCGGTGGTGCGGGGGACGGTGCGGGCACGCGCTCGGCTCTGGGCGCTCTCCCAGCTTACGGGGCCGTGACGTGTCCCCCGTCGTCGGGGTGGTCGACGGGGTCGTCCTCGCCGACGACGGCGGCGACCATCGCGGCCACGACCTCGACGTCGGCCAGCTCGGCGGGCAGCACGACGGGGACGCGGCGGCCCGCCACCTCGACCCAGGTGCGCAGGACGACGGGCGTGGCCCGCGCCTCCGGCGTCCGGACCGCGAGGCCGTCGAGCCAGGGGCACTCCGTCTCGATCCAGCGGGTGTGCACGGTCGGGGCCTCGTCGCCGGGCGGGGCGAAGGCGGGGTCGTCGAGGAGGCGTCGGTGGAAGGGCGCGGAGGTCGCGGGGCCGTCGACGACGAGGTCGTCGAGGGCGCGTCGGGAGCGGCGCAGCGCCTCGTCACGGTCGCGGCCCCAGACCGAGAGGGTCATCAGCAGCGAGTCGCGACCGGGCGGGACATCGTCGCCGGGGGCCACGCCGGCGTCGACGCGGACGCCCGGCCCGCCGGGGAACTCGAGACGGGCGACCGGGGCCGGGGCCGGCAGGAAGCCACGGCCCGGGTCCTCGGCCGTGACGCGGAACGAGAGGGCGTGCCCGAGCACCGGCGGGGCGGCGGCGACCTCGAAGGGCCGCCCGTCGGCGAGCAGCAGCTGCTGCCGGACGAGGTCGACCCCGGTCGTCAGCTCGGTGACGGCGTGCTCGACGGACAGCGCCGTGCCGACCTCCAGGAAGGACACCTGGCCGGACTGCGAGACGAGGAACTCCACGGTGCCGGCGCCGCGGTACGAGACGGCCCCGCAGACGGCCGTGCTGACGTCGACGACGACGGCCAGCTGCTCGTCGGTGAGGAAGGGCGCCGGGGCCTCGGCGAGGAGCTTCTGGTGCCGGCGCTGCACCGAGCACTCGCGCGTGCCGACGACGACGACCCCGCCCTCGCCGTCGCCGAGCACCTGGGCCTCGACGTGCCGGGGCCGGTCGAGGTACTGCTCGACGAAGCACTCCCCGCGGCCGAAGACGGCGACGGCCTCGCGCACCGCGCTGTCGTGCAGGTCGGCCACCTCGTCGAGGCGACGCGCGACGCGGAGCCCCAGGCCGCCTCCCCCGTTCGCCGCCTTGAGGGCGATCGGGAGCCCGTGGCGCTGGGCGAACGCGACGGCCTGGTCGGGCCGGCGGACCGGCCCGGAGGTGCCCACGACGAGAGGCGCGCCGACCGAGTCGGCGAGGGCGCGCGCGGCGATCTTGTCGCCGAGCACCTCCATCGTCGCGGGGTCGGGGCCGACCCAGGTGAGCCCGGCCGCGACGACGCGGCGCGCGAACTCGGCGCTCTCGGAGAGCGGGCCGGCGCCCGGGTGCACCGCGTCGGCGCCGCTGCGCACGGCGGCGTCGAGCATCGCCTGCATGTCGCGGTAGGCGTCGGGGCGGCCGACCGGGGGCGTGCCGACGGCGGTGCCGACTGCGGTGCCCGCGCCGGGTGAGCCACCGACGGCGCCGACGGCCGGGGCGGCGTCGACCGCCGAGCCGGCGTCGAGCGCGTCGACGGGCTCGAGCGCCCAGGCCTCGTCGGCCGCGCGCACGTGCAGGGCGGCGGCGTCGTCGGCCGTGTAGACGGCGACCGAGGGCAGCTGGAGGTCGGCGCAGGCGCGGGCGATGCGCACGGCGACCTCGCCGCGCTCCGCGATGAGGAGCTTGATCACCGTTCCGTCCCCCGCTCGGCCGCGAGGCGCTCGTCGAGGTGGTCGTCCTGCCGGTCGCCGCGGCGACCCCGCCCGAGGTCGGGCCCGGGCACGACCCGGAACCGCACGCGGGCGCCGATCGGCACCTGGGCGGCCCGGTCGAGCTGGTCGCCCACGACGCACGCCACGACCGGGTAGCCGCCCGTCACCGGGTGGTCGGCCATGAAGAGCACGGGGTGGCCGGAGGGCGGCACCTGCAGGGCCCCCGACACGGTCGCCTCGCTCGGCAGCTCGGCGGGCAGCCCGTCGGCGACGAGGCGCTCGAGGGGCCGCTCGCCCTCGAGCCGCAGGCCGATGCGGTTCGACTGCGCCGTGACGGTGAAGCGCTGCTCGGTCAGCAGCTCGACGGCCTCGGGCGTGAACCAGTCGTCCCGCGGGCCGAGCACGACGTCGAGGAAGGTCACCTCGTCGGGCGCCGAGACCGTGCGCTGCACGTCGGGCGCCGCCGCGGCGACGCTCTCGGCCCAGGCGCGGCCCACCGCGAGCTCGTCGCCGACGCGCACCCGCTGCGGGCCGAGCCCGGCGAGCACGTCGCCCGAGACGCTGTCGAGCACCGGCTCGGCCTCCCAGCCGCCGCGGACGGCGAGGTACGAGTAGACGCCCCGGGGAGGCGCCCCCACGTTGAGCACGTCGCCGTCGTCGAGTGCGAAGGCGGCACCCACCACGGCAGGGCGGGGGCCGGCGGGACCGGTGACCGTGATCGGCACGGGAGCACCCGCCACGGCGAGCACGAGGTCGCCGCGCGCCGTCGCCTCGAGGCCGCCGTAGGCCAGCTCGAGGGCGGCCGAGCCGGTGGCGGCGCCGACGAGGCGGTTCGCCTCGCGGAGCGCCCGGTGGTCCATCGCGCCGGAGCGGGAGACCCCGAGGCCGGAGCGGCCGGGCCGGCCGAGGTCCTCGAGGATCGTGTGCGGGCCGGGGCGGTCGACGACCAGGGCCCGGTCAGGGCGGGGCGGCGGCGCGATCGGCGACGACGCGGCCTGCGACGACGCGGCCCGGGTCGACGCGGAGCGCACCACGGCCCCGTCGGCCGGCGCCACGGCCGCGTCGGGCCGGTCGCCGGTGCTCGCCGTGACGTCGACGAAGCGCACCCGCATGCCCGGCTGCAGCAGCGCGGGCACGCGCTCGGCGAGGTCCCAGAGGGCGACCTCGGTGCGGCCGACGATCTGCCAGCCGCCCGGGCTCTCGCGGGGGTAGACACCGCAGAACTCGCCCGCGAGGGCGACGGCGCCGGCCGGCACGTGGGTGCGCGGCACGGCCCGTCGCGGCACGGCGAGGGCGGGGTCGCCGCCGGAGAGGTAGGCGAAGCCCGGCGCGAAGCCGGTGAAGGCGACGGTGTGCACGGCGCCGGTGTGGCGGCGCACGACCTCCTCGACCGTCAGGCCGCTCAGCTCGGCGACCTCGGCGAGGTCGTCGCCGTCGTAGCGCACCGGGATCTCGACGAGGCGCCCCTCGGTCGCGGCGTCGCGCGAGCTCGGCAGCGACCGGATCACCGAGAGCAGGGAGCTGACCGGCAGCAGCGCGGGCAGGAAGCGGACGGCGACGGTGCGCGGTGCAGGGACGACGTCGAGGATCCCCGCCACGGGCTGCGCGAGGAGCGCCCCGAACAGGGCCAGCGACTCGTCGAGGTCGGCGGTCTCGATGAGGATCCCGTCCGTGCCGAGGGGAAGGATGCGCGGCTCCCGCGGGAGGCCGCCGTGCCGGTCGGCGGAGCCGGAGCGGTCGTGGCCGCTCACGTCGACGCCCCCGGGACGGTGACGAAGGAGCGCAGGGCGACCCCCGCCTCCTCGAGGCCGGTGCGGACGGCGCGCGCGACCTCGACCGCGTCGGGCGAGTCGCCGTGCACGCAGACCGTGCGCGCGTCGACCTCGACCTCGTGGCCGTCGACGGAGGCGACCCGCCCCGTCTCGACGAGCGAGAGCACGCGGTCGCGGATCTCGGCGGGGTCGTGCAGCACCGCCCCGGGCTCGCGACGGGGCACGAGCTCGCCCGACGCCGTGTAGGCGCGGTCGGCGAAGGCCTCGGGCACGGTGACGAGGCCCGCGGCGGAGGCGCGGCGGAGGAAGGCCGACCCGGCCAGCCCCACGACGGCGAGCGCCGGGTCGACCCGCAGCACGGCCTCGACGACCGCGTCGGCGTGGGCGGCTCCGCGGTCGTCGTCGCGGGCGATGGTCGTGTAGAGCGCACCGTGCGGCTTGACGTACCGCACGGCCGTGCCGGCGGCCCGGGCGAGGCCGTCGAGGGCGCCCACCTGGTAGGCGACGTCGCCTACCAGCTCGGAGGGCGAGGCGTCGAGGTAGCGGCGCCCGAAGCCGGCGAGGTCGCGGTACGACACGTGCGCGCCGACGACGACACCGCGCCGGTGCGCCTGGCCCACGACGCGGAGGAGGGACTCGGGGTCGCCGGCGTGGAAGCCGCAGGCGACGTTCGCGCTCGTGACGACGTCCAGCAGGGCCTCGTCGTCGCCCAGGGTCCACCGGCCGAAGCCCTCGCCGAGGTCGGCGTTGAGGTCGATGGTCGTCATGGTGGGGCCTTCCGTGCGGCGGGGCCGTCGGTGGGGGGCGGGGTGGGCGGCGTGCGGTGCCGAGCGCCGGGCGGCCGGGCGGTGGTCAGCCCGGTCGGTCGGCGTCCACCGTACCGGCAGGTACGGTCGCGCCCGGTGGGAGCGCGTTCAGCCGGCTCGCCGCACGAGCAGGGCCCGCGTCACGAGCGGCACCTGGAGCGGCAGGCGCACGAGGGTCACGACGCGGCGCACGCGGGAGGCACGGGCGCTGTGCAGGGACCGCGTCGCCATCGACACGTTGGCCGGGAACACGGCGACGAACAGGGCCGCGGCGAGCGCGCCCCCCACGCGCCGGGTGGGGCGGGAGGCCAGCGCCGCCGCGACGACGAGCTCGGCGACCCCGGAGGAGACCGTCCAGAAGCGGGCGGGGCCGGGCATGCTGCGCGGCACGACGGCGTCGTAGGTCGCGGGCGCGACGAGGTGGAGGACGCCGCTCCCGCCGAGGGCCGCGGCGAGGAGGCGGGCGGTGCGGGCGGCGGAGGCGTGCTCGGTGCGGGCGGCGGCGGTGCGGCCGGGGCGACCGGGGCGGGGGCGTCGGGGGCTCATGCGGTCCATCTTCCTCGCCCGCGACTCCTCGGTGCCTGGCCCGTGCCCGCTCGGTGCCTGCCCCGTGCCCGGGGCGTGCCTCAGACGGCGGGGGTGCGGCCCGAGCCGCCGAAGCGGATCGAGACGTCGAGGCGCCAGGCCTTCGGCTCGCCCGTGACGTGGGTCGTGCCGACGAAGCGCAGCCGGTCGCCGGCGCCGAGGCTCAGCACGCCGTGGACGTCCTCCCGGCCCTCGAGCCAGAAGGCGATGTCGTGCTCGTCGAGCAGGTCGTCGTCGACGGTGGCACCGAAGGTGGCCCCGTCGAACTTGAGAGGCACGTCACGGAAGTGCAGGCGCGGCGGGGCGTCCGACCAGTCGACGTCGGCCGGCAGGCGCTCGGCGACCACGGTGGCGTCGACCACCCCGTCGCTCCCGAGCGTCACGGACGAGGCGCGCAGGTCGATGCCGAGGTCGTCGCCGTCGACACGGAATCGGTTCTCCACCCCGCCCACGCTAGCGGCGCGGCCCCGTCTCGTCACCTGTGCCGTGCAGGAGGAATGGGGGCGTGCCCCGCGGGGTTGGCGCTGAGCATGGAGAAGAGCATCGGGTTCCTGTCGTTCGGGCACTACCAGGACGTGCCCGGGTCACGGACCCCGACCGCCCGGGAGGCGCTGGTCCAGTCGATCGAGCTGGCGGTCGCCGCCGAGGAGATCGGCATCGACCAGGCGTCGGTGCGCGTGCACCACTTCGCGAAGCAGCTGGCGAGCCCCTTCCCGCTGCTGGCCGCCATGGCGGCGCGGACGAGCCGCATCGAGCTCGGCACCGGCATCATCGACATGCGCTACGAGAACCCGCTCTCGATGGCCGAGCAGGCCGCGGCCGCGGACCTGATCAGCGCGGGTCGCCTGCAGCTCGGCGTGAGCCGGGGGTCGCCCGAGACGTCCCTGCGCGGCTACGAGGCTTTCGGCCACGTGCCCGTCGACGGCGAGACCGACGCGGACATGGCGCGCCGCCACACCGCGCTGTTCCGCTCCGCGATCGCGGGCGACGCGGTCGCGACGAGCGACCCGCGCATGACCGGCTGGTCGAGCCCGCTCGCGATCGAGCCGCTGTCCCCCGGGCTGGGCGACCGCATCTGGTGGGGCTCCGGCACCCGCGCGACGGCGACGTGGACGGCCGAGCAGGGCATGAACCTCATGAGCAGCACCCTCCTGACGGAGGACACCGGCGTGCCGTTCGACGAGCTGCAGGCGGAGCAGATCGCGCTCTACCGCGAGGCGTGGGCCGCCGCCGGTCACGCCCGCGAGCCCCGCGTCTCGGTGAGCCGCAGCGTCATCCCGATCACCACCGACGAGGACGTCCGGTACTTCGGCGTCCGCGCCCAGCAGGACTCGCGCGACCAGGTCGGCCTGCTCGACGGGGTGCAGTCGCGCTTCGGCAAGAGCTACGTCGGCGAGCCCGACGTGATCGCCGCGCAGCTCGCCGACGACGCGGCCGTCCGGGCGGCCGACACCGTGCTGCTCACCGTGCCGAACCAGCTCGGGGTCGACTACAACGCCCGGCTGCTGCGCACGGTGGCCGACCACGTCGCGCCCGCGTTCGGCTGGGCCCCGGCGCACGCGGCGACGCGCCCGCGCTGACCGACGCGCGGGCACGCCGCGCGACACGGCGACGAGGTGCCCCGCCCTGTGGTCTCCGGGAGTCGGAGGCCGCAGGACGGGGCACCTCGGTGCACGTCGGTGCACCAGCGTCGGCGCGTCAGCCGGCGATGGGCGTCGGGTCGACCGGGTTCGGCGGCACCGGCAGCGAGCCGCGGATCTGGTTCTGCGCCTGGCACTGGCTGGTGCAGTTCGTGGCCCCGGCGCTGAGCTCGATCGCGTCCTCGCCGAGCACGCCGCCGAGGCGGCCGCCGGGCTGCACGAGCCACTTCGTGACGGTGCCGCTCTGGAACGTCTTCGTCGCCACCTGAGGGCTGTCCTTGCCGAGCAGCATCTGGTGCGCGTCGGCCCCCGACGTGACCGCGTCGACCCCGTCGCCGAAGTTGACCTTGCCCGTGTACTGGTTGACGAAGTAGAAGACGCCGGGCGCGAGGGTGTGCACGTACTCGACGGGGGCGGCGAACTCGGCCTCCATCTGGAAGATGCCGCCCTGCGCACCGTCCTTCGCCTGGATCTTGAACTTCCCGGCCGACGTGCTGAACAGCAGCGTCAGGGTGTCGTCCTTGACCTCGAGGGACTTGATGGTCGCTCCCGCCCGCTGCGCCGGCGTCAGCGTCGGCACCTTGGAGGCGAAGACCACGGTGGGCCGCGTCACCATGCGCTGCGTGTCGGGGGCACCGGTGAGCGTGTAGTCGTAGACGCCGAGGGTCGCGACGTCGACGTCGAAGCCGTTGTTCACGCCCCGCACCGCGATGCGGGCGGACGGCGCGAGGTCGGCGAGCTTGAGGCTGCGGCCCGGCGCGGGGTCGTAGGTGGTGCCGCCGATCGTGACGGCGTAGTTCCCGCCGGCGCTGGTCTTGCCGGAGGCGCTGGCCGGGGCGGCCGAGAGGGCGAGCGACCCGGCGACGACGGCGGCGACGAGCACCGCGGCGCGGGCGGAGCGGAGGAGTGACGAGGGCATGGTGGGGGCCTTCCGAGGAGGGTGTGCGGCCGGCTCCGGCCGCATACCGAGTCTCGGCGGGCGCCCGACGCCGCACCATCGGACCTTGGTACTAGTACCCGTGGTCGCGGGCCCAGAGCGCCGCGCTCGTGCGGTCGCCCACACCCACGCGGCGGAAGATGCTGCCCACGTGGGCCTTGACCGTCCGCTCGGCGATGCCGAGCTCGTGACCGATCTGGCGGTTGGAGAGCCCCCGCCCCAGCAGGCGCAGCACGTCGGCCTCCCGACCGACGACGACCCGCGCCTCCGGCGGGTCCTCCTCGCCCCGGCCGCCCGGGTCGGGGACGGTGACCGCCGGAGTCGCGGCGCGGGCCGGCAGGAGCGCCCGCGCCGCCCTCGGGTCGAGCGGTGCGTCGCCGCGCGCCGCCGACCGGACGCCGTCGAGGACGGTCGCCGGGTCGGCGTCCTTGAGCAGGTAGCCCGTCGCCCCGGCGGCGAGGGCGCCCTGGACGGTCGCCGCGTCGGGGAACGAGGTCAGGACGACCACCCGTGCCGACGAACCGCCGTCGATCAGCCGTCGTGTCGCCTCGACCCCGCCGATGCCCGGCATCGACACGTCCATCAGCACGACGTCGGGATCGAGGGGCGGCACGAGCCGCAGCGCGGCCTCGCCGTCCGCCGCCTCGCCCACGACGCGGACGTCGTCCGCGCCGTCGAGCAGGGCGCGGAGCCCCGCCCGCACGAGCGGGTGGTCGTCGACCACCACGACCGTGATCACGGCGCGCCGGTCGTGAGGCGCCACCGGCTGCCCCGGCCCGGCGCGGTCGCGAGCTCGAGGGTCGCCTCCGCCTCGGCGGCGAGGTCGCGGAGCACGCGCAGCCCGAAGTGGGAGGGGTCGGGCCGGTCGAGGAGCGCGGGGTCGAAGCCGACCCCGTCGTCGGCGATCGTCACGACGGCCCCGGGCCGGCCGGCCGGGGCGGCCACGCGCACGGTGCACGTCGAGGCCCGGGCGTGGGCGACCACGTTCACCAGCGACTCCTGCACGACCCGGAAGACCAGGCGCTGGTGGTCGGCGGAGAGAGCCCTCGCGACGTCGGGGTCGACGTCGAGGCGGACGGGCACGCCGCGCGCCGACGCGGCCTGGGCGAGGTCGACGAGGGCCGGCTCGAGCCCCGACGCGGCGAGGCTCGCCGGGTAGATGTCGACCAGGAGGCTGCGGAGGGCGCCCACGCTGCCGCGGACGGTCGCGGCGACGGCGTCGAGCCCGTCGGCCGTCGCCGGGTCGCCGCGGCGTCGCGACGCGGCGGACTCGGCCGAGACCGCGAGCGAGGTCGCGACGAGGTCCTGGACGACGCCGTCGTGGAGGGCGCCCGCGATGCGCCGCCGCTCGTCGCCGCTCGCCTCGAGGGCGCGCTCGAGCAGCGCCTCGCGGTGGCGGCGAGCGCCCTGCAGGGCGCGGAGCAGACGGGCGAGCACGGGGAGCAGCAGCAGCACGACGAGCAGGATGCTGCCGATGGTGATGCCCGCGAAGCCGACCCAGATCTGGCCGCTCCGCTGCACGACCTCGTCGTAGCGGAAGTACACCTCGGCGAGCAGCGGTCGGCCGCTGGGCGTGCGGACGGAGCGGTAGGCCTCGAGCAGGCGGCCCTCGTCGCGTTCGTAGACGTTCTCGGGCTCGGTGAGGTCGCTGACCTCCGACTCGACGCCCGAGCCGCGGAGGGCCTCGAGGTCGTCGTCGCCGAGCTCGAACCGCTGACCGATCAGCCGGTGCTCGTCGCTCCAGACGACCCGGCCGGTCTCGTCCCAGATCTTGACCCGGGCGATGCTCTCGCTGAGCACGTGGTCGCGGACGACGGCGTCCATGACGGCGACGGCCGCGGGGTCGCCCTCGACCAGGGCGTCGGTGAGGTCCGGCTCGATCAGGGCGTCGCCGATGCGGTCCGCGCGATCGGCCGCGTCGGCCACGGACTCCGCCTCGGCGAGGCGCCGGGCGGCGACCAGGGCCGCGACGGAGACCGCGACGATGACGAGCACGGCGACGACCGCGACCCAGACCACGACGCGCCCGGCGCTGGGGTCGTGCGACGCCGACGACGTCGACCGGTCGGGCCGTGTGACGACCCGCCACGGCGGGGCGTCGGCGCTCGCCTCCCCCTGAGGACTGCTCATGCGTCCATCCTGCCCCGGCGGGGGCGCACCTCCGAGCCGACTCGACGTGGGAGCCTCCCCCCGGAGCAGACTCGGGGCATGAAGTCGATCATCTACACCGAGACCGGTCCCGCCTCCGACGTGCTGCGGCTCGTCGACCGCGAGGTGCCCGAGCCCGGCGCCGGCGAGGTGCGCGTGCGCGTCGTCGTGTCGGGCGTCAACCCCACCGACTGGAAGTCGCGCCAGGGCTCCGGCCCCGGCGAGGCCACGCCGTACCCCGAGGTCACCCCGGACCAGGACGGCGCGGGCGTCGTCGACGCCGTGGGCGAGGGCGTCACCGACCTCGCCGTCGGCGACCGGGTCTGGTCGTTCATCTCCGCGAACGGCCACGCGACCGGCACTGCGCAGCAGTACACCGTCCTCCCCCGCGAGCGCGTCGACCCCCTCCCCGACGGGGCCTCGTTCGACCTCGGCGCGAGCCTCGGGGTCCCCGCCATGACGGCGCACCGCGCGCTCACCGTCCACGAGGACGGCCCCACGCGCCTCTCGCCCGGCGCGCTCGACGGCGTCACCGTCCTCGTCTCCGGAGGCGCGGGCGCGGTGGGCCACGCCGCGATCCAGCTGGCCGCCTGGGCCGGCGCCACGGTGATCACCACGATCTCGAGCGACGAGAAGGCGGCCCTCGCCCGCGCCGCCGGAGCCCACCACGTCGTGAACTACCGCGAGCAGGACGCGGCCGCCGAGATCCGCCGACTCGCCCCCGACGGCGTGCAGGTGGTCGTCGAGGTGTCGATCCGGCAGAACGCGGAGCTGGTGGCCGCGGTCGTCGCGCCCCGCGCCTCCGTCGCGATCTACGCGAACGACGGCGGCGACGAGGTCTCGCTGCCGCTCCGCGCCAACATGGGCACCAACACCCGCTACCAGTTCGTGCTGCTGTACACGGTCGGCGAGGAGGCCCTCCAGGCCGCCGCCGAGGACGTCACGGCCGCCGTGCGCGACGGGGCGCTGCCCGTCGGCGAGGAGGCCGGGCTGCCGCTGCACCGGTTCCCGCTCGAACGGACCGCCGCCGCGCACGAGGCCGTCGAGGCCGGCGTGACCGGCAAGGTGCTGGTCGACGTCGCCCCCGAGTGAGCTGAGGCGCACCGAGGTGACCCGTCCTGGGCCCGGGAGAGCCCCGGCGGCCCAGGACGGGTCACCTCGACAGTGCACCGGCGACGCTGCCGACGCCCGGACCGGTCCCGGTGCCCGGGCTAGGCTCGCCGGGTGCCCGCTCCCGCCCCGATCAGCTCCGTGCAGGCCGAGGCCCTGCGCACCCGCTCGCTCCCTCCCCTCGAGGAGGTACGGCACGGCGTCTGGTCGCTGTCGTCGACCGTGGGCGACCGCGTCGAGGGCCACTCGTTCAGCTACCTCGTCGAGGGCTCCGACGGCTCCCTCGCGCTGATCGACCCGGGCTGGGCCGGGCCCGACGCCGTCCCCCGGCTCGAGGCCGCGCTGCGGTCGGTCGACCACGAGCTCTCCGACCTGACGCTCGTCGTGGTCACCCACCTGCACCTCGACCACCTGGGGGCCGCTGACGACGTGCGCCGCGCCTCCGGGGCCCGCGTCGCGATGCACGCCCTCGAGTCCGCCGCCCTCGACCGGCGCGCCGCCGACGGGGCCGCCGCCGACGCCGACGTCGCCCGCTGGGGCGCCCCCCGGGAGCTGACGGAGGCGCTGGTCGCCTCCTGGGGGTCCGGTCGCGCCCTGCCCGCGGTCACGCCCGACCTGCTGCTCGCCGACGGCGACGAGCTGCCGGTCGCGGGCCGCCGCCTGCGGGCCGTGCACACGCCGGGCCACACCGCCGGCCACCTGTGCGTCGTCGAGCCCGAGCAGCGCCTCGTCTTCACCGGCGACCACGTGCTGCCGACGATCAACCCCGGCATCGGCCTCGGCGGCCGCACCGCGTCCAACCCCCTCGACGACCACCTCGCCTCGCTGCGGGCGATGGTCCCCCTCGACCGGCCCGGAGCGGACGCCCTCGAGGTCTGCCCCGGCCACGAGTACCGGTTCGTCGGCCTCGCCGAGCGGGCGGAGGCGCTGGTCGCGCACCGTGCCGACCGCACCCTCGACGCGGTGACCGCGCTCGACGCCCTGCGCGCCGAGGGCGCGGGCGCGGCCTCCCCCACGGTCTTCGAGGTCGCCGAGCGCATGACGGGCTGGCGCGGCGGCCTCCGGTCGATGACGGGCTTCGTGCTCGCCTCCGCGCTCGCCCAGACGGAGTGGCACCTCCGGTCGGCCGGACGCGCCGACGAGCTCGCGACGGACTGAGGGCGCCTCCCGGGCCGGAGACGGCGACCCGGGCCAGACTCGGCGCATGACCACCGACTCCCCCGCTCGCGACTGCGACGCCGACGCCGACTCTGACGCCCGCGCCGCCGCCGCCGTGCCGTCGATCACCGACCCCGTCGCCCCGATGCTCGCGAAGGCCGTCGCGACCGTGCCCGACGCCGACAGCGTCGAGGGCGGCCTGTCGTACGAGCCGAAGTGGGACGGCTTCCGCGGCCTCGTCTACTTCGACGGCGAGACGGTAGAGCTCGGCAGCCGCGGCTCGAAGCCGCTCACCCGGTACTTCCCCGAGCTCGTGGCCGCGCTCGCCGAGGGCCTGCCCGGCCCGTGCGTGCTCGACGGCGAGATCGTGCTGCGGCAGGGCGAGCCCGGCGACGAGCGGCTCGACTGGGACGCCCTCTCGCAGCGCATCCACCCCGCGGCCTCGCGCGTCGCGACGCTCTCGGTCTCGACGCCGGCCTCGTTCGTGGCGTTCGACCTGCTCGCCGAGGGCGACGAGAGCCTGGTGGAGCGCCCCTTCGGCGAGCGCCGGGCCGCCCTCGAGCGCCTCCTCGCCGACGTGGCCGCCCCGCTGCACCTCGGGCGCACGACGACCGACGCCGACGTCGCCCGCCGCTGGCTCGTCGAGTTCGAGGGCGCCGGGCTCGACGGCGTCGTCGCCAAGCCCCTGGCGAGCCCCTACCAGCCCGGCAAGCGCACCATGCTCAAGGTCAAGCACCACCGCACCGCCGACGTCGTCGTGCTCGGCTACCGGGTGCACAAGAGCGGGCAGGGCGTGGGGTCGCTGCTGCTCGGCCTGCACGACGCCGACGGCGAACTCCGGAACGTGGGAGGCGCCTCCGCGTTCTCGGACGCCCGTCGCCTCGAGCTCGTCGACGAGCTGGCCGACCTCGTCGTGCGCGACGACGACGGCGAGGTCGCGCGGGCCGAGACCGACCGCAGCCGCTTCTCGTCGGGGAAGGACGTCTCGTACGTCCCGCTCCGCCCCGAGCGGGTCGTGGAGGTGCGCTACGACCAGATGGAGGGGCAGCGGTTCCGGCACACGGTGCAGGTGGCCCGATGGCGGACCGACCGCGAGGCGCGCTCGTGCGGGTTCGACCAGCTGGAGGTGCCGGCGGCGTACGACCTGGGCGAGGTGCTCGTCCGGGCCTGACGGGACTGCGAGGCGCCTGCGGGAGTCGACCCGCGACTCCCGCCGGCCGACCCGTCGGACTACTCGGTCTGCCCGGTCGCCTCGGCCTGGTCGCCCTGCGGCGCCGCCTTCGCGCGGCTGGGCTGGACGCGGGGCGGCTCGCCCGGCATCTTCGGGAAGTCGGGCGGGAAGGGCAGCTCGCCGAGGCCCGCCTCGACGTCGCGCTCCCACCAGCCGAGCAGCGCGTCGATCGTGCCGGGCTCGTCGTGCATGTGCTCCCACGGGTCGCGCGTCGCGGCGAGGCGGCCCGGCACGGTGAGCACGGTGTGCGCCGCCGGGTCGGTCGCGTCGAGCTCGCTCCACTCGAGCGGGGTCGAGACGGAGGCGCGGGCCAGCGCCCGGGGAGACCAGGCGCCCGCCATGGTGCGGTCGCGGTTCGCCTGGTTGTAGTCGACGAAGACGCGGCGGCCCCGCTCCTCCTTCCACCAGTTCGTGGTCACGGCGTCGGGCATGCGGCGCTCGAGCTCGCGCGCCGCGGCGATCACCGCGTGCCGCACGTCGAGGAACTCCCGGGTCGGCTCGATCGGCGCGAAGACGTGCAGGCCGCGGTTGCCGCTCGTCTTGACGAACGCGGTCAGCCCGGCGTCGGCCAGCACGCGCCGGAGCTCGTGCGCCGCGGGCACCGCGTCGGAGAAGTCGGTGCCCGGCTGGGGGTCGAGGTCGACCCGCAGCTGGTCGGGCAGGTCGCTCGCCCCGGCCCGCGAGGCCCAGGGGTGGAAGACGACCGTGTTCATCTGCGCCGCCCAGACGGCCCCGGCCGGCTCGTCGATGACGAGCTGGGGGTGCGAGCGCGCGCTCGGGTAGGTCACGACGACGCTGCGCACGTGGTCGGGGGCGCCGCGGGGCGGGTTCTTCGAGAAGTAGTCGTCGCCGTCGACCCCGCCGGGGAACCTCTGCAGCGAGATCGGGCGGTCGCCGTTCGCGCGGACGAACGCGTCGCCCACGTCGACGAGGTAGCGCGCGAGGTCGAGCTTCGTCACGCCCAGGTCGTGCCAGAGCACCCGGCCCGGGCTCGAGATCCGGACCTCGCGGTCGCCCACCTGCAGCATCGTCGCCTCGCTCGCCATGCCTCACCCTAGCTCCGGGGCCCGGGCGGGGCCGGCGGGGTCCCGGCGGCGCGGGGGCGCCCGCCGCGGGGCGGGTACGCTCGGGCGGTGACCTCCCCCCTCCGCATCGCGCTCGTCTCGCTGCACACCTCCCCCGGTGCCGAGCCCGGCTCGGGCGACGTGGGCGGCATGAACGTCGTCGTGCGCAACCAGGCCGAGGCCCTCGGCGAGGCCGGGCACCGGGTCGAGATCCTCACCCGGCGCTCGTCGCCCGACGGGCCCGACACCGTCGAGCTCGCGCCCGGGGTCACGCTGCGCGTCCTCACCGCCGGCCCGACCGAGCCCGTCACGAAGGGCCGCCACGAGGAGTTCGTCGACGAGTTCCGCGAGCGCCTGGCCGAGCAGGGCCCCTGGGACGTCATCCACTCGCACCACTGGTTCAGCGGCGTCGCCGCGCTGCCGGTCGCGCGCGAGCGCGGCGTGCCGCACGTGCAGAGCTTCCACTCGATCGCCGCGGGCGACGAGACGCCCCTCTCCGACGGCGAGCGTGCCGAGTCGCCCGGCCGGCTCGCCGGGGAGGCCCTGCTCGCGCGGGAGAGCGACGCGGTCGTCGCGATCAGCCGTGCGGAGGCCGAGACGGTCGCCACGCGGCTCGGCGGCGACCCGGCCCGGCTCTGGGTGGTGCTGCCCGGTGTCGACGCCGAGCTCTTCCGGCCAGCGACGCCGGGCAAGCCCCGCTCCGACCGGCCCTACGTCGTGGTCGCCGGTCGGCTCGAGCCGCTGAAGGCGCCCGACCTCGCCGTGGCCGCGGTCGCGGCCGTCCCCGCCGACCTTCGCCCCGAGCTCGTGATCGCCGGCGGAGCCAGCACCGAGCACGCCGGCTACGAGCACGAGCTGGAGGACCTCGCCGCCCGCCTCGACCTCGACGTGCGCTTCCTGGGGCCGCGGACGCGAGCGGGCCTCGCCGCCCTGCTCCGCGACTCCCGCCTGGTGCTCGTGCCCTCGCACTCGGAGACGTACGGGCTGATCGCCCTCGAGGCGGCCGCGAGCGGGGTCCCGGTCGTCGCCGCCGCGTCGGGGGGCCTGCGCGAGTCGGTCGTCGACGGCGTCACCGGCGTCGTCCTCGACAGCCGCGAGCCGGCCCGCTGGGGCGAGACGCTGACCCGACTCCTCGGCGACGACGCGACCTGGCAGCGCCTCGCGACCGCCGCCCGGCAGCGCGCCCTCGAGCACCCCTGGTCGCTCTCCGCCGCCGAGCTGGCCGACGTGTACTGCCGCCTCACGGGCAGCGACGACTGCACCGAGCTCGCAGCCGCGGGCGGGCGGCGCTGACCCTGCCGCACCGCGCCGACGCCGACGCCCACCCAGACGGCGCTCAGGCCGCCCTCCGGCCCGCGGCCCTAGGCTCGGGGCGGGCGACGACGCCCGCACCACCCGACTCCCCGGAGGCACCCATGACCGACGACACGCTGCTGCGCACCCTCGAGGAGCAGGAGGAGCGCCTGACGTTCCGCCGCTTCACGACCGAGACCGCCCTCGACCTCGGCGCCCACGTGCTCGCCGAGGCCCGTCGCCGTCAGCTGCCCGTGGCGATCGCCGTGATGAAGGGCCGGCAGCGCGTCTTCCACGCCGCCCTGCCCGGCACCTCGCGCGACAACGACGAGTGGCTCGACCGCAAGGCCCGCGTCGTCGAGCGCTGGGGCCAGAGCTCGTACCGCGTCGGCGAGACCTTCCGCGTCGCCGGCTCGACCTTCGACGAGAAGTCGCGGCTCGACCCGGGCGTCTACGCCGCCCACGGCGGGGTGTTCCCCGTCATCGTGCGCGGGGTCGGCCCGGTCGGCTCGGTCGGGGTCTCGGGCCTCCCCCAGGCCGACGACCACGCCCTCGTCGTCGAGCTCGTCGAGGACTTCCTCGCCCACGGCTACGACAGCTGACCCCACCCACGACGGCACGACCGACCGCACGACACCGACCGAGGGAGGCGCGGTGAGCGACGACGAGGCCACGCGCGCGGCCGCGGCCCTGGCCGGCCTGCTCGGCCGCACGGTCGCCGAGCTGGCGGCCCGCGACGCCCGCCAGGAGTCGCTCGCGACCGTGAAGGCGTCACGACGGCTGCTGCTCGTGCACACGTCGGCGTCGCTGCTGCCGGCGGGCCGGGCCTGGCGCCTCGGGGTGCTGCTGCTCGGCGCCGAGGGGCAGGTCTGGGCGACCGGCACCATCACCCGCGCCACCGAGCCGAAGCGCGAGCAGCACCTGTCGGCCTCGGTCGAGGAGCGGCGCGACGCCCGACGGGCCGCGTCGCGGAGGTTCGCCGAGGGCGAGGTCGTCAACTACGGCCACGTGCCGGTGCGCACCGACGCCGAGGCCCTGCGCTCCGGCGCGGCCGAGCCCCTCGTGCTCGTCGGCGACGCCGTGCACGTGCGCTGGGGCCGCGGCCCGGGCGAGCTGCGCGAGCTCGGCGCGTACCTCGCCGACCGCGCCGACCTGCTCTGAGCCGCGGTCTCCCGCGTCTGCCCTCGCTCCCGCCCCGCGCCTCCCCCGCACTCTCTTGCTCGACCTTGCCCCGCGCCTCCCCCCGCCCTGCCCCTCCGGAACCACGTACTCGCAGGCGAACCACGCCGCGGTGTGGTTCCGGTGCGAGGACGTGGTTCGACACGGCGACGCGAGTCAGCCCGCGCCGGTCAGCCCGTGGGCTGACCCGCGCCCGGCGCTGGCACGGTCTGCCAGCTGTCTCGCCTAGCATCGGGAGCGACCCTGGCCCGACCCCCTGGAGGACGCACCGTGCGCCGTCTGCTCATCGCCGCCTCCGTCGTGTTCTGCCTCGGGGCCGTCGGGCTCGTCGTCGCGGTCGCGATGGTCGTGTCGTCGCTGAGCGCTCCCCGTGACGAACCGACCGCCGCCGCGGTCACGAGCCAGCCGACCTGCCCCGACGTGCCGCCCGTGCAGATCGGCACCATCTCGGTGCCCGCCGGCCCCGTCGCCGGCTACTGCCAGGACCGCCTCGTCAACGCCGCGTGGATCATGGAGGCCGCCAAGGCGCAGGGCATCGGCACCCACACGCAGGCCATCGGCGTGATGACCGCGATGGGCGAGTCGAGCCTCCGCAACATCGACCACGGCGACGACGTCGGCCCCGACAGCCGAGGGCTCTTCCAGCAGCGAGACAACGGCCTCTGGGGCACCTACGAGCAGCGGATGGACCCGTACACCGCCGCCACGATGTTCTTCACGAAGCTCGTGCGCATCCCCGGCTGGAAGGAGCTCTCGCCCACCGAGGCCGCCCACGCCGTGCAGGTCAACGCCGACCCCGACCACTACACGCGGTGGTTCGCCGACGCCGAGGTGGTCGTCGCCGAGCTGACGGCGCGCACGACGCCGTAGCTGCCTGGCGCGGCGACACGCACGACGACGCCGGGGCCGCCGGCTCCGCTACCAGCCCATCGTGCCGGGCGCGCCCTTGAACGGGCCGACGACCGACGCCGTGATCCAGCCGCCGTAGAAGTCGCCCTCCTGGGCCTGGACGACCTCGCCGTCGATCTCGCACGAGTCCATCCGCCCCGGGTAGAGCGCGACGTGGTCGACGAGCACCTCGTAGCCCGCCCACGGGCTCGGGTACGTCCAGCCGGCCGAGGAGGCGCGGGCCCCGCCGCCGACCACGTCGACGTACTTCGCGCGGCCCTTGTACTCGCACATGCTCGTGCCGGAGGCCGGCTGCAGCGCCCCCTCCGCGAAGGCCGTGCGCGGCAGGTACCAGACCGGCGGGTGGCTCGTCTCGAGCACCCGGTACGCCGCGGTCGTGTCGGCGACGACCTGGCCGCCGAGGCGGACGACCACCCGCTCGGAGCGGGCCTCGACCCGCGGGGGCCGGGGGTAGTCCCAGACGGACTCCTGGCCCGGGCCGGGCTCCTGACGGCGGACGGGCTCTCGCTTCGCTCTCATGCGGCCATCATGCTCGCGGGGGCTCGGAGACCGCTGCCCGCCCACCTGAGCCTGGGCTGCACGTGTCGCACATCGGGCGGACCGCCTGGTTCGGTCGGGTCTACCGTGCACCCCATGAAGGCACTCCAGTACACCCAGGTCGGTCAGCACCCCGTCGTCGTCGAGGTCGAGAAGCCCTCGCCGGGGCCGGGGCAGGTGCTGCTCCGCGTCACCGCCGCTGGCGTCTGCCACAGCGACGAGTACGTCATGAGCCTCTCGGAGGAGGACTACACGGCGCAGGGCTACCCCCTGCCGCTCACCCTCGGGCACGAGGGCGTCGGCGTCGTCGAGGAGCTCGGCGAGGGCGTCGAGCACGTCTCGGTCGGCGACGCGGTCGCCGTCTACGGCCCGTGGGGCTGCGGACGCTGCCACCAGTGCGCGCAGGGCAAGGAGAACTACTGCGTCAACGCCGCCGCCGAGGGCATCAAGCCCCCCGGGCTCGGCGCCCCCGGCTCGATGGCCGAGTACATGATCGTCGACGACCCGCGCCACCTCGTGCCGCTCGGCGACCTCGACCCCGTCGAGAACGTCTCGCTCACCGACGCCGGCCTGACGCCGTACCACGCGATCAAGGCGTCGCTGCCGAAGCTCGGGGCGGGCACCTTCGCCGTCGTCATCGGCACGGGCGGCCTCGGGCACGTCGGCATCCAGATCCTCAAGGCGCTCTCGGGAGCGCAGGTGATCGCCCTCGACGTCAACGACGAGAAGCTCGAGCTGGCGACGCACGTCGGCGCCGACCACGTCGTGATCAGTGACGAGCACGCCGCCGAGGCCGTCCGCGCCATCACCGGCGGCGTCGGCGCGAACGCGGTCTTCGACTTCGTCGGCGCGCGCCCCACGATGGCCACGGCGGTCGCGGTGGCGGCCACTGAGGCGGACGTCACCATCGTCGGCATCGGCGGCGGCACGGTCGAGCTCGGCTTCGGCTCGATCGCCTACGACGCGGCCGTGCGGGTGCCCTACTGGGGCAGCCGCAGCGAGCTGATCGAGGTGCTCGACCTCGCGCGCGCCGGTCGGGTGAGCGTCGAGACGCAGCGCTACTCGCTCGACGACGCCCCGTCGGCCTACGAGGCGCTCGCGGCCGGGACCGTGCGCGGCCGGGCCGTCATCGTCCCGTAGCGAGGGACAGGCCGAGCTCGACGGGCCGGCGCGGTCAGCCGGCCTGGCTCGACCGACCGAGCTGGTCGTCGAGCCACTCGGCGCAGTCGCGGGTCCACGCCGCGGCGGGCCCGGCGCCCTCGGCGAGCCCGAGGCCGTGCCGGCCCGAGGCGTAGACGTGCAGGGCGTGTGGCACGCCGACCTCGGCGAGGGCCGCGCCCATCAGGTAGGCGTGCTCGACGGGCACCGTCTCGTCGTCGGCCGTGTGCCAGACGAAGGTCGGCGGGGAGTCGCGGGTCACCAGGGCGTCGAGCGACGTCGCGGCCCGGAGGTCGTCGGGGGCGTCGAGACCGATCAGCGCCGCGCGCGAGCCGCCGTGGGTGGGCGTGCGCATGGAGACGACCGGGTAGGCCAGCACGACCAGGTCGACCCGCGCCTCCCCCGTGGCCCCGGGAGCGAGGGCGGCGAGGCCCGCGGCGTGGCCGCCGGCGGAGAAGCCGAGCAGGCCCACGCGCTCGTGGCCCGCCCTGCGGGCGGCCCGGACGGCCTCGCGCACGTGCTCGAGGGGGCCGGGGTGCCGCGTGTCGAGCGGGTAGCGGACGACCTCGGCGCCGTGCCCGAGCGAGCGCAGCCACTCGGCCACGGGCTCGCCCTCGTGGTCGGCGAGGTGCTGGTAGCCCCCGCCGGGCAGGACGAGGACGTGCAGCGGACGGGCGGTCGGCTCGGGGCTCCCGGCGTCGGCCGGGCGGTGGTCGGTCACGGGCAGGACGCTACTCGAAGCGGCCGGGCGGCGCCGCCCGGACGTGCATGCGCTCGCCCTGCCGGCCGAACAGGCTGAGGAACTCGACGTCGCCGGGCCCCACCCGGCCGAACCAGTGCGGTGTGCGGGTGTCGAACTCGGCCGCCTCGCCCGCGGGCAGCACGAGGTCGTGCTCGCCGAGCACCACGCGCAGCCGGCCCTTCAGCACGTAGAGCCAGTCCCAGCCGTCGTGCGTGCGCAGCTCGGGCGTGCCCTCGGGCACCGACGCCGGGATGACGTGCTTGAACGCCTGCAGGCCGCTCCCCCCGCGCGACAGCGGCAGGATCGACCCGCCGCGCCATGCGACGGCCTTGAGGTGCACCCGCGGGTCGCCCGTCTCCGGCGCGCCGACGAGCTCGTCGAGCGGCACCCCGTGCACCCGGGCGAGCGGCAGCAGCAGCTCGAGCGCGGGGCGGCGCTGCCCCGACTCGAGGCGCGACAGGGTGCTGACCGAGATGCCCGTCTCGGCGGAGAGCTGGTCGAGGGTCGCGCCCCGGGCGGTGCGCAGGGCGCGGAGGCGCGGGCCGACCCCGGCGAGGACGGCGTCGGTGTCGTCGGCCGGGGCGGGGGCGGTCGGGCCGTGTCGGTGCGTGTCCATGCCCGCATCTTGCCACTTCGGCAAGAGAGCTTGTCGCCAGTGGAGGCGCGGGGCGACCATCGAGGCAGGAGGTCACCACCATGACGAACGACCACAGCACCCCCGCCCCGAGCGGCTCCCCCGACCCTGTCCGTGACGCCGGTCACGCCGGTGACGCCCGCGCCGTCGTCCGCGACGTGCTCGTCGTCGGCGGCGGCGCCGCCGGGCTCAGCGCGGGCCTCACGCTCGCCCGCGCCCGCCGCGACGTCGTCGTCGTCGACGCGGGCGAGACCCGCAACGCCCCGGCCGCCGGGGTGCACGGCTACCTCACCCGCGACGGGATCGCCCCCGCCGAGCTGACGCGCCTCGGCCGCGCCGAGGTCGAGTCCCACGGCGGCGAGGTCCGTGCCGGGACGGTCACGGCCCTCGACCGCGTCGAGCCGGCCCCGGGAGTCGCGGCCCGCTTCCGGGCGTCCGTCACGCACGCGGGCGGCGGGGTCGAGACCGTCCTCGCCCGGCGGGTCGTCGTCACGACCGGCGTCAGCGACCAGCTCCCGCCCGTGGCCGGCCTCGCCGAGCGGTGGGGCCGGGACGCCGTGCACTGCCCGTACTGCCACGGCTGGGAGGTGCGCGACCGGCTGATCGGCGTGCTCGGCGGCGGGCCGCTGTCGGTGCACCAGGCGCTGCTCTTCCGGCAGTGGAGCGATCGCGTGGTGCTGTTCCTCAACGACGCGGTGGAGCCCACGGAGGAGGAGTGGGAGCAGCTCGCCGCGCGGGGCATCGGTGTCGTGACGGGAGCCGTCACCCGGGTGCTCGTCACCGACGACCGGATGAGCGGGGTCGAGCTCGCGTCGGGGCGCACCCGCCCGGTGGAGGCCCTGGCGCTCGGGGCTGCCCTGCGCGTGAACTCGGACCTGCTGACCGGGCTGGGCGTCGAGCAGGAGCCCCACCCGCTGGGCGTGGGGCTCGTCGTGCCGTCCGACCCGGCCACCGGCGCCACGAGCGTGCCGGGCCTCTGGCTGGCGGGCAACGTCGCCGACCCGATGATGCAGGTGGTCGCGGCGGGGGCGTCCGGAGTGAGGGCAGCCGCCCTCGCGAACGCCGACCTCGTGGCGGAGGACACCGCCCTCGCCGTAGCGGCCCGACGGGCTCCGTTCAGCGCCGCCGCCGAGTCGGCGGGCACCGCCCGGCTGCTCGGCGAGCGGCGGCACGGGGTCGCGCCCCGGTCCGGCGACGCCGACGGGGCCGCGCCGGGCCGCCCCGAGCAGGAGGTCTTCGACCGCGCGTACTGGGAGGAGCGCTACGGCTCGGAGGGCTTCACCTGGAGCGGCGAGCCCAACGCCCAGCTCGTCGCCGAGACGGTCGACCTGACGCCCGGGCGGGCGCTCGACGTCGGCAGCGGCGAGGGCGGCGACGCGATCTGGCTGGCCCGGCGGGGCTGGACGGTGACCGGCACCGACATCGCGGAGGCGGCGCTCGCCAAGGCCGCCCGTCGCGCCGAGGCGACCGACCCGGCCGCCGCCGCCCGGATCACCTGGGAGCAGCACGACGTCACGGCCTGGGCCCCCGCGCCGGGTCGCTTCGACCTCGTCTCGGCGCAGTTCATGCACCTCGCCGACCCGGAGCGAGCCGTGCTCTTCCGGGCGCTCGCGGCGGCGGTGGCTCCCGGCGGGACGCTGCTCGTCGTCGGCCACGACCTCACCGACGACCCGGAGCGCATGGCGCACCGCCGCGACCTGATGTTCACGGTCGACGACGTCCTCGCCGCGATCGAGGGCGAGGGGCTCGAGGTCGAGGTGGCCGGGTCGCGCGAGCGAGCCGCCACCTCGGCGCACCACGGGGGCGGCCCGATGCGCGACGTGGTCGTCCGCGCGCACCGCGCCTCCTGAGCCCGGCCACCGGGTGGTCGCGATCTGCTGCTCCCCGCGGGGGGACGAGCCGTTCGCGACCACTCGGCGAGCACGATCCCGACCGACCCCGCGTGGCCCGGGGTGCCGGGCTAGCCCAGCGCGCTGAGGCGCAGGCGCAGCGCGTGCGCGCCGGGCCGCAGCACGTGGGGCGCCGACACGTCGGGCCCGCAGGCCCGGGAGCCGAGCCCGTGCTGCGCGGCGTCGAGCCACAGGTGCGTGGCCGTCGGCGCCGGCAGCTCGTGCGGGTGCGCGGCCGCGTCGACCTGCTGCGCGGTGTGGCGGCGCAGCGTGAAGCCGGGGCGACGACCCGCCGTGTCGGGCAGGGCCTCGACGCGCAGCCACGCGCCTCCCTCGGCGGTGGCGAGGTCGAGCTGTCGGAGGTCGCTGCGGTGGCCGCTCTCCTGCGGGCGGGCGTAGTCGACGACGAGGTCGTCGACCGCCGACTCGAAGCGGCCGACGACGGCGGCGTGCCGCGAGTCGGGGTACGACTCGGCCGGTCCGGTGCCGAACCACGACGCCCGCTCGACGTCGACGGGCAGGTCGAGCCGCACGCCGACTCGGGGCCAGGTGACGTCCCAGCCCGCGGTCGGCACGAGGTCGAGGGCGAGCCAGACGTCGTCGCCGTCGAGCGTCCAGCGCTCGTCGACGGTGACGGCCTGACCGGCGTCGGCCGCCGCCCAGCGCGTGCGGACCTGCACCGAGGTCGGCGTCGTCGAGACGGCGAGCACACGGCCCGTGAGGCGGTCGAGGCCGGCGCGGCGCCAGACCGTCTCGGCGCTCGGCTCGAGGCTCTCGAGGTAGCGGTCGCTGCGGTGCCGGTCGCGCATGACGTCAGCGTCGCGATCACGAGGTGCCCACCAGTGGCCGCGGTCGTTGTCGGTGGGGGCGCGCCACAGCTCGAGGCGGGGCCCGTCGACCGGCCGGCCGGCCAGGGCCACCAGACGGCCGTCGACGAAGCTCGCGGGGCCGAGGTCGAGCCGACCGGAGGCGATGCCCGCCGCGGTGTCGAGGGCCGTCGCCACCGTGGGCCGCGGCGCGGCCGACGCGACCGGGGCGGAGCCCGGCAGCGTGAGGTCGAGCTGCGCGGTCGAGACGACGTGGCCGGCCGGGGACCAGGCCGCGTCGGCGACGGTGACGACCTCGATCGTCAGCCAGGTCTCGCCGAGGGCCGCGACCGGCACCTCCGGCAGGGCGAGGCGCACGACCTCGCCCGCGGCGAGGGCCCCGCCGCCGAGGCCGACGACGTCGAGCACGCCCGAGGCCGCCTCCACGCCGTCGTGGGCGACCGACCAGCGGAAGGCCACGTCGGAGGCGTCGGCCGAGTGCCGCCGGTTCGACACGACCACGACGGCCCCGCCGCCCTCGACGGCCTCGAACCGCACCCGCAGGGGCGCGACGACCTGGGCCCACTCGGCGAGGCCGGGCGACGCCGTGTCGTCGCTGAGCACCATGCCGTCCATCACGAAGTTGCCGTCGTGCACCACCTCGCCGAAGTCGCCGCCGTAGCCGAAGAACTCGGTGCCGTCGGCCGCCCGCGTGCGGATGCCGTGGTCTCGCCACTCCCAGACGAAGCCGCCGTGCAGGCGGGGGAACTCGTCGACGAGGTCCTCGTACTCGTCGCTCGCGCCGGGGCCGTTGCCCATCGCGTGGACGTACTCGCAGAGGAGGAACGGCTTCGAGCGCTGGCGGGCCGCCTCCGCCGCCGTGGTGCCGAGCAGGGGCACGCTCTCGTCGCCGGCGCCGATCGCGCGCGTCTCGTCGACGAACGAGTACATGCGCGAGTAGACGTCGGTGTAGGCGCCCGTGTAGTCGCCCTCGTAGTGCACCGGGCGGCCGGCGTCGCGGGCGTGGGTCCACGCGGCCATCGCGGCGAGGTTCTGCCCCGTGCCCGCCTCGTTGCCGAGCGACCACATCACGATCGACGGGTGGTTCTTGTCGCGCTCGACCGTGCGCACCATCCGGTCGACCAGGGCGTCGTGCCAGGCCGGGTCGTCACTGGGGTTGCCGACCCAGGCGCCGCGCTCGAAGCCGTGCGTCTCGAGGTCGTTCTCGAGCACGACCCAGAAGCCGTACTCGTCGGCCAGGTCGAGGAGGCGCGGGTGCGGCGGGTAGTGCGAGGTGCGGATCGCGTTCACGTTGTGCCGCTTCATCTGCTCGAGGTCGCGGCGCGACCACTCCTCGTCGAACACGCGGCCGCGGTCGGGGTGCGTCTCGTGCCGGTTCACGCCGTGGAACACGACGCGGCGGCCGTTGACGGTGAAGAGGTCGCCGTCGACGCGGACGGTGCGGAAGCCGAGGCGGAGCGAGATTGTCTCCGCTCCCCCGGCGCTCGTCACGGTCGCGTCGTACAGGCGGGGCGTCTCGGCGCTCCACGGCGCGACGCCCTCCGCGATCTCGACCGGGGCGACGTCGGCGGGCGACGACCAGGTCACCTCGACGCCCAGCTCGGGCACCGCGAGCACCACCGGCCAGGCCGCGGGGCCGGCCGTGACCTCGGCGACGATCGACGCGCCTCCCTCGGGCTCGCCGGCGGCGCCGTGCCACGGCGTCTGCAGCCAGACGTCGTCGAGGCCGCCGACCGGCCGTGCCTGCAGCGTGACGCTGCGGAAGATGCCGGGCAGCCACCACTGGTCCTGGTCCTCGACGTAGCTCGACGCCGACCACTGGTGCACGCGCACCGCGACGACGTTCTCGCCGGGGCGGACGACGTCGGTGACGTCGAACTCCTGCGCGAGGCGGCTGCCGACGCCCATGCCGACCTCGACGCCGTTGACCCAGGCCACGTAGCGCGACTCGACGCCCTCGAAGCGCAGCAGCACGCGCTCGGCGCCGGCGAAGCTCGCGGGCAGCGTGAAGCGGCGGCGGTGGTCGCCCGTGGGGTTCGCGTCGGGCACGGCGGGCGGCTCGGTCGGGAAGGGGAACTGCACGTTGGTGTAGATCGGCAGGCCGCGCTCGCCGTCGCCGGTCAGCACCCAGTGCGACGGCACCCCGACGGTCTCCCAGCCGGAGTCGTCGTGGTCGACCGCGGCGAAGTCCGTCGGGCCCTCGCGCTCGGGCAGGACGCCCCGGCCGCCGGACGTGCCGGGCGCGCCGCTCAGCAGGCGGAAGGCCCACTCGCCGTCGAGCGAGAGGGTCGGGGCGTCGGTGTGCAACGCGGAGCGGGCGGGGCTGCGGAGGCCCGTGCCGGGGCCCGTGTCGGTGAGGTACGAGGCGGTGTTCGTCACGGGACGAGTCCTTCCGGGGCCGCCGCGGGAGGGCGTCGACCGTGCTGAGGGGGGGCGGGCGGGGCGGCCGTCGACGACGACCGGGGCGCAGGCGCGGGCCCCCGGCGACGTGGGCGGGACGCGACGACGCTAACACAGCGTCGAGTGGTCGCTCGAAATTCGCGGGACACGTCGCCGGGCGTCGTAGGCTGCCCCCCATGACCGCCTCGCCCGCCGACCCCGCCGCCGCGCCGGGCAGCGCCGACGCCCCGCGGGCTCGCCGGGGCCCGTACGCCAAGTCGGCGGAGCGCCGGGCCGCGATCGTCGCGGCCGCGTTCGAGGTCTTCGCGGCGCACGGCTACGCGGGGGGCTCGCTGCAGAAGGTCGCCGACGTCGTCGGCATGAGCCAGACGAGCCTGCTGCACTACTTCCCCACCAAGAGCCACCTGCTGCTCGCCGTCCTCGCGCGCCGCGACGAGGTCTCGGCGGGGCCGATGCCGGCGACGCCCGCCGAGGGCTCGATGGTCGAGGCCGTCGTGCGGCAGGCCCGCGCGAACGAGGCCGTGCCCGGGGTCGTCGAGCTCTACGCGGTGCTCTCGGGCGAGGCCGTCACGGCGGGCAACCCGGGCCGCGACTACGTCTCCGCCCGCCTCGCCGGGCTCCGTCGCGAGTTCGGCGACGCCTTCCGCGGGCTCGAGGCGGCCGGGCTCCTGCGGCCCGGCGTCGACCCCGACCGGGCCGCGACCGCCCTCGTCGCCCTCTGGGACGGCCTGCAGCTGCAGTGGCTGCTCGCGCCCGACGAGGTCGACGTGCCGGGGCAGCTGCGCGACCACCTCGAGCTCGTCGTCGTGCCGGAGGCGCCCGCCGCCTCCTGAGGCCGGCGTCGGCCGGGCAGGGGCCGGCAGGGCCGGGGCCGGCAGGGTCGGTGGTGCGTGGCACCATGGCCCGATGACCGACACCGCCGCCCCCGCCGTGACCGACGTCGACGCCGAGGCCCTCGAGCTGCTGCGACGCCTGACCGGGCGTGACGACGCCGTCTTCCACGACGGCCAGCTCGAGGCGATCCGCGCCCTCGTCGCCGACCGCCGACGCGCGCTCGTCGTGCAGCGCACCGGCTGGGGCAAGTCCGCGGTCTACTTCATCGCCACCCTCCTGCTGCGGCGTCGCGGCACGGGGCCCGCCCTGCTCGTCTCGCCGCTGCTCGCGCTGATGCGCGACCAGGTGGCCGCGGCCGCCCGGGCCGGCGTCCGCGCGGTCGCCCTCAACTCGGCCAACGCCCACGAGTGGGCCGACGTGCAGCAGGCGCTGCTCGCCGACGAGGTCGACGTGCTGCTCGTGTCGCCCGAGCGCCTCAACAACCCGAGGTTCCGCGACGAGCAGCTGCCGCTGCTGGTCGACCGGCTCGGCATGCTCGTCGTCGACGAGGCGCACTGCATCAGCGACTGGGGGCACGACTTCCGCCCCGACTACCGGCGCCTGGCCGAGCTCATCCGCACGCTGCCGGCCGGCGTGCCCGTCCTCGCCACGACGGCCACCGCGAACGAGCGCGTCGTGGCCGACGTCGAGGAGCAGCTGACCGAGGGGCCGGAGACCTCGGTGCTGACGATCCGCGGCTCGCTGGCCCGCGCCTCCCTGCGGCTGGGGGTGCTCGACCTGCCCACCTCGCGCGACCGGCTCGGCTGGCTGCTCGCCCACCTGGGCGACCTCGCGGGCAGCGGCATCATCTACACGCTGACCATCTCGGCGGCCGACGACACCGCCCGGCTGCTGCGCGAGGCCGGCCACGACGTCCGCTCGTACACCGGCCGCACCGACCCGGAGGAGCGCGAGCAGCTCGAGCAGCGCCTCAAGACCAACGACCTCAAGGCGCTCGTCGCGACGAGCGCGCTCGGCATGGGCTTCGACAAGCCCGACCTCGGCTTCGTGGTGCACCTCGGCGCGCCGTCGTCGCCGGTCGCCTACTACCAGCAGATCGGCCGCGCCGGGCGCGCGACCGACAACGCCGACGTGCTGCTGCTGCCCGGGCGGGAGGACCGCGAGATCTGGCAGTACTTCGCGACGGCGTCGATGCCCTCCGAGGCGCGCGCGAGCGCCGTGCTCGCCGAGCTGGGCGAGACGCCGCTCTCGACGCCGGCGCTGGAGGCGCGGGTCGACATCAAGCGCACCCCGCTCGAGCTGCTGCTCAAGGTGCTCGACGTCGACGGCGCCGTGCACCGCGTGCAGGGCGGCTGGGTCTCGACCGGGCGGCCGTGGGTCTACGACCGCGAGCGGTACGACCGCATCGCCACCGCCCGGCTCGCCGAGCAGGAGTCGATGATCCGCTACGAGGCGGGCGCCACCTGCCGCATGCAGATGCTGCAGCTCGACCTCGACGACCCCGCCGCGGTGCCGTGCGGCCGGTGCGACGTCTGTGCGGGCCCCTGGTACCCGATCGACGTGACGAGCGACGCGGCCGCGTCGGCCGCCAGCTCGCTCGACCGCGTGGGCGTCGAGGTCGAGCCGCGGGCGCAGTGGCCCACCGGCGCCGACCGGGCGGGCGTGCCCGCCAAGGGCAAGATCGCGCCCGACGAGCGCGTCGAGCAGGGGCGGGCCCTCGCGCGCCTCACCGACCTGGGCTGGGGCACGACACTCCGCGAGGTGTTCGCGCCCTCGACGCCCGACCAGCCCGTCACGCGGGCGCTCGTCGACGGCTGCGTGCGGGTGCTGGCCGACTGGGGCTGGGCCGAGCGGCCCGTCGGCATCGTCGTGATGCCGTCGCAGGGCCACCCGCAGCTCGTGGCCTCGCTGGGCGAGGCCCTCGGCCACGTCGGGCGCCTGCCCGTGCTCGGCCAGCTCACGCCGACCCGCCAGCGCTCGTCCGACGCCCCGCGCGGCGGCGGCAACAGCGTCTACCGCCTCGCCGACGTGTGGGGGTCGGTGGAGGTCGGCCCCGAGCTGGCCGCGGCCCTCGCGGCGACGCCCGGGCCCGTGCTGCTCGTCGACGACCTCGTGGACAGCCGGTGGACGATCACGGTCGCGGGCCGTGAGCTGCGTCGGGCGGGGGCCTCCGCGGTGCTGCCGTTCGCGCTCGGGATCGTCGCGTAGCGCGCGGGCCGGGCGGCGGGCCCGACGAGCGCCGGGCCCGACGAGCCCGACGAGCGCCGCGCTGGCCCGGCTCGGTGAGCGGTGGTCTCAGCGCACCGTGACCTGGTGCTCGTCCCAGCCCTCGGCGCCGTTCGGGGCGGGGGCCATCCGGGCCTCCCGCTGCACCTCGCCGTCGGCGCCGGTCGCCCGGACCCTCACGGTGTGCCGCCCGCTCGTCGCCTCCCAGCGGTGCACCCACTGCACCCAGGTGTCCGCCGAGACGGAGTCCGCGAGCTGGGCGTCGACCCACGGCTCCTCGTCGATCTGCACCTCGACGCGCGCGACGCCCGTGTGCGGGTGCCACGCCACGCCCGCGATCGGCACGGTGCCCGCGTCGACCGACGTGCCCGACGCCGGCACGTCGACCCGCGACTCCAGCTTGACCGGGCCGAGGGCGTCCCAGCCGCGGGGCGTCCAGTACCCCTCGGCGTCGGCGAAGCGGGTGACCTCGAGGTCGACGACCCACTTCGTCGCCGAGACGTAGCCGAAGAGGCCCGGCACGACCATGCGCACGGGGAAGCCGTGCTCCTGCGGCAGGGGCTGCCCGTTCATGCCCACGGCGAGCAGGGCGTCGGTGCCCTCGTCGGTGAGCACGTCGAGGGGGGTGCCCGCGGTGAAGCCGTCCTCGCTGGTCGAGAGCACCATGTCGGCGCCCGCCGTCGGCACGGCCCGGGCGAGCAGGGTGCGGATCGGGTGGCCGAGCCAGAGGGCGGTGCCGATCAGGTCGCCGCCGACCTCGTTCGACACGCAGCTGAGGGTGGCGAGGTGCTCCTCGAGGGGCAGGGCGAGCAGCTCGTCGAACGAGACGACGATCTCGTTCTCGACGAGGCCGTGGATGCGCAGGCTCCACTCGGCGGGGTCGATCGAGGGCACGCGGAGAGCCGTGTCGATGCGGTAGAAGTCCTCGTTCGAGGTCACGTAGGGCGTGATGCCGGGCACGTCGAGGGAGGCGCCGGCCGGCACGGGCTCGGCGGTGACGGCCGCCTCCGGGAGGGCGATGCCGTCGCGCAGGGCCGCGACGTCGGCGCGGCCCGCGTTGATCACCCGGGCGCCGGCGCCCACGACGACCGCGACGGCGCTCGTGAGCCCGATCGCGGTGAGGAAGCTGCGGCGCTCGACCGGGGCTCCGCCGAGCGGCGGCGTGGGCTCGGTCGCGGCGGCCCAGCCGGGGGTGGTCGAGAGGCGCCAGCGCCACAGCCGTCGGAGCAGGCCGGGCAGCACCACGACCGCCACCACCGTGCCGATCACGGCCGGGGCCGCGTCGAGGCTGCCGCTGCCGGCCCGGGTGAGCACCGCGGCGACCGCGAGGGCCCCGCCGACCCCGAAGAGGACGCGGCCGAGCGGCGGGCGGCGCTGCTCGGCGACGCCGGCCAGGCCCGTGACGACGACGAGCACCACGGCCATCAGCACGCCGAGGGCGACCTTGTCGCCGGTGCCGAACAGGCCAACCATCGTGTCCTTGGCGGCGGCCGGCGCGAGGTCGATCACGGCGGAGCCGACGGCGAGCAGCGGGCTGCCCCCGGGCCCGGTGACGACGGCGGCCGCCTCGGCGGCGCCGGCCCAGGCCACGAACGAGACGACGCCGGCGAGGGCGGCCCAGCCCGAGGAGGCGCGGGGCGGCATCCCCGCGGAGGCGGGCTCGACGGGGGTCTCCAGGCGCACGGACATGCCCCGAGGCTAGGCCCGGGGACGGTGAGCCAGCTGACGGCGGCGCGAGCCGTCACCGGTCGCGACGCCCTGGGGCTCAGTCCTCGTCGACGAGGCTCTCGGTCAGCTCGACGATGAAGGCCGCCGACGACTCCGACCCGGCAGCCGGCTCGACGTCGTCGGGCGCGTCGACGACGAGCAGCGGGATGCCCGGGCCGAGCAGCAGCTGCGCCATGTGGGCCACGCCGTCGAGGCGGCAGGCGACCGGCACGCGGAAGGTGCGGTCGTCGTCGCTGAACTCCATCGCCGCGGCCAGCAGCACCTCGGCCAGCTCGTCGGTCACGATCAGCTCCTGGCCCGCGTAGTACAGAGTCTTCATGCGCCCACCCTAGGGGCGGTGACGCTTGCGCTTGAGTGCACTCCAGCTCGTACGGTCGCCCCATGAGGACCACGACCGCCCATGCCCTGCTCGCCCCCGGCGCCCCGCTCCAGCAGATCACGCTCGACCGCCGCGACCTCCGCCCCGACGACCTCGCCGTGCGGGTCGACTTCTGCGGCGTCTGCCACAGCGACCTGCACGCCCTCGAGCAGGCCGGGCCCGGCCAGCTGCCGCTCGTGCCGGGCCACGAGTTCGTCGGCGAGGTCGTCGCCGTCGGCCCGGCGGTCACCGGCTTCGCCGTCGGCGACCCGGTCGCCGTCGGCAACATCGTCGACTCCTGCGGCACGTGCGAGAACTGCCTCGCCGACGAGCAGTCGCTCTGCGTGGAGTTCCCGACCCTCACCTACGGCGGGCGTGACCGCCACGACGGCAGCCGCACCCAGGGCGCCTGGTCGGGCGAGTACGTCGTCCGCGAGTCGTTCGCCTACCACCTGCCGACGGGCCTCGACCCGGCCGCCGTCGCCCCGCTGATGTGCGCGGGCGTGACGACCTGGGCCCCGCTCGCCCGGGCGGGCGTGGGGCCCGGCGACCGGGTCGGCGTCGTCGGGCTGGGCGGCCTCGGCCACCTCGCGGTGAAGTTCGCCGTCGCCCGGGGCGCGGAGGTCTCCGTCTTCACGACGTCGCCGCGCAAGCGGGCCGACGCCCTCGCGCTCGGCGCCGTCGAGGTCGTCGTCTCGACCGACCCCGCGGCCATGGCGGCCGCCGCCCGGCGCTTCGACCTCGTCGTCGACACCGCCTCGGGCGACCACGACCCGTCGCCGTACCTCGAGACGCTGCGTCGCGGCGGCACCCTCTGCATGCTCGGCATCCCGCCGCGGTACAGCGTCTCGGCGATGAGCCTCCTGCCCCACCGGTCGCTGACCGCCTCGGGCAGCGCCGGTCGGGCCGACACCCAGGCGATGCTCGACTTCGCGGCCGAGCACGGCGTCGTCGCCGACGTCGAGGTGCTGCCGGCCGCCCGGCTCGCCGAGGCCCTCGACCGCCTCGCCCACAACGACGTCCGCTACCGGTTCGTCCTCGACCTGCGACCGGGGGCCGACCCGCAGGCGGCCTCGGCGGCCTCGCCCGCCCGCTCCTCCGCCTCCGCCGCCGACGCCGGGGGCACACGGGCCCCGGGCGACCGGGAGGGCGGACGTACCCTGTGACGATGACGCTCGCGACGCCTCCCCCGCTCCGTCCCGTCGACGGCGACGCGGGTCGCGCGCACGACGCGGCCGACCTCGACGACGTCCTCGAGGAGGCGCGGGTCGCCCCGGTCGGCATCGGTCGCGTCGCCGAGGCGACCGGCCTCAGCGTCGACGCCCTGCGCTGGTACGAACGGGAGGGGCTGCTCCCCCTCGTCGGCCGGGGCGCGGACGGCCGACGCCGGTACGGCCCGGCCGCCGTGCGCTTCGTGCGGCTCGTGCAGGCGCTCCGGCGGACGGGCATGCCCGTCGCGGACGTGCGCGCCTTCGTGCAGGCGGGCCGGGGCGAGCTCGTGACGCACCCCGTGCGGCTGGCCCTGCTCGAGGCCCAGGTGACCGCGATCGAGCAGCAGATGACGCAGCTCCGGGCCGACCTCGGCGTGCTCACCGCGAAGTGCGACGACTACCGCGGCCTCATCGCGCGCGGGCTCGACTGCGAGGACGAGGTCGGGGACTGAGCGCGAGCGCATGCGCGGGCACGAGCGTGAGCGGAGTCGGGACCGCTGCGGCCCCGGCAGCGCGCGGCCTCGACGCCGTGCCGTAGCCTCGGCCCATGGCTGACGAACGTGCACCGCAGATCGTGACCGGCGACCCCGACGTGACCCGCGCCTCCCTCGAGCTGAAGCTCCCGGCCGCGCTGCTGCCGGGGCTCGTGCGCCGGGCCGTGCAGTCGACGCCCGGCTTCAGCGTCACCTCGGCCGACGAGGAGGGCGCCGAGCTGCTGCGCCGCAGCGCGACGGCGAGCGACCGCGACGTCGTGCGCCTGGTGTTCACGCCGACCGACCAGGGCATCCGCGTGACCGGCGAGGTGCACTCCCCCGCCGGCACGATCGGCGCGAGCGTCAAGAAGCGCGACGCCGACACGACGGCGCTCTTCCAGGCGATCGCCTCGGCGGCCGGGCCCTTCTAGGCCGGGCCACGCCTCCCCGGAGGCGCCGGCGCACGGGTCCGGGGCCGGCAGGGCCTGCTCCGCGGCACGGGCCGACCCCTGACGCGTCCGCAGGAAGACTCGTCAGCCCTCGGCGGGTGCGCGTCCTCCCCGGCCGGTCAGCGCCGGCCCGCCCGGGAAGACGAGGATCCGCCGCTACGAAGCAGCCTCGTCGTCGTCGTACCGGTCGATGCTGATCGTCGGGATCGACGCCGTGATGACCGAGCCGTCGGCGCGCATCAGGCCGCGCAGGTCGCTCGTCGTCGGCACCTTCGTCGTGATGCGGGGCCCCTGGTCGTCGAGAGCCACGCGCACGGGGAGCTCGCCGACCTCCACCCGCTCGCCGCGGACGCCGACGCTCACGCCGGTGCCCTCCTCGACCGTGAAGACGATCTCGTGCTGCGCGAGGTCGACGCGCACCCGCGAGCCGTGGATGGTGAGCTTGAAGCTCAGCTCCTCCCAGTCGGCGGGCAGGCGCGGGTCGAAGGTGATGTCGCCGAGGTAGTCGCGCATGCCGCCGTAGCCGCTGACCAGCGCGCTCCAGATGCCGCCGGTCGAGGCGACGTGCACGCCGTCGGCCGTGTTGCGGTGCAGGTCGGCGAGGTCGACGTACAGCGACGACAGGAAGTACTGCTGCGACAGCTGGTGGTGGCCCACCTCGGCCGCGATGATCGACTGCACGACGCCCGAGAGGGTCGAGTCGCCGGTCGTCAGCGCGTCGTAGTACTCGAAGTCGCGGAGCTTCTGCTCGGCGGTGAACTCGTCGCCCTGGAGGAAGAGCGCGAGCACGACGTCGGCCTGCTTGAGCACCTGGAAGCGGTAGATCACGAGCGGGTGGTAGTGCAGCAGCAGCGGGCGCTTGCTGGCCGGCGTCGACTCGAGGTCCCACAGCTCCTTGTCGAGGAACTGCGCGTCCTGAGGGTGGATGCCGCGGTGCTCGTCGTAGGGGATCTCCATCGCCTCGGCGGCGACCTGCCAGCCGGTGACCTCGTGGTCCTCCAGGTCGAGGCGGGTGACCATCCTCGAGTAGGCAGCGGGCGACTCCTCGGCCAGGCGGGTGACGTAGCGGACGGCGGCCCGGAGGTTCGCGCGCGCCATGACGTTCGTGTAGAGGTTGTCGTCGACGACCGTCGTGTACTCGTCGGGGCCGGTGACCCCGTCGATGTGGAACCGCTGGTCGCCGTTCGAGCGCCAGAAGCCCAGGTCGGCCCAAAGGCGTGCCGTCTCGACGAGAATGTCGACGGCGCCGCGCTCGATGAAGTCGAGGTCACCGCTCGCCTGCACGTACTGGCTGAGGGCGTGGCTGATGTCGGCGTCGATGTGGTACTGCGCGGTGCCGGCGGCGTAGTACGCCGACGACTCGAGGCCGTTGATGGTGCGCCACGGGAAGAGCGCGCCGCGCTGGTTCAATTCGACCGCCCGGTCACGGGCCGCGTCGAGCATGCCGAGGCGGAAGCGCAGGGCGTTCCGGGCGACGTTCGGTGCCGTGTAGGTGAGGAAGGGCAGGACGTAGATCTCGGTGTCCCAGAAGTAGTGCCCGCCGTAGCCCGATCCGGTGACGCCCTTGGCGGCGACGCCCTGGCCGTCGGTGCGCGCCGTGGCCTGCGCGAGCTGGAAGAGGTTCCAGCGCACGGCCTGCTGCACCTCGGGCTGGCCGCCGACGACCACGTCGGTGCGGGCCCAGTAGTCGTCGAGCCACGCGCGCTGCTTGTCGAACATCGCCGACGGGGGCTCCTCGGCGACGCGGTCGAGGGTGCGGTCGCAGCGGTCGGCGAGCTCGCGCGGGGGCACGCCGCGGCTGGTGTGGTAAGTGATCGTCTTGACGATGCGCGTCGAGACGCCCGCCTTGGCCCGCACCCGGTAGACGTGCTTGGCGAGGTCGTCGTCGATCGACGACGACTCGTCCCACTCGTTCTCGGTGTCCATGACGTGGTCGGCGCCGACCGCGATGGTCATGCCCGAGTTCGTCGTGCGGTAGCCGAGCACCGCGCGCGTGCCGCCGTTGCGCTTCAGCACCGGCTGGAGCACGCGCGAGTCGAAGGCCTCGGCACGGCGCGGGTCGAAGGCGCCGGCCGCGGCGCGCATGCCCGCGTGGTACTCGTCGCCCATGTCCTGCCGGTTGAGGATCTGGCTCGAGATGAGCAGCGACGCGTCGGCGTCGAGCACCGTCACCTCGTACTCGATGATCGCGAGGTGGCGGTCCTCGAAGCTGACCAGGCGACGGCTGGTGACGAGCACGCGCTTGCCTGAGGGGGTGCGCCACTCGACGTCGCGGGTGAGCACGCCGTCGCGGAAGTCGAGGCGACGCGTGTGGTCGAGGATGTCGGCCTCGAAGAGCACGAACGGCTCGTCGTCGACGTAGAGGCGGATCACCTTGGCGTCGGGCACGTTGACGATGGTCTGGCCGACGCGGGCGAAGCCGAAGGCCTCCTCCGCGTGGCGGATCGGCCACGTCTCGTGGAAGCCGTTGACGTAGGTGCCGAACGAGTGGCCGCCGCGCCCCTCGTCGGGGTTGCCGCGGAGGCCCAGGTAGCCGTTGCCCACGGCGAAGATCGTCTCGGTGACGCCCTCGTCGCCCTGCACGTACTCGTCCTCGACGAGCGCCCACTCGTCGACCGGGAAGCGGTGCCGGTCGAGCGGGTCGGTGGTGATGGTGTTCACGAGGGGTCCTCTGCGTCGCTGCTGGTCGTGTCGCTGCTGGTCGTGTCGCCGGTGCTGCCGGAGCCGGCGGAGTCGCGGGTCGCGCCGAGCGCGTCGACCACGTCGCCGAGGTCGTCGACGACCACGTCGGCGCCCGAGGCGAGCAGGGCGGCGTGGCCGGCCCCGCGGTCGACGCCCAGGACGAGGCCGAACGACCCGCGCCTCCCGGCCTCGACGCCGGAGGTGGCGTCCTCGACGACGACGCAGTCCTCCGCGGTGAGGCCGAGGCGGCGGGCGCCCTCGAGGTAGGTGTCGGGGGCGGGCTTGCCGGCGATGCCCTCGGCCGCGGCGACGGCGCCGTCGACGACGACCTCGAAGCGGTCGCGGAGGCCGGCGGCCTCGAGCACGGGCACGGCGTTGCGCGAGCTCGAGACGACGGCGACGTGCACGCCGAGCGCGATGGCCCGGTCGAGGAAGGCGACGCTGCCCGGGTAGGGCTCGACGCCGTTCTCGGCGAGCTCGGCGGCGAAGACCGCGTTCTTGCGGTTGCCGAGGCCGCGCACGGTCTCGGTGTCGGGGCTGTCGTCGTCGTGGCCCTCGGGCAGGGTGACGCCGCGGGCGGCGAGCATGGCGCGGACGCCGTCGAAGCGCGGTCGCCCGTCGACGTGCTCGAAGTAGTCGGCGTCGGTGTACGGGCCGAGGTCGTGGGCGGCGAACCACTCGGAGAAGAGGCGCGACCAGGCCCGCATGTGCACCTCGGCGGTCGGCGTGAGGACGCCGTCGAGGTCGAACAGGAGGGCGCGGAGCTCGCCCAGGCGCGAGGAGTCGCGGGGCAGGAGGGAGGACATGGCGCGGTTCCTTCGGTGGATCGATGTCGGTCGGGGCAGATGCGCGGGAACGACGTCGGTCCGTGGCAGCTCTCGGTGCTCCGGCAGGGATCAGGCCGGGGTCGACGAGCACGGGGTCGGACTCGTCGCGACAAGTGTGGCACTCCGCGAGGGGCGCGCGCGCCCACCCGGCCGAGGGTCGTCCGCCCTCGGGACGACGACAGGGCACGACCGCGCCGGCGGTCGTGCCCTGTCTGGCGCTGGCGTCGCCCTGCGACTGAGCTTCACGGGCAGGGGTGCAGTGCGACACCGGCCGGTGGGAGCGCTGAACGCTTCCAGCCCGTGGAACGGTACGCCCTCACCCGCGGTGTCACCCAGGTCGCGGTCAGCGGGGTACGCGGCGCGCCCCGCACCGCCCCGAGCTGTCCCCCGTCGCGCTCTCGGGGTCTCACTCGGGGTGCGTCCTCAGCGGAGGGCGCGGACCACCTTCGCGACGCCCCGCACCGCGACCACCCCGGTGACGACCCACGGCCCGGCGACGATCAGCGGGTCGAGCCAGCGGTGGCGGCGGTCGACGCGGGTGCGGTCCCGCGACGTGGCCCGCGCCTCCTTCCGGGCCTCGGCCGTGACGCCGGTCTCGCGCAGCAGGTCGTCGGGGCGGCCGCTGACCAGCGACCGCAGGTGGGCGCCGGTCGAGTCGACCCGGTCGCCGACGACGAGGAGGAGCCAGTGCGCGAGCCGGCCCTCGCTGTAGCGGTCGTACGCCACGCGGCGGATCGCGCCCGAGAGCCCGTGCAGAGGCTGCGCCGTGCCGAAGACCGGCGTGACGAAGGCGTGCTCGATCGAGCGCTCCCGCCCCTCGCCGCCCGGCTGCCGCTCGGGGAACTCCCAGTGGGCTCCGGAGGCGCCGGGCGCGTACTGCAGCTTCGGGTGCGACGGGCGGTCGGCCGGGTCGAGGTCGGCGCCCCAGCCGGGCACGCGGGCCCGGAGCTGCTCCTGCGTCGGGACGGCACGGGGCTTCGAGGGGAGGTAGGCGAGGGGGACGTCGTCGTGGTCGCTCATGGGGGCCTCCAGGTGCAGGGATGTGGGGGTGGGTCGTGAGGGTCGGGGGGCGGGGTCAGGCGCCGGGGACGACGAGGGTCTTGATGTTCCCGTCGAGCTTCGCGGAGAAGAGGTGGTACCCCTCGGCGATGTGCTCGAGCGGCACCCGGTGGGTGACGACGTCGCTCGGCCGGAAGTGCCCGGCGCGGATGTGCTCGAACAGGCGCGGCCACTGGCGCTTGACCGGCGCCTGGTTCATGCGCAGCGTGAGGCCCTTGTTGAGGGCGTCGCCGAACTTGACGGCGCTCGGGATGGGGCCGTAGGCGCCCAGGACGGAGACGGTGCCGCCCTTGCGGACGCCGTCGATGGCCCAGTTCAGGGCGACGGGAGACCCTCCCTGCAGCTTGGCCTTGGCGCTGGTCAGGTGCTGCACGAGGTCGCCGTCGGCCTCGGCGCCCACCGCGTCGATGACGACGTCGGCTCCCAGGTAGTCGGTCTGCTTCTTCAGCTCGACGACCACGTCGTCGTGCTCCGCGAAGTTGATCGTCTCGGCGTGGGCGAAGGTGCGGGCCTTCTCCAGCCGGTACTCGAGGTGGTCGACGACGATCACCCGCGCGGCGCCCATGAACCACGCCGACCGCGCCGCGAAGAGGCCCACCGGCCCGGCGCCGAGCACGACGACCGTGTCGCCCTGGCTGATCTCGCCGAGCTGCGCGCCGAAGTAGCCGGTGCTGAGCGCGTCGGTCATCAGCAGGGCGTCCTCGTCGGCGATGTCGTCGGGGATGATGCTCGGCCCCACGTCGGCGAACGGCACGCGGACGAACTCGGCCTGGCCGCCGTCGTAGCCGCCCGTGGTGTGCGAGTAGCCGTAGATGCCGCCGACGGCCGTGGCGTTCGCGTTGACGTTGTGGCAGTTGGACCACAGCCCGCGCGCGCAGAACCAGCACGAGCCGCAGTAGATGTTGAAGGGCACCATCACGCGGTCGCCCCTCTTCAGGGTCTCGACCGACGACCCGACCTCCTCGACGACCCCGATGAACTCGTGGCCGAAGGTGTGCCCGATCCGGGTGTCGGGCATGAGCCCGTGGTAGAGGTGCAGGTCGGAGCCGCAGATCGCCGCCAGCGTCACCCGGACGATCGCGTCGTTCGGGTGCTCGATGCGCGGCACGTCCTTCTCCTCCACGCGGATCTTGTACGGCCCCCGGTAGGTCATCGCTCGCACGGCTCGTCCTCCCTCGTCGTCGGGCGCCCGCCCTCGGCGCGGCGACCCCTGGTCGACGCCAGTGAACGACGGGAGTCGCGGTGAGGGCCGACCGGGCCGGGGGCCTTGCCTCCGGCGCACGTCCCCGGTTACCATCCGCGGCGGCCCCGCGGGGGCCGGTGCGCGGCGGCGACCGGTGTCGGCGGTCGCTGCGAAGATGGTCGACATGCCCCTCCTCGACGTCGCGCCGCTCGTCGACGCCGTCGACGTCATCCGGTTCGTCGGCCCGCGCCCGTTCGCCAAGGGGCGGCAGTACTCGCGCGAAGACCGGGTCCGCGACATCACCTACGACCCCGTCGACCAGGTCGTCACCGGCACCGTCCGCGGCAGCAGCGCTGAGCCCTACCGGTGCGAGATCGTCCTCCAGCCGACGCGCGGCGAGCAGAGCCGCCCCTCGCGCAGCACCTGCACCTGCCCGCTCGGCGGCGACTGCAAGCACGTCGCGGCCGTGCTGCTCGCCAACAACGCGGCGGCGCTGGCCCCGCCCGCGGCCGCGCCGCTCGGCGGCGACGGCGACCTCCCCTCGCCCCGGGCCGGCGGCGGCGCGGCCGGCGACGCGGCCCCCTCCCCCGACGACTGGCGTGCCCGGCTCGGCGGCCTCACCGGCCGGCCGGCGCCCCGCGACGCCCGCACCACCTCCATGGGCCTGCTGTTCGAGCTGCGGCCGCGGGTCGCCCCGCCCCGCAGCGCCCGGTGGGACGCCCCGCGCGTCGACCGGCACGAGCGCTCGACGGGCGGGCTCGGCGGGGGCCTCGTGAGCGGCAGCTCCCTCGCGGGCGCGGGGGGCGCCTCCCCGGCTCCGGTCCGGCCGTCGGGGGCGGCGAGCTGGCGTCTGGGCGTGCGGCCGGTCAGCCTCAGCCCGACGGGCAACTGGGTGCGGGGCGACCTCACCTGGACGTCGCTGCCCTACCAGATGAACCGGCTCGCGATCGGGGCGGAGCAGCACGCCTGGTTCGGGCAGTTCGCCGCCCTGCACCGGTCGGTGCACGCCTCGTACGTGCCGGGCGAGGCGGACTGGCTGATGCTCGACGACTTCACGAGCCCGCTGCTCTGGCCCCTGCTCGCCGAGGCCCGCCGGCTCGGCGTCGCCCTCGTCACCGGCAAGCGCGCCACCGACGTCACGGTCGCCGCGGGGGCCCGCGTCACCGTCGACGCGCGCACCGATCCGGGCCGGGGCCTCGTGCTGAGCGCCGGGGTCACGGTCGACGGCGAGCCGCACGCCGCCGCCGACACGGGCACGATCGGCGACCACGGCGTGTACGTGGCGACGCCCCAGCCGCACCTCGCCGTCGTGCTCGCCCCGACCGTCGCCCCGCTGGCCCCCGAGCAGAAGCAGCTGCTGACGAGCACGGCCGAGATCACGGTGCCCGAGGCCGACGCCGAGGAGTTCCTCCGCGACTGGTACCCGGGCCTGCAGCAGGCGGTCGCCGTGACCAGCCGTGACGAGTCGGTCGCGCTGCCCGAGGTGCTGCCTCCCCAGCTCGTGCTCACGGCGTCGTTCGGCGCCGGCGACGCCCTCGCCCTGACCTGGCGCTGGGTGATCGCCGGCCGCACCGAGCCCTTCTCCGCGCACGAGACGTCGCTCGACCTGGAGGCGCTCGGCGTCCCCGCGCGCGGGGCGACCCTGAAGGGCGTCGCCGCCGCCGAGTTCGTGGCCACCCGCCTGCCCGAGCTCGAGGGGCGCGACGACCTCCGCGTCGTCGTCGACGGCGAGCGCCCCGACTACCGCGAGCTCACCGAGGCGCCGCACCTGACGGTCACCACGGTCGAGACCGACAAGAGGGACTGGTTCGACCTCGGGGTGCTCGTCACGGTCGAGGGGCGGACGGTGCCGCTCGTGCCGCTGCTCACGGCCCTCGCGAGGCGGCGCGACAAGATGCTGCTCGTCGACAAGTCGTACCTGTCGCTCGCCCACCCCGCCTTCGACGAGCTGAAGCGCTTGATCGACGAGGCCACCGGCCTCGACGAGTGGGAGGCCGGGCCGCGCATCAACCGCTACCAGGCCTCGCTCTGGTCGGAGTTCGACGACCTCGCCGACGCGACGGTGCAGGCCGACGCCTGGCGGAGCGCCGTGGGCGGCCTGCTCGAGCTCGCGGCCGGCGACCAGCTGCCGGGCGTGGCCGACACCCCCGTGCCGGCCGGCCTCGACGCCGAGCTGCGGCCGTACCAGCTCGACGGCTTCCGCTGGCTCGCGTTCCTGCACCAGCACGGCCTCGGCGGGGTCCTCGCCGACGACATGGGCCTCGGCAAGACGGTGCAGACGCTGGCGCTCGTCGCGCACGTGCGCGAGGTGGAGGCACGGGCGCACGTGCGCGAGGAGGAGGCGCGCGGGCGGGAGGCGCGGGCCGGGTCGGCGGGGCGCCCGCCGTTCCTCGTGGTCGCGCCCACCTCGGTCGTGCCGAACTGGGCGTCGGAGGCGGCGCGCTTCACCCCCGGCCTCCGCGTGCACGTCGTGACCGAGACCGAGGCGAAGAGCCGGCGGCGGCTCGCCGCGGTCCTCGCCGGCGGCGACGTCGACCTCGTCGTCACGTCGTACGCGCTGTTCCGGCTCGACGCGGCCAGCTACTCCCGGCACGCCTGGGCGGGGCTGGTGCTCGACGAGGCGCAGTTCGTCAAGAACCCCTCCTCGCAGGCGCACCGCTGCGCCGTCGAGCTCGACGCGCCGTTCAAGCTCGCGATCACGGGCACGCCGCTCGAGAACTCGCTGACCGACCTCTGGGCGCTCTTCCACGTCGTGGCCCCGGGGCTGCTCTCGACGCACGTCCGCTTCTCCGACGACTACGTCAAGCCGATCGCGACCGGTGAACGACCGGAGCTGCTCGCGCGGCTGCGGGCGCGCATCCGGCCCCTCATGCTCCGCCGCACGAAGGAGCTCGTCGCCGCCGACCTGCCCGCCAAGCAGGAGCAGCTGCTGCGCGTCGATCTCGCCCCGGCGCACCGCGAGCTGTACGACGCGTTCCTCCAGCGCGAGCGCCTCAAGCTGCTCGACCTCATCGACGACCTCGACCGCAACCGGTTCATCGTCTTCCGCTCGCTGACGCTGCTGCGCATGCTCGCGCTCGACGCGGCGCTGATCGATCCCGAGTACTCCGACGTGCCGTCGGCGAAGCTCGACCAGCTGCTCGACGAGCTCGACGACGTCGTGGCCGAGGGGCACCGGGCCCTGGTCTTCAGCCAGTTCACCTCGTTCCTCGGGCGCGTGGCCGAGCGCCTCGAGCAGCGGGGCACGGCGCACGAGTACCTCGACGGCTCGACGCGGCGACGGGGCGAGGTGATCGAGAGGTTCAAGGGGGGCGCCTCCCCCGTGTTCCTGATCAGCCTCAAGGCGGGCGGCTTCGGGCTCAACCTCACCGAGGCCGACTACGTGTTCATGCTCGACCCGTGGTGGAACCCCGCGTCGGAGTCGCAGGCCGTCGACCGCACGCACCGCATCGGCCAGACGAAGAACGTCATGGTGTACCGGATGATCGCGAACGACACCGTCGAGGAGAAGGTCCTCGCGCTGCAGCAGAAGAAGGCCGCGCTCTTCGACGCCGTCGTCGACGACGACGCCGTCTTCAGCTCGGCGCTGACGGCCGACGACATCCGCGGGCTGCTCAACTAGGCGGTCGCGCCCCGCCGTGTCAAGGCGTCACCGGCCGACGAGCCCCGGTGCTTGCGTGGGAGCCATGTCTCCCCTGCGCCCCCGTGCCGTGCTCGACCGCGACGTCGCCCCCGGGGTGCACCGGCTCGAGCACGCCGACACGAACCTCTACCTCGTCGAGCACGGCGACCGCGTGCTCATCGTCGACGCGGGCCTGCCGGGGGTGTGGCCGCACCTCGTCGAGTCGCTCTTCGAGCTGGGCCACGGCCTCGGCGACGTCGACGGCGTGCTGCTCACGCACGCGCACTTCGACCACGTCGGCACGGCCCGGCGGCTGCGCCAGCAGTGGGGGCTGCCCGTCTGGGTGCACCCCGACGACGCCCGGCTCGCGCGGCACCCCTACTCGTACCGGCACGAGCGGCCCCGGTGGCGCTACCCGGTCGAGCACCCCGCCGCGGTGCCCGCGCTGACCCGCATGGCCCTGGCCGGTGCCCTCTCCGTGCCCGCCGTGCTCGACACGCGCCCGATCACGGAGGCGGCCCTGCCCGAGGGCGCCGTGCTGCTCGAGACCCCGGGGCACACCGACGGCCACGTCGCGCTGCACCTGCCCGACCGCGACGCGGTCATCGTCGGCGACGCCGTGGTGACGCTCGACCCGTACACGGGCCGACGGGGCCCGCAGATCGTCGCGGGCGCGGCGACGGCCGACAGCGAGCTGGCCCTGGCGTCGCTCGACACGATCGCGGCGACGGGGGCACGGGTACTGCTGCCCGGCCACGGAGCGCCGTTCCGGGGAGGCGCGGCGCAGGCGGTCTCGGAGGCCCGGCGCCGCGGGGCGCACTGAGGGCTCGAGCGCGCTGGGGTGTCGAGGGCGCTGAGGTCTCGGACTCGCTGACGTCTCGGACTCGCTGAGGCGCGTGCCGGGGCGACCGACCACGGGTCGCCGCTCCGCGCCTCCGAGGACGCCGACAATGCGAGGGACCCTCCGCGTAGCGTCACGCGCATGGACTCCGACGACTCGACCGCACCGCGCACGCCCGAGCAGGACGCCGCCGAGCTCGCGCTCGCGATCGTCTCGCACGCCACCGCCATCACGCAGGAGGACGACGCGGCCCTCGACGCGAGCGACGAGAACCTGCGAGAGGTCGTGGCGGGGCAGACCGACCAGCCCCTCACGGAGCGGCAGCAGGAGGTCGTCACGACCCTCGGCACGGCCGGCGGGGCCCTCGCGGCTGGCCTGAGCCACGCCCTGGCCGACGCCCGTGGCGTCGACGCCGCCGAGGTGCTCGGCGCGACGGCCCGCTCGGTCGTCGCCCACGCCCGCGACGGCGAGGCGCTCGACGACGCCGTGCGTGACGCAGCCGACGACGAGCTGGCGGCACGGCACGGCGGGGCCCCGGCGCCGTCGGACGACGACCTCGAGGCCGCCGACCCGCGCCGGGGCACGCTGCCCGAGGGCGAGGCCGACCGCCGTGACCTGCACGACGCCGGCGACCAGGGCCTGCGCTCCTCGGGCAGCGACCGCCAGCACGGCGAGGGCGACTCCCCCCGCTGACGCTGCTCCCCCCGGCTCGCCGGCCGAGCGCCCGGCCCGCCCCAGCCCGGCCCTGCCCTGCCCTGCGCACCGAACCAGTCCGCCGAACCACCGACTGATCAACGAACCACGTCATGGCGTGGTTCGTTGATCAGTCGGTGGTTCGCCGGCGTGACGGGTGCGCCGATGGCGGACGAGGGGCGGCGGGGCCGGGCGCTACGCGGAGACGGGTGCCGGGGCGCGGGCCGCGTCGGCGACGACGGCCGACATGCGCCGCAGCAGCTCCTCGCCGGCCAGCACGCCGTCGGCGTCGGTCACCGTGAGGTGCGACGCCGTCCAGCCGAGGTCGTGCAGCTCGCCGTGGGCAGGGCGGAAGGCGTGGTCGGCGACCTCCAGCATGCCCTGGTCGAGCAGCGAGTCGCCCGCGGCGAGCACGAGGTCGGCGCCCGTGCGGGCCCGCACCTCCTCGAGGGCCGCCGCCTTGGTGACCGGGCTCGGCACGCAGTAGACCTTCCGGCCCTGCACCGAGACCGTCCAGCCGAGCTCGTCGCAGCGCGCCGCCAGGTCGGCCACCGCCGTCTCGGGCATCTCGGCACGGTCGACGACCGCGTAGACGAAGAGGTCCTCCGCGACCTTGACCGAGAGCGTCCAGGTGCTCCAGTGCGCATCGGTCAGGAGGGCCTCGACCTGGGCGAGGGGCGCGCACTCCTCCGCGACGCGGGCGTCGAGGCGTCGTCGCCAGTCGAGGTCGGGCACGCCGTCGACGAGCAGCGCGCCGCCGTTGGTCGTCACCGCGTGCGTCGGCCGGACGCCCGGCAGCCGCACGCGCTGGTACTGGGCCACGGTGCGCGTCGTCACCGGGACGAGGTGCGCCGCGGCCGCGAGCGAGACGAGCAGCCCCTCGGAGGCGCGGGTCGTGAACGAGATCGGCACGCCCCCGTAGACCTCCGCCACGAGCAGGTCGGGCGCGTCGCGGTCGTCGCCCTGCAGGCGCAGCGCGGCGGCGGAGTAGATCAGGGTGCGGTCGAGGTCGCAGGCGACGACCACGGGGGCGCGGCTCATCGGGCACCTCCGTCGGTCGAGGAGGTCGGGGCTGGCTCGGCGCGCACGGCGCGCCCGTCGGCACCGGTCGCCCCGGCGGTGTGCACGGGGTGGATCAGCCCGACGCAGCTGTAGGGCAGCTCGTCGACGACCTCCACCGGCACGCCGCGCTGCTCGGCCAGCAGCAGCACGTGGCGGACCTCGTCGAGGGCGTCGGCGCGCACGAGCACCTTCCAGGGGATGCGCCGCAGCAGCACGCGGGTCGTCTCGCCCACGCCGGGCTTGACGAGGTTCACGTCGTGCACGCCCTGCTCGTCGCTGATGCGCTCGACGGCCTCCCAGCCGGCCCAGGTCGGGCCGGCGGCCCGGTCGGGCTCCGTCGCCGCGGCCGCGACGCGACGGTCGACCTCGTCGACGACGGCGTCGAAGCGCGCCGAGACCGTGTCGACGAAGGCGCGCGACACGTCGGCTTCGGCGAGCTCCGAGTAGAACTTGCCGCCGTGGAAGTCGTGGTCGCCGATCAGCCGGCGGTTGTAGACCGTGCGCGAGACGAGGCCCGAGACGGTCGAGTTGAGGCAGGCGGACGGGATGAGGAAGTCGTCGCGGGTGCCCCAGGTCGACGCGCAGCGGCCCGGGTCAGCGAGCACGGCGAGGTCGTCGCCGAAGCGCACGCCGTCGGTCTCCTCGAAGCGCGCCAGGGCCTCGGTCAGCTCGCGGGTGATGGCGCCCTTGCCCGTCCAGCCGTCCACGAAGACGACGCGCGCCGGGTCGTGGTGGGCGACCAGCCAGCGCAGGGCGACCGGGTCGAGGCCCACGCCGCGCACGATGCTCATCGTGAGGTGCGGGGCGTCGACGCCGCGCACGCGGGCGGCCCAGCGGCGCATCAGTACCCCGACGGGGGTGCCGGCCCGCGCGAGCGAGACGAGCACCGGCGCCTGGTCGCGGGCGGCGAGCACGAGGTCGGTGACGACCCCGACGGCCGTCGCGACGCGGTCGGCCGACCGGGCCAGCGCCTCCTCGTACAGGGCCTGGTACTCGGGGGTGGGCTGGTACTCGATCGGCAGCGACTCGGCGTAGTTGGCCGTCCCGCCCTGCAGCGTCGCCTCGCGCTCGTGCGCGGGCGCCTCGAGCTGCGCGTCGCCGAGGTCGGTGAGCAGCCACGACACGTCGTCGGCGTCGTACGAGCCGAACGCCGGGCCGACGAGCGGCTCGGGCAGGTCGGGGCGCTCGGGCCGCTCGGGCAGCTCGTCGGCGGGGCGCGACGCCCCGGTCGGGGCGGCGGGGGCGGTGGAGGCGGGGCTGGGCTGCACGTCGGATCTCTCGGTGAGGCTGTCGGCGGGGCGGGCGGGCGCGGGGGCGGGGGCTTCGTCGGCCGCCGCGAGCAGCACGACGAGCACGTGATCGGCGACCTCGCGGAGCGCCTCGGTGACGCTCCCGGCACCGACGAGCTCGTCGGGGTCGGTGCCCGGCTCGGGCATCAGCACGACGACGCGGGGCCGGGCTCCGGCCCGGGACAGGTTGTAGGCGTGCCGCGGCCCGGGGCCGTCGAGGGTCACGTCGTGGCTGCGGAAGGTGACGCCCGAGGCGACCGCGTAGTCGGGGCGGTCCAGCACGGCGATGGGCGACCGCGTGGTCGACGAGGCCCGCGTGGGCAGGTGGCCGTCGAGCTCGTGCGCGACGGCGAGGGGGACGGAGAGGAACTCCTCGGTGCCGAGCACGACGACCGGGTCGCCGCCTCGGGCGCCCGCGCGCAGGTCGGTCGGCAGGGCCTCGAGCACGGCCGCCACGACGCCGGCCACGTCGACGGCGGCCGTCGCGGCCGGGGCGTCGACCCCGAACCGCTCGCTCCGCACCGGCGCGACGACGTCGCGGAGGTCGAGCAGCGCGACGGCGTCGGCCGCCGCGGCACGGAGGAGGGCGGGCACGGCCTCGCCGAGCCCGGCCGCCACGTCGGCCCCGACGGTCAGCACGTCGGCGGGCAGCTCGACGCGCCCCTGCCCGAGCGCCACGACGTCGACGCGGGTGCCGAGCTCGCGCGCGACGGCGTCGAGCGCGGCCCGGTCGTCGTCGCCCCGGAGGTCGACGAGGGCCGCGACCACGAAGCGCTCCTGCGGCACCCGCGCGTGCAGGTCGCGGACGGTGTCGACCACCGTCGCCCCGGTGCTCAGCTCGTCGTCGACGAGCACCACGGTGCCGCCGACGCGCAGCCGAGACGGGTCGGTCGGCAGCAGCCGGTGGCTGGTGGCGTGCGAGTGGGCCTCCTCGAACGCGCCGAAGGCGACGGCGCCCGCGGGGTCGTGACGGGTCGAGTGGAGGTACCACGAGCCGAGGGCGTCGGCGACGAGGCGCCCTAGCCCGGTCGCCGTCTCGGCGTAGCCGAGCGTCGCGACGCCGGGGTGCCCGGTGCGGAGGGCGGCCAGCTCACGGCGCAGGGCCGTGAGGTCGCCCCGGAGTCGCGCCCGCGCCTCCCCCTCGGCCTCCCGCTCGGCCAGCAGCCTGGTGAACTCGCCCGCCAGCCGCCGGAGCTCGGCACCGCGGGCGCCCGCGTCGCCCTCGGCCAGCGCGAGGTCCGCCGCCGTGCCGAGCAGCTCGCCCGCCACCACGGCGAGGCCGGGGACGGTCGGCACGTGCTTGGCGAGCACGGTGGAGACGAGGAGGTGCGCCCGTCGGGGGTTCCGCCGGAGCGCGAGGCCGACGAGGAGCTCGACGGGCACCAGGCCGTCGCCCTCGGAGCGCACGACGATGCCGACCCGGTCGTGCACGAAGCCGCTCTCGGGCGACATCGGAAGGGCGGGCGGCGTCGAGGCAGCGACGGGTGCGGCGGCGGCGGGCGCGGCGGACCGCACCGCCTCGGAGACCGGGCCGGGGCTCGCGCTCACGCCGCGCCTCCGGCCAGGCTCAGCGAGGTCGCCCGCATGCTGAGCTCGAGCAGGTCGACGTACGTGGTCTCCTCCGCGGCGACCCCGAAGGCCGCGGCGCGCAGCAGCGTGCGCTCGGCCCAGGCGCGGTGCGGCTTCATCTCGTTCATCTTGTTGCGGTACGGCGAGGCGACCGCGCCGCCGCCCTGGCGACCCGTGATCGCGAGGGCGTCGTGGTACTCCTCGTGGCTGACGACGCTCATGGCGTGCACGAGCGCGACGTGCGACGGGTGGATGACGGTCTTGCCCGTGATGCCGTTCGCCTGGTCGAGCGCGATCTCGCGCAGCAGGCCGTCGAAGTTCTCGAGCAGCAGTCGGCGGCGCAGGTCGACGTCGTCGGCCTCGACGAAGGGCGTCATGCGCAGCTGGGGGCGCAGGAGGCGCTCGGTGTCGGCGTAGTGCTCCCAGACCGGGCCGCTGATGACGAAGCCGCGGTCGTGGCGCCCCAGCCGGTTGACGATGTCGGCGATCATGGACGCGACGACGCCCACGTCGTAGATCGTGAGGTCGCGCGACCGGCGGAGGCCGAAGGCGCTCGAGAGGTCGGTCGCGCCGATGCGGACGGCGAGCACGTCCTCACGGTGGCGCTGCAGCACCTCGGTGATGCCCTCGAGCGCCGCGGTGCGCGTCTCGGCGTGGATCATCACGGGCGACTCGAGGATGGGCATGACCCGGAGCCGCCGACGGGCCGCGTCGCCGCCCTGGTCGAAGCGCTCGTGGATCTCGTGCAGCACGGCGAAGAAGCGGTCGGCGTAGCCGTCCTGGTTCTCGAACTTCGGCAGCACGAAGCCGCTGAGCACGTCGAGCGCGGAGCCCGACCGCTCGGCCACGCGGAGCATCTGCTCGGGCGTCCGCACGCGCACGAAGAGCAGGGGCGCGGGCAGCGGCGCCGCGTCGGGCGCGAGGTCGCCGGCCTGCTCACGGTGCAGCTCGGCCAGGGCCGCCACCACGGCGTCCTCGGCCTGGTCGACCTCGTCGTCGGCGACGCTGTCCTCCAGGCAGAGCACCATGCTCATGACGCCGCGGGCCGCCTGCTTGTGCACCGCACCGACGAGGTCGGGGCGCGTGCCGGGGCAGTAGAGCGTGGCCCCGAGGGCGACCGCGAGCAGCGGCGCGGGCGACGAGAAGTCGAGCCGCTGCGGGATCGTGTGGAAGACGAGCGACAGCTGCTCGTCGCTGAGGAAGCCGAAATGGCGCATGGGCGATCATCTCCCGTTCGGGGCGCTGTCACCGGGACGCTCGGGGATCGAGTACCCGAATCTCTGGTGGACGAGAGGTGGCGTGAGGGTGTCCGGCAGGGTCACCCGGCGCAGCTCGAGGAGGCCGTCGACGACGAGCACCGCCAGCGCGACCCGCTCGCCGGGCTCGGCCGGGTCGACCGAGAGGCGGCGGTCGCCGGGCAGCTCGACCTGCAGCCACGCACCGTCGCCCGCCACGACCAGGGCCCGGCGCAGCTCGCGCACGTGCCGCAGGGTGACGAGCACCTCGTCGCCGTCGAAGGCCACGAGCGGGCGGTTGCCGCTGGTCGTCACGACGTCGCCCATGCGCTGGCCGGTCGAGAACGCCGCCCCGTCGACCAGCTCCGTGCTCTCCCACACGGCGTGCACGCCGGCGGTGACGACGAGCGTGCCGATCGCCGACCGCCGCGGCGAGAGCCGCACGACGGGCTGGTCGCGGCTCAGCTCGCGGACGTCGGTGACGTCGGGGGCCGGGAACGGCGCGGGTCGTGTCGGGCGGGCGGGGCGAGCGGGGCGGGCGGGGCGAGTCGTGCCGGTCACGCTCGACGGGCCGGAGGCGGGGCGCGAGCCGGGCGCGGAGGTCGCGGCCGCGGCCCCTCCGCGGGGTCCGCCCAGCGAGAGGCCCGACGACGCGGGCGGCGTGGCCGTCGGCGTCGGCGTCCGAGTCGGCGTCGGCGTCACCGGCGTTGAGGCCGGCGCCGCCGTGTGCGTCGCGGCGACGTCGGGCACCGCGACCTGCGGCTTCACCCGCCGTCGCAGGAAGACGAGGTCGGTGCGCGTCGGACGCTCGGCCACGGCTAGAGCGTCACCTTGTAGTCGCGGGCCACGCCGGCGAGGCCGGTGGTGTAGCCCTGGCCGAGGGCACGGAACTTCCAGTCGTCGCGGTGGCGGTAGAGCTCGCCGAAGAGCATCGCGTTGATCGCGTGGTTCTCGTCGCTCGGCACGACGAAGCGGACGAGATCGCGGCCGTCCTTCGTGGCGACGCGCATGCTCGCCTGGCGGACGGCCCCGAAGGTGCCGAGGCCGCGGCGGTCGGGGTCGACGTAGACGACGAAGACGATCTTGGCCACGTCGTCGGGCACGAGGGCGAGGTCGACGTCGATCTGCTCCTGGTCGGCGTCGCCGTCGAACGCGACGGCGCCGTCGGCCGAGACGAGCTGGTTGAAGAACACCACGTCGTCGCCGGTGCGGGCGGTGCCGTCCGCGCCGCAGAGCACCGCGAGGGGCACGAGCTCGGGCTGCGGGCCGCGGCTCGGCGTGGTCTGCCACGAGAAGCCGACGAGCAGCTCGTGCACGTCGGGGTTCTCGGCGGTCAGCGCGGCGTTGCTGCCGGGCACCATCTCGCCCATCAGGGTCCTTCCAGTCGGAGGGTCGGCTCGTCGAACTTCGAGCGGAGGAAGCGGCCGTGGGTCGACAGCTCCTCGATCGCGCCGAGCCTGACCTGGTTCGTGAAGTCCAGGACGGTCTCGTGGACGATGCCGAGCTGCTCGACGAAGAGAGCGGTGGGGCGGGAGTCCTCGGTGCGGTCGACCGCGGGCAGCGAGAGGTAGCGGCCGAGCGGCGTGGGCACGTGGTCCTCGACGAGCTGCTCCATGAGCACCCGCTGCTCGGTCGAGGCGCCCTGCGACTCGATCAGGGCCGCCGACTCGCGGAGCACGTCGACGATCTGGAGCAGGTGCGAGGTGACGAGGGTGGGCAGGCGGCCTCCGCCGGCGTCGATCGAGCGCGCCAGCTCCTCCAGCCGACGGGCCTCCGGCGTCGTGGAGCCCTGCCCGAGCGCCGACGCGACGACCTCGCCAGCCGCGGCCACCGCCTCCACCGGGGTCGACGACGGACGCGCCGGGACGGAGTCGTCCCGGTCGCGCCCGAAGATCCTGCCGAAGACCATCGGCTAGGCCGAGGGGCCGCCCAGCGCCGGGCGGGCGGTCGCGCCGCCGAGCTCGGCGGCCTCGCCCTGGCGGCTGCGCTCCAGGTAGGGCTTGGCCCGGGTGATGCCGGCCTCGAGGGCCGCCACCGTGCCGGACATGTTCTGCGCGGCCTGCGAGCGGAAGGAGTCGATCGAGTCCATCGTCGCGAAGACGTTGTCGAAGGCCTTCTGCAGCGTGTCGACGCTGACGCCCGATGACGACGCCTGCTCGTGGATGCGGGCGGTCTGGTCCTTCAGCATCTCGCTGGTCTGCAGGATCATGTTGTTCGTCGTGGTGTTGATGGCGTCGATCTGGTCGAGCACCATCTTCTGGTTGGCCAGGGCCGCCGCGACCGTGACGGCCGTGCGGAGGGCGGCGATGGTCGTCGTGCGGGCGCGGTCGACGCCCTTCACCAGCTCGACGTTGTTCTTGCGGATGAGGTCCATGGCGAGGTAGCCCTGCACCGACACCGCCAGCTGCGTGAGGATGTCCTGTCGGCGCTGGCGGATCGGGAAGAGGACGTCGGCCTCGAGCTTCTGCGCCTGCTCCAGCTGGCCGGAGGCGCGGGCGGAGTCGATCTTGGCGGTCGCGGCCTGGTCGAGGGCGTCGGCGAAGACGGCGTACTCGCTGAGCTGACCCATCGTCTCCCAGAGCTGCTGCTTCTCGCCGGCCAGGGCCGCGTTGTCTTTCAGGAGCTCGTCCTTGCCCGACATGAGCGACTTGATGATCGCGTCGAGCTGCGTCTGGGCCGACTCGTACTTCTGGAAGTACTTGGCCAGCTTGTTCCCGCCCGGGATGAACCCGAGGATCTTCCGGCCCACGCCGAGGTCGGCCTGGTTCGGCGTGAGGTCCTCCACCGTCGACCGCAGGTCGCCCAGGGTGTTCGCGACCTTGATCTGGGCGCTGTCGCCGCCGCGCTTCGCCCCGGCGACCGACGAGCTCGACCGCTCGAGCATGCGCGTCGAGTAGCCGCTCGACGAGGTCATCTCGGCGCTGGCGAGGCTCGAGATGCCCTCGACCTTCTCCGTGAACTCGGGCGCCCGCGGGTCGAGGGTCGACACGTCGCGGATGAACTCCTGCGCCTGGCGCCGGATCTCGACCTGGCGCTCCTCCGGCACGGGGATCATGCCGGGCGCCGTCTCGGGCTCGACGATCGCCGGCGCCTCGGGTGCGCGCAGGACGAGTTCGCCGCTCTCGTCGGGGTCGGGAGGAGTGAGGGTCATGCTCATGGGTGATCCGATCCTGAGGTGTCGACGGGGTGGAACCGGGTGGTGGGGTCGGCTCAGCCGAAGGTGACGCCGAAGTCGCCGGCGATGCCCGCGAGGCCGGTGGTGTAGCCCTGGCCGACCGCCTTGAACTTCCACTCCGAGCCGCTGCGGTAGACCTCGGCGAAGACCATGGCGGTCTCGGGCGCGGCGTCCTCGCTGAGGTCGAAGCGGACGATCTCCTTGTCGTCCTGGTCGAGCACGCGGCAGTAGGCGCCGCGGACCTGGCCGAAGTTCTGGCGACGCTCGTCGGCCTGGTCGATCGAGACCGCGATGACGACGCGGTCGACGTCGGCCGACACGCTCTGCAGGTCGATCGAGATCTGCTCGTCGTCGCCGTCGCCCGCGCCGGAGCGGTTGTCGCCGAGGTGCTTCACCGAGCCGTCGGCGGCCTCGGTCTGGTTGTAGAAGATGAAGTCGGCCGACGAGCGGACCTTGCCGGCCGGGCCGACGAGGAGGGCCGAGGCGTCGAGGTCGAAGGCCTCGCCGCTGGTCGTGCGCGGGTCCCAGCCGAGGCCGACGGTGGCGACGGTCAGCCCGGGGCTGGTCTTGGTGAGCGAGAGGTTGTTGCCCTTGGCGAGCGAGAGTCCGGCCATGGTGTCGTCCTTCTGTCGTGGTGGTGCGCGTACGGGGTGCGGTGGCGCTGGCGGTGCGGGGCGGTGCGGGCCCGGGCTCAGTCGAGCACGATGCCGAAGTCGGTGGCGATGCCGTAGAGGCCGGTGGAGTAGCCCTGGCCCACGGCGCGGAACTTCCACTCGGCGCCGTGGCGGTAGATCTCGGAGAAGATCATGGCCGTCTCGGAGGCGGCGTCCTCGCTGAGGTCGTAGCGCACGACCTCCTGCCCGGTGTCTTCGTTGACGACACGGCAGAACGCGTCGCGCACCTGCCCGAAGTTCTGCCGACGGACGTCGCCCTGGTCGATCGTGACGCAGATGACGATGCGGTCGACGTCGGCGGGCAGCAGCGACAGGTCGATGCGGATCTGCTCGTCGTCGCCGTCGCCCTCGCCGGTGCGGTTGTCGCCGAGGTGGGCGACCGATCCGTCGGGGGTGGCCAGCTGGTTGTAGAAGATGAAGTCGTCCTGCGACCGGACCTTCCCGTCGGCGCCGAGCAGCAGCGCCGAGGCGTCGAGGTCGAAGGCCTGGCCGGCGGTGGTCCGCGGATCCCAGCCGAGGCCGACGACGGCACGGCTCAGGGTCGGGTCGGCCTTGGAGAGGGAGAGGTTGTGGCCCTTGGAGAGGGTGAGGCTCGCCATCGATGTGTTCCTTCCGTGCGGGGTGCCGTGGTGCGGGGTGCTGTCGGCTCGGCCGACGACCTAGAGCGCGGCGGCGGCGGGGCCGACGAGCTCGGGCACGGCCCGGCCGTTCGCCCGGTCGCCGATGGCGGTGAAGGTCCAGCCCTCGGTCGTGCGCGCGACCTTGGCCATGATCATGGCGGTGTGCGTGCCCGAGTCGGTCAGCTGGTAGCGCGCGACCTCGGGGCTGCCGGCGGTCGAGTCGTCGACGACGCGGCAGAACGCGTTCTTGACGAGGTCGAAGGTCTGACGGCTGTAGCTGCTGATGACGAAGACGATCTGGCTGACGCTCGGCGAGACGCGGGTGAGGTCGATCATGATCGTCTCGTCGTCGCCGTCGCCCTCGCCGGTGAGGTTGTCGCCGGTGTGCCGGGCCGAGCCGTCCTTGCTCGCGAGCTGCTGGAACCAGACGAGGTCGAGCACCGCGCCGTTCGCGTCGAAGAAGATCGCGGAGGCGTCGAGGTCGACGTCGGCCTCCTTCTTGAGGCCGCCGAAGAAGCCCTTCTTGGCCGGCGTCGCGCTGTCCCAGCCGAGGCCGAGGCGCACCTTCGACAGCTGGCCGCCGTCGGCCTTCTTGAGGCTCAGCGACTGGCCCTTCTGCAAGCTCAGACCCATGATGTTCTCCTTCGATGATCGTGGTGGAGAGCTGCCGCGAGGACCGCTCCTCCTGTTCGTTGCCTGTGTGACTGGTGACATCCTGTCCGAACGACCTGGGCTGGTGCTGACCGCGGGCGATGGAGCAGCTGTCGGAGCCCTGTGCCCGAGGAGGCGCGGAACGGCACCCGGAGCCCGCTAGCGGGAGGCGGTGACCGGCGCCTCCGCCGCCTCCTCGCGCGCCACGCGCCGGTTGCGCACCAGCGACGACGCGAACGCGGCGAGGATGAAGACGACCCCGATGAGGCCCGTGACGACCTCGTTGACGTGGACGCTGATCGACACGAGCAGGATCGTGGCCAGCGCGCCGATCGCCCAGTGCGCGCCGTGGTCGAGGTAGACGTAGTCGTCGAGCGTGCCGGCCCGGACGAGGAAGACCGTGAGCGACCGGACGAAGATCGCGCCGATGAGGCCGAGGCCGAGCGCGATGAGGATGGGGTCGCTCGTGATGGCGAACGCGCCGATGACCCCGTCGAACGAGAACGACGCGTCGATGACCTCGAGGTAGAGGAAGAGCAGGAAGGCCGCGCGGCCCACGACCTTGCCGCCGGTGTTGCGCGGGCCGCCGGCGCTGATGCGCTCGGCACGCGCGGCGACCTCCTCCGGGTCGATGTCCTGGTCGTCGTCGTCGTCCGACACGTCGAACAGGGCTCCGAGGCCCGTGACGAGGAAGTACGCGACCATGCCGAGCGCCCCGGCGACGAGCACGACCGCCTGCTTCTCGCCCGCCGCGAGCGAGGCCACGACGAGGGCGACGAGGCCGATGACGACGGAGGCGCTGCTGAGCTTGCCGACCCAGGCGAAGGCGAGCTCGGGGATCTTCAGCCAGCGGATGTCGCGGTCCTCGAACATGAAGTCGAGGAAGAGCATGAGCAGGAAGATCCCACCGAAGGCCGCGATCTGCGGGTGCGCGTCGTTGAGGATGTACGCGTAGGTGCCGGGCTCCTCGATGCTGCCCTGCTCGAGAGCCAGGCGGATGGCCTCGACCGGGTTCAGCTGCGCCGTGACGGCGACGATCAGCAGCGGGAAGAGGATCCGCATGCCGAGCACGGCGATGAGGATGCCCACGGTGAGGAACATCTTCTGCCAGAAGGCGCTCATGCGCTCGAGGATGCGGGCGTTGACCACCGCGTTGTCGAAGCTGAGGCTGATCTCGAGGATGCCGAGCACCGCGACCAGGATCAGCGCCTCGACGCCGCCGTACACGAAGCCCACCGCGAGGGCCAGCACCGTGACGACCAGCGACCCCGCGAACGTCTTGAAGAACACCTGGCGACTCCCCCTCGGCCGGTCGTGCCGGCCTGCTCGTGACCGTGCGGGCCCGGGCCCCCACGGGGTGCCCCGGCCGTCGGCCCGGGCACCCGCCGAGTATATGGGCGCGCCGCGGGCTCGGCACGGCGGTCGTGCACATCGTGCAGCCGGGCCGGGCCGGGCCGGGCGGGGCGGCGCCGGGGCCTACGGGATGAGGCGCGCCTCGCGGTAGCGGGCGAAGAGCCGGGCGAAGGCGGTCTCGGTGCGGACGAAGCCGAGGAAGCCGGCCTCGCGGCTCTTGCCCATGTCGGTCACGACCTCCATCTCGCGGCCGAGGTCGGCGTCGGTGTGCCACCACGAGGCGACCCGGGAGAGGTCGGCCTCCGCCAGGCCGAGGCGCCCGGCGATCTCGGCCCAGTCGGCCTCCCGCCCCGCGAACTGCTGCTCGAAGGGGCGCGGCGCCCCCTCGTAGCCCTGCACGAGGGCGGGGTCGACGCCGAGGTGCTCGGCGAGGCGCGGCCACATCCAGCGCCACCGGAACACGTCGCCGTTGACGACGTTGAACGGCTCGTCGGCGCCGGCCGGGTCGGTGGCGGCCCAGACCATGTGGTCGGCGAGCAGGCCCGCGTCGGTCATGTCGGTGAGCGAGTTCCACTGTGTCTCGCTGCCGGGGAAGGTGAAGGGCAGGCCGAGCTCTCGGCTGAGCGTGGCGGCGGCCGCGACGGTCAGGCCCATGTTCATGGCGTTGCCGACGGCGTAGCCGATCACCGTGTGCGAGCGGTGCACCGACCAGGTGAAGCCCTGGCGCTCGGCGGCCGCGAACAGCTCGTCCTCCTGCGCGTAGTAGAAGTTCGGGGTGTCGAGCCGCGGCTCCTCCTCGTGGAAGGGCGTGTCGGGCATCTCGCCGGCCGCGTACGCCTCGAACGGCCCGAGGTAGTGCTTGAGGCCGGTGACGAGGGCGACGTGCTGGAGGGGCGCGTGCGCCAGGGCCGCGAGCAGGTCGCGCACCATGCCGGCGTTGACGGCGATGTTCTCGGCCTCGGTCTCCTGTCGCGACCACGCCGTGAAGAAGACGTGCGTCGGCCGTTCGTCGCGGAGCGCCTCGGCGAGGCTCTCCGCGCTGCGCAGGTCGGCGGCGACGCCGCGCACGCCGGGGGCGGAGGAGGCGCGGCGCGAGAGCGCGAGGACCTCCCACCCGTCGCGCGTGAGCGCCTCGACGAGCGCTGTGCCCGTGATGCCGCTGGCGCCGACGACGAGCGCGGTGCGGTCGGCCTCGCCGGAGGCGCGGGCGGGGCCGGGCCCCGCCTCGCCCTCGGTCGACGGGCCGGTGGTCGTGGGGGTGGTCGTGTTGTCGGTCACGTGTCGTGAAAGTACGCGGCGCCGCTCCGTGTTCCCCCACAGCCCCGCCCGGGCGCGTCGCCCGACCGGCCGCCCCACGGTCCACGGGCCGTCCCCCGGTCGCGCTTACAGTGGAGGGACGCCCCCGGGCCGACCCGCCAGACCGATCCGCTCGGTCGCCCGACCGAACGGAGCGCTGATCGCGCTGAGCACCACCTCGACGACCCTCGCCGGCCTCGGCGGCCCGACCCGCGCCTCCTCGGGGGCCCGGCCGTGAGCGACGGCCCCCGCGCGTACGACCCGCCGCCGCGGCCGGTCGCGCCCGAGACGACCGCACCCTCGCCCACGACCGCGGTGACCCCGGCCGCGGGCGCGCCGCTCCGCGACCCGTCGGCGCCGCCGCCTCCGCGCCGCGAGGCCGCCTCACCCGCGGGCAAGCCCGCCGCCCGCCCGGCCCGCCAGCGCCGCCGCCGGGTCAACCCGCAGGAGATGCGCGACGTCCGTGCCCGCCTCCGCGGCACCATCTACGAGGGCACGACCCCGCAGCACGGCCGGCTCGGCGACCTCTACTCGCCCCGCCAGATCGTCGACTTCTGCCTCGACCTCGGCGAGGTGATGCTCGCCTCCGGCGCCGACGTCCGCACGGTCGAGGTGGCCATCGTCGCCGTGAGCACGAAGTGGAACCTCGCCCCGCTCGAGCTCGACATCACGGGCACCGCGATCACGCTGCAGTACGCCCCGGCCGAGGGCCCGCCGCTCGTCAAGATGCGCGTGGTGAGCGCGGAGGGCAGCGACCTGCACCGGCTGTCGCTCGTCTACCAGATCGTCGACGAGCTGCTGCACGACGACCGCGACATGACGAGCGCCGTCGAGGGCCTGGTCGAGGTGCTGCAGTCGCCGCCTCGGTGGCCGTCGTGGATCACCGACGGGGCCATGGGCCTCTTCGGCGTCTCGGTCTCGCTGCAGGCCGGCGGCTCCATCGTCGGCGCCGTCGGGGCCTTCGTGCTGATGATCGGCGTCATGACGCTGGGCCGCTGGCTCGCCCGCAAGGGGATCCCGCAGTTCTTCGCGGTCGTGCTGCAGTCGGCCTGCGTCGCCGCCCTCGGCACCCTCGCGATCTGGGCGGGGGCGATGCCCGCGGGCAGCGCGGCGGCGATGGTGGCCGCGGTGGTCGTGCTCATCCTGCCCCACGTGACGATCGTCACCTGGGCGCAGGACGCCATCTCGGGGTTCCGGGCCATGGCCGTGTCGCGAGCGCTCGTGATCGTGCTGATCGTGGCGGGCATCGTCGTGGGGATCCCCGGCGGCCTCGCGCTCACCTCGGGCGTCGCGCTCGAGGTCGACCCGACCGACATCACCCTGCGGTCGCTGCCGATCTGGCTGCTGCTCATCACCACCTTCTTCGCCGCCGCGGCCACGGCCGTGACGCAGGGCGCCAACGCGCGCGTGATGCCGGTGGCGATCGGGGTCGCGATCGTCGGCACCGTGTCGCTCTGGGGGCTGAAGCAGCTCGGGCTGCCGCTGCTCGGCGCGACCTTCCTCGTCGCGGTGCTGCTCGGGGCGCTCAGCACGGTGGTCGCGGCGCGGCTGCGGGTCTCGGCGACGGCGATCGCGGTGCCGGCGTTCTGCGGCTCGCTGCTGCCCTCGCTGGCGGTGGCGTCGGCGCTGCTCAACTTCATGGCGGGCACCGACGGCGCGGCGGTCGACTTCGTCGCCTCGATGTCGACGACGCTCGCGATCGGCGCCGGGCTCGTGCTCGGCAGCCTCCTCGCGACGCCCGGCGCGCGCCGCTACCTGCGCCGTCGCACGAAGCGCGTCGTCGTGCAGTCGCAGCGGCTCGACACGTCGCCGATCGCGATCGTGCCGCCGGCGCCGGCCGTGCCGCCCGTCCCGCCGACCTGAGCGCGCGGCGCGACGCCCGGCGGCAGCGGCAGCCCGCGGGCAAGCGGGCCGGGCCGGGCTGGTCGTCAGGCACCACGTCCTCGCCTCCGAACCACGCCGCGGCGTGGTTCCCCTGCGACGACGTGGTTCCTCCTGCTCGGGCCGGGCCCGGCCGGGCCGGGCAGCGGGGTCGCTAGCCTGGCGACGGTCGTGCACCGCGGCGCGGCCGGACCCCAGGAGGCGCCCGTGACCACCCAGCTCCGTGCCGCGACGGCCGACGACGCCGAGTTCCTGGCCGAGGTGCTGTTCCAGGCCTTCACCTGGCGGGGCCAGCCCGACGGCCTCGACCGCGCCGGCCTCCGTCAGAGGCCCGAGATCTGGCACTACGTCGCGGGCTGGCCGCGGGCCGGTGACGCCGGGCGCGTGGCGGTCGTGGACGGGCACCCTGCCGGTGCCGCCTGGTGGCGGACCTTCGACGAGCGCGACCGCGGCTACGGCTGGGTCGCCGACGACGTGCCCGAGCTCAGCATGGGCGTGGCGCCCGCGCACCGTGGTCGCGGTCTCGGCGGGCAGCTGCTCGACGTCCTCGTCGCCGACGCGCGCGAGGCTGGCCTGCCCGGCCTGAGCCTCTCGGTCGAGGACGGCAACGACCCGGCGCGTGCCCTCTACGAGCACCGCGGCTTCGTCCCCGCCGGCCGCGACGGCGACTCCGACACCCTGCTGCTGCGCATGCGGTGATCGCGGAGGCCCGCCGAGCGGGCCTCCGTGCGCCCGACCGGGCCCGCCCGGGCCGCGGATCGGGGCGCTGGAGTACAGTCCGCCCCGATCTCCCGGCACGCCCCGGTGTCGATCAGGACGTCGACCCTCTACCCTTGCAGGATGAGCCCCACCGATACGCGCGACGAGATCGACGCCGACACCCCCGACTCTGCGCCGACCTTCTCCGACCTGGGGCTCAGCGATGCCGTCCTCAAGGCCGTGAAGGAGATCGGCTACGAGACCCCCTCCGCCATCCAGGCGGCCACCATCCCCACCCTCCTGTCGGGTCGCGACGTCGTCGGGCTCGCCCAGACGGGCACCGGCAAGACGGCGGCCTTCGCGCTGCCGATCCTCAGCCGCCTCGACGTCTCGGCCAAGAAGCCGCAGGCGCTCGTGCTCTCCCCCACCCGTGAGCTCGCGCTCCAGGTGTGCGAGGCGTTCGAGCAGTTCGCCTCCGGCATGCGCGGCGTCCACGTGCTCCCCGTCTACGGCGGCCAGGCCTACGGCGTCCAGCTGAGCGCGCTCCGTCGCGGCGTCCACGTCGTCGTCGGCACGCCCGGCCGCATCATGGACCACCTCGCGAAGGGCACGCTCGACCTCTCCGAGCTCAAGTACCTCGTGCTCGACGAGGCCGACGAGATGCTCAAGATGGGCTTCGCGGAGGACGTCGAGACGATCCTCGCCGACACCCCCGACGACAAGCAGGTCGCGCTCTTCTCCGCGACGATGCCGCCCCAGATCCGTCGCATCTCGAAGCAGTACCTCAACGACGCCGAAGAGATCACGGTCAAGCAGAAGACCACGACCTCGGCGAACACCACCCAGCGCTACCTGATGGTGTCGTACCCGCAGAAGGTCGACGCCCTCACGCGCATCCTCGAGGTCGAGAACTTCGAGGGCATGATCATCTTCGTCCGCACGAAGAACGAGACCGAGACCCTCGCCGAGAAGCTGCGCGCCCGCGGCTACTCCGCCGCCGCCATCAGCGGCGACGTGGCGCAGGCCCAGCGCGAGCGCACGGTCAACCAGCTCAAGAGCGGCAAGCTCGACATCCTCGTCGCGACCGACGTCGCGGCCCGCGGCCTCGACGTCGACCGCATCAGCCACGTCGTCAACTACGACCTGCCGATCGACACCGAGTCGTACGTGCACCGCATCGGCCGCACCGGCCGTGCCGGCCGCAGCGGCGCGGCGATCAGCTTCGTCACGCCCCGCGAGCGTCGCCTGCTCGGCGCGATCGAGAAGGCCACGCGTCAGCCGCTGACGCAGATGCAGCTGCCCACGCTGGAGGACGTCAACGTCACGCGCCTCGCGCGCTTCGACGACCAGATCACGGAGGCGCTGGCCCAGGAGAGCCGGATCGCCGCCTTCCGCGACATCATCGGCCACTACGTCGAGCACCACGACGTGCCGGAGGCCGACGTGGCCGCCGCCCTCGCCGTGGTCGCCCAGGGCGAGACGCCGCTGCTGCTCGACCCGAAAGACGAGCGACCGGCCCGGCGCGAGCGTGACGACCGTCCCGCCCGTGACGACCGCGGCGGCGACGACCGGGGCGGCCGCTTCGACCGCGACGACCGTGGCTCGCGCCCCGAGCGCGACCGCGGCCCCCGCACGTCGAAGCCGATGACGGCCTACCGCATCGAGGTCGGTCGTCGTCAGCGCGTCGAGCCCCGCCAGATCGTCGGCGCCCTCGCCAACGAGGGCGGCCTCAGCCGTGACGACTTCGGCGCGATCCAGATCCGCCCCGACTTCTCCGTCGTCGAGCTCGCCTCGGACGTCAGCAAGGAGATGCTCGACCGTCTCGTCGACACCCGCATCAGCGGCGTGCTCATCGAGATCAAGCCCGACCGCCGTGGCGGCGGCTCCGGTGCGCCCCGTCGCGACGACCGCGACGAGCGCCCCCGCAAGCCGCGTCACTCGTAGGCCCGGCTCCGCCTCCCCGGACGGCGCCCGCTCGCAGGTGACTGCGACGGGCGCCGTCCGTCGTCCCGGCCCCGACCGGCCGTCCGTCCGTCACGTCGCCCTGGAGTACCCGTGGTCCCCCTCCTCACCGCTGCACCGTCCGGCCCCACCGGCACCGGCGCCCTGTTCGGCGTCGTGCAGACGACGCTCACCATCGGAAGCGTCGTGCCGCTGCTGCTCGCGGTGGTGGCCCTCGTGCTATGGGCCAGGATGCGCCTCCGTCGCCCCGACCTGGCCGGAGACGACGACGGCGGGCAGCGACGTCACGACCTGGGGCGGGTGAGCCTGCTCGGAGCAGCCTTCGCACTGGTGCTGCTCGCGATCGGCGAGGTCGTCGTCGGCTACGGCCGACCGGGCGGCGTCGTCGGGGCGTTCGGCGACGGCGTCTCGCCGCTCGTGCCGGTCGCGGCGGCCCTCACGGTCGTCGCGGCGGTCGTCTTCGCGATCTCCCCGGCGCCGCGGCGCTGACGAGCGCCGGCCGACGGCGTCAGCGCCGCCGTCAGCCCTGTCGGCGCCCGGTCAGCCGTCGCACGCTCTGCACGACGCCGAGCACGCACATGGCGGGCGCCAGCCAGATGAGCACGCCGCCGAGCCCGCTCTCGGTCGACCCGAGACCGGCCGGGTCCTGCGTGAGGAGGCGCGACACGACGAGCAGGACGACCCCCGCGATCGCGGTGAGCAGCGTGCCGACGGCGGCGAGCCCGAAGACGCGCAGCCCGCGACCGCGGATCATCGCGACGACCCCGTCGATGAGGAACGACGCGACGAGCGGAACGCCGACCGCGAGGGCGACCAGCCCGGCGATCATGAGGAGGACGGCGAAGAAGCTCTCGGGGTCGAGCACGGCACACCTCCTTCGTCTCCGTCGACGTTAGCGAGGGCGTGCTGGGGGAACGCCCTCGACGAGGCGACGGGTGTCGGCGAGGCGACCCGCGACTCCCCCCGTCCGGCCGCACCGGGCACAGCCCCGGGGCGAGGTCAGCGGTCGGCGAGGGCGCGGAGCTCGCCGGGCGTGACGGCGACGGAGCGCTCCCCCGGCTCGACGACGACGCCGGCGTGCCCCTCGGCGAGCGCCACGACGGCCAGGTCGGCGAACGAGACCGCCCGGGCCGTGGAGCCGGGCGCCCAGGCCCAGGCGGCCGCCGGGGTGGCGTGGACGACCGACCAGGTCTCGCCCTGCTCGCCGGTGGCCGTGGCGACGACGGTCGAGGTGGCTTCGCCCTCCGCGTCGCGCTGCTCGACCTCGGCGACGTACAGCGACGGCGAGGTGCGGAGCAGCTCGAGCATGTCGGGCCAGGCGATGGTGCGCTCGGCGAGCGCCCGCGCGACCGGGACGGAGGCGGTGACGTCGTCGCCGAGGCCGCGTCGGAGCTCGTCCGAGTAGGCGATGAACTGCGTCTCGGGGGTGCCGGGGTCGAGGGCGAGCCCCTCGTACTCGCGCACGGCCTGGTCGACGACGACGGCCGCGGGCTGGGCGAACGGCACCGGAGTCTCCCCGTCGCGGTAGCGGGCGAGGCGGTCGGCGCTGGTGAAGGCGAGGAGGAGGCGCTTGCCGGCGTTGTCGGTCTGGTGCGCGATGGCGACGACGTCGCCGTGCTGGGGCCCGGCGGCGGGGTCGGCGAGGGTCGAGCGGGTGAGGTCGACCAGCAGCTCACCGGCGGTCAGCTCGGCCATGACGGCGCCCAGCGTGACGGAGTTCTTCTCCCGCCCCCAGCCGGTCAGGGCCTGCTGCAGGGCGGTGTGGACGACGGGCCCCGAGGAGTCGCGGGTGGGCTGACCAGCCTCGGTCACCTCGGTCTCGGCGCGGCTGGCCTTCGCGGGGCCCACCTCGTCGGCCTGCGGCTCCGTGCTCGGGGGCGCCTCCGCGGGTCGGACTGACGTGCGGCGCGAGAAGAGACCCATGGGGACGAGCCTACGACGGGTGGGCGGCGGCCTCGGTCAGTAGGTGTCGAACGAGGTCTCGTCGTCGCGGAGGAGGAAGCAGCGTGAGGCCGACACCACCGTGAGGTCGCCGTCGTCGTCGACGTCGGCGACGAACGACAGCCCCTCGGGCCCCGACACGACCATGAGAGGCGTCGTCGAGCCCTCTCGGAGCTCGGCGGAGAAGCCGTCGTCGTCACGGAACCCGGCCCCGACGTCTTCGAGCACGTCACGCCGGTCGCGGCCTCCCTCGAGCTGGAACGTCGTGCGTCCTGTCCACTGGTACGCCGTCTCCGAGCAGGAGAGGAGCACGCCGTCCGGCTTCTGTTCGGACGACACGACCTCGCCCTCGGGCAGGCTCTCCGCGACTCCGCTCTCAAGAGCCTGCGTCTCCGCCTTGGCCTCGACGACGGTGAGGGCAGGGTCGGTCTGACCGGCCCCGCCGCCCGAGCACCCACCGAGGACGACGCAGCAGACCAGAGCGACACCGGCCCCGATCCGCCGGGGAGGCCTCGTCGTCGTGTGTGCGACAGTTGGCAGAATCAGTACCTGTCGTGGACGGATTCGCCGTCACGGAGCACGAAGCAACGGGACGCCGAGGCGACGGACAGCACGTCGGAGTCGTCGACCCTGGCGACGAAGGCGAGCCCGTCCGGGCCCGAGACGAGGATGCGTTCGCGTTCACCGTTGTCCTCGGACGTCGAGCGGAAACCGTCCTGCGACGTGAACCCGGTCGCGACGGCCTCCAGGACGTCGTGCTCGGAGCGACTGCCGTCGAGCTGGAAAGTGATGCGCCCCGCCCACTGGTGGGTGTCGTCACTGCAGGAGAGCAACGTCCCCTCGTCGCGCTGCTCGGACGAGAGGACTTCACCGTCGCCGAGGAACGAGGCGACGCCCTTCTCAAGCTCCATCGTCTCTGCCTTGGCCTCGGTCACCGTCAGGCCTTCATCCACGTCCACGTCTCCTCCTCCGGTCTGTCCAGCCGCACACCCTGTCGAGACGGAGAGGAGAGCCATCACGACCGCAGTCGCGGCGATCCTGGTCGCCGGTCGTCGCCATCTCATCATTTGTCCCTGCCCACGCGGATGCGCTCGTAGATCGAGTCCAGCACACCCAGATTCTCCGCTTCCTGTGATGCGATCAGCTCGTGGTTCCTCTGCGGATGGACCGTGACGTCGAAGCCGGGAGGCGGCTGCAGCGACATCCCCTGCGGGTCACCGTCGGACACGTACCAGGTGAAGTCACCTTCCCGGGTCAAGATCTCGGAATGGAAGTCGGGGCTCCCACTGGGGTTGTTCCCCCCACCGACCATCCCCGAGTACTGAGCCATCGACAGGAAGTCTCGGTAGCTCTGGTGGCTGTACTGGGTGTCAGGGCGCGCTTCCCAACCCGGTGGCATGTAGGCGCCGGCCAGCGACTCCACCTGGGCGTAGTGCGCGTTCGCCACTTCCGAGCCCGTCACGGCTGCGAGACCCCAGGAATGGCCGATGCCGACGTCGTACGTGGTGCCGAGCCACGGGTCGGTGTGCACGACGTCCTGGAAGGACGCGAGGTCGCGGCCCTTGCGCAACGCGAAGTCGGTCTCATTGGCCTCAGAGAGGCCGTGGGCGATGTTCTCGCCCTCGCTCCCACCCGGGAACTCCCCGTCCATCCAGACGAAAGCGACCGTCTCGTCGTCCTGACCACTCAAGTAGTCCGACACCTGCTGCACACCGCCATGGTAGAACGACTGGATGGTCGTGGCCGTGCCGGGGCTGTACGTGATGGTCGTCGTCGTGTCGCGGCTAGGCGTGCCGAACATCTGCACGATGCGCGCGTGGTCAGGGTCGTAGAGCACGAGCTGCACGGCGTAGGTCCCGTCCTCCGTCGGGGTCGTCGCCCTCTTCAGGTAATCCACGTCGTCATCGAAGGCCGAGACGGCGGCGCGGAGACGCTCTTCCTCAGGGTCGTCCACACCATCCCGAGAGTAGATCTCGTGCCGGTCCTCCAGGTATTCGTCCAGAGACTCCTGAGCTCGCTCTTGCCGATCGCGGACACGCGCCAGCTCGTCCTCTGCGTTGTGGCGGTTGGCTTCCAGACGCACAGGCAGCGGGACTCCCCCCAGCGCACCGATGATCGCGGGCGCTCCGAGCACGAGCGCAGACTGCACCGGAGACGTCGCGCCGTCTTCGGCGAGCCCGTTCCACCAGTCGAGCGCCTCCTCCGGCTCGGGCGGGTGCTCGCGCAGGTGGTCGACCCACTCCGGGTGCTCCTCGACCAGGCGTTCCACGGCTTCGGGGTCAGACAGTGCGAGGCGGTCGAGCACCGCGCGGCCGAGGTCGGCGTCGAACGACGTCTGGGCCGCTGCCCCCGAGGTGCCGAGGGCGGCCTGGTCCGCGGCTCCCGACAGGGCGGTCAGCCCGGCCGGGTCGGCGAGGGCGGAGAGGTCGGCCGTCGCCTCGTCGACGGCGGTCTCGATGAGCGTGCGGATCGCCTCCCGTTCGTTGACGAGGTCGAGGTGCCGCTCGTACTGCCCGGGGCCCCAGACGTCGCCGGCGTCGGACTCGTCCACCTCCATCAGCTCGGCCTGGTCGGAGCGGTACGACGCGACGGAGGCGCGGAACGGCGGGATCTCCGCCGCGAGCGTCTCGAGGCGCTGCTTCGCCCCGGCGAGCGCCTCGGCGCAGGTCGACAACGTCGACGCGACGGACGACAGGGACTCGGTGAAGTCGTCACCTGCGGTCCCGACCACCCCCATCTTGCTGATCAGGGATTCGGTCTCGGGAGCGTCGTAGTGGGAGCCGAGTCGCCCCCAGCGGGCGACGACGTCCTCCGTGGCCGGGGACACGAGGCCGGCCTGCTGCGACAGGGTCGTCGCGGCGGCGTCTAGCCCGTCGACGTCGACCGTGATCTCGGGCAGCGAGGCCACGGTGATCAGCCCGCTCATCGCGGCACCGATCCGAAGCGGCCCGCGTAGGGGTTGGTCGCGGGCGACGCCTCCTGGGCGGTGGCCGTCGACGCGGCCATGCTCTCGTCGGCCTGCACGTAGAGCACGGCGTTGGCCTGGACCGTCCTCACGAGCTCCCCGGCACGAGCCACGAGGTTCGGTCCCGTCGTCCGTCGGCCCTCTACCGCTCCGCGCAGGGCTGCGGCGAGCCCGCCCTCGGCGCTCACCGCCCCCAGGGCGTCGTCGACGGCCGTCAGCGCCCCGTCGATCGCCCCCGAGGCCTCGTCGAGCTCTCCCGTGACGTCGGCGGTGACGTCCGAGATGCCCCCCACGTCCATCAAGTACTTCACGGGCCCCACGCTAACGGCATCTCGGCCCCAGCGGAACGATCGGTCCGTTTCTCCACCTCACGGCGTACGCGCAGGTCACCCGCCCCTCCCCCGAGAGGAGTCGCGGGCCTGCACCCACAAGCCGTCCCCGACGCCCCCGGCTCGGCCTCGATCCCGCCCTACCGTCGCCGCATGATCATCGAAGCCGGGTACGACCTCCACCAGATCCTCATGCCGACCGTCCACGAGAGCCGGGCACGGGGCGAGCACGGGCCCCACGACAGCCCGCTGTGGCTGCTCACCCTCGACCGGGACCTGCGGGTGCAGTACCTGGTTCAGGTGACGCCCGACATGCGCGGCCGCCCCGCCGACGAGAGGGAGGCCATCGCCGCGGCGCTCGACTGCAGCGACCTCTTCGCGGTGAGGTGGCTCGTCTTCGCCTGGTGGTCGCCGACGGTCGCTCCGGTCGACGAGAGCTGGCAGCGCCACCTCGACGACGAGGCCCTGAGGGCCGCCCCGGAGCTGGCCGACTACGAGCTGCTCGGCACCGTGGTGTACGACGACGAGGGCTTCGCGTGCACCTTCCCGCGGTTCAGCTTCTGCGACTACGACGAGGGGCTGCCCGTCGCGGCGGTCATCCACGGCCGGCACCCGCGCGGCTGCGACTGCCTCGCCTGCGAGCAGGCGCGAGTGCGGCGCGCCGAGCGGGAGGAGCGGCGAGAGGCGGCACATGGGGGCTCGGCCTGACCAGCCCGCCGCGTCCGGCCGCGGGCGACTTCGACTCTGACGACGAGACCCGGCGCCGCATGAGCCGGATCCGCCGTCGTGACACGCGCCCCGAGCTCGCTCTGCGACGGGGGCTGCACGCGAGGGGCTGGCGGTACTTCGTGGACCGCCCCGTGGCGGGGGTCTCACGGTGTCGCCCCGACCTGCTCTTCCCGCGCCTCCGCGTCGCCGTCTTCGTGGACGGCTGCTTCTGGCACTTCTGCGTCGAGCACACGCACCTCCCGATCGCGAACGCGGCCTACTGGCACGCCAAGCTGCTCGCCAACCGGCGGCGCGACGCGGCCCACGACCACGAGCTGAGGTCGGCGGGGTGGGCGGTCGTCCGGGTGTGGGAGCACACGCCCCCGGCCGAGGCGATCGACGCCGTGGAGGCGGTGCTGCGGCGCGCGGTCGCGGGCGTGTGACGCGAGCTCGAGGCCGCGACGACGCACCACTTCTTCGCAGGGGAACCAGGCCGCGGCGTGGTTCGGGTGCGAGAACGTGGTGCCGCTCGGGCAGGTAGGACGGCCGCTCGCCGAGATGAACCCCGTTCTCGCAGGGGAACCCTGCCGCGGCGGGGTTCCCGTGCGAGAACGGGGTGTCCCGCGGGCCGGAGCGGCGCGCGCCGCCCGCGGGACACCCACGGGCCAGCACGGCGCGCGCCGCCGGGCCCACCCGCCTCGCGCGCGCGTCAGCGCCGCTCGACCAGCTCGATGAACCGCGACAGCGTGCCGAGCCCCGCGATCGACGTGGGCATCGAGCTGGCGAGCGCGGGCGAGTGCACGAGGTACGCCGCCCACTGCGCGCGGCTGATGCCGACGTTGAGCCGGTTGGGCATGAGCAGGAAGTCCAGGCCGCGCGGGATGTCGGCGGCGCTCGACGCGGCCAGCGAGACGATCGCGACCACCGCCTCCCGCCCCTGGAAGAGATCGACGGTGCCGACCGTCGTGCCGGTCAGGCCCGCGGCGTCGAGCGCGTCGCGGATCACGGCACCCTGCGCGTTGTACGGCGCGACGACGATCACGTCGTCGTCCGTCAGCCGACGCGTGCCGTGCTCGTCCGACCACTCCCGACCGACGCCCGACCGGGCGAGGTCGACCACGCGCTCGGCCTCCTCGACCGACGACGTCGTGTTGCCCGCGTGCTCGACCGGTACGGCGTGCAGCCCGGGTTCGACGCCCTCGAGGTGCCGCTCGGGCGCCCGCGACTCGAGCGCGCCCTCGTACGAGAGCCGCGACACCGGCGCCGTCACCGCCGGGTGCATCCGGTACGTCCGCGACAGGAAGTAGCCGAGCTCCGGCGGCAGCACGTCGTGCCCGTCGGCGAGCCAGCCGAGCGACGACGCGTCGACGGGCTCGGGGTGCGAGCCCTGGCTGACCTGAGGCAGCTGCTGCGGGTCGCCGAGCAGCAGCAGGCGCTGCGCGGCGACGGCCGACGCGATCGTCGGCGCCAGCGAGAACTGACCGGCCTCGTCGACGACGAGCAGGTCGAGCGAGTGCCGCGCGACGTAGTCCGGGTTGGCGAAGGTCCAGGCGGTGCCCCCGACGACTCCGCCGGTCTCGCCCGGGCCGGTGAGGAACTCGGCCAGGCCGGCCCCGTTCTTCACGGGCGTCCACGCGGCGGCCTCGACCGCCTCCGCGCTCGCTCCGCTCTTCGGCACCTTGACGACCAGCGCGGGGTCGACCCCCTTGCCGACCACCGCCTCCAGGAAGTTCTCCACCACCGCGTGCGACTGGCCGACGACGCCCACGCGCCAGCCGTGCTCCCGCACCAGCCGCGCCACGACCGTCGACCCGACGTAGGTCTTGCCCGTTCCGGGCGGGCCCTGCACGGCGAGGTACGACCGCTCGAGGCCGAGCAGCGTCGCCGTGACGGCGCCCACGGTGTCGTCGCCGACGACGGGCACGACCCCGCCCCGCGGAGGGACGCGACGCAGCAGGTCGAGCACCGCGTCGTCGACGAAGGCGGGCAGGCCGTCGAGCACCGAGCGACCCCACTCGGAGATCGCCGCGGGCTGCGGGGCCGCGCGCGGCGGCGCCGCCGGCGTGATCGCGAGCGGGAACGCCTCGTGCGGGTCGGCGCCCCCGGGCAGCGACTCCTTCACGAGCATCACGACGCCGTCGTGGTCGGCGTCGACGTCGAGCACCGCGACCCGCGACGTCGCGCCGCGCAGGCCCGGCCCCGACGCCGTGATCGAGGGAGGCAGCGGGGCGTCGTAGACGAGGTGCGGCGCTCCCCCGGGCGTCAGCCGGCTGCCGGGCGCGAGCGAGCCCCTCAGCCGCAGGTCGCGCGACAGGGTGCGGGCGCGCGGCAGCTTCTCCCAGTCGCGGACCACCTGGGCCTGCTCGACGACGAAGACGTCCCGCGTGTCGGCCCATTCGTCGAGCGGGTCGCGGAGCCGCCCGAAGTGCTCCTGCCAGAACGTCTTCGCCTCGCGCCGGTGGTAGTCGATCGCGGCCGCGGCGAGCGCGAGGGCCGTCTGGTCGGGCGTGCGGTCGAGCGGGTCGACGTCGGCGAGCAGGGCCGACAGCTCGACGAACACCGGGTCGGGCTCGGCGCGCACGCGCTCGTCGTCGACGAGGGCGACCGCCTCGTCGGTCGTCGACCCGGGCGGCACGAACGACAGCAGCCAGTCGCGCAGCCGGAGCGTCGACCGGCAGTCGTACTCGTTGTAGTCGGCGACCTGGTCGAGCCGCGCCTGGCCGGCCGGGTCGCCGGCCCGCACCGCCGCGATCGCCTCGACGTAGGCGGTGATGCTGTCGGCGCCGTTGAGGACCCCGTCGCCGTCGCGGAGGTCGCCGCCCATGTAGAGCGGCTCCAACTTCTTGATCGAGTAGCTGCGCGAGCCGACGACGAGAGCCTTGCGCACCACGGGGTAGAGGTCGACGAGCACGCCGTCGCGCAGCAGGTCGTCGACCTCCTCCTCGCCGACGCCGTGCCGGGCGGCGAGCGAGAGCAGGTGGGTCCGCTCGTAGGAGGCGTAGTGGTAGACGTGCATGCCCGGGTGCGCCGCCCGTCGCTCCCGCACGAAGGCCAGGAAGTCGACGAGCGCCTGCCGCTCGGCCCGGAGGTCGTGCGCCCAGAAGGCGGTCGAGCGAGCCTCGACGTCGACCAGCCCGAAGAGGTAGTCGAGGCCCCAGGTGCCGCCGTCGCCCTCCGTGTACAGCGGGTCGCCCTCGAAGTCGAAGAACACGTCGCCGTCGTCAGGGGCGGGGATCGCCGCGAGCGCCCCGGGGTCGACGAGGCGCACCTCGGGCACGCCGCCCTCGCTGGCGACCTGCAGCTGCGCCTGGGCGCGCAGCCGCGACAGGGCGGCCCCGCCCACGCCCGGCACGCCTCCCGTGCTCCGGGCGAGCGCGTCGATGCTGTCGACGCCCGCGGCGATCAGCGCGGCCCGCTGCCCGAGGCTCAGCCCGGCGACGAGCACGAGGTCGCGGTGCGCCTCGACCTGCGCCGCGCACTGGGAGCACCGGCCGCAGGCCGTCACCCCGGGTGCGCCCCAGGGCAGGGCCGAGGAGGCGCGCTGCCGTCGTTCGACCGCGTCGCGCAGCCGAGACCGCTGGGCCCGGTGCACGGGGGCGATGTCGGCGAGCTCGTGCGTCGACCGCGACCCGTCGCCCAGCACCAGGTGCACCTGCGCCCCCACCGGCACCCCGAGCGCCGCGATCTGCTCGGCGTAGGCCGCGAGCTGGAGGAGGGCGGGGATCTTCGCGTGCCGGGCGAGCTTGGTGTCGTAGACCTCGTACTCGCCGGCGTCGTTGCGCACGAGGAAGTCGGAGAAGCCGATGAAGGTCGGGTCGTGGAACGTCGCCTGGTAGAGCACCGGCACGCCGTCGCGCATCGCCTGCTCCGCGGCGGCCGCCGCCGCCGGGTACCCCTCCCGGGACGGGCGCTCGAACTCGACCACCTCGTGGCTCGCGCGCAGCTGCTCGAGGAAGCGCACCTCGTGGTCGTCGCCCATCCGCGCCGTCCGGTCGAGCATGGCGTCCGACACGGCGTCGATCCGGTCGATGCGCCCCAGGGCGGCGTCGAGCCGCCGGAGGAACGCCCACTCGCACGCCGCCCAGGTGGTGAGGTCGGACGGGCTGGTGACGACGAGGTCGGTGTCGGGGTCGATGTAGATGGCGGCCTCCTCGGCGGGCGGTGCGGGCGGTGCGGGCGGTGCGGTGCGGGGCGGTGCTGACGCGCACGTCGGGCCCGGGCGGCGACCCGGCCGTGCTCGAACGCTAGCGGGCGCGACCGACAGCGGGGGCGACTCCCCCGGGCTCCCGGAGCCGCGGTCAGCGCGTCGAGCGTCCGTGCAACAGCCGGGGCGCGAGCGTGACGCGGCGGGCGCCGCCGGAGTCGTCGCGGTCGCCGCTCGCCAGGGCGTCGAGCAGCAGCCGCACGGCCTCCCGGCCCATGGCGGGCCACGGGTGGCGGAGGGTCGTGATCTCGCGCTCGTCGTCGCCCTCGACCGACGACACGTCGAGCAGGCTCGCGACCTGCACGGCCCCCGGCACGTCGACGCCGTTGAGGCGGAGCACCGTGACCAGGCCGTGCGCCACGTCGTCGTTGGCGCAGACGATCGCGTCGAGCCGCGCGAGGTCGCCGCTCGCGACGAGCTCGTTCGCGGCGGCGACACCGCCGGCGAGCTCGGCCCCGGCCGGTCGCGCGCCGTCGAACCGCACGCCGCGCAGCTCGCACGAGGCCCGCACGGCCGCGATGCGGCGGGCGTCGGCGGGGTCGGCCGGCGACAGGCCGACGGTCACGAGCTCCGTCGCCCCGCCGTCCGCGAGGGCGCCGACGAGCAGGTCGGTCGCCCGGTTGTCGTCGAGGCCCACCGAGTCGGTGCCGTCGCCGAAGATGTGGCGGCCCACCTGCACGACGGGCACGCGGTCGGCGGCCGCGACGGCGTCACGGCTGACCTCCTCCGTCGGGGGGCAGATGACGAGGCCGTCGACGCGGCGGCTGAGGAGCGACTCGACCGTGCGGGCGTCGTGGTCGTCGCCCTCCGCGGAGTACCGCAGCACCAGCGAGAGCCCGGCGTCGTCGAGGGCCTCGCTGACCGACTCGATCAGGGCGGAGAGGAAGCCCGTCGTGTACCGGGGCAGGATGAGCCCGACGGTCTCGGTGCGCTGGCTCCGCAGGGCGCTGGCGACGGCGTTGTGCCGGTAGCCGAGCTCGGTGATGGCCTTCCGCACCGCGCGGGCCCGGGCCTCCGAGACGTGCTGGGCCCCGGAGAGCACGCGTGAGGCGGTCGCGATCGACACCCCGGCCTCCCGGGCCACGTCGACCAGGGTGGGGACGGACGTCGGGCTCACCGCGCCTCCGCCCGGCCCGCGAGCACGCCGGCGACGAAGTCGTCGAGCACGGCGAGGCACCCCTCCACGGTGGCCGCGAGCAGCCGCTCGCCCTTCTCGGCGGTCGCGAGGGCGGGGTCGCCGAACACGCCGCTGGGCGAGAACGGGTGCAGCGGCATCGGCGCGGTGCCGAAGTGCGACGGGAACACCGGGTAGCAGGCCTCGTACCGGTCGGGGTGGACGTCACCCGGCGCGAGGCGCAGCATGATCGAGGTCTCGACCTCCTCCGCGTGGGCCAGGCCGGGCGCCGCGGGGGCGCTCTCGCGCACCTCGTCGATCGCCTCGGCCATGCCGGGGTGGTCGAGCGTGACGACGGGCAGCACGCCCTCCTCCGTGAGCTGCTGGGCCGCGACGAGCAGCGGCGCCCGGTTGCCCCAGTCGCCGTTCACGACGACGAGGCCGCCCGCGCCCGACGCGGCGAGCGCCCGCCCCAGGTCGACGACGATCGCGGTGACCGTCGCGGCCGAGAGCGAGAGCGTGCCCGGCCAGCCCGAGGTGCCCCAGGTCGCGCCGTAGTGCACCGGGGGCAGCAGCACGGCGTCGAGGCGCTCGGCCAGGCGGCGGGCGACCTCGACGGCGGTGGCCGTGTCGGTGCCCAGGGGCAGGTGCGGCCCGTGCTGCTCGTGCGCGCCGACGGGCAGCACGGCGAGGCCGGCTCCGCGGCGGTGGGCGGCGGCCACGTCGGGCCAGGGCGTGTGGTCGGCGTCGATCATCACTAGGGAGCGTACGTCTGCACGGTGCGGCCGTGCGACCGGTCGGTGAGCCCGGGCAGGCGCTCGTTCATCTCGGTCATCAGCGGCCCGAGGTCGACGTCGACGAGGCGGCCGTGCTCGACGACGACCCGGCCGGCGACGATCACCGTCTCGACGTCGCTCGCCCGCACGCTGAGCACGAGGGCGGCGGCGAGGTCGTTCATCGGCTGGAGGTGCGGCTTCCAGGGGTCGATCAGCACTATGTCCGCGGCGAACCCGGGCGCGAGCGACCCGAGGTCGTGCTCGCGCCCGATGACGGCGGCGCCCTGGCGGGTCATGAGGTCGAGGGCGTGGGCGCTCGTCATCCAGGTGGCGTCGCCCGTGTGGGCCTTCTGCACGAGGGCCATCGTGCGGGTGCTCTCGAGCACGTCGAGGGTGTTGCCCGACGCGCAGCCGTCCGTGCCGATCCCCACCGGCACGCCCGCGTCGTGCAGCAGGCGGATCGGAGTGGGCCCGTGCGTGTGCTTCTGGTAGACCTTCGCGCAGCACGCGACGCCGACCCGGTCGGCGACGGGCGTCAGCCACTCCAGGTCGCTCTCGACGATGCCCGTCCCGTGCGCGATCAGGGCTCCCGCGTCGAGCACGCCGGTGTCGTGCAGCACCTGGATCGGCGTCGCCCCGCGCCGGGCGAGCGACGACTCCGTCTGGTGCATGGTCTCCGACGCGTGGATGTGCGTCCGCACCCCGATCGACCGGGCGGCCTCGGCCGTGCGGGCCAGGTCGGCGTCGTCGACGGTGTAGACGGCGTGCGGCCCGAGCATCGTGGTGATGCGCCCGCCGGCCGCGCCGTCCCACTCGGCCGCGAAGGAGGCGCTCCGGTCGAGGCCCTCCGCGCCCTGCGACGAGAAGAAGGTGCGGGCGAGCACGGCCCGCATGCCGCCCTCGTCGACCGCCGTGGCGATCTGCTCGGTCGAGAAGTAGTGGTCGGCCACCGTGGTCACGCCCGCGAGCAGCATCTCGGCGACCGCGAGGCGCGCGCCGAGCAGCACGTCGCGGTCGGTGAGGTTGACCTCCATCGGCCAGATGTGGTCGTTGAACCAGGAGGCGGTGGGCACGTCCTCCGCGGAGCCCCGGAAGAAGGTCATCGACGAGTGGCTGTGGGCGTTGACCAGGCCGGGGATCGCGACGCGGCCCGGCGCGTCGACCACCCGGGCGCCGGCGAGGTCGGCCGGGCCGAGGTCGGCGTCGGGCACGATCCAGGCGATGACGCCGCCCGCGACGCCGATCGCCTGGTCGGCCACGAACACGGCCGGGGCCGGTCGCCCGGGGTCGCCGGGGTCGAGGTCGGTATACCCGACCGGTGGCCGGACGGTCGGCGCGAGCACGGTCACGCGACGGACGACGAGGTCGACGGGCACCGGAGCGGCGCCGGGAGCTGCGGGGGTCATGTCGCCAGCGTGCCACGGACGCGGGAGTCGCTGAGAACGTTTACCCGACTCCTTACGTCCCCGAAACACGTCGGTAACACGAGCCGGTCTACGGTTGTGGCACCCCTGCACCCCCTCGGAGCCGATCCTGCGAGCGCCCGAGGCCACCTGCCGTGAAAACGTTCACAGAACCGGAGCACCCCATGCCCCTGCGCCGCCCCCGTCGCCTCCTGATCGTCTCGGGAGCCGCGCTCAGCGCCACGCTCCTCCTCGCCTCCTGCTCGGGCCAGACGGCCGCGACGGCCCCCTCGGCCGACCCCGACGCCGCGACGGTCGCGCTGCTCTACGGCACGACGGGCGACTACTCGATCATGGACGGCGGCTACGCCGGCTTCACCGCGGCGCAGGAGGACCTGGGCTTCAACCCCCTCGAGCTGTCGAGCCCGAACACCGACGACTACCAGGACCGCCTCGACCTCGCCGTCTCGCAGGGCGCCGACCTCGCCGTCGGCATCGGCTTCCAGTTCGCCCAGCCGATGGGCGACACCGAGCACCCCGACACCGCGTTCGTCGACGTCGACACCGACATCGGCACCGAGATCGACGGCGTGACGACCATCTCGTTCGCCGCGAACGAGTCGTCGTACCTCGTCGGGGTGGCCGCCGCGCTGACCTCGACCACCGGCCACATCGGCTTCGTGGGCGGCGTCGACCAGCCGTCGATCCAGAACTTCTTCGTCGGCTACGAGGCCGGGGCGAAGAGCGTCGACCCCGACGTCGTCGTCGACTCCACCTACCTGTCGCCGCTCGGCGACTTCACCGGGTTCTCCGACCCGACCAAGGGCAAGGAGGCCGCCGCCTCGATGTACGCGGGCGGCGCCGACGTCGTCTACGCGGCCGCCGGCGGCTCGGGCCAGGGCGTCTACGAGCAGGCCGCGGCCGCGAGCACCGACTCCGCCAAGGTCTGGGCGATCGGCGTCGACGGCGACGCGTACGCGCAGGTCGACGACGACATCAAGCCGTTCATCCTCACCTCGGCGCTGAAGAACGTCGACGTGGCCGTCCAGGACGTCATCACCTCCTTCGACGAGGGCAGCCTCGAGCCCGGCGAGCAGGTCTTCGACCTGGAGACCGGCGGCGTCGGCTACTCGACCAGCGGCGGCTTCGTCGACGGCATCGCCGACCAGCTCGAGGCGGCGAAGACGGCCGTCGTCGACGGCGACGTCACCGTCCCGACGGCACTCTGACACCGTGGGGGCGCAGGAGGCGGCGGTCCGGCTGACCGGGATCGTCAAGCGCTTCGGGACGTTCACCGCGAACGACCGGATCGACGTCCTCGTGCGCCCCGGCACGGTGCACGCCGTCGTCGGCGAGAACGGGGCCGGCAAGTCGACCCTGATGAAGGTGCTCGCCGGCGAGGAGCGCCCCGACGAGGGCACGGTCGAGGTCGAGGGAGTCGCGCACGACTTCCGCTCGCCGCGCCAGGCCCAGCAGGCCGGCGTGGGCATCGTCCACCAGCACTTCCTCCTCGCGGGCGCCCTCCGCGTCTGGGAGAACGTCGTCCTCGCCGACGAGCCCGGCTCGGCCTGGCGCATCGACGCCGCCGCTGCTCGCCGGCGCGTCGGCGAGCTGGCGTCGGCCAACGGCTTCGACGTCGACCCCGAGGCGTTCGTGTCCGACCTCGGCGTCGGCGACCGGCAGCGGGTCGAGATCCTCAAGGTGCTCTGGCGCGAGGCCCGCGTCATCATCCTCGACGAGCCCACGGCGGTGCTCGTGCCGTCGGAGGCGACCGCCCTCTTCGCGTCGATCCGCGCACTCACCGCGAGGGGCGCCTCCGTCGTCTTCATCTCGCACAAGCTCGACGAGGTCCTCGCCTTCGCCGACGACATCACGGTCATCCGGGCGGGGCGCGTGGTGGGGCGCACGACGGCCGCCGAGACCACGCCGCGGGAGCTGGCCGGGCTGATGGTCGAGGTCGCGATGCCGACCGTGGAGCCGCGCAGCACGCCGCCGGGCGACGACGTCGTGCTCGCGGTCGAGGGGCTCACCGTCGGCCGACCCGGCGAGCGCCCGCTGGTCGACGACCTGTCGCTCACCGTGCGCCGGGGCGAGGTCGTCGGCGTCGCGGGCGTCGAGGGCAACGGCCAGTCGGAGCTGCTGGCCGCGCTGCTCGGGCGGGTCGAGCACACGGGCAGCGTGTCGCTCGGCGGGCGCGTCATCGACGACCTGCCCACCCGCGAGCGCCGCGCGCTCGGGCTCGCGTACATCCCGGAGGACCGCCACCGCGACGGGGTCGTGCTCGACCTGAGCCTCGCCGAGAACGCCGCGCTCGGCTACCAGGGCCGGGCACCGATCCGTCGGGGCTGGTGGTTCAGCCGCTCGGCCGCCACGGCGGCGGCCGCAGAGATCATCCGGCGCTTCGACGTGCGGGGCGGCACCCCGTCGACCCGCGCCCGGGCGCTCTCCGGCGGCAACCAGCAGAAGTTCATCATCGGCCGCGAGCTCGGCTCCGACCCGACGGTGCTGGTCGCGGCGCACCCGACCCGCGGCGTCGACGTCGGCGCGCAGAGCGCCGTCTGGCGCGAGCTCGTCGAGGCCCGCGACGCCGGCCTCGGCACGCTGCTCGTCTCGGCCGACCTCGACGAGCTGCTCGCCCTGAGCGACCGGCTGCTCGTCATGTACGGCGGCCGCGTCGTCGCCGAGCTCGACCCCCGACACGTCACCGCCCTCGACCTGGGAGAACACATGACCGGCGCCCACGCCCCCGCGACGGGAGGGGCGAGCTGATGCGCCGCGTCGTCGTCACCGCGGCCGGGCCCGTCGTCTCGGTGCTGCTGGCCCTCGCCGTCACCGCCCTCTTCCTCACCGTCGGCGGCTACAGCGCGTCGAGCGCCTTCTCGGTGATGTGGTCGTACGGCACGCAGCCGTCGTCGCTCGTCGCGAGCCTCGACTCGGCCGTGCCGCTCTACCTCGCCGCGGTCGCGGGCGCCTTCGCGGTGCGGATGGGCCTCTTCAACATCGGCGTCGACGGGCAGTACCGCATGGCGGCCCTGGCCGGCGCGGTGGCCGCCGCGTCGCTGCCGTTCCCCCTCGCCGTGCGCCTGCCGCTGACCCTGCTGATCTCGTGCGCCGTGGGCGCCGGCTGGGCCCTCATCCCCGCCCTGCTCAAGATCCACCGCGGCGTCAACGAGGTCATCACCTCCATCCTCCTCAACGCGGTCGCGACCACCGTCGTCGCCGTGCTGCTCAGCGGCGTCTTCCGGTCGGGCGGCGGGCAGAACACCGGCACGGCGATGATCGACGCCGGGGGGCTCATGCCCGCGCTGCCCGGCACGGGCAGCGGGCAGGGAGCCGTCTCGAGCTTCGTCGTCGTCGCCGTGCTGGTCGGCGTCGTGTACCACCTCGTCGTCGACCGCAGCCTCTTCGGCTACGGCCTCCGGGTCGCGGCCCGGTCGCCCGAGGCGGCGGAGTCGGCCGGCATCCGGGTCGACCGCAAGATCGTCCAGGCGATGCTCGTCAGCGGCGCCGTCGCCGGGCTCGTCGGGCTGCCCCACGTGCTCTCGGTCGCCGGCCGCTTCGACGGCACGCTGCCGACCGACCTCATGTTCACCGGGCTGGCCGCGACCCTCCTCGGCCGTCAGCACCCGGTCGGCATGGCGCTCGGGGCGTTCGTGCTCGCCTTCGTCGAGCGCAGCAGCCAGGTGCTCGGCCTCGTGCAGCTGCCGACCGAGGTGGGCCAGGTCTTCCTCGCCGTCGTGCTGCTCTCGTCGGCCGTCGGGTACTGGCTCACCGAGCGCGTCGACCAGCGCGTCGCCCTCGCCGCCGCCGTGCGCCGCCGCCTCCGGGCCGCCCGCACCCCCGACGCCGCCCCGACCGGAGGAGCCTCCTGATGAGCACCGGCACCGATCCCCTCGCCGCGGTGACCCCCTCGGGGGCCGGGCCCGCCCGCGCCTCCGTCGACCGCCTCCGCCCGTCCGCCCGCCACGTGCGCGCCGCGCTCCGCTGGGCCCTGATCGGCCTGGGCCTGCTCATCCTCGCCCGCTACCTGGCCGACGCCCCCGGCATCACGGCGTCGGCGACCTGGGGCTCGGCCCTCCGGCTGACCGTGCCGATCGCCGTCGTCGCGATGGGCGGCCTCCTCTCCGAGCGCTCGGGCGTCATCAACGTCGGCCTCGAGGGCATGATGATCGGCGGCACCTGGACGGCCGGCCTGCTCGGCGCCGTCGCGGGCCCGTGGGCCGCCCTGGTCGGCGGCGTCGCCGGAGGGCTGGTCTTCGGGGTGCTGATGGCGGTGCTCTGCATCGAGATGGGCATCAACCAGCTGATCGTCGGCGTCTCGATCAACGTCATCGCGGCGGCTGTCGCGCGCTTCGCCTCCGACATCGTCTTCAGCGGGATGGACGGCGGCACCATCGCGCGCTCGCCCCGCATCGGCGCGGACGTGCCGCACCTGTCGCTGCCGTTCGTCAGCGGCGGCCTCGGCACGCCCGACCTGAGCCGCACGATGGAGGCCTCGGAGCTGCCCGTCGTCGCCCAGGTCGGCGGCCTCGTCGGGGGCCTGACCCGCGACGTCTCGCTCGCCGCGGTGATCGGCCTGCTGATCATCCCCGTCATCGCGTGGGTGCTCTGGAAGACGCCGTTCGGCCTGCGCTGGCGCGCCGCCGGCGAGGAGCCCGCCGCCCTGCAGGCCCTCGGCGGCAGCGTGCACCGCACGCGCTGGATCGCGGTGCTCGTCGGCTCGGGGCTCGCGGGCTTCGCGGGGGGCTACCTCACCCTCATCTCGCAGGGCTACATCGAGAACCAGACCGCCGGCCGCGGCTTCATCGGCCTCGCCACGCTGATCTTCGGCAACTGGACGCCGTCGGGCGTGTTCTTCGGCGCCGCCCTCTTCGGCGTCAGCGACGCCGTCGGCATCGGCCGGCCGGAGACGCTGCGGGCGCTCGTGCTCGTGCTCGCCGTCGTCTTCACGGCCCTCGGCCTGCTCCGGCTGCGCCGCACGGTGCCCGGCCGGAAGCTGCGCGAGGGCCTGCCGCCCCTGGTCGTGGGCGTCGTGCTGCTCGTCGTGTTCGTCGCGGTGCCGCTGCCCGCCGCGGTCTCCAGCGCGACCCCGTACGTCGTGACGCTGGCGGTGCTGGTCGTCGCCTGCACCCGCATGCGGCCCCCGGCGGCGCTCGGGCGGCTGGTGCCGCGACGCACGCGCCGCAGCTGACACCGCTCGGCCCGTCCTGCCCCTGCCACTGCCCCTGCTCCTGCTCCTGCTCCTGCTCCTGCTCCTGCTCCTGCTCCCCCGACCTCTCGAGGACCCACCGTGCTCCACCATGCCTCCCCCACCTCCCTCGCCGGCGTCGACGTCTGGGACGGCCACGGCGCGCTCGGCCCGAGCACCGTCAGCTGGGGCCCCGCGCGGCCCGGCGTCGAGACGGACGCTGTGGTCACCGCGGTGGAGCCCGCCGAGCCGTCGGCCCGCTTCGAGGGGCTGTCGCTCGTGCCCGGTCTCGTCGACACCCACGTCCACCTGATCGGGAACGCGGGAGGCGCCTCCTCGGGGTTCCTGACCTGGCCGCTCGTCACGCCCCCCACCGAGCAGGTGCTGCACGGCCTGGCCCACGCCCGGCGTGCCCTGGCCGGCGGGGTCACCACCCTGCGCGACCTGTCGGCCGACGAGGTGCAGTTCTCGCTGGCGCGCGCCGTGGAGGCGGGGCTCGTCGAGGCGCCGCGGATCCTCGCGCACGGCATGGTGAGCATGACGGGAGGGCACGGCGACATGTTCGTGCCCCCGGGCGTCGACCCGCGCCTCCGGAAGCCCACCGCCGACGGCGTCGACGCCTGCCGCGCCCTGGTGCGGACGCACGCGCGCGCGGGGGCGACGGGCATCAAGATCGCGACGAGCGGCGGGCTGCTCTCCGAGGGCGACGCCCCCTCCTGGCGCAACCACACGAGCGCCGAGATCGACGCGATCGTCGACGAGGCGCACGCGCTCGGCCTGCTCGTCGCGGCCCACGCCCACACCGCCGAGGGCATCCGCGTGGCCCTCCGCGCGGGCGTCGACTCGATCGAGCACGCCACGCAGCTCGACGGCGACCTCGCCCGGCAGGTCGTGGCGGCCGGGCTGCCCGTCGCCCCCACGCTGCTGATCAACGACGCCATCGCCGAGGGCTCGGTGCCCGTCTCGGCCGAGCAGCGCGAGACGGCGGCCGCGCTCGTCGCGACCCGCGACCCCGCGTTCCGCGCCGCCGCCCAGGCCGGCGTCGACTTCGTGCTCGGCACCGACGCCAACGGGTTCCACGTCGCGTTCGGCGACCAGATGCGCGAGCTGCGGCGGATGGGCGACGTCTTCGGCTGGTCGCCCGAGCGGGTGCTCCGGGCGGGCACGTCGCGCGCGGCGGCGGCGATCGGCCGGTCGACGCAGCTCGGCCGCGTGGCCGTCGGGGCCGCCGCCGACTTCGTGCTGCTGCGCGGGCGCCCGTGGGAGGACGCGGCCGCGCTCGACCGTGACGCGATCGTCGCGGTCGTGGCCCGCGGGCGGGTGGTCGCGGGGGCGCTGCCCGCGGCCTGAGGACGGTGCTGCCCGCGGCGCGAGGACGGCGCGGCCCGCCAGCGCCGCCCGACCAGGCCCCGTCCGGCCCTGACCTCAGCCCTTCCGCTGCGCCCGGTACCCCACCGGCGTCGACCCGTGCACCGCCTTGAACTGGCGCGAGAAGTAGAAGGGGTCGACGTAGCCCACCCGCTCCGCCACGAGCCCGACCGGCAGGTCGGTGGTGTCGAGCAGCTCCCGGGCCCGCGCCATGCGCAGCTGCGTCTGGTACCGCAGCGGGGTCGACCCGGTCTCCGCCTTGAAGCGCGCCGCGAAGTGCGACGGGCTGAGCCGGGCGAGGGCCGCGAGCTCCTCGACCGAGACGCGGTCGGTGACGTGCTTGCGCAGGTAGTCCTGCGCCTGCTCGACCGCCGACTCCCGCGGGCTGCCGACCCGCCGCTCCGAGCAGAGCAGGGCCATGAGGTGCCACGCGGCGCCCGACGCGGCGAGCACGCTGGCGAAGGTCTGGTCGCGCTCCATCGCCTGCACGACCTCCTCGATCAGCGCGACGACGCGGTAGACGTCGGTGAGCTGCCGCACCGGCGCCGACGCGGTCAGGCCGGCGACGCGGAGGAACTCGGCGAGGTCGCGCCCGTCGAGGTGCAGCCACCAGAGCGTCCAGGGCGCCGCGTCGTCCGAGCCGTACTCGTGCGCCGTCTCGGGCGGCACGACGACGACCTGCCCGGCGCTGACGACGTGCCGCACGCCGCCGACCTCGCACCAGCCGCCGCCGCGCACGCAGACGAGCACGACGCTCTGCGGCACCCCGGCGGGGCGGGCCATGCCGTGCGCCCGGGCCTCGGGGAAGTACCCCGCGTCGGTCACGACCAGGTGCGACGTGCCCGGCTGCGTGAGGGCGGTGCGCACCGCCTGGCGGGGCATGACGAGCAGCCGCTGCCCGGGGAAGCCGTCCTCGATGGTCATGGGTCGATGATGGCGGGCGATCGTCGTTTCGTCCAGGGACGCCGGTGGATCGGGCGTTCCGGAGGCGCGGGTCGGCTCCGTACGCTGGCCCCATGCTCACCGCCGAGTCGAGGTTGACTCTTCCCCCCGTGCCCGCTGACCAGGCCTCGGCAGGCGTCGCCGCCTGGTCGGAACCCCTCGTCGTCGACACCTACCTGCCGGGCGAGCCCGACAGGTACCCGGCCTTCCTCGACTCCCGGGTCTACCAAGGATCGTCCGGGCGGGTCTTCCCGCTGCCGTTCCACGAGCGCATCGAGGCCGAGAAGCGGCCCCACGCGTGGGACGCCGTGCACCTCGAGAACGAGTGGCTGCGCCTCGTCGTCCTGCCGCAGCTCGGCGGCCGCATCCACGTGGCCTACGACAAGACGGCCGACTACGACATCTTCTACCGCAACAACGTCGTCAAGCCCGCGCTCGTCGGCCTCGCCGGGCCCTGGATCTCCGGCGGCGTCGAGTTCAACTGGCCCCAGCACCACCGCCCCGCGACGTTCCTCCCCACCGACGTGTCGATCGAGCGCGAGGCCGACGGGGCCGTCACCGTGTGGTGCTCCGACCACGACCCCTTCGCGCGGATGAAGGGCATGCACGGCATCCGCCTGCGGCCCGGCTCTTCCCTGATCGAGGCCCGCGTGCGGCTCTTCAACCGCAGCGACGAGACGCAGACCTTCCTCTGGTGGGCGAACGTCGCCGCCGCGGTCAACGACGACTACCAGTCGTTCTTCCCGACCGACGTCCGGCACGTGGCCGACCACGCGAAGCGCGCCGTCGTCGACTTCCCCCGGGTCGCCGGCGAGTACTACGGCGTCGACTACCCCGCGCGCGTCGACGCCGACCACCCCGACGGCGACCGGCTCGACTGGTACCGCAACATCCCGGTGCCGACCTCGTACATGGTCACGCACACCGACGACGACTTCTTCGGCGGCTACGACCACGGCCGTCGGGCGGGCTTCGTCCACTGGGCCGACCGGGCGATCTCCCCCGGCAAGAAGCAGTGGACGTGGGGCGACGCTCCCTTCGGCTGGGCCTGGGACGACAACCTCACCGACGGCGACGGCCCCTACGTCGAGCTCATGGCCGGCGTGTACACCGACAACCAGCCCGACTTCTCCTTCCTCACGCCCGGCGAGACGAAGACCTTCAGCCAGTTCTGGTACCCGATCACCGAGATCGGCCCGGCTCATCAGGCGACGCGCGACGCCGCGCTGCGTGTCGACCTGCCCGAGGAGGGGCCCGCGGTGCTCCGCGTCGGCCTCGCCGTGACGCACGCCCACCCCGCCGTCGACGTCGTCGTCCGGGCCCGCGACGGCCGGGTGCTCGACCAGCACCGCGTCGCCGTCGCGCCCGGCTCGCCCGCGGTGCTCGACCGCCCGCTGCCCGAGGGCACGGTGCTCGACGACGTCCTGGTGGAGGCGCGGGCCGAGGGGCGCGTGCTCGTCGCGGTCGACGGCCGCAGCGTGGCCGCCCAGCTCGACGCCGAGGCCGGCGCGGACGGCACCGGCGGCCCCGACGGCACCGGCACCGTCGACGCCCCGGCCGCCGCGGTCGCTCCGCCGGCCCCCGCCGACGTCGCCACCGTCGACGAGCTCTTCCTCGTCGGCCAGTACCTGCAGCAGTACCGCCACGCGACCCGGTCGCCCGAGCCGTACTGGCGGGAGGCGCTCCGTCGCGATCCCGGAGACGTGCGGGTCAACGTCGCGCTGGCGACGCTCCTGCACGACTCCGCCCGCTGGGGCGAGGCGCTCGACCTGCTGCGCACGGCCGTGACGCGCCAGCTGGCCTGGGCACCGAACCCCGCCGACGGCGAGCCGCTCTACCGGCTCGGCCTCGCCCTCACCCGTCTCGGCCGCGGGGCGGAGGCGCAGGAGGCGCTGGCGAAGTCCGCCTGGAACGCCGCCTGGGCCGGGCCCGCCTCGCTGGCCCGCGCGCGCCTCCTCGGCCGCTCCGACCCCGCCGCCGCGGAGCAGCTGCTCCGCGCGGTGCTGCGCCGCGACGCCGACAACCTGCAGGCCCGCGACCTCCTCGTCCTGACCCTCCGCGACCTCGACCGACGCGAGGAGGCCGACGACCTGCTGCACGAGACGCTGGCCCTCGACCCGCTCGACCAGTGGGCCCGGCACCTCGCCGGCCGGGTCCTCTCCGACGACTCCCCCACCCTGCTCGACGTCGCCCTCGAGTACGGCTCGGCGGGGTACCTCGACGAGGCCCTCTCGGTGCTCGACCTCGCCCAGGCGCAGCTCCCCCGCGCCGCGCAGGGTCAGGTGAACGTGGGCCCCCTGCTCGGCTACCATCGCGCCTCCCTGCTGGCCCGGGCCGGCCGCACGGCCGAGGCCCGCCGCGCCCTCGTCTCGCTGCACGCCGTCGACGCCACCCGCTGCCTGCCCTCGCGGCTCGACGACGTCACCGTGCTGCTCGAGGCCGTGCAGGTGGTGCCGGCCGACGGCCTCGCCTGGTCGCTGCTCGGCAGCTGGTACTACGCCCACGGCCGCGGCGCCGACGCCGCCGACGCGTGGCGTCGGGCCCTCCAGGGCGACCTCGACGACGCCCAGGCCGCGGTCGTCGAGCGCAACCTCGGCGTGGCCGCCTACAACGTCGCCCACGACCCCGAGGCGGCGGCCGAGCACTACGCCGCGGCCCGCCAGCTCCGGCCCGACGACTCGCGCCTGCTCTTCGAGAGCGACCAGCTCGCCGAGCGCCGTGGGGTGCCCGCGGCCGAGCGACTCGACGCCCTCGAACGGCAGTCGGCCCTCGTGCTCGAGCGCGACGACCTCAGCGTCGTCCGCGCCCGGCTGCTCACCGCCGTCGGCCGTCACGACGACGCCCTCGCCGCGGTGCGCGCTCGTCGGTTCCAGCCCTGGGAGGGCGGCGAGGGCCAGGTGCTCGGCGCCTGGGAGGCCGCCTCGCTGGCGGCCGCCCGCGCGGCGCTCGCCGCGGGCGACGCCGACACGGCGCACGACCACGTCGTCGCCGCGCTCGAGCCCCCGACGACCCTGGGCGAGGCCCGCCACCCCCTGCAGACGACGGCGGAGCTCCACCTCGCCCTCGGCGACGCCCTCGCCGCTCGCGGCGACGACGACGCCGCCCGGTGGGCCTGGCGGCAGGCGGCCGACGCCACGGGCGACTTCGCCGGCATGGCCGCCCAGGCCTTCACCGAGCGGAGCGCCGCGTCGGTCACCGCCCTGACCAGGCTCGGCGCCGACGACGAGGCGCGGGCCCTGCTCCGCCGGTTCGACGCGTTCGTCGACGAGCTGGCCGCCGCCCCGGCCGAGGTCGACTACTTCGCCACCTCGCTGCCCACGATGCTGCTCTTCCAGGACGACCCGCAGCAGGGGCGCGACGCCGAGGTCACCCGGCTGCGCCACGTGGTCGCCGAGCTGTGGACGGGGCTGGGCCACGAGCCCTCCCCCGTCGACCCCACCACCCCCGACCCGACCGCCCCCGCGGTCACGTCCGGCGACGACGCCGGGCGCCCCTAGGAAGGAACCATGACCACCATGTCGACACCGATCAGGCCGAGGGCGCGACGCCGCGTCCTCTCCGCCGCCGCGCTCCTCGCGGCGGCCGCCGCCCTCGCGGGCTGCTCCATCCCCAGCGCCGACGGCGGCGAGGGCGGCGCCGAGCGCATCGGCGCCCTCTACCTCGACTCGCAGGGCTTCTACGGCGGCGTCAAGAAGGGCGTCCAGGACGCGGCGGACGCCGACTCGAAGAAGGTCGACTTCCTCGAGTCGACCTCGGCGGGCGACGTCTCGAAAGAGAGCTCGTTCATGAACACGCTCACCTCCTCCGGCGTCAGCGCGATCATCATGTCGGCGGTCTCGACCGACGGCAGCGTGCCCGCGGTGCGCCAGGCCAGCGAGGCCGGGATCCCGGTCATCTGCTACAACACCTGCGTCAGCGACGACGCCGTCGACCAGTACGTCACGGCCTGGGTGCTGGGCGACCCGCTGAAGTTCGGCGGCGACCTCGGCACGCAGGCGGCGGCGTACTTCACCGAGGCCGGCATCACGGCCCCGAAGATGGGCGTCATCAACTGCGAGCAGTACGAGGTCTGCCAGCAGCGCTTCAGGGGCTTCTCCGAGGCCCTGACCGCAGCGCTGCCCGGCACGGTCTTCGTCGCGAACCAGGAGGGCGCCGAGGTCGACCAGGCGGTCTCGACCGCCGAGCAGATGCTCAGCGCGAACCCCGACCTCGACGGGCTCTACGGCGAGGCCGGCGGCGCGACGGTCGGGGCCTACAAGGCCGTCCAGACCCGCGGCCTCACCGGCCAGGTCGCCGTCTTCGGCTCCGACATGACGTCCGACATCGCGGCCGAGCTCGCCGACGGCTCCGTGCTCAAGGCCGTCGTCGACATCAGCGGCATCGAGGCGGGCAAGCTCGCCTTCGCCGCCGCGCAGGACGCCATCGACGGGAAGACCCCCGACGAGAAGGTCGTCGCGGCGCCGATCGACCTCTACCTGCCCGCCGACGCGGCCGGGTGGACCGAGACCCACCCCGACGGTCTCCCGTGATCGGCACGGTGAGCCCGGCCCCCGCCGGGCTCACCGTCGCCCCTCTCATCCACCACCACCCGATCCCCGGAGGATCCCCTTGTCAGAGTCGACAGCCGACACCCCGATCGCGCCGCTCGATCCCGCCCGCGACCGCGGCGCCCCCATCGCCGAGGCCCGCGGCGTCAGCCAGGTCTACCCCGGCGTCACCGCCCTCGACGGGGTCGACTTCACCGTCCACGCCGGCGAGGTCCGCGCCCTGCTCGGCCAGAACGGCGCCGGCAAGTCGACGCTGATCCGCCTGCTCAGCGGCGTCGAGACCCCCAGCGCCGGTGAGGTCCTGCTCGGCGGGCAGCCGCTCGGCAACGGCGGCGTCACCGCCGCCTCCGCCGCGGGCGTCGCCACGTGCTACCAGGAGCTCAGCCTCGTGCCCGGCGTCACCGTCGCCGAGAACCTCGCCATGGGCCGCTGGCCCCGCGGCCGGTTCGGCATCGACACCCGCGCGATGGTCGAGCGGGCCCGCGCGACCTTCGAGCGCCTCGGGGCCGACATCGACGTGCACGCCGAGGTCGCCGGGCTCACGCTCGCCCAGCAGCAGATCGTCGAGATCGGCCGTGCCCTGCAGGACGACCCGCGCCTGCTCATCCTCGACGAGCCGACGAGCGCGCTCGCGGCGGCGGAGGTCGACCTCGTGCTCGACACCGTCAAGCGGCTCGCCGCCCAGGGCGTCGCGGTGCTCTACGTCAGCCACCGGATGGACGAGATCCGTCAGATCGCCGACACCGCGACCGTGATGCGCAACGGCAAGGTCGTCGAGACCGTCTCCATCGCGGGCAGCGACACCGCCCACATCATCGAGCTGATGATCGGCGCCGACCCCGAGCAGCGGGCCGTCGCCACGCGACCCGTCACCTCGGGCGAGGTGCTCCTCCGCGTCGACGACCTCGACGTGGCCCCGAAGCTCCGGGGCGTCAGCTTCGAGGGCCGGGCCGGCGAGGTGCTCGGCATCGCGGGGCTCCTCGGCTCCGGGCGCACCGAGCTGCTGCAGGCGATCGCGGGCTTCCGGCCGGCGACGGGCGGCACCGTCTCGATCGCGGGCTCCGTCGTCGACCGGCCGACCGCCTCCCGCATGCTGGCCCTCGGGGTCGGCATGACCCCGGAGGACCGCAAGGGCCGCGGCGTCGTGCCCGGCCTCGGCATCGACGAGAACATCGTCATGAGCGACTTCGGCCGGGTCACCCGGGGAGGCGCGCTGTCGGCCGGTGCGATCGCCACCGCCACGAAGGCGCTCGCCGACCGGCTCAGCATCAAGGCGCACGACCTCTCGCGCCCGATCAGCACCCTCAGCGGCGGCAACCAGCAGAAGGCGGTCATCGCCCGCTGGCTGCACGCCGACAGCCGGGTGCTCCTCCTCGACGAGCCCACCCGCGGCGTCGACGTCGAGGCGAAGGCGCAGATCTACGAGATCATGCGCGCCGTCGCCGACACCGGCAAGCTCGTCGTCTTCGTCTCGAGCGAGATCGAGGAGCTGCCCCTGGCCTGCGACCGCGTGCTCGTCCTCCGAGACGGCGGCCTCCGCGAGGAGTACCGCGCCCCCGACATCTCCCTGCCCGTGCTGCTCCAGGCCTCCATGGTCTCGAGCTGAAGAAGGACGACCCGATGACCTCCACGCTCGACCCCACCACCACCTCGGCCACGCCCGGCGATCGCCCCCGCGGCGGCGCCGTCGGCCGCGTCCGCGACGCGTTCCGTCGCAACACGACCCTCGTCAACATCGTCGGCCTGCTGGTCGCGATCGTCGCGCTGTACCTCTACCTGATGTTCAACGCGGTGGGCTTCTTCACCGTCGCCAACCAGAGCGGGCTGCTCCGCGACGCCGCGCTGATCGGCATCGCCGCGACGGGCATGACCCTCGTGATCATCGCCGGCGAGATCGACGTGAGCACCGGCCCGGCCGTCGCCCTGTCGTCGGTCATCGTCGCCGTGGCGATGACGCAGTGGGGGCTGCCCGCGCTGCTCGCCATCCTGATCACCCTCGTGGTCGGGGCGGGCTGGGGCGCCCTCGCCGGCGTGCTGCGGGCCCGCTTCCTCGTGCCGTCGTTCATCGCGACGCTCGGGCTCTGGAGCGTGCTGCGCGGCCTCGGCCAGTTCAGCACCGACGCGCTGCCCGTGCCGCTGCCCCTCGACGAGCCGGTCATGCCGTTCCTCACCGGCACCGTGCTCGGCGTGCCGACCCCGGCCGTCATCATGATCGTCGCCTTCCTGGTCTTCGCCTTCGTCGCCCGCAAGACGGCCTTCGGCCGCTCGGTCTTCGCCATCGGCGGCAACGCCGCGGCGGCCCGGCTCGCGGGCATCAAGGTCGCCCGCGTGCGGGTGCTGCTCTTCGCGATCATGGGCATGCTCGGCGCCCTGAGCGGCGTGCTGCTCGCCGCCCGCCTCGGCTCGGGCAACGCCGGTGCGGCCAACGGCCTCGAGTTCGACGTCATCGCCGCGGTCGTGATCGGCGGCACCGCGATGTCGGGCGGGCGCGGCAGCCTCGTCGGCACCTTCCTCGGCGTGATCTTCATCACGCTGATCGGCAACGGGCTCGTGCTGCTCGGCGTCGACTCCTTCCTCCAGAGCGTCGTGCGCGGTGTGATCATCGTGCTCGCCGTCCTGCTCAACGTCACCCTCTCCCGCAAGCGCGGGTCGATCGAAGAGAGCTAGGCCATGACCACCACCGTCCCCTCCCCCGAGGCCGCGACCCGCGCCTCCTCGCCCGCCGGCACCATGCAGGGCGTGTTCCTGCCCGGCGACGGCACCGCCGAGCTGCGCACGCATGACGTGCCGACGCCCGGCCCCGGTCAGGTGCTCGTGCAAGTGGGCGCGAGCGGCATCTGCGGCAGCGACATCGGCTTCATCTACAACGGCTACAAGACGCACAAGGGCCTCGACGGGGCGCCCGCCTACAAGGGCGTCGTCGCGGGCCACGAGCCGTGCGGGCGCATCGTGTCGTCGGGGCCCGGGGTCACCCGCTTCGGCGTCGGCGACGACGTCATCGTGTACCACATCCAGGGCTGCGGCCGGTGCCGCAACTGCCGGGCGGGCTACTTCATCAGCTGCACCGACCAGCCGCACAAGGCGTCGTACGGCTGGCAGCGCGACGGCGGCCACGCGGAGTACGTGCTGGTCGACGAGTCGACCTGCGTGCCCCTGCCCGACGGGCTGTCGTACGTCGACGGCGCGCTGATCGCCTGCGGCTTCGGAACGGCCTACGAGGGCCTCCGCCGCACGGGCATCCACGGCGGAGAAGACCTGCTCGTCGTCGGCCTGGGCCCGGTCGGCCTCGCCGCCGCCATGCTCGGCCGGATGCTCGGCGCCCGCCGCGTGATCGGGGTCGAGCGGTCGGCGGAGCGCATCGAGTTCGTCCGCGCGACCGGCCTCGTCGACGACGTCGTGCTGGCCGACGGCGACGCCGTCGAGAACGTGCTCGCGCTCACCGACGGCGTGGGCTGCCAGGTCACGGTCGACTGCTCGGGCAGCACGCCGGGCCGCCTCACCGCGGTCGAGGCCGCGGCGGAGTGGGGCCGGGTGGGGCTGCTCGGCGAGGGCGGCCGGCTCGAGACCGAGGTCTCCGACACGCTCCTGCACAAACAGCTCACGATCACCGCGTCGTGGGTGACGTCGCTCCAGGGCATGGAGGACGTCGCGCGCATGATCGCCGAGGGCGGCCTCAGCCCCCAGATCGTCGTCTCGCACACGCTGCCGCTCACCGACGCCGACGAGGCGTACCGGATCGCGGCGGCCGGCGCCACCGGCAAGGTCGTGCTCGTGCCGGCCGGCGCCCCGGTGCGCGAGGAGCCCGCCGCCCGGGCCACGACGATCGGGCACCCGGCCTCGTGACGGTGCGGGTCGAGTCGGTCGGGGCTGGCGAGGCCGACGGCCTCCCTCTGATCAGGGTCGTGACCGACGAGCTGGCGCTCGCGTTCGCGCCGACCCGCGGGGGGCGCCTCCTCTCGCTCGTGCACGCGGGTCGAGAGCTGCTCTGGCGCGACCCCGCCCTGCTCGACGGCTCGCTGCGGCCGGTCACGCCGGTCTCGGCCTGGCCGGCCGGCGACGGCGGCATGTCGACCTGGGCGAACGTGGGCGGGTCGAAGACCTGGCCCGCCCCCCAGGGCTGGTCAGGGCCCGACGAGTGGGCCGGGCCGCCCGACCCCGTGCTCGACTCGGGCACCTGGTCGGCGTCGTGCACGGTCGACGAGTCCGTCGCCGTGGTCACGCTCACCAGCCCCGACGACCCGCGCTCGGGCCTGCGGGTCACGCGCCGGTTCACCGTGCGTGACGCGTCGACGCGCCTCGACCAGCACGTCACCTTCGAGAACGTGTCGTCGACGACCCGGCGATGGGCGATCTGGGAGGTCTGCCAGGCCGACACGGCCGACGGCGCCGCCTCCCCCTCCGCCGGGTCGTCGGTGGTCGTGCCCCACGACCGGGTCGCCGACGAGCTCGACCTCGGCACCTACGAGGGCGAGCTGCCCAGCGGCCGACGCGGCCACGACGTCGTCCTGCCCCTCGGCACCGGCGTCGCCAAGCGGGGCTACCCCGGAGCCTCGGGGTCGGTCGCCCTGCACGACGAGGGCGGGCCCGTGCTCGCGCTGTCGACGACACCCGCGCCCGCGGGCACCTGGCCCGACGGCGGCGCGAAGGTCGAGGTCTGGCTGCAGCGCCCGACGGCCGAGCCGATCGCGTCGCTGGAGGGGCTCCACCCCTCGGCCCACCTCGTCGAGCTGGAGGTGCTCGGGCCGCTCGAGACCCTGCAGCCGGGCGACGCGTCGACGCTCGAGATCGAGTGGCGGGTCGGGCCGGCGTAGCCGGAGCGAGCCGGAGCCGGCTGGGCCGGGCAGATGCGCGACCTCGAGCCGTGCGGCGGGTCCCCGTCCCTCCGGGCGGGTCGGCGCCGACCCGCCCAGGAGGACACCGACCCGCCGCACCCTCGGGCCGCGCCCCGCCGCACCCCACGACGAGCACCCGAGGGCCCCGTGACGGCACCGACCGGGCCGCCTGCGTCCGGCGCTACGCCGCCCCCGCGGTATCGTCGTCCGTCGACGATCAGGGAGGCTGGGCAGTGGAAGAACCGTCGGGGCACGACGCCCTCAGCCGCGACGGCGTGCGCGAGGTGTTCGGCACCGACCCCACCTGGGCCCTGCTGCGCAGCTCGAACAGCCGCTGGATCCTCCCCCTCTTCTCCCGCCACCTCGAGCGCGCCGAGGGCCCCGTCTCGGCCGACTGGTTCCACCAGGCCGTCGCGGAGGCGCTGGCCGAGAACGCCGCGGAGGCCGCGGCCGGCGAGACGGCGAGCGCCGACGCCACCGCCACGACCACGACCCCCACCACGGACACCACCCCCGGGGAGGCGCCCGCCGGCCCCGCAGAGACGGCCGACCTCCCCGAGGCCAAGACCCCGGCCGACTACTGCCGCGGCTGGGTCGACAGCCGGTGGCTGATCCGCACCCGCGCCTCCGGCGAGGAGGACGGCCAGGCCGCCCGGGCCCGCTACCGCCTCTCGCCGCACGCCCTCAAGGCGCTGCGCATCGTCCGCGAGCTGGCCGAGGCCGACAACGCCGTCTCCGAGGCCCGCTTCGGCAGCATCGCGCACGCCGTCCGCCAGCTCGCCGGCCTCGCCGACCCCGACCCGGCGTCGCAGGTCGCCCGGCTCGACGAGCAGATCGCCGAGCTGCAGCGCCGCCGCGACGAGGTCGAGCGGCACGGCCCCGTCCCGGCGACCGCCGACGTCGTGTCGCGCCAGGTGCGCGAGGTCGTGCGGCTGACGGCGTCGCTGCCCGAGGACTTCCGCCAGCTCAGCGCCATGGTCGAGCAGCGCCACCGCGAGGTCGCCCGCCGTGCGACCCACGAGCACGTCGGCAAGGGCGCGCTCGTCGAGCAGTACCTCCGCGAGAACGACCTGCTCGAGCAGACGCCCGAGGGCCGTGCCTACCGCGGCTTCGCCCAGATGCTCTCGTCGCGCGAGATCGACGTGATGCGCGCCGACATCGACAAGGTGCTCTCGCAGCCCGGCGCCGCCGAGCACCTCACCGAGCGGCAGCGCGAGCAGCTCGAGCAGCTGATCTCGTCGCTGCTCGCCGAGGAGCAGTCCGTGCAGGAGACGTACGGGCGTTGGACGTCGTCGCTCCGCCGCTTCCTCAGCCGGTCGGGCGCCGAGAAGCACCAGCGCCTGCTCACCCTCGCCGAGCGCGCCCTGCACGCCGGCGCCGCCTGGGCCGAGCGTCGCCCCGGCGCCGCGGTGCTGCCCGAGGACGTGCTCGGCCTCGGCCCCGTCGACGTCGTCGACGTCAGCCAGGTGCAGCTCTGGAGCGAGCGCGGCCGCCCCACCGTCGAGGTGCGCGTGGCCGAGGGCGACGCCGCCCTGCCCGCCGCCGACCGCGCCGCGCTCCGCCTCACCGCGGGCACCAGCCCCGCCGCGGTCGCCGCGACGATCGACCGCCTGCTCGACGAGGGCGACGGCCGTGACGAGGTGACGAGCGCCGACGTCTACCGCGCCACCGAGCCCGAGTTCCGTCGCCTCACGCTCGTGCTGAGCATGCTCGACCTCGCCGTCGAGCGCGGCGTCGTCACCGACGAGACCGAGTCCGTCGTCCTCACCCCCGACGACCCGTCCGGCACCGGGGCCGGAGCACCCCGAGGAGGCGCCCCCCGCGAGGTCACGCTGCCCCGGTTGGTCTTCACCCGGGACGCACCCCCGCCCGGCGCCGACTCCGCCGCACCCGCCGCCCCCGCCCGCACCCTCCAGGGAGACCCCGCATGACCGCCGCCCCGACCGACGACCTCCGCCCGGCCGACGCAGCGGCCGACGCGACGCCCGATACGACGGCCGACGTGGCGCTCGACGCCGACGACGCCCCCGCCCGCCCCGTCTCCGACGAGCTCCCCCTCGCCGGCCGCAAGGCCCTGGTCACGCTGATGACGCACCGCTTCATCAGCCGGGCCAAGCAGAAGGAGGCGTGGGCCGGCCTCCTGGCGCACGAGCCGGAGATCCGCGCCCGCCTCGCCGAGATGTTCCTCGAGCTCGAGGTCGACCGCGGCTACGAGGTCGCCTTCAAGCGACAGGCCGGCGGCGACGACGCCCCCGTGCTGCTGCGGCGCGAGAAGCCGCTGTCGCGCGACGCGTCGTTCCTGCTGATCTTCCTGCGCCGCGAGCACGCCTACGCCGACGGAGACGACGACGCGGTCGTGGTGTCGCGCGACCAGGTCGCCGAGTTCCTCGGCCGGTTCCACGACGACACCGCCCACGACGAGGTCCGCGCCCTGCGGCGCGTCGACGCCGCGATCGCCGCGATGATCGCCCGCGACCTGCTCGAGCCCGAGCCCGACGACCCGTCGCTCTTCGTCGTCGCCCCCGCGATCGTGCCGCTCGTCCGCCCCGAGCAGCTGCGGCACTTCGAGCGCCTGTACCTCGAGGCCGCGGGCGCCGAGCCGGAGGTCGGCGCGTCCGCGGCGAGCGCCGGAGCACCGGGCGAGCTGGACGAGCCCGACGAGCTGACCGACTTCGACCCCGAGCTCGACGCGGGTGACGACCTGACCGAGCTCGACCCCGACGCCGAGCCCGACGACGGCGCGCCCGCCCCCGCCGACGCGCCCCGCGCCTCCGACACGGCCCTCGACCTGCCGCTCGACCTCCCCCTCGACCCGGAAGCAGACCAGGCATGACCCCCGCCTCCCCCGCCGACGCGCCCCGCGCCTCCCGCACGCCCGTCGAGACCGGCGCCGAGTCCGCCGCCCCCGCGGCCCGCCCCGCGACCGCCGCCGACGTGACAACCTCCACCACGCCCACGCCCCCCGTCACCCCCGCGCTCGACGTCGACGTCGAGCCCGAAGACGCGCCCGACCTCGGCATGTTCCACTCGGGCCAGTACCGCATCGAGCTCGTGCAGCTGCTCAACTGGGGCAGCTACGCGGGCCTGCACCGCATGCCCGTCGGGCGGGGCGGCATCGCCATCCTCGGCCCGACCGGGCGGGGCAAGTCGACCGTGCTCGACGCGATGGCCGCGGTCATCATGCCGAACCCGCAGGAGTTCAACCGGGCCGCCCGCGACGACTCGCGCCAGCGCTCCGAGCGCACCGTCTACAGCTACGCGCGCGGCAAGACCGACGAGGTGCGCGACGCCGACTCCGACCGCACGACGACGCGGTTCCTGCGCCCGCTGGGCGAGTCGTTCGCGAGCGGCGCCGCGATCACCTGGAGCACCGAGCTCGGCGAGACCCTCACCGCCGTGCGCCTCGCCTGGATCGGCCCCGACACCGCCAGCCAGGACGACGTCACGCAGGCGAGCGTCTACCTGCTCGTGCGGGGGCGCTTCGACCTCAGCCGGCTGACCGACGTCCGCCGCGACGAGACGAGCACGTCGCCACTGACGAAGAGCTCGCTGACGCGGCTCGTCGACCCGGCGCACGACCTCGTCACCTACTCGCAGCCCGAGCTCCGCGTGCAGCTCTGCGCGCGGCTCGGCATCGGCGGCAGCGACGAGTCGCAGCTGAAGGCCCTGACGCTGCTGCGGCGGGCGCAGGCGTCGAAGGGCGTCTTCTCGATCGACGAGCTGTTCAAGCAGTTCGTGCTGACGCAGCCGAAGGCGCTCTCCCGGTGGGAGACCACGCTGGCGACCTACCGCGAGGCGTCGCAGCTCTACGACGTGTTCGAGACGACGCGGCGGAAGCTCGACGTGCTCGAGCCGGTGCCCGGCCTCGCCGAGCGCTGGCGCAGCGCGGGCGACGACGCGACCGCGAAGCGCCGCCTGCTGGCCGGCGGCGACGACGAGCCGCGTCGGCTCGACGTCTGGCTGGCCGAGGCGGTCGGCAGCTGGGTCGGCGGCGAGGTCGACCGGGTGCAGACCGAGAAGCGCGGCCACGTCGAGACGAGGAGGCGCGCCGCCGAGGCCGCGGAGGCCGCCCTCCGTGCCCGTGAGCAGGCCCTGGCGCAGATCGCCGACCTCGGCGGCGACCCCTCGCACTCGCTCCGGGAGCAGGTGCGCTGGGCCGGGGAGGCGCTCGGACGCGTCGAGAAGGAGCACCGCCGGTTCGCCGCCCCGCTCGAGGGCGTCGGCGAGCCGGTGCCCACGACCGCGGACGAGCTGGAGTCGCTGCGCACGCGGGCGACGGAGCTCGCGGCCGAGGAGGCGGCGGCCCGCCGCGAGCACGACGAGCTGCGCGGCGACCTCGCGGCCCGGATCGCCGAGACGCGGCGGTCGGTCGGCGAGCGCCAGCGCGAGAAGGAGTCGTTCGAGCGGCGCCGCAGCAACGTGCCCGACGACGCGGTCGAGCGACGTCGGCGCATCGCCGACGGCACGGGCGTGCCGGTCGCCCGGCTGCCCTACGCGGGCGAGCTGTTCGAGGTCGCCACGGAGCACCGCGACTGGACGACCGCGATCGAGAGGGTGCTCGGCGACCTGGCCACGCACCTCCTCGTCGACCCCGATGACTTCGACGCCGTGCGCCGCTTCGTCGACCGGGAGGACATGCGCGGCCGCGTCACCCTCGTGCCCGCGACGCCGGGCCTGACGCCGACGCGCACGCCGCTCGCGCGCACCGTGCCGTCGATGCTCGTGTTCGACGAGGCGAGCCCGTTCGTGGGCTGGCTGCGCGACGAGGTCGTCGACGACCGCAGCGTGCTCTGCGTCGACGACGCGTCGGCGCTCGACGACCCGCTGCCCGTCGGCGCGAGGGGCGCCGTGACGCGCTCGGGCCTCCGCACCGGCTCGCGTCGTCGGGTGACGAAGGACGACCGGCGGGTCCGCTCCTGGATCGGCCTCGACAACACCGGCCGGGTCGCCGAGCTGACGGCCGAGATCACCGCCCTGACGGAGTCGCTCGACGCGGCGCGCGCGGAGTGGGACGCCGCCGAGACGGTCGCCAGCGCCCGCCGCACGGTCGTCGAGACCGTGGCGCGCGCCGCCGCCGTGGAGTGGTCGGACGTCGACCCCGCTCCGGCGCGGGCCCGCCTCGCCGACCTGCAGGCGCAGCTCGAGCGGGTCGCCGTCGAGCGCCCCGAGGTGACGGCGCTGCAGGCCGAGGCCGCGGCGCAGGACGAGGCGCGGCTCGAGGCCGTGCGTCGCGGGGCCGAGGTGCAGCAGGTGCTCGACCAGCTCGAGGCGACGCACGCGACGCTGGTCGACATCGAGGACGCGTTCAGCGACGCCTCGGGCGCCGACCCGCTGACCGACGACGAGCGGGTGCTGCTCGCGCCGCTGCCGTTCGCGGCGCCGCGCGAGGTGGCCGACGTCGAGCGCACGCGCCGTGAGGCGGCCGCGCAGCTGCGGGCGCAGGTCGACGCGCACGACCGTGAGCGGACGCAGCACGAGCTCACGCTCGAGCTCGTCTTCACGCGCTACCTCGAGCTCGACCCGAACGCCGGCTTCGACGCGTCGATCGAGAGCCTGCCGGCCGTGCTGGCGATCCACCGCACGCTGGTCGACGACGACCTGCCCCACGCGAAGCAGCGCTGGCTGGCGAAGGCCGGGGCGAGCGTGGGCGACAGCCTGCGGGCGCTGCTGGTGCAGATCGAGGAGGACGGGCACGTCATCCGTCGTGGCGTCCGGCCGATCTCGCAGGCGCTGGCCGCGATCGAGTTCCGGCAGGGGTCGACGCTCGACATCGAGCCGCGGCCGGTGTCGAACAGCGACCTGGCGGAGTTCAAGCGGACGCTGCGCGAGCACACGGGCGGCGGTGCCGGCGGCGGTTCTGCGGCTGGCGCGGGCGGCTCTGCGGCCTCGGCCGTCGATCCACGTGACCCCGCCGAGATCGAGCGCCGCTTCCTGCGTCTGCGGCGCGACCTGGCCAGCCTCGAGGAGCGCTCGAAGTCGGGTGAGGCCTGGCGTCGCCGGGTGCTCGACGCGCGCGAGCACTACCAGTTCCGGGCGATCGAGACGAGGCGTGACGGCACGCAGATCGTGCACGAGGGAGTCGCGGGCAAGTCAGGCGGGGAGGGCCAGGAGCTGATCGCGTTCGTGCTCGGCGCCGCGCTGCGCTTCCGGCTCGGCGACGGCACCGACCGGGTGCCGACCTACGCGCCGATCGTGCTCGACGAGGGCTTCGTGAAGGCCGACACGGAGTACACCGGCCGGGCGCTCTCGGCGCTGCGGTCGCTGGGCTTCCAGCTGGTCGTCGGGGCCCCGCGAGACAAGGTGAACGCGTTCGAGCAGCACGTCGAGAGCGTCGCCTACATCTCGAGCGATCCGGTGAACCCCGAGCTGTCGCGCATCTACCCCCTCACGATCCGCGAGGCGATGGAGGTCGAGCGCCACGGCCTCGACCCCGCCGCGCTCGGCTAGCCCGCCGAGTGGTCGCCATCCGCGCCTCCCGCCCCTCTGGAGCCGCAGTTCGCGCCCACTCGCCCCGCGCCTCCCCTGTCCTCTCCCAATTTGAGAGAGATCTGTCCGCCAAGTGAACAGGCGTCCCGTCCCCTCCGAATTTGAGAGGGATCAGCGCCTGACGCACCGGTGAGCCTGAAGGAGTCGCGGGTCGGCACCCGGATCCCTCTCACTTTCCCGAGACCCTAGGCTCGGCCCGTGCTCTTCTCCCCGCCGCCGGAACCCCCGCCGTCCGACCCGGCGCTGGTGGCGCCGGGCCTCTTCCGAATGACCGTCCCGGGTGTGCCGGACGCCGTGAGGGGCTGGCTCTCGATCAGGCGGTCGTGGGAGTGGACCGTCGAGGGCCCCTGGTGGAGGCGACGCGACGTGCGGCCGGAGGTCAGGGCGGAGTTCGACGTCGTCTGGAACGGCGACTTCACGACCCTCGACCTCTTCCCCGGTGACGACGCCGACCACTGGTTCGACGGAGGCGGCGACGAGCTCGCGGCTGACGAGCTCGCCGAGATCGAGCAGGGAACGTTCACGATGAGGGGTGTCGTCTTCGACCTCGAGTTCGTCGACCCCCGGGATGATCCCGAGGCCTGGATCCGCTGGTGGTACTTCCTGCCCCGTGCGACCCCCGCCGCCTGACGCTGTGCCCCTCGAATCACCTCAGCCCCCGGCGACCTCGGCGTCCCGCTCGACGCGCCCCGCCGCCCGGTGCGCGGCGACCCCGCCCACGGCTGTCCCGGCGAGCAGCGCTCCGCACGCGGCGAGGATGCTCGCCGCCGCCTCCCCGTCGGTCCACCCCGTGACGAGCGGGAGCACCGAGGCGACCGTCGCGACGGCGCACCCGACGACGACCGCCGGCAGGGCGGCGCGGTGCCCGGCCTGCCAGGTAGCCGTGGACTCCATGACGGAGGGGATGCGCAGCCCGGCCAGGGCGTTCGGGGCGAGGCGCCCGCGGGCCGCGGCGGCGACGACCGCCACGACGAGGACGTTGCTGAGGACGAGGATGACGACGGCGACCAGCATCGCTCCAGGCTAGGTCCGGTCGCCTCGGCGGCGCCTCCCCCGTGCGGTCGACCGGCGGATCGACGGACCGGCTGCTGCCGAGCGGCAGGAGTCAGCAGGTCGGCATCGGGGCGGCCGCGGCGGACGCGATGCGCTCCTCTGTCCAGTAGGTCGGGCCGTTGACGGGGGCGGCCGTGGCGACGACGGGGCCGGCCTCGCCGTCGCCGACGGAGCTCGTCGAGCCCCCGCCGCACGACGACCCGCCGAAGACGACGACCAGCACGACGAGCACGACGGCGACGACGAGCACGCCTGCGCCCACCCCGGTCACCACGCGCTGCAGCTGCATGACGCTGAGCCTAGGCGGCGGGAGCGGCACCGTCGCCCGTGGTGCTGGTCTGTGGTGTCGTCGCGCGCTTCCCCTGTGACATCCACACCGCCCAGCACGCGGCGGCTGCTCCTCCGACGACGCCGACCACCGTGCACGCGACCGCCGCGCCTAGAGGAGGCGCCAGCTGCAAGGCCCAGCCCAACCAACCACTGGTGGCGCCTCCGAGCACGCTGGCGACCGTGACCGTCACGACCGCCCGGCCCCGCGACTCCGGCCGGCCGAGCGTCACGAGGCACGCCGCACCCCACGAGAGCAGAGCGGACGCAGCGCCCACGATGATGCCCGCCATCATGAAGCACCCGACGAAGAACGCGGCGGAGCTCACGGCGTAGGAACGGTTGGCGGGGTCCCCGGCGACGTACGTCACGAGGGCGCCGGGCCCGCCCGCGGCGATCAGGGCGACGACGAGGGCAGAGGCACCGCCCCCGAGCACCCCGCCCCACACGACGTGGCGCATCCGCAGCGGTCTCAGTCTCGCGCTCATGTCTCCCCCGACCCCGCGCGTCGATCACATGTCAGGTCGCCGGCAGCGCTGCTCGGCGACCGGTGGCGCAGAGCCATTGGACTCATCGCGAAGGATCGTCCACGGCGAACACCCGCGCATAGTCCGCTTGCACAAGTGGCCACACAGAACTTCGACCTGCGCTCGCGCTCACCGCGGCGTCTGCGAGAGGCCCGAACAGCACGAACTCATGCGGGATCAGCCGACCAGCCCGGTCGCACCTTCCTTCAGGGTCGGAGAATCGCAGGGCGACCACACCGCCGTCGTGCTCACACACCTCCGGCGCATCCCCGACAGCACCGAAGGCGCGATCATAGGCGACGAGAGGATCGTCAAGATCGGCCGATCTGAGGAAGCGGAAACCCCAACGGGCGCCGCGCGTGGCCCAGATGAACCTGTCTTGATCCGTTGCAGTCCGATTCACTTGAGACTCCTGGATAGGACGCCCTTGTCCTCCGCCGCGTCGAGGTCGAGCTGGAAGCCAGAGAGCACGGCGGTCAAGAAGTCGTGACGACTCTTGGCTTGTTCGTGCACGGAGTGGACCTTTCCCTGCGACATGTCGGCGAGCTTGTCGAGAGCACTGGCCCCGGCCACCCTCTGCAGGAGTCCGAGAGGCCCTGGCAGTGTGATCTTGCCCAAGAACGTCACCGCGAGCGGTGCAGCGACGTAGGTCAACCGCTCGGCGACCTTGCTGCCCTTCGCGAAGCGGGCAGCCCACCGGATGTGCCGCGAGAAGGGGAGCATCGCCGCTAGCGGCAAGATCAGATCGACACCCACCCTCTTCTCGACGTCGATCGAGCCCGCGTCGAAGGCAGCGGACGACAGGACGACGAAGTCTTCACCGATTGACATTGCCTCCGGAGCCTCGGCGAATTCCGAGATCGTCTTTCCGAGCTCGACGAGGTCCTCGCCGCCCTTCTCGATGACGAGATCGCGGAAGTCGGTCACGGTCACGCCCGGGAGAAGATCGGCCTTGGAGAGCGCCACGACCCATATCCGGGGAAAAGTGACGAGTCGGCCCTTGTCGCCGACGACGTCGTCCCGCAGCTTGATGAGACCGTTGCGCAGGTTGGAGAAGAGCGACTTGAGATACCGCTCCTCGTGACCGTCGTTCTCGATGAGCTGTTGACCGTCGACCAGGACGAGCGCCACATCCGAATTGAGGAGCGACTTGAAGGTCTCAACCCGCCTCTGCGCCTCTGTGTCGCCGCTGGGTTCCTGTTCGAACCATTCTCCGGGGTAGTCGTGCCAGATCAGGCGGAGATCTTCCGCGACGCCCGCCTTCTTGGCCTTCGAAGCTCCGGATTTCTTGCGCTTGATGGAGAACGAGTACGACTCGCCCTTGAAGCGGTTAGCCGGCGGGACTGCGCCCGCCCTCTTCATTCCGAGGTAGTTCTGGTGCAGACGCAAGCCCTGCGCTGAGTCATCCGCAACGACGTTGAAAAGGCTCTTGCTGATGAACCGTGGTTCCTGACTCGTGCCGTAGAACGACGAGAGCAGGACTGTCTTGCCGCTCCCACTGCCCCCGAAGACGGCGATCTGCTGCTCACGAGCCACTTTGTTGAGTTCCATGACCTGAACCTATGTCAGGAAGACGACCGGGCAACGCATCCAGCCAGGGCCCGTCGTCGTCCACGCCGCAGTTGATCTCGCCGACGCAACGTCAACCCTGGGCGCGCGGCGCTACGTCATGCTGTCGGGTCGCACGCCCGTCAATGCGGCAGAGTACTGACGTGTCCACTTCTGACGATGCTGTCTCTACGGTTCCCATCTGGCCCGAATTCGTCGTGCCTGTGCTCCGAGTGTTGGAGTCTGGTCGCACCTTGCATCGAAAGGACGTCGTCGAGGCTGCGGCCGACCTGGCTGGCCTCAGCAGCGCTGGACGAGCCGAGATGCTCAACTCTGGGGGAACGCGCTACGAGCAGCGAGTGGGTTGGGCGATCAGTCACCTGACGAAGGCGGGGTGGATAAGTCGTCCCGAGCGCGCGCACTACGCCATCACGGAGGAGGGTCACCGCGGACTCGCCAAGTACCCCGGCGGCTTCGACTACGCACTCGGCAAGGCGGTCTTCGCGCCGTTCTGGCCTGAGCGCAGAAACTCTGCGACGGCGCCGGAGCTGCAACCCGATGTGCAGGACGCCGTAGACATCCTGGATCCCATCGAGCAGATCGCCGACGGCATCAGCCGCATCGAGGAAGAGGTCGGGATAGATCTGCTCGATCGGCTCCGTGAAAGCCACCCCGATTTCTTCGAACAAGCGGTCGTCGATCTGCTCCTCGCCATGGGCTACGGCGGCGCTGAACAGCGTGGCACGCGCATCGGCGGCTCCGGCGACGCCGGCATCGACGGCATCATCGATCAAGACGCGCTGGGGCTTGACCGCATCTATGTCCAAGCGAAGCGGTACAAGGAGGGCAACAACATCGGCCGGGAGACCATCCAGGCCTTCGTGGGTGCACTACAGGGCTTTGGGGCAACACGAGGCATCTTCCTGACGACGAGCGCTTTCACGCCGCTGGCGCAGACATACGTCGAGAACGTGCAGTCACGGGTCATCTTGATCGACGGGAAGAGGCTCGTCGCCCTGATGATCAAGTACCGCGTCGGCGTGCAGGTCAAGAAGACCTTCACTGCCGTCGAGATCGACGCGGACTTCTTCGACTGACTCGGCGTGGACGAGAGGCGGTGAGCCGGAGTTGTGTTCAGCGTCCGCCGACGCTGACCTCCTGGGCGACGGGCGCGACGACGGTCAGTTCGCTGCGGAGCACGCGGCGCAGCTCGACCCCGTCGGCGGTGACGACGTCGTAGCTGCGGACGACGCTGCCCATGTGGCCCTCGTGGGTGACGACGGAGGTGCCCGAGTCGAGCTCCGGGTCGGTGTAGGTCGTGGTGGTGAAGGCGACGGGCTCGGTGACGTCGACGCGGGTCGTGCTGATGACGGCCCCGGGAGGCGCGGTGGGCGCGGCCGTGGAGGTCGCCTCCGGTGCCGTGGGCACCGTCTCGGCCTCAGCGCTGGTCTGCGCTCCCATCGTCTCCGCGGTCGCGCTGACCCCGCCGCCGATGACGATGCACGCCGCCAGCACGCCGGCGCTGCGCAGCACACGGCTCTTGGTCGTCATGTCGTTCCACCACTGCATCACTGTCGTTCTCCGAGTATCTGACGACTGTCGGGTAGCCGTCCTCTCGATGCTGGCCGGTATGCGCGGCGGGCGGCACACCCCGTTCGGGTCGGGAGGCCGCGGGGCTGGCCCCAGTCCGGGGCAGCCGCGCCCGCGGCGCCGGCCGCACTGCGGCTCCGGCTCGCGAGGAGGCGGCGCTCACCGCCGGAACCGTGCCCCCGTCTCCTGCTCCAGGAACACCCACATCCACTCCAGTGCCCGCCTCGGCGTCAGCCCCGGCGCCTTCTGCGCGAGCTGCGTCGCCACGCCGTCGCTGTAGGCGGCGAGCTTCAGCGCCAGCTCGGACGCGTCGTCGACGGCGAACGTGCCCGCCTCGGCACCGCGCCGGAGCGTCCGCGTGAGGCACGCCTCCCACACCCGGATGCGGTCGACGTACTCGGCGGCGACGGCGGGCTTCCGCGCCACGGCCGTCCAGTAGTCCGACCAGAGACGCCAGTGCTCGTCGGTCGCGTCGGTGTCCTGGAAGAGCGGCTCGACGAGCATCCGCACACCGTGCACCGCGTCGGGCTCGGTGTCGACCGCCTCGATCACCGCGGCGTAGAAACGAGCGGTCTCGAGCACGACCACCTCGTTGAGGATCTCCGCGACGCTCTCGAAGTGGTAGGTGACCGTGCCCACCGAGACGCCCGCCTCCGCCGCGATGTCGCGCAGCCGGGTCGCCCCGAGGCCCTCGCGCACGATCACCGCGCGCGCCGCCTCGACGATCAGCGCCCGCCGCTCGGCCGGCTTCCGCCGCGTCGCCGCGCCGGTCACCGGAGCAGGCCCTGCACCTGCACCCACACCCGCACCCGCACCAGCACCCACCGCGCTCACGCCGACGTCCTCGGCACGCGGTCCTCGAACCACCGCTCGGCCACGAGCACGACCTCCGCGTCCGGCCCGCCGTCGCGGGCCCACGCCCGCACGTCGTTCTCGACGACGAACTCCGTCGCCGTCGCGGTCAGCCGCGACGACGTCTCGAGCCACGCCTTCCACTCGGGCTTCTCGAGACCGATCCGCCACTGCGACTCGGCGGTGGCCGACAGGGGGTCGCCGTCGACGATGCGGTACGTCTCGCGGCTGTCCTCGGTGAAGACCAGGCCGTCGGGGTACTCGCGCCCGCCGCCGTAGCCGGGGTCGACGTCGAGCGTCCACTCCCCCGTCTCGACGTCGTGCGTCACGCTCCGCTGCGGCAGCGACGACGCGGCGGGCAGCCTCCGCACGGCGAGCGGCTCCGCGTGCGAGGGCGGCGCGAACCGCACGCCGTCGTCGCCGGCCCGCGTCCACACCGGCAGCGTCACCGAGCTCTGCGCCGGGTCGACGACGAGCGTCGCCTCCTCGGCGCGCGGCCAGACCCAGGGCCAGTAGGTCGACGACAGGGCGATCCGGAGGCGGTGGCCGGCCGGGAAGGAGTGCCCGGTCGAGACCAGGGCGACGCTCACCACCTGCTCGACCCCCGCCTCCATCGCCACGGCCCGGTCGCGCCCGTGGCGCGCGTCGAGGTTGAGCACACCGCGGGTGACCAACGTCGAGCTGCCGTCGGGAGCGACGTCGCAGAGCCGCACGATGACCTGCGCGTGCGGCACGTCGCTCGTGACGGCGAGGTCGACGACGACGTTGCCGAGCACGTCGAGCGGCGCCGCGCCCGCCCCGACCGGCAGGTCGAAGCACACCGACCGACCGTCCTCCGCCCGCTGGTCGGGCGGCAGGTCCGTCGCGTTGCCGAACGGGAAGAACCGCCCGGCGTCCATGCCGGTGCTCTGCGGCGAGCGCACGACCACGGTGCCGTCGGCGCCCACGGCGGACGGCGCCGCGAACGACCCCAACGGCACCGCCCGCGCCTCCGTCGTCGCCGACGGCCACGCCTCCGCGGCAACCCACCGCCCGGTCCGCTCCGCGTAGTACGTCGCGGGAGGCTCGGAGTCGTTGATCCAGGCCCGCAGCGCCGGCTCGTCCTCGACGCCGTTGGGCTCGTCGAGCAGCCAGCAGTCCCACCAGCGCAGCGTCTCCTCGAGGAACCCGATGCCCGGCCCCGGAGCCAGCCCGCGGTCCGGGTACTGGTGCGACCACGGCCCGATGATCCCCTTCACCGGCGCGTCGAGGTTCGACACGAGCCGCAGCACCGCGTCCCGGTACGGGTCGGCCCAGCCGCCGACCGCGAGCACCGCGGCCGTGATCGACGAGTAGTCCTCGCAGACGCTGCCGTGCCGCCAGTAGTCGTCGCGCTCCTGGTGAGCCAGCCAGGTCGGCGTCATCGGCACGTTGTGCTCGAGCCGTTCACGCCAGCGGGCGATCCAGTCGGGGCCGACGACCTCCGGCCGGGGCGGACGCGAGCCGAACGCGAACATCGTGCCGCCCCACGACGCCATGTCGATGCCGAGCACCGCGCCGCCGACGTAGTGCACGTCGTTGTCGTAGCGGTCGTCGGTCGAGCACACGGTGACGATCGCCTTGAGCGCGGCGGGAGCCCTCCCGGCGAGCTGGAGCGCGTTGAACCCGCCCCACGAGATGCCGAACGCCCCGATCGCGCCCGTCGACCAGGGCTGCGCGGCGAGCCACTCGATCAGGGCGATGCCGTCGTCGAGCTCCTGCACCGAGTACTCGTCGTCGAACAGGCCGTCCGACGACCCCGTGCCGCGGATGTCGACCCGCACCGACGCGTACCCCCGCGCCGCGTACCAGGGGTGCCGCTCGCTGTCGCGCGGAGCCGTCCAGTCGTCCAGCCGGTACGGCAGGTACTCGAGCAGCACCGGCACCGGGTGCTCGACGACCGGCGCCCAGATGCGCGCGTGCAGCCGCGTCCCGTCCAGCAGCGGCACCCACTCGTCCCGCACGCGGACGTCGTGCGAGGGGCGCGGGTCCTGCGGGAGGCGCCCGTCCGGTCCCGTGCCGACCCCCGCCTCCTCGCCGGCCGCCGTCCCCGGCAGCCCCGCCCCGCTCACATCGACTCCCAGCGCGCGACGCGGTGGCCGTCGCCGTGGTCGTCCCACCCGCCGGCGTCGCGCCAGCGCGGCCGGGCGTCGCCGACGGAGGGCAGCTCGGTGGTGCCCGGGTCGAGCGTCGCCTCGAGCAGCGTGCGTGTGTAGGGATGGTTCGGTCCGCGGAAGACGTCCTCGGTCGAGCCGATCTCGACGATGCGGCCGCCGGTCATCACGGCGACGCGGTCGGCGACGCCGCGCACGACGGCGAGGTCGTGGCTGATGAAGAGGCAGCTCAGCCCCTTGTCGTCGCGGAGCGTCGTCAGCAGGTCGAGCACCCCTGCCTGCACCCGCACGTCGAGCGCCGTCGTGATCTCGTCGGCGATGATCAGGTCGGGCCCCGCGGCGAGCGCCCGGGCGATGCCGACGCGCTGACGCTGCCCGCCCGAGAGCTGGGCCGGCAGCCGCGCCGCGAAGTCGGGCGTGAGGCCGACCTCGACGAGCAGCTCGGCGACCCGCTCGCTCGTCGCGCTGCCGGTGAAGAGCTTCAGCGGGCGGGCGATCGCCGCGCCCACCGTGCGACGCGGGTTGAGCGAGGTGTCGGCGTTCTGGAAGACGAGCTGCACCGACCGGCGCAGGGCGAGCGTGCGCCGAGCGACGGGCTGGGTGAGGTCGCTCTCGACGCCGTCCGAGCCGTGGAACGCGAAGCTGCCCGACTCGGCGGGGATCAGCCCGGCGAGGGCGGTGGCGAGCGTCGACTTGCCGCTGCCCGACTCCCCCACGACGGCGAGGGTCTCGCGCCGGCCGATGTCGAACGAGACGCCGTCGACGGCCGCGGGCAGCGAGCGCCCGTACCGCACGACGAGGTCGCGCGCGGCGACGACCGGCGGTGCCGCCGGCGCGAGGTGCGACCCGCCTCCCCTCGGCTCCTCCGCGTGCCTCCCCAACCACCGACTGATCAACGAACCACGCTTTGACGTGGTTCTTTGATCAGTCGGTGGTTCGGCGCCGGCTGAACCCGCGGCGGCAGCCCCCGACGCGCGCGGGATGCTCGCGAGCAGCTCCCGCGTGTACTCGTGCCGCGGGTCGGCGAACAGCTCGGCGGTCGGCCGGTGCTCGACGATCTCGCCGTCGTGCATCACGGCGATCTCGTCGGCCATCGTCGACACCACGCCCATGTCGTGGCTGACGAGCACGATGGCCATGCCGAGCTCGACGGCGAGGTCGCGGATCAGCGCGAGCACCGCCGACTGCGTCACCACGTCGAGCGCGGTGGTCGGTTCGTCGAGCACGAGCAGGCGGGGTCGGGCGGCGACGGCCATCGCGATGGCGATGCGCTGCTGCTGCCCGCCCGAGAGCTGGTGCGGGTAGCGCCGCACGATGGTCTCGGGGTCGGGCAGGCGCACGTGGCGCACGAGCTCGAGCACGCGGTCGTGGCCGCCGGGCAGGCCGTGGCTCTCGAGCGCCTCGCGCAGCTGCTGGCCGACGCGCATCGAGGGGGTGAGCGCCTGGTCGGCGTTCTGGGCGACGAGAGCCGCGGTGCCGCCGCGCAGGGCGCGCGTCGCCGCGTCGTCGAGCGCGAACACGTCCTGCCCGTCGACGGTGACGCTGCCGCTGCCGCCGACGATGCGTGAGCCGCGCCGCAGGTGGGCGAGCAGCGTGCGGGCGACGGTCGACTTGCCGCTGCCGCTCTCGCCGACGAGGCCGAGGGCGCGGCCCGGCTCGACGGTGAAGCTGACGCCGCGCACGACGGGCACCTCGCGGCGCCCATCAGCGTACGAGATCGAGAGGTCGTGGACGCTGACGACCGGGTGGGAGGCGGTGCCGGCGACCCGGCCCGCGCCTCCGACGGTCTGGGGTGCGGTGGTCACGAGACGGCTCCCTTCTGGGCCCGGTCGACGCCGAGCGACTTGCTGAGGCCGTCGGCGCTGAGGTTCAGGCCGATGACGAGGGTGGCGAGCGCCACCACGGGGGCGAGCGTGCCGAGGGGCACGACGGTGAGGGCGGTGCGGTTCTCCTGCACCATGAGCCCCCAGTCCGGCGTCGGCGGGTTCGCGCCGAAGCCGAGGAACGACAGCGTCGAGATGAGCAGCACGATCCACGAGGCGCGCATCGCGTACTCGACGAGCACGACGTCGGTGACGTTCGGCAGGATCTCGCGGAACACGATGCTCAACGGCTTCTCGCCACGGGCGCGAGCGGCCGTGACGTAGTCCTGCGTGATGACCGTGCGGGCGGCGCCGCGCACGACGCGGGTCACGGCCGGGGCGTAGACGACGGTGACGGCGAGCACGATCACCCAGAGCCCCGAGTCGAACACGGTCACGACGACGAGCAGCGCGAGGATCGACGGCACGCTGAGCAGCGCGTCGACGATGCGCATGACGACCTCGTCGAACCAGTTGTCGGCGTAGGCCGTGACGCAGCCGAGCACCGTGCCGATGCCGACCGCGATGGTCGTGGCGAGGAACGTCACGAGCAGGGCGTAGCGACCGCCGTTCAGCGTGCGCGACAGGATGTCGCGCCCGTACTGGTCGGTGCCGAGCCAGTGCGACCAGCTCGCGCCGGTGAGGGCGGCGGTCGAGTCGGTGGCGACGGGGTCGTGGCCGGCGATCCAGGGCGCGAGCACCGCGAGCACGACGTGCAGCGCGATGAGGCCGAGCCCCAGGCTGAGGGCGGAGGAGGCGCGGAGGCTGCCGGTCAGGCCGGTCGCGGTGCTGCGCAGTCGCGTGCCGACCGTGCGCGGGGCGGCGGGCCGAGCGGACGACGCGGCCCGCGCCTCCTCGGTGCCTGCTCCGGTGCCGGTGCCGGTGCCGGTGCCGGTCCGGGTGCTGATGCTGCGGCCGGTGGTGTCGCGCGGGCTCATGAGCGGGCCTTCCGTCGGGTACGGAGCCTCGGGTCGAGCGCGAGGGCGATCAGGTCGGCCGCGAGGTTGCAGACGACGTAGACGAGCGCACTGACGACGGCGATGGCCTGGATGGTGGGCAGGTCGCGGGTGAAGACCGACTCGAGCATGAGCTTGCCCATGCCGGGGTAGTTGAAGACGTTCTCGACGACGACGACTCCCCCGAGGAGCCAGGCGACGTTGAGCGCGACGACGTTGAGGGTCGGCAGCATCGCGCTCGGCACGGCGTGGCGCCAGACGACCTGGCGGGTGGTGAGGCCCTTGAGCTCCGCGGTGGTGACGAACTCGGAGGCCATCACGTCGATGGTCGACGAGCGGGCAGTGCGCACGATGTAGGCGGCCATGGCGAGGGTGAGCACGATGACGGGCAGCCAGACGGCGGGCAGCAGCTCGGCGACGGTGGCGCTGTCGCCGCGCAGCACGACGGCGGGGAAGACCGGGATCGCGACGGCGAAGAGCAGCACGAGGATGGTCGCGACCATGAACTCGGGCACGCTCATGACGATCAGGCTGATCAGCGAGATGGCGTGGTCGCTCGGGCGTCCGCGGCGCACGCCGGCGATGACGCCGAGGGTGAGCGACAGCGTGACGCCGACGAGCATCGCCGGCACGGCGATGAGCATGCTGTTGCGGAACGCGATGAGCAGGTCGGGGCCGACGGGGGCGCCGCTGACGAGCGAGACGCCGAAGTCGCCGTGGCTCGCGCCGAGCAGCCACTGGCCGTAGCGGGCCCAGACGTTCTGGTCGAGGCCGAGCGTCTCGCGGAGGGCGGCGACCGCGTCGGGGGTGGCGTCCTGGCCGAGCAGCTGCTGCGCGACGTCGCCGGGCAGGGCCTGCACCGCGAAGAAGACGAGGAAGGAGGCGAGCAGCACGGTGAGCAGGGCGGTGGCGACCCGGCGGGCGACGAGGGCGAGGGTGGCGAGGCCGGCCCCGCTGGGTCGGGCGGTGCTGTGGGGCGTGGGGGCGCCTCCTCGGCTCTCAGCGGGCGTGGCACCGGTGCCGGTCTTGTCGGTGCGGGTGTCGGAGGTGCTCATGCGCGGAGTCCGATCTGCAGGTAGTCGAACTCGAAGCCGAACTCGCGGTAGTTGACGACGTCGCGGCCGAGGCCGACGAGGCGGTCGCCGAACATGGGGGTCATGTCGGCGGAGTCGTCGACGATGACGCGCTGGGCGTCCTGGTAGAGCATGCGTCGACGGTCGTCGTTCATCTCGGCGCGGGCGGAGTCGAGCAGCCCGTCGAAGGTGGGGTTCGACCAGGCGCTCTCGTTGTACGACGAGCCGGTGCGGAAGATCTGGTTGAGCAGCTGGTCGATGGGGCGTCCGGTGAACCAGTAGCTGACCATGAGCGGCTCTTGCATCCAGATCTGCGTGTAGTACGAGTCGGAGGAGGCGTTGCGCACGACGAGGTCGATGCCTGCCTGCTTGACCTGGTCGCGGTAGGCGACGGCCATCGGGGTGAAGACCGACTCGTAGCTGGAGGTGTAGATCTCGGTGCGGAGCCCCTCGCGGCCGGCCTGCTTGAGCAGCGCCCTGGCCTTGTCGGGGTCGTAGGCGCGCTGGTCGTCGAGCCAGACCGCCTGGGTGGGAGGCACGGGGTTGTCCCAGCCGGGGCTGCCGGTCCCCTGCAGGGCCGTGTCGACGATGGCCTGGGGGTCGTAGGCGAGCTTCATGGCCTGGCGCACGAGGGGGTCGCTGAACTCGGCGGAGGTGTGGAGCATCGGGATCGTGTACCACTGCGCGTTCGCGGAGCGGGCGACGGTGGCGGTGCTGGAGGCGCTGACGACCTGGGCGGTGGCGAAGTCGAGGTTGGTCTGCGAGATGAGGTCGATCTGGCCGGCGAGGAGGGCGTTGACGCGGGCGGTGGTGTCCTGGATCGAGTAGAAGTCGATGCCGTCGAGCACGGGCCGTCCGGCGAAGTGGTCGTCGAAGGCTTCGACGCTGCCGGTGCCGGCGGGCTCGAAGCTGGAGAGGCGGAACGGGCCGGTGCCGATGCCGGTGGTGCCGATCTCGGCGGCGCTGCCCTCGGGGATGACGTAGCACTGGTACGCGGTCAGCAGCGAGGGGAACTCGGCGTTGGCGGTGAGCAGCTCGAAGCGCAGGGTGAGCGGGTCGGGGGCGCTCATGCTGCCCGGGCCGATCATGGCGGCGAGCACCTCGCCCTGGGGCGAGGCGGTCGCGGGGTCGAGGATGTGCTCGATCGAGTAGATGGCGTCGGCGGCGGTGAAGCGGCGGCCGTCGTGGAAGGTGACGCCCTGGCGCAGGCGGAAGGTCCAGGTGACGCCGTCGGGGGTGGCGGACCACTCCTCGGCGAGGTCGGGGACGGTGACGCCCTGCTCGTCGAGCTTGACGAGGCGGTTGTAGAGGGCGCCGAGGTACTCGTAGGCCGAGAGGGAGCTGGCGGAGTCGAGGGTCTCGGCGGCGCTCGCGGCCGGGCGTGCGATGCGGAGGCGTCCGCCGCTCTTCGCGATGCCCGTGGCGGCGGCCTCGGGGATGGTCGGGGTGCTGCGGGCCGGGGTGCACCCGGCGAGGGTGAGCAGGCCGAGCCCGGCGAGGCCGGCGGCGCCGGCGATCACGGAGCGCCGGCTGGGGCCGCGGGCGTCTCTGCTCTCGGGGTGGTGTTCGGGGACGATCGGTGTCATTCGGGATGGCCTTCCGTTTATCGTTCGGGTGAACGATAGGGGAAGGTCGAGCCGGCGGCGAGGCCGCAAGGTCGCAGGAGGCGCGGGTCGGCTGCGCACTCTGCACCCCGCGATCCCCGCAGGCACGGGCCTCCCGCGGGCCCCGACCCCTCCCCCTCCCGCCCCCGAAGCTTCACGCAGTCGTTACATGCGGGCTCGACACTGCCCGAACGGCCAGGAGATCCCCGACGCCGAGCGGCACCCAGCCAAGAACGACTGGCCGCTCTGTGGCAACTGCGCCCGCATGTAAAGGGAGGGGCGGGAGGTGATCTCGCTCACCTCCCGCCCCTCCATCGCGGTTCTGTCGCTCATGTCATGAGGACGATTCGCCACGCATGCTCGCTAGCTCGCTCGACTACACCGTCACGGGTGCGGAGGCGGCAGCTGACACCCCACGACTGGCACCGTTCATCCGGGCCTGCACGACGGTCTGGCCGATGCTGCCCAGCAGGAGGAGGAGCGCGTAGTTCCCGCCAGTCCCGAGTCCAGTAGCGACCTGGATTCCCTTGGCCAAGGACCACAGGTACCAGAACAGGCCCAGGGGGCACAGAATCCACCAGGTCGTCATGACCTTCGCGCCGCTCGCGTTCACCTCGCCACGAGTCTTGGCGTACCAGACGATGGAGTAGATACCGAAGGTGATGAGAGGAAGGAAGAAGACGGCAGCCGCGGAGCGACGCTGGAGATGAACATTGTTCGACATGCGCGAAAGGTACCGTCAATTCCTACTCTCCCTGGACCCCCTTTTCGGGGATCGGCAAGGCAACGGACGAGCAGTTGAGAGTCTGCGAGCACGGACCAGAACTCAATGTCGCCTCATCGGTCGCACGCGACGCCGTCTCCATCTCGGTCCAGGTCGTAGACGTCGCTGCCGACGATCGTCACCGGGCCCTGGACGTAGGCCGGTCCGTTTCCACTGCCGCCCGCGCAGTCGACGTCGGAGGCCACGGGCACACACGCTCCGGAGTAGTTGGCGTCGCAACCTGATGCGGCAGGCGCAGGGGCGGCGACGGGTGCCGGGGCGACGTAGGGAACACGTGTACCGACGCTCGTGACCTGCTGCACCGGCGCGACGACGGCGGACTGACCAACGAGGCTTCGTGACGTCTCCACGCCGTCCGTGTACGTCACGTCGTACGTGAGGACCATCGACCCGTTCTGGCCCGTGACGGTGACAGCATCCTGACCGATGTCGCGAGTCGCGTCGTCGACCGAGACGGCGTCGAACGGCACGACCTCGGTGACGTCCTCCTGCTCGATCGTGACGACGGGAGTCGGGGAGGGTGACGCCTGGACGACCGAGCCGGCCCGGGCGCTCTCAGCCTGTGCCGCATCGCCGCATCCCGTGAGCCCCAAGGCCAGCAAGAGCCCCACTGTCACAGCAGCACCCTGGACCGCGAGCTTCTCCATAGTGGTAGTCGTGCGGCGATGCGTCATGTAGGCCCCTGACCTGAGGGACGCCACCATGACGCCCCGAGCGATCCTCACTGACGTAGAGCGGAGGAGAGAACCCCCATTACGGGTCCGGTCACGAAGACCGTCACGTCTTCGTTCGACGGGCGCGGTGCAGCAAACACGAAGAGGGAACGGCATCCCGGCTCAGCCCTAAGTCTCGGCATCAAGCCCGAATTCGATGACCACCGAGAGCCTGTCCAGACGGCGCTGCGTCGAACACTGGTTCCCCCCTCAACTGGGTCCGTACGATCGACCAAGCCCTCGGCGCTCGCATGTGAGCATGGTTCCGAGGCGGACCCCGACCAGGTTCACCTCGAACATGGGGGAACGACATGGCCGCAGCAGGAGCATCCGCGCGAGAAGAAGCGCATCGTCAACAGGCTTTGGCCGAAGCGCACGAGCAAGCGGCGGCCGAAGCACGCGACGCCGCCGCCCGCTACGGCCTCGCCGGCATCACCGAGAGCCGCGTCGCCAGCGTCCTCGCCCCGCTCGCCGCCGTCGGCTACACGCTCCTCCCCGACCGCGCCTGGCCGGGGAGCCGTCGCAGCGGCGCCCAGGTCGATCTCATCGTCGTCGGCCCGTCCGGCGTGCACATCGTCGACACGAAGGCGTGGAAGGAGGTCTCGATCCGCGGCGGCCGCATCTTCCGAGGCCAGGCCGATGTGTCCGACGACCTCGCGAACATGGCCGACCTCGCCCACAACACCGAGGCGCTCCTCGCCGAGGTGGGCCTGGCCGCGACCGAGGTGCACGCCCTCGCCGTGCTGGCGGGCCACCGAGGCATCAGGGAGACGGTCGGTCCCGTGACCGTGATCGGCGAGCACGACGCCCTCCGTCACGTCACCTCGCCCGGCGCCCGCCTCACCTCGTTGCAGGTCGACACGGTGCTCCGTCGCGTCCTCGACCACTTCCCGGTGTTGCGGACGTCCTCCGCCATCGACGTCACCGTGCCCGAGCCGGTCCTCATTCGACCGACCGATCCCGTCGACAAGGCCGAGCTCATCACCGCCGAGGAGGTCAACGCAGCCCTCCTCGACGGGGTCCTCGAGGCTCCCATCGAGACGTGGATGTCGTTCCTCGACCCGGCACAGGCCAAGCTCGCCCGCCGCAGCTTCAACGGCCCAGCGCGCATCCGCGGGTCCGCCGGCACCGGCAAGACCGTCGTCGGCCTCCACCGCGCCGCCTACCTGGCCCGCGGAGGGCAAGGCAAGGTGCTCTTCACGACTTTCGTCAAGACGCTCCCCGTCGTGCTCGAGAACCTCTTCGCCAGGATGGCTCCCGAGGTCGCGCATCAGGTCGAGTTCACGAGCATCCACAAGTTGGCGCTCGGCATCCTCAGAGAACGCGGCACGTCTGTCCGCATCGACCCGAAGGCGGCTGATGCTGCGTTCGCCGAAGCGTGGGCAGGGAGAAGCGAAGGAGGCGCTCTCGGCTCCTCGAGGATGTCCTCCGACTACTGGCGAGACGAGATCACCTACGTCATCAAGGGCCGTGGCATCCGCACGTTCGAGCAGTACGCGGACCTGGCGCGCGTGGGACGCAGGCACCGCCTGACGGTCGATCAGCGCAGGAGCGTCTGGTCCCTCTACGAGCGCTACGACGCGGGACTCCGTCGACGGAAGGCGATCGACTTCGCTGACGTCATCCTGATGGCGCTCTCCAGCGTCAGAACCACGCCGATCACGGGGTACGGCGCTGTCCTCGTTGATGAGGCGCAGGACCTCACCTGCGCCATGGTCGCCTTCCTCCACAGCCTGGTCGGAAACCGGCCCGATGGTCTTACCCTCATCGGCGATGGCCAGCAGACCATCTACCCCGGGGGCTACACGCTCTCCGAGGTCGGGATCTCCCTGAGCGGTCGAGGAGTCGTCCTCGACGTGAACCACCGGAACACAGCGGAGATCCTCGCCTTCGCGAACGCCGCAGTGCTCGGTGACGAGTACGCGGACATCGAGGGAACGGGCCAGACCATCGACGGTGTCGAGACCGTCGCACGTACGGGCCCAGCGCCTGTTCTCTCCAGGCACGAGACCTGGGCCGAGCACGACGCTGCAGTCGTCGAGCGAGTCCGCGATGTGATGCACCTCGTCGGCGTGAGGCGCGGCGACATCGGCGTCCTGACCGCCACGACCTGGGACGCCACCACCATGAAGGCGTCACTGGTCGCCGCCGGCATCCCCGCCATCGATCTCCTCGACTACGACGGTCAGCACACGGACGCCGTCAAGGTCGGAACAGTGAAGCGAGCCAAGGGCCTCGAGTTCAAGCAGGTCCTGGTGGCGCGAGTCAAGCCGGAGCTGCTGGAGCACGACGCGCCTGCACCCTCCTCGGAGACGGAGCGAGAACGCCGCGAGCTCGACCGGCGGGAGCTGTACGTCGCGATGACCCGGGCCCGCGACGGCCTCTGGGTCGGTACGCGCACATCAGACGTGTTCCCGAGACCGTGAGAGCAAGCGGCCTCAGTGCCTCGCTCAGGTCGAGAAGTAACGCCTCACGTAGGCACGCATCCCTGCATCGACGGCATAGATGTACGTTCCCCTGATCCCCCGCGTGAGCAGCACTCCATAGATGTTGCTGATGAACTCACGCAGCTCACCGTCTGTGTAGGACCGCCCGAGTTGCTTGTTGTTCTCTGCACCCTTGGTGTCGAAATACGAAGCCCGCTCGATGAAGAGTTCGTCGCGGTCGATGTCGTACCGGAGGTCTCCGCCGATGACGACGCCGGCATAGTTCAGGTCGTAGCCCTGGACGGTGTGGATCGACCCGACCTCCTCCAGCGCTCCGCGCGAGGCGATCCAGTCCTTGGACGTGCCGTTCCACTTCAGGGCGACGCCGTCGAGCTCGATGTCGGCTGCCTCGGGGGCCTTCCTCGAAGCCCACCGCCAGGCGTAGCCCGCAACGAGTCGGGCCAGGCCGTGCTCAGCATCACGTGCTCGGATCTCCTCGTGCATCGTCGCCAGGTCGTCGAAGACCCGGAGGTCATAACCCTCGAAGCTCCTGGGCACGACGTCGCCCGCGGCGTGCCCCACACGAGGAATCCTGAGAACGTCCCGCACGTATCCCACGTAGTCAGCGCCGGCCTGGACGCGCATCTGCGTCGATAGCCGATAGTGCCGCCCACGGGCGTGCGCGTCGTCGAGAAGCTCGACGACGGACTCCTTCGACAGATCGGCCGGCCGCACGCTCTGGGCCTCGTCGACGAACAAGATCTGGTGACGGCTCTTGGCTCGGATCCAGTCGAGCTGCGTCTTCGAGAGGTCGTCCGCGCCGTAGAGGCGTTCGTTGATCAGCGGGAACTTCGCATTGAGCACGCCCGTCGACTGGTTCGCCCGCTGATTCAGACGATGGGCTTCATCGACCAGGAGCAGGTCCCAGTCACCGTCGGACTGACCGACCTCGAACGGCGTCAACACCATGGCTGGGTCGAGCCCAGGCGTCTTGCGGAACACTCGCTTGATCGACTCGCGGAGTGACTGCTGGGGCACGACCATGCCGACGCGCAGATCCGCCAACAGAGCCGGGTACTCACCCAAGAAGAAGTCGGCGAAGAGCGAGTCCCCGTCGAAGTCGTCCGAAGGAGGCGTAGAGCCGATGTCGACGAGCAGCTTGAGCAGGTAGATGGCGACGACGGTCTTGCCCGTGCCCGGGTGCCCCTGGATGACGATCGTGTCGCCCCGCGCTTCGCGGAGGTCGACGAAGAGGCCTTCGAGGATGTCCTCGAGAGCTGCGGCTTGGTCTTGCGTCAGAGCCTTGAACGGTGACAACTTGAAGAGATCGCTGTTCTCGATCTCTGGGATCGGCCGCGTGAAGACTCCCTCGGATCTGAGCTGCTGCACGACGGCCGTGAACACGCCTCGGTACCGCTCACGGTCGTAGTAGTTGGCCGAGGTGATGCCGTCGTTGCGGTTCAGCACGCTGTAGGCGCCATCGGCTGAGAACAACTGGATGAGCCTCGACTCCAGGTCCAGGCACGCAGACTTGTTGAAGGTCTCATCGACGACTACTCGGACTGTGTCGAGCTGGCGCTTGTCCGGGCTCGCGAGATGCTGCCTCATCCGACCCGCGCCGTTACGGGTCTCGCCCACGTAGATGTCTCTCAGCCGTTCGTGCGGGTGCCGGCTGGTCCGGTGGGGCCTGGACTGATCGAGGACGTAGACGACAGGCCAGTCCACGTTGCGCGCATCGGTCAGGGCCCAGAGGTCGATGGCCTCTCGGTCGAAGGGAACTCGGACGATCTCAGAGGGCATCGTATTTCGTGCTCCGACCCCGGGCTTTGTCCACAGGATATTTCTCCCGGGTGACGGCGAGTTTCTGCAGAACGATCTGCTCCGGGTCCACGCCGAGCTTGTCAGCGAGGAGCAAGCAATAAGTCAAAACGTCAGCGAGCTCGTCCTGCACACGGCCAGGATCGAACTCAACTCCCCACTGAAAGCACTGCAGCAGCTCGCCGGCCTCGATTGCGACGCTCTTTGCCAAATTCTCCTCGGAATGGAACTGCTCCCACTCCCGGTCGGCAGTTATTGCCTTGATAGCCTTCGTCGCTGAGCTCACGAGCATGCGCATAAAAGTATCAGTGGTAGTCGACCATGCACACTCCCAAGCCGAGTTGGCCGCGAAAGCCGGCATGTCCAGCTCGACCCAAATCGCGACGGTAGCCGGAAGCACCCTAGATCACTAGATGTCTTGCAAGGACAAGCCGAGTTCCTCCGCTGAAGTACCGCTACCCCCTTCAATACGAGGCCGAGACCCCAAGGCCACCACAGCAACTCACACAGGAACCGGCCTCGAAATGGCCAGATCTGCCGAATCTCCGAACAGTCACACAGCGACAAGTGGTCGGACCGGAATGCCCTTAGGCGAGAACCCTAAAGTTTCTCTTACAGAAATACGTGCAGATCACACTATTTCGATCCCGCCGGGCTCAAGGTGCAGACGGCCTCGCGCCCTGCAGAGCTGGAAGCTCGTTCGGCGATGCACCCTTTGATCACAGTCGACGCACCATGGGCTAATGAATCGCTCCGCGAGCTTAATGCAGTGAGCGCCTGGTGCCTTGAAACGAGGTGTACGGCCCAATTTAAAGGCATACCAGACGCCCGAGACTGACTGCGTCAGTCCCTATCTCATTGTGTGAGGCGCCGCAAGAAACACGGCAGCCGGACAACCGCCCGGCTCGATCGCAGCCAGGGCCACGATCGGCCTGGAGTTAGTATATGAATTGGGCTTGCTTCTCGTAAAGCAGTTTATCGAAGTGGGCGTCACTCCATTCGAAAACACGAGGAAGAGAGTCGACGTTGTCGGCTGGCGTTTCTGAGACTTCCTCAAGGCATCGCCTTAGAAACCGAGTTGAAGCCTTGGCGCCACCGTCGCGCGGATATAGGGCACGCTGCAGTAACTGCAACAACCAAGGTCTTTTTAGAATTTTCATCTTCTCATCCACGCTCAACCACACGCACGTCGTAATCGCCAGAACGATTAATTCCTGCGAAGCATGGCTCTGAATCTTTCCTGGTATAAAGCCTGAGCTCAGTAACTCGTCCGTTAACTGACTGAGGGAACTGATAAGCGTGGTTCGAATCCAGCTTGGCGTCTCGGGGTTGGCAAAAAAATACTTGGCGACGGCCAGCAGGAGAAAGACCAAACTCTGATTTGTTTTGGCGCGGGGAGCTGCAAGACCTGTACGCCGCAGAAGCGCGGCAACTAACTTCGACGAAGGCTCGAAACGGATACTACATGCTGCAGCCAAAGACAGAAAATGGCACATTTCTACGTCCGAGTTAGCTACGTCGACTAGGCGCTGGAGAGCCTTGTGTATCGCAAAGTTGACATTCTCCTCGACTCGAAACTGGGCAGCTGCCTGTTCATGCTCCGACAGGGTCAACAGAGTTGGGCTTAGGAAGTAGAACCGGAGAACACGAACGACCTTCATGGCGGATGCCACCGACGGATTTGACAAGTACTGGAACAACATGTCGTGCGCGAAGCCCCAGGCATAGCCCAAGGTTTCCTCGGCTTCTTCACGATTTACGCATTTCGGGAGCCTTTTTTCAAGGAAGCGCACCAGCATCTTTTCAACCTGCGTGAGAGACATCCCAACATTGGCTTCGTCGCTGTCTCCACCTACAATCAATGCTTTGGTCTGAATGCTAATCTCGCGTTCACTAATGACGGGAATAGCCCCTTCAACCGACAACGCGGTTCGAAGAAACGACTTTAAATTGGCCTTTTTCACCGAAATCGAGGTGGTAAACGGCGTCGTGTAGGTGCGGGTCTTATTCCGGTTCAGGGAAAACTTATGCTCCATAAGCACTGCCTCGACGATACCCGTGATTGTGTCTAGGGTTCGAGATTCGTCGGTAAATATAAAGTAGTCATCTACATAACGAAGAATTTCATACTCGGACGAGTCTATGCCCGCCGCAGCGACCCGGGCTCGCATTTCTAAACCAAGATGTTGGAACACAACTTCAGCAAATACGCGTGAGACTTCTGGACCAATGCAAATTCCATGCGTCTCGCCCCAGTTCGCGACTTGCATAATGGAGTCCATGGAATTTCCTAAGTCTTTCGACGGTCCGTTACCTAGGTTTTCCTTGCTAAAGAAGTCGGTTCCTGTGCTCCACGAGGCGGAGTGAGTGTATATACTTCGGAAGCAGTTGGCTACATCTAGTCTCGTGAGGTACGTCCACCTTGCCTCGAGAGCATGCCATTCATGAGAATCGTAGAACTGGCCGGCGAAAGCGTACTTGTCATATACGAAGTAGGAGTTGAACGTGCTCATACTTCGAGAAGCAAGTTCCACAGATGCGTGAGGGGACGTAGGAGCCCCCCTCAGCGCGTTGGCGGCATGCTTACCCAAAAGGTTTGCGCGGACTGGATGACGAAGGGACGTCGAATCCTTTGTAACGTAATGAAGAATAACATCTTTGTAGGCATAATACAAAAAAGCGACGTTCAACTGAGACCTACTAGACATTAGCTCCAGGTCGCGAGTCTTCGTACGGTCGCGGCGCACGCGAAATGTGGCGGGTGCGCGCCAGGCACTCGCGTAACTAGGAAGGTCTGCCTGGAGAGCGCTTCCGTGGCGAATATGCACGGGAAGGTCCACGTTTCCTATAATCGTTAATATAAGCAAATCGAGTCGGCCGGATACGCGAATTCGGAGTCGTTGAGGGTTCAAGGCAACCACGCGCGCTTCGAGCCAATCATAAAGCCAATGATCTGCCATCTCTAGGGGCAATTCGTACGGAGCACACTCCGTAATCAAGGCACGGAGAGAAGCCATCCTGCCAAAATTTAGTCCCACAATGTACTCCGTGCCCAGTCATGTATCTCGTCGTCCAGATGAGCGCCTGCTTTCGCGCGCATAATATTGTGCTCTGTGGCCCTTTGGACACCCATAGCAGCAATAACCTCAGCACGATGAATGCTATTGCCACAACACGCGCATGTAATGGGTATCCCTTGTTTTAGGCCTGCTATTTTGCCCCCCCACCGTGCACCTAGCTCCGCCCTGTAGGCCGCCATTAGCCGTTCAAAATTGGTGCGTTTCGGAAGGGGGCCCATGACAAATCGGGCACTGTATGCCAGTCCAGTCACGATGCGCACCCCATGTCCCGCATCGGCCGTAGCATGGGGATGGAAGAGATAAGAGTCCAACGCTATGTACCGATCAACGGCATTTACATTGGTCCAACACGCTATATTATCGGCATATTCTTTGAGGCGTCGCAGACCCTCCTCGTACCTTGCAACCTTGCTATCGGATATGTCGATGGCCAAGAGCCGAGAACTACCACTCGCGAATATGAATTTATAACCCAGGAACTCGAGGGCCGTGGAGGCTGCCTGAGGATGCAACAGCGAAGTAGACTTAGTGAGATTTCGTCTGAGATTTTCACGCCGAAGTAGAGTGTCAATGTGCTTGTTCAGAGATTCTATTCTCTCGGGCTCACACACAACAATCATGTCGTCTGCGTATCGCACAAACAGGGCCACATCAGGATGGTGACGCACCGCGAAGTCAAATCTCTCAAGGTATATTTCGGCCAGGGAAGCGGAAGATGGCACCCCGTCTGGCAATCCCCGTGTTAGCCCGGTTAGACGCTCATACGCCTCAAGAACTTGCTTGGTGTGTTCCTTTACGAATCGAGGGACGCCTGCATGACCAGTCACTTTCTTTCGCAAAACATCGTGGTCAATAGACTCGTAGAATTTTTCTATATCTAGCCGAATCAGGCCTTGTCTGACGGATTGTGCACGAGACGACATCAACAGCGAATTACGCACCACTCGCAAGGCCTGGTCTCTGCCGCCTGTATTTATTCGAAATGCACGCTTGAGGTGTAGCGCGACGAACCGATCGAAGAGCATAAGGGATGGCCGCGATTTATTAAACGTGATGACGTTACGGCCTTTCACAAGACCCCTACGCAATCGTATTGATTTGGGAGGATGCAAGACACGCAATTCCAATTGATCGCGCATCGACTCGAAGAGATCGGTTTCGTAGCGCTTCTTGACGTCGAGCAAGGCCGCGAGCTCGGAGCGCATAGCGAGTTCGTCCGCCCCGGAAGTCGGTTGCTCTAGCGCCCGGAACAGGGCCAATATTCGGAGGTTGTGCCTGGCCGTAAGCGTGGCATGACTGGGAATGATGTTCTTGCGACGCTGGGACCTGTATTCGATGGAACGAACATCGGCAATAGTGGGCAATGCATCTCTCAAATGCTGCAGCCTTCCCGGCAAGCGTGTCTATGGTCTCGAGATTCTCGCACACTAACCACACCGCAATAAGAGACATGCAATTAAGCTCGATGTTGGCCGGAGCTGACGACTCGCATCTAGGGTGTAATGGAAGTGGAAAGCAGAGCAGAGCGTCAGTTCTCGTTCGCTGCCCGCTCTATCTCAAAGAAGGTGGTGCGAGAAGTATCACTTAACCACTGCCCCCCTCGGACAGACTTAGGTGCACGCGATCTCGCGACGAGACCTTCTTCGCCGGCCATCTTTCCGGATATTTGGTCGGGCTGACAGGATTTGAACCTGCGACCCCTTGACCCCCAGTCAAGTGCGCTACCAAGCTGCGCCACAGCCCGAGAATTCGTTTCCGAAGAAGCGATTTCTTGGTGTTGCCCCGACCGAGGCAACCCGACAAGCATAGCGGATCGCGAGGGGTGCTGAGTACACCCCCACACTGACCCACGAGCGGGGACGTGAGTGATGCGCGAGATCCCGGATACAGGAGTCATGATCTTCTTCGTGGGGATCGCCGAGTGGACTCAGGGCGAGCATCAGCGACGCCTGACCCTGTGGAGCCAGCTTTCCGAGACCGGCACCGCCACCGGCCTCGAACCGTCCACGGTCCGTGCCCTCGGCCTCTACGCCGGCCAAGCGGGCATCTTCTTCGACGGCAGCGGCGACTGGACCACTGGCGGGCCAGGCCGCGTCGCTCTGACCCTGAAACACACCGGCCGCACGTACGCCGATGATCTCAGCGACGAACAGCTCGACTACCACTACCCGAGCACTGAACGGCCTGCCTCCTTCGACCGCAACGAGATCGATTCCGTCAAGCGCACCCAGTCGCTCGGCTTGCCCCTCTTCGTCGTGACACCGAACGCTCTTCGTGGGCGTCTCAAGGATGTTCGCCTCGGCTATGTCCACGGTTTTATCGACGACGAGGCCGTCTTCTTCGTCACCTTCGTCGAAGGGGTCCTGCCCCTTGCCCCAGCCCACGAGCTGCCCGACTCGAAACACGACGTCGACCTCTTCGGAGGACTCCCCGCGCAGACCCTTCGCCTCGTTCAGCAACGCACCCAGCAACGACGCTTCAAGATCGATGTGCTCAACCGCTACGGCACGACTTGCGCCCTCTGCGACATCGCCGTTCCTCGACTCATCCAGGGCGCGCACCTCATCCCCAAGAGCATCGGCGGCGCCGACGAAGCCGTGAACGGGCTCCCCTCTGCCTCAATCACCACATCGCCTTCGACGCCTTCCTCCTGCGGATCGAGCCAGACGGCAACCGGATCACCTACGCGCCGGACGTGTCGAAGCAAGCCCTTCAGGTCACCCGGGACGACCTCTCGCATCTCCCCGCTTCTCCCTCCCCCGCGGCCCTGAGGAAGTTCTACCGAACGGATGCGGCCCAGGCAGCCTTCGCAGAGTGGTCCTGATCAGGGACACATGTTGCGGCGGGTTACGCCGCCCTTAGGCACACACCCACCCCGCACCTACCGTCGTGACATGCCCACCTCGACGACCCGCGCCTCCTCGGCCCTGCCGATCCGTCTGCGCGGCGTCGGGCGGCGCTTCGGCGAGCGCCCCGTGCTCGACGCCCTCGACCTCGACGTGACCGCCGGCGAGATCATCGCCGTCGTCGGCCCGTCGGGCTGCGGCAAGTCGACGCTGCTGCGCCAGATCGGCGGGCTCGACCAGCCCGACGTCGGCACCGTGCACATCGCCGACGACGCCGCGCGAACGGCAGACCAGCGGTGCGCGGTCGCGTTCCAGGAGCCGCGCCTCCTGCCCTGGCGCACCCTCCGCGGCAACGTCGCCCTCGGCCTGCCCCGTCGACGGCCCGACGGGTCGTCGTTGAGCAAGGCAGCGAAGGAGGCGCGCCTCACCGAGCTCCTCGACCTCGTCCAGCTCGGAGCAGCGGGCGACCTCCGCCCCCGCGAGGTCAGCGGCGGCATGGCCCAGCGCGCCAGCCTCGCCCGGGCCCTCGCCCGCGAGCCCGCGGTGCTGCTGCTCGACGAGCCGTTCGGCGCCCTCGACGCCCTCACCCGCCTCCGCATGCAGGACCTGCTTCTCGACGTCCACGCCTCCCTGCCGACCACGGTCGTCCTCGTCACCCACGACGTCGACGAAGCGCTCTACCTCGCCGACCGCGTCGTGCTGCTCGCCGACCTCGCCGCGAGCGCCGGAGGCGCGACCAGCGTCCAGCGCATCGTGGCCGTCCCCGGCGCCCGCCCGCGCGACCGCGACGCCCCCGAGCTCGCCGCCCTCCGGCAGGAGCTGCTCGAGGGCCTCGGCGTCCACCGCGCCCACGCCCGGACCGCCTGACCGGCCACCCGCCCCGGCCTGCCGCCCACGACCACATCACCCCCACCACCAGCCCCGCCCCCGACAGCACGGAGACGACCATGACCCGCCACCGCACCTCCCCCTCGCGCCGCACCCGCGCCTCCTTCGCGGCCCTCGGCATGACGGCCGTCGCGGCGCTGGCCCTCACGGGCTGCGTCGCCGGTGAGGACTCCGACGGCGACGCCGCGGCCGCGGCCGGCGGCGACGCCAGCGCGAGCACCGCCGAGTGGAGCGCCGACACCCTCGACGTCGACTTCGCCACCTACAACCCGCTGAGCCTCATCGTGAAGGACCAGGGGTTCATCGAGGACGCCCTCGGCGACGACGTCACCGTCACCTGGACCCAGTCGGCCGGCTCCAACAAGGCCAACGAGCTGCTGCGCGCCGGGGCCGTCGACGTCGGCTCGACCGCCGGCTCGGCCGCGCTGCTCGCCCGCTCGAACGGCTCCCCCATCAAGACGATCGACATCTACTCGCAGCCCGAGTGGTCGGCGCTCGTCGTGCCCGGCGACAGCGCGATCACCGACGTCGCCGACCTCAAGGGCAAGACCGTCGCCGCGACGAAGGGCACCGACCCCTACTTCTTCCTGCTGCAGGCGCTCGAGGCGAACGGCCTCAGCCCGCAGGACGTCACGGTGCAGAACCTCCAGCACGCCGACGGCCGCGCCGCCCTCGAGAACGGCAGCGTCGACGCCTGGGCCGGGCTCGACCCGATCATGGCCGCCAGCGAGGCGGAGTCGGGCACCAAGCTGCTCTACCGCAACGTCGACTTCAACACCTACGGGTTCCTCAACGCGACCGAGTCGTTCCTCGACGAGTCGCCCGACCTCGCCCAGGTCGTCGTCGACGCCTACGAGGAGGCCCGCGCCTGGGCCGAGGAGAACCCGGAGCAGACCGCCGAGATCCTCGCCGGGGTCGCCAGCATCGACCCCGCCGTCGCGACGAGCGTGCTCCAGCGCACCCACTTCGACGTCGACCCGGTGCCCGGCGACGACCAGCGCGCCGTGCTCGAGAAGGTCGCGCCGATCCTCGTCGAGTCGGGCGACGTCGCCTCCGAGGGAGCCGTCGACGACGCCCTCGACTCCCTCTTCGACGACACCTACGCGAAGGCCGCGACGGCGTCGTGACCGACCAGTCGCTCCCGGTCGACGGCCGCCGGGCCGAGTCGCACGCCGTCGTCGAGGCCGCGGCCGCGGACGCGCGCGCCGGCGCTGCTGCCGGGTCCGGTGCCGGGGCCCGGTCGGGCTCGCAGGAGTCGCGGGCCGGCACCCCCGCACCGTCCCGCCCCCGGCGCCGCGGCCTGGCACTGCTCGGGGCGATCCTGCCCGTCGCCCTCGTGCTCGCGTGGGTGCTCGCCACCACGGTCGGCGACGTCCCGGCCTACAAGGTCCCCTCGCCGCTCGACGTCTGGACGGCGGGCGTGCAGCTCGCCGGCACCGGGCAGCTCGGCCAGTACGTCGCGATCTCGGTGCAGCGGGTGCTGATCGGCTTCGCGGTCGGCTCGGTCGTCGGCCTCGTGCTCGGCGCGGTGGTCGGGCTGTCGCGGGTCGGCGAGGCGCTGCTGGCGCCGTCGATCGCCGCGGTGCGCGCGGTGCCGTCGCTGGCCTGGGTGCCGCTGCTCATCCTCTACCTCGGCATCGGCGAGGACTCGAAGATCACCCTGATCGCGATCGGTGCGGCCTTCCCCGTGTTCACCACGGTCGCCGGCTCGCTCCGGCACGTCGACCCCCACCTCGTGGAGGCGGGCCGCGCCTACGGCCTCGGCTCCGTCTCGCTCTTCGCCCGGGTGCAGCTGCCGGCCGTGCTGCCCTCGCTCGTGTCGGGCCTGCGGCTGGCGCTGGCGCAGTCGTGGCTCTTCCTCGTGGCGGCCGAGCTGATCGCGTCGTCCATGGGCCTCGGGTTCCTGCTCAGCGACTCGCAGGCGAACGGGCGCGTCGACCGGATGTTCCTCGCGATCATCTTGCTCGCCGTGCTCGGCACCCTCACCGACGCGGTGCTGAACCTCCTGCAGAAGGTGCTGCTCCGCCGCTGGCGCTAGCCGCGCCTCCCGTGTTCCGCGCCCGCGCCTCCTGACCTTTCCCGGGCATCTATAGGATCAAGCGACCATCGACGACGACAGTCCAGGGGGACCACGTGGGATCAGTCGGCGCGTGAGCACGCTCAGCACCGCGCTCGCGTTGTCGCGCCTCCAGGCCGACAACGCTGCATGGAGTCTTTTGCGCTCAGACCGTGCCGCTGTCGCGATCGCCGTCCTCGACGCTCACCTCGGCGGCGCCCAGAGGCGGCTGACAGCCACGGACCTGTTCGAGCTGATCGATTCCGACCTCGATGACCTGCGTGATCACGGGTTCGACCTCCCGCGCAGCGGCCAGGCCTACTGCAGTGATTGGCGTGCCGCCGGCATCCTCATCCGCCGTCCCACGGACGAGACGCGGACCGAGACGTTCGAACTCTCGCCCGCCGCGTTCTCTGCGATCCGTTACGTGCGGCAGCTGATCGAACCCCGCTCCACCGTGACCCAGTCACGACTCGCGACGATCGCGTCCGGCCTGGCCGATCTCGCGCGCGACACAGATCCCGATGCGTCGAGTCGTCTGCGGTCGCTGCACGCGGAGCGCGCACGCCTCGATGCCGAGATCGCGAGCGTCAGCCGGGGGTGAAGTCTCCGTGGCAGCGCCCCGCGACGCCCGAGAGCGCGCTCGGGAGATCGTCGAGCTCGCACGGGAGCTGCCCGACGACTTCTCGCGGGTCCGTGCCGACCTCGAGTCGATGAACCGAGAGCTGCGGCTCCGCATCATCGAGGACGACGACGCCCAAGCCCACGTTCTCGACGAGATCTTCCGCGGAGTCGACCTCCTCCAGGAATCGGATGCGGGGCGCAGTTTCGAGGGCTTCTACTCGATGGTCCTCGACCCTGAAGTGGCTGACGCCTTTCAGGGAAGCATCGATGCCGTCCTGGCCCGGTCCTTCGCGAGCGAGCTCAGCCTGGAGGAGCGTCGCTTCCTCCGCGGCCTGCTTCGCACCCTGCAGGAACGCAGCGGCGAGGTGAACGGCGTCATGTCGTCCTTCGCACGGGGGCTGCGCCGGTTCGTTCAGAGCCAGGAGTACCAACGGGACCGAGTGATCCGGCGGCTGCTCCGTGAGTCGATCGCCGCGGCGGGGCAGATCTCGCACCATCTCAAGCCCTACGCGGACACAGGCCTGGAGCTGACGCGGACGTCCGTCGCTCTGAGGTCGATCAGCGCCCTCAGCCTGCACGACCCGTCGGCGCTCGAGACCACGGAGGCTGTCGTCGAGCACCGCGACGACGGTCCCGTCGTCGACCTAGCCATGCTGCGTCTCCTGGCGCGCGCGACCGAGATCGACCTCGACGAACTGCGGACGAACGTCGATGAGACCGTCGACGCTCTCGGCCCGTCGACGCTCGGTGCCGTGCTCGATCGCCACCCGGCGACGCAGGGCGTCGCGAGCGTCGTCGGTCTCGTGATCCTGGCTGAGCGCCACGGCACCCGACAGGTCGAGCCCGGTTCTGACCCCGGGGCTGTGGTCGAGGTCGTCGAGTGGCCGATGGCGAACGTCGACGACGAGCGCCGTCTCCGTGCCACTGTTCCCCTGTTCATCTTCACCGAGAGGATCCGATGAGCCACGAGATGCCGATCGAGCCACAGAGCGAGGTCGACGGCGAGGTCCAGACCGAGGCCGAAGGGCTCTGGGAAGACGACCTCGGCACCCTTCCCGACTCCTCCCGGCGCGCGCTCCTGCACTTGATCCGGGGCCCGTACCTCTCGTTCCGCCTGCACGCGCAACTCTGGTCGGCGCTGTTGCGGGACGAGACCGCGATCCGCACGCGGCTCAACGAGCTGTTCCTCGAGCTGATCGTGGACCTCGCCGGCGAGGTGGCGTTCGTGCGGAACGTCCAGATCGACGGAGAGGACAGCTTCCCCAAGACCGTCCGCAGTGCGCCTCTGACCTTTTTGGACACGGGGATGCTGCTGGTCCTGCGTCAGCTGCTGCTGGACGGTGACGGCTCGGAGCGCGTCATCATCGGCCGAGAAGACGTCGACGAACAGCTCGAGCCCTATCGTGACGCGGCGGCGTCCGACCCTGCCGCCTTCACCAGGAGACTGAACGCCTCGTGGACCAACATGAAGAAGTTCGGCGTGATCGTCGACGCTGAGTCGGAGGAGCGGGTCGAGATATCGCCCGTGCTTCGTTTGGTGTTCGGGCCAGAGGAGATCGCGGCTGTTCGTGACGAGTACCGCCGCATCGCCGAGAAGGGCCGCTCGTGACCGCCACCACCGACTCGTCATCGCTGCCGCCTCTGCTGCTCGACATCGACGACCCACACCCGGCCCAGTGGCGTCTGGCTCGGGTCGATGTCGTCAACTGGGGCACCTTCACCGGTCTGCACCGCGTGGCCATCGCGCGCAAGGGGCACTTGATCACCGGGCATTCCGGCTCGGGCAAGTCCTCGCTGCTCGACGCCATCTCCACCGTCATGACTCCTCCGAAGCTGCTCCGGTTCAACGCCGCCGCGCAAGAGGTCTCGGCGAAGTCGGAAGACAGGAGTGTGCTGAGCTACGTCCGAGGTGCCTGGAGTCGTCACACCGACGAGGAAACCGGCGACGGCGTCAGCCAGTTCCTCCGTTCCGGTGCGACGTGGAGCGGCGTCCTGCTCCGCTTCGAAGGCGGGGCGGATCGTCCCGCCGTCAACCTCCTCCGCCTGTTCCACGTCCGACGCGGCAGCACCGCGAACGCTGACGTCAAGCAGCTCAACGTCATCGTGCGTGGCGATGTGGAGCTCCTCGACTTCGAGGACCACGTCCGGAACGGCATCGAGACGCGCAAGATCAAGGCGGCATGGCAGGACGCCACCGTCACCGACCAGCACTCAGTCTTCGCGGCACGTTTCGCCAAGCTCCTGGGCATCGGCGACGGACGTGACACCGAGAACGCCCTGCAACTGCTGCACAAGACGCAGGCGGCCAAGAACCTCGGCAGCCTCGACAACCTGTTCCGCAGCTTCATGCTGGAGACGCCCGGCACGTTCGCACTCGCCGACACAGCCGTCGACCAGTTCGGCTCGCTCGCCGAGGCACACCGTCTCGTCGTCGAGGCGCGTCGCCAAGCTGACCACCTCCGACGACTGAGCGTCCCGGCCGAGCAGTACACCACGGCTAAGGAAGCGGCGAACTCAGCCGATGCACTGCTGGCCGTCATCGAAGACTTCCGAGACCGACGCCTCCTCGAGATTGACCGCGACGACAGGGAGCGCGTCCGGGTGGACCGGGTTCGTGCCGCAGCAGCCCTGCAGTCAGCGGACGAGGCCGCACAGCGAGCGCGGAACGAAGCCGACTCGGCCCGCCTCCGTGTCCGTCAGGCAGGAGGCGCGGATCTCGACGCGCAGACAGAGCGCGTCGCCCACGCCAGGGCAGCCGCAGAGCGCGTGGCCGACTTCCGGGGGCGGCAGTCGGCACTGCTCGCTGACGTCGGTGTCGAGATGCCGACGACCGCTGAGCAGTTCGAGCAGTTGCGGACGACGGCGAGACGCGACACGGACGCTCTCACGGCGGGGCAGTCGAGCCTCCGCGACACGGAGGTGGCTCTGCACGACGACCGCGCGGCGGCCAGCGGGAGACTCCGCGAGATAGATCTGGCGATCGATGCTGTCCGCGGGCGAAGCTCCAACATCGCGCATCCCCTCATCCGCGCGCGGACGGCGATCGCTTCCGCCATGGGCGTGCCGGAGGAGACGTTCCAGTTCGCCGGCGAGCTCCTCGACGTAGCCCCCCGGTACGCGGAGTGGACGGGCGCCATCGAGCGTGTACTCCGCCCCCTGGCCCCCACCCTCCTCGTTCGAGACGAGTACATGGACGACTTCGTCGCAGTCGTCGATGGGCTGCACCTGGGGACGCGTCTCGTCTACGAGAGCATCCCTGCCAGGTCCGAATCGCCTCGTGCGGTGCGGTCGCTCCGATCCCTCGTGAACCGCGTGCACGTCGTGGCGGGTCTCGACGAGGCCATGGCGGGCTGGCTCGCTCACCGCCTGGCCGACCGATTCGACTACGACTGCGTCGACGACGCCCACGAACTCCGCGCAACCCCCCGGGGCGTCACCCGCGCGGGCCAGGTCAAGCACGGCGCGCGGCGCTTCGAGAAGGATGACCGCCACCGGCTCGACGATCGCCGGGAGTGGATGCTCGGCTCGGACAACTCGGCGAAGCTCGACGCACTCTTAGCCGATCGCGGTGCAGAACAAGGGGCACTTGAACGCGCCAACGCTGCACTCGAGCGGCTGACCGTCGAGCGCCGCGCCACCGACCGGCGCATCGCGGCTCTGGCGGCCCTCGACGTTGTCCCGTGGTCGGCGCTCGACGTCGACGCCGCGAAGGCCGCGGCGGACGCCGAAGCGGCCCAGCTCAGCCGACTGGCTGAGGGAAACGCCGACCTGAGAGCGGCGCAGCGACTCGCCGACGAGGCGGCGGGACGCGAGGGTGCGGCATCGTCACACCTTCGTAGCGCGGCCGCCGCGGTCGACCGGCTCGACGATGCGCTCGGCACGCTCGAGGCGCACATCGCGAAACTCGCCCCGCTCGAGCAGCAGTGGACGATCGGCGATGCCGAGGCCGACGCCCTCGAGGAGAGGTTCCGTGCGCGGTCGCGGTCGCGAGGACGCGACCAGGTGTTCGAGAGCGCCGCGGCCGTTCAGAAGCAGCTCATCTCTGATCGCCGGGCGGCCGAGGACGAACTGCACCGAGCCTCCCGCGCCTTCGAGCACCTGGCTATGGAGTTCCGTCGCCTCTGGCCCGCGTTGGCGGCCGACGTCACCGAGTCGATCGCCGACAGAGAGGCCTACGCAGCCATCCATCAGCAGATCGTGTCGTCCGGGCTGCCGCGGCACGAGAGCCGGTTCTTCGACCTGCTCCGTCGGCAGAGTCAGCAGCTGACGGGCGAGCTCCTCAACGAGATCAGGACCGCACGCCAGGCTGTGGCGGCACGCATCGAGCCGATCAACGCGTCGCTCCTTCGGTCGGCCTTCGACACGGACAGGTTCCTGCAGATCCAGGTGCGCGACCGGAAGTCGGACGAGGTCAAGGAGTTCATGTCGGACCTCCAGGCCATCTCGGCCGGGACCTGGCAGGAGGACGACGCGCGCGGCGCGGAGAAACGCTTCGCGCTGTTGCAGAAGGTGATGGAGCGCCTCGGCACGGAAGCCGATCGCGGGTGGCGGCGGCGCTGCCTGGACACCCGCGAGCACGTGGTCTTCGTCGGCGTGGAGCAGGACCCCGACGGAGTCGAGACGAACCGTCACGATTCTGGCGCGGCTCTCTCCGGAGGCCAGCGACAGAAACTCGTGATCTTCTGCCTCGCCGCTGCGCTCCGCTACCAGCTGACCGACGCGGACGAGTTCGTCGCGCCCTACGGCACCATTGTGCTCGATGAGGCCTTCGACAAGGCCGACAGCGAATTCACCCGCATGGCCATGGACGTGTTCACCGAGTTCGGGTTCCACATGGTGCTCGCCACGCCCCTCAAGCTGCTGCAGACCCTCGAGCGCTACGTCGGTGGCTTGTCGCTCGTGTCTTGCCAGGACCACAAGGACTCTCGTGCGGCGACGCTCTCGTTCGACGAGGTGCCGTCGTGAGCGCCGCGCGGTCGATGCTGGGGCCGTCCGAGGTGCGCGCAGCCGCTGCGGCCAAGTACGCCCGTGAGGCCCGGACGTGGGCGTCGGACCCGACCGCGTCGCCTAGACTCGACGTGCTGCTTCACCCCCCGACGCAGGCGACGGCGCTGCGTGCGGGAGCCGAGGCGCCGGCCTGGGCTCGTTCGTGGCGGGATCCCGGCTTCGCCGCCGATGTGCTTTGGGAGCCACGGAGCTGGGCGAGCCTGGGACCTCAGCAGGTCCCCGTCAGGTGCGTGATCGATGGCGCCGAGGTGATCGCCGCAGCAGCCGGGAAGATCAGCGAGTGGCAGCTGCTGCGGGACCGTGCTGACACTCTCCGCGAGCGCTGGGCCGGACGCGGAGCCGACGATGCGCTGGCCTCTGTCATCCGCACCGAGGCACCCCGCCTGGTCGGCCTCACACCGCTCGACTTCGAGCTCCTGCTCGGCGTGCTCGAGTGGGTCGCGGCACATCCTGCGTCCGGCCTCTACCTCCGCCAGCTGCCCATCCACGGGATCCATACGAAGTGGATCGAATCGCACCGTCGCCTGGTGTTCGCCCTGGCTGAGGTCGTGACGGGCCAGAGGGGGCTGGGCCTGAATTCGAGCCCGTCCCTCATCCGACTCCGAGTACTCGACCCGCTCCTTCGCCCTTCCGGCATCAGCGACCTCGCCCTCCCCGCGGCTGACCTCGCGACCTGGGCACCCATGCCGACCACGGTCTTCGTCTTCGAGAACCTCGAGACAGTCCTGGCGATGCCCGACGTTCCCGGTGCGGTCGTCGTGCACGGCAGCGGCTACGCCGTCGACCGCCTCGCGTCGGTGCCGTGGATCAGGTCGTCTCGCATCGTGTACTGGGGCGACCTCGACAGTCACGGCTTCGCAATCCTCAACACGCTCAGAAGAGATTGCGGCAACGTCCAATCAGTTCTGATGGACGAGGCCACAATCGACGCCCACACGGATCTGATCGGTCACGAAGCGAGCCCCCACCGGGGGGCCTTGACCCGGTTGACCTCGAGTGAATCATCGGCCTTACGTCGGCTCGTCACCGGAGGCGATCTCAGGCTCGAACAGGAACGGGTCGATTGGACCTTCGCGATCGCCGCATTGCTGACTACGGTCTGACGACGTCGGTCCGATCAACGTCCTGCCTGGGGTTTCGCCCTGCGGACGCGCCTCCCGTATGTGTGTGCGTATGCCCGTCGAACCTAGCTTCGGACATTGAACCCCGGCACTCCCGGATGCTTTGTCCGGAACGAGGTTCATCGGCAGGGCACCCCGTCGCCCCACAGCCCTGGACCTCCCACAGCCGCGCCCCGCACCCCGCACCCCCAGCGCCGAACCAACCCCCGACTGATTGAACGACCACGTCTTGCAGTGGTTTACGGATCAGTCGGTGGTTGAACCCGCCCGAGACGCGCCACTCCCCCGCCGCCCGTTCTTCACCGGCCGCGGGAACGCCTCGCGCATGTGGTCGCTGGTCAGCAGGTCGCCGATCCCGATCATGATCAGCGAGAAGACGATCTGCTCGACGACCATCCAGAACGGGTACAGCCCGGGGATCGTCGCCACGACGAGCGTCACGATCGGGAAGATGCGGCTGAACAGCCTCAGCCGGGCGTAGGCCCACCACCAGCCGAGCTGCGCGCGCCAGGCGAAGACGTAGAGAGTCGCGGTGAGGAAGAGCACGACGGTCGACCGGAACCAGACCGCCCACGGCACGTGCTCCCCACGCGCCGTCAGCACGGCCGCGATGAAGATCGCGGTGAGGCCGACGACGGTCTCGGCGAGCAGCAGCCAGCGGATGCCCATGAACGCCCGCACCGTGCGCGGGTGCTCCCGCATGTCTTCGTGGATGACGTAGCTCGCCTGACGCCCGCCCGCGAGGCGGTCCAGCCGGAGGCGCCGCCACAGCTCGTCGGCCGCGTCGCTCAGCCGCGTGGTCGCCTCGGCACCCTCCCGGGGTCGCACCACGCCGTCTCGCACAAGTCGCACGCCCCCATCGTGCACCATCCCGCCCGCTACTCCGCCCGGATGTCCCACGCGTAGCCGTCGCGCTCGGGCACGAGCTCGAAGCAGGGCCCGAACGACATGATCTGGACGACGTCGCCCAGCATGCCGACCATGTAGCTCTGCGCCCCCGACCCCACGAGGTAGAAGCCGTCGCCGGCCTGGCGGGGGTCACCGACGACGACCGAGAACTCGGAGGCGCGCGCCCACGTCGCCCGGAGGCGCTCGGCCATCTCCTCGAAGTCAGGGGGCCGTGACACCCGCACCGTCGTGTGGCTCGCCCACGAGACGCCCCCGTTCGAGCAGTCCATGATGACGCCGCTCGTGTCGGGCTCGACGGCGAGCACCAGCTCGGCGGGCACGAACGAGGCCAGGTCGGCCTCGACGGCCTTGACGTCGACCTTGATCTCCGCCAGCGGCTGCCGCGAGATCGGCACCGGCGTCCGGTCGGCCCGGGGCCCTGTCAGCATGGAACATCCTCCCGTCGCCACCGCGACCACCGAGGCCACGGTGACGACCGCGACCGACCTGCGCAGCACCCTCATCGGGGCCACACGTCCTTGCGCTCGAGCTCCGCCAGCAGCTGACCGAGCACGAGCCTGTTCTCGACCTCGGTCGTCGCGACGAGGCCGTGGTTGGCCGTGAGCACCTCGAACCGCTCCGTGACGGGCGAACCGACATCGAGGGCCCGGTCGCCGTCGCTCTCGAACACCTGGTCCTCGAACACCACCATCGACTGGGGGTTCCTCCCCGCGTAGACGCCGCCGGTCGCCTGAGCGAGCCCGAGGGCGTCGCGGTAGCGCAGCGAGTCGTACTCGGTCGACGGGTCGGGCTGCCAGTCGTCGACGGCTCCCGCCCCCGCGAGCGACACCACGTGGTCGTACCGGGCCCCGGCCACCTCCGAGGCCAGCACGTCGGCGAGGCCCCAGCTGTGCCCGACGGCGACCTCGACGGGCGGCTCCGACCGGAAGAGCGGGTCGGCGTGCAGGCCCCGCTGGAAGGCGGCCAGGCGGTCTCCCGACTCGCGGGCGTAGCCCTGGTCGTTCGCCTCGAGCAGGCCGGGCACGAGGCCCATCGTCTCCGTCGGGACGACCACGCCGCCCCCTCCGGGGAAGCGGCCGTCCTTGTAGACGAATGCGACGCTGTCGAGGGAATCGGTCTCGACGAGCCAGGTGCCCACCGACTGGGTGCCCCCGCTCTCCGCCCAGAACCCCGTCATCTCCGAGAACGTGCCGGGCACGTACGTGTACACGCGCTGGGGCGGAGCCTCCCAGTCGCCGACCATCTCGACGATGCGGTCGCCCTCGCGGTCCCACGTGTAGAGCTGCACCGCCGGCGGCACCGCCGCGGCGCGCGACAGGTACTCGTTCTCCCGCCGCAGCGCCGTCACGAGCCCGTCCATCACGGCGCCTCGCTCCGGGTCGTCGAGCACCCCCGCGATCGTCCGCTCGTTCTCGGCGATCTGTCGACGCGCGGCGATCCCGTTGGCCCGGACGCGGGCGCCCGGCGGCAGGCCGTCCAGCGCGCCGAAGAGGCCGGGCGCCCCCGCCAGCAGCGCCCGCTGCGTCGCGGAGAAGCCGTCCTCGTCGAGCGCGACGTCGACGCCGAGCGACTCCCACCAGGCGCGCACCTCCTCGGGCGACGCCTGGCCGACGAGGACGCCCAGCAGCGGCACGTCGGCCAGCAGCGACGCCAGCTCGAACGGCGTCAGCCCCGTCACGACCCCCAGCGCACCCTCCGGGCTCGTGACGCCGCGGGCGGCGTCGGCGGCCTCGACGAGCGCTCCGACCGCTCCCCCGCCGTGCAGGGCCGAGAGGAGGCGGTGGTCGGCGGCCCGCCGCCGATCGACGAGCTCGGCCCACCGTCGCCCCACCACGCCGAGCTCGGCGACCGCGTCGACGATCCGCCGCTCGAGGGCCGACCGCTCGACGTGCCGGTGATCGGCGGGCGTCGAGACCCCGGGCAGATCGACCCGCAGCTCCGCCTCCGCCTCGAGGACGACCAGGGTGGCCGACGCGTCGTCCCGCGCCTCCTCCGCCCTCGCCCGCGCCTGCTCGAGCAGCCGCTGAGCGGCGGCGATGTCGACGAGCTCCCTCGCGTAGCCCTCGAGGGCGGCGCCGTGCTCGTCGACCGTCGACAGCAGCACGTCGAGCTCCCGCACGATCGCCTCGGCCTCCGCCACGAACGCACGGCCCGACTCGGCCTGCCACGAGGTCGCCGCCCACTCGCCACAGCGCACCGCGTGGTAGCGCCCGAGGTCGAGGTCGTCGACCTTCTCCCGCCGCCGGCGCGCGAGCCGCTCGACCTCGCCGGCGTCGCCCCGCCCGGGGTCGCCCTCGTGCTCGGTCACCGTCGACCGCCCCCTGCCGCGCCCGCCGTGCCTGCCACGCCCGCCGTGCCCGCCACGCCCGCCGTGCCCGCCGCCACGCCCGCCAGCGATTCGTCCGTCGCGCGCAGCTCCTCCGCGAAACGGCGCGGCAGCCGCGCCGCGTCCGTGATCGCCGCGACCAGGCGGTCGACCCGCCGCGCCAGGTGGCGGCTCACCTCCGCGAGGGCGGCCGCGACCTCGCCCGAGCCGAGCGCCGCCGTGCAGTCACCCGTCAGCTGGTGGGAGAAGGGCAGGTCGTCGCGCGCGTGCGCCATCACCTCGGCCATCTCGCCCAGCGCGTCGAGATCGACGCTCACCCCTGTCGTCATGCCGCAGCCCTCCACATCGCCGTCGATATACGTCATGTGACGTACGGACGACCCTAGCAACACGAACGCCCGGCGTGGACGGGGTCCACACCGGGCGTCATGCTCCAGCGGCTGTGAGGGGAACGGCCCGGAGGCCGCCCGGTCAGGGGCGCTTGCGCTTCTCGCGCACCCGCATGTTCACCGTGATGGGCGTGCCCTCGAAGCCGAAGATCTCGCGCAGGCGACGCGTGATGAAGCGACGGTACTGCGGGTCGAGGAAGCCGGTCGTGAACAGCACGAAGGTCGGCGGACGGTTGGCCGCCTGCGTGCCGAACAGGATGCGCGGCTGCTTGCCCGAGCGCAGCGGGTGCGGGTGCTCCGCGACCAGCTCGGCGAGCAGGGCGTTGAACTTGCCGGTGGGGATGCGGGTGTCCCACGAGTCGAGCGCGAGCTCGAGGGCGGGCACGAGCTTCTCGAGGTGGCGGCCGGTCCGGGCCGAGATGTTGACGCGGGGCGCCCACGACACGTGGTCCAGGTCTTGCTCGATCTCGCGCTCGAGGTAGCGGCGGCGGTCGTCGTCGAGGAGGTCCCACTTGTTGAAGGCGAGCACGAGCGCGCGGCCCGACTCGAGCACCAGGTCGATGATGCGGAGGTCCTGCGTCGAGATCTGCTCGGTGACGTCGATGACCACGACGGCGACCTCGGCCTTCTCGAGCGCCGCCGACGTGCGGAGCGACGCGTAGAAGTCGGCGCCCTGCTGCAGGTGGACGCGCTTGCGGATGCCGGCGGTGTCGACGAAGGTCCACACGCGGCCGGCGATCTCGACCTGCTCGTCGACCGGGTCACGGGTGGTGCCGGCCAGCTCGTTGACGACGACCCGCTCCTCCCCCGCGGCCTTGTTCAGCAGCGAGCTCTTGCCGACGTTCGGGCGCCCGAGGATGGCGACACGGCGGGGGCCGCCGATCTCCTCCTTCGCGACGGTCGAGACGGCGGGGAGCTTGGTCATGACCAGGTCGAGCAGGTCGGCCACGTTGCGGCCGTGCAGCGCCGACGCGGGGAAGGGCTCGCCGAGGCCGAGCGACCAGAGCGCGGCCGCCTCCAGGTCCTTCCGGGCGTCGTCGCTCTTGTTGGCGACGAGGATGACGGGCTTGTGCGAGGCGCGCAGCATCCGCACGACGGCCTCGTCGGTGGCGGTCGCCCCGACGTTGACGTCGACGACGAAGAGCACGGCGTCGGCCAGGTCGACGGCGATCTCGGCCTGGAGGGCCACGGACCGGTCGATGCCGATCGCGCCGGGCTCCCACCCGCCGGTGTCGACGAGGGTGAAGCGGCGCCCGCCCCACTCGGCCTTGTACGAGACGCGGTCACGGGTCACGCCGGGCTTGTCCTCGACGACGGCCTCGCGGCGGCCGAGGATGCGGTTGACCATCTGGCTCTTGCCGACGTTGGGGCGGCCGACGATCGCCAGCACCGGCAGGGCCGGCGCGTAGGTGAGCGCGTTCGGGTCCCACTCGCCGCCGTCGAGCACGTCGAGGTCGGTGTCGTCGAGCTCGTAGTCGGCGAGGCCGGCGCGGAGGGCGCGGGCGCGCTGCTCGGCGTCCTCGTCGGGGATCGTCTGGATCCGCTCGACCATCGAGTCGTCGAGCGCGGGGTACTTGTCGTCGTCTGCCATGGAGGCTCCTAGGAAGTGGGGGTGCTCGTCTGCACGAGCTCGACCACGGCCTGCACGGTCTGGTCGAAGTCGAGGTGGGTGGAGTCGACCGTCGAGACGCCGGGGGCGGCGGTCATGAAGTCGACGACCTTGCTGTCGAGCCGGTCGCGGGTCGAGAGCTGCCGAGCGGTCTCCTCGGCGCTCTGCCCGGTGACCTCGGCTGAACGCCTGGCCATCCTAGCTTCTTCGCTCGCCGTCAGCAGGATCCGCACCTGGGCGTCCGGCGCGACCACGGTCGTGATGTCCCGGCCCTCGGTGACGATGCCGGCCTTGTCGGTCGAGGCGATCACGCGACGGAACAGGTCGACCATGTAGCGCCGCACCTCCGGCACCTTCGCGACGTGGCTGACGGCGCCGGTGACGCGGGGCGTGCGGATCTCGTCGGTCACGTCGACGCCGTCGACGGTCACCGAGGAGGCGCGGTGCGGGTCGATCTCGATCGCGTACCGGAACGAGGGCAGCGCCCCCACGATCGCGTCCGCGTCGTCGAGGTCGACGGCCGTCTGCAGGGCGTGCAGGGCGAAGGCCCGGTAGGCGGCGCCGGTGTCCTGGTAGTCGAAGCCGAGGGCGATCGCCGAGGCGCGGCTGACGCTCGACTTGCCGCTGCCGGCGGGGCCGTCGACGGCGACGACGACGTGGCTGTGCACGGCCTCGGCGGTCTCGTCGCGCAGCTCGGCGGTGTGCGCCTCGCCGGCGGGGCCGCCGACGCCGTGCTCACCCGGCGAGCGCTCCACCCCGAGGTCGGCACCGGTGAGGTCGGCACCGGCGGGGTCCGCGGCGGCGGCGCCGTCCGCGGCGCTCACGCGACACCTCCGACGACGGTCCAGCCGCGCTGCTGCAGCTCGGCGACGAGCCGGTCTTCTTGTTCGGGCACGATGGACACCTCCGCGAGTCCGACCAGCGCGCCGGGCGAGTGCTCCAGGCGCAGGTCTTCCAGGTTGACGCCGATCTCACCGATCTCGGTGAGCAGGCGGGCGAGCTGGCCCGGCGTGTCGTCGACCATGACGACCACCGAGCGGAACTGGGTCGACTGGCCGTGCTTGCCGGGCAGCCGTGAGACGCCGGCGTTGCCGGCTCCGATGAGGTCGGCCACGGCACGGCGTGCGCCGGGGGCCGAGGGGACGTCGAGCGCCGTGACGACGCCGTCGAGGTCGTCGCGCAGCTCGCGGAGCACCGCGGCGACGCGCGGCGCGTTCGCCCCGAGGATCTGCACCCACAGGGCCGGGTCGCTGCTCGCGATGCGGGTGACGTCGCGCACCCCGCCGCCGGCCAGGGCGAGGGAGGCGTCGGGCGCGTCGCGCAGACGCGCCGCTGTGAGGCTCGCCACGACCTGCGGCACGTGGCTGACGAGGGCGACGCCGGCGTCGTGCTCCTCCGGCGTCATCTCGATCGGGGTCGCCCCGAGGTCGAGCGCGAGGTCCTCGACGAGGGCCGCGCGCCGGTAGCTGATGTCGTCGTGCCCGGCGATGACCCACGGGCGGCCGACGAACAGGTCGGCGCGGGCCGAGACGGCCCCGCCGCGCTCGCGCCCGGCCATGGGGTGCGAGCCGATGTAGCGCGAGACGTCGGCGCCGAGCGCGACGAGCTCGTCGAGGGGCAGGCCCTTGACCGACGCGACGTCGGTGACCAGCGCCTCCGGGTGGGCCTGCAGCTCGCGGTGCACGATCTCGGCGGTGACGTCGGGCGGCACCGCGACGACGACGAGCACGGGGGCGTCGTCGGCGGCGGGCACGCGGCCGGCGCCGTAGTCGACGGCGAGCGCGCGCGCCGACGGCGAGACGTCGTCGAGCACGACGTCCACCCCGTGTTGGCGCAGGCGCAGGCCGATGCTGGTGCCGAGCAGGCCCGCGCCCACGACGCGCACCTGGCCGGCGAGGCGGCGGCTGCCGTCGACGAGGTCGCCGACGGTCACCGCCGTCGCCGGCTCAGGCAGCGTCGAGGAGTCGCGGGTCGGGTCGGTCACGACCGGCCGCCTCCCCGGGGCCCACGGCCGTCGCCGTCGGGGCGGCCGCGGTACGGACGGTCGCCGCCGCGGTCGTCGCGCCGGTCGTCACGGCCGCCACGGTCGTCGCGGCCCTGGTAGCCGCCGCGCGAGGGTCCGCCACGGTCGTCACGACCCTGGTACCCACCACGCGAGGGTCCGCCACGGTCGTCACGGCCCTGGTAGCCGCCACGGTCGCCCGAGCGGTCGTCGCGGCCCTGGTAGCCACCGCGTGAGGGCCCGCCACGGTCGTCGCGACCCTGGTACCCGCCGCGGGACGGCGCGCCACGGTCACCCGAGCGGTCGTCACGACCCTGGTAGCCACCACGCGAAGGCGCACCACGGTCGCTCGACCGGTCGTCGCGACCCTGGTACCCGCCGCGCGAGGGGCCGCCACGGTCGTCGCGACCCTGGTACCCACCCCGCGACGGCGCACCACGGTCACCCGAGCGGTCGTCACGACCCTGGTACCCGCCGCGATCGCCCGTGCGGTCGTCGCGGACGGGGTACTCGCGGCCTCCGCGGCCGGCGCCGGGGCCACCGGCGCGGACGCCGGAGGGACGGCCCGTGCGCGGATCGCGGTTCGCGTCGCGGTTCGGGTAGCCCGCCGCGCGCTCCTCGCCTGCGCTCAGCGGACGGTCGCCGCCCCGCGACGCACCGCCACGGTCGTCGCGGGAGACGAAGCCCCCGCGCTCAGGACGCGAGCCACGGTCGTCGCGCGACACGAAGCCGCCACGGTCGGGCCGCGCGCCGCGGTCGTCGCGACCCTGGTAGCCACCACGGTCGGGCCGCCCGCCACGGTCGTCGCGACCCTGGTAGCCGCCACGCTCGGGGCGTCCGCCCCGGTCGTCGCGACCCTGGTAGCCACCACGCTCGTCACGGGCCGGACGCCCACCACGATCGTCGCGGCCCTGGTACCCGCCACGCTCGTCGCGCGCGGCCGGACGCCCACCGCGGTCGTCGCGGCCCTGGTACCCGCCACGCTCGTCGCGCGCGGCCGGACGGCCACCGCGGTCGTCGCGACCCTGGTACCCGCCACGCTCGTCGCGCGTCGGGCGTGCACCGCGCTCGTCGCGGGGCTCGCGGCGGCCGGCCTGCTGGCGGCGCACCTCGGCCCGGCGCGACGGAGCGGCCGCGGCGTCGCCCTTGAAGCCGGACGGCCCGCGGCGGCGCTTCGCGTCGCGGGCGTCGGTCTCGGGGTCGAACTCCTCGTCGTCCTCGTCGTAGTACTCCTTCTCGACCTCGGCCTCGTCGAGGGGCACCTCTACGACGTCGGCCTCGTCGACCGGCGCGTCGGCGCTCTCGGTGACGGGCATCGCGTCGACGCGGGGCGACGGGGCGGCGTCGCGCGAGATGGTGAGGATCGCCCCGAGCTCCGCCTTGTTCAGCGAGCGCATGTGGCCGACCTTGAGCGTGCCGAGGTGCAGCGGCCCGAACGAGCGGCGCACGAGGTCGATGACCGGGTGCCCGACCGCCTCGAGCATGCGGCGGACGACGCGGTTGCGCCCCGAGTGCAGGGTGATCTCGATGAGCGACGAGTCGGCGGAGCGCGACAGCCCCGCGCCTCCCCCGACCACCGCGGCCTTGTCGGCCGCGATCGGACCGTCGTCGAGCTCGACGCCCGAGAGCAGCTCGGCGATGACGGCCGGGGTCACGAGGCCCTTGACCTTGGCGATGTAGGTCTTGGTCACGCCGAACGACGGGTGGGCCAGCACGTGCGCGAGCTCGCCGTCGTTCGTCAGCAGCAGCAGTCCGCTGGTCTCGACGTCGAGGCGGCCGACGTTGAACAGGCGCTCCTCGTAGTCGCTGGTGAACTGCGTCAGGTCGGGGCGGCCGTTCTCGTCGCTCAGGGTGCTGACGACGCCGACCGGCTTGTTCAGCATCACGTAGCGGCGCGTCGAGTCCAGCTGCACGGCCGTGCCGTCGACGACGACCTTGTCGGTCGCGGGGTCGATGCGGCGACCGGCCTCGGTCACGACCTTGCCGTTGACCGTGACGCGGCCGGCGGCGATCAGGTCTTCGGAGACGCGGCGCGAGGCGACGCCGGCGGCGGCCATGACCTTCTGGAGGCGCTCGCCCGAGGGCAGGTCGTCAGAGGTGGGGGTGGTGTCAGTGGGCATCGTCGAATCCTCCGGATCCGTCGGAGAGGAGCGGGGAGATCAGCGGGAGCTCGTCGAGCGAGCTGATGCCGAGGTGGGTCAACAGGAGTTCCGTCGTTTCGTAGGTGGTGGCGCCCGTCTCGGGATCGGTGGACGATTCCGTGACCAGGCCTCGACCCAGCAGCGTGCGGACGACCGAGTCGACGTTCACCGCGCGGATCTGCGCGATGCTGCTGCGGGTGATGGGTTGCTTGTAGGCGATGACCGCCAGCGTCTCGAGAGCCGCCTGCGACAGTCTGGACGGGTTCTGCGTCATCACGAAATCCCTGACGACGGGGTCGTGCTCCTCGCGGACGTAGAACCGCCAGCCGACGCCGACCTCGCGCAGCTCGAAACCGCGCCGCACGCCGCCGTCCACGCCGTCGAAGTCGGCGACCAGCGCCTCCACCGCCCGGCGCACGACAGGGACGGGCTCACCGACCGCGGTGGCGAGGTCGACGAGCGACTGCGGCTCGTCGGCGACCATCAGCAGCGCCTCCAGGCGTCGCTCGACGGCCACGGCGCCGGCGACCGCGACGGTCGTCACGGAGTCAGCCGTCATAGTCGGCCCCCAGCGCGGCGAGGCTCTCGTCCGTCCAGGTCTCGGCGACCCAGCGCACGCTGAGCTCCCCCAGCGGCTCGATCTGCTCGAACGACACCGACCCGTGCCGGTAGAGCTCGAGCAGCGCGAGGAAGCGGGCGACGACGACGCCCTTGACGTCGACCCCCGAGACGAGCTCGCGGAAGGTCAGCAGCCCGCGCCCGCGCAGCAGCGCGACGACGACGGCGGCCTGCTCGCGGATGCTGACGAGCGGCGCGTGCAGGTGGTCGAGTCCGATGGTCGGCACCTCGGCGGGGGTCAGCGCGAGCGTGGCGAGGGCGGCGAAGTCGTCGGGGCTGAGGGTCCAGACGAGCTCCGGCGTCGTGACCCGGTACTTCTCCTCGAGGCGCACCGACCGCGCGTGCCGCGCGGCCTCGGCGACCGACCGCTCGGCGAACCACTCGGCGGCGAGCTTGAACGCGCGGTACTGCAGCAGGCGGGCGAAGAGCAGGTCGCGGGCCTCGAGCAGGGCCACGTCTTCCGCGTCGACCAGCTCGCCCTGGGGCAGCAGCCCGGCGACCTTGAGGTCGAGCAGGGTCGCGGCGACGACGATGAAGCCGCTGGCCTGGTCGAGGTCGGCGTCGGTGTCGAGCCGGCGGAGGTGGGCGAGGAACTCGTCGGTGACGGCGCTCAGCGCGACCTCGGTGACGTCCATCTCGCGCTTGCTGATCAGCGTCAGCAGCAGGTCGAACGGGCCGGTGAAGTTGTCGAGGGCCACGGCGAAGCCGGGCACCTCCGGCGGCACGGGCGCGTCACCCCGTGTCGAGGCACCGCCGTGCGCGACGTCGCTCCGCCCGGGAGCGACGTCGACCGTCACCGTCGTGGCCGGCTCAGGCTGCGGCACCACGCGCGATCAGCTCTCGGGCCAGCTGGCGGTACGCCTGGGCCGCGGGGTGCTCGGGCGCGAACTTCGTGATCGGGGTCCCGGCGACGGAGGCGTCGGGGAACTTGACGGTGCGGCCGATGACGGTCTCGAGCACCTCGTCGCCGAACGCCTCGACGACGCGCTCGAGCACCTCACGGCTGTGCAGCGTGCGCGAGTCGAACATCGTCGGCAGGATGCCGTCGAGCTCGATGGCGGGGTTGAGCCGGTCGCGCACCTTCTCGATCGTCTCGACGAGCAGCGCGACGCCGCGGAGGGCGAAGAACTCGCACTCGAGCGGGATGAGCACGCCGTGCGCCGCGGTGAGGGCGTTGACGGTCAGCAGCCCCAGCGAGGGCTGGCAGTCGATCAGGATGACGTCGTACTCGGCGCTGACCTGGCGGAGGATGCGCGCGAGGATCTGCTCGCGGGCGACCTCGTTGACGAGGTGCACCTCGGCGGCGGAGAGGTCGATGTTGGCCGGCATGACGTCGAGGCCCTCGACGCGGGTCGGCACGATGACGTCGTGCGCGTCGCGGACGGCGCCGATCATGAGGTCGTAGATCGTCGACTGGTCGTGCGACTGCACGCCGAGGCCGGCGGTGAGGGCGCCCTGCGGGTCGAAGTCGATGGCGAGCACGCGGCGGCCGTACTCGGCGAACGCGGCGCCCAGGTTGATGGTCGTCGTGGTCTTGCCCACGCCGCCCTTCTGGTTGCAGAGCGTGATGATGCGCGCGGGGCCGTGGCTCGCCAGCACGTCGGGCGTCGGGAACTCGGTGCGGGGGCGCCCCGTCGGGCCGTTCGCGGGGACGGCCGCCGGAGCGCTCTCGAAGAGGGCGGGTGTGCTCGGGGTCGGCTTGGTGCTCACGGGCTCCATAGTACGAGCGCCCCCGAGCGGGGCGCGGCTGCCGCGCCCGGCCCGTGCACAGGAAGCCTCATGCGGCAGGTGAAGGTCTGACGGCCTTCCGGGCCCGGGGGTGGGCGGTCGAGTACATGTCGCGGAGGGCGTCCGCCGTGACCAGCGTGTAGATCTGCGTCGTGGCCACCGACGAGTGCCCGAGCAGCTCCTGCACGACGCGCACGTCGGCCCCGCCCTCGAGCAGGTGGGTGGCGAACGAGTGGCGCAGCGTGTGCGGCGACACGTCGAGGCCCAGCTCGGCCCGGTCGGCCGCGCCGCTGATCACCAGCCAGGCGTTCTGCCGCGAGAGCCGGGCGCCCCGCGCGCCGAGGAAGAGCGCGGGGGTCGCGTCGCCCCGGGCCGAGAACTCGGGCCGGCCGCGCACCAGCCAGGCGTCGAGCGCCCGCCGGGCGTAGCTGCCGAGCGGCACGAGCCGCTGCTTGCCGCCCTTGCCGAACAGCCGCACGACGTCGCCCTCGACCACGTCGTCGACGTTCAGCGACACCGCCTCGCTGACCCGGGCACCGGTCGCGTAGAGCAGCTCGAGCAGCGCCTTGTCGCGCACGCGCGCGGGCTCGTCGCCGTCGGTCGCGGCGAGCAGCGCCTCGACCTGGGCGACCGAGATCGCCTTGGGCAGCCGCGACGGCAGCTTGGGCGGCCGGGTCGTGGCGGCCGGGTCGACCTCGAGCAGCCCCTCCTCGACCAGGAACCTGTGCAGGCCCCTCACCGACGACAGCACCCGTGCCACGCTGGAGGCGCCGAGCGGCTTCTCCGGCCGGGTCGCCAGCGCGACGGGGAACGACGCCACGTCGCCTGGCTCGACCTCGTCGACCGAGGCCCGACCGAGCGCCGCCAGGTGCGCCTGCCAGAGCACGAGGTCGCGGCGGTAGGCCGCGGTCGTGTTCGGGGAGAGGCCGCGCTCGACGGTGACGTGGCGCAGGTACCGGGCCACCGCCTCCTCGACGGTCGTCACGGCCTGCCGCCCCGTCGGGCCGTCAGCGGGCCGCGACCGCGGCGAGCGCCGCGATGCTGAGGATGGAGTTGTGCAGCCGGCCGGCGAGCACGCCCTCCACGACCTCGTCGAGGCTGACCCAGCGCGTCACGATGTCGGCCTCCTCGTCGGAGCGGTCGAACGCCCCCTCGGTCGCGCTGACGCCCGTGGCCCGGTAGACCGTGACCATCTCGTCGTTGCCGCCGGGCGAGGTGTGGAACGAGACCAGCTCGTGCCACGTGGTCGCCCGGAGGTCGGCCTCCTCCATCAGCTCGCGCTTCGCGGCGTCGAGCTTGCTCTCGCCCTCGGCGTCGAGCAGCCCCGCGGGCAGCTCCCAGTCGCGCGAGCGGATGGGGTGGCGGTACTGCTGGATGACCAGCACGCGGTCCTGGTCGTCGACCGCCAGGACGGCGACGGCGCCCGTGTGCGCGACGTACTCGCGCACCATCGGCGAGCCGTTGTAGTCGACGGTGTCGCGGACGACGTTCCAGACCGCGCCCTCGAACACCGTCTCCGAGCTCATCACCTCGAGCGCGGCGGGCTCGTCGCGCAGCAGCTCGCCCTCGGCGCCCATCAGGCCACGACCTCGGCGGCGTCCGTCACGCCGGGCGTGGCGCCGTCCGCGTCGTCGGCGAAGAGCTTGCTCGAGTTCTGACGCTCGAGCGACGCCTCGACCAGGCCGCTGAAGAGCGGGTGGGCGTGGTTCGGGCGCGAGCGCAGCTCGGGGTGCGCCTGCGTGCCGATGTAGAACGGGTGCACGGCGCGGTCGAGCTCGACGTACTCGACGAGGGTGCCGTCGGGCGACGTGCCGGAGAAGACCAGGCCGGCGTCGGCGATCTGCTGGCGGTACTGGTTGCTGACCTCGTAGCGGTGGCGGTGGCGCTCCTCCACCAGCTCCGAGCCGTAGAGCTCGGCGGCGAGCGAGCCCGTCTGCAGCGCGGCCGGGTAGAGGCCGAGGCGCATGGTGCCGCCGAGGTCGCCGCCCGCGATGATGTCGACCTGCTCGGCCATCGTCGCGACGACGGGGAACTCGGTCTCGGGGTCGAACTCGGACGAGGAGGCGCCGGTCAGGCCCGCCTCGTTGCGCGCGTACTCGATGACCATGCACTGCAGCCCGAGGCAGAGGCCGAGCGCGGGCACGCCGTTCTCGCGGGCGAACTTCAGCGCGCCGAGCTTGCCCTCGATGCCGCGGATGCCGAAGCCGCCGGGCACGCAGATGCCGTCGACCTGGCTGAGCGCCTTCGCGGCGCCCTCCGGGGTCTCGCAGTCGTCGGAGGGGATCCACACGAGCTTGGCCTTCGCCTGGTGCGCGAAGGCGCCGGCCCGGAGCGCCTCGGTGACGGAGAGGTAGGCGTCGGGCAGGTCGATGTACTTGCCGACGAGGCCGATGGTGACCTCGTGCTTCGGCTGGTGCACCGCGTCGAGCACGGTCTGCCAGCCCGACCAGTCGACCTCGCCGGCCTTCTCGGCGAGGCCGAGGTGGCGGATGATGTAGCTGTCGAGGCCCTGGTCGTTGAGCATCGACGGGATGTCGTAGATGCTCGCGACGTCCTTCGCGTTGACCACGGCGTCCTCGTCGACGTCGCACATCAGCGCGATCTTGCGCTTGTTGGCGTCGCTGACGGGACGGTCGCTGCGGAGCACGAGAGCGTCGGGCTGGATGCCGATCGAGCGGAGCGCGGCGACGGAGTGCTGGGTGGGCTTGGTCTTCTGCTCGCCCGAGGCGCCCATGTAGGGCACCAGCGAGACGTGCACGAAGAAGACGTTCGACCGGCCGAGCTCGTGGCGCACCTGGCGGGCCGACTCGATGAACGGCTGGCTCTCGATGTCGCCGACGGTGCCGCCGACCTCGGTGATGATGACGTCCGGCTTCAGCTCGCCCTCGGCCTGCTGCCGCATGCGGCGCTTGATCTCGTCGGTGATGTGCGGGATCACCTGGACCGTGTCGCCGAGGTACTCGCCGCGGCGCTCCTTGGCGATGACGGTCGAGTAGATCTGGCCGGTGGTGACGTTGGCGGCCTGGTCGAGGTTGATGTCGAGGAACCGCTCGTAGTGACCGATGTCGAGGTCGGTCTCGGCGCCGTCGTCGGTCACGAAGACCTCGCCGTGCTGGAAGGGGTTCATCGTGCCCGGGTCGACGTTGAGGTACGGGTCGAGCTTCTGCATCACGACGCGGAGGCCGCGGGCGGTCAGCAGGTTGCCGAGGCTGGCGGCCGTGAGGCCCTTGCCGAGCGACGAGACCACGCCGCCGGTGACGAAGATGTGCTTCGTGACGGCCGCGGGAGCAGCTGCCGTGGACGAGGGGACCTCAGAAGGGCCACCCCCGTCGATCGAGGAGGAATCAAGGCCCGAGTTCTGTTCGTTCACCACGGGGTTCCATCCTATGTCACGCGGGGGCCCGTCGGCACCCCGCTGTCGGGTCACGGGCGCCGATCGGCGCCGGCGGAGGCCAGCTGGAGGAGCTCGCGGGCGTGGTCGAGCCCGCTCGCGCTGTCGGGCAGGCCCGAGAGCAGGCGTGCCATCTCGGCCACGCGCTCGTCGCCGTCGAGCTGCTGGACGCTGCTCGCGGTGACCTCGCCCGAGGCGTCCTTGACGACGCGGAGGTGGTTCGTGGCGAAGGCGGCGACCTGCGCGAGGTGCGTCACGACGATCACCTGGGCCCGTTCGGCGAGAGCCGCGAGGCGGCGGCCGATCTCGATGGCCGCGGCGCCGCCGACGCCGGCGTCGACCTCGTCGAAGACGAACGTCGGCACCTCGCTCGACCCGGCCATGACGACCTCGAGGGCGAGCATGACGCGCGAGAGCTCGCCGCCCGAGGCGCCCTTGCCGAGCGGGCGCGGCTCGCTGCCCGGGTGCGGGCGCAGCAGGAGCGCCACGGCGTCGGCCCCGGACGCGCCCAGCTCGCCGCGGGGCGAGACCTCGACGACGATCTCGGCCCCCGCCATCGCCAGCGCGCGGAGCTCCGCGCTGACCCGGCTCGACAGGTCGGCTCCGGAGGCGCGGCGCAGGTCGGTGAGGACGCTCGCCCTGGTCTCCGCCTCCGCCCGGAACTGCTCGACCTCGTCGTCGAGCTGCGCGAGGCGGTCGTCGTCGCTGTCGAGCTCGACGAGACGGCGGCTGCCCTCGTCGAGCAGGCGCAGCGCGTCGTCGACGGTCGGGCCGTGCTTGCGGAGCAGCGAGCCGATCTCGGCCCGCCGCGTCTGGACGACCTCCAGGTCGCCGGCCGCGTCGGCGTCGAGGCTGCCGAGGTAGCTGGAGAGCCGCGACGACGATTCGCTGACCTGGACGCTGACCTCGGCGAGCAGGTCGGCGATCGGCTGCAGCGCGGCGTCGTGCGGGGCCACCCGCTCGACCTGGCGCCGTGCCTCCTCGACGAGCGAGAGGACGTCGCGGGTGCCGTCGACCGCGTCGGTGGACAGGATCTCGTGGGCGAGCCCGGCGGCGAGCCGCAGGTCTTCGGAGTTGCTGAGCCGCTCGGCCGTGGCGTCGAGCTCGTCGAGCTCGCCCGCGACGGGCGAGACCGCCTCGATCTCGTCGATCGCCTCGCGCAGCGCCTCGGCCTCGGCCCGGCGGGCGTCGCGGTCGCGGGTGATCTCGTCGAGCTCCGCCCGGGCCGCTTGCCAGGCGTCGTAGGCCGACCGGTACGACGTGGCCGCCTCGGCGAGCGGGGCGCCGCCGTGGGCGTCGACGGCGGCGCGCTGCGCCTGCGCCGACTTCAGCCGGATCTGCTCGCTCTGACCGTGCACCACGACGAGGTGGTCAGCGAGGTCGCCCAGGACGCCGATCGGGGCGGTGCGCCCGCCCACGACGGCCCGGCTGCGGCCCTCCGCCGAGACGACGCGGCTGAGGAACAGCTCGCCGTCGTCGACGTCTCCCCCGGCGTCGCGCACGCGCGAGACCACCGAGCCCTCCTCGGGCACGACCCAGCGGCCGTCGACGACCGCCTGGGCGCTGCCGGAGCGGACGATGCCGCTCTCGGCCCGCTGGCCGAGCAGGAGGCCGAGGGCGGTCACGACCATGGTCTTGCCCGCGCCGGTCTCGCCGGTGACGGCCGTGAACCCGGGGCCGAGGGGCAGGGTCGCCCGCCCGATGACGCCGAGGTCGCGGATCGCGATCTCCTCGATCACTCGGCGGCCGCCTGGTCGGGCCCGCGCCAGCCGGTGACCGGGAGGTGGAACTTCGCCACGAGGCGGTCGGTGAACGGCCCCTGGCGGAGGCGCGCCAGCAGCACCGGCTGCGTCGAGCGGGTGCACTCCACCCGGGCCCCGGGCGGCAGGTCGTGCTCGCGTCGGCCGTCGCACCAGAGGATGCCCTTGGCGTCGGTGCGGTTCATCACCTCGACGGCGAGGGTGGAGTCGGGGCCCACCACGAGCGGGCGGGCGAAGAGCGCGTGGGCGCTCAGCGGCACGAGGAGCAGCGCCTGCACCTCGGGCCAGACCACGGGGCCGCCGGCCGAGAAGGAGTAAGCGGTCGAGCCGGTCGGGGTCGACATGACGACGCCGTCGCAGCCGAAGGAGGAGAGCGGCCGCCCGTCGACCTCGATGACGACCTCGAGCATCCGCTCGCGGGAGGCCTTCTCGACCGTCGCCTCGTTCATCGCCCAGGTGCGGTAGACGACCTCGCAGTCGGTGGTGACCGTGACGTCGAGGGCGAACCGCTCCTCCACGTCGTAGTCGGCGGCGAGCACGCGCTGCACCGTCTCGGTCATCTCGTCGCGCTCGCTCTCGGCGAGGAACCCGACGTGGCCGAGGTTGACGCCGATGATGGGCGACCGGGTGCCGCGCACGAGCTCGGCCGCGCGGAGGATGGTGCCGTCGCCGCCGAGCACGATGACGCACTCGAGCTGGTCGGCCACGACGTCGTCGCCGAGGATGTGGACCTCGCCGACCTCGGGGGCCGCGACCCGGATGTCGTTCCACTCGTCAAGGGGCAGCACGGGCACGACACCGGCCGCGCGCAGGAGTCCGCAGACCTCCAGCGCCGCCCCGATGGAGTCCGGTCGCCCCGTGTGCGAGACGACGAGGATGTGTCGTGTCGAAGTGATCTCTCTCACGCTCCCGTCGTGGTGTCTGCCGTGCTCAGCCATTCTGTCGGATTCGTCCCGGTCGAGGCCGAGAAGTGCACCACGTACTCCTTGTTGCCCGCCGTGCCGACGATCGGTGAGGGGATGAGCCCCGCCGTGCCGAGGCCGAGGTCGTGGGCAGCCCAGAGCACGGTCGTCACGGCCTCGGCGCGCAGCGCCGGGTCGTGCACGATGCCCTCGCGGACGCCCTGGCGGCCGACCTCGAACTGCGGCTTGACGAGGAGGACGAAGTCGGCGCCGGTGCCGAGCGACGCGGTGAGCGCGGGGAGGACCATCGTCAGCGAGATGAACGAGAGGTCGGCCACGACGAGGTCGACGTCGTCGGCCCGGTCGGTGAGGCCGCGCAGCTGCTCGGCGGTGAGGTAGCGGGCGTTGACGCCCTCGATGACGGAGACGCGGCGGTCCGATCGCACCGACGGCGACAGCTGCCCGTGGCCCACGTCGAGGGCGACGACGTGCTCGGCGCCACGCTCGAGCAGCACCTGGGTGAAGCCGCCGGTCGAGGCGCCGACGTCGAGGGCGGTGCGACCGGCAGGGTCGACGCCGAACGCGTCCAGGGCGCCGACGAGCTTGTGGGCGGCTCGGCTGACGTAGTGGTCGAGGCCGGCGACCTCGACGCGGTCGGTGACCGAGACACGGGCGGAGGCCTTGACGGCGCCCGTGCCGTTGACGGTCACGAGGCCGTCGGCGAGCAGCCGGGCGGCGTGGGTGCGGGACCGCGCGAGGCCCCGGCGGGCGAGCGCGGCGTCGAGGCGCTCGTCGACGGCCTCGGCCGCGATCGGCTCCTCGGCCGTGGGCTCGGGCGCCGAGGTGCCGCGTCCGGAGCGGAGGGGCTTCCCCGAGGCGTCGACCGTCACCGGGGGCCCGCCGCGCCGTCGGCCGCCGTGCCCTCGAGCACGCCTCGGAGCTCGTCGTGGAGGGCGGCGAACGAGTCGGCCCGGGACTCCAACGGTGACTCCTCGACCTGGCGGAGGCGCGCCTCCAGGCCCGGCACCGCCGGCGGACGGTCATCCGTGCGCTGGCGCTCGGAACGCTCGTGCCCGGGGTCGTCGATCTGCTGCATGGTGGCGTCCACCCTAACCGTCGGGGTGGAGGGCGGGGTCGATGTCGAGGCCGTAGATCGCGCGGCCCGTGCCCCACACGGCGGCGGCGCCGGCCCGGAGGAGGTCGACGGGGTCGGGGCCGGGCGTCATGACCCGGACCGTGCCGCCGCGCACGGCGACGCTCGCGCCCCGGACGGTGACGACGTGCACGTCTCCCTCGTCGTGCTCGACGAGCTGGGGGTAGGGCTGCGAGAGCTCGCGGAGGTCGCCGAGCACGAAGTCCGGCCGAGACCGCGCGTCGGCGGCGAGGAGCTGCTTCGCCCCGTCGATGCCGGTGAGCACCAGCACCGAGACGAGGCCGGCCTCGTTCGCGCCGACGACGTCGGTGTCGAGGCGGTCGCCGATGAACAGCGCCTTCGTGGCGCCGAAGCGCTCGACGGCGGCGTGGTAGATCGGGGTCTCGGGCTTGCCCGCGGTGACCGGCAGGCGGCCGACGGCCGTGTGCACGGCCGACACGAGGGTGCCGTTGCCGGGAGCGGTGCCGCGCTCCTGCGGGATGGTCCAGTCGGTGTTCGTGGCGATCCACGGGATGTCGGCGGCCAGGGCGTACGACGCCTCGGCGAGGTCGGCCCAGCCCACGTCGGGGCTGAAGCCCTGCACGACGGCCGCGGGGTGGTCGTCGGCCGACCGCGCGACGACGAAGCCCTCCTGCTCGAGCACGGAGGTCAGGCCGACCCCGCCCACGACGAGGACGGTCGAGCCGGCCGGCACGGCGTCCGCGAGGAGGCGCACGGCCGCCTGCGGGGAGGTCACCACGTCGTCCTCCCCCACCGTCAGCCCGTAGCCGGAGAGCTGCTCGGCCACCGTGGCCGCGGTGCGCGACGCATTGTTGGTGATGTAGCCGACACGGTGGGTGCGGGAGGCGGCGGTCAGGGCCTCGACAGCGTGCGGCACGGCAGCGCGGCCCCTGTACACGACGCCGTCGAGGTCGGCGAGGACGGTGTCGACGCCGTCGAGCGGCGACGGACCGTCAGCCACGGTCGTCGGCCTGCTCGTCGTGGGGCTGCTCGTCGTGGGGCGGCTCGCCGTCGCCGTGCTCGTCGCCGCCGTGGTCGTCCTCAGCGTCCTCGTCGTCCGCAGCGTCCTCGTCGTCCGAAGGCGAGTCGACGACGTCGTCCGTCGCCTGCTCGTCCCCGGCAGAGCCATCCGCGTCCACGGGGTCCTCGTCGTCGGCGGTGACCTCGGCGGTCACGCCCTCGACGTCGATCCACTCGTCGTCGAGGTCGACCTCGAGCTCCTCCTCGACGATCTCGACGGTCTCGAGGTCGTCTCCGCCGGCGAGAGCGTCGAGAGCAGCGGACGCGCGCTCGGAGAGGACACGCCACTCGTCGCCCTCGGACTTCCGACCGAGGTCGTCGAGCACCGTCGCGTACGCGTCGAACAGCGCAGGGCTGTACGAGAAGGCCTTCTTGCGGTCGAGCTGGGGGATCTCGAGCTCACGCAGGGCGGCGTCGGGCTGACCGAGATCGAGGCGCGCGCCCGACATCGCGATGGCGAGCTGCACGCGGACGGGAACGTCGAGCGTGGCCACGTCGACCGAGCGGCCCAGCTCGAGGGCGCGCTCCGGACGCTCGAGGCCCCGCTCGCTGTCGACCATCAGGGGCAGGTGGTCGTCACGACCGGAGATCCGACGGTACGTGCGCAGCTCGCGGAGGGCCATGGCGTAGTCACCGACGGTGTAGGCCGTGATGGCGATCGTCTCGCGCACGACGCCGATGCGGCCGGCACGACGACCGGCCGAGAGGGCGTGCTTGTGGGCCTCCTCGGGGTCTTCGTCGATGAGGCGGCCCGCCATCACGAGGTGCTTGGCGACCCAGTCGGCGTTCTCCTTGCTCAGCGTCTTGAGCTCGCCACGAGCGACCTTGTCGAGGTCGCGGGGCTCCACGTCGTCAGGGACGTGGGCGACCTCCTGGGCCGGCCGGACGGACTTCAGGCCGTACGGGTCGCGCTCTTCCGGGGTCTGGCGATCCCGCGAGTTGAAGGAGTCGCGGCCACCACCACGACCGCCCGCTGCGGCCCCGCGGCCGGGCGCGCCCCGTCGGTCGCCCCCGCCCGGACGGTCGGACCGTTGGGGGCGGTCGCCGTAGGACGGACGATCCGAGCGCTGCGGTCGATCACCCGACGGGCGGTCGGACCGCTGCGGACGGTCACCGTACGACGGGCGATCTGACCGCTGCGGTCGATCACCCGACGGGCGGTCGGGCCGCTGCGGACGGTCACCGTACGACGGACGGTCAGAACGCTGCGGTCGGTCGCTGGACGGACGATCGAACCTCTGAGGCCGATCTCCCTGACGGGGGCCTGTACCCGACCGGCGGTCAGCCGAGCCGCGCTGCCCATCGGGGCTGCCCTGTGCCGGGCCTCGCGCGTCACGGCGTCCGCCGTCACGACCGCTGCCGGAGCCTGTGGAGCCGCCAGAGGAAGGGGAACGTCGGGGCCGGTCGTCTCGGTCGTCGTCGCGGTCGCTCACAGAGGTTCTCCTCGGGTCTTCTGGCTGCTGTTGTGTTGTGGCGCCCCGACTCTATCTCAGGGCCTTCGCCCGGGAAGGGCGGACAAACACAAAAGGCCCCTCCTGTGGAGGGGCCTTTCGGTGTGCCAGTCATGCTGTGCACTAAAGGAAGTCCGGCGGTGTCCTACTCTCCCACAAGGTCCCCCT
>NZ_JAAOYV010000002.1:0-183415 GCF_011759585.1 Frigoribacterium endophyticum
TCTTCACCATGTAAGACCACCGCTCTTCGACCCCTGTAAGGAGCCGGTGTCGCTTTCGCAACGAGCCATGACGCTACACCATGTGGATCAGTGTTTGCAACCCACTTGGTCCGAGGCCGTGTAGGCAACTCGAGGACTTGGAGGCTGGTCAGCTTGAGGCCGGTGAAGCTTCGCTCCGCCGCACCGTTGTGGTGACAAGAAAGAACATTACAGGCACCACCCGCCCAACGTCCAAACCCCCACACATCCCGGGCGTGTCGCAACCACGAAGCCCGGAAAATCAAGGGTCCAGCACGTGAACGTTCGGCAGAGAGCCGCACATGGCCGCACGAGGGCAAGTCTGCCGACGGGTGGACCCCCGCCGAACGGCCCCCGGCCGGCATGGTCGTCCCGTCCCCGGAACGACGAGACCCGCCCACCGGCGTCTGCCGGGGGCGGGTCTGTGGACGGGCGAAGGGCTAGGCGCTGACGCGCACTCCGGCGAGGGTCTTCTTGCCCCGGCGGAGCACCGCGACCCGACCGGGCAGGAGCGACTCCCCCACGAGGACGTCGGCATCGGCGACCCGGGCGTTGTTGACATAGACCCCGCCCTCGGTCGCCGCGCGACGGGCAGCGCCCAAGGACGTGACGAGCCCGGTGTCGACGAGCGCCTGCGCGACCGTCGCGTCGGCCGCGACCTCCGCGGTCGGCAGCTCGGCGATCGCGCTGGCGAGGGTCGACTCGTCGAGGGCGTCGAGGTCGCCCTGCCCGAAGAGCGCCGCGGCGGCGTCGATGGCGGCCTGGGTCGCGGCCTCGCCGTGGACCAGGCGCGTGACCTCCCAGGCCAGGGTGCGCTGCGCCTCCCGCCGGAACGGCTCCGTCGCGACGGCCTGCTCGAGACGCTCGATCTCGGCCCGGTCGAGGAAGGTGAACACCCGCAGGCGCGACACCACGTCGCCGTCGTCGGTGTTGAGCCAGAACTGGTACATCGCGTAGGGGCTGGTCAGCTCGGCGTCGAGCCAGACGGCGTTGCCCTCGCTCTTGCCGAACTTGGTGCCGTCGGTGTTGGTGATCAGGGGCGTCCCGATGGCGTGCACCGCGACTCCCTCGGAGCGACGGATCAGCTCCGTGCCGCTCGTGAGGTTGCCCCACTGGTCGCTGCCCCCGGTCTGCAGCACGCAGTCGTACGCGCGGTACAGCTCACGGAAGTCGAGGCCCTGCAGGATCTGGTAGCTGAACTCCGTGTAGCTGATGCCGGCGTCGGAGTTGAGGCGCGCGCTGACGGCGTCCTTCTTGAGCATCGTCCCGACGCGGAAGTTCTTGCCGATGTCGCGGAGGAACTCGATCGCCGAGAGCGGCGCCGTCCAGTCGAGGTTGTTGACGACCCGCAGGCCGTTCACCCCCTCCGGCGACAGGAACTTCTCGACGTGCACCCGGATGCGCTCGACCCACGCGGCCGTCTGCTCGGGCGTCTTCAACGTGCGCTCGGCCGTGGGGCGCGGGTCGCCGATCAGGCCCGTCGAGCCGCCGACGAGGCCGAGGGGCCGGTGGCCGGCCAGCTGGAGGCGACGCATGAGCAGCAGCTGCACGAGGTTGCCGAGGTGCAGGCTCGGCGCGGTCGGGTCGAAGCCGCAGTAGTACGTGATCGGGGGCCCGGCGAGGAGGGCCTTGAGGGCCTCGGCGTCGGTCGAGACGTGGACGAGGCCGCGCCACTGCAGCTCCTCCCACACGTCGTCGAACGTCGGGTCGTTGCTCTGCCCGGCCAGGACGTCCGCGGTGGTTCCAGTGCTCACCCGAGAACGGTACCAGCGTCAGCGAGCAGGGCGGGCGCGCCGGACCGCGGGCCGCCAGGCCGACACCGTCGGGTCGCCCTCGAGGCTGAACCGCCACGGCCAGGCGTCCGTGCCCGCCGGGCCGGAGACTCCCACCCGGGGCCCGGCGACCACCGGTCCGACGGGCCCGGTCGGCAGCTCGAGCGAGAACCGGCCGGAGCCCAGACGCGACCCGTCGTCCGTCAGCTCGATCCCGAGGGTCGACCCGAGCCTCCCCGGCCCCCGGGCGAGCTCGACGTCCCGTCGCGCCGTCGGGCGTCGGCCCCGGGCGACCTCGAGGCCCTCGACGACCTCCCCGGCACGGAGCAGCAGCCCGGACCCGTAGCCCTCGGGACCGCACACGATGTTGACGCACCGGTGGATCCCGTACGACAGGTACACATAGAGCGTGCCCGCCTCGGCGAACATGCTCGCGTTCCGCTCCGTCGGCCCGCGGTGGGCGTGCGACCCGGGGTCGTCGCCCTGCCCGTGGTAGGCCTCCACCTCGGTGAGGCGGACGGCCACGTCGCCGACCCGGAAGACGGAGCCGAGGAGTCGCGGGCCGACCTCGCGGGCCGGCCCGGAGAGCAGGCGGGTCACCTCGTCACCCGGCCCCGCGCCTCCCCCGGGGCCCTGCTGCCCGCTCAGAAGAAGCTCTGCCCGCTCGCCACGACGATGACGACGACGGCCACGAGGACGACGACGCAGACGGCCACGACCGTGGGGAGCACCCACGGCCGCGGCCCGGTCGGACGACCTCGGGTCACGCCGACACCGGGTCGAGCTCGCGCACCAGGCGCGCGACCTGCTCGGTGAGGGCCGCCGTCTGCTCCGCGACCCGCTCGGGAGCCGTGCCCCCTGCGCCGCGGCGGCTCGCGACGGAGCCCTCCACGGTGAGGACGGCGCGGATCTCCGGGGTGAGGTGCGGAGAGACCGCGGCGTACTGCTCGTCGGTCGGCTGGTCGAGGTCGAGCCCCGACTGCTCGCAGAACCGGACCAGCTCACCGCTGATCTCGTGGGCGTCGCGGAAGCTGACGCCCTGCCGCACGAGCCACTCCGCGACGTCCGTCGCGAGGGAGAAGCCCTGCGGGGCGAGCTCGGCCATGCGCTCGACGTCGAACTCCAGCGTCGCGATCATGCCCGTGAAGGCGGGCAGCAGGACCTCGAGCTGGGCGACGGAGTCGAAGACCGGCTCCTTGTCCTCCTGCAGGTCGCGGTTGTACGCGAGCGGCAGGCCCTTCAGCGTCGCCAGCAGGCCCGTGAGGTTGCCGATCAGCCGACCCGACTTGCCGCGCGCCAGCTCGGCGACGTCGGGGTTCTTCTTCTGCGGCATGATCGACGACCCGGTGGAGAAGGCGTCGTGCAGCTTCACGAAGGCGAACTCGCGCGTCGACCAGAGGATGACCTCCTCGGCGAGCCGGGAGACGTCGATGCCGATCGAGGCCGCGACGAAGGCGAACTCGGCGACCACGTCGCGGCTGGCCGTCGCGTCGATCGAGTTCTCCGTCGTGCGGTCGAAGCCGAGCTCGGTCGCCACGAGCAGCGGGTCGAGGCCGAGCGAGCTGCCCGCGAGGGCCCCCGCGCCGTAGGGCGAGGCCGCAGCACGTCGCGACCAGTCGCGGAGGCGCTCGAGGTCGCGCACCAGCGGCCACGCGTGCGCCAGCAGGTGGTGGGCGAGGAGCACGGGCTGGGCGTGCTGGAGGTGGGTCCGACCGGGCATGACCGCCGTCGGGTGCGCCGCCGCCTGGGCGGCGATCGCGTCGACGAGCCCGACCACGAGACGGGCCACGGACGCGCCGTGGTCACGGAGGTACAGGCGCACCAGCGTGGCGATCTGGTCGTTCCGGCTGCGGCCGGCGCGCAGCTTGCCGCCGAGCTCGACGCCGGCGATGCCGATGAGGCCGCGCTCCAGGGCCGAGTGGACGTCCTCGTCGGTCTCCTGCGCCGCGAAGGCACCGGTCGCGACGTCGTCCTCGAGGCGGTCGAGGGCCTCGATCATGCTCGTCAGCTCCGCCTCGTCGAGGTACCCGGCCGCCGCCAGGGCCCGGGCGTGCGCCCGGGACCCGGCGATGTCGTACGGTGCCAGCTGCCAGTCGAAGTGCGTCGACCGGCTCAGCGCCGTCAGCTCGGGGGACGGACCGGAGGCGAACCGGCCTCCCCACAGTGCCCCCGCCTCCCCCGCCCTCTGGTTCGGGGCTGGCGTCGCGTCGGCCACTACTGCTGGGCCAGGTCGCGGCGCGCCGAGATCTTGCTCGGCAGCGACCAGATCTCGATGAAGCCCTTCGACAGCGACTGGTCGAACGTGTCGCCGGTGTCGTAGGTGGCGAGGTCGAAGTCGTACAGGCTCTGCTCGCTCTTCTGCCCGGTGACGACCGCGCGGCCGCCCTGCAGCTTGAGGCGGATTTCGCCGGAGACGTACTTCTGCGTGTCGTCGATGAAGACGTCGAGCGACCGCTTGAGGCCCGAGAACCAGAGGCCGTCGTAGACCAGGTTCGACCACTCGGCCTCGACGCCGCGCTTGTAGCGGCCCAGGTCGCGCTCGATCGTGAGGGCCTCGAGGGCCTCGTGCGCCTGGATCAGGGCGACGGCGCCGGGCGCCTCGTAGACCTCACGGCTCTTGATGCCGACGAGGCGGTCCTCGACGACGTCGATGCGGCCCACGCCGTGCGCCCCGGCCAGCTCGTTCATCTTCTGCACGATGCCGAGCGGGGTGTACGAGACGCCGTCGATCGCGACCGGCACGCCGGCCTGGAAGGTGATGACGACCTCGTCGGCGGGCTTGATGACCGAGGGGTCCTGCGTGTACTCGTACAGATCTTCGATCGGCGGGTTCCAGGGGTCCTCGAGGAAGCCCGTCTCGACCGCTCGGCCCCAGACGTTCTTGTCGATCGAGTAGGGGTTGGCTGCGCTCTGGCGGATCGGCAGGCTGTGCTGCTCGGCGTAGACGATGGCCTTGTCACGCGTGAGGGCGAGGTCGCGGACGGGCGCGATGCTGGTCAGGTCGGGGGCGAGAGCCGCGACGGCGGCTTCGAAGCGGACCTGGTCGTTGCCCTTGCCGGTGCAGCCGTGCGCGACGCTGTCGGCGCCGAGCTCCTTGGCGACGCGGGCCAGGTGGCGCGCGATCAGGGGGCGGCTGAGGGCCGACACCAGGGGGTAGGTCTTCTGGTACATCGCGTTGGCCTTGAGGGCCGGCATCAGGTAGTCGGTGCCGAACTCCTCCTTGGCGTCGACGACGACCGACTCGACGGCGCCGCAGTCGAGGGCACGCTGACGGATGTCGTCCATGTCCTCCCCGCCCTGCCCGACGTCGACGGCGAGGGCGACGACCTCCTTGCCGGTCGCGTCGGCGAGCCAGCCGATGCCGACGGAGGTGTCAAGGCCTCCCGAGTATGCGAGGACGACGCGATCCGCCATGGTTCTCCTTGGGTGTGATGTGGGGTGAGAGTGTATCGGCGGCCGACCGGGCGGGGGCCCGGTCGACCGGTGGGTCAGGTGACCCGGTGGTGCGGGAGGTGCTCCGGCGTCAGTGCGCGAGGAGCCAGGTGAGCAGGGCCTTCTGGGCGTGGACGCGGTTCTCCGCCTCGTCCCAGATGACGCTGGTGGGGCCGTCGATGACGTCGGCGTCGACCTCGTAGCCGCGGTCGGCGGGCAGGCAGTGCAGGAAGATCGCGTCGTCGGCCGCGTGCGCCATCAGCGCCTGGTCGACCTTGAAGCCGCCGAAGACGGCCACGCGCTCTTCCTTCTCGTCTTCCTTGCCCATCGAGACCCACGTGTCGGTGACCACCACGTCGGCCCCCGCCACGGCCTCGCGGGCGTCGGTCGTGACCTGCACCGCGCCTCCCGTGGTGGCGGCGATCGCCTCGGCGTCGGCCACGACGGCGGCCTCGGGCTGGAAGCCCTCGGGCGCGCCGACGCGCACGGTCATGCCCGCGGTGGCGCCGGCCAGCAGGTACGACTGGCCCATGTTGCTCCGCCCGTCGCCGACGAAGGCGACGGTGAGGCCGGCCAGACGGCCCTTGGCCTCACGGATGGTCTGCAGGTCGGCGAGGAGCTGGCACGGGTGGAAGTCGTCGCTCAGGGCGTTGACGACCGGGACCGTCGTGCCCGCCGCCATCTCCTCGAGGCCGGCCTGGCCGTAGGTGCGCCAGACGATGGCCGACACCATCCGCTCGAGCACGCGCGCGGTGTCGGAGGGGGTCTCCTTGCCGCCGAGCTGGCTGTTCGCCGTGGCGATGATCAGGGGGCTGCCGCCGAGGTCGGCGATGCCGACCGCGAACGAGACCCGCGTGCGCGTCGACGACTTGTCGAAGATGACCGCCACGGTCTGCGGCCCCTCGAGGGGCCGCTGCGACCAGCGGTCGCGCTTCAGGGCGTCGGCGAGGTCGAGGACCTCGAGCTGCTCGGCGGGGCTGAGGTCGTCGTCGCGGAGGAAGTGGCGGGTCATGAGAGACCTTTCAGGACGGTGCCGAAGATGGTGGTGAACTCGTCGATCTCGGCGTCGCCGACGATCAGCGGCGGGGCGAGACGGATGCTCGAGTCGTTCGGGGCGTTCACGATGAGCCCGGCCTCGAGGCACCGCGCCGCGATCTCGGCGGCGACGGGCTGGGTGAGGCCCAGGCCGATGAGCAGCCCGCGGCCGCGGATCTCGTCGACCAGCGGGGAGTCCATCGCCTCGATCGCCGCGCGCAGCTGGTCGCCGCGCACGAGGGCGTTGAGCACGAGCCCCGACCTCTCGATCTCGGCGAGGACGGCGTCGGCCGCGGCGGTCGCCAGCGGGTTGCCGCCGAACGTGCTGCCGTGCTGGCCCGCCTCGAACAGGTCGGACGCGTCGCCGAACGTGACGAGCGCGCCGATGGGCACTCCCCCGGCGATCCCCTTGGCGACCGTGACGGCGTCGGGCACGACGTCGAACTGCTGGAAGGTGAACCACGACCCCGTCCGGCCGACGCCCGTCTGGATCTCGTCGAGGATGAGCAGGGCGCCGTGCTCGGTCGCCAGCTCGCGGGCGAGCTCGAGGTAGCCGTGGGGCAGGTCGAGCACGCCGGCCTCGCCCTTGATCGGCTCGACGAAGATCGCGGCCACGTCGTCGCCCATGGCGTCCTCCAGGGCCTCGATCGACGTGTCGATGTGCTCGACGCCGGGGGCCATGGGCAGGAAGGGCTCGCGCAGCGCGGGCTTGCCGGTGAGCGCCAGGGAGCCCATGGTGCGGCCGTGGAACGAGTTGGTGAGCGCGAGGATGCGGGTGCGGCGGCCCCCGTCGCCGTTCAGCCGAGCCAGCTTGAAGGCCGCCTCGTTCGCCTCGGCGCCGCTGTTGCCGAAGTACACGCGACCACGCTCTCCGGCGCCCGTGATCCGCTTGAGGCGCTCGGCGAGGGCGAGCTGGGGCTCGGTGGCGAAGTAGTTCGACACGTGCACGAGCTTGGCCGCCTGGTCGGCGATCGCCGAGACCAGCGCGGGGTGCGCGTGGCCCAGGGCGTTGACGGCGATGCCGGCGAGGAAGTCGAGGTAGCGCTTGCCCTCGACGTCCCAGACCTGGCAGCCCTCGCCGCGTTCGAGCATCACCTTCGGGGTGGACAGGGAGCCCATGAGCGCGTCGCCGAAGCGGCGCTGCCAGGTACCGCCCGGGGTCTGGATGATGGTCATGACTGTCCTTCCTTCTCGGTGCCGGCGTCGACGGACGCGACGGCGTCCTGGTCGACGACGGGGTAGCTGGTGACGACGGTCGCGCCGTGGTCGGCGGCCCGGTCGTCGGGGACGACCTCGGTGCCCGACCCGCGCTGGGTGAAGACCTCGAGGAGGATCGAGTGGGGGATGCGGCCGTCGATGATGGTCGCTCCCCCGACGCCGCCCACGACGGAGTCGAGGCAGGCCGTCATCTTGGGGATCATGCCCGACTCGAGCGTCGGCAGCATGTCGCGGAGCGCCGAGACGGTGATCGCCTCGACCAGGGACTCCCGGTCGGGCCAGTCGCTGTAGAGGCCGGCGACGTCGGTGAGCACGACGAGCTTCGTCGCGCGGAGGGCGATGGCCAGGGCCCCCGCGGCCGCGTCGGCGTTCACGTTGAGGGCGAGCGCGGGGTCGGCCTCGTTCGTGGCGATCGACGACACCACCGGGATGCGACCGGCGGCGATCTCGGCGAGGACCGACGACGGGTCGACGTCGGTGACGTCGCCCACGTGGCCCAGGTCGAAGGTCTCACCGTCGACGACGACCCCCCGGCGTCGGCCCTCGAAGAGCGTGGACCCCTCGCCGGAGACCCCGCGCGCGAGGTCGCCGTGCTCGTTGATCAGGTCGACGATCTCTCGGTTGACCTCGCCGGCGAGCACGTCGCGGACGACCGAGATCGCCTCGGTGCTCGTGTAGCGGTAGCCCCCGCGGAAGTCGCTCGGGATGCCGGCGGCCTGCAGGGCCGCGGAGATCTGCGGGCCGCCGCCGTGCACCACGACGGGGTGGAGGCCGGCGTAGCGGAGGTACACCATGTCTTCCGCGAAGGCGCGCTTGAGCGCGTCGTCGACCATGGCGTTGCCGCCGAACTTGACGACGACGACCTTGCCGCTGAAGCGCTTGAGCCACGGGAGCGACTCGATCAGCGTGGCCGCCTTGACGGCGGCGAGCTCCTGTTCGTCGCCGAGGACGATCGCGGTGGAGGCCATCAGCTGGAGTACGCGCTGTTCTCGTGCACGTAGTCGTGCGTGAGGTCGTTCGTCAGGATCGTCGCCTCGGCGTCGCCGACCTGCAGGTCGACGAGCACGTGGACCGCGCGCGGGGTCAGGTCGACGCCGTCGCTCGGCTGGTCGGGGGCGCCGGCGTGGCAGACGCGCACGCCGTTCATGCTGACGTCGACGGCGTAGGGGTCGAACTCGGCGCTCGTGGTGCCGATGGCGGCGAGCACACGGCCCCAGTTGGGGTCGTTGCCGAAGACGGCGGCCTTGAACAGGGCGTTGCGGGCGATCGACCGACCGACCTCGACCGCGTCGTCGTCGTCGAGCGCGCCGATCACCTCGATGCGGATGTCGTGCGAGGCGCCCTCGGCGTCGGCCTGGAGCTGCTCGGCGAGGTCGGCGCAGAGAGCCGTCACGGCGGCGGTGAACTCGTCGTCGCCGGGAGTCGCTCCCGACTCGCCGCTGGCGAGGAGGACGACCGTGTCGTTGGTCGACATGCAGCCGTCGGAGTCGAGCCGGTCGAAGGTCACGCGGGTGGCGGCGCGGAGGGCTGCGTCGAGCCGGTCGGCCTCCAGGTCGGCGTCCGTCGTCAGCACGACGAGCATCGTCGCCAGGCCCGGCGCGAGCATGCCCGCTCCCTTGGCCATGCCGCCGACGACCCAGCCGTCGCCCCGGACGACGGCCTGCTTGGGCACCGTGTCGGTCGTCATGATGGCGGTCGCCGCGTCGAGGCCGCCGTCGGCGTGCAGGGCGGCCGCCGCGTCACGGGAGCCGGACAGGACCTTGTCACGGAAGACCTGGTCTCCGACGCCGATCAGGCCCGTGGAGCAGACGACGACGTCGGTCGCGGAGACCTCGAGGGCCTCGGCCACGGCCTCGGCGGTGGCGTGGGTCGTCTGGAAGCCGAACGACCCGGTGAAGCAGTTCGCGCCTCCCGAGTTCAGGACGACCGCCTCCGCCAGGCCGTCGGCCATGACCTGCTGCGACCAGAGGACGGGGTTCGCCTTGGCGCGGTTGCTCGTGAACACGGCGGCCGCCGACTTGCGGCGGCCCCTGTTGACGACCAGCGCGACGTCGGGCGCCCCGGTGCTCTTGAGGTGCGCGACGACGCCGGACGCGACGAATCCCTGGGCTGCGGTGACGCTCACGGTGCCACTCCGTTCACGGTGAGGCCGGTCGTCTCGGGGAGCCCGAGCGCGATGTTGGCGGACTGGACGGCAGCTCCGGCGGTGCCCTTGGCGAGGTTGTCGATGGCGCTGACCACCACGAGGCGGTCGGCGTCGACGTCGACGGCTAGCCCGATCAAGGCGGTGTTGGCGCCGACGGTGTCGGCGGTGCGCGGGAACTGCCCGGCCGGCAGCACGTGCACGAACGGCTCAGCTGCGTAGGCCTGCTCGTAGGCCGTGCGCACGTCGTGCTCGGAGACGCCGGGCGACAGCGTGGCCGTCGACGTCGCGAGGATGCCGCGCGACATCGGCACGAGCACCGGCGTGAACGAGATGCTGACGCGCTCGGCGCCCGCCACCACGAGGTTCTGCTGGATCTCGGGGACGTGGCGGTGCGTGCCGCCGACCCCGTACGCCGAGGCCGAGCCCATCAGCTCGCTGGCCAGCAGGTGGGGCGCCAGGGCCTTGCCGGCCCCCGACGGGCCGACGGCGAGCACCGACACCAGGTCGGTCGCCTCGACGAGGCCGGCCCGGACCGCGGGCGCCAGGGCCAGGGTCACGGCGGTGACGTTGCAGCCCGGCGCGGCGATGCGGCGGGCACCGACGAGACGGTCGCGCTGACGACCGCCGGTCTCGGCGAGGAGCAACTCGGGCAGCCCGTAGGCCCAGGCGCCGTAGAACTCGGAGCCGTAGAAGCGCTCCCACGCCGCCTCGTCGGTCAGGCGGTGGTCGGCACCGCAGTCGACGACGAGGACGTCGTCGGGCAGCTGGGCGGTGAGCGCGCCGGACTTGCCGTGCGGGAGGGCCGTGAAGACGACGTCGTGGCCCGCGAGGGCCTCGGGGGTCGTCTCGACGAGCGTCAGGTGCGCGAGGGAGCGCAGCTGCGGCTGGAGGGCGATGAGGGGCTGCCCGGCGTTCTGGTTCGCGGTGACGGTGGTCACCTCGAACTCGGGGTGGGCGGCGAGGAGCCTCAGCAGCTCGCCCCCGGCGTAGCCGCTCGCTCCGGCGACGGCAACGGTGTGTGGCATGGATGAACCCTACTGTTCGAGTCGGTCGAGGATCGAGGGCGGCGACGCCGGGCGAGTGTCAGTCGCGGAGCGCCGCCCCCGATCGCTCGGACGCGAGCCGGACGGCGCCCTGCTTGGCCTCGGTGGCCTCGGCCGCCGTCAGGGTGCGGTCGTCGGCGCGGAAGCGCAGGGCGAAGGTCAGCGACTTGGTGCCGTCGGGGAGCCCGGCGCCGCGGTAGTCGTCGACGAGGCGCACCGACTCCAGGAGCGAGCCCGCCCCCTCGCGGACGGCCGCGAGCAGGTCGCCGGCGGAGACGTCGAGGTCGACGACGAGCGAGACGTCCTGCGTGGCAGCCGGGTAGGCCGAGATCGGGCGCGGCGCGACGTCGACGCCCAGGGCGAGCACACGGTCGAGGTCGACCTCGCCGACCGCGACGACGCGCGGGAGGTCGAGCTCGGCGGCGACCGTGGGCAGGAGCTCGCCCGCCACGCCGACCCGCTCGTCGCCGACGAGGAGCTCGGCGGTGCGGCCGGGGTGGAGCGACGGGTGGCTGCCCTGCCGCACGGTCAGCTCGACGCCCGCGGCGCGGACGGCGACCCGGAGCGCGTCGAGGACGTCGGCCAGGGAGGCCGCGACGGCGGCCTGGCCGGGCTGACGGTCCACGGCCGCGCCGAGCGCGAGGACGCCGAGGTGCCGCGGCTGGGGAGGCAGGCTCGCGGCCAGCTCGGCCAGCACGTCGTCGGTCGGACGCGCCGCACCGGCCGGCACCTCGGCCGTGCCGTAGCGGACCCCGGCCTCGGGCAGGAAGACGGTGCCGGTCTCGAAGAGCGCGAGGTCGACGAGGCCGCGAGACGCGTTGCGGCGCGCCACGTCGAGCAGGCCCGGCAGCAGCGAGCGCCGCAGCTGGGGCGCCGCGGTGTCGAGGGGGTTCGCCAACGTCACGGCGGGCACGGCCTGCCCGTCGGCGGACCCGAACGCGGAGTTCTGCGCCGGGGTGACGAACGGGTAGGCGGCGACCTCCACGAGCCCGGCCGCGGCCAGGGAGGAGGAGACCTGCCGGCGCAGCCGCTGCTCACGGGTGAGCCCGCGGCCGGGAGGCGCGACGGGCAGCACCGACGGGATGCGGTCGTAGCCGGTGATGCGCGCGACCTCCTCGACGAGCGACGCCGGGTCGACGAGGTCAGGACGCCACGTGGGCGGGGTCACGACGAGCACGTCGCCCTGGTCGACGACCGAGGCGCCGACGGCCGTCAGGGAGTCGACCACCTCGGCGCGGTCGTACGCGACGCCCATCAGGCGGGCGGGTCGGTCGACCGCGAGCTCGACCGCGGCGGGCGCGACCGACTCGTCGAGCACGGAGCCCAGCTCGTCGGCCGTGCCGCCGGCGAGCTCGACGAGGAGGTCGACGACGCGCTGGGCCGCCGGGGCGGAGACCGCCGGGTCGACGCCGCGCTCGAACCGACGGGACGCCTCGCTGGGCAGCTTGTGCCGGCGGGCCGTGCGGGCGATCGACACCGGGTCGAAGGTGGCGGCCTCGACGAGGACGTCGGTCGTCGACCCGCCCATCTCGGTGCGCGCCCCGCCCATGACGCCGGCGAGGCCGACGGGCCCCGTCTCGTCGGCGATCACCAGGTCTTCGCGGTGCAGCGTGCGCACCTGGCCGTCGAGGGTCTCGAGCGTCTCGCCCGGGGCGGCGCGGCGGACGGTCAGGCCGCCCGTGACCGCGGAGAGGTCGTAGCCGTGGATCGGCTGGCCGAGCTCGAGCATGACGTAGTTCGTGACGTCGACCAGCAGCGAGATCGACCGGACGCCGGCCAGCCGCAGCCGGGACGACATCCAGGTCGGCGTCGGACGCCCGGCGTCGACGCCGCGCACCACGCGGGTGACGAACGTGGCGACCGCGGCGCGGTCGCGAACGGGTGCCTCGTCGACGACGGAGACGCTGAAGCCGCTCGCCTCGACGGGCGACACGGTCGTCGCGGGGTCGGTGAAGGTGGCGCCGGTGGCGTGCGAGTACTCGCGGGCCACGCCCCGGATGCTGAACGCGTAGCCGCGGTCGGGCGTCACGTTGATCTCGACGGCCGCGTCGTCGAGCCCGAGGAGGGGGATCGCGTCGGTGCCGACGACCGGGTCGAGCCCCAGCGAGCTGAGCAGCAGGATGCCGTCGTGCTCGTCGCCGAGCCCGAGCTCGCGGCTCGAGGCGATCATGCCGTCGGACACGTGGCCGTAGGTCTTGCGGGCGGCGATCGGGAAGGGCCCGGGCAGGACGGCCCCGGGCAGCGACACGACGACCTTGTCGCCGACGACGAAGTTGTGGGCGCCACAGACGATGCCGCGCACGTCGTCGTCGCGCGTCGCGTGGTCGGGGCCGACCGCGACACGGCACCAGTTGATGGTCTTGCCGTTCTTCTGGGGCTCGGGCGTGACCTCGAGCACCTGGCCGACGACGAGGGGGCCGGTGACGTCGCCGACGTGGACGGCCTCCTCCTCGAAGCCGACGGAGACGAGCGCCGCGTGGACGCTCTCGAGCGTGACGTCGCTCGGCAGCTCGACGTGCTCACCGAGCCAGCTCAGCGGAACCCGCATCAGACCACCATCCCGAACTGCTCGCTGAACCTGACGTCGCCCTCGACCATGTCGCGCATGTCGTTGAGGTCGTTGCGGAACTGGAGGGTGCGCTCGATGCCCATGCCGAACGCGAAGCCCTGGTAGTCGTCCGGGTCGATGCCCGCGGCCCGCAGCACGTTCGGGTTGACCATGCCGCAGCCGCCCCACTCGACCCACCGCGCGCCGCCCTTGGCGTGCGGCTGCCAGACGTCCATCTCGGCGCTGGGCTCGGTGAAGGGGAAGTAGTTGGGGCGCAGGCGGATCTGCGCCTCCGCGCCGAACATCGAGCGTGCGAGGTGCTCGAGGGTGCCCCGCAGGTGCGCCATCGTGAGCCCGCGGTCGATCGCGATGCCCTCGATCTGCGTGAAGACGGGCGTGTGGGTCGCGTCGAGCTCGTCGGTGCGGAAGACCCGCCCGGTCGCGACGTTGTAGACCGGCAGCTGCTTCGAGAGCAGCGTGCGGATCTGCACCGGCGAGGTGTGCGTGCGCAGCACGAGGTGCTCGTCGACCGGGTCGACGAAGAAGGTGTCTTGCATGGCCCGCGCGGGGTGGTCGGCGTCGAAGGCCAGGGCGTCGAAGTTGAACCACTCGTGCTCGAGCTCGGGGCCCTCGCTGACCTCCCAGCCCATGCCGACGAAGAGGTCGACCATCTGCTCCTGCAGCAGGGCGAGCGGGTGACGGGCGCCGGCCCGACGGCGGGTCGGCAGGGCCGTGACGTCGACGGACTCGTCGGCGAGGCGCCGGGCCTCCTCCTCCTCGGCGAGGCCGGCCTCGCGGGCGGCGACGGCCTGGGCCACGCGGCCGCGCGCTCCGCCGACGAGCTTGCCGGCGGCCGCCCTCTGGTCGGCGGGCAGGTCACGCAGACCGGCGTTCATGCGCGCCAGCACGGAGGCCTCGCCCACGTGCTGGGAGCGAGCGGTCTTCAGCTCGGCGACCGACGCGGCGGTGGCGACGGCGGCGAGCGCCGCGTCGACCGCGGACGCGACGGCGTCTTCGGAGATGGGGACGGTGTCTGACACGAGAACCAAGCTTAGCGATCGTCGGGGAGCCGGACCGCGCCTCCTCGTGCCGTGGGGGCGAGGAGGCGCGGGTCGACGGCCTGGGGAGGGGCGGGCGACCAGGTCAGACGGAGGCGCCGGTGGTGGCGTCCGTCTCGACGCGCCCGGGTCGGGCGAGGATCCCCGGCCCCCCGAGCCCGCCGCCCCTGCCGGCCCGACCGGCGCGGCGGAGCACGCCGTCGCGGCCCGTGCGGCGGTCGACGATGCGGACGACCCACGAGAACAGGAGGTTCGTGGCCAGGTACACCACGAGCACCACCGCGAAGAGCGTGAACGTGTAGGTGCTGCCGTAGTAGGTGCCGAGACGGGTGAGGCCCCCACGGGTCAGCTCGACGTACCCGACGATGTACCCGAGGGAGGTGTCCTTCAGGAGGACGACCAGCTGGGCCAGGATGATCGGCAGCATCTGGCGGAACGCCTGCGGGAACTCGATCAGGAACCTCGTGGCGGTGGGCGTCAGGCCCAGGGCGAGGCCCGCCTCCTTCTGGCCCTTGGGCAGCGACGCGATGCCGGCGCGGAGGGCCTCGCCGATGAGGGCGCCGTTGTAGACGGCCAGCGCCGCCACCACGGCCCAGAAGGCGCCGGTCGAGAAGACCAGCAGGATGAACAGCATCATCAGCAGCACGGGCATGCCGCGGAAGAACTCGAGCACGACCGTCGTCGGGACCCGGACGAAGCGGGAGCGCGCCGTGCGGAGGAACGAGAAGACGACGCCGACGACCACCGCGAGCACCGAGGCGACCGCCGCGGCCTGGATCGTCGCGAGCCAGCCCCGGAAGATGGCCCGCCACAGCGCGAGGTCGGAGAGGATGTCCCACCGCGACGGGTCGAGCACCCCCGGCGTCACGGCGCCGTTGGCGCTGACGCGGGGGCGGCCCAGGAGGTACACGAGCCACGCGACGAGAGCGAGGACGAGCACCACGCCGACGACGGAGATGATGCGCGAGGTGCGGCGGGCCTTCGGGCCGGGCGCGTCGTAGAGGACGGTGGTGCTCATCGGAGGACTGCGACCTTCTGCTCGACGACGGCGGCGACGCGGCCGAGCGTGACGGTGATGACGAGGTAGAACACGGCGACGGCCAGCAGGACGGTGACGACGGCGTCACCGCGGTCGTTGGCGATGTAGCGGCCGGCGGCGAAGAGCTCGCTGACGAAGAAGGCCCCGGCGACGGAGGTGTTCTTGGTGAGGGCGATGAAGACGTTGATCAGCGGCGGCAGCACCATGCGGACCGCCTGCGGCAGGATGACGTGGCCGAGCGTCTGGCCGAACCCCAGGCCGATGCTGCGGGCCGCCTCCGCCTGGCCGACCGGGACGCCGTTGACGCCGGAGCGGATCGCCTCGGCCACGAACGGCGAGGTGTAGGCCGTGAGGCCGATGACGGCGAGCGGGAAGTACGTGCCGAAGTCGACGCCGAGGTACGGCAGCACGAACGCGCAGAAGAAGAGCACCAGCGTGAGAGGCGTGTTCCGCAGCGCCTCGGTGTACGCCGTCGCGAAGACGCGGAACGACGAGACCGGGGAGATGCGCATGGCGGCGACGACGAAGCCGATCACCAGCGCCCCCACCCCGGAGAGCACGAGCAGCTGCAGCGTCGTGACGAAGCCGCCCCAGAAGCGGGGCCAGTTGTCGGTCACGGCGTCGAAGCCGGGGATGACGTCCAAGGGGTTCACGGGGGTGTCTCCAGGTCAGGGGCGACCGCGCGGGTCGAGCGGTCGTGCAGGGGCGCCGGGGAGGCGCGCGCGGGCACCGCGGGCGACGAGCGTCGCGGTGCCCGCCGGGCCGTCAGTAGCGGTCGATCGACGGCGGGGTCGGCGTGGGCAGGACCTTGCCGGCCGTCTTCTCCCACAGCTCGTCCCAGGTGCCGTCGTCCTCGGCGTCCTGGAGCGTGTCGTTGACGAACTCGCGGAAGTCGGTGTCGTCGAGCGCGAGGCCGATGCCGTAGGGCTCCTCGGTGAAGGGCTCGTTGACGACCTCGAACTCGCCCTCGTTCTGGTCGGCGAGGCCGGCCAGGATGACGTTGTCGGTGGTCACGGCGGCGACCGCGCCCGAGCGCAGCGGCTCGAGGCAGTTCGAGTAGGTGTCGGTCGCGATGACGTCGGTCGCGGCCGCGACGTAGGGGGCGATGTTCTTCTCGCTGGTCGAGCCGCTCACGGTGCAGACCTTCTTGCCCATGAGGTCGTCGACCGAGCTGATGCCCTCGGGGTTGCCCTCGAGCACGAGGAGGTCCTGGCCGGCCTGGTAGTACGGCCCGGCGAACGAGACGACCTCCTTGCGGGCGTCGTTGATCGTGTACGTCGCGATGACGAGGTCGACCTGGCCGTTCTGGATGAACGGCTCGCGGTTCGCGGAGACCGTCTCGACCCAGTTGATCTTCTCGGGCTGGATGCCGAGCTTCGCGGCGATGAGCTTGCCCATCTCCGCGTCGAAGCCCTGGGGCACGCCGTCGGGGTCGGCGAGGCCGAAGAGGGGCTGGTCGAACTTCGTGCCGATGGTGATCTCGCCGGCGTCGGCCAGCTTCGCCATCGTGCTGCCCTCCGCGAAGTCGGCGGGCGTCTCGACGTCGACGGCCGGGGCCGACGAGTCGGTGCAGGCCGTCAGGCCGAGCACCATCGCGGCGGCTGCGGCAGCGGTGACGATTCCCTTGCTGAGTCGCATTCTGTTCTCCTTGCTGGGGGACCCGGTCGACGGTCGTCGCCCGGAAGTCTCGAGGGGGTGCTCCCCCGCGGTGCGGGGGGCGGGCCGGAGTCGCGGTGCCGGTCGGCCTCGTGGGCCCCGGCTCCGCGAGCGGGCCGTCAGTGCGTGAGGATCTTCGAGAGGAAGTCGCGGGCGCGCTCGGACTTCGGCGCGGTGAAGAACTCCTCCGGCGTGGCCTCCTCGACGATCTGGCCCTCGGCCATGAACACGACGCGGTCGGCGGCCTTGCGGGCGAAGCCCATCTCGTGGGTGACGACGATCATCGTCATGCCGTCGGCCGCGAGCTGCACCATGACGTCGAGCACCTCGGTGATCATCTCGGGGTCGAGGGCGCTCGTCGGCTCGTCGAGCAGCATCACCTTCGGGTCCATGGCGAGGGCACGGGCGATGGCCACGCGCTGCTGCTGGCCGCCGGAGAGCTGCGAGGGCATCTTCTCGGCCTGGTCGGCCACGCCGACACGGTCGAGGAGCTCCATCGCGCGCTTCCGTGCCTCGGCCTTCGACCGACGGCGGACCTTGACCTGGCCGAGCATGACGTTCTCGACGACGGTCTTGTGCGCGAACAGGTTGAAGCTCTGGAACACCATGCCCACGTCGGCGCGCAGCTTCGCCAGCGCGGCGCCCTCCTCGGGCAGCCGGGTGCCGTCGATGCTGATGACGCCGTCGTCGATCGTCTCGAGGCGGTTGATCGCCCGGCAGAGCGTCGACTTGCCCGAGCCGCTCGGCCCGATGACGACGACGACCTCGCCGCGGCCCACCGTCGTCGTGACGTCCTTCAGGACGTGAAGCTCTCCGAAGTGCTTGTTGACGTGGTCGACCACGACGAGGGGATCCATGGAGCCACACAAACAGACACCCGGAGGGGGGTCAAATTCACGGCGGATTCGTAACAGAACCGAAATGCGTCGTGGGACGGCTCAGCTGCGCTGGGCGAAGGCGCTCTCGTACAGGCAGACGGAGGCGGCGGTGCTGAGGTTCATGGACTCCGCCTGCCCGTAGATGGGCACGACCACGGCCCGGTCGGCGAGGGCGAGGTCGGCGTCGGTGAGGCCCCGGGCCTCGTTGCCGAAGAGCCAGGCGGTCGGGGCGCCGAGCAGGCCCTCCTGCCGGGCCTCGAGCAGGTCGTCGCCCTTGACGTCGGCGGCGAGCACCTGGACGCCGGCCTCGGCGCAGCGCGCGACGACGGACGCGAGATCGCCGCCCAGCGCCACGGGCACGTGGAAGAGCGACCCGGTCGTCGCCCGGACGACCTTGGGGTTGTAGAGGTCGACGCTGCGGCCCGTCATGACGACGGCGTCGGCGCCCGCCGAGTCGGCGGCCCGGATGATCGTGCCGGCGTTGCCCGGGTCGCGCACCTCCTCGAGGATGGCGATCAGGCGGGGCCCGCCCTCCCCCGTGTCGGCGAAGACGTCCTTGACGCTGACCGGGAACTGCTTGCACACCGCCACGACGCCCTGCGGCGTCACGGTGTCGGCCATGACGTCGAGGACGGCCTCCGTGACGAACTCGGCTTCCAGGCCCGCCGCCTCCGCGGCCTCGCCCAGGGCGGGGTGACGCTCGAGCGCGGTGGGCGTGACGAACAGCTCGACGAGCAGCTCGGGTCGCCACGCCAGGGCCTCGGAGACCGCCTGGGGGCCCTCGAGCAGGAAGAGGCCGGTGTCGGTGCGGGCGTCGCGCTTGGCGAGCTTCGCCACCGCTCGGACTCGGGGCGAACGGGGGTTGTCGAGGAGGGGGCTGCGCACGCCACCACTGTGCCACACGACCCGGCCGGTGACGGCGGCGGCGCCGTCGCGCCGCGGACGCGGGAGAGGCCCCGACAGCGGTGCTGTCGGGGCCTCTCGGGCGGTGCAGGTGACGCGGTGGATCAGGCGGCGGCCTTGGGGGCCGACGTGTCGGCGGGCAGCGCGGCCTTGGCCGTGGCGACGATCGACGCGAAGGTGGCGGGCTCGTTGACGGCCAGCTCGGCGAGGATGCGGCGGTCGACCTCGATGCCGGCCAGGGCGAGGCCCTGGATGAGGCGGTTGTAGGTCAGGCCGTTCGCGCGCGACGCAGCGTTGATGCGCTGGATCCACAGGCGACGGAACTCGCCCTTGCGAGCACGACGGTCACGGTACGAGTAGACGAGCGAGTGGGTGACCTGCTCCTTGGCCTTGCGGTACAGGCGCGAACGCTGACCGCGGTAGCCCTCGGCGCGTTCGAGGACGACGCGACGCTTCTTGGCGGCGTTGACCGCTCTCTTGACTCTTGCCATTTTCTTGTTCCTCTACGTTCGTGTCAGCGGTCAGTGACCGAGAAGCTTCTTGGCGACCTTGGCGTCGGCGGGGGCGAGCACCTGGTCCTTGTTCAGGCGAGCCTTGCGCTTGGCGCTCTTCACCTCGAGGTTGTGGCGCATGCCGGCCTGCTGCTTCATGATCTTGCCGGAACCGGTGACCTTGAAGCGCTTCTTGGCGCCGGAGTGGGTCTTCTGCTTGGGCATCTCTTACTTGCTCTCTTCTGTGGGCGCGGCCGGTGCGTCGGCCGGCGCCTCGTCGGACGTCGGGTGCTTCGGGCCCTTGGCGGCGACCTTGCGGGCCTCCGCCTCGGCCTTGGCCTCGGACTTGTTCTTGTGCGGACCGATCACCATCACCATGTTGCGGCCGTCGATGGTGGGCGTCGACTCGACGCTGCCGAGCTCGGCGACGTCCTCCGCGAAGCGCTGCAGGAGGCGGACGCCCTGGTCGGGACGCGACTGCTCGCGACCGCGGAACAGGATCATGGCCTTGACCTTGTCGCCGCCCTGGAGGAAGCCCTCGGCGCGCTTGCGCTTGGTCTCGTAGTCGTGCTTGTCGATCTTCAGGCGGAAACGGACCTCTTTGAGGATCGTGTTCGCCTGGTTGCGACGCGCCTCCTTCGCCTTCTGCGCGGCCTCGTACTTGAACTTCCCGTGATCCATGATCTTGGCCACGGGAGGCTTCGAGTTGGGGGCCACCTCGACGAGGTCGAGCTCGGCCTCCGCGGCGAGCCGCAGGGCCATGGCGATGGGGACGACACCGATCTGTTCTCCGGCGGGGCCGACGAGTCGGACCTCCGGGACGCGGATGCGGTCGTTCGTACGGGGATCGCTGATGCGGAACTCCTCTGTTGATGCTTCCGACACCACCGCGTCGGTGACGCGGCGGGGAAAGAGGAGGTTCGTGGCCCCTGCACCTCACGGCGCGACAGGACCACTGCACCCTGGCTGCCTGTCTCCGACCTGAGCCACCTGCGGGGCAGGTGAGCTTCGGACGGACACCGACGGGGTGCCAACAACCCGGTAACCTCGTGTAACGGTCGAGCGCGGGTGGGAGAATCTCCACTTTCGCACGGAGCAGACGCTCCGAGCCTTGACGACTTTAGCAGAGGATCAGTTCGTGAGCCACTCCCCCCGAGACACCGCCGCCGCCTCCGACGACGCGCACACCCACCGCTTCGCCGACGACACCGCCCCGTCGGCGACGGGCGGCGCCGACGACGCCGTGCGCGACATCGCCGAGGTCAACGCCGTCGAGGTCATCAACACCGTCGCCGTCCACCTGATGAGCGCCGCCGCCGTCAAGGTCGGCCTGGCCGACGACCCCCAGGCGCAGACCGACCTCGACGAGGCCCGCAAGCTGATCACCTCGCTCGCGGGGCTCGTCACGGCCAGCGCGCCCGAGATCGGCGACCAGCACGCCCGGGCCCTCCGGGACGGGCTCCGGTCGCTGCAGCTCGCCTTCCGCGAGGCGAGCGCCATCCCCGACGCGGTGGGCGCCGGCCCCGGCGAGAAGCTCACCGGCCCGGTCAACTAGGGCCGGGCCAGCCCGTCGGGCCGGGCCGGGCCGCCGGGCTGGGCCGGCCCCCCGGCGGCGGCGGGGACGACCTTCACGGCCATGCCGTCGACCCGCTCCGCGATGACGGCGTCGGCCGACCAGGCCGCCTGCAGGCGCCCGAGCACGGCGCTGAGCTGCTCCTGGTCGAGACCCGGCCGGACGCCCAGCTGCACGACGAGCTCGGGCGGGCCGAGCCGCGCCGACCGGTAGCCGGGCGCGACCGCCACCGTGACCAGCGCCTCCTCGGTGGCCGACGCCGTGAGGAACGCCTGCAGCACGTCCGGGTCCTGGTGGCTGGGCAGCCAGCGCTCGTCCTGCGCGACGGCCCACAGGGCCGGCCGCCGCAGGCCGAACTCGGTCGGCGAGGCGGGGTCGAGCACGAGCCGGTCGGTGCCCTCGGCCGCGGCCGCCAGGGCGATGCGTCGGGCGTCGGCGGGGACGGGGCGTGCCTTCGGGTCCCAGGCCCGGAGCGTCTCCACCGACGTGAACGCCGGCAGCACGTCGCGGCCGTCGGGGCCCGCGACCGTGACGATCGACAGCTCCTGCGTCTTGTCGACGACGACGCCGTGCTCGTTCAGCCCTTCCTCGCCGGCGACCGCGACGAGCGGGATCAGCAGCCGGGCGGGGCGGAGGGCGTCCACCACCGCCACCTCGTCGGCCTCCCCCGCGTGGAACCGCGTCAGGGCCTCGAGGAGGCGCGGGTCGGCCGAGCCGTCGTCACCCGCGTAGGCCGTGTCGTGGTGCTGGAAGGTGCGGCCCGCCCACGGGCGACCGGCACTGTCGACCGGGGGCCCGGGGGGCCCGTCGTGAGCGCCGGGGCCCTCGTGCGCCGCACCGGGGCCGGAGGCCTCCGACGTCACGCCGAGGCGACGTCGAGCGCGGCGCCGAGCGTGAACGCGCCCGAGTACAGGGCCTTGCCGACGATGGCGCCCTCGACCCCCCGGGGCACGAGCTCGCGGAGGGCCGCGATGTCGTCGAGGCTCGAGATGCCGCCGCTGGCGATGACGGGCTTCTCGGTGCGCTCCGTCACCTGCTTCAGCAGCTCGACGTTCGGGCCCTGGAGCGTGCCGTCCTTCGTGACGTCGGTGACGACGTAGCGCGCACAGCCGGCGTCCTCGAGGCGGGCCAGGACGGTCCAGAGGTCGCCGCCCTCCTGCGTCCAGCCCCGCGCGGCCAGCGTCGTGCCGCGCACGTCGAGGCCCACGGCGACGGCCTCGCCGTACTCCGCGATGACGTGCGCGGCCCACTCGGGGTTCTCGAGCGCCGCGGTGCCGAGGTTGATGCGCTTGACGCCGGTGCTCAGCGCGTCGTCGAGCGAGCGGTCGTCACGGATGCCGCCGCTGAGCTCGACGTTGATGCCCTTCACCTGGCGGATGACCTTCTTGATGATCGACCGGTTGTCGCCGCGCCCGAACGCCGCGTCGAGGTCGACGAGGTGCAGCCACTCGGCGCCCTGTTCCTTCCAGTCGTCCGCCGCGGCCACCGGGTCGCCGTAGCCGGTCTCGGTGCCGGCCTCGCCCTGGGTCAGGCGGACGGCCTGGCCACCGGCGACGTCGACGGCCGGGAAGAGGGTCAGGCCGGGGGTGGTGCAGAACTCGCTCATGCTGTCTCCCTCGCGGCGTGGCCGCGGGATCGTGCCCCCGTCGCGTCGGGACGACGCGCCTCTCGGGGCGGGGTCGGGGTGGAGGCGGCGGCCGGCCGGGCGGTCGGGCCCGGCCGGCCGTCGCGCCGGGTCAGAGGGTGCCGAGCCAGTTCGACAGGAGGCGGATGCCGGGCTGCCCCGACTTCTCGGGGTGGAACTGCGTCGCCCAGAGCGGGCCGTTCTCGACGGCCGCGACGAACCGGCCGCCGTGGTCGGCCCACGTGACGTGCGGCTCGGGGAACGGGCGGATCACGTCGAGCGTCCACTCCTGCGCGGCGAACGAGTGCACGAAGTAGAAGCGCTCGTCGCGGACCCCGTCGAAGAGGACGCTGCCCTCCGGGGCGTCGACGGTGTTCCAGCCCATGTGCGGCAGCACGTCGGCCTTGAGCTCGTCGACGACGCCCGGCCACTCGCCGAGCCCGCCCGTGGTCGTCCCGCGCTCGACGCCGCCCTCGAAGAAGACCTGCATGCCGACGCAGATGCCCATGACGGGCCGTCCGCCGGCGAGGCGTCGGTCGATCAGCTCGCCGCCGCCCACGGACTCGAGCTGGCTCATCACGGCGCCGAAGGCCCCGACGCCGGGCACGAAGAGGCCGTCGGCCGACTGCACGCGACCGCGGTCGCGGGTCAGCTCCACGTCGGCGCCCGCGAGCTCGAGCGCTTTGACGGCCGAGTGCACGTTGCCGCTGCCGTAGTCGAGCACGGCGACGGTCGGCCGCGCCGTCACAGCGAGCCCTTGGTCGAGGGGACGCCCGAGACCCGGGGGTCGGGCTCGACGGCCTGGCGGAGCGCCCGTGCGAAGGCCTTGAACTCGGCCTCGGCGATGTGGTGCGGGTCGCGCCCGCCCAGCACGCGGACGTGCACGGTGATGCCGGCGTGCACCGTGATGGCCTCGAAGACGTGGCGCACGAGCGAACCGGTGAAGTGCCCGCCGATGAGGTGGTGCTCGAAGCCCGCGGGCTCGCCGGTGTGGACGAGGTAGGGGCGACCCGACACGTCGACGACAGCCTGCACGAGGGCCTCGTCGAGCGGCACGAGGGCGTCGCCGTAGCGCGAGATGCCCGACTTGTCGCCGAGGGCCTCGCGCAGCGCGGTGCCGAACGTGATGCCGATGTCCTCCACCGTGTGGTGCGCGTCGATGTGCGTGTCGCCGGTGGCGGTCACGTCGAGGTCGATCAGCGAGTGCTTCGAGAGCGCGGTGAGCATGTGGTCGAAGAACGGCACCGACGACGAGACGGTCGACCGCCCCGTGCCGTCGAGGTCGAGCGAGAGCGCGACGCTCGACTCGCTCGTCGATCGGGTCAGGGAGGCGGTGCGGGAGGCGCGCTGATCGGTCACGAGGAGAGCCTAATGTCGCGGAGGGCGTCGAGGAACGCGGTGGTCTCGGCCTCCGTGCCGGCGCTGACGCGGAGGTGGCCGGGGATGCCCAGGTCGCGCACGATGATGCCGCGCTCGAGGAGCCGCTCGAAGACGTCGGACGGGTCGTCGACGCCGCCGAACAGGACGAAGTTCGACCAGGTCGGCCACGGCTCGTAGCCCATCGCGGCCAGCTCGCGCACGATGCGGTCGCGCTGCCCCCGGATGTCGTCGACCATGGCGAGCATCTCGTCGGCGTGACGGAGGGCCGCGACGGCGGCCGCCTGCGTCAACGAGGAGAGGTGGTACGGGAGGCGGACGAGACGGAGCGCGTCGGCCACGGCCGGGTGCGCGGCCAGGTACCCGACGCGGGCCCCGGCGAAGGCGAACGCCTTGCTCATCGTGCGCGAGACGACGAGGCGCGGACGCCCCTCGAGGAGCGTCAACGCCGTCGGCTGCCCGGGCGGCATGAACTCGGCGTAGGCCTCGTCGACGAAGACGATGCCGTCGGTCGCGTCGTAGGCCGCCTCGACCGTGGCGAGGTCGAGGGGCGTGCCGGTGGGGTTGTTGGGGCCGCAGAAGAAGACGATGTCGGGGCGGACGCGCTCGATCTCGGCGACGGCAGTCTCGGGCGAGATGCCGAAGCCCCCGTCGCGGCGACCCTCGACCCAGGTGCTGCCGGTGCCGACGGTGATGATCGAGTGCATCGAGTACGTGGGCGGGAACCCGAGGACGGAACGACCGGGGCCGCCGAACGCCTGGAGCAGCTGCTGGATGACCTCGTTCGAGCCGTTCGCCGCCCAGATCTGCTCAGCCGTGACGCCGTGCCCGAGATAGGCCGCCAGCGCCTCGCGCAGAGCCGTGAACTCACGGTCGGGGTAGCGGTTGACCTCGTGCAGCGCCTCGGCGATCGAGGCGACGATGTCGCGGGCCACGTCGGCGGGCACGGGATGCGTGTTCTCGTTGACGTTGAGGGCGACGGGCACCTTCTTCTGAGGGGCGCCGTACGGGGTCAGGCCGCGGAGGTCGTCGCGGAGGGGCAGGTCGTCGAGACTGAAGGACACCCCTCCATGGTAGGCGCGAGGCGCGCCCCGACCGTCACCAGGACGACGTCCGCTGCCGACGGGTCAGTCGGAGTACTTCGTCGGGACGGCGAGGGTCTGCCCCGCGCTGACCTCGGCGCTGCCGAGGGCGTTCAGCCGGACGATGTCGCTGACGACGTCGCGCGGGTCTTTCGTGGGCGCGATCTCGTGGGCGACCTGCCAGAGCGTCTCGCCGCCCTCGACCGTGACGTGCTCGAACGCCACGGCGGCCGAGCTGTCGGAGGCCTGCGCCCCGGGGCCGGCGAGCAGGACGCCGCCGACGATGCCCGCCACGCCCAGCGCGACGGTGGCGGCCACGACGCGACGACCGCGGCGCGTGATGCGGAGACGGGTGCGGACGGGGGCGGCGGCGGGGGTGCCGTCGATGCTGGGGGCGATGCTGATGCTGCTGACGATGGCGCTCATGGGGTGGGTCCTTTCACCGCGAGAGAAGACTGCGAATTCGTGCCCGGCACTCGGCCGGGAATGCCGAACACGAAGACGTGTTCCGAACATACATTCGATCCATGGTCGATTCAACCCCTCATCCCCCTCCGACGCCCTCCGGATCTGCGACACACTCGAACAGGTGTGTGGCTGGGTCGTCGTCATCGGATACGGTTTCGATCGATGGTGGGAGTCAAACAGCGACCACCGACATCCGACGTCAGGAGACAGATGAGCGACCCGCAGCGCGCGAGCGCGGCCGTGACGGCCCCCTCCCGCAAGGCACTGACGGCGAAGCAGGAGTCGATCCTGGCGGCCATCCAGGCGAGCATCGCCCAGAGCGGCTACCCGCCGAGCATGCGCGAGATCGGCGACGCGGTCGGCCTCCGCTCGCTGTCGAGCGTCACGCACCAGCTCAACCAGCTCGAGCTCGCCGGCCGCATCCGCCGTGACCCGAACCGGCCCCGCGCCCTCGAGGTGCTCGCCGACGAGTCGGCCCCCTCCGCTCCCGTCACCACCATCCTCACCAGCAGCGACGACGGCGACACCGCCCACGTGCCCATGGTCGGCCGGATCGCCGCCGGCGTGCCCATCACCGCCGAGCAGCAGGTGGAGGACGTCATGCCCCTGCCCCGCCAGCTCGTGGGCAAGGGCGACCTCTTCATGCTGCGCGTCGTCGGCGACTCCATGGTCGACGCCGCCATCTGCGACGGCGACTGGGTCGTCGTCCGCCAGCAGCAGAGCGCGGAGAACGGCGACATCGTCGCGGCGATGCTCGACGACGAGGCGACCGTCAAGGTCTTCCGCCAGCGCGACGGCCACACCTGGCTGCTCCCCCGCAACAGCGCCTTCGAGCCGATCCTGGGCGACCACGCCCAGATCGTCGGCAAGGTCGTGGCGGTGCTGCGCTCGGTGTAGCGGGCTGGGTCGCGGCGGCCTCGACGAGACGACCCGCGACTCCTGCACCACCGCCGACCGCGACGACGAAGGCCCCCTGCCGAGACGGCAGCGGGCCTTCGTGCTGTGGCGGAGGGCCGGCGCTCAGCGCCGGGCGACCGCCGGCTGCACGAACGGTGCCAGGGCGGCCACGTCGCTCGGGTACACCCGGGCGTGGAGGCGCGTGCCGGCCTCCTCGTAGTCGGTCGAGACGACGCGGCCCGCGTCGTGCAGGTGCGCCACGACCTCTCCGCGGTCGTACGGCACGAGCAGGTCGACCTCGACCTCGGGTTCCGGCAGGAGGCCGGCGACGCGGTCGAGCAGCTCGTCTACGCCCTCGCCCGTCCGGGCGGAGACGAAGACCGCCGAGGGCTCGAGGCCCTGCAGCACGAGCCGCTGGTCGGCGTCGACGAGGTCAGCCTTGTTGAAGACGACGACCTCGGCGATGTCGTGGCCATCGACCTCGGAGATCACCTGGCGCACCGTCGCCAGCTGGGCGGCCGGGTCGGGGTGCGAGCCGTCGACCACGTGCACGATGACGTCGCTCGCGGCGACCTCCTCGAGGGTCGAGCGGAACGCCTCGACGAGCTGGTGCGGCAGGTTGCGCACGAAGCCGACCGTGTCGACGTACGTGAACGGGCGGCCGTCGGGCGTCGAGCTCTTCCGCACCGTGGCGTCGAGGGTCGCGAACAGGGCGTTCTCGACCAGGACGCCCGCGCTCGTGAGGCGGTTCAGCAGGCTGCTCTTGCCGGCGTTCGTGTAGCCCGCGATCGCGACGGAGGGCACCTCGTTGCGGTCGCGGTTCGCGCGCTTGGCGTCGCGCGCCGGCTTCATCTCCTTGATCTGGCGACGGAGGCGCGCCATGCGGGTGTGGATGCGGCGCCGGTCGAGCTCGATCTTCGTCTCACCGGGGCCACGGCTGCCCATGCCGGCACCGGCGCCGCCGACCTGGCCACCGGCCTGGCGCGACATCGACTCGCCCCAGCCACGGAGGCGGGGCAGCAGGTACTCGAGCTGCGCGAGCTCGACCTGCGCCTTGCCCTCGCGGCTCTTGGCGTGCTGGCTGAAGATGTCGAGGATCACCGCGGTGCGGTCGATGACCTTGACCTTCACGACGTCTTCGAGGGCACGTCGCTGGCTGGGCGCGAGCTCGGTGTCGGCGATGACCGTGTCGGCGCCGAGGGCGGCGACGGTCTGCCGGAGCTCCTCCGCCTTGCCCTTGCCGAGGTACGTGCTGGGGTCGGGGTTCGGACGCCGCTGCAGCAGGCCGTCGAGCACGACCGCGCCGGCCGTCTCGGCCAGGGCGGCGAGCTCGCGCAGGGAGTTCTCGGCGTCGCCGAGCGACCCCTGCGACCAGACGCCGATCAGCACGACGTTCTCGAGCCGCAGCTGGCGGTACTCGACCTCGGTGACGTCCTCGAGCTCGGTCGACAGCCCGCCCACGCGCCGGAGCGCGGCGCGGTCGTCACGGTCGAGCTGCTCGCCGTCGGAGCCGGCGTCGGCCAGGGAGCGGGTCTGGATCGCCTGCGCGGGCGAGAAGACGGTGTACGCGGAGGAGCGGGCCGCCGCGCGCTCCAGCACCCGGGCGACGACGTCGTCGGGCAGCTGGTCGCCCTGCTCGGCGTCGAGCGGGGTGGAGGGAGTGTCTGTCATCGGTGTGATCGTAGCCCTTTCGTCAGGCAGGTCGCAGGGCGCCCGGACGGGCGAGCCCTGCATCTTCGGTAGGTTGTGGATCATGTCGAGCGAGCACTACTTCTCCCCGAACCCGGAGAGCGAGCTGCGTCGTCGCACGATCACGGCGACCCTCGCGGGCCGTGAGCTCTCGATCACGACGGCCGCGGGCGTCTTCAGCCCCGGCCGGGTCGACCCTGGCACGTCGGTGCTGCTGGCCGGCACCCCGGCGCCGCCCCCGGTGGGCGACCTCCTCGACGTCGGGTGCGGATGGGGGCCCGTCACCCTGAGCCTCGCGCTGATGTCACCCGACGCGACGGTGTGGGCCGTCGACGTGAACGAGAGGGTCCTGCAGCTCGTGCGCGAGAACGCCCGGGCCGCCGGCCTCCACAACGTCAACGCCGTCACCCCGGACGATGTTCCCGACGACGTGCGCTTCGCGACCATCTGGTCGAACCCGCCCATCCGCGTCGGCAAGGCCGAGCTGCACGGCATCCTCGAGCGCTGGCTCCCCCGGCTCGAGGAGGGGGCCGACGCCTGGCTCGTCGTGCAGAAGAACCTCGGGGCGGACTCCCTGCAGCGCTGGATCGGCGAGACGATGCGCGACGTCGTCGACGTGCACCGCGCCTCCACCAGCAAGGGGTACCGCATCATCCGGGCCACCCGCAGCTGACCCGGGGAGGCGCGGGTCGGCTCCCGCGAGGGAGCGCCGTGCCTCAGAGGGTGAGGGCGCCGCTGTAGACCAGCTCGGCCGGCCCGCTCAGAGACACGTGCTCGCCGTCGGGGTGCTCGGTGACACGGACGCCGACCACGCCGCCCGGCACCGTGACGAGCCAGGACGCCGGAGCGCCCGTGCCCGCCCAGTGGCGGGTCGCGAGGGCCGCGGCCGCCGCGCCGGTGCCGCAGGAGAGCGTCTCGCCGCTGCCGCGCTCGTGGACGCGCATGCGGATGCGGCCCACGCCGTCGACGACGAGGGGGTCGGAGGGGACGACGAACTCGACGTTGGCGCCGTCGCTCGGCACGGGGTCGAGCATCGGCGCGTAGGCGAGGTCGACCGCGTCGAGCTCGGCGTCGCCGGCCAGCGCGACGACGACATGGGGGTTGCCCACGGAGAGCGAGAGGCCGGGGCGCGCGGCGTGCAGCTCGCGGGCGCGCACGGTCGGCTCGGCGTCGTCGAGGCGCCAGGCCCCGAGGTCGACACGGAAGCCGTCGACGGACCGCTCGACCCAGCGGACCCCGGCACGGGTGCCGATCGCGAGGCGGTCGCCCTCGGCCAGCTCGACGAGGCCGCGCTCGAGCAGGTAGCGCACGTAGACGCGGATGCCGTTGCCGCACATCTCGGCGACGCTGCCGTCGGCGTTGTGGTAGTCCATGAACCACTCGGGGGAACCGGCGCCGTCGCCGACGAAGGGCTCGGCGCCGCCGGGCAGCGACGCCGTCTTCACGGCCCGGATGACGCCGTCGCCGCCCACGCCGAAGTGGCGGTCGGTGAGCGCCCGGATCGTCACGGGGTCGAGGTCGACCTCGGCGTCGGCATCGGTGAACAACACGAAGTCGTTGCCGGTGCCCTGGCCCTTGGTGAACTGCAGGGTGGTGGTCACCCGAGGAGTCTAGCGACGGCCCGCTCGACGGCCCCGGCCTCCCCCGTCGCCGACCAGTCCACGTCGGGCAGGCGGCGGAACCAGCTGACCTGGCGGCGGGCGTAGCGACGCGTGAGGGCCTGCGTCGTCTCGACCGCCTCCCGCTGGTCGACCTCGCCCCGCAGCTGCGCCGCCGCCTGCGCGTAGCCGATCGCCCGGCGGGCGGTGACTCCCCGGTCGAGGCCGAGCGTCGTGAGGTGCGCGACCTCGTCGAGGAGCCCGCCCGCCCACATCGCCTCGACGCGCTCGTCGAGCCGCTGCACGAGGACGGAGCGCTCCTCGCGGAGGCCGATAACGTGGGAGTCGCGCCACCGGGGCGCCTCGTCGGGCAGGGACGCGGAGAACGGCTCCCCCGTGATCTCCCCCACCTCGAGCGCCCGGACGAGCCGTCGCGCGTTGTGCGGGCCGATGGACTCGGCGGCGCGGGGGTCGGTCTCGCGGAGCAGTGCGTGGAGCGCCCGCGGCCCCCCGCCCTCGCCCAGCGCCTCGAACCGAGCCCGCACGACCGGGTCGGTGCCGGGGAAGCGGTAGTCGTAGAGCACGCTCGAGACGTACAGCCCGGAGCCGCCCACCAGGAGGGGCACGGCACCGCGGGCCAGGACGGCGTCGACGGCCGCGCGCGCCTCCTTCTGGTACCACTCGACGCTCGCCTCGTCCGTCACGTCGAGGACGTCGAGGAGGTGGTGCGGCACTCCCCGGCGCTCGGCCGGGGGCAGCTTCGCCGTGCCGACGTCCATGCCGCGGTACAGCTGCATCGCGTCGGCGTTGACGACCTCCGCCGCCGCCCCGCGGGCGGCGAGGGCCTCGGCGAGGTCGAGGGAGAACGCGGACTTGCCGGTGCCGGTCGAGCCGACGATCGCGACCAGCACGTCAGCGGAGGTCGTCGGTCGCGCTGTAGATCGGCGTCGTCGCGACCCGGAGCGTCGGGAGGCCCAGCGACACGCGCGGCGCGGCGGTCGTGCCGGAGGCGCCCCCCACGGTCGCGGGGACGCCGCAGGACGCCGCCTGGGCGCGGTCCCACGCGTCGCCCGCCCGCGTGCGGCGGAGGCTCCAGGGGCGGCCGGGGCCCGCGTCGGCGATCAGGTAGAACGGCGCGGCGTCGGTGACCTGCACCGAGACGACGTCGCCGGGACGCGGGACCCCGGCGCCTCGCGGCACCTCGACGTGCACGAGGCGGCTGTCTTCGGCGCGGCCGGAGAGCCGGTGCGTCGCCGCGTCCTTCCGGCCCTCGCCGGCGGCGACCATGACCTGGACGAGCCGCCCGACCTGGGTACGGTTCTCCGCGGCGGAGATGGAGTCCTGGAGGGCGACGAGACGCTCGTAGCGCTCCTGCACGACGGCCTTCGGCAGCTGGTCGGGCATCTCGCCGGCCGGGGTGCCGGGCCGCACCGAGTACTGGAAGGTGAAGGCGGACGCGAACCGCGCCTCCTCGACGACCCGGAGGGTCTCGGCGAAGTCGGCCTCGGTCTCGCCGGGGAAGCCCACGATGATGTCGGTGCTGATCGCCGCGTGCGGCATCGCGGCACGGACGCGGTCGAGGATGCCCAGGAACTTCTCGCTGCGGTAGCTCCGTCGCATGGCGCGCAGCACCCGGTCGGAGCCGGACTGGAGGGGCATGTGGAGCTGCGGCATGACGGTGGGCGTCTCGGCCATCGCCTCGATGACGTCGTCGGTGAACGACGCCGGGTGCGGGCTCGTGAACCTCACTCGCTCGAGGCCCTCGACCTGGCCCACCGCCCGCAGCAGCTTCGAGAAGGCGAGCCGGTCACCGAACTCGACGCCGTAGCTGTTGACGTTCTGGCCGAGGAGGGTCACCTCGATCACGCCGTCGTCGACGAGCGACCGGACCTCGGCGAGGACGTCGCCGGGCCGCCGGTCACGCTCCTTGCCCCGCAGGGACGGGACGATGCAGAAGGTGCAGGTGTTGTTGCAGCCGACCGAGATGCTCACCCAGCCGCTGTGCGTCGACTCTCGCTTGGTCGGCAGCGTCGAGGGGAAGACCTCGAGGGACTCGAGGATCTCGACCTGTGCCGCGTCGTTGTGCCGCGCGCGCTCGAGCAGGGCCGGGAGGGAGCCCGTGTTGTGGGTGCCGAAGACCACGTCGACCCAGGGCGCCGCCTCGAGGACGGCCGCGCGGTCCTTCTGGGCGAGGCAACCGCCGACGGCGATCTGCATGCCGGCGTGCTTCCGCTTGACCCCCGCCAGCTGGCCGAGCGTGCCGTAGAGCTTCTTGTCGGCGTTCTCGCGCACGGCGCAGGTGTTGATGACGACGACGTCGGCTTCCGCCCCCTCCGGGGCGGCGACGAGGCCGGACGCCTCGAGCGAGCCGCTCAGCCGCTCGGAGTCGTGGACGTTCATCTGGCAGCCGTAGGTGCGCACCTCGTAGGTGCGTGGACGGACCTCCGCCGGAGCGGCCGGGAGCGGGGCGGAGGTGACCGTCGTCATGGTGACCCAGTGTAGATCGGCACCCCCGCCCCCTCGGTCACTCGAAGCGGACGCCGCCTCCCCGCGGGCTGCCGCCGCGCGGCAGCACCTTCTCGATGGCACGACGGACGACGTCGGACCGGTAGCCGCGCCTCATCAGGTACCCGTTCAGCCGCCGCTCGGCGGTGGCGTGGTCGAGCCCACGGAGGGACCCGACGCGTTTGCGGGCCCACTCGTCGGCCCGAGACTGCTCGTCGTCGTCGTCGATGTCGGCCAGGGCCTCCTCGACGACCGAGGCGTCGAGCCCGCGCTGCCGGAGCTCCGACGTCACGGCTCCCCGACCGAGACCCTTGCGCTCCTGCTTGGAACGGACGAGGTTCTCCGCGAGCTCGCGGTCGTTGAGCAGCCCGACGCCCTCCAGGCGAGCCACCTCGCCCAGCACGACCTCCTCGTCGAGGTCACGGCCGCGGAGCAGCGTCGTCATCTCGGCGGAGGACACTCCGCGGCGCGACAGGGCGTGGAGGCTGACGTTCTCGGCACGTCGCCGCTGGGCGTCGAGGCCTTCGGGCTCGGGCTCCGGCTCCGGCTCGGCCGCCTCCGCGTCAGGCAGGACCGTGGGCTCGACGGCGCGGAGCCGTGACCGGCTGCGGGGCGAGCTGGACGCCGGTGGCTTCTCCGCGGTCGGCTCCTCCGACGTGCGGGCCGACCAGTGGGCACTGATCGCCGCCAGCCGCTCGGCGGTCTCGGCGACGGGATCGCCGGGAGTCGACGACGTCTCGCCCTCCTCGACGCCCGCCTCGTCGACGGCGCGAGCGCCGTCGACGGCGTCGGGCCGCCCGGCTGCCGAGCCCAGCGGGCCGGAGACCGCCCAGCCCGTCACGGGGTCGAGCTGCACGTCACCGTCAGGGTCGAGGACGTCGGCGTCGTCAGAGGCATCGAGCGGCTCGGCGGTGACCGGCTCGGCCGGGGGCACCACGTCGAGACGGCGTCGCGGGCCCGTGGTGTCGTCGTCGCCGACCGGCGCGGGAGGCACGTCGCTGGACGCGGGCCGACGGCCCGACCCCGCACCTCGGACACCGAAGAGCGGTGTCACGGGGGCGAGGGCCGAGCCGTCGCCCTGCTCGTCGTCGTGCGTCATGCGCCCTTGCGAGCGGCGATCTTCGCCTCGATCGACTCGACAGGGGCCGCCGGTGCCGCAGCAGCGCCGACGCCGAGCTTCGCGAGGATCTTCTGCTCGATCTCGTCAGCGACGGGCGCGTTCTTGATCAGGAAGTTGCGCGAGTTCTCCTTGCCCTGACCGAGCTGGTCGCCCTCGTAGGTGTACCAGGCACCGGACTTGCGGACGATGCCGTGCTCGACCCCGAAGTCGATCAGGCTGCCCTCGCGCGAGATGCCGACGCCGTAGAGGATGTCGAACTCGGCCTGCTTGAAGGGCGGCGCCATCTTGTTCTTGACGACCTTGACGCGCGTCCGGTTGCCGACCGCGTCGGTGCCGTCTTTCAGGGTCTCGATGCGACGGATGTCGAGACGGACCGACGCGTAGAACTTGAGCGCCTTGCCGCCGGCGGTCGTCTCGGGGCTGCCGAAGAACACGCCGATCTTCTCGCGCAGCTGGTTGATGAAGATCATCGTCGTGCCGGTCTGGCTCAGGCCACCGGTCAGCTTGCGCAGAGCCTGCGACATCAGGCGGGCCTGGAGGCCGACGTGCGAGTCGCCCATCTCTCCCTCGATCTCGGCACGGGGCACGAGAGCGGCGACGGAGTCGATGACGATGAGGTCGATGGAGCCCGACCGCACGAGCATGTCGGCGATCTCGAGGGCCTGCTCACCGGTGTCGGGCTGGGAGACGAGGAGGGCGTCGATGTCGACGCCGAGCTTCTTGGCGTACTCCGGGTCGAGCGCGTGCTCCGCGTCGATGAAGGCGGCGATGCCGCCGTTGCGCTGGGCGTTGGCGATCGCGTGCAGGGTCAGCGTCGTCTTTCCCGAGGACTCGGGGCCGTAGATCTCGACGATGCGGCCGCGGGGGATGCCCCCGATGCCGAGCGCGACGTCCAGCGCGATCGAGCCGGTGGGGATGACGGCGACGGGAGCGCGCTCGTCGCTGCCGAGGCGCATGACAGCACCCTTGCCGAACTGACGGTCGATCTGCGCGAGAGCGGTCTCGAGGGCCTTCTCGCGGTTCTCTGCTGAGGGCATGCTGTTCTCCTTCGGGGTGATGTCCGTGCGCCTGTAGGCTGTCGCGTCGCTGGGCACCGGTGGGGCAAGGAGCTCAGCGTGACGACAAGGCTGGTGGCCCCGACGAGGGTCGGGACCGGTGGAACGTCGATGCAGTGAACGCTACGAGCCACCACCGACACCGGGGGTGCCGGCATGGTGGCCGGGGGAGAACACGGGGCTTCGACGCCCTGGGGAGGACGCTACACCGATCCGAACGGATGTTCGACAGCCGTCCACGGCGTGTCGAACGCTCCGACGAGCGGCAACACGGCTCAGCGCCGGGGCTCGGGCAGCCCGACGCCGTGCCTCCGGGCGACGGGCACGCCCTCGGCGGCGCAGAGCGCCAGCCAGACGTCGCGCGGCGGCACGCCCTGGGCCACGGCCTCGTCGGCGGTGCGGTCGCCGAGCTCGGCGATGACCAGGTCGCGGGTCACGACGCGGCCGTAGGCCTCTCCGAACTCGTCGGCGACGGCACGACTGAACTCGCTCTTGCGCATCGCTCGAGGGTACCCGCGACGCCCCTCGCCCCGCACACGACGAACGCCCCCGGCCTGGGCCGGGGGCGTTCGGGCGACGTGGTGAGCGGGAGCTCAGCGCACCGCGAGGTCGGTGTCGAACTCGGCGACGAGGTCGTCGGGCAGCGTGTCGGGGATCGGGTTGAGGCCCTCGATGACCGCAATGCGGTCACCCACCTCGCGCATGATCACCGAGATGGGCGTCTCGAGCGCGTCGGCCACCGACGCGAGGATCTCGGAGCTGGCCTCTTTCTGACCACGCTCGACCTCGCTGAGGTACCCGAGCGCGACGCTCGCCTTGCTGGCGACCTGTCGGAGCGTCCGGCCCTTCTGCAGGCGGAAGTCGCGAAGGACGTCACCGATTTCTTGACGAACCAGAACCATGGGACCCTCCTCCGGATGGACGACCCACCAGACGGACGTCAGTGGTGGGCGGGTGTATCTGCGCGACGATCGTTGTCACTGTAACGACCACGATCTGTACGACGCTTGTGAACCCGGCAGTTGTAACGAGACCGAAACGCGGATCATTCCCGCGTGTCGTCGAGCCACTCAGCCAGCAGTGACAGGAGTTCGGAGACGGTGCCCGATCGGATGGCTCCGCGTTCGCCCCGGAGGTCGAGACGCCGTACCCGGGTGTCGTCGGCCGTGGCGAGCGCGATGTAGACCGTGCCCGCGGGCAGGTCTCCCTGGGGGCCCGGCCCGGCCACGCCGGTCGTCGCGAGGCCGAGGGTGGCCGGTGCCCCGGCGACGGCGAGGCGCTCGCGAACGCCCGCGGCCATGGCCGCCGCGACGTCGGGGTCCACGGGCCCCGTCGCGGCGAGCCGTGCGGCGTCGACGCCGAGGACGGTGTGCTTGAGCTCGGTCGCGTAGGCCACCACTCCCCCGTGCACGACGGCGGACGCTCCCGGCACGGACACCAGCTCAGCCACGACGAGCCCGCCGGTCAGCGACTCCGCGACCGCGACGGTCTGGCCGCGACGCGCCAGCTCGTGGACGACGGACGACGCGTCGGCGGTCACGCTCCCCGCCCGTGCTTCACGGCGACGCGCAGGTAGTCGGCCCCGGAGACGAGGGTCGCCACGAGGGCGGCCGTCATGAGGACGCCGTTCACCCAGTGCATCCCCTCGCCGAACACGTTCCAGAGCGGGAAGAGGGCGAGCGTGACGGCCACGGCCTGGAGGACCGTCTTGAGCTTGCCCCCGCGGGACGCCGGCACGACGCGGTCCCGGATGACGATGAACCGGTAGACGGTGATCCCGACCTCGCGGAGCAGGATGAGGGCCGTCACCCACCACGGCAGCTCGCCGAGGATCGTCAGGGAGACGAGCGCTCCGCCGATGAGGACCTTGTCGGCGATCGGGTCGACGATCTTGCCGAAGTCGGTGACGAGGTCCAGCCCCCGGGCGAGGGCGCCGTCGAGGCTGTCGGTGAGGATCGCCACGACGAAGAGCGCCGCCGCCGCGATGCGCAGCGGCCCGTCGGCACCGTCGTCGACGAGCAGCCACGCGATGAACAGCGGGGCCATGAGGATCCGCACCACCGTCACCACGTTGGCGATGTTGGCCGTGCTCGCGGGCCCCGGGCCCTTGCTGGCGAAGCGCCCTCGGAGGGGGAAGGTCGCCGGTGCGGAGGACGCGCCTCCGCTGCGGTCGTCGGTCATGGGTCAGTCCCTCCCGGTCAGGCCCCAGGCGTCTTCCGACCCCTCGTCACCGTCGACCTCGTCGTAGCCCCGCGTCATCTCGGCGACGGGGTCGTCGCCGTAGCCCGGTCGCGGGCTCGACCCGGAGGACAGGCCGGCGGGTGCGCCCACCCCGTGCTCGTCGTCACCGCCCCTCAGCTTCGCCAGCACACCCGGCAGCTGCTCGGGAGTCACGAGCACGTCGCGCGCCTTCGAGCCCTCGGAGGGGCCGACGATGTCGCGCGACTCCATCAGGTCCATCAGGCGACCCGCCTTGGCGAAGCCGACCCGGAGCTTGCGCTGCAGCATCGACGTCGAGCCGAACTGCGTGCTGACGACGAGCTCCGCGGCCGCGAGCAGGAGCTCGAGGTCGTCGCCGATGTCGCCGTCGATCTCCTTCTTCTCGACCACCGCGGCCACGTCGGGCCGGTAGTCGGGGCGCGCCTGACGCGTGACGTGCGCCACGACCTGGGCGATCTCGTCCTCCTGCACCCAGGCGCCCTGCACGCGCATCGCCTTGGAGGCGCCCATCGGCAGGAAGAGCCCGTCGCCCTGACCGATCAGCTTGTCGGCGCCCGGCTGGTCGAGGATGACGCGCGAGTCGGTGACGCTCGACACCGCGAAGGCGAAGCGCGACGGCACGTTGGCCTTGATCAGGCCGGTCACGACGTCGACCGAGGGGCGCTGCGTCGCCAGCACGAGGTGGATGCCGGAGGCGCGGGCCAGCTGCGTGATGCGCACGATGCTGTCCTCCACGTCGCGGGGGGCCACCATCATGAGGTCGGCGAGCTCGTCGACGACCACGAGCAGGTACGGGTAGGGCTTGAGCGTGCGCGCGCTGCCCGCGGGCAGGACGAGCTCGCCCGCCACGACGGCGCGGTTGAAGTCGTCGATGTGCCGGAAGCCGAAGCTGGCGAGGTCGTCGTACCTCATGTCCATCTCCTTCACGACCCACTGGAGCGCCTCGGCGGCCTTCTTGGGGTTCGTGATGATGGGGGTGATGAGGTGCGGCACGCCCGCGTAGATCGAGAGCTCGACGCGCTTCGGGTCGATCAGGACCATCCGCACGTCGGTCGGCTTGGCACGCATCAGCAGCGACGTGATCATCGAGTTGACGAAGCTCGACTTGCCCGAGCCCGTGGCGCCGGCCACGAGCAGGTGCGGCATCTTGGCGAGGTTGGCGACGACGTAGCCGCCCTCGACGTCCTTGCCGACGCCGATCGTCATCGGGTGCACGCTCTTCGCGGCGGCTCCGGAGCGCAGCACGTCGCCCAGCGACACCGTCTCGCGGTCGGTGTTGGGGATCTCGACGCCGATCGCGCTCTTGCCGGGGATGGGCGAGAGGATGCGCACCTCGTTCGACGCGACCGCGTACGAGAGGTTCTTGCTGAGCGCGGTGACCTTCTCGACCTTCACGCCCGGGCCGAGCTCGATCTCGTAGCGGGTGACCGTCGGGCCACGGCTGAAGCCGACGACCTTGGCGTCGACCGAGAACTGCCGGAGCACCTCGGTGATCGAGCGCACGATCTCGTCGTTCGCCTCGCTGCGGGCCTTGGCGGGCGGGCCCACGGCCAGGGTGGAGGCGGCGGGCAGCCGGTAGGAAGCCTGCGGCGAGTCGTCGTCGACGTCGAGCGACGCGGGCGGCAGCTCGTCGTCGTCGGGGGCGAGCACCGCCGCGGCGACGTCGCTCTCGGCGAGGTCGGCGGGCGGCAGCGACGCGGGCACGCTCGGCAGCACCGTCGTCGCCGCGGTCGCGGAGTCGTCACGGACCGCGGCCGGAGCCGGGGCAGCAGCCGGGGCCGGGGGCACCTCGACGCCCCGGGCGCGGACGGCCTCCTCGGCCCGGTCGAGCTCGTCCAGCAGGCTGATGTCGAAGACGTCGGTGGCGCCCTCGTCGACGAAGCGGGGGCTCGTCGGCGCGGCCTCGACCGCGGCGGGGCCGGAGGCCCGGCGATCGCGCCGGGACGGGCGGGTAGACCGCTCGGGCGGCGCCTCGGTCAGGACGGGGGTGTCGTAGGCGGGGTCGTCTTCTCGACCGCTCTTGGTGCGTCGCCACCACGGGAGGCTCTCGGCGTCGTCGATCGACCCGTCGGCGGCCTCGGCGGTGCCGGGCTCGGCCGCGGTCGCGCCGAACAGCCAGGCGTAGAGCTCGCCGAGGCGTCGACCGATGTGGTTCGGCGGGGTCTTGGTCGTGATGAGGACGGAGAAGACGAGCAGCACGACGACCACCGGGACGGCCACCCACTCGGTGGCCAGGGCGACCATCCAGGAGGCGACGAGCCAGCCGAGCACGCCGCCGCCGCCGGCGAGGGCCGGCAGGCCCTCCGCGGCCTGGGGCTGCCCGCCGAAGATGTGGCAGAGCGCGCTGATCGACACGATCATCAGGCCGAGGCCGATGCCCATCCGCGTGTTGTCGTGCACGGAAGCCGGGTGCCGGAAGAGCCAGCCCGCGAAGAGGACCATGATCACCGGCAGGGCGTAGGCGACCCGCCCGACCAACGCCCCGAACGTGTAGGCGTCGAGCGCCTGCGCGACGGGGCTCGTCGGGTTCAGCCACTCGACCGCCGCGCCGGCGACGGCGAGCAGCACGAGCAGGAACGGCACCCCGTCGCGGCGTTCGCTGGCGTCGAGCGCCTCGCGGCCGAGCAGGCGGAAGGCGCCGCCGGTGGCGTGCGCCAGGCCCATCCAGGCACGCGTGACGACGCCGGGGCCCGGGTCGACCGCCGCGGGAGGGGGCGTCGGGAGCTTCTTGGTGGCAGCCGTCGCGCCGCGGGCGCCGGACGCGCGGGAGCCGGAGCGCGATCGCGGGGTCTGCTTGGTGGGCGTGGCCATGGGCTCGAGGGTACCGCCCGCCCCCGACGCGGGTCGGAGGCGGGCGGCGCGTCAGCGGCGGGCGGGGTCAGTAGCGGATGGCGTCGATGACCTTGACGCGCACCGCGACGAGGGCCGGCAGGAGCCCGGCGACCGCGCCGATGAGCGTCGCGGAGCCGAGGCCCACGAGGGCCGCGGTGATCGGGAAGGGGGGAAGGTCGTCGACCGCACCCTGAGCGATGAACCCCTGCACGGTGCCGTTCTGCACGACCAGGACGGCCACCACCACGCCCACCACGCCGGCCACGACGGTGCCCGCGACGCTCTCCAGCATCACCGAGAAGAAGACCCGCGGGGCCGTCGCCCCGAACGACCTCCGCACCCCGATCTCGCGGATGCGCTGGCGGACCGTCACCAGGGCGATGTTGACGAGCCCGAGACCGCCGAGCAGCAGCACGAGCACCCCGACTCCGGTGATCGTCAGCTTGATCGGCAGGAAGGGATCGGTGTCGCCGGCGTACGCGGCGTAGTCCGTCCGGCTCACGTCCACCTGGACGTCGTCGCCGAGGGCGGCGGCCAGGTTGCCCTGCACCATCGCGCTCAGCTCGTCGCCCGACCCCGGCGGCAGCCACATCTCGTACTGCGGTGACTCCGGGTAGCCCCCCTGCGAGACCGGCACGAGGTCGAGCTCCTCGGAGGGGAGGAGGAATATCGCGGGCGACTCCCCCTCGTAGAGCGCGGCGGTCACGCCGACGACCACCCCGGTCGCCGAGTCGGCGCCGCGGAGCTGCAGGGTCGGGTGCGACGAGACGGGCGGACGGCCGAGCTGCTCCCACAGGGCCTCGTTCACGACGACCGCGGGCGCCATGCGACGCTCGTCGCCGTCGACGAACCAGGACCCCTCGGCCAGGGCGACGCGGTGCATCTCGCCGTACTCGGGGTCGACGATCTGCGCCGACACGTCGGTGAGCCCGCCCGGCAGCTGCACGGAGCGCGTCGTGTAGAGGGCCTCCGACGCCCAGGTGACGTCGTACCGCGACATCGTCGAGCGGAACTCCCGGTCGACGAGGGCGGGGTCGAGCACCCCGGCGCCCGTCGTGTAGGCGGAGACCGTGTACGTGGCCGGTCGGCCCCCGGACTTCTCCGACGACTCCCGCGTCGACTGCTCGGCCAGGCTGCCGAGGCCGACCACGGCCGTCAGCGCCGCCACGGCGACCGCGACCCCGACGAGGCTGAGCAGCACGCGCAGCTTGTTGACCCGCAGCTCCGACCAGGCCTCGACGAACGCTCCCACGACGCCCGACAGCAGCCCGCTCACGCCGAGGCCCCCGGGGTCCCGGGCACGAGCGCCGACGGGCCGGCGAGCTCGCCGCCCAGCCGGGCCGCCGACAGCACGCCGGCGTCGAGCGCGTAGTGCCGGGCCGCGAGGCCCGCCACCGCGAGGTCGTGCGTGATCGTCACGAGGGCCGCGCCGGTGTCGGACGAGATGTCGTCGAGGAGGCGCATGACCGTCGCGCCCGTCTCGATGTCGAGCGCCCCCGTCGGCTCGTCGGCGAGGATGACGCGGGGGTCGCGCACCAGCGAGCGGGCGATGGCGACGCGCTGCTGCTCGCCCCCGGAGAGACGGTGCGGCATCGAGTCGACCCGGTCGCCGAGCCCGACCTTCTCGAGCATCTCCGCGGCGATCGACCGTCGCCGCCAGAACCGTCGGCCGCGCGCGTAGAGCAGCGGCGTCATGACGTTCTCGAGCGCCGTCCGCCCCTGGAGCAGGTTGAACTGCTGGAAGATGAAGCCGACCTGCTCGCCCCGCAGACGGTCACGCGCCCCCGACCGGAGCCCGCTCACGTCGACGTCGTCGAACGAGTGCGTGCCCGTGGTCGGCGCGTCGATGAGGCCGAGGATGTTCAGCAGGGTCGACTTGCCCGAGCCGGAGCGGCCCACGATGCTCACGTGCTCCCCGGCGTCGACGACGAGGTCGACGCCGCGGAGGATGTCGAGGGCCGCCCCGTCGGCCAGGGGCACCGTCTTGGTCACGCCCTCGAGCCGGATCAGCGGCATCAGCAGAGGACCTCTCCGGTCATCGGGTCGACGCAGCCCTCCTGCGGGGCGACGGCGCCCGGCACGAACTCGAGCACCGTGTCGCCCTCGACGAGGCCGCCCGTCACCTCGACGGCCGTGCCGTCGTTGATGCCGAGCGTGATCTCGCGCTCCTCCTGCGTGCCGTCGGCGCCGACCACGGTCACGACGCCCTTGCCGGCCGCGCCCTCGACGGCGGTGAGCGGGACGGTCAGCACGTCGGTCGCCACGCCGGCGGGGATGGTCAACGTCGTCGCGAGCCCGGCGAACACCGTGACGTCGGCCGGCACGGCGCAGCTCACCGACTGACCGGAGGTGCCGGTCGCGGCGGGGTCGCCGCCGTCGCCCGACGTCGACGGCACCGCGGCGCCGACGCCGCCCACGACGAGCGCCGTGCACGCGAACGGCGCCGGCCCTCCCGGGATCGACGCCGTGCCCTCCGTGGGGCGGCTGACCAGGCGGTACAGCTGGTCGGCGGCCAGCGAGCCCGTGACGTGGAAGGTGGGAGGCGCCACCTTCGCCACCGGGTCGCCCACGGCCACGATCTGGTCCTTGATCACGGGGAGCTCCGTGACGGTGCCGGCCACCGGGGCCGCCACCACGGCGGTCTTGACGACGGGGGCACGCTCGGTGACCGTCCCGTCCGCCGCGACGAGCGCCTCCTGCGGGGTCTCCGAGCGGAGCGTGGCGATCTTGTCGCCCGCCGCGACGACCTGGCCCTTCTCGACGACGACCGTCACGACGGTGCCGGCGAGGGTGGCCGGAGCGACGGACGCGGCGTCGGCCTCGACCGTGGCGTCGACGGTGACGTCGTTCGTGACGGTGCCGACCGCCACGGCGACCTGGGGCTCGACCGCCTCGCCGGTCGGGACGGCGACCGAGCCGGACGCGGCCTCCGGCGCGGCGAAGAACGCGAGCTTGACGAGGGCGACGGCGATCGCGGTGAAGATCAGGATGCGGAGGATCGGGAAGATCCAGGTCTTGGCCACGCGCACGGGCGACTCCCCCTTCGGAGCAACGGACGGAACGTGCTCACCCTAGGAGCGGGGGACGACGGAGGCCTCCGTCGCCGGGATGACTTCCCGGCGGCGGAGGCCCCTCGTTCGTGGCGGCCCCGAGGCCCTACGCGCTGATGACGACCGGCACGATCATCGGGCGCCGGCGGTGCTGCGTGTTGACCCAGCGACCGACCGTGCGGCGGACGACCTGGCTGAACTGGTGCGTGTCCCGCGTGCCGCCCTCGGCGGCCTCGGCCAGGGCCGCGATGATCTTCGGCAGCACCGCGTCGAACACCGAGTCGTCCTCCGCGAAGCCGCGCGACTGGATCTCGGGCCCGACGACGACACGGCCGGTCTGCGCGTCGAGGGCGACGAAGATCGAGATGAAGCCCTCCTCGCTGAGGATCCGCCGGTCTTTCAGGTCGGCGTCGGTGATCTCGCCGACGGTCGAGCCGTCGACGTAGACGTAGCCGAGGTCGAGCTGGCCGACGACGGTGGCCACGCCGTCCTTCAGGTCGACGACGACGCCGTCCTCGCCGAGCACGGTGTTCTGCTCGGGGACGCCGGTGCGGACCGCCAGGGCGGCGTTGGCGTACAGGTGCCGGTGCTCGCCGTGGACCGGCATGACGTTGCGGGGCCGGAGCACGTTGTAGCAGTACAGGAGCTCGCCGGCCGAGGCGTGGCCGGAGACGTGGACCTTCGCGTTGCCCTTGTGCACGACCTTCGCCCCGAGCTTCGTGAGCCCGTCGATCACCCGGTAGACGGCGTTCTCGTTGCCGGGGATCAGGCTCGAGGCGAGGATGACCGTGTCGTCGCGGCCGATCTCGATCTGGTGCTCCATGTTCGCCATGCGCGCCAGGACGGCCATGGGCTCGCCCTGCGAGCCCGTGCTCATGTAGACGATGCGGTCGTCGGGGAGGTCCTTCGCCTTCTTCGCGTCGATCAGCACGCCGTCGGGCACCCTCAGGTAGCCGAGGTCGGCGGCGATGCCCATGTTGCGGACCATCGAGCGCCCCATGAAGGCGACGCGGCGGCCGTTCGCGTGCGCGGCGTCGAGCACCTGCTGGACGCGGTGGACGTGGCTCGAGAAGCTCGCGACGACGACCCGGCGCGGCGCGCGGCGGATGACGTCGTCGAGGACGGGGCCGATGTCGCGCTCGAGCGCCGTGAACCCGGGGACGTCGGCGTTGGTCGAGTCGGGCAGGAAGAGGTCGACGCCCTCCTCGCCCAGCCGGGCGAACGCCCGGAGGTCGGTGATGCGGTCGTCGAGCGGCAGCTGGTCCATCTTGAAGTCGCCCGTGTGGAGCACGAGGCCCGCCGAGGTGCGGATGGCCACGGCGAGGGCGTCGGGGATGGAGTGGTTCACCGCGACGAACTCGAGCTCGAACGGCCCGAGGGTCTCGCGGCCGCCCTCGCGGACGGTCAGCGAGTACGGCGTGATCCTGTGCTCCTTGAGCTTCGCCTCGATCAGCGCGAGGGTCAGCTGCGACCCGATCAGCGGGATGTCGGCGCGGAGGCGGAGCAGGTACGGCACGGCGCCGATGTGGTCCTCGTGGCCGTGCGTCAGCACGATGGCGAGGACGTCGTCGAGGCGGTCCCGCAGCGGCGAGAAGTCGGGAAGGATCAGGTCGACGCCGGGCTGGTGCTCCTCCGGGAAGAGCACGCCGCAGTCGACCACGAGCAGCTTGCCGTCGATCTCGTAGATCGTCATGTTGCGGCCGATCTCACCGAGTCCGCCCACCGGCACGACGCGCAGCGTGCCGGGCTCGAGAGCGGGAGGGTCCTGGATCGTCGGGCTCATCGCGTGGTGCCGTGCACCTTGGGCAGGGCGCCGCCGGCCGCCGCGTTGCGGTCGGGGCGGAAGCGGCTGAGGTCGAGGCCGGGGATCTCGCCGACGTGCGACAGCTCGTCCTCGATCAGGGCGGCCTCGCTGTCCTCCGGGCCGACGAGCGGCAGGCGCACGCGCGGGCTGGAGATGCGGCCGAGGCCGTGCAGGATGTACTTCGCCGCGACCGTGCCGGGCACGTGCGTCATGACGGCGCGCACGAGCGGCTCGAGCATCTGGTGCGCCGCGGTGGCGGTGTGCAGGTCGCCCGCGTTCACGGCGTCGACGATCGTGCGGTACGGCGCGGCGGCGATGTTCGCCGTGACCCCGATCAGGCCGGAGGCGCCGATCGAGAGGTGCGGCAGGACGTTCGCGTCGTCGCCCGAGAAGTACAGGAGGTCGGTCTGGTTGATGACCCGGCTCACCTCGGCGAAGTCGCCCTTGGCGTCCTTCACGGCGACGATGTTCGGGTGCTTCGCGGCCCGCAGCAGCGTCTCGTACTTGATCGGGATGCCCGTGCGGCCGGGGATGTCGTAGAGGATGACCGGCAGGTCGGTCGCGTCGGCGATCATGCGGAAGTGCGTGAGGACGCCCGCCTGCGTGGGCTTGTTGTAGTACGGCGTGACGATCATGACGCCGTCGGCGCCCGCCGCCTCGCTCGCCTTGTAGAGCTGGATGGCGTGCGCGGTCTCGTTCGAGCCGCCGCCCGTGATGATCTTCGCCCGGCCGGCCGACACCGACTTGCCGACCTCGACGAGCCGGAGCTTCTCCGGGTCGGTCAGCGTGCTCGTCTCGCCGGTGGTGCCGGTGACGACGATGCCGTCGGCACCCGCGGTGATGCAGTCGTCGATGTGCTTCTCGGTCGCGGCCCAGTCGACCTCGCCGTCAGCGGTGAACGGGGTGACGAGAGCGACGAGGACCTGCCCGAAGGGGTTGCTGATGTCAGACACGTCGACCAGCGTACTGGCTCGCTCCGTCGGGGCGGGCGTGCAGGAGGCGCGACCGGCGTCGACGACGTCGGCGCGCCTCCCCGAGGTGGCCGGCCCTACGGCGCGACGCGGCCGTTCTTGCCGAACGCCGCGTAGGTGAGGGGCATCAGCTCGGCCCAGAGGTCCTCCATCTTCTCCGCGCACATCTCGATCTCGCGCTGCGGGAACGACGGGAAGTGCGTGCCCTCGCGCTTGGTGCGGAGGCTGAGGAAGTTCATCAGTGAGCGGGCGTTCACCGTGACGTACATCGACGAGTAGATGTTGAGCGGCAGGACGATGCGGGCGACCTCGCGGGCGATGCCCTCGTCGAGCATGCGCTTGTAGGCGGCGTACGCCTCGCGCGACGTGCGCTCGGTCTCCGACCGCACGAGGGCCGACTGCTCGGGCGTGCCGGGCAGGAAGTCGTAGGCGCCGGGCTTGCCGACCTGCTGCAGGTTGCGCGTCTCGGCGGGCACGTAGAAGACCGGGTTGAGCTCGCGGTAGCGACCGCTCTCCTCGTTGTAGCTCGCCATGCGGTGCCGCATGAACTCGCGGAAGACGAAGATCGGCGCCTGGACGTAGAAGGTCATCGAGTTGTGCTCGAACGGCGAGCCGTGGCGGTCGCGCATCAGGTAGTTGATGAGGCCGGCGCCCTTGGTCGCCTGCTCGCCCTCGGCGGAGGCCTGCGCGCCCTCGAGGGTGAGCTCGCCCATCGTCGACACGCGCGCGGCGAACAGCACGTCGCTGTCGTGCGCGCTGGAGCGGACGAGCTCGACGGTCACGTCGGAGCGGAACTCGACGTCGTGCTCGACGGGGTGGTTCTCGGCGGACTGGATCACAGGGTCAACGGCAGCGGCATCAGACACGGCGACGACTCTACCTCCGCAGCCCCTCCCACCGAGCGCCTCCCCGGGCGCCCTCCCGGCCGCCTCGCCCGTGTGCCTCGGGACGACCACCAGGAGGCACGCCTACGCTCTCGGGGAGCACCTCCCTCCCCGCTCCCCCGCACCGTGAAAGCCAGGGCCCCATGACCGACGCACCCCTCACCGTCCTCGTCTCCGGCGCCTCCGGCCTGGTCGGCACCGAGCTCACCCGGCAGCTGCGGGAGGCCGGCCACCGCGTCGTGGCGCTCGTCCGCGGCGAGGCCCGTGACGACGACCAGGTCACCTGGGTGCCCGCCGCCGGCATCGTCGACTACACCGTGCTCGACGGGGCCGACGCCGTCGTGAACCTCAGCGGCGCGAACCTCGGCCGCCTGCCCTGGACCCCGGGCTACAAGAAGGAGATCGTGGCGTCGCGCGTGTCGGCGACCCAGACCCTCGCGCGGGGCATGGCCCGGGCCGAGACGCCGCCGACGGTCTTCCTGAGCGGGTCGGCCGTCGGGATCTACGGCGACCGCCCCGGGGAGCGCCTGACCGAGGAGAGCCCCCGCGGCACCGGCTTCCTCAGCGACGTCGTCGCCGAGTGGGAGGCCGCGACCGCCGAGGCGCCCTCGGGCACGCGCGTCGCCCACCTCCGCACCGGCGTCGTCGTGGGCCCCGGCGGCGCCCTGAAGCCCCTCCTCCCCCTGACCCGCCTCGGCCTCGGCTCGCGCCTCGGCACCGGCGACCAGTTCTGGCCGTGGATCAGCCTGCACGACGAGGCCGCCGCGATCGTGCACCTGCTCACGTCGACCCTGGAGGGGCCCGTGAACCTGGCCGGCCCGACGCCGGCCACGAGCGACGAGCTGACCCGCCGGCTGGCCGGTGACCTCGGGAAGCCCTACGCCCTCACCGTGCCCGAGTTCGTCATCTCCGGCGCCATGCAGGAGGCGGGGCGCGAGATGCTGCTGCCGAGCCAGCAGGTCGTGCCCGCCAAGCTCCTCGCCGACGGCTTCGCCTTCCGTCACCGCACCGTCGACGAGGCCGTCGACGCCCTGGTCTCGACCCTCTGAGAGGGCGGGCGGTCAGCGCGAGGCGGCCGCCGCCTCCCCGCGGAGCTTGATCGACCAGCGCAGGGCCCGCCGGGCCCGCCGGCGGTCGCCGCACGCGTCGTAGGCCAGCCCGAGCCGGAACCAGGAGCGCCAGTCGTCGGGCGACTCCGCCGCCTCCGCCGCCCACCGCGGGAAGGCGGCGTCGGCGGCCTCGCGGTCGTACCGGCCGGAGGCGCGGCGCGGCACGTCGTCGACGGGGAGCTCTCCCGAGGCGGCCAGCTCACGGACCATCTGCTGGGTCCGGGCACCGAAGCGGAGCTCGACGACGAGCGCCCAGGCGCCGAGCAGCGGCAGCACCACGAGGGCGGCGCCGAGGACGACCGCGATCGGCTCGCCCGTCCGGAGGAAGAGGTACGCGCGCTGCGCGACGAGCACGACGTAGAGCAGCAGCAGCAGCGCCATGACGAGCGCGGCGACGCGGCCCTTCATCAGTCGAGGGGCAGCACGCGGTCGAGGCCGACCACGACGCCGCTGACGGTCGGGGCCGCCTCGATCGCGACCAGTAGGCCCTTCTCGTACGCGCTCTGCAACAGCGTGTCGTGGGTCAGCGTCAGGGTCTCCCCCGCGCCTCCCAGGATCACCGACTGCTGGGCGACCACGCCGCGCATCCGCAGGCTGTGCACCGGCACGCTCGCGACCTGCTGGCCGCGGGCGCGCTGGTCGGAGAACGGGGCGGCCACCGGGCCGAGGTCGCGCCGGGCCTCGGCGATGAGCTCGGCGGTGCGGACGGCCGTGCCGGAGGGCGAGTCGACCTTGCCGTCGTGGTGCGACTCGACGATCTCGATCGAGTCGTAGAACCGGGCCGCCATCGTCGCGAACCGCGTGGCCAGCACCGACCCCAGGCTGAAGTTCGGCACGACGAGGACGCCGGGGCCCGCGACGTCGGCGACGATCGTCGACAGCTTCGCGACGCGCTCGGCGCTCCAGCCCGAGGTGCCGACGAGCACGGGGAGGCCGGCCCGGACGACGTGCTCGACGATGCCGGGGCTCACGGCGGGGTGCGTCACGTCGACCACGAGGTCGGCGCCGAGGACGCCGTCGAGGTCGTCGCGCGACGACAGGCCGGCGTGCAGCTCGAGGCCGTCGGTGCGCTCGACGAGGCCGACGATGAACGAGCCGAGCGTGCCCGTGGCCCCGACCACGGCGATGCGGGAAGTCATGGGGACCAACCTACCGGCCGGGGCCGCCGGGGCGACCTAGCATGGTGCCCATGAGCAGGTTCCGCCCCGTCGACGTCACGGCGCCCGTCGCCGCCGAGCTGCTGACCGCCTACTTCGCCGAGCGGGCCCGCACCTTCCCCGGCGGGCCGGCGGCCTACGTGGCCACGCTCCCCGACCCGGCCGCGTTCACGCCGCCCGCCGGCGTCTTCGTCGTCGCCGAGGAGGACGCCGGCGCGGCGCCGGGCCCCGACGAGTCGGCGTCGCTCGGCTGCGGCGGCGTCCGCGCCGTGGCTCCGGGGCCCGGCGGCGAGGTGCGCTTCGAGGTCAAGCACCTCTTCGTCTCCCCCGCCGGGCGGGGCCGGGGGCTCGGCCGGGCGCTGCTCGACGAGCTGGAGCGCCGGGCGCGCGACCTCGGTGCGGACGAGCTCGTGCTCGACACGAACGACAGCCTCGCGGCCGCGGGCGGCCTCTACCGCTCGTCGGGCTACGAGCGGATCGAGCCCTACAACGCCAACCCGAACGCGACGGCCTGGTACCGCAAGGCCCTGGGCCGCACGGCTCCTCCCCGCTAGATCGGCTGTTCGACCGGGAGGCCGGTGCGCAGCTCGACCGGAAGGTGCCCGAGGTCGTTGTGGGTGACGAGCTCCGGCGGCTTCGCCGAGCGGACGCGGATGATCGTCAGGCCGGCGTTGGCCTGGTTGACGCCCATCCAGCGCCAGTCCGGAGCCCCGAACACCTCGCGGACGAACCACCCGATCACGAAGTTGTGCGTGATGAGGAGGTCGTGGCGGTCCTCGCGGGCCGGGGTCAGCCACTCGGAGACGGCGTCGGCCATCTGCGCCTGCCCCGCCTCGACCTCCTCGTCGGTCACCCCGCCGAAGAACGGCTTGTAGGCCGCGGGCATGTCGGGCGTCGGGCCGGACGGCACGCAGTCGAAGAGCAGCGTCGAGGGCTGCGACTCGAGGGCCGGGAGCCGCTCGGTCATGATGCGGGCCGTCTCGGCGGCGCGCTCCAGCGGCGAGTGCCACGCGGCGTCGAACGGCACGCCGCCGAGGCGCTCGGCGATCAGGCGCGCCTGGCGCTTGCCCCGCTCGGAGAGCGGTCCGTCGGGCAGCCCGTGCTCGGCGTCCTGCTGTTCGCCGTGCCGGACGAGGTAGAGGTAGTGGGACACCGTCGTCTCCTGGTTCATGGGGTGGTGGCGGGCGGGCCGGGTGCGTCGGGCGCGCTCGGCACGGCGAGGTCGGCAGCGTCGAGGTCGCCGACGACGACCGTCGACAGAGCTCCGCCGCGCAGTGCACCGGCGAGCTCGCGGACGTCGTCGGTGGTGACGCGCGCGATGCGGTCGAGCGAGGCGTCGAGGTCGACGAACTCGCCGAGCGACAGCTCGGCGCGGCCGAGCCGGTTCATGCGCGTGTCGCTGTCCTCCAGCGCGAGGGCGGCGGCGCCGCCGAGCTGGCCGACCGCGCGACGGTGCTCGTCGTCGGTGATGCCCTCGTCGGCGAGGCGGTCGAGCTCGTCGAGCATCAGGCGCGACACCCGACCGGCGTTGGACGGCGTGCAGCCGGAGTAGAGGCCGAAGACCCCGGCGTCGGAGTAGCTCGACGCGAACGAGTAGACCGAGTACGCGAGGCCGCGACGCTCGCGGACCTCCTGGAAGAGGCGCGACGACATGCCCCCGCCCAGCACGGAGTTGAGCACGGCGAGCGACGAGCGACGCTCGTCGGCCGCGGAGATGCCCGGCAGGCCGAGCAGGACGGTGGCCTGCTCGAGGGGGCGCCGCACGATCGTGACGGGCTCGGCCGGCGTCGGCACCACGGCGGTGGTCGACCGCCGGGCCACGGGCGACGCGGCCTCCGTCGACCAGTCGGACCGGTCGAGGGCGGCCGTGAGGCGCTCGACGAGGTGGTCGTGCTCGACGGCGCCGGCGACGGTGACGACGAGGTCGCGGGGCCGGTAGTTCTCGCGCCAGTGGCGGTGCACGTCGTCGCGCGACGCGGCGCGGATGCTCTCGGGGGTGCCGCCGATGGGGCGGCCCAGGGGGTGGTCGCCGAAGACCGACTCGAAGAGGCGCTCGCCCGCGACGTCGGCCGGGTCGTCGTCGGCCATCGCCAGCTCCTCGAGGATGACCCCGCGCTCGGTCTCGAACTCGACGGGGTCGAGCGACGCCGACGTCAGCATGTCGGCCAGCACGTCGACGGCGTCGTCGAGGTCGACGTCGCGGACGCGGGCGTAGTAGCAGGTGTACTCCTTGGCGGTCGCGGCGTTGTGCTCGCCGCCGACCGACTCGAAGGCCACCGCGATGTCGAGGGCGGACCTCGTCGTCGTGCCCTTGAAGAGCAGGTGCTCGAGGAAGTGGGTCGAGCCCCGCTCGCCCTCCTGCTCGTCACGCGAGCCCACCGCGACCCAGAAGCCCACCGTGGCGCTGCGCGCGCCCGGCATGCGCTCGCTGAGGATGCGCACCCCCGTCGGCAGGACGCTGCGGCGGACGAGGGCGTCGCCCGTCGCGACGAAGGAGAGCTCGACCGCGTCGAGGGGCAGGGAGACAGGACCGGTCATCAGAGCGAGCCTACGGGATGCCCTCCGGCGCCGTCACCCGAACTGGGGGACGTGGATGTGGACAAACAGACGAGTCCGTCTGTCCTCATCGATGCTACAGTGATGTCACCGACGGCGGCACCACCCCCCTGATCAGTCGTCGTCGGCGGCTGTGGACGTCCTGGAGGTCCCGAGCACGCGTTCCCCCGACGCGGCTCGAGCCACCGAGTCCCAAGGAGCCACGCTGTGACGGTCGATTCCCCCCAACCGGCCGTCCAGCGTCTCCCTGGGCGTCCCCGCGCCGACCAGACCACGCCCGGCGCCCGCGCCCGCGTGCTGACGACGGCCGACCGCCTCTTCTCCGACGAGGGCATCCGCGTCGTGGGCGTCGATCGCCTCATCGCCGAGTCGAGCGTCACCAAGGCCACGTTCTACAAGCACTTCGGCGCGAAGGACACCCTCGTGCTCGAGTACCTCGCCGGTCGCCACGAGCGCGACGTCGAGGCCCTCGCCGCCCTCGTCGAGGATCACCCGGACGGCGCGGAGCGCATCCGAGCCCTGCTGGAGTCGGTGGTCGCGCAGCTGCAGGCCCCCGGCTACCGGGGCTCCCCCTGGGCCAACGCCGCCTCCGAGTTCAGCGACCCGACCCACGCCGTCCGCGCCAGCATCGCCGAGCACCGCGAGTGGCAGACGGACGCCCTCGTCGACCTCTTCAAGGACGCCGCGCACCCGATGCCCGGCGACGCGGCGGACGACCTCCTGCTCGCGTGGGACGGCGCACAGATCGGCGCCTACGCCGGCGACGCCATCGCGGCCGCCGCCTCCCTGCGCCGCACCGTCGAGCGCCTCCTCAGCGCCTGACGCGAGACACCTGACCCGCTCCGCACCGGAGCGGGCACCTCAGGCCGAGGCTCGGTCGAGCTCCAGCACCTGGGTGCGCGTGAGTCGGACCTGAGCCGCCTGGGCGAGCTCGGCGACCTGAGCGGCGCTCGTGGCGCTCGCCACCGGTGCGACCACGTTCGGCTTCGCGAGCAGCCACGCCAGTGAGATGGCGGCCGGCGACACGTCGTGCACCGCCGCGACCCGGTCGAGCTCGGCGAGGACCCGCAGGCCCTTCTTCGTCAGGTGACGCGAGACGTCCTTCCCGCGACGGGTGCGCGAGACGTCGGCCCGGGTGCGGTACTTGCCGGTCAGGAACCCGCTCGCCAGGGCGAAGCGCGGCATCACGGCCAGCCCGAGCTGCGCGGCGACCTTCGAGAGCCCGCCCTCGTACTCGGTGCGGTTCATGAGGTTGTACTGGTTCTGCAGGGCCACCATCGGGGCCACCCCGAGCATGCCCGCGGCGATGCGCGCCTCGTAGAGACGGTTGCCCGAGTGGTGGGCTCCCCCGAACCAGCGGACCTTGCCGGCCCGGATGAGGTGGTCGACGGCGAGCAGCGTGCGCTCGAACGCCACCTCGGTGTCGTCGACGTGCAGGTACAGGAGGTCGACGTGGTCGGTGCCGAGTCGTTCGAGCGACGCCTCGACGGCCCGCTCGACCGCCCGCGGGGTGAGCCCGGGGTGATCGGCGCTCTTGCCGATCTTCGTCGACAGCACGACGTCGTCGCGGGAGCGGCGACGCTTCATCCACGAGCCGATCATGATCTCGCTTCGACCGCCCGCGTACGAGTCGGCCGTGTCGACGAAGTTGCCGCCGAGGTCGTAGTACGCGTCGAGCACCGCCTCGGTCTCGGTCTGGTCGGCCGTCCAGCCGAAGACGTTGCCGCCGATCGCCATGGGGAAGACGCGGAGGTCGGACGTGCCGAGGCGGCGTCGCGGCTGGATGACGCCGAGGTCGACGGGGACGGTCGCGTCGGTGACGGACGAGCGCCGCGGGGGGCGGGCGGGGGCGGCACGGGGAGCCTCGGCACCGGTGGCGCGCGCCGTGGTCTCGCTCACTCGCGTCACCCCTCCGAGGCTGGTCTGGCGGCTCTCGTCGGGCACCGACGACAGGACCCCGCCGACCGTGGCGACCATCGGTCACGGCGAGCTGGATCGGGCCCTCACGTCGAGACTACGGGCCGGAGCGGTGCTCGGCACGCCGCCGCACCCGATCGTTACGAGAACATCCCTCAGATTCTCGGGGGGCGCCTCCTCGGGGCCTCAGGAGGCACGGCAGCACCGCCTGTCACACCCCTCCGGGGCACTCTCGGCGCCCCCGGGGACGACGAAGCCCGCCCCCGACCGAGGTCGGGGGCGGGCCGTGTCTGACGGTCAGCGACTAGCCGAGGTCGACCGACGCGTCGTCGCTCTCGCCGGCAGCGCCGCTCGAGTCGGTGTCGGCCTCGTCGGCCACGACCGGAGCGAGCGACAGCTTGCCGCGGTCGTCGATCTTCGTGATCTCGACGAGGATCTTCTGGCCGACCCCGAGCACGTCCTCGACGTTCTCGACGCGCTTGCCGCCGGCCAGCTTGCGGACCTCGCTGATGTGCAGCAGGCCGTCCTTGCCGGGGAGGAGCGAGACGAAGGCGCCGAACGACGCGATCTTGACGACCGTGCCGAGGAACTGCTCGCCCACCTCGGGGTTGGTCGGGTTCGCGATGGCGTTGACCTGGGCGCGGGCTGCCTCGGCCGAGGGGCCGTCGACGGCGCCGATGTAGACGGTGCCGTCCTCCTCGATGGAGATGTCGGCGCCGGTCTCGTCCTGGATCGCGTTGATCGTCTTGCCCTTCGGGCCGATCAGCTCGCCGATCTTGTCCTGCGGGATCTGGACCGAGATCACGCGGGGCGCGGTCGGGGCCATCTCGTCGGGCGCGTCGATCGCCGAGGTGAGCACGCTGAGGATGGCGGTGCGCGCCTCCTTGGCCTGCTTCAGGGCGGCGTCGAGCACGGCGGTCGGCAGACCGTCGAGCTTCGTGTCGAGCTGGATGGCCGTGACGAACTCGCTCGTGCCGGCGACCTTGAAGTCCATGTCGCCGAGGGCGTCCTCCGCACCGAGGATGTCGGTGAGGGCCGCGTAGCGGGTCTGACCGTCGACCTCGTCGGAGACGAGGCCCATGGCGATGCCCGCGACGGGGGCGCGCAGCGGGACGCCGGCGTTGAGGAGCGACAGCGTCGAGGCGCAGACGGAGCCCATCGACGTCGAGCCGTTGGAGCCGAGGGCCTCGGACACCTGACGGATCGCGTAGGGGAACTCCTCGCGGCTGGGCAGCACCGGCACGAGGGCGCGCTCGGCGAGGAAGCCGTGCCCGATCTCGCGACGCTTCGGCGACCCGACTCGGCCGGTCTCACCGGTCGAGTAGGGCGGGAAGTTGTAGTGGTGCAGGTAGCGCTTCTTCGTGACCGGGCTCAGCGAGTCGATCTGCTGCTCCATCTTGAGCATGTTCAGCGTGGTGACGCCCAGGATCTGGGTCTCGCCGCGCTGGAAGATGGCGGAGCCGTGGACGCGCGGGATGACCTGGACCTCGGCGTCGAGCGGACGGATGTCGGCCAGGCCGCGGCCGTCCATGCGGACCTGCTCGGTGAGGATGCGGTCGCGGACGACCTTCTTGGTGGCCGTCTTGTAGGCGGCGGAGACCTGGCCGAGGGCGGACTCGGGCAGCGCGCCCGACTCGACCTTCGCCGCGACGGCGTCCTTGACCTTGCCCTTGAGCACGTCGTCGGCGTCCTGGCGCTCGATCTTGCCGGCGATCTTGTAGACCTCGGAGAGCTCGGAGCCGGCGGCCTCGGTGACCGCGGCGAGGACCTCGTCGGTGTAGGGCAGGAAGACCGGGTAGTCGGCGATCTCCTTGAAGGCCTGCGCGGCCATCGCGGACTGCGCGTCGACCAGCTGCTTCAGGAAGGGCTTGGCGGCCTCGAGGCCCTGGGCCACGACGGCCTCGTCGGGCTTGGTGGCGCCGCCCTGGATGAGGCCCCAGGCGTGCTCGGTGGCCTCGGCCTCGACCATCATGATCGCGACGTCCTCGTTGCCGGCGGCGTCGGTGACGACGCGGCCCGCGACGGTCAGGTCGAAGACGGCCTCGGCCAGCTGCGAGGCCTTGGGGAAGGCCACCCACTGGTCGCCGATGAGGGCGAGGCGGACACCGGCGATCGGGCCGGAGAAGGGCAGGCCCGAGATCTGGGTGGAGGCGCTGGCCGCGTTGATGGCCAGGGCGTCGTAGAACTCGTCGGGCGCGATGCTCAGGACGGTGATGACGACCTGGACCTCGTTGCGCAGGCCCTCGACGAAGGAGGGGCGCAGGGGCCGGTCGATGAGGCGGCAGACGAGGATGGCCTCGGTGGAGGGGCGGCCCTCGCGACGGAAGAACGAGCCGGGGATCTTGCCCGCGGCGTACGAGCGCTCCTCGACGTCGATGGTGAGGGGGAAGAAGTCGAAGTTGTCCTTCGGCTTCTTGCTGGCGCTCGTGGCGGACAGCAGCATGGTGTCGTCGTCGAGGTAGGCGGCGACGGCTCCCTGGGCCTGCTGGGCGAGACGACCGGTCTCGAATCGGATGGTGCGCTTGCCGAACTTGCCGTTGTCGAGGACGGCTTCGCCGAACTTGATCTCTGGACCCTCCATGTGGGGGCTACTCCTCTTTGTTTTGCATCGACGCCCCGTGTGGGCATCGATGTGCATCCGGAGCGGGCGGGGCGGCGGGCACGAAGGACGTGCACGGACGACGGCGCGGTGCGCCGGTCGTTCGTCTGGCCATCAGTGGGAACGGTCGGAGCCCTCTGCCCGACCGGCGCTGACGAGCGCCGGGACCGGGGCGGGATCCGCCTGTCACCACCGGTGACCAGCAGCCGAGACCGGCCTGCTCCGTGCGCGATCCTAGCACCGGGGCCTCCGCGGGCCGGGAGGCGGGCGGGCGCCGCGGCTAAGGTCGACGCGTGACCCCGACCGCCCCCTCCCGCCGACCCGGCCGTGCCGCCCGCCGGGCGAGCCTCGTGGTCGCGACCACCGCCTCCCTCGCCCTCGTGCTGTCGACCCTGGCCGGGGCGGGCCCCGCGTCGGCGGCCGACGCCCCCAGCTGGGCCGACGTCGAGGCCGCACGGGGCGACGCTGCAGCGACCCAGGCGCAGGTCGTCGCCGTCACGGCGGCGCTCGACGGGCTCGAGCGGACCGCCGCCGCACGGGGCGACGCCGCGGTGGCGGCGACCGCGACCAGCGCGGAGGCCGCCGCGCAGGAGGCCGCCGCCGGCACCCGGGCCGACCGCCTGCAGGCCGACGCCGACGCGGCGGTGGCCGCCGAGCAGGCGGCCCACGAGCAGGCGGGCCAGCTCGCCGCGCGGCTCTCGCGGGTCGGCGGGCCCCAGGCGCCGTCCACGGAGCTGCTCGTCGCCACGGACCCGGACCAGGTGCTGTACCAGCTGGGGGCGCTCACCCAGCTCGGCGACCGGTGGCGCGGGGTCCTCGCCGAGGCGACGACGACGAGCGGCACGGTCGCCTCGCTGACCGCGCAGGCCCAGGTCGCCCGTGCCGAGGAGTCGCGGCTCGCCGACGAGGCCGCCGACCGGGCCGCCGACGCGACGGCCGCGCAGGCCGCCGCCGACACGGCGGTCGCGACGGCCACGACGCAGTCCGACCAGCTGTACGCCCAGCTCGCGACGCTCAACGACACCTCGGCCGAGGTCGAGCGGCAGTACCGACAGGGCGAGGCCGAGAAGGCCGCGATCGCGGAGCAGGCGCGGGCGGCGGAGGCGGCGGCAGCGGCGGAGGCGGCGGCGGCAGCGACGGCCGCCCGGACGGCCGCACCGGCCTCGGGCTCGGCGGCGTCCGGGTCACGCCCGGCGCCAGCTCCTGCCCCTGCTCCTGCGCCCGCCCCTGCCCCGGCCCCGGCGCCCGGGGGCTCGACGGCTCCCCCGTCCGGCGCGGTGAACGACCCGGCCGGCGCGAAGGCCTACGCCGCGAGCCAGGTCGGCACCGGTGCCGAGTACTCCTGCCTCGTCCAGCTCTGGAACAAGGAGTCGGGGTGGCGGACCACCGCCACGAACCCCTCCGGAGGCGCGTACGGGATCCCGCAGGCCCTCCCCGGCTCCAAGATGGCCAGCGCCGGCCTCGACTGGCAGACGAACTACCGCACCCAGGTCGACTGGGGCCTCAGCTACATCCACGGCCGGTACGGCACCATGTGCGCGGCCTGGGCGCACTCCGTCGCGAACAACTGGTACTGACCGCACGGCGAGCGGTCACGAAGCGCTGCTCCCCCGACGGGGACGAAGCAGGTCGTGGCCACTCGCCGCCCACGAACGAGGACGGCCCCCCTCCTGCGTGCAGGAGGGGGGCCGTCGTCGAGACGTGCGGTCGACTAGCGACGGAGACCGAGGCGACCGATCAGCGTGCGGTAGCGCTCGATGTCGACCTTGGACAGGTAGCCCAGGAGACGACGGCGCTGGCCGACGAGGAGGAGGAGGCCACGACGCGAGTGGTGGTCGTGCTTGTGCTCCTTGAGGTGCTCGGTCAGGTCGAGGATGCGCTGCGTCATCACGGCGACCTGGACCTCGGGGGATCCGGTGTCGCCGGGGTGCGTCGCGTACTCTTCGATGATCGCAGTCTTGACTTCGGGTGCAAGGGCCATGTCTGGGATCCCCTTCCTCTTCGTTGCGCGGCGCCCGTCACAGGATGTGCAGGCTCTCTTGATCCGCGGCCGTTCTGACGGCAACCTGAGGAGCCTACCAGGCCGGGCTCTGCCGCGGCGACCGGCCGCGGCGACGCGACCGGCGACTCCTCGGCAGGACGAGGCCGACGAAGGCCGCGCCGATCGCGGCGCCGAGGGTGTTCATCACGAGGTCCTGCGGGTCGGCGAAGCGCGTCGCCGACAGCACCGTCGCCTGGTACGACTCGATGGCCACGGTCGCGACGAGGCCGACCACGACGCCGACCCACCACGCCCACTTCGGCAGCAGCAGCGCCGGGAACATGCCCATCGGCACGAACATGGCGACGTTCGCGGCCGCCTCGACCCGGGCGAAGGTGATCCAGTCGGTCTCCTCGTGCCGGGCGGCGAGGTCGAGCACCCGCCAGAGCAGCTCGGAGGTGCCGTCGCCGTAGACGGTGGGTCGGAGGGTCATCCAGGCGACCCCGGCGAGGTACGCGAGGGTGGCGAGGAGGAGGACGGCGCGGCGCATCCCTCCATGGTGGGGCACGGCCGGCCGCGACAGCTGCCGGGCGGCCCAGGTTCATCCCTCGGACGGAGCCCGGGAGGCGCCTCCTAGGCTGGCCGGATGACCACCGCACCCGAGACCGTCGCCGACCTGTGGGCCCGGCTCGCCGAGCGCGCCGCGCCCCTGCCGCCGGAGTGGACGGCCGCGGCGGTCGCCGTCGGGGCCCTGCTCGTGCTCGTCCCGACGACCTGGCGCCTCGTCCGCCACGCGGTCACCGTCGTCCACGAGGGCGGGCACGGCCTGGCCGCGGTGCTCAGCGGGCGACGCCTCTCGGGCATCCGCCTGCACGGCGACACCTCGGGCCTCACGGTGTCGAGCGGGCCGCCGACCGGCCTCGGCATGGTCGTCACGCTGCTGGCCGGCTACCCGGCGCCGGCGCTCGCCGCTCTCGGGGCCTCGTGGCTGCTCGCCACGGGGTTCGCAGCGGGGCTGCTCTGGGCGCTGGTGCTGCTGCTGGCGCTGATGCTCGTGCAGATCCGCAACTGGTTCGGGCTCTGGGTCGTGCTGGTCGGCGCCGCCGTCGTCGGCGGCGTGACGTGGCTCGCCCCCGTGGTGTGGCAGCAGTCGTTCGGCCTGGCGCTCGTCAGCGTGCTCGGCCTCGGGGCCGTCCGCGCCTCGCTCGAGCTGCAGTCCAGCCGCCGCCGCAGCGCCCGGCGCGGCGGGTCGACGCAGTCGGACGCCGACCAGCTCGCCCGCCTGACGCACGTGCCGGGAGTGCTGTGGGTCGGCGTCTTCGTCGCGGTGACGGCGGCCTGCGTCGTGGGCTGCGGCCTGCTGCTCTTCCCCGGCTGGCCCGCGCCGTAGGGCCCCGGCCTAGGCCGGGGCGCTCGAGAGGGCGTGGACGGGCAGGCGGGAGGCGAGGCGGTCGCGCCCGGGCAGGCCGTCGAGCTCGAGCAGCACGGCGATGCCGACGACCTCGTAGCCCGCGCGCTCGAGGAGGGTGACGGTCGCCTCGGCGGTGCCGCCGGTGGCGAGCACGTCGTCGACGACGAGCACCCGCGTGCCGGCGGGCAGCTGGCTCGGGCGCAGCTCGAGGGTCGCCTCGCCGTACTCGAGCGCGTAGCTCTCGCTGAGCACCTCGCCGGGGAGCTTGCCCGCCTTGCGGACGGTGAGCACGCCGACGCCCTGCTCGATCGCGATGCCGCCGGCCAGCGCGAAGCCCCGGGCCTCGATGCCGGCCACGGCCTGGAAGGCGCCGTCGAAGGGCTCGCTCAGCGCGGCCGTGACCGTCGCGAAGGCGTCGGCGTCGGAGAACAGCGGCGTCACGTCGCGGAAGAGGATGCCCGGCACGGGGAAGTCGGGGACGACGGCGATCATGCGGTCGACCAGGGCGGAGGCGTCGGAGGCGGTCATCCGCACAACGCTACCGGGGCGGCGGGGCGGCCCCGTGCGCCGGGTCGCCGAGCGGGCGTGCAGACCGGCCGGTCGGAGGCGCGGTGCAGGCCCGCGGGAGGCGCGGTGCGGGCCCCCGGAGCGCCTCCCGTGACGATCGTGTGAACTGTCGGGCCGATGTCGGGGGCCGGTGCGAGAGTGCAGCCATGACCCGCTTCATCGTGCCGCCCTACCTGCTCGACCACCTCGCCCGGGCCGACTCGCCGCGCCTCTCACGGGCCCCCGAGGCCGCCCGTCAGGGCCTGAGGCAGATGGAGGAGGTGCGGGCGCTCCGCGCGGCCGTGCCGCCGTCCCGACAGGGCGCCGTGGCCGTCGACGGCCCGCTCGAGCGCACGATCTCGGACGCCGGGGGCACCGAGGAGCTGCCCGGCCGCGTGGTGCGCCGCGAGGGCGAGCCGCCGACGGACGACGTCGCCGTCACCGAGGCCCACGACGCCCTCGGGGCCACGCACGCGCTCTTCCTCGAGGCGTACGGCCGGTCGTCGATCGACGGCTCGGGCCTGCCGCTCGACGCGACCGTGCACTACGGGCTCGACTACGACAACGCATTCTGGGACGGCCGGCGGATGGTCTTCGGCGACGGCGACGGCGAGGTGTTCCGCCGCTTCACGGCGTCGGTGAGCGTCGTCGGCCACGAGCTCGCGCACGGGGTGACGCAGTACACGACGGCGCTCGAGTACGAGGGGCAGTCCGGGGCGCTGAACGAGTCGGTCAGCGACGTCTTCGGCGCGCTCGTCGAGCAGCACCTGCTCGGGCAGACGGCCGACGAGGCCAGCTGGCTGATCGGCGAGGGCCTGTTCACCGACGAGGTGCAGGGGCGGGCGCTGCGCTCGATGGCCGCGCCGGGAACGGCCTACGACGACGACGTGCTCGGGAAGGACCCGCAGCCGGCCCACATGGACGACTACGTCGAGACGACGGAGGACGCCGGGGGCGTGCACCTCAACTCGGGGATCCCCAACAAGGCCTTCCACCTCGTGGCCACGGCCCTCGGCGGCCGCGCGTGGGAGCGCGCCGGGCAGGTCTGGTACGACGCGATCACGAGCGGCGACGTGTCGCCGACCTCGACGTTCGCCGAGTTCGCCTCCGTCACGGTCGCCGCCGCGGAGGCGCGGTGGGGCGCCGGGTCGAGCAAGGCCCGCGCGACGACCGAGGGGTGGCGCGGGGTCGGGGTGCTGCCCGCGGCCTGAGGCGGGGCGGCGGGGCGGCGGGGCGGCGGGCACGCTCCCGGCGCCCGGCGGGCGCCCTGCCGTCGTCCTGCCCTCGCCCTGCTGGCCCCGGGGCACCCGGGGTAGCATCGCGGCCATGATCGTCACCGTGCAGCGCACCGGCGGCTTCGCGGGCCTCACGCGGTCGTGGCAGGTCGACGTCGAGGCCGAGCCCGACACCGACTCCTGGCTCGTGCTCATCGACGGCCTCCCCTGGTCGTCGGCGCCGTCGACCGCCGACGGCGCGCAGCCCGACCGCTTCGTCTGGGTGATCGTCGTCGAGGCCCAGCCCGTGCGCGAGGCGACGCTGCCCGAGCAGCAGCTCACCGGGCCGTGGCGCGAGCTCGTCGACCGGGTGCGCACGGTCGGGTCGGCCGTCGCGCCGCACGCCGATGCGGCCTCCGACACCGGCGCCGGCGCCGCCTCCGGCACGGGCGCAGACGCAGGCGCACGATGAGCCCCTCCCGGCGGGCCCTCCTCCCCCTCGTCGCGAGCGCGCTCGTCGTCGTCGGCGGCGGGGTCGGCGTCGCGGTTGCCCAGTCGTCGAACCCCGCCCGCGTCGTCGGGGCCGAGACCGCCCCGCCGTGGCCGGTGCCCGGCGTCGACGACCGGCCCGCGCGGGCTGGGCTCGCCGGCCTCGAGAACGTCTGGGGCCAGGACCTCGCCATGCACGTGCACAGCCACCTGTCGATCACGGTCGACGGCGAGCCGGTGACCGTGCCCGGCGACATCGGGCACGACTCGGGCACGAAGTTCGCGGCGCCGATCCACACGCACGACACGTCGGGCATCGTCCACGTCGAGTCGCCCCGCCGCGAGTCGTTCGTGCTCGGCCAGCTCTTCACGGAGTGGGGCGTGCACCTCGACCAGTCCGGCGTGGGCGACCTCGGGGGCGACGACGGGCGGTCGCTCACCGTGTTCGTCGACGGGAGCCGGTACGGCGGCGACCCCGCGGGCATCCGGCTCAGCAACTTCGAGGACGTGGCGCTGGTGCTCGCGCCGGCGGGCGAGGCCGTCACCGCGCCTCCCGCGTTCACCTGGCCCGCCGACTACAACTGAGCCGGGCCGACGCCGGCGGGGGCGACGGGGACTGGTGCCGGGAGCCGCGACGCGGCACCCTGGGGGCCATGGACCAGAAGGAGACGCTGCAGCGCTACCTCTCACGCCAGCGGGGCGACCTGCTCGGCAAGCTCGAGGGCCTCGGCGAGCACGACGCCCGTCGACCGCTCGTGCCGAGCGGGACGAACCTGCTCGGCCTCGTCAAGCACACGGCCCTCGTGCAGCTCGGCTACCTCGGCGACGTCTTCGGCCGGCCGTCTCCGCTCTCGCCCGCGTGGTCGGACGACGAGGTCGACCCCGACGCCGACCTGTGGGCGACCGCGGACGAGAGCCGCGCCTCGATCGTCGACCTGGCCCGGCACTCCGCCGAGCACGCCGACGCGACGGTGCGCGAGCTCGACCTCGACTCCCCCGGCCTCGTGCCGTGGTGGTCGGCGGGCCGACAGGAGGTCACGCTGCACACGGTGCTCGTGCACCTCTGCGTCGAGACCGCCCGGCACGCGGGGCACGCCGACCTCGCCCGCGAGCTCGTGGACGGCCGCCTCGGCTCCGGGCCGGGCGACCCGAACGTGCCCGACCGCGACGCGGCGGGCTGGCACACCCACCACGACCGGGTCGCCGAGGCCGCCCTCCGGGCGGCGGGGCTCGCGCAGCCCCCGCGCTAGCCGACGACGGTGAGGCGCTGCGTCGGGCGGGTCATCGCGACGTAGAGGCTGGCGGCGCCGCGGGCCGACGAGGCCCGCACGCCCTCGGGGTCGACGATCACGACGGCGTCGAACTCGAGGCCCTTCGACGTCGCGGGGCTGAGCACCGAGATCGGCTTGGTCAGCGACGCCGTGCCGGGGGCGACCTGCCCCGGGAACAGCTCGACGAGCCGGTCGACGAGCGGGCCCACGAGGCCCTGCGGGGCGATGACGGCCAGCGTCCCGGAGTCGTCGACGGCCCGGTCGGCGGCGACCGCCTCGACGCCGGCGGCGACGAGGGCGTCGCGACCCACGACTCCCCCTGCTCCGCCGGCCCCGACGGCGACCTCGCGCACGGGCCACTCGCTCGACCGGACGGAGCGGCTGGGCGTGATGCGCAGCCCCGCCTCGATCGCCAGCCGCTCGGCGTGGTCGACGATCTGGCTCGGCGTCCGGTAGTTGACGGTCAGCTCCTCCAGGCGCCAGGGCGCCGAGGTGCCGGCGACCGACGAGCCCCGACGGCGACCGAGCAGGCTCTGCAGCGCGACGTCCCACGAGGAGGCCGCGGCGGGGCTCGACGCCTGGGCGATGTCGCCCACGACGGTGAACGAGCGCAGCGGGCAGCGCCGCGAGAGCAGGCGCCACTGCATCGGCGAGAGCTCCTGCGCCTCGTCGACGACGACGTGGCCGAAGGCCCAGGTGCGGTCGCCGGCGGCGCGCTCGGCGGTGGTCATCGACGCGGCGCGCTCGGCGAAGCCGCCCGCGATCTGCTCGGCCGAGACCATGCCCTCCACGCCCATGTTCTCGATGGCGCGCTCGGCGTTCTCGATGTCGCGCTTGCGCTGCTGCTTGCGGGCCAGCCTCTCGGGGTCGACGCCGGCCTGGAACTCGCCCAGCAGCTCGGCGGCCTCGTCGAGCAGCGGCACGTCGGAGATCGTGAACTCGGAGCCGCGGGGCCGCTGCAGCAGGGCACGCTGCCGCGGGCTCCAGCGCTGGGTGATCGTCGCGAGCCACTGCGGGCGCGCGTACAGGTCTTCGATCAGCTTCTCGGCCGACAGGGGCAGCCACGCGGTGTTCAGCAGCACCTTGACGTCGTGGGTCTGGCGGATGTCCTCGCGCAGCACGGCCTCGTCGGACTCGTCGACGGTGGTGCCGTGGTCGCGCATCTGCGCCACGAGCTGGCGGGTCAGCGCCGAGAGGGCCGCCTTGTTGAAGGTCACGCGACCGACGTTGTGCTGCTTGCCGCGCTCCTGCGCCTTGCGCATCGCCTCGGCGACCAGGTCGGGCTGCACGACGAGCCGCTCGCCGTTGACGTCGATCGTGGTCGGCTGCGTCGGTCGCACCTGCCGCGACCGCACCGCCCGGCGGATCAGGTCGGCCATCTCGGCCGAGCCCTTGAGCGCCGCGACCTCGGGCGCGTCGTCGGTCTGCGCCTCGACGCCCGGGTAGAGCCCGCCGAGGCTCGAGAGCACGACGCCGGTCTCGCCGAGCGAGGGCAGCACCTGCTCGATGTAGCGGAGGAACGACCGCGACGGGCCGACGACGAGCACGCCCGAGCCGCGCAGGCGGTCGCGGTGCGAGTAGAGCAGGTACGCGGCGCGGTGGAGAGCCACCGCCGTCTTGCCGGTGCCGGGCCCGCCCTGGACGACGAGCACGCCGTCGAGGGGCGAGCGGATGATGACGTCCTGCTCGGCCTGGATGGTCGCGACGATGTCGGTCATGCGGCCGGTGCGCTGCGCGGTCAGCGCCGCCATCAGGGCGCCCTCGCCCTGCAGCTGCACGTCGTCGCGGTCGAGCAGCTCGGGGTCGAAGACCTCGTCCTCCAGGCGCGTGACGCGACGACCGTCGAGGGTCAGGTGACGACGGGCCCGGGCGCCCATCGGCGTCGCCGCCGTCGCCTGGTAGAACGCGCTGGCCCCGGGCACGCGCCAGTCGAGCAGGATCGGGTGGTGCTGCTCGTCGCGGAGGCCGATGCGGCCGATGTAGCGGTAGCGGCCACCCGTGCCGGGCATCGCCACGGCGTCGCCCTGGCCCAGCTCGTCGGGCTGCTCGAGCTCGAGGCGGCCGAAGGCGAGGCGCTCGTCGACGGCGCCGAGCTGCGCGATCGTGTCTTCGTAGAGGCGCGCGTAGGCGTCGCGCTCGCTGCGGCTCTGGTGGTTGCCGCCCACGGACTCGGCCCGGACGCGCTCGAGGCGCACGCGGGCGTCCTCCTTGAGCTCGTCGAGACGGGCGTAGAGCGTGCCCACGTAGGAGCGTTCGCGGTCGAGCTCGGATGATGTCACTGGCGGTCGCACCCCTCGGGAAAGTCGGCGCGTCAGTCTACCGTCCACGCGACTCCCCCCGGCTCCACCCCCGGTGCACCCGGGCCCGCGGGCAGCACGACGAGACCGCACCGGCCCGGTGCGGGTCGGTGCGGTCTCGGGGTTGTGCCGGAGGCGCGGCGGAGGCCTAGAACTCCTCGTGCGTCTCCGGGTCGCCGTCCCACAGCCGGCCGCGCTCGAGGCCGCTGATCGCGACGACCTCGGCCTCGGTGAGCTCGAAGTCGAAGACGTCGAGGTTCTCGCGCTGCCGGCCGGGGTCGGCCGACTTCGGCACCGGCACGGCGCCCAGCTGGACGTGCCAGCGGAGGACGACCTGCGTCGGCGTCTTCCCGTGGGCACGGGCGATGTCGGTGACCACCGTCTCGGTGAGGAGCTCGCTCTGCTTCGCGAGCGGGCTCCAGCTCTCGGTGACGATGCCCATCCGCTCGTGCACCGCGCGGAGCTCGGCCTGCGGGAAGTACGGGTGCAGCTCGACCTGGTTGATGACGGGCACGACGCCCGTCTCGTCGGCGAGGCGCTGCAGGTGGGCCTCGGTGAAGTTCGAGACGCCGACGGAGCGGACGAGGCCGTCCTCCTGCAGCTTCACGAAGGCGCGGAACGCGTCGACGTACTTGTCGACCCGGGGCAGCGGCCAGTGGATCAGGTAGAGGTCGACGACGTCGACGCCGAGCGCCGCCCGGCTCTCCTCGAAGCTGGCCAGGGCCTCCTCGTAGCCGTGGTGGCGACCGGGCAGCTTGGTCGTGACGACGAGCTCGTCACGGGGCACGTCGACGCGGCGGATCGCCTCGCCGACGGCGCCCTCGTTGCCGTAGTTGAGAGCGGTGTCGAGGAGGCGGTAACCCGACTCGATCGCGCCGACGACCTGCGCCGCGCCCTCGTCGCCGTCCATGCCGTAGGTGCCGAGCCCCAGCGCGGGGATCGTGTGCCCGTCGGCCAGGCCGACCGACGGGGCGGGACGCAGGGCCATCAGCTGACGCCGAGGAGGTCGATGACGAAGATCAGGGTCTTGCCCGAGAGCGGGTGGCCGCTGCCGGCGGGGCCGTAGGCCAGCTGCGGCGGGACGACGAGCTGGCGGCGGCCGCCGACCTTCATGCCGGGGATGCCCTCCTGCCAGCCCTGGACGAGCGCGGCGAGGGGGAAGTTCACGGACTCGCCGCGGCTCCAGGAGGAGTCGAACTCCTCGCCGGAGTCGAACTCGACGCCGAGGTAGTGGACGTCGACGGTCGAGCCGCGCTGGGCCTCGGCGCCGTCGCCGACGGTGATGTCGCTGATCTCGAGGTCGGCGGGGGCCGGGCCGGTGGGGGCGTCGATCTCGGGCTTGGTCTGGGGGTCGTGTGTCATGCCTCCCATCCAAGCACCCGACCCCGGCACCACGGTGCGCGCGCGTGGACGATGATGGAGGCTTGTCCACTCCAGACCCCGCCCCCGAGACCGCGCCGTCCGAGGGCGCCCCGAAGGCCGCCGAGGCGCGCCGGCCGCTCTTCGTCGACACGACCCCGCTCCGGGCGAGCCCGGCCTTCGCGCGCCTGTTCGTCGGCAACACGATCAGCGGCATCGGCACGCAGCTCACCCTCGTGGCCGTCGGCCTCGAGGTCTACGAGATCACGCGCTCGACGTTCTCCGTCGCCCTCGTGGGCGTGGTCTCGCTGGTGCCGATGATCCTCGCCGGCCTCTACGGCGGCATGCTCGCGGACGCCTTCGACCGCCGCAAGGTCGCGCTCGTCGCGGCCGTCTTCGCCTGGCTCTCGACCGGGGCGATCGCCCTGCACGCCTGGCTGGGCCTCCGCGAGGTGGTGCTGCTCTACGCGCTGACCTGCGTGAACGCAGTCGCGGGCACCATGATCGCGACCTCCCGGGCCTCGATCATCCCGCGCCTTCTGCCGGCCTCCCTGCTGCCCGCCGCCTCCGCCCTCAGCGGCATCGGCACGGGCCTGATGCTGACGGTGGGCCCGGCTCTCGCGGGCGTCCTCGTCGCCGGCGTGGGCTTCCCGCTGACGTACACGGTCGACGTCGTCCTGTTCAGCACCGCCTTCCTCGGCATCGTCACCCTGCCGCCCATCCGGCCCGAGGGCGAGACGCAGCGGCCGGGGCTCTCGTCGCTGATGGTGGGCCTGCGCTTCCTCCGCCGCTCCCCCAACATCCGCACGACGTTCGTGCTCGACATCGTCGCGATGACCTTCGGCCAGCCGCGCGTGCTCTTCCCCGTCGTCGGGGCCGTGGTGATCGGAGGAGGCGCGGTGACGGTCGGCGTCCTCACCGCCTCGTACGCCGTCGGGGCGCTGCTGAGCAGCGTGTTCAGCGGCCGCCTCGGCCACGTGCGCCTCCAGGGGCGCGCCGTGCAGCGGGCCATCGCGGTCTACGGCGGGTTCGTGCTCGCCTTCGGCCTCGTGCTGCTGCTCGCCCCCGGCCACGGGTCGGGCGGCCTGACCGAGGGCCTGGCCGAGGCCGACCTCCTGCCGCTCGCGGCGGCGGCGCTGGCGCTGGCCGGCGCGGGGGCGGCCGACAACGTCAGCTCGATCTTCCGCTCGACCATCCTGCAGGCCGCGGCGCCCGACTCCATGCGGGGGCGCCTGCAGGGCATCTTCATCGTCGTGGTGACCGGCGGGCCCCGGGTCGGCGACCTCTTCGTCGGGCTCGTCGCCGTGGCCGGCGTCGCCTGGCCGCCGCTGCTCGGCGGCTCACTGATCGTGGTGCTGATGGTCGTCGCGGCCCGGCTCACGCCCTCGTTCGGCCGCTACGACGCCGCGCACCCGACGCCCTAGCACCCGACGCCGTGGCGGCCACCACCGTGACCGCCCCGCCCCTCACCAGTGCGGCGGCGGGACCGGCCGACCCCAGGGGTCGGTCTGCGGCGCCGGGCCCCCGGGCTGCCCGCCCTGCCAGTACGAGCCCTGCCCGTCGCCGACGGGCGGAGCGCCCCAGCCGGCCTGCTTCGGCGGCAGCTCGGGCCGCGGGGCGTGGCCCACGAAGGCGGCGGTCGGCGCCTGGAGCGCCGCCCGGCTGCGGGCGAGGGCCGTCAGCAGCTCGCCCTCGTCGCGCTGGGCCGACGGGTCGCCGCCGCGGCTGCCCTTGACCATCCGCTGACGGGTGAAGGCGAGACGGGTGGCGTCGGAGACGAAGCGCTTCATGGCCGGCCCCACCCCCGCCGCCGCCGCCCAGCGCCGGGCCCGGCGACGACCGGCCGAGGTCGAGAGCATCGCGACCTCGTCGGCGCTGAACCAGCCCACGGCCGCGTACTCCGCGAGACGGGCGTGCGTCACGCGCCGCTCGTTGCGGCGCAGGAAGACCACGAGGCCGATCATCGCCAGGAAGATCGGCACCTGCACGAGCAGGTAGTACACGAAGAAGGAGTCGCCCACCACGACGAGCGCGCCGTTCCAGAGCGCGTGCAGCAGCACCGCGGGCACGAGCCCGAGGAAGTAGAAGCCGATCGCGCCGTAGGGGCCCGTCCTCCGGGCCGCGTAGCCGAGCGCGATGCCCGTGCACGCCGTGTACATGACGTGGGCGAACGGCGACATCAGGGCCCGCACGACGAAGACGAAGACCAGCCCCTGGCTGCCGCTGAACAGGTCGTCGGTCACCTGGACCGCGAAGTACTGGATGTTCTCGACGAAGGCGAAGCCGGCCGCCACGGTCGCCGCGTAGACGATGCCGTCGACCGGCCCGTCGAAGTGACGACGGAAGATCCACAGCACGAGCAGCACGCCGAAGCCCTTGGCGGCCTCCTCGACGATCGGCGCCTGGACGACCGCGCCGAGCACCTCGGAGCCGCTCGAGGCGCCGATGCCGACGAGCGACTGGACGGAGCCGACCACGAGGTCGACGATCAGGGCCGTGCCCACCGACACCGCGCCTCCCCACAGGAAGGCGAAGAGGAGGGCCACACGGGGCTCGGGCTCCCAGCGGTCGACGAGCCAGATGCCGGTCAGCACGATCGCGAGCGGCACGAACGCGAGCACGCTCGCCGCGACGATGACGGCCGGCTGCAGGAAGAGCAGGAAGTAGACGACCACGGCGAGCGCGAAGACGCCGATGACGGTGAAGCCGACCGCGAGCGAGACGGTGCTCGCCACGCGGCGTCGCGGGGGCGCCTGGGTGAAGACGGGCTGCACGGGGTACCAGACCGGGTCGGGGTTCGAGACCACGGGGCGCTGGGGGTCGTGGGGCCAGGGCTGCTGCCCGCGAGGGTCGGTCCAGGTCATGGCACGACCCTACGCACCCGGCACGGGGAGGGCGCGCCGCGACGGTACCCTCGGGGGATGCCGTCGACGAGGTCCCTGCCGGAGAACCCGTCGCTCACCCGCTACGTCGTCATGCGGGTCTGGCACGACTTCCTGCGGCACCGCACGATCGACGCCGCCGCGGCCCTCACGTTCTTCTCGACGCTGTCGATCCTGCCGACCGCCCTGGCGCTCGTCTCCGGCGTCGCGCTCTTCCAGGAGGGCGAGGAGGCGGTGGACGAGATCCTGGGGGTCGCCCGCTACGTGCTCACCCCGTCGGCCGTCGACACCCTCCGGGGCCCGCTGGAGCAGATGCTCAGCCTGTCGAACCCCGGCGTCGCCTTCGGCATCGGGCTGTGGCTGACCCTGTGGTCGCTCTCGTCGTACACGACCGCGTTCGGCCGGGCGATGAACACCGCCTACGACGTCGAGGAGGGGCGCCGGATCTGGAAGTTCCGGGGCCACATGATGATCGTCACGCTCGTGCTGATGGTGTCGTTCGCCGTCATCGCGACCATCCTGCTCGTCACGCCGACGCTCGCCCGCGGCATCGGCGACGCCGTCGGGTTCGGGGAGCCGTTCCTCACCCTCTGGAACGTGCTGAAGTGGCCGGTGCTCGTCGCGCTGGCGGTCTTCGCGGTGGCGATGCTCTACTACTTCACCCCCAACGTGCGCCCTCCCCGCCTCCGCTGGGTGTCGTACGGCGCCATGTTCGCCCTCGGCATCTGGGCGGTCTGCACCGTCGGGTTCGCCCTCTACGTGACGACCTTCTCGAACTACGACCGCTTCTACGGCTGGCTCGGCATGGTCATCGTCGTGCTGCTCTACTCGTACATCAGCAACTTCGTGCTCGTCATCGGCGGCGAGCTCGACAGCGAGGTGCTGCGGCTGCGGCAGCTGCGCCGCGGCCTGCAGGCCGAGGAGGTCATCCCCCTGCCGATGCGCGACACCGCCCGCAACCACATCCTCGCCCGCAACTCGGCGTGGGACGTCAGGGTCGGGCGCGCCATCCGCGAGCGGTCGCTCCGCGAGAACGGCGGCGTGCTCGACGCGGACGAGCTGCGGCACCTGCAGCTGCGCGGCGGGCGCCTGATCGGCGAGGGGACCCTCCGCCGCGCCTTCGGGCACGAGGACGAGCCCGAGGTCGAGACGGACTGAGGCCGGCGCCCCCGCGTCAGCCCGCGGTCTCGTCGCCGGGGTTCCGCGCACCCGACTCGGCGGCGGCGCGCGTGACGGCCTCGACCGGGTCGGCGTCGACGTCGATGACCGGGATGGCGCTCGTGACCGCCTCGAGCCCCGACAGCCGCGCCGGCGAGAGCACCTTGCGGACCTGCTCCTCGCTCATGAGCCCGGCCGCGACGACGAGCGTCGAGATCGAGGCGTTCGTCGTGAGCGCCGTGTGCGCGATCGAGGCCGCCGCCGAGTAGCCGATGTAGGGCGTCAGCGCCGTCACGCTGCCCACGTTGGTGTCGACCTGCTGGCTGAGGCGGGCGCGGTTCGCCTCGATGCCGTCGACGCAGTTGACCCGGAGGGTGCGGCAGGCCGCGGTCATCCACTGGAGGCTCTGCATCACGGAGTGCGCGATGACCGGCTCGAAGGCGTTGAGCTGGAGCTGCCCCGCCTCGGCGGCCATCGTGACGGTGACGTCGGCCCCGGCCACGGAGAAGGCCACCTGGTTGACGACCTCGGGGATGACGGGGTTGACCTTGCCCGGCATGATCGACGACCCGGCCTGGCGCGGCGGCAGCGTGATCTCGCCGATGCCGGCCTGCGGGCCCGACGAGAGGAGGCGGAGGTCGTTGCAGATCTTCGAGAGCTTGATCGCGCTGCGCTTGAGCGCCCCGCTGAGGGTCATGAACACGCCGGTGTCGCTCGTCGCCTCGATGAGGTCGGGCGCCGTGACGAGCTCCATGCCGCTGAGCTCGCCGAGGTGGCGGCGCACGGCCTCGGCGTAGAGCGGGTCGGCGGTGATGCCCGTGCCGATCGCGGTGGCGCCGAGGTTGATCTCGCCGAGCAGCGGCACGACGTCGCGCAGCCGCTGCACGTCCTCGCCGAGGGTGTGCGCGAAGCCGACGAACTCCTGCCCGAGCGTCATCGGCACGGCGTCCTGCAGCTGGGTGCGGCCCACCTTGAGCACGTCGTGGAACTCGGCGCCCTTCGTGGCGAAGGCCGTCGCGAGCAGGTCGAGCTCGTCGAGCAGGCGGCGCAGCGTGAGCACCATGCCGATCTTGACCGAGGTCGGGTACGTGTCGTTCGTGCTCTGGCTGCGGTTGACGTCGTCGATCGGGTGCAGGTGCTCGTACTCGCCCTTGCCGTGGCCGAGGAGCTCGAGGGCGCGGTTCGCGATCACCTCGTTGCTGTTCATGTTCGTGCTCGTGCCCGCGCCTCCCTGGATGACCCCGACCGCGAACTGGTCGTGGAGCGCCCCGCCGCGGATCTCGACGCAGGCCCGCTCGATCGCCTCGGCCTTGCTCGGGTCGAGCACGCCGATCTCGACGTTCGCCCGGGCGGCCGCCTGCTTGACGAGCGCGAGGGCGACGACGAGGTCGGGGTAGACCGAGATCGGCCGCATGCTGATCGGGAAGTTCTCGAGCGCCCGGGCCGTGTGGATGCCCCAGTAGGCGTCGGCGGGGACCTCGCGGCTGCCGAGCGAGTCGCTCTCGACCCGGGTGGCGGCCCGGGCCGCGCGGCGCGTGCGCCCGGCGGCCGCGGCGCCGGTCGCGGGCCCGGCCTCGTGCTCGGGCCCGGGCTGGGGCGCGCCCTGGAGCAGCGGCGGAGCCGCGTCGGGAGCGTCGAGGGGGGTCAGGTCGTCAGTCGTCACGGTCGTCGTGCCTCCGTCGTCGTGCGCCCCGCGGCCTCGTGAGCTGCGGTGGTCGGCCCTGCCGAGCCTAGCGAGACGAGGAGGCGCGGGTCGGGACTCCGGGCGATGATCGACAGCTGTCGGTCACCTGCCGAACTCGTGGGAAGCTTCTCGGGCCGGCGAACGTTGCAGTGCCTGCACCTCGACCCGCTCCACCGCCGCCTCCGGGCCCCTGCCGAGAAGACAGATGACGCTGACCCACGACGACGCCCAGCCGGGCGACCCCACCCCCGCAGCCCCCTCCCGCTCGGCCTCGCAGGTCGACGCGACCGCCGCCTCCCCCGGGCCCTCCGCGGAGCCGGGCGACCGGCGCCGCGCCCGGGAGCGCGCCCGGCTGACGCGAACCCGCGACCCCCGCGTCGTGATCGCCGTGCTCGCCTTCTCGGGCATGGTGGCGGCGCTCATGCAGATGCTCGTCATCCCGATCGTGCCGTCGTTCCCGGAGCTGCTCGACGCCGACCCGGCCGACACCACCTGGATCATCACGGCCACCCTGCTCGCAGGGGCCGTCGTCACGCCGATCGCGGGTCGCCTCGGCGACCTCTACGGCAAGCGCCGCATCGTGCTCGTGCTCGTCGTCGTCATGGTGATCGGCTCCGTCGTCGCCGCCACCACCTCCGAGCTCGTGCCGCTGATCGTCGGCCGTGCCCTGCAGGGCACGGCGCTCGGCATCATCCCGCTCGCCATCAGCATCCTCCGAGACACGCTGCCCGCCGAGCGCCTCGGCGGCGCCGTCGCGCTCGTCAGCGCCACGCTCGGCTTCGGCGGCGCGATCGGCCTGCCGCTCAGCGCGTACATCTCGGTCACCTTCGACTGGCACGTGCTGTTCTGGACGGCCGCCGCGCTCGGCGTCGTGGTCTTCGCCCTCGTGGCGACGCTCGTGCCCGTCAGCACCCTCAAGACCCCCGGGCGGTTCGACCTCCCCGGGGCGATCGGCCTCGCCGTGGGCCTCACGGGCCTGCTGCTCGCCGTCTCTAAGGGCAACGACTGGGGCTGGGCGAGCACCTCCACGCTCGTCTCCGGCCTCGCCGGCCTCGTCGTGCTCGTCGCGTGGGGCGCCTACCAGCTGCGCGTCGCGAGCCCCCTCGTCGACCTCCGCGTCGCCGTCCGGCCCGCGGTGCTGCTCACCAACCTGGCGTCGGTCGCCCTCGGCTTCGCGCTCTTCGGCAGCAACGTCTCGCTGCCGCAGCTGCTCGAGCTGCCCGCGGAGACCGGGGTCGGCCTCGGCCAGACCGTCATGGTCGCCTCGCTCTGCCTCGCCCCCTCCGGCGTCGTGATGATGTTCATGGCCCCGGTCGCCGCCCGGGCCACCGCCCGCTTCGGCGCCCGGCTCTGCCTCGTCGTCGGCGGCGCGATCATCGTCGTCAGCTACGCGGTCGCGGCGCTCGCCTTCCGCGAGGTGTGGCAGATCGTGCTCGTCTCGGTGCTGATCGGCTTCGGCATCGGGCTCGCCTACGCGGCGATGCCGACGCTCATCATGCACGCGGTGCCCGCGACCGAGACCGCCGCGGCGAACGGCCTCAACACCCTCATGCGGTCGCTCGGCACCACGAGCGCCTCGGCCGTCGTCGGCCTGCTGCTCACCGCGAACTCCGTGCCGTTCGGCGACGCGTCCGTGCCGACCGAGGCGGGCTTCCGCCTCACCTTCGTGCTCGGCGGGGCGGTCGCCCTGGTCAGCGTGCTGCTCGCCCTGGCCATCCCGCGGCGCGAGCCGGAGTACGAGCGCGTGGCGCTGCCGACCGGGCCGGTGCGCACGAGCTGACCCGCGCCTCCCTCACCACTGAGAGGGCCCCGACGTCGTCGACGTCGGGGCCCTCTCGCGCTGCCGCCGTCGCGGGAGGCGGAGCGGCGGATCAGCGGGGCGGCGTCAGCCGTGCAGGCCGGGCACGATCAGGTAGATGCCGTAGAGCACGCCGAGGGCGCAGACCACGAAGCAGGCGTACCCGGCCGCGGCGCGGGCCGTGCTGCGGCCCTCGAGCGTCACGAGCCGCAGGCCCAGCGAGTACAGGCTGACGAGCGCGGCCGCCGAGAACAGCGAGACGAGCGCGACGACGACGAACGCTGACCAGTCGATCATCGGTTCTCCTCCTTGTCGGGGCGGGGGCCGCCCGAGAGCGTGCCGCGCGGGGCGACGGTCGGGGCCGCCTCGTCGAGGCGCACGAACGGGGCCTCGACGCCGGAGGCCGGCGTGTCGACGCGGCCCTTCTTCTCGAGCCGGCGGGCCCGGCGGCGCGAGAGCACGCTGGTCGCGGCGACGTCGACCTCCATCGCGGCGCCCTGCTCGTGCGGGCGTCGGCGGGAGAGCAGGAAGATGCCGCCGATCACGACGACGCCCACCACGGCGTCGACGACGAGGCCGGCCGTGCCGAGGCTCGCGATCAGGGCGGCGACGGCCCCGACGGCGGCCGAGGCGGGGAGCGTGATGAACCAGGCGGCGACGATCTTGCCGGCGGTGCTCCACTGGATCTTCGAGCCGCGGCGCCCGAGGCCCGCGCCGATGATCGAGCCGCTGGCGACCTGCGTCGTCGACAGCGCGAAGCCGAGGTGGCTCGAGGCGAGCACCGTGGCCGTCGTCGACGCCTCGGCCGCGAAGCCCTGCGTCGGCTTGACCTCGGTGAGCCCGCCGCCCATGGTCTGGATGATGCGCCAGCCGCCGGTGTAGGTGCCGAGCGCGATCGCGAAGGCGCAGACCACGACGACCCAGAGCGGCGGGCCGGATCCGGCGCCGAGGGCGCCCGAGGCGATCAGCGTCAGGGTGATGACGCCCATCGTCTTCTGGGCGTCGTTGGTGCCGTGGGCGAGGGCGACGAGCGACGAGGTGAAGATCTGGCCGTAGCGGAAGCCCCCGCGCTCGCTCTTGTCGTCGCGGCGGCGCGTGATCGTGTAGGCCAGGCGGGTCGCGGTGTAGCCGACGAGGCCGGCGATCAGCGGCGCGAGGAGCGCCGGCAGCACGACCTTCGAGAGCACGACGGAGAAGTCGACCGAGCTGACGCCGGCCCCGACGACAGCGGCGCCGATGAGCCCGCCGAAGAGCGCGTGCGACGAGCTGGAGGGCAGGCCGCGCAGCCAGGTGATCATGTTCCAGACCACGGCGCCGATGAGGCCCGCGAAGATCATCTCGGGAGAGATCTGCACGCCCCCGTCGCCCTCGCGGATGATGCCGCCCGACACGGTCTTGGCGACCTCGGTGCTGAGGAAGGCGCCGACGAGGTTGAGCACCGCCGCCACCGTGACCGCGACCTTGGGCTTCATCGCCCCGGTCGCGATCGGGGTCGCCATGGCGTTCGCCGTGTCGTGGAAGCCGTTGGTGAAGTCGAAGAACAGGGCCAGGGCGATGACCAGGACGACGATGAGCGTGAGATCCACCGGGGAACTCTCGCAGCATGGTGAACGCCGGTCAACTCGGAGGTGGACGGCGGGGTACAGGCAGGTGGACGACAGGTGTCCGCACGTCGTCCGCAGCGCGGCCCGGGCCGCCCTCCCGCTCAGATGTGCGGCACGAACGCCTGCCAGGCCCGACGGCGCTCGCCCCGGGGGTCGTGCTCGACGCGGTCGCGCACGTCGATGATGAGGGTGCGCCGCCGGAAGGGGTCGTACGGGGGCCAGCCGTCGACCTCGCCCGTCCGGACGAACTCGATCCACCGGGCGCGCATCCGCGCCGCCGTCCGCAGGAAGGCCCGGCGGCCGCCGAGGGCGCTCATCGCCCAGCCGAACGCCGAGCCCATCCGGTCGTGCAGGGCCATCAGCTCCAGGCCGTGGAAGGCGTCGACGCCCGCGACGGCGAGCATGCGCGGGGCGGCGTCGAACCGGTAGAAGTAGACGCGCTGGTGCACGGCGTGCCGCTCGGCGACCTTGACGGTCGGGAACCAGAACGCGAAGTCGCCGCCGAAGTCGAGGGCGGCCCGGCGGTCGGCGGGCAGGCCGGGGTACTGCCTCTTGATCGCCTTCCGGCTCTTCTTCTCGGTGGCGGCGAAGATCGCGCGGATGCGCGGCTTGGTGGTCGCGAGGATGTCGCGACGCCCCGTGAAGACCGAGCCCTCGCGGTCGTTGGTGCCGATGATCAGCGGAACGGGGTGCGCGCGGCCCGCCTTGAAGGCGTCGAGCGGTCGCTCGGGCAGGAAGTCGCCGTCGATGACGGGGCTGAGGCTGATGGTGCCGGGCTGCTCGTCGGGAGTCCGCAGCTGCAGCTCGGCCGAGGCCCGCACGACCGCCGCGACGGGCGCCTCAGCCAGCATCCGCCCGGCGTCCTCGACGGAGGTCGACTCGAGGTCGTCGTCGCTGACCTGGTGGGTCAGCAGCTCGAGGAACTCCCCCGCCCAGCGCCGCGTGACGTCGGGCGGGTAGAGCGCGTTCGTCGGCGAGCTCTGGGCGATCGCGCGGTGGAACAGCCCCCGCGCGGCCGGGACGGTCATCAGGGTGGTCACCGCGTTGCCGCCCGAGCTCTCGCCGGAGAGAGTCACCGCGCCCGGGTCGCCGCCGAAGGAGCGGACCTCGTCGCGGACCCACTCGAGCGCGGCCACCTGGTCGCGGAGGCCGAGGTTCGACTCCAGCGGCCGCTCGGGCGTCGACCAGGCCGTGAAGTCGAGGTAGCCGAAGGCGCCCAGACGGTAGTTGAAGCTCACGTAGACGATGCCGCCCTCGCGGACGAGCGCCTCCCCGTGCCGCGGGTGCTCCCGCGAGGAGCCGACGCTGTAGGCGCCTCCGTGCACGTAGACCAGCACGGGCAGGTCGTCGCCCGGGCGGGAGCCCTCGGGGGCGACGACGTTGATCGTCAGGCAGTCCTCGTCGGTCGGCGTCGTCGCGTCGACGCCGACGAACTGGCCGCGGTCCTGCGGGGCGGCCGGCCCGAAGTGCGCGGCGTCGCGGACGCCCCGCCAGGGCTGCGCGGGCTCGGGCGCCCGGAAGCGCCGCGGGCCGGTGGGAGGCGCGGCGAAGGGCATCCCCCGCCACGCGACGACGCCGCGCTCGTGCACGCCGCGCACCCGGCCGTGCGTCGTGTCGCGCAGCAGGTCGGCGGCCTCGACGGCGGAGGCGGGTCGGGCGGCACGGGTCATCCCCCGACCCTACGACCCGCGGGGGCGGACGCCGGGGCGCTGCCTCCCGGGCGACGCCCGTCGTTCATCCGGCCGCCTCCCGCCGGTCGCCTGCGAGACTGGGTGCAGACCCTGCACCGAGCCGTGTCGAGCTGGTCGGCCGGCGCCGCCGCCGTCTCCGCCGCACGCACCACCCGCACCGCACCGCACCGCACCGCACCGCACCGCACCGACCCACGACCCCGGAGGACCCGCGCCGCATGGAGCTCGCCGAACTGCTGATCATCCTGAGCGGCTCGCTCCTCGTCACGGCGTTCGCGCGCTGGCGGGGCCTGCCCGCGCCCCTGCTCACGGTCGGCGTCGCGCTGCTGGTCTCGTTCGTGCCCGGGGTGCCCGACATCGAGATCGACTCCGAGGTGATCCTCACCGTCGTGCTGCCGCCCCTGCTCTACTCGGCGTCGCTCGACGTGTCGCTGCTGAACTTCCGCGAGAGCCGCGTGCAGATCCAGCGGCTGGGCATCGGCGCCGTCGTCGTCACGGCGTTCGTCGTCGGCGGCGTCGCGTACCTGCTCATCCCCGACATGACCCTGCCGGCCGCCATCCTCGTCGGTGCCGTGGTCGCCCCGCCCGACGCGGTGTCGGCGGCGGCGATCGGCCGCAAGCTCGGCCTGCCGCGCAAGGTGATGACCGTGCTCTCGGGCGAGAGCCTGATCAACGACGCGGCCTCGCTGACGCTGGTGAAGGTGTTCCTCGCGATCGTGGGGGGCGCCTCCCTCACCCTCTGGCAGGACCTCGGCATCTTCGGCCTCGCGATCGGCGTGGGGGTCGCGGTCGGCCTCGTGCTCGGCGTCGTGGCCCACCGGGTGCGGGTGCGGATCGACGACCCGGTCATCGAGAACGTCATCGGGCTGCTGCTGCCGTTCGTCGCGTACATCCTCGCCGAGGAGCTCAGCGGGTCGGGCGTGCTCGCGGTCGTCGCCGCCGGCCTCTACGTCGGCTTCAACTCGCCCCGCACGGGCTACGCGACGCGGCTGCAGGAGCGCCCGTTCTGGGCCGCCGCCGACGTGCTGCTCGAGGGCTTCGTCTTCGCGCTGATCGGGCTGCAGCTGAAGACCGTCGTGCTCGACGTCGCCGAGAGCGACCGCGGGCTCGCGCAGAGCGTCGGGGTGGCGTTCGTCGTGCTCGCCGTCGTGGTGCTCGTGCGGCCGGCGTTCGTCTTCGCGACCTACTACGCGGCCCGCGTGCTGCGGTACCTGCTGCTCGGCCGCCTGCTCCGTGGCCTGCGACGGGTGCCGGCCCTGCGCCGCCTGCGGTACCGCCCCCAGCCTCGCCTCGACCGGCGGCAGCTCACCGTGATCTCGTGGACGGGCATGCGCGGCGTGGTGACGCTCGCGGCGGTCGTGTCGATCCCGGCCGTGACCGACAGCGGCGTGCCCGTGCCCGCCCGCGACACGATGTTCCTCATCGCGTTCGTCGTCACGGTGGGGACGCTGCTGCTGCAGGGGCTGACGCTGCCGGCCGTGATCCGCTGGCTCGGGGTGCAGGACACCACACAGCGTGACCGCGACCTCGCGGCGCAGCTGGCGCTCCTCACGACGAGCACCGACGAGACCCTCGCGTACGTCCAGAGCCGCCGCCCCGCGTGGGAGGAGCTCTACGGGCCCGAGCTCACCGAGCGCGCGGTCCAGGCGACGACCGTGCGGCTCGTGCGCCAGTCGGAGGCGCTGCGGCGCGGAGCCCTCGAGGACGCCGAGGACCGCGAGCCGTCGAGCGCCGAGCGCGACCGACGGCGTGCGGTGCCCCGGGCGATCGGCCAGATCCGGCGCGAGCTGCTCGCGAAGCGCCGCGAGGTCGTGCTGCGCGAGCGCGACGCCGGGAAGCTCGACGAGGAGGTCATGCGGCAGGTGCTGCTCGGCCTCGACGCCGAGGAGCTCGCGATGGACACGAACGCGGTGTCGAGCACGCGCTCGTGAGGCGTAGCGTGGCGGCGTGATCGTCGGCCGCGGGTCGGCGGCGCCGGAGGAGGACGAGGACACGTGACGCGAGGCCGGGCAGACGACGGGGCCACGACCACGGGAGCGGGCGACACCGCCGGGGCCGCAGGGACGCCCAAGCCGCCGGTCGGTGCGTTCCGCCGCTGGTACTCCACCCTCCACCCGTCGCTGCAGCTCATCGGCCTCCAGCTCTGGCTGCCGCTCTTCTTCATCGTCGGCTTCTGCCTCTGCTACATCGCGGCCTTCCACGCCCCGCACCCGCACGACGTGCCGATCGCCGTCGTCGGCTCGTCGTCCGCCGCGTCGACCCTGCAGGCCGACCTCGACGACGCGCAGCCCGGCGTCTTCGACGTGCGCCCCTTCGACGACCTCGACAGGGCGCAGGAGGCGGTGCTCCGCGGGCAGGTGGCGGTCGCCGTCGACCCCGGCGACGCGCAGCTCTACAAGGCGAGCGCCCACCAGTACCAGGTCTCCGCCCTGATCCCCGCGATGCTGACGCCGGTGCTCACCGCCGAGGGCGACGCCCCGGCCGTCGTCGACCTCGCCCCGCTGCCGTCGTACGACGAGTACGGCACGGTCTCGCTCTACCTGATGCTCGCCTGGTGCATCGGCGGCTACATGGTCGCCATGTTCATCGGGCTCATGGGCGCGCCCCTGCGGCACCGCACGCGCGTCACCGTGATCCTCGTCGGGGCCGCCGTCATCTCGCTCGTGACGAACCTGCTCGCGGGGCCCGTGGTGGGCGCCGTGCAGGGCCACTTCGCCGAGCTCGCCCTGCTCGGCTGGGCCTGGATCGTCGCCATCGGGCTCGCGGTCAACGGCATCAGCTACTTCGTCGGCCGGTTCGTCGCGCTGCCCGCGATGATCGTCTTCGTCTTCCTGTCGATGCCCGCCTCGGGCGGCGCGTACCCGGCGTGGTTCATGCCCCAGCCGTTCGCCGCCCTGAACGCCGTCGTCGTGGGCAGCGGCATCACCGAGATGCTCAAGCGCGTGCTCTACGACGTGGGGCCGGGGTACTCGCGCGGCCTCACGATGATGGCCTCGTACGCGGTGGCCGGCGTCGTGCTCATGCTCGTCGGCAAGCGGTGGTGGGAGGCCCGGCGCGTGCGGCGGATCGTGGAGGGGCGGACGACCATGTTCGCGGACGCGCAGACCGCCAACCGCGAGTTCCTCACCGCGGAGCGGGACGAGGTCCTCGCCCGCCACGGGCTCGTCGCGACCGACACGGGCACGATCCGCACCGTGCCCGGCGACGAGCGGGCACAGCTCGACGAGGGCGGCGACATGATGTTCGGCGCCGCGGGCGGCCTCGAGGCCGAGGAGCTGCCGACCCGCCCCGTCCGCGTGGTCGACGAGCGGGACGCCCGCCGGGGCTGAGCGAGGCCCGCTAGAGGTCGACGCCGCCGCGGTGCGCGCCGTCGAGGTGGACGCCCTGCCACGACGCGCCGTCGAGCTGCTCGGCGAGCGTGCGGGCGGCGGTGCGGTCGGCGCTCGCCGAGGCGAGGGCGGTGACCCCGAACCCGACCAGCAGGGCGAGGAGGCCGAGCGTCGAGACGAGCATGCCCGGGCCGCCGACGACGGCCCCGACGACGAACAGGCCAGCCGCGGCGGTCCAGGCGACCACGACGGCCGCGGTGCGGACGGCGGAGAGGAGACGCGAGGGGGCGGTGGCCCGGCGGCGGATCCGGGGGGCGTCGAGGGCCAGGCCGTCGTAGCTGCTCACAGGGGTCCTCCGCAGGGGGTCGTGGGGGCGTTCTGTCACCCGGTGTGACGTCTCCCCTCGACACTACGGAGGGCCGCGGGGGCCGTCTGCCCCCTCTCCCGGTGACACCCGAGAGGGGGAGGGACAGGCCCGTGTCCCCCTTGTGGCCGACGGGTCAGCGGGGGCCGGAGGAGCCTGCGGCGGCCTCCGAGACGACCGTCGCGAGGTCGGCCCCGAAGGTGTACGTCGCCGCGACGTGTCCCCCGGCGAGCACGCCGGGCAGCCAGCGCCGGGCGTCGTCCCACATGGCGTCGAGGGGCAGGGCGTCGACGTCGTGCCACGCGGGGTCGAGCTCGTCGGTCTCGACCGGCTCGCCCCGCCAGCGGCGCGCGACGAAGACGGACGACCGCTGGCTCCAGGCGGGCCGGTGCGGGAAGAGGTAGAGCAGCTCGCCGCGCGCCTCGAGGTCGGCCGGGCGCACCTCGACCCGCGCCTCCTCGGCGATCTCGCGGACGGCCGCCTCGACGGGCGTCTCGGAGCCCTCGAGCTTGCCGCCGAGGCCGACGTGGTAGCCGACGCCGAGCCCGGTCTTCTTGCGGCCGAGCAGCACCTGCCGGCGCCCGTCGAGCTCGCGTAGGAGGTAGGTGACGCACACGTCGTAGGCCATGTCGGCAGGCTAGCGGTCGACCGCGTCGTCAGCGTGCCCGGCGTAGGCTCGATCGCATGCCCGAGACGCCCGACGCCCTCCGCGGCGGCGTGCCCGAGTTCCGCGGGGCGGGTCGCAGCCTCGAGGTGCTGCGCGCCGAGGCCCACGACGAGCTGGCGGCCCTGATCGAGCTCCGCTGCCGGGGCGGCGAGGACCCGTGGGACGTCATCCCGGGCCTGCCCACCGTCGACGAGCAGGTGGTCATCTCGCTGCGGGCCGACGCCCGCGGGGTCGACGGCGTGCCCTACGGGGGCGGCGGGGGCGCCGACGACGAGCTGCGGTTCCTCCGCGGCGTGGCCCTCTGGCACCCCGAGCTCTCCCGCGCCGTCTGGTCGCTGATGGGCCGCATCGACGCCGCCTCGCGCTGAGGCCCCCTGTCGGTGGGCGGCCGTAGCCTGGCCGCATGCTCTGGACCGACGTCGTCACCGTCACGCTGGGCGCCTTCGTGGGCGCCGGCGCCGCCTTCGGCGCCAACCTGCTCGTGCGTTGGCTCGAGTCGCGGCGGGCCGAGGCCTCCGCGCTGAACGAGCTCGTCACCGAGATCCACTTCCGGCGCGTGCTGCACCGCATCGTGCCGACGCGGAGCCCCGACGCCGAGACCGCCGACCCCGACTGGGCGACCGCGCGGCGCTCGATCGGCGGCCTGCGCGGCGTCGTCCGCTCGGCCCGGCGGCGGACCCGCCCGCGGTCGTCGGCGCTGCCCGTGCTCAACGAGATGACCCTCGCCTGCAACACCTTCCTCGACGACAGCGAAGACGCGCCCGACCTCTACCGTCTGCACCTCATGCAGCTGCACGCCCGGCTCAACGCCGGCGTGCGGCGGCTGCGCTCGCAGCGCCGCGCGATCGCCGACCTCGAGCCGGGCCAGGCGCGGCTCGGCCCGACCGTCGCGGGGCTCCGGGCGCCGACCGCGGTGGCCGACGGGCCGGCCGACACCGAGGCGGGGAGGCGCGGGTAGCGTCGGCCGCATGAGCGACGCACCCGAGACCCCCGCCCCCGCCGACGCCACCGCGACCGACCCCGTCGAGGCGGCCGACGAGCAGGCCCAGTTCGACGCCGCCCGCCTCGCCGCCGGCGAGGACGTCGACGGCACGGCCACGCTCTCCACCGCCTCCTCGGCCGCCGCGCCGGAGAAGGCCGGCACGCAGGACGCCCTCGACGACGCGGCCCGCGAGGCGGCCGCGCCCGACCCCGCCGACGTCCACGTCGCCTCCGACGAGTACCCCGAGCGCCCGCGCCTGGGCGGGATCACCGCGAGCGACACGCAGATCTGACTCGCGCCTCCCCGGGGGGGGCCCTCGAGCCTCCTCGGGGCTCCGTGGCCCGTGCCCGCCCGGGTCGCGCCGACGGGGTCGCTGGCTAGGCTGGGCAGATGGCCTCGTCCCCCGCGCCCCGCGCCCCCCGGAAGCCCGTCACCCGCCGCCACCACGGTCACGAGTTCGTCGACGACTACGAGTGGCTGCGCGCCAAGGAGGACCCGGAGGTCATCGCCCACCTCGAGGCCGAGAACGCCCACACCGAGGCCGAGACGGCGCACCTGGCCGCCCTGCGCGAGACGATCTTCGAGGAGATCAAGGGCCGCGTGCAGGAGACCGACCTCGGCGTCCCCGTGCGGGAGGGCGAGTGGTGGTACTACTCGCGCACCGCCGAGGGGGCCCAGTACGGCATCCACTGCCGGGTGCCCGTCGCCGACGCCGACGACTGGACCCCGCCGACGATCAGCCCCGACTCCGCCCCGGCGGGCGAGCAGGTGCTGCTCGACGGCAACGTCGAGGCCGAGGGCCACGACTTCTTCTCGCTCGGCAGCTTCGACGTCTCGGCCGAGGGCGGCCTGCTCGCGTGGGCGATCGACACCACCGGCGACGAGCGCTACGAGCTGCGCGTCCGCGACCTGACGACGGGCGTCGACCTGCCCGACCGGGTCGCCGACACCGCCCCCGGCGCCGTCTTCGACGCCACCGGACGATTCGTCTTCTACCCGACGGTCGACGAGTCGTGGCGCCCCGACACCATCTGGCGCCACGAGGTCGGCGGCGGGGGCGACGACGTCACCGTCTTCACCGAGCCCGACGACCGGTACTGGATCGGCGTGGGCCTCACGCGGAGCCGCCAGTACCTCGTCGTCGACGTGGGGTCGAAGATCACGAGCGAGACCTGGCTGCTCGACTCGGCCGACCCGACCGGGGAGTTCCGTGTGGTGTGGCCGCGACGCGAGGGCGTCGAGTACGACGTCGAGCACGCCGTCGTCGCCGGCAGCGACCGCCTGCTCGTCGTGCACAACGACGGCGCCGAGAACTTCGAGCTCGTCGACGTGCCCGCCGACGACCCGACCTCGGCCACCGACCGCCGTGTCGTCGTCGCCCACCGCGACGACGTGCGGCTCGAGTCCGTCGACGCCTTCGCCGGCCACCTCGTCGTCGAGCACCGCCGCGAGGCGCTGCCCCGGCTCTCCGTGCTGCCGCTCGGCCCCGACGGCTACGGCGACCTCGTCGAGGTCGAGTTCGACGAGCCCCTCTTCGCGGCGGGCGCGGGCGGAAACCCCGAGTTCGCGCAGCCCACCGTGCGCTTCGGCTACGCCTCGTTCGTCACGCCGTCGACGGTCTGGGACCTCGACGTGCGCACGGGCGAGCGCCGGCTGCTGAAGCGCCAGGTCGTGCTCGGCGGGTACGACCCCGCCGACTACGAGCAAGCCCGCGAGTGGGCGACGGCGGCCGACGGCACACGCGTGCCGATCTCGCTCGTCTGGCGGCGCGACGCCGTGACGCCCGGCGAGCCCGCGCCGCTGCACCTCTACGGCTACGGCTCGTACGAGCACAGCATCGACCCGGGCTTCAGCGTGGCGCGCCTCTCGCTGCTCGACCGGGGCGTCGTCTTCGCGGTCGCCCACGTGCGGGGCGGCGGCGAGATGGGCCGCGCCTGGTACGAGCAGGGCAAGACCCTGACCAAGACGAACACCTTCACCGACTTCGTCGACGTCGCCCGCCACCTCGTCGCCGAGGGGCGCACCACGCCCGCGCAGCTCGTCGCCGAGGGCGGCAGCGCCGGGGGCCTGCTCATGGGCGCGGTCGCCAACATCGCGCCCGAGCTGTTCGCCGGCATCGTCGCGGCCGTGCCGTTCGTCGACGCCCTGACGAGCATCCTCGACCCCGATCTGCCGCTGACCGTCATCGAGTGGGACGAGTGGGGCGACCCCCTGCACGACGCCGAGGTCTACGAGTACATGCGCGGCTACTCGCCCTACGAGAACGTGCGGGAGGGCGTGCGCTACCCGCGCATCCTCGCGGTCACGTCGCTCAACGACACCCGCGTGCTCTACGTCGAGCCCGCCAAGTGGGCGGCCCGGCTGCGCGACGTCGGCGCGCCGGTGCTGCTCAAGACCGAGATGTCGGCCGGCCACGGCGGCGTCAGCGGCCGGTACGAGTCGTGGCGCGAGCGGGCCTTCGAGCTCGCCTGGCTGCTCGACGTGCTCGGGCGGGCCTGAGGCGCGGGGCGAGGGGGCCGAGGTCGTGGGCGAGGGCCCGGTGACGGTCGGTCGGTGGGCTGACGCGCCCGCCCCGGCAGCGGGTGCCGTCGACCACGTCGCCCTCTGGCGCGGCATCAACGTCGGCACGGCGAAGCGGGTCGGCATGGCCGACCTGCGGGCCGTCGCGTCGGGGCTCGGCCTCGTCGCGCCGGCCACCGTGCTCGCCAGCGGGAACCTCGTCGTCGGCGTGCCGACCGACCGGGCCGGCGACGTCGCCGCCGAGCTGAGGGCCGCCGTCGCGGCGGCCACCGGGGTCGACGCGGCCGTGCTCGTGCTCACGGGCGACGCCTTCCGCGCCCTCGCCGCGGCGAACCCGCTCCGGCGCGACGACCGCCCACCGGCGAGGGTCTCGGTGGCGGTCGCGGAGGTGCCCGGTGCGCTCGCCGGCACCGCGCCTCCCGCCGTCGACCTCGGCGACGAGGAGATGGTCGTCGCTCCGGACGCCGTCTACCAGTGGCTGCCCGCCGGGGTGACGGGGTCGCCCGTGCCCGCCGCGTGGTGGCGGGGGCTGCCCACGACGGTCACGGCCCGGAACGACGCGACGGTGCAGAAGATCGTCGCCCTGCTCGACGCCCGGGCCGCGTCGCGGGGCTGATCAGGCCCGCCGCCGGACCGTCGCCGGGTCAGTCGCCGAGCCCGAGGGCGAGCTTGGAGCGGTGCGCCGAGGGCCGGGCCCCGGCGGCGTGCAGCCGCGGCGCGACCGCGTCGAGCAGGGCGTCGCCCTCGGGGCCGTCGACGCCTCGGCCGAGCTCGGCCTCCCACTCGCGCCAGGCACGGACCCGCCCGTCGGCCGCGCGCGTCGCGCGCACCACGTCGTCGGCGACCTCGACGAGCTCGCGCCCCTCGTGGTCGAGCAGGTGGTGCGCCGTCCGCCGCGTCTCGAGCAGGAGGACGGGCCGCAGCGCGGGCGCCCCGTCGCCGACACCGTCGCCGCCGCCCCCGGTCCCGAGCAGCGCCGCGACCCGGTCGAGCAGCTCGGCGGGCACCGGCTCGTCGTCCGCGCCCAGCGGGTGGTGCACCTCGCGTCGCCCGCCGCCCGCGACCTCCGGCGGCAGCTTGAGGTGCCAGCCCGCGTCGTGCCCGCCGGTGCGACGTCGGAGCGTCACCCGGGCCCCGAGGAGGCGGTGGTCGGGCGTGTCGTGGTAGGTCGCCGAGAGCGAGGCGGCCGGGTCGAGCTCGACGCGCGCGACCTCGAGGGCGCGACCCGCGCCTCCCCCGGCCCCGGCTCCGGCCCCGACGCCGACGCCGACCAGGTCGGGCACCGCGGCCTCGTCGTCGACGTCGTACTTGCGCTCGATCTCGATCTGCTCCGTGCCGGTCATCACCCCGTTGTAGTCGATCGGCCGGGCCCGCGTCGACGCGGACCGGGCCCGCGTCGACGCCGACCGGGCCGTCACCCCGCCGGTCGGCGTACTGTCGGGGCCATGAGCGATGTCGCCCCGAGTCTGGCTGGTTGGATGGCGCGACAGCGCTGGTACGCGACGAAGGGGCGCACGCCTGCGATCCGGGTGATCGGGTCGTTCGAGGCCGACCTCGACGGCGTGCTCGCCATCACGCTCCTCGTCATCGACGAGGCCCCCGACGTGCCCGTGCTCTACCAGGTGCCCGTCGTGGCCCGCCGCAGCCCCCTGCCGGGCGGCGACGCGGCCTTCATCGGCTCGGCCGACGACCTCTACCTCTACGACGCCCCCCACGACCCGGCGTACGCGCGGCACCTCTTCGAGCTGCTGTCGTCGACGAGCCACGTCGACGGGTCGGACGTCGCGGTCGACGGCACGCTGCACGTCGCCGCCGGCACCGTGACCCGCTCGCGCGTGCTCTCGGGCGAGCAGTCGAACACGTCGATCATCTACGACGTCACGGGCGGCCCCGTCGAGCACGCCATCGCCAAGGTGTTCCGCGTGCTGCACCACGGCGACAACCCCGACGTGACGACGCAGGCGGCGCTCACCGAGGGCGGCAGCACCCGCGTGCCCACGACCTTCGGCTCGCTGCACGCCACGTGGCCCGACCCGGGCCGCGACGGCGGCGTCGCGAGCGGCCACCTCGCCTTCTCGCAGGAGTTCCTGGCCGGCTCGGAGGACGCCTGGCGCGTGGCCCTCGACGCGGCCTCCGCCGGCCGGGGCTTCACGACCGAGGCCCACGACCTCGGCGTCGCCGTCGCCGAGGTGCACGCCACGCTCGCGCGCCAGCTCGGCACCGTCGAGGCCGACCAGGACGCCGTCGACGGGGCCCTCGTCAGCATGCGGCGCCGCATCACGACGGCCGCCCGCGAGGTGCCCGAGATCGCCCCGCACGCCGACGCCATCCTGCGGGTCTACGACGCGGCCGGTGCGCTCACCTGGCCGCGACTCCAGCGGATCCACGGCGACCTCCACCTCGGCCAGGCGCTCCAGTCGCCGACGCGGGGCTGGACGCTGCTCGACTTCGAGGGCGAGCCCCTTCGGCCGATGCCCGAGCGCTCGCGCCCCGACCTGGCCCTGCGCGACGTCGCCGGCATGCTGCGGTCGTTCGACTACGTCGCGGGGTCGCTCGCGCAGCAGACGCCGCCGGTCGACGTCGGCACCTGGGCGCACGACGCCCGCGCCGCGTTCGTCGACGGCTACGTGGCGTCGTCGGGCGTCGACGTGCGGGCCCAGCGGGCCCTGCTCGACGCGTTCGAGATCGACAAGGCCGTCTACGAGGCGATCTACGAGAGCCGCAACCGGCCCGACTGGATCGGCATCCCCATCGCCGCGGTCGAGCGCCTCGTGGCGCGCTCCGCCCCCGCCGCCGGCCAGTAGGCCACCGGAGGCCGCGCTAGCCGCCCGAGTGGCCACGACCTGCTGCTCCCGTCACCGGGAGGAGCAGGTCGTGACCACTCGGCGCGCCCCGCCGGAGGCCCGGGTCAGGGGCGCGGGACGTTGCGGAGGTTCGAGCGGGCCATCGCCACGACCTCGCCCGCGCCTCCGTTCACGACGATCTTCGACATCGCCAGCGAGAAGCCCTTCACCTGGGAGCCCGTGATCGCCGGCGGCAGCGAGAGCGCCTGCGGGTCGGTGGCGATGTCGATCAGCGCCGGGCCGTCGTGCTCGAAGACCGCCTCGAAGCCGTCGCGGAGGTCGCCCGGCTGGTCGACGTGCACGGCGTGGATGCCGATCGACCGGGCCACGGCCGCGTAGTCGACGTAGGGCACGTCGACGCCGAAGTCGGGGTAGCCGTCGACGAGCATCTCGAGCTTGACGAGGCCGAGCGTCGAGTTGTTGAACACGACGATCTTCACCGGCAGTTCGTACATCTTCGCCGTGATCAGCTCGCCCATGAGCATCGAGAGGCCGCCGTCGCCCGACATCGACACGACCTGGCGGCCCGGGTGGGCGAACTGCGCGCCGAGCGCGTGCGGCAGGGCGTTCGCCATCGAGCCGTGCAGGTACGAGCCGAAGACGCGGCGCCCGGCCGTCGGGGTGACGTAGCGCGCCGCCCAGACGTTCGACATGCCCGTGTCGGCGGTGAAGATCGCGTCGTCGGCCGCGACCTCGTCGAGGATGGAGGCCGCGTACTCGGGGTGGATCGGCACGAGGGCGTCGGCCTTCTTCGTGTACGCCCCGACGACGCCGTTCATCAGCTTGTCGTGCTTCTTGAGCGTCTTGTCGAGGAACCTGCGGCTCTTCTTGTCGCGCACGAGCGGGGCGAGCGCCCGCAGGGTCGGGAGCACGGCCCCGTGCACGGGCACGTGGACCGTCGCGCGCCGCCCGATCACGGCGGCCTCGACGTCGACCTGGGCGATGCGCACCTGGTCGCCGTCGGGGAGGAACTGGGGGTACGGGAAGTCCGTGCCGAGCAGCACCAGGAGGTCGGCGTCGTGGATGCCCGCGTGCGCCGCCCCGTAGCCGAGCAGGCCGGTCATGCCGACGTCGTAGGGGTTGTCGTGCTGGATGACGTCCTTGCCGCGCAGGCTGTGCCCGATCGGCGCCCCCACCCGCCCGGCGAGCTCGATGATCTCGTCGTGCGCGCCGCGGCCGCCCTCCCCCACGAAGAACGCCACGGTGCCGGCCTCGTTGATCGCGTCGGCGAGGGCCTGCACGTCCTCCTGCGCGGGCACCAGCTCGGGCGCCCGGGTCGTGAGGTGCGGGGGCGTCGCGCCCTCGGCGTCGAGCTCGGCGACGTCGCCCGGCAGCGTGACGACGCTGACGCCGTGCCCGGCGAGCGTGTGGCGGATCGCCGCGGCGACCACCGACGGCGACTGCACCGAGGTCGAGATCATCTCGCTGTAGCCCGAGCACTCGACGAACAGCCGGTCGGGGTGCGTCTCCTGGAAGTAGTCCGAGCCGATCATGGCGCTCGGGATGTGGCTGGCGATCGCGAGCACCTTGGCACGGCTGCGGTGCGCGTCGTAGAGGCCGTTGATGAGGTGCAGGTTGCCGGGGCCGCACGAACCCGCGCAGACGGCGAGCTCGCCGCTCATCTGGGCGTCGCCCGACGCCATGAACGCCGCGGCCTCCTCGTTGCGGACGTGGATCCAGTCGATCCCGCCCGCCTCCGAGCCGCCCGTGCGGCGCACCGCGTCGACGATCGGGTTGAGGCTGTCGCCCACGATGCCGTAGATGCGGCGGACGCCCGCCTGGACGAGCTGCGCGATGATCTGGTCGGCGACCGTGTCTGCCATGGGGTGTCTCCTTCGTCGAGGTCGTGGGGCGATCGACGGCGGGCCCGCGGGGGCGCTCGTCGCGACCTGCTCCCAGCCAACTCCCCCGCGCCTCCCCGGCTCCTGGGCTTAGCCTTGGACGATGACCGACACCGCCACCTCCTACGTGCCCGACGCGGGCACCATCACCATGTTCAGCACCTCGTGGTGCGGCTACTGCGCGCGCCTCAAGCAGCAGCTCGGCAAGCAGGGCATCGGCTTCACCGAGGTCAACATCGAGGAGGTGCCGGGCACCGCCGAGATCGTCGAGAGCGTCAACGGCGGCAACCAGACCGTGCCGACCGTCATCTTCCCCGACGGCTCCACCGCCACGAACCCCTCGCTCGCCGACGTGCAGGCCAAGCTCGGCCTCTAGCGGGCCGACCGCGTCGCGCCCGAGAGGGCAGGCGCCGAGACGACACGACGCCCCGTGCCTCCCGAGGGAGGCGCGGGGCGTCGTCGCGTGCGGGTCGCGTCAGCCCTGCGGCGCGGCCGCGAAGAACTCGATCTGGTTGCCGTCCGGGTCCTTGACCATCAGCGTGGTGCCGAACTCCGGGTCCTCGAGGTGGGAGTCGATGCCGACCGAGCGGGCGTGCTCCTGCCAGGCGACGACGCCGTCGCGGTCGGCGACGGCGAGGCCGATGTGGTCGAGACCGGGCACGGTCGGGTCGAACGGGACGGCCTTGCCCTCGGTGTAGGCGGTGACCCCGAGGATCTGCCCGCCGCCGACGGAGAACAGCCGGCGGTCGAGGCCGTCGAGCTCGATGCGGCCGACCGGCGGGGCGCCGAGCAGCGACTCGTAGAACGCGAGGCTGCGGTCGAGGTCGGACACGGTGATGGCGACGTGGGCGTAGCCCTGGACTTCCGGCACGGGGTGCTCCTTCATTCGGGGTGGTCACCCCACCGAACGCGCCGCCGCTGGGAGCCGCACGGGCACCGGGCCCGGAGAGGGCCCGCGGCGCGCCGGGCGGACGGCCCGGCGCGCTGCGCGGCTAGCCGCCGAGCGCCTCGGTGAGCAGCGCGACGAGGGCGCTGTGCTGGATGTCGGCCGAGTCCACGACCTCGCTGTCGTCGCCGTCGAGGGCCCGGGCGGCGAGGCCGGCCTTGCTGTCGATGAGCTCGGCGATCTTCGTGTCGATCGTCTGGGCCGCGATGACGCGCCACGCGGTGACGGGCTCCTCCTGGCCGATGCGGTGCACGCGGTCGATCGCCTGGGTCTGCTCGGCGTCCGTCCACGACAGCTCGGCGAGCACGACGTTGGAGGCGACCTGCAGGTTGAGGCCGACGCCCGCCGCGGTGAGCGAGCAGACGACGATCTCGACCTCGGGGTCGTCGACGAACGCGTCGATCTGGCGCTGGCGCACGGCGGGCGTCTGGTCGCCGCGGATCGAGGCGTACTTGATGCCGCGCTTCGCGAACGTCTGCTCGGCGGTGTCCATCACGTCGATGTGCTTCGCGAAGAAGACGACCTTGCCGACGTTGCGGGCCAGCTGCGCGGTGTAGTCGGCCGCGAGGCCGGCCTTCGCCTGGCCGATGCGGCGCACCATGCTGAAGACGTTCTCGCCGCTGCTCGAGCTGCTGGCGTCCTCCAGCTCCCACTTCGCCACCTGGCGCACGAGGTCGTGGTCGATGCCCTCGACCCGGACGCCGGAGGCGCGGGCCGCGAGGGCGGAGCGGTAGCGGCTGACGAGACGGCGGGCCAGCTCGCGCTCGGCCTCCCGGATCGACCGGCCGGCCTCGTCGTCGAGCTCGACCGGCAGGTCGGCGACGCGACGGGCGGGGATGTCGGCGGCGACGTCGACCTTGCGGCGACGGACGATGCCGAGGTCGATGACGATCTCGCGGGCGGACGGGAAGAAGCCCGGGTCTGCGGGGGTGAGCCCCGCCTCCTCCAGCTGCTCCATGAGCTCGGCGGCCGGCTTCTTGTCGCCGATCCAGCCGAGGAACTGCCAGATCGCCCGGAAGTCCTCGGTGTCGTTGATCAGCGGCGTGCCCGTGAGGGCCATCAGCAGGGGGTGCGCGGTGCGGGCGCGGATGCGCTCGGAGAGCTGCAGCACGTGTCGCGACCGCTGCGACTCCTTGTTCTTGATGAAGTGGGCCTCGTCGACGATCATGCCCTTGAAGCCGAGGTCGCCGAGCCAGCCGACGTGCCGGTCGAGCACCTCGTAGTTGACGATCACGACGTCGGCGAACGCGTCGAGGGTGTCGCCGTCGCCGTGGATGACCGTGGCGGTGCGCGTCGGGGTCCAGAGCTGGACCTCGCGGGCCCAGTTGGTCTTGACCACGTTCGGCACGACGACGAGCAGGGGGTAGGCCCCGGCGGCCTGCGCGGCGAGGAGCGACTGGGCGGTCTTGCCGAGGCCCGGCTCGTCGGCGAGCAGGTAGGTGCGGTGGCCCTGGCGGGCGGACTCGACGAGCTGCGCCTGGTGGTGCATGAGCGTCGCGCCGGCGGGGGCGTCGACCGTGCTGGGCTCGGGCAGGGGCATGCACGCCGAGCCGCCGCCGGCGCCGTACTCGAACGCCTTGAACAGGGGCCCGAAGAGCTCCCAGTTGGCGAGGCGCACGGGGTGCACCTCGCGCGAGACCTCGGCGAGCGAGAAGTCGGGCGGCAGGAACGGGTTCGCCAGCTGGCGCGAGACGACCGACTGCGGCACGACCTGGCGCTCGGAGACGGGGGCGACGGGCGCGGCCTCGCGCACGACGACCTGCTCCTCCGGGGCGAGCTCCATGCCCGCGGAGAGCTGCATGTCGCGCTTCAGCGCCTTGGCGCTCTCGGAGACGACGGCGTCCTCGCCGAGGAGGGCGATCAGCGACGTGTCGCGAGCAGCCGTCTTCGCGAGGATCTGCGCGACGCCGTCGAGGCGCTTCATCTGCTCGGCGCGCTCGCCGTCGGTGATGGCCTTGTCGACCTTCACCCGGGCGCGCTCCTCGCGCATGAGCAGGGCGATGACCTGGAACTTCGTGCGGCTGGAGGGCTTGACCTGCCCCCGCTGGGCCGCGGCCTCGACCTCGCGCACGGCGCGGGCGAGGACGGGGATCAGCCCGTCGTTGTCGACCTCGCGGCGACGGTGCGGACGCTGGGCGGTGCGGGTGCCGCCGGATCGGTTCTGGCCTGGTCGAGCCAAGGCTCCTCCTCGTGGTCGACGGTCACGTCGACGGTGCTGTGTCGTCGATGCGACGACGGGTGCTGCACCGGCCGACCCGCGGTGTGCGGGGGCCGGGACCGCGCACCGCGGCGATCGGGGCTGATCGCGGTCGATCTGGTGCGGCACGGGCGTACGACTGGGACGTGCGGGAGCGGACGGCCCGGAGGCCAGGCCCTCGCCCGGGGCACCGTCGCGCGAGGCGGGCCTCGAGGGCCGGCACGACGCTCAGATCTGCGCCTGTCGATCGGTCGGGGCACCGTGTCGGAGCCGACACGGACGGTGCTGCGCGCCACTTTACGCGGTCGACGGGGCCGGGCGCCACCTGCGCCGGGGCGTGTCCGCCGCTCAGACGGCGGCGACGGGGCGCGGCCACAGGGTGCCGGAGGCGGCGCCCAGCAGCTGCACGGCCTTGCGGCGGCCGCTGTCGGTGCCGAGCGTCGCCTGCCCGCCCGCGTGCGCTAGCAGCTGCGACGCGACGGCGGGGGCGAGGCGGTCGGCGATCGCGGGCGCCTCGCCGACCCAGGTGCGGCTCACCTCGTCGGCCAGGCGCTCGCAGGCGCGTGCCTCGGCCTCGTCGCCGTTGCCGCGGTGCCACTGGCCGGTGACGACGAGGTGGGCGACGAGCGCGCCCGCGTCGCGCGCCGGGTGCCCCTGCCCGGCGGTGTCGATGTCGAGCAGGCCCGTGACGCGCCACGGCTCGGCCGGGTGCACGAAGAGCTGCTCGAGGTGCAGGTCGCCGTGGATCACGCGCCGCGGGTCGCCGGCCCAGGAGGCGCGGCGCCGGTCGATCTCGTCGTAGAGGCCGTCGATCTCGGCGGCGCGCTCGGGGAGGGCGCTGCGGAGCGTCGCGCGGTGCCACGCGCCGTGGTCGAGGGCGTCCGACTGCGCGCTCGACGTCACGTCGACCCGGGCGGTGCGGACGCCGAGCTCGACCACCTGCGCGACGAACCGCGGGTCGTCGGCCAGCTCGAGGACCTTCTGCCCGGCCGGCACGCCCGGCACGCGCTCGAGCACGAGGAGGCCGTCGGCCCGGGAGGCGAGCACCCGTGGCACCGGCAGACCCTGCGCCCGGAAGGCGGCGTGCAGCGCGACGATCGGCGCGACCCGGTCGGGCCGGATCACCTTGAGGAAGAGAGTGGTCTCGGCGCTGTCGAGGCGGATGACGGCGCGCTTGCCGGGCCGGTACGCGGCGACGGCGAGCGTCGGCGCGGTGACCGCGATGCCCAGGGCGGCGAGCGACTCCTCGACGCGGTCGGGGTAGGTCACCCCGGCGAGCGCCGGCAGCAGCGGATCGGCCGGGTAGGCCCACACGGCGAGGGGCTGGCCCGTGCCGGGGTCGGTGGTCAGCACGCTCGAGGCGTCGGCACCCGTGACGTCGGTGTCGATGAAGGTCAGGACGGTCGCGGTGACGCCCGCCGCGTCGACGGTGTCGACCTCGTAGCCGTAGAGGAACCCGTGGCCCGACGGCTCGACCGAGTGGGGGCGGAAGGCCACGACGGTGACCCCGGAGCCCTCGAAGGCCGCGGGGAGCACCTCAGCGGAGTTCGGCCACACGCGTCCATCAAAGCGCGTCGGAGGCGCGGTGGGCGCCAGGCGGGCCCGTCACGTCGCCACGGTGACCTGATCGTGATGTGCCGGGGCCTGGCTACGCTGGCCGCATGGAGATCGTCTCGCGGGTGCGCCAGACGAAGCGCACTCCCCTGCTGCAGGTGGTGAAGACCAGCGTCGCCGTCGTCGTGGCCTGGTTCGCCTCGATCGCCCTGGTGCAGCAGCCCCTGCCGATCTTCGCGGCCATCGCGGCCCTGCTCGTCGTGCTGCCGAGCGTCAACCAGTCGTTCGTGCGCGGGCTGGAGCGCAGCGTCGGCGTGATCGCGGGCGTCGTGATCGCGTACGGCGCGGGCCAGCTGCTCGGTGACGGCAGCGGCGTGGTGCTCGGCATCGTCGTGGTGAGCCTGCTCGTCTCCTGGGCGCTCCGCCTGACCCCGAGCTCGGCGAACCAGGTGCCCATCTCGGCCATGCTCGTGCTCGCCATCGGGGCGCAGACCCCCGACTACGCGCTCGACCGCATCGTCGAGACGATCATCGGCGCCGTCGTGGCGCTCTCCGTCAACGCGCTCATCGTGCCGCCGGTGCTGCTCGCGCCGGCACACCTGGCCGTGGGCCGCCTGGCGCGCGGCCTCGCCGGCGTGCTCGACGACCTCGCGGGCGTGCTCGAGGCGCCGACGGCACCCGACCGCGTGACGGCGGTGCTCACCCGGGCCCGCGACCTGCGCGACCTGCAGGCGCGAGCGGTCGCGGCCGTCGCCGCCGGCGAGGAGAGCCTCATGCTCAACCCGCGGGCCAGCCGGCAGCGCACGGTGCTGCAGGCCGACGCCGCCCTGCTCGTGCGGCTCACCGTGCTCGTCAACCGCGTCGTCGGAATGACCCGGTCGGTGCGCGACAACTACGAGCCCGAGCTGGCCGACGACCCGGTGGTCGAGGAGATCTCGGTCGAGCTGCGACGCGCCGCCCACGACGTGCGGCTGCTCGCCCGCGACGTCGAGGGCGCTCGGGGGGCGCCGGCGGCGGGCACCGCCCCCGTGCCCGGGGCCGCCGACGAGTCGCCCGCCCTCACCGCCCCGGTGCAGGTGCTGCGCCCCGACCCCGTGCACTGGGTGCTCGTGGGCTCCTTGCTCGAGGACATCCGCCGGGTGCGCGAGGAGATCATCGGTGCCTGACGCCGGCAGCGGGCCCTCCCTGTACGCGCCCTTCGGGCTCGACGACGACCCCGGGGCGCTCGGGCTCGCCCGGCTGGTCGCCCCCACCCCCGACGGCGCGGTGCTCGTGCACCACCGGCGAGCAGATCCCGCCGACCCGGCCGACCCGGCCGCCCCCGTGACGATCCTGCTGCACGGCGCGGCGGGCTCGTGGACGACCTGGACCCCGTACCTCCGCGCCGCCGCCGAGGCCGGCCGCCCGGTCGCGGCCCCCGTGCTCGTCGACCTGCCGGGGTGGGGCGGGTCGCCCGCGCCGACGCCCGCCCTCGACGTCGACGCCGCCGCCCGGGTCGTCCTCGCGGTCGCGGACGCCCTCGGGCACCCGCGGTTCGAGCTCGTCGGGCACTCCCTCGGCGCCCTCGTCGCCCTGCACGTCGCGGCGACGAGCCCGGGGAGGGTCACGCGGCTGGGGCTGGTCTCGCCGACGACCTTCTCGGCGCTCGAGGCCGCCGCCCGCCCGTGGAGCGGGGTGCGGCGGCTGCCGGCCCTGGTGCTGCTGCGGGGCGTGTTCGCGGTGCTGCCCCGCGCCTCCTCGGTGCTCCTCCGGGCCGCGGCCCGCGTCGGGCTGCTCACGGCGCTGGCGTCGCCGGTGTTCCGGCACGCCCGGCGGGTGCCGCGGTCGGTGCGGGAGGCGTTCGTCGCGGAGGTGCGGCCGGTCGCCTTCGTCGTCGCCACGCGGTCGGCCCCGGGGTACGACACGTCCGCCTGGTCGGCCTACCGCGGGCCGGCCTCCGCCGCGGCGGGCGCCGACGACGCCTTCGCGGAGCTCGACGACCTCGTGCGCCTGCGGGCGGTGCTGCCGCAGTGCCGCACCACGCTGCTGCCCGAGTGCGGTCACTTCGCGCACGTCGAGTGGCCCGCCGCGACGGTCGACGCGCTCGCCTGACCGCGGGGCGGCCCGGACGACGCCCAGCCCTGGGCCGCGGTCAGCCCGCGTCGTGAGTCACAGCGTCGGGCCCGTGCTCGACCGCGGCGACCACCATGTCGATGCACTCGGGGTTCCCGAGCGGCCGGAAGTGGCCGTCGACGGGGAACGTCACGTTCGTCGCCCCGGGCAGGACGCTGCCCTCGGTCACGTGCGCGTCGAAGCCGGACGCCATCGAGGTGATGCGCGAGTTGGCCTCGAGCTGGTCGGCCAGCCGCAGCAGGTCGGCGTCGCGGGGCGAGAACGCCTTGAGCGTCCGGTTCGGCAGGTACAGCGACCAGCGCGTGCCCGAGAACGGGCTGTTGACCGTGACCATGCGCGCGAGGCGGCCGTCGCGGTCGGTCGAGACCATCATCGTCTTCCCGATCAGGCCGCCCTTGCTGTGAGCGAGCACGACCACGTCGCGCAGGTCGTGCGCGTCGACGATGCGCTGGGCGACGGTCGCGGTGGCGGCGACGGGGCGCCGGTTGTGGCCCATGCCCGGCACGACGACGATCGGGTGCCCGAGCTCGTGGAGGCGCTCGGCGATCGGGCGGAGGAAGCGCCAGGTCTCGTAGACGCCCGGCAGGAGCAGCACGGGGGCGCGGTCGCCGCGGCGCCAGTCGGCCGGGACGCGTCGGGCGGACCGGGGCACGAGGTGCACGCGGACGACGTAGGGGTAGTCGAAGAGCAGCGTGCGGACGAAGCGCCGGAGGCCGACCCGACGGTGCCCCTCGCCGCGGGTGGGAGTGGAGCTCATGGGGTCGACGGTAGGCGCAGGGAGTCGCCCCCGCCCGGCGTGCCGCCCCCTACGCCACGCGGGAGGACAGGCCCTGGTCGCCCGCCGCCCCGGAGGCGCCGACCAGCGGCCAGCCCTCGGGCCAGGCGACGCACTCCACCGCCTCGATCGAGACGCGGAGCGCGTGCTCCCACTTCGTGCAGATGCCCGCCCACGGCGGCGGGAAGGCGAGCGCGTCGTGCAGGAGCGACAGCGCGGCCTCGCCCCAGCCGGCCCGCGCCGCCGCGTTGGCCGCGTCGGGCAGGGCGCCGACGACGTAGCGGACGACGAGCACGCGGTGCTCCCACGTCATCTCGTCGATCGCGTCGAACGCGCCCCAGGCGCTGTCGATCTCGCGTCGCAGGCGAGTGATCTCGTCGGAGTCGAACCCCGATGTGCCGCTGATCATGCTGAGCCCCCCTCAGAGCAGATCGTCCGCCCCTCGGGGCGGCCGAGCGACGTCGCGGTCGCTCCCCGGAACATACCACCCAGACGGTACCCACCGGTATCCAGACGCGCCTCCACGCACGCCCGGTCTGTCCCCCGCTGCCTGGACCCGGGCCGAGGGCGACGGTCTACCGTGCACGACGCACCCACCGGTGCGACGACTCCGCACTGACCCACGACGAACGGGAGAACCATGTTCCAGGGATCCGACACTCTCCGCGAGAACCTCCAGAAGGTCCTCGTCGACCTCATCGAGCTGCACATCCAGGGCAAGCAGGCCCACTGGAACCTCCTCGGCTCGAACTTCCGCGACCTGCACCTCCAGCTCGACGAGATCGTCGACGCGGCCCGCGAGTTCTCCGACGAGGTCGCCGAGCGCATGCGCGCCGTCTACCTCATCCCGGACGGCCGCTCGAACGTCGTCTCCGGCGGCACGAGCCTCCCGCAGTTCCCCGAGGGGCCGGTCGAGACGACCGCCGTCGTCGACCTGATCGTCGACCGCATGTACGCCGCGACCGACACCATCCGCACCGTGCACGACGACATCGACGACGAGGACCCGACGACGGCCGACGTGCTGCACGGCATCCTCGAGCGCCTCGAGCAGCTGGCCTGGATGACCGGCGCCGAGAACCGCCACCCGCAGCGCGACGCCGCGGACGCCGGCACCCGTCAGCGCGACGAGGAGGCGGCCGAGGAGGGCCTCGACCGCGTCGGCGCCATCGCCAACTAGCACCGCCACCGCCCGTGGCACCACGGGCGCACACCGACTGGGCACCGCCCCGGAGATCCCCTACGCGACCTCCGGTGCGGTGCCCTCGCCACGACCAGGAGACGACCTTGACCGACACCACCACCCCCGACGGCGACGTCACCGCAGCCGCTCCCGTCACCGAGGCCTTCGACCACGTCGTCGTCGGCGGGGGCATGACCGCCGACGCCGCCGCGACGGCGATCCACGAGGCCGACCCCGAGGCGACCGTCCTCGTGGTCAGCGACGACGTCGACGAGCCCTACACCCGCCCCGCGTTGTCGAAGAAGCTCTGGATCGACCCCGACTACACCGAGGCCGACAACGACCTGGGCACCCGCGAGGCCTCGGGGGCCGAGATCCGCCTCCGTACCTCGGTGACCGCCGTCGACCGCGAGCGCCGCACCGTGACGACCAGCGACGGGCGGACGGTGTCGTGGGGGCGCCTCCTCCTGGCCACGGGCGGCTCACCGACGCGTCTGGACCTGCCCGAGGACGACCGCGTGGTCCACTTCCGCACGGCCGCCGACTACCGCCGCCTGCGGGCGCTCTCCGGCGACGGTCGCCGGGTCGTCGTCGTCGGCGGCAGCTACATCGGCACCGAGCTCGCCGCGGCGCTCGTGCAGAACGACACGCGCGTGACCCTCGTCACGCCGGACGACGTGCTCGGCGGCTCGGTGTTCCCCGCCGCCGTCGCCGCGCGCTTCCAGGCCGCCTTCGAGGAGGCGGGCGTCACCCTGGTGACCGGGCGTCGCGTCGAGGGCGGCACGGCCTCCGAGGCCGGGCTCGTGGTCAGGCTCGACGACGGCTCGACGCTCGACGCGGACGCCGTCGCGGTGGGCCTCGGCATCACGCCGTCCACGGAGCTGGCCGAGGCCGCGGGCCTGGAGGTCGAGGACGGCGTCGTCGTCGACGCCTCGCTGCGCACCTCCGACCCGGACGTCTTCGCCGCCGGTGACGTCGCCTCCTACCCCGACCGCATCCTGGGCCGCCGCCGCGTCGAGCACGTCGACAACGCCAAGGAGCAGGGCGCGCTCGTCGGCCGCGTCATGGCGGGCTCGGCCGAGGAGTACGACCACACGCCGTACTACTACTCGAAGGTCCTCGACATCTCGTACGAGGCCGTCGGCACGCTCGACGCGTCGCTCGAGACCGTCGTCGACGACGAGGGCGACGGGTCGACCGTCGTGTACTACCTCACGGACGGCGCGGTGGCCGGCGTGCTGCTCTGGAACGTCGAGGACGCCCGCGACGCCGCCCGGGCCGTGCTCGCCGAGGGCACGGCCGTCGACCGGGACGGGCTCGTGGGCCGGATCTGACCCGGATCGGCCTCAGCCGCGCGGGCCGAAGAGGAACGGCGCCCGCCCGGCCCGGTCGAGGTCGAGAGCGAACACCCCGCCGCTCACGGGGTGCTCGGCGAGCTGCGCCTCGTCGAGCCCCTCGCGGGCGGAGAGCACGAAGAGGGTCCGCAGGTCGGCGCCCCCGAAGCCGATGCCCGTGAGCAGCGGGACGGGGAACTCGACGCGCTCGAGCACCTCCCCGTCGCGGTCGAGGTGTACGACGACGCTCTCGCCGTGCACGGCGCCCCAGAACTCGCCCCGCTCGTCGCGGGCGAGCCCGTCGTGCGAGCCGCCCGTCGAGAACGGCTCCAGCTCGCCGAGGGCGCCGTCGGCGCCCCACGAGGCCCGGTAGATGGTCTCGCGGTCGGTGTCGGTGAGGAAGATCTCGGAGCCGTCGTCGTTCCACTCGAAGCCGTTGGTGGTCGTGAAGTCGTCGCGCAGCATCGTGACGCCGCCGTCGGGGCCGACGCGCCAGAGGCCCGCGACGGGCTCGCCGTCCGGGTCCATGGCGCCGACCACGAAGGCGCCGAACGGGTCGCACTTGCCCTCGTTGAGCCGCATGCCCTCCTTGGCGAGCTCGATCGTCGCGAGCACCTGGAGGGAGCCGCCGTCGTCGTCGGTGAGGACGACCTGGTCCTCGAGGGCCGCGACGAGCCCACCGCCGCGTCGTCGCTGGAAGCTCGGGAGGGGCGGGTCGACCGGCAGGGAGCGGTCTCGCAGGCCGTCGGCGGAGGTACGGTGCAGCAGCCCGGGGGTGATGTCGGTCCAGACGAGCTCCTGCGCGTCGACGTCCCACACGGGGCTCTCGCCGAGCGTCGCCCGGGCGTCGAGGAAGAGTCGGGGGCGAGGCGTGGCGCTGTCGGTCATCACTCCCGTGTACGCGCCCGACCTGGTCACCCGCTCCTCCCCAGGGGTACGCGAGGGCCCCCAGCACACAGCCTCCTGCGAGCGCCGAGCGCGAGGAGGCACGGGAGAGCACCGTAGGAGGGGTGACCGACACCCTCGAGAGCGTCCACGAGACGACCGACTCCTTCCGCGACGAGCCCGACGCCTGGCAGGCGCCCGACCCCCGGGAGGACGGCTACGTCGCCCTGCGCTCCTACGGCGCGATCGGCGACGGCCGCACCGTCGCCCTCGTCGCCGGCGACGGGCAGATCGACTGGCTGCCGATGCCGTCCCTCTTCACCGACCCCGTCTTCAGCGGCATCGTCGACTCCCGCACCGGCGGGCGGGTCGAGCTGCGCCCGGTCGATGACGACTTCACCGTGCAGCGGGCCTACGTGCCCGGCACCAACGTGCTGCGCACGCGCTTCCGCACCTCCACGGGCATCGTCGAGGTGACCGACGCCCTCATCACCGGCGTGGCCGGCCGGCTGCCCTGGAGCGAGCTGGCCCGCCGGGTCGACGGCCTGCGGGGCCGCGTCGAGATGCGCTGGGCCGTCGTGCCGGGCAACTCGTTCGGCACGCACCCGATCCGCCGCGTCGACACCCCGCACGGGCCGGTGCTGCGCGCCGCCGACATCAACCTCGCCCTGGTCGGCTTCGAGCACGGCCGCACCGACCCGACCGAGCCCGGCCACGGCGAGGAGGCCGACGGCCCGCTCGAGTTCCGCGGGTCGTTCACCACGTCGCCCGGCTCGCGCTCGCTGCTCTGCCTCTGCGGCGTCGACGACGAGCCCCTGCACCTGCCCGACCCGCGAGTGGTGGACCAGGGCATCGACCGCACGATCGAGAACTGGGAGACCTGGTCGACCGAGTTCAGCTGGGACGGCCCCTGGGCCAAGGCGGTGCACCGCAGCGCGCTCGCGCTCAAGCTGCTGATCTTCAGCCCCACCGGCGCGATCGCCGCCGCGGCGACGACGGCCCTGCCCGAGAACTTCACCGGCGACAAGAACTGGGACTACCGCTTCGCGTGGGTGCGCGACCTCGCCTACACGGTCAACGCGCTGCTGCGGTTCGGCCTCCGCGAGGAGACCCACGGCGCGGTGTCGTGGATGCTCAAGGCGCTCAAGGCCAACGGGCGCGAGATGCACATCTTCCTGCGCCTCGACGGCTCGGTGCCCGACGGCACCCACGGGACGGGCTCCGAGGGCTGGCGCGGCATCGGCCCGGTGTACAAGGGCAACCCCGCCGGCGAGCAGCTGCAGCTGGGCGTCTTCGCCGACATCCTCGCCGTGATGAGCCAGTACGCGGAGGGCGGCAACATCCTCGACGAGTCGACCGCCGACCTGCTGGCCGGCTTCGCCGACGACGCGTGCCGTCGCTGGCAGGAGAAGGACAGCGGCATGTGGGAGCTGCCGGAGGAGCAGCACTACGTGAGCAGCAAGATGGGCTGCTGGCAGGCCATCACCTCCGCCCTCGAGCTCGCGGAGCAGGGGCAGATGCACCCCGACCCCGACGACCTGGAGCACTGGAAGGCGAACCGCGACCTCATCGTCGAGTGGATCGACGAGCACGGCTGGTCGGAGGAGCGCGGCGCGTACCTGATGTACCCGGGCAGCGACGCGATCGACGCCTCGGTGCTGCTGCACGCGCCCAGCGGCTTCGACCGCGGCGAGCGCATGTCGCGCACCATCGACGCCCTGCGCGACGAGCTCGGCGCCGGCCCGCTGCTCTTCCGCTACAGCGACGTCGCGGAGGAGGAGGGCACGTTCGTGGCCTGCGCCTTCTGGCTCGCGGGCGCCCTCGCCTGCGTCGGCCGCGTCGACGAGGCCGTCGAGCTCATGGACCAGCTCGTCGAGCAGTCGAACGACCTGGGGCTCTTCACCGAGATGATCAGCGCCGACGACGGGCAGTTCCTCGGCAACATGCCGCAGGGCCTGAGCCACCTCGCCCTGGTCAACGCCGCCATCACCATCGACGAGATGCGCCGTGCGCGCGGCGAGGACGTCGACGACGCCTCCGACGACCGGGCCGACGAGGCCAGCCGCGAGCAGTAGCGGCACCGACACCGGCAGCACCGCCACCAGCAGCACCGACCCACCGCCAGGAGGAGAACCGATGAGCGACCACAGCGCGTCCCCCGCCGCCCCCGCGAGCCCCGCCACGCCCGACGAGCTCGAGCTCGTCGACGCGTGGTGGCGGGCGGCCAACTACCTCACGGTGGGCCAGATCTACCTCCGGGAGAACGCGCTGCTGACGCGCCCGATCGCGCGCGACGACATCAAGCCACGCCTGCTCGGGCACTGGGGCACCTCCCCCGCGCTGAGCCTCGTCTACGCACACCTCAACCGGGTCATCCGCCGCGACGACCGCGACCTGCTCTACGTCTGCGGCCCCGGCCACGGCGGGCCCGCGATGGTCGCGAACACCTGGCTCGAGGGCACCTACAGCGAGCTCTTCCCGGACGTCAGCCTCGACGCGACGGGCATGGAGCGGCTCTTCCGGCAGTTCAGCTCCCCCGGCGGCATCCCCTCCCACGCCGCGCCGGAGACGCCGGGCTCGATCAACGAGGGCGGCGAGCTCGGCTACTCGCTGAGCCACGCCTACGGCGCCGTGCTCGACGACCCCGACCTCGTCGCCGTGTGCGTCATCGGCGACGGCGAGGCCGAGACGGGCCCGCTGGCGACCAGCTGGCACGCGAACAAGCTCCTCGACGCCGTCCACGACGGCGCCGTGCTGCCGATCCTCAACCTCAACGGCTACAAGATCGCCAACCCGACGATCCTCGCGCGCATCCCCGAGGGCGAGCTGCTCGAGCTGTTCCACGGCTACGGCTACCAGCCCATCGTCGTCTCGGGCGGCTTCGACGGCGAGGACCCGATGGTGGTGCACCGCCAGATGGCGGCGGCGCTCGACGAGTCCTTCCGGCGCATCGACGAGATCCAGCGGGAGGCGCGCTCCGGCGACGGCGTCGAGCGCCCGCGCTGGCCCATGATCGTCCTGCGCAGCCCCAAGGGCTGGACGGGCCCGAGGGAGGTCGACGGGAAGAAGGTCGAGGGCACCTGGCGTGCCCACCAGGTGCCGCTGAGCGGGGTCCGCGAGAACGACGAGCACCGGGAGCAGCTCGACGCCTGGATGCGCTCGTACGGCGCGGAGGGGCTCTTCGACGAGTCGGGGGCGCCGGCCGCGTTCCTCGACGCGCTGCGCCCCCGGGGCGAGAAGCGGATGAGCGCGATCCCGGTCTCGAACGGCGGCCTCGTGCGCCGTGACCTGTCGCTCACCGACTACCGCGCGCACGCCGTGGAGACGAGCGACGACCGCCGCACCACCGCCGAGGCGACCCGCGTGCTCGGCCGCTGGCTGGCCGACGTCGTCCGTGACAACCCCGAGACCTTCCGGCTCTTCGGGCCCGACGAGACGGTGTCGAACCGCCTCGACCCGGTGTTCGACGTCACCGACCGGGTCTGGGCCGCCGACATCGAGGCGGACGACGAGCACGTCGCGCGGAGCGGCCGTGTGATGGAGGTGCTCAGCGAGCACCTCCTGCACGGCCTGATGGAGGGCTACCTGCTCACGGGGCGCCACGGCCTGCTCAACACCTACGAGGCGTTCGTGCACATCGTCGACTCGATGTTCAACCAGCACGCCAAGTGGCTCGAGAGCGCCGCCGAGATCGAGTGGCGCGCCCCGATCTCGGGCTTCACCTACCTGCTCTCGTCGCACGTCTGGCGACAGGACCACAACGGCTTCTCGCACCAGGACCCGGGCTTCCTCGACGTGGTCGTCAACAAGCAGGCGCACCTCGTGCGGATCTACCTCGCGCCCGACGCGAACACGCTGCTGGCCGTGGCCGACCACGCCCTCCGCACCACCGACGTCGTGAACGTCATCGTGGCGGGCAAGCAGGAGGCGCCCGCGTGGCTCTCCCTGGAGGAGGCGGAGGCGCACGTCGCCGCCGGGGCCGGCATCTGGGAGTGGGCGGGCACGGAGGGCACGCCGGTCGAGGGGGTCGACCCCGACGTCGTGCTCGCGTGCGCCGGCGACGTGCCCACGCTGGAGACCGTCGCCGCCGCCGACATCCTGAAGAAGCGACTCCCCCAGCTCGTCACGCGGGTCGTGAACGTCGTGGACCTCATGCGCCTGCAGGACGTGCGGGAGCACTCGCACGGGCTCACGAGCGACGACTTCGACGCCTTGTTCACGACGTCGGCGCCGGTCGTCTTCGACTTCCACGGCTACCCGTCGCTCGTGCACCAGCTGACCTACCGGCGCACGAACCACGACTCGCTGCACGTGCGCGGGTTCCAGGAGAAGGGCACGACCACGACGCCCTTCGACATGGCGATGCTCAACGACATCGACAGGTTCCGGCTCGTGCTCGACGTGCTGCACCGCGTGCCGGGCCTCGCCGACGAGCACCCCGAGCTCGTCGCCGAGTTCGAGGCGAAGCGCGAGGAGGCGCGGGCGTACGCCTACGAGCACGGCGAGGACCTGCCCGAGGTCGTCGAGTGGGAGTTCGGCCGCTAGCGGCCCGGGGCGCCCGGGTCGCGGGCGCCCCTGACCCAGGCTCTGCTCAGAGCTGACGCACCAGTGCCGGGATCCGTTCGCGGAACGGGAAGAAGCCGCGGGCGGCGTGGGGCCAGGCGGTGCCGTCCCACCGGCGGCGGACCGTCACGAGGGCGATGCCCTCGGCGTCGAGCACGGGGCGCAGCGCCTCCAGTCGCTCAGCGACGGGCCCGACCGGGGCGAACGGCACGACGACCGTGTCGAGGCCCTCGGCCCGCGCCCAGCTCAGCACCGTCGCGGGCGCCGCGTCGGCGAGGACCCGGGCCCGGCGCCCGCTCGCGTCCGGCGTGCGCGCCGCGGCGTCGGCCACGGCCCCGGCCGTGAAGGCGGCGACGACGGGTGAGACCCCCGAGGGGGACCGCGCACCGGCGTCGGCGCTCACGGCCGTGGCCAGGAGCGTGTGGACGAGGTCGGGCCGCTCGGCGAGCAGGCTGCCGGCCTCGAGGTCCTCCTCGTGCAGCAGCAGTCCGACCCGGTCGCCGACCCGCCCCACGACGTCGTCCAAGTCGATGGGGGTCCGGGCTGGCAGCGCCTCCTCGTCGAGGGCGCGGGCCGTCGTGGCCAGGCCGGCCGGCGAGAAGCGGCCGTCGGTGAACCGCGAGATGTTCGAGGCCGTCGCGAGGTAGGTCTTGCCCCGCGTCTGCAGCCCGGCGACCCAGCGCCACGAGAGCGTGTTCGAGGCGGCGTCGCCGTCGAGCAGGTGCCGGTGGAAGAAGTCGGCGCCGAGCTGCCAGGGCAGGCCGAGCGTGAACACCCAGATGCTGGCGAACCACATGCGCGTGTGGTTGTGGAGGTAGCCGGTGTCGACCAGCTCGCGCACCCAGGCGTCCATCGCCTCGATGCCCGACCGCCCCTCGACGGCGTCGTGGTGGCCCGGGGGGAGGTCGCCCGCCGTGAGCTCGGCGACGTCGTGACGGTACCGCCGCCAGACCTCGGGGTTCTGCTCCAGCCACCCCTTCCAGTACGTGCGCCAGAACACCTCCTGGACGAACTTCTCGGCGGCCCCGAGGCTGGTGTGGGCCAGGACGGCCTCGACGACCTCCTGCTCGGTCACGAGGCGGTGGCGCAGGTACGGCGACAGCCCGGAGACGTTGCTCCGGGAGGGCCCGTCGTCGTGGTTGCGGTCTCGGGCGTAGGCGGCGCCGGCGCGGGGGACGAAGTCCTCCAGCGCGTCGAGGCCGGCGGCTCTGGTGGGGGTGGGCACCGGCCCATCATGCGCCCCACGGGGTGGGCGACGCCGGGGCGGCGGGACAGCGCGGTCGACGCGGCGTACGGTCACGGGCATGCCGAAGGACGAGACGCCCCCGCAGCTGAAGAACCCCGAGATGTACGAGGCCCTGCGTGAGGAGGGCGCCTCGAAGGAGAAGTCGGCGCGCATCTCCAACGCCGCTGCTCAGAAGGGCAACAGCGAGGAGGAGGTCGCGGCGAAGGGCGGGCGGTCGGGGTCGTACGACGACTGGACCGTCGACGACCTCCGCGGCCGCGCGAAGGAACTGGGGCTCAGCGGGTACAGCGACCGGAAGAAGGACGAGCTGATCGAGATGCTGCGCGACCACTGAGGTCGGGGCGACGGCCCCGACGGGTCAGCTGGCCTCCTTCGTCGCCGCGGTCTTCTTCGCGGGATCCTTCTTCGCCGGAGCCTTCTTCGCTGGCTCCTTCTTCGCCGGCTCCTTCTTCGCGGGCGCCTTCTTCGCGGGCGCCTTCTTCGCGGCCGCCTTCTCGGCCGGGGCCTTCCCGCTCGCCGACCCCGCGCCTCCGGTGCGCTTCTTCGCGGGGGCGCGTGACGACCCGGCCGACCGGCTGCGCTCGACCGACTGGCGCAGCGCCTCCATGAGGTCGATGACCTCGCCGTCCGACCCGCCGTCGCCCTCGTCGTCGTCGTCCTCGCTGCGGCCGAAGGTCGCGTCGGTGTCGAGCGACTCGCCCTCCTCGAGCTTGGCGTCGATGAGCTTGCGCAGCTCCTCCTGGTAGTCGTCCTCGAACTGCGACGGGTCGAAGTCGTCGCCGAGCGACTCCACCAACGAGCCCGACATGTCGAGCTCCTTCGAGCTGATCCGCACCGTCTGGTCGAGCACCGGGAAGCGCGCCTCGCGCACCTCGTCGTCCCAGAGCAGCGTCTGCAGCATCAGCACGTCGCCGCGCACCCGCAGGGCGGCGAGGCGGGTCTTCTGGCGCAGCGAGAAGTGCACGATCGCGGTGCGCTCGGTCTCCTCCAGCGTGCGCCGCAGCAGCACGTACGCCTTGGGCGACGACGAGTCCGGCTCGAGGAAGTAGCTGCGGTCGAACATGATCGGGTCGAGCTGGTCGCTCGGCACGAACTCGAGCACGTCGATCTCGCGCGAGCGCTCCTCGGGCAGCGACTTCAGGTCGTCCTCCGTCAGCACGACCGTGCGGTCGCCGTCGTCGAAGGCCTTGTCGATGTGCTCGTAGTCGACGACCTTGCCGCAGATCTCGCAGCGTCGCTGGTAGCGGATCCGCCCGCCGTCGGCGTCGTGCACCTGGTGCAGCGAGACGTCGTGGTCCTCCGTGGCGCTGTAGAGCTTCACGGGCACGTTGACGAGCCCGAACGTGATCGCGCCCTTCCAGATCGATCGCATGGGGTCATCATGCCTCCGAACGCACCCCGAACGACCGGGTTCGGGGTACAACGGCCGAGCACGGGGAGGCGCGCGGGAGCACGGTGGACCGCATGAGCCAGTACGACAAGAAGGACCCCGTCGACCTCTACCCCGTCCCGCCCTTCCCCGAGCAGGAGCAGTCGCTGCCGGGCGAGGCGCGGCGGATGGACCCGAAGCCCGACCACGGCGAGACCAGCTACGTCGGCAAGGAGCGCCTCACCGGCTACCGCGGCGTCGTCACCGGCGCCGACTCGGGCATCGGCCGCGCCGCCGCCATCGCGCTCAGCCGCGAGGGCGCCGACCTCGTGCTCAGCTACCTGCCCGACGAGCAGGCCGACGCCGAGGAGGTGCGCGACCTGCTCGAGGGCGAGGGCCGGAAGGCCGTGCTCTTCCCCGGCGACATCAGCGACGAGCAGTACTGCCACGACCTCGTGTCGAAGGCCGTCGAGGAGCTCGGCGGCCTCGACACGCTCGTGATGGTGGCCGGCCACCAGGAGAGCCACGAAGACATCCTCGAGATGACGACCGAGGGCATCGACCAGACGATCAAGACCAACGTCTACTCGCTCTTCTGGCTGACGCAGGCGGCGCTGCCGCACCTCGAGCCCGGCTCGGCGATCGTCACCACCGGGTCGATCCAGGGCACGCAGCCCTCCCCCGACAAGCTCGACTACGCCCTGACCAAGGGCGCCATCGGCGTGTTCACGGCGGGCCTCGCCCAGCAGCTCGCGCCGAAGGGCATCCGCGTCAACCAGGTCTCGCCCGGCCCGATCTGGACCCCGCTGCAGCCCGCCTCGCAGGACGGCGAGACCGTCTCCGAGTTCGGCATGCAGGCCCCGTACGGCCGCCCCGGCCAGCCCGCCGAGCTCGGTGCGGCGTACGTGCACCTCGTCAGCCCCGAGTCGAGCTACACGAGCGGCGCCACGATCACGATCGCGGGCGGCACCCCGGCCGTCTGACCGGCACCGCGCCTCCTGCCGGCCCGCCGTCCGCCCGTCGGACGGCGGGCCGCTCCGTGCCCGACGCGGCGCGGAACGGGTAGAACGAGACCACCAGCCACGGACGACACGAGGAGGCGCGCCATGGGCCCGAAGGGACGCGGCGAGCGCGTGCAGGTCGGCGGCCACACGCTGCAGCTCACCAACCTCGACAAGGTCCTGTACCCGGCCACGGGCACGACCAAGGGAGACGTGCTCGGCTACTACGCCGCCGTCGCCGAGTGGATGCTGCCGCACGTCGAGGGCCGCCCGGCCACCCGCAAGCGCTGGGTGAACGGCGTCGACGGCCAGGTGTTCTTCGAGAAGAACCTGCCCGACTCGGCGCCGGAGTGGGTGGCGCGCCACGAGATCCAGCACAGCGACCACGCCAACACGTACCCGCTCGTCAACGACCTCGCGACGCTGACCTGGCTCGGCCAGGTCGCCGCGCTCGAGGTGCACGTGCCGCAGTGGCGCTTCGGCCCGCGCGGCGCGCAGCGGAACCCCGACCGGCTCGTGCTCGACCTCGACCCGGGCGAGGGCGTCGGCCTCGCCGAGTGCGTCGAGGTCGCGCAGCTGCTGCGGCCGCTCCTCGAGGGCATGGGCCTCGAGCTCGTGCCGGTCACGAGCGGCAGCAAGGGCGTCCACCTCTACGCGCGGCTCGACGGCGGGCAGACGAGCGCCCAGGTCAGCGACGTCGCCCACGAGCTCGCCCGGGCCGTCGAGGCCGACCACCCCGACCTCGTGATCAGCACGATGGGCAAGGCCGACCGCCGCGGCAAGGTGCTGCTCGACTGGTCGCAGAACAACGGGAACAAGACCACCGTCGCGCCGTACTCGCTGCGCGGGCGCGAGCGGCCGACGGTCGCGACGCCGCGCACCTGGCGCGAGCTGGCGTCGAGGCAGCTGGGGCAGCTGGAGTACCCCGAGGTGCTGGCGCGCCTGCGGCGACGCGGCGACCCGTTGGCCGACGTGTCGAGCGGCACGCCCGTGCCGCCGGGTGAGCTCGGCGACGACATGCGCAACACCGAGTCGCCGGAGCACGATCCGTCGGGCGACGGCGAGACCCGCCAGCGCCGCGACAGGCTCGCGACGTACCGCTCCATGCGCGACCCCGCCAAGACGCGCGAGCCCGTGCCCGCCGAGGCGCCGCCGACGAGCGACGGCCGCAGCTTCGTCATCCAGGAGCACCACGCGAGCCGCCTGCACTGGGACTTCCGCCTCGAGCACGACGGCGTGCTGGTCAGCTGGGCGCTGCCGAAGGGCGAGCCCGACGACCCCGGCCAGAACCACCTCGCCGTCCAGACCGAGGACCACCCGCTCGAGTACGGCACCTTCGAGGGCACGATCGCGAAGGGCGAGTACGGCGCGGGCGAGGTCACCATCTGGGACTCCGGCACGTACGAGCTCGAGAAGTGGCGGGAGGGCGAGGAGGTCATCGCGGTGCTGCACGGCGAGCAGCGCGGCAGCCGGCGGGTCGCCCTCATCCACACCGGGCACGGCGGCGGGTCGTCGGAGAAGAACTGGCTGATCCACCGCATGGCCGACGACGCGGGACGCGCGGGCGCCGACGGGCACGGCGGTCACGGCGGCCACGGCGGCCACGGCTCGACGGGGGCCGCCGCAGGGAAGAAGAAGAAGGGCCGGACGGTGATCGGCTCGGGGGCCGGCAGCGGGGCCGCCCGCTCGACCCGCGACTCCTCGGGGTCGTCGCCGTCGTCGAGCGGCCGCGGCGACGCGGGCGACCTCGAGCCCGTCTCCCCCATGCTCGCCGTCGCCGGCACCGCGGCCGACGTCGACGACGACTGGGCCTACGAGATGAAGTGGGACGGCATCCGCGCGGTCGCCGTCGTCCAGGGCGACCGCGTCACCCTGACCAGCCGCAACGGCCACGACCTGACGCCCGCCTACCCCGAGCTGCAGGCGCTCGCAGGCCTCGTCGACAGCGAGGGAGGCGCGGTGCTCGACGGCGAGGTCGTGGCCGTCGACGAGACCGGTCGCCCCGACTTCGGCCTGCTGCAGACGCGGATGGGCCTGACGAAGCCCCGCGAGGTGGAGGCCGCGGCGAAGGGCGCGCCCGTGCGGTACCTGCTCTTCGACGTGCTGCACGCCGAGGGCAGGTCGCTCGTGCGACGCACGTACGACGAGCGCCGCGAGGTGCTCGAGCGCGTGGTGCGGCCGGAGGGCGCGGTCGACGTGCCGGTCGTCTTCGACGGCGACCTGGAGGCGGCGATGCGGACGTCGCAGCGCCTCCGGCTGGAGGGGGTCGTGGCGAAGCGCCGCGACGCGGCCTACAGCCCCGGCCGGCGCTCGCGGGCCTGGATCAAGATGAAGCACCACGCGACCCAGGAGGTGGTGATCGCCGGGTGGCGGCCCGGCAACGGTCGCCGCGCCTCCGGGGTGGGCTCGCTGCTGATGGGCGTGCCGGGCGACGACGGGCTGACGTACGTCGGGCGCGTCGGCACCGGGTTCCGCGACCGCGACCTCGACGAGCTGCTCACCGAGTTCCGCCGCGTCGAGAGGAAGACCAGCCCGCTCGTCGACGTGCCGGCGGCCGACGCCCGCGACGCGCACTGGATCACGCCGTCGCGCGTCGGCGAGGTGTCGTTCGCGGAGTGGACCTCGACCGGGCGGCTGCGGCAGCCGTCGTGGCGCGGCTGGCGACCCGACAAGTCGCCGGGCGACGTGGTGCGCGAGAGCTGAGCCGCGCCTCCCCGCCGCATGGAGGAGACTCGGGGCATGACAGACGCCCGCGGCCAGCGCATCGTGCTCGTGGTCGCGGTGCTCGCGTCGTTCGTGGCGTTCCTCGACGGATCGATCGTGACGGTCGCCCTGCCGGCCATCGCCGGCGAACTCGGCGGCGACCTCACGCTGCAGCAGTGGGTCGTCGACGCGTACCTGCTGACGCTCGGCTCGCTGATGCTCGTGGCCGGCTCGCTCAGCGACACCTTCGGGCGCGTCCGGGTGCTGCGCGCCGGGCTCGTCGCCTTCGCCGCCACGAGCGCGCTCGCGGCCCTCGCCCCCGACCCCGGCCTGCTCATCACGGCCCGCGCGCTGCAGGGCGTGGCCGCGGCCCTCCTCGTGCCGAGCAGCCTGGCCCTCATCACCTCGACCTACAGCGGCCCCGAGCAGGGCCGCGCCATCGGCCGCTGGACCGCCTGGACCGGGGTCGCCTTCCTCGTCGGCCCGCTCACCGGCGGCGCCCTCGTCGACACGATCGGCTGGCGCTGGGTCTTCGGGGTGGTGGTGCTGCCGGTGGCGGTGACGCTGGTGCTCATGACGCGCCTCCCCGGCGACGCCCACCGCGGCACGCCCGACGCCCCCGCCCGCGTCGACGTGGTGGGCGCCGTGCTCGCCGCGGTGGGCCTCGCCGGGCCCGTGTTCGCGCTGATCGAGGGGCAGCGCGTCGGCTTCGGCACCTGGTTCGTCCTCGTGCCGCTCGTCGTCGGCCTCGTGGCCCTCGTGGCGTTCGTGACCTGGGAGCGGCGCACGCCGCACCCGATGATGCCGCTCGACCTCTTCCGCACCCGCGAGTTCACCGTCGGCAATCTGGCGACGGTGGGCCTCTACGCGGCGCTCAACCTCGGCACGCTGACCATCCCGCTCGTCGTGCAGGAGCTCGCTGGCCTGTCGGCCACCGTCGCCGGGCTCGTCACGCTGCCGACGACGATCGTGTCGCTGCTCTTCTCCACCCTGTTCGGCACGCTCGCCGCGACGCACGGCCCCCGTCTGTTCATGACGGTCGGGCCGCTGATCACGGCGAGCGGGTTCGTCTGGATGCTGCTCGTCCGCGACCCGATCGACGTCTGGTGGCAGGTCGTGCCCGGCGTCGTGCTCTTCGGGTTCGGCCTCGCGGTGACGGTGGCGCCGCTGACCTCGGCCGTGCTGTCGCAGGTCTCGCCGGCCCGGTCGGGCATCGCCTCGGCGGTCAACAACGCGATCTCGCGCGTCGCCGGGCTCGTCGCCGTCGCGTTCCTCGGCGTGATCGCCGGAGGCGCGCTGACCGTCGACGGGTTCCACCGCGTCGTCGTCGTGGTCGCGGTGCTGCTCGTGGGGAGCGCCGCCGTGTCGTTCGTCGGTCTGCGGGGGTCGGGCCGCGCCTCCTCGTGACCACTCGCGGCGGCGCGCTAGCGTCGTCGGGTGCTCACCACCGACCGTCTCCTGCTGCGCCGCTGGCGCGACGCCGACCGTGCCCCGTTCGCGGCGATGAACGCCGACCCCGTCGTGATGGAGTTCTTCCCCTCGACGCGCACGCCCGCCGAGTCCGACGCGCTGGTGGACCGCATCGAGGCAGGCTTCGAGCGCGACGGCTTCGGCCTCTGGGCGGTGGAACAGCGGGCTGACGGCGAGTTCGTCGGCTTCGTCGGCCTGTCGCGTCCGTCGTTCGAGGTCGTCGCCGGGGGCCGGGCCCTCGTCGACCCCGTCGAGATCGGCTGGCGCCTCCGTCGCGACTCGTGGGGCCGGGGGCTCGCGACCGAGGCCGCGCGCGAGGTGCTGCGGCACGCGCTCGACCCTGCCGGTGCCGACCTGCCCGGCGTCGTGAGCTTCACGGCGGCGCTCAACCTGCGCTCCCGGGCGCTGATGGAGCGGATCGGCCTGCGGCGCGACCCGGCCGACGACTTCGCGCACCCGGCCCTGCCGCCGGGCCACCGCCTCCGGCCCCACGTCCTCTACCGGGCGGATCGCGCCTCGTCGGCCTAGCCCCCCGTCGCCCGGGTCAGGGTCGAGTGGTCACGAACTGCGCCTCGACCGGGGTCGGAGCGACAGTTCGTGACCACTCGGCGGGGACGGGGAGGACGCGAGGGCGGGGCTGATCGCCAGGCGGCGGGGCGATGGTCGAACCGCAGCCGCGCGACACGGCGCCCGCTCACCGGCCGGCGACGCCGCCTGACCCGGCACGCGGTCACCGCCCGCCGGCTCGCCCCGGCCGCACCCCGACCCGCACCGGCGCCCCCGGCGCGCTCGCGAGCCGCAGCGCGTCGTCGAGCTGCTCGAGCGGCACGACGTGCTCGACGAGCTCGGCGAACGGGTAGCGGTGCCGCTGCTCGGAGACGAACGCGACCGCGGCGACGAGGCTCGCGGGCGCGTAGTCGTGCACCCCGGTGAGGGTGAGCAGCCCCCGCTCCACCCTCTCGGGCAGCACCGGCACGGCCGCTCCCGGCGCGACCGGCCCGGCGAGCACGACCACCCCGCCCACGCCGACCGTGTCGACGAGCAGCGCCACGGCGGCGGAGCTGCCCGAGGTCTCGAGGGCGACGGTGCGGTGGCGGCCCGAGCGGTCCACCTGCGCGAGCGCCCGGGCGAGGCTCAGCGGGCCCCGCGACTCCCCCGGGTCCGCGACCGCGGCCGCTCCGAAGCGGCACGCGAGCAGCCGCCGGCACTCCGAGGCCTCGACGACCACGACCCGGGCCCCCGCCTGCGTCGCCATCGCCGTCGCCGCGAGCCCGCGCGCCCCGGCCCCCGAGACGACGACCACCTGCCCGCGGAGCGCCTCCGCGACCGCGCCCCCGGCCGCCAGGGCCAGCAGCGAGGAGGCGCGGTGCACGGCCTCCGCGGCGGTCGCGACCGCGCACGACGCGGGGGCGAGCACCTCGTCGGGCACCGCGTCGTCGTCGACGACGACGACCGCGGCCCCCCGGCGCACGTGGACGTGGCTGGCGAACCCGCCGCCGAGCTCCCACGAGCGACGGACGGCCGCGTGCCCGTGCCGTTCGAGGCTCGCGCAGGCCTGCGGCAGCCCGCGGTGGCACTCCACGCACCGGCCGCACGCCACGACCACCGACCAGACGACGCGCATGCCCGGCAGCAGCCGGCGCCCGTCGACCGACCGCGCGTGCGCGTCGGCGTCGACGACGCGCCCCACCTGCTCGTGGCCGAGCACGCACGGGGTCGCGCCCGGCCGACGCCCGGCGACGGTGTGCACGTCGGAGTCGCAGATCGTGGCGAGGTCGACCCGCACGAGCGCGTCGCCGCGCTGCAGCCGCACCCCGGGCACGGCGACGGCCTGCAGCGGGCGGCCCGGGCCCTGCCAGGTCATCGCGACCGCCGCCTCCGGCAGCACCAGGTCACGCCCCGGCGGCAGCGTCACGGGCCCCGTCGCGGTGCCGCCCGCGCCCCGCGCCCCCGCGCGGGTCGTCGCCCTGTTCGTCATGCCGTGCCGCCCCCGTCGCGCGCCGCGGCTCCGGTGCCCGCGTCGTGCCCCCGACGCTACGGAGCGCCGGTGATCGGCCGGCGTCCGGCAGGTGAACGAGAGGAGGCGCGGTGCCGGTCAGCGGGTCGGCGAGAGCCCCAGCAGCCGGATGACGTCGTCGGCCTCCTGCTCGGGCGTCTGCGTCGCGTCGACGACGATGTGGCGCTCGTCGGCCTGCGGCGGCTCGAGGGTCGCGAGCTGCGAGTCGAGCAGCGAAGCCGGCATGAAGTGGCCGGGGCGCGCCGCCATCCGGCCGCCGATGAGGTCGTTGCTGCCGCGGAGGTAGACGAAGACGACGTCGAGCTCGCGCAGCACGTCGCGGTAGCTGCGCTTGAGCGCCGAGCAGGTGATGACGCCGGGCACGCCCTGCATCGCGTGCTCGATGATCCACGACGAGACGGTGTCGAGCCACGGCGCCCGGTCGTCGTCGTCGAGCGGCACGCCGGCCGCCATCTTCGCCACGTTCTCGTCGGGGTGGAGGTCGTCGCCCTCGGCGTGGTCCCAGCCGAGGCGCTCGGCGACCAGCGCCGCCACGGTCGACTTGCCCGAGCCCGAGACGCCCATCACGACGAGCACGGGGGCGCCCGACCAGCGGCGCGCGGTCTCGGGCACCTGCGCCGCGCCTCCGGTCGGCACGTCGCGGGAGGCGTCACGCAGCAGGGGGCCGGAGGCGGGAGTCGGGGAGGGAGAGGTCATGGTGTCGCGTCCTTCCGAGGACGCTTCTCTGCGACCTCGTCGTCTGGGGAGGGCCCGCGCGCACCGCCCGGCGGGGCGGCGTCGGTCGGCCGGTCGTGGAGGCCGGGGCTGCCGGTCTGCCATCCTGGGAGGACGCGCGGATCTGAATAATCAGATTAATCAGACCCCAGGAGTGTGCCACACGGCGACTTCCCCCGGCAAGACGCCCGCGAGGGCTCAGGAAGACCACGATGACGACCGGACTCCCCTCCGCCTCCCGCGACCGCGGGCTCCACGCCCGCGTCGTCGACGCACTCGGCCAGGACATCGTCGACGGGCGCCTCGCCCCCGGCGCCATCCTCAACGTCGAGGCGATGAGCGAGCGGTTCTCGGTGTCACGGTCGGTTCTGCGCGAGGTGCTCCGCGTGCTCCAGTCGCTCGGGATGGTGGAGCCCCGGCAGCGCACCGGGACCCAGGTGCTGCCCCGCGCCTCCTGGGACCTGATGAGCCCGCAGGTGATCCTCTGGCGCGGCCGCGGCCCCGAGTACTTCACCCAGATGCGCGAGCTGCTCGAGCTGCGGCTCGGGCTCGAGCCGATGGCCGCCCGCCTCGGCGCGCTGACGCCAGACCCGCTGCAGGCCGCCGTCGTGCTGGAGGCCGCCCGCACGATGGTCGATGCCGACGCCGCGGGCGACGGGCCCCGCTACCTCGAGGCCGACGTCGCCTTCCACACCGCGCTGCTGCGCGGCTCGGGCAACCAGGTGATCGGGCACTTCGCCACCCAGGTCGAGGCCCTGCTGCGCACCCGCGTCGAGGAGGCCCGCGCGACGATCACCGACTGGACGCCCGCCGCCGCCGCCGCGCACCTCGCCCTCGCGGAGGCGCTCGCGGCCGGCGACGCCGACGTGGCGTTCCGCGCCGCGTGGGAACTGATCTCGGGCACGGTCGACGAGTTCGTCCGTGAGTCGGACGAGGAACTGCACTGACCGCAAGCGTTCACGCGCCGTTCATCGCGGGCGGCCCGGCTCCGGCCTAGCGTCGGCCGGGCAGGGGGCGCGGCGCCGCCGTCGCGACGCACCGGCCGCCCCTCGGAGGGACGACGACGATGGACGTGCTCGTCACGGTCATGCTGGTGATCGTCGTGGCGCTCGTGTTCGACTTCACGAACGGGTTCCACGACACCGCGAACGCCATGGCGACCTCGGTCGCCACCGGGGCGCTGCGACCCAAGGTCGCGGTGCTCATCTCCGCCGTGCTCAACCTCGTCGGGGCGTTCCTCTCGACCGAGGTCGCGAGCACGGTCTCGAACGGGCTCATCCGCGAGGGCGAGGGCGGGGTGCAGGTCACGCCCGTCATGATCTTCGCCGGGCTGGTCGGCGCCGTGCTCTGGAACCTCGCCACCTGGTACCTCGGCCTGCCCTCGAGCTCGTCGCACGCGCTGTTCGGCGGCCTGATCGGCGCGGCGGTGATCGGTGCCGGCATCGGCTCGGTCGACTTCGCGGTCGTGCTGTCGAAGGTCGTGCTGCCCGCGATCATCTCGCCGGTCGTCGCGGGGGTGGTCGCGCTCGTCGCGACCTACGTCGCCTACCGCATCACCCGTCAGGCGACCCTCCGCGGGTCGACCGCCGCCTTCCGTCACGGCCAGACCGTGAGCGCCTCGCTGGTGTCGCTCGCGCACGGCACGAACGACGCCCAGAAGACGATGGGCGTGATCACGCTCACCCTCATCGCGGCGGGCTACCAGGGCGCGGGCACCGGCCCGCAGCTCTGGGTGATCGTCGCCTGCGGGCTCGCGATCGCGCTCGGCACCTACCTCGGCGGCTGGCGGATCATGCGGACGGTCGGCAAGCGCATCACCGACGTCAAGGCGCCGCAGGGCTTCGCCGCCGAGACCAGCTCGGCGGCCACCATCCTGATCTCGTCGCACCTCGGCTTCGCCCTGTCGACGACGCAGGTGACCTCGGGCTCGATCGTCGGGGCCGGCCTCGGCGCGAAGCTCGCGACCGTGCACTGGGGCGTCGTCGGCAAGATCGCCTCGGCGTGGGTCTTCACGCTGCCCGCCGCCGCGCTGGTCGGCGGGGTCTCCGCCTGGCTGGCCAGCACGAGCACGGCGGGCCTCGTCGTCGTCGCCCTGCTCGCCCTCGGCGGGGGCCTGGCCTTCGCCTTCCTCGCGCGGCGGCACCCCGTCACGCACGAGACCGTCAACGACGGCGACGAGGCTCCCGCGGCTGCCCAGCCGGCCGGCGCCTCCCGCCAGCAGGGAGAGTGACCGTGTTCCTCGGAGTGGACTGGGGCGCCTTCGTGGTCGTCTTCCTCGTCGCCCTCGCGGCGACGGCCGTGATCGTCACGTCGTTCGCGCTGGGCATCCGCGCGTTCGCGGCCGGGGCGGAGGAGCCGGCGGGTGCCGGTGCCGGTGCCGGTGCTGGTGCCGGTGCTGGTGCCGGCTCCGACGGGGCGACGGCGGCCGTGGCCGCGGGCCCGGGCCCGGTCAGCCGCCCGGCCGGGGCCACCGCCGCGGGGCTCGCCTGCTTCGCCGTGGGCGTGGCCGCGGTGCTCTACGGGCTGTGGATGATCGTGCCGCAGTTCCACTGACGACGTCGAGGCGCCCCGTCCTGGGTCCTGCCGCACGGTGGGGGCCCAGGGCGGGGCATCTCGGTGCCCGGGCGGCGCCGAGGAGTCGCGGGTCGGGTCGACGACGAGTCGTCACGTCGCGTTCACGCGCGCGTCGCATCGGCGGCGCACCATCGACGCATGATCGCCATGAGCGCCCTCGTCCGGCCCACCGCCGGCATCCGCCCCGTCCGCCAGCTCGAGCAGAGCCTGCGACGGGACTACGAGAGCGTCCCGGTCACGCCCCACCGCTTCCTGGTGCGGTTCGCGGACGGGCCCGTGCTGATCACCGACGAGCTCGGCTCGCTGCGCGTCGACGTGGTCGTCTCGGACGAGCGAGCGGCACGGCACTTCGAGGACTCCTTCCGCACCGAGATCGCGGTGCGGCTCGAGGAGGGCTCGCTCGACGTGAGCTGGTCGCGCCCCGCGACCGTGCCCCAGCCGCTCCGCTGACGGCCGCCGCCGCTGCGCGCGACGATGCGCTCGACCCGTGCGATGATCTGGGCGACATGACAGCGACAGGCACACCGGCACCGGCACCGGGATCGGCACCGGCGCACCGCGACTCGACGACCGACGCGGCTCCGCAGGAGGTGACCCGCGCCTCCCTGGTGGCCGTGTGGGCGGGGCGGGTGCTGGTGCCGCTCACGGCGGCTCTGGTGGTCGCCACCCGGCTGACCCGCCCGTGGTGGGAGCGACAGGGCCTGGACGAGACCGGGTACCCCGCGCACTGGCTGCCGAACGTCACGTTCGCCCTCCTCCTCGCGGTGGGGATCCTGGCCCCGTGGCTCTGCGGCCTGGTGGCGTCGCCCTGGGCTTCTCGGCGGGACGGAGCGGAGATGGTCGTCACGTCGGTGACGGGTCGCCGCCGCTTCAGCGTCGCGTCGTGCCGCGTCGTCGACTTCCGCATCCTCAGCACCCCGTCGACCTCGCACGGCGCCGTCGTCGTGGGGCCGCGCGGGGGGGTCGTCGTCCTGCTGGCCGGGCTCCCCCACGGAGGCAGGCGACGCATCACCGCACTGCTCGGCGATCAGCCGCGCGACGGCCTCGGCCGCGCCGTCCGCGAGCACCTGCTCGGCCTGGCCCTGCTCCTCCTCACCGTCGCGGTGGTGTTCGGGGTCCTCGGCCTCGGCTCCTGGGCCGCCGGCGGCGTCCTCTGAGGCGCGGTCACCGCCGCTGCCCCGCGACCGGCGTCGCGCTCTGCGAAGATCGCGTCATGGACCCCTCCGCGCCGGGCGCGCACGCCCGCGCGTCGAGCGGTCCGGGGCCCCTGCGGGAGCGCGTGCACCGCGACGCGAGCGACCTCGACGCCCGGGCGGAGCTGGCCGGCCTGCACAGGGCCGCCGGGCACGCCGACCAGGCGGGCCGGTGGGCGCTGCTCGTCCCGGGCATGACGACCGCAGCAGAGAAGCAGGCGTTCATCGACTGGATCGTGCGGAGCGGCGAGGCGGACCGCGACCGGCTGCTGCGGTTGCTCTTCGTCCCGAGGACGTTCTCGGCCGCCGAGGTCGACCCCGCGGGCGTGCTCCCCGGGTTCGTGGACCAGCTGCGCCGCGACGCGTCCACGTACGCCCGGGCGTCGTCGACGAGCATCCGGGGGTGGATCGCCGACACGGTCGTCGGCGTCGCGGCCGTCGTCGTGCTCGGGGCCGTCGTCGGAGGCGCCGCCTCGGCCACGCACGCCGTCGCGCTGGCCACGGGGTCGCCCGTGCTGGAGTGGGGCATCTGGCCCGACGGCTGGGCCGAGCTGTGGATCGCCACGGGCGTGCTCACCCTGGGCGTGGCGGCGATCGTCGCCCTGTGGTCCGCGGCGGCCCTGGCCGCCCGGCTGCCCGAGGTGATCGCGGACCGGCGCCGGCGAGCGCGCCGCTCGCCTCGCCGCGACGGCAGCCGCAGCGCCGGCGGCCGCGGCTAGGGTCGGCAGGGTGACCGAGCACACGCAGGACGGTGCGATCATCGTCCGCCTCTTCCCTGGCCACGCCGGCACCGTGATCTGGTCCGGCGGGCCCGTGCCGTACGACGAGGCTGGCCTGTCGCCGCTGCTGGAGGCCGACCTCCGAGCCTGGGAGGCGTTCCACCGCGCCCGGCTCGACCCTGACCTGGCCCCCCACGCCCCGGACGACGAGGACGAGTTCGCCACCACCGGCGCGGCCGTGGCCGCTCGACTGGCGGACGAGCTCGGGAGCCGGTTCGAGGTGCACCACATCCACCGCGGCCGCGAGGTGCTCAGGTCGACCGAGCCGCCGACGAACCCAGGCGCTGCGCGCGCACTGCGCACGCGCGCCCGACGCCAGGCGTCGGAGGCACGGGCGGTCGTCGAGGAGCTGGGCGGCGGCGCGTGGTTCGCGTACTCGCCGGCCTCGGGCAACCGCTTCTACCCCGGGCGCGGGGCGGTGGACGCGGCAGACGTCGGCCCTGACGACGTCGAGGTGCGCGACGCCGACCTGCGCGACCTCGACCGCGGCGGCCACGACGACGACGTCGCCGGCGGGTGACACCGTGACCCACCCCCGCTAGAGGAACCCACCCGCCCACTCCGTCTCGAGGTCCGGGTAGACGCGCAGCGCCGCGGCCGGCACGACCTCCCAGGTGCGACGGTCCTCCTCCGAGAACCGCATCTCGGCCATGGCGGGGTACTCGCCGGCCAGGCCTCGGGGCCACTGGTCGAACGGGTGGTCGTGGTCGCGCTGAGCCGTCCCCGACGCGCACAGGGCGTCGCGCTGCTCCGACGACAGGGGCCGGAGGACGCCCGCGCCCTCGAGCCACTCGACGACGAGCCCGAGGCTCTCCTCGGCCCGGGCCTGGTCGGCGCCCGTGACCGCCCGCCAGCGGAGCTCGGCCTGGAGGGCCGTCTCCGCCGCGCCCACCGACGCCAGCCACGGCATGGTGAGGGCCGGGGCGAACGGGTCCCGGCCGTTGACGGTCGCGGCCGTGAGCGGGGCGTCGGTGATCTCGACCAGCAGCCGGGCCTCGGCCGCCGAGAACCACTCGGCGACGTCGTCGGCGAGCGCCGGGTACGCGATGGTCGCCCTCCCCGCGGCCACGCTCGCCCGCTGCCGGGGGATCGTGCGGTCGCGGAGCGCGAGCGACGGCCGGTCGAGCCCCAGGTCGGCGGCGAGCTGCTCGACGCGCCCCTTCAGGTCGTCCCGGATCGTCAGGACGGCGAGCAGGTCGGCCCCGATCGGGTCGGGCACGTCCCAGTCGAGCACCGGGGTGCCGCGGGGCACGGGGAACGAGCCGGGGCAGCCGATCCGCACGACGAGGTCGGCCGCCCGCACCGGTGCCGCCATCACCTTCGCCGGCACCTGCTCCGTCTCGACGGGGGCCTTGTCCATCCCCATCACGACCACCACGTCCCCCTGCACGAGCGGGCTCACGCGCCCCTCCTGCGGCGAGACGCCCCGGGCCTCGACCAGGAACACCGCCCCGTCGAGCGCCCGCAGGTACGCGGCCGCCATGACGCTCCGCCCGATGCCCCGAGGGCTCACGACCATCACACGCGGGATGCGGTCGCCGTCGAGGAGGGCCGCGAAGGAGGCGCGTTGCGCGGCGCTGAGGCGAGGTCGCCCCGGTGCGGCGGCGCCCCGGGCCGCGGCGGCGGCGCGCCGACGGACGGCCCCGATGAAGCGGATCTCACGGGCGTACAGCACCCCGAACGCGACGGAGAACCCGAGGCACAGGAGGGCGCCGACGTACCCGAGGACGACGCGGAACCAGAGCGCCCCCGCGACCGGCCAGCCCGCCGCGAGCTGCGCCCGCTGCTCGACGTCGGGGAAGAGCCAGGCGTCGGTGCTGATCACGGCCACGACGACGGCCATGACGGGGAAGACGGGGAGGCACCACAGCATCGCGCGCTGCGCCTCGGTCACGACGGCTGCCCTGGTGACGTCACGACGACCTGCCCTCCCCCTGCGGCAGGACCCGCGCCTCCCCCCGGACGATCCTGGCGGAGGCGCCCGCCCCGGTCGATCCCGCGTCAGGGGGCCATCCACCGGCGCCACCGGGACGACGCGCTCCGACGAGACCACCGGAGCGGAGGGTCAGCCCCAGATGCGGTCGACGATCGCGCCGAGCAGGTCGTCCGTCGGGTAGTTCGACTGGCGCACCGTGACGACGACGCCGTCGCGCACGAGGACGGTCTCGGCGAAGTCCGTGTCGTACTGCTGGTCCTTCGTCGTGTACTGGCACACGGTGCCGCCGAGGCGCTCCGAGCAGTCGTAGACGACGTCCGCGCCCCGCCGTTCGGTGTCGACCGTGGGGTCGGCGAGCCAGTCCAGGTAGGAGGCGGCGGCCGCGTCGTCCACCGTGGCCACGTCGACGAACAGGCCGGTGACGTCCGCCCGCGGGTCGCGCCAGCCGCAGGTCAGCTGCGTGGCGGCCACGACCGTCTCGTAGGGGTCGGCGCCCGCGGGTGCCGGGCTCGGCTGGAGCTGACCCGTCGGGCCCGTGAAGAAGTCAGGGTCGTTGAGCGGCGTCTCGCCCATCGTCGCGGCGTAGGTGGCCGGGTCGACGATGTCGGTGCAGTCCGTCGGGATCGACGCGACGGCGGGCTCCGCGGGCGTGGCCGACGGCGTGGGGGCAGGGGTCGCCGAGGCCGTGCTCGCCACGTCGGTCGCGGTCGGCGTCTCGTCCGGCGAGCCGTCCGCCCCCGTGCCGCACCCGGTCAGGGCGAGCGTGAGCGCCACGAGGGCGCCCGTCGTCGTGGCGGTCCAGGTCGCGCGTGCGTGCCTCATGGTGTCCCCCTCCGGACCGACCGCGCCGGGCGTGCCCCGTCCGTGGTCGTGCGTCGACCTTACCGAGGCTCGGTCACCGCGTCCTCGTCGGCAGCGACGTCCACCTGCACGGCGAACTGCGTCCGGTGCAGCTCCTCGTAGCGGCCGGCGGCGGCCAGCAGCTCCTCGTGCGTGCCGCGCTCGACGATCGAGCCGTCCTCGACCACCAGGATGAGGTCGGCGCTGCGGATCGTGGAGAGGCGGTGGGCGATGACCATCGCCGTCCGCCCCTCGAGCGCCTCGCTGAGCGCGGCCTGCACCGCCGCCTCCGACGTGCTGTCCAGCGCCGCCGTCGCCTCGTCGAGGATGACGACCTGCGGCCGGGCGAGCAGCAGCCTCGCGATGGTCATGCGCTGGCGCTCGCCGCCGGAGAGCCGGTAACCCCGCTCCCCCACCATCGTGTCGAGCTGGTCGGGCAGCGAGCGGACGAGCGGCTCGAGCCGCGCCCGACGGACGGCGTCCCACACCTCGTCCTCGGTCGCCTCCGGCCTCGCGAGCCGCAGGTTCGACAGGATCGTCTCGTGGAACAGGTGGCCGTCCTGGGTCACCATCCCCAGGGTGTGCCTCAGGGAGGCGAAGGTCACGTCGCGGACGTCGGCCCCGGCCAGGCGCACGGCACCGCCGTCGACGTCGTAGAGGCGCGAGAGCAGCTGGGCGATCGTCGACTTGCCCGCCCCGGAGGTGCCGACGAGCGCGACGGTCTGGCCCGGCTCGATGCGGAACGACACCCCGTGCAGCACCTCGTCGCCGCCCCTCGTGTCGAGCGTGGAGACCTCCTCGAGGGAGGCGAGCGACACCTTGTCGGCGGACGGGTACGCGAAGCGGACGTCGTCGAACTCGACGCTCACCGGGCCCTCGGGCACGGTGGCGGCGTCGGCCTTCTCCCGGATGAGCGGTTCGAGGTCGAGCACCTCGAAGACGCGCTCGAAGCTGACCACCGCGCTCATGATCTCCACCCGCGCGTTCGCGAGGCCGGTCAGCGGCACGTAGAGGCGGGTGAGGAGCAGCGCCAGGGTGACGACCTCGCCGGTGTCGAGTTGGCCGGCGAGCGCGAGGGCGCCGCCGAGCCCGTACACGAGCGCGAGGGCCAGGGCGGAGACGAGCGTCAGGGCGGTGACGAAGACGAACTGCAGCAGCGCGGTCCGCACCCCGATGTCGCGGACGCGGGCGGCGCGGACACGGAACTCCGCCGACTCCTCGTCCGGGCGGCCGAACAGCTTGACGAGGGTGGCGCCGGGCGCGGAGAAGCGCTCGGTCATCTGCGTGCTCATCGCGGAGTTGTGGTCGGCGGCCTCGCGTCGGAGCGCGGCGAGGCGACTGCCCATGCGTCGCGCGGGGACCAGGAAGATCGGCAGCATGACCACCGCGAGGACGGTCACGAGCCACGACGTGCTCAGCATCACGATCAGGGTCAGGACGAGTGCCACGACGTTCGTGACGACGCCGGACAGCGTGCCGCTGAAGGCCTGCTGGGCGCCGATCACGTCGTTGTTGAGACGGCTGACGAGGGCGCCCGTCCGGGTGCGGGTGAAGAACGCGATCGGCATCTTCTGCACGTGGTCGAAGACGGCGGTGCGGAGGTCGAGGATCACGCCCTCCCCGATCCGGGCCGAGTACCACCGCGTGACGAGCGAGACGCCGGCGTCGGCGACCGCCACGACCCCGATGAGGACGGCGAGCCGCACGATCGTGGAGACGTCGCCCCGCGCGACGATGACGTCGACCACGCGGCCGGCCAGCACCGGCGTCGCGACCGCGAGGAAGGCCCCGACCACCGAGAGGCTGATGAAGAGCACCAGCTTCGACCGGTAGGGCACCGCGAACGTCATGATGCGCCGGACGGACGCCCGCGAGATGCCGTGCGCGCCGTCGCGAGCGGACGAGATCTTGTAGAGCGAGCTCCAGGCCGCGCCTTCCATGCTCATGGCTGTTCCTTCCGTCGGTACCAGGCTCAACCTAGACGTCGGGCGACGCTCGACTCGCAGCCGACCGAGCCAGGAGGAGTCGCGGCCTGACCGAGGCGGGGTTGCACCTGCCGCAGCGTCATGTGGTCTGCTCGGAGCACGTCCCGTCCCGCCCGCCCCGAGAGGTCCGCCGTGCACTCCCTCCCGACTCCGCCCCGTCAGGTCATGATCGGCGACGCCGCAGCGTTCGTCGGCACCACTCCCCGGGCCATCCGCCACTGGCACGAGGTCGGCCTCCTCCCGGAGCGCGAGCGGGGCAGCGACGGCCGACGCCGGTACGGCTACGCCGAGATCATCCGGCTGCTCTGGATCCGACGGATGGCCGACGCCGGGATCGCCCTCGACGACGTCCGCGACGCGTTCACCGACGCCGCACCGGGCGGGGTCGAGGGCGAGGTCGCGAGCGTCCTCGCCCGGCTGGAGGACAGCCTGGCGGCGCAGGAGGCCGAGCTGCGGCGGAAGCGGGCCGCGGTGCAGCGCATGCGCGCCCGCGGCGACCGCCTGGGGCTGCTCGACGACATCGTCTCCGACCGCCTCCAGGCCGCACCCGAGGGCTCGCTGCGCCAGGACGACCTCGACACGCTGCTCGTCACCGAGCGCATCTTCGGTCCGCTCGGAGCGGTCGCGCAGGCTGGCCGGTTCCTCACGCTGGCCCTCCACCCCGAGCTGCGCGCCGAGTCCGACCGCGTCGACGCCGCGGAGGAGTCCCTCGACGACACGGTCGCCGTCGACGACCCGCGGGTGGCCCGCGTGGCGGCCGAGCGGCACGCCTTCGAGACCACGCTCATGCGGGTCATCGAGGAGTCCGGTCAGCTGGAGGAGGACGACGCCATCTTCGACGCCTGGGAGGAACTGCACCCACAGGGGGACGCGGACGTGGCGCCCGACCGGGTCGGGAGCTCGCAGGGCAGGAGCGCGGCGGAGATAATCCGGAGCCTGCCCTCCGACTTCTCTCCGGCCCGCCTGCGCTGCAGCGAGCTGGCGGTGCAGCTGGGGGCGTCGGCGGCGGCCTCGGCGCCCTGAGCCAGGCATGCGTCGGGGTCTGCTGAGGCCAGACCGGCCGTGACGACCCGTCAGGGGGACCACGCCAGGGCCTCCCTCACACGGCGGGTCCGGTGTTCCGTGGACGACAGGACCCCGACGAGCGGCCCTCGCACGACACGACGGACAGGAGCACCACCATGGCCGACCAGCCGACGCAGATCGGGGGCGGGCGCCGCACGTTCGGGGACTTCGCCCCGAAGCTCGCCGCCCTCACCGACGACGTCCTCTTCGAGGACGTCTGGAACCGCCCCGAGCTCTCCGCCCGAGACCGGAGCCTCGTCACCGTCGCCGTCCTCGCCGCCGGCGGGCACACGGGGCAGCTCGACTTCCACCTGGGCCGCGCCGTCGAGAACGGCCTCACCCGGGAGGAGCTGATCGAGGCGATCACCCACGTGACCCTCTACGCCGGCTGGCCGAACGGCATGGCAGCGATGGGCGTCGCGAAGGAGCACTTCACCGACGAACAGGAGTCAGCATGAACATCGAACCCGCCGCCCCCACGACCAAGAACCCCCCCGAGCAGTTCGCCGGCGACGTCTGGCTCGACCCGATCGCGATGCCGCACGAGGACGGCCAGCACATGGTCGTCGCCACCGTGAGGTTCGCACCCGGCGCCCGCACCGCCTGGCACTCGCACGAGAAGGGCCAGTACCTCCGCGTCACCGCCGGCGTCGGCCGCTTCGGCACCCGCGACGGGCAGGTCGTCGACGTCCACCCCGGGCAGACGATCTACACCCCGCCCGGCCAGGAGCACTTCCACGCCGCCGCCCCCGGGGTGTTCATGGAGCACCTCGCGATGCTCGAGAACGGCGACGACCCCTCCGCCACCACCACGTGGCTCGAGCACGTCACCGACGCCCAGTTCACCGGTCAGCGCGGCGAGGGCGGCTCGAACTAGCCTCGCGGCCACGCGTCGGATCGCACCCCGGGGCGGTCGCGCAGGACCTCCCGGTCGTCGAGGAGCAGAGCGCGCCAGCTACGGTGGCGATCAGCACGAGAGGACGACCATGAGCTGGACCATCACGCGGACACGCTTCGACCACCCGGACGCCGACGGCCTCCGCCGAGCCCAGCGGGTCGAGCTCGACGCCCGCTACGGCAGCGACGACCACGAGCCCGGCACGCCGCCGTCGGCGACCGACGTCCCGGTGTTCCTCGTCGCGCGGGCGGACGACGGTCGACCGATCGCGTGCGGAGGGCTGCGGCCCTTGGCCGACACGGTGGTGGGACCGGCCACCGTCGAGGTGAAACGGATGTACGTCGTGCCCGACGCGCGGGGGTCGGGGGTGGCGTCCGGGCTCCTGAGGGCCCTCGAGGACGCCGCGCGCGAGCTGGGCACGCGACAGGTCGCCCTCGAGACGGGCACGCTCCAGCCGGACGCGATCCGCTTCTACGAGCGAGAGGGCTACACGCGCATCCCCCTGTTCGGCCCCTACGTCGGGTCACCCGAGTCCGTCTGCTTCGCGCGGGCCCTCTGAGCCTCCCCGCCGACCGACTCGCACCCAGGTCAGGCCGGGGTCGACCTCAGCAGTCGGGTCACCGCGATCATCGCTCCGCCCACCACGGCGGGGATGCCGCCGCCGGGGTGCACCGACGCGCCGACCCGCCACAGCCAGGGCCGCCACGGGTCGTTGTACGACGGGCGGTGGAACGGGCCGCTCAGCCACGGCGGACGCGCGGCTCCGTACAGGGCGCCGTGCGGCTCGCCGCCCGTGCCGTAGTACTGCGGATCGAGCACCAGCTGCTCGTCGAGGAGGTCGGTGAGGGGCCCGTCGAGCCCCATCGCCGCTGAGACCCGGTCGACCTCGCGTCGCACGAAGGGGTGCTCCGCGGTGTAGCGACCGCCGTCGGCGGGCGCGGTGAGCAGGATGCCGACGGTGCTGCGCTGGTTGGGGTAGACCTCACCGGCGCGGTACTGGTTGACGAACACCATGGTGTCGGCGGGCTCGTCGCCCGCTTCGAGGCTGCGGTGGAGCGCCGCGGGCTTCGTCGGCAGCACCACGCCGTGCGTCGGGAAGTCCGCCGGCAGCTCCTCCCGCAGCACGCCGTACACGGCGACGGCGGAGCAGGAGAGGGCACGGGGGCGCAGACGGGGCAGCGTCGGCAGGCGGGACGGGCCGGTCAGCGTCGCGAGCCGGTCGGCGTCCAGGGCACTGACGACGAGGTCGGCGGCGTGGTGCCCGAGCTCGGTGGTGACGGATCCGCGCTCGATGCGGGTGACGGCCTCGCCGGTGCGCACCTCGACCCCGGCCGCCTCCGCCAGCCGACCCAGCGCGAGCACGACCTCGTACACGCCGCCGCGCGGCACCCAGGCCCCGGTCTCGGCCATGATCGCCGGCATGCTGGCGTACAGGGCGGGGGTGCGCGAGGGCGAGACGCCCGCGTTGAGGGTGTGGATCGCGATGATCTCGCGCAGACCGTCCGGCAGCCACGGCAGGCCGTCGAGGTAGGCGCGGGTGGTGAGGCGCGAGCCGTAGACAGCCAGCAGCCGGCGCAGGGCCGGCAGGGCAGCGCGGTCGAGCGGGTCGGAGAGCAGCAGCTCGGTCACGTCGTCGGCGAGGGGCGCGTGCAGGTCGGAGAAGCGTCGCCAGGCGGGGTACCAGGGGTGCCCGGGCGCGACCGGCAGCGAGGTCTCCTCGCCGTCGTGGTAGTAGCGCCCCACCTCGGGCATGCGCACGAGGTCGAGGTGGCCGTCGTCACGGGCGCGGTCGGGAGCACGCCCGCCGTCGCCGAGCCGCCGCAGCAGCTCGTCCCACACGGCGGGGAAGGTCACCAGCGACGGACCGGTGTCGATGCGGTCCTCCCCCAGCTGGATGCGACGGCTCTTGCCGCCGAGCTCGGCCGAGGCCTCGAGCAGGGTGACGCGGTGCCCCGCGTGGGCGAGCAGCGCGGCGGCGGTGAGCCCGCCGATCCCGCCGCCGACGACGACCACGCGGCTCACGGCCGGCCCACCAGCACGATGGAGACCAGCAGCAGCACCCCGGCGAACGACCCCGCGATGTACGGGAACGCGACCGACAGTCGGTACAGGCGGTGGCCGGTCTCCGGCGACGGGTCGCGCAGCAGGCGCCCGACGAGGACGCCGGCGATCAGGAGGTTCAGGGCAGCCACCGGCACGCTCACCACGGCGAAGAGCGCCGTGGAGACGACCCACCAGGCCCCGCTCCACAGCGCCGTCCCGCGGGCGCCCAGCCGCACGGCGGTCGTGGTGATGCCGGCGTCGCGGTCCTCCACGATGTCCTGGACAGCGTCGAAGGCGTGCTTGGCCACGCTCCAGGCCATCAGGCCGAGGGCGGCGGGCCAGACCGGCGTCACCGAGAGGGCCGCGGGCACGATGACGAGCGGCAGCGCGTAGGCCGCGTTGCTCAGCGAGTCGACGAAGGGCCGCGCCTTGAAGCGCAGCGGCGGTGCGGAGTAGAAGACGAAGACGCCGACGTAGAGCAGGATCGCGGCGATCGCGAGCGGCGGCAACGTGACGGCGAACCAGACGAGGAAGGGCACGTTGGTGACCGCGACGGCCCAGGCGATGAGCCGGACCTCGGACTGCTCGATCCTCGCGCCCTCGATCGAGCCCTTGCGGGGGTTGGCCGCGTCGGTGTCCTGGTCGTAGATGTCGTTGACGCCGTAGATGAGCAGGTTGAACGGCAGGGTGAGCCACAGGATGACCGGCAGCGCCCGCAGGTCGAAGAGCGCACCGGTGAGCCACACGGCGACGAGACCCGACCCGATGGTGTTGATCCACAGCACCGAACGTGAGATCAGCACGAGGCGGCGCACGGTCGCAGCCCTCTCCGACGGCGCGACGCGCGACATCCGCTCAGCACCGTCAGTCACGAGACCGACCGTACGCCGCCCGCCGCGCCGCGGGCCCACGGCTCGCGGGCCCAGACTGGGCGGATGCGCATCATGCTGCTCACCGCCGGCACCCGGGGCGACGTCGAGCCCTTCGTCGCGCTGGCCCGACACGCCACGAGTCGCGGCCACGACGTCCGGCTGGCCCTGCCCGACGACGCGGGCGCGCCCGAGGGAGTGGGCACCGTGCCCCTCGGCCTGGACGCGCGGCGCGTGCTCTCCCCCGCCGGTCGTGCCCCGTGGGCCCTCGCGCGTCACGCCCTCGCCGAGGTGCGGCCCGCGATGCGGCGCATGCTCGCGGCCGCGGTGCGCGAGACGGTCGCGTTCGACCCCGACGTGGTGGTGCACCACCCGCTCGTCCTGACCGCGCCGATGGTGGCGGACGCGCTGGGCGTGCCGCGTGTGCTCGTGGAGTTCGCGCCGGTGGCCACCCCCAGCGCGCGTTTCCCCGCCGCCGGCGGACCCACCGCCACCCGCGACCTCGGCGCCCACAACCGGTCCACCTACGCCGTGCCGCGCGCCGCCGCCCGCCTCTTCGACGGCGACGTGGCGCGCGCCGCCGCCGAGCTGCCGGGCGGGCGGCGCCCGTCCTGGCGCTCCCCGTCGCGCGCGACGCTGATGGCCGTGAGCCCGGTGCTGCTCCCGCGGCCGGACGACTGGCCGGAGCAGGTGCACCAGACGGGGGCCTGGCACGAGGAGGCGCCGGCCGCGTCGTGCGGACCGGTCGTCACCGACTTCCTGGCCGCCGGGCCCGTCGTCGTCGCCTCGTTCGGCTCCATGGCGACGGGCGACGCCTCGGCCCGCGGCGCGGCGGTCGTCGCGGCCGCCCGTTCCCACGGCCTCCGGGTGCTGCTCGTCACCGGGTGGGGCGGGCTCGCGCTGCCGCCGGAGCACCGCGGCCCCGACGTGCTGGCGGTGCCGTCGGTGCCCTTCGACGCCGTGCTGCCGCACGCCGTGCTGGCAGTGCACCACGGCGGGGCCGGCACCTCCCACGCCGTCGCGCGGGCCGGCGTGCCCGCCGTGGTCGTGCCGGTCACGGCCGACCAGCCGTTCTGGGCAGCCCAGCTGCACCGACAGGGGGTGGCGGCCGCGGCCGTTCCGCTGCGCCGCCTGACGGCCGGTGCCCTCGCGCCCGCGATGAGCGACGCCCTGACCCGTCGCGGGCGGGCCGCCGAGGTGGGCCGCCTCATGCGTCGAGAGCACGGCGTGCAGCGGGCGCTCGACGTGCTCGAGTCCCTCTGACGCGAAGATCATCCGCCAGGAGGAATCGCCGTCCCCTCGTCGCTGGGAGAGTTCAGGCGGACTCCCGGGTCCGCTGCCGAGAGGAGGCGTCGTCGTGACGACACTGAGACGAACGCCGGCCCCACGGTCGTGGGCACTGACGCTCAGCGGGCTGAGCGTCTCCGGCCCGCTCGTGGTGGCCGCAGGCAACGCCCCGGCCTTGATCGGCGCACCGCTGCTGCCCTGGGTGAGCATCCTCCTGGATCTCTGGGCCGTCGCGTCGGTCGCTCTCGGCGTCGCCGCGATCGTCGTCGCGCGCGACGACCTGGCGTCGCCCCGCGACCTCCGGCCGCGCTCCGCCGCTGTCGGCCTCACGCTCGGCGTCCTCGGACTCGTGCTCAGCGGGTGCCTGTTCGTCCTCTGGCTGCTGACTCCCCTGCCCTTCTGACACAGCGCCTCCCTGGACAGCGTCGCGGGACGCTCTCGCTGCGACCTCTGCGACCATGACGGTGTGAAGACCGCTGCTCCGATGACCGTCCGCGTCGCGTCACTGTGGGTGGTGGTCGTCGGGCTGACGAGCCTCTCCGGGTGCTCGACGAGCGACACCGACACGCAGCGGACGACTCAGGGCATGGTGGCGACCGCGGAGGTGCTGGACCGCTTCGACGGCTACCTCAGCGTCGGGCTCAGGGTCGAGAACACGAGCGACGAGCCGCTGCTGTTCGAGGCAGATGACGACCTGGTCATCGGTGGTGCCGGCGGGCCGGACTGGTCGCTCCCCTTCGGCCCGCGTCCCGAGAACGGCATGGTGGACGGCTACGCGCTCGAGGCGGACTGGCCGTCGGAGCTCTCTCCTGGTGCTGTCGCGACGACAGCGTTCCTCATGGACGCGAACAGCGACGAGGCCGTCCTCACGGTCACCTCGATCAACGGCGGCTCGGTCACCTTCTCGACGAGGTGAGGCCCGTGGCGTCGATCAACGGATCCGCCGACGTGCGGTCATGCGCGGAGGCTCAGAGAACTCGCCCGCACTCGCTCGGCCGAGCACGGCTGGCCGTGACGGCGGGCCCCGCGGCGGCGATCGCTGCCACCATCGCGAGCAGACTCGTCAGGTACAGCGGGCGAGCCCACGGTGAGTGGTCGTAGCCGCTGATGCCGAAGCCGTCGGCGAGCTGCATGCCCGGCGCGAAGGAGACGAGAAGCAGCGACGGCGCTCCCCCGACCAGGACGAGCGCCTGTGCCAGGACGACCTGACCGAGGGTGAGGCGCGAGCGGCGGATCGTCGACACCGCCACGACGACCGCGGCGCCCACGCCGAGCACGGCCCAGGCGATCACCGGTGCGGGTGAGAACGACTGGCCCACGCGGTCGAGCTCGCTGTGGATCTCCGGCAGCGACAGGCGCGGGACCGCGGCCAGCGGGTTCCAGACGAGGACCTGGAGGGCACCCACCACGGCGTACGCCACGACGAGACCTGTTCCGACCGAGGCGGCGAGGGCAGGAGGATCCGGACGGCTCATGCCGTCACCGTAGGAGAGGCCCGCCCGCGGGTCGTCCGCCCCGAGGAGGATCTCCAGCCGACCAGGACCCCCCTGCCGGTCACACATCGTGGTGCAGGACGCTGGTGAGCCGTGCCACGCTGCTCCCGTGGACGTGATCGATGACGTGGAGCGTGGCGAGTGGCTCGCCGGACGAGTGCACGGCCGGACGAGCGTGGGCTCCGTCGCGGGGCACGGTGCCGACGCCTACGTCCGGATCCTGCACCCGCGGGAGAGCGGGCACGTCGACGACCGTCGGGCGTGGGGCGTGCCGCCGTCCGACGACTGGACGACTCGGCGCTGGTCCGACGTCGCAGCCGCCTCCGGGCGGATCATGCACTCCCTCGTGCAGTGGGGCCGCCTCCTCGACGATCAGAACCCGCACGCACCGGGGACGTCGCTCGGTTCCCTGGACCCCGTCGTCCTCGCGGCGCTCGTCCCCTTCCTCGCCAGTGCGACGAGCACGCCGGACGACGTCGTCGCCGGCTTCTGGACCGGGCACGGAGGGATCGAGCTCACCAGCCGGAGACAGCTGGACTTGCCGGGCCGAGAGTACGTCCTGGCCAGCACGGCCCTCGACGAGCTCGCCGACCCCGACTGGGGGTTCTCCCTCGGACTCGGGTGGTTCTCCCACGTCAGGTCTCCGTCCCTCCAGCTGCTGTGGCCCGACGACCACGCCTGGGTCCTGGCGACCGAGATCGACTGGGACTCGACGATCGTCGGCGGCACTCGGGCCCTCGTCGACAGCATCGTTCTCGACGGCCGCTTCGAGGCGTTCGACGTCGGCCCCGACGACGACCTCTCCTGGGACGGGGACACCCTCAACGGCCCGGGCGGAGAGTCGACCGCGTGACGGCGTTCTGGCTGCTGCTCGGCACGGCCGAACTGGGCTCAGCCGTCGGCGTCGGTCGATCAGCGAGCGCGACCAGCTCGACGACCCACCAGGACGAGGACGAGAGCGCCGAGGCCCAGGACGACGGTGCCCGCTGTGGCGATCCTGCCGACCAGCTGGGTGACGAGCACCGACTCGTACTGCTCCTTCGTCGTGACGATCTCCGTGCCCTCCGGCACGGACCAGAAGAAGACCGGGGCGAGCGCACCGGCACTGACCGTGCTGACCACGCAGACGACGAGGGCCACGACGGCCAGGCCGCAGAGGACGAACGTCCATCGGTCCATGAGCGATCGATCGGTCATGGGGTAACGGTAGCGGTGCCGGCGGGCCTCGCCCGTCGTCAGCGCGTCTCGACCGAGCGATCCCTGAAGCTCGGCGCCCAGAGCCTTCGACGTGGCTACGAGATTAGGGACATCCAGGACCGGAGCAACGAGCCCCCATCGTGCAGCTCCTGGGTCACTACGGTGAGTCAGTGCTCTCAACTCTCCTGGTGCAGGTGCCGTGGCTCCCCGTCGCCGTCCTGCTCCTCGCAGTCCTGACCGGCCCGTTCATCGCGGCCGCGATCGTGCCGCGGCCGCGACTGCTCCGGACACTCTTCATCGCATCCCTCGTGGTCCTCGCCGGCCTGACCCTCTACCCGGAGGGCGGGGCCGACCGAGACGTGACCTGCACCGTCGGGCTTCCCTACTTCGGGCTCCGAGCCGTCGAGACGGTGGCGAACGTGCTGCTGTTCATCCCCCCGGTCCTGCTCGCGGGCCTGCTCGTCCGGCGCCCCGTCCTGGCCGTCATGGGCGGCACTGCCACGTCAGCACTCATCGAGCTCGTCCAGGCGATCGTCCCGGCCCTCGGACGCGCCTGCGACACCGGCGACTGGATCACGAACACCATCGGCGCTGTCCTCGGCGGACTCATCGCCCTCGCTGCGCTGAGCCTCGGCCGTCGAGCCACAGCAGCACCGTAGGCCGATCGGCTAGCGGGCTGAGCTCGAGGCGACGGCCCGCCGGAAGTAGGCGTCGGTCGTGGCCCTGACCTCATCGGGGTGCTTCACGGCGGGATCCGTCTCGAAGTGGATGGCACGCTGCAGCTCCACCTCGACGAACCGCGCGAGCTGCGGCGGCGGAGCCTGCGTGCCCATCTCCCGCGTTCGAGCCTTCGTGGCGATCAGCGTGTCAGCCGCGAGACGGACGTCGTTCGACACCTCGGCCTCGGCGAGCAACGTCGGCAGGTCCATCGGGGGAACGGTCTCGTTCGGGTGGACGTGCAGCCACCGCAACGCAGTCGTCGTCCGGAGGACGTAGAAGAAGCGCTTGAGGGTGGGCTTGCCCGCCTGCTGTTTGTGAGCGACGTGGAGGTAGTGCCGCCCGACGGCCGCCCGCTCGACGACCTCGTCGGCGAGGGCGAGGAGCTCGTCCCGGAAGGACTCGTCGCCCGTGTAGACGATGGGCGAGCGCAGCCACTCGATCACGACGGCGTTGCCCTTGACGAGGAGGCGAACGGCTTTGGCGAGGTCCCACCCGTTCACGTCGAGGACGCTGTCGAGGGGAGTCTCGATGACGTCTCGCCACGGCCACAGCGACAGGTAGGCCTCCGGCGCACGAACGTAGATGAACCGGCAGTCGTAGTCGCTGTCCGGCGACGGGAAACCCCACGCTCGACTGCCGCTCTCGATCGCCCAGGGCACGCGGACGTCGTAGTCAGCCGCGACGCCCGCCAGACGCCTGTCGATCTGTGTCACGACCGACGGATCGAGGTCCTCCGGGACTGCGCGCATGTCCAGACCCTACCCAGCCACTTGGACATGCCCCAGGCGAGACACCCGGTCAGCCCCGTCGATCCCTCAGCGGGAAGGCTGTTCGGTTCTTCCCCCGCAGCGAATCAGTGCAATTCGATCCAGCTGAACGATGCGTTGCTCCACCACGGCACCGCGGCGGGCACCTCGCCCCTGTCCCATCCCAGGACATGCGCCTGCACGGGCAGGGACGCGAACGCTCCACCCGCAAGAGCGACCACCACCAGAGCGACCCGCCCGAGAACGGAAAGGCGCCGCAACCTCGAGGCGGGACCCCGAGCCCCAGCCACGACAGCGGCGGAGAGTCCCACCCCGAGCACCACGAGGGCCCAGCCGAGGACCACCGGCGCGTGCGTCTCGATGATGACGGTGACCGAATCGTCGGCGCTGACGAACGGGACGCCTCCCCCGTCAGTGAAGGAACTCGCCGGCGCCTCCTCCCTCGAGGACGGCCACAACGCGACCAGCGCGAGCAACGGCAAGACCGTGAGCCAGATCTGCGCCAGTGCCGTCTTCGGCGACCGTCGGCTACGCACTTCTTCCATGACCTGTGTCTAGTGTTCCGCCCTGGCTTGCACGACCACCTCTGGAGTGAGATCGTCCGGCGCACCGGTGACAGATCCCGTGATGGACGGCCTCGACGGAACCGGTGCCTCCTCGCCTCATCGGTACGGCATCCCTGGCATGGCAAGGTGACGACCATGCACATCACCGACGATGTGGAACGCGCGGCCTGGCTGGGGCGACGGATGTACCGGCAGGGCGGCTGGGCACGGGTCGGCTCGATCGCCGGGTACGACTTCGAGGCCTACGCGCGCATCCTGCATCCCCGCCCCACCGGCAGCGGCGCCTGGGAACACCGACGCTGGGCCGATGTCGCGGCCACAGCCGAGAAGGTCATGCACCCCCTCGTGCAGTGGGAGCGACTCCTCGACCATGACGAGCCACATGGAGGAACGAGCGATGTCGGGCACCTCGACCCCCAGGTGCTCGCTGCCCTCGCACCACTGCTCGGCGACGCGACCACGACACCCGACGACGCTCTCGCGGCGTACTGGGTCGGCGGCAGCGGCCAGGACCTCATCGGCCGCTCCGCGACGATCGATCGATACGACTACGTGCTCGCCCGGACCAGGATCATGGAACTCGCCGAGCCAGGCTGGGGCGTCGACATCGGCTTCCGGACGGACGAGTCACCCCAGCTGCTCTGGCCCGAGGACCACGCCTGGGTGCTCGCCACCGAGATCGACTGGGACTCCACGATCGTCGCCGGCTCACAGGCGTTCGTCCACGCGATCCTCACCGACGGCCGCTTCGAGGCCTTCCCCGTCGACGAGGACTCCGACCTCTCCTGGGACGGCGACACGATCAATCGATCCACGACCTGACAGCTTGGAGAGCGATCCCCTCCCGGGACGTGATCACTCTGCTGCGTCGAGCTCGGCGCACCTGCCCGCGTGTCGGGCCGCCAGGACGTAGCCGCCGAGAGGCACCGGCCCCTCGGGCTTGGTCCCGTCCCGAGGAAGGACACCGGCTGAGCGACGGGCCGCGGCCACCGCACGGTCTCGGTCGACACGCAACGCACGGCCCTCGGGCGAACGGACCGGCATCAGTTCTGTGAGGCGGTACACGGCACGTTCATGCTCGACCTCGAGTCCGGACCGTGCCGCGGCGACCCGAGCCGTCGCACCCCCGGTCACCGCGAAGCGGCGCCGGTCTGCCCTCACCCACACGGCGAGCGCCACACCAGCGAGCACGAGGAGCAGCAGCGACCACGCCCCGAGCCACGGCGCGACACGCTCGTTGACGGCCGTCGACTCGTCGAACACCGCGAGGACCGCTGCTGGCGTCGAGGACACGGCGGCCATGCCGAGGAGGTGAGGCGGCCGAGCCCCACCCGCGCACACGACCCCGACGACAGCGGCGAGCAACGCCACCGCGGCCCACACGACAGCGACGACGTCGAGCCGATCCGGCACGGCAGCCGTGATGTTGGACATCGGGACACCCCGCGGAATGCCCTTGCCACCGGCCATGTTCTGAAACACCAGGAACGAGGCGAGGAAGGAAAGCACCCCAGGAAGCCCCCGGACGCTCATGCGGCGCCTAGGACGCACCTCGCTGGCTCTCGTCACGTCCCCCGATCTGCGTCGCTGATCTACGAGCCGCGACGCTGAGGTCTCGTACTCAGCGAGCACTCCCCCGACGCGACGGAGGAGCTCAGGGTGCTTCTCGAGAACGAGCCGCTCTGCATCCGCGGAGGCGGTGAGCACGCCGGCCGTCCTCGATCTCCGAGGCGGCGGCGACTCCATGGGCACGGTCATGCGCCCATCATCCGGCACCGACGCCGACCCTCACGACGTCGCCGCCGGTCCTTCGCCCAGCCTCGCGGCAGAGGATCGCCTATCGGGCCGGGGACCTGCGGAACCACACGGTCGGGACCTGCCGCTCACCGTCCACGACCTCGCGAAGCGCCTCAGCCACCAGAGACGGCCACTTGGTTTCCTGGTCCGCCGATACCGCCAGGGTCTGGCCTGCGATCATCATCACCCTCACCCCTCCATCCTGCTCTCGGCTCCGGCCCCGTCCGATCTCGGTTGAAGAGACGCCCCTCAGGGTGTGGCCTTCAATCAGAACTCCGCGGAGAAACCGCCGTCGGCACGCAGGAGCTGCCCGCTGATCCAACGTCCTTCGTCCGACAGCAGGAACGCGGTGATGCCGGCGATGTCGCGGGGTGTCCCTGGCCGTCCCAATGGGTGGCACGCCGTCATCGCGTCCCGTGCTTCGTCATCCATCCATCCCGTGTCGATCGGTCCTGGGTTCACGACGTTCGCGGAGATGCCCTTCGGGCCGAGCTCGCGGGCGGCAGAGATGACGATGCGGTCGAGAGCGCCCTTGGAGGCGCCGTAGGCCAGGTTGCCGGTGGTGTGGTCGCTCGTGAACGCGACGACAGCTCCACCGCCGGCGTCGACGTGACGGGCGAACGCGGCGATCAGGAGCAGCGATGCGCGGGCGTTGACCGCGACGTGCTGGTCGAAGGCCTCCGCGGTGGTGTCCAGCACGCCGGACTCGACGCCGTGCGCATGGCTGAGAACGAGTCCGCCGATCGTTCCGCGCTCGCTCGTAACTTGCTCTATGAGAGCGATCGGGGCGGTCGGGCTCGAGAGGTCGCAGGGGTAATCACCCGTGTCGAGGTCGCTGGTGACGACCTCCCACCCATCGGCTTCGAGCCGAGGGACGATGCCCGCAGCGATGCTGTTCGAACGCGCGGCTCCGGTGACGAGAGCAAGAGGCATGCCCCGACCCTAGGGCAGCGGTCGATTCGTTGAGCAAAAGCCAGTCTGGGTAGGACCCTCGACTCGCGTAGGCGTGTCCGACAGATGATCGGTCACCGATCAACGGTGGAGGCCAGCCACCCTCCCGCAGCTACGGGGCGCCAGCTGTCCCGATGGGTCAGTCCGAAACTGATCTCGGTGAACGATCCCCTAGTGGGCAGGCTGCGGAAGCGGGTTAGCATCGCCCCTTGCCCGCAGATGGGCAGGGAACAGCCGACACCGTTATCGCCTCAACAGACCACCGTCTGAGTAAGGCTGAGGGGCGCATAAGCTCAACGCATGTCGGGGACCGATCCAATTCTTCTTGCTCTCGTTGCAGGGGCTGTGATCGGTCTCCTCCTCGGCGTGGTGGGGCTTGTGAAGACCGTCCGTCACCATGGATGGGGCAAGCAGACGTGGGCACCTCCCGCGAAGCCTTGGCTCGGCGCAAGTGCAGTCGTGCTCATCATGACCTTGGGCTGCGGCGTCCTCTGGGCTGCGTCGAGCTAGCTCATCGAGGTTGCTCTGTCACCCACGGTGCGAGTACCGACTGTGGCGTCCAGTTGTCGATCGTCTATCGGGCAGGAAGCGGGCGTGCAAGTCGGCTGCCGCCGTCAGAGACCCCGTGTCATCGTGAGCTCATCCCCGGAGCTGGCTGCGACGGCGAATCCGTTCCTCTCGTAGGTGCGCCGGGCGGGCTCGTTCTGGGCCATGACCGACAGCTTGAGGCCCGGTGCCCCCGCGGCTGCTGCCCACGTTGCGACGGCGTCGATGAGCAAGGTCGCCACTCCTCTTCCTCGTGCGGCGGGGTCCACCCACATGGAGATGAGTTCTGCGCCAGCACCGGGCCGTGCTGACGGCGTTCCGGTCACCATGCCGATCGGACTGCCCATTCCTCCATCAAGGGCTACGAGGTCGATCGCCCCTGGGATAGAGAGGCGCTCGCGCCATCGGCTCTCATCAGCATCGATCCAGTCGGCCAACCGAGAGCCGAAAGCATCCGGGGCCTCAGTCAGCGCCGCGAGCCTCAAGGAGCGCCAGACTCTCCAGTCGTCGGACGACAGGGGGATCAGCGTGACTGTCATTCGTTCACGGTAGCGATCGGGCACGATCGTCTAGCGGGCATGTATCAGTAAGCGTCGCCCACGCCCGGTGATTTCTCCGCGCCCTCGATGACAGCGAGCAGCAGTGCGTTGAGCTGCGCGCTCCGTGACGCGTCCAGCCCGAACATGCTGAGGTCGTTCGTCGCCAAGGCCACCTGCTGCACCGCGCCCAGCACGGCCTGGCCGGCCGGCGTGATCGCGGCTGGGTTCCTCCGGCCGCGGGCGCGAACGCCCACCCGGCGGACGAGACCGCGACGCTCCATCCCGTCGAGCACATCCGACATGCTCTGCGGGCGAACGAAGACGGCCCGAGCGATCTCCGCCGACGTGAGCTCAGCACCGTCCGCCAGGCACGACAGCACACCGAACTGCACGAGGCTGACGTCGTGCTCCGCCATCCCCGCCGTGATCTGGGATCCGATGATGCGCGCGACCTTCACCGCGTTCCAGCCCAGCACGGGCTCGAGCCCGCGACCTCCATCGTCACTCATATGTGCCTCCTCGTCGCCCACCTAGATAAACAGGATCCTGTTTTAAGGCTATGGTGCAGGAACCTGCTTCTCATGGCCTCCTTGCAGTTTGCACCACCCATCCGCGCGACACCGAACCGACATGACAGGACAGGCACCATGACGACACCCGCACTCCCCGACGACCGAGGCCGCTGGGGCGCCGATGACGAACTCGGCACGCTGAACCTGATCGACGACGCCGCGAGGGCCCGCGCCGCTGAAGAGGTGCGGGTCGGCCGGAGCGTGTCGCTCGCGCACCCGGTCGAACCCGCCTCGATGCTCGGCGGACCGTTCGCTCCCCCGGCACCGCCGTCGCCCCCCGTGCAGCAGGCGCTGCTCTACACGGGCACGCCGCCCATGGGGATGTCCGAAGTCCTCGTCGTGACGCCGCATCACCCGGCGCTGACGCACATCGATGCTTTCGCCCACATGCCGATCGACGGCACCGTGTACCCGGGTCGCCCCCTCGAGGAGACCGTCACGGCCGGAGGCGTCGTGCACGGTTCCACGACCGCCTTCGCCGCGGGGATCACGACGCGGGGAGTCCTGCTCGACCTGGCACCGGGGGGGCGGCTGCCATCTGCGCACCCCGTCACCGCGGCAGATCTCGACGCGGCCGAGGCGAGGGCCGGGGTCGAGGTGCTGCCCGGTGACGCCGTGGTGGTCCGGAGCGGCTGGGGCTTCAGCTGGGACGCCGAGACCCAGGCGCCGGGCATGACCGTCGACGCAGTGACGTGGATGCACCACCGTGGCGTCTCGCTCTACGCCGGCGACGTCAGCGACTCGTTCCCGCCGAGCGACCCGGACATGCCCATGCCGATGCACATGGTCGGACTGGCCCGCCTGGGCATGCACCTGGTCGACAGCGTCGCCACCGACGACCTCGCCGCGACCTGCGCCGAGCTCGGCCGACACGCTTTCCTGCTCAGCATCGCCCCGCCACGCCTCCACGGCCTCACCGGCGTGCCCGTGAACCCCCAAGCCATCTTCTAGACCGACACCACGGCCGTGCGGATCGCAATGATCGATCCCCTATCGGACGCCGCGTCGCTGGTGGACATGGAGTTCTCCTACGTGGGGTGATCGTTGCTCAGCGCCCGAGCAGCATGTTGTTGCGGGACCGGATCTGTTCGTCGGTAGCGGGGAAGTAGCTGCTGACGCCGAAGTGTTCGGCGTTGTGCTGGATCTCCTCGACTGTCGGTTGGAGTGCGCGTTCGTACTCGACGAACGCCTGCTTGACGTCGCCGTAAGCGGCTCGGAAGGCGTCGTAGAGGGCGGTGGCGCCGATGATGGCGAGCGATCCGCCCATGCCCGCGGCAGGTGATGCGCAGTAGCCGGCGTCACCGACGAGCGCGATGCGTCCGGACGTCCACGCCGGCATCTTGATCTGACTGAGCTTGTCGAAGTAGAAGGTGTCGACGTTGACCGCCTCGTCGACGTGGTCCGAGAACGGTGCGCCAGCCTGCAGCAGGTGCTCGCGGAGGATGCGCTTCTGCTGGTCGACGTCGTGGTGGTCGTACGGGATTTCCTGCTCGGATCGGAAGCCGAGCACGAGGTCGGTCGTGGTGTCGTAGGAGTTCACCAGCATCGTTACGCCGGGCGCGTTAGTGATCTGGGTCGTCTGCTGGTCGATGATGAGGTGGTCGAGGGTGGCGACGGAGAAGTACGTCTGCAGGAAGTGGGTGTGGAGTGCTTCCTGACCGAAGCGCAGTCGCCGCACCGTGGAGTGGTTGCCGTCGCACCCGAACACCATCGAGAAGTCCCGCTCTGTGCCATCGCGGAAGACCACGTGAACACTGTCCTCGTCGGGCTCGGTCAACGACTCGATGGAGTTGCCCCACAGCATCTCGACCTCCCCCTCCGTCGCGGCGGCGAGGATGTCCAGCAGATCGTCTCGGTGGATCTCGTAGCCGTCGCCGACCGAGTCGTCCGTGGGCGGTTCTGGGTCCATCCGCGCGATGAGCTCTCCCTCCGGCGTCGTGAACTCGGTCACGCGGGGAGCAAGCGCCTTCGCTTGGATCTCCTCAAGCACGCCCATCCGTTCGACGATCGCGATGGTGTCCTCGCGGATGTCGACGGGGGTGCCGCCGCGCTTCAGTCCGGATCCGATCTCGACGATCGTGACCTCGTAGCCGAGCCGACGCATCCACAGTGCTGTCGCGAGACCCGCGAAGCTCGCTCCCGAGATCAACACCTGTTCCTGCGTGCGCGTGTTCATCGATCATCCTCGTTTCCCGGCTCCCACCGAACTTATAGTGACCCAAACATCCTGGTGAGGCCGACCGTAGCAGAAACTTTGGGTCACTTTATTTTTCGTGGCAGACTCGTGGGATGGAGCAAGCAAGCGCGGGTGCCAGATCAGGGCTCCGAGAACGTAAGAAGCGAGAGACCCGCGAGCGTCTGGGCGATGTGGCGGCTCGGCTCTTCGCGCAGCACGGGTACGACGAGGTGTCCATCGCGGACATCGCGGACGCCGCGGGCGTATCGGAGCCGACGGTCTACAACTACTTCCCGACCAAGCCCGACCTCGTCTTCGACCGAGCAGACGAAGTGCTCGAGAAGATCAGGGGTGCGATCTCCCGGCGAGACCCCCAGCAGTCACCAGCCGATGCGATGCGCTCCCTCGTCCTCGAGGACATCGATCGGTACGTCGATGACGACGAGGGATTAGCCAAGGGCGAGTTCCCCGCGCAGTGTCGGCTCAGTGCGCTACTCCGACGCCGGGCCCTGGTGTTCTACGACGACGTCACGACCGCGGTGGCAGCGGAACTTGCCGGCACGGGACCGAACGCGATGTCCGAGCGGGCATACGCGGCCGCACTTGTCTCGGTGGTGCAGCAGACCACCGCGAGCATCGGCGACGCGGTCTTGTCGGATGCTCATCGGGGAGACACTCGCGAGCGTCTAGACGGCGCAGCCACGGCGACCCTTGACCACTTGTCGACCTGGTGGCACAGGGAGTACGCCACCTGAACGCATCTCGATAGACCATCCCCTCACGGGTCAGCCGGGTCAGGGGAACAACGCATGAGCGCCACGCTGTTCGCGCGCAGGTTGGCCGAGTTATTCTCACGCGTGCGAACACGTCGACGGTTATCCCTTTTGGCTCTTCTCTTGGCTACCTGCGCAGCCGTGGCTGGGTGCACCTCATCGTCGGGAATCGAACAGCAGTGGGGTGACGACAAGGGATACATCTCAGCCGACCAGGTCGTGACCGAAATTGCCCCTGAAGACCGCGGCAACCCAATCGAATTCGACTCCGAACTCAGCGACGGCACGAAGATCACGGCGGCTGACTATCAAGGCAAGGTCGCCGTTCTCGCCGAATGGAAGCGGCGGATCTTCAAGCGGTGAGCGAGGACGTCGCCGATGATGCCGCGTTCCTTGGGGTCAACGTCAGGGACCAGCCCACCACCGCGGACGCATTCACCCAACGATTCGACGTCACCTACCCCACCGCCACCGACGTGAACACTGGAAGCGTCCAGCTCGCCTTCGCTGGCAAGACGGCCCCCAACGCGACCCCTGCGACATTCGTCCTCGACGCCAAGGGACGCGTGAGCGCTCGAGTCCTCGGGTCCGTCGATCCTTCAATCCTCCGAGCACTCGTCACGACCGCGGCCGCAACACCCGAGTGAACTAGGTGGCACCGGCCGACTCTGCCTTGCCGAGTGATAGGCCGAAAGGAAACCCCATAGCCGATCCCCTGACGGGACGGGCTGGACAAGGTTGAGGTGGGAAGTCAGCTCGGCTCGGTGTCTCTCAGGGCGGCTTGCAGAGCGTGGATCGTGCTGCCAAGGGCACCAGCAGCCAGGAGCCCCGGACCAAGAGGGCCCGACGAGTCCTCTCCGAGAAGCGGCAGGGTTCGAAGCGCGGCCCGTACTGAGCGGCTCATATGCTGCACCTGCCACAGGACCTCGGTCTCGCCTCGCTTCGGCGTCGCCAGCTCGGCCGCTTTCACCGCATAGGCGGCCGCGCCGAGAGCATGAGCGCCCATGTGCGCTACGCCAGCAGCCTGGCCCGCGGACCATGCAGCAGCCTTCCCCGCCGGGGAAGTCGCTGACTGCGCGGCCCGACCCGCGACGAAACGGCGCCGGATCTCTCCCGCCGCATCCAGCTCACCTCGCGAAAACGCTCGCGCTCGAGCAATCCCGTCCCGTGGTCGGTCGTCATCTGGAGCCTCAGCCTCGAAGAGAGGCAGGACCCTCTCAGCGCAGTCAGCAGCCCACGCTGCGACGAGACGGCGATCATCTTCGGACAGCGACTGCGGCGAGAGCATGCCAGCACTCTCGCAGACGGTTCGGTCGACGATCCCCTATCGGGACAGCGATCGCCGCTCTGCAGTTGACTGCCCTAATGACGACCTTCATGGCGATGGGCATTCCAGTGAAGCCGTTCGGTGATCCGGGTCTTGTGGGCTGGACCGTCTTTGGCGCATGGGTCCTACTCATCATTGCTTTCTGGGTTCGTCACGTCCGCAACTCCAACCGGGACAAGTAACAGCACCACGTCGACAACTGCCCGGTTCTTGATGCCGCTAGCGTGCGTCTGTGCGGACCGACCTGATCGATCTCGGGCTCTCCCTGGCTCAGTGGTTCGCTGATCCTCGTCGCGCGTGGCGCCGCCGTCCCTGATCCATGGAGCTGCGCCAGGCGAACGGTCGTCAATCCGGCGCGATCACCGCCCCGAGAGAGCATGGGACGCTCATGTGATGACTGCTGGACTTGGTTCTGTCACGGCGACTGTGATCGTGTTCCTGGTCATGGCGGTGCGCCGCAACCGGCACGCGCGACAGCTCATCGAGCAGGGAGACCTAGACCCTGCTGGGGCTCGAGAATCGCGTCTCCAGATCCGCGTCTTCTCGGCTGTGCTGGTAATCGCACTTGCCTCGACGCTTGCGTCTATTTTCATCGACTGACTGGACACGCGGGCCCTGTCCCCGTCGGGGATCATCCACCGGAAAACCGGCTGTGTTCGAAGGGGGCGGCTCGTTCGCTGCGCGCTTACTTTTCGAGACGGGCTTGCCGGATTCCAAGAACAAGATGAAGCCACTAATGACCACGAGTGCAGCTCCGAGACCCCATGTAGGTATGCCAAGTGCTGCAGACCAGGTGCCCCCCTCAGTACTCCCGCTGCCCGGCGCCAAAATGAGGATCAGGCCGAAAGCTAGACCGACAGAGCCGTGTGCAATCCCATGCTTCGCACTCTTGAAGTGCCTTCCCTTTTCCGCCATCAGACGCGTTCCGTTTCGCGAGTCGTAGCGGTATGACAAACCCGGACGGCCGCCTGTGGATGCGAGAGATGAACGAGTCAGTCAGTGTTTACCAACAGTTGCAGCAACCCATCGTCTGATGGGCATCGGGGCATCGGGGCTGCGGTGGCGCGAATGACATGCTTATGGGATGAGCCGGATACGTCGCACGAGCGTCTGCTTCTCGGCTCTGTGCATGATCGTGCTCGTCGCTGGCCTCGTCTACGCGGCTCTCGCATCTCCTCCGGCTCATGACACCGGGTGGCTTTTCCTCGGAACAGGAATCGTCCTTCTAGTCGTTGCCTCCGTTCTCTGGGCCCTCGACCTCGTCGTGAACCGAGTGCACCGACGCCGGTAACCGGTTCGCTTGCGTGGGCCAGTGAACGACCGGCCATCGGGCACCACCGGCTCGCGACTAGGAAAGAGAGGGCGGCATGTCAGTCGCTGCTGAAATGAACGCGAACCGTGGCTCGTCAGGTCCGGTCCTCTTCGCGATCCCCGGACCGACTGACCTCTGGGGCTGGCGACCAGGTGTCGGTCTGGTCAAGATCCGCAGCCCCTTCCGGGCGCCCAGAGAGGTCTTTGAGTTTGACTTGTCGGTCGATGGGAGCATGCTCTACTACTCCTGCGTGCTGGCACTGCGAGGCTCACCCCGGGCACGGTTCTCCCTCGATCTCCTCTCGGGGCACGAAGAGGAACTGGAGCTGCTACCCGCCTCGGTGAAACACTTTTACGGCCGTCGAGGTCAGGAGTTCCGTCTCGAGTACATCGACTGGGTCGAATCTCGAGCAACCAAGTCGGTGTTGCTCATTCATCAAGGCGAGCGCGACCTCACGCACCCTTTGCCGGAGAGCGAGTGGGTACGAGTGCCCTTCGACGACCTTCCCGGCAGCATTCGCCAACAGCGGCCAGTGCAGCTCTCCCCCGACGGGCAACGGACCGCAATCAGCTTCGACCACGGCATGGGCGAAGCCGGCAGCCTGGTCGTCGTGGACCTGTCCAAGGGGCACATGATCCGGAACGACGGATTCGTGTCATCTGGATCCAACGCGTGGAGCCCGGACAGTCGATGCCTCATCGGTGAACCACGCAACCCCCGGGCGAGGAGCGAGAGCCGCCTGGTCCTCTATGACGTGGACGCAGGCCAGGTGACACCACTTCCGCTCGACCCGTCCTTGGCCGGGGCCACGGTTCGGGGTTGGTCCGATTCTCGGCACGTACTGCTCTCGTCGAGAAAGCAGCGAGTCATCACCGTGCACGCTGCTGACATCAAGTCAGGTGTCGCGCGCGAGCAAGTCAGCTTTCGACTTCCCCTTCCCGCGGGCGGTGCACATCCATGGCTCTGGGCGCCGCAGGCCGTGGCGGAACATCCCAGTGGTCTCCAGCTTCGCTGAGCGGAAGTCAGCCTCGCGCCTTAGAGGTGCACGAACACCTCATCAGAGGCAATTACGCAGAGACCGAGAGCCAGGATGACATGGTGACTGGCGAACGAGCGGTGGCAGGTGGCCCACGCGCCTCGAGGAGCCGAGCTGGCCGGCCCAGCAGTCGCATTCCGTGGATGATCTGGGGTGCGGGCCGGGCTTGGGCTTGGGGCTCACACGGTGGCCTGCTCGAGTTGACCGACATCGGCGACAGGACGATCGTTCGCTTGTCGTCTTCCTCGCTCGATCCGAGCGGCACGCGCCTCCGGTTCGAGCGTCGAGTCCGTGGCCTAGCGCCTCAAGCCGACGAGCACGTCGAACAAGACCTCCTGACGGGGCGACAGACGATCGAGGCGCCAAGGTCTCGTCCGCGAGCCTATGGACCGAACGGCGTAGTCCTCGACGTCACGATGACGGCAAGCGGACCGGATCACTCGACGCACTGGAAGTACGTCCTCACCCAGGAGTGCTCGGTCATCGAGCTTCCCGTCGACGACCGGTTCGGCCACAACCAGACGGGGCCTGCTGCGCAGTTCACCTCGGACGGACGGCACCTCGCTCTTAGCCATCAGACGCCTGATCGGCAGATCAGCGGGGTAACCACCGTCGACTTGTTAGACGACCAAGTGGAGCGGTTCGACGGCGTCGAACTGGTCGGCTCCGGGTGCTGGAGCCCGGACGGCTCACGGCTTCTCGTGGCTTCAAGTCCAGGCGGCTACCCCGAGGTGCTCGACACGCGACTCGGTTCTCTCACGCGCCTCGACACCGTCATCGAGAACCCCCGCGACACCCCCTGGTTGACACTCGTCGGGTGGATCGACGACGCCAGTCTCCTTGCCTACCGCGACGTGGGAGCACGCATGCACTTCATTGCCGTGGATGTGGCATCGGGGAGGCGTCGAGACCTCTTCAGCGTCGCACGGCCGGCACCGAAGAGCGAGATCAGTGGCGTGATCATGGCGCAATACGTCGCCCAAAGCTCTCCAGCGTCCTGCGCCTTGCCGCCGGATCGCAACTAGCGCGCCGGTGCACCGGATTGCAGCGGCCAAACCGTCACCCCTGCACCAAAACCCAACCCCGACCGATGGCCGATCCCCTATCGGGCAGCGGTATCCGATCTGACGAGCTTGGACGCCTCGCTGAGAAGGCCTTCGTCATACAGCACCCGATGACCGTCACTGAGTACGCGGCGGGTGCCGGCATCGAGGGGAAGGTCAGCCCAGGACACCGGAGCGATACCCAGCTCGACGAACAGCCCCGAGCAGAGCCGATAACGACGCTCCCGGACAGGACCCCATCGCCTCGACCTCACGAGCTCTGCCCCAGGCAGCAGGCGCACGAACCAGGGGGACGCAGCCAGAGCGTCAGGGTCAGCCGCCAGGAGAACCAGATCAACGTCGCTAGCCATCCGTTCCGCTCCTCGGGCATACGAGCCCACCAAAGCGACCGCCTGGATCTCCGACGAGACGTTCGCCTCCCGAGAGACCGCGTCGACCACCCGGGCCGCCTCCCGCCGGCGTCCCTTCAACCTCGTCGTCATGGGTGCATTGTCACCCCACCACCCAATCTCCTCGGCAAAGGACGTACCGACGTGCGATCCCCTCTCGGGACACGCGCCTGACACACTCGAGGTTGGAAGTCGTCTCGCAATTTCTGGCATTGGAGCGAACCATCGACGCTCACGACCTGCCCGCGTCACCCGACTGGTCCTTTACCTTCGGAAGCGAGGGCACTGCTCCTGCTGTCAATGTCGCTGCCGACGACGCCTTGGCACGACTGGCATCCGCAACAGAGGATCTACGCCGCAGGAAGAATCCTGCGGCGAGCTTCCCGCCGAGCTGGGTCGCCCTCATCCGCGAGGCGGCAAACGCGGGAGCCTCGGAAGGAGCCATCGCGATCGCGAGCGGACAAAGCCTGGCGTCTGTTCGGAACATCCTCTCTTAGCTTCTGGGTGAGGAACCCCCTGGGCCCGCCAGACGATCCCCTACCGGGCATGGAGAAACGATCGTTTGTGACTAGCGCCGATGAACACCACGAGCGGGCCCTGGCCGGATCAGAACCGCTCCCCGACTAAAGATGGCCTCGGTCGGGGAGCAGTCCTTGTTGTCGTACAGTGAACGGGTCAGGCCCGGAGGTCCTTGAGCCACTGCTCGACAGTGCGCGGGCTGAGCTCAAGCCGCTGCTGTGCGCTCGTGGCAGGGTCGATGAGCTCGGAGGGCAGGGTGGCCCGCCACCGGTACGAGGCCACGACAGGGTCCGCTCCGGCCGATCCGAAGAGGGGCTCGATGACGCGGCCGAAGTCGTCGACGTCCTGCGCCTCGAACCGCACGCTCGTGCCCCAGGCCGCGGCGAAGCCAGCCGCGAGGTCGGAGCCCACGAGGCCCGGCAGCGCGCCGACCCCGACGACACCGGTCACGGAGCCGTCCTGCAGCAGTCGCGCGACGACGTCGGCCACGTCGAGGTGCGAGCTCCACGACACGGCATAGTCGTCACGGATCGGGTAGCGGAGGACGCCCTCCTGCTCTACGCCCGCGGCGACCGGCGGCAGCAGCAGGTTCTCGAGGAAGAGGCGCGGGGCCGCGACGGCGACGGAGACCCCGGTCGCCCGCAGACCGGCAATGAGGACGCCGACGGGACTCTCAGCCGCACCGTCGCCCTCCGTCGGGTACCCGCTGGTCGAGACGACCACCCGGGCCGGCCGTGCCTGCTCGACGGCTGCGACGACCGTCCGGGCATGCGCGAGCTGCTGGGCGGCGTCGCCGACCGGAAGGTGCACGAAGACGCCGTCGACGCCCTCGTAGGCCGCCGCGAGGGACGCGACCGACATCAGGTCGACGGCGACGGGCGCGCCGCCTCCCTCATAGGCGGACGGGTCGCGGACCGCCGCGGTGACGGCGGCGCCGGAAGCGAGAAGGGACGCGACGACGGGGGAGCCCTGGGCGCCAGTAGCGCCGTGGATGAGATAGGTCATGAAGATATCAATGCATCTGGTGCACCAGTTACGTCAACTGCACCAATGACGTATCGTCCATGTTCATGGCTTTCTGTGGGGAGATCTGGCCCGAGTGCGGCATCGCGAAGTTCCTGACACTGCTCGACGGCCCCTGGGCAACGCTCATCGTGCGAGAGCTCCTCGAGGGCCCGGCTCGTTTCACCGAGCTGAAGGAGGCACTGAACGGCATCAGCGCGCACACCCTCACCAACCGCCTCCGGAAGTTCGAGACGTCGGGCCTCGTCACCAGGACGGCGTACCCCGAGATCCCGCCGCGCGTCGTCTACGAGCTCACACCGACGGGGCAAGGGCTCCGGCCCGTGCTCGAGTCGATGAATGCCTGGGCGCTGTCCGTCCCGCCGACACCCGACGCAGAGGTCGAGGTGGTTCCTCGATAGAGGATCGGCTATCGGGGACGGTGTGTCTACCTGCTCGTCACCTCCTCCGTCGCGGCACGGGAGAGTAGATAGGCGCGGTCAAGGCGCGGGCTAAGGACGACGAGGAACAGGAACATCGACAGCAGCCACCCGGCGACCCAGTAAGCCGGGATCGAGAAGATCGCGACGTTCGGCACGACGTCGGTGGCGACTGCAACGACCACGGCGATCGTGACGAGCACGCCCACCCCCTAGAACAGGGCTCGGAAGCCTTCCTCGACACGGCCCCGCCGTTCCTGCTGGCGAGTCGTCCGTTCGTCGAGGGCGATGACTGAGCGGCCGTAGTCTTCCTCGGAAACGGCGACGAAGAGCTCGCGAACCGGGACACCGAACGCCGTCGCCACTCGCGGGAGAGTGTCGAGGCTCCTGTCGTTGCCTGCCTCGAGTCTCTGGACGGTGCGGACGGTGACGCCGCTCTCGTCTGCGAAGCGTTCCTGGGTCCAACCCATCTGGGTCCGGAGATCGCTGAACCGTGTCTCGTTCATGAACCTCACACTAGGAACGACCGGCGCCGAGGTCCACGACACCGACCCGACACCTCCACGACAGAGCTCCCGCCTCGCGCACGATGGGCCCCGAGCACGCTGCAGCTCACCTCCGGTCGGCGGCGCAGGGACATGCAACGATCCTCAGGCCTACGGCAATCGGTTCGGCCGCCCCTCAGTAGGTGATGTCGGGGAGCAGCAGGCCACCGGTCACGGCGGCGTACCCGAGCCCCGTGAACGCGAGGACCAGGAGCGCCTGACCGGCGACGGCGACGACCTTCCTGAGGCGTGGAGGCGCTCCGCCCCCGGCTGCCGGCTCTGCAGGTGCGCGCCTCACCCTCCCGACGAGGATCGCCGTCGCCGGCAGCGCCCCCGCCACGGCGACGGCAGTCAGGACCTGCGCCGTCCGCAGCACGACCGCGGACGGTGGTCCGGCGTCACTCAGCAGGGCGGACGCGACCGTGGCCCAGAGCACGCCGGCGACCACGAGTGCCAGCAGGGCGACGGCGACCCCGACTCGACCGATCGACTCTGCACGCGACTGGGCGGACCCCGTCACGCGCCTCCCGGACCACACCCTGCGTCCCGCCGCGACGACGGCGCCGACGAGAGCCAGCACCAGCACGGCCAGCGACGCGACGAGGACGAGGGGCAGGACCTGCCGCGTCGCCGGCATCGGCTGCAGGGTGAACGCGGGGTTGAGCCCTACAGCGTGAACGGAACCGTCGACCTGGTCGACGGCGACCCTCCTATCGCCGTCGACCTCCTGCCAGACCCACGGCTCGACCTCCACCAGCTCGACGGGCGCCCCCGACGTGTCCGTGAGGGCCGAGATCAGGACGGAGTCGTCAGGACCACGGGAGACGTCCACCGCCGACAGGGCGTAGAAGAGCCGGACGAAGGTCGACTCCGCACGCCTCGACACCTGGTAGCTGCCCACCAGGGCGTCCGCGTGCTCCCCGGCGGTCTCCGTGGCGGTCACGGCCGCCCCCTCCGCGGCGTCGGACGGGAACCACCGGTCGGCGAAGCCGTCCACCAGGGCTTCGCGCACGGCCGTCGTGGCGTCGCCCCGAGCGCCCGTGCTGTTGAGGGAGACGTAGATGCCTGCGTCGTCGTCGGGCCAGAGGTCCATCTGGGCGTGGAAGGCTGTGAGGTCGCCGCCGTGGCCGAGGACGCGGTGTCCGTTGCGGTCGTCCTCGAAGAGGCCAAGCGTCATGCGAGGCCCGGCAGCGAGCCCGCCAAGGTCGTCACCATCGAGGGCAGGTGCGTGCATCTGCTCGAGGGCCTCCGGCCCGAGCATGCCGTCGGTGTGCCCGAGCTGGGCGAGCATGAACGCGCTCATGTCCGATGCCGTGGCTGAGACCGCGCCGGCAGGCGCCGGAGAGACGATCTCGAAGGGCACCGCCGCTGCCCCAGCAGCGTCCCAGCCCCCGGAGACCACGGCGGCGTCGCCGGAGGACAGGGGCTGGTCGAGCGTCGCGGACACCATGCCTGCGGGGTCGAAGACCCGCTCCTGGACGAGATCAGCCCACGGGCGTCCGGTGGCCCGCTCGGCGACGTACGCCGCGACTCCGTTCGACCAGTTCGAGTACGCGGGGGTCGTGCCGGGCTCGTAGATCTGCTCGGGCGGATCAACGGCCACGGCGTCCCTCAGCGTCGTCGGCCCCTCTCCCGGGCCTGCGATGACGCCAGCCAGCTCGTCCTCGAAGCCCGCGGTGTGGCTCAGCAGGTGACGGAGGGTCACCGGGCGGTCGAACGCGCGGGGCAGCGTGACGTCGAGGCGGTCCTGGACGGGCTCGTCGAGATCGAGGACGCCCTCCTCGACGAGCGACATGACGACGGTCGCGGTGACGACCTTCGAGATCGACCCGATCCGGAAAAGTGTGCTGTCGGGGTCGACGGGACGTCGGTCCGCCCGCTCGTCACCGAGGTCCGACCAGCCCCAGCTCCGTTCGGTGACGACCTCGCCGTCCGCGACGATCGAGACGGTCGCGCCGACGATGCCCTCCCTCTCCAAGGCGGCCGGGATGAATCCGTCGAGCCATGCATCCGCCTCGGCGGTCGTCAGCTCGGAGGCGCCTCCCCCGAGGCCCGGGACGACGGAGGCGCGAGGCGCGGTGGCACAGGATGCCACGAGCAGGCAGGCGACCAGCGTCGACACGACGCCCGCCACGATCTGGGGGCGAGCAGGCGTCACGGGCGTCCTCCTGGGGCGCGAGCGAGGGCGGACCGAGCGTCACACCTCGATGACCATATCGGTCCACGATGAAGTCTCAGACGCATCAAGGTCACCCATTAGACGCCTCGCACGACGCGCATAGTGAGCAACGCGCTCATGCGTCACGTGGTCGTGGCGAAGCGCTTCCGGTAGCTCGACGGTGTGCTGCCGAAAGCTTCAGCGAAGTTCTGCCGCAGCGTCACCGCGTTGCCGAAGCCGCAGTGCGCGGCGACCTGCTCGACCGGGAGTTCCGTGCTCTCGAGGAGGAGCCGGGCCTCGTCGAGCCGGCGACTCCTGACCCAGGCGGCAGGTGTGGATCCGGTCGCCGCACGGAAGGCACGGACGAAGGTCCGTCGGCTGAGATGAGCAGCTGCCGCGAGCCGGTCCACGCTCAGGTCTTCGGCCAAGTGCTCCAGCGCCCATGCTGTCGCCACCCCGACCGGGTCGTCCCCTTCGTTCTGGGGTACCGGGCGTTCGATGAACTGGGCCTGACCTCCCTCTCTGTGCGGGGCGACGACGAGGCTCCGGGCGACCTTGTTGGCCGCCTCCGCGCCCAGGTGGGTCCTGACGACGTGTAGGCACGCGTCGATACCCGATGCGGTGCCCGCCGACGTGATGACGTCGCCGTGGTCGAGATAGAGCACGTCGGCCTCGACGTCCACTGCGGGGTGCTTCCGAGCGAGGTCGTCGACGGCGTGCCAGTGGGTGATGGCGCTCCGCCCGTCGAGGAGACCGAGGTCGGCGACGGCGATGGCTCCGAGGCAGAGCCCGGCGATCGTCGCGCCCCCGCCGTGAGCGGCCAGGAGTGCCTTCCGGAGCGCCGGCCCGGGCTCCCGCCCGTCGGGGATCCAAGAGGGAACGACAACGAGATCAACGTCCTCGACGGCCGTCAGCCCTTGGGCCCCGCCGATGACGTACCCCTCGGCGGTGCGGACGGATCCCGCACGGTCAGCGAAGAGCATCGTTTGCCAGTCGGCCAGCCCCTGGCGGGTGACTTCGTCGAACACCATCTGCGGGACCGCGAGATGGAACATCGTCACACCGTCGAACGCATAGATCGCGATCTTCACGTCGCCTCCTCGTGTTGGCCCGTACTCATCGTAAAGCGGCCTACGTGCCAATGGTGCTTTCTCTGCGCTCGGCCCAGACTCGTGATGTCCATCTCGGCTCAACCGTCAGGAGCACACCATGACCACGCCCGCTCGCGCCCTCGTCCTCGTCGACATCCAGCAGGAGTACTTCACCGGCCCACTGGAGATCCAGTACCCCGCCCCGACGGATTCGCTCCCGCGGATCATCGCCGCCATCGATGCCGCCGAAGCGAACGGCATTCCCGTCGTCGTCGTCCAGCACACAGCAGGCGACGACGCCCCGGTGTTCAACCCCACCCTTCCCGGGTTCGCACTGCACCCCGAGATCGAGCAGCGCCGCACCCCTGCCTGGAAGGCCATCACGAAGCAGTACGGCTCCGTCTTCGCCGGGACCGACCTCGTCGACTGGCTTCAGGAGAACGGCGTCGACACTGTCACCCTCGTCGGCTACATGACCAACAACTGCATCATCGCCTCCGCTGCCCAGGCAGAGACCATCGGCATCGCCGCGGAGGTCCTCTCTGACGCGACCGGAGCCATCAGCATCAGCAACGACGCCGGCCACGTCGACGCGGAGACCGTCCACACGACCCTCATGGCCTTGATGAACTCGAATTTCGCCGCCGTCGAGTCGACGGATGCCTGGATCACCGCACTGGCCGAGGGAGAAACGCTCCCGAAGGACAACCTGCCCTCCTCCGCGATGTCCGGCGCCAAGCGCTTCGCGCGATAACCCGATAGGCGCTGCTCGACCTGGCCGCGTGCCCCGACCGGGCTAAGCAGTGTTCGACCGAATGCGTGTTCCGAACGACGGCCTAGCTTGACAGACTCGTCCGCGAACCGATCCCCTACCGGGCATTCAGGTGCCTGCTGGTGCACGCACAATCAACGTTGTTCTTCCGGCTAGCTTTGCCAGATGCAAAGGGACGAGATCCGCCGCCGGCTTATGGCGGCGATCGGTGTCGGGACACTCGTTCGGGTAGCACGCGATGCAGAGCCAGCTGCCCTGTATACCGGCTTCGTTCTCGCCGTCGGCCGGAAGTGGGTGCTGCTGGCTCGAACAGCAGATGGTGGTCACGCTGAGGGCCACATTGCCTTCAGGCTGCGCGACATCAAAGCAGTGCGCTGGGACACATCATTCGAGTCCCGGGCGGCCAAGATGCTCCCGTCTTGGCCGCGGCTGGCCCCCGTCCCCCTCGAGACACTGGACCTCGATAGAACCCGCGGCATGCTCCAAACTCTTGTGGCGCCGAGCCAACTCGTCGCCATCCAGTTCCGGAATCTGGCCGCAGGATTGTCGGTCGGCGTGATGGAACGCCTTACGCCCCATCACCTTGTGCTGAGAGAGATCGCACCCGATGCATCATGGGACGAAGATTTGACTCACTCTCGAATGGGACGGCTATCAGTCGTCGAGACCGGCAGCCGCTACCTCCAAAGCCTTGAGATGGTGGCTGATTCTCCGTCGCGGGCCTGACCAAGCTGAAAACTAGATCCAGGAACCGGGTCCACTTCGCCCGCTGGCGGATGGACTATCGGGACAGAGGCGGTTCGAACTCGTCGAAAGAGTCTGCAGGACGCCAATCAGGTCGACTGGACGACTCGAACAGGTAGCACGTCGCCGCAGCCACAAGGCCACCGACGATGGCCGCACCTACGGCGTAGGTGACCTCGCCAGGCGTCGTCATGAGGGTCGATGCCACGTGTGCGGGCACCCACGCCAAGGCGCCCGACACAACGCTGCTCCCCGCGCCGACCGTCAGCACACGTTGCGGACGAGTTGCGCGCCGCAGCAGCCGACGGGTCGGAAGCGCGATGGCAGCGGTGAGTGCACCGATTATGAGGCCGAAAATCAAACCGCGACACCCAAGGTCCACGAGGATGATGATCCACAGAAAGCCCGCCATCGATCCTGAACCGAAGTCGATTCTCCCGTAGGAGAGCACGAGGTAGCCAAGATCAATTCCGACATAGAGCAGAACGCCCAACACTCCACCGGCGACGATGCCTCGCAGCATGAAGAAGCCTGCCGCCGACCGAGATCCACGATTACGACCAACGTCCGAACTGTTCCTCACGCTTCCTCCGTTCCTATGTCTCGTCAGTATGACTAGGCCTGCGCCCCGCGCTGAAGGGCGCGGTACACGGTCGAACGGGCAACGCCGAACAGCTCCGCGATCTCGCTCGTCGTGTGTTCGCCGGTGCGATGCAGCTGCACGAGGTGCTTCTCCTGCGAGGGGGTGAGCTTCGGCTTGCGACCGCGGAGCTTGCCGGCAGCCTTGGCGATCGCCATCCCTTCGCGGGTCCGGGCACGGATGAGATCGGCCTCGAATTCAGCCACCATGCCGAGGACGTTGAACAGGAGCCGGCCGACGGGATCGGTGGGGTCGTAGACCGCTCCCCCGAGATTCAGGGCCACGCCCTTCTTCGTCAGCTCATCCGCGATGTCCGTCGCGTCACGCAGCGACCGGGCGAGACGGTCGAGTTTCGTGACGACGAGGACGTCGCCGGCGCGGCACGCAGCCAGCGCTTCACGGAGCCCCGGCCGTGCTCGAGTCGTGCCCGAAAGACCATGGTCAACATGCACATGTTGATCGTCAACACCCAGCGCTGCAAGACCATCACGCTGTGCTGCAAGATCTTGACCAGAGGTCGAGACGCGGGCGTATCCGATGAGCATTCGACGACTGTAGCGTTCAAACCCCCGTCACCGGGCATATTTGCGGGACAGGCATACGCGAATCCGCAGGCCAGGCGCCACTTGGCCTTCGACGACCGAAACGGGTTCGCGTAGGTGTCCCGATGAACGACCGCTCACCGCACACCCCGGCACGCCCCGCCAGCCTGCGATCATGACGACGTGCCCCACTCCGTCCCCGCCGCCACCACGGCGTCGACGTCTGGCTGATGCGCCTCGACGACACGGCGGCGGGGCTCGCCCGGGCGCACGGGCTGACGCTGCCCGCCGGCTCGTCCGCGGCCGCGTGGCTCGACGCAGACGAGCGGGCCCGGGCGGCCCGGCTGCTCGACGCGACCGACCGGCACCGCTGGCTGCTCTCGCACGTCGCCACGCGCCTCCTCGTGGGCCTCGCGCTAGACCGCCACCCGGCAGACGTGACCTGGCGCCGCGAGCCCTGCCGGCGCTGCGGCGGGCCGCACGGGCGCCCCGTCGTCGTCGACGGCGACGACCTGCACGTCAGCCTCAGCCGCTCCGGCGACACCGCCCTGCTGGCGCTGCGCCGCGGCCTCCCCGTCGGCGTCGACGTCGAACAGGTCACGACCGGCCCCGCGGCCACCCCGCACGACGACCTGCACCGCTGGGTCCGGGCGGAGGCGGTGCTCAAGTCCACCGGGGAGGGCCTGACCCGAGACCCCGCCGCGGTCGACGTGGGCGACCCGGCACGGGCGCGGTGGTCCGGCGAGGTCGAGGGGCTCGACCTCGACCTCGCCGCAGCCGCCGGCACGGCCCCCGGCACCGGGGCCGACCCGCGCCTCCTCGCGGCCCTCGCCGGCCCCGCCCTGCACGGTTCGTCGCTCGGCGTTCACCTGCCGGTCACCGCGTCGACCTAGGTTCCGACCGACCCTGCGAGACCCTCGACGCCGAGGCCTCCCCCGCGCGCCCGCCGCGCGCCCGACCCGCGGAGACCCCATGCCCGACGCCGGCACGCCCCTCGACCCCTTCCTCCGCTCCGGCCGCGCCGCCGCCCCGCGCACCCTCGTCGACGTGCTCGAGGCGACCACCGCCGCCCACCCCGAGGCCTCCGCCCTCGAGGACGAGCGGGGCGCCCTCAGCTACCGCGAGCTGTCGGCCCAGGTCGCCGTCGCCGCGAGCGCCCTCGCCGCCGCCGGCGTCGGCCGCGGCGACCGGGTCGGCGTGCGCATGCCCTCGGGCGACCGGCGGCTCTACGTCGCCATCCTCGCCGTGCTGACCGCGGGCGCCGCCTACGTGCCGGTCGACGCCGACGACCCGGAGGAGCGCGCCGACCTCGTCTTCGGCGAGGCGCAGGTCGCGGGCGTCGTCGGCGCCGGCGGGGTGTTCCGCACCGCGGGGCAGGACGAGACCCAGGGCGTGCCGCTCTTCGGCGCCCGGGCCCCGCACGCCAGCACCGCCGACCGCCGCGGCCCCGGCGCCCCGGCCCGGCCGCCGCGCCCCGAGCCCGCCGACGACGCCTGGGTCATCTTCACCTCGGGGTCGACCGGCACCCCGAAGGGAGTCGCGGCGAGCCACCGCGCGGCCGCCGCGTTCGCCGACGCGGAGGCCGCGCTCTTCCTCGCCGACGACCCGCTGGGCCCGCTCGGGCCGGGCGACCGCGTGCTCGCGGGCCTCTCGGTCGCCTTCGACGCCTCCTGCGAGGAGATGTGGTTGGCCTGGCGGAGTGGTGCCTGCCTCGTGCCCGCCCCGCGAAGCCTCGTGCGCACCGGCGCCGACCTCGGCCCCTGGCTCGTCACCCACGGCATCACCGTCGTCTCGACCGTGCCGACGCTCGCCGCCCTCTGGCCGGCCGAGGCGCTCGAGTCGGTGCGCCTGCTCGTCTTCGGCGGCGAGGCCTTCCCGCCCGAGCTCGTCGACCGCGTCTGCGGCGACGGCCGCGAGGTCTGGAACACCTACGGCCCGACCGAGTCGACGGTCGTCGCGACCGGGGCCCTCGTCGTGCCCGGCGAGACCGTCCGCATCGGACTGCCCCTGCTCGGCTGGGACGTCGCCGTCGTCGACCCCACGGGCGACCCGGTCGCCGAGGGCGAGGTCGGCGAGCTCATCATCGGCGGCGTCGGCCTCGCCCGGTACCTCGACCCCGCCAAGGACGCCGAGAAGTACGCCCCGCACCCGCAGCTCGGCTGGTCACGGGCCTACCGCAGCGGCGACCTCGTCGTGCTCGACCGGGAGGGGCTCGTCTTCCGTGGCCGGGCCGACGACCAGGTCAAGGTCGGCGGGCGACGCATCGAGCTCGGCGAGATCGAGTCGGCGCTCCAGGCGCTGCCCGGCGTCGCGGGGGCGGCGGCCGCCGTCCGCGAGACGTCGGCCGGCAACCGGGTCATCGTCGGCTACCTCGCCCTGCACGGCGGTGGCGCGGGCACAGCCGCCGCACCCGCCCCGACGCTCGACCGCGCCGCGGCCCTCGCCCGCCTCCGCGAGGCTCTGCCCGCCGCCCTCGTCCCCCTCCTCACCGTCGTCGACGGCGACCTCCCCACCAAGACCTCCGGCAAGATCGACCGCGACGCCCTCCCCTGGCCCCTCGCCGACCAGGCCCCCGACGACGGCTCGGCGGGCACGGGCACGGGCAGCGGCACGGGCACCCTCGGGCCCGACGAGGCCGAGCTGGCGGCCGACTGGCAGGCCGTCCTGGGCCTCCCGGTCGGCGACGCCTCCGCCGAGTTCTTCGATCTCGGCGGCGGCTCGCTCGCCGCGGCCCAGCTGGTGGCGCGCATCCGCGAGCGCGACCCCGAGTACACCGTCGCCGACGTCTACTCGCACCCGCGCCTCGGCGCGATGGCCGACGACCTCGCCCAGCGACGGGCCGGAGTCGCCGCAGACCCGGCAAGTCCCTCCCGCACCGAGCACCACCGGTCGCTGCCCGTCCCCGCCCGCACCCAGTGGCTGCAGACGCTGCTCGGCCTGCCGCTGCACCTCCTCGCCGGCCTCCGCTGGCTGACGATCGCGCTCACCGCCTCCACCGTCCTGCGAGCAGCGGGCGGCTTCGACGTGCTGCCGCGGGTCGAAGCCTGGCTGCTCGTCGTGGGGATCGTCGTGTTCGTGACGCCGCCGGGGCGGATGGCGATCTCGGTGGCCGCGGCGCGACTCCTGCTGTCCGGGGTCGCCGCGGGCGACCACCCGCGCGGCGGCGGCGTCCACCTGCGGCTGTGGCTCGCCGAGCAGGTGCAGCTGCAGACGGCGGCGACGGGCCTCGCCGGGGCCCCGTGGATCAGCTACTACGCCCGCGCCCTCGGCGCGCGCATCGCCCCCGACGTCGACCTGCACACGCTGCCGCCCGTGACGGGCATGCTGCGCGTCGGCCGCGGCGCGTCGATCGAGCCCGAGGTCGACCTGTCGGGCTGGTGGGTCGACGGCGACGTGCTGCGCCTCGGCGCCGTCCGGATCGGGGCGGGCAGCACCGTCGGCATGCGCAGCACCCTGTTGCCCGGCACCCGCATCGGCAAGCACGCCACGGTCGCTCCGGGCTCCGCCGTCTTCGGCCGGGTGCCGGCGGGCCAGGCCTGGTCGGGCTCCCCCGCCGCCCGGGTCGGCAAGGCGCGCACCTGGTGGCCGGCCGAGCGGCCCGACCGTGCCCGACGGTGGCTGTGGGCCTACGGCGTCTCGTCGCTGCTGATCAGCCTGCTGCCGGTCGCTTCGCTCTCCGCCGGCGGCGCCCTCGTCGCCGCGGGCGTGCGGGGCTCGGCCACGCTCGGCGACGCCTGGTGGCGGGCCGTCGCCGGGGCGGTGCCCGGCACCCTGCTGGCCGGCGTCGTCGCGGCGCTCGTCGTCGTCGGGGCCGTCCGGCTGCTCGCCCTCGGCGTCCGCGAGGGCACCTGGGCCGTGCGCAGCCGCGTCGGCTGGCAGATCTGGAGCACCGAGCGCCTGCTCGACCTCGCCCGCACCTACCTCTTCCCGCTGTACTCGAGCCTCGCGACCCCGGTCTGGCTGCGCCTCCTCGGGGCCCGCGTCGGCCGTGACGTCGAGGCCTCGACCGTGCTGCTGCTGCCGTGCATGACGACGATCCGCGACGGGGCCTTCCTCGCCGACGACACCCTCGTCGCCTCGTACGAGCTCGGCGGCGGCTGGCTGCGAGTCGCCCGGGCCGAGATCGGCCGCCGGGCCTTCCTCGGCAACTCGGGCATGGCCGGCCCCGGTCACAAGGTCCCGAAGGACGGCCTCGTCGCGGTGCTCTCGGCGGCCCCGCGCTCGTCGAAGGCCGGCTCGTCGTGGCTCGGCTCGCCGCCCGTCCGGCTGCGACGCACGGTCGCGGTCGCCGACGAGTCGCGCACCTTCCGCCCGCCGGCCCGGCTCCGCGCCGCCCGCGTCGCCTGGGAGCTCAGCCGGGTCGTGCCCGTCGTCGTCACCGTGCTGATCGGCCTCGGCCTCGTCTTCGGCCTGTGGGCGGTGACCGACGCGCTCGGCCTGCTCGCCGCCTCCCTGCTCAGCGCCGTCCTGCTGCTCGCCGCGGGGGCCGTCGCCGCGGCCGTCAGCACCGCCGCGAAGTGGCTGCTGATCGGACGGGTGCGCGCCTCCGAGCAGCCGCTCTGGTCGTCGTTCGTCTGGCGCAGCGAGACCGCCGACGTGTTCGTCGAGATGTGCGCCGCGCCGTGGTTCGCCCGCGCCGCGAGCGGCACGCCCGCCCTGGTCTGGTGGCTGCGCAGCCTCGGCGCCCGGATCGGCCGCGGCGTCTGGACCGAGAGCTACTGGCTGCCCGAGGCCGACCTCGTCACGCTCGGCGACGGCAGCACCGTCAACCGGGGCTGCGTCGTCCAGACGCACCTGTTCCATGATCGAATCGTGTCCATGGACTCCGTCACGCTCCGCGCCGGGGCGACCCTCGGGCCGCACGGCGTCGTGCTGCCCGCCGCCGTGCTCGGCGAGCACGCGACCGTCGGCCCCGCCTCGCTCGTGATGCGCGGCGAGGGCGTGCCCGCCGGCAGCCGCTGGAGCGGCAACCCGATCGGCCCGTGGCGCGAGGTCACGTTCGCCGACTACCACGCCGTCGCCTCGTGACCTCGTACGCCCCCGGCAGCGGTGACGAGACCTGGTCGGCCGAGTCGTACGACCTCGAGCTGGCCTACCGCGTGGCCACCAACCGGCTCGACGGCACGGCGACCGTGACCGCGGTGGCCGCCACGCGCCTCCGGAGCCTGCAGCTCGACCTCGTCGGCCTCCGCGTCGAGAAGGTCAGGGTCGACGGGGCCCGCGCCCGCTCGCGCCACACGGCCGGCAAGCTCACGGTCACCCTGCCCGAGCCGGTGGAGGCGGGGGCCCGGCTGGTCGTGCGGGTCGACTACTCGGGCACGCCGGCGCCCCGGCAGAGCCCCTGGGGCGAGCTCGGCTGGGAGGAGCTCGACGACGGCGTCATCGTGGCCGCGCAGCCGACGGGCGCGCCGACCTGGTTCCCGTGCAACGACCGCCCGGCCGACAAGGCGAGCTACCGCATCAGCGTCTCGGCCGAGCACGGCTACACGGTCGTCTGCAACGGCGAGCTGACCGACCGCCGCACCACCGCCGGCAAGGTCACCTGGACGTACGTGCAGCCCGAGCCGACCTCGACCTACCTCGCGACCGTGCAGATCGGCCGCTACGAGACCGTCCCCGTCGCCCTCGGCACCGAGGCCGCCCCGGTCGCCGGCCTGATCGTCGCCCCGCCTGAGCTGCACGACCGCGCCGCGCACGACTTCGCGCCCCTCGACCGCATGGTCTCCTGTTTCGTCGACGCCTTCGGCCCCTACCCCTTCCCCGGGTACACCGTCGTCGTCACGGCCGACGAGCTGGAGATCCCGTTGGAGGCGCAGGGGGCCGCGGTCTTCGGCGCCAACCACGTCGACGGGAGGTCGGGCACCGAGCGGCTCATCGCGCACGAGCTCGCGCACCAGTGGTTCGGCAACAGCGTCGGCCTCGCCGACTGGCGCGACATCTGGCTCAACGAGGGCTTCGCCTGCTACGCCGAGTGGCTCTGGTCGGAGCACGACGGCGGCACCACCGCGCACGCGCACGCCCAGCGCACGCGGCTGCGGCTCGCCCTGCCGCCGCACGACATCGTCGTGGGCGACCCGGGGCCCGACGCGATGTTCGACGACCGCGTCTACAAGCGCGGCGCCCTGACGCTGCACGCGCTGCGGCTGACGATCGGCGACGAGGCCTTCTTCACCGTGCTGCGCGAGTGGACGGCCCGCCACCGCCACGGCGTCGTCAGCACCGACGACTTCGTCGAGCTCTGCGACGAGGTCACCGACACGACAGACGACTCGCTGGCGCTGTTGTTCGCGGCCTGGCTCGACGAGACGGCGCTGCCGACGCTGCCGCGGCGGGGCGCCGGGGGCTGACCGCCGCGGGGCTCGGCCTCCCGGGGCTCGGCCTCCCGAAGCTCGGCCTCCCGGGCCGGCCCTAGGGGGGCTCGGGCTCCGGGCGGGGCAGTGCCCGCAGGAGGCACGGGTCGGCTCAGCCCGCGGCGCCCCCGTCGTCGAGCGGGTCGCCCTCGGCCGCGGCGATCAGCCTCGTCATCGTGCGGTGCAGCACGACCAGCTCGTCGCGGGTCACGCCGAGCCGACGCATCATGCGGCCGGGGATCGCCTCGGCCTCGGCCCGGAGCGCCTGCCCCGGCCCGGTCAGCTCGATGGCCAGCGTGCGCTCGTCGTCGACGTGACGGCGCCTCGTGAGCAGGCCCTGCGCCTCCAGCCGCTTCACCAGCGGGGAGAGGGTGCCGGGGTCGAGCCGGAGGAGGCGCGCGAGGTCGCGGATCGACAGCGGGCGGTCGTCCGCGCCGGCCTGGCCTGGGGGGCCCTCACCGCGCCTCCCTCGGTGCTCCCAGAGGGCGAGCATGACGAGGTACTGCGGGTGCGTGAGGCCGAGGGGCTCGAGCACGGGGCGGTAGGCGGCGACGACGCTGCGGGACGCGACCGAGAGGGCGAAGCAGATCTGGCTCTCGAGGGCGAGCGGGTCGACGGCGGCGTTGTCGAGGGTGAGGGTGCCGAGGGCGCTGGTGCCGGGGGCGCTCACGAGCCCGCGCCGGCCCGGGCGGCTCGGGGGGTGCCGGGGCAGTGCACCATCGTGCGGGGGCCGGTGCGGTCGACGACGTGCTCGTCCATGGGCGCGCCGCAGAGCGGGCAGGCCCCGCCGTGCGCCGGCGCCACCGGGGGCGCCTCGTTCTTGAGGCCGAGCTGCGCGCCGCCGATGTAGGGGCGCAGCCGGGCGTTCATCGCCTCGACGAGGTCGCCGAAGCGGCTGCCGTGGGCGTGGGGGTCGTCGTCGCGGGGCGTTCGGGGTGCTCGGGCCATGACGACGAGTGTACAGATCGTTGGGGCGCCAACGGAATCCCCGGACTGGGCAGGGGGCAGCCGTCACGGGCCCTCGAGCTCGACGTCGACCAGCGTCACGAGGTAGCCGCAGAACCACGCGGCACGCCCCCGGTCGTCCCAGTCGGCGGTGCCCAGCACCGAGGTGACGTTCCACGCCGCGGGTGCCGACGCCCGCCCCCCGGGGCGCTGCAGCACGACGGCGACGGGCGCCGACGCCCGTCCGATCGCCGCGACGGTGCCCGTGACCGTGCTGACCCGGTGCGTGGCGCCGTAGTGCTCGACGAGCAGATCCGGGTCGGCAGGGGCGTGCAGCCCGGCCAGCCGGTCGGCGCCGGGGGCGGGCACCGTGACGGGCCAGCTCACCACGTCGGCGACCCGGAAGACGTCGTGCCCCTGCACCAGCTGCCACGCGTCGACCCACACCGTCACGCTCGTCGCCACCCCGCGCCTCCTCGCCGTCGCTCCGCAGGCCTCACCAGGTCGACCCGCCTCGTCGCCTCCACCGTGGTCGCCCACGGCGGCGCGCGGTGCCCCCTTGACAGCCCCCCGGAGCACGTGGTGCGGAGGGGTACGGCACGGCGTCCCGGCAGGTGCGGGGCGTACGACGGAGGCATGACCAGCGACCAGTACACGTTCGACGACCCCCGCCACCGCTACCCCGTGATCAGCCCCGAGGTGCAGCAGCAGCCGGAGCCCGGCCTGCAGTCGGCCATGACCCCGGTGCCCGACCTCGGCGAGGCGACCTACCGCGGCACCGGCCGCCTCACGGGGCGGAAGGCTCTCATCACCGGAGCCGACTCCGGCATCGGCGCCGCGGTCGCGATCGCCTTCGCGCGGGAGGGCGCCGACGTGACCCTGTCGTACCTGCCCGAGGAGGAGGAGGACGCCCGCCACGTCGTGGAGCAGGTGGAGGCGGCGGGCCGGAAGGCCGTGGCCGTCCCCGGAGACCTGACCAGCGCCTCCTTCTGCCGGGAGCTCGTGGCGCGCGCCGTCGAGGGCATGGGCGGGCTCGACGCGATCGTCAACGTGGCGGGCAAGCAGGTCTGGCAGCCGACGATCGAGGAGATCAGCGACGAGCAGTTCGAGGAGACCTTCCGCACGAACGTCTTCGCGCCGTTCTTCATCGTCAAGGCCGCCCTGCCGCACCTCGCGCCCGGCTCGACCATCGTCAACACGGCGTCGCTCGAAGCGTACGTGCCCGCGCCCGACCGCCTCGACTACGCGACCACGAAGGGCGCGATCAACAACTTCTCGAAGGGGCTCGCGCAGCAGCTCATCACGCGCGGCATCCGCGTCAACGTCGTGGCGCCCGGGCCCACCTGGTCGGCCCTGCAGGTCACGCGCGGCGTCGACCCCGAGACGCTGCCCGAGTTCGGCTCGAGCGAGTCGCCGATGGGGCGGGCGGCGCAGCCGGCCGAGCAGGCTCCGGCGTACGTGTTCCTCACCAGCGCCGAATCGAGCTTCGTCGCGGGCGAGACGCTGAACGTCAACGGCGGGATGGTCACGCCGTAGGGGCTGCCGACGCAGACGACGGCGCCCGGCCCCTGGCGGGGTCGGGCGCCGTCGTGTCTGATGCGGGGCCGGTGCCGATGCCGGTCTGGTTACGCGACCTTGCGGCCGGTCGCGAGCACCTGGTGCGCACGGGCGGCGAGCTCGCCGCGCACGAGCACCTCGTAGCGCCCCGCCTCCATCGTCTTCACGGAGGAGAAATCGCGGCGGCCGCGCGTCGCCGCGTGGCCGATGGCGCCCCACAGGGCACCCCAGAGGGCTCCGGCGCCGACGGCCACGAGCAGGACGCCGATCAGGGCCACGTTGCTCGCGAAGAGGCCGAAGAGGAGGCCGAACCACGCGCCGCCGCCGGCGCCGCGCACGGCTGCCTTGCCGGTGGTGAGGCGGCCGGCGACGTTCTCGACGGTGCGGATGTCGTGGCCGACGATGGAGACGCTCTCGACGGGGAAGCCCTCGTCGCTGAGCAGGTCGACGGCAGCCTGCGCGTCTTCGTACTTCGTGAACGTGGCGAGGGTCTGCGGGTGCCCGCCTCCGGCGAAGGCGCCGATGCCGGGGAGGCCCGGCGTCGCCTGGGGCGAGCTGCCGGCCGGGGCCTGGTGGCCCGGCTGCGGGGGCACGACGCCCTGGTGGGCGGCGGCGGGAGCGGGGGCGCCCTGGGGGGCCTGGCCCTGGCCCGCGTCGGGGGCGGCGCCGCCCGCGGGGGTCGGGGCGTACTCGCCGTAGGCGGGGCGCGGTCGCGACTCGGGGGCGGGACCGCCGGAGGCGCGGGTCGCGTCGTCGTCGGGGGTCGGGCTCGGGACGGGCTGCTGGTCGGTCATGCCTGATGTCTACCCCGTCACGTCCCCGCATGGAGCCGATGCACAGCCCTCCCCCAGCAGCCCCCCGGCCCGCGCACGGGCACGCGCGCCCCGCGTCGCGCCGACGGCGAGCAGCGCCGCGCCGCTCACGTCCACGCCACGCCGATATGACCCGTTCTGGGCCCATACCCCCGCACGGGCCGCAGAACGCGTCACCTCGAGGAGCCCCGCGCTCGAGCAGCCTGCACGGGGCTGGCGAACCCGCGCCCGCCCGACGTCGCACGCAGGGCCCCGTCAGGCTCCTGGGGTGGAGAGAGGACGGCGCGCAGCGCCGGGCCGTTCATGGCCACACCACGACGAGGCGACTCGTCCTGGGCCCCCACCTCAGCCCATCCCCCACAACGCGACACCTCGATGAGCGCGGCGCGTGGCCGCGACGACCGCACCGCCACGAGGTGACGCGCGTTGGGACCTCGCGCCCGCCCGGGGCCCAGAACGCGTCGCCTCGAGGGGACCGCGCCCGGCCTCTGCGGCGGGGCACACGCACGCACCAACGAGAAGAGGCCCTCCCAGTGGGAGAGCCTCTTCGTTCGGGTGGATCTGAGGGGACTCGAACCCCTGACCCCCTGCATGCCATGCAGGTGCGCTACCAGCTGCGCCACAGACCCATGTTCTGTTGTCGTTCCGTTGCCCCTTCCGAAGCAACTCGTCAACCTTACTACAGATTTCGAGGCCTCGAGTACACCTCCCCCCGACGGCCTCCCGGACGCACGAAGACCCGGCCGCAGCCGGGTCTCCGTCACGTCGAACACCCCGGAGGGCGAGCCGGGCTAGGCCTCGGCGGGAGCCTCAGCCGGCTCAGCGGCCGCGGCCTCGGTCACGACGTCGAGCGGGATGGTCGGGCAGTCGCTCCACAGCCGCTCGAGCGAGTAGTACTGGCGGTCTTCGTCGTGGAAGACGTGGACGACGAGGTCGCCGAAGTCGAGCAGGACCCAGCGGCCCTCGGCCCGGCCCTCGCGGCGCAGCGTCTTGACGCCGTGCTCGAGCAGCTTGTCTTCGATCTCGCCGGCGATGGCGACGACGTTGCGCTCGCTGCGCCCGGAGGCGAGGAGGAACACGTCGGTGAGGGGCAGCGGCTCGGTGACGTCGAGCGCGACGAGGTCGTCGGCCTGCTTGTCGTCTGCGGCGCGGGCGGCGATCTGCAGGAGCTCGATGGCGCGAGGGGTGGCTGTCAAGGGATCCTCTGGGTAGGGACGGATGTGGTGGAGGCGGCCGTCAGCGACGGCCGGGGTGTTCAGGAGGCGGTGGTCGGGTCGAGCCCGCCACCACGCCGACCCGGTGGGGGTCGGAGGTCAGCCGCCCAGGACTCCGGTCGAGAAGCCGTAGACGATGACACCGATGATACCAAGGCCCACGCCGCCCCCGACGATCCCGAGCACGAGCGGCAGCCGGTTGGCCGCCGGCTGGGCCGCGGCGAGCACGACCGAGCGGGTGGAGGTGTGCGTGCTGATGGCCTTGCTGGCCCGGACGGGCGCCGCGTCGGTGTCCGCCGACTCGGCGTCGCCGGCCTCCATGAGGCGGTCGATCTCGGAGTTGTCGATGCGGGCCTGCGACCCCGTGGCACCGAGGCTGCGGGGCAGGTCGATCGAGCCGGTGATGATGATCTCGCCGGTGGCGTTCAGCGCCCCGGTGACGTCGGCGACCTGCTGGTCGGTGAGGATCAGCGCGTTCGTCTGGCCCGTGTGCGTGCCGAGCGCGCGACCGGGGGCGCTCTCGTCGTCGGGGGCGTCGACCTGCGTCGTCCAGTGCCCCACCGGCGGCACGAAGCCGGTCGGCTCGGGCACCGAGGCCGGGGCGGCCTCCACGACCGGGGTCGGGGCGACGGGGTCGAGCCCCGCCGGCCGCAGGGAGGAGACGGGCTCGGACGGTGCCGACGACGGCCGCTCGCCGGCGAGGTCGAGCGGGAAGACGGTCGGGGTCGACGTGGGCGCGGGCGACGAGGCCGGGCGCACCTCGCCCGTGCGACGTGGCCCGGGTGCCGCACCGTCGTCGGCCGTCGAGTCGTCGTCGCGGGTCGGCAGCACCGACGGCGCGGACGACACCGGCGGTCGCACCGACGCCGGGAGGTCGTCACCGGCGGGCGGGGCCGAGGCGGGTGCGGCAGACGCCGGAGCGCCAGACGCCGGAGCGGACGAGGCCGGACGTGAGCCCGTGGCCGCGCTCGTGCCCGCCGCGGAGCCCTCGCCGCCCTCGATCGGGGAGACGATCTGGTCGACCGTGTCGAGAGCCTCGGAGAGCGTGCGTCGCGGCTCGGGGCCGGGGGCCTGCAGCGGCACGGGGCCACGGGCGGCCTCGGCGTCACGCAGGGCGCGCAGCTGACGCCGGGTCAGCTGGCCCGGCTCGGCGACGGACGCGGGCGGGCCCGAGACCGACGACGGCGCCGAGACGGACGACGGAGCAGGAGCGGAGGCAGGGGACGGTGCGGAGGCGGCGACCGCCGGGCTCGACACCGGGGCCACCAGCGACGACGGAACGGGCCGCACGACCTCCTCGGTCACGGGCGCGGCCGAGACGGGTGAGGGGGCCGAGCCGGTCGGGGCCTCGGCGGCGGGCTGCTCGCCCGTGAGGGCGGCGGACCCCTGTCGGGCTCGCTCGAGGTCGCGGACCTGTCGCCTGGTGAGCGGCGGCTGGCCGTCGGTCGAACTCATGAGTGGCTCCTGTACAGGTGGTGCTTGGAGATGTACTGGACGACTCCGTCGGGGACCAGGTACCACACCGGGTGATCGCGACCGACCCGGGCGCGGCAATCGGTCGACGAGATCGCCAAGGCGGGGACTTCGAGCAAGCTTACGTCGCTCTCCGGCAATCCACCAACGCTCAGGTCGTGCCCGGGCCGGGTCACGGCGACGAAGTGCGCGAGGGCCCAGAGCTCCTCGACGTCCTTCCAGTCGATGATCTGGGCGACGGCGTCGGCGCCCGTGATGAAGAAGAGCTCGGCGTCGGGGTGCTGCGAGCGGATGTCGCGGAGGGTGTCGATCGTGTAGGTGGGGCCGCCACGGTCGATGTCGACCCGGCTCACCGTGAACATCGGGTTGGAGGCGGTCGCGATGACCGTCATGAGGTAGCGGTGCTCGCTGTCGCTGGGCGCCGCCTTCATGTAGGGCTGGCCGGTCGGCACGAAGACGACCTCGTCGAGCGCGAACGACTGGGCGACCTCGCTGGCCGCGACCAGGTGACCGTGGTGGATCGGGTCGAACGTGCCGCCCATGATGCCGATGCGGGGTCGGCGGTGCTGCTCGTCGACGCCCTCGAGGGTCGCCGCCGGGGCGACCGCAACCACGCTCTCAGCCCGCCCGGTCAGTGCTGCTCGGGGTGGCCGAACTCGTCGACGGGGCCCTCGTGGTGCGCCTGCGTGGACGCCTTGCGCGGCGAGCGGTTGGAGACGTCGCGGTAGCTCCACACGACGTAGCCGAGGAACAGGAAGAACACGCCGAAGACCGCGGAGATGGCAGCGGGCGGCGCGATGAGCGGCGCCAGGTCTTCGTGGGCAGCGGCGAGGAGGGCGACGTCGAGCATGGGTTCTCCGTTCCGAGGGGTGATCCGGGCCAGTCTAGCCGCGCACCTGGCCGGTGCCGCGCACGAGCCACTTCGTGCTGGTCAGCTCGGGCAGCCCCATCGGCCCCCTCGCGTGCAGCTTCTGCGTCGATATGCCCACCTCGGCGCCGAAGCCGAACTCGCCCCCGTCGGTGAACCGCGTCGACGCGTTGACCATGACGACGGCGCTGTCGACCTCGGCGAGGAACCTCTCCGCCGTCGCGTGGTCGGCCGTGACGATCGACTCGGTGTGCCGCGTCGACCAGCGCTCGATGTGCTCCATCGCCGCGTCGACGTCGGCGACGACGCGCACCGCGAGGTCGAGGCTCATGTACTCCGTCGCCCAGTCGTCGTCGGTGGCCGGCACCACGTCGGCGTCGACGGCGCGCACGCGTTCGTCGCCGTGGACGGTCACGCCGGAGGCGCGGAGGGCACCCAGCACCGCCGGCAGCAGGCGGTCGGCGGCCCGCTCGTGCACCAGGAGGGTCTCGAGGGCGTTGCAGACGCTCGGCCGCTGCACCTTGCTGTTCACGACCACGTCGACGGCGGTCGCCTCGTCGGCGCTCTCGTCGAGGAAGACGTGGACGACGCCCGCGCCCGTCTCGATCACCGGCACGGTCGATTCGCGGACGACGGTCTCGATGAAGGCGGCGCTCCCCCGCGGCACGAGCACGTCGACGAGGCCGCGTGCGCGCATCAGCTCGGCGGCGCCCTCGCGGCCGTGCTGGTCGATGGTCACGACGGCGTCGGCGGGCAGGCCGGAGGCGACCAGCGCCTCCCTGATGACCGCCACCAGGGCCGTGTTCGACCGACGGGCCGCGCTGCCGCCGCGGAGCACGGCCGCGTTGCCGCTCTTGAGCGCGAGGGCGGCGATGTCGACCGTGACGTTGGGCCGCGCCTCGTAGATGGCGCCGACCACGCCGAAGGGCACCCGCACCTGGTCGAGGCGCAGCCCGTTGGGCAGCACCCGGCCGCGCACGTTCTCGCCGACCGGGTCGACGAGGGCGGCGACGAGCCGCGTGGCGGCCGCGAGCCCCTCGAGGCGCGCGAGGTCGAGGCGCAGGCGGTCACGCAGGCCCGGGGCGACCCCGTCGCGCTCGGCCTGCTCGAGGTCGAGCGCGTTGGCGGCGAGCACGCGGTCGGCCTGGGCGACGACCGCGTCGGCGATCGCGTGCAGCGCGGCGTCCTTGCGGTCGCTCGTGAGCTGCGCCAGCACGCGCGACGCGGCCCGCGCCGCGACGAGCGAGTCGTGCACCGACGGCGAGCCCGCCGCAGGGCCCGCCGGCGCGGGGCCGGCGGCCGGCGAGGAGGCAGGGTCGACGGGCGTGGGCACGAGGGTCGTCATGCCGAGATCTTAAGCCCGCGAGCAGCCCTCAGGAGGCGCGGGGCACGGCCTCGAAGAAGGTCCCGACCGCGGCCCCCGACAGCGCGAGCGCCACGTTCGCCGTCGACGTGACGAGCACCGGCGTGCCCGCCGCGGCGGCGTGGCGTGCCGCGGCCACCTTGGTGCCGGCGCCGCCCGTGCCGACCCCGGCCGCGCCCGCGTCGCCGAACGTCACTCCGGCGAGGTCGTCGCCGACCGGGACGTCGACGAGCGCGACCGCCCCGGGCTCGTGCGGCGGCCGGGTGTAGAGCGCGTCGACGTCGCTGAGCAGCACGAGGGCGTCGGCGCCGATCAGCTCGGCGACCAGGGCGGCGAGCCTGTCGTTGTCGCCGAAGCGGATCTCGTGGGTCGCGACGGTGTCGTTCTCGTTGACGATCGGCAGGATCCGCAGCTCGAGCAGGCGGTCCATCGCGCGCTGGGCGTTGCTGCGCGGCGTCGGGTCGCGCATGTCGCCCGCCGTGAGCAGCACCTGGCCGGCGACGATGCCGTGCCGGCGGAGGCTCTGCTGGTAGCGGTAGATAAGGACGTTCTGGCCCACCGCGGCCGCCGCCTGCTGGGTCGCGAGGTCGGTCGGTCGCGAGTCGAGCCGCAGGTGCGGCAGGCCCGTCGCGATGGCGCCCGACGAGACGAGCACGACCTCGGCGCCGCGCGCGTAGGCGCCGGCGAGCGCGTCCACGAGGGGCTCGATCTGGCCGACGTTCTCCCCGCTGATCGACGACGAGCCGACCTTGACCACGATGCGGCGGGCCCGGGCGATGCCGGCCCGGTCGACCACCGGGCCGCCGTCGGGGCGCGCCGGGGTCACGAGGGGGCCCTCGGTGCTCATTCCCGCTCGTCGCCCTCCGTGACGAGGAAGCCCTCGTCGTCGGTCCAGAGGCCGGCCGCGCGCTCGCGCTGGAGCTCGGCCCGCGCCTCCGCCTTCGCGTCCATGCGCTCGAAGTAGTCCTCGCGGCGCTGGTTGCGGGTGGGGCGGTCGTTCTTGATCAGGCGCGGGTCGGTGCCGCGGGCGGAGGTCATCAGCTCGGCGGTCGAGGTGAGCGTGGGCTCCCAGTCGAAGACGATGCCGCCCTCGGGGCCGATCAGGACGGTCGAGCCGGCCTGCGCGCCCGCCTTGAACAGGGCGTCCTCGATGCCGATCGCGTTGAGGCGGTCGGCGAGGTAGCCCACGGCCTCCTCGTTGTTGAAGTCGGTCTGCACGACCCAGCGCTCGGGCTTCTGGCCGAGGATGCGGTACACGTTGCCGTAGGTGCCGCCCTCGACCCTGATGACGAACGGCTTCTCGTTGACGGCGCGGGGGCGCATGACGAGGCGGGGAGGCGCGGGTCGGCTGGCGATCTCGGCGCGGCTGGCCTCGACGACCTCGGCCAGGGCGAACGAGAGGTTGCGGAGGCCCTCGTGGCTGACGGCAGAGATCTCGAAGACGCGGTAGCCGCGGGCCTCGAGCTCGGGCGTGACGAAGTCGGCGAGCTCGCGGCCGTCGGGCACGTCGACCTTGTTGAGGGCGATCATCTGCGGGCGCTCGAGCAGCGGCAGCTGCCCCTCGGGCACCGGGTAGGCCTCGAGCTCGCGGAGGATGACGTCGAGGTCGGTCAGCGGGTCGCGGCCGGGCTCGAGCGTGGCGCAGTCGAGCACGTGCAGCAGGGCCGAGCAGCGCTCGACGTGGCGGAGGAACTCGAGCCCGAGGCCCTTGCCCTCGCTGGCGCCCTCGATCAGGCCGGGCACGTCGGCGACGGTGTAGCGGGTGTCGCCCGACTCGACGACGCCGAGGTTCGGGTGGAGGGTCGTGAAGGGGTAGTCGGCGATCTTCGGCTTGGCCGCGGAGAGCGCGGCGACGAGGCTCGACTTGCCGGCCGACGGGTAGCCGACGAGCGCGACGTCGGCCACGACCTTCAGCTCGAGCAGGACGTCGCCCTGCCAGCCCGGGGTGCCGAGCAGCGCGAAGCCGGGGGCCTTGCGCTTCGTCGACGACAGGGCCGCGTTGCCCAGGCCGCCGATGCCGGCCTCGGCCACGACGTAGCGCGTGCCGTGCTCGGTCATGTCGATCAGCTCGGTGCCGTCGGTCGACTTCACGACGGTGCCGAGCGGCACGGCGAGCTCGAGCTCGGTGCCCTGGGTGCCGCTGCGGTGGTCGCCCATGCCCGGGCCGCCGTTCTCGCTCGAGCGGTGGGGGGCGCGGTGGAACCCGAGCAGGGTGGTGACGCCGGCGTCGGCGACGAGCACGATGTCGCCGCCGTTGCCGCCGTTGCCGCCGTCGGGGCCGGCGAGGGGCTTGAACTTCTCGCGCTTGACGGAGACGCAGCCGTTGCCCCCGTTGCCTGCTCGGAGGTGGAGGGTCACGTGGTCGACGAAGGTGGCCATGGGTGTTCAGTCTCTTCTGGATCTGTGTGCCGGGGAAAGGTGCCCCGGGTCGAGCACGAGGGAGCGGGCTGTGCCCGCCGCTCGGTCGCGTCGCCGGACCGTCTGGACGGGCGACGCTGGTGCGGTGCGAGAGGACGTCGTGGGGCGGACGAGATCACGCCCGGGGATGCCGACACGACCGTGGGCCTGCGCGCACCGACCCTCCACGATACAGGGGGCCCTCGGCGGGCGTCAACGCGCGGGTAGCATCGGCGGCGTGACCATCCTGATCGACGAGGCCATCTGGCCTGCCCACGACACCCTCTGGGCGCACCTGGTCAGCGACGAGTCGTACGCCGAGCTGCACGCCTTCGCCGCGGCCCACGACGTGCCCCGCCGGGGCTTCGACCACGACCACTACGACGTGCCCGAGTCGCGGCTCGCCGACCTCGTCGCGGCCGGCGCGGTGCCCGTCTCGGGCCTCGAGCTCGCCCGCCGCCTCGAGCGCAGCGGCCTGCGCGTCTCGCAGCGGGTCAAGCGCGGGCTGCCGGCCCGCCCTCGCCCCTAGCGCCGCGGGGCGGCGGTGCCGGGTCGACGATCGCCCGACCGGCCGTCGCGCCTCACCAGGAGGCGGCGTGCCCGAGGAAGCTCGCCACGACCGCGCCCGAGGCGAGGTCGACGACGGTGGTCGTCACCTCGGCCGGCGTCGGGTCGATCGTGTAGGTGTAGTCGGTCGGGCTCGTCGCCGTGGCGGTCTCGACCGCGAGGAACTGCCCGTTCGGCGACACGGAGAAGCCCTCGATCTCGCTGGAGCCGCTCGGCGGGCGGAAGACGACCCGCGCCTCCTGCTCGTCGTCCAGCACGATGAGGCTGCTGAAGCTCGTGCCGCCGTCGGTCGGCAGCGCCACCTGCTGCACGTACTCCGTCGCGCCGACGGCGACGAGCTCGCCGCGGAACGGCGTCTGCCCCTCCACCGCCGAGAACGGGATGGGGGTCTGCTCCCCCGTCGACAGGTCGACCCGGAAGGCCTGCAGCGCCGTCGCCGCGACGATGCCCCGCCCGTCGAGCGAGACCCCCTGCAGCGCGACGAAGGTGCCGAGGGGCCGGGGAGGCGCGGCCCCGCTGAGGTCGAAGAGGGTCACCTGCTCGTCGGTCGCCTGGGCCACCACGCTGTCGAGCCCGGGGACGAACTGCCAGTCGAGCACCGTGAGGGGCTCCCCCGCGATCGACGTCACGGGGGCGACGGCCCGCTGGCCCTGCAGCGGGAGCGTGTAGAGGGTCTCCTGCTCGGAGCCCTCGGGCTGCCACGAGAACGCCAGCGTCGTGGTCGCCCGGTCGGCGCCGAGCTGCGTGACGAGACCGGGGCCCTCGGGCAGGGGCAGGGTCTCGGCGGCGACCCCGTCGAGCGAGACGAGGCTGAGGGTCGACTGCTCGCCGTCGTCGGTGAGCACGGCCACCGCGCTGTCGAAGACCTCGTACGCCTGGATCCGCGGCGCGCTCCAGACCGTGCGCCGCTCGGCGCCGCCCTTCAGGTCGGCCTGCTCGAGGGAGTCCTCCGCGCCGTCACGGCCGTGCACGATGCGCCAGGTGACGGCCTGCTCGGTGCTGAACCGCGCCTCCAGGTCGGAGGTCTGCCGCTGGTAGATGCTCGACACCCCCGACACGCTGACCCGGTAGTCGGTGTCGTAGCGCAGCCGGTCGGTGAACTGCACCGAGACCACGTCGCCCGAGGTCTGCACGGTGAAGGGCGCCGCCGGGCTGACGACGACCTGGTCGGGGTCGACGTGGGCGAGGGCCTGGTTCGAGAACAACCGCAGCTGCTGGCCCGACCGCTCGACGACAGCGCTCGCGTCGACCTGCACGTCGGTGAGCTTCGGCCCCTGCAGGTGGGTGAGCACGCCGAAGAGCCCGCAGACGACGGCGAGCACGGCGACGACCGCGACGAAGCGGCGACGCTGACGGAGGCGCAGGTCGGCCTCGTCGAGCGGCTCGCCGTCGCGCCCGCCCTCCGCCGACCACCGGTCAGTAGAGGTAGGGGTCACTCGGCTGGCCGACCTTCTCGAGGCTGTCGGGGACGAGCGCGACCGGGTCGGTCGACGCGCTGCTCTGGTTGGCCCGGAAACCGCCGGAGACGTCGACCCACTCGTCGGGCTGGAGCTGGCTCTGCCAGTCGTCGAGCTGCACGGGCACGCCGACGGGCTGGGCGTCGACGGCGCAGCAGGTCACGACGAAGCGCGAGACGTAGAAGGTGTCGGGGTCGTCGCCGGCCGGCACCACGAAGCCGACGACGTCGGCGGTCTTGCCCTCGAAGAACGCGAGGTCGCTCGTCTGGCGCAGCAGCCCGGCCCAGTCGAGCACGCTGAACGACTTGTACGCGTCGGCGTCGCCCGCCTCGGCGTCGGCCACCGTGGTGCCGTTCAGCGAGGCCGTCGACGAGTTCACGTCGCGCTGCCCGGCCGTCGCGCTGGTCAGCGTCGCGGGCGGGAGCACGACGAGCGCGACGGCGATGCCGACCGTGACGAGCGCGCCGACGGTGACGGCGGCGCCGCGGAGGCCGGCCCGGCCCCGCCGGCGACGACGCGGCCTGCGGGGGCCGGCGGGCGCCTGACCGGGGGCCTCGTGCTCGTGGTCGTGGTCGTCGCGGGCGGGCACGAGGGCGAGCACGCCGAGCGAGAGCACCATGCCGATCGCGATCATGATCACCGTGAAGACGACGTAGCGCGGGTGGATGTAGAGGATCAGCTGACCGGTCGCGGCGAGCCAGAGGGTCGAGACGCCCACGACGAGCGTGAGCAGCACCCCCTGCCACCGATCTGCGAGCGTGCTAAGCAAAGAAGTTCACCACCAGTCCGATCGCGGCGCTGGTCAGCGCCACCACGAGGGTCAGCTGCGCGAGCACCTTCGGCCGGTACGTCGTGCGCAGCAGGGCGAGCATCTTGACGTCGATGATCGGCCCGAAGACGAGGAAGGCGGCGATGCCGCCGGGCATGAAGGTCGTCGCGAAGGGCAGCACGAAGAACGCGTCGACGTTCGAGCAGAGCGAGATGACGAACGCGAGCACCATCATCGCGAGCACCGACCAGACCGGGTTGCTGCCGAGCGTCACGAGCACCGAGCGCGGCACGGCCGTCTGGATGCCGCCGGCGATCGCGGCGCCGATGAACAGCGCGGGCATCATCGTCGACATCTCGCGGCGGAACAGCTCGACGCTCTCGCGGAGGCGCCCGCCGCCGTGGGCGTGATCGGTGGGCAGGGCGCACTCCGCCGCGAACGACTTCGTCAGCAGGCTCTCGGGGTCGGGGTGGCGGCTGTAGAGCCAGCCGATCAGGTTCGCGATCAGGAACCCGCCGAGGAGGCGGGCGACCAGGATCCCGTCGCTCCAGCCGAACGCCTGGTGCGTCGTGATGATCGTGATCGGGTTGAGGATCGGCGCGGCCAGGAGGAACGTCATCGACTCGGAGACCGTGAAGCCCTTGAGCACCAGGCCACGGGCCAGCGGCACGTTGCCGCACTCGCAGACCGGCAGGAACATGCCGAGGAAGGAGATGACCGCGCGGCGCAGCAGCGGCTGGCGCGGCAGCCACGACGTGAAGAAGGCCTGCGGCAGCCACACCTGCACGATGATCGACAGCACGATGCCGAGCAGCACGAAGGGCATCGACTCGACGATGACGCTGATCGTCAGGGTGACGAAGTCCTGCGCGACGTCGGGCAGCAGGCCGGGGCCGAGGGCGGGCGACGCCAGGCGCACCACGAGCAGCAGGAGCGCCACCACGCCGCCGACGACGAGCAGGGGCGTGCGGGAGGCGCGGCGCGGGCCTCGCCCGGGGCCCCGACCGGGCGAGACGACGCCGTGGTCGTGGTGGTCGTGCGACGGGTCGCGGTGCAGCAGGGGCGCGCTCACCGCTCGCCCTCGCCGCGGTCGGCGGGCGGCGCGAAGCGCGACCAGTCGTCGCGCGCGGGGTCGGCAGCGCGACGGGAGCGTCGGGGGGCGTCGGGTGCGGGCGTAGCCTCGGGCTCGACGGCGGGCCGCGCGGGGGCGTCGTCGGCGTCGACGGGCGCGACGGCGGCCGGCCGGAAGGACGCGTGGTCGACGGGGCCGGAGCGGGGCGCGCGCGACGGTGCGGACGCCCGGGCCGGTGCACCGGTCGCGTCCGCGTCGGCCTCGGCGTCCGACGACGTCGGCGCGGCGGGCACGACGACGGCCTGGGGCCGGGCGTCGGCCTCGGGGTCGGCCCCCGCCGGGTCGTCGCCCTCGCGACGCGCCCAGAGCCAGGCCAGGACGGCGCCCACCACGAGCAGGGCCGTGTCGACGACGCCCGCCGCCAGCGGGATGGTCGTGACGTAGAGGACGAGGTTGGCCCAGGTGCCGCCGCTCCGGGAGAGCAGCACGCCCGGCACGACGCCGACGACGGCGAGGGCCAGGGTGCCCGCGGCGCCGGCCACGAGGGCCCGACGCAGCACGGTGGCGAGGGGGGCGGCCGTCTCGAGCGGCCGCACCACCAGCAGCACGACGAACGCCACGACGTAGAAGGGGAACGGGTAGAAGACGAAGCTGCCGAGGAACTGGCCGACCGGCGTCGCCGCGAACCCGCTCGGGAAGGCCGTGACGCTGAACCCGACGGCGGCCCCGACCATGGCGAGCAGGCCGAGCGCGAAACGGGCCAGCAGCACGACGCCGACGGCCGTGGCGGCGGCGACCAGACGGTCGCGCCCCGAGGTGCCGCGCAGCGAGACGACGGCAGCCCGGACGGTCGACCCTGGGGTCGGCTGTCCGGGCTGCGTCGAGGTCACGCAGTCACCCTAGACGAGTCACAGTTCGTCGGAGCTGACGCCCACGCCCAGGATGAACGGACTGGAGTCGCCCTCGGTCGAGCCGCCCTCGGTCGTCTCAGCGGCCGCGGGGGCGACCGGTGCGGAGGTCGTGCCCGAGCTCGAGGCACGGCGTGAGCGGCTGCGGCCCTGGCCGGGCTGCTTGGGCTCGGGCAGCGCCCCGAGGACGGAGTCGAGCAGCTGCTCGGCGTCGTCACGGCTGATCTTGCGGGGCTCGCGACGGGTCGTGGTGACCGGGATGTCGAGGATCGCCACGCTGGCCTCGGGGGTCGTCACGGTGACGCGCGACCGGCGGGACTCCGTGCTGCGCTCCGCCCGGGCGGTCGCGGGCTCGGCCTCGGCGGCCGGAGCCGTCGGGGCCTGGACGGGCTCGGCCTGCTCCGGCGCCGCGGGGGCGGTCGTCGGCACGGTCACGACGGCGGCCTCGGCCGCCGGTGCGTCGGCCTGGTCGGCCTCGGCGCGGCCCCGGCCCGTCTCGGTCGAGCTGTCGTCGGTCGACGCACCCTCGGTCGAGTCGGCGTCACGACCGCCGCGCGAGCGACGGCTCTTGCGGGCGCCACGGCCCCGGCGGGGCTCGTCGCCCTGCTGCTCGCCCGGCGCCTCGGCCGAGCCGCCGACCGACGCCGCGGCGGCGTCGATGGCCGCCTCGACGGCGGCGGCGGCCTCGACGGCGGAGTCGGTGCTCCGGTCGCCGTCCTCGGCGTGCGCGATGGTCGAGGCCGCGATGCGCGACAGGGCGTTCTTGACGTCCTCGGTGATCGCGTGGGTGCCCGTGGTGGGGTGCGCGGCCGACGCGGGCTGCTGGCCCCCGCGACCGGCGCCCGCGGCGCCGGACTGGCCCGCGCCTCCGGACTTGGCGGCCGCGCCGCCGCGGCGACGCTGCTCCTGGCCCTGGCCGTTCTGGCCGCCCTGGCCGCCCTGGCCGTTCTGGCCGCGACGCGGCTGCTGCTCCTGCACGCGGGCGGCGCTGCCGGCCTCGGCGAACGACTCGGCGAGCCCCAGGCCCAGCTTCTTGCGGGTCATCTGGACGAGGCCGAGCGAGGTGACCTCGGCGACCTGGTGCTTGGTGCGGTCGCGGCTGAGGCACTCGACGAGGCGACGCAGCACGAGGTCGCGGTTCGACTCGAGCACCATGTCGATGAAGTCGACGACGATGATGCCGCCGATGTCGCGGAGGCGCAGCTGACGGACGATCTCCTCCGCGGCCTCGAGGTTGTTCTTCGTCACGGTCTCCTCGAGGTTGCCGCCGGAGCCGACGAACTTGCCCGTGTTGACGTCGACGACCGTCATGGCCTCGGTGCGGTCGATGACGAGCGAGCCGCCCGAGGGCAGCCAGACCTTGCGGTCGAGCGCCTTCTCGATCTGCTCGTTGAGGCGGTACTCGTCGAACGCGTCGCGCTCGCCCTCGTAGCGCACGATGCGGTCGATGAGGTCGGGGGCGACGGCCGAGAGGTACGACTGCAGCGTCTCGTAGGCGTCCTCGCCGTCGACGACCATCTCGTGGAAGTCCTCGTTGAAGACGTCGCGCACGATCTTGATCAGCAGGTCGGGCTCGGAGTGCAGCTGGGCCGGGGCGGCGCCCGTCTCGACCTTGGCGCTGATGTCGGCCCACTGGTTCGTCAGGCGCTTGATGTCGAGGGTCAGCTGCTCCTCCGTGGCGCCCTCGGCCGCGGTGCGGACGATGACCCCGGCGTTCTCGGGCAGCGCCTCCTTCAGGATCTTCTTCAGGCGCGCGCGCTCGGTGTCGGGCAGCTTGCGGCTGATGCCGTTCATCGAGCCGTTGGGCACGTAGACCAGGTAGCGGCCGGGCAGCGAGATCTGGCTCGTCAGGCGGGCGCCCTTGTGGCCCACGGGGTCTTTCGTGACCTGCACGAGGACGCGGTCGCCGGGCTTGAGCGCCAGCTCGATGCGACGGGGCTGGTTGCCGTTCGACAGGCTGTCCCAGTCGACCTCGCCGGAGTAGAGCACGGCGTTGCGGCCGCGCCCGATGTCGACGAAGGCGGCCTCCATGCTCGGCAGCACGTTCTGCACGCGACCGAGGTAGACGTTGCCGATCAGCGAGACGTTCTGCGCCTTGGCGACGTAGTGCTCGGCGAGCGTGCCGTCCTCCATGACGCCGATCTCGATGCGGTCGCCCGACGAGCGGACGACCATCTTGCGGTCGACGCTCTCGCGGCGCGCGAGGAACTCGGCCTCGGTGATGACGGTGCGGCGGCGGCCGGCGTCACGGCCGTCGCGACGGCGCTGCTTCTTCGCCTCGAGGCGGGTCGAGCCCTTGATGCGCTGCGGCTCGGTGATCAGCTCGACCTGGCGCTGCGGGCGCTCGCGCGGGCCGCGCTCGCCCTGGCGGGCCTCGGAGTCGCGCTCCTCGCGGTCCTGCGAGCGGCCGCGCGAGCGGCGGCGCGAGGCGGGGCGCTGGGGCTCGTCGTCCCAGCCGCCGTCGTCGTAGCCCTCGTCGTCACGCTCGTCGAGGTCGTCGCGCTGGTCGCGGTGGTCGTCGCGGTCGTCACGTCGACGGCCGGGGCGGGCGGGGAGGGGCGTGATGACCGGGGCGTGGAAGATCAGGCTCGTCGTCGTCAGGTGCGCCGGGATGGGCGACGCGGACGGGTCGACCGCCGACTCGGTGCTCGTCGCGGGCGCCTCGGCAGCGGGCTCGCCGTCGGCGAGGTCGGCCTGCACGGCCTCGACGTCGACCGCGGGGGCGCCGGCGGTCGCGGGGGCCTGACCGGCCTCGGGCGCGGCCTGGGCCTGCGTGGCGGTCTCGTCGGCGGGGGTGCTCGGGGCCTGGCCCGCGGAGTCGGTGTCGTGGGTCACGGTCTGTGCCTCCTGGGCGTCGTCGATGGGGTCGGTCGGAGAAGAGGGGCGCTGTGCCCCGGTGGCGCGCGCCGCGGGCGGTGCCGCCTGGCGGGCGAGCAGGGCCCCGAACAGGCCCCGCTTCTTCTTCGGTCGACCGTCGGTCGTGTCGTCGTTGTTGTCCAGCACTGCTGGTGTGCTCCTCGCCCTGCCGAGGACGTGCCGTCGGCAGGTGGTCTCGTGTCGTGGCCGAGCGGTGCCGTGCACCTGCCCCCGGACCACCGTGCCCTCTCACGGCACGCCATGTCGGTCACGCGGCGTTCGGTCACGAGGTGGGCCGGACCGTCTCTGCGGTCGTCGTCACCACCGTGTCGTTCGTCGACGTGCGGTTCTTCGTTGCTGTCGGAACTGGCCATCCGACCTGGAGCGCCTGCGCCCCGTGCCCGGCTTCACCTGCACCCGCGCGACGCCCCTCGGGGCCGGTGCCACGCGGGCCAGCACGGCCCGGAAAGTCATGATCTCGGGGCTCTCACCCCTCGACTGGGTCGATTATCGCACGCATCGCAGCCGACCACGATCCGACGGGTGCGATGATCGGGGGGTGACGCTCACCGACACCGCCCCGAGCACGACGCCCGTCGGCCCCTCCCCGGGCCTGCCCCGGGGCCGCACCCCGGTGGTCGCCGCGGTGCTGCTGATCGTGGTCGGGCTCGTGGGGCTGCTGGGCTCGTTCGCCCTGACCGTCGACAAGTTCCGCCTGCTCGAGAACCCGACGGAGTCGCTCGGCTGCGACGTGAACCCGTTCGTCGGCTGCTCCCCCGTCATCAACAGCTGGCAGGCGTCGCTCTTCGGGTTCCCGAACCCGATCATCGGCCTGGTCGGCTTCGCGGCCCCGGTCGCCGTGGGCCTCGGGCTCCTCGCCGGCGCCCGCTTCGCCCGGTGGTTCTGGGTCGCGTTCGCCTCGGGCGTGTCGCTGGCCTGGGTCTTCATCACGTGGCTCTTCACCCAGACGGTCTTCGTCATCGGCGCCCTGTGCCCCTGGTGCATGCTCGTGTGGTCGGTCACCATCCCGCTCTTCTGGGTCTTCCTGACCTGGGGCACGGCGCGCGGGGTCCTCGTGCGGCCCGGCCGGCTGCAGCGGGCCGCGGCGGCGTTCCTGCCGTACTCGTGGGTGCTGCCCGTGCTCAACTACATCGTCGTCGCGACGGTCATCGTGGTGCAGTTCCCGCTGCTGCTGCCGACGCTCCTCGGCTGACGGCACCGCTCCTCCCCCGCCCGCACCGCGCCTTCCCGCAGCCTCGGTCCCAGGTTGTTCTTGGCCGGCGGCGCGACGCTGGCCGAGAGCGCCCGTCGGCGCCCCCCGACCCAGCGAGGACCGATGACCCCACCAGCCGTGCCCGGAGACACCAAGCGAGAGCGCCGCGAGGCCGCCCGCGAGAAGGCCCGCGTCGCCCGTGAGGCGGCCGCGAAGCGCCGCCGCCGCAAGAAGTGGGCACTGCAGGGCGGACTCGTGCTCGGCGTGCTCGCCGTCGCCGCCGTCGTCGTGCTGGTCGTCACGCGGTCGATGGCCCCGGGCGGCCCCGGGCCGCTGAACATGGCGAGCGACGGCATCGTGCTCTCGGGCGACGGCACCACGGTCTCGGCGACGACGACCGACGCGGTGCCCGCCGACGGCGAGCCGACGGCCTCGGCGGCCGGCACGGCCGAGAAGCCGAGCATCGTCGTCTACCTCGACTACATGTGCCCGTACTGCGGCCAGTTCGACACGGCCAACGCGGAGCAGCTGCAGACCTGGGTGAGCCAGGGGTCGGTCGACCTCGAGATCCACCCCCTGGGGTTCCTCGACAACGCCTCGCTCGGCACGAAGTACTCGACCCGCTCGGCGAACGCCCTGGCCTGCGTGGCGAACTACCAGCCCGACGCGGCCCTCGACGTCAACACGGCCCTGTTCGCGCAGCAGCCGGAGGAGAACACCAGCGGGCTGACGAACGACGAGCTGGTCAGCCTGGTGCAGGGCGCGGGCGCCGACGACGAGCAGATCCCCGGGTGCGTCACGGGGGGCGAGTTCGACGACTGGGTGGCCTCGGCCACGGAGCGGGCGCTGAACGACCCGCTGCCCAACAGCGACCTCGAGAAGGTCACGGGCACCCCGACCGTGCTGGTCAACGGCCAGCAGTACCAGGGCTCGCTCACCGACCCGACGGTCTTCGCCCAGTTCGTCGCGGAGGTCGCGGGCGGAGCCCCCACCTCAGACACGAGCACCGGCACCGCCCCCGAGTCGTCCGCCACCCCCGCCCCCTAGGTCCGCCGGAGCAGAGCGCACCCCGGGGTCACGTCGCGACCCCGGGGTGCCCCAGCCAGTCAGCCGCAGGGGCGGC
>NZ_JAAOYV010000002.1:183509-1487610 GCF_011759585.1 Frigoribacterium endophyticum
GGCGGCGGCTGGCCCCCCGATGTCGGCGAAGGCGGCTGCGAAGCCGGCGCCTGGAGCGCCCCCCGGGGCCACATCTCGACCCCGAGCGACACGCCCCAGCCAGTCAGCCGCAGGGGCGGCGGCTGGCCCCCCGATGTCGGCGAAGGCGGCTGCGAAGCCGGCGCCTGGAGCGCCCCCCGGGGCCACATCTCGACCCCGAGCGACACGCCCCGGCCAGTCAGCCGCAGGGGCGGCGGCTGGCCAGAAGACTCAGAACCAGAGAGCGAGCTCGCGCGCGGCGGACTCGGGGCTGTCGCTGCCGTGGACGAGGTTCTGCTGCACCTTGAGGCCCCAGTCGCGGCCGAGGTCGCCGCGGATGGTGCCGGGGGCGGCGGTCGTCGGGTCGGTGGTGCCGGCCAGCGAGCGGAAGCCCGCGACGACGCCGTTGCCGGCGATGCGGAGGGCGACGGTGGGGCCGCTCTCCATGAACTCGACGAGCGGCTCGTAGAACGGCTTGCCCACGTGCTCCTCGTAGTGCTTCGACAGGAGGTCGCGGTCGGCCTGCAGCATGCGCAGGTCGACGAGCTCGTAGCCCTTGGCCTCGACGCGGCGCAGGATCTCGCCGGTGAGGCCGCGGGCGACGCCGTCGGGCTTGACGAGGACGAGGGTCTCTTGGAGGTCGGTCACTGTGGTGCTCCTTCTGGTGTGGTGGCGGGAGGGTCGGTGTGGTCGGGTCGGCCGGGCCGGCTCACGCCGCGTCGCCGGGCCCACCGTAGCGGGCGGCGTTGAGGCGGTCGAGCTGGGTGCCCTTGATCAGGCAGTAGGTCCAGATGGCGACGAACAGCGCCGCGACGACGTACATGACGGGGTCGAGCAGCCCGCAGGCCACCAGGCCCGCCTGCACGACCCAGCCGAGCGCGATGCCCCACCGCCAGCGCGTCGTGCGCGAGACGAGCATGACGACGACGATGGCGGCGAACCCGCCGCCGAAGGCCACGGCCGTCGGCAGCAGGTCGCGGCCGTTCACGACGAGCATCACGAAGAACAGCGATAGCGCCTCGAGCACGAGCACGATCGAGAGCAGGCTCTCGGCCGCGCCCCGTCGGCGCCCGGGGCGTCGACCAGCCGGGCGGGTGCCCGCCGGGGGGCCCTCGGGAGGCGGCGCCGCGGTCACGAGAGACCTCCCGGCGCCTGCGCCAGCGCGAGCACGTCGCCGACCAGCGTGATCGACCCGGTGACGACGACGCCGCCGGGCTCGTCGCCCTCGGTCTCCTCCGCGAGGTCGCGGGCGGTGCGGAGCGCCGCGACGAGGTCGGTCTCGACCACGACCCGGTCAGCGCCGACGACGCCCACCGCGATCGCGGCGAGCTCGTCGGCGTCGACGGCGCGCTCGGAGTCGCTGCTCGTCACGACGAACTGCTGCACCGTGCCGGAGAGCGCCCGGACGATGCCGGCGGCGTCCTTGTCGGCGAGCACCCCGAGCACGGCCACGACGCGCCCGAACTGGAAGTAGTCGTCGAGCGCCTTCGCGAGGGCCCGCGCCCCGTGCGGGTTGTGGGCCGCGTCGACGAGGATGGTCGGCTCGTTCGCCACGATCTGGAGGCGGCCGGGCGACGTCACGGCGGCGAGCCCCTCGGCCAGCACGTCGTGGTCGAGCGCCTGCGAGCCGCTGCCGAGGAACGACTCGACGGCGGCGATCGCGACCGCCGCGTTCTGCGCCTGGTGGTCGCCGAACAGGGGCAGCAGGAGGTCGTCGTAGCGGCCGGCGAGGCCGCGGACGGTGATCAGCTGCCCGCCGACCGCGACCGTGGTCGACTCGACGCCGAACGCGGTGCCCTCGACCGCGAGCGTGGACTCGGTGAGGTCGGCCGCCCTCTGCAGCTCGGCCAGCGCCTCCGGCTGCTGGGAGGCGCTGACGACCGAGGCCGAGGGCTTGACGATGCCGGCCTTCGTGCGGGCGATGGCGTCGACCGTCGAGCCGAGGCGCTGCGTGTGGTCGAGGGCGATCGGCGTGAACACGGCGACCTGGCCGTCGGCGACGTTCGTGCTGTCCCACTCGCCGCCCATGCCGACCTCGAGCACGACGACGTCGGCGGGGGCGTCGGCGAAGCAGGCGAAGGCCAGCACGGTGAGCGCCTCGAAGAAGGTCAGGGGCTGCTCCCCCGCCGCCGTCAGCTCGCCGTCGGTCATCTGCAGGTAGGGCTGGATGTCGTCCCAGTTCGCCACGAGCAGCTCGTCGCTGATCGGCTCGCCGTCGACGACGATGCGCTCGTTGACGCGGGTGAGGTGCGGGCTCGTCATCAGGCCGGTGCGCAGGCCGTACGAGCGCAGCACGCTCTCGATCATGCGGCTCGTCGAGGTCTTGCCGTTCGTGCCCGTGACGTGGATCACCGGGTAGGCGCGCTGCGGGTCGCCGAGCAGCTCGGCGGCGCGGCGCGTCGCCCCCAGCCGCGGCTGCGGGGCCTGCTCGCCGACGCGCGCGAGCAGCTCGTCGTAGACGCGGCGGGCGCCCTCGGCGAACTCGCCGCGGTCGGCCGCGCCCTCGCCCTCGGCGTCGCTCTTCTTCTTCTTCGGGCTCATGCTCGTCGGACCTCCACCGTCACGGCCGCGCCGGAACCGACGGCGACCCTCTCGTCGCGCGTCGCGACGTCGTCCTGCACGTCGACGACCAGCTCGGTCGTCAGGGTCTCGCCGGCGATCAGGTCGCGGTGCGCCTCGATCGCGGCGGCCGAGCCGGGCTCGACGACGAGGGTCGTGACGACCCGGTCGCCGACGTCGAGGCCGGCCGCCTTGCGGGCCTGCTGCACGGCCCGCACGACGTCGCGCGCGAGGCCCTCGGCCTCGAGCTCGGGCGTGGTCGCGGTGTCGAGCAGCACGAAGCCGCCGTCGCCGACGAACGCGATCGCCGCCGACGGGTCGGCGACGGCGAGCTCGAGGGTGAACTCGCCGGGCAGCAGCTCGACGCCGCCCACCACGACCGTCTCGCCCCGCGCCTCCCAGTCGCCCTTCTTCGCGGCGGGGATGACCTGCTGCACCTGCTTGCCGATGCGGGGGCCGGCCGCGCGGGCGTTGACCGTCAGCTTGCGGGTGACGCCCCACTCGCCGAGGCTCTCCTCCGTGAGCGCGGTGAGGACGACGTCCTTGACGTTGAGCTCGTCGCGGAGGATGGCGCGGAACGGCTCGAGGCCCGCGGTGTCGGGCGCGACCACCGTGAGGCGGGCGAGCGGCAGGCGGACGCGCAGGCCGGTCGCCTTGCGCAGCGCGAGGCCGGACGACGCGATGGCGCGCACGGCGTCCATCGCGTCGACGAGCGCGTCGTCGGCCGGGAAGGCGGAGGCGTCGGGCCAGTCGGCGAGGTGGACGCTGCGGCCGCCGGTGAGGCCCTTCCAGATCTCCTCCGTCACGAGCGGGGCGAGGGGCGCCGCGACGCGGGTGAGCGTCTCGAGCACCGTGTAGAGGGTGTCGAACGCGTCGTGGTCGGTGCCGGCCCAGAAGCGGTCGCGCGACCGGCGCACGTACCAGTTCGTCAGCACGTCGGCGAAGTCGCGGAGGGCCGCGGCGGCCAGCGGCGAGTCGAGCGCGTCGAGGTGGCCCTCCACCTCGGTGACGAGACGGCGGGTCTTCGCGAGCAGGTAGCGGTCGAGCACGTCGGTCGAGTCGGTGCGCCACTGCGCGACGTAGCCGTCCGCGACGTGCCGACCCGCGCCTCCCGACCCGTCGGCCTCGGCCGCGTTCGCGTACAGGGTGAAGAAGTAGTACGTGCTCCAGAGCGGCAGCAGGAACTGCCGGACGCCCTCGCGGATGCCCTCCTCGGTGACGACGAGGTTGCCGCCGCGGATCACCGAGCTCGACATGAGGAACCAGCGCATGGCGTCGGCCCCGTCGCGGTCGAAGACCTCGCTCACGTCGGGGTAGTTGCGGAGGCTCTTCGACATCTTCTGGCCGTCGGAGCCGAGCACGATGCCGTGGCTGATGACGTTCGAGAACGCCGGCCGGTCGAACAGCGCGGTCGAGAGCGCGTGCATGACGTAGAACCAGCCGCGCGTCTGCCCGATGTACTCGACGATGAAGTCGGCGGGAGCGTGCGTCTCGAACCAGTCACGGTTCTCGAACGGGAAGTGCACCTGCGCGAAGGGCATCGAGCCCGAGTCGAACCAGACGTCGAAGACGTCCTCGATGCGGCGCATCGTGCTCTGACCGGTCGGGTCGTCGGGGTTCGGCCGCGTGAGGTCGTCGATGTACGGGCGGTGCAGGTCGGGCTCGCCCTGCTCGTTGAGCGGCAGGCGCCCGAAGTCGGCCTCGAGCTCGGCGAGCGAGCCGTAGACGTCGGTGCGCGGGTACGCGGGGTCGTCGCTGCGCCACACGGGGATGGGCGAGCCCCAGTAGCGGTTGCGCGAGATGGACCAGTCGCGGGCGCCGGCGACCCACTTGCCGAACTGCCCCTCCTTGACGTTCTCGGGCACCCAGGTGATCTCCTGGTTGAGCTCGCCCATCCGGTCGCGGAACTCCGTGACGCGGACGAACCAGCTCGAGACGGCCTTGTAGATGAGCGGGTTGCGGCAGCGCCAGCAGTGCGGGTAGCTGTGCTCGTAGCTCGCCAGGCGCACCAGGCGCCCGTCGGCGCGCAGGCGCTGCACCAGCGTCTTGTTGGCCTCGAACACCTGGAGGCCGGCGACGCCCAGCTCGTCGAACATCGGCAGGAAGCGCCCGGCCTCGTCGACGGACACGATCACGGGGATGCCCGCGGCGGCGCAGACCAGCTGGTCGTCCTCGCCGTAGGCGGGGGCCTGGTGCACGATGCCGGTGCCCTCGCCGGTGGCGACGTAGTCGGCGACGAGGAGGCGCCAGGCGTTCTCGGTACCCCAGGTCTCGGTGTCGGCGTAGACGTCCCAGATGCGGTCGTACTCGACGTCGGCGAGCTCGGCGCCGGCGAAGTGCGCCGTGACCGCGGCCTCCGCCGCCTCGGCGGACTCGTAGCCGAGGTCGCGGGCGTAGGCGGCGAGGGTGTCGGCGGCGAGCAGGAAGACGCTGCCGGTCAGCAGCTCCTGGTCGCCGGCGCGCTCGCCCGGCAGCAGGGCGTGGGGCACGGTCACGTAGTCGATGGCCGGCCCGACGGCGAGCGCCATGTTCGTCGGGAGGGTCCACGGCGTGGTCGTCCAGGCGAGGGCCTCGACGCCGGTGAGGCCGAGCGACTCGGCCTTGGCGCCGACGAGCGGGAAGGCGACCGTGACGGTCTGGTCCTGGCGCATCTTGTAGACGTCGTCGTCCATGCGCAGCTCGTGGTTCGACAGGGGGGTCTGGTCGTGCCAGCAGTAGGGGAGCACCCGGAAGCCCTCGTAGGCGAGCGACTTGTCGTGCAGCTGCTTGAAGGCCCAGATCACGCTCTCCATGTAGCTGACGTCGAGGGTCTTGTAGTCGTCCTCGAAGTCGACCCAGCGCGCCTGGCGCGTCACGTACTGCTGCCACTCGTCGGTGTAGCGCAGCACCGAGCCACGGGCCGCGGCGTTGAACTCGCCGATGCCCATCTCGTCGATCTGGTGCTTCTCGGTGATGCCGAGCTGGCGCATCGCCTCGAGCTCGGCGGGCAGCCCGTGGGTGTCCCAGCCGAAGCGGCGGTGCACCTGCTTGCCGCGCATCGTCTGGTACCGCGGGAAGACGTCCTTCGCGTAGCCCGTCAGCAGGTGGCCGTAGTGCGGCAGGCCGTTGGCGAACGGCGGACCGTCGTAGAAGACCCACTCGTCGCGGCCCTCCCGGGCACGGATCGACTCGCGGAAGGTGTCGTCGCCCGCCCAGAAGGCGAGGACGCCCTGCTCGACGTCGGGGAACCGGGGTGACGCGGGTACCGGCTGGTAGGCCATGGGAACTCCAGGTGGTGCGGATGTCCGTCCACGGGGACGACCGCCGAGGGGCCTCGGAGGTCGCGGTACCACCCCGCTTGCCGGCCCTCACGGACCGACCACTCGCTCTGCGGCTGTGACGGGCCTGCCCCGCTCGGTTCTACCGGCGGCTGCCGGCCCCGAGGGGCAGGTCTCCGCGTTCTTCCGAGTGCTCCCCGGTGATGGCCGGATCGATGCACGTCACATCGTACGCGTCGAGGAGGCGCGGCGCGATCGGTGCAGGGCGTGCATCATCGACTCCATGACGACAGCGCCCCCGACCACCGACCCGTCGCCGGGCACCGGCTCCGCCCCGAAGCCGGAGAGCTCGCTCACGGTGGTCGTCGCGTTCCTCGCGAACCTGCTCGTGGCGGTCGCGAAGACGGTCGCGGCGTTCCTGACCGGGTCGGCGTCGATGGTGGCGGAGTCGGCGCACTCCTGGGCCGACACGGGCAACGAGGTCTTCCTCTTCGTCGCCGACAAGCGCGGCGTGAAGCAGAGGGACGCCGACCACCCCCTCGGCTACGGCAAGGAGACCTACGTCTGGTCGATGTTCGCCGCGTTCGGCCTCTTCACCGTCGGCGCGGTGGTCTCGATCCAGCACGGCATCTCGCAGCTCGGCGCCGCGGAGGAGGCCGAGGACTACCTCGTCAACTACGTCGTGCTGGCGGTCGCGTTCGTGCTCGAGGGCATCTCGTTCACCCAGGCCCTCCGCCAGGCCCGGGGCAGCGCCCGCGAGCGGCAGCTGCCGACCCTGCGCTTCGTGCTGCGCAGCTCGAACTCGACCCTGCGTGCGGTGTTCGCGGAGGACGCCGCGGCCCTGGTCGGCCTCGTCATCGCCTTCCTCGGCATCCTGCTGCACCAGCTGACCGGCTCGGCCGTCTACGACGCCGTCGGGTCCATCCTCGTCGGCGTGCTGCTCGGCGTCGTGGCCCTCGTGCTCGTCGACCGCAACCGGCGCTTCCTGGTCGGCGAGAGCCCGAGCGACGAGCTGGAGTCGACGGTGCTCGCCCGGCTGCTGGCCCGGCCCGAGATCGACCGCGTGACCTACCTGCACACGGAGTTCGTCGGGCCGGGCCGGCTCTACCTCGTCGCCGCCGTCGACATGCGCGGCGACGACACCGAGGAGCACGTCGCCGTCGCCCTCCGCCGCGTCGAGCGCGAGCTCGAGCAGCACGACGCGGTGGAGGAGGCGGTGCTGACGCTGGCTACGCCCGACGAGCCGAGCCTGCAGCCGCGTCGCTGACCCGCCGAGCGCGCCGCCGGACGACCGTGAGCGCGGCAGCGCCGAGGCCGATCGCGAGGACGCCGCCGGCGAGAGCCGAGCCCACGCCGTCGTCGCCCGTGAAGGCGAGGGAGGCGGGGGTCGCGGTGGCCGTGCCCGCCGCCGGTGCGGCGAGGGTGAAGGTCACCACCTCGCTGGGCGCCGACATCGTCGGGAAGTACCGGTCGCCCGTCAGGGCGAACGCCGCGAAGGAGTACGTCCCCGGCCTGGCCAGGGTCTGCGTGAACGACCACGTCCCGTCCGCGGCGACGACGACGGGGTCGGTGCCGGCGACGAGCGGCTCGAAGTCGCCCTCGCCGTCGCCCTCCCCGCGCGCGGCGGCGGCGTAGCGGTCGATGGGCGCCCGCCCCTCCTCGAAGTACCCGTAGATCGCGATGGCGCTGCCGGGCGTGCCGGTGCCGGTGATCGTGAACTCGAGAGAGGACGCGCCCGCGCCCTGGCTGGGGTCGGGACGACCGACGACCGTGCTGCCCTGGCCGGGCGACGTGACGACGGGAGCAGCCGCGGCAGCGGCCCGGGGGCGGAGGACGTCGACGACGACCGACACCGCCCGCGACGAGAGCGCCGTGGCGAAGCCGTCGGCGTCCTGCGCGGACTGGCTGACGGAGATGCGCCAGGTGCCGTAGGGCATGAACACCCAGTCGGCCCAGGTGCCGTCGGCGCCGACCACGACCGCGTCGTAGCCGTAGCCCCACGCCACGACCGGGTCGACGGCGTCGAGGCCGACCTCGATGGAGGCCCCGGGCGTGCCCGTGCCCGCGAGGTCGACGACGCCCGTCTCCAAGTCGCCCGACTCGAAGGGGACGCCCTCGACGGCGCTGCCGTCGACGGGGGTCGAGATGACGGGGGCGGCGCTGGTCGGCAGCCCGGCCACGACCACGGTGCGCTGGACGGTGCCCAGGTCGGCACCGTCGGCACCGACGACCCGGACGGTGATGACGTTCGACGCGGCCGTCGCCTGCGCGGGCAGCGAGACGGGCTCGTCGAAGGCCCCGTCGACGACCGGCACGACCACGCCCGTGTCGTCGGAGCTGGAGATCTCCACCTGGCTCCCGGCCGGGGCCGTTCCCACGACACGCACGCCGGCCGACGACAGCACCTGCCCCTCCACCGGGCTCGCGACATCGAACGCGGCCTGGGCCTCGACCGCGTCAGCCGACGTCTCGTCGACAGCCGGTGCCGGTGCCGCGGCGTCCTCCGGTGCCGCCGGGGCCTCGGCCTCGTCGACCACGGCCTCCGGCTGGTCGGCGGCGGGCTCTGGCTCGGAGGTCGGGGTCGGGGTCGGGCTGGTGACCGGAGCGGTCTCCTCGACCGGCACCGCGCCTCCCTCGCTCTGCTCGACCGGAGCCGGCGCGGCCGACGCTGCCGGTGCGGCCATCAGGAGTCCCCCCAGGGCGATGGCGATGACGGTCGGCAACGCCACGGCGGCCGACAGGGTGTTCTTCATGGTCTTCTCTCTCGCGTGGGCCGACCTCGTCACGGAGCACTCGACCCACCCCCGGGCCCCGCGAGGCGGCCACGAGAGGGCCACCTGGGCCCCACCGTACGCAGCGGTCCGGTCGCCCGGGCCCCCCGTGACCGTTTCGTTGCGCGATGTCATCCGCTGGAGTGAGGCTCCCTCGTCACGGCGGCGGAGAGCAGCTCGTGGCGGCCTCGGCGAGCGCGGGCACCACGGCGAAGGAGGCGGCGGTCGCCCGGGCAGGACGGGCACGCGCCCGTCCGGCCCGGAGGCGACCACCGCCTCCCGGATGCTGCTCTCGCTACGACAGGGTCGTCACGTCGGACTCCTGGACGGCACGACGACGCAGACGAGCCACGACGAGGCCGAGGGCCCCGAGGACGACCGCCAAGCCACCGCCGACGAGAGCCCGTGAGGTCTCGTCCGAGCCCGTGTAGGCCAGCGAGCCGCCGGCGACCGGGCGCACGGGGGTGCCGGCGTCGGTGCCGGTGCCGGTGCCGGCGGGGGCCACGACCGTCGCCGCGCGGACCTCGAAGGTCAGGGTCGTCGGCTCGGACGTCGTGGGGTTCTGCAGGCTCGAGTCGTACTGGTACACCGTGACCTCGTAGACGCCGACGGGCAGCTCCACCTCGGCGGCCGACCAGCGGCCGTCGGCACCGGCGAGGAGCCGACCGCCGTCCGCGGCGCCGAACGAGGCCCAGGCGCCTTCCTCGTCGCGCGACCTCGCGTAGCCGTAGACCTCGTAGCCCGGCTCCGCCGTGCCCTGGAGGGTGACGGGCGCCTCGTCGCGACCGGCCGGCACCACGACGGACGAACCGTCGGCCGGGGACGTCACGACCGGCGCGGTCGTCACCACGGAGCTGGACGGGACCACCGTGATCACCGGCGAGTAGTTCAGACCGGAGTTGTACCGGGGGAACGGACCAGGGGTCTCGGCGTCGATGTGCCGCGCAGCGATCCGGTACTGCCCGGGCGCGAGGGCGAACACGTGCGACCACTTGCCGTCGGCGTACTCCTCGGGGCGCACGACCTCGTAGGTGGTCGACCGGTCGGGGCTGACGACGCTGAGCTCGGCGAGGTACATCGTCCCGGTCCAGCCCTGGATGTACACCTCGGCGATCTCGGCACCGCCCTCGGCCACGGTGTCGGCGACCCACTTGCGGTCGCCCTCCATGTCGACGACGGCCCACTGCGGGAGGACCTGCGCGATGACGACGATGCGCCGCTCGACGGAGGGCGCCGACTCCTCGCTCGTGGCGGCACCGTCGGCGTCGACCGTGTGCTGGGTGGCGGTGTAGCTCGAGGTGCCCGGCGAGACGCGGACGGAGGCCGACCAGCGGCCGTCGGCCCCGACGGGGACGGTGACGTCCGGGTCGACCACGCCGGTGATGCCGTCGGCGCGGGCGAAGTCGAGGCTCACGACGGCGCCGGCGAGCCCGGTGCCCGTGAAGGTGAGCGGCACGTCGGTCTCGGTGGCCCCCTGGTCGCGGGTCACCTCGTAGAGGCCGATCGCCCCTCCGTCGAGGGCAGGCGCCGCGGGGGCGGGCTCCAGCGCCGCCGCGGCCGCGGCGGCGGCGGCGTCGGCGGAGGCGGCGGGCTCGTCCGCGACGGGCGCGGCGACCGGGGCTGCCTCGGCGGCGGGCGTCTCGGCGGCGGCGTCGGCCGTCGCGTCGGCGGACCCGGCCGGCACCGTCTCCTCGAGGGGAGCCTCGACATCGACGGGCGTGGCCTCGTCGGCGACGGGTGCGGCCTCCGGCACGGCGGTCGGGGCGGGGGCGGGGCTGACGACGGGGCTGGTCTCCTCGACCGGCACCGCGCCTCCCTCGCTCTGCTCGACGGGCACCGGTGCGGCGGACGCCGGCGCGGCCATCAGGAGTCCCCCCAGGGCGATGGCGACGACAGTCGGCAGCGCCACGGCGGCCGACACGTTTTTCTTCATGGTCTTCTCTCTCGTGTGGGCCGGCGCTGGCGCGGAGCTCTCGACCCACCCCCGGGCCCCGCGAGGCAGCCGCTCAGAGGACCGCCTGGGGCCCACCGTACGCACCGGTCCGGTCGCCCGGGCGGCGCTGTCCGCAGATCCGTGATCATGACGCGACCTGGAGATGATCTCTCCTCAGCCTCGAGGATGAGGCCGTGGCGGAGAGGGGCGATCCGCCGCCCGGCGGTCGCCCCCGGGCACGACGACGGAGGCGGTGGTCGCCCGGGCAGGAGGGGCACGTGCCCGTCCGGCCCGGAGGCGACCACCGCCTCCCGGATGCTGCTGTCGCTACGACCGCGTCGTCACGTCGGACTCCGCGACGGCTCGACGACGCACGCGAGCCACGATGAGGCCGAGGGCGCCGAGGACGACGGCCAGGCCGCCGCCGACGAGCGCCCGCGAGGCGTCGTCGGAACCGGTGTAGGCGAGCGAACCTCCGGCCGTCGGACGCACGGTCGTGCCCGCGGGGGTGACGGCGGTCGCGGCACGGACCTCGAAGGTCAGCGTGGTCGTCTCGGACGCTCTGGGGTTCCGCAGGCTCGGGTCGTACTGGTACACGGTGACGTCGTAGACCCCGGCCGGCAGCTCCTGCTCCGCGGCAGACCAACGGCCGTCGGCACCGACGACGAGCGGACCGTCGCCCGCACCGTCGAAGTTGGCGTAGGTCCCGTCCTCGTCACGGGGCTCGGCGTACGCGACGACCGCGTACCCCGGCTGCCCCGTCCCCGCCAGCGTGACGGGCGCGCCGTCACGGCCGCCGGGCACGACGAGGGCCGCACCGGCGAGCGGGCTCGTGACGACCGGGGCGGTCGTGACGACGGCGCTCGATGGCAGCACGGTGGTGACGGGCGAGTAGTTCAGGCCCGAGTTGTAGCGGGGGAAGGTGCCGGGCTCGTCGCTGACCTGGCGCACGGCGATGCGGTACTGGCCGGGCCTGACGGCGAACGTGTGCGACCACTTCCCGTCGGCGTACTCGTCAGGGCGCACGACCTCGTAGGTCGTCGAGCGGTCGGCGCTGACGAGGCTGATCTCGGCACGGTAGAGGGTGCCCGTGGTGCCGAAGACGGTGACCTGGGCGTACTCGACCCCCTCGTCGGACACGAGGTCGGCGGCCCACGTCTCGTCGGCCTCCTGGTCGACGACGCCCCACTGCGGGAGGACCTGGGCGATGACGACCATGGTCCTCTCGGCGGAGGGCGCGGACTCGTCGCTCGTCGCGACACCGTCCGCGTCGATCGTGTGCTGGGTCGCGGTGTAGGTCGACGTGCCCGGCGCCAGTCGGACGGACACCGACCAGCGACCGTCCGCGCCCACGACCACGGACGTGTCCGGGTCGACGGCGCCCTGGACGTCGTCGGTCAGCTCGAAGTCGACGCTGACGAGGGCGCCCGGCAGGCCCGTCCCGGTGAAGGTGAGGGGAACGTCGGTCTCCGTGGCCCCCTGGGCGGCGGTGACCTCGGCGAGGCCGATGATCCCGCCGTCGAGGGCCGGCGCGGCCGGGGCCGGGGCGAGCGCCGCGGCGACGACGTCGTCCGCGGCCGCGTCGGGCTCGACGGCGTCGGCGGTCGGGGCGTCGTCGCCGGCGTCGGGCGCGGGCGCCACCGCGGGCTCGTCGACCGTCGCGGCGGGCGCGGCCGGCTCAGGCACGACCGCGGGGTCGTCGGCCGGCACGGCGGGCTCGGCCGGCACGGCGGGCTCGGCCGGCACGGCGGGCTCGACGGGCACGTCGCCGACGGGCGCGGCGGCCTCCCCCGGCGCGGCCGGGTCGACCGGCGCCTCCGTGGCGCTGCTGACCGGCAGGTCCGCCGCGGAGGCGGAGGCCGAGGCGACGACGACGCCCCCGAGGGCGAGGGAGACGACGGCGGAGGTCGCGAGGAGCGCCTCCCAGGGCTTGTTCATGGTGGTCCTGTCCTGTGAGCCGGGCGTGACGGCAGCGCCCCCCGACTCACCCCCGGACGCTGCCTCCGCAGCTCCCCGAGCGGCGGTCCCCCGAACCTATCCGTTCGCTCGCCGGTCGGCTGAGCAGAACTCACCAGTTCATCCGTCCGTCCGCCCCGGTCCATCCTCCCGGGGTGCCCTCCTCGTCCTGGAGGATGACGCGCCCGGGTCCACGGTAAGCGGCAAGGTAGCGGAGGTAACGTCTCACCGTGCGCTCGTTGATCCGGCTCGTGAAGGCCAACCCCTCCGTCCTCCGCTTCCTGGTGGTCGGCGGCGTCGGCTTCGTGATCACGATGGTGATCAACTACGGCCTCAAGCTCTTCGTGATCCCCCAGCACCCGGTCACTGCGCTCGCGGTGGGCACGATCGTCGCGACGATCGTCTCGTACGTGCTGAACAAGAAGTGGTCGTTCGACGACCGCGGCGACCGTCACACCGCGTACGAGCTGCTGCTGTTCGTGATCGTCAGCGTCATCGGCATCGGCCTCAACTCCGCCCCCCTCTACCTGTCGCGCTACGGCTTCGACCTCGAGGTGCCGAACGTCACGCGCGCCCACCAGGAGATCGCCGACTTCGTCAGCGGGCCCGTGATCGGCACGATGATCGCCATGGTCTTCCGCTACTGGGCCATGAACAAGTTCGTCTTCCCGAAGCGCGCCGAGCTCGACGACGTCCTGTCGCCCACGTCGCCCTCCACGGCGTCCACCCCGACCCCCGCCCGCTAGGTCGGGCGACCGGCACCCGGTCAGGCTCCGCCGGTCGGCGGCAGACGGTCGTCCAGGCCGTCCGCGACGGGACTGAGCGCCCGCTCCACGACGTCGCCGAGGGCCGGCCTGCCGACGCCGGAGCCCGCCCACGTCACGACCGAGGTGGCCACCGCCGCGAGCAGCACCGACGCGGCCACCTCGACGTCGAGGTCGCCCCGCGGGCGCCCGGCCGCCTCCGCCAGGTACGCCGCGACGACCGTCCGCAGCCTGACGCCCCGCACCGCCGCCGACGCCACCACCTCGTCGCCGAGGCCCATCGCGTCGGCCTGGGTCAGCGCCCAGGGCACCCGGTCGGCCGGGTGCTCCCGCGCCACGGCCACCAGCGCGGCCACCACGGCCCGGACGGGAGAGAGCCCCGAGGAGGCGCGGAGCAGGTCGCCGAGACCGGCCGCGCTCGCGTCGAGGTCGACCCAGAAGAGGTCGGACTTCGCGTCGAACCAGTTGAAGAACGTGCCCCGGCTGACCCCGGCCCGCCGCGCGATGTGGTCGACGGTCGTGCCCGACCAGCCGGCCTCGAGGAAGAGCTCGGCCGCGGCGTCGGCGAGCATCTCGGCCGACGAGCGACGAGGCCTCCCGAGGGGCCGTGCCGGGGCGTCGTCGGGGCGGCGGAGGGCGTCGTCGGACATGGCCCCATCATGCCGGTATACTCGATGACGGCGAGTTTGTACTGAGTACAACAATGCCGCCCCTCCCTCGGCCACCCGTCATCCACCGGAGCTCCATGCGCACGCGTCCCCTCCCCCTGCTCGCCCTCGCGACCGTCGGCGCCCTCGCGCTGGCCGGGTGCACCGCCGGGGCCGACGACGCCGGCGACTCCGCGACGCCGGTCGAGGGCGGCACGCTCACCTACGCCACCGGCGACGCCGAGCCCACCTGCCTCGACCCGCACGTCGGGGGCAACTACCCGCAGGCCCTCATCTCGACCCAGTACGCCGAGTCGCTCGTGTCGAAGGACGCCGACGGCGAGATCGTGCCCTGGCTCGCCGAGTCGTGGACGGAGGCGAGCGACGGCCTGAGCTGGACCTTCTCCCTGAAGCCCGACGTGACGTTCACCGACGGCACCCCCTTCGACGCCGCCGCGGTCGCCGCGAACGTCGCCCACGTGCAGGACCCCTCGACGCTGTCGTCCACGGGCTACCTGGCCCTCGCGAAGGTGACCGGGGTCGAGGCCGTCGACGACCTGACGGCCCGCATCGACCTGAGCACGCCCGACAGCGCCCTGCTCGAGTCGCTCACGCAGCCGTGGCTCGCGATGGAGTCGCCCGAGGCGCTCCAGCGGCCCCAGGAGATCAACTGCGAGTCGCCCGTCGGCACCGGCCCCTTCGTCGTCGACTCGTGGACGAAGCAGGAGCAGGTCGAGCTGTCGCGCTACGACGACTACTCGTCGCCGCCCGCCGACGCCGACCACACCGGCCCCGCTCACCTCGAGAGCGTCGTCTGGCGGTTCATCCCCGACTCCGCGGCGCGCTACGCGGCCCTCCAGGCCGGCCAGGTCGACGTGATCGACAACGCCCAGCCCGACACCCTCGTCGCGGCGGAGAAAGACGACGCGATCAGCGAGATCGACGCGCCGCGGCCCGGCGCCTCCAACCGTCTCGAGCTGAACTCGGGCAAGGCCCCCTTCGACGACGAGCGGGTGCGCGAGGCGTTCGTCACGGGCGTCGACGTCGACGACGCGATCGACTCGCTCTTCTTCGGCACCGCCGAGCGCTCGTACAGCCCCCTCTCGAGCGTCGAGCCGCTCGCGTACTCCGACCCGTCGCTGTTCGAGGTCGACGCCGACGCCGCCGCCGACCTGCTCGACGAGGCCGGCTGGACGGGGCGCGACAGCGAGGGCTACCGCACCAAGGACGGCACGCGCCTGTCGCTGACCTTCCCGGTCAGCACCAACCAGTCGATCCCCGCCGAGCAGTCGCTCTTCGAGCAGATCCAGGCCGGGGCCAAGTCGCTCGGGTTCGAGGTCGTGCTGCAGCCCCTCGACCTCTCGAGCTGGTACGGCGCCCTCGCCACCGACGACTACGACCTGGTCAGCGCGCCGTACACGAAGGTCGGCCCCGACGTGCTGCGCATCCTGTTCGACACGTCGGGCACCACCCCGGCGCCGAGCGGCTACTTCGCCAACCACGCCCAGCTCTCCGACCCGGCCCTCGACGACCTGCTGACCCGCGCCTCCCAGACCTCCGACGCCGACGAGCGCGCCGACCTCTACCAGCAGGCCCAGCAGATCGTGCTCGAGAGCCGCACCGTGCTGCCCCTCTACGACCAGCAGAACCACTACCTCGTCGGCTCGTCGGTCACCGGCGTCCGCGCGCTGCCCCCGGTGCAGGCGGTCACCCTGTATGACGCCTCCGTCACCGACTGAGGTCGGGGCCGGCTCGGTCGTCGCCCCTCCGTCGCCCCGACGGAGCGCGGCCGGCGGCCGGGCGGGCAGGAGTCGCGGGTCGGCCGAGCGGGCCCTGCGGTGGGTCGTCGGCCGGGTGGCCGGCGCGGTGCTGGTGCTCTGGGCCGTGGCGACCCTCATCTTCTTCGCGGTGCGGCTCGTGCCGGGCGACCCGGCAGAGGCGATCCTCGGCGGGCCGGGCTCGCAGGCGTCGGCCGAGGCCCTCGCCCTCGTGCGCGAGCAGTACGGCCTCGACCAGCCCCTCGTCGTGCAGTACCTCCAGCAGCTGGGGCGCCTCGTCACCGGCGACCTCGGCACGTCGTGGTCGCTCCGGGCCGACGTGGCCGGGCTGCTGCTCGAGCAGCTGCCCGGCACGCTCGCCCTCGCACTGGCGTCGCTCGTCGTCGCCTGGCTGATCGCCCTCGGCACGGCCTGGTGGGCGACCCTCGGCGGGCGGGCGGCCTCCGCCGTCTCGTCGGCGCTCGAGGTCGTCGCGGCCGCGGTGCCGCACTTCTGGCTGGCGAGCGTGCTCGTCCTCGTCTTCAGCACGCAGCTCGGCCTGCTGCCCCCGGTCAGCACGGGCACGCCCGTCGGCCTCGTGCTGCCGGTGGTGACCCTGGCGATCCCGGTGGCGGGGTTCCTCGGGCAGGTGACCCGCGACTCCCTGCTCGACGCGGCCTCCGCCCCGTTCGCCGTGACGGCGCGGGCCCGGGGAGAGTCGACCTCGGGGCTCTTCCGTCGGCACCTGCTGCGGCACGCCGCGCTGCCGGGGCTCGCCCTGTCGGGGTGGGCGTTCGGCTCGCTGCTCAGCGGGGCCGTCGTGGTCGAGTCGGTCTTCGCCCGGCCGGGCCTCGGGCGCACCCTGCTCGGGGCGGTGACGCTCCGCGACGTGCCCCTCGTGACCGGCGTCGCCCTCGCCTCCGCGCTCGCGTACGTCGTGGTCGTCGCGCTCGGCGACCTCGCGGAGCGCGCCGTCGACCCGCGGGAGCGGGCCTCGTGACGGTGCTGCCCGTGCTGCCGGGGGCGCCGGGGCCGTCGGAGCCGTCTGCCCCGCCTGCGCCGCCGCGGTCGAGCCCTGGTCGCCGGCGCCCCCGGAGGCGCGTGCGGCCCGTCGAGGCCGTGGCCGCCGTCGTGCTCGCGGTGATCGTCGTGGCCGCGGTCGCGCCGGGGCTCCTGGCGCCCGGCGACCCCCTCGCGGTCTCGCCGGCCGACGCCTTCGGCGCGCCGTCGCTCGCGCACCCGCTCGGCACCGACGAGTCGGGGCGCGGCATCTGGACGCGGATCGTGCACGGCGCCGGGGCGTCGCTGACGATCGGCGCGGTCGCGACCCTGATCGGCACCGGCCTCGGCGTGCTGCTGGGCGTGGCCGCCGGCTTCGGCGACGGGCGCTGGCCCGGGCGCGCCGCCGACGCGGGCGTCAGCCGCCTGCTCGAGGTGCTCTTCGCCCTGCCGGGCCTCCTGCTCGCGCTGGTCGTGATCGCCTTCACCGGGCCCGGCGCCGTGCCGGCGACCCTCGCCGTCGGCCTCGCCACGGCGCCCGGCTACGCACGCATCGTGCGGACCCAGGTGCGCCGGGTGCGACGGTCGGCCATGGTCGAGGCCGCCGTGGTGCTCGGCCGCCGGCCCTCGACGGTGCTGCTGCGGCACGTGCTGCCGAACGCCCTCGCACCCGTGGTCGTGCTGGCGACGCTCGGCCTCGGCCAGGCCGTCGTCTGGGCCTCGTCGCTGAGCTACCTCGGCCTGGGCTCGCCCCCGCCCGCGCCCGAGTGGGGCGCGATGCTCTCGGCCGGCCGCACCTACGTGCAGGTCGCCTGGTGGATGACGGTCTTCCCCGGCCTCGCGGTCGTCGTCACGGCGGCGGCGTCGACCATCGTCGGCCGCGGTCTCGCTCGACGCGGGGGCACCTCGTGAGCGGCCCGGCGCTGCTCGAGGTCGACGGGCTCTCCGTCGCCTTCGGCGGGCGGCCGGTCGTCGACGACGTCTCGTTCTCGGTGTCGACCGGCGAGTGCGTCGCGATCGTGGGCGAGTCGGGGTCGGGCAAGAGCGTCACCGCACGGTCGCTGCTCGGCCTGAGCGGCGGCCGGGTCTCGGCCCGCGGCCTGCGGCTCGGCGACACCGACCTCACGGCCCTCGGCGAGCGCGGCTGGCGTGCCGTCCGGGGGCCGCGCATCGGGTTGGTGCTGCAGGACGCGCTCGTGTCGCTCGACCCGCTGCGACCGATCGGCCGCGAGATCGACGACGCCCTCCGCCTCCACACGCCTCTTGGGCCGCGAGGCCGCCGGGAGCGTGCGCTGGAGGCGCTGGTGGAGGTGGGCATGCCCGAGCCGGAGGCGCGCCTCGGCCAGCGGTCGGGAGAGCTGTCGGGCGGGCTGCGTCAGCGGGCCCTGATCGCCGCGGCGCTCGTGCTGCGCCCCGAGCTCGTCGTCGCCGACGAGCCGACGACGGCCCTCGACGCCGAGGTGCAGAGGCTGGTCGTCGACCGCCTGGCGGCGCTCCGCGACGGCGGCACCGCGGTGCTCGCGATCAGCCACGACCTCGGCGTCGTGCGTCGGCTCGCCGATCGCGTGGTGGTGATGCGCGCCGGCGTCGTCGTCGAGACGGGGCCGACCGAGCAGGTGCTCGGCGACCCGCGACACGAGTACACGCGGCTGCTGCTCGCAGCGCTGCCGCGCGGCGTGGCCCGCGGTGCCCGGCTGTCGCCCGCGCCCTCCGCGCCTGACCGCTCCGCGCCTCCCGCGCCCGCGGCGACCGCCGAGAACCGCGTTCCGAACGATGAACCGCGCTCCAGCGCGGTTCATGGATCGGAACGCGGTTCATCGCGGGTCGGAGCCGGGCCGGCGCCGGAGGTCGTGCTCGCCGCGAGCGGGCTGCGCCGGGCGTTCGCGGTGCGGGGCAGCGCGCCCCGCGTCGCCGTGGACGACGTCTCGTTCGAGCTGCGCGCCGGCGAGACGCTCGGCCTGGTGGGCGCGTCCGGGAGCGGCAAGACCACGACCGCGCGCCTCCTGCTGGGCCTCGACGACCCCGACGACGGGGCGGTGACGCTGCTCGGCGAGCCGTGGGCGCCGCTGCGCGAGCGGGAGCGCCGGGCGCGCCGGGCCCTGCTCGGCGCCGTCTACCAGGACCCGTCGAGCTCGTTCGACCCCCGGTGGACGGTCGGTCAGCTGCTCGCCGACGCCGTGACGAGCGGCCGCGTCACGCGGCCGGGGCGGGTGTCGACCGAGGTCGAGGGGCTGCTCGACCGCGTGGGCCTCGCCGTCGACGTCGCCGAGCGGCGCCCCGGCACGCTCTCCGGGGGTCAGCGCCAGCGGGTCGCCGTCGCCCGTGCCCTGGCCCCCCGGCCCCGCGTCGTCGTGTGCGACGAACCGGTGTCGGCCCTCGACGTCTCGGTGCAGGCGCAGGTGCTCGACCTGCTCGACGAGCTCCAGCGCGAGGAGGGACTCGCGTACCTGTTCATCTCGCACGACCTCGACGTGGTCGCCCACATGAGCGACCACGTCGCGGTGATGCAGCACGGCCGGGTCGTCGAGCACGGCCCCGCGGCCCCGCTGTTCGCCGCGCCGCAGCACCCGTACACGCGGGCGCTGCTGGCCGCGCGGCCCTGAGCCCGCGCGGCCGCGATCGCGGCCCTGAGCGCGGTCGCCCGGAGCCCGTCGCCTACGAGCGCGTCGGCTCCGCGGCGGCGGGCCGCCCGCCGAGCTCGCCCTCGCCCGTGCCGTCGCCCTCGCCGCCCTGGCCCTCCGGCCGGATCACGGCGATCGGCCCGGAGTCCGCGAACGCGAGGCCCCAGTCCGACTGCGCCACGTCGCTGGTCTCGTCGCGGTACGCCTCGATCAGCTCGTGGGCCTCGGCCTCGGTGGCCACGGTCGGGCCCGAGCCGAGCAGCGGCTCGTTCGCGGTCTCCTTGGTGAACCACACGGCGACGAGCCCGATCACGGCGGCCGCCATCAGGTAGAAGGCGGGGATGTCGTGGGCCCAGCCGAAGCCGCGTCCCTCGGCCCAGACGACGAGCGCCTCGGTCGCGAGCGGGGTCGTGCCGCCGAAGAGCGAAACAGACACGTTGAAGGCGATCGCGAGGGCGCCGTACCGGATGATCGTGGGGAAGAGCGCGGGCAGCGTCGACGGCATGGTCGACGTGAACGTGACGAGCACGAGGCCGAGCACGAGCAGGCCCGCGAACGACAGCACGCCGTTGTCGCTCTGCACCATGCGGAGCGCCGGGAACGACAGCACCAGGAAGCCGATGCAGCCCGCGAAGAGCACGGGGCGCCGGCCGAAGCGGTCGCTGAGCCGCCCGCCGAAGGTGATGACGAGCATCATCAGCACCATCACCACGATGATGAACAGCAGCCCGCTTGTCGCGTCGCGCCCGAGGGTGTTGGACAGGTAGGTCGGCATGTACGACAGCAGCATGTAGTCGGTGACGTTGAAGACGAGCACGAGGCCGACGCAGACGAGCAGGGCACGCCAGTTCTCGCGGAACAGCGACAGGAGCGGCACCTTCTGGTGCTCGCGCTCGGAGGCCTCGGCCTGCTGCTTCTGGAAGGCCGGGGTCTCCTCCAGCTTGAGCCGCAGGTACAGCCCGATCAGGCCGAGCGGGCCCGCGACGATGAACGGGATCCGCCAGCCCCAGCCGAGCAGGGCCTCCTCGCTCAGGCCGAGCTGCAGCGCGGTCACGAGGGAGGCGCCCAGCACGTAGCCGCCCAGGGTGCCGAACTCGAGCCACGAGCCCATGAAGCCGCGTCGCTTGTCGGGCGAGTACTCGGCGATGAAGGTGGCGGCGCCGCCGTACTCGCCTCCGGTCGAGAAGCCCTGCAGGAGCCGCGCCAGCAGCAGCAGGATCGGTGCCCACACTCCGATGGTCGCGTAGGAGGGGATCAGGCCGATCGCGAGCGTGCCGGCGGCCATCAGGATCATCGTCATGGCGAGCACCTTCTGCCGACCGATGCGGTCGCCGAGCGGGCCGAAGAAGGCGCCGCCGATCGGCCGGACGACGAAGGCGGCCGTGAAGGTGCCGAAGGTGAAGAGGATGTTCAGGGCGTCGTTCCCGGGCGGGAAGAAGACCTGGGCGATCGTGGTGGTGATGTACGCGTAGACGCCGAAGTCGAACCACTCCATGGCGTTGCCGAGGGCGGCCGCGCTGACGGCGCGCTTGAGCATCGACTCCTCGACGACGGTGACGTCGTCGGTGGTGAGTTCTCGACGACGGGGCGTCGGGGCGTTCTTCCTGGCTGACATGGTGCGAGTACCTCCGGATCGGGGGACGGAGCGCGACCGCGGTGTCGGGCAAAAACCCAGGAAACCTAGCAGCGCTGCGCCGGAGCCGCCAGTGCGGTGACTGCAACCCTGCGCTGACCGCACGTTTCCCTGGCGGCCATGTCGGCCCGCGTACACTGACGAGGTCCACATCCAGGCGTCTCACCACCGACACGGCGCCGCCCACAGAACCGGAGTCAGCCCATGACGTCACCGATGCCCGACAAGCCCGCCCTCGAGGGCCTCGAGTCCCGCTGGGGCCAGGTCTGGGAGACCGACGGCACGTACCGGTTCTCGCGCACCGAGGCGACCCGCGACTCCGTGTTCTCCGTCGACACGCCCCCGCCGACCGCCTCGGGCAGCCTGCACATCGGCCACGTCTTCAGCTACACGCACACCGACGTCAAGGTGCGCTTCGAGCGCATGCGCGGCAAGAGCGTCTTCTACCCCATGGGCTGGGACGACAACGGGCTGCCGACCGAGCGCCGCGTGCAGAACTTCTACGGCGTGCGCTGCGACCCGTCGCTGCCCTACGACGCCGACTTCACGCCGCCCTTCGAGGGCGGCGACGGCAAGTCGTCGAAGGCCGCCGACCAGGTGCCGATCTCGCGCCGGAACTTCGTGGAGCTCTGCGAGCGCCTGACGGTCGAGGACGAGAAGCAGTTCGAGGACGTCTGGCGCAAGCTCGGCCTCTCGGTCGACTGGACCCAGAGCTACCGCACCATCGACGACCGCTCGCAGGCCACGGCGCAGAAGGCCTTCCTGCGCAACCTCGCCCGGGGCGAGGCTTACCAGGCCGACGCGCCCACCCTCTGGGACGTCACCTTCCGCACCGCCGTCGCCCAGGCCGAGCTGGAGGACAAGGAGATGCCGGGGGCCTATCACAAGCTCGCCTTCCACCGCACCGACGGCCAGGGCGACGTGCTCATCGACACGACGCGCCCCGAGCTGCTGCCCGCCTGCGTCGCCCTCGTCGCGCACCCCGACGACGAGCGCTACCAGGCCCTCTTCGGCACGACCGTGCGCTCCCCCCTCTTCGACGTCGAGGTGCCCGTGGTGGCCCACCACCTCGCGCAGCCCGACAAGGGCTCCGGCATCGCGATGGTCTGCACCTTCGGCGACACGAACGACGTCGTGTGGTGGCGTGAGCTGCAGCTGCCGAACCGCGCGGTGATCGGCTTCGACGGCCGCTTCGTCAGCGAGGCCCCGGCCGCGATCGAGTCCGAGGCGGGCCGCGACGCGTACGCCCAGCTGGCCGGCAAGACGGTCTTCAGCGCCAAGCAGTCGGTGGTCGAGCAGCTGACGGCCTCGGGCGAGCTCGTCGGCGAGATCCGGAAGATCACGCACCCCGTCAAGTTCTTCGAGAAGGGCGACAAGCCCCTCGAGATCGTGTCGACGCGCCAGTGGTACATCGTCAACGGCGCCCGCGACGAGCAGCTGCAGCAGTCGCTGCTCGAGCGGGGTCGCGAGGTGTCGTTCCACCCCGACTTCATGCGCGTGCGGTACGACAACTGGGTCAACGGCCTCAACGGCGACTGGCTCATCTCGCGTCAGCGCTTCTTCGGGGTGCCCCTGCCCGTCTGGTACCCGCTCGACGCCGACGGCAACCCCGTCTTCGACGACGTGATCGTGCCCGACGAGGCGTCGCTGCCCGTCGACCCGTCGAGCGACGCGGCCCCCGGCTACGACGAGTCGCAGCGCGGCGTGCCCGGCGGCTTCCAGGGCGAGCTCGACGTGATGGACACCTGGGCGACCTCGTCGCTGACCCCGCAGCTCGCCGGCGGCTGGGAGACCGACCCGGAGCTGTTCGACCTCGTCTTCCCGTACTCGCTCCGCCCGCAGGGCCAGGACATCATCCGCACCTGGCTGTTCTCCACCGCCCTCCGCTCGCAGCTCGAGCACGGCACGGTGCCGTGGGCGAACGCCTCCATCTCGGGCTTCATCGTCGACCCGGACCGCAAGAAGATGTCGAAGTCGAAGGGCAACGTCGTCACCCCGGCGGCCATGCTCGACGACCACGGCTCCGACGCGGTCCGCTACTGGGCGGCCTCGAGCCGCCTCGGCACCGACGCGGCCTTCGACCCGCAGAACCCGAAGCAGATCAAGATCGGTCGTCGCCTGGCGATCAAGGTGCTCAACGCCGCGAAGTTCGTGTACTCGTTCGAGCTGCCCTCGGGCGAGCACCGCGTCACCGAGCCGCTCGACCGCGACCTGCTCGCCGAGTTCGCCACGGTGATCGGCGCCGCGACGGACGCGCTGGAGGGCTACGACCACGCCCGCGCGCTCGAGATCACGGAGAAGTTCTTCTGGACCTTCTGCGACGACTACCTCGAGCTCGTCAAGGAGCGCGCGTACGGCGCGACGACGCCGGCCGAGCAGGCCTCGGCCGTGCTCGCCCTGCAGACCACGATCGACGGCCTGCTGCGCCTGCTCGCCCCGTACCTCCCGTTCGCGACGGAGGAGGTCTGGTCGTGGACCCACGACGGCTCGGTGCACCGCGCCTCCTGGCCCACGGCGGCCGAGCTCGGCGAGGTCGGGCAGCCCACGGGCCTGCTCGCGCTCGTCGGCGAGGCCCTGATCGGCGTGCGACGTGCCAAGTCGGACGCGAAGGCCTCGCAGAAGACCCCCGTGGTCTCGGCGACGATCGCGGCCCCGGCCGCCCAGCTCGACGTGCTCCGCGGGGCGGCCTCCGACCTCGCGGCGGTCGGCAAGATCCAGTCGCTCGAGTTCGTCGAGGGCGAGGCGCTGGCGGTCGCGGCCATCGAGCTCGGCGAGCTGCCCGAGGCCCCGGCCCCGGCGGCGGGCGCCTGATGCAGCTCGGCACGCGGTGGAGCGTGGGAGGCGCGGCACCGGCCGCCCTCCCCGCCCCGGTCGTCGGGGCGGTCGCCCAGGTCGAGCGCGAGCTCGCCGAGCAGGGCGTCGACGCCTCGACCTGGCGCTGGACCCTGACCTACCTCGAGCACCGCCCGGTGGTCGAGCTCGACGACGGCACGACCATCCGCGTCGACGCCGTCACGGGCGAGGCGCGCATCCACGAGGCCGACGCCGAGGGCGACGACCCCGACGCCTGAGCGACGACCGGCCCGGAGCCCGGGGCGGTCGTCGCTCACGGGTCAGGCGCGAGCGATCATCTCGCCGTGCGGCATCATGAGCACGCCGTCCGGGGCGTCGCGCCAGGCTCGCCAGGCGTCGGCGATGGCGTCGAGCTCGGCGGCGGTCGCGACGCCCCGCGCGACGGCGTCGGCCGCGAAGGCCGACTCCGTCGCCCGCGCTGCCCAGCTGTCGCCCCACCAGGTGCGCTCGTCGTCGGTCGAGAAGCACCACGAGGAGGCGGTGCACGAGACGTCGGTGAAGCCCGCCTCGAGCGCCCAGCCCCGCAGCGCCCGCCCCGCGTCGGGCTCGCCGCCGTTGCCGCGGTGCACCTGCTGGTAGACGTCCATCCACCGGTCGAGGCCCTCCGACGCCGGCGCCCAGACCGTGCCGTGGTAGTCGACCTCGCGGGCCGCGACCACTCCCCCGGGCACGGTCACCCGGCGCATCTCGCGGAGGGCCGCGACGGGGTCGCCGACGTGCTGCAGCACCTGGTGGGCGTGCACGACGTCGAACGAGTCGTCGTCGAAGGGCAGCGCGAAGAGGTCGGCGACGACGAACTCGACGGTGTCGAGGCCCCGCTCGGCGGCGAGCGCCCGGGCCTGCTGCACGACGACCTCGGCCGCGTCGACGCCGACCACGCGGCCCGGCGCGACGCGCTCCGCGATGTCGACCGTGATCGTCCCGGGGCCCGACCCCACGTCGAGCACCCGGCGGCCCGGCACGAGCTCGGCCTCGAGGTAGGCGGCGCTGTTCGCCACGGTGCGCCACGCGTGGCTCCGCAGCACGCTCTCGTGGTGGCCGTGGGTGTACGTGGCGGGGGCACCGGGGCGTGAGCTCATGCGGGGACTGTAGCGCGCCTCCTCGGGGCTGCCCTCCCTCGTGACGCCCCGTGGCCCGCCCCGGCGGGCGGCGCGCTCGTAGGGTGGGCGCATGACGAACCCGTTCCTCGAGCCGAGCCCGCTGCCGTACTCGCTGCCGCCCTACGCGACCCTCACTCACGACGACTTCGCGCCCGCCTTCGAGGCGGGCCTCGCCGAGCACCGCGCCGAGGTCGAGGCGATCGCCGCGGACCCGGCGCCCGCGACCTTCGAGAACACGATCACGGCGCTCGAGCGCGGCGGGGCCGTGCTGACCCGCGTCGGCCACGTCTTCTTCGACCGGGCCTCGAGCGACTCGAACGCGACGACCGACGCCCTCGAGCTCGAGCTCGCGCCGCGGCTGGCCGCCCACGACGACGCGATCCGCCTCGACCCCCGCCTGTACGCCCGCGTGCGCGCCGTGGCCGACGCCGTCGAGCGCGGCGACGACGACGTGGCCGGCCTCGACGACGAGCAGCGGTACCTCGTGCGCCGCACGCTGCGGTCGTTCGAACGGGCGGGTGCGGGCCTCGGGGACGACGAGAAGGCGCGCCTGCGCGACCTCAACGGCCGCCTGTCGACCCTCACCACGCAGTTCGAGAAGCACCTCCTCGCCGACACGAACGACCTCGCCGTGGTCGTCGACGACGTCCGCCAGCTCGACGGGCTCAGCGACGGCCAGGTCTCCGCCGCCGCCGAGGCCGCCCGCGACCGCGGCCTCGACGGGCGCTGGGTGATCACCCTCGTGCTGCCGACCGGGCACCCGTGGCTGGCCGACCTCACCGACCGCGACCTCCGCGACCGCGTGATGCGCGCCTCCCTGGCCCGCGGCCGACGCGGCGGCGAGCACGACACCCGCGCCCTCCTGCTCGAGATCGTGCGGCTCCGGGCCGAGAGGGCCGAGCTGCTCGGCCACCGCGACCACGCGTCGTGGGTCACCGCCGGCGAGACGGCCGGCAGCCCGTCGGCCGTCGCCGACCTGCTCGGCCGGCTCGCGCCGCCCGCGGCCGCGAACGCCCGGGCCGAGTTCGTCGAGCTGCGGGCCGCCGCGGGCCGGCAGGAGGTCGCCGCGGCCGACTGGGCCTTCTGGGCCGACCGCCTGCGGGCCGAGCGCTACGACGTCGACACGACCTCGATGCGCGACTACTTCGAGGCCGAGCGCGTGCTGCACGACGGCGTCTTCTTCGCGGCGTCGCAGCTCTACGGCCTCGAGTTCGCCGAGCGCCCCGACCTGGTCGGCCCGCACCCCGACGCGCGGGTCTTCGAGGTCACCGAGGGCGGCGGCCGGCCCGTGGGCCTGTACGTCCTCGACCTGTACACCCGCGACTCCAAGCGGGGCGGGGCGTGGATGAACCCGCTCGTCTCGCAGTCGGCGCTGCTCGGGCTGCCGCCCGTCGTCGTGAACAACCTCAACGTGCCGAAGCCGGCGGCGGGATCGCCGACCCTGCTGACCCTCGACGAGGTCACCACGCTCTTCCACGAGTTCGGGCACGCCCTGCACGGCCTGCTCGCCCGCGTGACGTACCCGACGTTCTCGGGCACGAACGTCTTCCGCGACTTCGTCGAGTTCCCGAGCCAGGTCAACGAGATGTGGATGCTCTGGCCCGAGGTGCTCGAGAACTACGCCGTTCACCACGAGACGGGCGAGCGCATGCCGCAGGAGCTCGTCGACCGGCTCGTCGCGTCGCGGGCCTTCAACGAGGGCTTCGCGACGAGCGAGTACCTCGCGAGCGCCCTGCTCGACCAGGCCTGGCACACGCTCACCGCCGCGGAGGCCGCCGCCGTCACCGACGTCGAGGCCTTCGAGCGGGAGGCGCTGGCCGCGGCGGGCCTGGACCTCGCGCCGGTGCCCCCGCGCTACTCGAGCACGTACTTCGCCCACACCTTCTCGGGCGGCTACGACGCCGGCTACTACTCGTACATCTGGAGCGAGGTGCTCGACGCCGACACCGTGGAGTGGTTCGAGGAGAACGGCGGGCTCAGCCGGGCGGGCGGCGACCGGTTCCGCGCACGGCTGCTCGGCGTCGGTGGCTCCCGCGACCCGCTCGAGGCCTACCGCGACTTCCGCGGCCGCGACGCGCGGGTCGAGCCCCTGCTGGAGCGCCGCGGCCTCGCCTGACGCCCCGCGGCGCCGCCGGGCGCCCCGCGGCGTCGCCGGGCACCCCGCGGCGCTCAGGCCCCGTCGTGCAGCCGCGCCAGGGTGTTCTCGACGCTGCAGTAGACGGCGCGCGCCCTGGCGGTCCAGTCGTTGTCGACGAGGTCGAGCGTGCTGCCGCCGACCGCGGCGTAGAGCCCCACCGCGTCGGCACGGCTGCCGGGCGTCGCCACGTACCGGGTGCGGACGATGAGCGCCGAGTTGTCGTGGTGGCGGACGTCGATCACGCTCGGCCGCTGCGTCGTGCGGCTCGTCAGCCCGGTGACGAGGGTGTCGACGACGGTCAGGTCGTGGTTGCCCGTGTAGATGTTCAGCGCCCGGGCGATCGACCCGTTGAGCACCGACCGGGCGACGACGAGACCCGAGGTGAAGTAGACGCAGACCGCCGCGTCGAGGGTGTCTCCCCCGTAGCCCGTGACGGTGTTGTCGAGGATCGCCCCGGTGCCCTCCTCGACGGCCGTGCCCGAGCCGAACCCCGCGCCCTTGAAGACGATGCCGTTGCGCGGCACGGCGAGCGTGCCCGCGTCGACGGTGTTCGACGCGACCACGCAGTCGAGCGGCGCGTAGGTGGTGGCGCCGTCGGGGCTCTTGCAGGGCACGACGGCGATCCCCACCGCACAGCCCGTCAGGCGGTTGCCGACGATCGTGACCTCCCGCCCGCCGTGCGTGTCGATGCCCTCCCAGAGCGGCACGTCCGAGACGACGTTGTCGGCCACCGTGATCCGCTCCGAGCGCGGTGCGACGTCGATCGACTGGTTCCAGTACCGGTTCACGGCGATGCCGTACGAGTTCGGGAACGACCCCGACTGGTGCACGCCCGTGACCTCGTTGCCCCGCACCGTGCCGTCGAGGCAGGAGAAGAGCATCACGCCCGCGTACGCGAGGTCGGTGAGCACGTTGCCGTCGACCGTGAACTCGCGCACGTGCTCGAGGTACACGGCGCCGTACGAGAAGCGCGAGATCGAGCAGCCCGACACGCGCAGCCGTCGCACGGGAGCCCCGACCGTGGCGACGACCTCGACCCCGCGGGCCTTCCCGCTCGTCGCGGAGCCGGACCCGACCACGGTGGCTCCCCGCAGCGTGACGTCGTCGGCCCGGACGACGAGGGCGCTGACGTCCCGGGTCGTCCGCAGCTCCACGCCGGCCTCGAAGAGCAGGGTCATCGGGCGGTCCACCACGACCGGCACCGCGGTCGTCTCGGACCGGTCGACGACGAGGGTGCCGTGAGCCTCGGTGCCCGCGATCGCCGCCGCGAGCGTCGCGGAGGCCGACGAGCGACGCACCCCCGACGGGGCCAAGGGAGTCGCGGTGCCCGCCGCGCCGGGAGCCCCGGTCGCCGGGGCGGTCGGCTCCCCCGCCGCGTGGGCCGCGTCGCCGCGACCGACCGGGCTGCTCGCCAGCACCCCGGCCCCGAGCGTGCCGAGCGCGGCGGCCAGCATCGCCCTCCGGCCGAGCCGGCCTCCCGTGTCGGTGCTGCCCCGCAGGTCGACCGGCCCCGACGACGGCCCCGACATGTCGTCGGATGCCGTGTCGGGGGTGACCCCGTGACTACGCCGCACATCGTCGACTCTTACATCACTCACGCTTTCATGCACGATCCACGCTAACACTGACCGTCGAGGCGGGGGAAGAGCCCCGAAGGGGGCAGGACGACGAAGAGCCCGACCTCGTCGGTCGGGCTCTTCGGGTGACGTCGGCCCGCGGGGCTGTCGACGTCGAGGGCTGCGCGCTAGGCGGACTTCTCCGTGCGCTGCTCGACGAGGCGCGGAACTATGGTCGGCGCCGCGTTCTCCATGACGGAGGCGCGGGTGACGACGACCTTGCCGACGGTGTCGTCGGAGGGCACGTCGAACATGATCGGCCCGAGGACCTCTTCCAAGATGGCCCGGAGCCCGCGGGCCCCCGTCTGGCGGAGGACGGCGAGGTCGGCGATCGCCTCGAGGGCGGCGCTGTCGAACTCGAGCTCGACGCCGTCGATCTCGAACATGCGCTGGTACTGGCGCACGAGGGCGTTCTTCGGCTCGGTCAGGATCTGCATCAGGGCTGCCTGGTCGAGCTGCGTGACCGTCGTCACCACCGGGAGGCGGCCGATGAACTCGGGGATCAGGCCGAACTTGTGCAGGTCTTCGGGGAGGACCTCGCTGAACAGGGCCGCCTCGTCCTCCTTGCTGTGGAGGGGAGCCCCGAAGCCGATGCCGCGCTTGCCGGCCCGGTTGCTGATGATGTCCTCCAGGCCGGCGAACGCTCCGGCGACGATGAAGAGGACGTTGGTGGTGTCGACCTGGATGAACTCCTGGTGCGGGTGCTTGCGACCGCCCTGCGGCGGGACGGACGCGACGGTGCCCTCGAGGATCTTCAGCAGGGCCTGCTGGACGCCCTCGCCCGACACGTCACGGGTGATCGACGGGTTCTCGGCCTTGCGGGCGATCTTGTCGATCTCGTCGATGTAGATGATGCCTGTCTCGGCGCGCTTGACGTCGTAGTCCGCCGCCTGGATGAGCTTGAGGAGGATGTTCTCGACGTCCTCGCCGACGTAGCCCGCCTCGGTCAGGGCCGTCGCGTCGGCCACCGCGAACGGGACGTTGAGGCGCTTGGCGAGGGTCTGGGCGAGGTACGTCTTGCCGCAGCCCGTCGGGCCGATCAGCAGGATGTTCGACTTCGAGATCTCGACCTCGTCGGCGAGCGACTCGGCCGCCGTCAGCGTCGACGCGGCACGGATGCGCTTGTAGTGGTTGTAGACGGCCACCGAGAGGGCGCGCTTCGCGGCGTCCTGCCCGATGACGTACTCCTCGAGGAACGAGTAGATCTCGCGGGGCTTCGGCAGGTCGAACTCGCTCGTGGGCTCTTCACCGGCCTCGGCCAGGCGCTCCTCGATGATCTCGTTGCACAGCTCGACGCACTCGTCGCAGATGTAGACCCCGGGGCCCGCGATGAGCTGCTGCACCTGCTTCTGGCTCTTGCCGCAGAAGGAGCACTTGAGCAGATCTGCGCTCTCACCGATCCGTGCCATGCCCGGCCTCCCTGTCAGCTGGTCGTCGACCCCTGTCGGCCGTCGTCCCCCGAGCCTAACCCGATCGTCCGACACTCCCGCACCCGCACCGCCCTCCGGGCCGGATCGACCCGCGCCGGGCGCACCGGGGAGGACGACGAAGGACCCCGGGCGCGTGCCCGGGGTCCTCTGACGTCGCACCCGACCGGCGGTGGCCGATCGGTGCAGGGGTCAGCGCGTGAGCGCCGGCTGGTTCTTGCGCGAGGTGAGCACCTGGTCGACGAGGCCGTAGGCCAGCGCCTCCTCGGCACCCAGGATGTTGTCACGCTCGATGTCGCGGTTGACCTCTTCCGGCGACTTGTTCGAGTGCTTCGAGAGGGTCTCCTCCAGCCAGGTGCGCATGCGGAGCACTTCCTTCGCCTGGATCTCGATGTCGGACGCCTGGCCGCCGCTGCTGCCGCCGGTCGCGGGCTGGTGGATCAGCACGCGGGCGTTGGGCAGGGCGAGGCGCTTGCCGGGCTGGCCGGCCGCGAGCAGCACGGCCGCGGCGGACGCCGCCTGGCCGAGGCACACCGTCTGGATCTCGGGGCGGATGTACTGCATCGTGTCGTAGATGGCCGTCATGGCCGTGAACGAGCCACCGGGCGAGTTGATGTAGAGGGTGATGTCGCGGTCGGGGTCCATGCTCTCGAGCACGAGCAGCTGGGCCATGATGTCGTCGGCCGAGGCGTCGTCGACCTGCACGCCGAGGAAGACGATGCGGTCCTCGAAGAGCTTCGCGTACGGGTCCTGGCGCTTGTAGCCGTAGGCCGTGCGCTCCTCGAAGCTCGGCAGGATGTACCGGGAGCTGGGGGCCTGCAGTCGACCCGCGCCACCCATCATCGGGAGTTCCATGAGTTCTTCTCTTTCTGTGCTGATGATCGGGTGGGGGCTAGTCCTGGTCGGTGCCGGCGCCGCCGATGACGTCGGTGGCCGAACCGCGGATGTGGTCGACGAAGCCGTACTCGAGGGCCTCCTCGGCGGTGAACCAGCGGTCGCGGTCGCCGTCCTCGTTGATCTGCTCGACGGTCTTGCCCGTCTGCGCCGCCGTGATCTCGGCCAGGCGCTGCTTCATCGAGAGGATGAGCTGGGCCTGGGTCTGGATGTCGGAGCTGGTGCCGCCGAAGCCGCCGTGGGGCTGGTGCAGCAGGACGCGGGCGTTCGGCGTGATGTAGCGCTTGCCCTTGGTGCCCGCGGTGAGCAGCAGCTGGCCCATCGAGGCGGCCATGCCGATGCCGACGGTCACGATGTCGTTCGGCACGAACTCCATCGCGTCGTAGATGGCCATGCCCGCCGTGATCGACCCGCCGGGCGAGTTGATGTACAGGTAGATGTCCTTCTCGCTGTCCTCAGCGGCGAGGAGGAGGAGTTTCGCGGCGATCTCGTTGGCGTTCTCGTCGCGCACCTCGGACCCGAGCCAGATGATGCGGTCTTTGAGCAGTCGGTCAAAAACACTGTTGGGCAGTGTCACGTCGGCCATGGTGGAGCTCCCATTCGTTGTCGCTTGCTGTTGAACCTATCGGGTGCAACGCGGCACTTCCGGGCTGTTCGCCCACGGCAATAACTGACTGCCGGCCGCGCCCCGGAGACGACGGAGGGCCGGGTGCAGATGCACCCGGCCCTCCGGTCGTCACGCCCGATCAGGCGTGGTCGTGACCCTCGTGGTCGTCGTCGCCGCCGACGCCCGCCGTGGCGGTGAAGGCGGACAGGTCGACCTCGGCGCCCTCGCCGTCGACGACCTTCGCCTTCGACAGCACGACCGCCAGGGCCTTGCTGCGGGCGACCTCGCCGACCATGGCCGGGATCTGGCCGTTCTGGTCGAGGACCTTGATGAACTCGCCGGGCTCCATGCCGTACTGCGCGGCGCCCTGGATCAGGTACTGGGTGAGCTCGTCCTGCTCGACCTTGACCTCTTCCTTCTCGGCGATCGCGTCGAGGAGGATCTGGTTGCGGAAGGCCTTCTCGCTGCTCTCCTTCACCTCGGCACGGTGCTCCTCGTCCTCGAGGCGGTTCTCCTGCTCGAGGTGACGGTGCACCTCGTCCTCGACGAGCTTCTCCGGGACGGGGATCTCGACGGCCTCGAGCAGCTTCTCGACGACCTGGTCGCGCGCCTGGGCGCCCTGACCGAAGGTCTTCGACTTGGCCAGCTGCTCCTTGAGGTCGCCCTTGAGCTCGTCGATGGTGTCGAACTGGCTGGCGATCTGCGCGAAGTCGTCGTCGGCCTCGGGCAGCTCGCGCTCCTTGACGGCGGTGACGGTGACGGCGATCTGAGCCGTCTCGCCCTCGCGGTCGCCGCCGAGCAGCTTCGACTCGAAGGTGGTGCTCTCACCGGCGGTCAGCGACTCGAGGGCCTCGTCGATGCCCTCGATGAGCTCGCCGGAGCCGATCTCGTACGAGATGCCCTTGGCCGAGTCGACCTCGTCGTCGCCGATGGTGGCGGTGAGGTCGATCTGGGCGAAGTCGCCCGTCGTCGCGGGACGGTCGACCGTGACGAGCGTGCCGAAGCGCGTGCGCAGGTTCGACAGCTCTTCGTCGACCTCCTCGTCGGAGATCTCGACGCTGTCGACCGTGAGCTCGAGGCCCTCGTAGTCGGGCAGGTCGAAGTCGGGGCGCACGTCGACCTCGACGGCGATCGTCAGGTCGCCCGAGAAGTCCTTGACGTCGGGCCAGGCCACGACGTCCGCCTCGGGGCGGCCGAGGACGCGGATCTCGGTCTCGGCGACGGCCTCGCGGTAGAACTTGTCGAGGCTCTCGCTGACCGCGTGGTTCAGGACCTCTTCGCGACCGACGCGCTGGTCGATGATGGGCGGCGGCACCTTGCCCTTGCGGAAGCCGGGGATGTTGATCGACTCGGCGATGTGACCGTAGGCGTGCGTGACGCTGGGCTTCAGCTCGTCGGGGGTGACGACGATGTTGAGCTTGACGCGCGTGGGGCTGAGCTTCTCAACCGTGGTCTGGACCAATGTAGGGCTTCTCCTGTGTTGGTGGCGCTGAACTCACGACCGAGACAGCGGGGGTAGACGACTGTCGGGGCGACAGGACTCGAACCTGCGATCTTCCGCCCCCAAAACGGACGCGCTAGCCACTACGCTACGCCCCGTGCATCACCTGACTCGGCCCGCCCCCGGTCACCCCGTTGAGGTCGGGTGGGAACAGGCCTCGGTGAGTCTAGCCGACCCACGGCCGCCCGTGACTGAGCGGGCCGAGCCCATGGTTTATAGTTGGTGCCACCGCTGCGGCACGGCCGCTCCGGGGATGTAGCTCAATGGTAGAGCCTCAGTCTTCCAAACTGATGGCGCGGGTTCGATTCCCGTCATCCCCTCGTATGGGTTCGACGCCTCCGGCGTCCGTCGCTTCGCGACGTGAATGAATCTTCCTCCGGGCTTCGTTCTGCCTCGTCCGTCGCGGTGCTCATTCGACGCCTCCGGCGTCCGTCGCTTCGCGACGTGGATGCATCTTCCTCCGGGCGTCGTTCTGCCTCGTCCGTCGAAGTGCTCGTGCGACGCCTCCGGCGTCCGTCGCCTACGGGGGCGGTCGCGGAGGCGCGACCCGGGGGCGCGGGTCAGCGGTCGAGGGGGGCGAAGTAGGCGTCGAGGGGGGAGGCGCGGAGGGCGTCGCCGAAGAGGGTCGCGCCGGCGCGGGTGAAGTGGACGCGGTCGGGTGACAGCAGGGCGCCCGAGTCGTCCGTGATCGGCGTGCGCCCGTCCCGCCACAGGGGGCTCCACGACACGTAGTGCTCGGCCGGCACGAGGGCCGACGAGCTCGCCTCGCGCTCGGCCACCCACCCCGGCAGCCGGTTCGTCAGGCCCGCACGGTCGTCGCCGCGGCGCTGCACCACCCAGTTGAGGTTGTCGCCGAAGTTCTTCGGCCCGCCGTAGAAGACCGCCTTGCCCTCCGCCGTCATGCTCGCGATCTCGCCTCGCAGGCAGGGCTCGTACTCGTCGCCGATCGACACCAGCACCACGTCGGCGCCCGCCCAGAGCGCCGACCCCTCGAGCTCGGGGTTCGCGGCGAGGAAGCAGACCCCCGCGTCGAAGGACGGGCCGTGCAGGTGCCGCAGCTCGAGGTCGGCCCGCGGGTACGTCTCGAGCACGCTGTTCGCCAGGTCGCGCGACCAGCTGTCGCCCACCACGAGCACGTTCGTCGCGCCGGGCCGGTCGAAGGGCTCGCGGCCCGTCTCGCTGATCCGCCGGTTGTAGTCGATCGAGGCCTCGGCCGGGTCCTCGCCGAGCCGTGCGGGCAGGCCGCCCGACCCGGCGAGCACGGCTCCGGCGACGACGACCACCGCGGCTCCCCCGCCCACCACCGGCACGAACCGGCGGAGCGACATCCGCGCGGGGCGGCGGAAGGGCTCCTCCACGAACCGCCACGACAGCCAGCCCACGCCCAGCGCGACGGCCATGAGCACGACGAAGAGCCAGGCCGGCGGGGCCTCCGGCGTCAGCACGCGGGCGAACACGAAGAGGGGCTGGTGCCACAGGTAGACGCTGAAGGTGACGACCCCCACCGCGACGAGCGGCCGGGCCGAGAGGAGGCGCGTCACCGGCGACCCGGAGCGCGCGAACGCGATGACGAGCGCCACGCCCGCCACGGCCGCCGCCACGACCGGCAGGCGGAACCCCTCCTCGGCCGGGGCCCCGACCAGCGAGGCCACGACGAGACCCAGGCCGAGCAGCGCGAGCCAGCGCGCCCGGCCGTCGGGCACGGCGACGAGCCAGCGCCACCCCCGACGAGCACCCACCGCGAGCAGGCAGCCGACGAGGATCTCCCACGCCCGCGCGGGCAGGAGGTAGTAGGCCGAGTCGACGTCGACGAGCCCCTGGTGCAGGGCCAGGACGAGGCTGGCGAGCGTCGCCGCGACCAGCGCGATCGTCCGCACCCGGGCGGGCACCCGCGGAGCGACGACGAGCACGAGGGGGAAGAGCAGGTAGAACTGCTCCTCGACGCCGAGGCTCCAGGTGTGCAGGAAGGGCTTGAAGTCGGAGGCGAGGTCCCAGTAGCCGGAGGTCAGCCAGAGCAGCACGTTGTTGCCCGAGGCCAGCGTCGCCACGAGCGACTGCCCGTAGTTCTCGAGCTCGTCGGGCAGCATCACGAGCACGGCCACGGGCAGGGTCGCCAGCATGACGACGACGAGGGCGGGGAGGATGCGGCGGGCCCGGCGGACGAGGTAGCGACCGACCCCGAAGCGCCCGAGGTCGCGGTCGCGCAGCGCGATGCTCGTGGCGAGGTAGCCGCTGATGACGAAGAAGAAGTCGATGCCCGAGCCGCTCAGCCCCCGGAACCCCGCGTGCGACCACATCGTCGTGAGGATCGCGACGGCCCGCAGCCCGTCGAGCTCGGCACGGTAGCGGAAGGGGACCACGGTGGTGCTCCGATCGTCGTCGAGGCCCCGTCCGGACCCATAGACCCACCATCGTAATATGTCTCATGACGCCGACCGTGCCAGTGAGCGCAGATGTCATCCCGACGGTGTACGTGGAGGCCCCCGCGATGCGGCACGATCGACCCATGGACCGCGCGACCCCCGCCCGCGTCGCGCTCGTGGGCGCGGCGCTGGCCCTGCTGACGACCGGCTGCTCCGCGGGGGCCGTGACCACCGCCTCCCCCGCTCGGGTCTCCGCGGCCGCGCCGGGCGCGGCCAGCACGCTCGTGCCCGTCGCGGCGGGCGACGGCCACGGCGTCCGGGTCGCGATCGTGGGCGACTCGCTCACGGCCGGCGGCGGTCGCCTGCTCAGCGACGGGCTCGCCGCCGACACGTGGATGACGTACGCGCAGGGCGACGGCGTCGAGTACGTCGGCGGCTGGGCGCGGGGCGGCAGCACGGTCGAGCAGCAGGCCGCCGCCGTGCAGCCCGTCGCCGACGTCGACGTCCTCGTGCTGATGTCGGGCACGAACGACGTGCGCACGGGAGTCTCGTTCTCGACGGCCCGGGCGTCGTACGAGTCGATCATCGACACCGTCGGCGCGCGCGAGGTCGTCGTGGCCGCCATCCCCCCGTACGACCGCGACCCCTCGGCCGCCGCCCGCTACGAGCGCGACCTCGAGCGCTGGGTCGCGACGACCGACCACGTCTTCGTCGACCCGTGGCGCACCGTGCGCTCGGGCGAGGCCTGGGTGCCCGGGGCCAGCGTCGACGGCATCCACCCGACCACGGCCGGCTACGAGCGGCTCGGCCGGTCGCTCCGCGAGACCATCCTCGACGTCGGCGCCGCCCCCGAGGTGCTCCGGGCCGACGAGGGGCCCGTCGAGGGCACGCCCGACGGGGTCGCGCCGGGGAGCGTCGACGGCGGCAGCTGACCCCCGGGGAGGCGCGGTGCGGGTCGCGCCCCGCCCGCCCCTAGTGCTGCAGGTAGGCCAGCACCGCCAGCACGCGGCGGTGGTCCGTGCCGCTGTCCTCCAGCAGGAGCTTCTGGAAGATCGACGTGACGTTCTTCTCGACGGCGCCCGTGCCGATCACGAGCTGTGCGGCGATCGCCGCGTTCGTGCGGCCCTCGGCCATGAGGGTCAGCACCTCGCGCTCGCGCGGCGTGAGGGCGGAGAGCGGGTCGCTGCGGCGCCCGAGCAGCTGCGAGACGACCTGCGGGTCGAGCACGGTGCCGCCGGCCGCGACGCGCTCGAGGGCGTCGCGGAACTCGTCGATCGACGCGATGCGGTCCTTCAGCAGGTAGCCGACGCCGCCAGAGCCCGACTCGAGGAGGTCGCGGGCGTAGGCGACCTCGACGTACTGCGAGAGCAGCAGGATGCAGGTCTGCGGGCGCCGGCGACGGATCTCGATCGCCGCCCGCACCCCCTCGTCGGTGTGGGTCGGCGGCATGCGGACGTCGAGCACGGCGACGTCCGGGGCGACGGCGTCGAGGTCGGCGAGCAGCGAGTCCGCGTCGCCGAAGGCCCCCACGACCGCCACCCCCAGCTCGTCGAGCAGCCGCACCAGACCCTCGCGCAGCAGCACGGAGTCGTCGGCGACCGCGACGCGGAGGGCGGGATCGAGGGGGCCGTCGGTCATCCCGGCAGTCTAGGGAGCCGTCGGCCCGCCCGTCGCGCCGCGGCCCCGCCCCCGGCCGGCCCCGCGGGGCAGCGGCTCGGTCACGGCCGTCGGCGACACGTCGGGCAGCGGCTCGGTCACGGCGGCGTACGGGGGCAGCGGCAGGGTGGGGGACGTGCCGGGGGTCGCCGCGGTCGGCGTCGGCTCCGCCGTCGTCGGGGCGTCCGCCGAGGGAGGCGCGACCGGGCTCCCGAGGTCGGTCACGAGCGGGATGCTCACCGTCACGATCGTCGGGCCGCCCTGCGGGCTGGAGATGTCGAGGAACCCGCCGAGCCCCACGAGGCGCTCCTGCACCCCGGCGAGGCCGTGCCCGTCACGGAGGCCCGCGCCGCCGCGGCCGTCGTCGGTGACGACGAGCTCGAGCAGGGTGCCGACGCCGTCGGGGGCGGTGCGGGTGCGGAGCGCGAGGTCGGCCGAGCTGGCCTCCGAGTGCTTGCCGATGTTCGTCACGAGCTCCGACGCGATGAAGTAGGCGTTGCGCTCGATGTCGGCGGGCACCACCACGTGGGCGGGCACCCGGTTCACCAGCGTCGTCGAGATGACGGCGCGGTCGACGAGCGACTCGAGCGCGGCGACGAGGCCTCGGTCGAGCAGCAGCGGTGGGGCGAACCCGCGGGAGAGGGCGCGCAGCTCCTCGAGGGCCTCGCGGGACTGCACCCGCGCCTCCTCGATCAGGGCCTTGCTCTTCTCCGGGTCGACGTCGACGGCGCGGGCGGCGGCGGCGAGGTCCATCTGGAGGCGCACGAGCCGCTGCTGCGGCCCGTCGTGGATGTCGCGCTCGAGGCGACGGAGCGCCGTGCCCTCGGCGGAGAGCGCCGCGGTGCGCGAGATCTCGCGGTCGGCCAGCTCGACCTCGAGCTGCTCGGAGCGGAACCCGCCGAGCACGGCGGCGGCGATCGCCTGGTGCACCACGACCGCGGCGTGCACGACGTACGGGTAGACGAGCACGACGCCGGCGAAGACGGCGAGGGCCACGATCACCAGGGCGGCGGCCCCGCCGGCGCCGATCGCCGACGGCCAGTCGCCGAGCGGGAACGGGGTGACGGCGCCGAAGAACAGCACGATGCCGAGCACGAGCAGGAGGGGGCCGCCGAGCAGCAGGGCGAGCACGAACGTCGTCACGCCCGCGACGGTCGGGAACACGATGAGGGCGTAGAGGAGGTAGAGCCAGTAGTGCGGGTTCGCGAAGACCGACACGGCGCGGACGAAGCGCGAGCTCGACCGGCCCCAGGCCGTGTTCGGGGTCCAGTCCACGGGGCGGATCGGGCGGTCGCTCGCCCAGCGCAGCCGGAGCACCTCGAAGGTGCCGAACCAGCGGGCCAGCCAGAGGGCGCCGAAGACGACCACGGCGAGGAAGAGGAGGGTGACGAGCGAGTCGCTCGAGCCGCTCAGCACGTGGAAGAACAGCGCGGCGCCCAGCGACACGATCACGACCAGCACCGCCGAGAGGGCCACGTAGCCGAGCTCGCGGGGCAGCTCGCGCCAGCGGCGACGGTAGCCGCCCGGGCGGGCGGGCGGCGACAGGTAGGGGTTCTGGACGGTGATGGGGCGCTCCTGGGTCATGGGACGAGCCTCGCGGGTCCGGGCCTCGCTCCCCATGGTGCCAGCGCCCGGACGCCCGGTGGGGTTATCCCCCGCTGCGACCCGGACGAGCGGCTCAGACGGGACGCAGGTCGGCGCCGGTGAGGGCAGGCGACCCTCACGAAGTGCAGCCTCAGCTTGCTTGCGGAATCCCCCCAGCCGAATAGCGTTGCACCCATCGTCTAGGAAAGGACTCGTCATGACCGATCTCCGCATCACCGTTCCCCAGGGCTCCGTCGACCCGGACGTCGCCGCCGGCGTCGCCCAGTTCCTCAGCCCGATCGTCACCGACCTGACCGCCCTCTCCGTCAACGGCAAGCAGGCGCACTGGCACGTCCGGGGCATCGCCTTCGTCGCCGTGCACGAGCTCATCGACGTCGTCGTCGACCACGCCCGCGAGTGGGCCGACCTGGCCGCCGAGCGCGTCGTCGCCCTCGGCCTCCCCGTCGACGCGCGCATCGAGACCGTCGCCGCCAAGACCTCGATCCCCACGACGTCGCCCGGCTTCAACCAGATCGACCGCACGATCGCCGAGCTGGTCGCCCAGATCGACGCCGCCCTGGTCGGCGTCCGCACCGCCATCGACGAGCTCGGCGAGCTCGACGCCTCCAGCCAGGACGTCGCGATCGAGATCTCGCGCGGCCTCGAGAAGGACCGCTGGTTCCTCGCGGCGCACGTCGCCGGCTGAGCCGACGTCGGCTGACCCCGGCACCTGCCTGACGAGAGGCCGCCGCCCCCACCGGGGCGGCGGCCTCCGTCGTCAGGGCGTGCGGTGCGTGAACCGGCCGCCGACGAGGGTCGCGGCGACCGGGAACCCCCGGAGGTCGTCGGCCGCGAGCGGGTCGGCCTCCGTGACGACGAGGTCGGCGACACGGCCCGCACGGACGAGCCCCTGCCCGTCGACCGAGGCGAGCAGCGCCGCCCGCGCCCCGATCCGCTGCTCGGGGTGCCAGGCGGCACGGCCGTCGCGCGACCGCGAGACGGCGGCCGCCATCGTGACCCACGGGTCGAGCGGAGCCACCGGGGCGTCCGACCCGAGGCGCAGCTCGACCCCGGCCGCGACGAGCGACGCCAGCGCGAAGGCACGGTCGGTGCGGCCAGCCCAGAGGGCGTCGGCGACGTCGCGGTCGTCCATCGCGTGCTCGGGCTGCACGCTGGCGACGACGCCGAGGCCGGCGAACCGCGCGACGTCGGACGCGTCCAGCAGCTGCGCGTGCTCGACGCTGCCGCGGCAGCCCACGGCCTCGAACGCGTCGAGGGCCCGCTCGTTCGCCCGGTCGCCGATCGCGTGCACGGCCGGCACGAGGCCCGCCGAGGAGGCGCGGCGCATCCACGCGACGAGGTCGCCCTGGTCGTAGCTCGCGACCCCGCTCGCGCCCGGACCGCTCAGCCCCGGGTACGGGTCGTGGCACCACGCGGTGCGCGTGTTGAGCGACCCGTCGGTGATGATCTTCGCCGGCCCCACCGTGACGAGCCCCCGGGTGCCCGGCACCACGTCGCCCGTGCGGAGCCCCCGCTCGACGGCCGCCTCGAGGTCGTGGGGGTAGACGCCGCAGCGCACCCGCAGCTGGTCGACGCCGCCCCGGACGCGACGGGCCCAGCGGTCGAGCGAGAACGACATCTCGAGGTCGACGACGCCGACGACGCCCCGCGCGGCCGCGGCGGCGACGGCGTCGCCCACCCAGCCGTCGAGGACGGCGTCGCTGACCGCGCTGACGGCGGTTGACACGGCGAACGCGTCCTGCTCGCGCAGCAGGCCCGTCTCGTGGCCGGCGTGCCCGTGGGCGGCCAGCGCGGCGCTGTCGAGCCAGGCCGCATGCAGGTCGGCGCTGACCAGCACGACCGGCACGTCGCCGCTGACGGCGTCGAGGAGCGCCCGGTGCGGCTGGTCGGGCCAGAGCGCGTCACGGAAGCCGTAGCCGACCAGGGGCTCCCCGGGCGCGGGCGGCGCCTCGCGGAGGCGCGCCCCGACGAGGGCCGCGGCCTCCGCGGCGCTGGTCGCCCCGCCGACGTCGAGGCGGCGGCGCACGAGCGACCACTGGTCGAGGTGCGCGTGGGAGTCCCAGAGGCCGGGGCCGAGCCACCGGCCCTCGAGGTCGACGACCTCGGCGCCGCCGGGCGGCGCGAGCTCGCCCCGGGGCGCGAGCTCGACGACGACCCCGCCGTCGAGGAGGGCGTCGACGGGAGCGGAGCCGTCGGCGCCGACGACGCGGGCGTTCGTCAAGAAGACGGCCCGCGCCTCCTCGGGCTCGGGGCTCATCGGGGGTGCACCCGGCGCATCTCGGCCGCGAGCGCCGGCTGCGCGTAGTGCTCGCCGTGCTCGAGCTCGGCGACGATGCGGTCGACGACCTCGGGCGGCTTGTTCTGGCTGAGCTTCAGGCGGGCGTCGAACCGGGTCACGCGGAGTCGGACGCCCACCGTGCCGCGGGCGACCCGGCGCGCCCCCTCCTCGTCGAGCTGCAGGGAGCTGGGCTCGGGCATCACGCGCTCGAAGTGGTCGACGAGCTCGCCGAGCACCCGGAAGTTCTCGTCGTCGGAGAGGATCTCGGGGGTGGCCCACAGGTGGGCGGTGACGTGGTTCCAGGTCGGGATGATCTGCTCCGCCGGGTACCAGCCGGGCGAGACGTAGCCGTGCGGGCCCTGGACGATGACCATCACCTCGCCCTGGCCCAGCTCGAGGCTGCGCTCGTCGGGGCGGCCGACGTGGCTGACGAGCGAGAGCGACCCGTCGTCGGTCTCCTCGAGGACGACCGGGTAGTGCGACGCGACCAGGCCCTCCGCCGTGTGGGCCACGATCGTCGCCCAGGGGTTCTCGCGCACGAGGCGCGCGACCTCGGCGACGTCGGACAGCACGAAATGCGGGGTGTGCCTCATGCGACCGAGCCTGTCAGACCTGGTCGACCGGGCACCAGTAGAGCTTGCGCCCCGCGGCCATCTCCATCACGACGTTCGTGCCGCAGACCCGGCAGGGCAGCCCCTCGCGGTGGTAGACCCAGTGGCGGTCGGCCCGGCTGCGCAGCGCCTTCGCGTGCTGCGCCTTCGTCAGGCCGTCCATCGTCATCATCTGGCCCAGCTCGACGCCGCTCTTCAGCAGCTTCGTCCAGTCCTTGTAGAGCGCCTTGAGGACGTCCTCCGGCACCTGGTTGCCGGGGGTGTGCGGGTCGAGACGGGCGCGGAAGAGCAGCTCGGCCCGGTAGATGTTGCCGATGCCGCTCACGACGCTCTGGTCCATCAGCAGCAGGCCGATCGGCGTGCGCTTCTTCCGCACCGTCGTGACGAACCGGTCGCTGCCCTTCTTCGGGGAGTCGACCAGCGGGTCGGGGCCGAGCTTCGCGACGGCGGCGTCGACGCCCTCGTCGTCGAGCACCTCGCACTTGGTCGGCCCTCGCAGGTCGCCGACCGCGGTCTCGCTCAGCAAGCGCACGCGCACCTGACCGACGGGCTCGGGCGGGAACGACTCGATGTCGTCCTCCGCCTTCTCCTGCTCGGCCATGCGCACGCGGCTGCGCCGGGGCGCTCCGATGCTCGCCATGGAGTGCTCGCCGTCGTCGTCGGGGGCGTTCTCGGCCCTGCGCGTGACGGAGCGACGCGTGCGCGACTCCGCCATGGAGGCGCCGGTCGCGATGTCGCCCGCGAAGTCCCAGGCACCGTAGAGGCCGAGGTGCACGTGCAGCCAGAGCCCGTTGTCGAACTCGAGGAACATCTGCTTGCCGACCGCCTTGGCGTCGACCATCGTCGCGCCGTCGAGCTGCCCGGCCCCCTCGGCGAAGCGGCCCTGGGGCGAGCTCACCGCGACGCGGTGGCCGACGAAGGTCTGGGCGAACTGGTTGGCGATGCGGTGGACGGAGTGGCCCTCGGGCACGCGTCGCCCCTAGTCGACCGGGTGGCCGGCGATGGCCCCGGTCGTCTCGTACTCCGCGAGCTGGGCGATGCGGCGTACGTGCCGCTCGTCGTGCGTGAACGGCTCGGCCACGAAGGCGTCGATGAAGGCCAGGGCCTCGGCCTCGGTGTGCTGGCGCGCACCGATGGCGATGACGTTGGCGTCGTTGTGCTGACGCGCCAGCTTCGCCGTGGAGTCGTTCCAGACCAGCGCGGCCCGGACGCCCTCGACCTTGTTCGCGGCGATCTGCTCGCCGTTGCCCGACCCGCCGAAGACGACGCCGAGGGCCTCGTGCCCCGCCCGCTGGTCGCGGACGACGGCGCGGGCCGCGGCGATGCAGAACGAGGGGTAGTCGTCGAGGGGCTCGTAGCTCGTCGGCCCGTGGTCGGTGACGTCGTGGCCGGCCCGGCTCAGGTGCTCGATGACCGTGGTGCTGAACTCGAGACCGGCGTGATCGGTCGCGACGTGGATGCGCATGACCTCGATCCTAGGACGGCGTCAGTCGAAGATCGGACCGACGGTGCGGGTCCGCTTGATCTCGAAGAAGCCGGGGTACGAGGCCGCCGCGACGACGCCGTCCCACAAGGTGAGCGCGACCTCGCCCTTCGGGGCGGGCGAGATGACCGGGCCGAAGAACGCCGTGCCGTTCACCGCGATGACGGGCGTGCCGACGTCCTGCCCGACGCGGCCGATGCCGTCGAAGTGGCTGGCGCGCATCTGCTCGTCGAACTCGTCGGTGTCGGCGTGCCGGGCGAGGTCGGCGGGGAGGCCCACCTCGGCGAGCGCCGCGGGGATGACGACGTCGGCGTCGGTCTCGCCGCCCGGGTGGATGCGCGTGCCGAGCGCGTCGTAGAGGGGCTTGACCACCTGCTGGCCGTGGAGCTCGCCCGCCGCCGTCACGAGGCGCGTGTAGCGGAGCATCCGGGCGAACATCGAGCGGTACTCGTCGCTCACGTCGGCGTCCTCGTTCAGCACCGCGAGGCTCATGACGTGGAAGGTGACGTCGAGGTCGCGGTGCGCGGCGACCTCGTCGACCCAGCGGCTCGTCATCCAGGCCCAGGGGCAGGACGGGTCGAACCAGAAGTCGACGGTGGTGTGGGGGGCGGGGGCGACGGTGTCGGTCATGCGCCCAGTCAACACCTGTGCCGGAGGGCGCACCTCCGGGGCCGGCGGCGCCCGCCGGGCCGCGGGCCCCAGGTCTAGGCTCGTCGGCGGACCACGAGTCCGCCATGGACACCTGAAGACGGATGGAGCAAGCGTGCCCGGAGAGAACCTGACCCGAGTCGAGGCGCAGGAGCGCAGGAGCGTCGTCGACGTTCAGTCGTACGAGATCGAGCTCGACCTCACGCGGGGTGCCGAGGTCTTCGGCAGCTCGACGACCGTGCGCTTCACCGCGACGCCCGGTGCCTCGACCTTCATCGACGCGCTGACGCGCACCGTGCACTCGGTCACGCTCAACGGCGCGGCGCTCGACGTGGCCGCGGTGAACGACGGCGTGCGGATCCAGCTCTCCGACCTCACAGCCGAGAACGAGCTCGTCGTCGTCGCCGACGCCGAGTACACGAACACGGGCGAGGGCCTGCACCGCTTCGTCGACCCCGTCGACGGCGAGGTCTACCTGTACTCGCAGTTCGAGGTGCCCGACAGCCGCCGCGTCTTCGCGGTGTTCGAGCAGCCCGACCTCAAGGCGACGTTCCAGTTCACCGTCACCGCGCCGGCCCGCTGGGAGGTCGTGAGCAACCAGCCGACCCCCGAGCCCGCCGTCGACGGTGACGTCGCCACCTGGGCCTTCTCCCCCACCCCGGTGCTCTCGAGCTACATCACCGCCGTCATCGCGGGCCCCTACGACGTCGTGCGCAGCGAGCTCACCAGCTCCGACGGCCGGACCATCCCGCTCGGCATCTTCACGCGCCGGTCGCTGACCGAGCACCTCGACGCGGACTACATCTTCGAGAAGACGCGACAGGGCTTCGCCTACTACGAGGAGAAGTTCCGGTACGCCTACCCGTTCGAGAAGTACGACCAGCTCTTCGTGCCGGAGTTCAACGCCGGCGCGATGGAGAACGCGGGCGCCGTGACGTTCGTCGAGACCTACGTCTTCCGCAGCAAGGTGACCGACGCCATCAAGGAGCGCCGGGTCGTCACGATCCTGCACGAGCTCGCCCACATGTGGTTCGGCGACCTCGTCACGATGAAGTGGTGGAACGACCTCTGGCTGAACGAGTCGTTCGCCGAGTGGGCCTCCACGATCTCGACGGCCGAGGCCACCGAGTGGACCGAGGCCTGGACGACCTTCCAGGCGATGGAGAAGAGCTGGGCCTACCGCCAGGACCAGCTCCCGTCCACGCACCCCGTCGTCGCGACCATCAACGACCTCGAGGACGTCCAGGTCAACTTCGACGGCATCACCTACGCCAAGGGCGGCTCGGTGCTGAAGCAGCTCGTCGCCTGGGTCGGCATCGACGCGTTCTACGCCGGCGTCGCCGCGTACTTCCAGAAGCACCACCACTCGAACACCGAGCTGAGCGACCTGCTCGTCGAGCTCGAGGCCACCTCGGGCCGCGAGCTCACCAGCTGGAGCGAGAAGTGGCTCGAGACGGCGGGCGTCAACACCCTCCGCCCCGAGATCGAGACCGACGCCGACGGCGTCGTCACGGCGTTCGCCGTCCTGCAGGAGGCGCCCGCCGACTACCCGACGATCCGCCCGCACCGTCTGGCGATCGGCCTCTACGACCTCGACGGCGACGCCCTCGTGCGTCGGCACCGGGTCGAGATCGACGTCGACGGCACCCGCACCGAGGTCCCCGAGCTCGTCGGCCAGCACCGCGGAGCGCTGGTGCTCGTGAACGACGACGACCTGGCCTACGCCAAGATCCGCCTCGACGAGGCCTCGCTGGCCACCGCCCTGGAGCACCTGGCGCAGATCAGCGACCCGCTGGCCCGTGCCCTCGTCTGGGGCTCCGTCTGGGACGCCACGCGCGACGCCGAGACCGCGCCGCGGGACTACGTGCGCCTCGTGCTCGACAACATCGCGACCGAGACCGAGTCGACGACGATCCGCACGACGCTGGCCCAGCTGGCGCAGACGGCGCGGGCGTACGTCGACCCCTCGACCCGCGCCTCCACCGTCACGGAGGTCGGCGACGGCCTCTGGGCGCTGGCGCAGCGGGCCGAGGCCGGCTCGGACGCGCAGTTCCAGTTCGTCAAGGCGTTCGCCGGCATCGCGTCGACGCCGGAGCACGCGGCGACGCTGCAGGGCCTCACGGACGGCTCCGTGGCGCTCGACGGCCTCACCGTCGACACCGACCTGCGCTGGGAGCTGCTCGAGGGCCTCGTGCTCGTCGGCGCCGCGGGCACGGCCGAGATCGACGCCGCGCTCGAGGCCGACAACACGGCCAACGGCGCCCAGGCAGCCGCTCGTGCCCGGGCGACCATCCCCACCACGGAGGGCAAGCTGGCCGCGTTCAGGTCGATCGTCGAGAGCTCGGAGCAGCCGAACGCCATCGTGCGCGCGACCGCCCAGGGCTTCGTCCACACGAACGACCCCGCGATCCTGCAGCCGCTCGTCGAGCCGTACTTCGCCGCCCTGACGACGATCTGGGAGTCGCGGAGCTACCACATCGCCGACACGCTGGTCTCCGGGCTCTACCCGTCGCCCCTGGCCGACCAGGCCCTGGTCGACAGCAGCCGTGCGTGGCTCGAGGCGAACCCGGGCGTGCCGGCCCTGCGCCGCATCGTGAGCGAGAGCGTCTCCGGCGTCGAGCGTGCCCTGCGCGCCCAGGCGGCCGACGCCTCCTAGCCGCACCGGTCGCTCGCGGCCACCCGACGGACGGCGGACCCTGCTCACACGGTCCGCCGTCCGTGCGTCCAGGCCGCACTCGGCCGACGTCGGACGGGCGTGCTTAGATCGTCGGCGATGATGCAGACTCTCCTCCTCGCCGCGGCCACCGCTCCCGACGCTCCCGTCGACTTCGACTGGGACGCCTTCTGGGCGATGTGGGGCGTGCCGATCCGCATCGCCGCCATCCTGCTGATCGCCGTGCTGCTGCGGATCGTGCTGCACTTCGCGATCCGACGCGTGGTCGACCAGGTCGTCTCGGGCATCAAGCGCAAGCAGAACGTCGACGACACGCAGGCGCTCGTCGCCTCGCCCCTCGCGGCGGTGCGGGTGGTGCAGCGCACGCGCACCCTCGGCAGCGTGCTGAACAACGTCGTGACCGTCGTCATCTCGGCGGTCGCCCTGGTGCTCGTGCTCGGCGAGCTCGACTTCGACGTCGTGGCGATCGTCGGCGCGGCGAGCGTCGTCGGCGCCGGCCTCGCGTTCGGCGCCCAGAACATCGTGAAGGACCTGCTGAACGGCATCTTCATGGTCGCGGAGGACCAGCTCGGGGTCGGCGACGTCGTCGACGTCGGCCCGGCCGTGGGCGTGGTCGAGGCCGTGGGCATCCGCGTCACCCAGGTGCGCGACGTGAACGGAGTGCTCTGGTTCGTCCGCAACGGCGAGATCCTGCGGGTCGGCAACATGTCGCAGGGGTGGAGCCGCGTCGTCGTCGACCTCGCCGTCCCCTACGACGCCGACGTCGACGCCGTGCAGGACGCCATGCTCGCGAGCGCGAACGAGCTGGCGGCGACCCCGAAGTGGAAGCGCTCGGTGATCGACCTGCCCGAGGTGTGGGGCATCCAGTCGATCTCCGACGAGCACGTCGTCATCCGCATCGTCGTCAAGACGCGCTCGGCCGACCGCGACACCGTCGACCGCGAGCTGCGCGCGCGGCTCAAGGCGGCCACCGACGCGATGGGCATCACGCTCCCGTCGCTGACCAGCGTCGTCCTCACCGGCTTCGACAGCGCCTCCTCGGTGCAGGGCTCCAAGCCGCCGCACACCGTCCCGACGCCGCACCAGCCGACTCCCCGGGGGCGTCGGCGATGAGCGGCGGCATCCCCCTCACACCTCGGTCCGCCGGTGACGGTGCGGCGCAGGAGGCCGGCGGCCCGGCGCAGCCCCGCGACCAGGCTCAGCCCCCCGGCCCGGCACAGCCGGTCACGCTGCGCCGCGGGCTCGGCGACGACGCCGCGCAGGGCGTCTTCTGGGAGCAGATCGGCGGGCGGGCCACCTTCGAGCGGCTCGTGCGCCACTTCTACGAGGGCGTCCGCACCGACGAGCTGCTCTGGCCGATGTACCCGGAGCACGACCTCGAGGGCGCGATCCAGCGCCTCACCGGCTTCCTCGAGCAGTACTGGGGCGGCCCGACGACGTACAGCGACGAACGCGGCCATCCCCGGCTGCGGATGCGGCACATGCCGTTCACGATCACGCCGGAGGCGCGTGACCGGTGGCTGCACCACATGCGCGCCGCGGTCGACGAGCTGCAGCTCCCGCCCCTCCACGACGCGACACTGTGGGCGTACCTCGACCGGGCCGCCCACGCCATGGTGAACGCGATGCCCGCGCCGGGCGACCGCTGACGACTGACGTCCGACCGACCGGACCTGCGCCGGCCCCGGCGCCGATGCCGTGCTCCGCCCGCGGCTGCGGGTGAGGGTGCGGCTAGAGCAGGCCGCCGCGGCGCTTGACGAGCACGTGGCCTCGGCTCGTCGTGACGCGGGTCCACGGGCCGGTCTCGAGCACGGATACGGGCTCGTCGTCGCCGAGGAAGCCCAGGCTGAGCGCGGCGAAGGCCGCAGCGGCGGGCAGGTGCTCCGCGCCGGGGACGGGGCGCGACCACACCTCCGAGCGCACGCGGGTGACGATCTGTTCGCCCGTCTCCGACCCGAGGGCCGTCGCGACCTCGTCGATGCCGGCCGTCGCGGTCTCGCGCAGCTGCGTCTCGTCGGCGGGCTCCAGCCGGCTCCACCCGCCGCGCGGCGGCGAGATGGCCGCCCAGGTGACCGTGTTCACCTCGACGGGGAGCGTCGCCGTCACCGCGGCCGTGGGGTCGACGACGTCGTTCTGGAGTCGCACGAGGCGCTCGGTCAGCGACCGCACCGGCACCACCGCGTCGAAGCTCGGCCGGTCGACGAGCTGGAAGGTGCGCAGCCCCAGCACGGTCGGGCTCTGGTCGAGCAGCCCCGAGGGGTAGAAGACCGCGACGTACACGGCGAGCACGCCGTCGCCGGCGATCAGCCGGACCGAGCCGTCCTCCACGCGGGCGGCGCGCCCCAGGAAGGTCGCGAGGTCGCTCAGGGACAGGGAGTCTGGGAGGGTGAATGTACGGCTCATCGGCCCCCTAAACTACATCGGATGACCGCCTCTCCCCTGCAGAGCCTCCTCTCGACCCTCGACCTCGCGCCGGCCGGCTCGGTCGACGGCCAGGACGTCTTCACGGGCACGTCGCAGCCCGAGCCCCTGGGTCGGGTCTTCGGCGGTCAGGTCATGGCCCAGTCGCTCGTGGCCGCCCAGCGCACCATCGGGCCGGAGCGCCCCGTGCACTCGCTGCACGCGTACTTCCTGCGCCCGGGCGACCTCACGATCCCCATCACGTTCTCGGTCGACCGCATCCACGACGGTCGGTCGTTCGCGACCCGGCGCACCCAGGCGAGCCAGGACGGCGTGCCCATCCTGTCGATGATCGCGTCGTTCCAGACCCCCGACGACGGCCTCGACCACCAGGTCGACATGCCGGAGGGGCTGCCGGGCCCCGACGACGTGCCCAGCGACTCCGAGCTGCTCTCCGTCGTCGACCACCCCATCGCCCAGGCCTGGGCGAACGACCGCCCCTTCGACATGCGGCACGTGCCCTCGCCGGTCTACTTCCGTGTCGACGGCGCCCGGGTGGCGCACCAGGCCGTGTGGCTGCGCGCCACGGCGCCGATGCCCGACGACGCCGACCTGCACCGCGCGGCCCTGCTGTACGCGAGCGACTACTCCATCCTCGAGTCGATCTACCGGCGCCACGGCGTCGCCATGGTCACGCCGGGCCTCAAGGCCGCGAGCCTCGACCACGCGATGTGGTGGCACCGCGAGGCGCGCGTCGACGAGTGGCTGCTCTACGTGCAGGAGTCGCCGAACGCGATCGGCGGCCGGGGGCTCGCCCTGGGCCGCATCTACGACCGTGCCGGGCGGCTCGTCGCGAGCGTCGCCCAGGAGGGCATGGTCCGCGTGCCCCGCCGTCAGGTGGCGCCGGAGGCCTGACCTCCGGGTCGGGAAGGCGTCAGGGCTCAGCGCCCCCGGGGATCTGTGCCCGCCAGGGATCAGCGTCGCCGGAAGCTGAGGGGCTCCTCCAGGTACGGCGACCAGGCCTCCCGCTCGACGTCGGAGATGCGCCTCGGCCGGTTCGTCGCCGAGTCGACGAGCACGATGGTGGTCGCCGCGCGCGTGAAGAGCTGAGCCGGCTCGACGCCGACGGGCGACCAGACCTCGTAGCAGACCTCGAGGCTGGCGCCCCCGAGCCGGCCGACCCAGAGCTGGACGTCGAGCGGCGCCCGCAGGTACGGGATCGGCACGAGGTACTCGAGCTCCTGGCGGGCGATGAGCGTCATCGTCGCCGCGTCGGGCCGGCCGTCGAGCACGGCGGCGCTCGACAGCTCGTCGATGGTGCCGTCGGGAGACCAGAACGCGTCGATGCGCGCCTCCTCCAGGAGGCGCAGCATCGACGCGTTGTTCACGTGCCGGTACCCGTCGAGGTCGCTCCACCGGACCCGGGTCGGCACGTGCAGGCGGGTCATCTCAGTCGCGCGTCAGCTTGCGGTACGTGGCGGAGCTGGGCTTCGCCGCGTCGGCGCCGAGACGCTCGATCTTGTTCTCCTCGTACGACTCGAAGTTGCCCTCGAACCAGTACCAGTTGGGGGTGCCGTCGTCGTTCAGGCCCTCCCACGCGAGTATGTGCGTGGCGATCCGGTCGAGGAACCACCGGTCGTGGGTGATGACCACGGCGCAGCCGGGGAACTCGAGCAGGGCGTTCTCGAGGCTGCCGAGCGTCTCGACGTCGAGGTCGTTGGTGGGCTCGTCGAGCAGCAGCAGGTTGCCGCCCTGCTTGAGGGTCAGCGCCAGGTTGAGGCGGTTGCGCTCACCGCCGGAGAGGACGCCGGCCTTCTTCTGCTGGTCGGGCCCCTTGAAGCCGAACTGCGAGACGTAGGCCCGCGAGGGGATCTCCGTCTTGCCGACCTGGATGTAGTCGTGCCCCTCGGAGACGACCTCCCAGAGGTTCTTGTTCGGGTCGATGCCGCCACGGCTCTGGTCGACGTACGAGATGTCGACGGTCTCGCCGACGCGCAGGTCGCCGCCGTCGAGCGGCTCGAGGCCGACGATCGTCTTGAACAGGGTCGTCTTGCCGACGCCGTTGGGGCCGATGACGCCGACGATGCCGTTGCGGGGCAGCGTGAAGGTGAGGTCGTCGATCAGCACGCGCTCGCCGAACTGCTTGTGCAGCTTCTTCGCGTCGATGACCTGCGAGCCGAGGCGCGGCCCCACGGGGATCACGATCTCCTCGAAGTCGAGGACCCTCGTGCGCTCGGCCTCGCTCGCCATCTCCTCGTAGCGGGCGAGGCGGGCCTTGGACTTCGCCTGGCGGCCCTTGGCGTTGCTGCGCACCCACTCGAGCTCGGAGGCGAGGCGCTTGGCCAGCTTGGCGTCCTTCTTGCCCTGGACCTGGAGGCGCTCGCCCTTCTTCTCGAGGTACGTCGAGTAGTTGCCCTCGTAGGGGTAGAGGCGACCGCGGTCGACCTCGGCGATCCACTCGGCGACGTGGTCGAGGAAGTACCGGTCGTGGGTCACGGCGAGCACGGCGCCGGGGTACTTGCTGAGGTGCTGCTCGAGCCAGAGCACGCTCTCGGCGTCGAGGTGGTTGGTGGGCTCGTCGAGGAGCAGCAGGTCGGGCTTCTGCAGCAGGAGCTTGCAGAGGGCGACGCGGCGCTTCTCACCGCCGGAGAGGTTCGCGACCTCGGCGTCGCCCGGGGGCGTGCGGAGGGCCGACATCGCCTGCTCGAGCTGGGAGTCGAGATCCCACGCGTCGGCGGCGTCGATGTCCTCCTGGAGGGAGCCCATCTCGGCGAGCAGGGCGTCGAAGTCGGCGTCGGGCTCGGCCATCGCGGCCGAGACCTCGTTGAACCGGTCGAGCTTCTGCTTGATCGGGCCGACGCCCTCCTGCACGTTCTCGAGCACCGTCTTGGTCTCGTCGAGCTCGGGCTCCTGCATGAGGATGCCGACGGTGTAGCCGGGCGAGAGCTTCGCCTCGCCGTTGCTGGGGGTGTCGAGCCCCGCCATGATCTTGAGGATCGTCGACTTGCCGGCTCCGTTGGGGCCGACGACGCCGATCTTGGCGCCGGGGATGAAGGACATCGTGACGTCGTCGAGGATCAGCTTGTCGCCGACCGCCTTGCGGGCACGGACCATCGAGTAAATGTATTCGGCCATGGTGTCCAGTCTACGGGTCGCGCCGTGGGGCGCCGGGGGCGGGATGGGAGGAGTTCGAGGGTCGGCCCCGTCGGGGGCCGGAGGGCGGAGGCGCGGGTCGTCACCAGTCGATGGCGCGCGTGGTGCCCACGAGGCAGCTGCCGTTGCCGAGCACCGGGGCGAGCTGGCTGCTGTAGCCCGCGCCGCTCGTCTGGCCGATGAGGCAGTCGCTGCCCCAGAGCACGGAGAACTGCACGGAGTCGGCGGCCCGGCCGATGGACGTGGAGTCGGAGGTGACCTCCATCGCCGCCTTGTCGAAGCCGGCCGCCACGAGGGTGTCGACCATCGCGCGGCCGTCCTTCGGGCCACCGGCGTCGACGTGCCCGCGAGCCACGAGGTCGAAGTACGCGTAGGCCTCGTCACTCGTCGAGTCGGGGGTGATCGTCGGGTCGGCGGAGGGCTCGGCGGACGCGGCGGGCGATGTCGTCGGCGCGGGGGCCGGCGCCTCCGTGGTGCAGCCGGTGAGGGCCGCCGCCAGGAGGGCCACGGCAGCCAGTCGGAGGGCGACGGGTCGCGATCGGCTCACGGAGCACCTTTCTGGCCGGTGACCCGGGCCGGGTCGGACTCGACCGATCGTAGCGGTCGCCGGTGGCGCGGGCCCCCGGCGGCACGGTTCGGCGTCGCCCGCGGCCCGCGCTAGAACGGAGGCTCGCCGCCGCCCTCAGCCGGGTCCGACGTGCTCGCACCCGCTCCGACCCCGGCCGGGACGAGGGGCTCGCCCTCGCCGTCGGCGTCCCCGCCGGCCGACGACTCGTCGGGGCGCGGGGCGGCGGCGGACGCCCAGCCGGGGGCCGCGGTGCCCCCGGCGACCGCCTCGGGGTCGGCAGGGGCCGGCGCGTCGCCCGCCGCGCCTCCCGCGGGCGTCGCGGAGGCGAGGGCCCTGCTCCAGGAGGACCGGCCCCAGCGCAGGTCGTGGCCGACCGCGTCGGCGTCGACCTCGACGGTCGTGCCCGACCTGTCGCTCGTCTCCCAGGGGCGGATGCGGAGGCGGCCCGTGACGACGAGCCGCTCGCCTTTGTGCACGGAGGCGCCCACGTTGGCGGCGAGCGCCCGGAAGGCCGTGACGGTGTACCAGTTCGTGTCGCCGTCGACCCAGGCGTCACGCGCCCGGTCGAAGCGGCGCTGCGTGCACGCGAGGCGGAAGCTCGTGATGTCGAGCCCGGCCTCGGTCGTGACGAGGCGGGGGTCGGTGGCGACGATGCCGGTGAGGGTGATGGTGTCTGTCATGCCGGGAGTCTCGCGAGGGCGGGCGGCCCCTCGGCCGGGCCCGCGCCTCCCTGGGGACGACGCGGGCCCGGGCCGCCCCGGGGAGGGACGGCCGGCGAGGGCTCCCCCGACGGCTAGTGCTCGCGGAACTCCGGGTACTCGGCCCCGGGCCCGAGCGCGGCGAACAGCGCGCTCTTCGCGACGGCGAGCGTGGGGTACTCCCCGCTGAACTCGTCGCGGCCGGCGAGGCGCACGGTGAAGCCGTGGCTCGTGCGGTGGACGGAGCCGACGGCTCCGGCGGGCCCGAGGGCCAGCCAGGACTGCCCGGTCAGCTCGACCCGGTCGGTGGTCATGTGGTCGCTCATCGTCGAGCACCCTTCTCTCGGTGGCGCCCCGCACGGCGTGCAGGGCGGGTCAGGTGGCCAGGGCGTACCGGGCGTAGGCGCGGCGGACGGCGATGACCTTCGGCCGCGCCACCGCCACGCAGTACCCCTGGCCGGGGTTCTTCTCCGCGAAGTCCTGGTGCTCCTCCTCGGCGGGCCAGAAGCGGCCGAGCGGCTCGACGGTCGTGACGACCCCGCCGCCCCAGGTCGCGTCGGCCCGCTCGCGGGCGCGCTCGAACAGCTCGCGCTGGGCCTCGTCGGCCGCGAACGTCGCCGACCGGTACTGCGACCCGACGTCGGCGCCCTGGCGGTCGAGCTGACGAGGGTCGTGCACCGTGTAGAACACGTCGAGCACGACGTCGGCCGGCAGCACGGCGGGGTCGAAGGCGACGCGCACGGACTCCGCGTGCCCCGTCGAGCCCGTGACGACCTCGTCGTACGTGGGGTCGGGCGACGAGCCGCCCGTGTAGCCGGAGACGACCTCCGTGACCCCGTCCAGCGCGCGGTACACCGCGTCGAGGCACCAGAAGCAGCCACCGGCCAGGACGAACGTCGTCATGGGGCGCACGGTACTCCGCCGACCCGCGATCGACCAGGGGGCGCCGTCCCCCGATCGCTCGGGCCCGCGGGCGGGGCCCGGCCCTAGGGTGAGGTCATGAGATCTCCCTTCACCCCCTACGTCGCCGACGACGAGCGGTACTCGAAGCTGGACTACGTCCGCACCGGTCGCAGCGGGCTCAAGCTGCCCCGCATCTCGCTCGGGCTCTGGAACAACTTCGGCACCGACCGTGCCCTCGAGACGCAGCGCGACATCGTCCTCCGCGCGTTCGACCGCGGCGTCACCCACTTCGACCTGGCCAACAACTACGGCCCGCCCTACGGCTCGGCCGAGGAGCAGTTCGGGCGCATCGTGGCCGCGAACCTCGGGCCCTACCGCGACGAGCTCGTCGTCTCGTCGAAGGCGGGCTACGACATGCGCCCCGGCCCCTACGGCGACGGCGGATCGCGCAAGTACCTGCTGAACTCGCTCGAGGCCAGCCTGGAGCGCACGGGCCTCGACTACGTCGACGTCTTCTACTCGCACCGCCCCGACCCCGAGACGCCGATCGAGGAGACGATGGGGGCCCTCGCGACCGCCGTGCACCAGGGCAAGGCGCTCTACGCCGGCATCTCGAACTACGGCCCGGAGCAGACGCAGGCGGCGATCGACGCCCTGGCCGACGAGGGCGTGCCCCTGCTGATCCACCAGCCGCGCTACAACATGTTCGACCGGAAGCCCGAGCAGGGGCTCTTCGAGACCCTGCTCGACAACGGCGTGGGCTCGATCGTGTTCTCGCCGCTCGCCGGCGGCCTCCTCACGAACCGCTACCTCTCGGGCAAGGCGCCGGCCGGGTCGCGGGCGGCCGAGGGCCGCTGGTTCACCGAGGACGCCCTGAGCGAGACCTACCTCGAGCGCGTCCGGGGCCTGAACGACATCGCGGAGGCGCGGGGCCAGTCGCTCGCCCAGCTCGCGCTGACCTGGGTGCTCCGTCAGCCCGCCGTCACGAGCGCCCTGATCGGTGCGTCGTCGGTCGCCCAGCTCGACGACAGCCTCGACGCGCTGCACGGGGCCGAGCTGACCGACGACGAGATCGCGGCCATCGAGCCGTTCGCCGTCGACGGCACGGGTCGCTGACGGAGCGGACGCGGGCCTGACGGGCTCGTCGTCGGAGGAGGGGCGGGCCCGGTCGGGTCCGCCCCTCCTGCCGTCTCCGGCGCCGTCGTCGGGCTCCCGCCTCCGGGTCGAGGCGATGTCGGTGGCAGCTCGTAGCGTCAGCCGTGTTCTCGACAGCATCGGCCGGATGACCTCAGGAGCACCTCATGACCAGCACCTCCGCGACCACCCTCCTCACGCCCCCGGCGACGCGTCCGGCGACGCAGCACCTCCCGCTCGCCGAGACCCGCGGGGGCCTGCGCCTCGTCCAGGTGCGCGACGACCTCTCCCGCGTCACGACGGCCTCGGGCGAGGTGCTCGGCTACGTCGAGAGGCACGACGACCCGCAGGGCGACCGGTGGCGGGCGAAGAGGTTCCTGGCCCGTCAGCGGCGCTTCGTCGAGATCGGCGACTTCTGGAGCCGCAGCGACGCGACCGACTGCTTCCGGTTCGCCTGAGCCGCGGCTCGCCCGCGACCGGGCCCCGGCAACCTTCGACCTCGGCTGTAGAGTTCGCGCATGCAGTGGTGGAACAGTCTCGTCCGGTGGGTCCAGAGCGACGACGGGTGGCGCGTCGTCTCCGAGGCGGTGGTGCCGTTCGTGGCGATCCTCGTCGCCGGCGCCGTCGCCGCCCTGATCGGGAGGGCCGCCCTGAAGCGCGTCGTCCGCCTGCACGACGACGAGGCCAAGGCCTCGGCGATCGCGGGCATCGTCGCGGCGTCGCGCAAGGCAGCGACGTGGAGCTCGCTCGGGGCTGAGGAGCGCACCTTCACCGACCACCTCGCCCAGGAGGCGGAGGTGCGTCTGCGCCTCCTGCCCGTGACCGGCTCAGGCCTGGCCGCCTCGTGGGCCGAGCACCAGCTCGGCGAGATCAAGCGTGACTCCGCCAGCTACAGCCACCAGCCCGAGCAGTCGCTGGCGGAGTTCCGCGACCGCCTGCTCGACTGGCAGAGCCGCCCGTCGCGGGCCAAGAAGCTCTTCAGGGCGGACCTGGAGCGGTGGCGCTACGAGGACGCCGAGCAGGCGACCGAGGCCGAGCAGCGTCAGCGCGACTGGAAGGCCGAGCGCGACGCGCAGAAGGCGGCACCGGCCTCGGGCTCAGGCGCCTCTGCCCCCGCCCGCCGCGCGGACGAGCCCGTCGAGGTCACGCCGTTCGTGCCGGAGCGACGGACGCCGACGGCGCCCACGCCGCTGACCGACGAGCACGCTGCCTTCCGACCCACGTCGCCGGCCCGTCACGAGCCCGTCCGGCCCCGGGAGTCGGCCCCCACGGAGGCGATGCCCGCTCAGCGCGACTCGTCCGACGAGGGAGACGACGACACCGACCGCTACGGCGACCCGGTCAGCGCCGCGCAGGTCCGCGACCGGACGACGCCCGACGCGTAGCGGGTGCCCTCGGCAGGGCGACGACCAACGGTGCCCTCGGCAGGGATCGAACCTGCGACCGGGAGATGAGAAGCACCACGAAGAGCCTGTCGCGGTGCCCTCGGCAGGGCAACTCGTCACGGTGCCCTCGGCAGGGATCGAACCTGCGACCAAGAGATGAGAAGCACCACGAAGAGCCTGTCGCGGTGCCCTCGGCAGGGCAACTCGTCACGGTGCCCTCGGCAGGGATCGAACCTGCGACCAAGAGATTAGAAGGCTCCTGCTCTATCCGCTGAGCTACGAGGGCGTGGGCCCCACGATACCGTGCCCGCTCAGACGGCCAGGGCGAGCGCGCCGAGCAGCTGGTCGAGCCGCGGCACCCCCGCGGCACGGAACACCTCGGTGCCGGCCCGGTCGAGCACCACGATCGTCGGGGTGCTGCGGACGTCGCGGGCCTCCGCCTCGTCGGGCCGTGCGACGACGTCGGCCTCGTCCACCTCGAGCAGCGGCACCAGGGCCGACGCCTCGGCCACGACGGCGCGGGCCGCGTGGCAGGGGCCGCAGAACGCGGACGTGTACAGCTCGACCTTCATGCCCCCGTACAACGAGGAGGCGCGGGGAGATGTTCCCCGCGCCTCCTCGTCCGACCGCCGTGGCGTCAGAAGGTGCCGAACTCGTCGGTGCGGTCGCCACGGTTCTCGAGGGAGTCGACCGGGTCGCTGTCGGCCTCGTCGAGCTTGTAGTGCACCTGCAGCTGCTCGCCGTTCATCTTCGCCTCGCGCACCTTGTACACGAAGCCGGTCTCGATGCCCTCGACGAGCACGTAGTCGACGATCTCGTCCTCGTAGGAGCCGTCGAAGCTGGTGCGGGTGTCGGTGCTGCCGTCGCTCGGGCCGCCCTCGAAGAAGACGACGTACTCGGATCCCTCGGCCACGGTGGGCTTGCTGTCTGTCATGCCACCCTTCTACCAGGAGGCGCGGACCGAGCGCCCAGGTAGGTCGCGCCTCCGGGGCGGCGCCCGAGCCCGAGCGTGTCGGCCCCCGACGCTAGAGTGGCGGCATGGCTTCCACGAACGACCGGCTGGTCTGGATCGACTGCGAGATGACCGGGCTCGACATCGCGGTCGACGAGCTGGTCGAGGTGGCCGTCGTCGTCACCGACTTCGACCTCACGCCCGTGCACCCCGGCTTCACGATCGTGATCAAGCCCGACCAGTCGGCGCTCGACAACATGAACGAGTTCGTCACCGACATGCACACCTCGTCGGGCCTGCTCGAGGAGATCCCGGGCGGCGTCAGCCTGGCCGAGGCCGAGTACGAGGTGCTCGAGTACATCCTCAAGTACGTGCCCACCGAGCAGCACGCGCCGCTGGCCGGCAACACGATCGGCACCGACCGCGCCTTCCTCGCCAAGTACATGCCGCGGGTCGACGGTCACCTGCACTACCGCAGCGTCGACGTCTCCTCCATCAAGGAGCTCGCCCGCCGCTGGTTCCCCCGCGTCTACTTCAACGCCCCGCAGAAGCACGGTGGCCACCGGGCCCTCGCCGACATCCTCGAGTCCATCCGCGAACTCGAGTACTACCGCCGTGCCGGCTTCGTCGCCGACCCCGGGCCCACGACGGAGGACGTCCAAGCGATCTCCAAGGCCGTCGTGGACGAATGGGCCTCCCGGCTGTAGTAGAGTCTTCTCGTTGCGATCGCTCCGGCGGCCGCACATGGTGGGTATAGCTCAGCTGGTAGAGCGCCTGGTTGTGGTCTAGGAGGCCGCGGGTTCAAGCCCCGTTACTCACCCAAGTAGGAAGGCCCTGCCCTACGAGGCAGGGCCTTTTTTGGGTTCCGTGCTTGTTTGGTCCCAGATGCGCGTGCGCATCTGGGACGCCAAATGGGAAGGCCCTGCCCTGCGAGGCAGGGCCTTTTTTGGGTTCCGTGCTTGTTTGGTCTCAGATGCGCGAGCGCATCTGAGACGCCAAATGGAAAGGTCCTGCCCTACGAGGCAGGGCCTTTTTTGGGTTCCGTGCTTGTTTCGTCTCATATGCGCGAGCGCATCTGAGACGTCGTCGATGGCTGGGCGGGCGGGTCGGTCACGAAAGGTGCCTGGGCGGACGGGTCGGTCACGGGTGGTGTCCGATGGACGGCATGGGGGCGGGGCCGGTAGGACTGAGGGGTGAGAGACGCGGGGGGTGCCGGGCGCGAGGCGCCGGCGTCGTGGTGGGGGCTCGTCGTGGCGGGCGTCGCCTTCATCGCGCTCGGGGTCGGGTCGTACCTGGCGTACAGCTACTGGGGATGGGACGGGCGCGGCACCGGCATGATCTTCTTCGGGCCGATCCTGGGCATCTCGTTCATCGTGTGGGGCATCGGCAAGGGGGCACGGCAGGCGGTGCACCGGATGCGGCTGGAGCGGGCGGCGACGCACCCACCCGATCCACTGGCAGTCGACTGAGGGCTCAGGCTGGGTGTGGGAGCCTGAGCGGGTGAGCGACGACCGAGCAGCCGGCATCGACCCAGCCGAGGTGAGCGCCGAGCAGTTCGACGACATGGTCGTCGCCGAGCTCGACCTCCTGCCCGACGACATGGTCGACGGCCTCGACAACGTCGTCTTCGTCACCGAGGACCGCCCGGAGGACGGCACGCTCGACCTGCTCGGCCTCTACGACGGCGTCGCCCTCACCGAACGCGGCAGCTACGGCTTCGGCGAACTGCCCGACCGCATCGTCCTCTACCGCGAGCCCCACCTCGCCGCCGTCGACCACGTCGACGATCTGCGCGACGAGATCCACGTCACGCTCGTGCACGAGATCGCCCACTTCTACGGCATCGACGACGACCAGCTGCACCAGCTCGGCTGGGCCTAGCGGCGCCTCCCCGTGCCTCGATCGGGGCCCTGACGCGCTGCGAGGGCCCCGGACGGGTCACCTCGACGACGACGGTGGCGACGACGTGGGCGACGGCACCGGCGTCACGGGCACCCGGACGACCACGTCGGCGAGCGACCGCGGCCGCTCGGCCGCGAGGTGCGCCTCCTCCTGCCCGGCCCAGACCTCCCACCACGGCTCGTAGGCCGCGCCGTCGCGGGCCAGCGCCCGGCGACGCCGCTCCCCCGCGTCGAGCTCCAGCCACACCGACAGGGTCGCCAGCCCCGAGGAGGCGCGGGTCAGCGACCCGGCGCCCTCCACCACCACCGAGACGGCCGGGTCGAGCGTCCGCCGCTCCCCCGGCACGTCGGCGTCCCAGTCCCACGTGGTCCAGCCCGGCTCGCGCCCGACGAGCAGCGACTCCTCCACGACCCGGGAGGCCGCCGCGAGGCCGTGCCAGCCGGGGTAGACGTCGTCGAGGTGCACCAGCTGGACCGGCCCGAGGGCACTGGGCCACGCCGCGATCAGGCGGCGCGCGAGCGTCGTCTTGCCCGAGCCGGAGCGGCCGTCGACGAGCAGCACCACGCGGTCGGTGCCGACCCGCGACTCCTCGGCCCTGCGCAGCAACGCCCCCACGAGGGCGTCGTCGACGGCCGCCGACCACTCCTCAGGCAAGGACGAACTCCCACGTGCCGGCCACGACGGCCGCGGCGACCGCCGCCGCCGCGATGAGCACCCCGATCGCGACGAGCACGAGGTCGCGGCCCGCGAGGCGCGACGGCCGGGCCCAGGTGCGCTCGGCGTCGGAGCCGAAGCCCTTCGCCTCCATCGCCGTCGCCAGCTTGCTGCCGCGGCGCACCGAGAGCACCAGCAGCGAGAACGCCTGCCCGCCGAAGCGGCGCGCCGCGGCGACGGGGCCCCGGCCGTCCGCGACGCCGCGCGCCCGCCGTGCGAGGGCCAGCTGCCGCCAGTCGTCGGCGAACAGCCCGGCGAGCCGGAGGCCGGCGAGGCCGCCGAGCACGAACCGCGCGGGCAGGTGCAGCACCTGCGCCAGGCCGTCGGCCAGGTCGGTCGGGTCGGTCGTCGCGAGCAGGACGATGCCCGGCACGCCCACCGCCAAGATGCGCAGGCCGATGGCGAGGGCCAGCGAGAGCGACCCGTCGGTCACGCTGATCCACCAGACCTGCAGCAGCACGGCCCCCTCGTCGCGGCCGTAGAGGGCCGTGACGAGCACCGACGTCGGCGCGGCGATCCACAGCGGGGCGGTGCGGCGCAGCAGCTGCCGCGCCGAGAGCCCCGCCCACGGCAGCAGCAGCAGCTCGAGCGCGAGGGCGACCCCGGCCGAGACCGCGTCGATCGAGAGCAGCAGCACGAGCGACACGACGAGAGCGGCGAGCAGCTTGGCCACCGGGTTCAGGCGGCCGACGAGCCGGTCGGTCTCGACGGCCGCGAGCAGGCTCACGCGACGGCCTCGCGCCCGACGGGCCGCTCGAGGGCGACGACGTCGTCGGCGAGGGCGGCGACGAACTCCGCGTCGTGCGTCACGGCCACCACCGAGCGCCCCTCCTCGACGAGCTCGGCGAGCAGCGCGACGAGCTCGCGCCAGGTGCGGGCGTCCTGCCCGAAGGTCGGCTCGTCGAGCACGAGGAGGCGCGGCCGCGACGCGAGGACGGTCGCGACCGAGAGCCGCCGCTTCTCGCCGCCCGAGAGCGTGAACGGGTTGGCGCCGGCGAGGTGGTCGAGGCGCAGGCGGGCCAGGAGCTCGTCGACCCGGGAGTCGACCTCCGCGGCCGACTCGCCCAGCGCCTCCGGCCCCACCGCCAGCTCACGGCGGACGGTCGCGGTGAGGAACTGGTGCTCAGGGTCCTGGAAGACCGTGCCGACCCGCGACAGCAGCTGCCGCGAGCGCCACCGGGCGGGCGACGGCCCGGCGCCGGCAGCGAGCAGGTCGGTCGCCCGGAGCGCGCCGTCCGCCGGGGCCAGCAGCCCGGCGAGGGTCAGGGCGAGGGTCGACTTGCCCGCGCCGTTCGGCCCGGTCAGCACGAGCGCGCGCGCGTCGTCGACGACGAGGTCGACGCCGGTCGCCACGGCGGGCCCACGGGCCCCGCGGCGCCCCACGGCGAGGCCCGAGGCCTCGAGCAGGGGCCCGGACGAGGAGGTGCGGTGCCGGACGGGCAGGGCCGGCGCGGCCCCCGGCACCCACACCCCCGCCTCCGTCAGCCGGACGCGCTCGTGCCCGAGCACGTCGTCGGGCCGGCCGTCGGCGAGCACGCCGCCCCCCGCGGCGAGCACGACGACCCGGTCGACGACGGGCAGCCAGACCGAGACGCGGTGCTCGACGACGACGAGGGTCGCACCCGTGGCCTCGACGACGCGGGCCACGGCGTCGCGCACCTCGACGACCCCCTCCGGGTCGAGGTTCGCCGTCGGCTCGTCGAGCAGCACGAGGCCTGGCTGCATCGCGAGGGCCCCGGCGAGCGCGAGGCGCTGCTTCTGCCCGCCGCTCAGCTGGGCGGTCGGCCACGAGCGCGGCAGGTCGAGCCCGACCGCGTCGAGGGCCTCGTCGACCCGACGCCAGGTCTCGTCGCGGGGCACGCCGACGTTCTCGCAGCCGAAGGCGACATCGTCGCCGACGCGGGCGAGCACGACCTGCGAGTCAGGGTCCTGCAGCACGAGGCCCACCCGCCCGCGCTGCTCGGTCGGCGGGCGGCCGTCGACCAGCAGCTCACCGGTCGCGTCGCCCTCCTCGTCGCCGCCCAGCACGCCGGCGAGGCCCGCGAGCAGCGTCGACTTGCCGGCGCCGGAGGCCCCGAGCAGCAGGACGCGCTCCCCGGGCTCGACGACGAGGTCGAGCCCGGAGACGGCCGGTCGCAGCCGGCCGGCGTGGCGCCACCCCCAGCCGCGGGCGTCGACCCGGGCCCCGGAGGCGGTCGTCACGTCGTCGGCAGCGGTCGGCTCAGACGCGGGCCTCGGCCGAGCGGCCCGAGGCGAAGCGGCTGAGGGCGCCGGTGCGGGCGAGGCCCCGCGCCGCGAGCCACGAGAGCAGGCCGGCGAGCAGCACGCCCGAGACGACGGCGCTGACGCCGTAGACGACCTTGTACTCGATCGCTGTGGCGGCGATCGACGAGAACGACGTGTCGAGCAGCGCGACGACGACGCCCGCGCCGGCGCCGGCGAGCAGGGCCACGTGGAGGCGCCAGGTCGTGTACATGAACGCCGCGAGCACCAGCTCGGCCCCGAGGCCCTGCAGCACGCCCCAGATCAGCGTCGAGAAGCCCCACTGCGTGCCGATCAGCATCGAGACGACGGCGGCCATGACCTCGGTGTAGATCGCGGCTCCCGGCTTGCGGATGACGAGCCCGCCGAGCACGCCGGCGAACAGCCAGCCGCCGGCGAGGAGGCCCGAGAGCCCGGGCAGGAACGACAGGGCGCTGTCGAGCGGGGTCCAGGCGAGGCCCCAGGCCCAGAAGACGACGCCGCAGGCGACGCCGATGACGCTCGCGACGACGATGTCGACGACGCGCCAGCGGCGCGACGGCTTCCTCGGCGAGGTGGCGGCAGGACGTTCGTCGCGGCTCGAGGACGACTCGTTCGCGGACACGGAAACAGACATGTTCTCTCCTCCCTGCGCTGGCATGATCCAGATCAGGTTCGACGGTCGAAGCGTGGATCGCTTCCTCTCAGCCCGGATCACCGGACTCCCGTGTGTGTGCCGCCGAGCATAGCCCAGGCGAGGGCGTCTGCTCGTTGCCATCTGGTATCACAGCAGATACCGTCGACTGCATGCCCATGACCCTCCGACTCGACGACCACGAGGCCGACGCGCTCCGCCGACGCGCGGCACTGGAGTCCCGGTCCATGCAGGACGTCGCACGCCAGGCCGTGAGGGAGTACGTCGAATCCCACAGCCGGGCCGACCTCCTGGACGACGTCCTCGACGACGAGCTCCCTCGCTACGCCGAGGCTCTCCGCCGACTCGGCGAGTGATCCACCTGACCTACGGCGAGCTGCTGCACGTCGCACGGCGCGCTGTCGCTCCCGACGTCGTCGTGCGCGACGCCGGCCTGCTCGAGTCGGCCCTCGCGAGGCCGCGGGCCTCCGTGCTCGGCGCGGACGCCTACCCGACCCTGGAGGAGAAGGCCGCGGCCCTCGTGCATTCTCTCGTCAACAACCACGGGTTGGTGGACGGGAACAAGAGACTGGGGCTCGCCGGCCTGATCGCCTTCCTCGGCCTCAACGGTCGTCGGCTGACGATGACCGAGGACGGCGCCTACGACTTCATCGTCCAGATCGCCGAGGGCGTGCTCGACGACGTCGAGACGATCGCCGAGTGCCTCGTCCAGCACACCGAGCCCCGCCGGGTCAGGCGAGGGTGAGCTGCCCGTCGGCCCGCAGCCACTCGAGCCCCTCGAGCACCGCCTCGACGGTCGTGTACCGCGGCGCGTAGCCGAGCAGGCGACGGGCCTTGTCGATGCTCATCGAGTGGCTGCGCGAGAGGTGCTCCCACGACGCGTCGGCCGAGGCGGGGTCGCGCTGTGCGCGGAACTCGTCGAACGTCGCGAACTCGAGCCGCGCCTCCTGCCCGAACGCCCTCGCGACCTGCTGGGCGAGGCCGCGCAGCGTGACTGCCCGCTCGCTGACGACGTGGAACGACTCGCCGACCGCCTGGGCCGGCCGCTCGACGGCCCTCTGGAACGCCTGGGCCACGTCGTCGGCGTGCACGTGGTGCACGGTCTCGAGGCCGAGGCCCGGCATGACGACCTCGCGGCCCGTCGCGAGCGCCTCCCACACGTCGAGGTCGAGGTTGCCGACCGGGTTGATCATCGGCCAGCCCGGCCCGGTGATGTGGCCGGGGTGCAGCACCGTGCTCGGCACCCCGCCGGGTCGACGCGACTCGGCGAGCAGCAGGCGCTCGATCTCGGCCTTCTGCGTGCCGTACTCGCCGAACGGCGTGCGCCGCGCCTCCTCGGTGACGGGAACCTCCTCCGACGGACCGTGCACCCAGATGGTGCCGCAGTGGACGAGCACCGTGCCCGTGCCGCGCAGGGCCTCGACGAGGGAGAGCGCCGAGGCGGGGGTGAAGCAGATCATGTCGACGACGACGTCGGCCCCGAGCTCGGCGACGCGTCGGCCGAACGAGCCGTCGGCGTCGCCCGCCTCACGGTCGAGCTGCACGCGCTCGACCTGCTGCCAGGCCGGGTGCTCGCGGTAGGTGGCGGACGCGCCGCGGCTCACGGCGACGACGTCGTGGCCGGCGAGCACGAGCCGCGGGACGAGGAACCCGCCGACGTGGCCGGTCGCCCCGATCACCACGACCCTCACGAGCGGGCCGCCGCGGAGGGGGCACCGAGGAGGCGCGGTGCGGGCGAGCAGGAGGCGGTGGCTGCCGACGTCGGCAGCGGTGCGGGCGTCATGCCCCGACGCTACCCGCCGGGCGGCGCCGCCGGGCCTGGCCCCCGACCGGGGGTCAGCGGCGGTCCCCCCAAGTGCCCACTATCCGGTCACCTGCCGTTCTCCCTATGTTCAGCCTGAGCCGCCAGCGACGCCCGTCGTCCGCACCGACGTCGCCCGGCCCCACCCGACGAGGAGAACGATGTCCTTCAGCCCGATCACCGCCCGCACGCGCCGCCGCGTGCTCTCCACCTGTCTGGCCGTCTCGCTGGCGACGGGCCTCGGCCTCGCCGGCGCCGGCGCCGCGGTCGCCGCGCCCGGCGACGGCTCGGTCGTCGCCGCCCAGCCGGCCCCGGCCCTGCCCGTCGTCACCGGCCAGGTCATGAACTACGCCGTCAACGTCACGAAGGCCAACAACGGCCAGACCCGGAAGGCCGAGCGGGCGGTCACCGCCGCCGCCGGCACCGTCGTCGCGTCGTGGCCCGAGATCGGCGTGGTCATCGCGCAGTCCGACAACGTCAACTTCGCCGCCTCCGTCCGTGCCGACAAGTCGGTCGCCTCGGTCGGGGCCACCCGCACGGCGCCCGTCGCCGCCTCCGACCCGACCTGGAAGGGCGCGCCCGACACGGCCGCCCTGCAGCGCACCGGCGGCTCGGCCTCGCAGCAGTCCGTCGCCGAGCAGGAGGGCCTGGAGGCGGCGACCGCCGTCACGGCCGACCCGCTCGAGGCCCGCCAGTGGGACATGACCGCCATCAAGGCGGACCAGGCCCACCAGGTCACCGACGGCTCGAAGAAGGTGCTCGTCGCCGTGCTCGACTCGGGCATCCAGGGCGACCACCCCGACCTCGCCGCGAACATCGACCAGGGCCGCTCGGCCGGCTGCCTCAGCGGCACGCCCGACACCTCGTACGCCGCCTGGCAGCCCACGACGAGCGACCACGGCACCCACGTCGCGGGCACCATCGCGGCCGGCCGCAACGGCGTCGGCATCGTCGGGGTCGCCCCCGCGTCGAAGCTGAGCTCCGTCAAGGTCGTCAACGACGACGGGTTCATCTACGCCGAGGCCGCGATCTGCGGCTTCATGTACGCCGAGGCCACCGGCGCCGACGTCACGAACAACAGCTACTTCATCGACCCGTGGGAGTTCTGGTGCGGCTCCGACGTCGACCAGGCCGCCGTCGAGACGGCCGTCGACCGCGCCGTCCAGTTCACGCAGCGCAAGGGCGTCGTCAACGTGGCGGCCGCCGGCAACAGCGCCGTCGACCTCGCGAACAAGACCGTCGACACCGGCAGCCCCAACGACACCGTGCCGGTGACCCGCCAGCTCGACGAGACCTGCACCGACATCCCCGCCGAGCTCGACGGCGTCGTGACGGTCTCCTCCACCACCTCGACCGGCACCAAGTCGTCGTTCTCGAACTACGGCGACGGCGTCATCGACGTCGCGGCCCCCGGCTCGAGCATCCTGTCGACCGTGACCGGCGGCGGCTACGGCACCAAGTCGGGCACCTCGATGGCCAGCCCGCACGTGGCCGGCGTGCTCGCGCTGCTCAAGGCGACGCACCCCCGCGCCGAGGGCACGCAGCTGACCGACCTGCTGTACGCGCAGGCCGACGACGTCGCCTGCCCCGCCACCGCCGCGACCTGCGTCGGCACCCCGGCCGACAACGGCTGGTTCGGCGAGGGCCTCGTCGACGCGCTCGACGCCGTGACGGCGCCGTGACCCGTCGCTGAGCCGACACCCGCACCGCCGGAGGGCGCCCCGTCGACGACGGGGCGCCCTCTCCCGTGCGCGGCATCGGAGGTGCCCCCGCGGCCCTCGGGGGGCTGCGGCCCCTAGGCTGAGCCGAGTTCTAGACGGAGGATCGATTGCACACCTGGCCAGGCAACCCCTACCCCCTCGGCGCCACCTACGACGGCGGCGGCACGAACTTCGCGATCTTCAGCGAGGCGGCCACGAAGGTCGAGCTGTGCCTCTTCGACGCCCAGGGCGTCGAGACCCGCGTGCCCCTCACCGAGGTCGACGCGTACGTCTGGCACGCCTACCTGCCGACCGTGCAGCCCGGCCAGAAGTACGGCTACCGCGTGCACGGCGAGTACGACCCGGCCGCCGGCTGCCGCGCGAACCCCGCCAAGCTGCTGCTCGACCCGTACGCCAAGGCCACGAGCGGCGACATCGACTGGGACGAGGCGCTCTTCGCCTACGACTTCGGCGACCCTGACTCGCGCAACGACCGCGACAGCGCGCCGCACATGATGCTCGGCGTCGTCATCAACCCGTTCTTCGACTGGCAGGGCGACCGACCGCCGAAGTACAGCTACGACGAGACCGTCGTCTACGAGGCCCACGTGAAGGGCCTGACGCAGACGCACCCCGAGATCCCCGACGAGCAGCGCGGCACCTACGCCGGCGTCGCCCACCCGGCGATCATCGAGCACCTGCAGAAGCTCGGTGTCACGACGCTCGAGCTGATGCCCGTGCACCAGTTCGTGCAGGACAACACCCTCCTCGAGAAGGGCCTCAGCAACTACTGGGGCTACAACACCATCGGCTTCTTCGCGCCCCACGCCGCCTACTCGGCGACGGGCGACACCGGCCAGCAGGTGCAGGAGTTCAAGACGATGGTGCGGGTGCTGCACGAGGCCGGCATCGAGGTCATCATCGACGTCGTCTACAACCACACCGCCGAGGGCAACCACCTCGGGCCGACCCTCTCGTTCAAGGGCATCGACAACGCGGCCTACTACCGCCTGATGGACGACGACGCGACGTACTACATGGACTACACGGGCACCGGCAACAGCCTGAACGTCCGTCACCCGCACTCGCTGCAGCTGATCATGGACAGCCTGCGGTACTGGGTGACCGAGATGCACGTCGACGGGTTCCGCTTCGACCTCGCCGCCTCCCTCGCCCGCGAGTTCTACGAGGTCGACCGCCTGTCGACCTTCTTCGAGCTCGTGCAGCAGGACCCGATCGTGTCGCAGGTGAAGCTCATCGCCGAGCCCTGGGACGTCGGGCCCGGCGGGTACCAGGTCGGCAACTTCCCGCCGCAGTGGACGGAGTGGAACGGCAAGTACCGCGACACCGTCCGCGACTTCTGGCGGGGCGAGCCCTCCACCCTGGGCGAGTTCGCCAGCCGCATCACCGGCTCGGCCGACCTCTACGAGCGCGACGGTCGCCGCCCGGTCGCGAGCATCAACTTCGTCACCGCGCACGACGGCTTCACCATGCGCGACCTCGTCAGCTACGACGAGAAGCACAACGACGCCAACGGCGAGGGAGGCGCGGACGGCGAGAGCCACAACCGCTCCTGGAACTCCGGCGTCGAGGGCGAGACCGACGACCAGGCCGTGCTGGCCCTCCGCGAGCAGCGCCAGCGGAGCTTCCTGGCGACGCTGCTGCTCAGCCAGGGCGTGCCCATGCTGCTGCACGGCGACGAGCTCGGCCGCACCCAGCGCGGCAACAACAACACCTACGCCCAGGACAGCGAGATCAGCTGGATCGACTGGGCGAGCGCCGACCGCGAGCTGATCGAGTTCGTCGCCGAGGTCATCAAGCTCCGGCACGACCACCCGACCTTCCGTCGGCAGCGGTACTTCAACGGCCGACCGGTCACCCGCGGCGAGGGCGAGCCCCTGCCCGACATCGTCTGGCTGACGCCCGAGGGCGACGCGATGCAGGAGGGCGAGTGGAACGAGTCGTACGCGAAGTCGGTCGGCATGTTCCTCAACGGCGACGGCATCCGAGGCCGTGACCACCGCGGCGGCCGCATCACCGACGTCAACTTCGTCCTGTACTTCAACGCCAGCGAGGAGACCGTCACGTTCGTGCTGCCTCCCGACGAGTACGCCGAGGGCTGGGAGGTCGTGGTCGACAGCACCGTCGCGCCTCCGGTCGCCCCCGCCACCGCGCCTCCCCGGTCGCTCCAGGCAGTCCGTGCCGCGACCACTCCCCAGCCCCCTTCCTCCCCTCAGGTCGTCCCGGCCCTGAGGGCCGGCGACCAGCTGCCCGTGGCCAGCCGGTCCCTGGTCGTCCTGCGCGCCACGGCTGAGGACCCTTCGTGACCCGACGCGACCACCCCCGCTCCACCTACCGCCTGCAGATCCGCGAGGCCTTCGACCTCGACGCCGCCGCCGCGGTCGTGCCCTACCTGCGTGACCTCGGGGCCGACTGGGTCTACCTGTCGCCCGTGCTCGAGGCCGAGCCCGGCAGCGACCACGGCTACGACGTCGTCGACCACAGCCGGGTCGACCCGGCCCGGGGCGGCGCGGCCGGGCTCGACGCCCTGTCGACCGCCGCGCACGACGCCGATCTCGGCGTGCTCGTCGACATCGTGCCGAACCACGTCGGCGTCGCGACGCCGAAGGCCAGCGTCTGGTGGTGGGACGTCCTGACCCACGGCCGCGAGAGCCGCTGGGCCGAGGCGTTCGACGTCGACTGGGCGGCCGGCGGCGGCAAGCTGCTGCTGCCCGTGCTCGGCGAGCCGGCCGCGGCCGACGGGACGATCGAGGGCCTCGAGGTCGTCGGCGACGAGCTGCACTACTACGAGAACGTGTACCCGATCGCTCCCGGCACGGCCGCCGAGGGCGACGACGCGGACGCCGTCCACGCCCGCCAGTCGTACGAGCTGGTGCACTGGAAGCGCGCCGACACCGACCTCAACTACCGCCGCTTCTTCGCGGTGAACACCCTCGCGGGCATCCGCGTCGAGATCCCCCGCGTCTTCGACGAGTCGCACGCCGAGATCGGCCGCTGGTTCCGCGAGGGGCTCGTCGACGGCCTCCGCGTCGACCACCCCGACGGCCTCGCCGACCCGGGCGGGTACCTCGACCGCCTCGCCGAGCTGACCGGCGGCGCCCACGTGCTCGTCGAGAAGATCCTCGAGGGCGACGAGCGCCTGGCCGAGGACTGGGCCACCGACGGCACCACCGGCTACGACGCCCTCGCCGACCTCGACCGGGTCTTCGTCGACCCCTCGGGCGCCGAGGCCCTCGGCGCGCTCGACACCCGCCTCCGCGACGGTGCCGGCCCCGACGACTGGCACGAGATGATCCTCGGCACCAAGCGGGGCATCGCCGACGGGATCCTCGGGAGCGAGATCCGGCGCCTCGCCCGGCTGCTGTCGGACGACGGCCGCGCCGACGACCGGGCCGTCGACGCCCTCGCCGAGCTCGCCGCGGCCTTCCCCGTCTACCGCAGCTACCTGCCGCAGGGGGCCGAGCACCTCGACGAGGCCGCCGAGGTCGCCACCGCGCACCGCCCCGACCTCGCGGCCACGATCGCCGAGGTCGTCGCCGTGCTGCACGACGCCGAGCACCCGGCCGCTGTGCGGTTCCAGCAGACGAGCGGCATGGTGATGGCCAAGGGCGTGGAGGACACCGCGTTCTACCGCTACAGCCGTCTCGCGACGCTGACCGAGGTCGGGGCCGACCCCGCCGAGTTCTCGCTCACGCCCGCGGAGTTCCACGACCGCCAGCAGCTGCGCCTCGCCGAGCGCCCGTTCGGCATGACGACCCTCTCGACCCACGACACGAAGCGCAGCGCCGACGTGCGCGCCCGCGTCTCGGTGCTCGCCGAGGTCGCCGAGGAGTGGGCCGCCACCCTCGAGCGGCTGCGGAGCCTCGCACCGGTCGGCGACGGCCCGTTCGAGAACATCCTCTGGCAGACGATCGTCGGCGCCTGGCCGGCGTCGCGCGAGCGCCTGCACGACTACGCCGAGAAGGCCTCCCGCGAGGCCAGCAGCTCCACCACGTGGACCGACCGCACACCCGAGGCCGAGGCCTTCGAGGAGCGCATGCACGCGGCGGTCGACGCCGCGTTCGACGACGACCAGGTGCGCCACGAGGTCGAGCGCATCGTCGACGTGCTGCGCCCCGCGGGCTGGAGCAACTCGCTCGGCGTCGCGCTGCTGCAGCTCACCGGGCCGGGCAGCCCGGACGTCTACCAGGGCGGCGAGCTGTGGGACTTCTCGCTCGTCGACCCCGACAACCGACGCGAGGTGGACTTCGAGGCGCGCCGCCGCCTCCTCGCCGACGTCGTCGCGGGCACCGTGCCGCCCGTCGACGAGACGGGGGCGGCCAAGCTGCTCGTCACGCACCGCGCGCTGACGCTGCGCCGCGACCGGCCCGAGCTGTTCACCCGGTACGCCCCGCTGCCCGTGCTCGGCGAGCGCCGCGACCACGTCGTGGCCGCCGACCGCGGCGGCGCCCTCGTCGTCGCGACCCGTCTGCCCGTGTCGCTGGAGCAGGTCGGCGGCTGGGACGACACCGTCGTGCTGACCCGCGGCACGGCCTACGTCGACGTGCTCACGGGCCGTCGGCACCAGGGCGGCCGGGTCCGCCTCGCGGACCTGCTCGAGACGTACCCCGTCGCGCTGCTCGTCCCGGCGGACAGCCAGGACTAGCAGGCCCCCGCACGACTACCGTCGACCCCCAGCGGGTCGGCGGTCGTCGTCGTGCCCCGCTCCCCCCAACACCCCTTCCGACACCTCCGAGGAGACCGATGAGCGTCTACGACGTCTGGGCCCCGACCGCCACCACCGTGCGACTGCACCTCGACGGCGAGGTGCTGCCCCTGACGGCCGAGCCCGCCACCGGCTGGTGGCGCGCCCCCGCCGACCTCGACCGGGGGCCCGGCCACCGGTACGGCTTCCTGCTCGACGACGGCGACACGCCGCTGCCCGACCCGCGCTCGCGGCGCCAGCCCGACGGCGTGCACGGCCTCAGCGAGACCTTCGACCCGGCGGCCTTCGCCTGGACCGACGAGGCCTGGACGGGCCGCCAGCTCGGCGGCGCGGTGATCTACGAGCTGCACCTCGGCACCTTCACCCCCGAGGGCACGCTCGACTCGGCGATCGAGAAGCTGCCGCACCTCGTCGAGCTCGGCGTCGACCTGGTCGAGCTGCTGCCGGTCAACGGCGTCAACGGGCGCTGGAACTGGGGCTACGACGGCGTCGACTGGTTCACGGTGACCGACAACTACGGCGGACCGGAGGCCTACCAGCGCTTCGTCGACGCCGCGCACGCCGCGGGCCTCGGCGTGGTGCAGGACGTCGTCTACAACCACCTCGGCCCCTCGGGCAACTACCTGCCGGTCTTCGGCCCCTACCTCTCGAGCAAGCACGCCAACACCTGGGGCGACAACGTCAACCTCGACGACGACGGCGCGCACGAGGTGCGAGAGTTCATCCTCGACAACACGGCGATGTGGTTCACCGACTACCACGTCGACGCGCTGCGCCTCGACGCCGTGCACGCGCTGCGTGACGACTCGCCGATGCACCTGCTCCAGGAGATGGCCGAGCGCACCGCGGCGCTGAGCGCCCACCAGCGGCGCCCGCTGACGCTGATCGCCGAGAGCGACATGAACGACCCGCGCCTCATCACCCCCCGCGACGGCGGCGGCTCCGGCCCCGACCACCGCCAGGGCTACGGCCTCGACGGCCAGTGGAGCGACGATTTCCACCACGCCCTGCACGTGGCGCTGACCGGCGAGACCACCGGCTGGTACGCCGACTTCGCGTCGCTCGACTCGCTCGCCAAGGTGCTCACGAAGGGCTTCTTCCACGACGGCACCTGGTCGTCGTTCCGCGAGACCGACCACGGCTTCCCGATCGACGTCGAGCACATGCCCGGCTGGCGCCTCGTCGTGGCGAACCAGAACCACGACCAGATCGGCAACCGCGCGATCGGCGACCGTCTCGCGGCCTCGCTCGACGACGGACAGCTCGTCATCGCGGCCGCCCTCACCCTGGCGTCGCCGTTCACGCCGATGCTCTTCCAGGGCGAGGAGTGGGCCGCGTCGACTCCGTGGCAGTTCTTCACCTCGCACCCCGAGGCCGACCTCGGCGAGGCCACCGCGAAGGGCCGCATCGCCGAGTTCGCCAAGCTCGGCTGGGACGAGTCGACCGTGCCCGACCCGCAGGACCCGGAGACCTACCGGCGCTCGAAGCTCGACTGGTCGGAGGTCGAGCAGGGGCGGCACGCCCGCGTGCTGAGCGCGTACCGCCGCCTGGCCGCCCTGCGACGCGCCGAGCCCGACCTGACCGACCCGCGCCTCCCCCGCGTCTCGGTCGAGCACGACGCCGACGCCCGCTGGCTCGTGCTGACGCGCGGCTCGCTGCGGGTCGCCGTGAACTTCGCGGAGCAGGAGGCGCGGGTCGCCGTGCCCTGCACCGAGGTCCTGTTCACGAGCGACGACGCCGTCACCGCCGGTGAGTCGCTGCTGCTGCCGCCGCACTCGGTGGCGATCGTCCGCTGAGGCAGCCGGCCCGCGGGCCGGAGGAGACGAGAGGAGGGGCGGGTCGTGTCGCGACCCGCCCCTCCTCTCGTCCGTCCGCCGCGGCTAGCGCGCCCGGAGGCCCGCCAGCTCGCCCGGCCTCACGCGGTGCGAGGTGGCCCGCACGCTCGGCAGGCGACGGTGCCGCAGCACGAGCTCGACGACCGCGCGGCTGCGCCGGGTCAGGCCCCACCTCGTGACCTTGACCAGCGACTCCCGCACGATCGACCCGCTCATCTTGGACGCGCCGTGCACGCGCTCGGTGAACGTGATCGGCATCTCGACGACGCGGAGGCCGGCCTGCAGCGACCGCCAGAGCAGGTCGACCTGGAAGCAGTAGCCGCGCGACTCGACCTCGTCGAGGTCGATGCGCCGCAGGGCCTCGGCCCGGAAGGCCCGGAAGCCGCCGGTCGTGTCGGCGACCGTGATGCCGAGGGCGCCACGGGTGTACCAGCTGCCTCCGCGGCTGAGCAGCCGTCGGCGCAGCGGCCAGTTCTCGACACGGCCGCCGGGCACCCAGCGCGAACCGAGCACGAGGTCGTCGTCGGCGAGCAGGGCGATGAGGGCGGGGAGGTCCTCCGGGTGGTGGGAGCCGTCGGCGTCCATCTCGACGAGGGCCGCGTAGCCGCGCTCGAGCCCCCAGGCGAAGCCGGCCAGGTACGCGGCGCCGAGGCCGGCCTTGCCGGTGCGGTGCAGCACGTGCACCCGGGGGTCGCGGGCGGCCCACGCGTCGGCGAGGTCGCCGGTGCCGTCGGGCGAGCCGTCGTCGACGACGAGAACGTCGACGGCGGCCCCGCTGTCGAGGGTGCGGCCGACGATCCAGTCGAGGTTCTCTCGTTCGTCGTAGGTCGGGATGATGACGAGTGCGTCGTTCACGGGGTGGTCCTTCCAGGTCGGGTGGGAGGGAGCGGGTCGGGTCGGGTCGGGTCGGGTCGGGTCTGGTCGGGTCGGGGGCGGTGCGGGGGCGGAGCGGGTGGTCCGCGCCGGTCAGGTGGCCGACACGAGGTCGGCGAACACGATGAGGTTGTCGACGTAGTGGCCGGTCGAGCGGTCGAACGTGCCGTCGCAGGTGATGAGGCGGAGGCTCGCCGTCGGGGTCGCCCCGTAGACGTCGCTGGTCGGGAAGGTCGCCTTGGGGGTCCGCTCGCTGCCCGTCACGCGGAAGGTCTCGACGCTGCCGGTCGAGAGCGTCACCTGCACCTCCGCGCCTACGGCGAGGTCGGCCAGGTCGACGAACACGGCGGGGCCGCTGCCGGAGTCGACGTGCCCGGCGATGACCGCCGGACCGACGCCGCCCGGCACGACGCCGTCGCGGTACCAGCCGGCCGACATCCACTCGCGGGGCGGCTCGAGCTCGCCCTGTGCACCGAGGCCGAGCGACTCGAGGCCGGAGTCGACGCCGATCGAGGGGATCTGGACCCGCACCGGGGTCGAGCCTGCGGGAGGCGCGGTGACGTACGGTGCCGCCGGGTCCTGGAACGAGCCGGCGGCCCCGCTGCCGGGATCGAGCGCCGGGTCGGTGGCGGCCCCGCCCGGGGCGGCCTGCGAGGCGCCGACGCCGGCCTCGGCGCCCGTGCCGGTCGAGCTGCCCCGGTCGGGCTGCGCCGCGACGGCGCCGACGGTCACACCGGCTGCGACGAGGAGGACGACCGCGACGCCGACGGCGACGGCGGCCCGCCGGTGGGCGGAGATGCGCTGCACGAGGCTCATCGGGCCAGCTCCAGCGGCGAGCACGCGCCGAGCGCGGACGCCTCGACCTGGAGCGCCGCGAGGGCGGCCCACGCGGTGCCGTAGTAGGTCGGGGTCGACTGGGCGAGGGTGTCGGCGCGTCGCAGGTCGGCGGAGGCCTCCTCGTGCTGACCCGCGCTCGCCTCGGCCGCGGCGCGGGCCGCGTAGGCGAGCGGGCTCTGGTCGGCACCGATCGACTGCCCGCCGAGGTCGAGCTGCATCGGCAGGTCGTCGTAGCGCTGCAGCACCGGCGCGAGCCGGGCGGCGAGGGCGACGTCGTCGGGGGTGCACGACTCGGCGTAGCGGAGCGCGAGGCGGGCCGCGTCGTAGCTGTACTGCACGGTGCCCGACGTGCCGTCGGCGCCCGGCAGGGGCACGACGCTGCCGTCGCGGCGCACCTGGGCCCAGTCGCTCGGCAGGGCCGTCGCGTCGAGAGCGGAGGTCGTCACGGCGCGCGAGCCGGCCTCGAGCTCCGACCAGCGCGGGTCGCCGCTGGCCTCGGCCAGCTGGGCGAAGCTCGCGGGCGACGCGTACGAGGGGTTGTACGACCACGGGCCGTCGCCGGCCGCCCACGGGCCGGGCAGCAGGATGCGCCCCACGTCGGTGACGGCGGTCATCTCGTCGAGCACGGCACCGCCGAGGTCGACGCCCTGCTCGGTGAGCGACGGGTCGCCGAAGGCCTCGCCGGCGAGCACGAGGGCCCGCGCGGCGTCGACGTCGGCGTCGCTGGCCGGCATGTCGTCGACGACGGCGCCGTCGGCCCAGCGCCAGGCCAGCAGGCTGTCCTCGCGCACGAGGTTCTCGCGGGTCCAGCGCCAGATCGCGTCGAAGCGCTGCTCGTCGCCGACGCCGACGGCGACGAGCATGCCGTAGGCCTGCCCCTCGCTGACGGTGTCGTCGCCCTGGTCGCGGCGCACGACGCGGCCGTCGTCGTCGACCCAGTCGTCGAGGAACCCCTCGCCGATCTCGGTCGCCGTGCGGGCCTGCGGGGTCGGGGTGCCGGCGCCGGGCGTGCCGGTCGCGTCGGCGGCCGGCTCGTCGGACGACGGGCCGCCGACGACGAGCCAGGCGACGCCGGCCGTGAGGGCGACGGCCACCACGACGACGACGGCCAGGAGGGCCTTCGTTCTGCGGGTCATGCTGCTCTGCTCTCTGCTGGTGGGGCGGTGCGGTGCGGGAGCGGTGCCGGGAGGCGCGGCGCGCCTCCCCGGGTCACGCCCCGAACCAGCCGAGGACGGTCGCCCAGAAGCCGCGGGGCTGGTCGCCGTCGCCGGCGCTGGCCGTCGCGTCGTCCGACGGGTGCTCGGCGAGCCAGCCGCCGCCCGTCTGGACGCCGCCGACCGGCGCCTGCGCCGTCGCGGCGCTGTCGACGACGGGGACGACCGTGAGGCCGCCGTCGGAGTCGTCGAGCACGAAGAGCGTGCTGATGCTGCCCGCGGCGAGGTCGACCGAGCCGGAGCCGGTCACGTCGTCGCCGGTGAGCGAGAGCTGCCACGGGCCGGCCGCGACCTGCGCGTACTGGCTGGCGCTGCCGAAGGGCGCGTCGGCTGCGATCGTCGTGCCCGTCGTCGTCGCGACCGAGACCTCGTCGCTGACCGTGGCGGCCTGCACGAGGCGCACCTTGGCCTGGCCGTCGGAGGGCGCGGTCAGGTCGTCCTTGAACACCTGGGTGCGCAGGTCGTCGTTCGGGCCGTACGCCACGGTCGTGATCGGCTGGCCGCTGTCGACCGTCACGTTCGTCGTGATGACCGGCTTCGTGCGGGCCGGTGAGTCGGCGGCCGTCATCGAGACCACGTAGGTGCCCGCCGGCAGCGCCTGGTAGGCGCTGACCTGGCCGTAGGTCACGTCGTCGAGGTCCATCACGACCTGCCCGCCCGAGAGCGAGGTGAGGGTGACGTCGACGGCCTTCGTGTCGGGCGACAGGTGGCCGACGCGCACCCAGCCGTCGCCGTCGGCGGCCTGGGCGGGCGAGGCGGCGACGAGCGACCCGGCGAGGGCGACGGCCGCCGCGGCGGCGAGGGCGAGCGGTGCCGCGAGGCGGCGCCGCGACGGGGTCGCCGCGGTGCCGACGGGGGTGCCGGGCGTGCCCGGGGCGGTGCGGGAGGCGGTGGTGCGGAGGGAGCGGATCGTGCGGATCACGGTGGTTCCTTTCCGGTCGGGGTGCTCCGCCCTGGCGGGCGGAGCCGGTCTGGAGGGTCGAGGCCCGCGGGGTGCGGGCCTCGACCGGGCGGTCACGGGGCGAGGAGCCCCTCGGGCGGCACGGCGGAGAAGGTCACGCGGAGGGCGTCGCCCTCCTGCTCGACCGACTGCGGCGCGTACACGTCGCCGAGGCCCTCGAGGGTGGCTCGGAGGTCGGCGAGGGACTCGCCGCCGCCGGGTGTCACGACGAACTGGCGGAAGAGCGACTCCTGCTCGCCGGGCAGCCCCTCGGGGTCGGCGACGGAGACCGGGGCGATGGCGGCCAGCTGCCCGAGCACGATCACGGCGCGCGGGTCGAGGCGGCCGTCGGTCAGGGCCTGGTCGAAGGTCGACGACACCTGCAGGCCGGGGTTCTGCGCGAGCTCGGAGCCCGCCCGCGACCGGGCCGAGGCGGCCTCGTCGGCCGTGCGCTGGGCCTCCGCGGCCCCGTCACGGTCGATGCGGCGGACGGCGACCTGCTGGTCGCCCTCGCCGAACGAGGCCACGACGGTCGAGCTCTCGAGCGCCTGCCGGACGTCGGCCGAGGCCAGCCCCGAGGTGCGGACCGACTCCGTCTCGAACAGGTAGTCGCTGTCGCGCCAGCCGTTCGGCGACTGCGCCTGGACGGCGCCGTCGGTGTCGATCTTGTAGAACCAGATGACGTTCTCCCGGGCGAACCCGGCGTTCACCAGGTCGACCCAGACCGCGTCGTCGACGAGCAGCCGGCTGTCGGTCGGCACGTTCTGCTCGACCCAGGTCTCGGCGTTCCGCATCGGGGCGTCGAGGTCGGCGTCGACGAAGCCGCGCAGCTGCACGGCCCAGAGCGGCACGACGGCGACGACGGCGACCGCCGTGACGGCCAGCCACGCGACGGCGCCCGTGCGGGCGGCGACGGTGGACGCGCGCCCGGCGCGGCGGGCCCGGACGGCCCGGACGGCGGCGTCGGTGGCGGCCGCGACGAGCAGGGCCGCGAACGGCAGCAGCATGATGACGTAGGGCACGGGCAGGTACCCGCCGGGGCGGAACATGAACGCGACCAGGAAGACGAGCATCACGGCGATCGGGCGGACGCGACGGAGGAAGAGCCCCACGACTGCGGCCACGACGCCCAGCACGATCAGCACCGGGTCGAGCTGCCACCACTGCGAGACGGTCGCGAAGAAGAGGCTGCCGGTGTCGAACACGGAGCCGCTGGCCTCGCGGGTCGCGAGCTGGAACTGCACGCCCTCGAGCAGGCTCACCCGCCCGGCGCCGGGCAGCAGCTCGCCCTTGACGGCGGCGAGGGCGACGTACCCGAGGCCGACCAGCACGAGGAGGCTCGCGGCGATCGAGAGGGTGTAGCGGCGCGTCGACCGGTCGGCCCCGCGCCACATCGTCCACGCCAGGAAGGGCAGGGCGAGGAGGTACGTCTCCTTGCTCAGCACGGCGATGCCGAAGGTGAGCGAGGCGGCGGCGTACCCGGCCAGCTGGTAGCGCCGGCTCAGGGCGAAGACGAAGGCGGCGAGCAGCCACGGCGTCGCGATGTTGTCGAGGTAGACGGTGCGGTGGAACTGCAGCGCCAGGGGCGAGACCGCGAACACCAGGGCGGCGACGGCCGCCGCCGGCCGGCTCAGGCCGAGCTTGCGACCGAGCAGCCAGACGAGCACGACGGCCACGAGGGTGAACGCGAGCACCGCCTCCCGGGCGGCCAGCACCGCGATGTCGTAGCGCGAGAAGGCGCCGGTCAGCGAGGTGTAGGCCCCGATCTGCAGCCAGCCCACCGGCGGGTGGTCGTACCAGTAGGTGTAGTGGGTCAGCTCGCCGAGGTGCTGTACGGCCCAGGCCTGGGCCGTGTAGGTGCCCTCGTCGTCGATGCGCTGCGGCGACCCGGCCATGTTCCAGGCCTGCACGGTCGCGGCGATCGCCAGCACCGGCAGCAGCCAGGCGAGGCTCCGGCCGTGGCGACGGAACCACTCGCCGACGGGGGTCCGCCCGCGGCCCGGAGCGGGCTCGTGGACGCGGGGCACGGCGGGGCGGACGGGGGCGGCGGGCCGCTCGATCGTGGCGGTCATCGGTCGCTCCCCACGGTCGCGAGGGCGTCGACGGGCTGGCCGACGACGACGGGCGGCGAGCTCGGGGCACCGCCGGCGGAGGCGCCGGGCGCGACCGCGGGACGGTGCGTGCCCGAGTGCTCGGTCTTCTCCCACGCGTTCATCCCGCGCAGCTGGCGCCAGACGGCCCGCACGGCGGCGAGGGCGAGGAAGATCTGGTAGGGCAGGAGGCCCCAGACGAGGCGGGCGTAGTCGCGCACGCGGACCTTCTGGCCGTACGTCTTGCCGAACTCGTGCAGCCCCGTGAACTCGACGGCCAGCAGCACCAGCGTGGGCGCCAGGGGCACGAACGAGACGAGCGCGATGGCCGTCGGCACCTTGACGGTGAGGATGAGCACGACGCTGATCGGGATGAGCAGGCCGGTGGCCGCCTGGATGAACGGCATGGTGAGCAGGTAGCGGGCCATCAGGCGCTGACGCAGGGTCGGCAGCTGACGCCACTCCCCCTTGCCGTAGACCTGCATGAAGCCCTGGTTCCAGCGGGTGCGCTGCTTGAGCAGCGAGACGAAGGTGCCGGGCGTCTCCTCACGGGTGACGACCTCGGGGCTGTAGGCGACGACGACCTTCGCGCCGGCGCTCGACAGGCGCACGCCGAGCTCGCAGTCCTCGGCGAGGCACGAGGCGTCCCAGCCCTCCGACCAGTCGAGCCACTCCTTGCGGACGAAGACCGTGTTGCCGCCGAGCGGGATGAACTTCTCCTTGGCGTGGAAGTGCAGCCGCGAGCGGAACCAGAAGTAGTACTCGAGCACGTTGCGGAGGCTCCACCAGCTGGACTGGAAGTTCATCAGCTGCACGCCGCCCTGGACGACGTCGGCGTCGGTCTCGGTGAAGCGCGAGTCGACGAGGGTCAGCAGGCGCGGGTGCACGTCGTCCTCGGCGTCGAAGACCCCGACGATCTCGCCCCGCGAGGTCTGCAGCGCCAGGTTGAGCGCCTTCGGCTTGTTCTTCGGCACGCTCGAGTCGACGATGACGCGGATGAGCTCGGGGTGCCGGGCGGCGGCCTCCCGGGCGACGCGCTCGGTGCCCGGGTCGTCGTGCCCGACGATGGCGATGATCTCGAAGTCGGGGTGGTCCTGCTGGGCGAGGCGGTCGAGCGTCTGGCCCATCACCTCCTCCTCGTGCCGCCCCGGGACGAGGAGCGTGAACGAGTGCGCCGCGTCGAGGGGCGAGTCGCTGAAGCGGCTGCCCTCGAGGGTGTCCTTGGAGCGCCAGGCGTGGAGCATCCACCACAGCGTCGAGACGGCGACGGCGGTGAGGAGGACGGTCACCAGGACGAGGCCCGAGTAGCCGATCCACTCGAGCGGGCTCCAGTCGGGCAGCGAGAAGCCGGGCACGCCGTCGCCGAGCCCGGAGGTGCTGCCGCGGTTGGGCAGCACCTGAGAGGGGTCGGCGGGCGCCTGGGGCGTCAGCAGCGGTTCCGGCTCGCCGGCGGCGAGGACGGAGGTCGCGAGGTGGGTCAGGGGGGACGGCACGGGTCGGTCTCCTGTCGGGTGTCAGGGTCGGGGGGAGTCGCGTCCACGTCGTCGGGGACCAGGTCGGGCGCGCTCGGGTCGGGTCGAGCGGTCGGGTGGGTCAGGTCGTGGTTCGGCGGCCCCCGGTCGGGGGGTTGGGTGCGGGGTACGGGATCCCGGCGAACTGCCAGGTGCCCGACACGCGGCGTTCACACGGCCCCCGGCCGGGGGGCAGGGCGTCGACACGCGCCTCCACGGAGCGACGGGTGGCGCGTACGGTGACGACATGGAATTCCGACACCTCGGCCGCAGCGGCCTCAAGATCTCCGAGATCACCTACGGCAACTGGCTCACCCACGCCTCGCAGGTCGAGAACGACGTCGCGACGCAGTGCGTCCGCGCCGCCCTCGACGCGGGCATCACGACCTTCGACACCGCCGACGCCTACGCGAACACCGCGGCGGAGCAGGTGCTCGGCGACGCCCTCGCCGGCGAGAGGCGCGAGAGCCTCGAGATCTTCACGAAGGTCTACTGGCCCACCGGCCCGCGCGGCCACAACGACGTCGGGCTGAGCCGCAAGCACGTGCTCGAGTCGATCGACGGGTCGCTCCGCCGCCTGGGCACCGACTACGTCGACCTCTACCAGGCGCACCGCTACGACAGCGCGACTCCCCTGGAGGAGACGATGCAGGCCTTCGCCGACGTGGTGCGGCAGGGCAAGGCGCTCTACATCGGCGTGAGCGAGTGGACGGCCGAGCAGATCCGCGCCGGCCACGAGCTCGCCCAGCAGCTCGGCGTGCAGCTGATCTCGAACCAGCCCCAGTACTCGATGCTGTGGCGCGTCATCGAGCAGGAGGTCGTGCCCGCCAGCGTGCAGCACGGCGTCAGCCAGATCGTCTGGTCGCCGGTCGCGCAGGGCGTCCTGAGCGGCAAGTACGCACCGGGAGCCGAGCTGCCCGCGGGCAGCCGGGCCACCGACGCCAAGGGCGGCGCCGACACCATCAAGCGGTTCATGACCGACGAGGTGCTCACCGGCGTCGCGGCCCTGAAGCCGGTCGCCGACGACCTCGGCCTCACGATGGCCCAGCTCGCCGTCGCGTGGGTGCTGCAGAACGACAACGTCGCCTCGGCGATCATCGGGGCCTCCCGCCCCGAGCAGGTGGCCGACAACGCCGCCGCCGCGGGCGTCCGCCTGCCCGCCGAGGCCATGACCGCGATCGACGCGGCCGTGGGCCACCTCGCCGAGACCGACCCGGCGAAGACGGTCTCCCCCGCCGAGCGCCCCGCCTGACCCTCGGCCCGATTTCCCGGTCGGCCGCCGCCCCGGCGACGGCCGACCGGGTCACAGCACCTGCATCGACGCTGTTCACCCATCAGCCACGCGGATCGGGAATGCTCGACCTGTCGATGCTCTTGCATATACTCGTACCACCTTCGGTGACACGTCACCGATCCACGACCACCTCACACGTCACCACCTCAAGGAGAACACCATGGCCATCACCGCAGAGAAGATCCCCGCCGGCACCTGGACCCTCGACCCCACCCACAGCGAGGTCTCGTTCAGCGTCCGCCACCTCGCGATCAGCAAGGTCAAGGGCTCGTTCGAGCGCTTCGACGCGAGCCTGGTCACCGACGACGACCACACCGCGAGCAAGGTCACGGCCTCGATCGACGTGGCCTCGATCAACACGAACCAGAAGGACCGCGACGGCCACCTGCAGACCGGCGACTTCTTCCTCGCCGAGGAGCACCCGCAGATGACGTTCACCTCGACGAGCATCGAGGAGAAGGGCGACGACGCCTTCCTCGTGCACGGCGATCTGAGCCTCCGCGGCGTCACCAAGCCCGTCACCCTCAAGAGCGAGTTCGGCGGCCTCGTCGTCGACGGCTACGGCCAGACGAAGCTCGGCTTCTCGGCCACGACGAAGATCGACCGCACCGAGTTCGGCGTCAGCTGGAACGCGGCGCTCGAGGCCGGCGGCTTCACGCTCGGCAACGACGTCACCGTCACGCTCGAGATCCAGTTCGTGCTCTCGGCGTAGTCACGACGCTCCCCGGAGGGCCCGCACCTGCTCAGGCAGGGGCGGGCCCTCCGTCGTTGCCTCTGACGGGCACCGCGCCTCCCCCGGTCCGCGGCGCCAGGGCCCGGCGGAGCACCGCCCGTTCGAGCAGGGTCCAGGAGGCGCTGGTCACGAGGTAGAGCGCGGCGGCCAGCGGGGCGAAGGCCGCGAAGACGAGGCTGACGAACGGCAGCACCCGCAGCATGCCCGTCATGCCCGGCACGGCGGCGGGGCCCGCGGCACCGGCAGCACCGGCAGCACCGGCAGCACCGGGCAGCGGTGCCGCAGTCGGCCCCGCCGCCCGCAGCGAGGCGCGCCGGGTCAGCTCGACGACGACCGCGAGCACGGCGAGCAGCACGAGGTACGGCCACACCGTCGCGAGGCCCGCGCCGAGGGCCACGGGCAGGTTCGCCCCCAGCACGGCCCCGCCCAGGGTGTGGCCCAGCAGCTCGTTCGCGTGGCCCGCGATCGTCGGGTGGGCGAAGAGCGAGTAGACGGCCATCAGCACCGGGGCCTGGGCGAGGGTCGGGAGGCAGCCCGCGAGCGGCGAGACCTTCTCCGAGGAGTACAGCTCCATGAGGCGGCGGCTGCGCTCCTGGGGGTCGGTGACGCGGCGGGTCAGCTCGGCGACGCGGGGCGCGAGACGGCGTCGGCCGATCTCGGCGCGCACCTGCGAGACCCCGACGGGCACCAGCACGAGCCGGACGACGACGGTGAGCAGGACGACGGCGAGCGCCGACGAGAGGTCGCCCACGGCGGGCTCGGCCAGGGCGGCGAGCAGGGCGACGAACGAGTGGAGGCCGTCGAGGACGACGGCGACGGGCGGGAAGGCGGACAGGTCCACGGAGGGGCTCCTCGGTCAGAGAGACGGGTGACGTCGTCTGGCCGCCGCGACGGGTCGCGGGTGAGCGTCGGGTCAGGCGGCCGGGAGCGCCCGGCCCGGAGCGCGGGCGCGCACGTGCCCGTCCGCGTCGGGGTCGCGCTGGAACACGAGGAGGCGCACGTCGGCCCCCTCGCTCAGCACCCGTCGCGCGGGTGCGGGCGCGAGGCCGCACAGCGCCAGCAGGGCACGGCCCAGCCCGGTCGCCACGAGCACCGTGGCCGCGCCGAGCAGCGAGACGACGACCGCGGCGGAGGCCGGGCCGCCGCCCTGGGCGGCGAGGGCCTGCACCACGTGCTCGAGCGGCGCGAGCACGCGCGCCAGGAGCTCGAGCAGGGTCGTCATGCGAGCGACCCTAGCCGGTGAGGCGCTACCGTGGCGACTGTTCCGCTGAGGGCCGACCTCGGGAAGGCCGCCGCGCCTCCGGCGGTTGGGCCCCAGCAGACCGCGACACCGCTCCGCCGCCGGCGCCGTCGGTGGTCGTGACGCCCCTGCCTCGAGAGGACGCCCCATGACCGTCGACTGGATCACCCTGCAGCAGCGCGCGCACGACGAGTTCGCCCGACGGGTGGAGGCGGTGGCCGACTGGGACGCCCCCACGCCCGACACCGAGTGGCGGGTCCGTGACCTCGTCCGGCACGTGACCCGCGAGCAGCAGTGGGTGCCGCTGCTGCTTGACGGCGGCGACCCGTCGGCCTCCGAGCGCTCGATCGAGCCGCTCGACGACGACCTCGTCACCGCGTGGCACCGCTGGTCGTCGGCCGCGACGGCCGCCTGGGCCGAGGCCGACCCCGAGGCGCCCGTCCGCCTGAGCGCCGACGTCGTGCCGGCCCGGGAGTACCTCGCCGAGCAGGTCGCCGACGTCACCATCCACACCTGGGACCTCGCCCGGGCGATCGGCGCCGACGAGAGCCTCGACGACGAGCTCGTGGCGGCCGTGTGGACGGTCTTCGAGCCGCAGGCCGACGCCCTCGAGGCCTCCGGGCTGTTCGCGAGCCCGGTGCCGGTCGACGACGACGCCCCGCTGCACGTGCGGCTGCTGGCGCTGACCGGGCGCGACGCGCGCTGACCGAGGGGGCAGGCCCGGTCCGCCCTCGGCGACCACGCAGCTTCCCCCGCCCCCGGGCTGGTTCGATGGCCGCATGAGCTCCGACACCGCGCCCGACCGCCCCTGGCTGCACAGCTACGCCCCGGGCGTCCCCGCCGACATCGAGCCCGTCACCGGCACCCTCGTCGACCTCATCGACGACGCCGTCGCCGCGCACCGCGGCCGCACCGCGCTCGAGTTCTTCGGGCGGGAGACGAGCTACCGCGACCTCGGCGACGAGATCGCCCGGGCCGCCGAGGGCCTCCGCAAGCTCGGGGTCGGGGCCGGTGACCGGGTCGCGATCCTGCTGCCCAACAGCCCCCAGCACGTCGTCGCGTTCTACGCGGTCCTGCGCCTCGGCGCGGTCGTCGTCGAGCACAACCCGCTCTACACCGACCGCGAGCTGCGCCACCTCTTCGAGGACCACGGCGCGACCGTGGCGATCGCGTGGGACAAGCTGGTCGACCGCCTCCGGGCGCTGCCGAGCGACATCGGCTTCCGCTCGCTCGTCTCGGTCGACGTCACGCGGGCGATGCCGCTGGCGACCCGGCTGGCCCTGACCCTGCCGGTGCCGGCGGCCCGGAAGTCGCGCGAGGCGCTCACCTCCCGCACCCGCGGCGACCTCACCTGGCCCGAGCTCGTGTCGTCTCGCCCCCTGCGGCGCCGGCACCCCCGCCCCGCCCTCGACGACGTCGCCCTGCTGCAGTACACGAGCGGCACGACCGGCTCGCCGAAGGGGGCCGTGCTGACGCACCGCAACCTGCACAGCAACGCCGTGCAGGGGCGCGCCTGGGTGCAGGGCATCCGCGAGGGCGAAGAGACCGTCTACGGCGTGCTGCCCTTCTTCCACGCCTACGGCCTCACCCTGTGCCTCACCTTCGCGATGAGCATCGGCGCCCGCCTCGTGCTCTTCCCGAAGTTCGACGTCGACCTCGTGCTCAAGGCCGCGGCGAAGCACCCGCCGACGTTCCTGCCCGCCGTGCCGCCGATCTACCAGCGCCTGGCCGAGGCGGCGGCGGAGCGCGGCGTCGACCTGAGCAGCGCCCGCTTCGCGATCTCGGGGGCGATGAACCTGCCCCTGTCGACGGTGACCGCGTGGGAGGGCGTGACGGGCGGGATGCTCGTCGAGGGCTTCGGCCTCACCGAGACGTCTCCCGTCGCGCTCGGCAACCCGATGGGCCCGACGCGACGCCCGGGCACCGTCGGCGTGCCGTTCCCGTCGACGGAGGCGCGGGTCGTCGACCGCGACGCCCCCGACCCCGAGCGCCCGGTGACGCCGGGCGCGGCCGGTGAGCTGATCCTCCGGGGCCCCCAGGTGTTCCAGGGGTACTGGAACCGCCCCGACGAGACCGCCGAGGCCTTCCTGCCGGGCGGCTGGTTCCGCACCGGCGACATCGTCAGCATGAGCGCCGACGGGTACGTCACGATCGTCGACCGCATCAAGGAGCTCATCGTGACCGGCGGCTTCAACGTCGCCCCCTCCGAGGTCGAGGAGGCCGTGCGCGGCGCCGCGGGCGTCGCCGAGGTCGCGGTCGTGGGCATCCCGCGCGCGGGCGGCGGCGAGGACGTCGTCGCGGCCGTCGTGGCGAGCCCGGGCGCGACGATCGACCCCGAGGCCGTCCGCGACCACGCCCGGGAGCAGCTCGCCGCGTACAAGGTGCCGAAGCGCGTCGTCGTCGTCGACGAGCTGCCGCGCTCGCTGATCGGCAAGGTGCTGCGCCGCGAGGTGCGCGACTCGCTCATCGCCGGGCGCTGAGCCGCGCCTCGGCTACAGCCCGCCCCAGCGGGAGATCGGCCAGACGATCACGAAAGCCCGCCCGACGACGTGGTCGAGCGGCACGAACCCGTCGTAGGGCCCGCTCTGGTGCAGCCGGGAGTCGGCGGAGTGCGCGCGGTTGTCGCCCATCACCCAGATCGCGCCCTCCGGCACGGTCACGTCGAACGGGATGGTCGACGCGGGCCCGTCGGGGTCGGCCAGGTACGGCTCGTCGACCGGCTCGCCGTTCACGAGCATCCGCCCCTCGGCGTCGCAGCACGAGACCGTGTCGCCCGGCAGCCCGACCACGCGCTTGATCAGCTCGTCGTCTCCTCCGACGCTCCCGCCGGGCAGCCAGCCGCCCGGGTCGTGGAAGACGACGACGTCGCCGCGGTCGAGGTCGACGAGGTCGGGCACGAGCTCGTTGACGATCACCCGGTCGTCGATCATCAGCGTGTCCTCCATCGACGCCGACGGGATGTAGAACGACCGCACCAGGAAGGTGCGGACGCCCCACGACACGAGCAGCGCCACGAGCACCACCACGACGATGTCGCGCAGCCAGCGCCACGACGAGCCGGGGCGGGCAGGAGGCGCGGTGCCGGCCCCCGAGGTCGCCGTCGTCCCCGGGCCTGCCGTCTCGCTCATGCCGTCATCCTGCCAGGGCGGAGCCGCCCGTCAGCTGCGCGTCGGTCGACCCCGACCACGTCGCACGGAGTGGCTCAGGCGGCGGTCCAGCCGAGCCGCTCGAGACGCGCCAGCGCGTGCTCCTCCGCCACCGGGCGGGCCCCGAGCACGCCGCCGATCGCCCCGAGCATCGCCTGCGCCGGGCCGGCGGTCGGCAGCGCGACGGGGCCCAGGTGGGGAGGCTGCAGGTCGAGCAGCTCGCGGAACCGCGGCTGCAGGGTGCCGACGGCTCCGTTGAACAGCACGGGGTAGCCGAGCCTCAGCACGGGGAAGAGCGGCGGTCGCCGGATGAACCGGACCACCTCGTCGGTCCGCGCCGTGCGCTCGAGCACGCCCCGGCGGTCGAACTCCATCAGCTGGTGCTGCATCTCGGCGACGGTCCGGGGCGGGTCGACGACTCCCATCAGCTCGCCGGCCGTGGCCCACTCGCGCACGTAGGCGTCGGGGCCGCCCGGCACCTCGCCGTGCCCCCACTGCTGGAACGCCGCGAGGAAGGAGTCGGCGAAGGCCATGTGCACCCAGCTGAGCAGCTCGGGGTCGTTGGCCGCGTAGTCGTGGCTCACGCCGTGGCGGTCGTCGTACTGCCCGACGACCTTCGTGTGCAGCCGGGTGACCCAGCCCGACGCCCGCGTCGCCGCCTCGCGGCTGCCGTACGACACGGTGTAGATCCAGCGGATCGTGCCGGCCAGCCGCCCCAGGGGGTCGTCGCGGAACCGCGAGTGGTCGTGCACCCCGGCGAGCGCCCCCGGGTGGAGGGCCTGCACGAGCAGCGCGCGGACGCCCGCGGCGATGGTCGACATCGAGCCGTGGACGGCCCAGACGGCCGACCCGGGCAGGAAGAAGCCCTCGTCGTCGCCCTTCTCGAGGTCGGTCACCCACTCGGGCGTGCCCGTGTACTGGCCGTTGAACGTGTACTGCAGGCGGGCGCGGAGCGGCTCGGTGAGGGCGGGCATGCACCGATCATGCGCCGCACGTCTGGGCGCGGGGGCCACGCGGGCGCCTTCTGTCTCGACGTCGAACCGCCTGGCCGGCACCGCGCCTCCTCGACGGGCCCACCGCGGTCGTGCGGGAGCCCGCGAGGAGGCGCGGTGCGGTCGACGCGGCAGGCTCAGTTCCCGTGCGCCTCCTCCGCGACGGGCTGCCACTCGCGCCAGGTCGCGAGGCGCTGCTCGTAGTCGGCCTCCGCGATGCCGAGGGGAGCCTTGCCGAAGAAGACGCGGAGGGGCGGCTGCTCGGCGTCGACGACCTTGAGGATCGCACCGCGCGTGGCGTGCGGGTCGCCCGGGTCGGCCGCCGAGGGGCGCCTCGACGCGGCCTCGCGCACCTCGGCGTAGGCCTCGAGCTCGTCGCTGCGGGAGGCCGACGGGCCCGACCAGTCGGTCGAGAAGCCGCCGGGCTCCACGAGCGTGACGTGCACGCCGAAGCCGGCGACCTCCTGCGAGAGCGCCTGGCTCATGCCCTCGAGCGCCCACTTCGACGCGTGGTAGATGCCCACGGTCGGGAAGGCGCTGACGCCTCCGATGCTCGAGACCTGCACGACGTGGCCGCTGCCCTGGGCCCGGAGGATGGGCAGGGCGGCCTGCGTGACCCACAGCGCGCCGAAGAAGTTCGTCTCGAGCTGGGCCCTCGCCTCCTCCTCGGTGAGCTCCTCGACCATGCCGAAGTGGCCGTAGCCGGCGTTGTTGACGACGACGTCGAGCCGGCCGAAGTGGTCGGCGGCGCGCTGCACGGCGGCGACGTCGGCCTCGCGGTCGGTGACGTCGAGCTCGATCGGCAGGAAGGCGTCGGGGTACTGCTGCACGAGCGCGTCGACGGTCTCGAGCCGGCGGGCGGTGCCCGCCACGCGGTCACCGCGCTCCAGCGCGGCCTCCGCCCACTCGCGGCCGAAGCCCTTCGACGCCCCGGTGATGAACCAGACCTTGCTCACGGTGTTCCTCACGTCGTGGTGACCGCCTCGGGTGGGGGCGGCCCCGATCATCCAACGCCGTAGAGTGGCCCGGTGACCATCGAGACCCCGCGTCCCTGGCTGACCTCCTACGCTCCCGGCGTCCCCCACGACATCGAGCCCGTCACGGGCTCCCTCCTCGACCTGGTGGAGGGCTCGGCGAAGAGCTACCCGCGGGCCGTGGCGCTCGAGTTCTTCGGGGCGACGACGTCGTACTCCGAGCTCGTCGAGCAGATCAGCCGGGCCGCCGAGGGCCTCCGCGGCCTGGGCGTCCGCCACGGCGACACCGTCGCCCTCGTGATGCCGAACAGCCCGCAGCACGTCGTGGCGTTCTACGCGGTGCTGCGCCTCGGGGCCATCGTCGTCGAGCACAACCCGCTCTACACGCCGCGCGAGCTGCGCCACCAGTTCGAGGACCACGGCGCCAAGGTCGTCGTCGCGTGGGACAAGGTGGTCGAGACCCTCCAGGACTTCCCCGCCGACGTCGCCCCCGACGCGATCGTGTCGGTCGACGTGACGCGCGGCATGCCCCTCGCCACCCGGGCGGCCCTGCGTCTGCCGATCTCGAAGGCCCGCGAGTCGCGCGCCAAGCTGACCACGAGCGTCCGGGGCACGACGCCGTGGGAGAAGATCGTGGGCTCGTCGCGCATCAAGGCGAAGCACCCGGCGCCCTCGACGGACGACCTGGCGGTCATCCAGTACACGAGCGGCACCACGGGCACCCCGAAGGGCGCCCAGCTGACCCACCGCAACCTGCTCGCCAACGCCGCGCAGTCGCGCGCGTGGGTGCCGACGATCGAGCGCGGCCGCTGCACCGTCTACGCGGTGCTGCCGATGTTCCACGCCTACGGCCTCACGCTCTGCCTCACCTTCGCGATGAGCATGGGCGCCCGCCTCGTGCTGTTCCCGGCCTTCGACCCGGCCCTCGTGCTCAAGGTCATGAAGAAGCGGCCGCCGACCTTCCTGCCGGCCGTCCCGCCCATCTACACGCGCCTCCGGAAGGCCGCCGACGACGCCGGCGTCTCGCTGCAGGGCGTCGAGGTCGCGATCTCGGGCGCGATGCCCCTCTCGGCCGAGGTCGTCGAGCCGTGGGAGGCCGAGAGCGGCGGCTGGCTCGTCGAGGGCTACGGCCTGTCGGAGTGCTCGCCCGTGCTGATGGCCAACCCGGTCGGGCCCACCCGCCGCGCCGGCACGGTCGGCCTGCCGCTGCCCGGCACCGAGGTGCGCGTCGTCGACCCGGAGAACCCGACCGTCGACGTGCCGGCCGGCGAGAGCGGCGAGCTGATCGTGCGCGGCCCCCAGGTCTTCAGCGGCTACTACCGCAAGCCGCAGGAGTCGAACGAGGTCTTCGTCGACGGCGACTGGTTCCGCACCGGCGACATCGTCACGATCGACCCGGACGGGTTCGTGCGCATCGTCGACCGCATCAAGGAGCTCATCATCACCGGCGGGTTCAACGTCAGCCCCTCCGAGGTCGAGGAGGTGCTGGTGCGCTTCGACGGCGTGACCGAGGCCGCCGTCGTCGGCCTGCCGAGCCCCGGCGGCGAGCAGGTCGCCGCGGCCATCGTCGTCGAGTCGGGCGCGAGCGTCGACGTGCAGGCGCTCCGTACCTTCGCGCGGTCGCACCTGACGCCGTACAAGGTGCCCCGCCGCATCGTCGTGGTCGACGAGCTGCCGAAGTCGCTGATCGGCAAGACGCTGCGCCGCAAGGTCCGCGACCAGCTCGCCGACCGCTAGCCGGGGAGCCGGGCTCTGCCCGGGCTCCCGGCGCTGACCGGGCAGGCCTGAGCTACCCGGGCAGCCGGCCCGCGAGCAGGGCGTAGAGCAGCGGCACCGCCGACGCGGCCATGAGCACCGTGCCGAGGCCGTCGTCGCCGGTGCGCAGCACGGCGCCGGCGATGAGCAGGCCCGCGAAGAGCACGGCCGCGAGCACCCGGCGGGCCGTCCGCTCGATGCGACCGAGCTGACGCTCGATGCGCGGGCTGCCGACCTCCAGCGTGCCGTCCTCCAGGCGCGTGACGAGGTGGTCGAGCCGACCGGGCAGCCGGACGGTGACGTCGGCCGCGGCGAGCACCCGTCGTGCGACGTCCTGCACGGCGTTGCCGCGCTCGTCGCGGACGAGCTGCGCCGCGTAGGGCTCGACGGAGTCCCAGAGGTTGAAGACCGGGTCGAGGGCGCTGGAGACGCCGGAGGTGAGGGTGACGGCGCGGAGCACCAGCAGGAAGTCCTCGGGGAGCTGGAACGGCAGGGCGCGGATGAGGTCGCCGAACTGGCCGGCGAACTCGCGGTACTCCCGAGGGTCGACCTCGCGCAGCTCGGCGAACCCCATGCCGCCGAAGCGGGCGAAGGTCGCGCTGACCGCCCGCTCGAGCTCGCGGGTGTCGGCGCTGGGCAAGAGCACCCCGAGGTCGCGCATGGCGTTCACCATGCCGCTGCCGTCGCGGGAGGCGGCGGCGATCAGCAGCGTGCGCAGGCCGTTCCGGGTGCCGGTGGGCACCTCCCCCATCATCCCGAAGTCGATGAAGGTCAGCCGCCAGGGGCGTTCCCCCTCGGCGGCGGCCACAGGGGTGACGAAGATGTTGCCGGGGTGCGGGTCGGCGTGGAAGAAGCCGTTCGTGAAGAGCTGGTCGAACATCACCGCGGCGAAGACGGGGGCGACCTCGACCGGGTCGATGCCGGCGGCGCGGAGGCCGTCGACGTCGGTGATCTTGATCGCCGAGACGTCCTCGAGCACGAGCACCTTCCGCGTCGAGCGCTCCCAGACGACGTGGGGCACGCCGACCCGGTCGTCGTCGGCGAAGTCGGCCGCGAAGCGCGCCGAGTTCGCGGCCTCGTTGAGGTAGTCGATCTCTTCCAGGCTCGTCCGCGCGAACTCCTCGACGAGGGCCGGGGCGTCGACCCGGTCGGAGACCAGGCGGACGTGGCTCAGCCAGCCGCCCACCTTGCGCAGCGCGGCGAGGTCGACGTCGACGATCCGGTCGATGCCGGGCCGCTGCACCTTGAGCACGACGTCGACGAGCCCGGTGTCGGCGGAGTCGACCGCGCCGAGCGTCGCCCGGTGCGCCTGGCCGAGGGAGGCGGCGGCGATCGGCTCGGGAGAGACGGCGGTGAAGACGCGGTCGAGGGGCATGCCCAGCTCGGCCTCGGCGAGCGCCCGGATCTCGGGGAACGGCACGGGCGTCACTTCGTCTTGCAGGCCCTCGAGCTCCTTCGTGATCTCGGGCGGGAGGACGTCCAGGCGCGACGAGATGTACTGCCCGACCTTGATCATCAGCCCGCCGAGGTCGAGCGCCAGCGCGTGGAAGCCGCGTGCGAAGCGCTGCATGCGTCGGGCGCGGGTACGCTCGGCGACCCAGCGCAGGCCGAACCTCGGCAGCACCAGCTCGAACCACCAGGTCACGGCGAGGTGACGGGAGGCGAACCGGAGGATGCGCCGGTACCGGGCCCGCCCCGCGCGGTCGCGCAGGGCGTCGCCCGGCTCACCGGCTCGGGCTGAGGCTGTGGGGGTCGGGAGGGGGGCGGTCGGTGCCACCCGCGTCAGTCTCGAGCGAGGATCGAGTAGATGCGGCGACGGGCCTCGTCGAGGGCCGCCACCGCCTCGTCGATCTGCGCGGCGGTGCCGGTGCGGCCCACCTGCGCCGTGGCGCGGGCGAGCTCGATGCCGGCCTTGGGCAGGGCGGTGCGACGGTCGCCGGAGGAGCGCGGGGCGGACCACGGGTCGGACGGGTCGACGCCCGCGGCGGCGCGGCCGGTGTCGGTCAGCGAGTAGACCTTGCGGCCGTCGGTCTCCTCCGCGACGACGAGGCCCTCGTCGGCGAGCAGCTGGAGGGTCGGGTAGACGGAGCCGGCGCTGGGCTTCCAGTCGCCGCCCGTGCGCTCCTCGATCTCGTGGATGACCTGGTAGCCGTGCATCGGCCGCTCGGCGAGGAGGGCGAGGATCGCCGCGCGGAGCTCGCCGCGCGGGGCGCGGGCGCCGTCGCGGCGGTCGAAGGTCGACCGGAGCTGGTCCATGGCCTGCCACATGCCGTCGAGGTCGACGGGGAACGAACCGGGTGTGCGCGAGGTGCTCATGATGATCTCCAGTCGAGGGTCGAGCGATGCCCGAACGATATACCTGGACCCCGACACGGAGCCGGGCGGGCGCTCAGGCTGGCACCGCGCCTCCCGCGCTCGGCCCCGCCGTCGCCCGAGCGGTAACGAACGGCGCCTCTCGCCCCCTCCGGGCAGCAGTTCGCGACCACTCGGGGGCCCTCAGTCGCTCGGGACGAGCTCCCGGTCGGCGTCGGGGTCGAAGCCGTCGTCGTAGCGGTCGACGTCGAGCTCGACGGCCTCGATGCGGAACTGGTCCAGGAAGCGTCGGAAGCCCGGGTCGAAGCGGAGGCGACGGGCGGCTCTGCGGGCCTCGCCCTCCGAGCGGAAGAAGCCGATCTGCTTGACGTCGACGAGCGGCCACTCGGTGTGCGACCCCCGCGGGCGGAGGTGCGTCAGCGACCAGACCCTCGTCATTCCTCGCGCCCCTCGGCGTCGTACGAGAAGAAGCCGCCGACCCAGGCGGGGCTGTCGACCGGCCATCGCTCGACGCGGAGGGGCTCCACCTCGTCGACGGTGCCGAGGCGCCCGTCGAAGCCCCGCTGGGTCCGGGCGCGGTCCGCGGCCGCCCGGGCGCGTGCCCTCGTCGAGTACACGCCGAAGAGGCGGGGGAAGGCGACCTCCTCGTAGTCGTGCACCGTGGCGGTCCAGTAGTGCACGACGGCCCACACGAGGCGCGGTCTCGGCGCAGGGCGCTCGGCGGGTCGGCTCATGGGCCCAGGGTAGGGCGACGGCGCGGCGGGCGACGACGGAGCGTGGGCTACGACGCGGGCAGGCCGGCGGCGAGCTCGTCGAAGAAGCCGGCCCAGCCGGCGGTGGTCGCGTCGCGCTGCTCGGGCGAGAAGCCCGGCGTCTGCTGCGTGAAGCGCATGCGCGTGCCGCCGTCGACGGCGGCCAGCTCGACCACCATCGTCGCGCGAGCGGGCGACGCCGGGTCGTCGGTGAGCGTCAGCTCGAGGCGCTCGTCGGGCACGACGTCGACGAACTCGCCGGCCCAGCTGAGGGCGTTCCCGTCGGGCAGCACCATCGTCGCCGACCAGGCACGCCCCGCGACGGCCTCGTAGTCGAGGGCGTCGAGCGGCACGTCGACGGCCGGGCCGCCGAACCACCGCGCGAAGTCGGCGGCGGTCGTCCAGGCCGAGAACACGGCGGCGGGAGGCGCGGTGAAGGTCCGGACGATCTCGACGCCCTCGGCAGCCTGGTCGCTCATCGGGGGTGCTCCTCGTTTCGGTGGCGGTGGCCGGGGCGGGCGACCTGCCGGAGTCGGTGGTCGGCCCTCGCAGGCCTGGTGGCAGTGTCCCAGGCCCCGGCCAGCCGCGCCAGTGCCGCGCGACCGCACGTGCCCACGCGCGCCCGCGCCCTGCTCAGCCCTCGGGAGGACACGGTCCCGCCCTGGGGAGGACGACTCCGGGCCGCCCGGCCCGCGACCATGGGCCGTGCCCTTCACCCCCAGCCACGCGGTCGTCGCCCTGCCGTTCGTCCGGAGCCCGCTGCCCTTCGGCGCCGTCGCCGTCGGGTCGATGGCGCCCGACCTCCCGCTCTTCTTCCCCGTCGGCGTGACCTACGAGACCACCCACGGCGTCTCGGGCCTGCTCGTGGTCTCCGTGCCGCTCGGGGCGCTGCTCTACCTGGTGTGGCTCCGGGTGCTGCGACCCGGCGCCGGAGTGCTGCTGCCCCAGGTCGTCGGCACGCGCCTCCCGCGTGCCTGGACCGTGCCCGGAGCGGTCTCGCCCGGCCGCCTCCTCAGGGTGCTCGTCGCGGTCGTCATCGGCGTGCTCACGCACGTGGGGTGGGACGCCTTCACCCACCCCGGGCGGCTCGGCAGCACCCTGCTGCCCGCCCTGGCGGAGCCGTGGGGCCCCTTCGTCGGCACGCAGTGGGCCCAGTACGGCTCGTCTGTCGTCGGGCTCGCCGTGCTCGCGGTCGCCGCGGCGCGGTACCTGCGCCGCGTACCGGTCAGCGCTCGGCCTCGAGCGTCGCGGACGCGGACCGTCTCGTGGTGGCTCGCCGCGGCCGCCCTGGTCACGGGCCCCGTGGCCGTGGCGGTCACCCGCGGGCTGCCGTCCGACGTCGGCACGGCGAAGTCGTTCGCGTTCTTCGCGGGCACGGCCTCGGGCGCGCTCCTGCTGCTGCTGGCCGTCGGGGCGTCCGTCGCCGTCCAGCTCGGACGACGCGTCGGAGGGCGCGTCGCAGGGCGCGTCGACGGCGGCACCACCCCCAAAGAGCCGTTTGACGGTCGAGACGATGGCGCTGCAGCATGACCGGGTGCCCGAACTCGACGAACTCCGCGCCACCGCCCACCCGGTCCGCCTGCGCCTCCTCTCGCTCCTGACCGGTGCCGCCCTCAGCGCGGCCGAGGCCGGGCGCGAGCTGGGCCTCTCGCAGGCGGCGGCGAGCTACCACCTGCGGGTCCTCGAACGGGCGGGGCTGGTCGTCGTCGTCGAGGTCGTGCGCATCCGCGGCGGCGACGCCAAGCGGTACCGGCACCTCTCGTCGGCGCAGCCGTTCCCGCTCGTCGTGCCGCCCGACTCCCCCACCGGCCCCGACGCCGCCGACGAGCGCGCGCAGTACGTCGAGGCCCTCGTCGACGAGCTGCGCCGTCGCTCGCCCCGGCGCGCCTCCGGGCCGCAGGTCTCGACGGACGCCGAGCTCTGGGTCGACCCCGAGACCTGGCGGCGCGTCGTGCACCACGTCGGCCAGGCCTCGGCCCTCCTGCACGCCGCCGCGCAGCCGCCCCGGACACCGGGCACCGCACCGGTGTCGATGACCGCCGCGCTGTTCCCGATGAGGCGGCCGTGACGGGCAGCGCGGGAGGCGCCTCCCCGGCCCCGCTGCCGGTCGGCATCCGGGGCGGTCCCCTCGCGCACCGTGCGTTCCGCTGGCTGCTCGCGGCGCGCACGACCAGCGTGCTCGGCAACGCCGTCGCGCCGATCGCGCTCGCCTTCGCGGTGCTCGACCTGACCGGCTCGGCGGCCGACCTCGGGCTGGTCGTCGCGGCCCGGTCCGTCGCGAACGTCGCCGTGCTGCTGCTCGGAGGCGTCGTCGCCGACCGGCTGCCCCGCGACGTGGTGCTCGTCGGCACCTCGGTCGCCGCGGCCCTGACGCAGGCCGGGGTCGCGGCGCTCGTCGTGAGCGGCTCGGCCACCGTCCCGTCGCTCGTGGTGCTCAGCGTGCTCAACGGGGCGGTCGCGGCCGTGAGCCTGCCGGCGTCGGCAGCGCTCGTGCCCGAGACCGTCCCGGCCGAGCTGCTGCGGCCCGCGAACGCCCTCCTCCGCCTCGGGCTCACCGGCGGCAGCGTCGTCGGGGCGTCGGCGGGGGCGGGGGTCGTGGCCGTCGTCGGGCCCGGGTGGGGCCTCGCGGTCGACGCGGCCGGGTTCGCCCTGGCCGGTGTGCTCTTCGCCGGGATGCGGCTGCCGCGGGCGGCCGGGCGCCCCCGCCCGGGAGGTCGCCCGGCGTCCGTCCTCGCCGACCTGCGGGAGGGGTGGAGCGAGTTCACGAGACGGTCGTGGGTGTGGATCGTGGTGGCGCAGTTCGCCGTGCTCAACGCGGCCTTCGTCGGGGCGACGACGGTGCTCGGGCCGGTCGTCGCCGACGGGTCGTTCGGCCGCGCGGCCTGGGGGCTGGTGGTCGCCGCCCAGACCGTCGGGCTGGCCGTCGGGGCCGTGGTCGCCCTCCGTTGGCGGCCCCGTCACGGCCTCGCCGTCGGGGTCGGGCTGATGGCGGTGACGGCCGTCCCGGTGGCGACCCTCGGCGCCGCGCCGGCGCTGCCCGCGCTCGTCGTGGCCTTCCTGCTCGGCGGCGTCGCGCTGGAGGTGTTCGCGATCACCTGGGACCAGTCGCTGCAGACCCGGGTGCCGCGGGAGGCCCTCGCCCGCGTCTACTCGTACGACATGGTCGGCTCGTTCGTGGCGATCCCCGTCGGCGAGGTGCTGGTCGGGCCGGCGGCGCACCTGTTCGGCACGCGGGCCACGCTGCTCGTCTGTGCGGGCGTGGTCGTGACCGCCACCGCCGCGGCGCTCTCGACCCGGAGCGTGCGGCAGCTCACCCTCGACGGGTGAGCCCGGCCGGCGCGGGCAGCTGGCAGCGCCAGCAGCTGGCCAGGGCTGCAGAACCCGACCACGCGCCTCCTTGTGACCGGAAAGTCAGGTACCAGGACGCCGGGCGGAGCCGAACGGTCGGCAAATGCGACAGACGGGGACGGGACGCGGAGGCCTGGAGGCGCGGCCGGGAGGCGGGTCGTAGGCTCGGCGCGTGACCTCGACGACGACCACGCTGCCCACCCGCTCCCCCTCCGACCTGGGCGTCGACGCCCGGGGGCTGCTCGCCCTCGTCGACGGCCTGGAGGCGACGCCCGGCGTCGAGCCGCACGGGCTCGTCGTCGTGCACCGCGGCGCCGTCGTCGCCCGGGGCTGGTGGGCACCGTACTCGGCCGAGCGCCCGCACCTCGTCTACTCGGTGAGCAAGAGCTTCACGGCCACGGCGGTCGGCATCGCCGCCGACGAGGGACTGCTGACGATCGACGACACGGTCATCAGCTGGTTCCCCGAGCTCGACGCCGAGGTGACCGACGACCGCACGCGCCGGATGCGCCTCCGCCACCTGCTCGCCATGGCCAGCGGCCACCTGACGGAGACGCTCGACCGCGCCGAGACGCTCGACCCCACGAACGTCGTCCGCGGCTTCCTGCTCACGCCGCCCGAGGCCGAGCCCGGCTCGGTCTTCGCCTACAACCAGCCCTGCACGTACACGCTCGCGGAGGTGGTGCGCCGCGCCTCGGGAGCGACGCTGGTCCACTACCTGCGCCCGCGCCTCGTCGACCCGCTCGGCATCGACGTCGCCGCGTGGCAGCGCGACGCGACCGGCGCCGAGCTGGGCTACAGCGGCCTGCACACCACCACCGACGCGGTCGCCGCCCTCGGCCAGCTGCACCTGCAGCAGGGCCGGTGGGGCGACGAGCAGCTCGTCTCCGCCGCCTGGGTCGCCGAGGCGTCGCGCCCGCACGCCTCGACGGCGCACGAGGGGTCCGCCGACTGGCAGCAGGGCTACGGCTTCCAGTTCTGGGTCTCCACGCACGGGTACCGCGCCGACGGCGCCTACGGCCAGTTCAGCCTGGTCGTCCCCGAGCACGACCTCGTCGTCGCGATCACGAGCCAGACCACCGACACCAGGGCGCTGCTCGACCTCGTCTGGGCGACCGTGCTGCCCGCCCTCGGTGCCGGGGGCAGCGCCGACGACGACGCCCGCCTCGCCGAGCGGCTGGGCGCACTCACGCTGCCCGGCGTCGCGGCCCCGACCGGCGACGGCGACCCGCTCGAAGGCTCGTCCGAGGGCACCGTGACGGCCGGCACCTGGACCGCCGCCGCCCACGCCGACCGCGACCAGCCGAGCCTCAGCGCGATGGTGGTCACGACCGACGGCACGCCGACGCTCACCCTCGTCGAGGGCGACCACCGGCTCGACGCCGCCCTGGGCCTCGGCGAGTGGCGCACCACCGGCCCGCTCGCCACCTGGGCCGAGCAGCACGGCGACCACCTGCTCGTCGACGTCGTCTTCGTGGAGACGCCCCACCGCCTCCACCTCGACGCCGACCGGGGCACCGGCACGGTCAGTGCCCGGTGGCGGACGGCGCCCCTGCACGGCCCCGACCTGCGGACGCTCCGGGCCCCCGGCCCCGACGACGTGGCGACCCGCTAGGGCCGGGCCGGCCGGCAGGAGTCGCGGGTCAGGTCGGGTGGACGGTGTCGCGCAGGCGCCCCTCGGCCAGCCAGGCGAGCCGCCGCAGCGCCTCGTGGTTGCGCCAGGTGAGCGGCACGTCGAGCACGGCGTCGGGCACGAGCGCGCCAGGGCCGCTCACGGCCTCCTCCGTCATCGTCACGAAGCAGCCGCCGGCACGGTCCGCGACGTCGATGCCGACGCGGGCCTCCCCCGCCGGCCAGCCGCGGGCGAGGAAGACGGCCCGCCGCGGGGCGTCCCACTCGAGCAGCGTCGTCGAGTCGTCGATGACGAGCGGCCACACGCCGAACGAGTGGTGGATCTTCGCGCCGGCCCGGGGCCACTCGCGCTCGACGTCGCGGATGCGCGACGCCCCGACGACCCAGCTCGGGAAGAGCCAGCCGTCGCTGAGGACGTCGAAGACGTCGCGCGGCGACGCCTCCAGGAACCGGTGCACGACGCTCACCGGTCGCTCCCTCCGTCGGGCCCCAGGCGGGGCAGGTGGTCGATGCCGAACTCGTGGCGCAGGGCGCTCTGCGCAGCGTAGGCGCCCCCCATGCCGTGCACGCTCGGGCCCGGCGGCACCGAGGACGACGCGAGGTAAGTGCCGGGCACGGCCGTCCGCCACGGGTCGGTCGAGAGCACCGGGCGCACGATGAGCTGCTTCAGGCTCGGGGCGCCGGAGGCGATGTCGCCCCCGACGTAGTTCGGGTCGTAGGCCTCGAGCTCGTCGGCCGACCGGGCGCTGCTGGCGAGCACCAGGTCGCGGAACCCGGGCGCGAACCGCTCGATCTGGCGGGTGATCGCCTCGGTCATGTCGACGGTGCTGCCGTTCGGCACGTGCGCGTACGTCCACAGCGAGTGCTGGCCGGCCGGGGCCCGGCTGTCGTCGACGACGCCCGGCTGCACGGCCAGGACGAACGGCTCGGCCGGGTGCGCCCCGCGCGCGACGTCGTGCTCGGCCCGGGCGATGTCGGCCCGCGTGCCGCCGAGGTGCACGGTGGGCGTCCGCCGCAGCTCCTCCGCCGCCCAGGGCACCGGCCCGCTCAGGGCGAAGTCCACCTTGGAGGCGCCTCCTCCGTACCGGAACCGCTCGAGACGACGTCGGTAGCCGGCGGGCATCTCGTCGCCCGCGATGGCGATCAGCTGGCGCGGGGTCACGTCGAGCAGCTTCACGCGCGCGTCGAGCTGGCGCAGGGTGGTCACGTCGACGCCCGTCTCGATCACGCCGCCGTGGGCCCGAAGGTCGTCGGCGAGCGCCTCGGCGATCACCTGGCTGCCGCCCCGGGGCACCGCCCAGCCGTAGCCGTGGCCGTGGACGGCGAGCGCGAGGCCCGCGGCGCCCGCCGACAGGCTCGGCATGGGGCGGATGGCGTGGGCCATCACGCCCGCGAGCAGCGCCCGGGCCTCCTCCGTGCGGAGCCCGGCGTCCCACCAGGGGCCGCCCTGGTGGAGGATGCGCAGCCCGAACTCGACCACCGTCCGCGGGTGGCGAGGCAGCTGGAGGATCGGCGAGAGCGTGAACTGCGAGAGCTCGGCCTCGATGTCGACGAGGCGCGAGAACATGCGGCGCCAGGTCGCACCGTCACGGCCGAGGCCCTCGACGGTGCGCTCGAGGTCGCGGTGGGCGACCCCGGCGCGCCCGCCGTCGAGCGGGTGGCCGTACGAGACCTCGGGCACGATCATGTCGACGCGCTGCTCGAGGCCCCAGCGCCGGAAGAACCCGGAGGCCATCGCCATCGGGTGCACCGCCGAGCAGACGTCGTGCCGGAACCCCGGCAGGGTCAGCTCCTTCGTGCGGGTGCCGCCGCCGATCGTGTCGTCGCGCTCGAGCAGCTGCACGCGCAGTCCGGCCCGGGCGAGGACGACCGCCGCCGCCAGGCCGTTCGGCCCGGCGCCGACGACGACCGCGTCGAAGGCGTGGCTCATGCGCCCTTGCGCCCTCCGACCAGGGCACGGACGACGGCGACGCCCGCGCCGACCGCCCCGGCGCCCGCCAGGGCGTAGCTGAGGCCGCGGTTGCGCGTGTACCAGACCTGGGGGCTGGTGCTGCGGGCCTGGTCGTCGAAGATGCCGTGGGCGCCGTGGTCGCCGCTGGTGGGCTGGTAGAGGTTGTCGGGCAGCATGGCCTCCGACTTCTCGGGGGCCTGCTGGCCCGAGTAGCCCGACTTGGCCAGGTAGACGTCGAGGAAGTTCGCCACGAAGCGGTTGCCGAGCACGGTCATCACCGTGGGCTCGCCGAGCCACGTCCGACGGCGCGGCTTGTCGGCCACGTCGGCGATCGCGATCGCACCCACCTCGGGCTGGTAGATCGGCGGCACCGGCTTGGGGTGGTGCGGCAGGCGCGAGCGCACCCAGTTGAACTGGATGGTGTTCAGCGCGGGCATGTCGACGGTCGAGATCTCGACGGCGCTCCCGTTGTGGATCAGCTCGGTGGTCACCGACTCGGTGAAGCCCTGCACCGCGTGCTTGGCCCCGCAGTACGACGCCTGCAGCGGGATGCCGCGGTGCGCGAGCGCCGACCCGACCTGGATGACGTGGCCGCGGTCGCGCGGCACCATGCGCGAGAGGGCGGCGCGCGTGCCGTTGACGAAGCCGAAGTAGTTGACCGCCGTGGCGCGCTCGAAGTCGGCCGGGTCGGTCTCGAGGAACTCCCCGAAGACGCCCACCATGGCGTCGTTGACCCAGAGGTCGATCTCGCCGAGCTCCTGCTCGACGCGCGTCGCGGCGGCCTCGACCTGCTCGCGGTCGGCCACGTCGGTCGGCACGGCGAGGCCGCGACGACCGGCGGCCTCCACGTCGGCGACGGCGCCGTCGAGGCCGTCCTGCCCGCGGGCCAGCACGGCGACGTCCCAGCCGCGCTCGGCGAGCTCACGCACGACGGCCCGGCCGAGCCCGGCCGAGCCTCCGGTGACGACGGCGACGCGGGGCTTCGTGGGGGTGCTCTTCGACATGGTTCTCCTGGCTCGTCGGCGGCCCGCTGGCTCAGGCCGTGCCCGGTCGACGGTAGTCCGACCCCGCTGGGCGGCGTCCGCCCCGGGGGACGTCACGGGGACGACCGGCCGGGCGCCGCCCTGGGGAGGGACTGCAGGAGGCGCGGTGTCAGATGTCGAAGCCGCCCAGGTCGCCGCCCCCGAAGTCGCCCCCGCCGAAGTCGCCGCCGCCCCCGAAGTCGCCGCCGCCACCGCCACCGCCGAAATCGCCGCCCCCTCCCCCGAAGTCGCCGCCACCGTCGCCCGCGTCGCCGCCGTCCTGGCCCGCGTCCCCGCCGTCCTGCCCACCGTCGCCGCCGTCGTCGGCACCGCCGTCGCCCTCTCCGCCAGCGACGTCGCTGCCCCCGTCGGGCAGGAACGCGCCGACGAGCGCGGAGCCCACGACGTAGCCCGCGACGGTGCCGAGCAGCGATCCGCCGATGATCGAGCCCATGCCCATGCCCGGGCGACCGCCTGCCTGCGGGCCCTGGCCACCGGCCGCGCCGCCGCCTCCCAGGGTCCGTTCGAGGGTGCCCGGCTTCCGCAGCTCCGACCGGGTGGCCGCCTGAGCGAGCGACCCTGCGTCGTCGCCGCGGGGCTGCTCACCCTGGCCGGCCTCACGGCTGAGCTCGTCGAAGACCAGCCGGCGCTGCTCGGGGCTCAGCTTCTCGAAGGCCTCGGCGTGCACCTGCTCGATGGTCTCGGGGGGCGCCGTGCGCAGCAGGTAGCGGTAGCGCTCGACGGCGATCTCGTCGTCGCTCCGCGCGGGTGCCCGCCCTCCCGGTGCCGGTGCCTGCTGGCCCGCGGCCTCGTCGTCTCGTCCGAGCAGCCTGTCGAGGAATCCCATGGTGCCGTCCTGTCTGTCGGGTCGGGGCGTCGGCCCCGACGGGTCTCCGACAGTACGGACGACCGGCCGCCCGCGCCTGGACGCGCGGTGCGGATCAGCTCCGAGCGGAGTCGCGGTCGGCGGCGCGACGACGGCGCACGGCCCGCAGCACCAGCCACAGCACCACCCCGCCGATGGCCGCGTAGACCGCGTAGTCGAGGTACTTCGCGTAGCGGTCGATCAGCTCGTACTGGGTGCCGAGGGCCGCCCCGAGCAGGATGAGCAGGGCGTTCCAGAGCCCGCTGCCGACGACGGTGAAGAGCGTGAACGAGGCGAGCGGCATCTTCTCGGCGCCGGCCGGCAGCGAGATCAGGCTGCGGACGCCGGGAACGAGGCGCCCGAAGAAGACCGCCGACCGCCCGTGCCGGTGGAACCAGTCGGCCGCCTTCCGGAAGTCCTCCCGGTCGACGAGGGGGAGCTTCGACAGCAGCGTGATGCTCCGCTCGAGGCCGATCACGGCGCCCAGCCAGTACAGGACGAGCGCGCCCACGTAGGCGCCGAGCGTGCTGACCACGATCAGCAGCACGATGTTCATGTTCCCCTGCCCGGCGAGGAACCCGGCGAGCGGCAGCACGATCTCGCTCGGGATCGGCGGGAACACCGTCTCGACGAAGGTCAGCAGCCCCACGCCCCACTCGCCCAGGGCGTCGATGACGCGCGCCGCGACGCCGACGAGGCCGTCGAGCTCCTGGACGGACGAGGAGGCGCCCTGCGCGACGACCGTGGACGGCAGGCCCCCCGACGGGCCCACGAGGGCGGAGGAGGCGGACGGGGCGAGCACGGCGGTGGAGGTCATGGGTCCCTGGGTCGGTTCGGTGCCCGCGGTCACCACGGGTCGGATCGGCTCCGACGAGCATGCCAGCACGGGCTGGACGACCGCCCACAGGCTCGTGTCGCGTGCCGGACCGGGCCGGCCCGGCACGGTAGATTGGCGGACGACCGCACCCTCGCCTCCTCGTCCCCGGTGCGGAGCAGACGACAGGACTGAACAGGACTTCCATGGGATCGCTGATCTACGGCACCTCCGGCATCGAGGTCGAGTTCGATGACCGCGTGCTCGAGCACCTCCAGATCGTGATCGCCACGAAGCTCCGGCGCCGCGAGTCGTTCTTCTTCTCGTGGCGCGACACCCAGAAGGTCGGCGACGGGCGCAGCAGCATCTGGCTCGACCCGGGCATCCCCCTCTACTTCAAGTACTCCGGCGGCCGCGTGCCCGCCATCAACCGCGACTGGCTGACCGAGCTGACGGCGTCGTCGAACAGCTCGTCGGGCCTGGTGCTCACCGACGAGCCCAGCACCGACAACAGCGTCAAGCGCAAGTAGCCCGCCAGGTCGACCGGCGGCCGGGCACCGAGGAGTCGCGGAGCCGTCTCGAGCTCCGCTCCGCCGTCGCCGTCAGCGCCGGGTGCGTCCGCCCCGCCGGGCCAGCGCCGCGACGCCCCGCCACCCCAGCAGGAAGACGCCGAGCACGACGATCGTCACGACGACGAAGCTCAGCTGGACGCCCTGCCCGCTGGCGACCCGGAGCAGCACCCCGAGCACGACCGTCGACACCCAGACGACCGCGCCGGAGGCGAGGCGGGGCAGCGGCCACCGCACGCCGACCACGCTCACCCAGCCCACGACGAGGCCGACCGCGAACGGCCAGAGCGTGGTGGCGAGGCCGGGCAGGTCGAGGCCCTCGGCGTGGCTGCGGCGGCCGATGACGACGAAGGCCACGACGAGCACGGCGTCGAGGGCGAGCGCCCACCACGGCAGACGGCGGGCCGGAGCGGTGGCGGCGGAGCGGGGCGTGGTCATGGTGTCCTCAGGGGGGTGCGGGCGGGGCGGGCTCAGCGCGGCGGCTCGAGCGTGCGCGAGAGCTCGGCGAGCAGCTCCTCGACCTGCGGCTCGACGAGCCGGTCGACGGCGTCGGCGATCCGCTCGCGCTGGGCGACGACCGCGAAGCAGAGCGCGGTGCCGACCGACTGCGCGTGCTCGTCGGCCAACGCGAGCTCGCGGCGCAGGGCCGCCTTCGCCTCGTCCGAGAACTCGGGCTCGTCGTCGGTGCCGTCGGCAGCGTGCCGTGCGGCCTCCTCGGCGGCGAGGCCCTCCAGGGTGAACAGGAACGGCTGGCCGGGCTCCGGCTCGGGGTCGACGTCGAGGCCGTCGAACTCGATGGCGAGGCCCTCGTCGGGCCGGTAGCCGTCGACGCCGGCCTCGGCGGCCCGTCGGAGCTCGCGGGTCACGAGGGGCAGGTTGCGGGTGGTGTACGAGTCGACCTCGTCGTCGACGATGTGCCGGAGCCGGTTCAGCAGCGCGTGCTGCACCGCGTGGGGCACGTCGCCGTCGAACCCGGCGGCGACCGCGACGGGCGAGCCGAAGCAGACCCGGCAGACGCGCGTGCGGGCCCGTGCGGTGCCGATCCGCCACCGGGGCAGCCAGCGCAGCCAGGCGTCGACCGCCGTGCGCACCTGCCCCTCGAGCGAATCGACCATGACGACGAATCTAGGACCCGAGGCCGGGAGACGCCCGACACGCCCGGGCGAGCCGTCAGCCCTGGTCGACCGTGACGAAGTCGATCAGCTGCTCGACCCGGCCGAGCAGCGCGGGCTCGAGGTCGCCGAAGGCGCGGACGCGGCCCAGGATGCGCTGCCACGCCGCCGCGATGTCGGCCTGGTCGTCGTGGGGCCAGCCGAGGGCCTCGCAGACGCCGTGCTTCCACTCGACCGAGCGGGGCACCTCCGGCCAGCGCGTGAGCCCGAGGCGTGCGGGCACGACGGCCTGCCAGACGTCCACGAACGGGTGCCCGACGACGAGCACGTGGCGACCGTGCGGGCCCCTCGTGATCGCCTCCGCGATGCGGCTCTCCTTCGACCCGGGCACGAGGTGGTCGACGAGCACGCCGACGCGGCGGTCGGCGGTCGGCCGGAACTCCGCCAGCACCTCGGCGAGGTGGTCGACGCCCTCGAGGTACTCGACGACCACGCCCTCGACGCGCAGGTCGGCGCCCCAGACCTTCTCGACGAGCTCGGCGTCGTGCCGGCCCTCGACGAAGATGCGGCTCTGGCGGGCCACCCGGGCGCGGGCGTCGCCCACGGCGAAGGAGCCGGAGGCCGTGCGGGCACGGCCCTGCGGCGCCGCCCTCGGCACCCGCAGCGCCACGGGCGCACCGTCGATCAGGAAGGAGCCCGAGAGCGGGAAGGCACGGACGCGCCCCTTCCAGTCCTCCAGCTCGACCGTGCCCGCCTCGACGCGCACGACCGCTCCCGTGAAGCCGCTCCGCGACTCCTCGACGACGAGGTCGCGCACCGCGTCGGTGGGGGTCGGCGCGGGGCGCGACGAGCGCTTCCAGTCGCCGCTGAGCACGTCTCGGCCGTACCGGTCGTCATCCACGGGTCGAGCCACCTCCCTGGTGGGGTCGTGAGCCCGGCGCACGGGGCGCCCGGGGTCGGGGCTGGTAGGGCCGGGGCGGGCCCGGGCGGTCGGCGCCCGCGGCCGGGGCCGCACCGGCGCCACGAGCCGTCGTCGAGGCCGGGCCCGCGGCCCGGGGGGTCGGGGCGGGAGGGCGCGAGGAGGCGGTGGTCGCGTCCGCCGCGGAGGCGCTGCCCTCCTCGCGCCCGGGGCGGGCCGGGGCCGAGGCCCGGGCGGGGGCCCGGGCCGGGGCGGGGGCCCGTGCCGGACGGGCGTCGGGCGTGAAGCCCGCCGTGAACGCGACGACGAGGCCCCCGAGCAGCAGCAGCACGGCGAGCCCGGAGACCGCGGCGGGCAGCCACCACGTCGCGAGGGCGCCGCCGCGCTGGGCGAGCATCGTCACGACGAGCTCGAGGGCGACGGACCACCACGCGACGGCGAAGCCCCTGGCCAGCCAGACGGCGAACCGGCGGCGCATCTCGGGTCGGCGCCCCGGGGCCTTCCAGTGCTCGGCGTGCGGCACCAGCAGGTGCCGGGCGGGCGTCCACGCGAGGAAGGCCGCGCAGACCAGGTAGGCGACCAGCGTGCCGACGAGCAGCACGCCCACGACGAGCACGAGGTCGACACGGCTCGCGGCGAACGCGACGGCTCCGGCCTCGGGCTCGTGCACGAGGGCGACCCGGTCGGGCAGGGCCCACCACGAGACGAGCAGGGCGACGCCGGCGACGGCCAGCGCGAGGCCGGCCGGCGCCGCGGCGCGGATCGTCGGCGGCACGGTCACGACGACCGGCCGCCGACGACGGGAGCGGGCGGGACGATCAGGCCTGGGCCCTCTCGAGCACGAGCTCGCGGACGCGAGCGGCGTCCGCCTGGCCCTTCATCGCCTTCATGACCGCGCCGATGACGGCGCCGGCGGCCTGGACCTTGCCGTCGCGGATCTTCGCGAGCACGTCGGGCTGGCTGGCCAGGGCCTCGTCGATGGCGGCGATCAGCGCGCCGTCGTCGGAGACGACGCGGAGCCCGCGCGCCTCGACGACCTCGGAGGGCGAGCCCTCGCCGGCGACGACTCCCTCGAGCACCTGGCGGGCGAGCCGGTCGGTCAGCTCGCCGGTCTCCACGAGCGCGATCAGCTCGCTGACGTGGCGGGGCGAGACGAGGGTCGACGCATCGACCTGGGCCGCGTTGGCGAGGCGGGCGATCTCGCCCGTCCACCACTTGCGGGCCGCCTGCGGCGACGCCCCGGCGGCGACCGTCTCGACGAGCTCCTGGAGCAGGCCGGAGTTGACGACGTCCTGGAACTCGAGGTCGGCGAAGCCCCAGTCGGCCTTGAGTCGACGACGCATCGCGACGGGGGCCTCGGGCAGCGCGAGGCGCAGCTCCTCGACCAGCTCGCGCGACGGCACGACCGGCAGCAGGTCCGGCTCGGGGAAGTAGCGGTAGTCGTCGGCGTCGCTCTTCGGACGACCGGCGGAGGTGCGGCCGGTGTCCTCGTGCCAGTGCCGCGTCTCCTGCGTGATGGTGCCGCCGGCGGCGAGGATCGCGGCCTGGCGCTGGATCTCGTGACGCACGGCACGCTCGACCGAGCGGAACGAGTTGACGTTCTTGGTCTCGGTGCGGGTGCCGAGCTCCACCTGGCCGTGCGGCCGGAGCGACACGTTGGCGTCGCAGCGGAGGTTGCCGCGCTCCATGCGCGCCTCGCTCACGCCCAGGCCGCGCACGATGTCGCGGATCGTCGAGACGTAGGCGGCGCCCAGCTCGGGGCCGAGGGCCCCGGCGCCGATGATCGGCTTCGTGACGATCTCGACCAGCGGGATGCCCGCGCGGTTGTAGTCGACGAGCGAGTACTCGGCCCCCTGGATGCGGCCGGTCGAGCCGCCGACGTGCGTCAGCTTGCCGGCGTCCTCCTCCATGTGGGCGCGCTCGATCGGCACGTGGAAGACGGTGCCGTCGGGCAGCTCGACCTCGACCTCGCCCTCGTACGCGATCGGCTCGTCGAACTGGCTGACCTGGTAGTTCTTGGGGTTGTCGGGGTAGAAGTAGTTCTTCCGGGCGAAGCGCGAGCTCTCGGCGATCGAGCAGCCGAGGGCGAGGCCGAGGCTGATCGAGTACCTCACGGCCTGCTCGTTGACGACGGGCAGCGAGCCCGGGAGGCCCAGGTCGACCGGGGTCACGTTCGTGTTCGGGGCGCCGCCGAAGAAGTTCGGCGCGTCGGAGAACATCTTGGTCTTCGTCGCGAGCTCGACGTGCACCTCGAAGCCGATGACGACCTCGTACTTCTCGAGGGCCTCGTCGTAGTCCATCAGGTCTGCCTTGGCCATCAGATGACTCCCTCGGTGGCGGCGTTCTGTTCGGTGGCGCTCAGGTCGGGGGCACGGGAGATGAGCGTGTGGCCCCAGCCCTGCTCGAGCAGCTGCTCGAGCGCGGCGCCGTAGGTGTAGAGACGGGCGTCCTGGCGGGCGGGCGCCATGAACTGCAGGCCCGTGGGCAGCCCGTCCTCCTCGGCGAGGCCCATCGGCACCGTGATGCCGGGGATGCCCGCGAGGTTCGCCGGGATCGTCGTGATGTCGTTGAGGTACATCGACAGCGGATCGTCGAGCTTCTCGCCGAGCGGGAACGCCGTCGTCGGGGCCGAGGGCGAGACGAGCACGTCGACCTGGTCGAAGGCCGCGGCGAAGTCGCGCTGCACCAGCGTGCGCACCTTCTGCGCGCTGCCGTAGTACGCGTCGTAGTAGCCCGCGCTGAGGGCGTAGGTGCCGAGGATGATGCGGCGCTTGACCTCGGGGCCGAAGCCCGCCTCGCGCGTGGCCGCCATCACGTCCTCCACCGTGCCCTTGCCCTCGGGCACGACGCGGAGGCCGAAGCGCACCGAGTCGAACTTGGCGAGGTTGGACGACGCCTCGGCGGGGAGGATCAGGTAGTAGGCGCTGATGGCGTACTCGAAGCTCGGGGCCGAGACCTCGACGATCTCCGCGCCGGCGCCCGAGAGCAGCTCCAGGGCCTCGGCGAAGCGGGCCTTGACGCCGGCCTGGAAGCCCTCCCCGTTCAGCTCGCGGACGACGCCGATGCGCACGCCCTGCAGCGCGCCTCCGGCCAGGCCTGCCCGGGCCGCCTCGGCGAACGAGGGCCACTCGTCGCGCAGCGAGGTGGAGTCGCGGGGGTCGTGGCCCTTGATGACGTCGTGCAGCAGGGCGGAGTCGAGCACCGTGCGGCTCACGGGCCCGACCTGGTCGAGCGAGCTCGCGAGGGCGATCGCCCCGTAGCGGCTGACCGAGCCGTAGGTCGGCTTGACGCCGACGGTGCCCGTGACGGCGCCCGGCTGGCGGATCGAGCCGCCTGTGTCGCTGCCGAGCGCGAGAGGCGCCTCGAAGGCGGCGACGGCGGCGGCGGAGCCACCACCGGAGCCGCCGGGGATGCGGTCGAGCGACCACGGGTTGTGCGTCGGGCCGTAGGCCGAGAACTCGGTCGACGAACCCATCGCGAACTCGTCCATGTTCGTCTTGCCGAGGGGCACCATGTCGGCGGCGCGCACCTTGCGGACGACGGTGGCGTCGTACGGCGGCACCCACCCCTCGAGGATCTTGCTGCCCGAGGTGGAGGGCATGTCGAGCGTGCAGAGGACGTCCTTGACGGCGATCGGCACGCCGGCCAGGGCCCCGAGCTGCTCGCCGGCGGCGCGGCGACGGTCGACGTCGGCGGCGGTGGCGAGGGCCGCGTCGCTGACGTGGAGGAAGGCGTGCACGTCGCCGTCTACGGCGGCGATGCGGTCGAGGTGCGCCTGGGCGACCTCGACGGCCGAGACGTCGCCGGCGGTCAGCGCCGCGGAGAGGTCGGCCGCGCTGAGGCGGACGATCGAGGAGGCGTCGGTCATGGCTACTGCTCTTCTCCGAGGATCGCGGTCACGCGGAAGCGCGAGCCGTCGTGGTCGGGGGCGCCCGAGAGGGCCTGCTCGACGGTGAGCGTCTCGCCCACGACGTCGGGGCGGAAGACGTTCTCGAGCGGGATGGGGTGGCTCGTGGCGGGGACGTCGTCGGTCGCGACCTCGGCGACCTTGGTGACGTTGTCGACGATGTGGCCGAGCTCCCGCGTCATGGTCTCGATCTCGTCGGGGGTCAGGGCGATGCGGGCGAGACCGGCGAGGTGCTGCACCTGCTCGCGCGTGATTTCAGACATGCTGCTCCGTCACATGGTGGAGTGGGGGCCCCGGTCGGGGCACCGGTCGATCTTACGGGGCTCAGTCGCGCAGGTAGACGTCCTGCGGGCGGACGAGCGCGAGCTCCGGCCCGTCGGGCCGCGGCTCGCCCGGGCCGCGCTCGTCGCCGTCGACCATGTCGCCGTGGCCGAGGGCGATGAGGGCCAGGCTCCTCATCGACTCCGTGCCGGGCAGGAGGTAGTCGTTGTGGCCGAGCGCGGCACGGAGGACGCGGCCGGTCACGGAGTCGTCACCTCCGCCGGTGTGCAGCAGCACCGCACCGAAGGCGCCCGTGCCCGGGTCGACCCCGAAGTACCCGCTGCCCGCCACCGGGTCGAAGCTGCCCGCGGCGGCGTAGACGTCGTCGTCGGCCACCGACAGCATCGCCGCCGTCGGCACCACGCTGCCCGGCGAGCCGAGCAGCGCGAGCGAGTCGACGCTCACGCGGCCCGACGACAGGGCCAGCGTCGCGGTGGTCGACCCGTACGAGTGCGCCACGACGGTCACCCGGGGGGCGTCGGAGGCGCGGGCCGCGTCGAGACCGCCGAGGGCGTCCTCGAGGTGGCCGGCCCCCTGCCGGGCGAGGTCGAGCGTGTAGACGTTCGTGAGGTCGGGCGTGCGGTAGCCCATCCAGGCCACGACGGCGACGCCGTCGAGCGGACGGGCGTCGGAGCGCGCCAGCAGGTACGTCCAGGCGCGCTGCTCGTCGTGCAGCTGCCCCGCGGTCTCGGCCCAGTCGACCATCTGCCCGTGCACCGTGAAGAACATGCCGGGCACGAGCACGCTGACGTCGTCGGCGGTGTCGAGGCTGCCCACCGAGACGGCGGCCCGGCCGGGCATGACGGTGTCGAGGGCGATGAGCTGGCGGTCCTCGTCGCCCGCGCTCCGGTCGGCGAGCGCGAGCTGGACCTGCCCGAGCATGGCGGAGCGGGCGTCGTCGCCGTCCTGCTCGGCGGCGGTCTCGTCGCGGTCGTGGAGTGCCAGCGTCGCGGCGCCGAGGAAGAGCCGGTTGGCCTGGTCGCGCACGGAGTAGGGCACGCCCTCGAGCTGCCCGACCACGCCGGGCACGGCGGCGACGAGGCCGAGACGGCGCGAGTCGTCGAGGCCGGCCCACCACGCCGCCGTGGTCGGCGCGTCGGCGCCGGCCGTCAGCACCGCCGACAGGCGCGACGCGTCGTCGCCCACGGGGTCGAACGAGCCGCCGAGGGCCGAGAGGGCCGGCGAGGAGGCGCCCTCCAGCTCGGCGAGGCAGGCCGGCACCGTGAGGTCGGGGGCTGCGGTCGACGGCCGCGCGCCGGTCGTCGACGACGGCTCGGCCGTGGCGAGTGCGCGGCAGACAGCGACCTGCTCGAGGCCGGGCGTCGTGTCGACGGTCGCCGGCTCGTCACCGCGAGGCGGCGCGGCGGTGTCGGTGAGCGGAGGACCACCCGGCTCTCCGGGCGCGGTCACCGCGACCCCGGGCACGACGGGAGCATCGACCGCTCCGGCGAAGTGGATCGATGCAGAAAGGATGGCTGTGGCGAGGAACAGCACGTCGGGTGTTTCCCCCTCGATGGGTGCCAGTGCCTCTGCGCCCTACAGCAGAGGTCGACACGTGCTCACATCGTAGGAGGGGACCCGTTCGGGGGGCCAGCGATCTCAGGCCACCGGGTCGTCGCTGCCCCCCGAACTGGGGTCGCCGAGCGCAGCCGGGCCCTCCTTAATGAGGACTTGAAATTGTGCTGCGTCGATGATCCGTACCCCGAGCTGCTCGGCCTTCGTGAGCTTGGACCCGGCACCGGGGCCGGCGGCCACGAAGTCGGTCTTCTTGCTCACGCTGTTGCCGGCCTTGCCGCCCGCCGCGAGGATCGCCTCCTGTGCCCCCTCGCGGCTGAACCCCTCGAGGCTGCCCGTGGCGACGACGGTCAGGCCGGCGAGCACGCCCCCCGCCTCGACGGCGGCGCCGGGCCCGGGGTGGCCGGGGGTGTCGAACTGGACGCCCGCGGCGGCCCAGCGGTCGAGGATCTCGACGTGCCAGTCGACCTCGAACCACGCGAGCAGGGCGTCGGCGATGATGCCGCCGACACCGTCGACGGCCGCGAGCTCGTCGCGGCTGGCGGAGCGCATCGCGTCGAGCGAACCGAAGTGGTTCGCGAGCGCGCGGGCGGCCACGGGGCCGACGTGGCGGATGCTCAGCCCGACGAGGATCCGCCAGAGCGGACTGGTCTTCGCGGCGTGCAGGTTGGCGAGCATCTCGATCGCCGTCTTCGACGGCACGCTGGTCTCGTCGCCGGCGAACTCGGCCGCCTCGGGGTCGAACGGGCCGTCGGCCTTGCCGCGGCGACGCCGGAAGGGGGTCACGAGCTTGGGCGCGCCGTCGTCGCCGAGCTTCTCCATGCCGGTCTCGGAGTCGCGGACGACGACCTTGACGGGGAAGACGTCGGCCATCGTCAGGTCGAAGAGCCCGGCCTCGGTGCGGAGGGGCGGCTCGGCGGGCTCGACGGGCTGGGTCAGCGCGGCCGCCGCGACCTCGCCGAGGCCCTCGACGTCGAGCGAGCCGCGGGAGGCGATGTGCTCGACGCGCCCGCGCACCTGCGCCGGGCAGCTCTCCGCGTTCGGGCAGCGCAGGTCGACGTCGCCCTCCTTCGCCGGGGCCAGCGGGGTGCCGCACTCGGGGCAGTCGACGGGCATGACGAACTCGCGCTCGCTGCCGTCACGGAGCTCGACCACGGGGCCGAGCACCTCGGGGATGACGTCGCCGGCCTTGCGCAGCACGACCGTGTCGCCGATCAGCACGCCCTTGGCGCGGACGACGTGCTGGTTGTGGAGCGTCGCCTGGCGGACCTCGCTGCCGGCCACCTCCACCTTGCGCATCACCGCGAAGGGCGTGGCGCGGCCCGTCCGACCGACGCTCACGACGATGTCGAGCAGCTCGGTGTTGACCTCCTCCGGCGGGTACTTGAACGCCGTGGCCCACCGGGGCGCCCGGCTGGTCGCCCCGAGCTCGTCGTGGAGCGCGAGGTCGTCGACCTTGACGACGATGCCGTCGATCTGGTGCTCGACCGACGACCTCCTGACCCCGTAGTCGTGGATGAAGCGGGCCACCTCGGGCACGGTGTCGTACACGCGGTAGTGCGTCGAGGTCGGCAGGCCCCACGACGCGAGCAGCTCGTAGACCTCGCTCTGCGCGCGGACCTCGGTGTCGCGCTCGAGCTCGCGGACGGGCCAGGCGCCGATGCCGTGCACGAGCATCCGCAGGCTGCGCAGCCGCGCGTCCATCAGCTCGCGCTTGGCCGGGCTCTTGCCCTCGATCTTCTGGCGCAGCGAGCCGGCCGCGGCGTTGCGCGGGTTCGCGAAGACGCGCTCGCCCGCCTCGCGCTGCCGCGCGTTCAGCTGGTCGAACTCGGCGACGGGGAAGAAGATCTCGCCCCGCACCTCGACGATCGCCGGGTGCCCGGTGCCGCTCAGCCGCTCGGGGATGGTGCCCATCGTGAGAACGTTCGCCGTGACGTCCTCGCCGACGACGCCGTCGCCGCGGGTGGCGGCCGTGACGAGCACGCCGTGCTCGTAGCGCAGGTTGATCGCGAGGCCGTCGATCTTGAGCTCGCAGAGGAAGCGCACTCGCTCGGCGCCGGCGTCGCGCTCGACCTTTCCCGCCCACTCGGCGAGCTCGTCGTCGCTGAAGACGTTGTCGAGGCTGAGCATGCGCTCGGCGTGCTCGACCGGCGCGAACTGCGTCGTCTCGGCCCGGCCGCCCACGGTCTGCGTGGGGCTGTCGGGCTTCTGCAGCTCGGGGTGGGCGCGCTCGAGGGCGTCGAGGCGACGCACGAGCGCGTCGTAGTCGGCGTCGCTCACCGTCGAGGCGTTGCCCTCGTAGTACTGGTCGCGCAGCTCGAGCACGCGCGACGTCAGCGCCTCGACCTCGTCGCGGGCGGTCGCGAGGTCGTCGGGCACCTCGGCGTCGGCGGCAGCCGCGGCGTCGTCGATGTCGGCCACCTCGAGCCTCCTAGGCCGAGACCGGCACGGCGCTGACCGTGCGGTCGATCGTGCACTGGCCGAGCACTCGGGTGCCGACGTAGACGACGGCGGTCTGCCCGGGGGCGACGCCGCTGAGGGGCTCGTGGGGAGTGATCACGAGCTCCTTCTTACCCTCGACCTCCGTCACGCGCGCCGTGGCGGGCTCGGGGTCGGAGTGGGCCCTGATCTGGACGTCGCAGGCGAACGGCACGGTGGGGTCGGCCGGGGCCGCACCCGCCCACGTGTACGAGCCGCCGGCGATCTCGGCGATCTCGAGCGCCTCCTTCGGGCCCACGACGACGGTGTTGTCGACCGGGCGCACCTCGAGCACGAAGCGCGGCTTGCCGTCGTCGGCCGGGAACCCGATGGCGAGCCCCTTCCGCTGCCCGACCGTGAAGGCGTGCGCGCCCTCGTGGGTGCCGATGCGGGCCCCGCTGCGGTCGAGGATGTCGCCGGTCTCGGCGCCGACCCGCTCGGCCAGCCAGCCGCGGGTGTCGCCGTCGGGGATGAAGCAGATGTCGTGGCTGTCGGGCTTGGTCGCGACGCTGAAGCCGCGGGCGGCGGCCTCGGCCCGCACCTCGGCCTTCGACGGCGTGGCGCCGAGCGGGAACATCGAGTGCGCGAGCTGCTCGGCGGTGAGCACCCCGAGCACGTACGACTGGTCCTTCGCCCAGGCGGAGGCGCGGTGCAGCTCGCGCTGCCCCTGGTCGTCGGTGACGATGGTCGCGTAGTGGCCGGTGCAGACCGCGTCGAAGCCGAGCGCGAGGGCCTTCTCGAGCAGAGCGGCGAACTTGATCCGCTCGTTGCAGCGCATGCACGGGTTCGGCGTGCGGCCGGCGGAGTACTCGGCGACGAAGTCGTCGACCACGTCGAGCTTGAAGCGCTCGGAGAAGTCCCACACGTAGTACGGGATGCCGATCAGGTCGGCCGCGCGCTGCGCGTCCATGCTGTCCTCGATGGTGCAGCAGCCGCGGCTGCCCGTGCGGAGCGTGCCCGGCATGCGGCTCAGCGCCAGGTGGACCCCCACGACGTCGTGCCCCGCCTCGACGGCCCGTGCCGCCGCCACCGCCGAGTCGACGCCGCCGCTCATCGCTGCCAGTACCTTCATCCCTCCAGTGTAGGCAGCGCCCCCGACGTCGGGCGGGCGGCGCCGACGAGCCCGCGGGGCCGGGCATAGTGTGGCGGGCGTCATGTCGTCCCCCACCCCCGCCGCCTCCCTCCGGTCGGTCGCCCTCGCGGCGTTCCTGCCGGCCGCCCTCTTCGCGATCGGCGAGGGGGCGATCATCCCGATCATCCCGGTCGTCGCCAGCGACCTGGGGGCGAGCCTGCCGTTCGCCGCCTTCGTCGCGGCGCTCATCCTCGTCGGCGAGCTGATCGGCGACGTCCCGAGCGGGTGGCTGGTCTCCCGCATCGGCGAGCGCACCGCGATGATCTCGGCGGCCCTCGTGAGCACGGTCGGCCTGCTGACGTGCGTCGCGGCCCCGAACGAGTGGGTGCTCGCCCTCGGCGTCCTCCTGATCGGCCTCTCGACGGCGGTCTTCGCGCTGGCCCGGCACGCGTTCATGACGAGCTTCGTGCCGGTCGAGATCCGTGCCCGGGCCCTCTCGAGCCTCGGCGGCGTCTTCCGGTTCGGCTTCTTCGTCGGCCCCTTCCTGGCCGCCGGGGTCATCCACCTCACGGGCTCGACGCAGTCGGCGTTCTGGATCCACGTCGGGGGCTGCCTCGGCGCCGCGGCCGTCCTGCTCGTGCTGCGCGACCCCACGGCCGTCCTCGGCGAGCGCCGGGCCGCCGCGGCCGCCGCCGCCGGGTCGCCCGTCGACGCCGCCGCCCGTCCGTCGACGGGCTCGACGCCCGGCGAGGTCGCGGTCGAGAAGGAGGCGCGGGGCCTGTTCGCGACGCTGGCCCGCCACCGCGGAGTCCTCCTCCGTCTCGGCAGCGGGGCGGCCCTGATCGGCGCCATGCGCGCGGGTCGCCAGGTGATCCTCCCGCTGTGGGCCGTCAGCATCGGCGTCGACGCCCCGCAGACCGCGCTCGTGATCGGCATCGCCGGCGCCGTCGACTTCGCGCTCTTCTACACGAGCGGCCAGATCATGGACCGCTGGGGCCGGCTGTGGAGCGCGGTGCCGTCGATGGTGGGGCTCAGCATCTCGTACCTGGCGCTGTCGCTCACCCACGACCTCGACGCGCGGGTGGGCTGGTTCATCGCCGTGGCGATGTTCATGTCGCTGGCGAACGGCATCGGCAGCGGCATCCTCATGACGCTCGGCGCGGACCTCGCCGACCGGGCCGACCCCGCTCCCTTCCTCGGTGCCTGGCGCTTCACCGGCGACGCGGGCAGCGCGGCGGCCCCGCTGCTCATCTCCGGGCTGACGGCGCTCGTGTCGATCTCCGTGGCCAGCGGGGTCATGGGCCTGCTGGGCCTCGCCGGGGCCGCGATCCTGCTGCGCTACGTGCCGCGGTACTCGCCGCACGTGCCGCGCGAGCGCCGCTGAGGGCCGGCGGCCTGCGCGGGCCGACCCGCGACTCCCCCACGGCCAGCCGGTAGACTCTGCCCGCTCCGGCGGGAGTGGTGAAACTGGCAGACACGCAGGATTTAGGTTCCTGTGCTTTCGAGCGTGAGGGTTCAAGTCCCTTCTCCCGCACCAGGCGACCCGGGCACGCGTGCTCTCGGCCACCTCCGAGCCGCGGGGCCCCGCGGGCCCACTACATTGTCCCCATCACCGGTCGGCGGCCCTCGCCGGCCGCACCCGGGCGACCCCAGGGCCGTCCGCACCCGAAGAGAGACCGATGCTGCCCCTGGCGACCATCTCGTGGCTCGACCCCGAGTACCTCCTGTCGGCCTTCGGCCCCTGGGCCGTGGTGGGCGTCTGCCTGCTGGTCTTCGCCGAGACCGGGCTGCTCGTCGGCTTCCTCTTCCCCGGCGACACCCTGCTGATCATCACCGGCATCCTGGCCGCGACCAACCCCGGCGCCCTCGGGCTGCCCATCTGGCTGATCGCGATCTTCATCGCGATCGCCGCGTTCGCGGGCGGCGAGCTCGGCTACCTGATCGGCCACAAGGTCGGGCCCCGCATCTTCGAGCGGAAGGAGAGCGGGCTCTTCAGCGTGGCGAACGTCAAGCGCACCAACGCCTTCTTCGAGCGGTTCGGGCCGATGGCCGTCATCATCGCGCGGTTCGTGCCGGTCGTGCGCACCTTCGCCCCGATCATGGCGGGAGTGGCCCACATGAGCTACCGGCGCTACTCGCTCTTCAACGCGATCGGCGCGGCGGTGTGGGGCCTCGGCGTGACGCTCGCCGGGTTCGGCATCGGCCACATCCCGCCGGTGGCCGACTTCGTCAGCGAGTACATCGACCTCATCCTGCTGGGCGCGGTGCTCGCGACGGTCATCCCCATCGCGATCCACTACCTCCACGGGGTGCACCAGGCGAAGAAGCACGAGGCCGACGGCACGGCGGGCGACGGCACGGCCGCCGACGCCGCGGCCGTCGAGACGGCGCCGACCCAGGCCTGACCGCCGGGCCGTCAGCCCGCCGGGCCGTCAGCCCGCCAGCGCCGCCACGTGCGGGGCGATCGCGCGGAACGCGCGCGAGCGGTGGCTGACCGCGTTCTTCTCGTCCGGCGTGAGCTCGGCCGAGCTGCGGGTCTCGCCCTCGGGGCGGAACACCGGGTCGTAGCCGTGCCCGCCCGTGCCGACCCGGGCCTCCAGCACGGCCCCGGGCCACTCGCCGTACTCCACGTGCTCGAGCTCCGTCGTGCCGTCGGGGCCGGGCACCACCAGGGCCGCGGCGCACGAGAAGTGCGCCGCCCGGTCGGTCACGCCCGCCAGGTTCGCCAGCAGCAGGTCGATGTTGTCGTCGTCGTCCCGCGTGCCGGCGTACCGGGCGGAGTGGATGCCGGGGGCGCCGCCGAGGGCGTCGACCGAGATGCCGCTGTCGTCGGCGAGCGACGGGAGGCCGGTGTGGGCCGCGGCCGCCCGCGCCTTGATGAGGGCGTTCGCGGCGAACGTGTCGCCGTCCTCGACGGGCTCCGGGCCGTCGTACGCCACGAGCTCGACGCCCGGCGCCGTCTCGGCGAGGATGCCTCGGAGCTCGGCGACCTTGCCCTGGTTGTGCGTCGCGATGACGACCCGGGTCACGCGCCCAGCACCTGACGCTGGATGGCCGTGAGGTCGGCCCCGCCCGCGACGGCCAGGTCGAGCAGCAGGCCGAGCTCGCTGCGGTCGAAGGGCGCGCCCTCGGCGGTGCCCTGCACCTCGACGAAGAGCCCCGAGCCGGTGACGACGACGTTCATGTCGGTCTCGGCCCGGACGTCCTCGACGTAGGCGAGGTCGAGCATCGGGCGGCCGTCGACGATGCCGACCGAGACGGCCGCGACGCTGTCGGTGAGCGGCGTCGCCTTCTGCGCGATGAACTTCTTCTCACGGCCCCACTCGATGGCCTGCGCGAGCGCGACGTAGGCCCCGGTGATGGCGGCCGTGCGGGTGCCGCCGTCGGCCTGCAGCACGTCGCAGTCGAGCACGATCGTGTTCTCGCCGAGGGCCTTCGTGTCGACGACGGCCCGGAGGCTGCGGCCGATCAGGCGCGAGATCTCGTGCGTGCGGCCGCCGATCTTGCCCTTCACGCTCTCGCGGTCGTTGCGCGAGTTCGTCGCCCGGGGCAGCATCGAGTACTCGGCGGTGACCCAGCCCTTGCCCTTGCCGGCCAGCCAGCGCGGCACGCCGTTCGTGAAGGAGGCGGTGCAGAGCACCTTGGTGCCGCCGAACGACACGAGGGCGCTGCCCTCGGCCTGGGCGCTCCAGCCCTTCTCGATGGTGACGGGGCGGAGCTGGTCGAGGCGGCGGCCGTCGACGCGGACGGTCTCGGTGGTGGTGGTGTCGCTCATGGGGGTCCCCTGTCGGGTCGGTGCTGCGGAGGTCGGTGCGGTGGTCAGGAGGCGCGGCGGGCGCGGGCGGCGCCGGGCAGCTCGATGGCCCCGGTCTCGAGGTGGCCCACCCTCGAGATCTCGGGCCCGAGGAAGCGCTTGGCGAGCCGGAGGAACGACGACTTGTCGGGGCCGGTCGCGTCGAACTCGTACCGCGGCGGAGCGGACCCGGTGGCCTCGAGGTCGTGGTCGACGAGCGTCCGGTACACGTCGGCGGCCGTCTCGTCCGCGCTCGAGACGAGCCGCACCTCCGGCCCCATCACGTACTGGATCGCCGCCGACATCAACGGGTAGTGCGTGCAGCCGAGCACGAGGGTGTCGACCCGCTCGGCGCGGAGGGGCGCCAGGTACTCCTCGGCCACGGCCCGCAGCTCGGCGCTCGACGTGTCGCCCGCCTCCACGAACTCGACGAAGCGGGGGCAGGCCTGCGTGAACAGCTGCAGGTCGGCGGCGGCCGCGAAGGCGTCCTCGTAGGCCCGGCTGTTGACCGTGCCCTCGGTGCCGATGACGCCGATCCGCTTCGTGCGGGTCTGCTGCACGGCCGAGCGGACGGCCGGCTGGATGACCTCGACGACCGGGATCCCGCTGCCGATCGTGTAGCGCTCGCGGGCGTCGCGGAGCACGGCGGCGGAGGCGGTGTTGCAGGCGATCACGAGCAGCTTGACGCCCTGGGCCACGAGGTCGTCCATCACGGCGAGCGCGTACCGGCGGACGTCCGCGATCGGCTTGGGCCCGTAGGGCGAGTGCACCGTGTCACCGACGTAGAGGACCGACTCGCGGGGCAGCTGGTCGATGATGGCCCGCGACACGGTGAGCCCGCCGACTCCGCTGTCGAAGACTCCGAGGGGTGCGTCCGTCACGCGTCGAGCCTACCGGGCCCTCCGCCCGTAGGCTGGGCCGCGTGACCAGTGCACTGCTGACCGACCGGTACGAGATCACCATGGTGGAGGCGGCCCTGCGGGCCGGCACCGCCCACCGCGAGAGCGTCTTCGAGCTCTTCGCGCGACGGCTGCCGGAGGGGCGGCGCTACGGCGTCGTCGCCGGCACGGGGCGCTTCCTCGCCGAGCTCTCCCGGTTCCGCTTCGGCGAGGCCGAGCTCGAGTGGCTGCGCGAGGGCCGCATCGTCGACGGCGCCACGCTCGACTGGCTCGCCGACTACCGGTTCTCGGGCACGATCCGCGGCTACGCCGAGGGCGAGGTCTACCTCCCCGGCTCGCCCCTGCTCGTGGTCGAGTCGACCTTCGCCGAGGGCGTGCTGCTCGAGACCCTCGCCCTGAGCGTCTTCAACTACGACTCGGCCGTGGCCAGCGCGGCCGCCCGGATGGTCTCCGCCGCGGACGGCCGCCCCCTCGCCGAGATGGGCTCGCGCCGCACCGGCGAGCGGAGCGCCGTCGCCGCCGCGCGAGCGGCGTACATCGCGGGCTTCGGCGCGACGAGCAACCTGGAGGCCGGTCGCACCTGGGGCGTCCCGACGATGGGCACGGCCGCCCACGCCTTCACGCTGCTGCACGACTCGGAGGAGGACGCCTTCCGGGCGCAGGTCGCGACCCTCGGCCCGGGCACCACCCTGCTCGTCGACACCTACGACATCGAGGCTGCCGTCCGCACCGCGGTCGAGGTGGCGGGCACCGGCCTCGGGGCCGTCCGCATCGACAGCGGCGACCTGCCCTCGCTGGTGGCCCAGGTGCGCCGCCAGCTCGACGACCTCGGTGCCACCGGCACCCGCATCACGGTGACGAACGACCTCGACGAGTACACGATCGCCGCCCTGCGCGCCGCCCCGGTCGACAGCTACGGCGTCGGCACGTCGGTCGTCTCCGGCTCGGGCCACCCCGCGGCCGGGATGGTCTTCAAGCTCGTCGCCCGGCAGGACGACGACGGCCGGTGGGTGTCGGTCGCCAAGAAGTCGGCCGACAAGGCGACGGTCGGCGGCCGCAAGTCGCCGGTGCGCACGCTGACGTCGGGGGTCGCGCAGCAGGAGGTCGTCCGTGTCGACGACGCCGAGCCCCGTGAGGGCGAGCGCGCGCTCCTGGTCGACCTCGTGGTCGACGGGGTGGTCGACGACCGGTGGCTGGGCGAGGCGGGCACCCGGCGGGCGAGGGAGCACCGGGAGGCGGCGGTCGCGGAGCTGCCCGCGGGCGCCTTCCGGCTCGGTCGCGGCGAGCCCGTCCTGCCGACCGTCTACGAGTGAGGGGTGAGGGCTACTCGCCCTTCATCTTCTCGTAGATCTCCTTGCAGGTCGGGCAGACGGGGAACTTCTCCGGGTCGCGCCCCGGGGTCCACTTCTTGCCGCAGAGCGCCTTGACGGGCTTGCCGCTCAGCGCCGACTCCATGATCTTGTCCTTCTTCACGTAGTGCGAGAAGCGCTCGTGGTCGCCCGGGTCGATCGCCTCCTCGTTGAGGAGCTTCTCGAGCTCGCGATCGAGGACGTCGAGGCCACCGCCGGTTTCCGTGTTGCTCATGGCGACCATCGTACGTCGAGGCGACTCAGCTGCGCAGCGTGAAGGCCAGCAGCTCCGGTGCGCGTCGGGCGAACACCCGGGCACCGACGAGGACGCCCACGAGCAGGGCGACGAGGCCCACGCCGAGGCCGGCCGCGAACGACCAGGCGCCGGCCGGCTCGACACCGGCGAGCAGGTGGCGCCCGGCGAACCAGAAGGCGGGGCCGGTGAGCAGCAGGGCGCCGGCGATCATCGTGACCTGGGCGGTCACCGCCGCCCCGCCGTTCGCCTGCGGCTGCTGGAACGGGTCGTCGTGCGGGCGCACCGCCGGGTACGGCATGGCGGCCGACACGACGCTCGAGAGGCCGAGGCCGCTCAGCAGCAGCCCGGCGCTCACGCCGAGCTCGGGCAGCAGCGCCGTCCAGTCGCCGAAGCCCCACACCGCGACGAGCGAGCCCAGCACGACCAGGGGCACGCCGAGCAGCAGCGGGGGCGCGAGCCTCCCCACGCGGTCGGCGAGGCCTCGGGTGTCGGCCGCGACGTGCAGCCACAGCGCCGTGCTGTCGTACGCGACGTCGTTGTGGGGCAGGAACCCGAGGATGAGGCACATCAGCGGCACCGGCACGAGGGCGAGCCAGTGCCAGCTGACGCCCGCGATGCCGAGCGGGAGCACGAGCAGCGGCAGGATCGGCAGGATCACGAGCGACATGCGGTACCGCGCGTCGCGTGCCCAGTAGGTCAGGCTGCGGGCCGCGACCGCCCCCGTGGGGCTCGCGACGACGAAGTCGAACCAGCCGAGGCCGGTCGCCTCGTCGGCCACGTCGGGCTCGGGCTGGTCGACGAAGGCGCGGGCCACGAGGAGGCGCCAGGCCAGCCACAGCAGCGCCAGCGTCAGCAGCGCGACCGCCAGGTCGGCGACGACCCGGCCCGTCTCGCCGGCGGCGGCGTGGCCCGGCAGCGCGAGCGCGGCGCCGAACGGCGTCCAGGCGAGCGAGTCGGCCACGACGCCCGTGCCCGACGACCCCGGGAGGGACGCGCGGACGAGGTCGACGACCAGCGGCACGAGCAGCAGCGCGAGCACCACGCCGCCCGCGGCGAGGAACTGCCGCGACCGCTTCGTGGTCAGCACCACGGTGTTCACCGTCGAGGCGACGAGCAGCAGGCCGCAGGCCGTGAGCCCGGCCAGGACGGCGGCGACGACGGCCAGGCCGGCGACGTCGGCGCCGGAGTCCCACGACCGCACGTAGCCGGTCGACAGCACGAGCAGCGCGAGGGTCGGCAGGCCGACCAGGGAGCCCAGGGCGAGCCCCGCGGCGGCCGGCCCCTCCGGGACGCCCAGGACGGCCAGGCGACGAGGGTCGCTCCAGGCCGGCCGGACGGTCGCGAAGGGCACCACGGCGAAGCCGAGCATCAGCAGGGACCCGCCGCCCACGACGAGCGCCCGCGTGTCGGAGAGGGGGGAGTCGCGGAGGCTGCCGACGAGGCCGGCCAGCGCGAGCGAGACGAGGAGGACGAGGAGGACCGAGACCACGGAGATCGTGAGACGACGGGGGCCGAAGCGCACCGTGTTCGCGATCGTCTGCAGCCTCAGTCGGAGAAGCTCTGCAACCATTCCATGCCCTCCGTGACGGCGCGGCCGCCCGCGATCTCGACGAAGGCCTGCTCGAGCGACCGGCCCGCGCGGACCTCGTCGACGCTGCCGCTGGCGAGCACGTGGCCGTCGACGATGACCGCGACGCAGTCGCAGATGCGCTCGACGAGGTCCATGCTGTGGCTGGACAGGAGCACCGTCCCGCCGCCGGCGACGTAGCGCTGGAGCACGTCGGTGACGGTCGCCGCCGACACGGGGTCGACGGACTCGAAGGGCTCGTCGAGCACCAGCACCCGCGGCGAGTGGATGACCGCCGCCGCCAGCGCGATCTTCTTCGTCATGCCGACGGAGTAGTCGCTCACGAGACGGCCGAGGGCGTCCTGCAGCCCGAACGCCGTCGCGAGGTCCGCCGACCGCTTGCGGGCCGTGGCGCCGTCGAGGCCCCGGAGGGTGGCGGAGTAGTAGAGGAGCTGCGCTCCGGTGAGCCGGTCGAAGAGGCGGAGCCGGTCGGGCAGCACGCCGAGGGCGCGCTTCGCGGCGGCGGGGTCGCTCCACACGTCGGCGCCGAGGACGGTGACGCTGCCCTCGTCGGGGCGGAGGAGGCCGGTGACGATCGAGAGGGTCGTGGTCTTGCCGGCGCCGTTGGGGCCGACGATGCCGTAGAAGGAGCCGGCCCGGACCTCGAGGTCGACGCCCTCGACGGCGACGGTGCCGCCGTAGCGCTTGCCGACGCCCTTGATCGAGAGCACGACGGGGCGCTCGTCGGGGTCCGCCGCGGGCGCGTCGTCGGCACGGGCGCCCGACTCGGCGTCGGCGTCGGCGTCGGGTACGGGAGAGGTGCTGTCGACGTCCGGCTCCGGATCGGTCGTGGGCCCCTGCTCGGGCTCGGGCTCGACGGCGGGCTCGGGCTCCGGCTCGACGGCGGGCTCGGGCTCCTGCTCGGGCTCCGGCTCGGGCTCCGGCTCCGGCTCGACGGCGGGCTCGGGCTCGACGGCGACCTCCGGCTCCGTCTCGACGACGGCCGCCTCCGCGGCTCGTGCCGCCACCGCGTCGTCCGCCCGGGCCGCGGCCTCGGCGTCGGCCTCCGCCTCCGCGGCCTCGGCAGCCGCGGCCGCGGCAGCCGCGGCGGCGCGGGCGCGAGCGTTGGCGGCGCGTGTCGCGGCGGCCTTCTTCGCCGCCGCCGACCGGTCGGCGGCCGTCCGCGTCGAGGCCGGCTTGCGCTTCGCGGAGGGTCGGGCGGCCCGGGCAGCGGCGGCGGCGGGTCGCTCGGCCGTGCCCGCCCCCGGCGTCGTGGCCTCCCCCGAGGCCTCGGCCCGCGCCTCCCCCGGCTCGTCGCCGGTCGTCACGTCGTCGCTCATGTCGTCCCCCCGGGGCAGCTCGGCGGCCCGTCCGCTCACGGTGGAGTCGGCATCGGCGACGTCGTCCTGATCGTCGCGCGCGAGGGCCATGTGCCCACCGTACCAACGCCCCGGTGCCCCGGCGGCCCGGCGGCGCGCATCACGGAACGGTCACGACTCGGTCGCCACGAGACGCCGAGCGGGGTCTGCCGGTAGTCTGTGCCGAGCACGATGACGTGTCCAGATCGAAGCTCCGCGGTGAACACCGCTCGAACACGAGACGAGGATCGACGCCCGGGACGGGCCCGATCCCCACCGGCGGGGCACCGGGAGAACGGCGACCAGTCCGCTCTCGCCCCCTCCGTCGCCAGACCACCGCCGACGGGGCAGACGCCAAGGAGACCCCGTGACCACGAACGCCTCGAGCAAGAACAGCAGCACCGACCGCGCCGCCGAGCTCGCGACCCAGCAGGTCGTCATCCTCGCCGCCGGCCTCGGCAGCCGCCTCGGCCGCTCGCTGCCCAAGTCGCTCACCGAGCTCAGCGACGGCCGCACGATCATGCAGCAGCAGTTCGAGAACATCCACGCCGCCTTCGGCCCCCGCGCCCGCGTCACCGTGGTCGTCGGGTACAAGTTCGAGCACATCGTCGAGGCCTTCCCCCACGCGTCGTTCGTCTACAACGAGCAGTACGACCAGACCAACACGTCGAAGAGCCTCATGCGGGCGCTCCGCGCCAGCTCGGCCGGCGGCGTCCTCTGGATGAACGGCGACGTCGTCTTCGACCCCGAGGCGCTCCGCCGCGCCGCGCGCCTCGTCCGTGACGACCAGTCGTTCGTGACGGTCAACACCTCGAAGGTCTCCGACGAGGAGGTCAAGTACACGACCGACGCCGAGGGCTACATCGCCGAGCTCTCGAAGCAGGTCAAGCACGGCCTCGGCGAGGCCGTCGGCATCAACTACGTCTCCCGGGCCGACAAGCCCGCCCTGCTGCGCCAGCTCGGCAAGGTCGACGCGCAGGACTACTTCGAGCGCGGCATCGAACTGGCCATCGACCAGGACGGGCTACTCTTTGAGCCCGTGGACATCTCCGACCTCTACGCCGTCGAGGTCGACTTCGCGGAGGACCTCGAGCGCGCGAACCTGTTCGTCTGACGGTCAGCCCGTCTGACCATCAGCACGTCCCGCGACCTGGCCGTCGAGGCTCGCCCTGCCCCCCCGAGGTGTCCCTGACCGCAGAGGACACCCGTGAGCACAGCCCAGGCCGAGCGCCCTCGGCGATCGTCGTCGGCGCGCTACCGCCAGACCCTGTGGCTCCTGACGAGCCGTGACCTCAAGGTCCGGTACAGCACCTCGGCGTTGGGCTACGTGTGGTCGATCCTCGACCCGCTGGTCATGGCGGGGATCTACTTCTTCGTCTTCCAGGTGGTGTTCCGCCGGTCGGTGGGCGACGACCCCTACATCGTCTTCCTCCTCAGCGGCCTCCTGCCCTGGATGTGGTTCACCGGGGCCGTCTCCGACAGCACCCGCGCGTTCCTCCGCGAGGCGAAGCTCGTCCGGTCCACGAAGATCCCGCGCACGATCTGGGTGCTCCGCCTGGTCGCCTCGAAGGGCATCGAGTTCGCCCTCAGCCTGCCCGTCCTCGCGCTCTTCGCCGTCCTCGGCGGGGCGCAGCTGCACTGGCAGGTCGTGTTCTTCCCGGTCGCGATGGCCCTGCAGGCGGTCCTCGTCGCCGGGGTGGGCCTCCTCGTCGCCCCCCTCGTGGTGTTCTTCCGCGACCTCGAGCGAGCGACGAAGCTGGCCCTGCGCTTCCTCTTCTACGCGTCGCCGATCATCTACGGCACCCGTGACCTGCCCGAGAGCCTGCACCTCCTCGCGGCCTTCAACCCGCTGAGCGGGATCTTCGGGCTGTACCGCTCCGCGTTCTTCCCCGAGCAGCTCGACCTGACGGAGGCCCTCGTCGGCGCGGGCATGTGCTTCGTGCTCCTCGCCGTCGGCCTGGCGGTCTTCCGATTGAGCGAGCGCGCCGTCCTGAAGGAGATCTGATGAGCTCGAGCACGCGGCCGGGGCGGACGCCCGCCGAGGAGGTCGACGGCCCCGTCATCCGGGTCGACGGCGTCGGCATCCGCTTCCGCCGCAACAAGCGCGGCCGCCGGTCGTTCAAGGACCTCTTCTCCGACAGCAGCCGTCGGTCGCGCCCCGGTGAGTTCTGGGCGCTCCGTGACGTCAGCTTCACGGTGCAGCCGGGCGAGGCCATCGGCGTCGTCGGGCGCAACGGGCAGGGCAAGTCCACGCTGCTGAAGCTGGTCGCCGAGGTGATCCTGCCCGACACCGGCACCGTCTCGGTCGTCGGCGGGGTGGCGCCGCTGATCGAGATCACGGGCGGGTTCGTGGCCGATCTGTCGGTCCGCGACAACGTCTACCTGACGGCCGGCCTGCACGGCATGAGCCGGGCCGAGATCGACGAGCGCTTCGACGAGATCATCGACTTCGCCGAGATCTCCGCCTTCGTCGACACCCCGTACAAGCACCTCTCGAGCGGCATGAAGGTGCGGATCGCCTTCTCCGTCATCTCACGGCTCGACGAGCCGGTCATCCTCGTCGACGAGGTCCTGGCGGTCGGCGACAGGGCGTTCCGCGAGAAGTGCTACGCACGCATCGAGGAGATGCTGGCCGACGGCCGGACCCTCTTCCTCGTGTCGCACAACGAGCGGGACCTCAAGCGCTTCTGCTCGCGGGGCCTGTACCTCGACGGCGGCCGGCTCGTCCTCGACGGCCCCCTGGACGAGGCGCTGGCACGGTACTCCTCCGATCACCCTCCCCGCCCGGCGGCGTAGGCTCCAGCGATGCCCGACCAGACCGTGCCCGAGGGCCCGCAGCCGCTCCCGCCCGTCCCGTCCGACGTCGTCGCGGAGGCCGACGAGACGTCCCCGTTCAGCGAGTCCCCGTGGCTCCGACGCCTCGACGCGGTCCTCGCCGTCCAGCGGCCGGTCGCCGTCGCCCACGTGCGGCGGCTCCGGCGTCGCCACCCGAGGGCGACCCCCGAGAAGCTCGTGCGGATCATCGAGCGCGAGTACCTCACCGCCGTCACGGCGGGCGGGGCCGCGGTCGGCGCCAGCGCCGTCGTCCCCGGCATCGGCTGGGGCATCTCCCTCGCGCTCTCCGGCGTCGAGACCGCGGGCTTCCTCGAGGCCAGCGCCCTCTTCTCCCAGTCCGTGACGGAGGTGCACGGCATCGCCCTGACCGACCCCGACCGGGCCCGCGCCCTCGTCATGGCGATGCTGCTCGGCGCGCCGGGGGCGTCGCTCGTGCGCCAGTTCGCCGGGGAGGCCCTGGGCACCGCGCCGGCGCGCACGGCGTTCTGGGGCGAGCTCGTGACGCAGAAGCTGCCCAAGACCGCCATCGACGGCCTCATGGGCAAGGTGCGGAAGCAGTTCGTCCGGCGCTTCGCCGCCTCCCAGGGCGCCAGCATCCTCGGCCGCGCCGCGCCGTTCGGCATCGGAGCCGTCGTGGGAGGCGCGGGGAACCACGCGCTCGGACGCAAGGTCGTGCAGAGCGCCAGGACGGCCTTCGGCCCGGCACCCGCCGCCTTCCCCCTCGAGATCCACAGCTAGCCCGCACGCCCGTCGACGCCGACCCTCCCCACGACGCCGTCGTCCACAGGGTCAGCGCGCGAGTGTCGGCGGGCCGACCTACCGTCGCGCCATGGACACCACGACCGCCTACCCCGTCCCCCTCGTCGTCGACCGCTCCCGAGGGCCGCGGGTGCAACGACTCCTCAACGTGGGCGACGAGCCCCTCCTCGACCTCCGCGTGACGTTGCTCGACACCGGCCTGCTCGTGCCCGTGGCGACCTCCCGGCTCGAGCCCGGCGGCTCGATGAGCGTCAGCGTCATCGGCCCGGAGCTCGAGCGTCGCGGCATCGCCGTCGTGCGGTGGTTCCGCCCCGGCGGAGACGAGTACCTCTGGCGCTTCAGCTTCTGACGGTCGCCGTGCTCAGCGGCCCGAGCGGGCTCGCCGCTCCGCGACGTACTCGGCCGCGGTGAAGGTCTCGATCACGGGCGGGAGGTGCTCCGCGCTCATCCCCGCCACGAAGGTCGCCGGGTCGACGCCCAGCACGACGGCCAGGCGCACGATCGTGTGCAGCACGGGGTTTCCGACCCCTCGCTCGATCTTGCCGTAGTTCGACACGTTCATGCCGGCGAGGTGCGCCACCTCGTCCTGGCTGAGCCCGAGGCGCTGGCGCTCCTGGCGGACTCGATCACCGAAGAGGTGGGCGGCGGGCGACGAGGGCTCAGGCATGCATCATGAGTACGCGTCCTGCGCACAGAACTCCAGATGCCGTGCCGCCCGGGCATCGATCACCGGTGGCTGCATGCCCTAGAGGCCGTCGTCACCGGTGTCCGGGGAGTCGTTCTCCCCGAGCGCGCGCAAGGGGAGGGGGTACCGCGCGGCGTACTCGTCGCGCCGGGCCACGAGACGGGCGACCGCGTCCTCGAAGCGCTGCGTCGCCGCCCCGGGGGTGGTGTCGCCGAAATGGTGCCGCACCCAGTGCTGCAGACGCCCCTGCGCCTCCGGGTCCGCCTGGACCCTGTCCAGGACCTCCACCACCCGCGACGCGTCGTCCGCGGTCAACCACTCCGCCGCGCCCAGGTAACCCCGCTCGTCGACGTCCGCCAGGGGCGACGTGGGCCGGGTGACCACGAGGGGCCGACCGGTGGCCAGGCGGTCGTAGACCATCGCCGAGATGTCGCTGATGGCCACGTCGGCGACCGCGAGCTGCCACCCGAGCTCCCCCCCGGCGTCGTGGACGTGCTGGGCCGTCGGGTCTGCGGCGTTGGCCGCCGCCACGGCCGCGACGATCTCCTCGTGGGCTCGCCGGTACTCGCGGTCCACGACCCCGCTCCGGGGGTGGGGGCGGTAGATGACCCGGTGGCGGCCGCTCGCCAGCAGCGCCGCCACGAGCCGGGTGCCGTGGCTGGCGATGGAGCCGTAGGCCGCGGCGGCCCGGTCGCCTTCCCAGGTCGGCGCGTAGAGCACCACGGTGCGGTCGTCGGGCGTGAAGGGCACGTCTCCGGCCGTGTGGTCGGCCTGGGGCCGCCCGACCGGGACGGCCCGCGTGTCGAGGTCGTAGTCCCAGAGCACGGCCGCGAGGCGCTCCCGCGCGGCGTCGCCGGCCACGAAGGCGTAGTCGTACGCCTTGAACTGGTTCGTGGTCATGTACATCTTGTCGCTCTCGCCGTGGTTGACGAAGACGTGCCACATGCGCCCGTAGCGCATCATCTGGAAGTTCTTGGCGTTCTGGTTGACGTAGAGCGTGACGGCCAACGGGTGCGACTCCACGAAGGCCTCCAGGTCGGCCACCTGGCGGGCGTACACGACCGGGACGGGCGACTCCTCCATCAGCGCCAGCATGGCCCCGGGCGACCGCGACACGATGGCCACCGGGAAGGTCTCGGCGAGGTGCGCGAGCGGCGCGTACCACTGGCGGATCTGGTACATGTTCACCGACGTGTCGGCGAAGTAGACCGCGACCCTCACGGAGCCGGGCTCCGGCGCCCGACGGAGCCGCTCACGGTCGAGACGCTCGAGACGCCGCCGCTGCTGGCGCGACCGGAGGGCCCGACGGGCGAGTCCGCGGGCGAGTGAGAGATCTCGTCTCAGGGGCACGAGGTCGTCCTCCGATCGGTGGCGGTCCGGGCGGGGTGCCGACCGGGCTGATCCAGGCTAGATCACCGGCGGCCGGCCCGCCCTCGCCATCCGGGCCACGGCGGCCCACCCGATCGAGCGGCGGCCGCCCGGGCTCGTGCGCCAGCCCTCCGCCCAGCCGCCGAACCACTGGCCGAGGCGCACGGGCGTGCGGGCCCAGCGCAGCACCTGGACGATCGTCCACGACGCCACGTAGACGGGCACGAGCGGCCACGGGAGGTTGCGCTTCGCCAGCCACACCCGGTTGCGCGCGTTCAGGCGGTGGTACTCCGCGTGACGGGCCGGGTCGATGGCGGGGTGGTGGGCGACCAGCTCGCCGTCGTAGCGCACGCGGAGGCCCTGGGCCCAGACCCGCCAGGCGAGCTCGATGCCCTCGTGGGCGTAGAAGTAGGGCTCGCCCCAGCCGCCGCAGGCGTCGAAGACGTCGCGGGGCAGGAGCGTCGCGCCTTCCCAGACGGAGAAGACGTCGCCGCTGTCGGTGGGTTCGCCCTTGCGGATGCGCGGGATCCACCGGCGAGGCGACGTCGCCCCCGTGGGGTCGACGACCCGGGGCTGCAGGAGCCCGACGTCGCCCTCGCGGCGCACCACGGCGATCGCGTCGGCGAGGAACGTCGGAGAGGGGAGGGAGGCGTCGTCGTCGAGGAAGAAGATCCACTCCCCCGAGACCCTCCCGGCGCCGCGGTTGCGACCAGCGGGGATGCCCACGTTGGCGGGCAGCTCGAGCACGGCGACCCCGTCGGGCACGGGCCCCGGCCCGCCGCCGTTGCCGACGCAGACGACGTCGAGCTCGACGCCCTGCTGGCGGAGGAGCGACGAGAGCCCCGCCGTGAGGTCCGCCGGCCGTCGGCCCTGCGTCAGGCTCACGACCCCGACGCGGGGCAGGCCGGCCGCGCCGGCGCTCAGGACCTGACCCGCTTCGAGGCCATGATGGCGACGAAGTGCCCCACGAGCGCGAGCACCGAGAGCGGCAGCAGCACGGCCACGAGGACCCGGTCGGCGCCGAGCGGGTCGCCCACGACCAGCCCGACGACGGCTGCCAGGACGGCCAGCATCGTCAGCTCGACCGAGTGGTAGAGGCGGTGGAACGGCACGAACCGGGCCGCCGAGCGGAGCCGCGCGAGGAGCCGCCCGGAGGGCACCGTGGCGCCGCCCCGCTTGTCGGCGAGGCGGTCGAGGCCCGCGGCCGCCCGGGCGACGTGGACCATGTCGTTGAGCGCCTTGTTCAGCACCACGACGAGCGCGAGCGCGCACCCCAGCGTGGTCCAGAGGTAGTCGGCGGGAGCGTCGAAGGGCCAGCCCGCGGCCCGCACCCCCAGCACGACGGGGATGAGCGCCTCGGTGGAGTAGTGGCCGACCTTGTCGAGGAAGACGCCCGCCGGCGAGCTCGTGCCGCGCCAGCGCGCGACCTCGCCGTCGCAGCAGTCGACCAGCATCTGCAGCTGGCCGAGCACCAGGGCGAGCATCGCGCCGCCGATGCCGGGCACGAGGAGGGCCGCCGCCGTCGCCCACCCGGTCAGGATCATGAGGCCGGTCACGCCGTTCGCCGTGACGCTCGTCCGCAGCAGCCACCACGTCAGGTACGGCGACACGTCACGCAGGTACAGCGAGGCCGTCCAGTGCTCGGCGTTCGCCCGGCTGCGCACCTCGGGGGGCTGGGCGACCCGTCGGAGCTCGTCGATGGAGGTCGGCCTCGTGGGCAGCGAGGTCATGGCGCGGCTACCTCCCGGTGTGAGCGGTGATGTTCTTCGTGAGCGACAGGAAGCCGAAGACGAAGCCGGATCCCCAGCCGAAGTGGATGGAGGGCAAGACTACGAGAAACCACAGCCGCGTGCGGAGGCTCTCGCCCCGCGCGGCGAGCACGGCCGCCGCGACCACGAAGAGCAGGTACGCCCCCGGCGCCGCGAAGCCGAGCAGCGCCCAGGCCCACGGGCTGCCCACGGCCGCGCCGACGACCCCGACGAGGCCCACGAGGAGGCCGGCTCCCGCGCCGACGACCATCGCCGGCGGCACGAGGTAGCGCAGCGTGTTCGCCTTCGGGAACCGCCGGGCGAGCTCGCCCCGCCAGAGCCCGGTCGCGACGAACTGCCGGACGAGCTTGTGGAGGCTCGGCCGGGGCCGGTAGGTCACCACGAGCTCCGGCGTGAACCAGACCGTGCCCCCGGTCGCCCGCAGCCGTCGGTTGAGCTCCCAGTCCTGGCCGCGCTTGACGCCCTCGTCGAAGAGGCCCACCTCGAGCAGGCGGGAGCGCACGAAGACGCCGAGGTAGGCGGTCTCGGCGGGCCCCTCCGCGCCTCCGACGTGGTGGGGAGTGCCCCCGAGGCCGACGCGGCTGCCGTACGCGCGCGCCACCGCCCGCTCGAAGGGGGTGCGCCCCTCGGCGAGCATGATGCCGCCCACGTTGTCGGCCCCGCTCCGCTGCAGGGCCGCGACGGCGAGCCGCGTGTACTCGGGGGGCAGGACGGAGTGCGCGTCGACGCGGACGGTGACGGGGTGCACCGAGGCCCGGATGGCGACGTTGAGGCCGGCCGGCGTCGAGCCGACCGGGTTGGGGATGCTCCGGATGCGCGGGTCGGCCGCCGACATCTCGGCGACGACCTCGTCCGTCCTGTCCACGCTCGGCCCGAGGGCGAGCAGCACCTCGAAGGGGCCCTGGTAGTCCTGCGCGACGAGGCTCTCGACGGCGGCCCGGATCTCCGCCTCCTCGTTGAGGACGGGCATGACGTACGAGACACCGGGGAGGGGCGTGTCGGGCAGTGCCATGGTGTCGGGCCTCGGGCTCACGGCGCTGGGCGCACGGTCGGGGACGGGGGATGCCGCCGGCATCCCCGCGAGCCTACCAACAGGCGAGGGCGGGACCGGGGATCCCCCGGGCCCGCCCTCGTGGCGCGCTGTCGCGGCCTGCGCCGCGCTCGGCCTCAGCTCGTGAGCGTGCCGAGCGTGACGGAGGCGGTGGCCGACTTCCCGTCACGGACGTACGTGAGGTCGGCCGTGCTGCCGCCGGCCAGGAAGCGTACCTGGGCGGTGATGTCGGTGCGGCTGGTGACCGGCACGCCGTTGAACTCGGTGACGACGTCGCCCTTGCGCAGGCCCGCCGCCTCGGCGGCGCCCCCGCTGCTGATCTCCACGATCACCGCGCCGACGCGGTCGGCGCCCTGCACGTTCGCGGCGTCGTCGACGCTCGCCCCGAGGAGGCCGTGCGACGCGGAGCCGTTGGCGATGATCTCGTCGGAGACGCGCTTGACGAGGTTCGACGGCACGGAGAAGCCGACGCCGATGCTGCCCGACGACTCGCCCGAGCTCGCGATCGCGACGTTGAGGCCGATCAGCTCGCCCTGCGCGTCGAGCAGGGCGCCGCCCGAGTTGCCGGGGTTGATCGACGCGTCGGTCTGGATCACGGGCAGCGAGATGACGCTGCTCGCCTGGTTCTGCGTGCTGCCGTCGCCGTTGTTGAACGAGAACGGGCCCTGGCCGTTGTTGTCGTTCTGCTGCCCCTCGTCGGAGCCGTCGGTCGGGGCGGCGGACGACTGCACGGTGATGCTGCGGTTGAGGGTCGACACGATGCCGTCCGTGACCGTGTTCGAGAGCCCGAGCGGGGCCCCGATGGCCACCGCGGTGTCGCCGACGTTGAGCTTCGACGAGTCGGCGAAGGTGATGGGCTTGAGGCCCGTCGCGTCGATCTTCAGGACGGCGAGGTCGACGGTGGGGTCGAGGCCGACGACGGTGGCGGGCAGGATGCTGCCGTCGCTGAGGGTGACCGAGATCGTGCCGGAGGCGCTGGCGCCGTCGAGCGTGACCACGTGGGTGTTCGTGACGAGGTAGCCGTCGTCGGAGACGATCACGCCGGAGCCGGTGCCGCCCGACTGGCCGGCCGTCACGTTGATGGTGACCACCGACTCCGTCGCCTTCGCGGCCACGGCGGTGATCGCCGTCGCGTCGGCGTAGTCGTTGACGGTCAGGTCGCGGGACTGGCCGACGACCGTCGAGCTGCCGCCGCCGGCCACCGCGCCGCCGACGACGCCGCCGAGGGCCCCGCCGCCGAGCAGGCCGACCGCGAGGGCCGCCGCGACGACGCCTCGGCCACGGCGGGGCTTCTTCTCCGTCGGCACGGGTGCCGCCCAGGTGCCCTGCGGCTGCCCGTCGGCGGCCGGCCACTCGGCCTGCGGAGCCGTCTGCTGGTCGTGCCAGCCGGCCGTCTGCCGGTGCTCGCCGGCCTGCGCGTAGCCGGGCTGCTGGTACGACGCGGGCTGCTGGTAGCTGCCGGGCTGCTGGTACGAGGCGGGCTGCTGGTACGACGCCGGCTGCTGGTACGACGCCGGCTGCTGGTACGAGGCGGGCTGCTGGTACGAGGCCGGCTGCTGGTAGCTGCCGGGCTGCTGGTACGACGCAGGCTGCTGGTACGAGCCGGGCTGCTGGTAGGGCGGCTGCTGCTGGTAGGGCGGCTGCTGCTGGTAGGGCTGCGGGTGGTCACCCGCCTGCTCGTGGCCCGCCTGCGGGTACGACGACTGCTGCCCGCCTCCCTGCTGACGGGACGCCTCCTCCTCGGCCAGCGACCTCGGGGTGCTCCCCGGCAGGGGCGGGGCGCCGAAGCTCACGCGGGGCACGTCGTCCGACCCGCGCGGGGCCTCGGCGGGGTCACCCGGCGTGACCGGCTCCGTGGGGCGGGTGGCGTCGTCGGAGTCGTCGGTGCCTCGGGGGGTGTCGTTCATGGTCGCGGTGCTCCTTCCAAGCTCCGCCAGCCTGGCCCCTCTGCCTGTGGGGAACATATGGCGAGCCTGAGCGGGTCCTGCGGCCACGGCATGCGCCCGCCGAGCGTCAGGTCCGTGCCCGTCACGGGACGACGCCGGGCTGGCCGGTGGGCCGGGCGGCGGCTACGGTGTCGGGACCATGACTGCACCAGCCCCCTGGCAGCGCGTCGCCCGAGGCGCCCGGCTGCTCGACGACGACGGCCGACTCGCCACCACGATCTTCGCCGAGATGTCCTTCCTGGCCGCCGCGACGGGGGCGATCAACCTCGGGCAGGGATTCCCCGACGAGGACGGTCCGCGCGAGGTGCTCGACGCCGCGCACGCGGCCCTCGACGCCGGCCTGAACCAGTACCCGCCCGGCCGCGGCGTGCCCGTGCTGCTCGAGGCGGTCGCGGCGCACCAGGCGCGGTTCTACGGCCTGCAGCTCGACCCCTCGCGCGAGGTCCTCGTGACGGCCGGCGCCACGGAAGCACTGGCCGCGACCCTGCTCGCCCTCGTCGACGAGGGCGACGAGGTGCTCACCCTCGAGCCCTTCTACGACGCCTACGGCGCCGTCATCGGCCTCACGAAGGCGACCCACCGGACGGTCCCGCTCCGGGGCGCGGACTTCCGCGTCGACCACGACGAGCTCCGGGCCGCCTTCTCCGACGCCACAGCGGTCGTCCTCGTGAACGACCCGCACAACCCCACGGGCAGCGTGCTCGACGACGAGACCCGTCAGCTGCTCGTCGACCTGGCGATCCGCCACGACGCCGTGGTCGTCACCGACGAGGTCTACGAGCACATGCTCTTCGACGGCCGTCGTCACGTGCCGATCGCGACGCTGCCGGGCGCCGCCGACCGCACGGTCACCATCTCCAGCGCGGGCAAGACGTTCAGCGTCACGGGCTGGAAGATCGGCTGGGCGACCGGGCCCGCCGAGCTGCTGACGCGCATCCTCACCGTCAAGCAGTACCTCACCTACGTCAACGGGTCGGTCTTCCAGCCGGCCGTCGCGGTCGGCCTCGGCCTGCCCGACTCCTACTTCGCGGGCCTCGCCGACAGCCTGCAGCGACGCCGCGACCTCCTCACGGAGGGGCTGACGGCCGCCGGCTTCGGGGTGTCGCCCTCGAGCGGCTCGTACTTCGTGGTGGCCGACTCCCGCCCGCTCGGCTTCGACGACGCGGCGCAGCTCGCCCGTCGGCTGCCCGAGCTCGCCGGGGTCGTCGCCGTGCCCGTGAGCGCCTTCTGCGGGCCGGAGCTCGCCCGCGAGCACTCGTCGCTGCTGCGGTTCGCCTTCTGCAAGACGACCGCGGTGCTGGAGCGTGCCGGCGACCAGCTCGCCCGCCTGCGGACCTAGTCGACCTGGGCGCTCGCGTCTCCCTCGCGGAGGGCGGTCTCCCGGCGCGCGAGCTCGCGACCGGCCTCGCGCAGCCACGGCTCCGGCCGGGCGGACGACTCGGCTGCTCCGCCGGCGAGCTCGCCCAGCTCCACGACGACGTCGAAGGAACCGGTCCCCGCGGCCACGGACCCCGCGACGAGGGCGGTGCGCACCCCGGCCCGGGCGGCCTCCGAGCAGACCCAGGAGACGACCTTGCCCTCGGCGGTCTGGGCGTCGTACCGGCCCTCCCCCGTGACGACCACGTCCGCCGTCTCGACGAAGGAGCGGGCGTCGACGGTCTCGGCGACCGCCTCGGCACCGGACTCGAGCACCGCGCCCCAGAGCAGCAGGCCGAAGGCCGTGCCCCCGGCCGCCCCCGCCCCCGGGGTGGCGGGGTCGACGTCGACGAGCGACGCGAACGAGGCCAGCGCCGCCTCGAGCGCGAGCACGTCGTCGGGGCCTGCGCCCTTCTGCGGCCCGAAGACGGCAGCCGACCCCCTCGGGCCGAGGAGCGGGCTACGGACGTCGGTCAGGCCGACCACGCCGTCGACCGGCAGGGCGCGGAGCCCGCTGAGGTCGAGCCGTGACGCCGCGGCGAGGCCGTGGGAGCCGTCGACGACGGGCTCCCCCAGCGAGTCGAGGAGGCGCGCGCCGAGCTCGGTCAGCATCCCCGCGCCGCCGTCGGTGGAGGCGCTGCCGCCCAGCGCGACGAGCACACGTCGCGCCCCGGCGTCGAGGGCGGCAGCGACGACTCGACCCAGCCCGCGGGTGTGGGCGTCGTACGGCTGCGGACGCGTCAGCAGGCCGAGCCCGCTCGCCGCGGCGAGCTCCACCACGGCCACGGCCCCCGGCAGGAGCAGCCAGGGCGCCGTGACGGGCCGCCCGTCGGGCCCGGGGACGGAGAGCTCGTGCCGCACCGCACCCGGCACGGCCGACTCGAACGCGTCGAGGGTGCCCTCGCCCCCGTCGGCGAGGGGCAGGAGGCGCACGACGTCGTCGGGGCGGACCTCCCGCCAGCCCGCCGCCAGGGCGGCGGCGGCGGGGGCCGCAGCGATCGTGCCCTTGAACGAATCCGGGGCGACGACGACGGAGAGGGGCGACTGCATGTCCACACAGTGGCACGTCCCGGCGCGCCCGGCGAGGGCGGACCCGGCCCGCGCGGCGGCGGGGACGACGGCGAGGGCCACGAGACCTGCCCGGCGGACCGCCGGCCGGCCGCATCTCGCGGGCCGGGAACGACGAAAGCCCTGGTCAGGAGACCAGGGCTTTCGTGTGTGTCGCGTTCTCTGTTGCGGGGGCAGGATTTGAACCTACGACCTCTGGGTTATGAGCCCAGCGAGCTACCGAACTGCTCCACCCCGCGGCACAAGAAGAAACATTACCAGGCGATCTGCGACCTGTCCAATCGGCACGGCCGCCGACCTCGGGTCGGCGCCCGAGAGACGACCGACCGCCCCTCGACCGGGGTCGAGGGGCGGTCGGTCGTCACCGGTGCAGTGGCCGGCGCTACTGGCCGGCGGTCGCGGACTCGCTCGCGGTCACCGCGGCCTCGAGGGCGGTCTGGAGGCGCTCGTCGGCCTCGGCCGCGGCCACCAGGTCGTTCGACTGGTACGCCGCGCTGCGGTCCTCGAGGGCCGACTGCGCATCCGCCAGGGCCTGGTCGAGCTGCGAGTTGCCGGTCGCGCCCGTGTCGGCGCCGGCACCCGTGTCGGGGGCGTCGTCCGTGCCCGCGTCACCGGTGTCGCCCGTGCTCGTGTCGCCTTCCGGCACTCCCTCGTCGCCCGCCTGGGCACCCGAGTTGCCGCCGAAGAGCGAGTCGAGCGCTCCGTTGAGGGTGTCCTCGAAGGCGATCTTCTCGCCGAACGAGACGAGCACCTTCTGCAGCACGGGGTACGACGTCTCGCTGTTCGACTTCACGTAGATCGGCTGCACGTACAGCAGGCCGCCTCCCACCGGCAGCGTGAGCAGGTTGCCCCGCACGACGCTGGTGTCGCCGCGGGTGAGCAGCGCGAGCTGGTTCGCCACGGCCGTGTCGGTGTTGAAGTTGTTCTGCACCTGGCCCGGGCCGGGGACGGTGTCCGTCTTGGGCAGGGTCAGCAGCGAGAGCTTCCCGTAGTCGGGCGAGATCTCACCGGGCGTCGTGCCCGCGTCGGCGTTCGCAGCCAGGTACCCGGTCAGCACGTTCCGCGCGTTCTCCCCCGACTGCTGGGGGATGTACGTCGAGTAGATCGAGAACGCCGGGTCCTGGTCGGGCAGCTGCAGGGTCAGGTAGTACGGCGGCTGCAGCGGCGGGTTGGCCGTGTTGCTCGTCGGCTCGTTCGGCGTCACCCACGCGTCGTCGCTCGAGTAGAACGAGTCGGCGTCGGTCACGTGGTAGGTGCCGAGGATGGCGCGCTGCACCTTGAACATGTCCTGCGGGTAGCGGACGTGCTGCATGAGGTCGACGGACATGTCGCTCAGCGGCTTCGTCGTGGAGGGGAAGATCTTCTGCCACGTCTTGAGGATCGGGTCCTCTGTGTCCCACGCGAAGAGGTCGACCGACCCGTCGTAGGCGTCCACGGTCGCCTTGACCGAGTTGCGGATGTAGTTGATCTCGTTCGACGCGTAGACCGGTCGCTCGGTGTAGGTGTCGGCGATCGCGTCCGACAGGGCCTGCGGCTTCGAGTACGGGTACTCCGGGGTCGTCGTGTAGGCGTCGACGATCCACTTCACCCGTCCGTCGACGACGGCCGGGTACGGCGCGCTGTCGATGGTGAGGTAGGGAGCGACCTTCTGCACGCGCTGGGCCGGGTCGCGGTCGTAGAGGATCTGCGACTGGTCGTTGACCGCGTCGGAGAGGAACACCTGCTCCGACTGGAACTTGATCGCGTAGATCAGTTTCTTGAACGCACTGTCGAGCTTCGGCCCGCCGTCGCCCTCGAAGGTCGTGGTCTGGTTCGTGCCGTTGTCGTTCGCGCCCGAGGGGTAGTCGAGCTCGATGTCGTCGCCGCCGTCGCCGCCGACGATCGAGTAGTCGGGCGACTCCTGGCCGAAGTAGATGCGCGGCTCGTAGGTGTCCGAGTCGCCGAGGGCGCCCGTCACCGGGATGCCCGACTCGAGGAAGACGGGCTGGCCGTCGGCCGAGCGCTGGTTGCCGTAGGCCGCCACGACGCCGTAGCCGTGCGTGTAGACGAACGTCGTGTTGTACGGGGTCGCCGAGTTGCCGAGCTGGTCCGTGTTGAGCTCGCGCACCGCGATGACGGTGTCCTGCTGCTGGCCGTCGATCGTGTAGCGGTCGACGGAGAGCTGCTCGGGGAAGCTGTAGTACTGGCGGTACTGCTGCAGCTGGGCGAAGGCGTCGGTGACGAGCGCCGGGTCGATGATGCGGATGTTCGCGGTCGTGACCGCGTCGCCGGCGAGCGCGCCCGCCTCGGCGTCGCTCTGCGCGTCGTAGGACTGCTCCTCGACGTCGGCCACCCCGTACGCCTCCCGGGTGGCGTCGATGTTCCGCTCGATGTAGGTCGACTCGACCGTCCGCTCGCTCGGCTCGACCTGGAACCGCTGGACGATCCAGGGGTAGATGCCGCCGACGATGATGCTGATGATGATCAGCGCGGCAGTGCCGATGACGGAGAGCCGCCACTTGCCCACGACCGCGGTGACGATGAAGAGGATCGCCACGACCGCCGCGGCCAGCGCGAGGATCTGCTTGCCGGGGATGCCCGCGGCGACGTCGGTGTAGGTGGCGCCGGTGACGAGCTTGTTCGTGCCGTCGGTGAGCGTCGCGTACTGGTCGAGCCACAGGCTGAGGCCCTGGAGGGCCAGGTAGAGCGCGGCGGTGACGGCCAGCTGGATGCGCGCCACGCGGGAGATGCGCACGTCACGGCCCGAGAAGCGCAGCGCCCCGTAGAGGTAGCTCGTGGCCAGGGCCGCCAGGCCCGCGATGAGGACGACGGCCGACGCGAAGCCGACGGCGCCCTGGTAGAAGGGCAGCTCGAAGACGTAGAAGCCCACGTCGAGGCCGAACTGCGGGTCGGTCTCGCCGAAGGAGGTGCGGTTCAGCCACTGCAGGGTGACCTGCCAGCGCGTCGAGGTCGCGATGCCCGCGAACAGCCCGAGCACGATCGGCACGCCGAGCACCACGACGCGGCGGAGGGGCTCGATGACCTGCTGGTAGCGGTCGAGCTGCGAGTTGAGCTTCGCGTAGACGGGGCGGAACCGGAACGCCACGTCGATGCTGACCCAGACCGGGACGGCCATGGCGACGAAGCCCACGAGGAACATCACCGCGCCCGCGATCCACTGCGTCGTCAGCACGTTCGCGAACCCGAGCTGGTCGTACCAGAGGTAGTCCGTCAGCAGCGACGAGAAGATGAAGAACGCGATGACGAGGGCGGCGAGGATCGCCACCGTCACGAGGACCGGCGCTCGGGGCGAACGTCGCGGGGTGCGCGACGATGCAGGTGACGTCAAGAGGGTGCTCCTGGCTCAGGGGACGTGGACGGCCATCCTACGTGTCGAGCCTGACCGTTCCACCGTGCCCGCGCCTCCTCGCAGGGAGCTGTGCAGGGGCCCTCAGCCGGCCGTGCAGGTGGGCAGCGAGGCGGTGTCTCCGCCGTCGGCCACGGTCTCGAGCGCCGTCACGGCGTCGTCGAGGGTGGCGACCGCGTAGACGTCGAGGCCGGAGGGCACGTGGCCGACGACCTCGTCGCAGTTGCTGGCCGGCGCGAGGAAGACCGACGCCCCCGCGTCGCGGGCGCCGTACAGCTTCTGGCGGATGCCCCCGATCGGCCCGACGGTGCCCGAGGCCGTGATGGTGCCCGTGCCCGCGACCGTCTCGCCGCCGTTGAGTTCGCCGGGCGTGGTCTTGTCGATGATCCCGAGGGCGAACATCATGCCCGCGCTCGGGCCGCCGACCTTGTCGAGACGGAGCGTCACGTCGAAGGGGAACTCGTAGTCGACGCTCACGCCGACGCCCAGGAGGGGCGTCCCCTGCACCTCCTGCGGCGTCACCTGCTCGGTCACCTGCTGCCCGTCGCGCTCGACGACGACGTCGGCGGGGCCGTCGGCCCCGTGGTCGGCGACCACGGCGCGGAGGGCGTCGACGTCGCCGTTGGTGGTGAGGTCGACGCCGTCCACGCTGACGACGACGTCGCCCTCGCGGAGCACGCCCGCCGACGGTCCGTCGTCGGAGACCTGGCTGACCGTGACGGTGCTGGGCACCTGGTACCCCTCGTGCACGAGGGCGGCCGCGACGGCGGACTTCTGGGAGTTCTGCATGTCGACGGCGTTCTGCTCGTCGACCTGCTCGTTCGAGACGCCGGAGGGGTAGATGGCCTCGACCGGCACGACGGCCCGGCTCGGCGAGAACCAGGCCTGGACGACGTCGAGCCAGCTGGGCCGGTTCGCGACGTCGCCGCGCACGCTGACGGTCAGCAGGTCGAGCGACCCGGCCGTCGGGTAGGTCTCGGCGCCCTCGACGGTGATGAGCGGCTCGCTCTCGCCCTCGTAGTCGGCGCTGCCGAGGGTGTCGAACACGGGGCCCGGCTGCTCGATCAGGTAGGGCGAGGGGAGGAAGGTGAGCGCGAGCCCGGCGACCAGGGCGACGACCAGCAGCCACCACCCGAGGGCGGCACGGCGACGGGGCTGCTCGACGGGTCGAGCCGGGGGCGTGAACATGGCCACGGACGGTCCTTTCGGTGTTCGCCACGGGCGCAGCGGCGGACCGGGAGGCGTCGGCCGGAACCCAGGCTGTTCCTGCGGCCAGCAGCTAGCGTAGTCAGCATGACTGATGAACCGCAGCGCGGCCCGGAGGACGAGTTCCGAGAGATGCTGCGCCAGTTCCTGGCGGGCGGCTCCGACATCGATCCGTCGAAGCTCGCGGGCGCGGCGGGGCTGCCGTCCGACCCGGCCTTCGTCGCCCGGCTGATGAGCCAGCTGCAGGACGCCGTGAGCCGCAGCGGCGACGGCATCGACTGGAGCGTCGCGACCCAGCAGGCGACCGCCGTCGGCACGGCCTCCGCCGTGGCCGCCGACCCCGCCGCCACGGCGGCCCTCGAGCAGGCCTTCACCCTCGCGGCCCTCTGGCTCGACGAGGTCACCTACGTGGCCGAGCTCACGGTCCCCCCGAAGCTCGTGAGCCGTGCCGAGTGGGCACGCCTGACCATGCCGGTCTGGACGCAGCTGGCCGAGCCGGTCGCCGAGTCCATCGCCGACTCCCTCACCCGCGTGCTCTCCGAGCAGGCCCCCGACGAGATGCAGTCGCTCCTGGCCGGGGCGGGCCAGGTCATGCGCAGCGTGGGCGGCACCCTGTTCGCCCTCCAGCTCGGCCAGGTCGTCGGGCAGCTCTCGACCGAGGTCGTCTCCGGCGGCGACGTCGGCATCCCCCTTCTCGATGACCAGCAGGCCGCGATCGTGCCGCAGAACGTCGACGCCTTCGGCGAGGGCCTCGACATCGAGCGCGACCAGGTGCAGCTGTACCTCGCCGTGCGCGAGCTCGCGCACGCCCGGCTGTTCCGGCACGCACGCTGGCTCCGCCTCCACCTCATCTCGTCCATCCGCGAGTTCGCCCAGGGCATCCGCATCGACACGAGCCGGCTCGAGGAGCTCGCGGTCGACTTCGACCCCGAGTCGCCCGAGCAGCTGCAGGACGCCCTCGCGAGCGGAGCGTTGATCCCCCCGAAGACGGACGAGCAGCTGGCCGCCCTGGCCCGCCTCGAGACGACGCTCGCCCTCATCGAGGGCTGGGTCGACGTCGTCACCGCCGAGGCGACCGCGCGCCTGCCGAAGGCCGGCGCGATCGCCGAGACCGTCCGCCGTCGCCGGGCGGCCGGCGGCCCCGCCGAGTCCGCGTTCTCGACGCTCGTCGGCCTCGAGCTCCGCCCCCGACGCCTCCGCGAGGCCGCGGCGATGTGGTCGGCCGTCAGCGCCGCGGTCGGGGCCGAGCAGCGCGACGCGCTCTGGGCCCACCCCGACATCGTCCCGACCGACGCCGACATCGACGACCCCCAGGCGCTCGTGGCGCGGCTGACCGCGTCCGAGCCCGCCTTCGACGACGTCGACCAGGCCATCGCCGACCTCCTGGCCGACACGGGCGACGACCGTCCCCGCGAGTCCACGGACGGCAGCGCGGTCGAGGCCGAGACCGACACCGACACCGAGCCCGACCGCGGCGAGGACGGCTCCCCCGACGGCGGTCCCTCCCCCGCTCGCTGACCGCGGGCCCGCCCGGGCGGGCCTGTGGACAACGCGGGGCGGTCGCTCCCGCTGCAGCAAGCTCGGGGCGTGCCCGCTCCTCGCCCCCTCCGCCTGCCCGACCACGTCCCCGTGCTGTGGCGTGATCCCGACACCCTGCAGATCGGGGTCGAGCGGGCGTTGGTCGTCCTCCGCGGGGTGAGCCGACTCGAGGAGGCGGTGGTCGCCGCCCTCGTGGCCGGTCGCGGCGACGGGGGCGTCACCGCGCTCGCCGCTCAGCTCGGCGCCGACGCCGGGTCCGTCGCCGCCGCCGTGCAGCGGCTCGAGCCGGCCCTGCTCGCCGACGGGCCCCGCGCGGCACCTCCGCTCGTGCGCCTCGCGGGGTCGGGGCCCCTCGCCGACGCCGTCGGGCGGCTCGCCCAGGCGGAGGGCCTCGGGGTGCTGCGGGTCGACGCCGAGAGCGTCGCGGGCTCCCCCGGTGACCCGCGGAGCGCCTCCTCGTCGCCTGCCGGCCTGGGCCTGGTCGTCTCGGGCCTCGTCCCCGACCCGTGCCTGACGGCCGAGTGGGTGCGCCACGACGTCGTCCACCTGGTCGTGCGCTCGGGCGACCGCTCGGTGCGGGTCGGGCCGGTCGTCGTCCCGGGCGTGACGGCGTGCGTCCGGTGCCTGCACCTGCACGACGGCGAGGCCGACCCGGCGTGGCCCGCCCTCGCCGGTCAGCTCGTGACGGCCCCGCCGACGCCCCTGTCGTCGCTGGTGGTGCACGAGGCCGCCGCGGCGGCGGTGCGGCGGCTGCTCGCCGTGGCCGAGCACGGAGCCGGCGACGACGCGGCGGCCGTCGACCGCGTCGACCGGGCGAGCGGCGAGGTCACGCGCTCGTGGACGACACCGCGTCGCGACTGCGGATGCGGAGCTCCTCCAGGAACCGGCTCGGTCGACGCTCGCCGCCCCGGCCCTGGCCCGCCGCGCCCCACGACAGCCGGAGGCGCTCCCGGGCCCGGGTGACGCCCACGTAGAGCAGTCGCCGCTCCTCGTCGATCGCCTCGAGCCCCTGCGCGTAGCTGATCGGCACGAAGCCCTCGCTGAGGCCGACGAGGTAGACGCTCCGCCACTCGAGCCCCTTCGCCGAGTGCAGGGTCGCGAGGGTGACGGCGGCCATCGTCGGCTCGTGCTGCCCCTGCTGGCGGGCGAAGAGCTCGTCGACGAACTGCCGCAGCGTGGTCTCGGGGGGCGAGGCCTCGGCGAGCCCCATCAGGGCGTTCAGCGACTCCCAGCGGTCACGCACGGCGCCCCGCTGCTCGGGCGCCTCCTGCGTCCACCCCAGCGAGCGCAGCACGTCGCTGACCGTCTTGAAGAGCGGCTCGCCCACGATGCTGACGGCCGCTCCCTTGAGCATCATCAGCGCCTCCTTGACCTCGCGCAGCTCGAAGAACCGCGTCGCGCCCTGGACCCGCGTCGAGACGCCCACGTCGGAGAGGGCGCGCTCGAGCGCCGCCGCCTGGACGTTGACGCGGTAGAGCACCGCGATCTCCTCCGGCGCGACGCCCGACGCGATCTCGTCGGCGATCGTCTGGGCCACGCCCCGCGCCTCCGCCATGTCGGTCGGGTACTGCGTCACCGGGGGCACCGGCCCGGTCGTCTCGACCGCGGGGTGCAGGTGGAGGGCACCGGGCCGGCCGCGCATGAGCTGGTTGGCGGTGTCGACGATCTGGCGCGACGAGCGGTAGTTCTGCTCGAGGCGCACCACCGTCGCGTCGTCGTACCGGGAGCCGAACCCCAGGAGGTAGTCGGCGGAGGCCCCGGCGAACGAGTAGATGGTCTGGCTGGCGTCACCGACGACGCAGAGGTCGTTGCGGTCGCCGAGCCACAGCTCGAGGAGGTGCTGCTGAAGGGGCGAGACGTCCTGGTACTCGTCGACGACGAAGAAGCGGTACTGCTCACGGACCTGCTGCGCGACCCGGGGCTCGAGCTCGAGCATGCCGACCGTGGCCAGCAGGACGTCCTCGAAGTCGAGCTGGCGACGTTCGTCCTTGATGTCCTCGTAGGCGGCGTGCAGGTCGAGCGCCGCCTCGACCGACACCGACTGCGGCAGCGAGCGCGAGGGCACCTTCAGCGCGTACTCGTCCATCGTGAGCCGGGAGACCTTGCGCCACTCGATCTCGCCGGCCATGTCGCGCAGCGAGGCGGTGTCGAGCTTGAGCCGCAGCCGCTCGGCGGCGTGCGCCAGCAGCTTGCCCTTCCCGTCGAGGAGGCGCGGCATCTGCCCGCCCATGGTCTGCGGCCAGAAGTACGACAGCTGCGAGAGGGCGGAGGCGTGGAAGGTGCGCGCCGACACGCCCCCCGCGCCGAGGTGGCGTAGCCGTCCGCGGAGCTCGGCCGCCGCGCGGGAGGTGAAGGTGAGTGCCATCACGCGGTTCGGGGCGTACACGCCGGTCGCGACGCCGTAGGCGATGCGGTGCGTGATGGCGCGGGTCTTGCCGGTGCCCGCCCCCGCGAGGAGGCAGACCGGCCCGAGCAGCCGACGGGCCGCCTCGCGCTGCTGCTCGTCGAGCCCGGCGATGAGCTCAGCGGCCTCGGTCACTGGTCGAGCTCGCCGCCGAACCAGTCCTCGATGATGGCGCGGGCGATCGACGTGCGGCCCGGCAGGAGGACGTCGCCGAGGCTCGCCGCGAGCTCGTCGCGGCTGAACCAGCGCAGGTCGAGGATCTCGGCGCCGTCGGGCTCGAGCACCCCCGGGTCGGCGGCGTCGACGACGGCCCGGAAGCCGAGCATCAGGCTCGCGGGGAAGGGCCAGGGCTGCGACCCGAGGTACTGCGGGTCGACGACCTTCACCCCGCTCTCCTCGAAGACCTCGCGCTGCACGGCCTGCTCGAGGGACTCGCCGGGCTCGACGAACCCCGCGAGGAGCGACCACCGGTTGGACTCCCACAGGGCGTTCGAGCCGAGCAGCAGCCGGTCGTCGGCGTCGGTGACGCCGACGATGATCGCGGGGTCGGTGCGCGGGAACACCTCGTGGCCGTCGTCGGGGTCGCGCCGGACCCAGCCGGCCTTGTCGCTGACGAGCTCGCGGCCGGTGCGCGGGGCGAAGCGGTGCGAGTCGTGCCAGTTGGCGAGGGCGACGGCCTCGACGGCCAGGCCCACGTCGCGGGCGCTGAGCGTCGAGCCCGTGGCCCGCGGGCTGCTCCACGCCTCGTCGTCGGGCTCGAGGGCGGCCGCCTGGTCGTCGTCGAGCAGCGCCGCCACGACGGGGGTGCCGACGGGCTCGACGGCGGCGGGGTCGAGCGACCGGCCGAGGTAGAGGTGGTCGCGGGCCTGGCCGAGGGCGGCGGGCTCGAGCAGGGCCAGCGCCGACGGCGTCGCCATCAGGGTCCGGCCGCGCCAGACGGGCAGCACCCTCGTGTCGGCGGACGACAGCAGCTCGGCGACCACGCCCGGACGCTCGCGGGTGAGGTAGTCACGGTCGACCTGCTGTCGGGACAGCGGGAGGCGGGGCGTGAGCGGCGAGGACATCGGACGACCAATCATCGCGAGTTGACAGCGTGGCGCGCGGAGTGGCACCGGGCGCGGCGGCCTACCCTGAGGGCATGGCCAGATCTCATCTCACTCTAGCCGCGTTGGCCACGGCCGCCGTCGCCGAGCTCGACGTCGTGACGGCGTCGCCGCACGGCTCCTCCCAGGGCGGCGACTACGACTCCGCGGTCGTGGGCAGCAGCGACGGCGAGCAGCTGATCGTGCGGGTGCCCCGCAGCCAGCGCGCCGAGGCCACCCAGTCCGCCGACCTCGTCGCGCTGCGCGCCCTGAGCGCCGGGGTCCGCGGTCGCCTCCCCTTCGCCGTCCCGCAGTACCGGGGCCAGGCGCCGATCGGCCGCACGCGCGGCATCGTCTACGACTTCGTGCCCGGGCGCCACCTCCGCAGCAGCGAGGTCACCTCCGGCTCCGGCCTGCCCACCGCCCTGGGCCGCGGCATCGCCGCGATCCACTCGCTCCCCACGAGCTTCGTCACCGACGCCGGGCTCACGAGCCACACGCCCTTCGAGGCGATGCGGTCGTCGGCGGCCCTCGTCGACCGGGCTGCCTCGACACGGCTGCTCCCCGCCGCGCTGCTGGAGCGGTGGGAGGCGGCGATCCAGGACAGCGTGCTCTGGCAGTTCCAGCCCACGGTCGTCAACGCCGCGCTCGAGGCGTCGTCGGTGCTCGTCGTCGACGACGCCGTCAGCGGGGTGCTCGGCTGGCACGACCTCCAGGTCGGCGACCCTGCGCGCGACCTCGCCTGGCTGCTCGGCGCCCCCGGGCGCGAGGCGATCGACTCCGCCTTCGACGCCTACAACGCCGCCCGCGGCACCAGCGACCACCAGCTGCGCCACCGGGCCACGCTGTACCGCGAGCTCGACCTCGCCAAGTGGCTGCTGCACGGCACGAGCACGAAGAGCACCGCGGTCGTCGACGACGCCGTGGGCATGATGACCGACCTCGTCGACCGGCTCCAGGCCGGGTCGCAGGGCGGCATCGGCGCCGGCGGCACGGCCGCCCTCGACCTCGACGGCGTCGAGGAGCTGCTCGCCTCGACGGAGCGCCGGCACTCCTAGGCCGCCGCCGGCGCCCCTACCGCGGGCCCGTCGTCGGACGCCCGACCTCGACCGCCTCCCAGAGGGCGACCAGCTCGGCCCGGTCGGCCACGTGCCGCGGCTCGACGACCACGTCGTCGGCGACGAAGTAGAAGACCGCGTCGACGCTCTCGGCCGGCACGCCCCGGAAGCTGGCCCAGGCCTCGCGGTACAGGGCGAGCTGCAGCTGCCGGAGCTCGAGGTCGGCGTCGTCGACGGGCGCGGCGCCCGTCTTCCAGTCGACGACCTGCCAGCGCCCGTCGCGCTCGAAGACGGCGTCGATCTTGCAGATGACGGTGCGGCGGCCGAGCGGCAGGTGCACCTCGAGCTCGACCTCGACCGGCTCGACGCCCGCCCACGGCGAGCGCTCGAACGTGCGCTGCAGCTCGACGAGGCGCCTGGCGTCGTCAGGGTCGACCAGGCCCGCCGTGCCGCCGACCCGCTCGTCGTCGAGGTCGATCTCGGTGGCCCACGCGTCGAGGACCTCCGCGCGCCCCGTCGGCCGGTACCGCTCCTCCACCCACTCGTGGAAGAGCGTGCCGAGCCGGGTCGCCCGATAGGGCCTCTCGGGCAGGGGGCGGCGCAGCGACGTCGCGACCGCGGCCGGGTCGCTGACGTAGTCCTTGAAGCGCGAGGCGGGGATGCGCTGCGGCAGGTCGATCGACCCCGCCCGCTCGCGGATGGCGTCGCGCTCGCGGAGCAGCAGGTCGATGTCGGCCGACCACGGTCCGTCGACGACGTCGGGTCGGTCGGGGTCGGCCGCGCGGGCGGCGAGCTCGCGGCCGACCCGGGCCGCCGCTCCCTCGACCGCGGCCCGGCGCGGGCCGAGCGGGTCGATCGGCCAGGCGAGCTCCCGGGTCGTGTCGGCCAGGGGGTTCTCGTCGTCGTAGGGCAGCTCGGGCAGCGCGCCCGGGGGAAGGACCCCCGCGTCGACGAGCTCACGGAGGTACCGGCTCACCGCCCGGGGCTTGACGGTGGTCGACCAGAACGACCCGCTCAGCAGCACGGCGTCGCGGGCCCGGGTGAGGGCGACGTAGGCGAGGCGCCGCTCCTCGGCGAGGTGCCGCTCGACGAGCTCGGCCCGGAACGCGGCGAGGCCCTGGTCGAACTCCTTCTGGTCGTCGACGCCCCGCCAGGCGAGCTGCGGCAGCTCGGCCGCGTCGCCGCGGAACTCGAACGGCAGCTCGCCGAAGCCGAGCCAGCCGACGCCCTCCCGCGAGGTGCCGGGCAGCTCCCCCTCGACGAGCCGCGGCACGGCCACGACGTCCCACTCGAGGCCCTTGGAGCCGTGGACGGTCAGCAGCTGGACGGTGCCGGGCTCGCCGTCCTCCGAGCGCGGGCCCATGTCGTCGCGTCGCTCGGCCGCCGCGAGCCAGGAGAGGAAGCCCCCGAGGGTCGCCGACTCGTCGGTGGCCACGTAGCCGGCCAGCTCGTCCTCCAGCGCCTGCAGCCAGGCTCCGCCGTGCCCCTGGCCGGTCGCGGCGCCGACCTCGACGTCGAGGAGCATCTCCTGCTGCACCAGGGTCACCAGGTCGACCAGGTCGAGACCGACGCGGCCGCGGAGGAAGGCGAGCTGCGAGCCGAGGCGCCGGAGACGGGCGAGCCCCTCGGGGCTGAACTCGGCCAGCTGGCGGTGGCCCTCGGGAGCGGTCGTCACGAAGTCGAGCGCGTCGACGATCGAGCCGTGCTCGCCCACGGCGACCGAGGCGCGGAAGCCCGCCGCGACGTCGTCGTCGAGCTGCTGCTGGGCGTGGTCGTGGGAGAAGAGCCACGACGACACCGACCGCAGCACGGCGATGTCGTGCAGCCCGACGCGCCACCGCGCGCCCGCCATCAGGCGGATCAGCTCGGAGCCCGCCGCGGGGTCGTGGAGCACGCGCAGGCACGACACCAGGTCGACGACCTCGGGCCGCTGCAGCAGGCCCCCGACGCCGAGCACGTGGTACGGGACGCCGCGGGCGGCGAGCGCCTCGACGAACGCCGGCACGGTCTTCTTCGACCGGAAGAGGATCGCCGCCGTCCGCGGCTCGGCACCCCCGTGCCGTGCCGGGTCGAGCTCCCGCTGGAGCCAGTGGGCCACGCGGTCCGCCTCGGCGGGCAGGGTCTGCTCGAAGACGACCTCGACCCGCCCCTCGGGCGCCGCGGGGCGCGGGCTGAGCTCGGCGACGGCGCCCTCGGCCGCCGCGGCCAGCTCGGCGACGACCGCGTTGGCCGCGTCGAGCACCCGCGAGGCGTTCCGCCAGCTCGTCGACAGGCTGTAGACAGCGCCCGGCGCGGCCTCGAAGTCGACCGGGAACCGCCCCAGGTTGGCGGCGGAGGCGCCGCGGAAGCCGTAGATCGACTGGTGCGGGTCGCCGACCGCCATCACGCCCGTGCCGGCGAAGAGGCGCGAGAGGAGGGTCGTCTGCACCACGCTGGTGTCCTGGTACTCGTCGAGCAGCACCACCCGGAAGCGGGTGCGCAGCTCGGTCACCACGTCGGGCGCCGTCTCGCAGACCTCGAGCGCGAGCGCGACCTGGTCGGAGTACTCCACGAAGCCGCGGCGCGCCTTCTCGTCCGAGAACGCCCTCGCCAGCTCGAGCAGAGGAGGGAGGGCGGACACGGCCGCCACGGCGTCGACCACCGACTTGTACGGCGTGCCCTTCGTCGACGGCAGGCCGGCGAGGTCGAGGAACCGCTCGGCCAGGTCGGCCACGTCGGCCGCGTCGGCGACGTTCTCGCTCAGCGCGTGGCTGAGCCGCAGCACGGCCTCGGTCAGCGAGTCGACGCTGCGGCCGAGCCCGGCGAGGCGGTCGTCGGTGCTCGCGACGACCAGCGAGCGCGCCAGCTGCCAGGACGACGCCTCGCCGAGCACCTGGGCCTCGCTCTCGCGCCCGACCCGGAGGGCGTTGTCGCGGAAGATGCCGTTGGCGAAGGCATTGTACGTCGACACGGTCGGGGCGTCGAACGGGTCGACGTCGTCGCCGAGCAGCCCGGCGGCCCCGAGCTGCTGCACGCGGCGCTCGATCCGTTCACCGAGCTCGCCCGCGGCCTTCCGGGTGAAGGTGAGGCCGAGCACCTCGGAGACCCCGACCAGGCCGTTGGCGAGCAGCCAGACGACGCGGTTCGCCATGGTCTCGGTCTTGCCGCTGCCGGCGCCCGCCACCACGAGGGCCGGCTCGAGGGGCGCCTCGATGACCGCCTGCTGCTCGGCGGTCGGGCGGGGCAGGCCGAGCACCTCGGCGATCTCGACGGCCGAGCGGAGGCCTCGGGCGGGGGCCTCGGAGAGCCCCGTCGTCGGGCCTGGCGTCGCGACGCTCACGAGCTGACCTCCCCGACGACGTGGATGCGGCAGGTGCCGCCGTTGCGCCCCTCGCAGTGCTCGTCGAGCCGGGCCACGAACACGCGCCCGGCCATGCCCTCCGCGGCGTCGGTCACCCGGTCGCGGAAGCCCTGGAGGGTCTCGGCGTCGAACGGCGCCTGGGCGGGCTCGCGGTACAGCTTGCCGCGCACCCCCGACGAGACGATGACGAGCTTCGCGCCGCCGGGCGCCGTGCCCTCGGGCACCTCCTCGATCGCCCCGTCGGCGAGCGCGACCTGGTAGCTGCCGAGCTGGGGGTGCTCCGCCACGGCGCGCGGCGAGGTGGGCACGGCTCGACCGGTCTTGAGGTCGACGATGACGGCCGCGCCCTGGGCGGTGCGCTCGACGCGGTCGATCGCCCCGCGGAGCCGGGCCGGGCCGATGTCGAGGGTGAACGACGACTCGGCGGCGAGCAGCTCCGCCCCGGAGGCCTCGAAGTCGCGCAGGTACGACGACAGGCTCTCGGTCATCTGCCGCGCTCGTCTCTTCTCGGCCTCGGCGATCCACGGCGACTCGAACTCGAGCTCGCCCCAGCGCTCCTCGACCGCGGCCCAGAGCGACTCGACGTCGGTCGCCGTGGCGTGCTCCATCACGTCGTGCAGCACCGTGCCGAGGCCCATCGCCGCGCTCGGGGCGGAGCCGCCGAAGCGGTCGACGAACCAGTGCAGGGGGCACTCCTCGAACGAGCCGAGCTGCGACGGCGAGACGGGCACGTGCGTCTCGGGCACCGCGAGGTCGACGAGCGGGGCCGTCGTCGTGGGCTCGGCCAGGCCGTACCACTGCCCGGGGTGGGCCCCCGCGACGCCGGCCTCGGCGAGCTGGGCGAGCCCCCGGGCCGCCGCGTCGCCGCGGACGCCCCTCGGCGTCGTCACGAGCGCGTGGCGCAGGTGGCCGACGAGCCCCCGCAGCGACAGCGGGTGACCGCCGGAGGCGCGGGGCACGTCGGCGGGCAGCAGGCGGGAGAAGACGGACGGCCCCTCGGCGTCGTCGGCCGTCCACGACACGACGACCTGGCGGCGCGCCCGGGAGACCGTCAGGGCGAACATGCGGAGCTCGTCGCTGAGGACGCCGGCGCGCGCGTCGGTCGGCGCGGCCGGGGCGGGGCCGGCGAGCTCGCCCGCGCGCAGCCGCTCGGCGGCGTCGACGAGCTCGTCGGGCCCGAGCAGTGCGCCCCGCACGCGGAGGTTCGGCCAGACCCCCTCCTGCACCCGGGCCGCGACGACCACGTCGACCTCGACGCCCACGGCGGAGGCGGGGGTGCAGACGAGGACGGAGTCGGCCGAGGCCTGGGGCGACAGGGTGTCCTCGGGCACCTCGGCGTCGAGCAGGGCGTCGAGGAACCCCACGGCGGGCGCCTCGGGCGTGCGCTCGACGTACCGCTTGGCGGCGGTGAACAGGGCGACGACGCCGTCGAGGTGGCGGTCGGCCTCGGCCGCCACGATGCCGCGCCCGGCCGACCGGGTCGACCACTCGGTCGCGAGCCCGCTGCGCTCCCAGAGCCCCCAGAGGACCTCCTCGATGCTCGCGCCCTCGTCGGCGGCCCGACGGGCGGCGTCGAGGCTGGCCGCGACCCGGCCGGCCCGGGCGGCCGGCCTCGAGTCGATCGTGACGAAGCGCCCGGGGGCGCCGAGGGCCTCCACCAGCAGGGCGTCGGCCGATCGCGTGCCGCCGCCCGCGAGCTCCTCCGCCCGGAGGGCGAGGCGGAGCCGTCGGAGCGAGAGCGGGTCGAACCCGCCGAGCGGTCCGAGCAGCAGGTCGGCGGCCACCTCGGCCGTGAGCGCGTCACGACCGACCGCCACCGAGGCGGCGAGGAGGAGGTGCCGGGCCCCGTGCTCGTCGCGCACGGCCCGGCCCGCCACCGGCGTGCGCGTGGGCACCTCGGCGAGCTGGAGGCTGCGCGCGACCGAGGTCACCTGCCCGCCGCTGCGGACGACGACCATCATGCGCGCCCACGGGACGCCGCGCAGGAGGTGGTGCTCGCGGAGCAGCCGGGCCACGCCCGAGACCTCGTGAGCGGGGCTGTCGGCCTGCACGGTGACCACCGGCGGCACGTCACGCCAGGGCCCCTCATCGGCCGTCGGACCGGCGGCGTCGGCCGCGTGCTGCCGCCCGGCGGCGGCCGTGCCGATGCGGGCCGTGACCCGGCCGACGAGCTCGCGCAGGGCGTCGTCGTGCCGGTGCACCCGGGTCAGCCAGAGGGTCTCGACCCGGTCGAGGCCGAGCCGCGGCGCGAGACGGCCGAGCACGTCGGGGCTGCCGCCGCGGAACGCCGTCGTCGCGAGGTCGGGGTCACCGAGGGCGACGACCGCGACGCCGCGACGCACGAGGGCGCGGAGGAGGGCGACCGTCGACCGGGTGGCCTCCTGGGCGTCGTCGACGAGCACGACGCGGAGGCCGTCGACGGCGGGCGCCGTCTCGCCGCGGTCCAGGGCCGCCACGGCGAAGTCGACGAGTTCCGCCGAGTCGAGGCGGCGGCCGGCCAGGCCGTCGACGACCGCGTGGTACTCGTCGGCGAAGTCGGCGACGGCCCGCCAGGCGGGCCGGTCGAGCCGGTCGCCCAGCAGGCGGAGGTCGTCGCCCGACAGGCCCTGCTCGGTCGTGCGCATCAGGACCTCGCGCAGCTCGGTGCGGAAGCCGCGGAGCGCCCGCACGCGCGGGCCGAGCTCGTCGGGCCAGGCCGGCCCGCCGCCGTCGGCGAGGTGCCCCTCGAGCACGGCGCGCACGATGCTGTCCTGGTCGCCTCCGGTGAGCAGCGTCGGAGGCACCTGCCCCGCGAGGCGCGCGGAGTGGCCGACGACGTCGAAGGCGAGGGAGGCGACGGTCCGCGCCAGCGGGCCCGGCGTCGGCACCTCGACGCGCGAGGCCAGGACGTCGCGGAGGCGCGTGGCCGTCGTGCGGGTCGGCGACAGCGCCAGCACGGAGCCGGGGGCCCAGCCCCGCCGCTGCAGGCGGTCGACGACGAACTCGACGAGCGTGGTCGTCTTGCCGCTGCCCGGGGCGCCGATGACCGCGGCGGACGCCCCGTCGGCCAGCTCGAGCACGGCGCGCTGGGACGCGTCGAGCTCGACGACGCGCGCCGAGCGCTCGTCGTCGGTCACCGGTCGGAACGCCGTCGCCACCATGGGGTCGACGCTACCGGCCGCCACCGACGGAGCGCGTCGGCCGGGCTGCTTGCGCCCACAGTGAACGGGCACGCCCGACCCGGCGTCGTCGGATATCGTGACGTCGTGGACATCAGAATCGGCATCGCCAACAGCCCCCGTGAGATCAGCTTCGAGACGTCGCAGAGCGCCTCCGACGTCGAGGCCGTCGTCGCCCAGGCCCTCGACGGCGGCAAGTCGTACGTCACCCTCTCCGACTCGAAGGGCAAGACCTACCTCGTCCCGACCGCGTCGCTCTCGTACGTCGAGGTCGGCTCGGAGGAGAGCCGTCGGGTCGGCTTCGTCGGCTGACCCCGTGGAGCTCCTCTTCGTCTGCCTCGGCGGCGCCCTGATCGGCTTCGTGCTGCACGCCGCCCTGCCCGCGCGCGACACGCGCGGCGTGCTGCTCGTGCCCGGCGTCGCGACGGTCGTCGCCGCCGTGGCGTGGGAGCTCCTCCTGCAGCTGGGCTGGCGGGCCGACGGAGGATGGATCTGGGTCGTGTCGCTCGCCCTCCCGGCGGTGGCCGGCGCCCTCGTCGCCCGGGGCCTCGTCACCCGGCGGCGCCGGGCCGACGCCGAGCTCTACGAGCGGGTGGTCGCGGGCGCCTGACCGTCGCAGGAGCCTGACCGGTGTGCGCCGGTCGCGGCCGTCCTCAGCCCACGGGCTCCGCTCGGCGGGAGACGGTCACGCCGTGAGGCCGAGCGCGTCCATCCGGCGCGTGTGCGCGGCGATGAGCTCGGTGAAGACCGGCTCGAGGCGCTCGTCGTCGGCCGAGACGTGCGCGGCGTCGATCGCGGCGCGGGCCACGAGCAGGGTGTCGCCGACGAGCCGTCGGCCCCAGAGCGCCAGCCGCGAGGCCAGGGCAGGGTCGTCGCCGATCGCCCGGGAGAGCTCCTCGACGATGACGGCCTGGTCGTCGCCGGCCTCCAGCACGCGGACGATGCGGTCGCGGGGGTCGCCGTCGAGCCCTGCCGCGAGCCGGACGAAGACGTCGTTGAGCAGGCCGGCTCCGACGTACGCGCCGAGCACGGCCTCCGACCAGTCGGTGCCCTCGATGCGCCGGCCGAAGTCGTCGACGGCCGCGACGTGCGGCTCCATCAGCTCGGTCGGGTCGTCGCCGCGACGACGGATCTCGGCCACGAGCCCGCGGTGACGGTCGAGGGTGCTGCCGGCGACGTGGCCGGTGACCTCCCGGGCGCGGACGCTCGGGGCGACGGCGGAGGCTCGGGCCAGCGACTCGAAGAGCGCCAGCTGGAGGTACGCGGCCTGCCCCAGGTAGACGGCGAGGTCGGGCGTGAAGTCACCGAGCTCGACCCGGTTGACGGCGACCGGACGCGACGCGGGTCGCGGCCACTGGAGGGTCGGGACGCCGCGCTGTGACCTACGGCCCATCCATGACACCACGCCGTCATCCTACGGGGTCCGGAGGGGCGCTCGCCCCGACCGGCTAAACTCCTCGCATCCCCCTATATGAGACAGGGCAACACTTTGACATTCACAGACCTCGCGATCGACCCCGACATGGTCGACGCTCTGGCGTCGAAGGGGATCCTCGAACCTTTCCCCATCCAGACCCAGACGATCCCCCTCGCCCTCAGCGGCCAGGACATCATCGGCCAGGCCAAGACCGGCACCGGCAAGACCTTCGGCTTCGGCCTCCCCATCATCCAGCGCATCGGGCTCGACCCGGCCCCCGGCGTCAAGGTCCTCGTGGTCGTCCCGACCCGTGAGCTGTGCGTCCAGGTGGCCGACGACCTCGAGGTCGCCACCGCCAACCGCGCCACCAAGGTCGTGAGCATCTACGGCGGCAAGGCCTACGAGGGCCAGGTCGAGCAGCTCAAGGCCGGCGCGCAGATCGTGGTGGGCACCCCCGGGCGCCTCCTCGACCTGGCCGGCCAGCGCCTCCTCGACCTCAAGAACGTGCAGGAGGTCGTCCTCGACGAGGCCGACAAGATGCTCGACCTCGGGTTCCTCAGCGACATCGAGAAGATCTTCCAGCAGGTCCCGGCGACGCGCCACACGATGCTGTTCTCGGCGACGATGCCCGGGCCGATCGTGGCGCTCGCCCGCCGCTTCATGACGAAGCCGATCCACATCCGGGCGACCGACCCCGACGAGGGGCTGACGCAGGCGAACATCAAGCACGTCGTCTACCGGGCGCACTCGCTCGACAAGGACGAGGTCATCGCCCGCATCCTCCAGGCCGAGGGCCGCGGCAAGACCGTCGTCTTCACCCGCACGAAGCGCGCCGCCGCCAAGCTCGTCGAGGAGCTCACCGACCGCGGCTTCAACGCCGCCGCCGTGCACGGTGACCTCAACCAGGAGCAGCGCGAGCGTGCCATGGCCGCGTTCAAGGCAGGCAAGAAGGACATCCTGATCGCCACCGACGTCGCCGCCCGCGGCATCGACGTCAACGACGTCACGCACGTCATCAACCACACCGTGCCCGACGACCACGACACCTACCTGCACCGCGCCGGCCGCACCGGCCGCGCGGGCAAGACCGGCATCGCGGTGACCTTCGTCGACTGGGCCGACATGCACAAGTGGGCGCTGATCAACCGTGCGCTCGACATGGGCCAGCCCGAGCCGGTCGAGACGTATTCGTCGAGCCCGCACCTGTTCACCGACCTCGACATCCCCGCCGGCACCAAGGGCCGGCTCGCGTCCGCCCCGAAGGCGGCCGTCGACGGCGGCTCCACCGCTCCCCGGGAGCGTGCCGCCGGGGCGTCGCGCTCCCGCGGTCGCGGCGGTGACTCGACCCGTGCCTCCGACGGCCAGGGCCGTGACGGCCAGGGTCGCTCCGGCGGCCGGGGCGGCCAGGCCCGTGACGGCCAGGGTCGCGACGGTCAGGCCCGCACCGAGGCCCCCCGCGAGCAGGCTCCCGTCGACGGCGGCTCGGCCTCCACGACGGCCGAGGGCGAGGCCCCTCGTCGTCGCAGCCGCGCCCGTCGTCGTCGCCCCGCGGGCGACGGCTCGGCGCCCGCCGCGCAGTAACGCACCGCTCGTCACCGAGAGCCCCCGTCGAGATCGACGGGGGCTCTCGGTGCACCCGAGGGCGTGCGGGAGTCGCGGGCCGGGTCAGCCGCGGACGGGCGCCCAGCCGGTGGCCGCCTCGACGATCCGCTCCAGCTCCTCGGGCGCCGTGCTGTTCTCGCCGAGCCGGTTCGGCTTGCCCTCGCCGTGGTAGTCGCTGGAGCCGGTGACGATGAGGTCGTGCCGGCGGGCCAGGGCGCGGAGGCGCTCGGCCCCCGCGTCGGTGTTCTCGCGATGCGCGATCTCGACGCCCATCAGCCCGGCCTCGACGAGCTCGTCGAACGCCCGCTCGGGGATGTTCGTGCCGCGGCCGCGGGTCGCGGGGTGCGCGATGACGGGCACTCCCCCGGCCTCACGGACGAGGCGCACGCCGAGCAGCGGGCTCGGCGCCTCGTGCGGCTCGTAGTAGCCCGAGCGCCAGTGCAGGATCCCGGCGAAGGCGGCGCTGCGGTCGGGGGCGAACCCCTTCGCCACGAGGGCGTCCGCGATGTGGGGGCGCCCGAGCGTCGCGCCGCTCGTCGACTGGGCGAGCACGTCGCCCCAGGAGATGTCGTAGTCGGCGGCGATGCGCTCGACGATGCGCTCGGCCCGGTGGAGGCGGCTGTCGCGGAGCCTCGCCGTCTCGGCCACGAGGGCCGGGTCGGTCGGGTCGAAGAGGTAGGCGAGCATGTGCACGCTGTCGAGCCCCAGGCGGGTGCTGAGCTCCATGCCGGGGACGAGCGTGAGGCCGGTGCCCGCGACGGCCCGGGTCGCCTCCGACCAGCCTGCCGTGGAGTCGTGGTCGGTGAGGGCCACGGTGCCGAGCCCCGCCTGCACGGCGGCCGCGACGAGCTCGGCCGGGGTCTCGGTGCCGTCGGAGACGCTGCTGTGGGTGTGCAGGTCGATCGGGCGGGAGGGCATCACCCCATCGTAGGCGTCGCCCCCGGGCGTCGCCGTGGAGGGCCCGGTCACCTATGCTCGGCAGGGCCATGATCCGTCGTCTCGTCGCCCTCCTCCTCGTCCTCGCGGTCGCCGCCGCGCTGCTCCTCGCGCTCTGGCCCCAGGTGCTCGACCTGCAGCGCACCTGGCCGACCGCGCAGCTCGTCTCCTTCCGCGGCGCGGCCGCGGTCGTGGCCGCCGGCGCCGCCGTCGTGCTCTTCGTCGTGGCCCTGGTGGCCCGTCCGGTGCGCTCGCTCGCCTCGTCGATCGCGGTGCTGCTGCTGGTCTTCGGCGCCGTCTCCGCCGGCTTCGTCGGCGCCCGGGGCCTCGGTCGTGAGGACTTCGTCGAGGCGCAGCCGACCGACGTCACCGTGCTCGCCTGGAACACCCTGGGCGGGGCCCCGGGCGCCGACCGGATCGCCGCCCTGGCGGTCGAGGAGGGCGCCGAGGTCGTGAGCCTGCCCGAGACCGACGCCGAGACGGCCGCCGCGGTCGCCGCGGCCATGGGAGCCGCAGGCCTCCCGATGAGCGTGCTGACCGTCGCCTACGACGACGTGGCGAGCGCGAAGCCCACCTCCCTGCTGATCTCCACGGCGCTCGGGCAGTACGCGGTCGCCGTCGACGAGGCGGGCGTCGCCGTCGAGACCACTCCCCTGATGCCGTCCGTCGTCGCGACCCCCGTGTCGGGCACCGGCCCGACGATCGTGGCCGCACACCCGCAGGCACCGACGCGCGACGACGTGCCGGCCTGGCGCGACGGCCTCACCGCCCTCGCCGACGCGTGCCGCACCGGCGACGTCATCATGGCCGGCGACTTCAACGCGACGGTCGACCACATGGCGGGCCTCGGCCGGGCCGGCGGCGCCCTGGGGCGGTGCCGCGACGCCGCGGTCTCGACCGCGAACGGCGGCCTGGGCACCTGGCCCGCCGACGTGGCTCCGCTGCTGGGCACCCCGATCGACCACGTCATGGCCACGCGGCAGTGGTACACGACCGGCTTCAAGGTCGTCACCGACCTCGACGACGTCGGCAGCGACCACCGCCCGGTCGTCGCGCAGCTGAGCTCGACGGGCGCCTGAGGGGCTGACGGCGCCGGGCCCGATCGGGGAGAATGGCGGGCATGGCTGACGACACGGCGCCCCGCGCGACCACCAACCGATCCACCACCCCCGGGTCGGACCTCTTCCGCGACTACATCTCGTCGCAGTGGGCCGAGCACCCCGAGGTCCTCCCCGAGCCCCGCGAGGAGGCTCCCTGGGCCGCCGCCCGCCGGGCCCGGCTCTCCGCCCTGCACCCCGGGCAGCGGCTCGTCGTGCCGGCCGGGCAGGCGAAGGTCCGGTCGAACGACTGCGACTACCCCTTCCGCGCCCACTCGGGGTTCTCGCACCTGACCGGCTGGGGCGCCGACACCGTCCCCGGCTCGGTGCTCGTGCTCGAGCCCGCCGGCGACGGCCACGACGCGACCCTGTACTTCCGGGCCAGCGCCGGCCGCGACTCCGACGAGTTCTACGCGAACCCGGAGATCGGCGAGTTCTGGATCGGCCCGCGCCCGACCCTCGCCCAGGTCGGGGCCGACCTCGGCCTCGCCACCCGCGACCTGGCCGACTTCGAGGCCGTCGTCGGGCAGGTCGACGCCGACACGCTGCTCGTGCGCGAGGCCGACCCCGACCTCACGCGCCGCGTCGACGCCGTGCGCGACGAGGCCGACCTGGAGGCCCCCGCCTCCGAGCTGGCCGAGCGCGTCGAGCGCACCGACGACCTGGCCCGCGACCTCAGCGAGCTGCGGCTCGTCAAGGACGAGTGGGAGATCGCCCAGATGCGCCGGGCCGTCGCCGTGACCGGCGCCGGGTTCACCGACGTGATCGCCGACCTCGACGAGATCGTCGCGCACCCCCGTGGCGAGCGCCTGGTCGAGGGCACCTTCAACCGCCGGGCCCGCGCCGACGGCAACACGGTCGGCTACGACACGATCGCCGCCTCCGGCGAGCACGCGTGCGTGCTGCACTGGACGCGCAACGACGGCGTCGTGCGCCCCGGCGACCTCATCCTGATCGACGCCGGCATCGAGCTCGAGAGCCTCTACACGGCCGACATCACCCGCACCCTCCCGGTCGACGGCCGCTTCACCGACGTGCAGCGCCTGGTCTACGAGGCCGTGCTCGAGGCCGCCGACGCGGCGTTCGCGATCGTCCGCCCCGGCATCCGGTTCCGCGAGATCCACCAGGCCGCGATGAAGGTCATCGCCGAGCGGACGGCGGAGTGGGGCTTCCTGCCCGTCACCGCCGAGGAGGCGCTGCAGCCCGACGCCCAGCACCACCGTCGCTACATGGTGCACGGCACGAGCCACCACCTCGGCATCGACGTGCACGACTGCGCCGCCGCCCGCCGCGAGCTCTACCTCGACGGCGTGCTGGAGCCCGGCATGGTCTTCACCATCGAGCCCGGCCTGTACTTCCAGTCCGACGACCTGACCGTCCCGGCGGAGTTCCGCGGCGTCGGCGTCCGCATCGAGGACGACATCGTGGTCACGGCCGACGGCGCCGAGAACCTCTCGGTCGGCATCCCGCGCACGGTCGCCGAGGTCGAGGCCTGGGTCGCCCGCAGCTGACGACGCCCTGACGCTCCGCCCCGCCCCGCGGGTCGGAGCACGACGGCCCCGGACCCGAGAGGGACCGGGGCCGTCGTGCACCGTGGCGCGGCGGAGGCTAGCTCCCTCCGCCGCCGCCGTCGCCGTCGTGCGCGGTGCCGGTGCCCGTCGCCGCGCCTCCGGCCGGTCGTCGGTGCGCGGTGAGCAGCACGACCGCGACGGCGACGAGCGCCAGCACGACGATGCCCACGGCGATGCCGATGACGACGCCGAGGTTCGCCTGGTCGTCGGCGGCGCCGTCGGAGGTGCCCCCGTCGGCGGCCGACGCCGACGCCGACGCGCCGGTGTCGGGCTCGCCGGCCGTCGTCGTCTGCTCGGCGGTCGGGGTCGCGGCCGCCTCGGGAGCGTTGGTCGCTCCGGTCGCCTCACCCGCGCCTCCCGACGCGTCGCAGGCGGGCCGCTCGGCGGCCCCCGGCGCGGCCGTCGACCCGGCGGCCGGCTCGTAGCGGAACGGCACCGTGTCGGAGACCGTGTGGCCGTCCGCCGACACGGCCTGGTACGTCAGCGTGTAGTCGCCCGCCCCGCCGAGGGCGACCCCGGTCGAGAGGACGGGGCCCGCCGTCGTCGAGCAGCCGTCCTCGTAGTGCAGGCCGGAGGCGTCGGTCACCTCGAGGACGTTCGACGAGCCCGTGCCCGAGAGGTCGAGCACGACGTCGCTGAAGGTGATCGACGCCGTGTCGATCGACGTCGTCAGGGTCGACCCGGCGGCGGGGTCGCTGGTCAGGACGTAGTCGTGCGCCTGCGCCGCGGCGGGGGCCAGGGCGAGCGCGGCCACCGCGCCGGCGGCGGCCACGAGCGCACCACGGCGGGCGAGCCTCGAGGAGGCGCGGGGCGCGGTCGGCGCGGTGGCCCGGGTCATCGTCCGGTCACCGTGCCCTCGGCCGAGGTGCGCGGGCGACGCGTGAGCGCGACCACGCTCAGCACCAGGGCGACCGCCCCGAGGGCGAGCCCCCCGATGCCGAGCGCCAGCGCGACGGTGCCGCTGTCGCCGGAGGACGACGTCGTGGTCACGGCCGCCTCGTCGGACGCCGTGTCGGCGCCCGCGTCGTGCGACGAGCCGTGTGCGTCGGCGGGCGGCGCGTCGTTCACGTACAGGACGGGAGCGGGGTGCTCCGGCTCCTCGCCCGACGCGGGCGTCTCGTCGGCCCAGTCGACGACCGTGCCGTCGGAGTAGTGCTGGTGCGCCGGCAGCAGCACCGAGCCGGTGTCGGGCACGGCGCCCGCCGAGATCACGAAGCGCTCGAACTGGCCGGGCGCGACCTGGACGCCGGGGTCGGCCGTCCAGGTCACCGAGGTGGGCGCCTCGGTGACGGTCGCGTCGCCGACCTCCACCGGCGAGGGCAGCGTCGACGTGGTGACCTCGGTCGTCCAGCCGGGCAGCGGCTCGTACGAGACCGAGGTGAACGGGGTGTCGGTCGGGAGGTCGACCACGAGCTGGACGGTGCCGGCCGTCGCCGACTCGTTCGGCACCTTGAAGGTGAGCGTGGCGTACGAGCCGGCGTCGGCCTGGCCGGGGTCGACGCGGACGTGGGCGGAGGCCGACAGCGGGGCGGCGAGGGCCAGCAGCGCGGCCGCTCCGAGCGCGGCGGCTCCGCGGGCGGCGACGGCTCCGCGGCGCGAGGTGCGGACGGTGCGGGACGAGGTGCGGGTGGTGGTGCGGTGGGTCACGAGGGTGTCCTGTCTCGGTGCGCGGTGCGCGACCGGGTCGTCGAGGTGCACGAGGGGCCCCGCCGGGGGCGGGGGCGTCGTGCGGCTCCGTCGACGGGCGTCGAGGGAGCGCGGGCTCAGGCGACGACGGGCGGACCGCGGCGGGGACGCGCGGTGAGGAAGACCAGGGGCGCGGGGCGCCGCGTGGCGACCTCCGTGATCGGCACGACCCGCGACTCCGGCACGGAGCCGGTGCCCGCGAGCAGGAGCCTCACGACGGTGAGACGACGCGCGGCGAGCCGCACGAGGCGGTCGGCGCACCGGGCCCCGTGGCGGAGGCCGAGGACGGTGAGGAGGGCGGCGAGGCCGTGCGCGAGCCACATCGTCGACGACGACATCGCCATGACGTGGTCGGCGCCGGCCGAGGTCGCGAGGCGCGAGGCGCCGTCGACGGCGGCGGTGAGCACGAGCGGCCCGTGGTGGCCCCCGGAGGCCGTCGGCCCCTGGCCCGCCGCCGGGGCCCCGACGGTGAAGAGCAGGTGGAAGGCGAGCTGGCTGAGGGCGACGGCCGGCAGGAGGCGCGTGGTCGACACCCGCCCGCGGGCCAGCGCGACGCAGAGGGGCACGCTGAAGGCCAGGGCGAGCACGACGCCGAGCAGGCCGGGTCGTTCGCCGCCGCCGGCGACGTGCGAGAAGGCGGCGACCACGACGGAGAAGCCGGCGGTGAGCCAGCCGCGGAGGAACCGCGTCCATCGGGTCGTCGTCACGTCGGTCTCTCGCTCGGGGGCGTGCAGAGGCGCGCCGGGGCGGGTGCCCGCGCGGCGCAGGGTCAAGGATACAGAGCCCCGCCGGGAGCGGAGCCGCGGGAGGCCGGAGGAGGATGCCGGCGCCGAGGGCGGGGGGGGCGGAGGCCCGGCTCGCCTCAGCGCCCGGCGTCGGGCCGGGAGAGGATCTCGCGGGCGCGGTGGCTGACGCCCGGGTCGACGACGATCTGGTAGCTGCGGGCGAGCACCTGGTGGGTGGAGGTGAAGTCGCGGCGCCGACGGCTCACCGCGAAGCTGGCGAGGCCGTAGAGCATGCCGAAGCCGGCGCCGATCAGGGCGGCGGCCACGACGGTGGTCACGGTCGCCGTCTCGGGCGAGAAGAGCAGCATCACGAGGCCGAAGAACACCCCGAGCCAGAGCCCGGTCACCGCGCCGGCGAGCGCCGCGCGGCCGTAGCTCATCCGACCCGTCACCCGCTCGACGGTCGTGAGCTCGTTGCCGATGATCGCGAGCTGCTTGATCGGGAACTCGGCGTGCGACAGCTTCTCGACGACCGCCTGGGCCTCGGGGTAGCTGTCGTAGGTGCCGAGCACGTCGCCCCGGGGGACGGTCGGCGGACCGGCCGAGCGGCGGGCCAGGGGGCTCTGGTTCGTCATGCCTGGATTACATCACGGGCCCGACCGGCGAGCGGCTAACGTGGACGGGTGAGCGCCACCAGAGTCTTCGTCGCCCGTCTCGCCGGGTGCTCCGTCTTCGACCCCGCCGGCGACAAGCTGGGCAAGGTCCGCGACGTGCTCGTCGTCTACCGCGGCTCGGGCGCGCCCCGCGTCGTCGGCCTGATCGTCGAGGTGCCCGGCAAGCGGCGCGTCTTCGTCAGCATCGGCCGGGTGACGAGCATCGGCTCGGGCCAGATCATCACGAACGGCGTGATCACCCTGCGCCGGTTCGAGCAGCGCGGCGGCGAGACGCGCGTCATCGCCGAGATGCTCGGCCGCAAGGTCACGCTGCTCCGCGACGGCGGCCACGCCACCGTCGAGGACGTCGCGATCGACGAGGTCTCGGAGGGCGACTGGGAGATCGGCCAGCTCTTCCTCCGCAAGCCCAAGGCGACGCCGTCGCCCTTCGGCAAGGGCCCCACCGTGTTCGCCGCGTGGGACGAGGTGTCGGAGGACGCCGAGACCGGCGAGGCCCAGAGCGCCGAGCACCTCATCGCCGCGTACTCCGACCTGCTGCCCGCCGACCTCGCCAACACGCTGCTCGACCTCACGGCCGAGCGGCGCCTCGAGGTGGCCTCCGAGCTCTCCGACGACCGTCTGGCCGACGTGCTGGAGGAGCTGCCCGAGAACGAGCAGGTCGAGATCTTCGCGCAGCTCGACGACCAGCGCGCGGCCGGCGTGCTCGACCACATGCAGCCCGACGACGCCGCCGACCTCATGTCGCAGCTCGGCGAGCAGCGCAAGGAGCACCTGCTCGGGCTGATGGAGCCCGACGAGGCCGACGACGTCCGCATGCTGCTGAGCTACGACGCCGACACGGCCGGCGGCCTGATGACCACCGAGCCGGTGATCGTCTCCGCCGACGCGACGGTGGCCGAGGGGCTCGCCCTCATCCGCCGCCACGAGCTCGCCCCCGCGCTCGGCGCGGCGGTCTGCGTCACCCTGCCGCCCTACGAGCCGCCCACCGGCCGGTTCCTGGGCATGGTGCACTTCCAGCGCATGCTCCGCTACCCGCCGAACGAACGGCTCGGCACGCTGCTCGACCAGCAGCTCGAGCCGGTCAGGGTCGACGCGACCGCCCTCGAGGTGACGCGCGTCATGGCGACGTACAACCTCGTCTCCGTGCCCGTCGTCGACGCCGCCCACCGTCTGGTCGGGGTGGTGACCATCGACGACGTCCTCGACCACGTGTTGCCCGACGACTGGCGCAGCCAGGATCCCGACCAGCCCCTGGGCAGGTCGCGCCCCCGCGCCCGACGAGCACCGCTGACCACGACCACGAGGAGGACACCCGGTGGCACGCGATAACCGCAGCACGGTCCGCCTCGACTCCCCCAAGGGCCTCCGCACCCGGGTGCTGCCCGGTCGCCAGCGCGTCAGCCGTGACCGGTTCGGCCGCGCGACCGAGGCGATCGCCCGCGCGATGGGCACGCCGCAGTTCCTGATCGCGCTCACGCTCTTCTGCGTGGCGTGGATGGGCTACAACGTGCTGGCCCCCGAGAGCTGGCGCTTCGACAGCGCCGCGATCGGCTTCACGGCGCTCACCCTCATCCTGTCGCTGCAGGCCTCGTACGCGGCACCGCTCATCCTGCTCGCGCAGAACCGGCAGGACGACCGCGACCGCGTGCAGTTCGAGCAGGACCGCCAGCGGGCCGAGCGCAACTTGGCCGACACCGAGTACCTCGCCCGCGAGGTGGTCGCGCTCCGCATCGCGATCCGCGACATGGCCAGCAAGGACTTCATCCGCGCCGAGCTGCGCTCGCTGCTCGAGGAGCTCGACCGTCGCGACGCCGACGAGCACGCGGCCGACCGTGCCGGCGACCACGCGGCCGACGCCCGTGGCTGACGCCGCCGACCTCGTCGAGCGCGTGCACGGCGCGCTCGGCCGGGTGCTCGACCCCGAGATCCGTCGCCCCGTGACGGAGCTCGACATGATCGGCGACGTCGTGGTCGACGAGGGAGGCGCGGCGACGGTCTCCGTGAAGCTCACGATCGTGGGCTGCCCGGCCGCCGACACCATCGAGCGCGACGTCCGCGAGGCGACCGCCTCCGTCGAGGGCGTCACCGCGGTGACGGTCGACGTGACGGTGATGACCGCGACCGAGCGCCACGCGCTCACCGAGAAGCTCCGGGCGGGCCGTGCCGCGAGGGGCATGCAGTTCGGCCCCGAGACCCTCACGCACGTCTACGCCGTCACGAGCGGCAAGGGCGGCGTCGGCAAGTCGACCCTGACCGCCAACCTCGCCGTCGCCCTCGCCGCGCGCGGCCTGGCGGTCGGCATCGTCGACGCCGACGTCTACGGCTTCAGCATCCCGGGCCTGCTCGGCCTCGTGGACGCGGACGGCGCCTCCGTGAAGCCCACGCGCGTCGACGACATGATCCTGCCGCCCGTGGCCCACGGGGTGAAGGTGATCTCGATCGGCATGTTCGTCGACGACACCTCGACGGCCGTCGCCTGGCGCGGGCCGATGCTGCACCGCACCATCCAGCAGTTCCTCACCGACGTCTTCTTCGGTGACCTCGACGTCCTGCTGCTCGACCTCCCGCCGGGCACCGGCGACGTCGCCATCTCGGTCGGCCAGCTGCTGCCGCACGCCGAGGTGCTCGTCGTGACGACGCCACAGCCCGCGGCGGCCGACGTCGCCGAGCGCAGCGGCCTCGTGGCCCGGCAGACCGGCCAGCGCCTCCTCGGCGTCGTCGAGAACATGGCGGGCCTGCCCCAGGCCGACGGAACGGTGCTCGAGCTCTTCGGCTCCGGCGGCGGCGCGGAGACCGCCCGTCGCCTGTCGGCGGGCCAGGAGGCGGAGGTGCCGCTGCTCGTCAGCGTGCCCCTCAGCCTCGAGCTGCGGCAAGGCGGCGACGACGGACGGCCGGTCGTGCTCTCGAGCCCCGGTGACCCCGCGGCACGGGCCGTCGACGCCCTGGCAGCTCAGCTGGCCGTGCGTGGCCGGGGGCTCGCGGGCCGCAAGCTCGGCCTCAGCGTCAGCTGACGACGCCCGGACGGCGTCCGCTGACGGCGCCGGGGGCCGGCCTCACCTGACCGGGCCCGGACGCACGACAGGGGCGCCCCGCGCGTGCGGGGCGCCCCTGCTGGGCTGTGGGCGTCGACGAGCCCCTCGGGGCGGCGCGTCGGCGCCCGGCGCGGGCTAGGACCAGCGCTGGTACGTCTTGGTGGGGATGGCGCGGAAGCCGTCGCGGGCGACCGAGACGACCGACCCGACGATGCCGACGAGGGCGGCGGCGGCGAGGACGATGATTCCGATGAACATGACTACTTCTTTCTCGGCGCGGTTCGTCGCGCGGTTCTGGGGAGGTGCGGGCCGACGACGGCAGGGCCGTCGTCGGGTGCTGACGCAGGCTGGACACCCACGGGCCCGGACCGTTCTTGCGCGGCTCGGGAGCGGGTGGCCCACCTGCGTCGATGCCGGCACTCGGGACCAGGTCGACCGAGTGGGGAGCGCATGGGGTCGCTCCGGACTCTTCTATGATGCGCCCGGAGATGCCTAAGCACAATCACTCTTTGCTACCGGAACAGCGTAGTCTCGCTACATGGACGTCAAGCGCCTCGAACTGCTCCGCGAGCTCGCCGAGCGCGGCAGCATCGCCGCCGTCGCCAAGGCGACCCACCGCACCCCCTCGGCCGTCTCGCAGCAGCTCAAGGTGCTCGAGAAGGAGGCGGGCGTCGCCCTGACCGAGCGGGTGGGCCGCGGCGTCGTGCTGACCGGCTCCGGCCGGGTGCTGGCGCAGACGGCCACCGACGTCGCCGTCGCCCTCGAACGGGCCCAGGCGGTCTGGACCGACTTCGTCGCGACCCCCCAGGGCGAGGTCACCCTCGCGACCTTCCCCACGGGGGGCCAGATGCTGCTGCCCGGCCTGCTCCGCACCGTCGCCGAGACCCCCGGCCTCGTCGTGGTGGCCACCGACCACGACCCGTCCATCCTCGAGTTCGCCGACCTCGCGGCCGACCACGACGTCGTCGTCGCGCACTCCCCCGACGGGCGCGCCTGGCGCGGCCGCGGCCTCGTGACCGTGCCGTTGCTCACCGAGCCCCTCGACATCGCGCTGCCGGCCGACCACCGCCTCGCGCAGCGCGCCTCCCTCTCGCCCGGCGACCTCGAGGGCGAGGCCTGGATCGGCGTGCCCACCGACTTCCCGTTCGAGTGGGTCTACCGCGAGATCGAGCGCGTCACGGGCAGCCCCGTCCGCGTCACGCAGCGCTTCAGCGACACCAAGGTCACCGAGGCCCTGGTCGGCGCGGGCCTCGGCATCGCCGTCCTGCCCCGGTTCACCGCGAAGGAGGCGCGGGACGACATGGTCCTGCTGCCCCTGGAGAGCATCCGCGCCGTCCGCTACGTCTCGGTGCTGATGCGCCGGGACCGCGCCGAGCGCCCGTCCGTCCGTCGGGTCGTGGACGCCCTGCGCGCGGAGGCGTCACGGGTCGCGGCGCTGCACGGCGGCGTCTGACGACGCCGGAGCGGGCCGGGCAGGGGGCGACGCCCTGAGGCTAGGTCGCCTCGGAGTCGTACGGCGGCGCCTCGCCGACGGCGAGCGGCACCACCGGCGCCCGAGTGCCCCCGGGCAGGCCCACCGTGACCGCCGCGGCCGTCGCCCCGGCCATGGCCGCCGAGACGGGCTTGGTCGTGCTCCCGCCCGCCGGCGGGTCGAGGAGGGCGTCACGGATGATGCGGCGCGGGTCGTACTGCCGCGGGTCGAGCTTCTGCCACTCGACGTCGTCGAACTCGGGGCCCATCTCGCTGCGCATCCGGTCCTTCGCGCCGTCGGCCATCGTGCGGACCGAGCGGACGAGCTGGGCGAGCTTGGAGGCGTAGTGCGGCAGCCGCTCCGGGCCCAGCAGGAAGACCGCGAGCACCCCGATGACGAGGAGCTTGTCGAAGGTCAGACCGAACATGGACATGCATGCACGATAACGTCATCGCCCCGAGGGCCAGCCCCTAGACTCGTCAGTCGAAGGAGGCGGTGTGTCGCAGATCGAGTCGAGCTGGAAGTTCGCGGAGGAGCTCGTCTCCGAGAGCGACCCCGTCGCCGCCGCACGACAGCACTCCCTCGAGCTCGGGGTCGAGCCCGTCTCCCCCGCCGTCGGTGCGCAGCTCGCCGTCGCCGCCGCGAGCTCGTCGGCGACGAGCATCATCGAGATCGGCACCGGCGTCGGCGTCAGCGGCCTCTGGCTGCTCGAGGGGGCCCCGCGCGCGACCCTCACGTCGATCGACCGCGAGGTGGACCACCAGCAGGCCGCCCGCGACGCCTACCTCTCCGCCGGCGTGCCGGCGGCCCGGTTCCGCCTGATCACGGGGCGGACAGCCGACGTGCTGCCCCGGATGAACGAGAACTCGTACGACATCGTCTTCGTCGACGCCGACCCCGCGGCCGTCATCGAGAACGTCGAGCACGGCCTCCGCCTCGCCCGGCCCGGCGGCCTCGTGCTCGTGGCCCACGCGCTCTGGCACGGCGCCGTCGCGAACCCGGCACGGCGCGACCCCGTGACGACGGGCTTTCGCACGCTGCTCACCGAGGTCTCCACCTCCCCCGCCGTGATCAGCTCGCTGTCGACGGCGGGCGACGGCCTGCTGCAGCTCGTCAAGCGCTGACGCGACCCGCGTCGTCGACCCGGCCCGCGCCTCCCGGGGTCGGCGGCACCGCCGACGGCTTCACCCTGCGCGTCGCCCGCTCGCCGGGAGCCGGGTCAGGGGCGGGGGCGGCCTGTTCCCGGGGCCCAAGGCCCGGGCGCACGACGACGCCCCGGTGGTCGGGTGACCACCGGGGCGTCGTACGCGGCGCAGCCCGCAGGCTGCAGGACGTCGCTGACTAGGCGTCCACGACGCTGGCGAGGGCGTCGTGCAGCTCTTTGGCTTCGTCGTCGTTGACCGACACCACGAGACGGCCGCCACCTTCGAGCGGAACCCGCACGATGATGAGACGGCCCTCTTTCACAGCTTCCATAGGGCCGTCGCCGGTCCTCGGCTTCATGGCTGCCATCAGATAGTCCCCTTTCGCAAAGATGCAACTGCCATTATCCGTGTTTTCGCGGCCCAGACCTAAACAGCCCTCCCGGAGGCGCGGATCACGGCGGAGTCCAGTCGTAGCCGTCCACCCACCAGCAGAGGTCGAGCCACACCCACTGGCCCACCACGCAGGCGACCACGAGGGCGATCCGGTACGCCCGGGAGCGCGGCAGGGCGAGGGCGCCGACCAGCGGGAAGAGCGGCATCAGCAGGCGGAACGTGCTCGACTGCGGGAAGAACACCGCCAGCAGGTAGAGCGCGTAGGCCACCGACCAGAGGCGCAGGTCGACCCCCAGCCGGCGGCCGGCCGGGCTGAGCAGCAGCAGGGCGAGGGCGACGACGGAGATCACCAGCACGGCCACCCCCGCACCACCCGGCAGCCACCAGTTCGCGCCCTCGATCCACGGGGCGAACGGCACCAGCGGGCCGTAGCCGACGTAGGGCGCGCGCCAGGCCAGCTCGGTCTCGGCGTAGGCGTTCGGCACGCCGGTGACGAGCCCGGCGACGACCGGCCAGGCCACGCCGAGCACCGCCGTGACGACGGCCGTGACCGAGGCCTCGACCGCCTCCCGGCGGGGGAACGGCTCGCGTCGACGCACCCACCAGCGGTGCACGACGTGGAGGCCCACCGCGAAGGCCAGGGCGAGGGCGCCCGGCCGGGTGAACGACAGGACGGCGACGACCGGGAGCATCGCCAGGTAGCGCCGCTCGACGAGCAGCAGGAGCGACGCACAGAGCAGCAGGAGGAAGAGCGGCTCGGCGTACGCGACCTGGAGCAGCGGCGACAGCGGCGCGACGCAGAAGAGCACCACGCCGAAGAGCGCGGTGCCCTCGGGCAGGACCCGGCGCAGCAGCCGGTGCAGCAGGAGGGCCGTGCCCGCCGCGGCGAGCACCGAGACCGCGACGGCCGTCGGCGCGAAGCCCACGCCGGTCAGCTCCGTGAGCCCCCGCACGAGCAGCGGGTAGACGGGCATGAACGCCCACGCGCTCTCGCCCACGTGGCCGTCGGCCGTGACCGGCACCGTCGACGGGTAGCCGACGGCCGAGATGATGTAGTACCAGTGGCCGTCCCAGATGGAGGCGAAGCTCGCGTAGTCGGGGCTCGCCAGCGTCCACGCGTTGGCGCCCTGGCGGGCCGCGAACGAGAGCAGCAGCGCCGTGCTGACGACGCGGGAGAGCACGAAGACGACCAGGACCTTCGCCCACCAGGGCAGCAGCCGCCAGCGCACGAGCACCTGCCGGGGCGTCGTCGGGAGGCGACCGCGGGGCGTGCGACGGGCCGCGGCGGCCACCGCGGCCGAGCCGTGGGCCGGGCCCGAGGTCGTCAGGCCGTCAGCCACGCCCGCAGTCCGCGCTCGTTGTCGAGGATCTGCTGGACGGGCACGCGCTCGTCGTCGTGGTGGGCGAGGAGGGGGTCGCCCGGGCCGTAGTTCACGGCGGGGACGCCGAGGGCGGAGAACCGCGCGACGTCCGTCCAGCCGAACTTCGGCGTCGCCTCGCCGCCGACCGCGGCGAGGAACTGCTGGGCGAGGGGCGCGTCGAGACCGGGGCGCGCGCCCGGGGCGAGGTCGACGATCGTCACGTCGAACCCGGCGAAGAGCTCGGTGACGTGGGCGACGGCCTCGTCGGTGCTGCGGCTCGGCGCGAAGCGGTAGTTGACGTGCACCATGCACTCGTCGGGGATGACGTTGCCGGCCACCCCGCCGGTGATGCCGACGGCGTTGAGGCCCTCGCGGTACACGAGCCCGTCGACCTCGACCTCGCGCGCCTCGTAGGCCGCGAGGACATCGAGGATCGGCGCGGCGGCGTGGATGGCGTTCGAGCCGACCCACGACCGCGCGCTGTGCGACCGCCGCCCGAAGGTGCGGACCTCCGCCCGGAGGTTGCCGTTGCAGCCGCCCTCGACCCCGCTCGCGGTCGGCTCGCCGAGCACGGCGAAGTCGGCCTCGAGCAGCTCGGGGCGCTGTCGGGCCAGCCGGCCGAGGCCGTTCAGGGCGTCCGAGACCTCCTCGTGGTCGTACCAGACCCAGGTCACGTCGACCGAGGGCTCGGTGAGCTCGACGGCGAGCCGGAGGTGCACGGCGCAGCCGGCCTTCATGTCGACGGTGCCGCGGCCCCACAGGTGCTCGACGCCGTCGTCGTCGGTCTCGTAGCGCGTGGGCAGGTTGTCGTTGAGGGGCACGGTGTCGATGTGGCCGGCGATCACGACGCGGTGCTCACGCCCGAGCTGCGTGCGGGCGACGATCGCGTCGCCGTCGCGGGTCAGCTCGAGGTGGTCGAGCCCCTCGAGGGTGGCCCAGATCGCGTCGACGACGGTCTTCTCGTCGCCCGAGACGGACTCGATGTCGCAGAGCTGACGGGTGACGTCCACGGGCGAGACGCTGAGGTCGATCTTCGGCATGACGCCGAGTGTACGGGGCCCGCCCTGCGGCTCGTCCTACGATCGGTGCATGACCAACGACGCCTCCGCGCCCACGCACGCCCACGGCTACGGGCTGGCCACCGTCTCGTCCGACGGCACCACCCTCGACACGTGGTTCCCCTCCCCCTCGCTCGGGCGCCTCCCCGCCGACCGCGACCCCGAGATCGTGCCCGCCGAGATCTCGGCCGCCGCCGGGCCGGACGCCCGCCGGGCCGTCGACCTCGTGCCGGCGACCGTCGAGATCGACCTGAGCGCGCCTCCCGCGTCGACCCCCGACGCGTACCTCCGCCTCCACCTGCTCAGCCACCTGCTCGTCGAGCCGAACACCATCTCGCTCGAGGGGCTCTTCGCGCACCTGCCGATCGTCGTCTGGACGAACGCGGGCCCCGTGCACCCCGACGACTTCTCGCGCCTGCGGCCGACGCTGCAGCGGGCCGGCATCGTCACGACCGGCATCGACAAGTTCCCGCGCATGCTCGACTACGTGATGCCCGACCGCGTGCGCATCGCCGACGCCTCGCGCGTGCGCCTCGGCGCGCACCTCGCCCCCGGCACGACCGTCATGCACGAGGGCTTCGTCAACTTCAACGCGGGCACGCTCGGGGCCTCGATGGTCGAGGGCCGCATCTCGCAGGGCGTCGTCGTCGGCGACGGGTCGGACATCGGAGGCGGCGCCTCCATCATGGGGACGCTCTCGGGCGGCGGCACCCAGCGCGTCACCATCGGCCAGCGCGCGCTGCTCGGCGCGAACGCCGGCATCGGCATCGCCATCGGCGACGACACCGTCGTCGAGGCGGGCCTCTACGTCACGGCCGGCACGAAGGTCGTCGTCGTCGGCGGCACCCCCACGTCGGACGGCCGCCCGCAGACGGTCAAGGCCGTCGAGCTGTCGGGCCGCCCCGGGCTGCTCTTCCGCCGCAACTCGGTCACGGGCGCGGTCGAGGTGCTGGCGCGCAAGGGCCACGGCGTGACCCTCAACTCGCAGCTGCACGCGTAGCGCCGGCCGGCGCCCCGGCACCGGGGCGCCACAGGGCGACACGACGACGGCCGGTCACCTCGAGGGGTGGCCGGCCGTCGTCGTCCGGGCGGGAGGCGCGGGCTAGCGGGCGGGCCAGTCGCGCTGGGTCTCGCCCAGGTACAGCTGCTGCGGGCGGCCGATCTTCGTCGTCGGGTCGCCGTTCATCTCGCGCCAGTGCGCGATCCAGCCGGGCAGGCGACCGATGGCGAAGAGCACCGTGAACATGCGGGGCGGGAAGCCCATGGCCTTGTAGATGACCCCGGTGTAGAAGTCGACGTTCGGGTAGAGCTTCCGCTCGACGAAGTAGTCGTCGGCGAGGGCGATCGCCTCGAGCTCCATCGCGATGTCGAGCAGGTCGTCCTTCACGCCGAGGGCCTCCAGCACCTCGGTGGCGCTCTCCTTCACGAGCTTGGCGCGCGGGTCGTAGTTCTTGTAGACCCGGTGGCCGAAGCCCATCAGCTTGACGCCCTCCTCCTTGTTCTTCACGCGCTCGACGAAGCGCTCGACGCCCTGCCCGCTCGCCTTGATCTCGGCGAGCATCGTCAGCACGGCCTCGTTGGCGCCGCCGTGCAGCGGCCCGTAGAGAGCGCTGATGCCGGCCGAGATCGACGAGAACATGTTCGCCTGCGTCGAGCCGACGAGGCGGACGGTCGACGTCGACGCGTTCTGCTCGTGGTCCTCGTGGAGGATGAGGAGGCGCTCGAGGGCCTTCGAGAGGACGGGGTTCACCTGGTACGGCTCGGCCATCGTGCCGAAGTTGAGCTTGAGGAAGTTGTCGACGAAGCTCAGCGAGTTGTCGGGGTAGAGGAACGCCTGGCCGAGGCTCTTCTTGTGCGCGTAGGCCGCGATGACCGGCAGCTTCGCGAGCAGCCGGACGGTCTGCAGCTCGATCTGCACCGGGTCGGTCACGCTCATCGAGCCCTCGTAGAAGGTGCCGAGGGCGCCCACGGCGCTCGAGAGCACCGACATCGGGTGCGCGTTGTGCGGCAGGGCGTCGAAGAAGCGCCGCAGGTCTTCGTGCAGCAGCGTGTGGCGGCGGATGCGGGCGTCGAAGTCGGCCAGCTCGTCGGGGGTGGGCAGCTCGCCGTAGATCAGCAGCCAGGCCGTCTCGAGGTAGGTCGAGTGCTCGGCGACCTGCTCGATCGGGTAGCCCCGGTAGCGCAGGATGCCCTGGTCACCGTCGATGTAGGTGATCTTCGAGCGGGCGTTGCTGGTGTTCACGAAGCCCGTGTCGAGCGTCGTGTAGCCGGTCTGCTTGGTGAACGTCGAGATGTCGATCGACGAGGCACCCTCGGTGCTCGGCACGATCGGGAACTCGGCTGTTCCCCCCGGGAACTGCAGCGTGGCCTTCTGGGCGTCGTTGGCAGTAGTCACCCTGTCACCCTAGCGGTCGGGCCGTCGGGCGTCAGGTCGTCGGCGTCAGGCGGGGAGGCGCTCGACCGCGGCGTCGATGCGCTCGTCGGTCGTCGTCAGGGCCACGCGCACGTGGCGCCCGCCGTCGACGCCGTAGAACGTGCCCGGCGCGACGAGCACGCCCCGCTCGGCCAGCCAGGCGACGCTGGCCTCCGCCGGCTCGTCGCGGGTGGCCCAGAGGTACAGGCCCGCCTCGCTGCGGTCGATGCGGAAGCCGGCCGCCCGCAGCGCGGGCGCGAGCCGGTCGCGGCGCGAGCGGTAGAGCTCCTTCTGCGTCGCGACATGGGCCTCGTCCCCGAGCGCCGTGCGCATGGCCTCCTGCACGGGGGCCGGTGGCATCAGCCCGGCGTGCTTGCGGACGGAGAGCAGCTGCTGCACGACGGCGGCGTCGCCGGCCACGAACCCCGCGCGGTACCCGGCGAGGTTCGACTGCTTGCTGAGGCTGTAGACGCTGAGCACGCCCTCGCGGCCGTCACCGACGACGCGGGGGTCGAGGATGCTCGGCGTGGGGCGGTCGGCCCACTCGCCCTCCCAGCCCAGCTCGGCGTAGCACTCGTCGCCGGCGATCACGGCGCCGAGCTCACGGGCACGCTCGACCGCGGCGCGGAGCTGCTCGACGTCGAGCACGGCGCCGTCGGGGTTGCCGGGGCTGTTCAGCCAGACGAGCCGCGTCGACGCGGGCCACTCGGCCGGGTCGTCGGAGGCGAGCACGTCGGCGCCGACGAGCGCGGCGCCGAGGGCGTAGGTCGGGTAGGCGGCCCGCGGGTGCACGATCGTGTCGCCGCGGCCGAGGCCCAGCCAGAGGGCGAGGCCCGCGATGAGCTCCTTCGAGCCGATGGTCGGCAGCACCTCGGCGTCGGTGAGGCCGGGCACGCCGCGGCGACGCTCGTACCACTCGGCGATGGCGGCGCGGAGGGCGGGGGTGCCGGCCACCTGCGGGTACGCGTGCGCGTCGGTGGCGGCGACCAGCGCCTCCCTCACGACCTCGGGGGTCGGGTCGACCGGCGAGCCGACGGAGAGGTCGACGATGCCGCCCTCGTGGGCCCTGGCCGTCGCGGCGTGCGCGGCGAGGGAGTCCCAGGGGAAGTCGGGCAGGTCGAGCGCCACGGCCGGGCGCCTACTCGGCGGAGCCCTGGGGCGGCAGCACGGCGATCACGGGGTGGTCCTTCGCGATGACGCCGACCTTGGCCGCGCCGCCGGGCGAGCCGATCTCGTCGAAGAACTCGACGTTGGCCTTGTAGTAGTCGGCCCACTTGTCGGGCAGGTCGTCTTCGTAGTAGATGGCCTCGACGGGGCACACCGGCTCGCAGGCACCGCAGTCGACGCACTCGTCGGGGTGGATGTAGAGCGAGCGTTCGCCCTCGTAGATGCAGTCGACGGGGCATTCGTCGATGCAGGCACGGTCCTTGACATCGACACAGGGGAGGGCGATCACGTACGTCACGTCTGGGGGGTTCCCTTCGCGTCGGGCAGAGGTTCCATCCTATCCCCGAGCGGGCTGGACGCCGGAGGCGCGGGCGGCGTCGGCGCGCCCGTCGCGTCGCGGGGCGGCAGGGTCGGCCACGCGATCACGACCATGGCGATCAGCAGGGGCCCGAACGACCAGACCAGGCCGGCGAGGTTGGCCGGCACGAGCGCGGAGCCACCGGCCCCGGGCTGGGAGAAGACGCCCGCCGTCAGCAGCAGCCCGAGCGCGGTCATCGTCGTGACCAGGCGGGAGCGGAAGACGAGGCGGAAGCCCACGAGCAGGGCGGCGGCCATCACGAGCGACAGGACGAGGCCGACGGGCGCGTCGACCCCCGCGACCGAGGTCGTGCCCTGGTGGGCGACCGTGCCGATCGCCCCGAAGACGACGCCCGCCGCGAGGGCGAGGGCGAGCGTGCCGAGGCGGCCGCCGAGGGTCATCTCCGCGAGCTCGGAGGTGGTGGCGGCCGCGTCGACCGTGCGCACCGGCTCGGGCACGGCCCGGAACGACTCGGTGTCGGGCAGCGGGTCGACGGCGCCGTGCGGGTAACGCACGCCCGCCCGGCCGCCCGGCAGGTCGACGACCTCGAGCTGCGTGCGGTAGCGGCGGAGCGCGGCCACGCGGCGCGGCGTCGTCGCCCGCACGTCGACCGTCGTCACCGTCGCGTCGGCCGCGAGCGCCTCGGCCTCGGCGCCCGTGGCCTGGTCGGCCCCGGCGATGACGGCGAAGAAGGGCACCTCGGCGAGGCGCGCGACGCGGACGGCCGCGCGGTTGGCGCGCACGTGGTCGGGGTGGTGGTAGCCGCCGTCCTCGTCGTAGCTGACGATCGCGGTGGGCCGCACGCTGTCGACGACGGCCTGCAGGTCGGAGACGATCTCGCCGAACTCGGCGGCGCAGAACGCCTGCGGGTGCAGGTCGGGCGTCGGCCCCGCGACGCCGTCGGAGCGCCACACCATGCCGCTGTCGCGGTACGCCCGCGACGGCAGGCCCGCGGTGCGGGCGGCGGGGTCGCCGAGGAACCGGTGGTCGCGGACGCCCAGCTCGCGGAGGGCCTCCACGATCTCGCCCTCGCGGTGCACGGCCAGCCCCGCCTCGTCGCCGCGGAGCCGGGCGAGGTCGTCGGGCAGGACCTCGCCGAGCTCGCCGCGCGTGCAGGTCACGACCGTCACCTGGGCGCCGGAGTCGAGCAGGGAGGCGATGGTGCCGCCGGTCGTGATCGTCTCGTCGTCGGGGTGGGCGTGCACGAGCAGCACGTGCTCGCGGGCCGCGGGGCCGCTCGCGGGCGCAGTCGTGGAGGAGGCGCCGGGAGCCGGGCGGGGGTCGGCCGGGGCCGTGCCGGGAGGAGTCATCACTGGACAGGATATGCCGAGCGACACTAGGGTCGGTTCGCGCTGAGGCTCACCTTAGTTAGGCAAGCCTCACCATACCGGTTCGTCCGGTCGGACCCGCATCGACGCGACGGCCCCCGTCGCCCCGACGGACCGGCCCGCCGTCCCCCACCCGAAAGCCGCACCTGTGCTCGCGAACTACCTCATCGGACTCCGTGAGGGCCTCGAGGCCGCCCTCGTCGTCGGCATCCTCGTCGCCTACCTCGTCAAGGTCGACCGTCGTGACGTCCTCCCCCGGCTCTGGGCCGGGGTCGCCGCCGCCGTCGTCCTCTCGCTCGGGTTCGGCGCCCTCCTCACCTTCGGTGCCTACGGGCTGACCTTCCAGGCCCAGGAGATCATCGGAGGCGGCCTGTCGGTCGTCGCCGTGGCCTTCGTCACCTGGATGGTGTTCTGGATGGCGCGCACCGCCCGCAGCATGCGCGGCGAGCTGGAGTCCAGCCTCGACCGCGCGCTCGCGGGCGGCGCCTGGGCCGTCGTCGTGCTCGGCGTCGTCTCGGTCGGCCGGGAGGGGCTCGAGACGGCCCTGTTCGTCTGGGCGACCGTCCAGTCGACCGGCGGCGGCGACGCCCCGGTGCTCGGCGCCCTCCTCGGCATCCTCACCGCCGTCGCGATCGAGGTGCTCATCTTCCGCGGGGTCGTCCGCGTCGACCTCCGACGCTTCTTCGCCGTCACCGGCTACCTGCTCGTCGTCGTGGCGGCCGGGGTGCTCGCCTACGGCGTCGGCGACCTCCAGGAGGCCGGCGTGCTGCCCGGCCGCACGGCCCTCGCCTTCGACGTCAGCGCGGCCGTGCCGCCGACCAGCTGGTGGGGCACGCTGCTCCAGGGCCTCGTGAACTTCACCGCGACTCCCAGCTGGCTGCAGGTGGCCGCCTGGCTCGCCTACCTCGCCGTGGTGCTGCCGCTCTTCACCGCCGCCACCCGCGGGCCCCGCCGCGCGCCCCGTGCCTCCGGCACCGCCGACGCCGTCGACCCCGACGCCGCGGCCACCGACCCCTCGACCACCGCCCCCACCACCGCAGGAGCCCCCCGATGACCGCTCGCCCCCTCGCCCTCGGAGCCGGAGCGCTGCTCACCGCCCTCGCCCTCACCGGCTGCGTCGCCAACTCCCCCGGCGGGTCGGCCACGGCCGGCGCCACGACCGTATCCGTCCAGGGCGACGGCGACCGCTGCGAGGTCTCGGCGACCTCGGTGCCGAGCGGCCCCGTGACCTTCACCATGACCAACGCGGGCAGCGACGAGACCGAGTTCGAGCTGCTCGGCGACGACGGCCTCCGCATCGTCAGCGAGAAGGAGAACATCGGGCCGGGCACGACGGCCTCGATCACCGTCGCCGTGCAGCCGGGCGACTACTACACCGCCTGCATCCCCGGCCTCGTCGGCGAGGGCGTCCGTGCGCCGTTCACCGTCACCGACTCCGGCACGGCCGTGACGCCGGTCGGCACGGAGAAGGAGCAGGTCGACGCGGCCGCCGCCGCGTACGTCGCCTACGTCGACGACCAGGTCGGCCAGCTCGTGCCGGCGACCCAGGCCTTCCTCGACGCGTACCGCGCCGGCGACGACGCGACGGCCCGGTCGCTCTACCCCTCCGCGCGCGCCCACTACGAGCGCATCGAGCCCGTGGCCGAGTCGTTCGGCGACCTCGACCCGAAGATCGACTTCCGCGAGGCGGACGTCGAGCCGGGCACCGAGTGGACGGGCTGGCACCGCATCGAGAAGGACCTCTGGCAGCCGACGGCCGACGACAACGGCGGCGAGGCGTACGTGCCCCTGACGCCCGAGGAGCGAGGGCGCTTCGCCGACCTGCTCACCGCCGACACGGCCGACCTGCAGGCCGCCGTCACCGCCCCGGACTTCACCGTCGGCATCGACACGATCAGCAACGGCGCCGTCGGCCTGATGGACGAGGTGGCGACCGGCAAGATCACCGGCGAGGAGGAGATCTGGTCGCACACCGACCTCTACGACTTCCGGGCGAACCTCGAGGGGGCCCGCGTCGCCTACGAGGGCGTCCGCGACATCGTCGCCGAGAAGGACCCTGAGCTCACCGACCGGATCGACACGAAGCTCGCCGCGCTCGAGGAGCTGCTCGCCTCGTACGGCAGCCTCGACGCCGGCTTCCCGGCCTACACGGAGCTCACCACGGCCGACACCAAGTCGCTCAGCGACGCCGTCAACGCGCTCAGCGAGCCCCTCAGCGAGCTCACCGCCGCGCTGGTGAGCTGATGGGCGGCCGGGCGTGACGGACGACGAGCGGCACGACGAGCAGCACGAGGGCACGGCCCCGGGCTCGGGCGAGGCACGCGCCCCCCGCGGCGGCATCTCCCGGCGGGGCCTGCTCGGCCTGCTGGGCACGGGCGTGGGCGCGGGGGTGCTCGGCGCCGGGGTCGGGGTCGGGGCCGACCGCGCCGTCCAGGCGCACGCGACGGGCGCCTCCGGCGCATCGGCCCGCTACCCCTTCGCCGGCCGCCACCAGTCGGGCATCGTCACCGCCGCGCAGGACCGCCTGCACTTCGCCTCGTTCGACATGGCCGGGGGCACGACGCGCGACGACCTCGTGTCGCTGCTCCGCGACTGGAGCGCGGCGGCGGCCCGCCTGACCCAGGGCCTCGACGTGAGCGAGGCCGGCTCCGTCGGCGGCTCGCCGCTCGCTCCCCCGGACGACACCGGGGAGGCGCTGGGCCTGCCTGCGGCCGGGCTCACCGTGACCATCGGGTTCGGCCCGACCCTCTTCACCGACGCGACCGGGGCCGACCGCTACGGCATCGCCTCCCGACGGCCCGCCGCCCTCGTCGACCTGCCGCACTTCTCGGGCGACCAGCTCGTCGAGGCCCTCACCGGCGGCGACCTCTGCGTGCAGGCGTGCAGCGACGACCCGCAGGTCGCGGTGCACGCCATCCGCAACCTCTCGCGCATCGCCTTCGGCCGCGCCTCCCTCCGGTGGTCGCAGCTCGGCTTCGGCCGCACCTCGTCGACGACCCGCGGCCAGAGCACGCCCCGCAACCTGTTCGGCTTCAAGGACGGCACGGCGAACCTCAAGGCCGAGGACACCGCGGCGGTCGAGGAGGGCGTCTGGGCCGCCGGCTCGGACGGCAGCGCGTGGATGGACGGCGGCTCGTACCTCGTCGCCCGCAAGATCCGCATGACGATCGAGACGTGGGACCACGCGTCCCTCGCCGAGCAGCAGACCGTCGTAGGCCGCGACAAGCGCGACGGAGCGCCGCTCTCCGGCGGCGACGAGTTCACCGCGCCCGACTTCTCGGCCGCGGCGACGGACGGCTCGGGGCCCGCCATCGCGCGGGACTCGCACGTCGCCCTCGCCCACCCCGACCAGAACGGCGGAGCGACCCTGCTGCGCCGCGGCTACAACTTCGTCGACGGCAACGACCAGCTCGGGCGGCTCGACGCCGGGCTGTTCTTCCTGTGCTTCCAGCGCGACCCGCGGCGGCAGTTCGTGCCGATCCAGACGGCCCTGTCGCGGAACGACCGGATGAACGAGTACCTCAAGCACGTCGGCTCGGCCATCTTCGCGGTGCCGCCGGGCGCGTCGGAGGGCGGCTGGGTCGGCGAGACCCTGCTCGGCTGAGCGGCGCGGTCTCCCGGGGCGACCGTGACCGCGACGACTGCGGCGCTCTCGTCGCCCGGCCGCTGCGCCTAGACGGGCGTGACGACGTAGGTCGCCAGCACCGCCCCGTCGGAGGCCTGCGTCGTGATCGTGAGCACGACGCGGTACGTGGGGCCGGTGAACGTGCCGAGCGCGGTGTCGGCGTCGACGTTCACCCCCGCGGCGGAGTACCCGGCCGCCTCGAGCGCCGCCTGGGCCGTCGCGAAGTCGTCGAGGCTCGCCACGGCGAGCTGCGCGACCCAGCCCGAGCCGTCCGGGCCCGCGCCTCCCCCGCGCACCGTGCCGTCGAGCAGCGGCACCTCGGCCGGGAACGACTCGGGCAGGGTGCCGTCGGTCGAGACGCTCGCACCGCCGAGGGCCTCGCTGACGGCGTCGCCGACGGCGCCCTCGACCGTGCCGCGCACGCTCTCGACGCCCTGGTCGACGGCGCTGCCCACGACGTTGTCGAGCGAGCTGCAGGCCGTGAGCCCGCCGACGAGACCTGTGGCGAGCAGCAGGCAGGTGGCGGAGCGGACGAGGCGGGTGCGGGCGGGTGTCGGGGTCACGCGACGACCGTAGCGGCCGCGACTGGGCGACGTCGTAGAACGTGCGGCGGGTGCACCCACCGGGCCCCCGGACGACGGGAGGCGCCCCACCGGTCGGTGGGGCGCCTCCTGACGGCGTTCGGTGCGGAGCGCTACGCGTTCTGCTTCTTGAGGCGAGCGGTGCTGCGCTGGCGGGCGCTGGCGTCGAGCTCGACCTTGCGGATGCGGATCGCGTCGGGGGTGACCTCGACGCACTCGTCGTCACCGGCGAACTCGAGGGCCTCCTCGAGCGAGAGCACCTTGGAGGGCGTCATCGACTCGAAGTTGTCGGCCGTCGACTGACGCATGTTGGTCAGCTTCTTCTCCTTGGTGATGTTGACGTCCATGTCGTCGGCGCGCGAGTTCTCGCCCACGACCATTCCCTCGTAGACCTCTTCGGTGGGCTGCACGAAGAACGACATGCGCTCCTGCAGGTTGATGATCGCGAAGGGGGTGACGACGCCGGAGCGGTCGGCGATGATCGAGCCGTTGGTGCGGGTCGAGATCTCGCCGGCCCAGGGGCCGTAGCCGTGGCTGATGCCGTTGGCGATGCCGGTGCCGCGCGTGTCGGTGAGGAACTGCGTGCGGAAGCCGATCAGGCCGCGCGAGGGGACGATGAACTCCATGCGGACCCAGCCCGAGCCGTGGTTCGCCATGTTCTCCATGCGGCCCTTGCGGGCGGCCATCAGCTGCGTGACGGCGCCGAGGTACTCGTCGGGCACGTCGATGGTCATGTGCTCGAAGGGCTCCTGCAGCTTGCCGTTCTCGTCACGACGGGTGACGACCTGCGGCTTGCCGACGGTGAGCTCGAAGCCCTCGCGGCGCATCTGCTCGACGAGGATGGCCAGCGCGAGCTCGCCGCGGCCCTGGACCTCCCACGCGTCGGGGCGTCCGATGTCGACGACCTTGAGCGAGACGTTGCCGACGAGCTCGCGGTCGAGGCGGTCCTTGACCATGCGGGCGGTCAGCTTGTGGCCCTTGACCTTGCCGATGATCGGCGAGGTGTTCGTGCCGATGGTCATCGAGATGGCCGGGTCGTCGACCGTGATGGTCGGCAGCGGGCGGACGTCTTCGGGGTCGGAGAGGGTCTCGCCGATGGTGATCGTGTCGAAGCCGGCGACGGCGACGATGTCGCCGGGGCCCGCGCTCTCGGCCGGGTAGCGGCTGAGGGCCTTCGTCACCAGGAGCTCGGTGATGCGCGCGTTCTGCACGGTGCCGTCGGACTTGACCCAGGCGACGGTCTGGCCCTTCTGCAGCGTGCCGTGGAAGACGCGGAGGAGCGCCAGACGACCGAGGAACGGCGAGGCGTCGAGGTTGGTGACGTGCGCCTGCAGCGGGTGCTCGTCGTCGTAGCGCGGCGCCGGCACGTGGGTGAGGATCGCGTCGAAGAGCGGCTCGAGGTCGTCGTTGTCGGGCAGCGAGCCGTCGGCGGGCTTGTTGGTCGACGCGGCGCCGTTGCGGCCCGAGGCGTAGACGACGGGCACGTTGAGGATGGCGTCGAGGTCGAGGTCCTCCACCTCTTCGCTCAGGTCGCTGGCGAGGCCGAGGAGGAGGTCCTGGCTCTCGGCCACGACCTCGTCGATGCGCGCGTCGGGGCGGTCGGTCTTGTTGACCAGCAGGATGACGGGCAGCTTGGCCGCGAGGGCCTTGCGGAGCACGAAGCGCGTCTGGGGCAGCGGGCCCTCGGACGCGTCGACGAGCAGCACGACGCCGTCGACCATCGAGAGGCCGCGCTCGACCTCGCCGCCGAAGTCGGCGTGGCCGGGGGTGTCGATGACGTTGATCGTGATCGGGCCGTCGGTCGCGTGGGCACCGTTGTAGAGCACCGAGGTGTTCTTCGCGAGGATCGTGATGCCCTTCTCGCGCTCGAGCTCGTTGCCGTCCATCATGCGGTCTTCGGTGTCGAAGTGCGCGTCGAACGAGTTGGTCTGCTTGAGCATGGCGTCGACGAGGGTCGTCTTGCCGTGGTCGACGTGGGCCACGATCGCCACGTTGCGCAGGTCGCTGCGGATGGCAGTCGCCATGGATGTATTCCTTACGAAAGAGTGAGGGGGGAAGTGGTCGGGACGAAGCCCGGCCCGATCAGTCTACGGCACGTGGTAAAGGGCCCCTCTCGCCGTGCGCGAACACGGCGGGAGGGGCCCTCTCCCGGTGGGCGGGAGGACCGGCTCAGCGCCCGAAGGCGAAGTTCGCGCCGGGGATCGCCTCGAGGAGCTCCTGGGTGTACTGCTTCGTCGGCGCCGCGAAGATCTCGTCGGTGGTGCCCGACTCGACGATGCGGCCCTTCTGCATGACCGCCACGTTGTCGGCGATGAGCCGGACGACGGCGAGGTCGTGCGTGATGAAGAGGTACGTCAGGCCCAGCTCGGTCTGCAGGTCGGTCAGCAGGTCGAGGATCTGGCCCTGGACGAGCACGTCGAGGGCCGAGACGGCCTCGTCGAGCACGATGACGTCGGGCTTCAGGGCGAGCGCCCGCGCGACGGCGATGCGCTGGCGCTGACCTCCCGAGAGCTCGTTCGGGTAGCGGTTGACCGTCGACGCCGGGAGCGACACCTGCTCGAGCAGCTCGCGCACGCGGGCCTGGCGGCTCGCACGGTCGCCGATGCCGTGGGTCACCAGCGGCTCGGCGATCGTGTTGCCGACGCTGTACATCGGGTCGAGCGAACCGTACGGGTCCTGGAAGACCGGCTGGACCCGGCGACGGAAGTCGAAGAGCGCCTTGCCCTTCAGCGCGCCGACGCTCTGGCCGTCGATCTCGACGGTGCCCGACGAGATCGACTCGAGCTGCAGCACGAGCTTCGCCACGGTCGACTTGCCGGAGCCCGACTCGCCGACGAGCGCCATCGTCGTGCCGCGCGGGATCGCGAACGACACGTCGTCGACGGCCTTGAGCTCGGTCGTCTTGAAGCCGCCCTGACGGATCTGGTAGATCTTCGACAGGTTCTGCACCGAGATGTAGCGCTGGTCGGCCTTGCCGGCCTCCTCGCGGGCGTGGGCCCGGGCGATCAGCTCGGCGTCGTCCGCGCCCTCGGCCGACACGTCGGCGTCGTGCACGGTGTTCGGCGTGAGGGCCGACTGGATCCGGCGGCTCGCGAGGCTCGGCGCCGCGGCGACCAGGCGCTTCGTGTACGGGTGCTGCGGGTTGGCCAGGATCTCCTTCGAGGGCCCGGACTCGACGACGCGGCCCTTGTACATCACGACCAGCTTCTCGGCACGCTCGGCGGCGAGGCCGAGGTCGTGCGTGATGAAGAGCACGGAGGTGCCGTAGTCGCGGGTCAGGCTCTCGAGGTGGTCGAGGATGCGTCGCTGCACGGTCACGTCGAGGGCCGAGGTCGGCTCGTCGGCGATGAGCAGCTTCGGGCGCGACGACAGGCCGATGCCGATCAGCACGCGCTGGCGCATGCCGCCCGAGAACTGGTGCGGGAACTGCTTGAGGCGCTGGTCGGCGTCACCGAGCCCGGCCTCCTTCAGCACCTCGATCGCTCGCTCGCGGACGGCCTGCTTGCCGGTCGCGACGCCGTTGGCCCGGATGGCCTCCTCGACCTGGAAGCCGATGCTCCAGACCGGGTTGAGGTTCGACATCGGGTCCTGCGGGACGTAGCCGATCTCTCGGCCGCGCAGCGCCTGCATCTCGGCCTTGCTGACCTTCGTGAGGTCACGGCCCTCGAACAGGATCTGGCCGCCCGTGACGGTGCCCGTGCCGGGCAGGAGGTCGATGATCGAGGTGGCGGTGGTCGACTTGCCGGAACCCGACTCGCCGACGATCGCGAGGCTCTCGCCCTGACGGAGGGTCAGGTCGACGCCCCGCACGGCGTCGACGTAGCCCGCCTGGGTCTTGAAGCCGATCTTGAGGCCCTTGATCTCGAGCAGCGGAGCCGTCGAGGTGGAGGCGCCGGGCGCGCCCTCGGGGCGGGTGGAGGTGGACGTCATCGACGGGCCCTCGCCTTCGGGTCGAGGGCGTCGCGCACGACGTCGCCCATCATGAGGAACGACAGCACCGTGATCGACAGCGCGGCCGCGGGCCAGAACAGGGTCATCGGAGCCGTGCGGATGGAGACGCTCGCCTGGCTGATGTCGTTGCCCCACGACATGGTGCCGCTGGGCAGGCCGATGCCGAGGAAGCTCAGCGTCGCCTCGGCGACGATGAACGTGCCGAGCGAGACGGTGGCGACGACGATGACCGGGGTGATGGCGTTGGGCACGACGTGGCGGAGCAGGATGCGGAACCGCGAGACGCCGAGCGCGAGGCTCGCCGTCACGTAGTCGCTGCTCTTCGCGCCGAGCACGGAACCGCGCATGATGCGCGCGATCTGGGGCCAGGCGAAGAGCGACAGCACCAGGGCCACCGTGAGGGGCGTGCGGGAGGGCAGCACCGACATGAGGACGATGGCGCCGAGCACCGTGGGGATGGCGAAGAAGATGTCGCCGATCCGCGAGACGACCGCGTCGAGCCAGCCGCCGTAGAAGCCGGCCAGCGAACCCACGATGATGCCGATGATCGTGACGATGACGGTCGCGAGCAGGCCCACCGTGAGGGAGGCGCGGGTGCCGTAGACGACGCGGGCGAAGACGTCGAGGCCCTGACGGGTGAAGCCCATCGGGTGGCCGGCCTCCGGGCCCTCGTTGCTCGACTGCAGGTCGGCGCCGCTCGTCGGGGAGGTGTGGGTGAACAGCCCGGGGAAGACCGCGACGACGACCACGAGCAGGATGAGAGCCGCGGAGATCCAGAACAGCGGGCGGGACTTCATGCTGTCCCAGGCGTCGTCCCAGCTGCTGCGGGGCTTCTCGGACTCGTCGACGGCGTCGACGGCCTTGACGGGCGTCTCCTCGAGGTCGGCGACGAAGTGGTCGGCCGACAGGGGCGATGAGGCGTTACTTGGCATAGCGGATCCTCGGGTCGAGAACGGCGTAGAGCAGGTCGACGAGCAGGTTGGCCAGCATGAAGATGATGACCATCACGGCCACGAACGACACGACGGTGGGGCCCTCGCCGAGCTGGATGGCCTTGTAGACGGTGCCGCCGACGCCCTGGATGTTGAAGATGCCCTCGGTGACGATGGCACCGACCATCAGCGATCCGATGTCGACGCCGAGGTAGGTGATGACCGGCACGAGCGAGTTGCGGAGGATGTGCACGCCGACGACACGGCGGCGGGTGAGGCCCTTCGCCGTGGCGGTGCGCACGAAGTCGGCGCTCATGTTCTCCGAGACGGAGGCGCGGGTCAGTCGCACGATGTACGCGAACGACACGGAGGCCAGCACCAGGGCCGGCAGCACCAGCTCGTTCCACGGGGCCTGTGAGCTGACCGTGGTGCGGAAGATGCCGAGGTTGATGGCGAAGACGTACTGCAGCACGAAGCCGACGACGAAGATCGGCACGGAGATGAGCAGCAGGCTCACGACGAGCGCGCTCGTGTCGAAGATCTTGCCCTTGCGGAGACCGGCGACCAGACCGACGATGATGCCGGCGACGGCCTCGAAGACGAGGGCCAGCATCGCGAGGCGGAAGGTGATGGGGAAGGCGCGCGTCAGCTCGGACAGCACGGGACGACCGGAGAAGGTCGTGCCGAGGTCGCCCGTGAACAGTCCGCCGATGTAGAGCAGGTACTGGACGATGAAGGGCTTGTCGAGGTTGTACTGAGCCCTGATCTGCTCGAGGACCTGGGGGCTCGGCTGCTTGTCGCCGAAGAGAGCCGCCACGGGGTCGCCCGGCACGGCGAAGACCATGAAGTAGATGAGGAACGTCGCCCCGAAGAAGACGGGGATCAATTGGAGGAGCCGTCGACCGGTGTACCAGAGCATCAGGCCTCCTCGGTGTCGTGCGTGAGCATAGGTCGCAATCGTGTGGGTGGTGGACGCCCGCGGAGGGGGTCCGCAGCAGATCGCTCTGCTCCGGACCCCCTCGTGGACGGTGAGGCTGGTCGCCTCTCCGCTGCTAGTTCTTGGTGACCTCGTAGTACAGGGGCACCGAGTTCCAGCCGAACTGGACGTTGCTCACCGTGTCGGCGTAGACGCCGGTCACGTTGGAGTACCACAGCGGGACGACGGGGAGGTCCTTGAAGAGGACCTCCTGAGCGTCCTGGAACTTGGCGTTCGCGTCGTCGACGCTCGTGGCCTGGCTGCCCTCCTTGAGGAGGCTGTCGAACTCGTCGCTGGTGTAGCGGCCGTAGTTCGAGCCCGCACCGGACTGGTACAGCGGGGCGAGGAAGTTGTAGAGCGACGGGTAGTCGGCCTGCCATCCGGAACGGAAGGCACCGGTCATCGCGTCGTTCTCTTCTTCGTCGAGCAGGCCCTTGAAGTCGGGGTACGACTTGCCCTCGGCCTTGATGCCGAGCGTGTCGGCGATGCTGTTCGCTGCCGCGTCGACCCAGGCCTGGTGGCCACCGTCAGCGTTGTAGGCGATGGAGAAGACGGTGTCGCCGTAGGGCGCGATCGCGTCGGCTTCCTTCCAGAGCTTCTGGGCCTCGTCCTCGTTGTACGAGAGGACGTCCGAGCCGTCGAGGTCGTCCGAGTAGCCGTCGATGACGGGCGACGTGAAGTCCTTGGCGGGGGTGCGGGTGTCCTGGAAGATCACCTTGGTGATGTCGTCGCGGTTGATCGCCATCGAGATGGCCTGGCGGCGGAGCTTGCCCTCCTCCGTCGTGCCGTCGAAGTGCTCGAGGTACTGGGGGATGGTGAACGACTGGAAGATCGCGGCCGCCTGGTTGACGTTGCGGTCCGGGAAGTCGTCCTTGTAGGTCTCGAAGGCGCTGTCGGGGACGGCGTCGAGGATGTCCAGCACACCCGACTGGGCGTCGGCGTAGGCCGCGTCCTGCGTCGTGTAGAACGTGATGGTCAGGCCGCCGTTCTTGGGCGTGCGCGGGCCGTCGTAGTCCTCGTTGGTGACGAGCTTGATGTCCTGGTTGTGCGTCCAGGCGCCCTCGCCGTCGAGCTTGTACGGGCCGTTGCCGATCGGGTTCTCGCCGAAGGCCGCCGTGTCGGCGTAGAACGCCTCGGGCAGCGGGACGAACGCCGAGTAGCCGAGGCGCAGGGGCCAGTCGGCCTCGGGCGCGCTGAGCTGGACGGTGAACTCGGTGGGGCTGACGACCTCGAGCGCGAGCTCGCTGTCGGCGTCGTAGCTGAAGCCCTCGATGTCGTCGAAGAAGTAGCTGCCGCCCTGGGCGTTGCTGAGCTGCGCCGCCCAGTTCCAGGCCTTCGTGAACGACTCGGCCGTCACGTCGGTGCCGTCGGTGAACGTCAGGCCCTCGCGGATCTTGACGTCCCACTTCTGGTTGTCGTCGGAGGTGATGCTCTCGGCCACGTCGTTGACGGGCTCGCCCTTGGCGTCGTACGAGACGAGGCCCGCGAACACGGAGTCGATGATCTTGCCGCCGCCGACCTCGGTGGTGTTCGAAGGGATCAGCGGGTTCTGCGGCTCGTTGCCGTTCGTCGTGATGACGGCCGACGAGTCGCCCGAGGCGCTGTCGCCCGAGTCGTCGCTGCCGCTGGCGCAGCCCGTGAGGACGAGTGCTGCCGTCCCCACGACGGCGATGGCCCCGAGGCCCGTGCGCGTCTTCTTCAATGTTCCTCCTGATGCAAGAAAGGACGCAGCACAGCCCCCATGAGCCGTGCCGCGTTGGATGCAAGTACCCTAAGCACCGCCCGGAGGCATCACCAAACCTCACGGAGAACGGTTACACGACGGAAACCAACTCGCCGATTCGTTGCGTCGACGCACGGTTCGTTGCGCGTGGGGCCTGCATCTCGCATGGATCTGCTGCGAGGAATCCCCGAGGCTGCCGCTATCATCCCTGGCCCCGCACGACAGGTGTGGCCGTCCCGTACGATCAGCCGCGTGAGCGACGTGACGAGGGCCCGGCTGGCGGACGACGGCGTGGTGCCCTCCCGAGGGCGCGTGCGGGCCGAGATCGCGATCGTCCTCGCCCTGTCGCTCGGCGCCTCCGCGGTGTACTCGCTCCTGTCGCTGGCGAACCGGCTGACCCGCGACGTCGCCCTCTCGCAGCAGACCGCGACGCTGAACTCGTCGCTCAGCGACCGGCCGGTCTTCGACCTGCTCTACCAGCTGATGGGCATCGCGGTCGACCTCGTGCCGGTGCTGCTGGTGGCCTTCCTGCTCTGGCGGGAGGCCCGGCCGCACCTCGGTCGCCTCGGGGTCGACTTCTCGCGCGCGGGCCGCGACGTCGCGGGCGGAGCGGGCATCGCCCTGGCGATCGGCGTGCCGGGCATCGGCCTCTACCTCGTCGGGAAGGCCCTCGACCTCACGGTGACCGTGGTGCCCACCGACCTCGCGCAGCACTGGTGGACGGTGCCGGTGCTGCTGCTCTCGGCGCTGCGCGCCGGCGTCACCGAGGAGGTCATCGTCGTCGCCTACCTCTTCGCGCGCCTCCGCGACCTCGGCTGGCGGACCTGGCCGATCATCGTCACGGCGGCCCTGCTCCGGGGCACGTACCACCTGTACCAGGGGTTCGGCGCGTTCGTCGGCAACCTCGTGATGGGGCTGGCCTTCGGCTGGCTGTACGCGCGCACCGGCCGCGTGCTGCCGCTCGTCGTCGCGCACGTGCTGATGGACGCCGCGGTCTTCGTGGGCTACCCGTGGGCCGCCGCGACCTTCCCCGCGTTCTTCGGCCTGCCGAGCTGACGACGGCGCCCCGGCCGCTCCGCTCTCGCGGGGCGGCCGGGGCGCCGTCCATCGGTTCGCCGTCCGTCGGGGGCACGCGGCCTAGGCGAACGCCTCCACCGGCGGGCAGGCGCAGAACAGGTTGCGGTCGCCCCAGGCCTGGTCGATGCGGCGCACCGGCGGCCAGTACTTGCCGCGCACGAGCGACCGGACGGGGTAGACGGCCTCGTCGCGGGTGTAGTCGCGGGACCACTCCCCCGAGATGACCGACTCCGCCGTGTGCGGCGCTCCGCGCAGCGGGCTCTCCTCCACCGACCAGCGACCGGCGGCGACCTGGTCGGCCTCCGCCCTGATGGCGATCATCGCGTCGACGAAGCGGTCGATCTCGGCGAGGTCCTCGCTCTCGGTCGGCTCGACCATCAGCGTGCCGGCGACCGGGAACGACATCGTCGGCGAGTGGAAGCCGTAGTCGACCAGGCGCTTCGCGACGTCGTCGACCGTCACGCCGGTGGCGTCGCGGAGCGGGCGCAGGTCGAGGATGCACTCGTGCGCCACGAGGCCGTTCTCGCCCGAGTACAGCACCGGGTAGTGCTCGCGCAGGCGGGCGGCGACGTAGTTCGCGGCGAGCACGGCGGCGCCGGTCGCGGCGGTGAGGCCCTCCGTGCCCATCATCCGGACGTAGGTCCAGCTGATCGGCAGGATGCTCGGCGACCCGTAGGGGGCGCTCGAGACGGGGACGCCCCCGTGCGCGAGGCGCTCGCCCGCACCGGCGGCGGAGGCACCGGTGCGGCGGTCGGCCTGCTGCGCGAGCGGGTGGCCGGGCAGGAACGGCGCGAGGTGCGCCTTGGCCGCGACCGGCCCGACCCCGGGGCCGCCGCCGCCGTGGGGGATGCAGAACGTCTTGTGGAGGTTGAGGTGCGAGACGTCGCCCCCGAACTCGCCGAAGCGCGCGACGCCGAGCAGGGCGTTGAGGTTCGCCCCGTCGACGTAGACCTGGCCGCCGGCCGCGTGGACGGCGTCGGTCACCTCGCGGATGTCGTGCTCGTAGACGCCGTGCGTCGACGGGTACGTGATCATCAGCGCGGCGAGGTCGTCGGCGTGCTCGGCGACCTTGGCCCTCAGGTCGGCGAGGTCGACGTCGCCCTGCTCGTTGCAGGCGACGACGACGACGCGGAGGCCCGCGAGGACGGCGCTGGCGGCGTTCGTGCCGTGCGCGCTCTGCGGGATGAGGCAGACCGTGCGGTCGAGGTCGCCGTTCGCGCGGTGGTACCCGCGGATCGCGAGGAGGCCGGCGAGCTCGCCCTGGCTGCCCGCGTTCGGCTGCAGCGAGACGGTGTCGTAGCCGGTGACCTCCGCGAGCCAGCCCTCGAGCTGGCCGATCATCTCGAGGTAGCCCTCGACGTCGGAGGCCGGGGCGAACGGGTGGACCCCGGCGAACTCGGGCCAGGTCACCGCGGCCATCTCGGTCGCGGCGTTGAGCTTCATCGTGCAGCTGCCGAGGGGGATCATTCCGCGGTCGAGCGCGTAGTCCTTGTCGGCGAGGTGCTTGAGGTAGCGCATCATGCTGGTCTCGCTGCGGTGGGTGCGGAAGACCGGGTGCGTCAGGTAGTCGGAGGTGCGGAGGGCCGCCTCGGGCAGGACCTCGACCCGGGCCGCCGCGTCGAGCGGGGGCAGCGTGACGCCGAGCACGTCGGCCACCACCGCGACGTCGTCGCGCGTGGTCGTCTCGTCGAACGAGAAGCGCACGCAGTCGTCGTCGACGGCCCAGAGCAGGTAGCCGCGCTCGTGGGCGCTCGCGACGACCTCCCGGGCCCGGCCGGGCACGAAGACCTGCAGGGTGTCGAAGAACGTGTCGCGCTCGAGCTCGAGGTCGCTGGCCGTGATCGCCGCGGCGAGGTCGACGGCGTGGTCGTGCACGCGCCCGGCGATGTGCCGGAGGCCCCAGGGGCCGTGGTACACCGCGTACATCGAGGCCATCACGGCGAGCAGCACCTGGGCGGTGCAGATGTTCGAGGTCGCCTTCTCGCGGCGGATGTGCTGCTCGCGCGTCTGGAGGCTGAGCCGGTAGGCGGGGTGCCCCTCGGCGTCCTGCGAGACGCCGACGAGGCGCCCGGGCAGCTGACGCTCGAGCCCGGTGCGGACGGCCATGTAGCCCGCGTGCGGCCCCCCGAAGCCCATCGGCACGCCGAAGCGCTGGCTCGTGCCGACGGCGACGTCGGCGCCGAACTCGCCGGGCGCCCGCAGCAGGGTCATCGCGAGCAGGTCGGCGGCGACGACCGCGAGGCCCCCGGCCGCGTGCGCGGCCTCGACGACGGGCTCAGGGTCCCACACGGCGCCCGAGGCGCCCGGGTACTGCACGAAGACGCCGAAGGCGGCCGGCAGGTCGGCGGGCGCGGTCGTCGCGAGGTCGAGCTCGACGATCTCGACGCCGACGGCCTCGGCCCGGCCGGCCAGCAGCGCCTTGGTCTGCGGCAGTGCGTCCGCGTCGACGACGAAGACGTCGCTCGGCGCCTTCGACGCGCGGCGAGCGAGCAGCATGCCCTCGACGACGGCCGTGCCCTCGTCGAGCATCGACGCGTTGGCGGTCGTCAGGCCGGTCAGCTCGGAGACCATGGTCTGGAAGTTGATCAGGGCCTCGAGGCGGCCCTGCGAGATCTCGGGCTGGTACGGCGTGTAGGCCGTGTACCAGCTCGGGTTCTCGAGCACGTTGCGGCGGATCACGGCCGGGGTCACGGTGTCGTGGTACCCGAGGCCGATCATGCTGCGGGAGGCGCGGTTGCGGTCGGCGAGCCCGCGGAGCTCGGCCAGCGCCTCCTCCTCGCCGATCGGGGCGGGCAGCACCGAGCCCTCGACGGCGGACGCGTGGATGCTGTCGGGCACCGCGGCGCTCACGAGCGAGGCGACGCTGTCGTGCCCCAGCACGTCGAGCATGGCGCGCTGCTCGGCCGTGGTCGTGCCGACGTGGCGGTCGACGAAGCCGGTCGCGGCGCGGTCGGACCAGTCGCCGAACACGCTGCCCTCGGTCACGGCGCTCATTCGGCGGTCAGGGCGACGTACTCGTCGCGAGAGAGGAGGCCGACCTGGTCGCTCGACGACAGGGTGATCTTGATCAGCCAGCCCTCGCCGAACGGGTCGCTGTTGACGAGGTCGGGGCTGTCGACGACGGCCTGGTTCGCCTCGAGCACGGTGCCGAGCGCCGGGGCGAAGAGCTCGCCGACCGACTTGGTCGACTCGATCTCGCCGACGACCTTGCCGGTCTCGACCTCGGTGCCCTCGGCGGGCAGGTCGACGTAGACGACGTCGCCGAGCTTGTCGGCCGCGTAGTCGGTGATGCCGACGGTGGCGGTGTCGCCGTCGATGAGCAGCCACTCGTGCTCGGAGGTGTACTTCAGGGCGGTGAGGTCGGTCATGGCCGGGCCTTTCGTGGGGGCCGTCGTGCGACGGAGGCAGGGGCTGGGGTCGTGGGGGCGGTGCAGGGAGGGCGGTGCGGGAGGCGCGGTGCCGGCCGGGCGGGCCGGCCGCGGCCGGGCTAGGAGCGCTTGTAGAACGGCAGCGGGACGACCGCCGCCGGGATCGCCGTGCCGCGCACGTCGACGGCGAGGCCGGGGCCCCGCTCGACGACCTCGGGGTCGACGAACGCCATGGCGACGGGGTGGCCGAGGGTCGGCGAGAGCGCCCCCGAGGTGACCTCGCCGACGACCGTGCCGTCGTCGGTGACCACCGGGTAGCCGGCGCGGGCGGCACGACGGCCCTCGAGCGCGAGGCCGACGAGCACGCGGGCGTCGGGCGCGGGCTCGACGCCGGCCTTGCCGACGAACTCCTTCGAGGTGTCGACGACGCGGCCGAGCCCGGCCTGGGCGGGTCGCACGTCGAGGCCGAGCTCGTGCCCGTAGAGCGGCATGCCGGCCTCGAGGCGGAGGGTGTCGCGGCTGGCGAGGCCGGCGGGGACGACGCCGCGGGGCGCGCCGGCCTCGGCGAGCGCCGCCCACAGCTCAGGTGCGGTCTCGGGGGCGAGGTAGAGCTCGAAGCCGTCCTCGCCGGTGTAGCCGGTGCGGGCGATCAGCACGGGGGCGTCGTCGAAGGTGGCCTGCAGCACGCGGTAGTAGCGGAGGGTCGACAGCGGCGCGTCGGGCTGGAGGCGGTCGCTCGTGACCAGCTCGTCGAGGACGCCCTCGGCCTCGGGCCCCTGGATCGCGATCAGCGCGGTGTCGTCGCTCTCGTCGTCGACCGTGACGTCGAAGCCGGAGGCGCGGGTCGCGAGGGCGGAGAAGGCCGCGTCGCGGTTCGACGCGTTCGCCACGACGAGGAAGTCGTCGTCGTCGAGCCGGTACACGACCAGGTCGTCGACGATGCCGCCCTCGGCGCTGAGCAGCAGCGAGTACTTCGCGCGGCCGACCGCGATGGTCGAGAGGGTGCCGGCCAGCGCCCGGTCGAGGAAGGCCCCGGCCTCGGGGCCGGAGACGGCGATCTCGGCCATGTGCGAGAGGTCGAAGAGGCCGGCGGCGGTGCGCACGGCGTGGTGCTCGGCGAGGTCGGAGCTGTAGCGGACGGGCATCTGCCAGCCGGCGAAGTCGGTGAAGCTCGCGCCCGCGGCGACGTGGACGTCGTGCAGCGGGCTCAGGCGCTCGTCGGGCTCGTCGGCGGCGAGCGCCTCGGCCTCCGCGCCGTCGACGACGTCGAGGTCGCCGGCGCCCGGGCCGGTCGCGACCCCCTCGGTGCCGTCGTCGCCGGTGACGACGTCGCCGACCGCCTCGGTGGCCGCGGGGGCCTCGGGCTCGAGCTCGTCGTCGACGAGGTCGGCGTCGGTGGGGCCGGGGGCGGCGGGCAGGTTCGAGGACGCGTCGGACATCGGACTCCTGGAGGGACGGCCCGGCCGCGGGTGTCGCCGGCCGGGAGCGATGCCGTGCAGCACCTGCACGACGGGGTGGGCAGCGGCCAGCGTCGCTGGTCGCGGCTCCCCCTCTGTCATGGGCCTGAGAGCTTCACCGACCGAGGTCGGCTTTCACCGTGGGCGAGGAGGACGTCGGCCGACCTGACGACGGCGCGGTGCCTCCTGCTTTTCAGAGTGGCCAGTCCGTCGCGGTACGCGTACCTGAGAGATTGGCGGGGAGCTTGCTCCTTCGGTGCCCGGTCGGCGCAGCATCTGCGCACCGGAGCTCTCCCGCGACGTGTTCGTGGCCCGATGTTCGGTTGTGGGGGCAGCCTACAGGCGGCGTGTGACGAGCAGGTTTCGTGAGGGCGAGCGGCTCAGCCGAGCCGAGCGGCCAGCCAGCGCACCGCGCCGGCCTCGTCGACGTAGGCCTCGTCGTCCTCCGCCGCCGCCGCGGCCCGGAGCGTCTCGCGGAACACCGGCCCGGGCGTCAGCCCCGCGTCGATGAGGTGGCGCCCCGTGAGCAGGCCGCGCCCCGGCGTCCGCGGCGTCGCCGCGGAGACCTCGCGCCAGGCGTCGGCGGCCCCCCGACGGGACGCCCCGGCCCGCCCGGCCGCGTCGGCGTCGACCACCCGCGCCCAGTCGTCGAGCCCGGCCGGCGCGAGCCGTCGGCGCAGCCGTCGCACGGCGGGGCCGGAGGGACGCCCCGGCACCGAGACGTGGGTCATGTGCTCGCGGACGACCGGCAGCACCCGCTCCACGACGGCGCGGGGCGCCCCCATCGCGGCGAGCGTGCGCCGGGCGGGGTCGACCCCGGCCTCGGCGTGCCCGAGCGACCGCACGCGCCCGTCGTCGCCGAGCTGCGTGTGCGTGGCCTTGCCGAGGTCGTGCAGCAGGGCCCCGAGCACGGCCACCTCACGGTCGGCCGGGTCGGTGCCCTCCTCCTCGGCGGCCGTGGCCGCGGCGCGGGCCGCCAGCCCGAGGTGGGTCCACACGTCGCCCTCGGGGTGCCAGGCCGGGTCCTGCGGCACGTCGCGCACGGCCGCGAGGTCGGGCCACCGCGCGAGCCAGCCGGTCTGCTCCAGGGCGACCAGCGCCTCCGGCCAGTGGACCGCCCGGCGGGCGAGCTTCCGCCACTCGGCCCAGATCCGCTCGACGGGCAGGTCGGCCGCGGCGGGCAGCAGCTCGCGGCAGAGGGCGGCGGTCTCCGCGGCGACCGCGAAGCCGAGCCGGCCGGCCAGCTGCACGACGCGGAGGCCGCGCAGCGGGTCGTCGCCGAAGTGCTCGGAGACGTGCCTCAGCACGCCGCGCGCGAGGTCGGCCTCGCCGCCGTGCGGGTCGACGAGCTCGTGCGAGACCGGGTCCCAGGCGATGGCGCCGACGGTCAGGTCGCGACGGGCGGCGGCGGCTCGGTCGGCCTCGGCGACGCTCCGGCCCGCCACGAGCGGCTCGACCGACACCTCGACCTCCTCGCCGTCGACGACGACCGAGACGACGAGGAAGGCCGCGCCGCGGACGGCGACGGGGCCGAGCGGGGCGAGCGCGGCCCCGAGCACCTCGGTCGACACGTCGCCGTGCGCCTCGAGGTCGAGGTCGCGGGGAGGCTCGGGCGGCAGGCCGCGCCGCTCGGCGAGCAGCGCGTCGCGCACGGTGCCGCCCACCACGAGGGGGCGGAGGCCGAGGTCCGTCAGCACGCCGACGACGGCCGAGGAGGCGCGGGTCGGCACGACGAGGCCCGGTGCGGCCCGGCGGCCGCCCGCGTCGGTCACGCCAGGGGGCCGGTGAAGCGGCCGGGGAACGGCACCGGCACGTCGTCGCGCTCGTCGGCCGCGAGCACCGCGTCGCGCACGTGCGCCATGAGCACGGCGATGTCGGGCGGGAGCTGGGCCTGCGAGGCGCCCCCGTCGTCGACGACCTCGTCGAGCACGAGCACGCGCACCCCGGCGAGCAGCTCGGGCGGCGAGGGCACGGCCACGTACGTCGTGCCCGGCAGCAGCAGCCACTCACGCTGCCAGGGCTGCGACGAGAGCGCCGAGAGGTCGCGGCCCGTGCGCGTGACGACGGCGACGAGCGTCGGCCAGCCGAGGTTGTCGGAGGCCACCAGCGGGTCGAGGCTCGCGGGCGTCGGCACCGTGACGCGGAGCGGCGTCGCGGGCAGCGCCTCCTCCGCGCTCGAGCGGAAGACGACCGCGGGCGACGGGGGCATCGCGAGGGCGGCGGAGACGACGTCGGTGGGCTGCGGCGTGGCGGAGGTCATGGTGCGCCGATCCTGCCACGGACGACGCCCCGGCCGCGGGGTCGCGGTCGGGGCGTCGGGGAGGTCGGGCGGGGCGGGGTCGAGCTCGCGGCCGATCCGGGTGGGCGATCGAGACGCGGCGCGGTCGAGCCGGGGCGTCAGGCCTGGGCGGGCGTGCCGGGCTGACCGGGCTCGGGCGAGCCGGCGGCCTGGTGGGCCGCCACCAGCGCGCGCACGTCGCCGGCGAGCTGGGCCACGCCCTCGGGCAGCATCTCGAAGCCCTCGGCGTTGCCGGGGTTCACGACGAGGCCGGTCTGGGCCGGGATGGCCTGCACGAGCTCGGCGGCGGGCAGCACGGCCGTGAACTGCGCCACGCCCTTCACCTGCTCGCCGACCATGTCGACGTGGGTGAAGGCGGCGAGCATCGGCGTGCCCTCGCGGTCGAACAGCACGGGCTGCAGGTCGTTCAGGGACTCCTGGGCGTCGGTCGCGGTGGGCACCACGACCTGCGAGTTGACGAACTCGGCGAGGACGGAGTTCATGTCTCCCTCCCCTGCCTGGCCCTTGCTGATGGCCTGCTCGAGGGCGGTGGGTTCGCGGTTCTCCGTAGCGGTCATCCGTCGATCCTGCCCGCTCGACCTCCGAGTCGGCTCCGTGGGGTCGGCGCGTCAGCCGACCCGCGCCTCCGCCCGGCCCACGACGACCGTCGCGTCGCGGTCGTCGTCGCGGTGCACGCGGGTCGCCAGGCCGGCGGCGGCCAGCAGGGCCTCCGTGGCGTCGGCCTGCGCCTCGCTCGTCTCGACCAGGAGGCTGCCGCCGGGGGCGAGCCAGGCCCGCGCCTCCCCCGCGATCCTCCGGTGCAGGTCGAGGCCGTCGGCGCCGCCGTCGAGGGCGAGCACGGACTCGTGGAGGCGCGCCTCGGGCGGCATCGTCGCGATCGCGCTCGTCGGGACGTACGGCGCGTTGGCGACCAGCACGTCGACCCGGCCGAGGAGGCGCGGGGGCAGCGGCCGGAACAGGTCGCCCTCGAGCACGGACGCGCGGTCGCCGAGGGTGCGCCGGGCACGGCCGACCGCGGCGGGGTCGAGGTCGGCCGCCACGAGGTCGAGGGCGGGGCGGCGGTGCAGCAGGGCCGCGGAGACGGCGGCGACGCCGCAGCAGAGCTCGACGACGACGGGGCGGACGGGCGCGCCGGGGCCCGCGGCACGGAGGAGGGCGTCGGCGACGTCGACGAGCAGCTCGGTGCGGCGACGCGGGACGAACACGCCCGGCACGACGGGGACGCGCAGGCCGTCGAACGAGGCCCAGCCGAGCACCTGCTCGAGGGGCTCGCCCGCGACGCGGCGACGGACCATCGCCTCCCGTTCGCTGCCGGTCGCGGCCTCGACGAGCAGCCGGGCCTCGTCCTCCGCGAAGACACAGCCGGCGGCGCGCAGGCGCTCGACGACGTGCTGCTCGTCGCCCTGCCCCGCCCGCTGCTCGACCACGCCGCCAGCGTAGGCCCGGGTGCGGCGGGTCGCCGTCCTCCCCGGCGGGCCGGCGCGGGCCCGCCCACGAGGACAGGGACCCGCCGCATCGGCACGGCACGGCACCCGCACCGCACCAGGCCCACGCCCGGCGGCGGCGGAGCCGGGCCGCGTAGGCTCGCAGCACCGACGGCACGAGGGAGAACATGAAGCCGCTGACCGAGTCCGACATCCGCGAGTCGTTCGTCAACGCCCTGCCGGGCGACCTGGACCGCCTGCCCATCCCCGGCCTGCACGAGATGCTCTGGAGCGAGCGCGAGTTCCTCGGCTGGCGCGACCCGCAGGCCCACCAGCGCGGCTACATCGTGCACTGGGTCGACGACCGCCCGGTGGGCCTCGTCGTGCGCTCCTCCGGCGCCTCGCTCCGCCCCGGCATCGCGGCGATGTGCTCGCTCTGCCACTCCCCCCAGCCGGCCACGCAGGTGCGGCTCTTCACGGCGCCGAAGGCGGGCGAGGCGGGAGCCAACGGCGACACCGTCGGCACCTACATCTGCGAGGACCTCGCGTGCTCGCTGCTGATCCGGGTCGCGCCGCCGCACCTCAACCCGCCCGAGCAGATCGACCGCCGGGCCGCGGGCCTCACCGAGCGCGTCCGAGGATTCACGGCGAACGTCCTGAAGACGGCCTGACCACCGCCCTATCGTCGAGGAGGCGCGGTGCCGGTCGGCACCCCGCCCCACGAACCGCAGAGGGAGACCCCGTGTCCGTCGTCAAGATCAACGCCATCCACGTGCCCGAGGGGGCCGGCTCCGAGCTGGAGTCGCGCTTCGCCGCCCGTAAGCACTCGGTCGACGGGGCCCCCGGCTTCGAGGGGTTCCAGCTGCTCCGCCCCGTCGCGGGCGAGTCGCGGTACTTCGTCGTCACGACCTGGGCCGACGAGGAGTCGTTCCGCGCGTGGTCCGAGACGGGCGCGAAGGCAGCCCACGCCGGGCCTCCCGCGGACGGTGCCGACGCCCCGCGCCGGCCCGTCGCCTCGGGCGCCGACCTGCTCGAGTTCGAGGTCGTCGAGCTCTAGCCCGCGCCTGGGGAACCCCGTCGTCACCCCGGAACCCTGCCGCGGCGGGGTTCCCGGGCGAGGACGGGGTTCCTCTGCGAGAGCGGGTGCCTCGACGTCGAAGTGCCGTGCCCCGCGTCCCCAGTGGACTCCAGGCTTCCCGCGTACCCTGCTGCCCAGTCGCCGACCCGTCCGGGTCGACCCGAGAGGTGTCGTCACCATGAAGAAGTCCGCCCGCTGGATCACCGCCGCGGCCGTCCCGGTCGCCGTCGTCGCCGCCGGGGTCGTCGTGCCCGCCGTCTCGGCGAACGCCGAGGTCTCGCTGCCCGACAAGTCGGCGTCGCAGATCCTCCAGATGATCGCGGGCAGCTCCGACGCCGCGTTCTCCGGCACCGTCGAGCAGACCAGCGACCTGGGCCTGCCCGAGCTGCCGGCCTCGGCCTCGCGCGGGGGCTCGGGCGACTCCGTCTCGCAGGCCCTCGAGCTGCTGACCGGCAGCCACACCGCCCAGGTCTTCGTCGACGGGCCGTCGAAGCAGCGCGTCCAGGTCGTGGAGGACCTCGCCGAGCGCGACGTCGTGCGCGACGGCGACAGCGTCTGGGCCTGGGACAGCAGCACCAAGGAGGCGACGCACGCCACCCTGCCGGAGCACGAGGCCCGCGAGCTGCCGAGCACGCTGCCCGACGGCACCGCGGTGCCGCAGACGCCCGCCGAGCTGGCCGACGCGCTCGTGGCCGCCGTCGAGCCCAGCACGACCGTGACCACGAGCGACGACGTCTCCGTCGCCGGCCGTGACGCGTACCAGATCGTCCTCACCCCCGACGACGCCTCGACGCTCGTCGGCAGCGCCACGCTCACCGTCGACGCCGAGACCGGCGTGCCCCTCAAGGTCGTCGTGGCCGCGAAGGGCCAGGCCGACCCGGCCTTCTCGGTGGGCTTCACCGACGTGGACTTCCGGGCCCCCGACTCCGACGTGTTCGACTTCACGGCGCCCGCCGGGGCCGACGTCACCGAGGTCACGCCGCCCGCCGAGGGCACCGGCCACGACGGCCACGGCTCCGACGCCCAGGGCGAGCGCCCGACCGTCGTGGGGTCGGGCTGGAGCACCGTCGTCGGCCTGCCGGCCTCGACGTCGACGGACGCAGCGGTGGGCGGCCAGCCCGCTGACCAGGCCGAGGGAGACGCCGGCGACGCCGCCGCGCTGCTCGACCAGGTGACCACCGCCGTCGACGGGGGCCGCGTGCTGCAGACCTCGCTGGTGAGCGTCTTCCTGGCCGACGACGGCCGGGTGTGGGTGGGGTCCGTGGACGCCGACGCCCTCCGCACCGCCGCCGTCGGCCGGTGACCGACAGCCCGGTGACCGAGGCCGCCGCCGAGGCCCCCGCCGACGACGCCCTGGCGATCGAGACGCGGGGGCTCAGCAAGGCCTTCGGCCGGCAGCGCGCCGTGGCCGACGTCGACCTCGCGGTGCCGCGCGGCAGCGTCTACGGGTTCCTCGGGCCGAACGGCTCGGGCAAGACGACCACCATCCGCATGCTCCTCGGCCTCACCTCCGCGACCGACGGCCAGGCGCGCGTGCTCGGCGAGTCGATGCCCGAGCGGTCGCGCGACGTCCTGCCCCGCGTCGGCGCGCTCGTCGAGGGCCCGGCCTTCTACCCCTTCCTCTCGGGCCGGGCGAACCTCGCCCGCCTCGACTCGGGCGACCGGAGCGCGCCGTCGGCGACCCGCCGGGCCCGCGTCGGCGCCGCGCTCGACCGTGTCGGCCTCGGCCACGCCGCCGACAAGAAGGCCCACGCCTACTCGCTCGGCATGAAGCAGCGCCTCGGCCTCGCCGCCGCCCTGCTCATGCCGCGCGACCTGCTCGTGCTCGACGAGCCGAGCAACGGACTCGACCCGCAGGGCACGCGCGAGGTGCGTGGCCTCATCCGCTCCCTGGCCGACGAGGGCACGACGGTCTTCGTCTCGAGCCACCTCCTCGCGGAGGTCGAGCAGATGTGCACCCACATCGGCGTGATGAGCGCCGGTCGCCTGCTCACGCAGGGCACGCTCGACGACCTGCGAGCCCTCGGCGCCCACCGGGTGCGGCTGCTGACCCCCGACCCCGGGCCGGCCCGCGAGGTGCTCACGCGCCTGGGCCTCGCGCCCGACCCGGTCGGCACGGCGCCCGGCACCGGGCCGACGCACGTCGAGGCCGAGCTGCCGCAGCCGGGCCCCTCGCCCGAGTCGATCGTCGCCGCCCTCGTGGCGGCCGACGTGCGCGTGCGCGGCTTCGAGGTCGCCGGCGCCAGCCTGGAGGACCGCTTCGTCGACCTGACCGGGGAGGGCTTCGATGTCGCCGGCTGACGCCCCCGCCCGCCCCGCCCGCCGGGGCAGCGGCCTCGCGCTGCTCGGCAGCGAGGTCGCCGTGCTCTTCCGGCGCGTGCGCACGATCGCGCTGCTCGCGGCCCTCGCGCTCATCCCCGTGCTGCTCGCCGTCGCCGTGCGCGTCACGACCGACGGGTCGGAGGGCGGCGGCGACGGCCCGGCCTTCCTCGGCGACATCACCCAGAACGGCCTCTTCGTGTCGCTGACGGCGCTCACGGTGGCGATCCCGCTCTTCCTGCCGCTCACCGTGGGCGTGGTCGCCGGCGACACCGTCGCCGGCGAGGCGAGCCTCGGCACCCTGCGCTACCTCCTCGTGACGCCCGTGGGGCGGGTGCGCCTGGTGCTCGTCAAGTACGCCGGGGCGGCCCTCTTCTGCCTGGTGGCCACCCTCGTCGTCGTCGTCTTCGGCGCGATCGCCGGCGCGGCGCTCTTCCCCGTCGGGCCGGTCACCCTGCTCTCGGGGCAGACCATCGGCGTGGGCGACTACGTCGGCCGCCTGCTGCTGATGGCGCTCTACGTGACGATCTCGCTGCTCGGCCTCAGCGCGATCGGCCTCTTCGCGTCGACGCTGACGAGCGTGCCGGTGGGCGCCATGGCCGCGACCATCGTGCTCTCGACCGTGGCCCAGATCGTCGACGCCCTGCCGCAGCTCGACGCCCTCGACCCCTGGCTGTTCACCCACTACTGGCTCGGCTTCGCCGACCTGATGCGCGACCCCGTCTCGTGGGGGAACTTCGCCGACAACGCCCTGCTGCAGGCGGGCTACGTCGCCGTGTTCGGCGCGCTCGCGCTCGGCCGCTTCACCACGAAGGACGTCCTCAGCTGAGCTGAGCTGGTGGGGCACCGCTCAGAGGCCGAGGGCCCCGGTCGGCAGCACGGCGTGGACGCCCCAGGTCTGGTTCGCGACCTGCGTGACGCGGAGGTCGACGACGGCGCTGGCGAAGGCCAGGGCCGTCGCCCGGTCGACGTCGAGCAGCACGGCGAGCCAGGTCACCATCGCGTCGAGCGCGTCGCCGGTCGCGACGTCGAGGTCGGCATCGAACCCGAAGGTGACGCGCCCGGCCGGGGTCTCGGCGTGGATCCCGTCGAGCGGGCGGTCGTCGACCAGGTCGACCCGCACCTCCGTCGTCATGGGGCACTCCACCGCGGTGCCGCCGACCTCGCCGTCGCCCTGCGCCGCGTGGCCGTCGCCGAGGTAGAGCAGGGCGTCGTCGACCTGCACGGGCAGGTAGAGGACGGAGCCCGCGACGAGCTCGCGGCAGTCGATGTTGCCGCCGGCCGTGGCGCGCGGCGGCGTCGTCGCGTGCTCGCCCGGCTCGGCGGGCGCCACCCCGGTGACGCCGAGGAAGGGCGCCGTCGGCACGGTGAGGCCCCGGCTCTCGGTGGCCGTGCCGGCGTCGGCGTCGATCTCCCACAGCAGCCAGGAGGGCTCGACGTCGGCGAGGCCGAGGCGGGTGGTCACGGGGGTCTCGCGGCCGCCGGCGACCGTCCAGCCCCACTCGCCGGGCCGCAGGTCGACGAAGGTGACGGCGAGCACCTGGCCGGGGCGCGCGCCGCGGACGGCCACGGGGCCGGTGAGGGCGTGGCCGCGGGCGGGCTCGAACAGGCGCGGGCGGAGCTCGCCCGGCGTCGTCTGCCGTTCGAGGTGGCCCGAGGCGTCGAGCGAGCCCACGACGACGGTGTCGCCGGGGTCGACCGTGAGCACGGGCCGGTGGTCGCGCGAGTAGACGTCGTTCGTCGTCTCGCGCGTGGGGTCGAGGCGGTGGGCGGTCACGCGGCGCCCTCCCCCACGACGGGCGCGGGCGTGGCCCGGGCCGAGGCGGCCACCGCCGTCGCGCCTCCGACCGCGGTGGCGCGCGCCGGGACGACCACGGGCGGCGTCGCCCGGAGCTCGTCGACGACCTCCGCCGGGGCCGTCCGGCTGAGGTAGCCGATGCGCGACTCGCGGACGTGCCAGCCCATCAGCTCGGCGGCCCGGTCGGCGTCGCCGGCGTCGATCGCCGAGAGGATGACCCGGTGGTCGGGCCAGAGCCGCTTGCCGCGCGAGAACGTGTCGAGGGCGTAGAGCCACTCGATCTTGCGCGAGAGCTGCCGCAGCAGGGTCGCCAGCGTCATGCTGCCGCTCAGCTCGGCCACCCCGATGTGGAACCGCTCGTTGAGCTCGACGAGCCGGTCGAGGTCGCCGACCTCGATCGCGGCGTCGCCGTCGTCGAGCAGCTGCTCGAGGCTGCGTCGCACCCGCTGCCAGTCGTCGGCCGGCTCGTCGCGCGTGAAGAGCTGGCGTGCCCGGGCCGCGGCCCGCCGCGCGGTCGAGATCTCGAGGGCCTCCCGCACCGCGAAGAGGTCGTCGGCCTCGTCGACGGGGATCTCGGCGACCCGCGACCCGACGTTCGGCCGTGACTCGACGAACCCCTCCGCCTCGAGGCCGCGCAGGGCCTCGCGCACCGGCACGCGCGACACCCCGTAGCGCTCGGCGAGCGCCGCCTCGGTGATGCGCGTGCCGGGCTGGAGGGCCCCGGCGACGATGTCGGCGCGCACGGCGTCGACGATGCTCAGCACGACGCCCCCGCTCGGGCGTGCGTCAGGGGGTCAGACGGCCAGGCTGGCACCGGGGATCGCTCCTAGGAGGTGGTGGGTGTACTCGTCGGTCGGCGAGAGGAAGACGTCGTCGACGCTGCCCCGCTCGACGATGCGGCCGCGCCGCATCACCACCACACTATGGGCGATCTGCCGCACCACCGCGAGGTCGTGCGTGATGAAGAGGTAGCTCAGGCCCAGGCGCCCCTGCAGCTCGGCGAGCAGCTCGAGGATCTGCTCCTGCACGAGCACGTCGAGGGCGGAGACGGCCTCGTCGCAGATGAGCAGCTCGGGCTCGAGCGCGAGCGCCCGGGCGATCGCCACCCGTTGTCGCTGGCCGCCCGACAGCTCGCCGGGCCGGCTCTGCGCCACCGAGCGGGGCAGGGCGACCTGGTCGAGCAGCTCGGCCACGCGTGCCCGACGCGACGCGCGGTCGCCGACGCCGAAGACGCGCAGGGGCTCGTCGACCAGCCGCTCGACGCTGTAGGTCGGGTCGAGCGAGCCGTACGGGTCCTGGAAGACGGGCTGCACCCGTCGTCGGAGGGCCCGACGCGCGGCTCCCCGGCTGGCGGTGATGCCCTCGCCGTCGATCAGCGCGGTGCCCGAGGTGGCCGGCTCGATGCCGAGCACGATGCGCGAGAGCGTCGTCTTGCCCGAGCCCGACTCGCCCACCACCGCGGTCGTGGTGCCCCGCGGCACCTCGAACGAGATGCCGTCGACGGCGCGGACGGTCTCGCCGCGGCGACCCCGCAGGCGGTACTCCTTGACCAGGTCGCGGACCACGAGGATGGGGTCGGCCCGCGCCTCCTGCCCCTCCTGGCCCACGGGCTCCTCGGCCCGCAGCGCGGCGGCGGCCGCGACGGTCGGCGCGGCCGCCACGAGGCGCTTCGTGTACTCGTGCTGGGGGTCGAGCAGGATCTGGCGCGGCGTGCCCTGCTCGACGACGCGGCCGTCGAGCATGACGACGATGCGGTCGGTGCGGTCGGCCGCGACGCCGAGGTCGTGCGTGATGAAGAGCAGCGACGTGCCGTGGGCGTCGACGAGGGTCTGCAGGTGGTCGAGGATCTGCCGCTGCACCGTGACGTCGAGCGCGCTGGTCGGCTCGTCGGCGATCAGCAGCTCGGGGTCGCGGGCCAGGGCCACCGCGATCAGCACGCGCTGGCGCATGCCGCCCGAGAACTCGTGCGGGTACTGCCCCGACCGGCGGTCGGCGTCGGGGATGCCCGCCTCGGTCATCAGCTCGACGACGCGGCGGGCGACCGTGGCCCGGCCGCGCGCTCCCCCGGCGCGGAGGGCGTCGGCGACCTGCGCGCCGACGGTCATCGACGGGTTGAGGTTGGTCGACGGGTCCTGCGGGACGAGGCCGATGCGCGCCCCGCGCACGGAGCGCATGCGCGCCTCGCCCGCCCCGGTCAGCTCGTCGCCGCCGAGGTGCACGCTGCCCCCGGTGACGTGGCCGGCGCCGGGCAGCAGCTGCAGCACCGCGGCGACGACGGTCGACTTGCCCGAGCCGGACTGGCCGACGATGGCGACCCGCTCGCCGCGGGCGACGTCGAGGTCGACGCCGTGCACGACGTCGCGGTCGCCGAACGCGACCCGCAGCCCGCGCACGGCGAGCAGGGGCTCGGCGGGCGAGGCGGGCGCAGCGGGCGGGCCCGCGGTGCCGGTCGGGGTGGTCACGCGGTCAGCGTCCTGCGGCATAGGCCTGTGCTCCTCGGGGGTTGGCGGCGGCGCCCAGCACGCCGTTCGCGGGGTCTCGGGTGACGCTCGACAGCCGGCCGAGCGACCAGTCGCCGGCGCGGGTGACGACGTGGCCCCGACGCTCGAGCTCGGCGATGACGTCGTCGCCGAGGCGGTCCTCGACGACGACGCCGCCGGGCGTCCAGGTGCGGGGCCAGAACGAGCCGGGGAAGGCGGTGGTGTGCAGCGCGGGCGCGTCGATCGCCTGCTGCGGGGTCCAGCCGCCGACGAGGGTGCGCAGCAGCCAGAGCAGCTGCCACTGGTCCTGCTGGTCGCCGCCGGGCGAGCCCAGCGCCGCGACCGGCTGGCCGTCGCGCAGCACGAGCGTGGGCGTCAGCGTGGTGCGGGGGCGGCGGCCGGGCTCGAGCGTCGAGGCCGTGCCCTCCTCCAGCCACGACATCTGCAGGCGGCTGCCGAGGCAGAAGCCGAGCTCGGGGATCGTCGGCGACGACTGCAGCCAGCCCCCCGACGGCGTCGCCGAGACGATGTTGCCCCAGCGGTCGACGACGTCGATGTGGCACGTGTCGCCGCGCGTCTCGCCGGTCGGCGCGACGTCGGGCTCGGCGCCCGGCTGACGGGCGTCGTCGGCGGGCACCGCGGCGAACGAGCCGACGGTGGGCTCGCCGACGCCGCTGGCCGTGGTCTCGTGGTCGGTGCGCAGCGTCGGCAGCCGACCCGCGACTCCTGCTCCTCCGGGGTCGCCCGGCCGCAGCTCGAGCGAGGCGGCCGGGCCGATCAGGGCGCGGCGCTCGGCCGCGTACCCGGGCGACAACAGCCGGTCGAGCGGCACGTCGCGGTCGCCGTACCAGGCCTCCCGGTCGGCCATCGCGAGCTTCTGGGCCTCGATGATCGTGTGCGCGCCGTCGGCGGTCGACGGGTCGAGCAGCTCGTCGGGCAGCGGCTCGAGCATCGTGAGCACCTGCAGCAGCGCCGGCCCCTGGCCCCACGCGCCGGTCTTCGCGACGACGTGGCCGCGGAACTCGACGGTCGCCGCCTCCTCCGTCGAGGCCCGGAAGGCCGCGAGGTCGGAGGCGCGGATCACGCCGGCGTGGTCGGTCCCGGTCGAGTGCCGGTGCGGGGCCCGCACGAACGCGTCGACCGAGCGCGCGACGAGGCCCTCGGCCCACTCGGTGCGGGCGGCGTCGACGCGGGCGCGACGGGCGGCCTCCCCGGCGGCGGGGCCGGAGCCCTCCCCGGCGACCGGCACCGCGCCTCCCGCGCTCACCAGCCCGTCGAGCACCCGGGCGTACGCCTCGTTGGTCACCAGCGAGCCCGGCTCGGGCGGGGCGCCGTCGACGAGCCAGCGGTCGGCCGACGTGGGCCAGTGCTCGGTGAAGAGGTCGGTGACGGCCGCGATGGTCTCGCTGACGCGGGCGGTGAGCGGGTGGCCGTCGCGGGCGTAGCCGATCGCGTAGGCGAGCACGTCGGCGAGCTCCCACGTGCCGTGGTCGCGGAGCAGCAGCAGCCACGCGTCGACGGCGCCGGGCACGGCGGCGGCGAGGGCGCCCGAGCCGGGCACGAGGTCGAGGCCCTCGGCGCGGTAGTGCTCGACCGTCGCGGCGGCGGGCGCGGGGCCCTGCCCCATCAGCACGACGGGGCGGCCGGGCTCGTCGGCGGTCGCGAAGACCGCCGTCATGTCGCCGCCGGGGCCGTTGAGGTGCGGCTCGACGACGTGCAGCACGAAGGCGCCGGCGACGGCGGCGTCGAAGGCGTTGCCGCCGCGCTCGAGCACCGACTGGGCCGAGGCCGTCGCGAGCCAGTGGGTCGAGGCCGTCATGCCGACGGTGCCCCGCAGGTCGGGCCGGGTGGTGAACGCCGGAGGCGCGGTGTAGGTCACGGGGTCAGTTCCGTTCACGGGAGGTCGGGTCGAGGGCGTCGCGGAGCGCGTCGCCGACGAGGTTGAAGCCGAGGCAGATGACGGCGATGGCGAGGCCCGGCACGACGGCGGCGAACGGGGCGTTCGAGAGGTACTGCTGCGCGTCGGAGAGCATGATGCCCAGACTGGCCGTCGGCGGCTGGATGCCGAGCCCCAGGAACGACAGCAGCGCCTCCCCGATCACCGCGACGGGCATGATCACGGTCGCCTGGACGATGATCGCCGAGACGCAGTTCGGCAGCACGTGCGTGAAGATCACGCGGAGCCCGGTGGCGTCCATGGTGCGGGCGCTCAGCACGAAGTCGCTCGAGCGGATGCGCAGCGTCTCGCCGCGCACCACGCGGATCATCGTCGGGATCTGCGCGATGCCGAGCGCGACCACGGCGTTGCCGAGGCTCGGCCCGCTGATGGCGGCGAGCGCCACCGCGATGATGAGGAAGGGGAAGGCGAGCATGACGTCGGTGAGCCGCGAGACGATCGCGTCGAGCCAGCGCCAGTACCCGGCGACGAGGCCGAGCGGGGTGCCGACGACGACCGCGAGCAGCACGCTGAGCACGCCGACGACGAGCGAGACGCGGATGCCGTAGACGGTGCGCGAGAGGATGTCGCGACCGAGGTCGTCGGTGCCGAGCAGGAACCCGACGGTGCCGGGCAGCTGGAAGGGCGTGTCGAAGTGCACCTCGGCGGGGCCGTAGGGCGCGATCACCGGGGCGAGCACGCCGGCCACGACGACGACGAGCAGCATCACGGCGCCCGCGACGCCGAGCTTGTTGCGCCGCAGCTGGCCCCAGACGCGACCGCGGGCCGAGCCGAGCTCGTGGGTGGTGGGCACGAGGACGGTCATCAGGAGGCTCCTCCGACTCGGATGCGCGGGTTCAGGACGCTGTAGAGCACGTCCACCACGAGGTTGATGAGGATGTAGCCGAGGGTGATGACGAGCACGACGGCCTGCACCACCGGGTAGTCGCGGGTGAAGACCGCGTCGAGGGTGAGCTTGCCGAAGCCCGGCAGCGCGAAGATGCGCTCGGTGACGACGGCGCCCGAGATGAGCCCGCCGAGCTGCAGGCCGACGATCGTCACGACGACGATCATCGAGTTGCGCAGCCCGTAGCGGAGCAGCACGCGGCCGCGGCCGAGGCCCTTCGCCCGGGCGGTGCGGACGTAGTCGGTCGTCATCGTCTCGATCATCGACGCCCGCGTCTGCCGCATGATCACGGCGGCGAGCGACGTGCCCAGGATGAGCGCCGGCAGCGTCAGGTGCACGAGCGCCTGCCACGGGTCGTCGCTGACGGGCACGTAGCCGGAGGCGGGGAAGAGCCCCAGCCCGACGGCCAGCCACAGGATGGCCAGGATGCCGAGCCAGAAGTTCGGCACGCTGAGCCCGACGAGGGCGGCGGCGTTGGCCATCCACTCGGGCCAGCGGCCGCGCCAGCGCTCGGCGACGACGCCCAGGGCGACCCCGACGACGACGGCCACGACGATCGCGTAGAGCGCCAGCCACAGGGTCACCGGCAGGGTCGCCCCGATCAGCTCGGTGACCGGCGTCCCCGTGCGGGTGGACTGCCCGAGGTCGCCGCGGAGGAAGGCGCCGGCGAAGCGCAGGTACTGCACGACGAGCGAGTCGTCGAGCCCGAGGTCGGCGCGGATGGCCGCGACCTGCTCCGGGCTCGCCTCCTCACCCGCGAGGGCGAGGGCCGGGTCGCCCGGCAGCTGCCGCACGCCGAGGAAGACGACGACCGAGGCGAGCACGAGCGTCACGGCCGACTGCCACAGGCGGGTGAGGAGGTAGCGCGTCATGGCTCAGTCGGCCTCGACGAACGCGGCGGTGCTGAGGCGGACGACGCCGTCGGCGTAGGTCGACACCCCGGCGATGTCGTTCGACAGAGCGGTGAGGCTGCGCACGCGGTACAGGTAGATGATCGGGTCGTCCTCCTGCACCTTCTCGACGACCTGGCCGTAGAGCTCGGCGCGCTCGTCGACGTCGGTCGTCGAGGCGGCGTCGCCGAGCAGCTCGTCCACCTCGTCGTCGCTGTAGCCGCTGTAGTTGTTGCCGGCGCCCGTCGACATGAAGTTGAACATGTTGCCGTTCGGGTCGATGCGGCCCGACCAGCCGAGCTGCAGCGCCTCGAAGTCGCCCTGCGTCTGCACGTCGAGCAGCGTCGAGTACTCGACGGGCGTGATGGTCAGCTCGAAGCCGCCGTCGGCGACCTGCGCCTGCAGCGCCTGGGCGAAGCGGACGGTGTCCGGGTTGTTGCTGACCTGCATGTCGATGGCGAGGGGCGTGTCGACGCCCTCGTCCTCCAGCATCTGCTTCGCGGCCTCGGGGTCGTAGTCGGGGCAGGCGTCGCTGGCGTCGGTGGCGAAGGGGCTGCTCGGCGAGATCGGCGAGCAGGCCGGGTCGTAGAGGCCGCCGAAGACGGTCTTCACGAGCGCTTCGCGGTCGATCGACATCGAGAGGGCCTGGCGCACGACGGCGTTGCTCGCGAGCGGGGTGTCGATCTGGACGGGCTCGGTGCCGATGCCGTCCTGGTTGCCGATGTTGACGGTGAGGCCCTGGTAGCCGAGCGAGCCGACCTCGAGCACCGTCAGCGAGTCGTCCTCCTTGAGCGTGCCGACGTCCTGGGTCGACATCGAGTCGGCGACCTGCACGTCGCCCGACTGCAGGTTGGCAGCACGGATGCTCGCGTCGGTGATGATGCGGTACGTGATGGTGTCGAAGTGGGCCGACTCCGCGTCGTAGTAGAGCGGGTCGCGCTCGACGGTGATCGAGGTCTGCGGCACGCGTTCGACGAACTTGTACGGGCCGACGCAGACGGGCGCGTCGCCGAAGGCGTCGCCGGCCGAGGCCAGCGCGGTGGGCGACATGACCATGCCGGCACGGTCGGCGAGGGCGGCCGTCAGCGGGGCGAAGGGCTCGGAGTAGGTGACCTCGACGGTCGAGTCGTCGACCGCGCTGATGCCCGTGATCGGGCCGAGCTCACTGCGCCGCGACGAGTCGTCCTTGTCGAGGCCGCGCTGCAGGGTCGTGACGACGGCGGCCGCGTCGAGGGGCGTGCCGTCGGCGAAGACGGCGTCGGTGCGCACCGGGAAGGTCACCGTCAGGCCGTCGTCGCTGACCTCGGGCAGCTCGGTCGCGAGCATCGGGACGATCTGCCCCTCCGCGTCGATGTCGTAGAGCTTCTGGCACATCGTCTCCATCACGTAGCGCGTGTAGAGCGACGAGGAGGTGGTGGGGTCGAGCCGGTCGGGCTCGGCCGACAGCGCCATGACGAGGTCGCCGCCCTCGACGATCGTCGAGTCGCCGATGGGCGCGGTCGACACGTCCTCACGGCTGCCGGCGGACGGGGTGTCGGTGGTCTGGACCTGCTGGCACCCGGTCACCGCGAGGGCGAGACCGAGGGCGGCGGCCGGCAGCGCGAGCGCGCGTCGCCGGGGGAACGAGGTGCGAGGCATGTGTGATCCGATGCTCGAGGGTGCGGGAGGGAGTGGATTGAATGCAATCAGCCGCACAGGCTCGGTTTCGTATACAACGCGTTACGACCATGTAAAACGTGCCCCGGACGAGGGGGGCGGGAGGCGCGGGTCGGGCCAGGCGGGCCAGGCGGGCCAGGCGGGCCAGGCGGATCAGGCCGTCCCGCGCACGACCATCTCGGTCGGCAGGGTGATCGTCGCCGGCTTCTCGCCCGCGATGACCTGCAGCAGCAGCCGCACCATCTCGGCGCTGATCCGGTCGAACGGCTGCCGCATCGTCGTCAGCGGCGGCTCGGTCTGCGCCGCCACGCTCGAGTCGTCGAAGCCGCCGACGGCGACGTCGTCGGGCACGCGCCGCCCGAGGTCGCGCAGGGCGTCGAGGGCGCCCGCGGCCATCCGGTCGTTCGCGGCGAAGACGGCGTCGAGGTCGGGGTGCACCGCGAGCAGCTCGCGCATCGCCGCGTCGCCGCTGGCCCGGCTGTAGTCGCCGTGCGCGACGAGGGTCGGGTCGTACTCGTCGCCGAGCTCGGCCCGGTAGCCGTCGAGGCGGATCAGCCCGCCCGGGGTGTCGGCCGGCCCCGTGATCGTCGCGACGCGGCGCCGCCCCCGCGAGCGCAGGTAGGCGACCATGTCGCGGGCGCCCTGCTCGTCGTCGGCCCCGACGTGCCCGAGTTTCTTCTCGTAGCCGAGCGGGATGCCGCAGGCGATCGCGGGCACCCCCGCCGCGACGACGTCGGCGAGCAGGCGCTGGCCGCTGTGGGCCGAGACGAGCAGCACGCCGTCGACGTGGCCCGCCTGGATGTACGCCACCGCTCGCTCCTGCTCGGCGACCGTGCCGGCCATGATCAGCACGAGCGACTTCTCGGCCGCCGCGAGGGCCGCCGCGGTGCCCTTGAGCAGCGCGGAGAAGTTCGGGTCCTCGAAGAGCTGCTGGTGGTCCTCGGTGAGGAGGAAGGCGACCGAGTCGGTGCGGTTCGTCGCGAGGCTGCGGGCGTGGGGGTTGACGCGGTAGCCGGTCTGCTTGATGGCCCGGTCGACCGCCTCCTTGGCGTCGGGGCTCACCCAGCGGCCCCCGTTGAGCACCCGCGAGACGGTGCCGCGCGAGACGCCGGCGGCGGTCGCGACGTCGTCGATCGTCGGTCGCCGGCCCGTCGCGCTGCTCACGCGGGACAGCCTAGGGGCGACCGCCCCGCCCGCCACGCCCCGCCGCCTACTTGACCGCGCCGGCGGCGAGGTCCACGCGCCAGAAGCGCTGCAGCACCAGGAAGATCGCGATCAGCGGGATGACCGAGAGCAGCGCTCCGGTGATGACGAGCGTGTACAGCGCCGGTGCCGAGGCCCCCTGGTTGAGCAGCCCGTTGAGGCCGACCGTGAGGGGGAAGAGCGAGTCGTCGCCGAGCATGATGTACGGCAGCATGAAGTTGTTCCAGATGGCGACGAACTGGAACAGGAAGATCGTGACGAGCCCGGGCAGCAGCATCGGCACGGCGATCTTCGAGAAGATGCCCATCTCGGTCGCGCCCTCGGTGCGGGCGGCCTCGATGACGTCGGTCGGCACGGCCGCCGCGGCGTAGATGCGGGCCAGGTAGATGCCGTAGGGGCTGATGATCTGGGGCAGCAGCACGCCCCAGAACGTGTTGGTCAGGCCGACGTTCGCGAGCAGGAAGTACTGCGGGATCGCGAGGATCACGCCGGGCACGAGCACGCCCATGAGCAGCACGTTGAAGACGACCTTCTTGCCGGGGAACTCGAACTTCGCCAGCACGTAGCCCGAGAGCGCCGACACGTAGGTCGAGGCGATCGCCCCGATGCCCGCGTAGAGCGCGGTGTTGAGCATCCATCGCCAGAACAGACCGTCGCGGTACTGCGTGAGCGCGACGACGTTGTCGATCAGGTGGCCGCTCGGCGCCAGGGTGAAGGTCGAGAACAGCTCGCCGCCGTCCTTGGTCGAGGCCATGACCACCCACAGCACGGGGAAGAGGCAGTAGACGGCGCCCATCAGCAGCAGCACGGTCGAGACGACGCTCGGTCGCTCGGCGTGCAGGCGCGGGGCGGAGGGGTCGCGGCGCGGCCGCGCGGGAGCGACGGGGCGAGCGCCGGAGGCGCGGGTCGGGTCGGCCGGGGAGGCCGCGGCCTCGGGGGCGGTGTCGAGGGTGGTCATGGTCAGTCCTCCTGGCCGAAGGCTCGCTTCTGCACGACCCGGAGGAAGAAGAAGGAGACGATGAAGGTGGCGAGGGCGATGACGACCGAGGTCGCCGCCGCGGAGTAGATGTCGTCGCGGGTGAACGCGTCGCGGTACACGAGCATCAGCGGCGACCAGCTGGTCGAGAGGCTGTTCGTCAGCGGGCGGAGGGTGGTCGGCTCGGCGAAGACCTGCAGCGTCGCGACCATCGAGAACAGGCCCGTCATGACGAGCGCCGGCGCGACCATGGGGATCTTGATGCGCAGGGCGATCTGGACCTCGCTCGCGCCGTCGAGGCGGGCGGCCTCGTAGACGTCGCTCGGCACGGCCCGGAGCGACGTGTAGATGACGATCATGTTGAAGCCGACGCCGCCCCAGAGGGCGATGTTGGCGATCGCGAACAGGACGGTGCCGGAGCCGAGCACGCTGTCGACGTCCCAGCCGAGGCGGTCGAACACCCAGTAGAACGGGCTCACCGCGGGCAGGTACAGGAAGCCCCAGAGCAGCGAGCTGATCACGGCGGGCACGGCGTAGGGCAGGAAGATCGAGACGCGCGAGAAGGTCACCGCGCGGGTGCGGCGCGAGTCGAGCAGCAGGGCGAAGAGCAGCGCCAGGCCGAGCATGCACGGGATGAGCACGACGCCGTAGAGCAGCACGCGCCCGACGCTGGCCCCGAACTCGGGGTCGGTCAGCGTGCCGACGTAGTTCTCGAGGCCGGCGAAGGCCGTGGTCTGGCCGCCCGAGCCGAGGCCGAGCCCGATGACCTGCTTCTTCTGGAAGCTGAGGAAGACCGTGTAGACGATCGGCGCGGCCATGAAGAGGACGAACAGCACGATGCCGGGGGCGAGCATCGCGTAGGGCGTGATCACCCGGCTGCGGACGCTGCCGGGTCGTCGACCGGTCGCCGGTCGGGTGGGGGTGAGCGTGTCGGCCATGCCGGTCCTGGTTCCTCGTGGGGGCGGTGCGGGTGCGGGGCGGGAGGGGCGGCCGGGGCCGCCCCTCCCGGGTGGTCGGCTACTTGACCGAGAAGCCGCTCTTGGTCAGGTCGTCGAGCGTGATCTCCTGCATGGCGTCGACGGCGTCCTCGAACGCGGACTGCGTCCGGGCGTCGGCGGCCTTCGCGAACTCGTCGTTGTAGGCGCTGAAGGCGACGTTGACGTTCGGCCCGTAGGTGAAGGGCTGCACGGCGTCGGAGGACGCCGCGGCGATGTCGTAGAAGTCGGCCTGCTGGCTGAAGAACTCCGGCGGGGTCGTCAGCGCGTCGGACGCCGCGTCGGTGGCGGCCGGGTAGACGCCGGAGATGTCGGCGAGCGCGGCGACGGCCTCGGGGTCGGTGTTCAGCCACGTCGCGAACTCGACCGCCGCCTCCTTCTTGGTCGACTGGGTCGTGACGGCCGTGGTCGAGCCGCCCCAGTTGCCGTCGGTCGGCTCCGAGGCGTCCCACTGCGGCACGGGCGCGGCCGTCCACTTGCCGGCCGTGTCGGGCGCGTTGCCGCTCAGCACGCCGGGGGCCCAGACCGAGCTGATCCAGCCGACCTGCGAGCCGTCGTTGAGGCCGGCGTTCCACTCGGGCGTGTACATCGGCGCGTTGTCGATCGCGCCGCTCTCGACGAGGCCGCCCCAGTACGAGGCGACCTTCTCGGTCGGGTCCTCCGCGATGTCGACGCTCCAGCTCTCGCCGTCGTTGGACCACCAGGAGGCGCCCGCCTGCTGGGCGAGGCCGGCGAACCAGCCGGCGTCGTTCGCCGAGAAGGTGCCGAGGTACTTGGTCGGGTCGGCCGCGTGCAGCGCCTCGGCGACCTGCGCGTACTCGTCCCACGTGGTCGGCACGGAGAGGCCGTACTGCGCGAGGACGTCCTCGCGGTAGTACGCCATCATCGGGCCGGAGTCCTGCGGGATGGCGTAGACGCCGTCGCCGCCGAGGGTGACCGACGACCAGGTGCCGGCCGAGAAGTCGCCCTCGAGGTCGCCGGCGCCCTGCTCGCTGATGTCGGCGAGCGCGTCGGAGGCGACGAGCGTCGGGATCTTCTGGTACTCGGCCTGGATGAGGTCGGGCGCGCCGCTGCCGGCCTTGATGGCCGTGAGCAGCTTGGTGATGGCGGGGTCGCCGCCGTCCTGCTTGTTGACCGTGACCTGGATGTCGGGGTTCTGGTCGTTCCAGATGTCGACGACCTTGTCGAGGTTCGGGGCCCAGGCCCAGTACGTGAGCTCGACGGGGCCGCCGTCGGCGGAGTCCCCGCCGGAGGCGGAGCAGCCGGCGGTGAGCAGAAGTGCGGCCGTGGCGAGGGTGGCGACGCCGAGACGGCGGGATGAGCTGCGCATTCGTCCTCCTTGAGGAAAGCAAGAGCTGGGGTGGGGCGGCGCAGCAGTGCTTCGGAGAACCACGTCGCTGTGCCTGTGAGCGGTTACAGTTATGCACAGCCGAAATGGCTTGTCAACTGTGCGTCAGATGCGGATGACGCACTATTTCGGCGGGGTGACCGTGTGCTAGAACTGGGAGCGCACACAGTCAAAGGAGATCACCGCATGTCACTCGAGCTCGAGACCCCGCCCGCCGCGCAGCCCGGCCAGCAGACCGGCGCCTCGCGCGTCCCCGGCCGTGCGGAGATCCGCTACGGCGGCGACTACAACCCCGAGCAGTGGCCCCGCGAGACCTGGCTCGAGGACATCGCGCTCATGGAGCAGTCGGGCGTCAACCTCGTCAGCGTCGGCATCTTCTCGTGGGCGCTGCTCGAGCCCCGCGAGGGCGAGTACGACTTCACCTTCCTCGACGACATCATCGGCCTGCTGCACGAGGCCGGCATCGACGTCGACCTCGCCACGCCCACGACGGTGCCGCCGGCCTGGTTCTGGGCCGCCTACCCCGAGTCGCACCCCGTCACCCGCGAGGGCACCGTCCTCGGCCGCGGCTCGCGCGGCATGGTCAGCCCGAGCTCGCCCGAGTACCGCCGCGCGGCCACGGCGATCACCGAGCAGCTCGCGAAGCGCTACGGGCAGCACCCGGCCGTCGTCATGTGGCACGTGCACAACGAGTACGGCGCCCCGATCAGCGAGGACTACGGCCCGCACTCGGTCGTCGCCTTCCGCCGGTGGCTGCAGGCGCGCTACGGCACCCTCGACGCCCTCAACGCGGCCTGGGGCACGCTCTTCTGGGGCCAGGTCTACGGCGAGTGGGAGCACATCGACGCGCCCCGCGTCTCGGCCACCGTCGTCAATCAGACGCAGCGCCTCGACTTCGCCCGCTTCACCTCCGACGCCCTGCTCTCGCTCTACGTCGCCGAGCGCGACGTCATCAAGGCGCACTCGCCGGGCCGCCCCGTCACGACCAACTTCATGTCGAGCAACTGCCCGTCGATCGACTACTGGGCCTGGGCCCGCGAGGTCGACGTCGTGGCGAACGACCACTACCTCGTCGCCGAGCGCCCCGACAACCACGTGCTGCTCGCGCTCGACGCCGACCTGACCCGCAGCTTCGCGCAGGGCCGGCCGTGGATGCTCATGGAGCACTCCACCTCCGCCGTCAACTGGCAGCCCCGCAACATCGCGAAGCGCCCGGGCGAGCTGGCCCGCAACAGCCTGTCGCACCTGGGCCGCGGGGCCGACGCGGTGATGTTCTTCCAGTTCCGCGCCTCCCGCTACGGCGCGGAGAAGTTCCACTCGGCGATGCTCCCCCACGCGGGCGCCTCGAGCCGCGTCTGGCAGGAGGTCGTGCGCCTCGGCGGCGACCTCGGCAAGCTGGCGGGAGTGCGTGACAGCCGGGTGGAGGCGCGGGTCGCGATCCTCTGGGACATCGAGTCGTTCTGGGCCCACGACCTCGAGTGGCGCCCCTCCGTCGAGCTCGACCACCGCGAGCGCGTCGTCGCGTACTACACGGCGCTCTGGCAGCTCGGCGTCACCGTCGACTTCCGCCACCCGCACGACGACCTGTCGGGCTACGACCTCGTGCTCGCCCCGTCGCTCTACCTCGTCGACGACCGCTCGACGGAGAACCTGACCGGCTTCGTCCGCGGCGGCGGCACCTTCCTGGCGTCGTACTTCTCCGGCGTGGTCGACGAGAACGACACGGTGCACGAGGGCGGCGCCCCCGGCGCGCTCCGCGAGGTGCTCGGCCTCTCGGTGCCCGAGTTCCTGCCCCTGCACGCCGACGAGCTCGTCTCGCTCGACGACGGCTCGACGGGCGCCGGCTGGTCGGACGACGTCGTGCTCGAGGGCGCGACCGCCGTCGCGAGCTACACGACCGGCCCCGCGGCCGGCGGCGCCGCCGTGACCCGCAACGCCCTCGGCGAGGGCTCGGCCTGGTACGTCTCGACCCGCGTCGAGGGCGGCGACCTCGAGCGTCTCGTGCAGCAGGTGCTGGCCGACGCCGGCGTCGCCGAGCGCGAGGGCCGCGTCGCGGGCGTCGAGGTCGTCGAGCGCCGCTCGGACGACGCGCTGTTCACCTTCTGGCTGAACCACACCGACGCCGAGGTCGCCGTCGTCGCCCCGGTCGGCACCGAGCTGCTCACCGGCGAGGCCGTCGACGGCACGGTGACGCTCGCCGCCGGCGGCGTCGCCGTGGTCCGCAGCGACCGGCGCTGACGCCCGGCCCGGGTCGCCGCCCACCGGGCGCGACCCGGGCCCCCTGACCGCACCACCAGCACCGCCGCACCACCACCGCACGACCAGCACCGCCGCACCGCCACCGCACCGCCCGCAGATCGTCAAGGAGGACGACCATGGCTCGACCCGCACCCCACCCCGCCCCCGGCGGCCGACGGAGGGCGCGGCTCGCCCTCACCGGCGGCGTCGCCGTCGCGGTCGTCGCCCTCGGCGGCGGCCTCCTGCCGACGAGCGGGGCCCTCGCCGCGTCGCCGACCGCGGTCGTGAGCGACCCCGGCTTCGAGCAGGGCGCCTCCGGCTGGGTCAGCAAGGGCTCGGGCACGACGTCGCTCGAGGCGGGCGGGCACGACTCCCCCACGCGCCTGACGCACTGGCTGCCCGCCGCCGGCGAGGCGGTCACCACGCAGAAGGTCAAGAAGGTGACGCCGGGCTGGTGGACGTTCAGCGCCTGGGTGAAGAGCGGCGGCGGGCTCGACGCGAGCGCGCTCGAGCTCGCCGGCTGCGGCCAGGGCTCGAGCCGGGCCGTCGCGGCGTCGACCGCGGTGCCCTCGACCGAGGCGGACGACGGCTGGGTGCGCCTCGCGGTATCGGCCGAGGTCTCGCACAGCCAGTGCACCCTGACCTTCCTCACGACGGGCGCCGCGGGCGCCTGGGCGAGCATCGACGACGTGCAGTTCACGCCCGGCCGCGTCACCCGCGACGTGCGCGGGGCCGACGTGTCGGGCCTGCTGCGCAACGAGGACGAGGGGGCGGTGTACCTCGACGCGGCTGGTCAGCCGACCGACGCGATCCAGCAGCTCGCCGACCACGGCGCGACGATGGGCCGCCTCAAGGTCTGGGTCGACCCGAGCGACGGCTACAACGACCTCGACGACGTCGTGGCGAGCGCGAAGCGGATCGACGCCGCCGGCATGCAGCTGCTCGTCGACTTCCACTACTCCGACCGCTGGACGGACCCGGGCGCGCAGACGATGCCGAGGGCGTGGAAGGGCTTCACGGCCCCGCAGGTCGCCCAGGCGATCCACGACCACACCCGGGCGGTGCTCGACGCGCTGGCCGCCGAGGGCATCACCGCCGACGCCGTCCAGGTCGGCAACGAGATCAACCCCGGCATGGTCTGGCCGCTCGGCCAGACCTGGGACGTCGACCCGAGCGACGGCGTGACGGGCGCGCAGTGGGAGAACCTCGCGAGCTTCCTCACCGCGGGGGCCACGGCCGTCCGCGAGGTGTCGCCCGAGACGAAGGTCGTGCTGCACCTGACCAACATCAACGCCGGCGTCGACGGCCTCACCTGGTGGTTCGACGAGGTCAGCGCGCGCGGGGTGCCGTTCGACCTGATCGGCCTCTCGTACTACTCGTACTGGCACGGCAGCCTCGCCGACCTGCAGGGCGCCGTCAGCACCCTCTCGGAGCGCTACGACCGCGACGTGCTGATCGTCGAGACCTCCTACCCGTGGACCCTCGCCGACGACCCCGACCACGTGTGGGAGAACGTCGTGGCGCAGGCCTCGATGCTGACCCCCGGCTACCCGGCCACCCCCGAGGGGCAGGCCGCGAACTTCCGCGCCGTGCAGGACGTCGTGGCCGCCGCCCCCGGCGGGCGCGGCATCGGCGTCGTCGCGTGGGAGCCCACCTGGACGGCCGTCGACGGCGCCGGCTGGGACCCTGACGACCCGACCTCCGGCAACGCGTGGGAGAACCAGGCGATGTGGGACCACGACGGCCGCCCGCTGCCCGCGCTCGACGAGTACGCGGCCGACTAGGCCACGGGGCCGGGCGGAGCCCCGGGGAGGCGCGGTGCCGGTCGGTCGGCACCGCGCCTCCTGCCTGTCCGGGGAGCGCGTGCTCGGCCCCGCCGGGGGCGTCGTGGAGGCGGCCCGCACCTCCTGGGGGCATGATCGTGGGTGGACCCCCGACCGGATTGGACACGCCTCCGTGAGCACCAGCGACGAAGTCGACCTGATCATCGACGCGTGGGCGCGCGTGCGCCCCGACATCGACTTCGCGGCGCTCGACGTCTTCTCACGGCTGCGACGCGTGTCGCGGCGCCTCGACCGCGTGCGCTCCGAGGCGTTCAGCCACTCCGGCCTCGAGATCTGGGAGTTCGACGTGCTCTCGACGCTCCGCCGTGCGGGCGAGCCGTTCGAGCTCAGCCCGAAGGAGCTCGTCGCGGCGACCATGGTCACGAGCGGCACGATGACGAACCGCCTCGACCGCCTGGTCGAGCGTCGGCTCGTCGAGCGCCGGGCCGACCCGCGCGACGGCCGCGCCGCCCGCATCTGCATCACCCCGGCCGGCATCGAGCGCGTCGACGCGGCCATGCTCGACCTGCTCGCCGCGGAGGAGTCGCCGCTCAGCTCGCTCGACCGCGCCCAGCAGGCGCAGCTCGCCGACCTCCTCCGGGTGCTCGGCGCCGAGTTCCCCAGCTAGTCCCCGCTCGCGGCGACCAGCCGGGAGGCGCTCAGAACGCCGTGCTCGGCAGGTCCTTCTCGCCGTCGACGATCGCCCGCACGATGCGGGCCGCGACCGCGTCGGGGTCGAGAGCCGCGCCGAACGCCGGGGCGCTGCCCGCGATCGGGTGCTCGGAGAGCGCCGTGCCGGTGTGGCCCGGCCGCGCGTCGACCAGGCGGACGCCGCGGCGCCGGAACTCCCGGGAGGCAGCGCTCACGTACGCGGCGAGGCCCGCCTTGGCCGCGGAGTACGCGGCCATGCCCGCGGTCGGCGACTCGGCCACGACGCCGCTGATCGTCACCACGAACGGGTCGCGGCCCTCCGCGGCCGACGCGGCCAGCGCCTCCGCACCGTCGCGCAGCAGTCGGATCGGCGCGAGCAGGTTCGTGTCGACCAGCTCGGCGAGGGTGTCGTCGGCGACGGCGTCGGCCGGGCCGAAGGCGACGACCCCGGCCGCGACCACGACGCCGTCGAGGCGCCCGTGGGCCTGGAGGGCGGCGGCGACCAGCGAGGCCGCCCCGGTCGGCTCGCGGAGGTCGGCGACGTAGGCGCCCGGGCCCTGGAGGCTGCCGCCGGCTCGGCCGGCGCGCACCACGACGGCCCCCCGCTCGGTGAGCTGGGCGGCGAGGCGCGAGCCCAGCCCGCCCGAGGCTCCGGTCACCAGGACGACGGCACCACGCAGTTCGGTCATGCGGCGGAGCGTACCCGCGACGGCTGGGCCCGCCGCCGGGCCGCCGATGAACCGCGTTCCGTGCGATGGACCGCGCTCGAGGGCAGTTCACCGCACGGAACGCGGTTCACGCCGAGGGGCGACGTCGGCGCGGGACGACGAGGGGCGTGCCGGTGACCGGGTCGGGCACGACGACGCACGGCAGGTCGAAGACCCGCTCGACGAGCTCGGCGGTGAGCACGTCGGCCGGGGCGCCCGTCGCGACCACCTCGCCGTCGCGCATCACGATCAGGTCGGTCGCGTACCGGGCCGCCTGGGCGAGGTCGTGCAGCACCGCCACCACGGTGGTGCCCCGCTCGTGCAGCCGGCCGAACAGGTCGAGCAGGTCGTACTGGTGGGCGACGTCGAGGAAGGTCGTCGGCTCGTCGAGCAGCAGCACCGAGGTCTGCTGCGCCAGCGCCGTCGCCACCCAGACGCGCTGCCGCTGCCCGCCCGACAGCTCGTCGACCGGCACGTCGACGAGGTCGACGAGGTCGGTCTCGGCGAGCGCGCCGTCGACGGCCTCGCGGTCGGCCTCCGACCACTGGCGGAAGAGGCCCTGGTGCGGGTAGCGCCCGCGCGCCACCAGCTCGCCGACGGTGATGCCCTCGGGGGCCGTCGACGACTGGGGCAGCAGGCCCACGGTGCGCGCCGCCTCCTTCGCGGGCACGCCGGCCAGCTCGCGGCCGTCGAGCAGCACGCTGCCCGACCGGGGCTTCAGGAGGCGCGCGAAGGCCCGCAGGAGGGTCGACTTGCCGCAGGCGTTCGGCCCGACGATGACCGTGAACGAGCCGTCGCGGACGCTCGCGTCGATCGACCGCGACACGGTGCGCCGGTCGTAGGCGAGGTGCGCGGCGCGGGCGGCCAGGCGGGGCGTGGCGGGCTGGCCGGGCGTGGCGGGCGGCTGGGGCGTGGTCACGACGACCTTCGGGATTCTCCGACGAGCAGCGAGACGAGGTAGGCGCCGCCGATCACGAGGGTGACGAGGCCGACGGGCACGGGCGAGGTGGTGACGTGCTGGGCGACGACGTCGGCGACGAGCAGCAGCAGGGCCCCGGCGAGCGCCGCCGCGCCGAGCGGCACGCCCGCCGAGCGCACGAGGCGCCGGGCGAGCTGGGGCGCCGCGAGGGCGACGAACACGATCGGCCCTGTGCTCGCCGTGACGACCGCGGTCAGCGCGACCCCGACGACGACGAGCGCGAGGCGGGCCGGCTCGGTGCGCAGGCCGTGCGAGCGCGCGGCGTCGTCGCCGAGCTCGAGCTGGCGCAGCGGTCGCGAGAGCACGGCGACCGCGACGCCGAGCAGCGCGAGCAGCGCCGCCGCGGGCACGAGCTCCGACCAGCTGACGAGCGCGAGGGTGCCGGCGCCCCAGAACGACGCCGTCAGCGCGACCTCGGCCTGGGCACGCAGCAGCAGCCAGCTGTTGACCGAGTGCAGCACGGCGGTGACGCCGATGCCGACGATGATGAGCCGCAGCCCCTGCACGCCGCCGCGCCAGGCCAGCAGGTAGACCACGAGGGCCGTGCCGAGCCCGCCGACGAGCGCCCCGGCGGCGGTGCCGACGGTCGAGGTCGCGCCTGAGACGATCACGACGATCGCGCCGGTGTAGGCGCCGGTCGAGAAGCCGATGACGTCGGGCGAGCCGAGCGGGTTGCGCGTCAACGACTGGAAGACCGCCCCGGAGGCGCCCAGCGCGGCCCCGAAGACGAGCGCGGCCAGGACCCGCGGCAGCCGCCAGCCCAGCACGATCGTCGAGGCGGGGCCGTCGCCGCCGCCGAGGGCGCGCAGCACCTCGAGCGGGCTGAGCGGGTAGTCGCCGAGGCCGAGCGCGACGAGTCCGACGACGAGGGCGACGAGGGCGATCGCGGCGGTCGCCGTGACCCGGCGGCGGCGGAGGGCCGAGCGTGGACGCGGGGCACGGGCGGGCGACGCCCCCGGCGTCGTCGACCCCGTGCCGGTGCCCGTGCCCCTGCCCGCACCCGTGCCCGTGCCCGTGCCCGCGGTCACCGAGCCCCTCCCGCCGCGCGACGACGGGCCACGAGCACGAGCACCGGCGCCCCGAGGGCGGCGGTGACGAGGCCCGCGGCGAGCTCGCCGGGCGGGGCGGCGACGCGGCCGAGCACGTCGGCGAGCAGCAGCAGCACGGGGCCGAGCACGGCGCTGAGGCCGATCGTCCACGGCTGGCTCGCACCGACGACGCCGCGGGCGGCGTGCGCGACCATGAGGCCCAGGAAGGCGACCGGGCCGACCACGGCGGTGGCGCCTCCGGCCAGCAGCGTGACGACGACGAGCGCGGCGACGCGCACGAGCGGCACCGAGACGCCGACCGACGAGGCGTGGTCGTCGCCGAGGGCGACCGCGTCGAGGGGCCGCGCGGCGACGAGGGCGACGACGACGCCCGCGACGACGAACGGCGCCACGGTCACGACCGGCGCCCAGCCGCGGTCGGCGAGGCTGCCGACCTCCCAGGCGCGGACCGCGTCGAAGCGCCGGGGGTCGGCGAGCACGATGGCCGAGGTCAGGCCGCTCAGCACAGCGCCGAAGGCGATGCCCGCCAGCGTCAGGCGCGCGGGGCTGCCGCCCGAGCGGCCGGCGCCGCCGATCAGCGAGACGGCGACGGTCGCGACCGCGGCGCCCAGCAGGGAGGGCCACACCCACCCGCTGGCCGCCGTGACCCCGGCGAACCCCACGGCGAGGGCGACGGCGAAGGCGCTGCCGGAGGTGACCCCGAGGAGGCCCGGGTCGGCCAGCGGGTTCCGGGTCACCGCCTGCGCGACGGCGCCGGCGACCCCGAGCCCGGCGCCCGCGACGATCGCCGCGACCGTGCGCGGCAGCCGCAGGTCGACGACGGCGGTCGCGTCGCCCGCGTCGGGGGCCGCCGTCGAGCCGGTCGGGCTCCAGCCCGTGAGCAGCTGCACGACGACGTCGGGCGGCACCGGCCGTGCGCCGACGGCGAGGCTGAGGAGCACGGCCACGACGAGCAGGCCCAGGCCGGCGAGCAGCCAGGCGAGCCGCGTGCGGGTGCGGCGCACCACCCGGGTCGCCCGGACGTCGCCGGGCCGGGTGCTGATGGCCATGCTGAGGAGCTTAGGCTAGCCTTCCCTGAGTTCGACTCCGAGCGCCGCGCCCCCACCCCAGCGGGCCCGCCGGAGCGACTCCCCCGCACCCTGCACCGCACCCCCTCTCCCCTGCCCCGCCCCCGACTCCGAGGACCCCATGCGCACCCCCCTGAAGCTCGCCGCCCTCCTGGCCGCCGCCGCCGTCGCCCTGACCGGCTGCGCGGCCGGCAGCGCCTCCGACGACGCGACCGCCACCTCCTCCGCCGCCCCGGCCGCCGACTCCTTCCCCGTCAGCGTCGACACGAAGTTCGGCGAGGTGACCGTCGACCAGCAGCCCGAGCGCGTCGTCGCGCTCGGCTGGGGCGACGCCGAGACGGCGCTCGCGCTCGGCGTGCAGCCGGTCGGCGCCTCCGACTGGCTGGCGTTCGGCGACGACGTCGACGGCGTGGGCCCGTGGGCCCAGGGCCTCTACGACCAGTCGCCGGAGATCATCGGCACGCTCGACCCCTCCTACGAGGCGATCGCCGCGCTGCAGCCCGACCTCATCCTCGACACGAAGTCGTCGGGCGACCAGGACCGCTACGACCGCCTGTCGGGCATCGCCCCGACGATCGGCGTGCCCGAGGGCGGCGACAGCTACCTGACCACCTTCGAGCAGCAGATGGACCTCGTCTCGACGGCCCTCGGGCAGTCCGCGAAGGGCGACGAGCTCGTCGCGCAGAGCGAGGCCGAGGTCGAGGCCGCCGCCGAGGCGCACCCCGAGTGGAAGGGCCTCACCGTGACGGCCGCCACCAAGACCAGCGAGGGCTGGGGCGCCTACGTCGCCGGCTCGGAGCGCGTCAGCCTGCTCGAGTCGCTCGGCTTCGAGCAGAACCCGGAGGTCGCCGCCCTCGACGCGAACTCGGGCGGCTTCTCGGTGAGCATCTCGTCGGAGAACCTCGACGTGATCGACGCCGACGTGATCGTCGCCTTCCCGATCTACATCGACACCGCGCAGATCACCGACGACCCGCAGTGGCAGGCCCTGCCGGCCGTCGAGGCCGGGCACGACGTCGTCATCGACGGCGACGTCTCGTCGGCGTACTCGCTCGGCACCTCGCTCTCGCGCAGCTACGCCCTCGACGCCCTCGTGCCGCTGCTCGAGACGGCGACGAAGAGCTGACCGGGAGCGACCCCGTGAGCCCGACCGACGCCTCCCCCGCCCGCTCCCCGCGCCCGGTGCGCGCGCAGCACGTCTTCGTCGTCGAGCGCACCGAGCGCCTGACGCCGCACCTCGTGCGCGTGCACCTCGGCGGCGACGCCTTCGACGGCTTCGTCGAGGCCGGCGCCGCTCAGCTCGCCGAGAGCGACCGCTACGTCAAGCTGCTGCTCGCCCGCCCCGGGCTCGGGCTGCAGCCGCCGTTCGACCTCGAGCGGCTGCGCGACGAGCTCGCCCCCGACGACCTGCCCGTGCGCCGCACGTACACGGTGCGCTCGGTCGACCACGACGCCCGCACGATCGCCGTCGACTTCGTCGTGCACGGCGACGAGGGCGTGGCCGGCCCGTGGGCCGTCGCGGCCCGGCCCGGCGACCGGCTGCAGATGTCGAGCCCGGGCGGCGGCTGGTCGCCCTCCTCCGACCCCGCGGTGCCGAACCTGCTGCTCGCCGACGACTCCGCCGTGCCCGCCGTCGCGTCGGCCCTCGAGGCGATGGGCCCCGACGCCCGGGGCCTCGCGCTCGTCGAGGTCGCGGGCCCCGACGACGAGGTCGCCCTGACCCCGCCCGCCGGGCTCGAGCTGCGCTGGCTGCACCGCGGCGAGGGCGCACCCGGCAGCGCGCTCCTCGCCGCCCTCGGGGCCCTCGAGCCGCCGGTCGGCCCGGTCACCGTCTTCGCCCACGGCGAGCGCGGGGCCGTGAAGGAGGCGCGGGTCGTGCTCCACGACCGCTGGGGCCTCGATCGGGCGTCGCTGTCGATCAGCGCCTACTGGGCGCTCGGTCGCGTCGAGGACGCCTTCCAGGCCGAGAAGCGCGAGCCGGTCGGCGCGATCTTCGCCGACTGACGCGGCGCGGCGCCGCCGCCGACGTCGCGTCATCGAGGCGACGCGTCCTGGGCCCTCGCCGTCGACGAGGGCCCGGGACGGGTCACCTCGACGGCCCCGGTAGCCTGTCCCGGTGAGGTTCTGCAGCAGGTGGGTCGTGCGTGGCCAGTGGCACGAGGTCTGCCTCTACGAGGACTTCTTCCTGTACCGCACCCGCCCGGCCGACAGCACCGCGCCTGCGGAGGAGCACCGCGTCGAGAACGGCGACATCGCCGACATCGGGGTCGACCGCGAGGGGCCGCTCTGGGGCATCACGCTCACGGTGACGAGCGGGGAGTCGCGCACGGTGCCGTGCCCGGCGACGATCGCCGCGCCGCTGCTGCTGCGCTGGCACACCCGCGACTGAGACCCCCCGGCGCTACGCGGCGCCCACCAGCAGCTCGCCGGGCTCGGCCCCCTCGGCGCCGAACTCGATGCGCCGGTTCGCGACCTTCTCGCTGAAGAACCGGTCGTGGCTGACGACGACGACCGCCCCGGGGAAGTGCACGAGGGCCCGCTCCATCACCTGCGTGCTGGCCATGTCGAGGTGGTTCGTCGGCTCGTCGAGCAGCAGCACGGAGGCGCCGGAGAGCAGGCACTGCGCCATCGCCACGCGGGCGCGCTGGCCGCCGGAGAGCGCGCCGATGCGCTGCTGGAGGTCGGCCTCGGAGAACTGGAACATGGCCAGGAAGCGCGCGACCGACTTCCGGGTGGCCTTCAGGGCCAGGCTGTCGGGCATCGCGTTGACCGAGTGCGTCACCGTGTCGGCGTCGTCGAGCTCGGCGAGCACCTGGTTGTACGAGACGACCTTGGCGCCGCCGGCCCAGTCGACCCGGCCGCGGTCGGCCGCCTCGGTGCCCTCGAGCACCCGCAGCAGCGTGCTCTTGCCGCTGCCGTTCGAGCCCACGACGACGATGCGGTTGCCCCTGCGCACCTCGAAGCCGAGGTCGTCGAAGAGCGTCTTCTCGCCGTAGGCCTTGCCGAGCCCCTCGACGCGGCAGAGCACGTCCTTCACGTGCAGCCCGCCGTAGATCTCGGTGATGATCTGGTCGACGGGCCGAGGGGTGCGCTGCTTCTTGATCTTGGCGAGGTCCTTCGTGAGGCCGCCCGCGCCTCCCTGCTTCTGCGCCTTCGCGGCCTTGACGGCCTCGCGACGGTCGCTGATGCCCTCGGCCTCGAAGGCGAGCAGCTCGTTCTCGTGCGCGAACTGCTGCTCGAGGGTCTTCAGCCGGAACTGCTTCTGCACGACGTACTCGGCGAAGGCGCCGGGGTACTCGTGCAGGTGGAAGTTCTCGACCTCGACGATGCGGGTGACGACCGCGTCGAGGAACTGCCGGTCGTGCGAGACGACGATCGCGGCGCCGCGGAAGTCGCGGAACCACTGCTCGAGCCACTCGACGCCGGCCACGTCGAGGAAGTTCGTCGGCTCGTCGAGCAGCAGCACGTCGGGCGCCTCGAGGACGATCTTCGCGAGGGCCGCGCGGTTGCGCCAGCCGCCGCTCAGGGCGTCGATCGGGCTGGTGCGGTGCGCCGCGTCGAAGCCGAGCACGGTGAGGGCGGTGTCGACGTGACGGCGATACTCCCAGCCGTCGAGCCGGTCCATCTCGGCGAAGAGCTCGGACTGCCGCTCGATCAGGCGCGTCAGCTCGTCGCCCTGGTCGGGGTCGACGGCGACGACCGCGATCGCGGCGTCGATCTCGGCGAGCTCGGCCTCCATGGCGCGGACGTCGTCGAAGAGGCCCTCGAGCACCTCGGTGACGGTGGCGGTGCCGTCGAGCTCGCTGAACTGCGAGAAGTAGCCGAGCCGCAGGCCGTCGTCGACGGTGACCGTGCCCTCGTCGGGCTGCACCTGGTCGAGGGCGAGCTTCAGCAGGGTCGACTTGCCCGAGCCGTTGCGCCCGATCAGGCCGACGCGGTCGCCGGGCTCGAGGCGGAAGAAGGCCTCGCGCAGCACCGGCCGCTGCTCGTAGCGCACGGTGACGTCGTTCAGGCGGATGAGGCTCATGCCCACCAGTCTCGCAGCCTGCGTCGGAACACTGGACCGGGCCGGGGCGTTGCACCCCCCGGAGCCGTGCGCACCACTCCGGGTGCGTCCCCGCTCCGAACTGGAGGCACCATGACCACCGAAGACCACGACCACGCACCCACCCCCGACGCCCTCGCCCGCCTGACGCCCGAGCAGCGCCGCGTCACCCAGGGCGGCGGCACGGAGCCCGCGTTCCGCAACGAGTTCTGGGACTCCCACGAGGCGGGCATCTACGTCGACGTGGTCAGCGGCCAGCCGCTCTTCGCCTCCGTCGACAAGTTCGACAGCCGCACCGGCTGGCCGAGCTTCACCCGGCCGATCGACGCCGAGAACGTCGTCGAGCGCCGCGAGGGCATGTTCTTCGCGCGCCGCACCGAGGTCAGCTCGGCGGGCGCCGGCAGCCACCTCGGCCACGTCTTCCCCGACGGCCCCACCGCGACGGGCGGCCTCCGCTACTGCATCAACTCGGCGGCCCTCCGCTTCGTCCCCCTCACCGCACTCGAGACCGAAGGATACGGTTCGTACATGACGCTCTTCTCCCCTGAGTCCACCCCCGCCCCCAGCGGAACGACCGAGACCGCGATCCTCGCGGGCGGCTGCTTCTGGGGCGCGCAGCAGCTGCTCCGCCGCCGACCGGGCATCGTCTCGACCCGTGTCGGCTACTCCGGCGGCCACGTCGCGAACGCGACGTACCGCAACCACGGCGGCCACGCCGAGGCCGTGGAGATCGTGTTCGACCCGGGCGTGACCTCGTACCGCGAGGTGCTCGAGTTCTTCTTCCAGATCCACGACCCGTCGACGAAGGACCGCCAGGGCAACGACATCGGCGACTCGTACCGCTCGGCGATCTTCTACACCTCCGACGAGCAGCGCGAGACCGCCCTCGACACCATCGCCGACGTCGACGCGTCGGGTCTCTGGCCCGGCAAGGTCGTCACCGAGGTCACCGCCGCCGGCGACTTCTGGGAGGCCGAGGAGGAGCACCAGGACTACCTCGAGAAGCTCCCCAACGGCTACACCTGCCACTTCGTGCGACCCGGCTGGGTGCTGCCGAAGCGCGAGCAGGCCGTCAGCGCGAGCTGAGCCCGGGCCCCGCGGTGCGGGGCCGCAGGTCTGCGGGAGGCGCGGTGCCGGTCGTGCCGGCACCGCGCCTCCCGTGCGTCCGGGGCCCGTCAGAGGAAGTCGGGCGCGGGCGAGCGCGGCGGCCGGCGCAGCGTGGCCACGACCCGCTCGACGAGCGGCACCGTCCACACGACGTTGGCGGCGATGCCCTCGTTCGGCTCGTCGTCGGGCTGGTGCAGGCGGTGCAGGTCGTTGAACGTCACGAACGCGCTCGGCACCCCCGCGTGCAGGAACGACGCGTCGTCGGTGCCGCTCGTCGCGGGGAACCTCGTCACGAGCTCGAGCCCCGGCCGCGTCTCCGCCGCGTGGTCGAGCACTGCCTGGCGGAACGCCGTCGAGAACGCCTCGGGTGACGCGAACGCCTCGAGGAACGACCCCCGGCCGAGCCCGTCGACGTTGACGACGAAGTCGAGCGCGTCGAGCTCGTCGGCCGACGCCTGTGCCACGTGGTGCCGCGAGCCGCCGAGGTGCCACTCCTCGGCCGTGAAGAACACCAGGCGCACCGACCGCTCCGGCGGCGCGGCCGCCCAGCGCTCGGCGAGGTGCAGCAGGGCGACGGTGCCGCTGCCGTTGTCGTACGCGCCGACCGTGTTGAAGAAGCTGTCGTAGTGGGCGCAGACGAGCACCCGCCCCTCGCCGGTGCCCGGCAGGTCGACGACGAGGTTGTCGCTGACGGCGGCGTCGACGGGGCCGCTGTCGACCTCGAGCTCGACCTCGACCCGGCGCCCGTCGCCGAGCCACTCGGTGAGCTGCAGGCCGTCGAGGCGGCCGATCGCCACGTGCGCCACCTCGCGGTCGGAGCCCGCCGGCAGGGGCTGTGGGGCGGCGGGGCCGCCGTCGCGGGCGTGCAGGTAGCCGAGCACGAGCCCGGCGTCGTCGCGCACGACGAACTTCTGCCAGACCATCGAGTCGCCCCACAGGCCCTGCGGGCCGACGGCCTCGACCGTGCCGGTCACCGCCCCCGCCGTCGCCCCCGACCACAGCATGGGCCAGGCCGGCAGGAGGCGCGGGACGGGAGCGAGGACGCCCACGCGGTGCACCGTGCCGGGCTGCCACCCCGGCAGCGAGACCGCCTCGCGGGCGACGGGCAGGCCGACCGCGGCGAGCCGGCCCTCGAGCCAGTCGGCGGCGGCGGCGATGCCGGCGGTGCCGTGGAACCGCGGGCCGTGGGCGACGAGGGCCTCGAGGTCGGCCAGCGCGGTCGCCACGAGGTCGGGGTCGGCGGGCGTGGGGGCGGGGGCGTCGGGGGTCACGGGGTGGTCCTCTCGTCGGGAGCGGGCGCGGGAGCTGGGGCCGGGGCCGGGGCCGGGGCGGGCGTCGAGCACGCCGCGGCGACGGCGGCGGCCGGCACGCCGACCAGCATCTCGACGACGAGGGCGACGTCGTCGGGGGCTCCGCGGAACCACCAGCTGGCGAAGGTGTCGGTGACCGCCTCGGGGGCGGGGCCGACGACGGGGGTGCCCCGCGCCTCCACCTCGGCGAAGCCGCCGAGGCCGCCGTCGTCGTCGTAGAGGTGCAGGCCGTCGCCGCGCACGCCGGGCGACGCGTCGGGCTCCTCCGAGTACTCGGCGGAGGGGTCGACGGGGCTCGACCGGACGAAGGCCAGCGCGCGCCCGTCGGGCAGGGCCCGCACGTGCGCGACCCGGCCGGTGACCTGGGGCGCGGCGACGCCGATCTTGAAGCGGGCGTCGCCGGGCAGCGCGACGGCCACGCCGCCGACCACCTCCGTGAGCAGCTCGCCGACCGGCTCGTAGTAGTCCGTGACCTGCACGCCCGGGGTGGCGGCGACGAAGGCCGTGCCGCCGCCCGGCACCTGGTCGAGCAGCCACGACTCGGCCTCCTGCCGGCCCTCCGAGGTGAACCGCAGCCGCACCTCCGTCCGGTACCCGGCGTAGTCGACGGCGTCGACCCGGCGACGGTCGTCGGCGCGGAGCCGGAGGTGGCGGAGGGGGTGCGCGGCCGCCGAGACCCGCAGGCGGAGGTCGGCGGTGGCGGCCCCCTCCGGCGGCGTGTGCGCGTGCAGGGTCGCCGTGCGCCGCAGCTCGGCGACGCCGTCGACGAGGTCGAGCTCGTGCTCGCCGGGGTCGAGCGAGGGCGGCATCGCGTAGCTGCCCCAGTAGTCGTCGCGGTCGGCGATCATGTACGCGATCTCGGGGCCGACCCACACGCGGTCGCCGCCGACGTTCCAGGCGCCGCTCGCCACGAGCGCGCGGAGGGCGTCGACGTCGCCGAACTCCGGCGGCAGCCAGTTGGCCGGGGCGCCGCCGTCGAAGAACGGGCCGTAGACGCGCCCGCCCCAGCTCGAGACGACGACGTGGGCGCCGGGGCCCACCTCGAGCCGGTGCGCCGGCACGTCGGCCGCGGCGAGGTGGCGCTCGACGAGGTCGAGGTCGAGGACGGCGAGGAGGCGCGGGTCGGCGGGGCCGGTCACGACGCCGCCCCCGCCCCGACGAGGGGGCTCGCGTGGAACTCGTCCTCCGCGGCGAGCATGGCCCGGAACCACCCGTCGAGCTCGTCGTCGGTGACCGGCGCGGGCAAGGTGTCGACGACCTCGGCGAGGAAGGCCACCTGGGCCCGGAAGCCCGGGGTCACGTGCAGGTCGATCCACTCCTGGACGTCGTCGGGCCGGTCGACGGGCGTCGCCGCCGCCACGGAGCACCACCGCAGGTAGAGGGTCTCGGCGGCGAGCAGGCTCGTGACCACGGCGGGGTACCCGCCCGTGACGAGCACGCGCTCGACCTGCTGCCGGAGGGCCGCGGCCCGGTCGAGCACGACGTCGAGGTCGCCCTCGACCGGCCACCGCGCGGCGAGCGCCGCGAAGTACGCCGACTGCGGCCCGACCAGGTCGGCGACGGCCGCGGCGTGCCGCTCGGCCAGTTCCCACTCGGGCTGCTGCCAGAGGCACCACCCCGCCACCCGCGCCGCGGTGCGCACGAAGTCCCGCTCGACCACGAGGTAGCGGGCGAAGACCTCGCCGGCCACCGTGCCGTCGGCGAGCTGCGTCAGCAGCGGCACGGCCGCCGAGGCGTCGAGGGCGTCGGCGCAGCGCGCCACGAGGGCGTCGGCGCGCGAGGGCCGCGCCCGGTCGACGGGCCGCCCGGGCAGCCCGGGCCGCCCGGCCGTCACCGGCTGGTCAGCCACGAGACGAGCCCCTGGAAGACCCGGGCGTAGCCGGGCCACTCCTCGCAGAACGCCGGGGGCGCCCAGTGCGGCGAGCAGTCGCTCGTGAAGACGGCGGTGCGCCCCTCGCCGGCCTCGCCCACGACGACCAGCGGGTCACCGCCGACGCGGGCGAGCTCGACGGCGCCGGGCTTCACGACCGTGCGGTTGTAGCCGAGCAGGGCCGGCCACTCCCCCTCGGCGCCGCCGAGCGCCGGGTGCGCGGCGTCGACGACGGTCGCGACGACCCCCGCCGGGCGCTCCACGCGGTCGTCGCCGACGAGCAGCTCGACCGGCAGCACGGCCTCGATCTCGGTGCGGGCGAAGCCCGCGCGGCCCTGCCAGCCCGAGAACGACAGGTACCCGCCGATCATCAGCAGCGCGCCTCCGGCCCGCACCCAGCTCGCGAGCTCCTGCACGCGGTCGCGGCCGGGCACGCTGTGCTCGAAGACGCCGGGCGAGAGCTGCAGCGAGTTGACGCCGATGTCGGAGAGCACGACGACGTCGTACTCGCCGAGCTGCTCGGGGGTCTCGGGGAACTGCGTCGAGACGAGGTGGGCGGGCAGGTGCACGACCTCGTGCCCCCCGGCCTCGAGGGCCGTGCGCAGCTGCGCGACGCCCTCGGTGTACGAGTGGGCGGTGAACTCGTCGACGCCCTTGGTGTGGGTCGTCGCGGTGATCCAGCTCTCGCCGGCGATCAGGATGCGGGACATGGTGGTGCCTTTCTGGTGGAGACGGAGACAGCGAGGAGGCGCGGTGCCGGTCAGCCGGCCGCGGCCGCGCTCTCGAAGAGGTCGCGCACGTTGCGCGTGCCGAGGCCCGCGACGACGTCGGGGTCGACGCCCGCGTCGCGCAGCCGGTCGAGGAAGACCGCGGGCACGTACGACAGGCCGTTGCCGCCGTGGCGGCGGAGCATGCTCTTGAGGAAGAGGTCGTGGCTGACCAGCAGCCGGCGGCCGAACCCGGCGTCGACGAGCCGGCCGACGGCCGCGACCGTCTCGGTCGGCGAGGGCGACTGGCCCTCCCCCGGCAGCGAGAAGCGGTAGGGCATGCCGACCATGTCGAACTCGAGCCAGACGCCGCGCTCGGCGAGGCTGCGCTGGTAGTCGGGGTCGCCGCCCGACGGGTCCATGTGGCAGAGCACGACGGCCGTGGGGTCGACGCCCTCGTCGCGGAGGACGACGTCGAGCACGCGCCCGCCGTGGCGGACGAAGCCGGGCAGGTGCACGAACATCGGCAGGCCGGTCTCGCGCTGCAGCCGGCACGCGGCGCGCAGCGAGCGCTCCTCGCGGGCGGTGAAGCCGGGCGAGACGCCGATCTCGCCGATCACGCCCGAGCGGGGCGTGCCCGTCTCGGCGGGGTCGGCGCGGTACTGCTCGACGAGGCGAGCCGCGAGGGCGTCGACCGGGTCGGAGGCGGTGGCCCCGGGGTGGAAGCGCTCCAGGTACCAGCCGCCGCCGGTGACGACGCCGACGCCGCTCCTCCTCGAGATCTCGGCGAGGCGGCGCGGGTCGCGCCCCTGGCCGTCGCTCGTGAGCTCGATGACGGTGCCGCCGCCGAGCCCGCGGAAGGCGACCAGCTCGTCGACCGCGTCGTCGTCGCTGTCGAGCACGCAGTTGTCGCGGCAGGCGAGCGGGCGGTCGCGCAGCAGCCAGGCGATGTCGGGCGTCACGGGCACGTCGAACAGCTCGGGGAACTGCGGGTCGGGCTCGAGCCCGCCCTCCTCGATGCTGTTGATCAGGTGCTCGTGCGGCAGCACGTATCCGAGGGAGTCGCTCGCCACCGGGCCGAGGACGGTCTGCACGTCGACCACCGCCGTCGGCTCGGTGCCGAACCCGCCGACGCGGCTCACTGGGTCACCCGGCGGCGCAGCAGCTCGGTCATCGAGCCGCCCCGGAGGTTGATCCAGATCACGATGATCAGGAGGCTGCCCGTGACGATCGGCACGAGGTAGGGGCTCAGGCCGAGCAGGGTCAGGCCGTTGGTGATGACGCCGGTCAGCACGGCGCCGATGGCGGTGCCGATCACGCTGCCCTTGCCGCCGAGCAGGTTCGTGCCGCCGATCACGACGGCGGTGATGACCGTCATGGCGAAGTCGACGCCGGAGTTGGCGTCGCCCGAGCCGAGGCGGGCGGCGGTGATGACGCCGGCCGCGCCCGCGGCGGTGCCGGTGAGCACGAGGGCCATCATCTTGACGAAGCGCGTGTCGACGCCGGCCCGGCGCACCGACTCCTCGTTCGAGCCGATGCCGGTGACGTACTGGCCGAAGCGCATCCGCTGCAGGGCGACGATGCCGACGACGACCGCGACGAGCGCGAGCCACGCCGGGTAGCCGATGCCGAGCAGGCGGCCCTGCCCGATCTGCGCGAAGACGAGGCCCGACCCGATGGCGATCGAGTAGCCCTTCGTCATCAGCAGCGCGATGCCGCGCACGATCGACATCGTCGCGAGCGTCACGATGAACGACGGGATGCCCTGGTAGCTCGAGAACCACCCGTTCACCGCGCCGCAGGCCGCGCCGACGGCGAGGCAGATGACGACGACGAGCATCGACTGCATGCCGGTGCGCAGCAGCGTCGCCCCGACGACCGAGACGAGCGCGAGCGTCGAGCCGACGGAGAGGTCGATCATGCCCGCGGTGATGACGAAGGTCATCGCGACGGCCACGATCGCGGCCGGGGCGACCTGCACGGCGACGTTCCGGAGGTTGGTGCCGGTGAGGAAGGTCGGCGTGCCGATCGAGAACCCGATGATGACGACGAGGGTCACGACGAGCATCAGCAGCGTCGACTTGTTGACGCGCTGCAGCGCCTCCCAGCGGCGCTGGCGCTCGGCGGCGGCGGGCGGGGCGGGCGGGGCGGTCTTCGAGGTCGCGGCGGTCATGCGGCGGCGCTCCCTTCTCGCGTGATCATGCCGACCAGCGACTCGATGGTGAGGTCGTCGATGCGGGCGTCGTCGACGCTGCGGCCCTCGTACATGACGGTGATGCGGTCGCAGACGCGGAAGAGGTCCTGCAGGCGGTGGGTGATGAGGATCACGCCGACGCCGCGGGCGGCGACCTCCTTCACGAGCCGGAGCACCGACTCCACCTCGGTCACCGCGAGGGCGGCGGTGGGCTCGTCGAGGATGAGGATGTCGGGGTCGACCGAGGCCGCCCGCGCGATGGCGACCGACTGGCGCTGGCCGCCGGAGAGCTGCGAGATCAGCTGGTGGGTCGAGGTGACCCGCACGCCGAACTCCTTCAGCACGCCGGCTGCCTCGTCGTGCATGCGCCCCGTGCGGAGGAAGGGCCCGACCCGCGGCTCGCGGCCGAGGAAGAGGTTGGCGGCCACGTTGAGGCTGTCGCAGAGCGCGAGGTCCTGGTAGACGATGCCGATGTCGCGGGCCTGGGCGTCCGAGGGCGACTGGAACCGCGCCTCCTCGCCCTTGATGCGGATCGTGCCGCCGTCGTGCTGCACCGAGCCGGCCAGCACCTTCATCAGGGTCGACTTGCCCGCGCCGTTGTCGCCGACGAGGCCGAGCACCTCGCCGCGCGCGAGCGTCAGGTCGACGCCGCGCAGCACGTCGACGGCGCCGTACGACTTGCGGATGCCGCTCAGCTCGACGAGCGGAGCCGAGGAGTCGGGGGCCGGGTGCGCCGACGCCTCACGGGTCGCGCCGGGTCGGGTGGTGTCGCTCATCAGCCCTCCAGGTAGTACGAGAAGTCGGCCAGGTTGTCGGGCGTGACGATCGTGATCGGCACGTCGATCGTGCTCGGCACGTCGGCGGTGCCGCAGGCGAGGTTCAGGGCCGCCTTCGCCGCCTCCTGGCCGAAGCCGAAGGTGTCCTGCTGGATGACGTCGGTCACGTAGCCGGCGTTGAGGCCCTCGACGGCGCTGGCCGAGAGGTCCCAGCCGACGATGGTCACGCGGTCCTGCGCGCCCTGGCTCTTGACGGCCGCGACGGCGCCGTTCAGCGCGGGCTCCCCGGTCGCGTAGATGTACTCCAGGTCGGGGCTGCCGGTGAGCAGGTTCTCGGCCGCGGTCTGGGCGTCCTCGTTGACGTTGTGGCCGTCGACGACGGTGCCGATCGTCATGCCGCCGGCCTCGACCGCGTCGGTGAAGCCGTCCTGGCGCTGGATCTGGATGGCGCTGTTCAGCGCCCCGACAACCCCGATCTCGCCCTCGCCGCCGGTGCGCTCGAGGAAGGCCTCGCCGAGCTGGGCGCCGCCCTCGACGTTGGCGGTGCCGACGTAGGCGTCGATCGCGGTCGTGTCGTCGACCGAGCCGTCGGCCGCGACGACCGGGATGCCCGCGGCCTTCGCGGCCTTGAGCGCCGGCACGAGGGCCGTGGCGTCGACCGGGTCGACGATGATCGCGTCGACGCCCGAGGCGACGAGGTTCTCGACCGCGGTGACCTGCGTGGCGCTGTCGTTGTCGCCGCTGACGATCTGCAGGTCGGCGCCCGCGGCGTCGGCGACGTCCTGCACGCCCTGGTTCATCTGCGTGAAGAAGGCGGTCTGCTCGTTGATGTCGACCATGCCGAGCTGGAAGGCGCCGCCGTCGTCGGGCGTGCACGCCGTCGGCACGTCGGTGGGCGTGGGGCGCGCGGCCGAGGCGCCGGAGCCGGAGCTGGAGCCGCCGGACGCGGAGCCGGTGGAGGCGGCGGAGTCGCAGCCGGCGAGGGCGCCGACGACGAGGACGCCGAGCGCGAGGGCGGCGACGGAGGAGCGGGTCGAGACCATGGGAGAGCCTTCCTGGGGTGGATGCAGGTGACGTGCGGGAGCGGTGCGGGCGGGGTGCCCGAGGGGCGGGTCCGGCGGGCCGGTCGTGTCGGCAATCGATTTCCCTGGTGGGGTGCACCTAGAGTGCCGCTCTCGTGTTACGGCTGTCAACGCCCCCGTGTTTCCGATGTGTAAATCCCCACACCGGGGGGCAAACGGTTGCCGACCGTGGCCGGGCTACGATGATCGGACCGCCCACGGCGCACCGCGCCGGGCCCGGTCAGAGGAGTCCATGAACGCCGTCACCCTCTCCGACGTCGCCGCGCACGCCGGCGTCTCGCCCGCGACCGTCTCGCGGGTGCTCTCGGCGTCCCGGCCCGTCGGCCGCGAGGTCGAGGCCCGGGTGCGGCGGGCCGCGGAGGAGCTCGGCTACGCCGGCAACGGCATCGCCCGCGCGCTCCGCACCCGGCGCACCGACACCGTCGGCATGGTCGTGCCGAGCATCCTCAACCCGTTCTTCACGGCGCTCGTCGACAGCATGGAGAACGCGCTGCACGCCGAGGGCAAGCACCTCTTCCTCTGCGACTCCCGGCACAGCGCCGCCGTCGAGGCCGAGCACCTGCGGTCGCTCATCGAGCGCCACGTCGACGGCATCGTGGTCAGCCCCGTGCACGACGCCGACAGCGCCCCGGCGGTCGAGCGGTCGGCCCGCTCGGTGCCGCTCGTCCAGCTCGACCGCCGGGTCGACGTGCCGGGCACCGACTGGATCGGCCTCGACGACATCGAGGCCATGAAGCTCGTGCTGACCCACCTGGCGGCCACCGGCGTGCGGAGCGCCGCGTTCGTGACGTCCGAGCTGACCAACTCGTCGACCTCGCTGCGCCTCGAGGGGTTCCGTCGCTGGACGGCGGCCCTCGGCATCCGCGTCGTCGCCGACGGCGTCGTGCTCGGCGACTTCGCCGTCGACAGCGGAGACGCGGCCGGCCGTCGGCTGCTCGACTCCGACGACCGGCCCGACGCGGTCGTCTGCGCCGACGACCTCATCGCGATCGGCGTGCTGCGGGCCGCGAGGGACCGCGGCGTGGCGGTGCCGGGCGAACTGCAGGTGACGGGCATCGACGACATCGTCTTCGCGTCGTACGTCACGCCGGCCCTCACCACCCTGGCCCAGCCCACCGACCGGATGGCGGCGGAGGCCCTCCGCCTCCTCTCGCGGCGCGCCGACGCGCCCCGCGGCGAGGGCGGCGGCGCGCGCGTGTCGTTCGCGCCGCGGCTCGTGGTGCGGCAGAGCACCGCCGAGGTGCCGGGGGCGGGGCCGGCCTAGGGGGTCGGGGCCGGGGCCGGGGCCGGGGCCGGCCTAGCGGGTCGGGGTCGGGGCCGGGGCCGGCCTAGCGGGTCGGGGTCGGGTCGAGGTCGGCCTGGTGGCTCGGCTCCCCGGGCGCCGCGTCGCCGCGGGCCCAGGCCGTGCCCGCCGCGACGAAGCTCGCCACGCTCTCGTGCACGGCCGCCGTCGGCACCGACTCGTCGACGGAGTGCACGGCCGTCGGGTCGCCCGGGCCCCAGACCACCACGGGCACGTCGCTCGGCAGGGCGCGCACGAGCACGCTGGCGTCAGTGAAGTACGCGGCCGGCCGCTCGGCGACGGGGGCCCCGAGGCCGGCGAGCCAGGGGTGGTCGCGACGCGTCCAGACCGCGCCGAGGTCGAGGTCGACCGTGACGTCGGTCACCTCGGGCTGCGACCGCCACCACGCGACGATCGCGGAGACGTCGGTCGATACGACGCGGTGGTCGACGCGGACGGAGCACTGGTCGGGCACGATGTTCGGCACCGAGCCGCCCGAGACGACGCCGACGTTGACGCTCTCGCGGCCGAGCTCGGCGTGGTCGCGGAGCGGCAGCCCGTCGAGCCGGCCGAGCACGGCGACCATGTCGAGGACGGCGTTGTGGCCGCGCTCGGGGGTGCTGCCGTGCGCCGCGACGCCCGCCGTCGACACGGTCAGCCAGAGCGCGCCGCGGTGGCCGAGCACGACCTCGCCGGCGGTCGACTCCGGCACGACGACGGCCCCGACGGCCCGCCCCTCGAGCAGGGCCACGAGGGCGGGCGCCCCGAGGCAGCCGACCTCCTCGCCGGTGGTCACGGCCAGCGCCACGGCGGCCCCGTCACGGAGCAGCCGCCGCACGGCGACGACGGCCGCCGCGAGCCCCGACTTCATGTCGGAGCTGCCGCGGCCCACGAGCCGATCGCCGACCTCGGTCAGCGTGAAGGGCGGCGAGGACCACGCGGAGGCGCGGGTCGCCGGCACGACGTCGGCGTGCGCCGCGAAGACGAGCAGCGGGGCCCCGGGCGGGAGCGCGGCGGGGGCGACGAGGAGCGCCGTCGCGCGACCGTCGGGGTCGTGGGCCCACTCGACCCGCGCCTCCGGCACGACCTCGGGCCCCGCCCCGCCGGGGCCTGCCGCGTGGGCCCGCGTGCCGTCGAACTCGGCGGCCACGCGCCGGAGCACCTCGGCCTCGCCCGGCGAACCGGTGGTCGAGTCGATCGCGACGAGGTCACGGAGCAGGGCCAGGACGTCGGGGGCGGGCTGCGTCATCGGGTCAGCGTAGCGAGCACCGTCGAGGCGACCCGTCCCGGGCCCCCGCCGGCGGCCGGGAGCCCAGGACGGGGCACCTCGTCGAGCGCGGCCGCGCAGCGACCGCCGCCGCACCTGGTAAGCAGGGGGGCATGCCCCTCGACGTCGCCGCCCTCCGCTCCGCCTTCCCCTCGCTCCGCTCGGGCATCGCCCACTTCGACGGCCCGGGGGGCACCCAGACCCCGCTCGTCGTCGGCGAGGCCATCGCCCGCGCCATGACCGGTCCCACGTCGATCCGCGGCACGAGCACCCTCGGCGAGCGCAACAGCGAGGCCACGGTCCAGGCGTTCCGTGCCGCCTACGGCGACCTGCTCGGCGTGCCGGCCCGCGGCGTCGTCCACGGCCGGAGCGCGACGCAGCTCACCTACGACTTCTCGCGCCACCTGTCGGCCGGCTGGGGCCCGGGCGACGAGGTCGTCGTCTGCCGGCTCGACCACGACTCGAACGTCCGGCCCTGGGTGCAGGCCGCCGAGGCCGTCGGCGCGACGGTCCGCTGGATCGAGTTCGACCCCGCCACCGGCGAGCTCGACCACGCCTCGGCCGCCGTCGCGATCACCGACCGCACCCGCGTCGTGGCCCTGACCGCCGCCTCCAACCTGCTCGGCACGCAGCCCGCCGTCCGGGCGATCGCCGACCGCGCGCACGCCGCGGGCGCGCTCGTCTGGGTCGACGCCGTGCACTTCGCGGCGCACGAGGTCGTCGACCGCGAGGCCCTCGGCGCGGACTTCGTCGTCTGCTCGCCCTACAAGTTCTACGGGCCGCACTGCGGCGTGCTCGGTGCCGACCCCGAGCTGCTGGAGGGCCTCAGGCCCGCGAAGCTCCTGGCGTCGACCGACGTGGTGCCCGAGCGGTACGAGTTCGGCACCCTGCCCTACGAGCAGCTCGCCGGGGCCACGGCCGCCGTCGACTTCCTCGCCGCGATCGCCCCGGGCGACGCCACGACCCGCCGCGAGGCGATCGTGGCGTCGATGCGGGCCTGCCACGAGCACGAGGGCGAGCTGCGCGCCCGGCTGGAGGCGCGCCTCCTCGCCGTCCCCGGCCTGACGCTGCACTCGCGGGCGGCGCGGCGCACGCCGACCCTCTACGTCACGATCGCCGGGCGCCGCATGCGCGAGCTGTCGGCGCACCTCGCGACGCGCGACGTGCTGGCGCCGTCGGGGCACTTCTACGCGATCGAGGCCTGGCGCGCGATGGGCCTCGACGACGAGACCACCGGGCTGCGGATCGGGCTCGCGGCCTACACGGACGACACCGACGTCGACCGGCTGCTCGCCGGCATCGAGGAGTTCGTCGCGGCCTGACGCTACTCACGCCCGCCGCGCCTGTCCAGGCCGGTGGGCGGGCGTGTTCGACACCGACGGGCCGTCGTGCACGCCCGGCCGTGTCGGACTCGCCCGCCCGACGAAGAGCGGGAGGCGAGTAGCGCGACGGCCGTCAGCGCGAGGCGACTCCCCCGGGCGGGCGACGGGTCGGGGCCGCGGCGGCGCGGCGCTTGTCGACGACGGCGGTCACGGCCGAGCCGAGCAGCAGGACGAGGATGCCCAGGGTGACGACGGCGGCCCCCAGGACGATGAGCGCGATGATGAACGTTTCCACCCCCCGATCCTGACGGAGTCGCGGGCGCCGCGGCAAGGACCCGCGGCGGATGCCCAGGCCGACCGGCCCCTCAGGGCCCGCAGGCCGAGGTGGCCGACAGGCTGAGCCCCTCCGCCGTCCCGCGGATGGTCGCGCCGGCGACGCCCGACGCCCCGCTCCCCTGCGTCGCCCAGATGTCGAGGCCGAGCGCCCGGTCGACCGGGCGCAGGCCCTGGTCGGTCCAGCTCGCCGTGACGGCGTCGAAGGGAACCTGGGCGTCGTCGACGTGGAGGAACACCGGCGCGACGACCCAGCCCCGCACGCGGACCCGCAGCGAGCCCTCGCACTGCTCGCGGCCGTCGACGGCGACGACCGCCTCGACGCCGGTGAGCGCGACCGAGGCGTCCAGGAACGCCCGCACCGCCGCCTCCTCCTCCGTCAGGTCGACGGCCTGCAGCTCGGCCTCGGTCAGCGGCGCGGGAGGGGCGTCGGGCGTGATCCGCGGGACGGTGGGCGGCGGAGGCGACCCGAGCGGGAGGCCCAGCCAGCCGTCCACGTCGCGGTCGACGCCGGCCACGCCCGGCGGGGAGACGGTGAAGCCGGTGCGGTCGCGGGTGCCGGCGTCGGCCTCCTCGTCGGTGGTCGCGGCGAGCTCGTCGGCGACCGACACGACCTCACGGGTCTCGACCCAGAGCGTCGGGCCGACGGGCCCGGCCACGGGGTCGGCGACGGAGAGGCTCAGCGACGTGAGACGACCCGCCGCCAGCTGGGCGTCGAGACGGTCGAGCAGAGCCGGCCCGGGGCTCGTCCGCCCCACCCCCAGGTACGCGGAACCGCGGGTCAGGCTGGTGCGCAGCCCGTCCACCAGCGGCCGTACCGCGTCGACCGAGGCGCGGAGGCTCGCGGAGGCGGCGACCGTGACCTGGGCGGAGGACCGGTCGACGACGACCGACTCGACCTCCGGCACGCGTCGGAGCTCGTCGGCGAGGGTGACGGAGGCGGCGTCCAGGACGTCGAGGGTGGCGGCCGAGGTGCCCTCGCCCGCGGGCAGGTGCAGGTCGAGCACGAGCGCCGCCCGCGTCACGCCCCCGAACGCGGCGCCGTCGAGGTCGTCGGCGAGGTCGATGTCCGGCCCGTCGGCCGTCACGGCGACCCTGGCGATCCAGTGGTGGGGGTCGTCCTTGGCGTCGACCTGCGAGAGGTCGGTCTCGACGCCGGCGACGCCGTCCACCGCGCGGAGACGGTCGGCGAGGGCGGCGAGCGACTCCTCCGAGCCCTCCGGCGGCGGCACGAGCAGCAGCGAGCAGGCGCTCAGCGAGGCTGCGACGAGGGCCACGCCGACGGCCCCGGCGAGGGCGCGGCGAGCACGACGGAGGCGGGGCAGCGGCATCGCCTCAGCCTAGGAAGACGCGGGCCGCCCCTCGTCGCCCGGGAGGAGGACGGGCGTCCCCCTCCCGGTGGAGCGTCGGGCTCAGCCCCGCCAGAACTCCCGCACGGCGTCGAGCACGGCCTCGGCCTGGCGCCGCCCCGCCTCGGCCGCGGGGCCGCGGGTCGCGCCGGAGAGGGAGTTCGCGCCGAACGCCGCGAGCGCCGCGTCGTCGGCCTGGATCACCATGACCTCGCGACCGGCCGCCTGCCGCGCCGCGACGACGCCCGGCAGGGTCGGCCCGAGCGGCGACTGCGCCAGCTCGGGGCCGCACGACAGCACGAGCACGCGCTCGGCGGCGTCCGCGACGTCGGCGTTGGTGCCGGAACGCACGCCGCCGTCCATCGTCGGGCGGCCGTCGACCTCGACGGTCGGCCAGACCAGCGGCACCGAGCAGCTGGCCGCGACGGCCACGTGCAGGGCGACGCCGGAGTCGCGGGTCAGCACCCGGAACTCGCCGTCGGTCGCGTCGACGGTGCAGACCGCCAGGTCGCCCGCGGGCCACGGGGTGTCAGCACCGAGCCGCTCGCGCATGGTCGTCACCAGCTCGGGCTCGTCGCCGGTGACGGGCACCTGCCGGGCGAGCGCGCCCAGGCGGGCCCGCGCCTCCTCGGGGCTGGTGGCGCCGGCGACGGCCTGGCCGACGCGGTCCAGGAAGTCGCCGCCGTCGAGGGCGGCCTCGGGGGTCGCGCCGGCCGGCAGCAGCTGCTCGCGGTAGGCGTCGGCGACGCCGCCCAGGCGGAGCGTCGTGCCGACGACCGAGCCGGCGGAGGTGCCGACGACGAGGTCGGCGTCGGCGAGGGGCACGCCGGCCTCGAGCAGGCGGGCGAGCACGCCGACCTCCCACGCGATGCCGGTGATGCCGCCGCCGCCGAGGACGAGGGCGGTGCGGGGGGTCGAGGGTGCGGTGTCGGTCACGGGGCTCCTCCAGACGATGACGGGGTCGCCGTCACGTTACGACCCCCGGCCGAGGAGCGCTCCCAGCGAACGCGACCGGGCGACCCCGAGACGGCCCCGGGTGCACCGGAGGGGGCCGGGCCACCCGAGGCCCGACCCCCTCCGGGCCTGTCAGCGCCCTGCGGGGCGCTGCTGACGAACCCCCCGAAGGGCCGTCAGACCGTCACCTCGTCCCGCAGGTCGGAGGCGAGGGCGACCGTGCGGGACTGCGCCGGGCGACCCAGCGCCCGGAACTCCCAGCCCTTCGCACGGTAGTCGTCGGCGTCGAGGGCGTGGCGCCCGTCGACGACGCGTCGGTGGCGCACGAGCTGCGCCAGGTCGTCGGGGTCGGCGTCGCGGAAGACCTGCCACTCGGTGAGCAGGGCGACGGCGTCGGCGTCGACGACGCAGGCCATCATGCTCGACGCGTAGGTGAGGTCCGGGTAGAGGCGGTGCGCGTTCTCGTTCGCCTCGGGGTCGTAGACCGTGACGGTCGCCCCCTCGAGGTAGAGCATGCGCGCCACGTCGAGCGCCGGGGCGTCGCGGACGTCGTCCGAGTTGGGCTTGAACGCGGCGCCGAGGCAGGCGATGCGCTTGCCGGCGAGGTCGCCACCGACCATCTCGCGGATGAGGTCGACCGTGCGCACGCGGCGACGGTTGTTGATGCTGTCGACCTCCTTGAGGAAGGAGACCGCCTGGCCCACTCCGAGCTCGTCGGCGCGGTGCGCGAAGGCGCGGATGTCCTTCGGCAGGCAGCCGCCGCCGAAGCCGAGGCCCGGCTTGAGGAAGCGGCCGCCGATGCGGGAGTCGTACGAGAGCGACTGCGCGAGCAGGTTGACGTCGGCGCCCGTGGTCTCGCAGACCTCGGCCATCGCGTTGATGAACGAGATCTTCGTGGCGAGGAACGAGTTCGCGGCGACCTTGACGAGCTCGGAGGTCGCGAGGTCGGCGACGACCAGGGGCGTGCCCTCCTCGAGCACGGGCGCGAAGGCCGCGGAGAGCTGGCGCTCGGCCCACTCCGACTGCACGCCGAAGACGAGGCGGTCGGGGTGCATGGTGTCCTGCACGGCGAAGCCCTCGCGGAGGAACTCGGGGTTCCAGGCGAGCTCGAGCTCGGCGCCGAGCGGCGAGAGCGACTGCACGAGCTCGGTGAGGCGGCTCGCGGTGCCGATCGGCACCGTCGACTTGCCGACGAGGAGCGCCTTGCGGGTGATGCGCTTGGCGAGCTCGCCGAAGGCCGAGTCGACGTAGCGCATGTCCGCGGCCATCGAGCCGGGCGTCTGCGGGGTGCCGACGCAGATGAAGTGCACGTCGCCGAACTCGGCGGCGGCGTCGAAGTCGGTCGTGAAGGTGAGGCGGCCGCTGTCGAGCGCCTCGCGGAGCTTCTCGGGCAGGCCGGGCTCGTAGAACGGCACGGTGCCGGCGGCGAGGGCCTCGACCTTGGCGACGTCGACGTCGACGCCCATGACCTCGTAGCCGAGGACGGCCATGCAGATGGCGTGGGTGGCGCCGAGGTAGCCGGTGCCGACGACGGTCAGGCGGGGCTTCTCGACGATGGGCAGCGGGGCGGAGCGGGTGATCGGGTCGGACAAGGGGTGCCTCCAGGCGGGTGTGGGTGAGCGGACCGTGCCGGGCGGTTCAGGTGCCCGGCAGGGTCACAGGAGGACGCCGTCGCCGGGCGTTCAGGGCGCCCGGCGGGGCGCGGTGCTGCGTTTCGGGCGCAGCGGGGGTGCATCGCAGGTGCGGTGCGGGTGGAGCACGGTGATCCGTGGTGCGGGTGATCGGGTGGTGCGGTCGGTGGCCCGTGGGGGCGGGGAGGGGCCGGGGCCCCGGAGGCGCGGGCAGGGTCAGCGCGCGCACTCCACGTTCCAGTCGCCCTCGCCGGCGCCGGAGACGGTGTTGTCGCACATCACGCGGTTGCCGAGCTCGGGGGTGAGCGAGAAGCCGAAGCCGGGCCCGTCGACCGCGGCCGTGTTGCCGCTGAAGACGTTGTCGGTGCCCCAGCCCTCGAGGAGCTCGTGGGTCTGGAAGCCGTCCATCGACGACGCGGTGCCGGTGTTGCCCTCGATGGTCCAGCCGTTGCCCTTGACGTCGACCCAGGAGTCGCCCTCGGTCAGCGAGGCGCCGTCGAAGCTGTTGCCGCGGACGACGCCGCCCGTGGTCCCCTCCTTGATGTCGATGTTCTCGGCCGTCGTGTCGGAGATGGTGTTGCCCTCGATGACGTTGCGGTCGGAGGTGTCGGGGTCGCCGCCGGTGATCTCGCCCCAGTTGTTCTTCGAGGAGCCGATGTAGATGCCCTCGCCGAACTTCTCCTTGCGGTTGCCGGTGTCGCTGATGGTGTTCGACGACACGACGTTGTCGGTGCTGCCGTCGCGGAGGTGGACGGCCTCGTCGCCGATGTGGTTCACGGTGAGGCCGGTGATCGTGCTGCCCACGGTGCCGTCGGCCATCAGGCCCTTCTGGCCGTTCGTGATCGTGAACCCCTCGAGGTGCCAGTACTCGGCGCCGTCGAGGTGCATCACGTAGCCCTTCTCGACGTCGTCGCCGTCGAGCACGGCGTCGGCCGAGCCGCAGAGCGCGATCGGCTGGTCGGCCGTGCCCGACTCCGACGCGACGAAGTTGCCGACGTAGGTGCCCGGCTCCAGCTGGATCACGTCGCCGGGGGCGGCGTCGGTCAGCGCCGAGGTGAGCTCGTCCGCCGAGGCGACCGAGACGGTCGCGTCCTGGCAGACGTCGCTCGCCGTGGCCGGAGCGGCCGGGGCGCGGGTGGCGCTCGGGGTGGGCGTCGCCTCCTCGAGGGGCGCCGAGGTGGCGCCGGCGGACGGAGCCCGTGACGCGCCTCCCTCGTCGTCACGACCGACGCCGATCGCCGTCACCGCGACTCCTCCCACGATCACGCCGGCCAGCACGAGGCCGGTCGCGGTCAGGGCGGGGTGCTTGCGGAACAGGTCGATCATGCGGTGCTTCCTCGAGGGGTGGAGGGCGGGCCGACCTCGTCGCGCGAGGCCTCCCCGCGGGTGAAGGTCGACAGCGGCGCGAGGTTCGCGTAGGGGTGGACGAACCCGCGGCGGTTGCGGCCGACGCTGGTGATGGCCGTGACGAGCAGGATGAGGCCGAGGCTCAGCCACATGATGGTCAGCGGCTGGAAGATCGACCGCAGGATCACGCTGAGCGGCTTGGTGCTCCGCCAGTCGCTGTCGTCGTTGTCGGCACGGACGGCGCCCTCGGTTCGGGCGGTGTCGATGGCGCTCGGGCCGCGGCCCGACACGACGTTGTCGCTGATGCTCGACCGGCCGGTGTCGCCGATGAGGGTGATGGCGTGGTTGCCGACGTCCTCGACGGTGTTGCGCGAGATCGTCGCGCCGGCGTCGCGGAGGTAGATGCCGATGTCGCCGCCGGAGATCGTGTTGCCCTTGATCGTGCCGCCGGTGCCCGCGTCGCGGAGCGCGATGCCCTGCAGCGCCGACTCCTCGATGGTGTTGTCGGTCAGGGCGACCTTCTCGGCGCCCTGGCCCACGACGATGCCGACCTCGTTGCCCGTCAGCGTGTTGCCGTCGACCTCGATGTCGGTGCCGCCGATGACCTCGACGCCGTAGCGGGCGTTGTCGCTCGACTTGCTGTTCGACAGCGAGTTGTTGCCGTAGACGCCGGTGGGCATGCCCGTCGCGCTCGGGCCCTCGGCGAGGGCGCGGCCGTTCATCGTGATGCCGTTGTGGCCGTTGCCGGTCGCCGTGAGGCGTTCGAGCACGATGCCCGAGGAGGCGCGGTTCACGTCGAACCCGTCGAGCGCGTTCCCGGTCGAGGTCGTGTTCTCGACCTCGCTGTTCGACACGTTGCGGTGGAAGACCATGCCGTCGACGAGGCTGTCCTTGATGGCGCTGTCGCGGACCACGACGCCGTCGGCGCTGGTGACGAACAGCCCGAAGGCGTTGCCGTCGAAGGTGACGTCGCGGACCATGGCCGAGACGTAGCTGTAGCCGCTGAGGTCGGGGTCCATGTCGAGCACGCTGGCCTCGTCGGTCGGCAGCAGCTCGGTGCCGAAGACCTCCGTGCTGGCGTCCTCCTCCGCGGCGGCCGCGGCGGCCGCCTCGTCGCTCGCGCTGGCGTTGGTGCCCTTGCGGGCCAGGGTGTCGGTGCCCTTGTCGGGGATGTCGGTGCCCGTCATCGAGACGCCGCCCGTCATGCCGCTCCAGAAGCCGAGGTCGGTGAAGAACGCCTTGCTCAGCTCGGCGCGCCCGCCGACGACGCGGATGTAGGCGCGGCCGTCGGAGGTGTCGGTGTCGACCGCCCCGGCGTCCGGGTCCCAGCTGCTGATGCGCGTGGGCTCGTCGTAGGTGCCGGCCACGACGAGGGAGCCGCCGAGGGTCACGATCGACGTGAACGCCTCCGAGTTCGACTGCAGGTGCAGCGTCAGGCCGTCCTTGTCGCTGAGGTCGAGCGTGGCGCCGTCCTCGACGACGATGTTCTCGCTGAGCAGCCAGCTGCCGTCGGGCTCGCGGCGGAACGTGCGGGGCGCCAGCTCCTCCAGGTCGCTGAGCGTGTAGGGAGCGTCACGGGCGACGAGCACCAGCGTGTAGAGGTTGCCGGTGGCGAGGCGGTACGGCTTGTAGTGCGCGACGCCGCTCCAGTCGGCGGCGTTCGCGATGGCCCGCACCTCGATGAGGCGGCGGTCCTCGGTGGCGGAGACCTGCGCCTCCGCCTCCGGGTCGCCCTCGTACGACTCGACGCCGCTGGCGTCCAGGCGCTCGGAGGTCGGCTCGGACGAGCTCGACGAGCTCGGCTCGGGCGACGCGGCGGAGGCGGTGCCCGCGCCGGTGAGGGCGATGCCGCCCGCCACGACGGCGGTGACGAGGACGGCGGAGGCGCAGCTCAGCACGGTGCGGCGGCGGAGGGCGGTCATGCGGTCACCTCCTGGGCGACGGGAGCGGTCTGGGCGGCGACGGGCTGGGCGGGGACGGGCTGCGCGGCGACGGGCTGGGCGGGGACGTGCTGAGCCGTGGCGGGCTGGACGTCCGCGGTCGACGCGGCGACGGGCACGCCGACCGGCGGCGAGACCGGGGCGGGCGGCAGGGCGCCGTGGCGGCCGGCCGGGGTGACGGCCTCGTCGGAGGGGACTCCCTCGTCGGCCGGGCCGGCGGCGTAGGCCGCCTCGCTGACGAGCGACGACGCGGTCTGGCCGTCGCCGCCGATGCGGTCGGCGTGGCGGGTCAGCCAGCCCTGCTTGTTCATCGTGATGAGCGCGAAGACCTTGATGGGCAGCGAGATGAAGATGACCACGAAGGCGACGACCGGCAGGATGAAGATGTCACCGGGGTTGCGCTTGAGGTGCGAGAACCCGCGCACGCCGCGGCTGAGCAGCACCCAGGCGAGCGTCGCACCGATGCCGAGCGCCGTGCCGTCGATGCGGCTGAAGGCGAGGTAGCCGACCGTGAGGCCCATGGTGACGGGGGTCAGGATGATCTGCATGACCGTCACCTTGGTGACGAAGGGCACCTTCCAGAGCCAGCCCTTGGCGATCGCGGTGAAGTAGGTGCGGTAGGAGTTGCGGCTCCAGCGGACGCGCTGCTTGACGAAGGCGCTGAACGTGTCGGGGAACATCGACAGGGCCTTGGCCGACGACTGGTGGACGGTCTTGTAGCCGCTGGCGAGGACGAGCCAGGTGAGGCGCCCGTCGTCGCCCGAGATGCAGCGGCGGCCGAGGAAGAACTCGTTCTCGAGGTTCTCGAGCACGGGCATCACGGCGGAGCGGCGGTAGACGGCGGTGCGGCCCGAGATGATCGCGACGGCGCCGGCGGCGCCCATGGCGGGCACGTAGTTGTAGTACCGCAGGTTGACCAGCCAGTCGGCCACGCGCCTCCACACGCTCGTGCGGCGCTGGTACACGTTCTGCTGCGTGCTGACGCCGCCCACGAGCGGGTCGGCGAACGGCTTCTGCGCGTTCTCGAGCAGGCCCGGCGTCCACGACGTGTCGGAGTCGGTGAGGAAGAGGATCTCGCCCTGGGCGCGGCGGATGCCGGCGCCGAGCGCGGAGCGCTTGCCGACGTGGTGGAAGAGCACCGGGGTGACGCGCGGGTCGCCGAGGGCGATGATGCGGTCGTACGCCTCGGTGTCGATCAGGTCGAGGACGATGATGATCTCGTCCGGCCCCTGCTCGCGCCACGTCTGGAGGCAGCGCATCAGGATGTCGGGGTCTTCGTGGTACGACGGCACGACGAGCGAGGTCGTCGAGCGGAAGTCGCTCTCGATCGGCTTCGCGCGGGCCGACAGGATGACCCGGTAGAGCCAGAGCAGCCAGACGATCGTGCCGGCGATGGCGATGGGGAAGTAGGGCTGGACGGTGGTGAAGACGTCGACGACGGACTGCCAGTTCAGGGCGATCTGGAAGTCGGTCGACAGAGCTGTGCCAAGGCGCATGGGTGGCGGGTCCTCGATCGGGGTTCGGGTAGGCGCACCGGTGGTCGACAGCCTCGATGAGGCGTGCCGCGATCGGCGGCCCCCTCAGGGGCCGCCGACCGGTGAACGACCTCTCGCGAGGTGCGTGTGGTGACCGTGTCGGGATCGGAGGGAGTTCGGGCTCCCCCCGCACGGAGCGTCGAGGTTCGGGCCTCGACGCTGGGGTACCGGCGTCTGGTGCTCAAAGTAGGGACAGCGCTGTGACCACGTCAAGACTGTGCTGTGAGCCGGGCCGGGAACCATCCGCGGATGACCCGCGACCCCCGAACGGGTGATCCCTCCCCCTTCGGGGTACACGACCCTCACGTGAGGGGAGGATACCCGGGAGTATCGGCCGGACGGGGGGCACGGCGGGGTACGGATCCGGTCCCCCACGGGCCGTCGATCGCGAGCGACGTGTACCCCGGAGGTCGTCCCCCGGTCCAGCTCCCGGATGGTCGCCCGTCGCCTCGTGTAGGCGCCTCAGAGGGGCTGGACGTCGGGCTCCGACCGAGGCAGGAGCTCGGCCGGGTCGACGTCGTCGCCGTCGCCGTCGGGGAAGCAGGCGCTGGTGGCGGTGAAGCTCGTCTTCGCGTCCGTGATGGTGACGAGCGTCAGGAAGCCGTCGTCGCGGGCGAGGAGCAGCTCGACGCTGCCGTCCGGCCGATCGGTGCGCACCACCTCGGCCCCGTACGGCTCCAACGCGCCCCTGACCGCGGACTCCGAGGTGCCCGGGTCCCGCGCGGGCTGCTGCTCGAAGTACCCCGCGAACTGCTCGCCGCCGTCGGGGCACGAGCTGAGGTTGAGGTCCCAGCCGCCGAGCCACTCTCCGCCGACGGCCTCCCGCCCCGCGGCCACCGCGTCGACGATCTCCTGGGCTGCGGTCTGGGGCTCCACGGTGACTCCGTCTCGTTCGTCGTTCTGGGCGCAGCCGGTCAGGGCGATCATGCCCGTCACGACCAGGGCGAGGGCCACGGGCCGCCTCACCTGATGACCTCGTCACCGTGGCCGGCAGCGATGTACCCGAGGTTGTAGACGGACGTCGTGCCCGGCCGCAGGTAGTCGCTGTGTCCGCTGCTCGCGTCGAGGGACTGACCCCCCGGAGCCGTCTCGTCCCCGGACGAGAACGACGTGACGCCGTCGATGTCGGTGGGGAAGACCCGGACGCCCGACAGCGCCCACCCGGTCCTCGCGAGGACGTCCGTCGGAGACAGGGTGGCGTACACGCCGTCACGGGGTGCCTCGAAGTCGTCGAGCGAGTCCGCGTAGACCCCCGGCGACCCGTAGGTCGCGGCGACGTCGACGCCCGTGTCGGGCTCCTTGAGGGCCTCGACCAGCGTCGTGCTGCCGTAGGAGTGCGCGAGCACCGAGACGTACGTCTCCGAGCCCCGCGCGTCACCGACCGCGTCGACCCCGCGGGTGGCGTCGGCGAGTCGCTCGCCCCCGACCTGCGCGTGGAACGGCAGGTTCACGGTGGCGGCGTTCGGGCTGTCGTAGTCGAGCCAGACGATCGTGGCGGCCGTGTCGTCCCCCCTGAGTCGTGACTGGGTGCTCTGCTGCACGGCACGGCCGTCGGCGAGGGCCCCGCCGGTGCTCTCCTCGACGCTGCTGAACATCCCGCTCACCATCACCGAGACGTGGCTCGCGCGGTCGACGTCACCCAGGGCGACCGCCGCGAGCGGTGGCACGACGGACGTGTCGAGGTTCACCAGCTGACGCTGGAACGGAGTCGGGCGAGTGCCTTCGGGCGTCCCTCGGCCGACCTTGTCGCGCAGGACGAGGAGCGGGGCGAGCGCTGCCGTCGCCGTGGCGTAGTCGGACGCGGCGCTCGAGCTGCCCTCGGGGAGGACGTAGCTCCCGCTCTCGATCGCCTCGATGGTCGACTCGAGATCGTCGATCGTCGACGCGAGCACGGCACGGTTCGCCGTGTCGCGCACCGTGTAGGGCAGTCCCTCACGGTCACCGAGTGCCTCGGGCACCCAGCGGAGCAGCGTCCGCTGCGAGTCTGACAGCGAGTCCGGCGCCGCAGGGTCGGCCGCTCCCGTCCCGTCGCCGAGCGACGCCCACCACGCGGCGACGGCAGCCGGGTCGGTGTCGTGGTTCATCATCTGGAGGAGGAGCTCGTCGTTGCGGCTCGCCCACCTCCGCAGCTGCGCGGGTGGCAGGGCGGCCAGGGCGCTGAGGAGGGGCAGGTCGAAGCTGCCGCCCGAGCTGACGAGGGCCCAGTCGACGCCCCCTGCCCCGGGGTCGGCACCGAGGGAGAGCCCGGCCGTGCTCACCGAGATGCCGTCGAGCGCGCGGACGCAGTCCTGCTCCGCCTGCTCGAGGGCCTCGGCGAACGCCGACACGCGCCGACGGAGGTCGCCGTCGGCGTCGGCGAGCGTCGGGTCGTCGCTCCAGTGGCCGCCATCGTCGTCCGCCGCAGCGGCGGACTGGACGTCCGCGTCGAGGGCCGCGACGTCCTGCAGCAGCTGGTTCCTGGTCGCCCGCAGCGACTCGACGGCCGCGGCGAACGTCTGCAGGGCGGAGGACGCCTGGCCGACCGCCGACTCCACCGACGCGGACGCCGCGGTCACGGGCTCCATCGCCGAGAGGGCGGCCTGGCTCTCCGGCGCCTCGTACGACGACGAGAGCCGACGCCATTCGTCCAGCGCCGAGGCGGCGGCGTCCGGCGTGCTGCCCGACCGGGCGTCGAGGGTCATGGCGACGGCCCGCAGCTCGGCCTCGTCCACCGTGATCTCGGGGACGTCCCCGGCGCTGACGCAGCTCACCACGCCTCCCACCCGTCCCCCGCGGCGGCCCGGGCATCGTCCGCCTCTCCGGCCATGAGCGCGTCAGCCACCTCGTAGGCCGTCGCGGCCTCCACCATCGCGGCCACGCAGGCAGCGACGTGGCGCTCGACCGCGTCCTGGCCGTCGTGCACGAGATCGGCCACGCGACCCACCGCAGCCCCCACGCCCGTGCTCTGGGCACAAGCCGTGGAAGCTTCGTCGAACGACGTCCCGGTCGTGGCCCGGGCCTCGGCGAGCACCTCGCCCTCGGCCCCCACGGCGAGCAGCGCCGTTCGCACCCCCTGCGTGTCCACCCTGTACCGCGTCATGGTCCCCCCAGACGTGACACGCAGTCGTCGCGCGCACTCCCCCGACGCTACCGCGAGACGTGGCACGCGTCGAGGCAGGGTCGACGGACCGGTCAGTTGTTGAAGCGGAACTCCACCACGTCGCCGTCCTGCATGACGTACTCCTTGCCCTCGATGCGGGCCTTGCCGGCCGAGCGCGCCTCCGCGATGGAGCCGGTCTCGACGAGGTCCTCGAACGAGATGACCTCGGCCTTGATGAAGCCCTTCTCGAAGTCGGTGTGGATCACGCCGGCCGCCTGCGGGGCCTTCCAGCCCTTGCCGATGGTCCAGGCGCGGGTCTCCTTCGGGCCTGCCGTGAGGTAGGTCTGCAGGCCGAGGGTCTCGAAGCCGATGCGGGCCAGCTGGTCGAGGCCCGACTCCTCCTGACCGGTCGACGCGAGCAGCTCGGCCGCGTCGTCAGGGTCGAGGTCGATCAGTTCCGACTCGATCTTCGCGTCGAGGAAGACGGCCTCGGCCGGCGCCACCAGGGCGGCCAGCTCGGCCTTCTTCGTCTCGTCTGTGAGGATCGACTCGTCGACGTTGAAGACGTAGATGAAGGGCTTGGCGGTGAGCAGCCCGAGCTCGCGGATCGGCTCGAGGTCGATGCCCGACGCCGACAGGGCCTCGCCGCGCTGCAGGGCGTCGCGGGCGGCGACCGCGGTCTCGTGCGTGAGCGGCTCGACGCGCTTGAGGCGGAGCTCCTTCTCGTAGCGCACGATCGCCTTCTCGACGGTCTCGAGGTCGGCGAGGATCAGCTCGGTGTTGATGGTGCCCATGTCGCCCTCGGGGTCGACCCGGCCGTCGACGTGCACGACGTCCTCGTCGACGAAGCCGCGCACGACCTCGGCGATGGCGTCGGCCTCGCGGATGTTGGCGAGGAACTTGTTGCCGAGGCCCTCGCCCTCGCTCGCGCCCTTGACGATGCCGGCGATGTCGACGAACGAGACCGGCGCGGGCAGCGTCTTCTCGCTGCCGAAGATGCCGGCGAGCACCTGGAGGCGCGGGTCGGGCAGGTTGACGATGCCGACGTTCGGCTCGATGGTCGCGAACGGGTAGTTCGCCGCCAGCACCTGGTTCTTGGTCAGGGCGTTGAACAGGGTGGACTTGCCGACGTTGGGCAGTCCGACGATCGCGATAGTGAGAGCCACGGTCAGCCATCGTACCGGCGCGGGGCCCGACGCACCGCCTGGAGCCGGGGAGGCGCGGGCCGGGCCGGCGACGTCGGGGGTGCGTGAGAGCATGGCCCGGTGCCCATCGACTTCACCGCGATCGACTTCGAGACCGCCAACGCGAGCAGCGCGTCGGCCTGTTCCGTCGGCCTCGTCAAGGTGCGCGACGGCGTCGTCGTCGACAAGGTCGGCTGGCTGATCAAGCCGCCCGCCGGCCACGACGCCTTCCTGGAGTGGAACACCCGCATCCACGGGATCGTCGCCGACGACGTCATCGGCGCCTTCGAGTGGGAGGAGCAGTTCGACCTCATCGCCGACTTCGCCGGCATCGACGTCTTCGTCGCCCACAACGCGGGGTTCGACATGGGCGTCATCCGCGCCGCCTGCCACGCCACGGGCATCCACCCGCCCGACTGGGCCTACCTCTGCAGCCTCCAGGTGGCGCGCAAGACGTACGCCCTCGACTCCTACCGGCTCCCGATGGCGGCCGCCGCCGCGGGCTTCACGGGCTTCTCGCACCACGACGCCCTCGCCGACGCCGAGGCCTGCGCGGCCATCGTGACCCACGCGGCCGCGGTGCACGGCGCCGACGACCTCCGGCAGCTCGCCGAGGCCTCGCGCGTGACCATGAAGCGCCTCACACCGCTGTCGGGGGCTGCTGCGACACTGCGGGCATGACCTCACCGATCGCCGTCCTGGCCCTCGTCGTCCTCTCCCTCGCCGTCGGCGTCGTGCTGGGCGTGCTGGCGACACGGGCCCGGTCGGCCGAGTCGACGGCCCGCCTGTCGGCCGAGCTCGCCGGCGCCCGCGCCACCGTCGAGGGGCACCGCGAGCGCCTCGCCGACCTCGACGAGCTGCACCGCCGCCAGTCCGCCGACCAGGAGGCGCGCCTCCGCGAGTTCCAGGACCGCCTGCGAGACGTCCGCATCGCGGAGGCCGAGCGCACCCGCTCCGAGGGCCAGGTCATGACCGCGCTCAGCCCGGTCGCGCAGAGCCTCGCGGCCGTCCAGGCCAAGGTCGCCGAGCTCGAAGAGCAGCGGGCGCACCAGTACGGCACCCTGAGCGAGCAGCTGCGCAGCGCCGTCGAGTCGGAGGAGCGCCTCCGGAGCACGGCGGAGTCGCTGGCCAGCGCCCTGCGCTCCAACAGCACCCGAGGCGTCTGGGGCGAGACCCAGCTGCGCAACGTCGTGCAGGCGGCCGGCCTGATCGAGCGGGTCGACTTCGACCTGCAGTCGAGCATCAGCTCGGACGCCGGCCAGGGCCGGCCCGACATGGTGGTGCACCTGCCCGGCGGCAAGTCCATCGCCGTCGACGCCAAGGTGCCCTTCTCCGCCTACCTCGAGGCGAGCACCATCCCGGCCACCGCCTCCGGCGAGGAGGCAGCCCGCCGCGACCTGCTCGTCAAGCAGCACGTGAAGGCCCTCCGTGCGCACGTCGACGCCCTCTCGGCGAAGACCTACTGGGCGGGGCTCGACTCCTCCCCCGAGCTCGTCATCGCCTTCATCCCCAGCGAGTCGCTCGTCTCGTCGGCCCTCGAGGCCGACCCCGCCCTGATGGACTACGCGTTCCAGAAGCGGGTCGCGCTCGCCTCACCCGTCACGCTGTGGTCGGTGCTCAAGACGGTGGCCTTCAGCTGGCAGCAGGACGTCGTGACCACCGAAGCGAAGGCCCTCTTCGACCTCAGCCGGGAGCTGCACGGCCGCCTCGCCACGATGGCCGGCCACGTCGACAAGCTCGGCCGGTCCCTCCGCGGGTCGGTCGTCGACTACAACCGCTTCGTCGGGTCGCTCGAGCGCACCGTCCTGCCGTCGGCCCGGCGCCTCAGCGTGCTCGACGAGTCGACGGTGCTGGCTGCCCCCGCGGTCGTCGAGGAGGTGCCCCGCGACCTCACCGCGCCCGAGCTGACGGCGGCGCTCGACGAGGCCGAGCAGCGCACCGGGCAGCCGCAGGGCGAGCACGAGCACCAGCACCAGCACGACAGCGTCTGATCACCCCGCGAGCGGCGGCGTGGGGCAGACGGCGGGCCGGGGCGAACACGTCGCCCCGGCCCCTCCGTCACTCGGTGACTAGGCGTTCTCGCCGTACCACTTCGAGACGAGGTGGTCGGCCTCGACGCGGCGGATCGTGCCGGAGTGCGAGCGGAGCACGATGCTCGAGGTGCGGATCATGCCCTGCTTGCGCTTGACGCCCGCGACGAGCGCGCCGTCGGTGACGCCCGTGGCGACGAAGTAGGCGTTGTCGCCCTTGACCAGGTCGTCCTGGTCGAGCACGCGGGTGAGGTCGTGGCCGGCGTCGATCGCCTTCTGGCGCTCCGCGTCGTCCTTCGGAGCCAAGCGGGTGAGGATGAGGCCGCCGAGAGCCTTCACGGCGCAGGCGGTGATGATGCCCTCGGGGGTGCCGCCGATGCCGACGCACATGTCGATGCGCGAGTCGGGGCGGGCGGCGTTGATGCCGCCGGCGACGTCGCCGTCGAGCAGCAGGCGGGTGCCGGCGCCGGCGGCGTGGATCTGCTGGATGAGGTCGGCGTGGCGCGGGCGGTCGAGGACGGCCACCTGGACGTCCTCCACGGCGAGGCCCTTGGCCTCGGCCAGGGCACGGATGTTGTCGCCGATCGGGCGGTCGAGGTCGATGACGCCGATGCCCTCGGGGCCGGTGACGATCTTGTCCATGTAGAAGACGGCGCTGGGGTCGAACATGCTGCCGCGGTCGCTGACGGCGATGACCGAGAGGGCGTTCATGCGGCCGGCGGCGGTGAGGCTCGTGCCGTCGATCGGGTCGACCGCGATGTCGCAGGCGGGGCCGAAGCCGTTGCCGACGTGCTCGCCGTTGAAGAGCATCGGGGCTTCGTCTTTCTCGCCCTCGCCGATGACGACGACGCCGTCGAAGGCGACGGTGCCGAGGAACTTGCGCATCGCGTCGACCGCGGCGCCGTCGGCGGCGTTCTTGTCGCCCTTGCCGATGAAGGGAGCGGAGCGGATCGCCGCCGCCTCGGTGGCCCTCACCAGCTCCATGCCGAGGTTGCGGTCAGGGTGCGAGTAGAGGTTCCCGGAGGACGAATCAGCCATTCCACGAGTGTACTCGCCACGCCTTCCCCTCACGGCTGTCATGCGATATGTTCTCACCCGGCATGAGGCATGCATGCCCGACCGGAAGGCCTCCCTTGACCCCTCTCTCCACTCCCCTCACCCGCGGGGTGACGGCAGCCGCCGTCGCCGCTGCGCTGATCGCGGCGGCCACCGTCCCCGCGGTCTCCGCCCGCGCCTCCTCATCGCCTCCCCCCGAGCCCGGGGGGCCGTCGACGACGGCCCCACCGAGCGAGCGCTCCGAGGTCTCCGCCGACGGGCTCCGGCTCAGCGTGGCGGTCTCGTCGGACGGCCTCGGGCGCTTCAGCGACGACGACCGGCCCGGGGGCGACAGCGGTCCGCGCAACGGCGTGGTCCGCACGGCCGACGCCGTCGTCTACGCCGTCACCGTCGGCACCTCGGAGGGCTCGGCCACGGGCGGGGTCCGGCTCACGGCCGCCGAGGGCACCAGCTGGGCCGGCGTCCCCGACGAGTGCGCGGCCGGCTCGGCCGTCGTCGGCGACGTGCTGAGCTGCGAGCTCGGCACGCTGACCGGCGGCGCCCGCACGGTCAGCGCCGTGGCGTCGGTCTCGACGGCGCTGCCGCACGCGACCGTGCTCGAGGCCGGGGTCGAGGCCCACGCCGTCGGGCTCGAGCCGGTCGAGGTCGCGGCGCCCGCCGTCACCGTCTCCGCCGCGCCGCGCTTCGACGTGTCGATGTCGCGCACCGTGCCGGCCTTCACGCCCTTGCTCGGCGCCGACGGCACGACGCCGGGGTTCTCGATCGTCTACCCGCTGCAGGTGCACTGGGAGTCGCTCGTCGAGGGCGGCGGCCTGTTGGGCTACGAGCAGCTCGCCGACGGCATCACCCTGGTCGACGACGTGTCTCGCATGTACGGCTCGGCGCCGAGCCCCGCCGTGCTCCACTCGGTCGACGGCGCCCCGGCCTGCGGCGTGAACACGGGCCAGATCGCCGCCGCGCCGGGCGGCGTCGGCGGCGGAGAGCGCGCGGTGGTCGACTCGGGCACCGTGACCTGCGAGCAGGCCGCCCCGGGCGAGCCCGTCTCGATCACCGTCAGCGGCACCGACACGAGCCTCGCCTCGGTGCCGACCCGCAGCGTCTCGGGCGGGCAGATCGCCGGCGGCGTGGTGCCCTACGTCGTCTCCGCCTACGTCAGCCTCTGGGTCCCGGCGCCGCCGCTCGGCCAGTCGTTCACGGCCCGCAACACCTACCGTGACGTCGCCGCCACCTCGATCAGCGGTCGCGCGAACTACGACGGCGACCCCGAGCCCGACCACGACAACTCCGTCGACCGGAACGTCAGCCAGAACGCCGGCGTCGGGGGCGTGACCCGGTACTACGGCTGGGACGCCGAGCGCTCCGCGTCGTTCCCGCTGTCGGGCAAGAACGACCTCCCGTACGTCACCCCGGCCCAGTCGATCCTCAGCAGCACGAGCCTCAACAACCGCGGCGTGGGCCCCTGGGGCGACACCGTCGTCTGCTCCGTCTTCGACAACACCGTGCAGACGCTGCGCGAGAACGCCCCGGGGTCGTGGGCGTCTAGCAACAGCGTCGGCACCACCGGGCGGCCGGAGTTCGCGGCCTTCGCCGGCGGTGACCAGGAGGCGGCCCGCAGCGCCACCTGCGACGACGACGACCGGGAGTGGCACGCCGACCCGCGTGACGTCGAGGGCGGCCCGGCGGCCGTCGGCGCCGTGCGCTGGTCGTACGACCACCCGGCCACGACGACCATCGGCTTCAACGTCCACCTCACGGTGGCACCGCGGCTCGAGAACGACACCCGCGTGCGCACCTTCTCCAGCATGCGCACCTCGGCCGACGGCGAGTGGACCCACGACCGCGCCGACGCGGAGAGCGCGAACGGCCCCTGGTCGGACTTCCTCACGACGACCAGCAACACCGCCCGCATCACGAGCGCGGTCGTCGACCCCGGCCACGACGCCGGCGACACCCCCGACCAGAGCGCCTTCGTGACGGCGGGCGGCACGGTCCGCTACGCCCTGTACCCGTCGGTGACGAACGCCAGCGACGACCGGGTGGCCGAGGTCGTCACGGTGCGGGACGTCCTCCCCGCCGGTACCGAGTTCGTCCCGGGGTCGAGCTCGCCGGAGCCGGTGGTCGACGAGGTCGAGATCGACGGCGAGGCCCGCCAGCGGCTGACCTGGCGCTTCGACCCGGTGGAGGTCAACGCGACGATCGCGCCGCTGGTGTTCGACGCCCGCTTCACGAGCACGCGAGCGGGGGTCGAGGCCCTGAACCGCGCGACGATCGAGTCGAGCCGTGACGTGTCGGCGGCGTCCTTCCGCACCTCCGACCGGGCCCTCCAGGTGCTGGCCGGCAGCGGCTTCGACACGGAGGAGACCGTCGACCGCCCGGTGCACGTCGTCGGCGACGAGGTGGTCTTCACGCTCTCGTACCGCAACGTCGGCTCCGAGGCGCTGCCCTCGAGCTCGTTGATCAGCACGCTGCCCCATCCGGGCGACGGCAGCACCACCGCGGCGACGCAGCCTCGGCTCGTCGCCCCGCTGGCGGCGGACGGCGACACGGAGACCGTGAGCTACACCGACGCCCCCTCGGCCGACGTCGACACCGACCCCGCCCACGCGTCGAACCAGCCGGGAGGCGCCACCACCTGGTGCCTCGAGGCGGAGCTCGGCCGGGCCGGTTGCCCGACGGGGCTCGACGACGTCACCGCCGTGCGCGTGCACCGCGACGGCCCCGTCGAGCGCGGCGGCTCGGTGGAGCACGAGCTCGTCCTGACCGGAGCCGACGACTCCGCCGACGCCGAGCTCTGGGCGTCGAGCTTCGCCCTCCGGGTCGCCGGCATCGACTGGGCCACGACCTCGAACCGGGCCAGCACGCGGGTCGCCGCGGGCACGCTCGGCCACCGCGTCTGGACGGACGTCGACGCGGACGGCGTGCGCGGCGACGACGAGCCGGGTCGGCCCGGCCACCCGGTGCTGGTCACCGGCACGGACGACCGCGGCGACCTCGTCTCGCGGGCCGTCGAGACCGACGCGCTCGGTCGCTGGTCGACGACCGGCCTGCGCCCCGGCGACTACCGGGTCGACGTGGGCGCGGTGCCCGGCGGGTGGACGACCCTCCGGGCCGGCGACGACCCCGAGCGCGACTCCGACGTCGACGCCGACGGGCGGGCCGTGGTGACGGTGAGCCGCGTGCTCGACGCCAGCGGTGCGCTCGCGGGCGTCTCGCGACACGACCACGTCGACGCGGGGGCGCTGGCCGACCCGGTCGAGCCGCCCGTCGTGGAGCCCCCCGTCGTCGATCCCCCGGTCGTCGAGCCTCCCGTGGTCGACCCGCCCGTGGTCGACCCGCCGGTCGACGAGGGCGGCACCTCGACCTCCCCCGGGGCCGACCCGGAGGAGCACCTGACGGCCGGGGCGCCGGAGCCTCGACCCGCCGTCCTGGCGTTCACCGGAGCACCCCTCGTGCTGGGCCTGACGGCGCTGGCCGCCCTGCTCGCCCTCGCCGCCGGGGGCGTCGTCCTCCTCGCCCGTCGACGCTCCGCGGAGCGGGACGACAGCACGCCGAGCTCCGTCTGAGGCGACCCGGCGGAGGGTCGGCACCCCCGGGTGTCGACCCTCCGCCGCCGCCTCCCGAGCCTGGGCCGACGCCGGGCCCGCTGACTAGGCTGGGCCGAGCAGAGCCGCACCCGCACCACCGAAGGAGAAGCCATGCCCGTCGCCACCCCCGAGCAGTACGCCGAGATGCTCGACCGAGCGAAGAAGAAGGGGTTCGCCTACCCCGCCGTCAACGTGTCGTCGTCGCAGACGATCAACGCGGTGCTCCAGGGCCTCACCGAGGCGGGCAGCGACGGCATCATCCAGGTGACGACCGGCGGTGCCGACTACTTCGCCGGCCACACCGTCAAGAACCGCGCCGCCGGGGCGATCGCCTTCGCGAAGTTCGCGACCGAGGTCGCCAAGAACTACCCGATCACGGTCGCGCTGCACACCGACCACTGCCCGAAGGACGCCCTCGACGGCTTCGTCCTGCCGCTGATCGCCGCCTCCGAGGAGGAGGTGAAGGCCGGCCGCAATCCGCTCTTCCAGTCGCACATGTGGGACGGCTCGGCCGTCCCCCTCGACGAGAACATCTCCATCGCGGAGGAGATGCTGAAGCGCACCGCCGCCATCAACGCCATCCTCGAGGTCGAGATCGGCGTCGTCGGCGGCGAGGAGGACGGCGTGCAGCACGAGGGCACGAACGACGCCCTCTACACGACCGTGGGCGACGTGACCCGCGTCGTCGAGGCGCTCGGCCTGGGCGAGAAAGGCCGCTACATCGCTGCCCTCACCTTCGGCAACGTGCACGGCGTCTACAAGCCCGGCAACGTCAAGCTCCGCCCCGAGCTGCTCGGCGAGATCCAGCAGGGCATCCAGGAGCGCTTCGGCACCGCCGAGAAGCCCCTCGAGCTCGTCTTCCACGGTGGCTCGGGCTCGTCCGACGCCGAGATCTCCGAGGCCGTCTCGAACGGCGTCGTCAAGATGAACCTCGACACCGACACGCAGTACGCCTTCAGCCGGTCGATCGCCGACACCGTGCTCAAGAACTACGACGGGTTCATCAAGGCCGACGGCGAGGTCGGCAACAAGAAGCAGTACGACCCCCGCGCCTGGGGCAAGGTCGCCGAGTCGGCCATGGCGGCGCGGGTCGTCGAGGCCACGCGGCAGCTGGGGTCGTTCGGCCAGTCGGGGAGCTGACCCGCGACTCCCCCGTGACGTCACGACGCCCCGTCGGCTCAGGCCGGCGGGGCGTCGTCACGTCCGTGCCCCGGGTCGACCGGGGCGGCGAGGTCAGGGGCGGTTGCCGGCGTCCATGACGGACTGCACGAAGGCGGCGTCGCCGAGCACCACCGAGAAGACGGCGACGAGCTGCACGGCGGTCACGAGCGCGCCCGCGGCGAGAGGCACGAAGAACGAGAGACGGCCGGCTCGCAGTCGGCGCAGGGACCACCAGAGCATCACGACGAAGACGACCAGCGAGGTCACCGCGATCACGGCGCCCGCCGTCTGCAGGCCCGCCTGCGACGTGAACGTGTCGACGTCGTAGCCGCTGCGTCGGAGCAGGTCGAGCAGGGTCGCCGAGAAGTTCGGCACCAGCACGACGTTGCCCACCACGTTGTAGACGGCGAGGCCGATCAGCGCGAGCGTCGCGACGCGGTCCACCCGGCGCCCCGTGCTCAGGGCAGCAGGAGTCGCGGGGCCCGCCGTCGAGGCGGTCTGCGTCACCGGGGCTGCGCCCGGCCGGGCGTCCACGGCTCGCGACTCAGCGGCCTTCGCCGCCAGCTCGGCCTCCCGCGCCGCGGCCGCGTCGGCGACGGGGCTGACCCAGCCCTCGGGCGCGTACTCGCCGTACCGCGGGCGGGGACGGGCGTCGCGGGGGGCCGACGACTCGTCGGTCATCGGGTCCGTCCGCCGAGGGCCCGGCTGTCGACGGCGCCGGTGGAGTCGGTGCGGAGCTCCTTGGGCAGCGAGAACATGAGGTCTTCATGGGCCGTGACGACCTCGGAGACGTCGAGGTAGCCCGCATCGGCCAGGTCGTCGAGGACCTCCTTGACGAGCACCTCGGGCACCGACGCGCCGGAGGTGACGCCGACGGTCTCGACGCCGTCGAGCCACTCCTGCTTGATCTCGCTCGAGTAGTCGACGCGGTACGCGGCCTTGGCCCCGTGCTCGAGGGCGACCTCGACGAGGCGCACGCTGTTCGAGCTGTTGGCCGAGCCCACGACGATGACGAGGTCGGCCTCGACCGACACCTTCTTGATGGCGACCTGGCGGTTCTGCGTGGCGTAGCAGATGTCGTCGCTCGGGGGGTTCTGGATGGAGGGGAAGCGCTCGCGCAGGCGGCGCACGGTCTCCATGGTCTCGTCGACGCTGAGGGTCGTCTGCGACAGCCAGACGAGGTTCTCGGGGTCGTCGACGACGAGGTCGTCGACCTCGTCGGGGTTCTGCACGAGGGTCGTCCGGTCGGCGGCGTGGCCCATCGTGCCCTCGACCTCCTCGTGGCCGGCGTGGCCGATGAGGATGATGTGGCGGCCCTGCGACCCGAAGCGGACAGCCTCGCGGTGCACCTTCGTGACGAGGGGGCAGGTGGCGTCGATCGCCTGGAGGCCGCGGTCGGCCGCGCCCTGCACCACCGCCGGCGAGACGCCGTGGGCGCTGAAGACGACGTGCGACCCCTCGGGGACTTCCTCGACCTCGTCGACGAAGATCGCACCCTGGCTCTCGAGCGTCGAGACGACGTGGACGTTGTGGACGATCTGCTTGCGGACGTAGACCGGCGAGCCGTAGTGCTCGAGGGCCTTCTCGACGGCGATCACGGCGCGGTCGACACCGGCGCAGTAGCCGCGGGGAGCGGCCAGCAGCACGCGCTTGCGTCCGGCGACGGGGGTGTCCCGTAGCCTGTTGCGCACGGCGGGCACGCGGGGGGTCGGGAGGTCGACGGCGAGCGCGCCGTTCGTGATGTGGGCCACCAGGAGAGTGTAAGGCGCTCGACTGCCGACCCACTGGGAGCGGGGCACGCCCCGCGCCGCCGACCGAGCACCGACCACCACCCACGACCACCGGGAGCAGCATGACCATCGTCACCCCGCCGCCGACCGCCGAGGCCCCCTGGCCCGTGGGGCTGCTCGCCGCCAAGGTGCGCGACTGGATCGACCGCCTCGGCACGGCGTGGGTCGAGGGCGAGATCACGCAGTGGAACGTCTCGGGGGGCAACGTCTACGGCAAGCTCAAGGACCTCGAGCAGGACGCCACGATCTCGTTCTCGATCTGGTCGAGCGTGAAGTCGCGGGTGCCGGCCGACCTCAAGCAGGGCGACCGCGTCATCGCCGCGGTCAAGCCGAACTACTGGGTCAAGGGCGGCTCGCTCACCATGCAGGTGTTCGACATGCGCCACGTCGGGCTCGGCGACCTGCTCGAACGACTCGAGCGGCTCCGGCGCCAGCTCACCTCGGAGGGGCTCTTCGGCGCCGACCGCAAGCGCCCGCTGCCCTTCCTGCCGCAGTGCATCGGGCTGGTGACCGGCCGCGACAGCGACGCCGAGAAGGACGTCCTCCGCAACGCGCAGCTGCGCTGGCCGTCGGTCGCCTTCCGGGTCGTGCACGCCGCGGTGCAGGGCGACCGGATGGTGGGCGAGGTGACCGCCGCCGTGCAGCAGCTCGACGCCGACCCCGAGGTCGACGTCATCATCGTCGCGCGCGGCGGCGGCGACTTCCAGAACCTCCTCGGCTTCAGCGACGAGGGCCTGGTGCGCGCCGTGGCGGCGTGCACGACGCCCGTGGTCAGCGCCATCGGGCACGAGGCCGACCGGCCGCTGCTCGACGACGTCGCCGACCTCCGTGCCTCGACGCCGACCGACGCCGCGAAGCGCGTCGTGCCCGACGTGTCGGAGGAGCTCCAGCGCGTGCAGCAGGCCCGCACCCGCATCGGCCAGCGGCTCACCTCGCTGGTCTCGACCGAGATCGACCGGCTCGAGCAGCTCCGCAGCCGCCCGGTGCTCGCCTCGCCCCAGACCCTGGTCGACGTCCGCGCCGACGAGGTCGTGCGGGCCGTGGCCCGTGGCGAGGAGCTGCTCGCCCGGGCGGTCGAGCGCGCCCACACGCGCGTCTCCGAGCTGACCGCGCAGCTGCGGGCGCTGTCGCCCCAGGGCACGCTGCGGCGCGGCTACTCGATCGTGCAGCTGCCGGGGGGCGGCGTGCTGCGCGAACCCGACGACGCACCGGCCGGGGTCGAGCTCGTAGTCACCCTCGAGGGAGGCGCGGTGGGGGCCGTCAGCACCGGCGCCTTCTCCCCAGGCCGGTCGCCCTCCCCCGCCGGCGCGGGCCAGGGCCCCGCCGTCAGCTCTGCTCGGTAGCATGGTGCCCGTGACCACGACCCCCTCCGACTCCCCCGCGGCCAGCGCCGACTCCGCTCCCGACGTCTCGTCGCTGAGCTACGAGCAGGCCCGCGACGAGCTCGTCCGCGTCGTCGCCGAGCTGGAGCAGGGTGGGTCGACGCTCGAGCGGTCGCTGGCCCTGTGGGAGAGGGGCGAGGCCCTGGCCCGCCGCTGCGAGGAGTGGCTGATGGGCGCCCGAGAGCGCCTCGAGGCCGCTCGCCGCCAGGTGACCGCCGAATGAGCGGCGAGGGCAGGGGCCGACGCCCGAAGGAGCCCCGTGTCGTCGCCGAGCTCGGCCGCCCCGAGACGCCCGACGAGACGGCCCGGCGGAAGGCCGAGAACACCCGCAAGCACTACGCCAACCAGACGGCGAAGAACCTCACGCTCTCCATCCTCGCGTCGCTCGGCATCGTGCTGTTCCTCGTGCTCGTGGTCGTCCGCCCCGGTGGCACCGTCAACCGCCAGGTGATCGACTACCGCAGCGTCGCCGAGCAGTCCGAGGCCAGCGTCGACGTGCCGCTCGCCGCCCCCGCCCTGCCCGACGGCTGGTCGTCGAACCGTGCCGAGATCGACACGGGCACGGCCGACGGCGTCTCGACCTGGTACGTCGGCCTGATCACCCCGGCCGACCAGTTCATCGCCCTCGAGCAGGGCATCGACGCCAACGACACCTGGGTCAGCGCCGCCGTGCAGACGGCCGTGCCGAACGGCACCACGACGATCGGCGGGCTCGACTGGCTGGTCTACGACCAGCGCGACGCCGACGACCCCGGCAACTACGCCTACAGCCTGACGACCACCGTCGACCGCAGCTCGTACGTGCTGCACGGCACGGCCGACGACACCGAGTTCGAGACCCTGGCGACCGCCCTCGCCGAGCAGATCGCCGACGAGACGAGCACCCGATCGTGACCTCCCCCGAGACCACCGCCACGCCCTCGGCCCCCGAGCACCTGACCCCCGGCCAGGCCTGGCAGCGCATGGCCGACGGCAACGACCGCTTCGTCGCGAACAGCCCCGAGCACCCCCACCAGGACAGCGACCGGCGGTCGCTGCTCGCCGGCGGCCAGGAGCCCGTCGCCGCGCTCTTCGGCTGCGCCGACTCGCGCCTCGCGGCCGAGATCATCTTCGACGTCGGCCTCGGCGACCTCTTCGTCGTGCGGAACGCCGGCCAGGTCGTCGGCGACACCGTGATCGCCTCCCTCGAGTACGCGGTCTCGGTGCTCAACGTGCCGCTCATCGTCGTGCTGGGGCACGACAGCTGCGGCGCCGTCGCGACGGCCATCGAGTCGATGACCTCCACCGCGCCTCCCGGGTCGCGCTTCCTCGGCGACCTCGTCGAGATGATCGTGCCCTCGGTGCGCCGCGCCACGATCGACCTCGAGCCCGGGGCCGTGCTCGACCCCCGCTCGGTCGGCAAGCTGCACATCGAGGCCTCCGTCGAGACGCTGGTCGGCCGCTCGGCCCTGGTCGCCACGGCGATCGCCGAGGGTCGGCTCGCCGTCGTGGGGGCGAACTACGACCTCGCGAACGGCCGTGTCGACCGCTCGGTCGTCATCGGCCGCCTCTGAGACCACCCCCGGCGAGCCGGGGTCGAGAGCGCCCCACGAGGGCCACAGGAAGGGACCACGACGCCGTGACCACATCCGAGTACCGCATCGAGCACGACACGATGGGAGAGGTGCGGGTGCCCGCATCGGCGCTGTACCGCGCCCAGACCCAGCGTGCCGTCGAGAACTTCCCGATCTCGGGGGCCGGCCTCGAGCCGGCGCAGATCGTGGCGCTGGCGCGCATCAAGCGCGCCGCCGCGATCGTGAACGGCGAGATGGGCATCGTCGCCCCGGCCGTCGCCGACGCGATCGTCACGGCCGCCGACGCCGTGATCGGCGGCCAGCACCACGACCAGTTCCCGGTGGACGTCTACCAGACGGGCAGCGGCACCTCGTCGAACATGAACATGAACGAGGTTCTGGCGACGCTGGCCGGCACCGTCGACGGCACCCCGGTGCACCCGAACGACCACGTCAACGCCTCGCAGTCGTCGAACGACGTCTTCCCGACGTCGGTGCACGTCGCCGTCACGGGCGCTCTGCTCGAGCAGCTCGTGCCCTCGCTCGAGCACCTCGCCGAGTCGCTCGAGCGCAAGGCCGTCGAGTGGGCAGACGTCGTCAAGGCGGGCCGCACCCACCTGATGGACGCGACGCCGGTCACCCTCGGCCAGGAGTTCGGCGGCTACGCCCGCCAGATCCGGCTCGGGGTCGAGCGCGTGCGCGCCACGCTGCCCCGCGTCGCCGAGGTGCCGCTCGGCGGCACCGCGACCGGCACGGGCATCAACACGCCCGTCGGCTTCCCCCAGCGGGTCATCGCCGCCCTCGCGGCCGACAGCGGGCTGCCCGTCACCGAGGCCCTCGACCACTTCGAGGCCCAGGGCGCGCGCGACGCGCTCGTCGAGGCCTCGGGCGCCCTCCGCGTCGTCTCGGTGAGCCTGACCAAGATCAACAACGACATCCGCTGGATGGGCTCCGGGCCGAACGCCGGGCTCGGCGAGCTGCACGTCCCCGACCTGCAGCCGGGCTCGTCGATCATGCCGGGCAAGGTGAACCCGGTCATCCCGGAGGCCGTCCTCATGGTCTCGGCGCGCGTGATCGGCAACGACGCGACGATCGCCTGGGCCGGCGCCTCGGGGGCCTTCGAGCTCAACGTCGCCATCCCCGTGATGGGCACCGCCCTGCTCGAGTCGATCCGCCTGCTCTCGAACGGCGTGCGCGCCCTCGCCGACAAGACCGTCGACGGGCTCGAGGCCAACGTCGAGCACGCCCGCGCCCTGGCGGAGTCGTCGCCCGCGATCGTCACGCCCCTCAACCGCGTGATCGGCTACGAGGCCGCTGCCAAGGTCGCGAAGCACGCCGTGGCGCAGAAGCTCACCGTGCGCGAGGCCGTCGTCGACCTCGGCTTCGTCGAGCGCGGCGAGGTGACGGAGGAGCAGCTCGACTCCGCCCTCGACGTGCTGAGCATGACCCATCCGGGCTAGCTCGCCTCCGGGGCCGACGGCAGGCCCGGCCCGGGGCCGTCGACAGCCCCGGGCCGCGCCGGGCTGACCGGGGCCGTCACGCGGTGGAGGCGCCGGTCGCCTCCACCGTGACGGTCGCCCACCACGCGGCGAGCAGCACGGGCCCGAGCGGGACGCCCCGCGCGGGGCCCGTGCCCTCCGCGCCGCTGCCGAGCCGGGCGTCGCCCGGACCCCGGGCTCTGCGTGCGCGTCGGACCGCGACGGCGACGGCTCCGGCGGCCACGACGCTGCCCGTCGCGAGCACGGCTCCCCCGGCGATCTCCGCAGCGGTGCCCGTGAGCGCCGTCGACGTCGCCAGGGCGGCGCCGAGCTTGACGTCGCCCATGCCGAGGCCGCCCCACCACGAGACCGCTCCCCCGGCGACGAGCACGGCGACGCCCACCGCCAGCCCCTGCAGCACCGACGGCCAGGAGCCCGCGCCCGTCGCGGCGTGGAGCACCAGGCCCCCGAGCGTGGCCGCGACGAGCGGGCCCACGAGCCGGTCGGGCAGCCGACGGGAGACCAGGTCGGTGACCACGAGCCCGGGCGTGACCAGCAGCGCGACGGCGACGACGACCGCGACGGCCGGGGGCGGCGAGGACGCCAGCACCACGGCCGCCAGGAGCGCGGCGGGCACGGCGGCGGCCACGACCAGGTGCCAGCGCCGGCGCAGGGCACGTGCTCGGCCTGCCGGTCGGGGCGCGGGAGCGGCGGGAGGGGGGTCCGGTGGCGTCGTCATGCGCCGAGGGTGCCGCGCAGCGCACCTCGTCGCGGGCGCCGTGGTCGCCGATCGGGGACCGCGGCCCTCGTGACCGGGCTGGGGAGGACCGGGCGACCCGCGCCTCCCCGGTGGTGCCCTCCGGCCCGGCGACGGCGGCGCGGCGGGTCGTGGTCGGCCCCGGCGGGCGGGCGCCCACCCGCCGGGGAGCACACCGACCCGCCGCACCCCCGCAGGGGGCCGTGCGACGGCCCGGCTCAGCTCAGCTCGTTCGACTCCAGCAGCTCGGTGACGAGCGCCGCGATGGCGCTCCGCTCCGACCGCGTCAGCGTGACGTGCCCGAACAGCGGGTGCCCCTTGAGCGTCTCGATCACCGAGGCGACGCCGTCGTGGCGGCCGACCCGCAGGTTGTCGCGCTGCGCGACGTCGTGGGTCAGCACGACCCGCGAGTTCTGCCCGATGCGGCTCAGCACCGTGAGCAGCACGTTCCGCTCGAGCGACTGGGCCTCGTCGACGATCACGAACGCGTCGTGCAGCGAGCGCCCGCGGATGTGCGTGAGGGGCAGCACCTCGAGCAGGCCGCGCTCGACGATCTCGTCGAGGACGTTCTGCGAGACCAGGGCGCCGAGCGTGTCGAACACCGCCTGGCCCCACGGGTTCATCTTCTCGCCGGCGTCGCCGGGCAGGAAGCCGAGGTCCTGCCCGCCGACCGCGTAGAGCGGGCGGAACACCATGATCTTCTTGTGCTGCTGCTTCTCGAGCACCGCCTCCAGCCCCGCGCAGAGCGCGAGCGCCGACTTGCCGGTGCCCGCGCTGCCGCCGAGCGAGACGATGCCCACCTCGGGGTCGAGCAGCAGGTCGATGGCGAGCCGCTGCTCCGCCGAGCGTCCGTGCAGGCCGAACACGTCGCGGTCACCGCGCACCAGCCGCGCCTCGCCCCGGGCCGTCACGCGGCCGAGGGCCGAGCCGCGGTCGGAGTGCACGACGACGCCGGTGTTGACCGGCACGTCGCCGAGCGCGCGCGAGCTGAGCCGCTCCGTCTCCCAGAAGGTCGCCATCTGCTCGCTCGAGACGTCGAGCGCCATCTGCCCGGTGTACCCGCTGTCGACGACCTGCTCGGCGCGGTACTCCTCCGCGGCCAGGCCGATCGACGCCGCCTTGACGCGCAGCGGCAGGTCCTTCGAGACGACGGTGACGGCGAGGCCGTCGGCGGCGAGGTTGCTGGCCACGGCGAGGATGCGCGAGTCGTTGTCGCCGAGCTGGAGCCCGGAGGGCAGCACCGACATGTTCGAGTGGTTCAGCTCGACCCGGAACGACCCGCCGTCGCCGACCGCCACGGGGAAGTCGAGGCGGTCGTGCTGCACGCGCAGGTCGTCGAGCAGCCGCAGCGCCTGCCGGGCGAAGTAGCCGAGCTCGGGGTCGTGCCGCTTGCCCTCGAGCTCGCTGACCACCACGACGGGCAGGACGACGTCGTGCTCGGCGAAGCGGAAGACCGCCTGCGGGTCGGAGAGGAGGACGGAGGTGTCGAGCACGTACGTGCGCTGAGCGACCGACGTGCCACGCGCCTCCCCGGCGAGGGTCTCGGCAGCGCGTCCGTGGCCGCTGCCCGGCCCGCGGTCGGTGCCGCGGTCGGTGCTCTGATCGGTCCGGGTCTCGGTGCGGGGCTCGTTCAGCGAGGTCACGACGACTCCATCTCCGGGTGCCTGGGCACCCGTTCGCTTGCGGCGGAGACGGCCGGAGTGCGACACGAGGACGAACTTTCGTGGCCGCCTCGACCGGACGACTTGCCCGGTGATGCGAACCTACGACGAGCCCGGCGGCCGTGTCGACGGCGACGCGCCGCGTCGTGTGACGATCAGGTGAACGACCCTCATGCTCTGGTCGAGACCTGGACGACGCCGAGGGCAGGGCCCCGAGGAGTCGCGGTGCCGGCCGCCCGCGCCGGTCGCCGCTAGTAGGTGACCGCGCTCCCGAACGACGTCAGCGCCGCCCGCAGCAGGTCGAACGACTCGTCGTCGTTCGACACGTGGGTGCTGAGCCGCACCGTCGTGTCGCGCACCGTCGCGGTGACGCCGTGGTTGATGAACGCGGCCGTGAGGGTCGTCAGCTGTGCCGGCTCGGGCTGGAGCACGACGATGCCGGCCCGCTCCGCCTCGTCGCGCGACGACATGACGGGCACCGCGGCCTCGTCGGCGAGGTCGATCAGCCGGGAGGCGCGCTCGGCGACCGCCGCCGCGATGGCCGGCACCCCGACCGCCGTGACGGCCTCGGCGGCCGTGGCGAGCCGGGCCTGCGCGATGGGGTCGGGGTTCGCCACCTGGAACGCGGCCGCGCCGGCCCGGACGGGCACCGGCTGGTCGTACCGGCCGCCGAGCACGAGCTCGGAGCCCGCGACGCCGGTGAACACCGGGGTGAGCTCGGTCGCGGCGCGCTCGCTGAGCGCCAGGAAGCCCGTGCCCCAGCCGGCGCGCAGCCACTTCTGGCCGCCGGCCATGACGACGTCGGCCAGCGACCACGGCAGGTCGGCGACGCCGAGGCCCTGGACGGCGTCGACGATCAGCAGGCGGTCGCCGATGACCTGGCGGATGCCCTCGAGGTCAGCGAGGTACCCCGTGCGGTAGTCGACGGCGCTCACGGCCACGGCCGTGGTCGACGACGTGAGGTGCTCCTGCACGAGGGCGGGCGTCACGGCGCCGTAGGTCGGGTCCATCCAGACCGGGTCGAGCACCCGCAGGGCCGACGAGGCGCGGGTCACCGCGAGCGGCAGGCTCGGGTACTCGCGGGCCGAGAGGACGATCTGCCCGGTGAGGCCGAACATCGTGTGCAGCAGGCCCTCGCTGGTGTTGGGCTGGAAGACGACCTGGTCGGCGGGGAACCCGACGAGCGCCGAGACCGCCCGGCGCACGCGGCCGGCCTGCTCGTCGAGGGCGATCTCCGAGCCGTGCCGCGAGCGGGCCTGCAGGTCGACGAGGCCGCGCTGCTCCTCCGCGACCGGGGTCGAGATGGGGCCGTACTTGGCGAAGTCGAAGTAGCCGGGCTCGTCGGCGAAGCCGGCGGCGAACTCGTCGATGGTGGTCACGGTCGGCTCCTCGGGTGGGGGTCAGCCTCCTACGGTAGTGCGCGACGCGCCGGCGCGTCGCCCTGAGGCCCCCCTGCTGTCCGGGAGGAGGCGCGGGTCAGCGCCCGGAGGACAGCCCTGCCGTCAGCTGCCGTACCGCCGGTGCCGGAGCGCGAAGTCGCGCACCGCCCGGAGGAAGTCGACCTCGCGGAGGTCGGGGTAGAAGGCCTCGACGAAGTAGAACTCGCTGTGGGCGCTCTGCCAGAGCATGAAGTCGCTGAGCCGCTGCTCGCCCGAGGTGCGGATGACGAGGTCGGGGTCGGGCTGCCCGCCGGTGTAGAGGTGCTGCGCGATGAGCTCGGGCGTGAGCACCTCGGCGAGCGCGTCGAGGGTGCCGCCCGCGGCGTCGTGCTCGCGGACGATGCTGCGCATGGCGTCGGCGATCTCGCGACGCCCGCCGTACCCGACGGCGAGGTTGACGTGCAGCCCGCCACGGTCGGCCGTGCTCGTCTGCGCCCGCGAGAGCGACTCGCGGAGCGACGGCGGCAGGTCGTCGGTCGACCCCACGTGCTGCACCCGCCAGTCGCGCTGCCGCGACAGCTCGTCGGCGACGTCGCCGATGATGCCGAACAGCTCGGTGAGCTCGTCGGAGGCGCGGTTGCCGAGGTTGTCCGCCGACAGGAGGTAGAGGGTCACCACCCGGATGCCCAGGTCGTCGCACCAGGTGAGGAACTCGCTGATCTTCGCGGCGCCCGCCCGGTGGCCGTGCGCGGCCGTCTCGAGCATGCGGAGCTTGGCCCACCGCCGGTTGCCGTCGACGATCATGGCGACGTGGTGCGGCAGCTCCGCGCCCTCGAGCTCACGGCGGAGCCGACGCTGGTAGAGGCCGTAGAGCACGCCACCGGCCAGGGGGGTGCGCCGACGGTTCTTCACGTGCCTACGTTAACCCACGCTCGGCGGGAGATTCCCAGCGCCTCGTCCCCCGCCTCCCCGGCCCCTCGCCTACGCTCGGGGGCATGAGCACGACCCCCGCGCGCGACGGCGTGGCCGAGGACGGCGGCGCCGACCTCCCGAACCTGCCCCTCCTCGACGACGCCCTCGACTACGCGTCCATCGAACGCAAGCCGACCTGGCGCGGCTGGATCCACGCCGCGACCTTCCCGGTGGCGATCGCCACCGGCGTGGTGCTCGTCGTGCTGGCCGACGGCACCGCCGCGACGTGGGCCTCGGCCGTCTTCATGACGACCTCGCTGCTGCTCTTCGGGATCTCGGCGACGTACCACCGGTTCCCGTGGAGCCCCGGCGCCAAGATGTTCCTCAAGCGGCTCGACCACTCGAACATCTTCCTGCTCATCGCCGGCACCTACACGCCCATCGCGGCCATCGCGCTGCCGCCGGGCAAGTCGGAGCTGCTGCTCGTGCTCGTCTGGACGGCGGCGGCCCTCGGCATCGCCTTCCGGGTCTTCTTCATCCACGCGCCGCGCTGGCTGTACGTGCCGCTCTACGTGCTGATGGGCGTCGGCGCGCTGGGCTTCCTGCCCGACCTCGTCGCGGCGAGCGTGCCGATGACGGTGCTCGTGCTGGTCGGCGGGCTGCTCTATGTCGTGGGCGCCACGTTCTACGGCCTGAAGCGCCCGAACCCGGCACCGGGCCACTTCGGCTTCCACGAGCTGTTCCACGCCTGCACGGTGGCGGCGTACCTCTGCCACTGGAGCGGGATCCTCGTGCTGGCGCTGAACGCGCCGTCGTTCGGCTAGGCCCGGGGCCCGCCCTCGCGGAACGGCTCGTCGTCGCCCTGGCCGGGCCGCGCCTCCTCGTCCAGGCCCGCCGCGGCCTGGCTCGCCTCGGCCCGCTCGGCCTCGATGCGCTCCCGGACCTCGCCGCGGTAGCGCGTGCGGCGCACCCGCCGCGTCATGTCGACGATGATCAGCACGGTCGCGATCGCCACGAACGCGATCGCGACGAAGCCCCAGACGCCGGGCGTGACGGCCTCGTCGGGCACGGTCGAGGCCGGCAGCGTCGGCGACGGGGTGGAGGGCTGCGCGAGGAGGCGCACGGTCGCCCCGAGGGCGAGGTCGCCGAGGGCGGTCACGAGCGCTCCGTCCCGACGAGGCCGGTGTCGGGGTCGACGACGCCGGCGAAGAGGTCGGTCTCGGGCAGGGTCGACTCGACGGTCGACTCGACCAGCTGGAAGTCCTCCGTCGGCCAGGCCCGCACCTGGAGGTCGTTCGGCCAGAAGAAGAACGCGCTGTCGAGCGGCACCTGGCTCGCGTGGGCGCGGAGGGCCGCGTCGCGCACGGGGAAGAAGTCGGAGACCGGCACCTTCGTGGTGGCCAGGTCGGGCCGGTCGCTGAAGCGCTCGAGCATCTCGGCGAGGCGCTCGATCAGCGGCGACTCCGGATCGCTCTCGCGGAGGTGGCTGATCATCGCCTCGATGCGGCCCGTGCTGAACATCCGGTCGTAGTAGACCTTCTCGATCGACCACGGCTCGCCCGTGGCAGGGTAGCGCGCGGGGTCGGCGGCGGCGCGGAAGGCCTCCATCGAGATCTCGTGGGTGCGGATGTGGTCGGGGTGCGGGTAGCCGCCGTTCTCGTCGTAGGTGATGAGCACCTGCGGGCGGAAGCGACGGATGACGGCGACGAGGGGCTCGGCGCTCGTCTCGAGCGGGATCGTCGCGAACGAGTTCACGGCGACCGGCTCGCCCTCGGCCGGCAGCCCGGAGTCGGCGTAGCCGAGCCAGACGTGGTCGACGCCCATCGCCTCCTGGGCGGCGCGCATCTCGTGGACGCGCAGGCCGGCGATGTCGCGCTCGGCGTGGTGCCGGGCCTCCAGCTGCTCGTTGAGGATGGAGCCCTGCTCACCACCGGTGCAGCTGACGACGAGGACCTCGACGCCGAGGCTGCGGTAGTGGGCGTACGTCGCCGAGCCCTTGCTGGACTCGTCGTCGGGATGGGCGTGGACGGCCAAGAGGCGCAGGGTCACGGGTTCCTCGCAATTCGTGCAGGGCAGACGTTGCTACCCTGTGACCAGGATAATCGGACGGAGTCCCGAGTGGCGTCCACGCCCCCCGCAGCATCTCCGGCGCCCTCGACGCCGGCCCCCGACACGGCTCGCTCGTCGCACCTCGACGACCGCTACGGCCGGTCGCCGGGCACGCGCCGCCGGCGCACGGTGATCGCCGTCTCGGTCGCGGTCGCCTTCGTCGTGGTCTTCGCCGCCTGGGTCGTCTTCGCCGCCTTCGACGGCGACGGGTCGAAGCTCGAGAGCACCGACGTGGGCTACACCGTGCTCGACGACCGCTCGGTCGACGTGCAGTACACCGTCAGCGTGCAGCCGGGCACCGAGGTCAGCTGCGCCGTCCAGGCGCAGAACCAGAAGTTCGCGATCGTCGGCTGGAAGGTCGTCCACCTTCCCGCCGCGGCGCAGCACTCGACCACGTACACCACCTCGCTGGCCACCAGCGAGCGGGCGGTGACGGGGTTGATCTACGAGTGCTGGCTTCCGTAGACTGCATCGGATCACCGGAGACCGGCCACTCGGCCGGTCTCCTTCTTTCGAGGGGCGTGCCTCGTCCGCCCCGCGGCTCCCCGCACGCGCGACGTGAGCACCCGTGACCGGACCACCCGCGCGGGCGACCGCGCGGCCGGGCCGCCACACGAACGGAGACACCATGAACGACGCCAACGACGCCACGACCTGGCTGACGCCCGACGCCCGCGACCGCCTCCAGGCCGAGCTCGCCACCCTGAGCGGCGAGGGCCGCAAGGAGATCACCGCCCGCATCGAGGCGGCGCGTGAAGAGGGCGACCTCAAGGAGAACGGCGGCTACCACGCCGCGAAGGACGAGCAGGGCAAGATGGAGGCGCGCATCCGGGTGCTCACCAACCTCCTGAAGAACGCCACGGTCGGCGAGTCGACCGCTGCCGCCGGCATCGTCGGCCCCGGCACCGTCGTCACCGCGACGATCGCCGGCGACCCCAGCACCTTCCTGCTCGGCAACCGCGAGATCATCGCCGCCGACAGCGACCTCTCGGTCTACAGCGAGACCAGCCCGCTCGGCCAGGCCATCAACGGCCTGAAGGTCGGCGACTCGACGAGCTACACGGCCCCCAACGGCAAGGAGATCGCGGTCTCCGTCACCGCGGTCGAGACCTACACGCCGTAGTCTCGGCGCTGACGACGACGGCCCCCGCTCCTCGGAGCGGGGGCCGTCGTCGTCCTAGAAGTCGACGCGGGGCTCGTAGCCGGCGTCGCGGAGGCGCTGCAGCACGTGTTGGACGTGCTCGGGGCCGCGCGTCTCGACGCTGAGCTCGAGCTCCACCTCGCTGATCTGCAGCCCGCGGCCGTGCCGGGTGTGCAGCACCTCGACGACGTTCGCGTTCGCGTCGGACAGGATCTCCGACACCCGGGTCAGCTGACCGGGGCGGTCGGGCAGGCCGACCCGCAGCTTGAGGTAGCGCTCGGCAGCCGCGAGCCCGCGGCCGATCACGCGCTCCATCATCAGGGGGTCGATGTTGCCCCCGCTGAGGACGATGACGGTGGTGCCGAGGTCGCGCACCTGCTCGGTGAGCACCGCGGCCACGCCGACGGCGCCCGCGGCCTCGACGACGAGCTTCGCGCGCTCGAGCATGACGAGCATCGCGCGGGCGGTGTCGTCGTCGCTGACCGTGACGACCTCGTCGACGGTCTCGCGGACGATCTCGAAGTTCAGCACGCCCGGCTTCGCGACCGCGATGCCGTCGGCGATCGTCGGCAGGGCCTCGATGTCGGTGCGGACGCCGCGCTTCATCGACACCGCGTAGGGGGCCGCGTTGACCGCCTGCACCCCGATGATGCGGACGTCGCGGCCCGTCCGGGCGGCGTTCTGCTTGAGGGCGCTCGCGACGCCCGAGATGAGCCCGCCGCCGCCGATCGGCACGATGACCGTGTCGACGTCGGGCACCTGGTCGAGGATCTCGAGGCCGACGGTGCCCTGCCCGGCGACGACGTCGGGGTGGTCGAAGGGCGGGATGAAGACGGCGCCGGTGGTGGCCGCGAACTCCTTGGCGGCCATCAGCGACTGCTCGACGGCGTGGCCGCTGAGCACCACGTCGGCCCCGTAGTCGCGGGTGGCCTGCAGCTTGGGCAGGGCGACCCCGACCGGCATGAAGATGGTGGCGGCGATGCCGAGCTCCCGCGCCGCGAAGGCCACGCCCTGGGCGTGGTTGCCGGCCGAGGCGGCCACGACCCCCCGCGCCTTCTCGACGTCGGAGAGCTGCGTGAGGCGGTTGTAGGCGCCCCGGATCTTGTACGAGCCCGTGCGCTGCAGGTTCTCGCACTTGAGGTACACCGGCGAGCCCAGCACGTCGGCCAGGAACCGCGAGCTCTCCATCGGCGTGACGCGGGCGACCGTCGAGACGCGGACCCGCGCCTCCTCGATCTCGGCCAGGGTGGGCCCGGCGATGGTGAGGTCAGGCATCAGCGGCCTTTCGGGACGGGGAGGGACGAGCGGAGGCGGCGGCCGGGTCGACCGAGGAGGGGGACGTGACCGCGGGGGACGTGGCCGCGGGGCCGACCACGGTGCCGCCCCCGGTGTTCGGGGCGGGGGCGCCGGCCGACGGGCCCGGGGGCACCCGACCCGGCGGAGCGGGCACCGACCGTGGCCCGTCGCGCCAGCTGCCGCCCGCGACGTACGAAACCATGACGTTCAGCACCGCGACGACGGGCACCGCGAAGAGCGCGCCGGGGATGCCCGCGAGGAGGGCGCCCGCCGCGACCGCGAAGACCACGGCCAGCGGGTGCACCTTGACGGCGCCGCCCATGACGAAGGGCTGCAGCACGTGGCCCTCGATCTGCTGCACGATGATCACGACCACGAGCATCGCCAGCGCCACCAGCCAGCCGTTGTAGACCAGCGCGATGACGACGGCGACGGTGCCGGTCGCGACCGCGCCGACCACGGGCACGAACGAGCCGAGGAAGACCGCGATGGCGATCGGCGCGACGAGCGGGAGGCCCAGGAAGAACGCGCCCAGGCCGATGCCCACGGCGTCGACCGCGGCGACGAGGATCTGCACCTTGACGAAGTTGGTCAGCGTCGTCCAGCCGGCGCGGCCCGCGCCGTCGACGGCCGTCCGGGCGCGTCGCGGGAAGAGACGGACGAACCAGCGCCAGATGTCGCCGCCGCCGGCCAGGACGAAGATCGTCGAGAAGAGCACGAGCACGAGCCCGGCGCCGACGTGGCCGGCCGTCGTGCCGACGGAGAGGGCGCCGCGCAGGAGCGGCTGGCTGTCCTGCTGCAGGGCGGTCACGGCGTCGGTCACGTAGCCGTTCAGCTGCGCCTCGGTGAGGTGCAGGGGCGAGTCGAGCAGCACGCCCTTCAGCTCGACGTACGAGGCCACCGACCGGTCGCGCAGCTGGGGCCAGCCGTCGATGATCTGCAGCACGACGAGGTAGAGCAGCCCGGCCACGACGACGACGAAGCCGACGAGGCTGACGACGACGGCGAGCCACTTCGGCCAGCCGTGCCGCTGCAGCCACGACGAGAGGGGCACGAGCAGCGCCGCGATGAGCAGGGCCACCATGAACGGCACGACGATGATGCGCAGCTGGATGACCAGCCAGACGAAGACGGCGATGACGCCGACGATCGCGAGGACGCGCCACGACCACGCGCCGGCGACGACGACGCCGCGGGGCAGGGCGCCGTCGAGGTCGCCCTCCGTACGGCGCTCGGTGGTGGCCTCCGGGCCCGTGACGGAGGCCGGCGGGAGCGCCGCGGCGCCGGGCACGGGCTCGGCGGGCACGGGCTCGGCGGGCACGGGCGTCGCGACGCCGCTGCCCGGGGGGCGTCGGAGGAGCCGTCGGAGGCGGTTCATGCGCTCAGTGTAGGTGTCGCGGCCGACCGTGACGCCCGCGCCACATGCCCCTCCCGGCATGCTGACCCCGTCTCGTGCCCGGCTGCGTCGGCACCGGGACACGAGGAGGCGCGGGCCGGGTCGGCCGTGTCGGCGGCCGTCGGTAGGGTCGCCCCGTGACCCGCGACGCCCTCTCCCCCGCCCAGGCCCGCCGCACGGCCCTCGCCGCGCAGGGCCTCGGCCGGCCCGTCGCCGAGGCGGCAGGCCCCCGGGTCGTCGGCGCCCGGCAGCTCCACGGCGTCGTCGACCGCCTCGGCCTGCTGCAGATCGACTCGGTGAACGTCTTCGAGCGCAGCCACCACCTCCCCGTCTTCGCGCGTCTCGGCCACTACGACCGCGACCGGCTCGACGGGCTGCTGTTCGCCCCGCGCGGGCGGTACGTCGAGTACTGGGCGCACGAGGCCGCGCTGCTGCCCGTCGAGACCTGGCCGCTGATGCGCTGGCGCATGGACGACCACCGGGCCCGGGCGGAGGGCGACCCCGGGTCGTGGCTGTCGGCCAACGCCCGGACGGCCGCCTGGCTGCTCGACGAGCTGCGCGGCGAGGGCCCGCTGCCCGCGAGCCTCGTCGAGCACGACGCGAACCGGCGCACGGGGCCGTGGTGGGGCTGGAGCGACGTCAAGCGCGGGCTCGAGGCGCTCTTCCGCGTGGGGGCGCTGGTCAGCGCCGGGCGACGACGCTTCGAGCGGGTGTACGCGCTGCCCGAGCAGGTGCTGCCCGCCGAGCTCCTCGCCGTCGAGGTGGGGCGGGAGGAGGCCCACCGTCGACTGCTCGCCCACGCGGCCCGCGCCTCCGGCGTGGCGACCACCGCCGACCTCGCCGACCACTGGCGCATGAAGACGGCCGACGTCGTGCCCGCCCTGCACGACCTGGCCGACCAGGGCGTCGTGACGCCGGTGACCGTGCCGGGCTGGCCGCGGGGCGGCTGGCTGCACCGCGACGCGACCTTCCCGCGGGGGATCACCGCCGACGCCCTGCTCTCGCCGTTCGACCCCGTGGTCTGGACCCGGCCCCGGGCGGAGCGCCTGTTCGGGTTCCGCTACCGGATCGAGATCTACACCCCGCAGGAGAAGAGGGTGCACGGCTACTACGTGCTGCCGGTGCTGCAGGGCGACCAGCTCGTCGCCCGCGTCGACCTGAAGAGCGACCGGCAGGCCCGCGTGCTGCGGGTCCAGGCCTCGTGGCGGGAGCGCGACCTGCCCGTCGACGTCGACCGGCTCGCGGCCCTGCTGGCGCGGGCGGCCCGCTGGCAGGGGCTCGAGCGGGTGGAGGTCGTCGACCGGGGCGACCTCGCGGCGACGCTGCGGGGCGCCGTCGGGGCGGGTGACGTGGCAGCCGCCCACGACGCCGGTGCGGGCGACGTCAGCTAGGGGTCAGAACTGGACGCGCGGCGGCTCGGCGATGGTCGACGGCTGCTCGACCTCGAAGAAGTCGCGCTGCGAGACGCCCAGGCGCGGGGCGAAGAGCCGCGCCGGGAAGCCGGCGGCCTTCGCGTTCAGCTCGCGGACGCCGCCGTTGTAGGAGCGACGGGCGGCCTGGAGGCCGTCCTCGGTCTCGACGAGCTCGGACTGCAGCTGGAGGAACGACTGGCTCGCCTGCAGCTGGGGGAACGACTCGGAGACCGTGAAGGCCCCGCGGAGGGCGGTCTGCAGGTGCCCCTCGGCGGTCGACGCGGCCGCCGGGGTGCTCGCCTCGAGGGTCTCGACCCGGGCGCGCTCGACGGTCTCGAGCGCCTTGGTCTCGTGCGACGCGTAGCCCCTGACCTGCTCGACGATCGTCGGCACCAGCTCGGCCCGGCGGCGCATCTGGACGACGATGCCGTCCCACGCCTCGTCGACCCGGGTGCGGAGCGCCACGAGCGAGTGGTACGACGCCCAGGCCCAGATGCCCGCGAGGAGCAGGAGGAGGACGACGACGCCGACGGCGACGAGGATGCCGGTGAGGCCGGGTTGCATGACGGGTGACTCCTCCAGGTGCGTGGCGACCCGCGGCCGAGCGGGAGGCTCGGAGACGTCGTCGGGTCGGGGCTCGGTCCGGAGAACACTATAAATGCGCCCGACGGGGCCTCCACGTCGACTGGGCGTTCTCGGAGCGAACTCACGACATGCGTCGTCGACCGGCGCGGAGGAGCACACGGTCCTCCTCCGCGCAGCGGATTGACTTGTCCCCCGCGGCCGTGCTGAATGGGTCTCAGTGATCGACCTCCCGCCCTCCGCCGCCCCGCGACGCCCGGCACCGACCGGCCGCCCCGCGGGCCTCCGGCACGCCTCGGCGCAGGGCAGGGCCCGGGCGTCCGTCACCGTGGCCCTCGCGGCCGTCCTGGGCCTCGCGCTGCTGCTCGCCGGGCCGTCCGCACCCGGCTGGGCGGCGGCGAGCCCGACCCCGTCGCCGGCGCCGCCCTCCCTCGGTGCCCCGCCCACGACTCCCCCGCCCACCGCCGAGCCGGCAGCGCCGACGATCGGCTCGGTGGGCGACAGCGCGACGGGCACGGTGCTCGTCAGCGGCACCGCGACCGCCGACGCGCGCGTCAAGGTCTCCGTCAGCGGCTCGGGCACGTTCCGCACCCTCTGCGACGCGGTGACGGCCGGCGCCGACGGGGCGTGGTCGTGCTCCGGGCCGGTGCCCACCGGCGCAGGCTGGACGGCGACGGCCCGCGACCTCGACCAGCCGAGCGCGCCCGACGTCGACTCGGGCCCGTTCTCGGTGCTGACCCCGCCGACCGTCCGCGGCGGCCTCCTCGTGGGCGGCAAGCTCTCCGGCACGGCCGCGCCCGGCGCCACGGTGACCGTCACGGCCGGCGGCGGCGCCCGCGCCACGGCGACCGCCGGCGGCGACGGGTCGTGGACGACGACGCTGCCCGCCTCCTCCTTCCCCTCCGGCTCGTACACGGTGACCGCGACGCAGTCGTCGCCCTCCGTGCCCGACGTGCCCAGCTCCGCCGCCTCGAGCGCCGTCTCGGTGCGGGTCGACCGCGACCCGCCCGGCGCGCCGCGCCTCACCTCGCCGACGGCCGGGCAGCGGATCGCCGCGCAGCCCGTGACCGTCACCGGCAGCGGCGAGGCCGGAGCACTCGCGACCGTCTACGTCGACAGCTCCCCCGTCTGCCAGGTCGTCGTCGGCGACGGCCCGTGGTCGTGCAGCACCGCCGGCTCCGACCTCCCCCTCGGCTCGCACGTCGTCCAGGCCGCCCTCGTCGACCCGGCGGGCAACTACGGGCCCCCCTCGGCCGGCGTCACCGTGACCGTGGTCGACCCGGGGTCGGCCGTCGCGCCTCCCGTCGTGGGCCCCACGCCTCGCCCCGGCGCCACGCCCGCCCCCACCGCCGCCCCGTCGCCCCCAGGCCCGTCGACGTCGGCCGCGCCGGTCGCGCCCGGGTCGCCGGGCGGCGACGGCGGATCGCCGACCGACGACGCCGCAGGAGGCGCGGGGGGCGCCCCCGGCGCCGGTGACGGCCCCCGGGGCACCTGGGCCACCGCCACCTCGTTCGGGGAGCACCTGCCCACGCTCGGCCAGACCCTCGGCGGCCCGGCCTGGGCGCTCGCCGGCGGTCTGGCGCTGCTGTTCCTCCTGCTCGTGGCCGCGCCGGCCCGCCTCGCGGCCGCGTCACTGCGCGGGAGGCAGCGACGGCGCCGCGCCTCGCTGACCGGCCGCAACCGCGGCGTCGAGCTGCCCACGTCGTTCAGCGCGGCCACGGTCAGCCCGTGGCTGCCGGTCGCCCTGGCACTGGTCGCGGGCGCCGCCGTCACGGCCGTCGCCGCCGGCGTCGACGACGAGCTGCAGTACGCCCGCCTGGCGCTCGGCATCGTGATCGGCCTCGTCGTGCTCAACGGGCTGGGCGTGGCGCTGCCCGCCCTGCTCGTCGCGCGGGCCCGGGGTCTGGCCCTGCGCGTGCGGATGTCACCGCGCCTCCTGCTGGCGGCCGTCGTGGCGTGCGCGGCCACGCGGGCCCTCTCGCTCGACCCGCCGCTCGTGCTGGGGGTGCTGCTCACGGGCGCCCTCGTCGCCGTGCCGTCGTCGTCCGGGCGACACCGCGGCGCGGAGGCCCCGCGCGAGCCCGACTCCCGTGACGGCGGCGTCGCGGCGGCCGCGCAGCTCGGAGCCCTCGTCGTGCTCGGCGGGGCGGCGTGGGTGCTCCACGGCGTCGTGCCCGGGGCTGCGGCCGGGGCCGGCGCGGGCGCTGAGCTCGCCCGCGAGACGCTCGCGACCGTGTGCCTGGCCGGGCTCGGCTCGCTCGTCGTCTCGCTCGTGCCGCTCGGTGGCCTGCCGGGGCGACGCGTCTGGGCCTGGTCGCGCGGCGCCTACGTCGGGCTCGTCGTGGTCGGCGTGAGCGTCGCCGCGGTGGTCTTCGTCGGGGCGCCGACGGCGGCGTTCCCGGTCGTGCCGCTCGTGGCGGCCAGCGCGGTCGCGGCGCTCGCGGCCGTCGCGGCCTGGCTCTGGCTGCGCGTGGTCGAGCCCGCGGGCCGCGAGGCCTGAGCCGCGCCCGTCGCCCGCGTCGGCCGCGTCGCCCTGACGGCGTGACCGTGCCCCCGCAGGGATTCGAACCCTGACTTGGACGATTTTAAGTCGCCTGCCTCTGACCAGTTGGGCTACGAGGGCCTCCCCCGAGCCTACGAGACGGCGGCGGCGGCCGTCGCACGGACACGACGACGCCCGCCGTGCTGACGAGCAGCAGGGCGGGCGTCGTGGTCGGCCGCTCGAGGCGGCCGGTGCCGTGACTACTCGGCGGCGGGCACCGCGTCGGTGCCGGCGACGTCGGTCGACGCTCCGGTCCCGCGGGCCGAGCCACCGGCCGTGGCCCCGACCTTCTCGCCCTCGGCGGGCGCGCTGCCGTCGGCGTCGACCGGGTTCGCGTAGGCGGGGCCGGGCTCGCCGGCGGCCTTGCCGATCTCGGGCGCGGGTGCGGCGGCGGGCTCGTCGGCGGCCGGCTTCGGGCGCGACGCGAACGCCTCGAACGCGGCACGGGGGCGCTCACGGTCGTCGAGCGAGACGATGTCGCGGCCGAGCCAGAAGTTGTTCCACCAGCCGGTGACGACGCGGAACTTGCGCTCGAAGGAGGGCATCGCCATGCCGTGGTAGCCGCGGTGCGCGGCCCAGGCCGGGAAGCCCTTCAGCACGAACTTGCCGCTCTGGAAGACACCGGTGCCGAGGCCCAGGCCCGCGACGGCGCCGAGGTTCTCGTGCACGTAGTCGACGGGCTCCTCGCCGCGGAGCACGGCGGTGATGTTCTTGGCGAGCTGCTTGCCCATGCGGACGGCGTGCTGGGCGTTCGGCACGCAGAAGCCGCCGACGCCCTTGCCCGTGAGGTCGGGCGTCGCCGCGACGTCGCCGCAGGCCCAGGCGCCGGGCACGATGGTCTCGCCGTCGACGACGCGGAGGTCGGCCTGCACGGTGATGCGGCCGCGCTGCTCGAGGGGGAAGTCGGTGGAGCGCACCATCGGGTTGGCCATGACCCCGGCCGTCCAGACGATGAGGTCGGACTCGAACGACTCGCCGGTCGACAGCTCGATCTTGCCGCCGACGGCAGACTGCAGCTGCGTGTCGAGGTGCACCGTGGCGGCGCGCTCGGCGAGGTTCTTCAGCACCCAGTGGCTCGTCTCGAGCGACACCTCGGGCATGATGCGGCCCATCGCCTCGACGAGGTGGAAGTGCGTGTCGTCGATGGTGAGGGTCGGGTACTTCTTCAGCAGGTCGCTGGCGAAGCTGCGCAGCTCGGCGAAGATCTCGATGCCGGCGAAGCCGCCGCCGACGACCGTGACCGTCAGCAGGCGGTCGCGCAGCGGGCCGGCGGGCAGGTCGGCCGCCTTCGCGAAGTTGGTGAGGAGCTTGTCGCGGATCGCCGCGGCCTCCTCGATGGTCTTGAGGCCGATGGCCTCGTCGGCCACGCCCGGGATGGGGAAGGTGCGCGACACGGCACCGGCCGTCATGACGATCTGGTCGTACTGCATCGTCCACGCGTCGCCGACGGACGGGGTGATCGTCGCGGTCTTCGTGGCGTGGTCGACCGCGGTCACCTTGGCGGTGACGACCCTCGTCTTCTTGAGGTGGCGGCGGAGCGAGACCACGGCGTGACGGGGCTCGATCGAGCCGGCCGCGACCTCGGGCAGGAAGGGCTGGTACGTCATGTAGGGCAGCGGGTCGACGACCGTCACCGACGCCTCCCCCTGACGGAGGTGCTTCTCGAGCTTCCAGGCGGTGTAGAAGCCGGCGTAGCCGCCGCCGACGATCAGGATTTCAGGCACGGTGAAGGCTCTCCTCGTTGTGGGGTGTCGGAGGAGACTTTACTCCTGCCGACGGCCCCGCCCGTACTGCCGGGCGGCGCCGACCCCGACGAGCACCAGGGCCCCGCCGAAGACCGCGAAGACGATGAGCGGGACGCCCGTCGACCGCATCGTCTCGACCGTGGGCAGCAGGGCCGACAGCCGCTCGCCGTCGGGGGTCTCGGGGGTGGGCACCGGCGCCGGCTCGACGGGCACGGCCGACGAGCTGCCGTCGGGCACGACCTCGTCGGCGCGGCGGTGCACGCGGATCCACTCCGAGAGGTCGCCCATCGGGTTCGCCTCGACGTGCGGCACGTCGCGGGTGACCGCCGCCGCCGCGTCGACGAGCCCGTAGCCGTAGAGGGGGTCGGGCTGGCTCGCGCCGCGCGGCTCGGCCGTCGCGACCACGCGGTTGATGACGTCGTCGGCGTCGAGCTCGGGGTGGGCGGCCCGCACGAGGGCGACGATCCCCGCGACGAGGGGCGTGGCGCCGCTCGAGCCGTTCCAGCTGTAGTGGACGTCGTCGGGGCCGACCCCGACGAGCTTCTCGCTCGGCGCCGCGACCCCGATGGTGATGCCCTGGCTCGACGCGTCGAAGCTCGCCGTGCCCGAGCGGTCGACGCCCGCGACGGTCAGCACGCCGGGCATCGTCGCCGGCGCGCCCACCTCGGTCGTGCCGCTGCCGCGGTTGCCGGCCGCGGCCACCACGACCACGTCGTGCTCCATCGCGTAGAGGAACGCGTCGTCCCAGCTGGTCGGCCAGTCGAGCGTGTTGCGGGTCAGCGACATGTTGATGACGTCGGCCCCGTGGTCGACCGACCAGCGGACCGCGTCGGCGATCTGGGTGTCGGAGTCGACGGCGCCGCTGCCGAAGCCGACCGACACCGAGAGCAGGCTCGCCTCGGGCGCGACGCCGATGACGCCGTCGCCGCTGCCCGTGCCGCGGCCGGCGAGCATCGAGCCGACGAGGGTGCCGTGCGCCGGGTCGTCCGTCCCGACCGGGGTCTGCCCGTCGGGGCTGCCCTGGCCGCTGACGTCCGTCCCGCCGACGACGGCTCCCTGGAGCTCGCGCACCGACCCGTCGACGCCGGTGTCGATGACCGCCACCGTGACTCCTGCCCCCCGGGTGGTCTGCCAGGCCTGCTCGATGCCGTAGTCGGCGAGCCAGTACTGCTGGTCGCGGATCGCGTCGGCACGCGCCGAGGCCGCGGGCAGCACGACGAGGGCGGCCGCGGCGACGACCGCCGCGACGCTGACGCCCCCTCGCCGCCCCACGGCGGTCAGGCTGCGCCGTCGGAGGCGGTGGTCGCCGGGGCGGACTCGTCGAGCCAGTCGGGGCAGCGGCAGACGTCGGGGCTCCACGACGCACGCTCGAGCGCGAGGTCGCCGATCGGGTTGACTCCGGGGCCCGCCGCGAGGGCGTGGCCGACGAGGGCGTGCAGGCACTTCACGCGCTCGGGCATGCCCCCCGCCGTGACGTGCGCGATCTCGGCGACGTGCTCGATGCCCTCGCGGTCGGCGAGGTAGGCGTCGTGGGCGGCGTGGTACTGCTCGCGCACCTGCTCGTCGCCGGCCAGCAGCTCGGTCATCTCGGTCATTACGCCGGTGGCCTCGAGGGTCGACACCGCCGCCGTCGCCCCCGGGTGGCACAGGTAGTACAGCGTCGGGAAGGGCGTGCCGTCACCGAGGCGCGGCTTCGTCGCGACGACGGTGGGCGCCCCGCAGACGCAGCGCGCGGGGATGCCCACGACGTCGCGGGCGGGGCGGCCCAGCTGCGCCGTGACGATGCGCACGTCGTCGTCGGTGACCGGGTCGAAGGGAGGGGTCGTCACGGGGTGCCGCCTGTCGAGGTGGAGGACGGCACGGTCGCGCCGCCGAGGTCGGGCGCGACCAGCTCGGTCGCGGGGGCGTCGCTGAGGCCGGCGTCGAGCACGGACGACGTCATGGCCGCCACCCAGTCGACCTGGGGGGTCTGCAGCGAGTCGCTGATCGGGGCGGGCTGCGATGGCTCGGCGTCGGCCGACTCGCCCATCACGAGGTAGCTGTACTCGCCCGGGTAGACGTAGAGCAGGCGGTCGCGGGCCTGGGCCTCGATGTAGGCCGGGTCGCTCCAGCGCGCGACGTCGCCCTGCAGGTCGTCGACGTCGGCCTGCTGGTCACGGACCTCCTGCTCGAGGGCGGCGATCTGCTGCTGCTGCTGGATGAGCGTGCGGAGCGACGGCGCGAGGATGACGACGAAGAGCACGAGGATGACGAGCATCACGAGACTGAAGCCCGACGAGCGGATGTTGCGGAGCCAGGCGCCCGCGGCCGAGTCGGCGGCCGGGAGGCTCACCGGCACGCGGCGGTTCGGGGTCTCACGAGGCATGTGTCGAGGGTAGACGACGCACCCGGGCGCCGGGTCACGGAACGCCGAGAGGCCCGCCCCCGGGCGGGGACGGGCCTCTCGGCGGGGCGCTGGCTAGGCCTGGAAGCGCGGGAACGCCGAGTAGCCGGCGTAGACCGCGGCGTCGCCGAGCTCCTCCTCGATGCGGAGCAGCTGGTTGTACTTGGCCACGCGCTCGCTGCGGGCCGGGGCGCCGGTCTTGATCTGGCCGGCGTCGGTCGCGACGGCGAGGTCGGCGATCGTGGTGTCTTCGGTCTCGCCGGAGCGGTGCGACAGCACGGTCGTGTAGCCGCTGCGCTGGGCGAGCGAGACCGCGTCGAGCGACTCGGTCAGCGTGCCGATCTGGTTCACCTTGACGAGGATCGAGTTCGCGGCGCCGGTCTGGATGCCCTTGGCGAGGCGGGTCGGGTTGGTGACGAAGAGGTCGTCGCCGACGATCTGCGTCTTGCGGCCGATCTCGCTCGTGAGGTGCGCCCAGCCCTCCCAGTCGTCCTCGTCGAGGGGATCCTCGATGGAGACGAGCGGGTACGAGGCGACGAGGTCGGCGTAGTACGAGGCGAGGAAGGCCGAGTCGCGCGACTGCCCCTCGAACGTGTACGAGCCGTCGGAGTAGAACTCGCTCGAGGCGACGTCGAGGCCGAGCGCGATGTCCTTCCCGGGGGTGAAGCCGGCCGTGGTGATGGCCTCGACCAGCAGGTCGAGCGCGGCACGGTTGCTCTCGAGGTCCGGCGCGAAGCCGCCCTCGTCGCCGAGGCCGGTCGAGAGGCCGGCGGCCTTCAGCTGGCTCTTCAGCGCGTGGTACGTCTCGGCGCCCCAGCGGACGGCCTCGCCGAAGGTCGACGCGCCGATCGGCAGGATCATGAACTCCTGGATGTCGACGTTGCTGTCGGCGTGCGAGCCGCCGTTGATGACGTTCATCATCGGCACGGGCAGCGTGTGGGCGTTCGGGCCGCCGAGGTAGCGGAAGAGCGGCAGGTCGGCCGAGTCGGCGGCGGCGCGGGCCACGGCGAGCGAGACGCCGAGGATGGCGTTGGCGCCGAGGCGCGACTTGTTCTCGGTGCCGTCGAGCTCGATCATCGCCGCGTCGATCAGGCGCTGGTCAGTGGCGTCGAGGCCCTCGACCTCCGGGCCGATCTCGTCGATGACGGCCGCGACGGCCTTGAGCACGCCCTTGCCCAGGTAGCGGCTGTCGTCGCCGTCGCGGAGCTCGTAGGCCTCGAAGGCCCCGGTGGATGCGCCCGAGGGGACGGCCGCGCGCGACACGGTCCCGTCGTCGAGCAGGACCTCGACCTCGACGGTCGGGTTGCCCCGCGAGTCGAGGATTTCGCGGGCGCCTACGGCGTCGATTGCTGCCACGGAGAACTCCTTAGTGTGTCGTCAGGTCGGCGGGGCCTGGGCCCCGCCGCCTAGCCTAGCCGCGCCTCCGACCGGCGACGCGGGTGTTCAGCGGACGTTCGCCCGCCGTCGGTCAGCCGATCGGACGGATCTGCAGCTCGTCGACGGACTCGCCCCCGCGCACGGAGGTGAACCGCCCGAAGCCGGCGGCCGCGAGCGCGGCGAGCTGGCCCCTGGCGTTCTTCGCACGGCGCTCGAGCCGCACCCGGCCCTCGCCGCCGGCGAGCAGCGCCCGCTGCAGGGCGACCAGCTCGGCCGGCGGCACCGTCTTGTCGTGCAGCACGGCCAGGCCGTCGTCGTCGGCCCCGTCGAGCTCGACGAGGTCGACGATGCGCTCGAAGCCGAGCGAGAAGCCCGCGGCCGGCACGTCGGTGCCGAGGAACCGGCCGATCATGCCGTCGTAGCGACCGCCGCCGCCCAGCGAGTAGCTGAAGTCGGGGTGCGCCACCTCGAAGATGGTGCCGGTGTAGTAGCCCATGCCCCGCACCAGCGTCGGGTCGAGCACGAGGGTCGCGCCCGGCAGCGCGTCGCGGAGCGCCACGAGGTCGGCCGCGGCCTCGGCGTCGAGCCAGGCGGGAGGCGCGGAGCCGGTGATCGAGTCGAAGGTCGCCTCGCCGAGCTGGTGCAGCTGCGCCGCGAGGTCGTCGCCGCCGACGCCGAGCTCGCGCAGCTGCGTGGCCACGCCCTCGACGCCGATCTTGTCGAGCTTGTCGATCTCGATCAGCGCCCGGTCGGTCAGCTCGGGCGCGACGCCCCAGTGGGCGAGCACGCCGAGCAGCACGCGACGGTCGTTGACGCGGATGGTCGTGCCCCGGAGCCCGAGCGCGTCGAGGACGTCGGTCGTGGCCGAGATCAGCTCGACCTCGGCCTGCTGCCCCGGCTCGCCGAGGATGTCGATGTCGCACTGGACGAACTGGCGGTAGCGGCCCTTCTGCGGCCGCTCGGCCCGCCAGACGGGAGCGATCTGCACCGACCGGAAGACGGTCGGCAGCTCGGCCCGGTGCGACGCGTAGAACCGGGCCAGGGGCACGGTGAGGTCGAAGCGCAGCCCGAGGTCGGCCAGCTCGAGCGGCGACCCGACGGCGCGGACGGCGTCGAGGTCGAGCCCGCGGCGGAGCACCGCGAAGACCTGCTTCTCGTTGTCGCCGCCGAGGCCGGACCAGAGGAACTCGGCGCCCTCGACGACCGGGGTCTCGATCTCGTCGAAGCCCCGCGAGCGGTAGACGTCGCGCACGGTGGCCAGCACGCGTTCGCGGCGGCGCTTCTCGGCGGGCAGGAAGTCTCGCATCCCGCGCGGCGGGGTCACGTGTGAGGGCATCGCACCATCATCCCAGAGCGCGACCCCGGGGAGGCGCGCCGTCGACGCCCGCAGGATTGCGCGTCATGTGACATGTCGGCTATGGTCGACGCGGGTCGTCGGCGCGAATCGGGTTGCGCACCGGCGGCCGACCCCGGCGCCCTCCCTTCCCTGCGGTGAGGGCTCCACGACGGGCCAGGCGCCTCGCGCCTGGCCCGTTCATCAGCGTGGGGCCGGGTCGTTCCGCCCCGGACGGGACGTCGCGTGACCCTCCGCCCCGCGACCACTCCGCGCTCGACACCGGCGTGCGGTCACGGCGTGGAGGCGAGCTGCGGCGACCGGGCCACGAGATCGTCGACGACGCGGGTGGCCGCGGTCGTGAGCAGGCGCACCTCCGCCGTGACGAGGGCGTCGTGCTGGAGGCCTCGGAGGGCGTCGACGGCGACCCGCGCCTCCGGCACGGCCACCGCCTCCGGCACGCCCTGCGCCACCAGCCAGCGCGCGACGAAGTCGTGCCAGCGGGCAGCCTCGCCCCGGGCCGGGCCCTGCTCGCCGGCGACGACCTCGAGCAGGGCCGCCTCGGTCTCGAGGCGCAGCAGGTCACGGCCGCGCTCGCTGGTCGAGTCGGCCCAGGCGTCGAGCAGGTGCGACCGGAGCGCGCGGCCGTCGAAGGTGGTCGGGTCGACCGCCAGCGCGGCGTCGTGCCGCGCGACGACCCCGCGCACGATCTCGGCGACCAGCTCGGCGCGGTTGCCGAAGTGGTAGACGAAGACGTACGTGCTCACCCCGAGCGCGTCGGCGAGGGTGCGGAACGACACCGTGGCGATCGACCGGCTGCGGAGGTGCTCGATGATCTGCGCGAGCAGCTCGGGCTTGCGGGTCGGGTCGGGTCTGCGAGGCACGGGAGCCCCTCCTCTGCGAGGGCGAGCAGCCCGGCCCTGCGCCGGGACGTCGGCCCGGTCGCACGATAACAGACGGTCGGCCCGCCGCCCCGGCCCCCGGACGACAGCGCCGGGCGGGGTCGACGGGCTCCGCGGAACGGGCCCGACGACCCCGATCGACACCCGGCCCGATGACACTTCAGAGTTCCGTCTTTGACATGTCAGCACTCCACCCGGTACATTCGACGCAGTGCCGCACGACGCGTCGCGGGTGATCCCCCTCGACGCAGTGCGGTGCCGACGTGCCCCTCGCCCGCGCAGCTGGTCCTCGACCGCCGTGCGGCCGGGCACGTGGGGGCGCCCGCCGTTCGGGTCGGTCGGGTGCCCTGTGCCGGGGTGTCCGCCGTTCGGGTCGGTCGGACCCCCGGCCCTCTCCCCTGTCTTCTCGCCCCGTGCCCTGTCCGTCCACGACGGCGACCTCGTGGCGGGGCCCCGTCCGCGGCCGGCCGGGTGCCCTACGGCCGCGGGGCCTCGCCCGACCGCAGCTGCTGCTCCCGCTCGCGGACGGCTCGACGGAGCGCCCGCTCGGCGTCCAGCCCCTCCGCGGTCGCCGCGTCGACGCGGGCGAGGAGCTCCCGCCCCCACGAGAGCTCGACGTCGGGCGCGCCGTCGACGGGGGCGGCGGGCGGCGTGACCTGACCGGCCGACCGGCGCCGCGACTCCACCTTCTGTGCCCTCGCCAGGGCGGGCAGGCCGAGGGGCACGCCGTCGTAGGCGCTGCGGCGGTCGGCTTTCTCCCGGGCCTTGGCGGCGGACCAGAGCCGGACGATGTCGTCGACGTCGGCGGCCTCGTCGCCGGCGAAGACGTGGGGGTGCCGACGCACGGTCTTCGCAGCGACGTCGCGGACGACGTCGGCCAGGTCGAAGCCCTCCCCCGGCGCCCTCGCCGCGATCGCAGCGTGGAGCACGACCTGGTACAGCACGTCGCCGAGCTCTTCGCGGCGGTCGGCCGGGGTGCCCGACTCGATGGCCTCGACGAGCTCCGACGACTCCTCGACCAGGTAGGTGACGAGGCTGTCGGGGGTCTGGGCGCGGTTCCACTCGCAGCCGCCCTCGTCGGCCAGCAGCGCCTCGACCACGCGGACGAGAGCCGCGAGCTCGGCGCCCGCGCGGCCGTCGACGCCGTCCGTCACGGTCGGCTCAGCTCGCCGCGGCGGAGCTGTCGGCGGACGGGCGCGGCGCCTCGGCGCCGTAGATCGACGACATGAGCTGCTCGACCCAGGTGATCAGCTCGCCGTCGGGCAGGGCCTCGCCGTGCTTCCGCGGCAGGGGGACGCTCACCGAGCGCGTCTGGCCGAACCAGCGCGAGCCCGGGTACATGCGCTGCAGGCGCACCTGCATGCTGTCGGGCAGGTCGAGGCCGGCGACCCGGAGGTTGCTGCCCATGACCACGACCTCGCTGAGCCCCGCCTTCTGGGCGGCACGGCGGAGGCGCGACACCTCGATGAGCGCGAGCACGGACGCGGGCGGGGCCCCGTAGCGGTCGGCGAGCTCCTCGAGGACGGCGTCGATCTGCTCGTCGGTCGAGGTGGGCGAGCTGGCGGTCGAGAGCTTCTGATACGCCTCGAGGCGGAGGCGCTCGCTCTCGACGTACTCCTCGGGGATGTGGGCGTCGACGGGCAGCTCGAGCCGCAGCTCGGTCTGGCCCTCGGCGACCTCGCCGCGGAAGGCGCCGACGGCCTCGCCGATCATGCGGAGGTAGAGGTCGAAGCCGACGCCGGCGATGTGCCCGGACTGCTCGCCGCCGAGCAGGTTGCCCGCCCCGCGGATCTCGAGGTCTTTCAGGGCCACCTGCATGCCCGCGCCGAGCTCGTTGTTCGCCGCGATGGTCTCGAGGCGGTCCTGGGCGGTCTCGCTGAGCGGCTTCTCGGCGTCGTAGAGGAAGTACGCGTAGCCGCGCTCGCGGCCCCGGCCGACGCGGCCGCGCAGCTGGTGCAGCTGGCTGAGGCCGTACTTGTCGGCCCGGTCGATGATGAGCGTGTTCGCGTTGGCGATGTCCAGCCCGGTCTCGATGATGGTGGTCGAGACGAGCACGTCGAACTTGCGCTCCCAGAAGTCGACCATGACCTGCTCGAGCGTCGACTCGGCCATCTGCCCGTGCGCCACGGCGACCCGCGCCTCCGGCACGAGCTCGGCGATCTGCGCGGCGACGCGGTTGATGCTCGAGACGCGGTTGTGGACGTAGAAGACCTGGCCCTCGCGGAGGAGCTCGCGGCGGATGGCCGCGGCCTTCTGGCGCTCGCTCTCGGGGCCGACGAAGGTGAGGATGGGGTGGCGGTCCTCCGGCGGGGTCGCCAGGGTCGACATCTCACGGATGCCGGTGACGGCCATCTCGAGCGACCGCGGGATCGGCGTCGCCGACATCGCGAGGATGTCGACGTTCGTCTTGAGCTTCTTCAGCGCGTCCTTGTGCTCGACGCCGAACCGCTGCTCCTCGTCGATGATGACGAGCCCCACGTCTTTGTAGACGATGCTCTCGCTGAGGAGGCGGTGGGTGCCGATGACCATGTCGACGGTGCCGTCGCCGAGGCCCGCGATCGTCTCGCGGCTCTCCTTCGCCGACTGGAAGCGGCTGAGGCTGCGCAGGTGCACGGGGAAGCCGGCGAACCGGTCGGCGAAGGTGTCGAAGTGCTGCTTGACGAGCAGCGTCGTCGGCACGAGCATGACGACCTGCTTGCCGTCCTGGATCGCCTTGAAGGCGGCGCGCACGGCGACCTCGGTCTTGCCGTAGCCGACGTCGCCGGAGAGCAGGCGGTCCATCGGGATGGGCCGCTCCATGTCGGCCTTGATCTCGTCGATGGTCGTCAGCTGGTCGGGCGTCTCGGCGAAGGGGAAGGCCTCCTCCAGCTCGCGCTGCCACGGGGTGTCGGGCGGGAACGCGTGGCCCTTCGACGCCATGCGCGCCGAGTAGAGCTTCACGAGCTCGACCGCGATGTCGCGGACGGCGCGACGGGCCTTGCTCTTGGCGCTGGCCCAGTCGCTGCCGCCCATCTTGCTGAGCGTGGGGGCCTCGCCGCCGACGTAGCGGCTGAGCAGGTCGAGCTGGTCGGTGGGCACGTAGAGCTTGTCGCCCGGGTAGCCGCGCTTCGACGGCGCGTACTCGAGCACGAGGTACTCGCGGCTGTTCTTCACGGCGTTCTTGCCGCCGGTGCTGACCTGGCGGCTGGTGAGCTCGAGGAACTTGCCGATGCCGTGCGTCTGGTGCACGACGACGTCGCCGGGCTTGAGCTGCAGCGGGTCGACGACGGCCTTGCGGCGGCTGGCGAGCTTCTTCACCTGCCGGGAGTCGTAGTTCGCCGAGCGGCCGTAGAAGTCGCTCTCGCCGAGCACGGCGACCTTGGCCTCGGCCAGCTCGAAGCCGGCCTCGACCCCGCCGGCGACGAGCAGGGCGACGCCCGGCTCGAGCTCGTCGGGCAGGTCGTCGAGCAGGCGAGCGGCCACGGCGCGCTCGCCGAGCACGTCGCGGGCCCGCTCGACGAGGCCGACGCCCCGCGAGGTCACCACGACGCTCCACCCGTCGCGGAGGCGCTGCACCACGTGGTCGACGGCGCCCTCGGCGTGGCCGCTGAAGCTCGGCACGCTCTCGGCCTCGACGCGCACGTAGTCGCCGGCCGACGCGGCGGCGTCCTCGTCGCTGAGCACCTCGCCGGTGTCGAACGAGCTCATCGTGAACCAGGTGCGGTCGCCCGCCGACTCGCGGAGCTGGCGCAGGGTGATGAAGTCGCCCGCGTCGAGGTCGATGGGCGCCTCGGCGCCGGCGGTCGCGGCGTTCCACGCCGCGGAGAGGAACTCGCGGTTCGTCTCGGCGAGGCTCTGGGCACGGGAGTTCACGCGCTCGGGCGAGAGCACGGCGACGGAGGCGCCCGCCGGCAGGTAGTGAGTGAGCGGCACGAGGCCGTGGACGAGGGCGGGCGCGAGGGACTCCATGCCCTCGACGGGGATGCCCTCGGAGATCTTGGCGAGCATCTGCGCGAGGCTCGGGAACTCGTGCTGCATCTCGCGCGCGCGCTGCCGCACGTCGTCGGTGAGCAGCATCTCGCGGCTCGGCGGCAGCTCGACGCCGGCCACGTCGCCGTCGAGGCTGCGCTGGTCGGCGACCGAGAAGCGGCGGATCTGGTCGACCTCGTCGCCGAAGAAGTCGACGCGGACGGGGTGCTCGGCCGTGGGCGGGAAGACGTCGAGGATGCCGCCGCGGACCGCGAACTCGCCGCGACGGGTGACCATGTCGACCCGTGCGTAGGCGAGACCGACGAGGGACTGCGAGATGGCGGTGAGGTCGTGCCCGCGGGAGCCCACGGTCAGCTCGACCTGGTCGATGTCGGCGAGGTTGTCGGCCAGGGGCTGCAGGGCGGCGCGGACGCCGGCCACGACGACGATCGGGCGCACGGCGTCGGGTGCCTGGTCGGCCTCGGCCGACCAGGCGGCGAGGCGCCGGAGCGCGTGGATGCGCTTGCCGACGGTCTCGGCGCCGGGGCTGAGGCGCTCGTGCGGCAGGGTCTCCCACGCGGGGAACTCGATGACCTCGGCGTCGGGCAGGTAGCTCGCGAGCGAGCCGCGCACGGCCTCCGACTCGCGGCCCGTCGCCGTGACGACCAGCATCGCCTGAGGACCCTCGCGGCGGGCCAGGAGGCCGGCGACGAGGGGGACGCGCAGACCGTCGACCAGGCTGTAGTCGGTGCTGCGACCGGCCCGGTCGAGGGCAACGGAGAACGTGGAGGCGCGCGACAGCGCCGAGATCAAGCCCGCGAGTATCACCCGGCAAGGCTACTCGGCACGACCGACAGACAGCCCGCGGGTTCGCTGAGGGCTCAGCCCCGGACCGACCACCCGGGCTAGGGAGGGAGCTAGCTCTTCGCGGTGTGGAACTTGAGCTGTGCCGCCGTGAGCCCGTCAGCCGCGATCATCTCGACGGCGTCGGCGGCGTCGGCCACGAGGATCGGCAGGGTCTGCCGCTCGGTGGGCGTGAAGTCGCGCAGCACGAAGTCGGCGGCCGGCTGGCGGCCCGGGGGGCGGCCGATGCCGACCCTGACCCGGAGGAACTCGTTCGAGCCCGTCGCCGCGATGATGTCGCGCAGGCCGTTGTGACCGCCGTGGCCGCCGCCCTGCTTGATCTTGAGGGTGTCGAAGTCGATGTCGAGCTCGTCGTGCACGACGATCAGCCGCGACACGTCGAGGTCGTAGTACTTGAGGAGGGCCGCGACGGGGCCGCCCGAGAGGTTCATGAAGCTGCCGGGCGCCGCGAGCACGAAGCGGGGGCCGCCCGGTGCCGGGCGGCCCTCCGCGACGAGCGAGTTCGTCCTGTGCTTCTTGAACCCGGCCGACAGGCGGTGGGCCAGCTCGGCCAGCACCATCTGCCCGACGTTGTGCCTGTTGCCGGCGTAGCCGGGCCCGGGGTTGCCGAGCCCGACCACGAGCCACTGGTCGCTCAGGGGGTCCTCCTCAGTGATGCAGCGGCGGGGCGTCAGACGGTGGTGCGGGTGCTACTCGGAGCGCTCTTCGTCCTCGATCGAGGGCACGTCGCCCTCGGCCTCGGCGGCCTCGCCCGACTCGTCGTCGACGGCGTCGGTGGTGAGGTCGAGCTGGGGCACGGAGACGCTGGTGACGAGCACCTCGGGGTCGGTGACGAGCACGGCGCCCTGGGGCAGGGTGACGTCGGAGGCGTGGATCTGCGCGCCCTCCTCGAGGCCCTCGATCGAGACGACGACCGACTGCGGGATGTCGGTGGCCGACACCTCGAGCGAGATGACGTTGAGCTCGACGACGTGGATCGTGCCGGGAGCCGACTCGCCCTCGATGTGCACCGGCACGTCGACGGAGACCTTCTCGCCCTGGCGGACGACGATGAGGTCGATGTGCTCGATGATCTGCTTCACCGGGTCGCGCTGGATGTCCTTGACGAGGGCGAGCTGCTTCGTGCCCTCGATGTCGAGCGTGATGAGCGCGTTCGAGCGACGCGTGATGAGCATCGTCTCGTGGCCGGGGAGGGTGACGTGCTGGGGGTCGGTGCCGTGGCCGTAGATGACCGCGGGGATCGCGTCGGAGGCGCGGATCTTGCGGGCCGCTCCCTTGCCGAAGCTGGTGCGCAGGGTGGCGGACAGGGTGTTGTCGTCGGACATGGTGGTCTCCGTTTCTGCAGGCCCTCGGGCCTGGGGGTGTGTGGTCGGTGTCAACTCGAACGCGCGTCGCGTGAGGAGGGACCCACAGCCGTGGAGCGACCACCCAGAGGGCGGTCTCGGGACTGAGTGCCTGCCTACCTCGTCGATCACGGATGCCGGGGCATCCCTCGCCGAAGTTCAGCTGCCCAGGTTACACGCGGCCCGGGCGTGTCGCCAACCGGTCGAGGACCTCGGCCACGATCTCGTCGGGGCCGGCCTGCACGTCGACGCTGGTGCCGGGCTCGTCGTCGGCGAGCGGCTCGAGCGCGGCGAACTGCGACTTCATCAGCCCGGGCGGCATGAAGTGGCCCTTCCGGGCCTTCTGGCGCTCCGCCACGAGCTCGCGGACCCCGGTGAGGTGGACGAAGCGGAGGCGGTCGTCGCCCGAGCGGAGGACGTCGCGGTACGAGCGCTTCAGCGCCGAGCACGCGACCACCACGCCGTCGTCGCCGGCCTCGCGGATGCGCCGGGCGACGATCTCGAGCCAGGGCCGACGGTCGTCGTCGTCGAGCGGGTGACCGGCCGACATCTTGTCGCGGTTGGCCTTCGGGTGCAGGTCGTCGGCGTCGACGAACGGCACGCCGGCGCGCTCGGCGAGCAGCTCGCCGACGGTCGACTTGCCCGACCCGCTCACGCCCATCACGACGACGGGGGGCAGGGTGGTGGTGGTCATGCGGTGTCCTTCCGAGGCGGGCGGGTCCCGACCAGCGTAGGCGCGCCTCCCCCCGTCCGCCGGGGGTGCCCGACAGTCCCTGTCAAGCGGTCGGCGGCGAGGCATAGTCTGCGGTCCACCGACCTTGAGGAGGCACCGTGACCGAACACGGAAACACGAGCGAGCAGACCGCGCAGGCGAACATCGGAGTGGTCGGCCTGGCCGTCATGGGCTCCAACCTGGCGCGCAACCTGGCCAGCCGCGAGGGCAACACCGTCGCGGTCTACAACCGCTCCCCCGAGCGCACCGACACCCTGATGAGCGAGCACGGCGACGCCGGCTTCGTCGCGTCGGGGTCGATCGAGGACTTCGCGGCGTCGCTGCAGAAGCCGCGCACGGCGATCATCATGGTGCAGGCCGGGAAGGGCACCGACGCCGTCATCGACCAGCTCGCCGACCTCTTCGAGGAGGGCGACATCATCGTCGACGGCGGCAACGCGAACTTCCAGGACACGCGGAGGCGCGAGGCCGCCCTCAAGGAGCGCGGCCTGAACTTCGTGGGCGCCGGCATCTCGGGCGGCGAGGAGGGCGCGCTGAAGGGCCCGTCGATCATGCCCGGCGGCTCGAAGGAGGCGTACGAGACCCTCGGGCCCATCCTCGCCTCGATCGCCGCGGTCGCCGAGGGCGAGCCCTGCGTCACCCACGTCGGCAGCGACGGCGCCGGCCACTTCGTCAAGATGATCCACAACGGCATCGAGTACGCCGACATGCAGCTCATCGCCGAGTCGTACGACCTGCTGCGCCGCGTCGGGGGCCACGAGCCGGCGGCCATCGCCGACGTGTTCGAGGAGTGGAACCGCGGCGAGCTCGAGTCGTACCTCATCGAGATCACCGCCGAGGTGCTGCGCCAGACCGACGCGAAGACCGACGCCCCGCTGGTCGACTCGATCGTCGACCAGGCCGGCTCGAAGGGCACCGGCGTCTGGACGGTGCAGAACTCGGTGGGGCTGGGCGTGCCCGTCGGCGGCATCGCCGAGGCCGTCTTCGCCCGCGCCGTCTCGTCGAAGCCCGACCAGCGCGCCGCCGTGCAGGCGACGCTGCAGGGCCGGCCCGAGGTGCAGGAGGCGGGCGACGGCTTCGAGGACGACGTGCAGAAGGCGCTCTACGCGTCGAAGATCGTCGCCTACGCCCAGGGCTTCGACGCGATCATCGCGGGCGCCCTGGAGTACGGCTGGGACATCGACAAGGGCGCGATCGCGAAGATCTGGCGCGGCGGCTGCATCATCCGCGCGCAGTTCCTGAACCGCATCGTCGACGCCTACGAGAAGGACGCGACCATCGCGACCCTGCTCGAGGACGACTACTTCGCCGCCGCCGTGCGCGACGGCGAGGACGCCTGGCGCCGCATCGTCGCCAAGGCGGCGCTGTCGGGGATCCCCGTGCCCGGGTTCGCGTCGGCGCTGTCGTACTACGACTCGCTCGCGTCGGAGCGCCTCCCCGCCGCCCTCATCCAGGGGCAGCGCGACTTCTTCGGCGCGCACACCTACGAGCGGGTCGGCGAGGAGGGCGTGTTCCACACGCTCTGGTCGGGCGACCGCTCGGAGATCGAGACGGAGCCGTCGACGCACTGAGTCGCGGCGGGCCGGAGACGCCGAACGGCCGTGGCTGGGTCCAACCCGGTCACGGCCGTTCCTTGGCGCAGGTCACGGGGTGCCCGGGGGCGCCGTCGGCTGCGCCTTCTGGTTCGACGGAGCCGCTACGCGGCTCCGTCGAACATCGACGTGACCGACCCGTTGTCGAAGACCTCGTGGATGGCCCGCGCGATGAGGGGGGCGATCGGCAGGATCTCGAGCTTGTCGAACTTCTGGTGCTCGGTCAGCGGCAGGGTGTCGGTGACGACGACCGAGTCGATGAACTCGCTGGCGAGGATCTCGGGGGCCGGGTCGCTGAACACGGCGTGGGTCGCGGCGACCACGACGCCGATCGCGCCGGCGGCCTTGAGGGCCTCGGCGGCCTTGACGATGGTGCGGCCCGTGTCGATCAGGTCGTCGACGAGCAGGCAGACGCGGCCCTCGACCTCGCCGACGATCTCGTGAACCGTGACCTGGTTCGGCACCAGCGGGTCGCGGCGCTTGTGGATGATGGCGAGGGGGGCGTCGAGCTTCTCGCTCCAGATGTCGGCGACCCGCACGCGGCCCATGTCGGGCGACACGACCGTGAGCGTCGAGTTGTCGAGCTTCGCGCGGAAGTGCTCGAGCAGCACCGGCATCGCGAAGAGGTGGTCGACGGGGCCGTCGAAGAAGCCCTGGATCTGCGGGGCGTGCAGGTCGACGCTCATGATGCGGTGGGCGCCGGCGGCCTTGAACAGGTCGGCGACGAGGCGGGCCGAGATCGGCTCGCGGCCGCGGCCCTTCTTGTCTTGCCGAGCGTACGGGTAGAAGGGGGCGACGACCGTGATGCGCTTGGCCGAGGCGCGCTTGAGCGCGTCGACCATGATGAGCTGCTCCATGAGCCACTCGTTGATCGGGGCCGAGTGCGACTGGATGACGAACGCGTCGGCGCCGCGGACACTCTCGTCGAAGCGGGCGTAGAGCTCGCCGTTGGCGAAGGTGCGGGCGTCGGTCGGGATGAGCTCCGAGCCGAGCTCCGCCGCGATCTGGTTCGCCAGCTCGGGGTGCGCACGACCCGAGACCAGGACGAGTCGGTTCTCCCCGGTGATCTTGATTCCGGACACGTCACTCGCTCTCCGGCCCCGAGGGGCCAACCCGACCGGCTCGCTAGTCGGTCGTTCGTTCGGCGCGAGCGGCGGCCTCGGCAGCCGCGGTGCCGGGGCGGTTCGCCTCGACCCATCCGCTCGCATTGCGCTGAGGAGCGATGCTCAGGGCCAGGGCACCTGCCGGCACGTCCTTCCGGACGACCGTTCCCGCACCTGAGTACGCTCCGTCGCCAATCCTAACGGGGGCGACGAACACGTTGTGCGACCCCGTCCTCACGTTCGAGCCGACCTCGGTGCGGTGCTTCGAGACGCCGTCGTAGTTGGCCGTGATCGTGCCGGCGCCGATGTTCGAGTCGGTGCCGACCTCGGTGTCGCCGATGTAGCTGAGGTGCGGCACCTTCGAGCCCGCGCCGATCTCGGCGTTCTTCGTCTCGACGAAGGTGCCGATCTTGCCGCCCTCGCCGAGCGTCGTGCCGGGCCGCAGGTACGAGAACGGGCCGACGGAGGCGCGGGCCCCGATCACGGCGAGGGTCGCGTCGGTGCGCTTCACGACCGCGCCCTCGCCCACCTCCGTGTCGACGAGGGTGGTGTCGGGCCCGACGACGGCGCCGGCGGCCACGTAGGTCGCGCCCTTCAGCTGGGTGCCGGGCAGCAGCTCGACGTCGGGGCTGAGGGCGACGTCGCGGTCGATCCAGGTGGTCTGCGGGTCGACGATGCTGACGCCCTCGCGCTGCCAGTGCTCGACGATGCGGTCGTTGAGGCGGCGGGCGGCCACGGCGAGCTGGACGCGGTCGTTGATGCCCTCGAGGCGCCACGTCTCGTCGACCGCGCGGGCGGCGACCTTCTCGCCGGCGCCGGTGAGCAGGCCGACGACGTCGGTGACGTACTTCTCGTTCTGGGCGTTGGCCGAGCCGACGCGGGGCAGCTGCGCGCGGAGGGCCGCGACCGTGAAGGCGTAGGTGCCCGAGTTGATCTCGCGGAGGGCCCGCTCGGCGTCGGTGGCGTCCTTGTGCTCGACGATGCGCTCCACGTCGCCCGAGGCGAGGCGCACGACGCGGCCGTAGCCGGTGGCGTCGGGGAGGACGGCCGACAGCAGCGTCGCGGCCGCCGCCTCCTCACGGTGCTGCTCGAGGAGGCCGCGCAGGGTGCCGTGGTCGAGGAAGGGCACGTCGGCGCTCACGACGACGACGTCGCCGTCGAAGTCGGCGGGCAGCGCCTCGACGGCCTGCTCGACGGCGCGGCCGGTGCCGGGCACGTCGTCCTGGTCGACGATCAGGGCTGTCGGCGTCGTCTCGACGATGCTCGTGACGACGAGGTCGCGCTCGTGCCGCACGACGGCGACGAGGTGCTCGGGCTCGAGCGCGGCCGCCGACTCGAGGACGTGCTGGATCAGCGGGAGGCCGGCCAGGCGGTGCAGCACCTTCGGGGTCGCGGACTTCATGCGCGTGCCCTGCCCTGCGGCGAGGACGACGACGGCGAGGGTGCGTGCGGGCATGGTGCTCCTTGGTGAGGTGGGCGCGGCGTTCACCGCCGATCCTCCCACGCGGGGGCGGCGATCAGCGGGAGCGGACGACGGCGACCGAGCCGGAGACCGCGACGGCGTCCTCGACGAGCGCGACGACGAGGTCGGGCAGGCCGGTCTTCTCGACGACGGCCTTCCGGGCGAGGTAGAAGAGCCAGCTGCCCGCGAGGGCGCCGAGCGCCCCGGCCACGGCTCCGGCGACGCGGTGGCCGTCGCCCGCGGTGGTGCTGATCGCGGCGCCGACGACGGCGCCGGAGGTGGCCCGGCCGAACAGCGGGCCCGCGCCCACGCGGCTGGGCGTGGCGGGCAGCTTGTCGCCGACGAGCTCGCCCGCTCCGGCGGCGACGGCCACGGTGCGGCCGACGGGGCTGCGGAACAGGGCCCAGCGCTGCCAGCTGCCCCGCACCTCCGCGTTGTCGTGGTGGAGGGCGAGCACGGCGAGGGGCGTGGCGGAGCGGGAGCCGCTGAGGGCGCCGAGCAGGGCGGCCTCCACGAGCGGGCGGAGGGTGGCGGACGTCGACATGGGCGGCTCCTCGTCGTCGGGGCGCGGCGCTGACGTGGCCGGCCGGTGGACCTGGAGGCTACCGACGGAGCCGCACGGCGTCCGCCCCGCCCGGCCGACTCACGGCTCCGCCACCAGGATTCGAACCTGGACCTAACAGCTCCAAAGGCTGTCGTGCTGCCGTTACACCATGGCGGACCGCGCTCGCGCGCGAGGTCAAGTGTGACAGCGCGGTGCAGGCAGGGCAAAGCGGACCGGGTGCCATGATGAGGGGATGTCCGAGCCCGAGCGCACCGAGGGGCGCGACCAGCCCGCGGGGCCCGAGCCCCGCGACGAGGTCGACCGCATCGTCGACGCCTGGGGGCACGAGCGCCCCGACCTCGACTTCGCCCCGCTGCACGTGCTCTCGCGCGTCGACCGGCTCGCCAAGCACCTCGAGCGGGCCCGACGTGACGCCTTCGTCGCCAGCGACCTCGAGCAGTGGGAGTTCGACGTGCTCTCCGCCCTGCGCCGCGCGGGCGCCCCGCACCAGCTCAGCCCGAAGACCCTCCTGCAGCAGACGCTCGTCTCGAGCGGCGCCATGACCAACCGCATCGACCGGCTCGTCGCCCGCGACCTCGTCGAGCGGCGCACCGACCCGCACGACGGGCGCGGGATCCTCGTCACGCTCACCCCGTCGGGCGGCCGCGCGGTCGACGACGCCATCGAGCGGCTCGTCGAGGCCGAGCGGGCCCTGCTCAGCGACCTCGACGACCACGACCGCCGCCGCCTCGCCGGGCTGCTGCGCACGCTGAGCCTCACGCTCGGCGGCTAGGCCACCCGCGCGCGGCCCGAGTGGCTCGCTAGGCGAGAAGTTCGCTGAGCTCCAGCCAGCGGGCCTCGAGCTCGGCGGTCTTCGCGTCGAGCGCCGTGAGCTTCGCCTGCAGCGCCGCGAGGCCGTCGAAGTCGGACTGGTCGAAGGTCGCGAACTGCTCGAGCAGGCCGGCGCGGTCGCCGCCCGCCTTCGCCAGCTTGCGGTCGATCGAGCCGAGCTCCTTCTCCGCGTTGCGCTTCTCGGCGCCCGAGAGGCCCGACGCCGCGGCGGCCGCCGCGACCGAGCCGTGCGCCCCCTGGACCGCCGTCGGGCGGTCGGTGGCGCCTCCTTGGGCGTCGGTCACCTGCTTGCGGAGCGCCAGGTACTGGTCGACGCCGCCCGGCAGGTGCCGGAAGGCCCCGTCGAGCACGGCGTACTGCTGGTCGGTGACGCGCTCGAGCAGGTACCGGTCGTGCGAGACGACGAGCAGGGTGCCGGGCCAGCCGTCGAGGAGGTCCTCCATCGCCGCGAGCATGTCGGTGTCGAGGTCGTTGGTGGGCTCGTCGAGGATGAGCACGTTGGGCTCGTTCAGCAGGATGAGCAAGAACTGGAGGCGGCGCTTCTGCCCGCCCGAGAGGTCCTTGATGGGCGTCTGCAGCTGCGCGCTCGTGAAGCCGAGGCGCTCGAGCAGCTGGCCCGGCGTCATCTCCTTGCCGGCCGTCACGTAGGAGGTGCGCTGCCGGCCGATCAGGTCGTTCACCTTCTCGTTCGCGACGGCGTGCAGGTCTGCGAGCTGCTGGTCGAGGATGGCGAACTTGACCGTCTTGCCCTGCTTGACCCGCCCCTCCGTCGGGGCCACGACCCCGGTGACGACCTTCAGCAGGGTGGACTTGCCGGCGCCGTTGACGCCGAGGATGCCGGTGCGCTCGCCGGGCGCGATGCGCCACTCGACGTCGTGCAGCACGCGCTTGTCGCCGAACGAGACGCCGACCTCCACGAGGTCGACGACGTCCTTGCCGAGCCGCGCGGTCGCCATCTGCGACAGCTCGACCGAGTTGCGGGCGGGCGGCTCGTCGGCGATGAGCTCGTTGGCGGCGTCGATGCGGAACTTCGGCTTCGTCGAGCGGGCGGGGGCGCCGCGGCGCAGCCACGCCAGCTCCTTCCGCATGAGGTTCTGGCGCTTCGACTCGCTCGCCGCGGCCGAGCGGTCACGCTCGACGCGCTGCAGCACGTAGGCCGCGTAGCCGCCCTCGAAGGGCTCGACGACGCCGTCGTGCACCTCCCACGTGTCGGTCGAGACCTCGTCGAGGAACCACCGGTCGTGGGTCACGACGACGAGCGCGCCCGACGAGGGCGACCAGCGACGACGGAGGTGCTCGGCCAGCCAGGCCACGCCCTCGACGTCGAGGTGGTTGGTGGGCTCGTCGAGGAAGAGGACGTCCCAGTCGCCGACGAGCAGGGTGGCGAGCGCGACGCGGCGACGCTGGCCGCCGGAGAGGTCGCCGAGGGTGGCCTCCCACGGGATGTCGCTGGCGAGGCCGGAGATGACGTCGCGGATGCGGGCGTCACCCGCCCACTCGTGCTCCTCCCGGTCGCCGACGATCATCGCGCCGACGGTCTCGTGCTCGGGCAGCACGTCGCGCTGGTCGAGCATGCCGATGGTGAGGCCGCGGCGGGTCGTCACGCGGCCGTCGTCGGGCTCGAGCCGGCCTGCGAGCACCGACATAAGCGTCGACTTGCCGTCGCCGTTGCGCCCGACGACGCCGATCCGGGAGCCCTCGTCGATGCCGAGGGTGACGCCGTCGAGGACGACCTTCGTCGGGAACTCGAGCCGGAGGTTCTCTGCTCCAAGTAGATGTGCCACCTGAGAAGAGTAGTGCGGCCCAGCTGGACCGGCCGCCGCACGGTCAGCCGAGCGAGGCGACCCACTCGTCGGTGCCGTCGGTGAACTCCTGGCGCTTCCAGATCGGCACGCGCTCCTTGACCAGGTCGACGAGGTCGGAGCACGCGACGAAGGCGGCGGCCCGGTGCGCCGACGCGACCGCGCAGGCCAGCGCGAGGTCGCCCACGTCGAGGTCGCCCACCCGGTGCTGGACGGCGATCGTCACCTCGGGGTGCCGCGCGGCGATCTGCTCGGCGACCTCGGCCATGACGTCGCCCGCCGACGGGTGCGCCTCGTAGTGCAGGGCCGTCACGCCCCGGCCGTCGTCGTGGTCGCGCACCACCCCGGCGAAGGCCACCACCGCCCCGGAGGCGCGGCTCGAGACCATCACGGAGCACTCGGTGGCCGACAGCTCGGTCGACACCACCTCGGCGAGCACGACCCGCCCGCTCGGGCCGCCCGGCACGGGGACGTCGTCGTCGGGGCCGGCCGTCTCGGAGAGCGGGCCGTCGTCGTCAGTCATGTGCGCCTCCGGAGATCTGGTCGAGGGCGTGGTCGACGATCTCGTCGAGCACGGCGAGGCCGTCGCGCACTCCCCCGCGCGAGCCGGGGAGGTTGACGACGAAGGTGCGGCCCGCCACGCCCACGAGACCGCGGGAGAGGACGGCCGTGGGCGTGGCGGCGAGGCCGCGGCGGCGCAGCTCCTCCGCGACGCCCGGCACCTCGAGGTCGAGCAGGGGCCGGGTCTGCTCGGGCGTGCGGTCGGTCGGCGTCAGCCCGGTGCCACCGGTCGTGACGACGAGGTCGGGGCCGTCGGCGAGCGCCGCGGCGAGCGCCTCGCCCACGGGCGGGCCGTCGGCCACGACGACGGGCTCGGCGACGTCCCAGCCGCGGGCCTCGGCCCAGGCCCGGATCACGGGCCCGGTCAGGTCGTCGGCCCGGCCGGCGGCGGCCCGGGTGGAGGCCACGACGACCGCGACGCGGCGCACCGGCAGGGTGGTCACAGCGACCAGCGCCCCGAGGTGCCGCCCGACTTCTCGAGCACCTTGACGTCGCCGATCACGGCGAGGTGGTCGACGGCCTTGATCATGTCGAAGAGGGTCAGGGCCGCGACGGTGGCCGCGGTCAGCGCCTCCATCTCGACCCCCGTCACGCCGCGGGTCGCCACGCGGGCGACGACCGTGACGCGGTCGCGGCCCACCTCGAAGTCGACCGAGATCGCGCCGAGCGGCAGCGGGTGACAGAGCGGGATGAGCGCGGGCGTCTGCTTCGCGGCCATGATGCCGGCGATGCGGGCGGTGCCGAGGGCCTCGCCCTTCGGCAGGGTGCCGTCGCTGAGCTGGGCGACGACGTCGGGCCGCGTCGTGATCACCGCCTGGGCGGAGGCCTCGCGCGTCGTCTCGGGCTTCTCGGTCACGTCGACCATGTGCGCCGTGCCGTCGGCCCGCACGTGGGTGAGGCCGCCGGGCGCCACGGGCGAGGAGGAAGCCGGGCGGAGGCGGTAGTGGTCGTCGGTCATCGCGGGCCCCTCAGTCGTCGAGGGCCCAGACTACGACCTCGTCGCCCGGCTGCACCCGGTCGACCCCGACCGGCAGGTGGACCAGCAGCGAGGCCGCCGCGTGGGCGGAGAGCAGGTGCGAGCCCGGGCCGCCGACGAACCGGACCCGGCCGTCGTCGTCGAGCCGGCCCCGGCGCAGCTGGTGCTTGCCGACGGGCGACTCGGCCGCCTCCGCCATCGGGACCGACCACGCCCGACGCGGGCTGCCCGCCGCCGTCTCGGCCTGCAGCACGGGGCGGAGGAACGCCTCGAACGACACCAGCGCGCTGACCGGGTTGCCGGGGAAGCAGACGACCGGCAGGGCGGTCGCCCGGCCCTCGAGCCGGAGGCGCCCCAGGCCCTGCGGCCCGCCCGGCTGCATCGCGACCGACGAGAACACGACGCCGGCGGCCTCGAAGGCGTCGCGCACGACCTCGTAGGCCCCGGCGCTCACCCCGCCGGTGGTGACGACGAGGTCGACGTCGTCGGCCGCGGCGGCGACCACGTCGAGCAGCGCGCGGGCGTCGTCGGAGACGCGGCGCACCCGCACGTCGACGCCGACGTCGCCGAGGGCCGCGGCGAGGCTCGCGCCGTTCGCGTCGTGGATCGTGCCCGGCGCGAGCGCCGAGCCGGGCTCGGCGAGCTCCTCCCCCGTCGAGACGAGCAGCACCCGCGGGCGGCGCAGCACCTCGACCGAGGCGAGGCCCGCGGCGGCGACGACCCCCCAGCGGGCGGGCGTCAGCACCGTGCCCGCCTCGTGCAGGACGGCGCCGGCGGCGACGTCGCTGCCCGCCGCCCGCACGAACGTGCCGGGGGCGACGTCGCCGGGCAGCACGACGCGGGCCGCCGTGCCGGGCTCGGGGAAGGCCGCGGGCCGGGCCCGCTCGACGGGCACCACCGCGACGGCGCCCTCGGGCACGGGCGCCCCCGTCATGATCGGCGCGGCCGTGCCGGGCAGGAGTCGCGGGCCCGTCCGCCCCGCGGGGATCGGCTCGACGACGACGAGGTCGACCGGCCCCGCGCCCCCCAGGTCGGCAGCGCCCACGGCGAAGCCGTCCATCTGCGAGTTGGCGAACGGCGGCAGGTCGATCGGCGCGGCGAGGGGCGCGGCGAGCACCCGGCGGCGGTACCGCTCGGGCTCCGCCGCGAGGAGGGCGGGATCGACGCGGAGGACCTCGGGGGGACGGTCGGCGAGGGCGTCCCTCACCAGGGCCTCGACGTCGTGGCGGTGCTGCTCGACGGTGCGCACTCGGCTCCTCTCGCGGTGGTCGCCAGTAGCGTAGCGAGCGTGACCGACACGACCGACGCGCACCGCGACTCCTCGACCTCCTCCTCCCCCGCCGGCTCCGCCGCGCCCGACGCCCCGGGCCTGCCCCGCGTCGACGTCGCCGTGATCGGCGGCTCGGGCCTCTACTCGCTGTTCGCCCCCGGCACGGCCACGAGCCACGTCGTCGAGACGCCCTACGGGCCCACCTCGAGCGAGGTCACGGTCGGGCAGCTCGGCGGCAAGACGGTCGCCTTCCTCACGCGGCACGGCAAGGGCCACTCGGTGCCGCCGCACCGCATCGACTTCCGCGCGAACGTCTGGGCGCTCGCGTCGCTCGGTGCGAAGGCCGTCGTCTCGTCGTCGGCCGTGGGCGGGGTCAGCCCGGAGTACCCGCCGGGAACGATGGTCGTCACCGACCAGTTCATCGACCGCACCTGGGGCCGCCCCGACACGTTCTTCGACGTCGCGGGCTCGGTGCAGCACCTCGTCGCGGCCGACCCGTTCGACCCGGTGCTGCGCGCCGCGGCCGTCGCCGCCCTCGAGCAGCAGGGCGAGCCGTTCGCCGCGACCGGCACCTGCGTCGTCATCCAGGGGCCGCGCTTCTCGACGCGGGCGGAGTCGCTGTGGTTCCGCGCCGCGGGCGCGCACACGATCAACATGACGATGTACCCGGAGGTGCCGCTCACGATGGAGCTCGGCATGGGCGCCGTCAACCTGTCGTTCGTCACCGACAGCGACGCCGGCATCTCGCCCGAGGAGGGCACCGACGACGACGCCGTCAGCCACGGCCTCGTGATGGAGCGCCTCGCCGCGGCCCAGCCCCGCATCGTCGCCGCCATCGAGTCCATCGTCGCGGCGCTGCCGGCCGACTACGAGCCGCGCGAGCTGATCCCGGCGGCGGCCGTGGCCGAGGTCCTCGCACGGCCCGTCGCGGCGGCACGGTCGTGAGCGACGCGACCCGCGACCCGTCGGCCCCCGGCCGGCTGCTCGTCACGGGCGGGGCCGGGTTCATCGGCTCCGCGATCGTGGCGCAGGCGCTCGACCGGGGCTGGACGGTGCGCGTGCTCGACTCGCTGCGCCCCGACGTGCACGGCGGGCCCCCGTCGCTCGACCCGCGCGTCGAGTTCGTGCACGCCGACGTGCGCGACGCCGCCGCCGTCGACGCCGCGCTCGTCGGGGTCGACGCCGTCTGCCACCAGGCCGCGAAGGTGGGGCTCGGCGTCGACTTCCAGGACGCCCCCGACTACGTCGACAGCAACGAGCACGGCACGGCCGTGCTGCTCGCGGCGATGGACAGGGCCGGCGTCGGCCGTCTCGTCGTCGCCTCGTCGATGGTCGTCTACGGCGAGGGCAGCTACCGCACGTCGACCGGCGAGACGGAGCGCCCGGCGCCCCGCCGCGTCGCCGACCTCGACGCGGGCGTCTTCGACCCGCGCGACGAGCACGGCGAGCTGCTGCAGCCGCAGCTCATCTCGGAGGAGGCGCCGCTCGACCCGCGCAACGTCTACGCGATCACGAAGCTGACGCAGGAGCACCTCGCCACCTCGTGGGCGCGCAGCACCGGCGGGCGTGCGGCGGCCCTGCGCTACCACAACGTCTACGGGCCCGGCATGCCGCAGAACACGCCGTACGCCGGCGTCGCCTCGCTCTTCCGCTCGTCGCTCGAGCGGGGCGAGGCGCCGCGCGTCTACGAGGACGGCGCCCAGCGCCGCGACTTCGTGCACGTGCGCGACGTCGCGTCGGCGAACCTCGCGGCGCTCGACTGGACGGCCGGGCAGGAGCCCGAGACCTCCCGCGCCTTCAACGTCGGCAGCGGCACCGTGCACACCATCGGCGAGATGGCGGAGGCGCTGGCCCGCGAGGCCGGCGGCCCCGCCCCGGTCGTCACCGGGCAGTACCGCGCGGGCGACGTGCGCCACGTCACGGCGTCGTCGGAGCGGCTGCGCGTCGAGCTCGGCTGGAGCCCGAGCGTGTCGTTCGAGGAGGGCATGCGCGAGTTCGCGACCGCGCCCCTGCGGGCGGCCGTCGCCGGCTGACCCTGGGCCCGGTCACGCGGCGGCGGGGGGCGTCCCACCGCCGCCGACAGCGCTGGGCGGACAGGCGCGCACCCCGTTCGGGGCGGCACCGGCCGTTCCCAAGGCGGGCTCTCTACAGTCGGGAGGATGAGCTCTCCCCTGGTCGACGTCGTGCTGCCCTGCCTCGACGAGGAGGGAGCGCTGCCCTGGGTGCTCACGCGCATCCCCGAGGGCTGGCGCGCGATCGTCGTCGACAACGGCTCGACCGACCGCTCCGCCGCCGTCGCGCGCGAGCACGGCGCCCTCGTCGTCGAGGAGTCGCGGCGCGGCTTCGGCGCGGCCGCCCACGCCGGCCTCGAGGCCGCCACCGCCCCGTGGGTCGCCTTCTGCGACGCGGACGCCTCGATGGACCCGGGCGACCTGGTCGCCCTCGCCGCCCCCGTCCTCGCCGGCGACGCCGAGCTGGTGCTCGGCCGCCGACGCCCGACCACGCGCGGCGCCTGGCCCCTGCACGCCCGCCTCGCGAACCTGGTGCTCGCCCGCCTGATGCGCCGCGCCTCCGGCGTCGCCCTGCACGACCTCGGGCCCATGCGCGTCGCCTCCCGCGAGGGCCTGCTCGGCCTCGGCCTCGTCGACCGCCGCAGCGGCTACCCGCTCGAGATGGTGCTGCGTGGCTCACAAGCCGGCTGGCGCATCGTCGAGCTCGACGCCCCCTACGCCCCGCGGGTCGGCCGCAGCAAGGTCACGGGCACGATCCGCGGCACCTGGGTCGCCGTGAAGGACATGTCGCGACTGCTGCGCGAGGTGGGCCGGTGACCACCCTGGTGCTGATCTGCAAGGAGACCCTCCCCGGCCGGGTCAAGACGCGGCTGCACCCGCCCCTGAGCCTCGAGCAGGCCGCCGAGCTGGCCGCCGCGGCGATCCAGGACACCCTCGACGTGCTCCGTGCGCTGCCCGCCACGCGACGCGTCCTGCTCTTCGACGGCAACCGGACGCCGCCCGGCTCCGAAGACCTCGATGTGATCCCCCAGACCAGCGGTGACCTCGACGAACGGCTCGGGGCGCTCTTCGACGCCGTCGACGGCCCGGCCGTGCTCGTCGGCATGGACACTCCGCAGATGACTGCCGCCGACCTCGCACCCGTGCTCGACTCGTGGCGCGACGGCCCCGGCGACGACGTCGACGCCTGGTTCGGACCCGCCAACGACGGCGGCTTCTGGGCCCTCGGCCTCGCCCGACCGACCGGCGACCTGCTCCGCGGCGTCCCGATGTCGCGCGCCGACACCGGCGAGCACCAGCTCCGCCGCCTCGCCGAGGCCGGCCTGCGCGTGCGCACCCTGCCCGAGCTCGCCGACGTCGACACGATCGACGACGCGCGCCTGGCGGCCTCCGCCGGCCCCGAGACCCGCTTCGCCCGCCTGCTGCACCGCTTCGAGGAGCCCCGCTCGTGACCATCGCCTCCGACCCCCGCCCCACCTTCGGATCAGGAGGCGCGGAGCCCTACGCCCGCGCCCTCCGCCGCGAGGGGCTGCTGCAGCTCGTCCGCTCCCCCGGCAGCACCCGCGAGCGGGGCGGTCGCCCCGGCGACGCCGCCCGGGGCACCGCCCAGGCCGCCTTCGACGTCGCCCGCTGGAGCGCCGACGCCGACGCGGCCGACCTCACCACGATCGACGACGCGCGCTCCGTGCTCGACATCGGCTGCGGCCCCGCCCGGATGGTGCGTGCCGCCGTCGACCGCGGCCTCGACGCCCTCGGGGTCGACGTCTCCGTCACCGCGGTCGCGATGGCCGTCGACGCGGGCCTGCCCGTCGTCGCCGGCTCCGTCTTCGACGCGGGCCTGCCCGGCGAGGGGTCGTGGCACGTCGCCCTGCTGCTCGACGGCAACATCGGCATCGGGGGCGACCCGACCGCGCTCGTGCGCCGCGCCTCCTCGGTGCTGTCGACCGACGGATCGGTCGTCGTCGAGACCGCTCCCGACGCGCGCGCCGACGTCGCGTACGACGCCCAGGTCGTCGACGAGCAGGGCCGCGCGAGCGCGACCTTCCCGTGGGCCGAGGTCGGCCGTGAAGCCCTCGGGCGGCACGCCGCCGCCGCGGGCCTGCGGGTGGCTCAGACCTGGTCGGCCTCGGGCCGGACCTTCTGTCGCCTGGTCACCGCGAGGTAGACGGCGATCGTCGCCGCGGCGAGCAGGGCGAGCACGAGCCAGAGCAGCGCCAGCCGCGCGCCGTAGTCGAACGGCAGCACCGTGTCGTTCTTGGTGCCCTTCGCCTTCGCGATGATCTCGGGCACGACGACGATCGACAGCACGGCACCGACGATGACGGTCGTCTGGACGATCGCCAGCACGGCCGGGCGCACCCGGCGGCCGGCCCGCCGCACGACGAGCGAGACGGCGACGACGAGCGGCGCGAGCACGGCGTCGTGGACGATCACCGAGCCGATCAGCCAGACCAGCAGCCCGCCGTACCGGGTCGGGTTCACCGTGTCGGTGAGCACGTACCCGCCGAGGCCGATCAGCGCGACGCCGACGACGAGCAGCACGGCCCGGGCGACGCGGACGCCACGCCCGGTCGAGGCCGGCACGCTCGGGGCGGCGCTCGACGCGGTCATCGGACGACCTCGATCCGGCTGAGCCACTTGGTCTGCAGCACGCCGGGGCGGCCGGGGGCGATGACACGGGCCGGGTAGCCGTGCTCGATGTCGAGGCGGCTCCCGTTCAGCTCGAGGGCGACCAGCGTGGTCGGGTCGGTGGCGTACTCGGGGCCCATCAGCATGATGCGGTACCCGCCCTTCTCCTCGAGGCTCGTGAACTTCAGGCGGGCGTCGGCCGGGGCGCCGACGGCGCCCATCAGGTCGACGAGGCGCACGCCGCGCCAGGCCGCCGTCTGGCTCCAGCCCTCGACGCAGGCGATCGGCAGGCGCTCGTCGCCCTGCCGCATCGCCTCGAGGTCGGCGGCGCTGAACGACAGCTCGCGGTCGCCGTTCGCGACGGTGAGGCGCCAGGCCGGGTCCATCGCGGTCTCGAGGACGCGCGCCGCCGCGGCCGTGCGGTTGATCGGCAGGTCGTTCGGGCCGAGGCCCGCCTGCCGCGGCCCGAAGGCGTTGAGCGGCGCGAGCGCGGCGAACGACTGCCCGGCGGTCAGCACCACGGCGCCGCCGGTGGCGACGCCGACGCCGGTGAAGAAGGCCCGGCGGGAGACGACGGAGGCGCGGGGCGCGTCGTTCTCGTCACGCGCGCCGTCGATCCACCGGGTCACGCGACCGACGAGGCCCGTGGGCTGCGGGGCGGCCGCGGCCTGCCCGCGGCGCGGCTCCGGGGCCGCCTGCCGGGCGCGCAGCTCGCGGGCCGCCGTGAACTCGGCGCGGGCCGGGTCGAGCTCGCGCGACGGCTCGACGAACCGGCCCTCGGCGTCGTAGCTGTCGCGGGCCCGCCAGTAGCGCGTGATGAGCGGCAGCTTCACCGCGATGTGCACCGCGAGCGACCCGATGATCACGAACGACAGGGCGAAGTGCACCTGCTTGAACGGGAACGGCCACGGGTACCACTGGTACGTGTTGAGCAGCCCCGTGACGAGCTGAAGGATCGAGCTCGCGACGAAGAGGGCGATGGAGGCGCGCTCGAGCAGCTGCACCGGGTGCCGCACCAGCGGCGTCTGGAACAGCTGCGGGAAGACCGCGTAGAGCTTGCCGAGCAGCAGCGGGACGCACGCGATGCCGGCCGTGATGTGCACGCCCTGGCTCACCTGGTACAGCCACACGGGCGAGGTCGGGAAGCGCATCCAGGCGGCGGGCTCCTGGAGGAAGTGGCTGTAGAGGCCGGTCAGCAGGCAGACGACGAAGGCCAGCCCGAGCAGCCGCCCGAGCACCGTCGCCGTGCGGGCCGTGCGCGTCGGCGACGAGGCCGCCGTGCGGAGCGTGTCGAGCAGTCGTCTCATGGGGGCCGTCTCTGCGAGGTGCGGGAACGACCTCCCAGGGCGGAGTCGTCCAGACTGGTCGTGTGCGTACTCTATTCGCGGCCGTGGCCGTCACCGGATTGGCGGCGACCGTGGCGTGGGGCGTGCTGGAGCTGGGCTTCCTCGAGAAGGACCTCCGCGACTCCTACGTGCTCTGGACTGCCGCGTGCTGGGCCCTCTTCGCGCTCGCCGTCGTGCTGCTGCGACGGGTGCCCCTCCGGGCCGTCACGGCCCTGGTGCTCGCCGGCACCGCGCTGCTCGGCGGCGCCGCCCTCGTGGGCCCGCCCAACACCAGCACCGACCCGGCCCGCTACGCGTGGGACGGCATCGTGCAGGGCGCCGGCACCTCGCCGTACACGTACACGCCCGACTCGGGCGAGCTGCGCGACCTGCGGCCCGACTGGATCTTCCCGCCCGCGGCCGACTTCACCCGCGACGACGGCACGATCGGCCAGCGCTGCAGCCAGCCCGACCGCCAGATCCACCGCGCCTACGACACCGAGACCGGCGACGTGGTCTGCACCGCGATCAACCGGCCCGAGGTGCCGACCATCTACCCGCCGACCGCCGAGCTGTGGTTCTGGGCGGTGCGCTCGGTGGTGCCCGCCGACGTGGAGTTCCTGCCCTTCCAGCTCGCCGGGGCGCTGCTCGTGCTCGGCACGACGGCCGCCCTGCTCGTCGCCCTGCGGCGCCGCGGGCTCGACCCGCGGTGGGCGGCGCTCTGGGGCTGGTGCCCGCTCGTGCTCGGCGAGGGCGTGACGAACTCGCACGTCGACCTGCTCGGCGCCGTGCTCGTCGTCGTCGCCTCGCTGTTCGTCGCCCGCGGCGCGGGCTGGCGCGGCGGCGTCGCGCTGGGCGCCGCGATCGCGACGAAGCTCATCCCGGTCATCGCCGCGCCCGCCCTGCTGCGCCGCCAGCCGGTGCGGGTGATCGTCGCCTCGATCGTCACCTTCGCCGTGCTCTACGTGCCCTACGTCGTGTCGACGGGCATCGGCGTGCTCGGCTACCTGCCCGGCTACCTCACCGAGGAGGGCTACGAGGACGGCTCGCGCTTCGTCTTCGCCTCGGCGTACCTCCCCGACTCCGTCGCGACGCCCGTGGTCGCGCTCGTGCTGCTCGTCACCGGCGTCGTCGTGTGGGTCAGGACACCGCCCGGCGACCCGTGGCTCGGCCAGCTGGTGATGATCGGCGTGACCCTCGTCGCCGTCAGCCCCCGCTACCCCTGGTACGCCCTGCTGCTCGTGCCGTTCGTCGCGATGACCGGGCGGTGGGAGTGGCTCACGATCCCGCTCGCGCTGCTCGTGCGGCAGCTCGAGCCGGGCCAGGCGCTCCAGAGGTCGTCGCTCGCGGCGGCGGTGCTGGTCATCCTGCTCGGGACGATCCTCCGGGTCGGGGCCGGCTGGCTCGACCGGCTGGCGGACCTGGCGGAGGCGGGGGCCCGGCGCCTGCGCCACCCGCGCTGGCCGCGGGGCCGGGGCGGGCGTGCCGCCCTCGGGGGCAGGGGCGTCGCGGGCGCCCGGGGCGTCGGGGGCAGCTCCGCCGGGTCGGCGAGGTCGACCGGGGCCGCCGGGCCGCCGGGGGCGTCGGCCTAGGATCGTCGCATGCCGACCCGGTCACGCGCACCGCGCCTCCTCGCCGCCGCCCTCGTCGGGCTGGGCGTGCTGGCCGCCTCCGCGGGGTGCTCCGCCGGCGACGTGGGCGCGGGCGACGACTCGACCGCGGGCACGACCGCGCCGGGGCGCGCCACGCCCGCGCTGTCGGGCGAGGCGACCGTGCTCGCCGCGGCCTCGCTGACGGAGACCGTCGACCGCCTCGCCGCCGAGTTCGAGGCGGCGAACCCCGGCACGACCGTGACGGTCAGCTACGGCGGCAGCTCGGCGCTCGCGCAGCAGATCGTCTCCGGCTCGCCCGTCGACGCCTTCCTCAGCGCGAGCAGCGCGACGATGCAGACCGTCGTCGACGCGGGGCTCGTCGAGGGTGAGCCGACCACCTTCGCGCGGAACGCCCTCGAGATCGCCGTGCCGGCCGGCGACCCGGGCGACGTCGACTCCCTCGTCGACCTCGCCGACCCCGACGTCTCGGTCGCGCTCTGCGCCGTCGAGGTGCCCTGCGGTGCGCTCGCCCGGCAGCTGCTCGACGCCGAGGGCGTCGACGTCGTGCCCGCCACCCTCGAGCCCGACGTGAAGAGCGCGCTGACCAAGGTCGAGCTGGGCGAGGTCGACGCCGCGCTCGTCTACGAGACCGACGTCGCGGCCGCCGGCGACCGCGTGCAGGGCGTCGACGTCGGCGGTGCCGACGCCCCGACGACGGCGTACCTCGGGGCACGCCTGCGCGACGCTCCCGACCCGACCGTGGCTAACGCCTTCCTCGCGTACGTGCTCTCCGACCCCGGGCAGGACGCCCTCGCCGATGCCGGCTTCCGGGTCGGCTGAGGCCGGGGCGGCCTCCGGGGCGGGGCGCGGCGCGGTCGCGACGCCGCCCGGGGCCCGTGACCGCCGCCTCCCGGTGCTCGTGCTCGTGCCCGCGCTCGTCGGGCTCGCGCTGCTCGTGCTGCCCGCCGTCGCCCTGCTGGTGCGGGCGCCGTGGGCGACGCTGGCGCCGCGACTCCTCAGCGACGGCGTGCTCGACGCCCTGCGGGTCTCGCTGACCAGCGCCCTGCTGGCCACCGCCCTCAGCTTGGTGCTCGGCGTGCCGCTGGCCTGGCTGCTCACGACGAGCGACGGCTGGGTGGCGCCCTGGCGGCGCCTGCTGCGCGCCGTCGTGACCGTGCCGCTCGTGCTGCCGCCCGTGGTCGGCGGCGTCGCGCTGCTCTACCTGCTCGGGCGCCAGGGGCTGATCGGGCGGCCCCTCGACGCCGCCTTCGGCGTCACCGTGCCGTTCACCCTGGGCGCCGTCGTGATCGCGCAGACCTTCGTCGCGATGCCCTTCCTCGTGCTGAGCGTCGAGGGGGCCCTGCGCGGGGTCGACCGCGGGCTCGAGGCCGCCGCCGCGTCGCTCGGCGCGTCGCGCTGGTACGCCTTCCGGCGCGTGACGGTGCCGCTCGTGGCACCGGGAGTCGCGGCGGGCGCCGTGCTCTGCTTCGCCCGCGCCCTCGGCGAGTTCGGCGCGACGATCACCTTCGCCGGCACCTTCCCCGGGCGCACCCAGACCCTGCCGACGAGCGTCTACCTCGCCCAGCAGAGCGACCCCGAGAGCGCCGTCGCGATCTCGCTGCTGCTGCTCGCGGTCGGCGTCGGGGTGCTGCTGCTGCTGCGCGACCGGTGGCTGACGACGGGGGCGCGGTGAGCGGGGGCGCCGGGGCCGCCGAGCTCGGGGCCGGGGCCGGGCTCTCGGCGCGGCTGCACGTCGCGCGCGGGGCGTTCCGGCTCGCCCTCGACCTCGACGTCGCGCCCGGCGAGGTGGTCGCCCTGCTCGGGCCCAACGGCGCCGGCAAGTCGACCGTGCTCGGGGCTCTGGCCGGGCTGCTGCCGGCCGACGGGTCGGCGGTCGTGCTCGACGGGCGGCCGCTGGAGGGCGGCTCGACGGCCGGCGGCCGGGCGGCGCAGGGCCCGGCGGCGCAGGGCCCGGCGCGCAGCGTCCCCGCGCGCGACCGCGACGTCGGCACCGTCTTCCAGGACTACCGCCTCTTCCCGCACCTCACCGCCCTCGAGAACGTCGCCTTCGGCCTCCGCGCGCGGGGCGTGCCGGCGACCCGGGCCCGGGCGCGCGCCCGCGACGAGCTCGCCCGCGTGGGGCTCGCCGACCAGGCCGGGCGCCGCCCCGGCGAGCTGTCGGGCGGCCAGTCCCAGCGCGTGGCGGTGGCGCGGGCGCTGGCGGCCGACCCGCGACTCCTGCTGCTCGACGAGCCGCTCGCCGCACTCGACGCCGGGGCGCGGGCCGAGCTCCGGGCGGCCCTCGCCGAGCTGCTGCGCGGGGTCGCCGTGCCCACGGTGCTCGTGACCCACGACCCGGTCGACGCGGTCGCCCTCGCGCACCGGGTCGTCGTGCTCGAGCGGGGCGCAGCCGTGCAGCACGGCAGCCCGACCGCCGTGCTGCTCGACCCGCACACCCCGTACGTCGCGTCGCTGACCGGGGCCACGGTGTGGTCGCCGGAGGCCGTGCACGAGGGGCCGGGCACGCTGACCGCCGAGCTGCCGGGCGGGGTCGTGCTGACGTCGACGCGCCCGCGGGCCGCGACGGGGCCGCCCCGGATCGCCTTCCCGGCCGAGGCGCTGGTGCTCTCCGCCCCCGGCCGCGGCGGGGCCGGCGCGCCCGCGGACCTCCCTGCAGGAGGCGCGGTGCCCGCCGCCCTCGCCGCCCGCGTCGTCCGCACCGAGCAGCGTCTCTCGCGGCTGGCCGTGCTGGTGGCCACCGACCGGGGCGGTCACCTGGCCACCGCGGAGGTGCCGCTCGGCGACGCCGACCCCGCCGTGCTGCACGCGGGCGCTCCGGTGACGGTGACGGTCGACCCGGGCCTCGTCACGATCCGCTGACCGGCGCTCCTCGGAGCGGCGGGCCTTCCCCGGTGCGGCGGGTCGCCGTCCTCGCCGGCGGGTCGGCGGCCGCCCGCCGTCGAGGACGGCGACCCGCCCGACCCCGGGGGCCTGCACGGGCGAGGACACGAACCCGCCGACTCCGCCGGGACGACCCCCGACACCCCCGCGCCGAGCCGGCGGGAGCGCGACCGGGCCGGTCCGCGCCGTGGTCACCGCGCCTCCGGCCTGCGGCGTCCGCGTGGTTCGCCTACAGTCGTCGCATGACGGTCTCGCTCGGGTTGCCCGCCCTCCCCCGGCGCTCCGGCGAGGTCGGAGCCGGCAGCGCCGACGCCGGCCTCCCCGCGCGCCCCTCCGCCGACCGGGCCCCCGGCCTGCTCGACCGCTTCGGGCGCGTCGCCAGCGACCTCCGGGTGTCGCTGACCGACAAGTGCAACCTGCGCTGCACCTACTGCATGCCGGCCGAGGGGCTGCCCTGGCTGCCGAAGGACCAGGCCCTCAGCGCCGACGAGATCGTGCGCCTCGTCGCGATCGGCGTGCGCGACCTCGGCGTGCGGCAGGTGCGCTTCACCGGCGGCGAGCCGCTGCTGCGGGCCGACCTCGTCGACATCGTCCGTCGCGTAGCGGCGCTCGAGCCCCGGCCCGACGTGTCGCTCACGACCAACGCGATCGGCCTGGCGCAGCGGGCCCAGGCGCTCCGCGACGCGGGCCTCGACCGCGTGAACGTGTCGCTCGACTCGCTGCACGCCCAGACCTTCACGCAGCTGACCCGACGCCCCTTCCTCGACAAGGTGCTCGCGGGCGTCGACGCCGCGGCCGCCGCGGGCCTCACCCCGGTCAAGATCAACGCGGTGCTGCTGCCGGGCGTCAACGACCACGAGGCCGCCGACCTGCTGGCCTGGGCGCTCGCGGGCGGCCACGAGCTGCGGTTCATCGAGCAGATGCCCCTCGACGCCGACCACACCTGGGAGCGCGACTCCTTCGTCACCTCCCTCGACATCCGCACGCGCCTCGCCGAGCGCTTCGCGCTCAGCCCCCACGCGGCCCCGCGCGACGGCGCGCCCGCGGAGCGCTTCGACGTCGTGGGCCACGGTGCCGACGCCGGGCTGGCCGGCACCGTCGGCATCATCGCCTCGGTCAGCGACCCCTTCTGCGGCGACTGCCGTCGCACCCGGCTCACCGCGGAGGGCGGCGTGCGGAGCTGCCTGTTCGGCGACGCCGAGACCGGGCTCCGCGACCCGATGCGGGCGGGGGCCGACGACCGCGAGCTCGCCGACCTCTGGCGCGGGGCGATGTGGACCAAGCCCGCCTCGCACGGCATCGACCGACCCGACTTCGTGCAGCCCGCGCGGTCGATGAGCGCCATCGGAGGCTGACGTGACCCGAGCGACCCTGAGGTTCTTCGCGGCGGCCCGCGCGGCCGTCGGCCTCGACGAGCAGGTCGTCGAGCTGCCCGACGACGAGCGCGCGACCGTCGGGCGGCTGCTCGCCGAGGTGCGGCCGGTCGAGGGCACGTCGGCGGCCGACTGGCGCGACGTGCTGCTGCGCTGCTCGTTCCTCGTCGACGGGCTCACGACCCGCGACCGCGAACAGCTCGTGGCGGACGGCGACGTGGTCGACGTCATGCCGCCGTTCGCCGGCGGCTGAGCCGGGCGCGGCGCGGCGCGGGCTGAGCCGGGCGCGCGGCGCAGGGGCGCGGAGTCGGGCGGCGGCTGAGTCGAGCGCGCGGCGGCGCAGAACGAGAGCATCTCGGTCGCCAGCACCGCAGGGCCGGGGCTCCGACCCTCGTTCTCGCCGGATCACTCTCAAATTCGAGAAGTGGCGCCGCCACCGGCCAGGGGGCGGGGACGTGGTGCGTCAGCTGCGGGCGAGGACGGGGTGCCTCGCCGACGGGCCGGGGACGGGCCGCGTCAGCGGCGGGCCGCGGCGTCGGCGCGCAGCTGCCAGCCGAGCATGCCGCCGTCGAGCACGGCCACGTCGAAGCCCTCCCCTGCGAGCAGGTCGGCGGCCGCCCGTGCCCGGGGCCCCCGTGCGCAGTAGACGATCACGGGCACGGCGGGGTCGAGCTCGGGCCGCTGCCGCGTCCGCACGCCGAGGCCCGGCGCCGTCACGTCGCCGGGCAGGTGCGCGAAGTCGTGCTCGTCGGTCTCCCGCACGTCGAGCAGGGTGAACTCGGCCACGCCCTCCTCCCGCGCCGTGAGCAGCTCGTCGAGGTCGTCGGCGCTCACGTCGGGCCCGACCGCCCGGGCCTCCGAGGGGGCGGCAGGAGCAGCCGCGGAGGCGGTGGTCACGACCGGGCCCGCCGACGCGCTCGGCTCGACCCGCGACTCCTCGGGGTCGGCCTGCCGCCGGGCCGCGGCCGCGCGCTCCCGCTCGGCCGCCCGGTGCGGAGCGCGCCGCAGCCGGCTCTCGCGCCACGAGCCGCCGAGGGCGTCGAGGGTGACCACGCGGCCGAGGAGGGGCTCGCCGACGCCCGTCAGCAGCTTGACGGCCTCGGAGGCCATGACGCCGCCCACGGTGCCGCAGAGCGGCCCGAGGACGCCGACGTCGGCGCAGGACTCGTCCCAGCCGGAGGCGGGCGGCGCCGGGTGCAGGTCGCGGTAGTCGACGGCCCGGCCGTCGGGGGCGGCGTCCCAGAAGACGGAGACCTGGCCGTCGAAGCGGGAGACGGAGCCCCAGACGACGGGCAGCCCGCGGGCCGCGGCCTCGTCGGCGACGAGGTAGCAGGTGTCGAACGAGTCGCTGCCGTCGACGACGAGGTCGTACCCGTCGAGGAGCGACGCGGTCTCCGCCGTGAGCCGCACGGGGTGCACGACGACCTCGACCTCGGGGGCCGCGGCACGCACCCGCTCGGCCGCCACGCGGGCCTTCGGCCGGCCGACGTCGCTCGGCGAGAAGAGCACCTGACGCTGTAGGTTCGAGCGGTCGACGACGTCGTCGTCGACCATTCCCAGCGTCCCCACACCGGAGGCTGCGAGATATTGGACGACCGGTGCGCCCAGCCCACCGGCACCCACGACCAGCACCCGCGCTGCCCGCAGCCGGCCCTGGGCGTCGAGACCGAAGCCCGGCAGGCGGACGCTGCGCGACCAGCGCACGTCGTCCTCCGGGGCGGTGGCCGACCCCTCGGGGCCGGCGGCGGCCCGCGCGGCGGACACCCTGACAGACGACACGAGAGGGGGCAGTGACGACATGGCGGACCTCCTGAGACCAGCCGCGGGCGACGCGGCCGCGCCCACTGTATCCCCGACCACCGGCACCGCCGACGGCACGGCCACCGGCCCCGCCGACGGTCGTGCCGACCGCCCGGCCGGGCGCCCTCGCGGGGCCGTCGCGCGCCTCCTGCACGCCCGTCACGCCGACGCCGTCCTGATCGGCCTGCTCGCGACCGTGGTGTCGGGCGCCTTCCTCTGGGTGCCCTCGGTCTGGTACGACGAGGCCGCGACGGTCGTCTCGGCCACCCGCACCTGGGGCCAGCTCTGGACGATGATCCACACGGTCGACCTCGTGCACGCCACGTACTACGCGTTCATGCACCTCTGGTTCGACGTCTTCCCGTACTCGCCGACGTCGCTGCGCGTGCCGAGCGCCCTCGCGACGGGCGCCGCGGCCGGCTTCACGGTGGCCCTCACGCGCATCCTCGTGGACCGCCGCACCGCCGTCGTGGCCGGCCTGCTGTTCTGCCTGCTGCCCCGCGTCACCTGGATGGGCGGCGAGGGCCGCTCGTACGCCCTGTCGGCGATGTTCGCCGTCGCCCTGACCCTCGTGCTCGTCGTGGCCGCCCGCCGCACCTCGGAGGACGGAGTGGCCCGCACCCGCCGCTCGGTGGCGCTCTGGTGGGTCGCCTACGGGGTGCTCGCGGTCGTCGCCGCCGCGTTCTTCCTCTACCTGGCCCTGCTCGTCGTCGGCCACGCCGTGACGATGATCGTCCGGGTCGTGCGCGACCACCGCGACCAGCGCGACCAGGTGGGGCGTGTCGACGAGTGGGCCCGCACGGGCTCGGTCGTCGTCGTGCCGGCCGGTGCCGCCGCGGGGTCGGCGACGGGGCCGCTCCGCACCGCGACCCAGCTCGGCGGCGTGGTGCGCGACTCGGTGCGCTCGTCGCGTCGCGCCTTCGTCGGGTGGTTCGGCGGCGCCGTCGTGGCCGGCCTCGCCTGCCTCCCGCTCGCCTGGTTCATCTCGGGGCAGAACGGGCAGGTCAGCTGGATCGAGCGGCCGAACTTCGACACCCTGCGCGGCGTGCTGGTGACCCAGTGGTTCATCGGCAACGAGAACTTCGCCGTCTTCGCGATCCTCGCGATGGCGTCGACCCTCGTCGTGCTGGCGCTGCGCCTCGTGCCGGCCGCGCGCGGCTTCGCGGAGGTCGTGCTGCCCTGGCTCGTCGTTCCGACGGTCGGGCTCGTCGGCGTCTCGCTGGTCGTCGACCCGCTGTACTCGCCGCGGTACCTGACCTTCGGCACCCCGGCCGTCGCGATGACGATGGCCGTCGCCGTGGCCGCGATCCCCTGGCGGCGCGTGATCGCGCTCGTGCTTCTCGTGGCCGTCGTGCTCACGACCCCGAGCTGGCTCGAGCAGCGCGAGCCCGAGGCCAAGGACTCCGCGGCCTGGGACCAGGTCGCGGCCCTCGTCGCCCGCGAGCGCGCCGAGGAGCCCGCCGGCACGGCGGAGGGCCTCGTCTTCGGCCCCGTGCGGCGTCACCCCCACGCCACGTCGCGCATCATCCAGGACACCTACCCGGCCGCGTTCGAGGGCATGTCCGACTTCACCCTCGAGACGCCCGGCGCCGAGACCGACGGCCTGTGGGAGACGCAGCACGACCTCGGCGACGTGCTCGACCGCACGGCCGACCTCGACGTCGTCTGGCTGATCACGAGCGACAAGCAGGACTGGCGCCCCCGCGTCACCGACGAGCTCGGCAGCGTCGGGTTCCACCTCGACGAGGAGTGGTCGCTGACCCGCACGAACGTGCTGCGCTACACGCGCTGAGCGGAGGCCGGTGCCGTGGCCGTGGCCGTGGCCGTGGCCGCCCCAGCTTCGGCCATCGCCCTGCCCCCCCTGCTGTCTCCCTCTCGATTTTGAGAGTGATCGGGCCGCGGGCGACGCGGGCGGCCCGGTCTCAGGGCTCGGGAGTGCAGATCTCTCTCGGATTGCCGTCTCGGAGTCAGGCGTCGAGGAGTCGCGGGTCGAGCCGACAGGTCCCGGTCCAGGTCCCGCTCCGGTCGGGCGAGAATGGTCGGCTCCGGCCGGCGCGGCTCTCAGGCCCGCCTCAGTCGGCGACGACGCGGGCGCCGTGCACCGGCCCCGTCGCCCGCAGCACCGTGAGCCGTGCCGCGCTGAGCGCGATCTGCAGCTCGAGGGCGCTGTCGAGGTCGGCGGTGAGGAACGCCACGGTCGGCCCCGAGCCGGAGACGATGCCCGCCAGCGCCCCGTTGCTCTCACCGAGCTCGAGCACCGCGGAGAGACCCGGCTCGAGGTGCAGCGCGGGCGCCTGGAGGTCGTTGTGCATGCTGTCGGCGAGCATGCCGGCGTCGCCGGCGCGCAGCGCCTGCAGCACCCCGGCGTCGACGACGGGCTGCCGCACCGGCGCGATGTCGCTCTGGTGGCGGCGGCGGTGCTCGTCGAGCTCGCGGTAGACGGTGGGGGTCGAGAGGCCGAAGTCGGCGAGGGCGAGCACCCACTGGAACTGCCCCTTGGCGAGGGCGGGGCTCAGCTCGTCGCCGCGACCGGTGCCGACGGCGGTGCCCCCGGCGAAGGCGAAGGGCACGTCGGCCCCGAGCTCGGCCGCGAGCCGCAGCAGCTCGTCGCGCCCCACGCCGGTCTGCCACAGGGTGTCGCACGCGAGCAGCGTCGCCGCCGCGTCGGCCGAGCCGCCGCCCATGCCGCCGGCGACCGGAACGGCTTTGTCGATGGTGAGGTCGACGCCGCCGGCCCAGCCGGTCGTGGCGGCGAGGAGGCGGGCGGCCTTGATGGCCAGGTTGCTCTCGTCGGTGGGCACGCCGGAGACGTCGACGCCCGGGCCCGCCGAGACGCGCACGGTGAAGTCGTCGGAGTGGCGCGCCCGCACGTCCTCGTAGAGGGAGACGGCCTGGTAGGCGGTCGCGAGCTCGTGGTAGCCGTCGCCCTGCAGGTCGCCGACGGCCAGGAAGACGTTGATCTTGCCGGGGGCACGCGTGTGGACCACGGTCGGGGCGGCCACGGTCGTCATGACACCCAACCTAGTCAGTTCTGCCGGTCGCTCACGACGCGGAAGGCCCTCGTGAGCTCCTGCTTGACGGGTTCGACCCGCTCGGGCAGGCGGAGCCTGCTGAGGGTCAGGCTGACGGAGCACTTGCCGCCCACCGGCGGAGCCACGGTGAGCAGCAGCGACTCGTCGCTCGGCAGCCGCCAGCGCGCCGTGGGGTGCTTCGCCGACCGGCTCGTCGAGTCGGGCGGGCCGCCCGCGAAGGCGGCGAAGCGCTCGACCGCGAGGTCGAGCAGCTCGAGCTGACCGCCCCGCAGGCTGCGGCTGACCGACACCGAGAACGTGCCGTCGGCCTGCTGACCGGGGAGGCGCATCCCCCTGGCCTGCTCGTACCGCACCGTGATGCTCTGGGCCCACCAGCCCGGCACCTCGTGCTCGTCGACCAGCCAGCGCGCGATCTGCGTGTGCGACCGCGTCGCGGAGCCCGCCGCGTCGAGGAGGGCGAACCACTGCTCGGCGCTGCGGCCGGTGCCGGCACCGAGCCGGGCGTCGCTCATCGTCTGCTCGTGGCCGCTGACGCCGCGCGGGGGCACGCCTCCCGCGGCGGCTGAGGCTGCGGCGGCAGCGGTCGCGCCGTCGGCGGACCGGCGACCCGACGACGCGCGACGACGCGGCGTCGAGGGGTCGTCGTGGGTGCTCACGGGCTCAGTCTGCCTCGGGAGCGCCCTCGGCGACCGGGGCGGCGCCTCCCCCACGGCCGCTCGCGCGCACGATGCGGAGGAAGTCGTCGACGGTCAGCTGCTCGCCGCGCTCGGTCGGCTCGAGCCCGGCGGCGACCAGCGCCTCGGAGGCGGCCGACGACGACCCGAAGACGCCCGAGAGCGACTGGCGGAGCATCTTGCGTCGCTGCTGGAAGGCGCCGTCGACCAGCTCGAAGACGGCGAGGCGCTCCTGCTCGGTGCCGCGGGGCTCGCGCCGGTCGAACGCGACGAGGATGCTGTCGACGTTCGGCACGGGCCAGAACACCTGGCGGCTGACCTGGCCCGCCGTCGAGAACTCGCCGTACCAGGCCGCCTTGATGCTCGGGGCGCCGTAGATCTTCGAGCCGGGCTCGGCCGCGAGGCGCAGGCCGACCTCGGCCTGGACCATGACGAGCCCGCGCTCGAGCGACGGGAAGTGCTCGAGGAAGTGCAGCAGCACGGGCACGCTGATGTTGTAGGGCAGGTTCGCGACGAGGTGCGACGGCTCGGAGGGCAGCGCGACGACCCGCATCGCGTCGTCGACGATCACCCGCAGGTCGGCGGCCGGCTGCAGCAGCTGGACGGTCTTCGGCAGCTGCTCGGCGAGGCGCTTGTCGATCTCGACGGCGACGACGTCGGCCCCGGCCTCGAGCAGGCCGAGGGTGAGCGAGCCGAGGCCCGGGCCGATCTCGACGACCGACATGCCGGCCGAGACGCCGGAGGCCGCGACGATGCGCCGCACCGTGTTGGCGTCGTGGACGAAGTTCTGGCCGAGCTTCTTCGTCGGCTGGATGCCGAGCAGGTCGGCGAGGTCGCGGATCTCGGCGGGGCCCAGCAGGGTCGAGCGCGACATCAGCCCTCGACCGTCACGGGCTCGTCCGTCCACGAGCCGTAGACCAGCTCGGTGTTCGACGAGATCTGGGCGGCGAGCATCGAGACGTCGGTGCCGATCGTCTCGGCCATCGACCGCAGCGTGTGCGGGATGAGGTACGGCGCGTTCGGCCGGCCGCGGAAGGGAGTCGGCGTGAGGTACGGGGCGTCGGTCTCGACCATGACGAGGCTGCGGGGCAGCTGCACGAGCGCGTCGCGGAGGGGCTGCGCGTTCTTGAACGTGACGGTGCCCGCGAACGAGGCGTACCAGCCGTTCTCGGCGAGGATGCTCGCGAGCTCGGGGCCGCCGCTGAAGCAGTGGAAGACCGTCTTGTCGGGGGCGCCGACCTCGAGCAGCAGGTCGACGACCTCGTCGTGCGCGTCGCGGTCGTGGATCTGCAGGGCCAGGCCGTGCTTCTTCGCGATCTCGACGTGGGCGACGAACGACTCGATCTGCGCGTCGCGGCCCTCCTCGCCGGTGCGGAAGAAGTCGAGCCCGGTCTCGCCGATCGCCCGCACGCGGGGTCGCGAGGCGAGCTCGTCGATCTCGGCGAGGGCGTCGGCCAGCTCGCCGCGGGCGGCGAGGGCGGGCGCCTCGTTGGGGTGCAGCGCGACGGCGGCGAGCACCCGCGGCTCGCGGGCGGCGATCGCGGCCGACCAGCGCGACGTCTCTAGGTCGGTGCCGACCTGCACGACGCCGCGGACGCCGACGCTCGACGCCCGGTCGAGGTGCTCGCGGTAGTCGAGGGAGTTCTCGCCGTCGGCGATCTCGAGGTGCGTGTGGTTGTCGTACACGGGCACGACGAGGGCCTGCGGGCTCGGCGGGTACGTCAGGTCGCGCGTCTGCCCGCCGGACTCGGTGGAGGCGCGGTGGCGGACGTGCGCGGGAGCGTCGCCCCCCGGGGCGGCCGCGTCGCGGTCGGCGTCGCTCACGCGGCCGGCTCCGGCTGCTCGATGCGCGGGAAGAGCCCGGCAGCCAGCGGCACGACAGCCGGCGCGCTCGACCACTCGGCGGCCCGGTCGACGGGCTGGCTGGTCAGCGTGCCCTGGCCGATGGACTCCCACAGCGTGTGCGTCGCGGTCGGGATGAAGGGCGAGAGCAGCACGGTGAGGGTGCCGAGGCCGCGGAGGGCGGTGCTCAGCACCGTCGCGAGGCGCTCGCGCTGGTCGTCGTGCTTGGCGAGGGCCCAGGGCTCCTGCTCGGTGATGTAGCCGTTGAGAGCGTCGACGAGCTCCCAGATCGACGCCAGCGCCTCGTTGATCGCGAAGCGCTCGATCGCGGCGTCGGCCGCGGCCGTCACGCGCAGCTCGGTCTCGCGGATCGCGAGGTCGGCGTCGGTCAGCTCGCCGGCGACGGGGACGACCCCGTCGAAGTAGCGGGTGATCATCGCGACGACGCGGGAGGCCAGGTTGCCGAAGCCGTTCGCGAGCTCGGCCTGGTAGCGGGCCGCGATGTCCTCCCAGCTGAAGTTGCCGTCCTGGCCGAACGTGATGGCGCGCATGAAGTAGTAGCGGAACGCGTCGGCGCCGAAGACGTCGGTGATCTGCTGCGGGGCGATGCCGGTCAGCTTCGACTTCGACATCTTCTCGCCGCCGACGAGCAGCCAGCCGTGGCCGAAGACCGCCTTCGGCACCGGGAGGCCCGCGGCCATGAGCATGGCGGGCCAGATGACGGCGTGGAACCGGGCGATGTCCTTGCCGACGAGCTGCACGGCCGGCCAGCGTCGATGGAACTGCTCGTCGTCGACGCCGTAGCCGATGGCCGTGACGTAGTTGAGGAGGGCGTCGAACCAGACGTAGACGACGTGCTCCTCGTCCCACGGGACCTTGACGCCCCAGTCGAAGCTCTGGCGCGAGATGGAGAGGTCGCGGAGGCCCTGCCGCACGAACTGCACGATCTCGTTGCGCACGGTCTCGGGCTGCACGAAGTCGGGCTGCTGCTCGTAGAGGTCGAGCAGGCGCTGCTCGAAGTCGCTCATGCGGAAGAAGTAGTTGTTCTCCTTCAGCAGCTCGACGGGCTTCGAGTGGATCGCGCAGACCTGCTCGCCCTCGAAGGGGCCGGTGCCCTCGACGAGGTCGCCGGGCTGCTTGTACTCCTCGCAGCCGACGCAGTACGAGCCCTCGAACTCGCCCTGGTAGATGAAGCCGTCGTCGTACAGCTTCTGCAGGAACTTCTGCACGCCGGCCTCGTGGCGCTCGTCGGTGGTGCGGATGAAGTCGTCGTTGCTGATGTCGACCGTCTCGAGCAGCGGCTTCCAGGACTCGGTGACGAGCTTGTCGGCCCACTGCTGCGGGGTGACGTCGTGGCTGGTCGCGGTGCGCAGGATCTTCTGGCCGTGCTCGTCGGTGCCTGTCAGCAGCCACGTGTCGTCGCCGCGCTGGCGGTGCCAGCGCGCGAGCACGTCGGCCGCGACCTCGGTGTAGGCGTGGCCGATGTGCGGCACGTCGTTGACGTAGAAGATGGGCGTTGCGATGAAGAAGGAGTCGCCGGCGGGCATGGCCACCATCTTAGGTGCGGCCACCGCGCCCGTGACGCGGCCCGCGCCTCCCCCCGGGGGCCTCCTCAGGAGGGGCCGGGGGCCCGGGCGGCGAGGGCGGCCTGGTAGAGGTCTCGGCGGGAGAGGCCGGTGGCGGCGGCCACGTCGGCGGAGGCCTCCTTGAGGCGGGCACCGTCGGCGACGAGCGCCTGCACCTGCGCGAGCCCGGCGGCGAGGTCGAACTCGCGCTCGGGGGCGCCCTCGACCACGACGCAGATCTCGCCGCGCACGCCGTCGGCCGCCCAGGCGGCGAGGTCGGCGGCCGACCCGCGCCGCACCTCCTCGTGCATCTTCGTCAGCTCGCGGCAGACGACGACGCGGCGGTCGGCGCCGAGGGCGGTCGCGACGTCGCCGAGCGAGTCGGCGAGACGGTGGGGCGACTCGAAGAACACCATCGTGCGGCGCTCGTCGACGAGGGCGCCGAGCACCCGCAGCCGGTCGCCCTGCTTGCGCGGCAGGAAGCCCTCGAAGCTGAAGCGGTCGGTCGGCAGGCCCGAGACGGCCAGCGCCATCAGCACCGCCGAGGGGCCGGGCAGCGCAGTGACCGTGACACCGGCCGCGGCGGCGGCCTCGACGAGGGGGAAGCCGGGGTCGCTGATGGCGGGCATCCCGGCGTCGGTCAGGACGAGGACGTCGGAGGCGCGGGCCAGCTCGACGAGCTCGCCCGCCTTCTCGCGCTCGTTGTGCTCGTGCAGGGCGATGAGCCGCGGGCGGTTCTCGACGCCGAGGGCGCGCATCAGGTGGATGGCCGTGCGGGTGTCCTCCGCGGCGATCACCTCGGCGTTGCGGAGGGCCTCGACGAGACGCGTCGAGGCGTCGCCGAGGTTGCCGATGGGGGTCGCGGCGAGAACGATCACCCGGTCATTCTCCCCCGGTGCGACGGAGCCGGGCGACGCGCCGAATACGATGGCCCGATGACGACCCCGGGCGAGCGCGAGTTCGACGCGCTCCTCGAGGCCGAGGGCGTGCCTCCCCGCGGCCCTGACGGTCTCGCACAGGGCTCGACCCCGAGCCTGGGCGAGGCCGGCGAGACCGCCCCGCCGCCGGCGCACGCCCCGCGCCTCACCCGCGTCGACGCCTGGTGGGGCCGGCTGCTCTCGACCCCCGGCCGACGCACCGCCTGGCGCTGGGGCGGCCCGATCGGCGTCACCGTGCTCGCGGCCCTGCTGCGGCTCTGGCACCTCGGGGTGCCCGGCACGCTCGTCTTCGACGAGACCTACTACGTCAAGGACGCCTGGACCCTCCACGAGCTCGGCTACGAGGGCTCGTGGCCGACCGACTACGACGCCTCGTTCGCGGCGGGCGGCGCCGACGGGTTCCTGACCAGCCCCTCCTTCGTCGCGCACCCCCCGCTCGGCAAGTGGCTCATCTCGCTCGGCATGGCCGCCCTCGGCCCGGGCGACCCGGCCGGCTGGCGGCTCAGCACGGCGATCGCGGGCGTGCTCGCGGTGGCCCTCGTCGCCGTCATCGGCACGGTGCTGCTGCGCTCGACGCTCGTCGGCACGATCGCCGGCTTCCTGATGGCGATCGACGGCCACGCGATCGTCATGTCGCGGGTCTCGCTGCTCGACAACTTCGTCATGCTCTTCGGCCTGCTGGCGTTCGGGGCCGTCCTGCTCGACCGGCGGCAGAGCGCCGGCCGTCTCGAGGCCTGGCTGGCGAGGAGGCGCGGTGCCGGTCGGGACACCGCCTGGGGCCCCGCCCTGTGGTCGCGCCCCTGGCTCGTCACCGCGGGGCTGCTGTGCGGCCTCGCGACGGCCGTCAAGTGGAACGGCCTCTACTTCCTGGCCGTGTTCGCCGTCTACACCGTCGTCGTCGACGTGCTGGCCCGTCGCCGGGCAGGCGTCGAGTTCTGGCTGTCGGGCACCCTCTTCAAGCAGGCGCCGGTGAGCTTCCTCCTCACGGTGCCGATCGCCGTCGTGGCGTACCTGGTGAGCTGGACGGGCTGGTTCGTCACCGGCGGCGGGTACTACCGCGACTGGGTGCAGGAGACCGGCGAGCGCTGGACGGGCGCACTGGCCTGGGTGCCGGACGTCGTGCAGAACTTCTGGCACTACGAGGCCGGCGTGTACGCCTTCAACGTCGGGCTGCAGACACCGCACGACTACCAGGCGAACCCGTTCACCTGGCTGCTGATGCTCCGGCCGACGAGCATGTACTACCAGGGCACCGACCTCGGGCAGGCCGGCTGCGACGTCGCCCGCTGCGGCGAGGCGATCACCTCGATCGCGAACCCGCTGATCTGGTACGCCGCGGTCGCGGCCTGCCTCTACCTGCTCTATCGGGTGGTGCGGCACCGCGAGTGGCGGCACGGGGCGATCCTCGTCGGCATCGCCGCGGGCTACCTGCCGTGGCTCGCGTTCTCCGGCCGCACGGTGTTCCAGTTCTACACGATCGCCTTCGAGCCCTACCTCCTGCTCGGCCTCGCCGCGGTGATCGGGCTGCTGCTGGGGCGTCGCACCGACGACCTCGACCGACGCCGCCGGGGCCTCTCGATCACGGCGGGCTTCCTCGTGCTCGCCGTCGCTGTGTCCGTCTGGTGGTACCCCATGTGGACGGCCCAGCAGATGGACTGGGAGTGGATCCGCCTGCACTACTGGATCCCGTCGTGGAAGTAGGAGGCACCTCCCCCGCCCCCGAGACCTGGTCGAAGTCCCCGGCCGGGCCGAGCCCCTCCGGCCGGGCCGCCCGCCGTCGCCTGGCCGCTGCCCGCTGCGACGCCTGCGGCCACGCCTGGACGGGACACCCCGGGTCGCACGAGCCGGGGATCACGCGCTGCCTCGAGTGCGCGGCGCAGGGCGCCGACGCCGACGCCGAGCCGTGTCGCCGCAGGGTCCCGCGCCGAGTCCTCCGCCGCGCGTCGGCGCGGACCCTCGAGAGCTCGGCGCCCTGGCACGTCAAGGCCGCCCACCGGGTCAAGCAGGTCCTGGGCGAGGTGATCGAGGCCGTCGTCGACGGGTTCACGAACCCGTTCTGACCCCGTCGCCGGTGAGCCCCTGGGCCGGGGAGGCGCCTCCTACAACCGCAGGGCGAGGGCGTTGGCCGTCAGGCCCGCGGCCGTGCCGCAGAGCAGGACCGTGTCGCCCCGGCCGAGGCGGCCGTCGTCGAGGCACCGCGCCAGCGTGTAGGGCACGGACGCGCTGACCATGTTGCCGTACTCCGCGACCGCGTCGACGTAGGAGCCCGGCGGGAGGCCGAGCCGCCGCATCGCGAGGCCGAGGGCCCGGCTGGCCTGGTGGGGCACGACGAGGTCGACGTCGGCCGGGGTGAGCCCTGAGCGCTGCCAGAAGCGGTCGAAGAAGCCGGGCAGCACGTCGAGCATGCCGCGGAGTGCCCGACGACCGTCCATGTCGAAGAGGTGGTCGGCGGGGTCGCCGTCGGCGTAGCCGCGCGCCGGGTAGCGCGAGAGGCCGCCGCGCAGCTCGGTGTCGTGGGCGTGCTCGGGCCAGGTCTGCTGCAGGCTCGCTACCACCCCCTGCCCCGGGTCGTCGCCGCGGGTCAGCACCACGGCCGCGGCCGCGTCGGAGAAGAGCTCGTGGCTCTCGCGCTGGTCGGGGTCGAGGAACCTCGTCGCCACGTCGCCCGACACCACGAGCACCCGCTCGAGGTCGCCGTCGGCCAAGTAGCGGGAGGCGACGTCGAGCGCGGTGATGAAGCTCGTGCAGGTGGAGCCGACGTCGAAGGCGGCGGCCCGGGCGCCCGGCGCGACGCGCTCCATGACGAGCGCGGCCGTGCACGGGATCGGCTGGACCCCGGCGGCGACCGCCGCGATGACGCCGTCGAGCTCGTCGGGCGCGACGCCGGCCCGGGCGAGCGCCCGCTCCGAGGCCGCGGCGAGCATGTCGAGCTGCGAGACGTCGTCGTCGACGCGGTGGCGCGTCTGGTCGCCGAACCGCACGACGCGCTCGGGCAGCCAGGTGCCCCAGCCGGCGATCTTCAGTGTCCTCATCGTGTCGTCCCGTCGTCGTCGTGGTCGTCGTCGTGCGCCGCGTCGGCGGGCGACGTGCCCGACGCGTCGGCCAGCAGGTCGACGCCGGTCGCGTGCACGTCGTGGCTGAAGAGGAGGCGCACCCCGGCGCGCTCCACGGCCAGCAGCTGCCCGGCCGTCTCGGCCTGCGCCTCGGCGTCGTGGCTGACGGCCCGGGGCAGGCGGCGCATCCGGCGCTCCTGGCCCAGCAGGTCGCGACCCCAGGCGGCGTCGCCGGCCAGGAGCACCCGCCCCTCCACCAGGGCGCCGAGGTGCCCGCGGGCGTGCCCCGGCAGGTCGACCAGCCGGTAGGCGCCGTCGCCGAAGAGGTCGACGGTGCGCAGCCCGTGCGGGCCCGGCGAAAAGGAGGCCTCGGCGGGCGAGCCCGGGGCGCCGACCACGAGGAGGCGCGCGTCCGGCCACCAGGGCGGCAGCAGCCCCCGGAGCACCCCGTCGCGCAGCCGCGGCCCCGCGAGCGTGCGCCGGAGCCCCTCGCTCAGCACGACGGTCGCGTGCGGGAAGGCGGCCAGCCCGCCGAGGTGGTCGGGGTGGAGGTGCGAGAGCACGACGTGCGTGACCGCGGCGGGGTCGACCTGCTCGCCGATGGTGGCCCCGGCGGGGACGCGGGGCGGGAGCAGACGACGGTAGGCCCACGCGGCCGGGCCGGCTCGCCAGGGCAGCGGGGCGTAGCCGGTGTCGAAGAGGACCCGCCGGTCACCGGAGGCCCAGAGGAAGGCCCCGGACGGGAACACCCGCCGCTCGCGCCGGTGCCCCCGCAGCAGCTGGGCCAGGTCGTGCGACGTGTCGCCGCAGCGGAAGCACTCGAGGCGCGACGGCCCCGGCGACGGCACCGGCGGCGCCTCTTCCGGTTCCGTCACGGCCTCAGGCACGCGCGTACCCCGCGAGGCTCTCGTCGAGCGAGGTGACCGGCTCGTAGCCGAGCAGCTCACGGGCCTTCGAGATGTCGAGGGTCTGCGAGTGCGCGATGGTCGTGATCGTGTAGCGGGTCATCGGGGGCTCGGGGCGGCCGGGGAGCACGCCGCAGACCGCCTCGAGCACGCCCGCGAGCGCGTAGGCCGCCCGGGCCGGCACGGGCCGTGGCCGGAGCGGCAGCCCCAGGCCGGTCAGCAGCTGCTCGAGCAGGTCGCCGAAGGGGCGGGGGTCGCCGTTGGTGACGTTGAAGGCCTCGCCGTCGACCGCCGAGGCGGGCGCCGTCGCCGCGAGCCGCACGGCGAGCGCGACGTTCTCGACCGAGGTGAGGTCGACGAGCCCGCGTCCGCCGCGCAGCAGCGGCACACCGACGCGCGCGTGCACGCGGAGCAGGCGCGGCACGAGGCTCGGGTCGCCGGGGCCGACGATGCCCCGCGGGCGGAGGACGACGATCTCCGGCCCGCCCGCCGCGCCCACCGCCTCCTGCAGGAGGGCCTCGGCCTGCAGCTTCGACCGGATGTAGTGGTTCATGGGGCGGCGCCCGTCGACCTCGTCCTCACGGATGCCGACGCGGTCACGGGGCGCCGCGTAGATGCCCGGCGACGACACGTGCACGAGCCGCCGCGCCCCGACGCGCCGGGCGTGCTCGAGCACCCGGGCGGTGCCCGTCACGTTGGCGTGCTCGAACTCGGACCAGCGGCCCCACGGCGACGAGAGGGCGGCGCAGTGGACGACGAGGTCGGCCGGCACGTCGGAGCGGCCGAGGTCGTCGAGGTCGCCGACGAAGGTCGGGCCGTCGGCCGGCAGGGCCTCGGCGCGGCGCCCCGCGGCGACGACCCGCCAGCCGTGGGCGCGGAGGTCGCGCACCACGTGCGCGCCCAGGAACCCGCTCGCGCCGGTCACCAGCGCCGTGCCCCCCGGCGTCGTCTCCCCCATGCCGCGATCCTAGGGGCGACGGTCGGCCCGCCCGGGGACGCCCGCGCCTCCCTAGGATCGTGCCGTGCACATCGCCCTCGTCACGGACTACTACGCCCCGACCCTCGGCGGCGTCCAGACCGCGGTGCGCGCGCTCGCGGAGTCGCTCCGGGCCGCCGGGCACGAGGCCACCGTGTTCTGCCCGCTCGCCGGCCCGTCCGAGGAGGGCGTCGTGGCCCTGCCCGTCGCGGGGGCGTTCCGCCCCGACGGCTACCCGTTCGCCTGGCCGCCCCGCCGGGTCGCGGCGGCCCTCGCCGAGGAGTTCGCGCGGCGCGGCGTCGACGTCGTGCACACGCACTCGGAGATGTTCGCGGCCCTCGGCGGCGTCCGCGCGGCCCACGAGCTGGGCCTGCCCGTCGTCCACACCATGCACGGCCGCGTCGACGTCTACACCGCCTCGGTGCTGCCGCTGCCCGCCGTGACGACGCTGCTCCTGGCGGGGCTGCACGCCCGCCAGGTCAGCCACGCCGGCCTCCGCGTCGCGGGCGGCACGCGCTACACGGCCACGGCGACGGCCCGGCGCATGTGGCGGCTGATGCTCGCGCAGTCGCGGGCGAGCGACCACGTCGTCGTGCCCTCGGCCCACTTCGCCCGGAAGCTCGCCGACCAGGGGGTCGTCACCCCGATGACGGTGCTCACGAACGGCCTCGAGGAGTCGGTGGCCGCGGCGGCCGGCACCGCGACTCCCCGGGTGCTCGGCGCCGACGAGCCGCTGCGCCTGGTCTGGGTGGGGCGGCTGTCGCCGGAGAAGCGGCCCGGCGTGCTCGTCGAGGCCGCGCGGTCGTTCGGCGACCGGGTGTCGGTCGACGTCTACGGCGACGGCGGCGCACGGCGCTCGCTCGAGCGACGAGCCGGGCGGGTGACGTTCCACGGGGCGGTGCCGCACGGCGAGGTGCTCACGGCGATGCGGTCGGCGCACGCCCTGGTCTCGAGCTCGTGGGACTTCGACAACCAGCCCATGGTCGTGCTCGAGGCGGCCGCGACCGGGCTGCCGGTCGTCCACTGCGACCCCGACCTCGCCGAGGTCGTGCCCGACGGCGGCGGCTTCCTCACGCCGACGCCCGACGCGGCGGGGCTCGTCGCCGCCGTCGAGCGGCTGCGGCGGGAGCCGGCGCTCCTGACCACGGCGAGCGAGGCGCTGCTGCGCTCGGGGTCGGTCGTCCGGCTGTCGGCCGAGCCGCTGCTCGAGGTCTACCGGTCGGTGACGCGCGGGCGCTGAGCACCGCTCCCTCCCCACCCGCCGGAGGCGCGGGTCGACTGTGAAGTTCTGTGACCTCCCAGCCGGGGCCGTCAGGGGCAGCGGCTAGCGTGGGCCCATGGCAGATCGTGAGTACGGCTTCCGCACGCGGGCTATCCACGCGGGCAACATCCCCGACGCGGCGACGGGCGCCCGCGCCCTCCCCATCTACCAGTCGAGCGCGTTCGTCTTCGACGACACCGACGACGCCGCGGCCCGGTTCGCCCTGCAGAAGTACGGCAACATCTACAGCCGCCTCGCGAACCCGACCACCGCCTCCTTCGAGGAGCGCATCGCCAGCCTGGAGGGCGGCCTCGGGGCCGTCGCCACCTCGAGCGGGCTGAGCGCGCAGTTCATCACCTTCGCGAGCCTGGCGGGCGCCGGCGACCACATCGTCGCGAGCGCGAACCTCTACGGCGGGTCGATCACGCAGCTCGACGTCACCCTTCGCCGGTTCGGCGTCGAGACGACGTTCGTGCAGTCGAGCGAGCCGGCCGACTACGCCGCCGCGATCACGCCGGCGACGAAGCTGCTCTTCGTCGAGACCGTCGCCAACCCGTCCGGCGAGATCGCCGACCTCGAGGGCCTCGCCGAGGTCGCGCACGCCGCGGGAATCCCCCTCATCGTCGACTCGACCATCGCGACCCCGTACCTGAACCGCCCGATCGAGTGGGGCGCCGACGTGGTGATCCACTCGGCCACGAAGTTCCTCGGCGGGCACGGCACCACCCTCGGCGGCGTCGTCGTCGAGTCGGGACGCTTCGCGTGGGACAGTGAGAGGTTCCCGCTCTTCGACCAGCCGGTGGCGAGCTACGGCGGGCTGAACTGGTCGGGCAACTTCGGCGAGTACGCCTTCCTCACGCGCCTCCGTGCCGAGCAGCTCCGCGACATCGGCCCGGCGCTCGCCCCGCACTCGGCGTTCCTCCTCGCCCAGGGCGTCGAGACCCTGCCGTACCGGATGCGCGCCCACGTCGACAACGCCCGCCAGGTCGCCGAGTGGCTCGACGCCGACCCGCGCATCGAGCGGGTGCGCTGGGCCGGCCTGCCCGAGCACCCGCACCACGAGCGGGCGGCGAAGTACCTGCCCGAGGGGCCCGGCTCGGTCTTCACGTTCGAGCTCGCGGGCGGTCGCGCCGCCGGCAAGACCTTCATCGAGTCGGTCGAGCTGGCCAGCCACCTCGCCAACATCGGCGACGCGAAGACGCTCGTGATCCATCCCGGGTCGACCACCCACGCGCAGCTCAGCGAGCAGCAGCTCGTCGACGCGGGCGTGCTGCCCGGCTCGGTGCGCATCAGCGTCGGCATCGAGGACCCCGCCGACATCATCGACGACCTCGACCAGGCGCTGACCGCAGCCAGCGAGGGAGACCGGTCATGACCGACACCGTCACCACGCAGCTGACCAACGGGCTCACCTGTGAGCTGCCGTCGAGCTCGCCGCTCGCCAAGCTGCTGACGTCGCAGCGCACCTGGGTCGGGCCGACCGCGAAGGAGCGCCAGGCGATCCTCCGCGAGGCGAAGTCCGTCGCGATCGTGGGCGCGTCGCCGAACGCCACCCGCTCCTCCTACTTCGTCGGCACGTACCTGCAGCAGTCGAGCGACCTGCGGGTGTACTTCGTCAACCCGAACGCCGACACGATCCTCGGCGAGAAGGCGTACCCCGACCTGGCGTCGCTGCCCGAGGTGCCCGACATCGTCGACGTCTTCCGCAAGGCGAGCGACATCCCGTCCGTCGTCGACGACGTCGTCGCGAGCGGCGCCCGCACGATCTGGGTGCAGCTGGGGATCTACGACGAGGAGGCCGCGCGGTACGGCGAGGAGAAGGGCCTCACCGTCGTCATGGACCGCTGCATCAAGGTCGAGCACGCCCGCTTCAACGGCGGTCTCAACCTCATGGGCTTCGACACGGGCGTCATCTCGTCGCGTCGGTCGCGCTGACCGGCCGGGCCCAGGCCCAGGCCTTGACCCGCTGCGGGAGGGGGACCGACGGGGTACGCCGTCTCTGGCAATGACCGGCGGGGCCGCCCGCACCCCCCGTCCGGGGCGCAGCCTGAGGGAGGCGGCACGACGTCGCCGACACAGGACCGACGGAGGCCCCATGTACTTCCACGCACAGACCTGGATCAACGAGATCGCCGACGGCGAGCCCGACCCCGCCGCCGCCAACGCGCTGCAGGAGGGCCTCGGCGGCCAGTTCGGCGAGATGCGCACGATGATGCAGTACCTCTTCCAGGCGATGAACTTCCGCGGGCCCGCGGCCAAGCCGTACCGCGACCTCATCCAGGGCGTCGGCACCGAGGAGATCAGCCACGTCGAGCTGATCGGCACGACCATCTCGCGCCTGCTCGACGGCAGCCCCGAGTACACCGGGAAGCTCACCGACCCGCTCGACACCCCCGGTGCCGGTGGCGCGACCCCGCTGAACATCGCGCTCGACACGGGCAACATCCACCACTACCTCGTCGGGGCCCAGGGCGCCCTGCCCGTCGACTCGGTCGGCAACCCCTGGAGCGGCAGCTACGTCTACAACAGCGGCAACCTGCCCCTCGACCTGCTCTACAACCTCATGCTCGAGTCGACCGGCCGCCTGCAGAAGTGCCGCATCTACGAGATGACCGACAACGCGGTCGCCCGCGGCACCCTCGCGTACCTGATCGTCCGCGACCAGGCGCACGAGAACGCCTACGCGAAGGCCCTCGAGTCGCTCGGCGTGATGTGGAACAAGCTGCTGCCCGTGCCGAAGACCAACGCCGAGCAGTTCCCCGAGGTGAAGAAGCTGCTCGACCTCGGGCTGCAGAGCAAGCAGTACAGCTTCGACCTCGACGGCAAGTCAGAGGCGAGCAAGATCTTCCGCGGCCCGTCGCCCTCGAACGACGGAACCGACCTCACCGCCACCGAGCAGGCCCCCGTCGGCGCCCCATCGACGATCTCGCCCGAGCGCCTCGAGGAGTTCGCCCCCGGCCTCGACGCCGACCTGCTCGAGCTGATCCAGGCCACCGCCGAGCTCGAGCTGCAGGACATCGAGAGCTTCTACGGCCCGACCGGGAAGTAGTCGCTCGCCCGGGCCGACCTGCGGGACTCGCGGGTCGGCCCGGTCGCTCCGCCGGCGGGAGTCGCGGGAGGCGCGGGTCGGCCCGGGTGCGAACGTGACGCGCCGTGAAGGCGTGCCCTGGTCGATGACAGGGGTCGGCAGTACCGTGGCCCGCATGCCTCCCGTGCTGACATCCCCCCTCGTCTCGAGCCAGTGGCTCGCCGACCACATCGGGGCCGACGAGATGGTGGTCGTCGACGCGTCGGTCGTCTCCGTCGCCGGCCCCGACGGGCGGCCCAGCGGCCGCTTCGTCACCGGGCACGAGCAGTACCTCGTCGACGGCCACGTGCCCGGGGCCGTCTTCGGTGACCTCGTCAGCGAGCTCAGCGACCACCGGGCCGCCCTGCCCTTCACCCGCCCCGACGCCGAGCGCTTCGAGGCGGCGGTGGGCGCGCTCGGCATCACGAACGAGACCACCGTCGTGGTCTACGACTCGTCGGTCGGCCTCTGGGCCGCGCGCCTGTGGTGGCTGTTCCGCGCCTTCGGCTACGACGACGTCGCCGTGCTCGACGGCGGCTTCACGACGTGGCAGCGCGAGCAGCGCCCCATCGACGTCGGCCACGTCGAGCCGCAGCCCGCTCTCTTCCTCGCCGACGAGCGCCCCGAGCTCTGGGTCGACAAGGCCTACGTCGAGGCCGTCGTGCGCGGCGACGAGCAGGCCGCCCTCGTCTGCGGCTCTCCCCGCGCCGAGTTCGCCGGGCAGGAAGGCCGTCGCCCTCGGCTCGGCCACATCCCCGGCAGCGTGAACGCGCCCGCCGACGAGCTCGTCGCCGACGACCGGCGCTTCGCCAGCCCCGCGCAGCTCCGTGCCCTGCTCGCCCCCGCGCTCGGGGCCGACCGCGTCGTCGTCTACTGCGGCCAGGGCATCGCGGCCAGCGCCGACGCGCTGGCGCTCACCCTCGTCGGCGAGCGGAACGTGGCGCTGTACGACGGGTCGCTCACCGAGTGGGCCGCCGACGGCGACGCCCCGCTCACGACGCTCGCCGCCTGAGCGGGGGCCTCACCCGACCGCCTCCGCGCGTCGGACCGCCGAGTGGTCACGAACTGTCGTTCCCGCGCGCGGGACGAGCCGATCGTGACCACCCAGCCCCCGCCTCCCCGGGTCGGACCGGCGAAGGGTCACGAACTGTCACTCCCCAACCCGGGAGGAGCCGATCGTGACCACCCAGCCCCCGCCTCCCCGGGTCGGACCGGCGAAGGGTCACGAACTGTCACTCCCCAACCCGGGAGGAGCCGATCGTGACCACTCGGCGCCGCCGGCCTAGAGCTGCTCGGCGAGCTCCCGGTCGAGCTCCTCGATGCCCGTGACGGGCAGGCGGCAGACGAAGTCGTGGCAGAGGTACGCGGTCACGTGGCCGCGCACCGCCCGACGACCGGCGAACAGCTCGAAGCCGGCGTCGGCGAGGGCCTCGGCGGCGTCCTCCCCGACGACGCCGACGAGCACGCCGGGGCCGAGCGTGCGCCGCGCCCGCGCCCCGAGGTCGAACGCCGGCACCAGCGTCGTCGGGCCCTCGACAGCCGCAGCGCCAGCCGCAGCGCCAGCTGCAGCGTCGGACGCCGCGTCCGCGCCCGCCACGACGGCGGGCTCGACGACGACCAGCTGCGTCGACGGCGCGGCGAGCTCGGCGAGCAGGGCGAACGTCGTGCCGAACGCGACGGGGGCGTCGAGGGCCCGGGCCGAGCCGGGGGCGACGGCGCGCTCTGCGGCGGACCGCCACCGCGCCTCCCCCGTCATGCGGTGCAGGGTGAGGGCGGCGGTCGCCGTGGCGCTGAGCCCCGAGGGGTAGGCGCCCTCGGAGGGGTCGGCCGCCAGCGCCGTGCCGTGGCCGCGCAGCACCGGGTCGGCACCCTCGGGCGCGGCGAACGGCACCGCGGCGGCGGGGTCGTCGACGAGGGTGCGCTCGAGCAGCTCGCGGGCCGCGACCGCGTAGCGCGGCAGGCCGGTCGCGAGCGTCAGCTGCAGCAGCCCCTCGGCGAACATGCCGTGGTCCTCGAGCGTCGCGACGGCCGTCGAGACGCCGGACGCGGTGGAGGCGCGGAGCAGCCGCCCGTCGCGGGTCACGTGCTCGTCGAGCAGCAGGTCGGCCGCCGCCCGGGCCGCCGCGACCCACTCGGGCCGGTCGTGCCGCGCGCCGGCCTCGGCCAGGGCGGCGATGGCGAGCCCGTTCCACCCGGTCAGCACCTTCTCGTCGACGGGCGGAGGCTCGTGCCGGGCCCGCTCGTCGGCGTCGAGGGCGTACCAGCCGCCCTCCACGCGGCGGCCGTCGATCGTGCTCTCGGAGTCCTGGGCGGAGGCGAACGCCCCGCGCGGGGTGCGCAGCCGGCCGAGCAGCACGTCGGCGATGCCCGAGGCGACCGACAGCGGGTCGGGAGCGGTGCGGGCGGCGGCGGCCGCGCCTCCCGCGGGCTGCTCCGACGACGACGACGACGCGGGCTCCCCGACCAGGCCCGGCTCGAGCAGGGCCAGGCGCGAGTACGCCGTCAGCAGCAGCGCGTTGTCGTAGAGCATGCGTTCGTAGTGCGGATCGTGCCAGTCGCGCCGGGTCGAGTAGCGGAAGAACCCGCCCTCGACGGGGTCGCGGAGCGGCGACGCGGCCATCGCCCGGAGGGTGCGCGAGGCGAGCGCCAGGGCGGCCCGGTCTCCCCCGGCGCCGAGGCCGAGCAGGGCCAGCTGCGCCGGCGCGACCGGGAACTTCGGCGCGCCGCCGAAGCCGCCGTGCTCGACGTCCTCCGCCGCGCCGACGCGGGCGGCCGCGTGCCGGAGCGCCTCGGTCGACGGCAGCGGCGCGTGCTCCGCCGGAGGCGCGGGCTGCGCCGCGAGGGCCGCCGCCACGCCGCGGGCGGTCGCGTCCACCTCGCCCCGACGGGTCGTCCAGGCCTCGGTGACGGCGTCGAGCACCTGGCGGAAGGCCGGGTGCCCCTGCACCGGCTGCGGCGGGAAGTAGGTGCCCGCGAAGAACGTCTGCCCCTCGGGCGTCGCGAAGACGGTGAGGGGCCAGCCGAGCTGCTCGGTGAAGGCCGAGGCGGCGGCGAGGTAGCTCGAGTCGACGTCGGGGTGCTCCTCGCGGTCGACCTTGACGGCGACGAAGCGCTCGTTGAGGTGCCCGGCGAGCTCGGGGTCGCTGAAGCTCTCGCGGGCCATCACGTGGCACCAGTGGCAGGTCGCGTAGCCGATCGAGACGAGCACGGGCACGTCGCGGCGGGCGGCCTCGTCGAAGGCCTCCTGGCCCCAGGGCCACCAGTCGACGGGGTTGTCGGCGTGCGAGCGCAGGTACGGGCTGACGGCGTCGGCGAGTCGGTTCGTCATGCGCCCCACGCTAGGCGCGTGCGGGCGGGGCGTCCCGCCGCGGCCGCCTCGGGGAACTGCGTTCCGTGCGATGAACCGCGCTACATCGCGGTTCATCGCACGGAACGCGGTTCATGGCGTGACGTGGGCCGGCAGGCGAGGCGGGCCGGCGAGGTGGGGCCGGCGGGGCGGGCAGGCGCGGCGCGCCGGCGGGGCCGTCAGGCGCGCGCCGGCACGGCTCGCTGCGCGGGCCCGTCGTAGTGCGACAGCGGGCGGATCAGCGAGTTCGCCTCCCGCTGCTCGAGCACGTGGGCGCTCCAGCCGAGCACCCGGGCCGCGACGAACAGCGGCGTGAAGACCGGGGTCTCGAAGCCCATCAGGTGGTACGCGAAGCCCGACGGCCAGTCGACGTTCGGCTTCAGCCCCTTGCGGTCGAGCACGCCCGCGGCCAGCGCGTCGTACACCGCGGCGAGCTCGTCGACCCGGGTGTCGCCGGAGGCGCGGGCACGGTCGACGAGGCCGGCCAGCGCCTCCTCCATGGTCGGCACGCGGCTGTCGCCGTCCTTGTAGACGCGGTGCCCGAAGCCCATGATCTTCTCCCGGCGGGCGAGCGCGGCGTCGAGCCAGGCGAGGGCGCCGTCGGCCCCGCCGTCGTCGGCGACCCGTTCGAGCAGCTCGAGGGCGGCCTCGTTCGCCCCGCCGTGCAGGGGGCCCTTGAGCGCCCCGACCGCCGCGACGAGCGCGGAGTGCAGGTCGGAGAGCGTCGAGGCCACCACGCGGGCGGTGAAGGTCGACGCGTTGAACGAGTGCTCGGCGTAGAGCACCATCGACGTGTCGAGGGCCCGCACGTCGAGCTCGTCGGCCTCCCGGCCGAAGACGCGGTGCAGGAGGTCCGCCGACCAGCCGAGGTCGTCGCGCGGGGGCACCGACGGCAGGTCGTGGCGGCGCCGCTGGTCGTAGGCGATGACGCCGGGCAGCGCCGCGAAGACCCTCGTCGCGAGGCGCCGCGCGGCGGCCGGGTCGTGCACGCCGGGGGCGGTGCTCGGCTCGGGCTCGGCGGCGCCCAGGGCGCTGATCGCGGTGCGGACGACGTCCATCGGGTGGGCCGAGGTGGGGATGAGGTCGATGACGTGCTGCAGGCCGGGCGCGAGCGGCCGCGCGGCCCGGAGCTCGGCGTCGAAGGCGACGCGCTGCTCCGGCGTCGGCAGCTCGCCGTGCAGCAGGAGGTGGGCGACGTCCTCAACGTCGCAGCGGGCGGCGAGCTCCTGCACGGGGTAGCCGCGGTAGAGCAGCGACCCGCTCGTCGGGTCGACGGACGACACGGCCGTCCGGTCGACCACCACCCCGGCGAGGCCCTTGTGCAGCTCGGGGGCGGACGCCGCCGCGGGGGCGGTGAGGGTGTCGCTCATGGTCACTCCTTCGTGAGGTGAGGCGGTGCCGGCGACGGTGCCGGCGGGCGGTGCGGTGGTGCGGGTGGTGCGGTGCGGCGGCGCAGGCGGCGCCGGGTGCTCAGCGCTCGACGGTGAAGTCGAACACGTCGCCGTCGAAGGCCGAGTAGCCCTCGTAGTCGATCAGGTCGTAGAGGTCGGCGCGGTGCTGCATTCGGTCGAGGAGGCGCGCCTGGGTGCCCCTCTCGGCCAGCTCGTCCAGGCCGCGGGAGGCCTCGCCCATCGCGAGGCGCAGCAGGCTCACGGGCCAGATGACGATCCGCACCCCGGCGTCGCGCAGCTCGTCGACGGTGTGCAGCCGCCCCTTGCCGAACTCGGTCATGTTGGCGAGCACGGGCACGTCGACCGCGGAGGCCACGGCCTCGAACTCGGCGAGCCCGGTGAGCGCCTCGGGGAAGACCGCGTCGGCCCCCGCGTCGACGAGGGCGCGCACCCGGTCGACGGCGACGTCGAGCCCCTCGAGCGCCCGGACGTCGGTGCGCGCCATGACCAGGAAGTCGGGGTCGCGGCGCCCCTCGACGGCCGCCCGCACACGCTTCACGGCCGTGTCGAGGTCGACGACCTGCTTGCCGTCGAGGTGGCCGCACCGCTTGGGGTTCACCTGGTCCTCGACGTGCATGCCCGCGACTCCCGCGTCCTCCAGGGTCTGCACGGTGCGCGCCGCGTTCATGGGCTCGCCGAAGCCCGTGTCGGCGTCGACGAGCGTCGGCAGGTCGGTCATGCGCGCGATCTGGCCGGCCCGCTGGGCGACCTCGGTGAGGGTGGTGAGGCCGATGTCGGGCAGGCCGAGGTCGGCGGCGACGACCGCGCCCGAGACGTAGACGCCCTCGAAGCCCTTGCGCTCGATCAGGCGCGCGCTGAGGGGGTTGAACGCCCCGGGCAGCCGCAGCACGTCGTCGGTGCCGCGCAGCCGCTCACAGAACAGCCGCCGCTTCTCGGCCGGGGCCAGCGTCGAGTACAGCATCAGAACAGCCCCTCGGGCGACGCGGCGTCGACCTCGCGCAGGCTGCCCTCCGGCGGCGTCACGGTGAGCCCGGCGAGCTCGTCGGGGCGCAGGCTCCGGAGTCGCGGGGCCAGCTCCAGGAACCGCTCGACCTCCTCGTCGGCGAGCACCCCCTCGGCGAGCGTGCGGAACTTGCGCACGTAGTCGGCCCGGGCGAACGGCCGCGCGCCGAGCGGGTGCGCGTCGGCCACGGCGATCTCGTCGACGAGGCTCGACCCGTCGACGAACTCGACCTCGATGCGCCCGCCGAACGCCTTCTCGGCGGGGTCGACGGAGTGGTACCGCCTCGTCCACTCGGCGTCCTCGGCGGTGCTGATGCGACTCCACAGCTCCACGGTGTCGGGGCGCTGCGCGCGCTCGGGCGCGTAGCTGCGCTCGTGGTGCCACGCGCCGTCCTGCAGGGCGACGGCGACGATGTAGGGGATGGAGTGGTCGAGCGTCTCGCGGCTGGCCCGCGGGTCGTACTTCTGCGGGTCGCCCGCGCCCGAGCCGATGACGACGTGCGTGTGGTGGCTCGTGTGCAGCACGATGCGCCGGACGGCCGCGGGGTCGCGCAGCTCGGGCCGCTCACGGCCGAGACGGCGGGCGAGGTCGATCCAGGCCTGCGCCTGGTACTCGGCGCTGTGCTCCTTCGTGTAGCTGTCGAGGATGGCCCGCTTCGACTCGCCCGGGGCCGGCAGCGGCACGCTGTACCGGGCGTCGGGGCCGTCGAGGAGGCGCGCGATCACGCCGTCCTCGCCCTCCCAGATCGGGCTGGGGCTCGTCTGGCCGCGGAGCGCGCGGTCGATCGCCTCGACCGCCTGCTTGCCCGCGAAGGCCGGGGCGTAGGCCTTCCAGGTCGAGATGAGGCCCTTGCGCGACTGCCGCGTCGCGGTCGTCGTGTGCAGCGCCTGGGCGATGGCCTGGGCGGTGGTCTCGACGTCGAGGCCGAGCAGGGCTCCGATGCCGCCGGCCGCGCTCGGGCCGAGGTGGGCGACGTGGTCGATCTTGTGGGCGTGCAGGCTGATCGCGCGGGTCAGGTCGATCTGCAGCTCGTAGCCGGCCACCAGGCCGCGGAGCAGCTGCTCGCCCGTGGCGCCGACGTGCTGGGCGACGGCGAGCACGGGCGGCACGTTGTCGCCGGGGTGCGAGTACTCGGCGGCGAGGAAGGTGTCGTGGAAGTCGAGCTCGCGCACGGCCACGCCGTTCGCCCAGGCGGCCCACTCGGGCTGGACCCGCCGGTCGGGGTCGAGGCCGACGACGGTCGCGCCGTCGTGGCGGGCCGACCGGTGCTGCAGCCGCGCCGCGGCCTGGGCCCGGGCGGCGACGACGGGTGCGCGGTGCAGGCTCGCGGCGGCGACGGCCGCGTTGTCGATCACGCGGTTGACGACCATCTCGGCGACGTCGTCGTCGACGGCGACCGGGTCGACCGCGACCGCGGCGAGGCGGTGGGCCAGCTCGTCGCGCCGCGCGAGCGGGTCGTCGGACCGGTGGACGTGCACGTCGTTGAGCATCACGACGCTCACTCTAGGCGTCGGGCACCGGGGCCTGTCGAGGGGTCGCGGGAGGCGCGGGCGGGGTCGCGGGAGGCGCGGGCGGGGCTCCGGGCGCGGTCCTCCCCGCCCGCGGCCCCGTGACGACCGCCACGACGCCGACGAGCACGAGCGCGAGGCCCAGCCAGCCGAGCGGCGTCAGGCGCTCGCCCACGACGACGACCGCGAGCAGGGTGGCGACGACGGGCTCGAGCAGCGTGACGGTGGTCGCGCGGGAGCTCGACACCGTGCGGAGCCCCCGGCCGAAGAGCAGGTACGCGATGAACATCGGGCCCAGGGCGAGGTACGCGTGCACGCCGACCGACGTCGCCGACTGCACGATCGACCCGCCCGTCGCGAGCAGCACCGGCACCAGCAGCGCGGCCCCGACGCCGAACTGGGCGGCCATGGCGCCCCGCGACGGGTGCCCCTGCTGGATGAGCCGGCCGGCGGTGTAGGTGTAGGCCGCGTAGGCGAGGCCCGCGAGCAGGCCGAGGGCGACGCCGCCCACGAGGCCGGCGCCCGGGGCGAGGGCCTCGCGGGGGTCGGGCCCCGCCCCGGCGACGACCGCAACGTCGGTCGGCGGCCCGGCGTGGCCGACGCTCGCGAGGAGCGCCACGCCCACGACGGCGGCCCCGGCGGAGGCGAGCCAGCGCCGCTCGAGGGGGCGGCGCCGGGCGGGCGGGTCGAGCAGCCGCTCGAGCAGCGCGGCGAACAGGGGCGCCGTGCCGAGCGAGACGACGTTGCCGACGGCGACGCCGGCGAGCGACATCGAGCTGTAGAAGGCGAGGGGGTAGACGGCGACCCCGACGGCTCCGGGGGCGATCCAGCGCCAGCTGCCCGCGCCTCCTCGGAGCACCGCCGCGGCGAGGCGCGGGGCCGTGAGGGCCAGCAGGATGCCGCCGACCGTCATGGTGGCGGCCCCCGTCGCCAGCGGGCTGACCGTCCCGCCGACGAGGCTCGCGGCCGTGCCGGTCGTGCCCCAGAGCAGGGCGGCGAGGACGATGGCGATCACCGTCGTCATCGTAGGGCGCGGGCACCGCGCGGGTCTGCCCGTGACGCCGTGGCGCAGGGGCGTGCGGAGCGCCGCCCCCGGACGGCGGGGGCGCGGCCGTCAGGAGGCGGGGGTCGGCTCCTCCCCCGCGCTGAACCGGTCGACGAGGGCGCGCTTCAGCACCTTGCCGCTGGGGCCGATCGGCAGGGCGTCGAGCACGTGGACGACCCGCGGGAACTTGTACGCGGCGATCTCGTCGGAGACGTGGGCGATCAGCTGCTCGGGGGTGGCCGTGGCGCCGGGGCGGAGCACGACCGCCGCCTCGATCTCCTGCCCGTGCACCGCGTGGGGCACGCCGAACACGGCCGCCATGGCGACGTCGGGGTGGGTGGCGAGCACCTCCTCGACCTGCCGCGGGTACACGTTGTAGCCGTTGCGGATGATCATGTCCTTCGTGCGGTCGACGATCGTGAGGTAGCCGTCGTCGTCCTTCGTGCCGAGGTCGCCGGTGCGGAACCAGCCGTCGACGATGGCCGCGGCCGTGTCGTCGGGGCGGTTCAGGTACCCGTTCATCAGGTTGTGGCCGCGGATCACGAGCTCGCCGATCTCGCCGTGCGGCAGCAGGACGATCGCGTCGGCGGAGCCCGGGTCGGCGATCTCGACGTCGACGCCCCAGATCGGCGTGCCGATCGTGCCGGGCCGCGGCGGGCGGCCGACGTGGTTGAAGGTGGCGACCGGGGAGGTCTCGGTGAGGCCGTAGCCCTCGTGGATCGGAGCGTCGAAGACGGCCTGGAAGCGCTCGAGGACGGCGAGCGGCAGGGAGGCGCCGCCCGAGATCGCGTACCGGAGCGCCGGTCGTGCCTCGGTGCGCGTCGCGGCGTCGAGCAGCGCCATGTACATCGTCGGGACGCCCATGAAGATCTCGCAGCCGTGCTCGACCATGGCCGCGAGCGCGCCGTCGCCGTCGAACTTCGGCAGCATGACGATCGTGGCGCCGGCCCGGAAGCCGGTGTTCATCGTGCAGGTCTGCCCGAAGGTGTGGAAGAGCGGCAGCGCCCCGAGCAGCACGTCGCCGCGGGTCATGTCGAAGGTCGTCATGAGGTTGGTGTTCACCTGCTCGAGCAGGGCGAAGTGCGAGCCCTCGGCCCCCTTGGGCTGGCCCGTCGTGCCGCTCGTGTACAGGATCGTGGCGGTGTCGAACGGGTCGCGGGGCACGTAGGTGTCGAGCGGCTCGCTCGCCTCGGCGAGCGCCTCGAGGCGGTCGTGCCCGGTGCCGTGCGGGTCGACGGACGAGGGAGGCGCCAGCACGGTCACGACGTCGACCCCGGCGAGCGCGGCGCCGGCGGCGCCCTCGGCGAGCAGCGGTGCGGCGCAGACGAGCATCGTCGCCCCGCTGTCGCGCAGCACGTACTCGATCTCGTGCTGCTTGAGCAGCGCGTGGACGGGCACCGCGACGGCGCCGAGGGCGAGGGTCGCGTAGTAGACGCGGGGGAAGTCGGCGACGTTGGGCACGAGCATCGCGACGCGGGAGCCCTCGGTGACGCCCTTGGCGCGGAGCGCGCCGGCGTAGGCGAGGGTCTGCGCCCACAGCTCGGCGTAGGTGGTCCGCTGGTCGCCGACGATGACGGCGACGTCGTCGGGGAACCGCCGCGCCGACTCGGCGAGGACAGCGGCGACGGAGGCGGTGGCGCGGGTGGGTGCGGTGCTCCGGTCGCCCGGGGCGCCGGGGCCGGGGCGGGTCCCGGTGCCGGAGCCGGGGCTCGGGCTCGGGCTCGGGCTGGTGCTGGTGCTGGTGCCGGTGCCGGTGCCGGTGCTGGCCGGGGTCTCCGTGGTGCTGGTCATGGGTGGTCTCCGTCTCCGTTGACGTGCGAGTTCCTCGGATCATACGTCTGCATCCGTCCACCGCAGGGGCGAGTGCCAGGTGGTCGGCGAGGTGCCTCAGGTGAGGCTCGCCGGCCTCGTCAGGTGAGGCCGGCGCCGCCGTCCGTCTCCTCGGCCCACTCGCTCCGGCCGACGCCCCGCCGGGCGAGGTCGCGGGCACCGCGTCCCTGACGCAGACGAGCGGGGCGGTGGTGCACGTCGTCGAGCAGAGGTGCGCCGTGGCGGGCCCCGACGTCGGTGGTGAACGCCGCGGGAGGGAGCGACGCGGTGACGCCGAGCTCGCGGAGCGGCCGGTGCTCGTCCCACACGCCCCGCAGCCCGGAGAGCGCGGCGTCGACGCGGTCGAGCCAGTCGGGGCGCAGGGCGTGCCAGCGGGTCGGGCCGTCGACGACGACGTCGGTGAAGCCGGCGCGGCGCAGGGTGACGAGGTGCCGCGAGACGGCCGACCACCCGATGCCGAGGGACTCGTGAGCGAGCGAGGCGAGGTCGCCGGAGCTGTGCTCACCGACGCAGAGCTGCTCGATGATCCACACCTCGACCGGGTCGGCCAGCACCTCGAACGGAGTCCGCGAGCGCCGCCAGCTCGGAGCCCGCTGCCCCTGCTCCCGCCCTCGGCCCGGCTCCCGCTCCGCGCCCAGCTCCCCCGCCACCGCCCGGAGCCCGTCGTGCCCCGAGGAGGAGTCGCCCGCCAGAAAAGCCGATCCACTCCAGCGTGGAGCAGCCCCCTCCGGCTGCCCCCACGACCGCGCGCCCTCCTCCCCCGCTCCTGCACTCCAGAGTGGAGCGCGACCCCCCGCCTCACACTGCGAGTCAGACCCTGCTCCTCCACTCCAGAGTGGATCGACCTTCTCGGCGACCGGCTCCGGGCGCAGCAGCTCGTCGGCCGCCCCGGCCGCGGCACGGGCGACGTCGCGGCCGACGTCACGGCCGACGGCGCGACCCACCGCTGGCTCGCTCACGTCACGCCCCCTCGGGGCGCGGGCGCCCGAAGGGCAGGCCCAGCGTCCCCTCGGCGACACGGCGGGCGTGCCGCCGCCCGGCAGGCGAGAGCCGGAAAGCATCGGCCACGGCCCGACGTGCCTCTGCGGTGCTGCGCGTCGCCCAGGCCGCGTCGATCGCGGCGACCGCGTCGGTCGCCTGCTCCGAGTCGCCGGCCTCGTCGAGGGCCCGCAGCACGTCGACCACGCTGTCGAAGGCCGCCGCCAGCTCGTCGTGCGTGCAGCCCCGCCACGCCGGCTCGGCTCCGCCCCCCTCGACCCGCATCGCGAACCCCGCGTCGACCATCGAGGCCAGCCGCGCGGTCACCGCCTCCTCCGTCGTGTCGAGACGGTCCAGGGCCCCGGTGACCAGCGCCTCCCGCGAGACCGCCCCGCCGCCCCCTCCCTCGGCGAGCAGGTCGAGCAGGTAGACGCCCACGGGGTCCGTGGCGATGACGAGGGGAGCAGAGGCGAGACCGGAGACGTTCATGGGGCGAGCGTGCCGCGGCGGCCGACCCGCGACTCCTGCCCGTCGACCGGCCCGGGGAGGACGCCCACGGCGAACGACCTGGGGAGGGCTGGCCGCGAGCCCCCGTCCACAGCCCCCGCGGCTTACCATGGAGGGCTCATGTCTGCCGCTCCCCTGCCTCCGCTCACGATCTCGTACCCCGCCGAGCTGCCCGTCAGCCAGCGGCGCGACGACATCGCCGCCGCAATCCGCGACCACCAGGTCGTGATCGTCGCCGGCTCGACCGGCTCCGGCAAGACCACGCAGCTGCCCAAGATCTGCCTCGAGCTCGGCCGCACCAGCATCGGCCACACGCAGCCCCGACGCATCGCCGCCCGCACCATCAGCGAGCGCATCGCCGAGGAGCTCGGCCAGGAGGTCGGCGGGCTCGTCGGCTACCAGGTGCGCTTCACCGACAAGGTGTCGAGCGACACGAAGATCAAGCTGATGACGGACGGGATCCTGCTCAACGAGATCCACTTCGACCGCGACCTGAAGCGCTACGACACGATCATCATCGACGAGGCGCACGAGCGCAGCCTCACCATCGACTTCCTGCTCGGCTACCTCAAGCAGCTGCTGCCCCGCCGCCCCGACCTCAAGCTGATCATCACCAGCGCCACCATCGACCCCGAGTCGTTCTCCGCGCACTTCGACGGCGCCCCCATCGTCGAGGTCTCCGGCCGCACCTACCCCGTCGAGATCCGGTACCGGCCGCTCGTCGCCGACGACGCGGCCAGCGCCGGCGGCGATGACGACGACGACCTCGACGAGCTCGACGAGGCCCCGCCGCGCCGCGCCGCCGCGTCCGCGCGCTCCCCGCAGAAGAACGCCCCCGCGCCCGCGAGGGCGGACGACAAGGACTACCTGCAGGGCATCAACGAGGCCCTCGACGAGCTCGCCCGCGAGTCGAGCGGCGACGTGCTCGTCTTCCTCAGCGGCGAGAACGAGATCCGCGACGCGGAGGACGCCATCCGGGGCCGGAACCTCCCGCACACCGAGGTGCTCCCCCTCTACGGCCGCCTCAGCGCCGCCGACCAGCACCGCGTCTTCCAGCCCAGCACCACCGCCGGCACGAGACGCCGCATCGTCCTCGCGACGAACGTCGCCGAGACCAGCCTCACCGTGCCCGGCATCAAGTACGTCGTCGACGCCGGCACCGCCCGCATCAGCCGCTACTCCACGCGCGCCAAGGTGCAGCGCCTCCCCATCGAGGCCATCTCGCAGGCGAGCGCGAACCAGCGCTCCGGGCGCTCCGGCCGCACGAGCAGCGGCATCGCGATCCGGCTCTACAGCGAGACCGACTTCGAGAAGCGGCCCGAGTTCACCGAGCCCGAGATCCTCCGCACGAACCTCGCCGCCGTCATCCTGCAGATGATCTCGCTCGGGCTCGGCGACATCGCGGCCTTCCCCTTCCTGCAGCCGCCGGACTCCCGGGGCATCAAGGACGGCCTCGACCTCCTCCGCGAGCTCGGCGCCGTCACGCAGGGCGGTCAGATCACGCGCGTCGGCAAGCAGCTGACCCGCCTGCCGATCGACCCCCGCCTCGCCCGCATGGTGGTCGAGTCGAAGACGCAGGGCACCACGCGCGAGGTCATCGCGATCGTCGCGGCCCTCAGCATCCAGGACCCCCGCGAGCGCCCCCTCGAGCGCCGCGCGCAGGCCGACGAGAAGCACTCGCGCTTCCGCGACCCCAAGGGCGACTTCCTCACCCTGCTCAACCTCTTCGACTACCTGGAGGACAAGCAGAGGGAGCTCAGCGGCAACGCGTTCAAGCGCCTCTGCCGCGACGAGTTCCTCAACTACCTGCGCGTGCGCGAGTGGCAGGACGTCTTCCGCCAGCTCTCCCGCGCCGCCCGACCGCTCGGCCTGCACGTCGGCGAGCGCAGCGCGAACCCGGACGGGGTGCACCGCAGCCTGCTCGCGGGGCTGCTCAGCCAGATCGGCCTGTTCGACCCGCAGAAGAAGGACTACGTCGGCGCCCGCCAGACGCGCTTCGTGCTCTTCCCCGGCAGCTCGCTCGCGAAGAAGCCGCCGGTGGCCATCATGAGCGCCGAGCTCGTCGAGACGAGTCGGCTGTTCGCCCGCGTCGCGGGGGTCATCGACCCGGCCTGGGCCGAGCCGCTCGCGCCCGACCTCGTGAAGAAGAGCTACGGCGAGCCGCACTGGGAGAAGAAGCAGGGCGCCGTCGTCGCCTACGAGCGCGTGACGCTCTACGGCGTGCCGATCGTGCCCCGCCGCCGCATCCAGTTCTCGCGCATCGACCCGGGCTACGCCCGCGAGCTGTTCATCCGGCACGCGCTGGTCGAGGGCGACTGGGAGAGCCGTCAGGCGTTCGAGGCGAAGAACCAGCAGCTGATCCGCGAGCTGACCGAGGTCGAGGAGCGCACCCGCCGCCGCGACATCCTCGTCGACGGCGACGCCGCGTTCGAGTTCTTCCAGCGGCGCATCCCCGCCGACGTCACGAGCACCCGCGACTTCGAGGGCTGGTGGCGCACCGCGAAGCAGCAGACCCCCGACCTCCTCACCATGACCGCCGCCGACCTGCTCGGCGACGACGAGCCCGACGTCGACGAGGCGGGCTTCCCGAGCACGTGGCGGCAGGGCGACCAGACGCTGACCCTGCGCTACAAGTTCGAGCCGGGGGCCGACGACGACGGCGTCACGGTGGTCGTCCCCCTGCCGCTGCTGGCGCGCCTCCGCCCGGTCGGCTTCGACTGGCAGGTGCCGGGGCTCCGCGACGAGCTGGTCACGGCGCTGATCAAGTCGCTGCCGAAGCAGATCCGCAAGAACGTCGTGCCCGCCGCCGACTGGGCGTCGAAGATCACCGCCGAGCTGCCGGCCGAGCCGCCGGCAGACGTCGACGAGCCGTTCACCGCGACCGTCGCCACCGTCATCCGCAAGCTCACCTACACGCCGGTGGCCGTCGACGACTTCGACCTCGAGCGCGTGCCCGCGCACCTCCGGGTCAGCTACGCCGTCGTCGACGAGCGCGGCCGCACGGTCGGTGTCGACAAGCGGCTCGACGTGCTCCAGGAGCGCCTCAGCGACGACATGCGCAAGAGCGTCGCCCGCGTCACGCAGGGCCAGGGCCAGGGCGAAGGAGGCGCGGGTCGCTCCCGACGCGGCCGCGGCGGCCCGCAGGCGGTCGCCTCGGGCGCCCCCGCGGCGAACGCCATCGAGCGCTCCGGCATCACCAGCTGGGACTTCGACGAGCTGCCGACCGTCGTCGACACGAAGCACGGCGACACCGTCATCCGCGCGTACCCGGCGCTGGTCGACGAGGGCACCTCGGTGGCGATCCGCCTGATGGCGACCCCTGCCGACCAGGCGCTCGAGACGCCCCGCGGCGTCCGCCGGCTGCTCATGCTCGCCGTGCCGAGCCCGGTGGCCTACGTGCAGCAGCACCTGACAGCGCCCGAGAAGCTCATCCTCGCCACCAGCCCGTACCAGAACACCGCCGCGCTCTTCGCGGACTGCCTCGTGGCCGTCGTCGACGACGTGCTGCACCGGGTGAAGCCCGACGGCCAGCTGTACACGAAGAAGGAGTTCCTCACCGTGCGCGACCGGGTCTCGGCCGCCGTGATGGACTCGATGTTCCAGACCGTGTCGCTCGTGGCCCGCACCCTCACGGCGGCGCGCGACGCCGACAAGGCGATGAAGGCGGCGACGAACATGTCGCTGCTGGCCGCCCTCACCGACATGCGGCAGCAGCGCGAGCGGCTGATCTACCCGGGCTTCGTCTCCGCGACCGGGCTGCAGCAGCTGCAGCGCGTGCCCGTCTACCTCGTCGGCGTCACGCGCCGCACGGCGAAGCTGCTCGAGGCGCCGGCGCGCGACCGGGCCTGGCTCACCGAGGTGCAGCAGGCGACGGAGCGGTACGAGGCCGCGGGCGGCACCTTCCCGCCCGCCGCCACCGCGCCTCCGGCACTCGTCCGCGCCCGGTGGCTGCTCGAGGAGTTCCGTGTCAGCCTCTTCGCGCAGGACCTCCGGCCGAGCGAGAGCGTCTCGCTGCAGCGCATCGTCAAGGTGCTCGCCTCCGCCTGACCGCCCGCCGCCCTGCCGCCCGTGCCCCCGGCGCCGGGGGCACGGGCGGCCCCCGCACTAGCCTGGGCAGATGCGCGCGACGGTGAAGGACGTGGCCGCCCTCGCGGGCGTCTCGCCGAAGACCGTCTCGAACGTCATCAACGGCGTCGTCCGGGTCGCCCCCGACACCCGTGGCCGGGTCGAGGCGGCCCTCGCGCAGCTCGACTACGTGCCGAACCTCAGCGCCCGCGGACTGCGCAACGGCCGCACCGGCGCGATCGCCCTGGCCTTCCCCGACCTGACGACCCCGTACAGCGCCGAGATGTCGCACTGGTTCGTCGAGGTCGCCCACGAGCGTGGCTGGTCCGTGCAGCTCGAGCAGACCGGCGTGCGGCCCGAGCGCGAGCGCGAGCTGCTGCTGCGCGGTCGCGAGCACCTCGTCGACGGCCTCGTGCTGAACCCCGTCAGCCTCGGCGAGAGCGCCATCGTCGGCGCGGAGGACCTCCCGCCGGTCGTCGTGATCGGCGAGGTCGAGCAGCACCTCGTCGACCAGGTGCGCGTCGACAGCGTCACGGCCGCCCGCGACATGACCGAGCACCTGCTCGCCCTCGGCCACCGGCGGATCGCCGTGCTCGGCTGCCCCGGCGACGGCTTCGACTCGGCCACGGCCCGGGCGCGCACCCTGGGCTGGTCGCAGGCGATGGAGGCGGCGGGGCTGCCGGTCGGCGACGACCTGCGTTGGGCCTGCCGCGCCTGGGAGCCCGAGGCCGGCGCCGCCACGGTCGCCGACGCCCTGGCCCGCGGCGAGGCCCCCGACGCCCTCTTCTGCTTCACCGACTCGCTCGCGATCGGCGCCGTCCACGCCCTCTGGAGCGCCGGCCTCCGGGTGCCCGACGACGTCTCGGTCGCCGGCTTCGACGACATCGCCGACGGCCGCTTCACCCGCCCGCCGCTGACCACCGTCCGCCTCGACAAGCGCCTCTTCGCCGAGCGCACCCTAGAGCTGCTCGCCGCGCGCATCGCCGACCGCGAGCGGGCGCCCGAGCTCGCGGTGATCCCGCACGAGGTGGTGCCCCGAGCGAGCACGGCCCGCCGGGCACGGCGCTGACGACGCCCGCCGCCCGCCGTCGCCCCGCTTCGCTTTCTGGATGGCGGCTGCCCGTCCGCTGTCAAGCGGTCACGAGGAGTCGCGGGTCGGCCTACCGTCGCACTCCCGTGCACGAGACCGAGAGGCGCCGCCATGTCTGCTGACCAGTACGCATTCGAAGACCCCACCCAGAAGTTCGCCGACATCACCCCGAAGGCCCAGTACCTCGAGGGCGCCGGCACCGACGAGGAGCTCTCGTCGCCCGCCGACCACGGCGAGGAGACCTACCGCGGCTCGGGCCGCCTCGAGGGCCGCAAGGCGCTCGTCACGGGAGGCGACTCGGGCATCGGCGCGGCCGTCGCCATCGCCTACGCCCGCGAGGGCGCCGACGTCGCCATCAGCTACCTCGCCGAGGAGGAGGAGGACGCGCAGAAGATCGTCGCCCTCGTCGAGGCCGCCGGCCGCAAGGCCGTCGCCCTCCCCGGCGACATCACCGACCGCGAGTTCTGCACGCAGCTCGTCGAGAAGGCCGTCAGCGAGCTCGGCGGCCTCGACATCCTCGTCAACAACGCGGGCAAGCAGCAGCACGTCGAGGACTTCCTCGAGCTCGACGACGAGAACTTCGACGAGACCTACAAGACCAACGTCTACGCGATGTTCTGGATCACGAAGGCCGCGCTCCCCCACCTCGTGCCCGGCTCGACGATCATCAACACGACGTCGATCCAGGCGTACCAGCCGGCCCCGATGCTCGTCGACTACGCGTCGACCAAGGCCGCGATCAACACCTTCTCGAAGGGCCTCGCCATGCAGCTCGCGCCGAAGGGCATCCGCGTGAACGCGGTCGCGCCCGGCCCGATCTGGACCCCGCTGCAGCCCGCGGGCGGACAGCCGTCGGACGCGCTGCCCGACGTCGGCAGCCAGACCGCCCTCGGCCGCTGGGGCCAGCCCGCCGAGCTCGCGCCCGCCTACGTCTTCCTGGCGTCGGGCGAGTCGAGCTACGTCGTCGGCGAGACCCTGCACGTCGACGGCGGCATGCCCACGCCGTAGGTCGCCCCGCTCTGCCGGAGGGGCCGCTCGCGCATCGTCGCGGGCGGCCCCTCCGTCGTCGGCGGGCGGCCCCGGGGAGGCGCGGGTCGCCTCCGGATCGACGCTTGCGTTCGCGTTACAACGATGTAATGCTGTCCGCAGTCGACGCATCACGAAGGAGTGACCACCGATGACACCCCCTGAGCCCCTGTCCGGCCCGCCTCGCCCCGGCGGCTCCGCCCGCACCGGCCTGGCCGGCCTCTCCCGCCGCAGCCTGCTCCTCGGCGGCGCCGGCATCATGAGCGTGCTGGCGGTGGGCAGCTTGGCGGGCTGTGCTCCCGGCGCGACCACCGCCTCCGGCGCTGCCGTCGAGCAGCTCAAGTTCTGGCACCTGCTGAGCGGGGGCGACGGCATCAAGATGTCGGCCCTCGTCGACCAGGCCAACGAGCAGAACCCCGAGTTCCACGCGACGCAGACCGTGCTCGCCTGGGGCACGCCGTACTACACGAAGCTCGCCATGGCCTCGGCCGGCGGCCGCGCCCCTGACGTCGCGATCATGCACGCGTCGCGCGTGCCCGGCTACGCGCCCGGCGGGCTGCTCGACCCGTGGGACATCGACAAGCTCGCCTCGTACGGCCTGCGCGAGCAGGACTTCGCGCCCGCGGTCTGGAAGGCCGGGTTCAACGGCGACCAGCTGTACTCGGTCGCCCTCGACTCGCACCCCTTCATCCTGCTGTACAACACCGACATCGCCCAGCAGGCCGGGGCTCTCGGGCCCGACGGCCGCCTCGTCGACATCAGCAGCCCCGAGCAGTTCCTCCAGGTCGCGGCCGCCATGCAGGCGGTCACCGGCAAGCACGGCGCCTCGTGGGGGTACCTCAACGACGGCGCCCAGCTCTGGCGCATGTTCTACACGTTCTACAAGCAGCAGGGCGCCGACATGGTGCTCCGCGAGGGCGGCACCGTCGAGTACGACGAGGCCGCCGCGGTCACGGCCCTCGAGTTCATGCAGACGCTGACCGACGGCACCGCGATGGCCACCGCGAGCGACATCCAGTCCGGCATCGCCGAGTTCGTCAGCGGCGAGAGCGGGATGCTCTTCACCGGCGTGTGGGAGGTGCCGAGCGCCGAGGCGGCCGGGATCCCCTACGACGCCAGCATCATCCCGACGCTCTTCGGCACGCCGGCCGTCTACGCCGACTCGCACGCCTTCGTGCTGCCGCGGCAGAGCCAGGTCGACGACACGAAGCGGGAGGACGTCTACAGGATGGTCGCCACCATCCTGAAGGACAGCATCTCGTGGGCCGAGGCCGGGCACATCCCCGCCTACGGCCCGGTCGTCGACAGCCCCGAGTACGCGGCGCTGGTGCCGCAGTCCCACTACGCCGAGGCCGCCGAGTACCTCAACTACGACCCGCCGGCCTGGTTCTCGGGCTCCGGGTCGGACTTCCAGACGTACTTCCTCGACAGCATCCAGTCCGTGATCCTCGCGAAGGACGACGCGGCCGCGGGCATGCGCGCCTTCATCTCGCGGGTGGAGACGCAGCTGTCGCGACCGGCGCCCGTCTGAGCCGGCCCGCGCCTCCCCGTGCTCCGCCCCTCCCGCCCCACCTCCCTGCACGACGACGAAGGAGTCGATCTGTGACGACCACCACGGTGACCGCCCCGGCGGCCAGCGCCGACCGCGCGGCCTCGCCCGCCCGCACCCGCACCCGGGTGCGCACCCGCTCCGGCGGGCCGAGAGACACCAAGATCGGCTGGGGCTTCGCCGCGCCGTTCACGATCCTCTTCGCGCTCTTCCTCGTCTGGCCTCTCGTGCACGGGTTCTGGCTGAGCCTCACGGGCCAGAGCCTCACCGGCCAGGGCGGCGAGCTGATCGGCTTCGCCAACTACGCCGAGGCCTTCGCCGACGGCGCGATGTGGCGCTCGATGCTCAACACGCTGTGGTTCACGGTGCTCAGCACGATCCCGCTCGTGGTGATCGCGCTCGTGCTGGCCCTGCTCGTCAACACCGGCCTGCCGGGCCAGTGGCTCTGGCGCCTCAGCTTCTTCCTGCCCTACCTGCTGGCGTCGACCGTCGTGTCGCTGTTCTGGATCCAGCTCTACAGCCCGACGCTCGGCCCGATCAACTCGGCGCTGGCGACGGTCGGGCTGCCGCAGCCCGCCTGGCTGCAGGACCCCGACACGGCGATGATCGCCGTCGTCGCCACCACCGTCTGGTGGACGGTCGGCTTCAACTTCCTGCTCTACCTCGCCGCGCTCCAGAACATCCCCGACCAGCAGTACGAGGCGGCCTCGCTCGACGGTGCGGGCCGCTGGCGCTCGCTGGTCTCGATCACGATCCCGCAGCTCGGCCCCACCACCGGCCTGATCGTCATCCTCCAGGTGCTCGCGTCGCTCAAGGTCTTCGACCAGATCTACCAGATGACGAACGGCGGCCCGGCCGGCACGACCCGCTCGACCGTGCAGTACATCTTCGAGACCGGCTTCACCGGCTACCGCTTCGGCTACTCCAGCGCCATCTCGTACATCTTCTTCGCCGTCATCGTCGTGATCTCGATCGCACAGTTCGCGGCCACGGCCCGCAACCGCAAGGGAGCCCAGAAGTGACCGCACCGGCCCTCGCCCCCACCGACGACCTCCGCGCCCCGACCGCCCGCCGCGGCCGCGAGCGTGCCCCGCACAAGCCCGGCCGGTCGCGCTTCGGCGTGATGAGCGTCGTCAGCATCGTCATCCTCGTGGTGATGGCCGCGCTGTGGCTCGTCCCCTTCCTCTGGTCGCTCGCCACCTCGTTCAAGAGCGAGGCCGACGCCGCGGCGACGCCGCAGACCTGGCTGCCGGCCGGCGGCTTCACCCTCGACGCGTACCGGGCGATCCTCGACCAGGGCAACATCCCGACCTGGCTCTTCAACAGCCTGTTCACGTCGATCGTGATCACGCTCATCGTCGTCGCGACGTCGGCGCTCGTGGCCTACGCGTTCTCGCGCCTCGACTTCCGGGGCAAGAAGTGGCTCTACGTCGCGACGATCGCCTCGATCATCGTGCCGCCGCAGGTGCTGATCGTGCCGCTCTTCTACCAGATGCTCGCGTTCAACATGGTCGACACGTACTGGGGCATCATCCTGCCGCAGGCGATCGCGCCCGCCATGGTGTTCGTGCTGAAGAAGTTCTTCGACCAGGTGCCGATCGAGCTGGAGGACGCCGCCCGCGTCGACGGCGCCGGGCGCGTCCGGGTCTTCTTCACCATCCTGCTGCCGCTCTCGCGGCCCATCCTCGGCGCGGTCTCGATCTTCGTGTTCATCGGTGCGTGGAACAACTTCCTCTGGCCGTTCATCGTCACCAACGACGCGTCGCTGCTCACGCTCCCCGTCGGCCTCCAGACCATCAAGAGCGCCTACGGCATCCAGTACGCCCAGAACATGGCCGCGGCGATCCTCGCCGCCCTGCCGCTGATCCTCGTGTTCCTCTTCTTCCAGCGCCAGATCATCAAGGGCATCTCGACCACCGGGTTCGGCGGGCAGTGACTCCCCGCTCGACCGGCCCCGCGCCTCCCCCGCTCCCCCTCCGACCGTCCCCCCGCCAGATCGCCGTCCCCCATCACCAGGAGATAACCGCATGAGCACCGCCCGCATCACCGTCGACCGCGAGTTCGTCGTCGGCCCCGTGCCCCGCCGCCTGTTCGGCTCGTTCGTCGAGCACATGGGCCGGTGCGTCTACACCGGCATCTACGAGCCCGGCCACGAGACGGCCGACGAGAAGGGCTTCCGCCACGACGTGCTCGAGCTGACGAAGGAGCTCGGCGCCACCGTCATCCGCTACCCCGGCGGCAACTTCGTCTCGGGCTACAACTGGGAGGACGGCGTCGGGCCGGTCGACCAGCGCCCCCGCCGCCTCGACGGCGCGTGGCACACGGTCGAGACCAACGCCTTCGGCCTGCACGAGTTCGTCGAGTGGAGCGCGCTGGCCGGCACCGAGGTGATGGAGGCCGTCAACCTCGGCACCCGCGGCGTCGACGCCGCCCGGGAGCTCGTCGAGTACGCCAACCACCCCGGCGGCACGGCCCTCAGCGACCGCCGCATCGCCAACGGGGCAAAGGACCCGTTCGACATCAAGCTCTGGTGCCTCGGCAACGAGCTCGACGGCCCGTGGCAGATCGGCCACAAGACGGCCGGCGAGTACGGCCGCCTCGCCCAGGAGGCCGCCAAGGCGATGAAGTTCGTCGACCCGACCATCGAGCTCGTCGCCGTCGGCAGCTCGGGCCGGAACATGCCCACCTTCGGCTCGTGGGAGCACGAGGTGCTCACCCACGCGTACGACGAGGTCGACTACGTCTCGATGCACGCGTACTACCAGGAGCACGACGGCGATGCGACGAGCTTCCTCGCCACGGCCGTCGACATGGACGCCTTCATCGAGGAGGTCGTCTCGACCATCGACGGCGTCAAGGCCGCGGGCAAGCACCGGAAGCAGGTCGACATCTCGTTCGACGAGTGGAACGTCTGGTACCAGACGGGCCTCGACACCGACGACCAGCCCCACAACGTCTCGAAGGGCTGGGTCGAGCACCCGCGCCTCATCGAGGACCAGTACAACGTCACCGACGCGGTCGTCGTCGGCACCTTCCTCAACTCGCTGCTGCGCCACGGCGACCGGGTGAAGATCGCCAACCAGGCGCAGCTCGTCAACGTCATCGCCCCCATCCGCAGCGAGCAGGGCGGGCCGGCCTGGCGCCAGACGATCTTCTGGCCGTTCGCCCGCATGGCCGCGCTCGCCCGCGGCGAGATCCTCCGCACCGTGGTGACGAGCGACAAGATCGACACCCCGAAGTACGGCGACGCCGACCTCGTCGACGTCAGCGCCACCTGGGACGAGGAGTCGGGGCGCGTCGCGTTCTTCCTCGCCAACCGGGGACTCGAGGAGGCGGCGGACGTCGAGGTCGCCCTCCGCGGCTTCGCGGGCGCCCGCGTCACCCGGGCCGAGCTGCTGACGGTGCCCGAGGGCGGAGACCGCTTCACGAGCAACACCGAGCAGGCGCAGGACGCCGTGGGCCTCGTGCCGCTCGAGGGCATCAGCGTGGACGGCGGCGTCGCCCGTCTCACGCTGCCCGCCCTGTCGTGGGCCGTCGTGGAGCTCGAGGTCGGCACGGCGTAGGGAGCGCGCCGACCCCGGGAGGGGACGAGGGCCGGTGCCGGGGCGTGAGCCCGGCGCCGGCCCTCGGCCGTGGGACGTCGACCCCCGGCGTTGGCCGGGGATCGTCGGCCGGGGGCGCTACTTGCGGCGCGGGAACAGCCGGGAGATGGAGTCGCGCACCGACTCCTCGATGGTGTCGCTGAAGGTGTTCGAGAACGACAGCGAGTCGGCCGACGCGCTGGCCGCCGTCATCGAGCGGATCACGGCCTCGCCGTGGTGGGCGCGGGCCGCGCGCACGGTGTCGAAGGCGAGGCCCTGCGAGGCCGCGAGCTTCTCCAGGAGCGCCAGCCGCGCCTCCTCGCCGAGGCCCGCCCCGGCCGCGAGGGCCCGGGCCGCGTCGTCGTCGACCCCGTCGGCGACCCAGCGGCCGGCGCGCTCGGTGAGGTCGGCGGCGGCGACCAGGCCGATCATGCGCTTGGCCTCGTCGTCGCGGATCTCGGAGCGGGCGACGGCGATGTCGCGAGGGGGCGTGTCGGGCATGCCGACCAGGATATCTCGGCCGTCAGCTGTACAGCCGGGTGGGCACGGTCGCGTCGAGCTCGGCGGCGCGGAGGTCGACGTCGGCGTCGAGGGCGGCGCCGCTCAGCGACTCCTCGATGCGGCGCTTCTCGGCGGTGCTCGAGCGGATCAGGGGCAGCCCGCGGGCGATGGCGTTGCGGATGCGCTCCTGCAGCAGGGGCGCCGTCACGCGCCGGTCGGTGAAGTCGCTGGCGTGCGCGTAGACGCCGAGCGGGAGCGTCAGTGCCTGGAAGAAGCCGAAGAGCGGCCGCAGCGAGTGCTCGAGGATGAGCGCGTGGCGCTCGCTGCCGCCCGTGGCGGCGAGCAGCACCGGCACGTCGACGAGCGCGTACTGCTCGACGAAGTCGAAGAGGTGCTTGAACAGGCCCGTGAAGGAGGCGCGGTAGACCGGCGAGGCCGCGATCAGCAGGTCGGCCCCCTCGATGGCCCGCAGCTCGCGCTCGACCCGCGCGTCGAGCTGGTCGCGGGTGAGCGCCCCGGCGAAGAGCGGACCGAGCTCGCTGACCCGGATGACGTGCCGCTCGATCGGCATGACCAGGGCGAGCTCGTCGAGGATCGCGTCGACCAGGGCGTCGGTCTTGCTGGGCGTGCTGAGCGTTCCCGACACGGCGACGACGCGCAGCGGAGGTGTCTGAGTCATGACGACCATGCTCGCCCCTCCCCTCGTCGTAACGTTCGCGTATGACGTTCTGAGTCGTGCGAAAGTGACCTGGTGACGCATCACCTACCTGCCTCCGCCCCCGCCGACCCGGCCGACGTGCTCGCGCTGCACGCCGCCTCCTTCGGCCTGGCCGCCGACGTCTACGAACGCGGCCGCCCCTCCTACCCCCGCGAGGCCGTCGAGTGGCTGCTGCCGCACGGCGCCCGTGACGTCGTCGACCTCGGGGCCGGCACGGGCAAGCTGACCCGCGTGCTGCTCGAGCAGGTCGACGAGGTCGTCGCCGTGGAGCCGAGCGAGGGCATGCGCGAGATCCTCGAGCGCGTCGTGCCGCGGGCCCGGTCGCTCGCCGGCAGCGCCGAGACCATGCCGCTCGCCGACGACTCGGTCGACGCCGTGCTCGTCGCCCAGGCCTGGCACTGGGTCGACCCCGTGGTGGCCGTGCCGGAGGTCGCCCGCGTGCTGCGGCCGGGCGGCACCCTCGGGCTGCTCTGGAACATCCGCGACGAGACGGTGCCGTGGCTCGCCGACCTCAGCCGCGTGCTGAACCAGCCCGCCGAGCGCGACATGCAGTCGGAGGCGCCCGTCGTCGGGGCGCCGTTCGGCGAGGTCGAGCGGCACGACGTCGAGTGGGTGCACGAGCTCGAGCGCGACGAGTTCCTCGCGATGATCGCCTCGCGCAGCTACGTCATCACCCTGTCGGACGACGACCGCGAGCAGGTGCTGCGCGACGTCGGCGCGCTGCTCGACACGCACCCCGACACCCGGGGCGTCGACCTCATCCGCCTGCCGTACGTCACGCGGTGCAGCCGGGCCGTGCTGCTCGACTGAGCCGCGGCACGGGCGGTGCCCGTACGGTGGGGTCATGACCCCGGAGGCCCTGCTCGTCACGGTCGACCACGTGTGGTCGGGCCGCTGGCGCGGGCCGTCGGTCGTGCGGGCCACGCGCGAGGGGCTGCACCTCTTCGGCAGCCCCGACCCCGCGACCTCGGCGGCGCTGCCGCACCTGCCCGGCACGCTGCTCTCGCCCTTCACCGACTCGCACGTGCACCTCGGCCTGGTCGACCCGACGCAGCTCGGGCCGGGCGGCATCGCCCGGGTGCTCGACCTCGGCTGGGACCCGGACGAGGCCTCCCTCTGGAGCGAGCACGGCCGGATGGACGACGCCTGGCCCGAGGTCCAGGTCGCCGGCGGGCTGCTCGGCGCCCCGGGCGGCTACCCGAGCCGGGCCGACTGGGCGCCCGCCACCGCCGCGGTGCCGATCACGAGCACGGTCGACGCGCACCGCGAGGTGCGACGGATGCGCGACCTCGGGGCGTCGGTGATCAAGGTCGCGCTCAACGGCGACGTCGGGCCGGTGCTCGACCGGGCGCTGCTCGAGGCGATCGCGGAGGCCGCCGACGACGTGCAGCTGCTCACGGTCGCCCACGTGCAGGGCCTCGGGCAGGTGCGCCGTGCCCTCGACGCCGGCCTGCTGCGCTTCGCGCACACCCCCTTCAGCGAGGTGCTGACCGACGACCTCGTCGACCGTGCCGCCGACGGCACGTGGATCAGCACGCTCGACATCCACGGCCACGGCCGGGGAGGCGCGGAGCACGAGATCGCCGTCACGAACCTCACCAGGTTCCGGGCGGCCGGCGGGCACGTGCTCTACGGCACCGACCTCGGCAACGGCGACCTGCCCGTCGGCGTCAACGAACGCGAGCTGCGGGCGCTGCAGCGGGCGGGGCTCGGCCTCGACGAGCTGCTCCGGGCGCTCGGCAGCGACGACACCCTCGACGCGGGCAGCGACGGCCGCCACTGGTCGCGCCGGGCGTCGTGGATCCCCACCGCGCCGCCGGGCGCCGACGGCGACGCTGCCGCGTGGCTGGCCACCGCCTCCGTGCTCACCCCCGACACCCTGCTGGAGAAGACCCGATGACCGACGCCTCCCCCACCTCGCCCGCTTCCCCCGCCTCCCCCGACGACGTCGACGACCTGCCGGCGGCGCCGCACGACGCGGCCGACCCGCTCGCCGCGCTGGTCGCGAGGTTCGTGCCCGCGGGCGACGTGGTCTCCTACCTCGACGGCAACTCGCTGGGGCGGCCCCTGCTCGCGACGGGGCCGCGCGTCGAGCAGCTGCTGCGGCACGACTGGGGCACCCGGCTGATCCGTTCGTGGGACGAGCGCTGGATGGCGCTGCCCACCGAGGTCGGCGACCGCATCGGCGCTGTGGCGCTCGGCGCGGCGCCCGGGCAGACGGTCGTCGGCGACTCGACCACCGTGCTGCTCTACAAGGCGATCCGGGCGGCGCTCGCGGCGCGGCCCGGTCGGCACGAGATCGTCATCGACGACGACCAGTTCCCGACCGACCGCTTCGTCGTCGAGGGCATCGCGCGCGAGCGCGGCGCCGTCGTGCGCTGGGTCTCGGTCGACCCGGCCCTCGGCGTGACGCCCGAGCTGCTCGCACCGGTGCTGGGCCCCGACACGGCGGTCGTGCTGGTCAACCACGTGTCGTACCGGTCGGCGTTCGTCGCCGACCTCGAGGCGATCGCGACCGCGGTGCGGGAGGCGGGGGCCCTGCTGGTCGCCGACCTCTGCCACTCGGTGGGCGTGGTGCCGATGCAGCTCGACGCGTGGGGAGTCGACATCGCGGTGGGCTGCACCTACAAGTACCTCAACGGCGGGCCGGGGGCGCCCGCGTTCCTCTACGCCCGGGCCGACCTGGTCGCCGAGCTCGAGCAGCCGATCCAGGGCTGGATGGGCGCCGCCGACGTCTTCGCGATGGCCGACGGGTACACGGCGTCGCCGGGCATCCGACGCTTCATCAGCGGCACGCCGCCGGTGGTCGGGATGCTCGCGATGCAGGACATGCTCGACCTGGTCGACGAGGCCGGGGTGGAGGCGGTCCGTGCCAAGTCGGTCGCGCTCACCGAGTACGCGCTCGAGCTCGTCGACGCGTGGCTCGTGCCGCTCGGCGTCGAGGTCGCGAGCCCCCGCGACCCGTCGCAGCGGGGCAGCCACGTGATGATCCGGCACGCGGCGTTCCGCGAGGTGGTCGCGACGCTCTGGGAGCAGGGCGTGGTGCCCGATTTCCGCAACCCCGACGGGCTGCGCATCGGCCTGTCGCCGCTCTCGACGAGCTTCGAGGAGGTGCGGGTCGGCCTGGCCGCGGTGCGCACCGCCCTGCAGGAGCAGCAGGCCGCCCCGGCCGCCGCCACCGCCCCCGAGCCGGGCCCCACCACCCCCTGACGCGCCGGGACCGCGGTGCGGCGGGCCCGCGTCCTCGTGGGCTGCTTAGAGGTCCAGTGCGGCGGGTTCCCGTCCCCGTGGGCGGGCGGGCGCCGACCCGCCCAGAGGGACAGTGACCCGCCGCACCGGTGGAGGCACGGGGCACGACGAAGGGCGCCGGCCGGAGCCGGCGCCCTTCGTGGCGTGGTGCGAGTCGCGGGCTAGAAGTCCCAGTCCTCGTCTTCCGTGTTGACGGCCTTGCCGATGACGTACGACGAGCCCGACCCGGAGAAGAAGTCGTGGTTCTCGTCGGCGTTCGGCGACAGGGCCGACAGGATCGCCGGGTTCACGTCGGTGGCGTCCTTCGGGAACATCGGCTCGTAGCCGAGGTTCATCAGCGCCTTGTTGGCGTTGTAGTGCAGGAACTTGCGGACGTCCTCCGTCAGGCCGACGCCGTCGTACAGGTCCTGCGTGTACTGGATCTCGTTCTCGTAGAGCTCGAAGAGGAGGTTGAACGTGTAGTCCTTGATCTCCTGCTTGCGCTCCTCCGAGGCTCCCTCGAGCCCCTTCTGGAACTTGTAGCCGATGTAGTACCCGTGCACGGCCTCGTCGCGGATGATGAGACGGATCAGGTCGGCGGTGTTGGTGAGCTTCGCCCGCGACGACCAGTACATCGGCAGGTAGAAGCCGCTGTAGAACAGGAACGACTCGAGCAGCGTCGAGGCGACCTTGCGCTTCAGGGGGTCGTCGCCCGTGTAGTAGTCGAGCACGATCTGGGCCTTCTTCTGCAGGTTCGGGTTCTCGACCGACCAGCGGAAGGCGTCGTCGATCTCGGGGGTCGACGCGAGGGTCGAGAAGATCGACGAGTAGCTCTTGGCGTGCACCGACTCCATGAACGCGATGTTCGTGTAGACGGCCTCCTCGTGCGGGGTGATCGCGTCCGGGATGAGGCTGATCGCGCCGACGGTGCCCTGGATGGTGTCGAGCAGCGTGAGGCCCGTGAACACGCGCATGGTGAGCTGCTGCTCCTCCGGCGTGAGGGTGTTCCACGACTGCACGTCGTTCGACAGTGGGATCTTCTCGGGCAGCCAGAAGTTGTTGACGAGTCGGTTCCAGACCTCGACGTCCTTGTCGTCCTGGATGCGGTTCCAGTTGATCGCACTGACCGACTTGATCAGCGGGATCGACTTGCCGGTGGCGTGCACCGGGTCGTCGGCGACGCTGTTGATCTTGTCGGTGATGGTCATGTCGTCTCTTCCGTCGGGTGGTGCCGTGGTTCTCAGTTCAGGAGGCGGGGGCCGGTCGTCGAGACCGGCCCCCGCCGGGTGCCGCGCCGCAGGAGCGGCACGGCGACGAGCACTAGAGCATGCAGCTGACGCAGCCGTCGACCTCGGTGCCCTCGAGCGCGAGCTGGCGCAGACGGATGTAGTAGATCGTCTTGATGCCCTTGCGCCATGCGTAGATCTGCGCCTTGTTGATGTCGCGGGTCGACGCGGTGTCCTTGAAGAACAGGGTCAGCGAGAGGCCCTGGTCGACGTGCTGCGTCGCCGCGGCGTAGGTGTCGATGATCTTCTCGGGGCCGATCTCGTACGCGTCGGTGTAGTACTCCAGGTTGTCGTTCGTCATGAACGGCGCCGGGTAGTAGACGCGGCCGAGCTTGCCTTCCTTGCGGATCTCGATCTTCGACGCGATCGGGTGGATCGACGACGTCGAGTGGTTGATGTACGAGATCGAGCCGGTCGGGGGCACCGCCTGCAGGTTCTGGTTGTACAGGCCGTGCTCCATGACGCTGGCCTTGAGGGCGAGCCAGTCGGCCTGCGTCGGGATCGCGACGCCGGAGGCGGCGAACAGGCCCGCGGCGCGCTCGGTCGCCGGCACCCACGCCTGCTCGGTGTACTTGTCGAAGAACTCGCCGGAGGCGTACTTGCTGTCCTCGAAGCCGCCGAAGGTCACGCCACGCTCGATCGCGATGGTGTTCGAGGCCCGCAGGGCGTGGAACAGCACCGTGTAGAAGTAGATGTTCGTGAAGTCGATCGCTTCTTCGCTGCCGTAGTGCACGCGCTCACGAGCCAGGTAGCCGTGGAGGTTCATCTGGCCGAGGCCGATGGCGTGCGACTGGTCGTTGCCGACCTCGATCGAGCGCACCGACTGGATGTGGCTCATGTCGCTGACGGCGCTGAGGCCGCGGATGGCCGTCTCGACCGTCTTGCCGAAGTCGGGGGCGTCCATCGCCAGGGCGATGTTCATCGACCCGAGGTTGCAGGAGATGTCCTTCCCGATCTCGTTGTACGAGAGGTCCTCGTTGAACGTGGTCGGGGTGTTGACCTGCAGGATCTCCGAGCACAGGTTCGACATGTTGATGCGGCCCTTGATCGGGTTCGCCGCGTTCACCGTGTCTTCGAAGACGATGTAGGGGTAGCCCGACTCGAACTGGATCTCCGCGATCGTCTGGAAGAAGTCGCGGGCCTTGATCTTGGTCTTCTTGATGCGGCCGTCGGCCACCATCTCGCGGTACTTCTCGCTGATCGGGACGTCGCCGAAGGGGACGCCGTAGATCTTCTCGACGTCGTACGGCGAGAAGAGGTACATGTCCTCGTTGTTCTTGGCGAGCTCGAACGTGATGTCGGGCACGACGACGCCGAGGGAGAGCGTCTTGATGCGGATCTTCTCGTCGGCGTTCTCACGCTTCGTGTCGAGGAACCGCATGATGTCGGGGTGGTGCGCGCTGAGGTACACGGCCCCCGCGCCCTGACGGGCACCGAGCTGGTTCGCGTAGCTGAAGCTGTCTTCCAGGAGCTTCATGACGGGGATGATGCCCGACGACTGGTTCTCGATCTGCTTGATCGGGGCGCCGGCCTCACGGATGTTCGAGAGCGAGAGGGCGACGCCGCCGCCGCGCTTCGAGAGCTGCAGCGACGAGTTGATGCCGCGCGAGATCGACTCCATGTTGTCTTCGATGCGCAGCAGGAAGCAGCTGACGAGCTCGCCGCGCTGGGCCTTCGCCGTGTTGAGGAAGGTCGGGGTGGCCGGCTGGAAGCGGCCGCCGATGATCTCCTCCACCAGGTCGATCGCGAGCTGCTCGTCGCCCTGGGCGAGGCCGAGGGCCGTCATGACCACCCGGTCTTCGAAGCGCTCGAGGTAGCGCTTGCCGTCGAACGTCTTGAGCGTGTACGAGGTGTAGTACTTGAACGCGCCGAGGAAGGTCTGGAAGCGGAACTTCTTCGAGTAGGCGAGGTCGTTCAGCTTCTCGATGAAGGCGAAGTCGTACTGCTCGATGGTGGCGAGCTCGTAGTACTCGTTCTCGACGAGGTAGTCGAGGCGCTCGCGCAGGTTGTGGAAGAAGACCGTGTTCTGGTTGACGTGCTGCAGGAAGTACTGCTTCGCCGCCTCGCGGTCCTTCTCGAACTGGATCTCGCCGGACGGACCGTAGAGGTTCAGCATCGCGTTCAGGGAGTGGTAGTCCATCCCGGAGCTGAGACCCTGCCCCGGGGCGGCGATCACTTCGAGGTCATCGACTGCTGTGTCCAAAATTCTTCCAATCCAGTTCTTACGGCTGTGACGTCGTCGGGAGTCCCGAAGACCTCGAATCGATAGAGGAGGGGCACGTCGCACTTGGCGGCGACGATGTCGCCGGCCAAGCAGTACCCCTCACCGAAGTTCGTGTTGCCCGCGGCCACGACGCCCCTGATGAGGGAGCGGTTGCCCTCGTCGTTGAGGAAGCGGATGACCTGCTTCGGCACGGCGCCCCGGCCCTCGCCCCCGCCGTACGTCGGCAGGACGAGCACGTAGGGGTCGCTGACGTGGAGCGGCTGCTCCGACGGGAACAGCGGGATGCGCTCGGCCCGCACGCCCAGCTTCATGACGAACCGGTGGGTGTTGCCGGAGACGCTCGAGAAGTAGACGAGGTTCGTCATGTGAGGCGAGCCTCCTGTCTAGTCGGCGACCGCGGCCCGGGAGGCGCGGGTCAGGAGATGCGGGCGGCCAGGCCGGCGATCTTGTCGGGGCGGAAACCGCTCCAGTGGTCGTCGTCGGCGATCACGACGGGGGCCTGCAGGTACCCGAGGGCCTTGACGGTCTCGAGCGCGGCCTCGTCGGCGGTGACGTCGAGCACCTCGTACTCGATGCCCTTGTTGTCGAGCGCACGGTAGGTCGCGGTGCACTGGACGCAGGACGGCTTGGTGTAGACGGTGATGGCCATGGGATCCCCTGTGTTCTGGGCCGACCCGGGGGGTCGGACGCGGTGGTTCTGGAGCAGTTCTGGGGCTGCAGGCTCAGTGCCTGCGGCGACTCGTCGATACTACATCTTGTGGCTGGGACTGGAGCCACCAACTAGATGCGGTGTTACACGGTTGTCATTATCCACAGCCCCGCCCACAGGTTGTGAACAGATCCGAGGCGGTTATCCCCTGATCCGGCGGTGCTTGTCCCCACCTTTCTCCACACCACCGACACTCACGCCCCCGTGCCCCCCGTTCGGGCCGTCGGCGTGTCGTGGGCCGGTCGTAGACTCGACTCCTCGTGAGCACCTACACCTCCCTCCTGAAGACGCCGGGCGTCGGCCGCATCATCGCGGCGCAGCTGACGGCGCGCTTCCCGTTCGGGATGCTCTCGCTCGCGTTCCTCCTCCACGTCGAGCACGTCCACCACTCGTACGCCGCGGCCGGCCTCGTGCTCGCCGCGACGAGCATCGGGCAGGCCATCTCGGGCCCCCTGACGAGCCGGTGGATGGGCCGCTGGGGCATGCGCCCCGTCCTGCTGCTCACCCTCGTCGTCTGCTTCGTCACGATGGTGACCTTCACGCTGTACGACTTCTCGGTGCCCGCCTTCATGGCGCTCGGCTTCGTGACCGGCCTCAGCGTGCCTCCCGTCCAGCCCGCGGTGCGCACCATCTACCCGAAGATGGTCAACTCGTCGCAGCTGACCCCGCTCTTCTCCCTCGACGCCTCCGCCCAGGAGATCATCTGGGTCGCCGGGCCGGTCATCACCACCTTCGTCGGCACGCAGGTCGGCACGCAGGAGGCCATCTGGCTCGCCGCCGTCTTCCTCGTCGGGGGCGGCGCCTGGTTCATCGCCTCGCCCGAGGTCGGCCGGGTGCGCATCCCGCGCAGCAAGCGCGCCTTCGGCAAGGTGCTCGCGCGGCCGACCGTGCTGCTGGCCACCGCCTCCGGCTTCCTCCTCATCGGCGCCTGCGCGGCCGTCGAGGCCGGCGTCGTCGCCCTCTTCGGCGAGGGCAGCGCCGACTCGGGCATCGCCCTCGCCGTCTTCGCCCTCGGCTCGCTCGTCGGCGGCCTCGCCCTCGGGCACGTGCCGGTGGGCCCGTGGGCACTGGCCCGCCGCCTCGCGATCGTCTTCGTCGGCATGACCCTGGCCGTCTTCGTCAGCGGACTGCTGCCGCTCAGCGCCGCCCTGCTCGTCGCCGGCGTCGGCATCGCCCCGGCCCTGGCCGTCATGTTCGCGATCGTGTCGTCGAGCGTGAAGTTCAGCGACACGGCCGAGGCCTACGGCTGGGCCGGCACCGGCCAGCTGATCGGCTCCGCCCTCGGCTCCGCGATCGCCGGCTTCTGGATCGACCGGATCGGCGGCCAGGGCGGCCTGCTGGTGGCCGCCGTGTTCGCGCTCGTCGGGGCCGTGGTGGGCGCCGTCTTCCACCGCTCGCTGCCCGATCTGCGCGGGCGCGACGCGAGCCCGCTGCCCGACACCGAACCGGTGCCCGTCCAGCCCAGCTGACCCGCGACTCCGGTGCCATGATCGAGGGATGGCCCCCATCGACACGCCCACCCTCGCCCTGAACGACGGCACCACCATCCCCCAGCTGGGGCTCGGCGTCTACAAGGTGCCCGACGACGAGGCCGAGACGGTCGTCGCGACGGCGCTGGAGGCGGGCTACCGCCACCTCGACACGGCGTCGTTCTACGGCAACGAGGGCGGCGTCGGCCGGGCGATGCGCGCCTCGGGCGTGCCCCGCGACCACGTCTTCCTCACCACGAAGGTGTGGAACACCGACCACGGCTACGACGAGACCCTGCGCGCCTTCGACCGCAGCCTCGAGACCCTCGGCACCGACCACGTCGAGCTGTACCTCATCCACTGGCCGGCCCCGACCCAGGACCGGTACGTCGAGACGTACCGCGCCCTGGAGCGCATCCGGGAGGAGGGGCGGGCCCGCTCGATCGGCGTCAGCAACTTCCAGGTGCACCACCTCGAGCGCCTGCTCGGCGAGACCGACGTCGTGCCCGTCGTCGACCAGGTCGAGGCGCACCCGTGGCTGCAGCAGCACGAGGTGCGGGCGTTCGCCGCGGCGCACGGCATCGTGACCCAGGCCTGGTCGCCGCTGGCCCGCGGCAGGATCCTCGACGACCCGACCCTGCTCCGCCTCGCCGAGCGGCACGGCGTCTCGACCGCGCAGGTCGTGATCCGCTGGCACCTGCAGCAGGGGCTCGTCGTCATCCCGAAGTCGGTGACGCCGGCGCGCATCCGCTCGAACATCGACGTGTTCGGCTTCGAGCTCGACGACGACGACCTCGCGGCGGTCGCGGCGCTCGACTCGGGGCAGCGCACCGGCTCGCACCCCGACACGAACGGCTGAGCCGGAGGCGCGGGTCGAGGGGGCGGCGCCCGCTCGCGTACCGTGGTGGGCGCACATCTCGAGCAAGGAGCACCCATGACGATCGTCGCCGCCGCTGACGGATCCGCCCTCGGCAACCCCGGCCCCGCCGGCTGGGCCTGGTACGTCGACGACGACCGCTGGGCCGCCGGGGGCTGGCCCCGGGCCACGAACAACCAGGGCGAGCTGACCGCCGTGCTCGAGCTGCTGCGCGCCACGGCCGGCACCGACGAGGCCGTCCACATCCTGTGCGACAGCCAGTACACGATCAAGGCCTGCACCGAGTGGATGCCGGGCTGGAAGCGCAAGGGCTGGCGCAAGGCCGACGGCAAGCCCGTGCTCAACGTCGAGATCCTGAAGGAGCTCGACGCCGCCCTCGCGGGGCGCTCTGTCACCTTCGAGTGGGTGCGCGGCCACGTCGGCCACGAGATGAACGAAGCCGCCGACGTCCGCGCCCGCGGCGCCGCGACGGCGTTCCAGAACCGCAGCGACGTGCCGAGCGGGCCGGGCTGGCCGGGTGCGCCGGTCGCGACGACCTCCCCGGTCGCCGCTCCCCCGGAGCCGCCGGCGACGCTCTTCTAGGTCGCGCCCCGCGCCTCCCCCTCACCCGACGACGGCCCTGCAGCACGCGCTGCGGGGCCGTCGTCGCGTCGCGCGCCCCCGGGCAGGGGCGCCCTCCGCTACATCGAGGGGTGGGTGCTCGACAGCCCGCCGTCGACGACGAACTGCGCGCCGGTCGAGAAGGCCGAGTCGTCGGAGGCGAGGTGCAGGGCGAGGCCCGCGACCTCCTCCGGCATGGCCAGGCGGCCGCGCGGGCTCATCGTCTTGAAGGCATCGAGCAGCGCGGGCTGCGCCTCGACCTGGCGCCGGAAGAGCGCGGTGTCGGTCGGGCCGGGGTGCAGGGAGTTGATGCGGATGTCCCAGCCCTCCTGCGCGGCGTGCGCGGCGCTGGAGCGGGTGAGGCCCACCAGCGCGTGCTTGCTGGCGGTGTAGGCCGCGTCGTCGCCGAACCCGAGGAAGGACGTGGCCGGGGCCAGGTTGATGATCGACCCGCCGGACGACGCCGGGTTCGCGCGCATCTGCTCGATGGCGAAGCGCGTGCCGAGCATCACGCCCGTGACGTTGACGGCGAAGACCCTGTTCCAGCTCTCGAGCTGCGTCACGTCGATCGACTGGCCCGAGACGATGCCCGCGTTGTTGACCAGCACGTCGAGGCGCCCGTAGTGGTCAGCGATGCGGTCCATCACGCGCTTCCAGTCGCCGCCGTTGGCGACGTCGTGCTGGATGAACTCCGCGCCGGCCTCGGCCGCGACGGCCGAGCCGTCGAGGATGTCGGTGGCGACGACGCGCGCGCCCTCGTCCGCGAAGCGGCGGACGATCGCCTCCCCGATGCCCGAGGCGGCTCCGGTGACGATCGCGACTTTGCCGGACAGACGGGACATGGGTCCTCCTCGTGGAGCGGAGCACGGTGGTGCTGCGGGCGGTGCGTCGGAGGGTCGCTCCGGGGTGGCCTGCGGGGTGCCGCGGCCAGCGACGATGCTACTCCTCGACGACCGTCGACCGGGCCCGCTCGGAGGCGGGACCGACGGCCGTGACGGTGACCACCGCCTCCCCGCGCTCGTCGCTCGAGGCCAGGTCGACCACGGCCGAGATGCCCCAGTCGTGGTCGCCCTCGGGGTCGGCGAGCACCTGCCGCACGCGCCACACGCTCGGCAGCTGCTCGACCTGGAGCATGTGCGGGCCCCGCGCGTCGGTGTCGGTGCCGATCGTGTCGTACTCGTCGAAGTAGCGGTCGAGGGCCTCGCCCCAGCGGTCGACGTCCCAGCCCGACGAGGAGTCCAGCTGACCGAGGGCCTCCGCGTCGTCGCGGGCCATGAGCTGCACCCGGCGGAACATCTCGTTGCGCACCGCGATGCGGAACGCCCGGTCGTTCGCCGTGAAGCGACGGAGCACCGGCGGCACGATCTCGTCGTGGGCCTCGGCCTCCCGGGGGTTCAGCATCTCCTCCCACTCGTCGAGCAGGCTCGAGTCGACCTGGCGCACCAGCTCGCCCAGCCACTCGATCAGGTCGGCGAGCTCGTCGGTCTTGGCCTCGTCGGGCACCGTCTGCCGCAGGGCGCGGAACGCGTCGGAGAGGTAGCGCAGCACGAGGCCCTCCGACCGGGCCAGGCCGTAGAAGCCGACGAAGTCGCCGAAGGTCATGGCCCGCTCGTAGAGGTCGCGCACGACCGACTTCGGGCTGAGCGCGAAGTCGCCGATCCAGGGCTGCGACGCCGCGTAGGTCTCGAAGAGGGCCGTGAGCAGCTCGTCGAGGGGCTTGGGGTGCGTGACCTCCTCGAGCAGCTCCATGCGCTGGTCGTACTCGATGCCCTCCTGCTTCATCGCCGCGACGGCCTCGCCGCGGGCCTTGAACTGCTGCTGCGACAGGATGGGCCGCGGGTCGTCGAGGGTCGCCTCGATGACGGAGACGACGTCGAGGGCGTAGCTGGGCGACTCGCGGTCGAGCACCTCGAAGGTCGCGAGCGCGAACGGCGAGAGCGGCTGGTTGAGCGCGAAGTTCGCCTGCAGGTCGACGGTGAGGCGGATGGTCGGCGCGGCGCCGTCGACGCCGGGCTCCTGCACGACGACCTCGGCGGTGCGGAGCGTGCGGTAGATCGAGATCGCCTGCCGGGCCATCGCGTGCTGCTTCGCGAGGGGCTCGTGGTTGTCGTAGACGAGCGACCGGACGTTCGCGAAGACGTCGCCGCCGCGGCCGATCACGTTGAGCAGCATCGCGTGCGTGACCTGCAGGTGCGACACCAGGGGCTCGGGCTCGGCCCCGATGAGCTTGTGGAAGCTCGGCTCGCCCCACGAGACGAAGCCCTCGGGGGCCTTCTTGCGCACGATCTTGCGCTTCTTCTTCGGGTCGTCGCCGGCCTTCTCGATCGCCTTGAGGTTGTCGATCTCGTGCTCGGGCGCCTGCAGCACGACGGTGCCGGAGGTGTCGTAGCCGGCCCGGCCCGCCCGGCCAGCCACCTGGTGGAACTCGCGGGCGCTGAGCTGGCGCATGCGAGTGCCGTCGAACTTCGTCAGCGCGGTCAGCAGCACCGTGCGGATCGGCACGTTGATGCCGACGCCGAGGGTGTCGGTGCCGCAGATGACGCGGAGCAGGCCGCGCTGGGCGAGCTGCTCGACGAGACGGCGGTACTTGGGCAGCATGCCCGCGTGGTGCACGCCGATGCCCGACCGCACGAGCCGGCCGAGCGTCTTGCCGAAGCCGGTGCTGAACCGGAACCCGCCGATGAGCTCGGCGATCTCGTCGCGCTGCTCACGCGTCGCGACCTTGATGCTCGACAGCGCCTGCGCCCGCTCGAGCGCGGCGGCCTGCGAGAAGTGCACGACGTAGACCGGGGCCTCGCCGGTGGAGAGGAGCTCCTCGACGGTCTCCTGCACGGGGGTCTGCGCGTACGAGTAGTGCAGGGGCACGGGGCGCTCGACGCCGGTGACGCGGGCGACGGGCCGGCCCGTGCGCCGGGCGAGGTCGTCGGTGATGCGCGTCACGTCGCCGAGCGTCGCCGACATCAGCAGGAACTGCGCCCGGGGCAGCAGCAGCAGGGGCACCTGCCAGGCCCAGCCGCGCGACTGGTCGCCGTAGAAGTGGAACTCGTCCATGACGACCTGGTCGACCTCGGCGTCGGGCCCCTCGCGGAGCGCGAGGTTGGCGAGGATCTCGGCGGTGCAGCAGATGATCGGGGCGTCGTGGTTGACCGACGAGTCGCCGGTCACCATGCCGACGTTCTCAGCGCCGAACAGCTCGACCAGCGCGAAGAACTTCTCGCTCACCAGGGCCTTGATCGGCGCCGTGTAGTACGTGCGCCGCCCCTGGCTCAGCGCCACGAAGTGCGCTCCCGCGGCGACGAGCGACTTGCCGGTGCCGGTCGGCGTGCTGAGCACGACGGAGGCGCCCGAGACGAGCTCCATCATGGCTTCGTCCTGCGCGGGGTACAGGGGCAGCCCCCGGCTCTCCGCCCACTCGACGAACGAGGTGTAGGCGACGTCGGGGTCGTACGAGGACGCTCCCGGGGTCGCGGGCAGCAGAGCGGCGAGCGGGGCGGTGGGAGCGGGCGACATGGTGAGTCGATCCTGCCCCATCGACCGGGCCCGCGCCTCCGCCCGGGGCGGGAGAGCCGTCACGGGGCCGGGGGGCGACCCCGTGACGGGCCCTCGCCACGGACCCTGAACCGCCCCGAGGTGAGGACTCCTCGATGGTGCCACGAACGGATCGGTTCGGCAAACGACCGAGGGAGGCGTGACGCCGGGAGACGAGACACGCCCCCGTCGACGAGCCGGGCTCGGACAGGGGCGTGTCACCGCGCCCACGACGTCGACCAGCTCGAGCTCGGATCAGGAGAGCCCGAGCGACCGGACGCCGCACTACGGGCGCGGGATGCCCCGGTAACCAGCCGGGCGCACGAACCCTACCGTAGCGTGAGGCTCGGTCTCCGGGAAGGGTGGCTGGGGGGTGATCGTGCGCCGGGGCTCCCGACTCACCGCAGAGGACAGTGTTCGTTAGATCCCTCTGCGTCCGCTGCGCTACCGCAGAGGACAGTGTTCGTCTGATCCCGCTGCGTCCGCTGCGCTACCGCAGCGGACAGTGCTCGTCTGATCCCGCTGCGTCCGCTGCGCTACCGCAGCGGGATGTGCCCGCCCAGCGCGTCGTCGACCTGCTCGACGGCGCCCTCGCGGGCGGCGTCGTCGGCCTCGGAGGCGCCGTGGGCGTCGACGGGGGCGGGGTCGTCGCCGTGCACGGCGGCCGCGTCGGTGCGGTCGTCGAGGTCACGGTCGGCGGGGTCGGTGCTGCCGGTGATCGGGTCGGTGCTCATGGCGGTCCTCTCGCTGTCGGTGGCGGCGGGGCCGGGGCCGCGCCGTCCTCGTCACGCTACCCGCGCCTCCGGCACGGCCCCCAGCGACGCCGGACGGCCCCGACCCTGTGGGCCCTCCGCACCCCGACACGGTAAGAACGAGGAGGCGCACCCCGCGCCCCCGAGACCCCCCCCAGGAAGTGCAGACGATGTCGTCACCCGCCCCCTCCCCCGCCCCCCTCCGCGTCGCCGTCACCGGCGGCAGCGGCAAGCTCGGCCGCGCGGTCGTCCGAGACCTTGCCGAGCACGGCTGGGAGGTCGTGCTGCTCGACCGCGTGCCGAGCCCCGACCCGGTGCCCGGCGTCACCTTCGTGCAGGTCGACCTCTCCGACTACGGGCAGGTCGTGCAGGCGCTCACGCACGTCGACGACCGCTACGACTCGATCGACGCCGTGGTGCACCTCGGCGCGATCCCCGCCCCGGGCCTCGTGCCGAACGCGACGCTCTTCACGAACAACGTCACCGGCAGCTACAACGTCTTCGCCGCCGCCCGGGCCGCGCACATCCGCAACGTCGTGTGGGCCTCGAGCGAGACCCTGCTCGGCATCCCCTTCGACCTCGACCCGCCCTACCTGCCCCTCGACGAGGAGTACGCCGTGCGCCCCGAGTCGTCGTACTCGCTCGGCAAGGCCCTCGACGAGGAGATGGCCCGGCACTTCACCCGCTGGGACCGCCAGCTGAAGATGATCGGCCTGCGCTTCTCGAACGTCATGGACGACGGCGACTACGAGGACTTCCCGTGGGACGAGACGCCCGAGGCGAAGACCTTCAACCTGTTCTCGTACATCGACGCCCGCGACGGAGCCCAGGCCGTCCGACGCGCGCTCGAGAGTGACCTGGTCGGCTACGAGGCGTTCATCATCGCCGCGACCGACACGGTCATGAACACGCCCACGGCCGTGCTGGCCGACCGCTTCTGGCCCCACGTGGAGCGCCGCGCGGCCGTCGAGGGCACCGACTCGCTGCTCAGCAGCGACAAGGCCCGCGACCTGCTCGGCTTCGTGCCGGAGTACAGCTGGCGCACCTGGGGCGACCGGGTCGGCAAGCAGGACTGACCGTCGGGCCGGGGCTCCGGCCCGGACCCGCCGGGCCGGGCAGGGGCCGGGTCGGGGCCGGGGCCGGGCCGGCCCCGGCGCGCGGCCTCAGCACTCGTCCAGGAGCCAGCCAGGGCCGCCGAGGCCGGCGACGGTGCCGCCCTCGCTCCAGGCGATCGCGCCGTACGGGTTCGTCTCCCCCGCGGACTCCCGCGTGCGCACCAGGTCGTAGACCAGCGACAGGAAGCCCGTGCCGTTCGGGTCGAAGTCGCTCTGGTGCTCGACGGGCACCTGGGCGGCGAGGGGACCGATCGGGTCGCCCACCGCGACGCCGCCCGGGGTCTCGATCCGCACGTCGCGGCCGTCGGGCGTGGAGACGGACGCCTGCTCGGCCCGGAACACCAGCGACCCCTCGTCGGTGTACAGGTCGGCGGTGCCGAGCCGGACCTCTCCCCACGCCCACCGCGTCTGGGGCACGGCGCAGTGGCCCCCCAGGACGCCGTCGGCCACGGGCTCGCCCAGCACCCGGGTGAGCACCGAGACGGCGTCGTCCAGGGGCTCGCCGACGAGCGGGACGGTGCCCACCTCGACGTCGCCGTCGCGGAGCGAGAGGGCGGTCGCGCCGAACACCACCGTGTCGACGGCCGCCAGGGGGTCGGCCTCGGCCGGCGGGGTGGGCGCCGAGGTCGCCGTCGACGTCGGCGTCGACGTGGGCCCGGCGCTCGGCGGAGCGGCCGTCGACGACGACGGATCCCCTTCCGCGCCGGGCGCACCGACCCCCACGCAGCCCGTCAACGCCACCAGGGCGACCGCAGTCGCCGCCCATGCCCCCGCTCGTGTCCTCATTCCCACGACGCTAGGCCGCGGGGGCACGACGGGTCGTCCTCCTCGCGGACGACCCGAGCCCCTCTCGAGTCTCACGCTCGAGCACCGAGCACCGAGCACCGAGCACCCGACGACCGGGCGTCAGGCGCGCAGCATCCCCGTCGTCACGAACTCCCGCACCTGCGGCAGCAGCTCGGCGGTCAGCGCGGCCTCGTCCGCCTCGAGCAGGTGCGCGAGCGCGCCGACGATCGCGCCGACGCTGAGCTCGCCGTCGCAGGCGCCCACCAGGGCCGAGAGCGCGGTGCCCGAGTCGACCCGCCGGGCGAACCCGCCGCCCTGCACGAGGGTGATCACGGTGGGGTCGTCGTTGCCGGGCCAGTAGTGGCGCTCCTCCGTGACGTCGCCGGCGACCGTCAGGCGCGTCGCGAGCAGCGCCGCGTCGTCGAGGCCGCGCAGCACCTCGACGGCGTCGAGCGTGGACGCGAGGTGAGCGCCCAGCCCGACGTCGTTCGAGCCCAGGCCCCCGAGGAGGCGCTCGGTGCGCACCAGGGGCACCGCGCCTCCGGCCGTGGGTCGCCGGAGCGTCACGTAGCCGAAGCCGACCTCGACGACGCCCCGGGCCTCGAAGTCGCCGAGCCAGGCCTCGTAGAGGCGCTCGAAGTCGTCGGTGCCGGGGCGGGTGCCCCCGTCGCGGATCCAGGTCTCGGCGTAGGCCGCGGGGTCCTGCACCTCGCGCTCGACGACCCAGACGTCGAGGGGCACGTCGCCGCGCGAGGCCCAGTCGGCCACCGAGTACGCCCCGCGCTTGCCCGCGGCGGCGCCCGCGCCTCCGGTCTCCCAATTGCCGAGCAGCTGCGCGACGCCGCCGGGGGCGAGGTGGGCCCCGACCTGCGCCACGACGGAGGCGACGAGGTCGTCGCCGACCATGCCGCCGTCGCGGTACTCGTACTCGGGCACGCCGGGGGCCCGCGGCGTGATGACGAAGGGCGGGTTCGAGACGACGTGGTCGAACGTCTCGCCGGCCACGGGCTCGAACAGGCTGCCGAGGCGGAACTCGATGCCGTCGACGAGGTTGAGCGCGGCGTTGAAGGCCGCGAACTCGAGGGCCCGCCGCGAGATGTCGGTGGCGACCACGTGGCGCGCGTGGCGGGCGACGTGCAGGGCCTGGATGCCGCAGCCGGTGCCGAGGTCGAGCGCACGGTCGACGGTGCCGGGCGTCATCAGGCCGGCGAGCGTGGCCGAGGCGCCTCCCACCCCGAGCACGTGGTCCTCGCGCAGGGCGCCGCCGAGGGCGAGCTCGCCGAGGTCGGAGGTGATCCACCAGGAGGCCTCGCCGGCCGCGTCGACGAAGGCGTAGGGGCGCAGGTCGACGAGGGCGGCCACCTCGCCGTCGGGGCGTCGCTCGACGAGCCCGAGGGCCTCGGCGCCGTCCACGCCGAGCGTCGGCAGCGCCTCCGCCAGGTCGTGCGCCGGCTGCGGGACCCCGAGCACGAAGGCCAGCGCGAGGGTCGCGGCCGGCCGGAGCGACGGGTCGCGGTCGACGCTGCGGAGCAGGGCACGGCGGGCCGCCACCCGCTCGCCGCGGAACAGGGCCGCGCCGGCGGCGGCCCCCCAGGCGTCGGCGCTGCCGAGCCGGTCGACGGTGAAGTCGGCCGACGAGAGGTCGGAGCGCAGGCGGGCGAGGAGGTCGGCGTCGGTGGAGAGGAACGGCACCCGACCATCTTGCCCCGCCTTGCCCCGCGGCGGCGCCGGCCCGGGACAGGGCCACGGCCCGGCCCCGGGGCGGTGGCGGCGGCGCGTGCCGCCGGGCCACCGCCTCGGCTGCCGCCTCAGCGGGAGCAGGCCCCGTTCGTCAGCCCGGCCCCGGCGCGCGTGCCGGCCGTGCGGCAGACGACGACCGTGCCGACCGCGCCCTTCTGCACCCAGACCTCGTAGCCGGGCACGCCGCCGAGCACCGTGTTGTCGCGGAAGGAGTTGCCGCGCCCCCAGCCCGAGATGACGTGCACCTGGAAGGCGTCGAGCTTCGTGCCCGTGCCGGAGTTGGCGGTGACGAGGTACCCGTCGCCCTTGACGTCGACCCACGAGTCGGCCGAGTTCTCGCCCGAGCGGCCCGCGTCGCGGAAGACGTTGCCGCTGACGACGCCGCCCGTGGTGCCCTCCTTGAGGTCGATGCCCTCGGCCGCCGTGTCGGAGATGGTGTTGCCGATGATCTGCGCGCGGTCGGAGCGGTCGGGGGTCGACGACGAGCCCATGACGCTGCCCCAGTTGCTGACGGCGCTGCCGACGTAGATGCCCTCGCCGAAGCCCGCCTTGCGGAGCCCCGTGTCGTGCACCGACGAGCCCCGGACGGTCACGTCGACGCTGTTCGTGCGGAGGTGGACGCCCTCGTCGCCGATGCGGCCGACGTCGACGCCCTCGACGACGGTGCCGCTCGACCCGTCGAGCACGATGCCCTTCTGGGCGGTCTGCACGGTCAGGCCCGAGACGATCCACCGGTCGCCGGTCACGTGCAGGCCGTAGCCCTTCGAGACGCTGCCGGTGGTCAGCACGGCGGCCCGGGAGCCGGTGAGGCGGATCGGCTGGCCAGCCGTGCCGTCGGCCGCGGCCCGGAAGGTGCCGGTGTACGTGCCGTCACGGAGCGCGATCGTCTGGCCCGGCCGCGCCGCCGCCAGCGCCGCGGTGAGGCCCGCCGACGTCGACACCGTCACCGTCGTCGCCGCCGGCGTCGCCACGGGCGACGTCGAGGACGCGGGAGGCGCGGGCGAGGCCACCGGGACGGGTGCCGGAGCAGGGGTCGGTGCGGGAGCGGGAGCGGGGACCGGTGCCGGCGCGGGAGCGGGAGCGGGAACCGGTGCCGGCGCGGGAAGCGGTGCCGGCACAGGAGCGGGGGTGGGTGCGGGAGCGGGAGTCGGCGAGGGCACCGGCGCGGCGACGGCCGTCGCCCGGACCGTGAACGGCACCTCGACGGCCTGGCGCCCGCCCGCCGCGGCGTCCTCCCAGCGCACGTCGAGCTCGTGGGCGCCCGGGGCCACGGCGATCGGGAAGGCGTAGGGCGCGACCTTGTCCTGGCCGAGGTAGCTCCCGTCGACCTTGACCTTGACGACGGAGCCGGCCGGGGCGTCGACCCCGAGCGTGAAGGCCCCGGTGGTCAGCGTGGCACCCGCGAGCGGCACGCCGTCGGCGGTCGCGACGGCCGTCGAGACCGCGTGCGCCGCCTCGGGCACGGTGACCGTCGCGGCCACGGTCAGCAGCACGGCGGCGCCCGCCACGGTGCTCGTCACGGCCAGCCTCCTGGTGGTGGTCGTTCGTCCCATCATCGTCTCCCCGGTGTCGGTGGTGGTGGCCGACGGTGCGCACGGAGAGGCGCCCCCTGCGCCCTGCAGGGTGGCCGTCCGGCGGTCGTCGACGCGCCGTCGGCGCTGATCCGACCATCCCACGGGGGCCCCGCAGCGTCTCCACCCCGTTGACGGGTCACCGGGCCCCGGAGCGCCCCCAGAGCTGGGGGGCCACGCCGACGGGCCTCCCCCACGACGACGTGCCGCCCGCCCCACGAGGGGCGGACGGCACGGAGCGGGTCGTGACGGGCGTCAGCTCGTGAAGATCGCCGCGTCGTAGTCGTAGCCCGGGGCGATCTGGTAGACGAGCTGGGCCGGGTCGCTGACCGAGTAGACCTCCTGCCAGGTGGCGGACTGCCCGGCCGGCACGGCCGTGCTGGGCGAGCCCATGAGCCCCTGGGCCGAGTCGAAGACCTGGCTCGCCTCGACGCCGGCCGACGACACGCTCGAGTACGCCTCGATCGGGTCGTAGTTCGCGCCGGTGTCGTTCTGCACGGTGACCGTGAAGACGACGGCGGCGGCCTGGTCGGCGCCGGCGGCGGTCTCGCTCGGGGTGAACGGCTGAGGGGCCGAGACGCTCACCGAGATGCCGTCGTCGTACGACCAGACGTCGCCGAAGACGGCGTTCTCGCTGCTGGCCTCCTCCGAGGCGTCGTCGGTCGGCTCGCTGGGCTCGGCGACGTCGGGGCTGCTCGAGCCGCCCGTCTCGCCGGAGCTCTCGTCGATCGAGTCGCGGACGCTGCCGGCGGCCACGAGGCCGACGACGAGCACCGCGACGGAGATCAGGACGGCGAGGCCCGAGAGGGCCGTGCCGATGATCGCGAGGAGGCGCGAGCCGGTCTTCTTGAGGAGCGCGACGATGCCGAGGGCGAGGCCCACGAGGCCGAGGATCCCGCCGAAGACGATGATCGAGAGCAGCAGGCCGACGCCGCCGAGCACGACGGAGGCGATGGCGAGGCCGTTGCCGCCGGCCGGCGACGAGGGCTGGCCGCCGTAGGGGGCGTAGGGCTGGCCGGGCTGGCCGTAGGGAGCCTGCGGGGCGCCGTACCCGCCTGCGGGCGTGGACTGCGGCTGGCCGTAGGCCTGCTGCGGCGCCGACCCGGGTGCGGCGTCGCCGCCGGGGGCCTGCTGGCCCGCGCCGGGGTAGGCGCCGTAGCTCGGGGGCTGCGGCACCGAGGGGGGCCCGGAGGCGGCGGGGTCGTACGGGTCGGACGGCTTCTGCGGATCGCTCATTTCTCAGAGTATGCCGTGTACCAGACCGCCCCGTCTGCCTCCTGCCCCGCGCGCCCCCCTTCTGGGGCCAAGCCCGCCCCCTCAGAGCGGCCCCGCCACTCGCCCGACACGTGGTGCACCCGCCAGGAAGGCCGCGAAGCGCCCCCGCCACCCGCCCAACACGTCAGGCGCCCGCCAGGAAAGGCCGCGAAGCGGCCCCTTCAGCTGTTCTGACAAGAGGAACGGAATGCAGAAAGGCCCGTCAGAGGCGGGCCTTTCTGCATTCCGTGGAGCTAAGGGGATTCGAACCCCTGACCTTCTCATTGCGAACGAGACGCGCTACCAACTGCGCCATAGCCCCGGAAACTGCTCTGCAACGATAGCACCACCGTGGCGTGGTCCGTGAATCGGGCGGAGCGGCGGCGCGTCAGACGGCGCGTCGACGCTGCAGGGCCTCGTCGACGTGGAAGGTCGACTCGCCGAGGTCGTCGATGATGCCCATGCGGGCGAAGCGGCTCGGTGTCGCCGGGGCGGGTGCGGGGGCGACGGTCTCGGCGGAGCGGGCGTCGGCGACGGCGCGGCGGGCGCGCTCGGTGCGGGCGGCCGCGGCGGCCGACCCCGCGTCGGTCGTGCGGGCCGCGCTGAGGGCGCCCTCGGCCCGGGCTGCCTCGCGGAGGGCGTCGTGCTGGGCGCGCTGGGCGTCGCGCAGGGCTCGGACGGACCGCTCCGACTCGGAGCGCAGCTCCGCGGCCGGGCTGGCGGCGGCGGGCGCGGGCGGAGCAGCGGCAGCGGCAGCGGCAGCGGCAGCGGCAGGCCGCTGGCGCCCCCGGCGCAGGTACAGCGGCGCCGGCACGGCCACGGGCGTCCACGAGCGCGAGGCGGGCGCGGCGCTCTCGACCGGGGCCGAGGAGAAGCCGTCGGAGAAGTCGCGCAGGGGCTGGGCCTCGCCCGCGGGCGCGACGACCCGCTGACGACGCGCCCGTGCGCGGGAGACGGCCGCGAGCTGCGAGAGCACGGCGACCGAGCCGGCCCCGAACACGAGGCCTGCGACGGCGAGCAGCCAGGCGCTCGCGAACGAGGCGACTCCCACGACGACGGCGAGGGCCGACGCCACGAGCACGAGGGTGGAGACGAGCCGCGAGCGGCGCAGGCGGCGGGCGGCGAGGGCGGGGTCGTGGTCGGCGGCCCGGAGGACGGGGGCGGCCGCGGCGAGCTCACGGGTCAGCGCGCGCTGGCGGGCGGCCTCGTGGGCGCGACGCAGCGCCTCCCGCTTGCCCTCTTCCTGGCGGAGGATGCGCTGCGCGTCGGCGACGGACCGGGCGTTCGCCTCGATGCGCACCTCCTCGGGCAGCTCGGCCGTCTGGGCGAGGATCCGCAGGGTCTGCTGGAGGCGCACGGCGTTCCGCTCGGTGGCGAGGTACTCCTGGCGCCGGTGCCAGGTGGGCACGAGGTAGACGAGCCAGAGCACGGCGACGAGCGCCAGCACGACGCCACCGCCCCACGACTCGAGTCCCATGGTCACGAGGGTATGAGCGACGACGCGCCGCGGGGGCGCACCGCGCAGGTGTGTCGGTGCGGATCTGCCACGAGGAGGCGCGGGTCGGCTACCAGGGCAGGCTGCGGGCCGACTCGGCCAGCGCCTCCGGCGGGACGCTGCCCTGCCCGGGCGGCACGAGGCCCTCGCGCCACCGGCGGAGGACGCCGCCGGGCACCTCGTCGGCGACGAGCGCGAAGCAGAAGTGGTCGCGCCACATGCCGTTGATGTGGATGTACCGGCGCCGCAGCCCCTCGTAGCGGAAGCCGAGCTTCTCGACGACGCGCAGGCTCGGGCCGTTCTCGGGGCGGATGCAGATCTCCATCCGGTGCAGGCCGAGGCTGCCGAAGCAGTGGTCGGTGGCCAGGGCGACGGCGGTCGGCGTCACGCCGTGGCCGGCGGCGGACTGGGTGACCCAGTAGCCGATCGTGGCCGAGCCGAGCGACCCGTAGGCGATGCCGCTGACGTTGAGCTGCCCGACGAAGCGCCCGTCGAGCTCGATCGCGAAGGGCAGGCCGAGACCGGCCCGGGCGTTGATCTGCAGGGAGCGGATGCTGCCCCGCACGTCGTGGCTGGTGAAGCCCGACGGGTTCGTGGCCTCCCACTGGCGGAGCCAGGAGCGGTTCTCCGAGAGCGCCGCGTCGAGGTCACGGGTGTCACGCAGACGGAGGGGCCGGATGGTGGTCCGCCCCTCCGTCAGCGTGGGGATGGTCGTCACGCGATGGGTCTCTTTACTTCTCGAGACCCGCGGTGAACTCCTGGAGCCACGGGCGGAGCTCGCCGCCGATGTCGTCGCGGTCGGAGGCGAGCTGCACGATCGCCTTGATGTAGTCGAGCTTGTCGCCGGTGTCGTAGCGGCGGCCGCGGAAGACGACGCCGTAGACGCCGCCCGTCCACTCCTCGGCGCTGGCCATCTTCATCAGCGCGTCGGTCAGCTGGATCTCGCCGCCCTTGCCCGGCTCCTGCTTCTCGAGCACGTCGAAGACCTCGGGGCGGATGACGTAGCGGCCGATGATGGCCAGGTTGCTGGGCGCCTCGCCCTGCGCGGGCTTCTCGACCAGGCCGGTGATCTTGACGACGTCGTCCTCCGCGGTCTCCTCGACCGTGGCGATTCCGTAGAGGTGGGTCTGCGAGGGGTCGACCTCGAGGAGGGCGACGACGGTCGCGTTCTTCGTGCCCTGGACCTCGATCATGCGGGTCAGGAGCGGGTCGCGGGCGTCGATGATGTCGTCGCCGAGCAGCACGGCGAAGGGCTCGCGCCCGACGTGCATCTTGGCGCGGAGCACGGCGTGCCCCAGGCCGAGCGGGTCACCCTGGCGCACGTAGTGCATGTCGGCGAGGTCGGTGCTCTGGTTGACCTTGGCGAGCTTGTCGTGGTCGCCCTTCTTGCGCAGGGTCTCCTCCAGCTCGCTGACGTGGTCGAAGTGGTTCTCGAGCGCGTTCTTGTTGCGGCCCGTGATCATGAGCACGTCGGTCAGGCCGGCCGAGACGGCCTCCTCGACGACGTACTGGATCGCCGGCTTGTCGACGACGGGGAGCATCTCCTTAGGCATGGCTTTGGTGGCGGGGAGGAACCGAGTTCCGAGGCCCGCGGCGGGAATGACTGCTTTCGAGATCGTGAAGCCCATGCCGGTCAGCGTATAGGGCGCGGCCCTCTCGCGGGGGGCACATCTGCGACCGTACGATGGGGGACATGACGGACGAGGTCGGCGACGCCAAGCGAGCCCTGCGAGCCGAGCTGCGACAGCGCCGCCGGAACCGCACCAGCGCGGAGCGCGAGGAGGCCAGCGCGGCCCTCACCCGGCACCTCGTCGACCTGGCCACGGGCCTCTCCGCCCGCTCCGTCTCGGCCTACCTCTCGGCGCCCGACGAGCCCGACACCCGCCCCTTCCTCAACTGGGCGTTCGCGCACGACGTGCGCGTGCTGTTCCCCGTCTCCCGCCCCGACGGCCTGCTCGACTGGGCCGTGGGCGACGGCGAGTCCGAGACCACCGGCCTCTTCGGCCTGCCCGAGCCGGTCGGCGAGGTGCTCAGCCCGATGGCGATCAACGACGTCGACCTGATCGTCGTGCCCGCCGCCTGCATCGACCGCGAGGGCATGCGCATGGGCTGGGGCCGCGGCTACTTCGACAAGACCCTCGGATCGATGGAGAAGCGCCCCCCGGTCTATGCTGTGGTGTTCGACTCCGAGTACGTCGAGTCGGTGCCGCGCGAGCGGCACGACCAGGCCGTCGACGGCGTCGTCACCCCCTCCGGCATCCACGAGTTCTGACCCCGCGCCTCCCCGCGCCGGGCCGGGCCCGGGTGCCCGCCGCCCCGTCTCCGTCGCACCGTGAGGAATCCGTGCCCACCTACTCGTACCGCTGCACCGAGTGCGGCAACGCCTTCGACGTCGTCCAGTCGTTCACCGACGACAGCCTCACCGTGTGCCCCGTCTGCTCCGGCGTGCTCCGCAAGGTGTTCAGCCCGGTCGGCGTGACCTTCAACGGCTCGGGCTTCTACCGCACCGACTCGCGCAGCTCGGGCGCGAAGGGCGGCAGCGGCAGCTCGTCCGGCTCCGCCGAGAAGACCAGCTCGACCCCGTCGTCCGACAAGGGCTCGTCGTCGTCCGACAAGGGCGGCTCGTCGTCGTCCGGCTCCGGAGGCGCGTCGTCGTCGAGCGGGTCGGGCACGTCGTCGAGCGGGTCGTCGGGCTCCTCCGGGGGCTCGACCACCGCCTCCTGACCCGGCCCGTGGTTAGGTGGTCCACCGGGACGACCGTTCCGACCACCGACCGAAGGAGCATCCCGTGAAGGGATTCAAGGAGTTCATCCTCCGCGGCAACGTCATCGACCTCGCGGTCGCGGTCGTCATCGGCGCCGCGTTCACCGCCATCGTGACCTCGCTGGTCACGAACGTCTTCAACCCCCTGATCGGTGCGGCGTTCAACGCGTCCATGCTCGACGACGCCCTCGTCGTCTCGATCCCGACCGTCTCCGGCGACACCGCCGAGCTCCGGTTCGGCGCGGTGATCGGGGCGCTGATCAACTTCGTCGTGATCGCCGCCGTCGTGTACTTCGTGCTCGTGCTGCCGGTCAACAACCTGCTCAAGCGGACCTTCGCGAAGCAGCAGGCCTCCGAGCCGGCCCCGGTCGACGTGCCGCCGACCGACGTCGAGCTGCTCAGCGAGATCCGCGACCTGCTGCGACAGACCGTGACGCCCGCGGGCGCCTCGGCGTCGCACGGCAGCCACGCGGCCCCGACCGGCTCCGTCCCGGTGGTCGGCGAGGGCAACGGGCCGCTCGGCAGCCGCTGACGCCCCGCCTCCCCCGGCGACGCGACGCCCCCGACCAGACCGGTCGGGGGCGTCGTCGCGTGCGGGCGGTCCCGCACCGTGAGCAGGCGCGCGTCAGCCCCAGTGCGGCGGCACGTCGTCGCGCAGCTGGCGGTCGTTCTCGCCCGAGGAGCGGTCCGGAGGCGCGGGCGCGGGGGTCGGATCGCTCCCGGGCACGGGGTCCGTGGTGACCCGGCGCCCGCCTCGACGCCGCACCACGAGCGGTGCCCCGGCGACCGCCTCGAAGGCGGGGCCGGCCTCGTCGGCCGGCACCGCGCCTCCGGCGGGGGCCTCGCGGTCGCTCACGGCGCTCAGCCGCGGTTGACGTGCTGGCGTGCGGGCACGCTCGGCACTTCCTGCGTGCGGGCGGAGTCGATGCCGAGCACCTCGGCCACGCGCTGCGCCACCGAGTCGGGGTCGGTGAAGAGCTGGAACGCGTGCACGCGCACGTAGTGCCAGCCGAGGCGGCGGAGCGTCTCGGGGCGGGCCCGCAGCGACTCGCGGAGGCTGGTGCGCGACAGGGTGGTGTCGGTCTCGATCGTCACGCAGACGCCGTCGTGCGCGGCGACGAGGCCGAGCTTGCCGCGGTGGCCGAGGGCGACGGGGATGCCGCGCGCCTCGAGGCGGCGGGCGAGGTCGACGAGCATCGGGTCGGAGTCGTCGGGCACGTGCTCGGCGGCGGTGCGCGCCTGCACCTCGGTGAGGATCTCGGAGAGCGCGATGGTGCCGTGGCCCATCCGTCCGCCGTCGATGTCGGCGGGCTGGAAGCAGGTCACGATGACCATCGAGCGTCGGGCACGGGTCATCGCGACGGCGAGCAGACGCTCGCCGCCGGGCTGGCCGAGCGGCCCGAAGTCGCTCAGGACGCGGCCGTGGGGGGTGCGGCCGTAGCCGATCGAGAAGACGACGTGGTCGCGGCTCTGCGCGACGGCCTGCTCGAGCGTCGCCACCATGAACGGCTCGCTCCGGTCGCCGACGACGAACTCCGTCAGGTCCTTGTGGCCCGACACGGCGGTGAGCACGGCCTGCTGCACGCGCACGGCGTGCTTGGCGCTGGCCGTGATGACCATCAGCGACTCGGAGGGGCGCGTGCGCGCGTGCTCGAGCACGAGCGACACGACCCGGTCGACCTCGGCGTCGACGCTCTCGACCGCGCCCGACTCGGGGTCGGGCACCGCCGTGCCGCCCGAGACGTAGTCGAGCGCGATGCTGCCGTGCCCGAGGAAGCTGCCGGCCCACGGCAGCGACTCGATGCGGCCGCCGTAGAAGCGGCGGTTGACGAGCTCGGCGAGGTCTTCTCCGCCGGCCCGGTAGCTGCGGGTCAGCGACAGCGTCGGCAGCAGGGTCGACAGCCGCGCCAGGGCGCTGTCGGCGTGCAGGGCGTCGAGCTCGGAGTCGTCGTGGCGGGGCGGCTGCTTGCCCGGCGTCACCGCGACGTCGAACTCGGAGGGCGTCTGCGTGACCGGGTCGCCGAAGGCGACGGTCTGCTTGCCGCGGCGGATCGCGCCGACGTTCTCGGCGATGGTCGTGGCTCCGGCGTCGACCAGCACGACGGTGTCGAAGGGCACCGTGTCGGCGATCGCGTGCACCTCGTAGGGCGAGGCCAGCCACACCGGGGCGACGGCGCGCGACAGGTGCGGCGCCGCGTCGTGCAGCAGGCGCGCGGTGACGTGGCGCTGGCGCAGCAGCATCTTCAGCGCCGAGGCCTCCTCGGGCCAGTCGACGAGCCCGATCTTCCAGTTCTCGGCGAGCTGCCACCCGAGCAGCTGGGCGCTGCCCGCGGCGTGCGCCTCGTCGACGAGGCGGAAGTCGGCCTCGAGGCGGTCGAGCATCGCGGTGTTCGCACCGAGCAGGGCGCGGTCGGCCTCGAGCAGCGACTCGAGCGCCGAGCGCCACCAGGCGAGCTCGAGCTCGGCGGCGACCTGCTGCTCGGGCACGTGGCGCTCGGCGAGGTCGGTGATGAGCGGGGTGAGCTCGAGGTCACGGAGCGTCGTCATCAGCTCGGTGCGCTCCTGCAGGTTCTGCAGCACGTCGCTCTCGGCGGCCAGGGCCTCGAGGCGCTGGCGCAGCTCGACGACACCGACCTGGGTCAGGCCCTCGTCGCCGACGAGGCCGAGCGGGCCGTCGAGGCGCTCGAGGTCGTGCGAGACCTGCTGGTGCAGCACGTGCGCGTCGGCGATGCCGGTCGGCACCTCGGGCGGCGTGCCCGCGGCGACGTAGCGCTGCCACATGATGCGCTGCTGCTGGATGCGCTGCAGGGCGCTGTGCAGGTCGGCGATGTGCACGCCGGGGCGCACGTACTCCTTCGCGAGCTTCTTGAGGCGGCGACGGTTCGCGCTCGACATGTCGGGCGCGTCGCGCTTCGGCGCGGTCGCCGCGACGAGCTCCGCGACCGAGCGGTCGAAGACCACGGGCAGGAACTTGTCGAGGGTGTCGCGGATCTCCGTGAGGAGGCGGAGGTAGACGCCCAGCTCCGCGACCGACTCGTAGGGGCGCATCCGCGTGCTGCCGATGACCTCGTCGGCGCGCTCGAGCAGCCGGGGCAGGTCGCGGTGGTGCAGCGACTTCGCCAGCTGGTGCGCGTCGCCGGCCCCGAAGGAGTCGGTGAACCGGGAGCCGTACCAGGGCGAGTCGCCGGGGCCGTAGCGGAACTCGCCGAGGTTGGCGGCGTTGACCATGGTCTCGGCGACCCGGCGACGGCCCTCGACCATTGCCTCGACGCTGCGGCGGCTGAGGCGCGCGGTCGTGGCGGGGGCGGCGGGCAGGAGGGCGAGGCGGCTGAGCTCGGTGAGGCAGTCCAGCACCGAGACGCGGAGCTCGGGGTCGCGGCGGCTGAGCGCGCCGCGGTAGTCGACCAGGACCTTCCGCAGCCGCACGAGGGCGTCGTCGACCTCGCCCATCTGCGGGTGGGTGGCCTTCTCGTCACGGGCGATGGCCCGGATCACGTCGCGACGCAGGGTCGTCGGCGCGACCGCGACGCCGGGGAGACCGATGTCGGCGAGGCGGGCCGTGATGCCGCGGAGCGTCGCCCGCCGGGGGCTGACCACCAGCACGCGCTTGTTCTGCGAGACGAGCCGGCCGACGGCGTTGACGATGGTCTGGGTGCCGCCGGTGCCGGGCAGCGTCTTGACGACGACCGAGTTGCCGGCGGCGATCTGCGCGACGACGTTCTCCTGCTCGGGGTCGGCGTCGAGCAGCAGGGTGTCGGTCTCGGGGCTGCGTTCGTCCTGCGGGGTGGCGGTCGTCGGGCGGTACGCCTCCTCGACCTGGCGGAGCGCCATCGGGTTGCCGGCGAGGGCGTCGAGCACCGGGTGGTCGAGCTGGCGGGCGTCGAGGGCCATCTCGGTCGAGACCTCGGCGAAGGTCGAGACGACGAGCCGGGGCTGCACGGTGAACCAGTCGAGGTGGGCGGTGAGGCCGCGGAGACGGTCGATGACGGGGTTCGGCGTGAACGACCCGTCGCGGCCGGCCAGCGCGACGAAGGCCTCCGCGTCGAGCGAGATGTCGAACTGGTCGTGCAGGGCGTCGGCGAGCGCGGGGTTCAGCACCGGCTCGCCGAGCAGGCGGACCTCGAAGTCGCGGCCGTGTCGGCGGATGGCCAGCGGGCGGAGCAGGACGGGGGCGCGGAAGTCCTCGCCGGCGAACGACCACGCGGCCATGCCGATGGCGAGGTGGACGGCGTCGATGCCGCGGACGGTCGCGAGCTCGAGCCCCTTCGCCGCGATCTCGCCGGCGGCGACGCGCGCCGTGCGCAGGGCGAGGTCGTCGCGGATGAGGCTCGACAGCAGGGTGGTCTTGCCGGTGATGAACTGCGCCAGGCCGCCGGGGTGCGTCGTGCTGAGCTCGATGCGCGCCCGCTGCTCGTCGCCGAAGTGCAGGAGGGTCGACGAGCCGCCGACGCTCGAGAGCGTGCGTCGCCAGCCCTCGCGGATCGGCTCCGCGGCGTTGCCCACCTCGAGGCCGGGCCTGCCGAGGCTCAGGGCGCCGGGGGCCACGACCCCGGGCGCGCTCGTCGGGGCGACGGCGGAACGAGTCCCGTCGTCGCCGTCGTCATGCTGTCTGTCGGCGCGCCACACACGGCCCACCTTAAGCTGCTTTGCCCGACATGTCGGGGAGGACGGGCGGACGGTCAGCCACCCCGGCCCCCGTCGAGGGCGTGGCGAGCGACACCCGTCAGGCAGCTCGACGGCATCGCGCAGCACGCTCGTCGTGCTGCGCGACACCCGCAGTACATGACGATGTTTCGCGCATCATGCTCGACAACATGCGTTCGCAGTACATCCCGCACCGCCCTGTGGACAACTCGGTGACGATCTACATGGATGCAGTACCGTCGACACATCACCGGCTCCCGCGCACGGTGACGAAGACACCATCATCACGACATCGCACACAGGAGCCCCCATGCCCTTCGAGCAGAAGTACACCGACGAGACCCGCGAGAAGTCGCTCGCCCGAGTCCTGGAGCGCCGCGAGGCCGAGCCGGGCAACCGCTCGATCATCCGCGAGACGGCCGAGGAGTTCGAGGTCGGCGAGCAGTCGCTGCGCGGCTGGATCCGCGCCCACGAGAAGGCCAACGCCCCGGCGCCCGTCGAGCCCGAGGTCGCCGCGGAGGCCGCCGAGGCCGACGAGAGCCTCGAGGAGGCCGCCGCCGCCGTGGCAGCACCCCGCCGGGGCCGCCCCCCGGGCTCGGGCAGCGCCGCGACGAGCGACCGCATCAGCGAGCTCGAGGCCGAGGTCGCGCAGCTGCGCGCCGACCGCGAGGCCCTGAAGCGCGCCATCGCCGTCATCGTCGCCGACTAGCAGCGGGTCAGCCTGCACAGCAGGTCAGTCCACACAGCAGGTCAGACCGCACAGCAGATCAGACCGCACAGCAGGTCGGACCGCACAGCAGGTCGGACCGCACAGCAGGTCAGCGCGGCCGCCGGGCCTCCGAGGGGGGAGGAGGCTCACCGGCGGCCGCGCTGATGAACCCAGTGTGACAGCTGAAATGTCGCATGTCAAACGGCGCGCTCGGTCCGTGTCGTCAGGGGCCGTCAGGGGCCGGGCCGTCAGGGGCACCCGGGTCGCCGACCGCGACGGGCCGCGCCGGGTCGGACGACCAGGCGCTCCACGACCCCGGCCAGAGGGCCGGTCGGGCCCCGGCGAGCGTGAGGGCCAGGGCCGCGTGCGCCGCGGTCACGCCCGAACCGCAGTACACCGCGACGTCGCCCCCGAGGTCGACGCCCGCCTCCCGGTAGCGCTCCGCGAGGGCCGCCGGCTCGAGGAACGTCCCGTCGGGCCCGAGGTTGCCGGCCGTCGGCACGCTCAGCGCGCCGGGCACGTGGCCCGCCCGCGGGTCGACCGGCTCGACGTCGCCGCGGAAGCGCTCGGCGGCGCGGCTGTCGACGAGCGCTCCGTGCCCCGGCCACCCGCCTGCCGCCTCCGTGTCGACGACGCCGAGGCCGTCGCGCCCCGCCCCGATCGGCTCGAGCAGCACGTCGCCGGGCACGGGCGTCACGTCGCCCTCCTCCACGGGCAGCCCGGCGCTGCGCCAGGCCGCCAGCCCGCCGTCGAGCAGGCGCACGTCGGCCACCCCCGAGACGCGCAGCAGCCACCAGGCCCGCGCGGCGGAGAGCCCGCCCAGGTCGTCGTAGACGACGACGGCGTCGCCCCGGCCGAGGCCCCACCGTCGCGCCGCGGCCTGCAGGTCGGCCGTCGCGGGCAGCGGGTGCCGCCCGTCGGTGGGGGCGCCGTGGCCCGCGAGCTCCGAGTCGAGGTCGACGTAGACCGCCCCGGGCAGGTGCCCGGCGCGGTGCTCGTCACGGCCGTCGGGGCGGTCGAGCCGCCACCGGACGTCGAGGAGTCGCGGGGCACGCGGGCCCCGGAGCTCGCGCTCCAGCTCGGCCGCGGTCACGAGGGGGTGCACGGTGGTCTCCATGCGCCGAGGCTACCCACGCCGTGCCCCTAGGCTCGGCACGTGTCCGTCGCCTCGACCACCCCGCCCCCGTCGCCGTGGGAGTCCGTGGCCGGTGACCTGCTCGACGGGCTGCACCCGCGACTCCGCCCGTACTTCGCGGCGATCCCGGCCGGCTCGGTGGGCGTCGGCCACGGCGTCTTCGACCGCGTGGGCACCCCGCGGCGCTGGCTGTGGCCGGTGCTCGCCGTGCTCGGCCGGCAGGGCGTGCTCTTCCCCGTCTGGCAGCACGACGTGCCCTTCGGCGTCGTGAACACCCCCGGCGTCGACCCCGCCGGCGACGTCGTGGTGGGCGCGGTGCGCACGTTCGCGTTCTCGGACGACCCCGACTCGCACCGGAGCATGGTCGACGCGATCACCGCGGGGCCGAGCGGCCTCGTCGACCACCTGGGCACGCGACGCCGCTGGTCGGCCGACCTCGCCGTGGCCGTCGTCGACGGCGGGCTCGTGCTCACGTCGGGGGCGCTCGCCCTGCGCGTCGGGCGCCGGCACCTCCCGCTGCCCCGGGCGGTCTCGCCGCGCGTCACGCTGCACGAGGCCTTCGACCCGGCGGCCGGGCGCCAGCGCGTCTCGCTGACGCTCGACGCTCCCGTCGTCGGGCGGATCTACGAGTACTCCGGACACTTCGACTACCGGATCGAGCCCCGCGCCGCGGCGGCCGACCGCCACCCAGGGGGAACCACCACATGACCGAGCACGTCGTCCTCGCCGGGGCCTCCGGCTTCATCGGCCAGCACCTCGCCGCCGCGTACCGCGCGCGCGGCGCCCGCGTCAGCACGGTCGGACGCTCCGGCTCCGACGCGAGCTGGGGCGACACCGCGGGCATCACGGCCCTGCTCGAGGGCGCCGACGCGCTCGTGAACCTGGCCGGCAAGAGCGTCGACTGCCGCTACGGGCCCGAGAACCGCGCCGAGATCCTCCGGTCGCGGGTCGAGACCACGCGGGAGCTGGCGGAGGCGGTGCTCGCGTGCACCGCGCCTCCTGCGGTCTGGTTCAACTCGTCGACCGCGACGATCTACCGCCACGCCGAGGACCGCCCGATGACCGAGTCGACCGGGCAGGTCGGCACCGGCTTCTCGGTCGACGTGGCGACGGCCTGGGAGCGCGAGTTCTTCGCACCCGACCTGCCCGCGACCCGTCGGGTCGCGCTGCGGATGGCGATCGTGCTCGGCGACGGCAGCGCGCTGGTGCCGCTGATGGGGCTGGCCCGCGCCGGCCTCGGCGGGCCGCAGCTCGACGGCCCGTGGCCCGCGACGCGGGCGCGGCTCGCGGCCGGGACGCACCACCGCGAGGGGGCCGGCGGCGGGCGCCAGAAGTTCAGCTGGATCCACGTCGACGACGTGCTCGGCAGCATCGAGTGGCTGCGCGAGCACGAGGAGCTCGACGGGGTCGTGAACCTCTCGTCGCCGAACCCGACCGACAACCGGACGATGATGGGCATCGTCCGCCGCGCGGTGGGGATGCCCGTCGGCCTGCCGGCGACGCGGTGGATGCTCGAGCTCGGCACGGCCGTGCTGCGCACGGAGACGGAGCTCGTGCTGAAGAGCCGGTGGGTGCTGCCGGAGCGCCTGGTCGAGGGCGGCTACGAGTTCGTGCACCCGTACCTCGACGAGGCGGTCAAGGGCGTCGTCGCCGAGCGGCGGCAGCGGATCGGCGGCCGCGGGTAGGCGGCCGCGGGTAGCGCCGCCCGCGACGCGGGGGCCGGGGGCGGTCGCCTCCTGCCTGCGCCTGCGCCTGCGCCTGCGCCTAGAGCTTCGCGGCGAGCTCGGGGTCGGTGGGCTCGACGAGGTGGCTGCCGTCGGGGAAGACCACGACGGGGATCTGCGTGCGACCGCTGATCGCGTACGCCCGGTCGGCGCCGTCCTCCACCGCCTCCACGTCGACGTAGTCGTACGCGACGCCCTCGCGGTCGAGCAGCGCCTTGGAGCGGCGGCAGTCGCGGCACCAGTCGGCGCCGAACATGAGGATGCGGTCGGGGTTCTGGTCGCTCATGCGGGCGAGCCTATCTGCGGGGGCGGGAGGCGACTCCCCCTGTTCGCACGGGGCGGAAACGCGCCCGACACACGGCGCTGCTAGGAATCTCGCATGGCCACGACTCCCCTGCCGACCTCCCTGCCGCCGGGCCGCCTGCTCGAGGTCCGCGGCGCCGTGCGCGTCGTCGTCGACGAGGCGACCGAGACCACCGACAGCCTCTGGGTGCGGGACGGCGTCGTGGTGGCGCCCCCGGGCGAGGACGCGCTGCGCGGCGGGCACGACGTGCTCGACGCCGGCGGGTGCGTCGTCACGCCGGGGCTCGTCAACGCGCACCACCACCTGCTGCAGAGCGGGTTCCGCACGCTGCCCGGCACCCGCCACGTGCCGATGGCCGAGTGGCTGCCCGCGATGGCGGCGGCGTACGGCTCGGCCGTGATCGACCCGTCGCTCGTCGCGGCGACCACGGCCGTCGGGGTCGCCGAGGGGCTGCTCGCGGGCGTGACGACGGTCGCGGACCACCAGCTGAACTGGCCCGCCGCGCCCGCGCTCGGCGGGGCCGCCCTCGGCGGGGCCGCGGCGGACGCCGCCGTGGCCGACACCGTCGCGATCGCCCGGAGCATCGCGGCGACGGCCCGGGGGCTCGGCGGGCGGCTGGTCTTCGTGCGGGGCTCGGCCCGCGACGACCCCCAGCGCGCCGCGGCGTCGGCCGAGGCGATCGTGCAGGGGCTGCTCGGGGCGGAGGGCCCGGTGCCGCCGGGCGGGGTGAGCGCCGACGGGATGCTCCAGCTCGCCGTCGGGCCGGCGGGCGTGCACAGCGACGGACGCGAGACCTTCGAGCTGCTGGCCGAGGTCGCGGCCCGCCACGGGCTGAGGAGGCGCACCCAGGCGAACGAGCAGGTCGACGTCGCGATCGCCCTCGAGCGCTGGGGGCGTCGCCCCCTCGACCTGCTCGACGAGTGGGGCTGGCTCGCCGACGACGTCACGATCGCCCACCTCTGCGCGGTCGACGCGTCGGAGGTGGCGCGGCTCGCGGCGGCCGGGGTCACGGCGACGCACGCCCCGGGGTGCGACCTGCCGATGGGCTGGGGCGTGGCGCCGGTCGCGGCCCTGCGCGCGGCGGGGGTCGTCGTCGGGCTCGGCACGAGCGGCGGCGGGAGCAACGACGCGGGGCACCTGCTGGCGGACGCGCGGCTGGCGATGCAGGTCGCGCCGCTGGCGCCGCGGCCGGCGAGCGCCGCGGGCGCTGCGGGCGCCGGGGGTGCCGAGGACGGGGAGGGCGCCGGGGGTGCTGCCTCGTCGCCGACGCTGACGCTGACCGCCCGGGACGCGCTCGGGCTCGCCACCTCCGGCTCGGCCGCCGGGCTGGGCCGCCCCGAGCTCGGCCACCTCCGGCCCGGTGCCGCCGCCGACCTCTGCCTCTGGGACGTCTCGGGCGTCGCGGACGCCGGGGTCGCCGACCCGGTCGCGGGGCTGCTCTGGGCGAGCCCGGGGCGGCGTCCGCGCCACGTGCTCGTGGCGGGCCGCCCTGTGGTGCGTGACGGGCGCCTCCTCGGGGCCGACGAGCACGAGCTGGTCGCGGCCCTCCGCGAGCGCGTCGGCCGCTAGCCGGCCACCGGCCGCCCTGACCGCTGGCTGCTGGCTGCTGCCCACCGGCCGCCCTGCCTGCAGAACCCGACCGGTACCCCTCCGGCCCGCCTCCCCCGCCCGCAATTGCCGACCGAGGCGTCTCTGGGACGTGGAAAGACCTCTACCAGACCGCCTCTGACGGCGGATCTGTCGGCATTTGCAGGAGTTGACACACACCGGCCGCGTGCATGGTCGGCATCAGCAGGAGGCGCGGGACGAGCTACGGCGGGAGGCGCGGGGCGGGAGGCGCGGGGCGAGCCGGGGCGGGAGGCGCGGGGCGCGCGGGCGCTACAGGTCGAGCACCAGCCGGGGGCACGCGGCCCGCGAGACGCAGGGGAACATGCGGTCGCCGGCGGCCTGCTCGTCGGGCGTGAGGATCGAGTCGCGGTGGTCCACCTCGCCCTCGACGACGGGCGTCTCGCAGGTGCCGCAGGTGCCCTCGCGGCAGCTCGACAGCACCAGCACGCCGGCCTCCTCGACGACGTCGAGCACCGAGCGGTCGGGCGGCACCGTGACCGTCAGGCCCGAGGCGGCGAGCTCGACCTCGAACGACTCGTGCCGCACCGGCTCGCCGACCTCCTTCGGCTCGAAGCGCTCGACGACGACCTGCCGCCCGGCACCGGCCGCCTCGACGGCCGAGACCAGCCGCTCGGGCCCGCAGCAGTAGGTCGTCGTGAACGCGGCCATCCCGGCGAAGAGGGCGTCGACGTCGAGCCGGTCGCCCTCGTCGGCGGCGTGCACGTGCAGCCGGTCGCCGTGCAGCTCGACCAGCTCGTCGAGCAGGGCGAGGGAGGCGCGGCTGCGGCCGGCGTAGTGGATCACGTACCCGACGCCCGCGCGCGCCGCCGCCCGCGCCATCGCCGAGATCGGCGTGACGCCGATGCCGCCCGCGACGAACACGTACGAGGTGCCGCGACGCGGCTCGAACTCGAAGTGGTTGCGGGGCCCGGCCAGCCGCACCGCGTCGCCGACGGCCAGGGAGTCGTGCAGCCAGGCCGAGCCTCCACGTCCGCCCGTCTCGCGCAGCACGCCGATCCGCCAGGTGGGCCCGTCGGGGTCGCCGCAGAGCGAGTACTGCCGCACCTCTCCCCCGGGCAGGGCGACGTCGACGTGGGCGCCGGGCTGCCAGCGCGGCAGGGGGAGGCCGTCGGGCGCCGCGAACTCGAAGAGCTCGACCCGGTCGGCGGAGCGGGTGCGCGCCGTCACGAGGACGTCGAGGGCGGTGTCGGGCAGTCGGGTGGGGGCGGTCACAGGGTCTCCGGTCTCTGCTTGACGACGAACAGGCGGTAGCCGTCGTCGTCGACGGCGGCCCAGCGGTGGGCGGTGCCCCCGACGTAGTAGAGGGAGTCGCCGGGGCCGAGCACGTGCACGCCCTCGTCGCCGAGCTCCACGCGCAGGCGACCGGCGAGCACGTGGACGAACTCGTCCTCCGCGTGCTCGAAGAAGTCGCCGGGGTCGCGGTTGTAGCCGGTCATCTCCATCGGGTGGAAGGCGCGGTCGCCGTGCGTGAGCAGCCGCGCCGAGGCCTGCCCGTAGCGCCCCGTCGAGCCCTCGGCCGCGGCGACGTGCACGACGCCGGGCTGGTCACCGGGCCGGTCGTCGTCGACCGCGGCGAGGATCTCGACCTGGCTCGTGCCGAGCGCCCGCGCGATGCGCTCGAGCGAGACCAGGCTCGGCCGGGCGAGCCCGCGCTCGAGCTGGCTGAGGAAGGGGTGCGACAGCTCGGCCTCGCCGGCGAGCTGCACGAGGGTCAGGCCCCGGGCCCGGCGCAGCCGCCGGATGCGCGAGCCCACGGCGAGCGCCTGCGGGTCGACGGGCGCGGCGGCGGGCGCGGCGGTCACGGCGGCGGGCCCCGGGGCCGATGCCGGCGCCGGGGTCGCTGCCGACCCGGCGGCGCGAGCCACGGTGTCGAGGTCGTCGAGGGACGTGACGGGAGCCTCCTGGATCGGGTGGACAGACGAGGTCTACCACGGCGGTCGGACGGCCCGGCCCGCAATTAACACGGCGAAACGACCGCGTCACGTGCCCGAAACGAGCCGTCCTTAGATTGAACCATGTTGATGCGATCAACATTCTGCACCCTGCACCGACCGGCCCTCCCCCCGAGGGGCCACCGGCCGACAGACCGAGGACGACCCGTGAGCCGACTCCCCCGCCCGATCTCGCTGCTGACCGCGGCCACCCTGCCCGACGGCTCGGTGGTCGACGTCGTCCTGGCCGGCGACACGGTGGAGGCGGTGGTCCCGGCGGGCACGGCGGCGCGGGCCCCCGAGGCCGAGACCCTCGACCTCGCCGGCCACCTGCTGCTCACCGCCCCCGCCGAGCCGCACGCCCACCTCGACAAGGCCCTCTCCTGGGACGCCATCCGGCCCCCGATGGGCGACCTCGAGCTCGCCATCGCCTCCTGGCGCGTGCACGCCGCGACGATGACCGTCGACGACGTGGCCGACCGCGCCCGCCGCCAGCTGCTCGCGATGCTGGCCCAGGGCACCACCGCGGTCCGCACCCACGTCGACGTGCTGCTCGGCGCCGAGGCGACGCGCGGGGCGGAGGCGCTGGTGCGGGTGCGCGACGAGCTGCGCGACCTCGTCGACGTCGAGATCGTCGCCCTCGCCTCGCAGGACAGCCCCGACCGCGACGTCGAGGCCGTCCTCGACCTCGGCGTCGACCTCGTCGGCGGCGCCCCGCACCTCTCCCGCGAGCCCGAGCGCGACCTGCACCGCCTGCTCGACATCGCGGAGCGCCGCGGCGTCGGCGTCGACCTGCACACCGACGAGAGCCTGCACGGGCCCGACACCCTGCTCGCCCTCGCGCGCCGCGTGGAGGACTGGACGACGCCGGTCTCGGCCGGCCACTGCGTGCGCCTCGGCAGCATGCCCGCCGCCCAGCGCGACGAGGTGGTCGAGGCGGTCCGCCGTGCCGACGTCGGCGTGATCGCGAACCCGATCACGAACCTCTACCTGCAGGGGTGGGAGTCGCCGGTCGCCACGCCCCGCGGCCTCACCGCCGTGCGCGAGCTGCTCGACGCCGGGGTGCGGCTGGCGGCCGGCGCCGACAACGTGCGCGACCCCTTCAACCCCCTCGGCCGGAGCGACGCCCTCGAGACGGCGATGCTGCTCGTCGTCGCCGGCCACCTGACGATCGACGAGGCCTGGCACGCGGTGAGCGACGGGGCGCGGTCGGTCATGGGCCTGCCCGTGGCCGGAGCCGTGGCGGGGGCGCGGGCGGACCTGCTGGCGATCCGCGCCTCCTCGCTGGCGGAGGCCGTGGCCTCGGCGCCCGCCGACCGCACCGTGCTGCACGCCGGCCGCGTCGTCGCCGAGAGCGTCGTCACGCGGCACGTCGCCGCCCCCGCCGCCGAGCGCGCCCGGATCGCCGCCCCCACCGACCGCACCCTCACGGAGACCAGGTGACCCGCATGACCACCACCGCCACCCCCCGCCCGAGCGCCCCGGCGCCGACGACCGTCGGCACGCTGCTCGACTTCCGCGACGTCGCCATGCGGTTCCCGAACGGCACGGTCGCGCTCGAGGGCGTCGACCTCACCGTCGACCGCGGCGAGTTCGTCACGGTCGTCGGCCCCTCGGGCTGCGGCAAGTCGACCCTGCTGCGGATCGCCTCCGGCCTGGAGAGCGCCTCGGCGGGGCGGGCCGAGGTCGACACCGACCGCATCGGCTACGTCTTCCAAGACGCGACCCTGCTGCCGTGGCGGAACGTCCGCGACAACGTCGAGCTGCTCGCCGAGCTGAACGGGGCCTCGAAGGCCGACCGGCGCCGCGCCGCCGCCGAGGCCATCGACCTCGTCGGCCTGTCGGGCTTCGAGACGTCGCTGCCGAAGGAGCTCTCGGGCGGCATGAAGATGCGCGCCTCGCTCGCCCGGTCGCTGACCCTCGACCCCGAGCTGTTCCTCTTCGACGAGCCGTTCGGCGCCCTCGACGAGATCACCCGCGAGCGCCTCAACGACGAGCTGCTGCGGCTCTTCGTCGAGAAGTCGTTCGCCGGCCTCTTCATCACGCACTCGGTCTCCGAGGCCGTCTACCTCTCCACGCGCGTCATCGTCATGTCGGGCCGGCCCGGCGGCATCGTCGGCGAGTTCGACGTGCCGTTCCCGATGCCCCGCGACCCCGACCTGCGCTTCACCCCCGAGTTCGCCGAGCTGGTCGGCGAGGTCTCGCACGCACTCCGAGAAGGGCACCGCTGATGGCCATCGACACCCGGGTCTCCCCCGCCGAGCCGAGCACGGCGCCCGCCGCGCAGCCCCGGCTGACCGGCCCCCGCGCCCCGCGCCGGGCGCTCACGCCCCGCGCGGCGCGGACGCGCGACGTCGTGCTGCCGATCGTCGTCTTCGTGGCGCTGATCGGGGTCGGCTACCTGATCGCGCTGTACTACGACCAGGTGCGCGGACTGCCCTTCCTGGTGCCGTACCCGCACCTCGTGCTCAACGCCGTCCTGCTCGACGCCGACTTCCGCCCCGACCTGCTCGAGGCGCTCGGCAACACGACGCTGATCGCGGTGATCGGCCTGGCGATCGCCATCGTGATCGGGGTCGCCTGGGCGGTGCTCATGGTGCAGGCGCGCTGGATCGAGAGCGCGCTCTTCCCGTACGCGGTCGTGCTGCAGTGCATCCCGATCCTGGCGCTCGTGCCGCTGATCGGGTCGCTCTTCGGCTACGAGATGCCGTCGCGCATCATCGTCACGGTCATGTTCGCCCTCTTCCCGATGGTGTCGAACACCCTGTTCGGCCTGCAGTCGGTCGACAAGGGCCAGCGCGAGCTCTTCCAGCTGCAGGGCGCCTCGCGACTCACCCTGCTGACCAAGCTGCGGTTCCCCGCCGCGCTGCCGTCGATCTTCATCGGCCTCCGCAACTCGGCCGGGCTCTCGGTGATCGGCGCGATCGTCGCCGACCAGTTCTTCCAGCGCGGCGACGGCGGCCTCGGCGTCCTGATCTCGGTGATGAACCAGCGGCTCAACGGCGCCGAGATGTTCGCCGCGATCGTCGTCGCGAGCGTCCTCGGCGTCGTGGTCTTCGTGGCGTTCGGCTGGCTCGGCCGGGTCGCGACGGGCAAGTGGTTCACGGCGAACTAGCCGGCCACCGACACGGCCGCGGCGGACCGCCCGGTCGACCCGCGCCTCCGGCGCTCCCCCCCTCTCTTCCCCTTCCGCACCTCCCCTCACCGTTCCGCCCCCAGCACAGCACCGCTCTGCCCGCTCCCCTGCTCCACCCCCTGACAGGAGAACCCCATGCCCCGCACCTCCCGCACCCTCACGGCCCTCGGACTCGTCGTCGTGACGGCCGCCGCCCTCTCGGCCTGCTCCGCCGGGCCCTCCGACGACGCCGCGCCCCAGGCCGCCGCGAGCGGCTCGGGCGTCGACCTCTCGGGCGTCTGCCCCGCGACCGTCGTGATCCAGACCGACTGGAACCCGGAGGCCGAGCACGGCCACGCGTACCAGCTGCTCAGCGACGACTACACCGTCGACGCCGACCAGAAGACGGTGACGAGCGACCTCATGGCCGGCGGCCAGCCGACCGGCGTGAAGGTGGAGATCCGGGCCGGCGGCCCGGCGATCGGCTTCAACACCGTCACCTCGCAGATGTACCAGGACGACGACATCACCATGGGCTACGTCACCACCGACGTCGCCGTGCAGAACTCGGCCGACCTGCCCACCACGGCGGTCTTCGCCGAGAACGACATCTCACCGCAGATGATCATGTGGGACCCGGAGACCTACCCCGACGTGACGACGATCGAGGAGCTCGGGGAGGAGCTGGCGAAGGACGACGGCGTCGTGCGGTACTTCTCCGGCGCCGCCTACATGGACTACCTGATCGGCAACGACATCCTGCCCGAGGGCGTCACGGACGGCAGCTACGACGGCACCCCGTCCAAGTTCGTCGTGTCGCAGGGGAAGGACGCCCAGCAGGGCTTCGCCACGGCCGAGCCGTTCGTCTACGAGAACCAGGTCTCGGCCTGGGGCAAGCCGCTCGAGTACCAGCTGATCAACGACACCGGCTACCCGATCTACCCCGAGGCCATGGCCGTCAAGACGGGCGACCTCGAGGAGCTCAGCCCCTGCCTCGAGAAGCTCGTGCCGGTGCTGCAGCAGGCCGACGTCGACTACTTCGCCTCGCCCGAGGCCACGAACGAGAAGATCGTCGACCTGGTCGAGCAGTACGACACCGGCTGGGTCTACGACGCCGACGTCGCGGCGTACGCGGTCAAGCAGATGAAGGCGCTCGGCATCGCGACCGACGGCGACAACGGCTACGTCGGCGACATGGACGAGGAGCGCATGCAGAAGGTCATCGACCTCGACACCGAGATCTTCGAGGCGCAGGGCTCGACGCTGAAGGAGGGCCTCGCCCCGAGCGACCTCTACACGAACGAGTTCCTCGACGACTCGATCAGCCTGGGGTTCTGAGCCGTGCCCGACACGCTGACCGCCACCGGTGCCGGCGGCACCACCGCCTCCGCCACCGCCGCCCTCGAGGCCGAGCTGCGCGAGCTGCTCGGCGACCGCGGGGTCTCGGTCGAGCTCGCCGCCCGTGAGAGGGCGAGCCTCGACGGCTCGCGCCTCTCGCCGGTGATCAGCGAGCAGCTGCCGCTCGGCCTCGCCGACCTCGTCGCCTACCCGGCCGACGCCGAGCAGGTCGCGGCGGTCGTCGCGGCCGCCGTGCGGCACGGCGTGCCCGTCACGCCCCGCGGCAAGGGCACCGGCAACTACGGCCAGGCGATCCCGATGGCCGGCGGCCTCGTGCTCGACCTGACCCGGGCCCGCGCCGTCGTCGAGGTGGGGGTCGGCTGGATCACCGCCGAGGCCGGCGCGACGATGGTCGCCCTCGAGCAGGCCGCCGCGAAGACCGGGCAGCAGATCCTGATGTACCCGTCGACCGCGCAGTCGACCATCGGCGGGTTCCTCGCCGGGGGCTCCGGCGGCACCGGGTCGATCAAGCACGGCTCGAACAGCTCCGGCTTCGTCACGGCGCTCGACGTCGTGCACGCGGTGCCCGACGCCCGGCTCGTGCACGTGGAGGGCGACGACGCGCAGCCGTACGTCCACAACTACGGCACGGCCGGCGTCATCGCCCGGGCGACCGTCGCGCTCGAGCCGCTGCAGGACTGGCGCGGGTTCTTCGCGAGCTTCGACCGCTTCGAGCAGGCCCTGTCGCTGATCCGGCCGTTCGCGGCCCTCGAGCCGACGCCCCGCCTCGTCAGCGCCGACCTGCCGACCCTGGCCGACGCCCTGCCCGACGACCCGGGCATCCCCGCCGGGCGCGTCAGCCTGCGGGCCATCCTCGACGTCGCCACCGTCGAGGAGGCCACCCGGATGGTCGAGGAGGCGGGGGGCCGCGTCGAGGACGTGCGGGAGGGCCCCCAGACCGCCATGAAGATCAGCATGATGTCGTACAACCACCCGATCGAGTGGCTGCAGAAGGCGTACCCCGACACGTACTTCCACGTCGAGGTCTCGGGCGACGCGCTCGTCGACCGCATCGACGAGGTGCACGGGGTCTACGAGGGCGGCATGCTGCACATCGAGTCGCAGCACGGGCGGCCGATCGGCATGCTCGCCGGCGTCTACCGCTCCGCCGCCGAGGTGTACGCGGGCTTCGCGAAGCTCCGTGCGCTCGGCGTCGGCTACCACAACCCGCACCAGTGGTACGTGGACTTCGAGCCCGAGCGCACCCGCGCCCTGGCCGCGACGACCGACCCCGAGGGGCTGCTCAACCCCGGCAAGCTCGTCGACCCGGCGACGGTCGGCGGGCCCGACCCGGGCGTCAAGGGCGGCCACGGGGCGCCGGCCGCGGTCGGCGTCGACACCGGGGCGAAGGTCTCGTGAGCGACCTGCGACCCCGGCCTCGCGTCCGCTCGCGCTCGCGCGACCTCGTCGAGCTGAGCGGGCCGGCCCTGTCGGCCGCGCTCGGCGAGGACAGCATCGTGGTGCTGCCCACCGGCGCGATCGAGCACCACGGCCCGCACCTGCCGCTCGCCACCGACTGGCTGATGGCCGACCTGATCAGCCGGGCGGTCGTCGAGGAGGCGGCGGCCGGCGGGCAGGACGTCTGGCTGCTGCCCCCGCTCGCCTACACGAAGTCGGACGAGCACCACTGGGCCCCGGGCACGGTCTGGCTCACGGCCGAGACCCTGCTGCAGACCGTCGTCGACATCGGCCGCTCGGTCGCGGCCACGCCCGCCCGGACCCTCGTCTTCTACAACGGCCACGGCGGCAACATCGCGCTGCTGCAGGTGGCCCTCCGTGAGCTGCGGCGGCGCTTCGGGCTCCGCACCTTCCTGATGGGCACCGGCATGGTCGCGGGCGACGGCGTGAACGGGCCCGACGAGCACGGCTTCGGCGTGCACGGCGGGCACAGCGAGACGTCGATGATCCTGCACCTCCGGCCCGACCTCGTCGACATGGGCCAGGCCCGGCGGTGGATCCCCGACCACCTGCTCGACACCGAGTACGTGCGCTTCAACGGCGGCCCGGTGCACTTCGGCTGGACGAGCGACGACTTCGGGCCGGACGGCGTGGTCGGCGACGCCAGCGGGGCGAACGCCGCCTGGGGAGCCGAGCTGCACGCCACGGCGGTGCGGAACGGGGTGGCCCAGCTCGCCGAGATCGCGCGCTTCCGGCACCGGCCGCCGGGCGGGCCCGCCGCGTGAGGCTGCCCGACGAGGCCTGGGCCGTGCTCGAGGCGTGGCTGCCGCCGGACGACGACCCCGACCGCCCGCAGGTGACCCTGTCGACGGTCGACGCCGACGGGGGCCCCGACGCCCGCACCGTGCTGCTCTCGTCGGTGGCCCGGGACGGGCTGTCGTTCCACACCGACGCGACCAGTCGCAAGGTCGCCCAGATCCGGGCGAACCCGCTCGTCGCCGTCACGGTGCTCTGGCCCGGCTTCACGCACCAGCTCGTGGTGCGGGGCCGGGCCGAGCCCGCCGACCCCCTGGCCGTGGCCGCGGCGTACGCCGCCCGCTCGCCGTACCTGCAGCAGCTCGCCTGGCTCAACACCCACGACTTCGCCGCGCTGCCGCTCGACGAGCGACGCGCCCGCTGGGCCGCGGCCGAGGCGGAGAGGGAGGCGCGGGTCGCCACCGCGGGAGGCACGGGTCTCGAGCCGCCCCCGACCTGGGCCGGCTTCGTCGTGCGCCCCACCCGCGTGACCGCCTGGTCGAGCGCGCCCGACACCGCGAGCCGTCGCGAGGAGTGGGTGCTCGGCGACGGGGGCTGGGCCCACTCCCACCGCGCCGGGTGAGCCGGCCCGCCCCGCGGTGCTGAGCCGGGCTCGCCCGGGCCCCGCCGCGGGGCTGCCAGACTCGTACCGCCCCACGAAAGGACCGCCGTGACCGACACCGCCGCACCCTCCGCCCCCGAGCGCGCCAGCCGGAACCCGGTCACGCGCCTCCGCCGTGACCAGGCCCGCATGCACCTCGTGATGATGCTCGCGCTGACCTTCACCACCGGCATCATCGACGCCGTCGGCTACCTCGGCCTCGACCGCGTCTTCACGGCGAACATGACCGGCAACGTGGTCATCCTCGGCATGGCGATCGCCCAGGCCGACGGGCTGCCGATCGTCGGCCCGGTGGTCGCCCTCGTGGCGTTCCTCGTCGGCGCCGCGGGCGGCGGGCGGCTGCTGCGCGGCGGCCGGAAGGGCTGGTCGGGCCGCAGCACGATCGCCTTCTCGGTCACCGGCGGCGTGCTCTTCGTGCTCGGCCTCTCGTGCTTCTGGGTGCTGCCCGAGGAGGGGTCGCCCTGGGCCTACACGATCACCGGCCTGCTCGGCGCGGCCATGGGGCTGCAGGCCGCGGCGGCCCGCAGGATCGCGGTGGCCGACGTGACCACCGTCGTCGTCACCTCGACCATCGTCGGGCTCGCGTCGGAGTCGAAGCTCGCCGGCGGCGACGGCAAGAACTTCCCGCGGCGCGTGCTCGCGGTGCTGATGATCCTCGTCGGCGCGGGCGTCGGGGCGCTGCTGCTGCAGGTGCACATCGGCGTCGGCATGGGCGCGGCCGGGGGCCTGACGCTGCTCGTCGCGCTGACCGGTCACCTGATGCGCGAGCGGGTGAAGGCGGCCGAGGCGGTCGCCGCCGAGGCCGAGGGGGCGCCCCGTGGCTGACGCGGTCGCCGACGACCTCGCCGGGGACCTCGTCGGGGACCTCGTCGTGCGGGCCGAGCGCGTGCTCGTCGACGGCGCCTGGCGGGCCGCGTCGGTGCACGTCCGCGACGGAGTGGTGGTCGCGATCGGGTCGCTCGACGCCGTCGCCGCGCGCCCGGGCGGCCCCGACGTCACGCTGCCCGCCGACCAGGTGCTGATGCCCGGGGTGGTCGACAGCCACGTGCACGTCAACGAGCCGGGCCGCACCGAGTGGGAGGGCTTCGCCTCCGCCACCCGGGCCGCGGCCGCCGGCGGCGTCACGACGATCGTCGACATGCCGCTGAACAGCGTCCCGCCGACCACGACCGTCGCCGCCCTCCAGCTCAAGCGCGCGGCCGCGGCGCCGCAGTCCGTCGTCGACGTCGGCTTCTGGGGCGGCGCCGTGCCGGGCAACCTGGGCACGGGCGACCTCCGGGCCCTGCACGACGCCGGCGTCTTCGGCTTCAAGGCCTTCCTGTCGCCGTCGGGGGTCGACGAGTTCCCGCACCTCACGACCGAGCAGCTGCACGCGGCGGCCCGCGAGCTCGCGGCGTTCGACGGCCTGCTGATCGTCCACGCGGAGGACACGGGCGAGCTCGACGCCGCCGCGGCCGGTCTGCCCGAGGGGCCCGCCGGAGGCGCGGTCTACGACGACTTCGTGCGCTCCCGCCCCGAGGTGGTCGAGACGACCGCGATCGAGCACGTCGTCGAGGCCCTGCGCGAGACCGGCGGCCGCGCGCACGTGCTGCACCTCTCGTCGGCGCGCGCGCTCGACACCATCCGCGCGGCCAAGGCCGAGGGCCTGAGGCTCACGGTCGAGACCTGCCCGCACTACCTCACGTTCGACGCCGGCTCGATCGCCGACGGCGCCACGCAGTTCAAGTGCTGCCCGCCCATCCGTGACGAGGCGAACCGCGAGCTGCTCTGGGCCGCCCTCGTCGACGGCACGATCGACGTGGTCGCGTCCGACCACTCGCCGTCGACGCCCGAGCTGAAGTTCGCGGGCGACGGCGACTTCGGCCTCGCCTGGGGCGGCATCGCCGGGCTCGAGCTGAGCTTCCGGGCCGTCTGGTCGGGGGCGCGGGCACGCGGCGTGCCGCTCGAGCGCGTTCTCGGCTGGATGAGCAGCGGCACGGCCGACCTCGTCGGGCTCGGTGGCGGCTCCGCGGCCTCCCCGGCCAAGGGCCGCATCGCGGTGGGGGCCGCGGCCGACCTGGTCGCCTTCGCGCCGGAGGAGCCCTTCACCGTCGACGTGACGGCGCTCGCGCACCGCAACCCGGTCTCGGCCTTCGACGGCGCGGAGCTGGTCGGGCTCGTCGCCGCGACCTGGGTGGGGGGTGTGCTCGTGACCGACGCCGCGCCTCCGGCCCGGTTGCTGACCCGCCCCTGAGGCGGGGCGCACCAGCGGGAACGCTGGGGTGCTGTCAGCGCGCCAGTGGCGACGCGGGTGCCCGCACGGGTGCTGACTCGAGCGCGCGACGGGCGACCTGTTCGGGCAGGTCGGGGTGCGCCGCGCCGCGCGCTCGCGTCGCTCTCTGGTGCTCCGGGTGCACCAGGCCTGGCGTCTCGGGTGCGTCAGGTACCTCGATGGTAGCGCCCCCGATACTCTCCGGTATGCACCCCGGTGACCCCCCTTCCGGGGGTCAGCCCGGCGCGTGCCCGACGGGGTGCCGGAGCCCGCTAGGGTGGCGGTCATGGCGACCACGGAACGAGAGCGGACCTCACGGCCGCCCCGCGCCGAGGTGCGCGAACGGCTGCTCCAGGCGGCCTCGACGCTCTTCTCGCAGCGCGGCGTCCACGCCACGACCCTCGACGACGTCGCGAAGGCCGCGGGCTTCAGCAAGGGCGCGGTCTACTCCAACTTCGAGTCGAAGTCGGACCTCGTGATCACCCTCCTGACGCAGGAGACCGAGGGGGCCCTCGGAGCCCTCGAGCACATGATGCTGCCGGGCACGCCGCTCTCCGACCTCCCCGCCGCCGTGCGCGACGCCTTCGCGCCCTACGCGCAGGTCACGGCCGACGACTTCACCCTGATGAGCGAGTTCCGCGCTCAGGCCCTCGCCGACGAGGCCGTGATGGCGGCCTTCGTCGACCGGCGCCGGGCGGTGCTCGACACGCTGCGCGGTCTCGTCGACGTCGTGCTGCAGGGCCAGGCGCGACAGGTGACCGGGCTGTCGTCCGACACGCTCGCCCGGCTGCTCATCGACGTCGCGCTCGGCTCGGCGTTCGACGCCCCCGCCACCGGCGAGGTCGGCCCGGGCGAGGTCATGGCCGAGGTGCTCACGGCGCTGACCCGCACCGCCTGAGGCGCCCCGCCCGAACCGCCTCGACCGAGCCGCCTCGCCTCAGCGTCGAGTCGGCGGGTCCGTGTCCTCGTGGGCGCGCTCGTTCGTCGAGTCGGCGGGTCGGTGCCCTCGTGGGCGGGTCGGCGGCGACCCGCCCACGAGGACGGCGACCCGCCGCACCGGCGAGGACGCCCCGGCGGGGACGCCCGGCGGGGCTCAGGCGCCCGCGCCCTCCGTGCCGGGCCGCTGCTCCAGCTCGGCCAGGTCGGCGTAGAGCCCGGTGACGTCGCCGACGCGGGTGCGCCCCGTGCGCGGGTGCTCGGCCAGCACGGCCGCCGCGAAGAGCGCCACGAGGCTCATCGCCGCGGCGTAGCTGTCGAACGGCGAGGGGCTGTCGACCGGGCACTCGAGGCGCACGGCGACCTCCGCCGCGCGGGCCGACGCGTCGCCGACGAGCACGACGGGCACCCCGCGCTCGGCCAGCGAACGGACGACGCCCGAGAACCCGGCCGGCCGTCGCCGGAACCCGACGAGCACGACGACGTCGCGCGGGCTCAGGCCCACGAGCTCCTCCCCGACCGACTGGCCCGGCTGCGGGGCGAGGCGCACGTCGTCGCGCACCTGCACGAGCTGCTGTCGCAGGTGCATCGCGACGGGGTAGCTGTTGCGGAACCCGACGACGACGACGCGCTGGGCGTCGGCCACCAGGCGGGCGGCATCGGCGAGGCGGCCGTCGGCGAGGCCGTCGAGCATCCGCTGCAGGTTGCGCTGCTCGGAGGCCGCGTGGGGGGCGAGGTCGCCGGAGGCGGTGGTCGGCCCGACGGGGACGCCCCGGCCGCGCGCGGCGCGGGCCTGCTCGCGCACCTCCTGGGCGTCGGTGAACCCGAGACGGCGGAACAGCCGCGACACCGTCGCCTTCGACACCCCGCTCTGCTCGGCGATCTCGGTCGCCGTGACGACCGCCAGGTCGTCGAGGTGGTCGAGGATGAAGTCGGCGGCGCGCTGCTCCTGCGGGCTGAGGGCGCCGTAGCCGGAGTCGATCCGGTCGCGGATGCCGCCCTCGGCCGGGGCGGCCGCAGCGTAGGTCGGCACCTGCCCCGGCTCCGCGACCGCGTCCGCGTCCGCGCTTGTGCTCGCGCTCACGCCGCCTCCGCCGTCCGGGCCGCCAGGGCGCGCACCGCGGCCTCGAACGCGTCGAGCGCGACCGCCACGTCGGCGAGGCCGACGATCTCGTCGGGGTGGTGGCTGATGCCGCCGGCCCCGCAGCGGACGAAGAGCATCGCCCAGTCGGTGAGCTCCGCGACGGCCATCGCGTCGTGGCCGGCCTTCGAGAACAGGGTCATCGGGTCAGCGTCGCCCGTCGCCGCGATGCCCTCGCGCACGACGTCGCGGAGGGCGGGCGAGGCGACCACGGCGGGCGCGCTGTGCGTCTCGCGCGCCTCGACGGTGAGGCCGCGGCGCTCGGCGACCTCCGCGGCCTCGGCGAGCACCGCCTCCCACACGGCGTCCCGCTCGGCGTCGTGCTCGCCCCGCAGGTCGACGCTGGCCTCGACCAGTCCGGGGATGACGTTGACCCCGCCCGGGAACGCCTGCAGCCGGCCCACCGTCGCCACGCAGCCCGCGTCGCGGGCGAGGCGCTCGACCGCGAGCACGATCTCGCTGGCCCCGGCGAGCGCGTCGTGCCGACGGTGGAAGGGGACTCCCCCGGCGTGCCCGGCGACGCCCGTGACGGTGAGCTCGAAGCGCCGCGCCCCGGCGATCGACGAGACGACGGCGAGGGCCCGGTCGGCCTCCTCGAGGTAGGGGCCCTGCTCGATGTGCGCCTCGAGGTAGCCGACGAGCGACCCCCGGGGAGGCGCGGCGTCGGCCACGGCCGCGGGGTCGAGCCCGAAGGCGGTGAACGCGTCGCGCAGCGTGGTGCCCTGGTCGTCGACGAGCTGCCACCACGCGTCGTCCCAGGTGCCGGCGAGCGCCCGGGAGCCGAGCAGGGCCGTGCCGAAGCGCGTGCCCTCCTCGTCGCCGAACGCCGCGACCTCGACCGCGACCGGCAGGCGGGTGCCCGCGCGGTGCAGGCGATCGACGACGGCGATCGCGAGCAGCACGCCGAGGACGCCGTCGTAGCGGCCGGCGTCGGGCACCGTGTCGAGGTGCGAGCCGAGCAGCACGGCGGGCGCGCCCGGCGTCTCGGCCTCGTACCGGCCGCGCTGGTTGCCCGCGGCGTCCTGCCAGGTCGTCATGCCCGCGGCCTCCATCCAGCCGGCGGCGATCGCGTTGACCCGGGCGTGCTCCGGGCTGAGGTAGACGCGCGTGATGCCGTGGGCCGCGCTGCTCTCCCGGGCGAGCTCGTCGCACCGGTCGAGGATCGTCTGCGCGTCGGAGCCGGGCGTGCCTGCGGGGCTCACGCCGCGCCTCCCGCCTGCTCCGCGCCTCCGGCCGTCGCCGCGGCCAGGGCCGCGACCCGGTCGGCGTCGGCGTACACGTCGTAGGCGGCGTCGACCCCGCCGCCCGTCGCGACCCGGGCGCCCGCACGGCGCAGCACCGACTCGAGGGCCGAGAGCGTCGTCAGCACGGTGTCGCGGCGGGCGTTGTAGCCCATCGTGCCGATGCGCCAGACCTTGCCGTGCAGCGGCCCGAAGCTCGTGCCGATCTCGAGGCCGAAGTCGGCGAGCAGCTGCCCGCGCACCGCGTCGCCGTCGACCCCGTCGGGGATCTCGACGGCGACGACGTTGTTCATCTTGTGCTCGACGTCGCCGAAGACGCCGAGGCCGAGGCCGCGCACCCCGGCGAGCATCGCCGCGCCGTGCAGGCGGTGACGCTCGACGGCGGCGTCGAGGCCCTCCTCGACGACGAGCCGGGCGCACTCGCGGGCGCCGTAGAGCATCGTCGTGGCCTCGGTGTGGTGGTTGAGCCGCTGCGGGCCCCAGTAGTCGAAGATCATCGCGAGGTCGAAGTAGTTCGAGGCGATGCGCCGCTCGCTGGTCGGGTCGCCCGCGCTGCGGATGCCGGCCTCGACGGAGGCGCGGGCCCGGATGCGCTCGACCGCCCGGTCGGAGAAGGTGGCCGGCGCCGAGCCGGAGGGGCCGCCGAGGCACTTCTGCAGCCCGGCGGTGACGGCGTCGAGCCCGAGCGCGTCGGCGTCGAAGGCGTTGCCCGCGATCGAGGCCGTGACGTCGGTGTAGAAGAGGACGCCGTGGCGGGCGCAGACCTCGCCGAGCCCCTCGAGCGGCTGGGCGACGGTCGTCGAGGTGTCGCCGTGCACGACCGCGAGCAGCGCGGGGCGCGTCTCGACGATCGCGCGCTCGATCGCCTCGGCGGTGAAGACCTGGCCCCAGGGCACCTCGATCGTGTGCACCTCGGCGCCGCACCGCCCGGCGATCTCGACGAGCAGGTGGCCGAAGCGACCGAACACGGGCACGAGCACCCGGTCGCCCGGCTCGATCAGCGAGACGAGGGCCGCCTCGATGCCGGCCCGGGAGGTGCCGTCGACGAGCACGGTCTGCTCGTTGCCGGTCTGGAAGACCTGGCGGTAGAGGGCCTGGGTCTCGTCCATGGTCGCGGTCATCCACGGGTCGTACTGGCCGACCAGCTGCGCCGACATCGCCCGCAGCACGCGCGGGTCGGCGGTGATCGGGCCGGGGCCCATCAGCAGGCGAGCGGGCGGGTCGATCGGCTGGAAGGCTCGTTTCATGCCGTCATCGTACGCAACCCGTGTTTCAGGGGTGTTGCCGTGCGGGCGAGGGCGGCGGCGAGGCTGCGAGGATCGGGGCGTGACCGAGCCGACCCGCGCCCCCTCGTCGCCCTCCGACGCGGCTGCTGACGGCCGGGTCGTCGGCGTGCTCCTGGCCGCCGGGGCCGGGACGCGCGCGGGGCGGCCGAAGGCCCTCGTCCGCGACCCCGACGGCACGCCCTGGCTCGAGCGGGGGTGCGCGGCGCTGCTCGACGGGGGCTGCGACGTGGTGGTCGTGGTGCTCGGCGCGCGGGCTGGCGAGGCGCGCGGTCTCGTGCCGGCCGACCCGCGCCTCCTCGTGGTCGTCGCCGGCGACTGGGCCGAGGGGCTCGCCGCGTCGCTCCGCGCGGGGCTGGTGGCCGCGGCGGGGCCGGAGGTCGCCCGGGCGCTGGCCGACGCGGCGGGCGGTGCGGGAGGAGGAGCCGAGGAGGCGCGGTGCGCGCTGGTCTCGCTGGTCGACCTCCCGGGGCTGCCGCCGGCCGCGGTCGCGCGGCTGCTCGACGGCGACGGAGCGCGCTCGGCGGGCGCCCTGCGGCAGGCGGTGTTCGACGGCCGCCCGGGCCACCCCGTGGTGATCGGGCGCGACCACTGGGCTCCGCTGGCGGCCACGCTGCACGGCGACTCCGGCGCGCGGAGCTGGCTGCACGCGCACGGCGCCGAGCGCGTCGACGCCTCCGACCTCTGGGACGGCGCCGACGTCGACCGCCCCGCCTGACGGCGAGCGCGACGCCGTCGCGCCCCCGAGGTGACTCGAACTGGGCCTCTCGCGGCGCTGAGGGCCCAGGACGAGTCACCTCGATCGCCCCGACGGCGCCGCCGCCGCGCCTCAGCCGACGAGCGACGCCGCCAGGTCGACGAGCGCGAGGTCCGAGCCGCGCGGCCCCACCAGGCAGAGCCCCACGGGCCCGCCCGCGACGCGCAGCAGCGGGGCCGAGACGGCGGGGCGCCCGGTGACGCCCGCGAGGCAGGTGAGGCGGAGCGTCGCCCCGCGCACGCGGTCGACCTCCTCCGCCGAGGCGTCGAGCCGGGGCGCCGCCGACGAGGCCGACGGCAGCACGAGCACGGCGTCGCCGAGCACCGCGTCGAGGGCGCGACGGGCCTCCGCCAGGCCGACCCGCGCCTCCTGCTCCTGCTCGGCGTCGACGCTCGCCCCGACGGCGAACCGCGCCGCGACGTCCGCGGAGAGGACACCGGGGCGCGCCTCGATCCAGCGGCCGTGGCTGCGCCAGGCCTCGGCGGCCTGCACGACCCGGAACAGCCCGAAGAGCACGCCGAGGTCGCCGACCTCCACGGCCGCGGGCCCGGGCAGCCGCCCGTCGCCGACGAGCGCGTCGACGACCTCGGTGAAGGCCGCGGCGACGTCGGGCTCGACCGCCGCGAGCACCCGGGGATCGACGACGACCGATGGCCCCGACGACCCCGACGGCCCGCGCCCCGTCGGCACGGAGGGAGCCGCCCCGAGCGACGCCTCCGCCGCCGCCCGCAGCGTCGCCGCGTCGCGCGTCAGCCAGCCCACCGTGTCGAAGCTCGGCGCCAGCGGCAGCAGACCCTCCCGCGGCACGGCGCCGTGCGACGTCCGCAGCCCCCAGAGCCCCTGGTACGAGGCGGGGACCCGCACCGAGCCTCCCGTGTCCGTGCCGAGCCCGACGTCGGCCTGCCCCAGCGCGACCGCCGAGGCGGGGCCGCTCGACGAGCCGCCCGGCAGCGCACCCGGCACGGCCCCGTTGGGCGGGGTGCCCCACGACCCGTTGCGGCCGGCGACGCTGTAGGCGAACTCGTCGGTCTGCGCCAGGCCGGCGACGCTCGCCCCGGCGGCGAGCAGCAGCTCGACGGCCGGGGCCGACGCCGTCTCGACCGGCTGCTCGGCGAGCCAGGCGGGCACGCCCGCGCCGACCGCGTGCCCCGCCACGGCGAAGAGGTCCTTGACGGCGACGGTCCGCCCCGCCAGCGGCCCCGAGGAGGCGCGGGCCGGCACCAGGGGCCCGCCCACCACCCGCCACACCCGCGTGTCGACCGCGGGGCGCGGGGCCTGCACGTGCGCGGTCGCGATCCGCCACGGCTGCCCGGCCCCGCGCCTCCACAGCTGGGTGACGACGCCGCGGCCGCCGCCGGCCGGCGCGTTGACGGTGACCACGACGGCCGAGCCGGGGTCGAGCACGCGCACGTGGCACTCCTCGACGCGGCGGGCCGGGGCACCGCCCCGCCGGGCCCGGAACGCCGTGATCGCGTCGTGCCCGACGAGCACGCCCTGCGCGTCGACGCGCACGCTGCCCGGGCCGGGCTCGAACGCGTCGGCCAGGGCCGCGGCGTCGTCGCGGCGCAGGGCGTCCTCGTAGGCGACGACGGCGTCGAGCAGGCCCTCGGGCAGCTCGCCGCCCTCGAGCGTGGTGACCGGCAGCGGGGCGACCGGCAGCGGGGCGACCGGCCCCGGGGCGACCGGCCCTGGGCCGGGAGCGGTCTCGTCAGGCACGGGCCGCCTCCTCGCGGTCGAGGCGGGTCACGGCGCGGTCGCCGCCCACCAGCGGCACCCCGGCGAAGTCCGCCTTGCGCACCCGGGCGTGCACGCCCTTCACGAGGTCGACCACCTGTGAGATGTCGAAGTCGGTGGCGGCCGAGAGGTAGGCGTAGGCCAGTGACTCGTCCATGCCCCAGCGGGCCCGCAGCAGGGCGATCGCCGCGCGGACGCAGGCGCGCACCGCCTCGTCGAGGTCGGCGTCGAGCCCCGTCGGCACGAGGTCGTCGACGGTCTCGCCGAGCGGCCCGGCGAGCTCGCCGAACATCGCGAGCGCGTCGTCGCGCCGCACGAGGTCGAGCTGCACGGTCACGCGCAGCGACGCCTCCATCGCGGTCAGCGCGACCTCGCCGTCGCCCTGGGCGAAGTGGGGGTCGCCGACGTAGACGAGCGCGTCGGGCACCTGCACGGGCAGGTGCAGCGTCGTGCCGGCCGTGAGGAGCGCGATGTCGACGTTGCCGCCGAAGGCCCCGGGCGGCACCGAGTGGGGGCGCTCGGCGCCCGCGGCGGCGACGCCCATGATGCCGAGGAAGGGCCGCAGCGGGAAGCGCACGACGTGCTCGCCCCCGGGCACCACCGGCAGCGTGCCGACGAGCGAGCCGTCGGGCTCGACGTCCACCGCCGCGAAGACGCTGACCGGGCCCTCCTGCAGCGGGTACTCGCCGGCGAGGGCCCCGCGCCCGTGCCGGTTCGAGACGACGCCGTACGGCACGCGGGGCAGGGCCTCGACGAGCGTCACGCTGAGCACGTCGCCCGGCTGCGCCCCGCGCACCGCGACCGGGCCGGTGACGAGGTGCGGCCCGTCGACGAGCGGGTCGCGGCCGTGGGCGTCGGAGGCGGCGATCGCCACCGCGTCGCTCAGCACGTCGTCGGCGGCGACGCCGTGGGCGGCGAAGAAGCGCACCGGGTCGCGGCCCTGGTCGTCGAGCACGCCCTCGTGGCTGACCGTGTCGATCGTGACGCGTGTGCCCGGCTCGACCGTCAGCACCGCCGTGTCGGCGGCGCAGGGCAGGCGGCCCCAGAGCGTCGTCTCGGGCGTCGCGGGGAGGTAGTGGCCGGCGGCGACGGGGCCCTCCCCCGGCTGCAGGGGCCAGGCCGGGCGGGGCGGGGCGGCGGGCGCGGCCGGTGAGTCGGGCCCGGCGGCGGGCGGGGCGGCGGGAGGAGGAGCGGGGGCGGGGTGCACGGCGACGGCCTCTCTGGTCGCGCGGGGCCCGTGGCGGCCCCGGGTGACTCCCGACCCTAGGCGACGGGCCGTCCCTCCCGAGGGCCGTCCTGAAACAAGCCGTTCACAAACGGCCGATCGTGAAACACGGCGTTCACACGAGCGTGTGAGGATCACGGCCATGGCGATCATCCTCGGCGACAACCAGTACGGCAAGGCGGAGTCCCGCCTGGTCCGCATCGTGCGCGACTCCCCCCGGCACGAGATCCGCGACCTCAACGTGACGACCGCGCTCCGCGGCCCGTTCGAGGCCGCCCACCTCGCCGGCGACCAGTCGGCGGTGCTGCCGACCGACACGCAGAAGAACACCGCCTTCGCGTTCGCCAAGTCGCACGGCGTGCAGTCGGTCGAGGGCTTCGGCCTCGACCTGGCGCGCCACTTCGTCGCCGACGTGGGCCCCGTCGTGGGCGCGCGGGTCGAGATCGAGGAGTTCGCGTGGGCCCGGGCCGTCGTCGACGGCGCCGAGCACGACCACACCTGGCTGCGCACGGGGCAGGAGGTCCGCACGGCCGCCGTCACGGTCGACGCCGACGACGAGCACGTCGTGGCCGGCCTCAAGGAGCTCGTGCTGCTCAAGTCGACCGGGTCGGAGTTCGCCGGGTTCCTCACCGACGAGTTCACGACCCTGCCCGAGACCCACGACCGCGTGATGGCGACGGCGCTCGACGCGAAGTGGCGGCTCTCCGGCGCGGCGGCGGCCGACCCCGACCGCGACTGGGACGCCCTGTACGCCTCGGTCAAGACGCTGATGGTGCGCGAGTTCGCCACCCTCCAGTCGCTGGCGCTGCAGCAGACGCTCTGGCACATGGGCAAGGCGGTGCTCGAGGCCCACCCCGACATCGCCGAGATCCGCCTCAAGGCCCCGAACAAGCACCACTTCGCCTACGACCTCGACCGCTTCGGCCTGTCGAACGACAACGAGGTGTTCTGGGCCGCCGATCGGCCCTACGGTCTGATCGAGGCCACCCTCACGCGCGACGACGCCGCCCCCGCGGGCGACGCCTGGCGGGCGTCGGCCGGGCTCGCCTGAGCCCCGTCGCCGTGGCCCCCCGACCCGCACCGCCCGCCGCCCCCGCGGCACCCGACCGAGCAGGAGGCGCCGTGAGCGCAGAGAGCACCACACCCGTCACCCGTGCGACCGCCACCGAGGCCGACGACGCCCGCTGGCTCGCCCGCACCATCGAGCTCGCGGTCGAGAACGTCGCCGCCGGCGGGGGGCCGTTCGGCGCGCTGATCGTGCGCGACGGCGAGCTCGTGGCCGAGGGCCAGAACCGCGTCACGGCGAACCTCGACCCGACCGCGCACGCGGAGGTCACGGCGATCCGCGCGGCGTGCCAGGCCGTCGGCGACTTCTCGCTCGCCGGCGCGACGCTGTACACGTCGTGCGAGCCGTGCCCGCTCTGCCTCTCGGCGTCGCTCTGGGCACGGGTCGACCGCGTGGTCTACGCCGCCGACCGCCACGACGCGGCCCGGGGCGGCTTCGACGACCTCGAGTTCTACGAGCTGTTCGGCCGCGACCGCTCCACCTGGGATCTCCCGGTCGTCGCCGCGCGCCCCGACGACGCCGCGGCGCCGTTCGAGGCCTGGCTCGCCCACGACCACCGCACCGACTACTGAGCGCCGTGCGAGGGCCCGTCACCGCCGGGGGCGCCCGGCCCCCGGTCGCCCGGCCCGCGGTCGCCCAGGCCGGCGGGTCAGCTGCCGCGGTACGTCGTGAAGGCGAACGGGCTGAGCAGCAGCGGCACGTGGTGGTGGGCCGACGCGTCGGCGAGCTGGAAGTCCAGCACGACGCGCGGCCAGAAGGAGTCGCGGCCCGAGGCCTCGAAGTACGCTGCGGTGTGGAACGTGAGCCGGTAGACCCCCGCGACCAGCGCCTCCGGCCCGAGGTCCGCGACGCGACCGTCGGCGTCGGTGACGCCCTGGCCGAGCAGCGTGCCCGCCTCGTCGCTGAGGTCGACGGCGACGCCGGCGGCCGGGCGGCCGAGCGCCGCGTCGAGCACGTGCGTCGTGACGTGACTCACGCGGCGGGCTCCCGCGGCGACGCGGTCTCGCTGGTGCGGCCGGTCTCGGCCGTCGCGGCGCCGAACATCTGGCGGAGCCGCAGCGCGGCGATCTCGACCAGCTGCTCGCCCACGACCTGCTTCTCGGTCTCGTCGTCGAGCTTCAGCCGGCGCTCGAGCTCGTCGACGATCTCGGCGCGGCTGCGCCCGGCGGCGCGGATGAGGAAGACGCGGCCGAAGCGCTCCTCGTACGTGGCGTTGCCCTCGGCCAGCGCCTTGGCGAGCTGCGGGTCGTCGGTCTGCGCCGACGCCTCCTGCTCGCGCCGGCTGAACTCCTGCGCGGCCCCCTCGCCGGTCGGCGCCTCGCCGATGCGCGGGTGGTGCGCCATGGCCTCGTCGACCTCGGCCTCGCTGAGCGGGCTGCCCGCGGCCGTCGCGGCCCCGACCAGGGCGTCGACGTCGGCGAACGGCGCCGCCGCGGCCACCTCGTCGACCCAGCGCTGCACGGACAATGCGGTGGCCAGCCGCTCGCGCAGCTCGCTCTCGGGGAGGTCGATCATGGTCGCCACTGTACTGACCGCGACCGCGGGGCGGGTGCCGTCGTGGACCTGATCACCGTGCGCGAGGTGCGCACCCCGACGACGCGGGCCGAGCTCCGCTTCGGCCCCGGCGAGCTGCCGCTCGGCGGCGGCACCTGGCTGTACTCCGAGCCGCAGCCGGGGCTGACCGGCCTCGTCGACCTGACCACCCTCGGCTGGGCCCCGCTCGAGGTCGTCGGCGACGTGCTGAGCATCGCGGCCACGTGCACGCTGGCCGAGCTCACGCGGCTGCCGGCGGAGCCCGGCTGGGCGGCGCACCCGCTCGTGCGCCAGTGCGCCGAGAGCCTGCTCGCCTCGTTCAAGATCTGGAACACGGCGACGGTCGGCGGCAACGTCGCGACGAGCCTGCCCGCCGGCGCGATGACGTCGCTGCTCAGCACCCTCGACGCCGTGGCCGTCGTCTGGACCCCCGACGGCGGCGAGCGCCGCGAGCCCGTGGTCGAGCTCGTCACGGGCGTGCGCGAGAACAGCCTGCGCCACGGCGAGGTGCTGCGGTCGCTCGAGGTGCCCCTCGGGTCGCTGCGCTCGCGCACCGGGTTCCGCCGCGTCGCCCTGAGCCCGCTGGGCCGCTCGGGCACGCTCGTCACGAGCCGCGCCGCGCCCGACGGCGAGTGGGTGCTCACCGTCACGGCGGGCACGACGCGCCCCGAGCAGCTGCGCTTCGACGAGGTGCCCGGTGAGCGGGCGCTCGCCGACTCGCTCTCCCGCGTCGACACCTGGTACGACGACCCGCACGGCGCCCCCGACTGGCGACGGCACGTCAGCGCCCTCTTCGCGCACGAGCTGCGGGCCGAGGCCCTGTCGCCCGCCCCGACGCCGCCCGCGCGGCCCTTCGTCCACCGACCGGGCCCGGCCCGGTCGACCGGCACCCCGACCCGAGGAGGCACGGCGTGAGCACCCCAGGAGCAGCCAGCACCAGCGCCCCCGGCAGCACCAGCGCCCCCGGCGGCGGCGTGACCGGCCCGGCGACCGCCAGCGAGGCGGCCGTGCCGAGCCGCGCCTCCGGCAGGACGGTCTCGTTCGAGGTCGACGGGCGACCGGTCGACGCGCCGGTGGTACCCGGCCAGGTGCTGCGCACGGTGCTCCGCGAGGCCGGCGTGCACTCGGTGAAGAAGGGCTGTGACGCGGGCGACTGCGGCGCCTGCTCGGTGCTCGTCGACGGCGAGCCCGTGCACTCGTGCATCTGGCCGGCGCACCGCCTCGACGGCCGCGCCGTCACCACGGCCGCCGGCCTCGGCACGGTCGAGCACCCGCACCCCGTGCAGCAGGCCTTCGTCGACGCCGCGGGCTTCCAGTGCGGCTTCTGCACCGCGGGCATGGTCGTGACCGCGTCGACCCTCACCGAGGCCGACCACGACGACCTGCCCCGGCTGCTCAAGGGAAACCTCTGCCGCTGCACCGGCTACCGGGCGATCGGCGACGCGATCTGCGGCGTCGCCAACACGACGACGCCGGCCGCGGGCACGGCCGTCGGCCAGTCGACGACGGCCCCGGCCGCCCTCCGGGTCGTGACCGGCGGCGAGGAGTACACCCTCGACTTCCGCTCGCCGACGAAGCTGCTGCACCTCGCCGTGCTCGGCAGCCCCCATCCGCACGCGCGCGTCGTGTCGATCGACGTCTCGGCCGCCGAGGCCATGCCGGGCGTGCACGCCGTACTCACGCACCACGACTCCCCCGCGACGCTGTTCTCGACCGGCCGCCACGAAGACCGGGAGGACGACCCCGACGACTCGCTCGTGATCGACCCCGTGCTGCGGTTCCGCGGCCAGCGCGTCGCGGCCGTCGTCGCCGAGTCGGTGCGCGAGGCGCGCCTCGCCCTCGACGCCGTCGTCGTCGAGTACGAGCTGCTGCCCGCCGTCTTCGACCCCGAGCAGGCCCGACGCCCCGGCGCCCCGCTGCTGCACGGCGAGAAGACGAGCGAGGTCTCGCGCATCGCCTTCCCCGAGCGCAACACCGTGGCCGCGATGCACGGCGAGACGGGCGACGTCGAGGCCGCGCTCGCCGCCGCCGACGTCACCGTCGAGGGCACGTGGCGCACGCAGCGGGTAAGCCACGCGGCGCTCGAGACGCACGCCACGCGGGGGTGGCTCGACGACGACGGGCGCCTCGTGCTCCGCACCTCGAGCCAGGTGCCCTTCCTCGTCCGTGACGAGGTGGCGCACGTCTTCGGCCTGCCGCAGGAGTCCGTCCGGGTCTTCACCAAGCGGGTCGGCGGCGGGTTCGGCGGCAAGCAGGAGCTCCTCACCGAAGACCTCGTGACGCTCGCCGTGCTGCGCACCGGCCGGGCCGTGCAGTACGAGATGAGCCGCGACGACGAGTTCACGGTCGTGCCGACCCGGCACCCGATGCGCGTGCGCGTGCGGCTCGGGGCCACCCGCGACGGCCTGCTCACGGCGATGCACGTCGACCAGCTGATGGACACGGGCGCCTACGGCAACCACGGCATCGGGGTCATGTACCACTCGGTGCACGAGTCGACCTCCGTGTACCGCTGCGAGAACAAGCGGGTCGACGCCGAGAGCGTCTACACGAACAACCTGCCGTCGGGGGCGTTCCGCGGCTACGGCCTCGGCCAGGTCGTCTTCGGCGTCGAGTCGGCGATGGACGAGCTGGCCCGCGAGCTCGGCCTCGACCCGTTCGAGCTGCGCCGCCGCAACGTCGTCGTGCCGGGCGACCCCATGGTCGTCACCGACCCCGACGAGGAGACGGACCTGCTCTACGGCAGCTACGGCCTCGACCAGTGCCTCGACCTCGTCGAGCGGGCCCTGGCGACCCCGAGCGACGACCCCGCGGTGGCCGCCGCCGACGTCGTGCCCGAGGGCCCGAGCTGGAGCGTCGGCACCGGCATGGCCCTCGCGATGATCGCGACCATGCCGCCCCGCGGCCACTTCGCCGACACGTCGGTCGCGCTGCGGCCCGACGGCGGGTACGACGTGGCCGTCGGCACGGCCGAGTTCGGCAACGGCACGACCACGGTGCACGGCCAGCTGGTCGCGACCGTGCTCGGCACCACGCCCGACCGCGTGACGATCCGGCAGAGCGACACCGACGTGGCGCGCTACGACACCGGCGCCTTCGGGTCGGCCGGGGTCGTCGTGGCCGGCAAGGCGCTGCTCGCCGCGGCGCAGAAGCTGCGGGCCGCGATGGTGGAGCGGGCGCTCGACCTCACCGGAGGCGCGGCGCCGGTCGTCGACGGAGGCCCGCTGCCCGAGGTGGTGACCGGGGGCGTCGTCGTGACCCGCGCCTCCCGCACCCCCGGGGGCGACCCCGAGCACGTCGTCGTCGACGCCGGGCAGCTGCTCGCCGCCGGTCCGCTCTCGGCCGACGGCAGCCACGACGGCACGCCGCGCTCGGTCGCGTTCAACGTGCACGCGTTCCGCGTCGCCGTCGACCGGTCGACCGGAGAGGTGCGCATGCTGCGCTCGATCCAGGCGGCCGACGCCGGCACCGTGCTGAACCCCGAGCAGCTGCGCGGGCAGGTCGAGGGCGGCACCGCGCAGGCGATCGGCACGGCGCTCTACGAGGAGGTCCTGCTCGACGAGGAGGGGCGGGTCACCACGACCGCGCTCCGCAACTACCGCGTGCCCAAGTTCTCGGACGTGCCGCGCACCGAGGTGCTCTTCGCGGCGACCCACGACGACCTCGGGCCGCTCGGCGCGAAGTCGATGAGCGAGGCGCCGTACAACCCGGTCGCCCCGGCGCTCGCGAACGCGATCCGGGACGCCCTGGGCGTGCGGCCGCACGAGCTGCCCATGTCGCGCGACCGGCTCTGGCGGCTCGCGCGGGGGTGAGCCCGCGCAGCCGCTGGCCTACAGTACGGAGCACCATGCGCATCGCCCTCGCCCAGATCATCAGCACCGACGACCCGGCCGCGAACCTCCGCGAGGTGGAGCGCTTCGCCGAGCTCGCCGCGGCCGACGGCGCCGAGCTCGTCGTCTTCCCCGAGGCGACGCTCTGCGCCTTCGGCGGCGCCGACCTCGGCACGGTCGCCGAGCCGCTCGACGGCCCCTGGGCGTCGTCGGTGCGGGCCCTCGCCGCCCGGCTCGGCACGACGGTCGTGGTCGGCACGTTCACGCCCGGCGACGACGGCCGGGTGCGCAACACCCTGCTGGTGGCGGGGCCCACGCCCGGCGACGGGGCCCACTACGACAAGGTGCACGTCTTCGACGCCTTCGGCTACGCCGAGTCGGAGTCGGTGCAGCCGGGCGACCGGGCCGTCACCGTGAGGGTGGCGGGCGAGACCGTCGGGCTGGCCACCTGCTACGACGTGCGCTTCCCCGCGCTGTTCCTCGCGACGGCCGCGGCGGGCGCCCGCGTCAGCCTCGTCTGCGCGTCGTGGGGCGCGGGCCCCGGCAAGGTCGAGCAGTGGCGGCTGCTCACCCGGGCCCGGGCCGTCGACACGACCACCGTCGTCGTGGCCGTGGGCCAGGGCGACCCCGCGACGCAGGGCGTCGAGCCCTCGGGCGGCGCGCCCACCGGGGTCGGGCACAGCGTCGTCGTGTCGCCGCTCGGCGAGGTGCTCGTCGAGCTCGGCGCGGCGCCCGAGCTCCGCGTCGTCGACGTCGACCTCGCCCAGGTCGACGCCGCCCGCGGGTCGCTGCCCGTGCTGGCGAACCAGCGCTTCGCGGTCGCGAGCGGGCCGCAGGGCTGACCCCCGCGCCTCCGGACCGGCCCGTCGCTCGGCGGTTCGAGAGCGCCCTCGGGGCCTCGAGGAGGGTCCGCCGTCACCGCTGATCCACTCCAGAGTGGATCAGCGGTAGGCGTGGGTGCTTCCCGGGTGACGGGACCCACAGGTCGGCCGCGGCAGCGCCAGCTCTGGCCGTACTGGCCGCGCTCCGGCGCCCTCACCCGCTACGGCGCGCTGGGCGACTCGACGACGAGCTCGCCGCTGACGATGCTCGCTCGCACCGCGTCGAGCTCGGCCTGCAGCTCGGCGGGGACCGACGAGGCGAGGTCGTGGAACGGCGCGATGTCGACGCCGCCGTTGTCGAGCGTGCCGACGTAGGGCTCGGCCGTGAACGAGTCGTCGGTCGACGAGACGGCGATCTGCTGCACGGCCTGCTCGGTGTCCTTGATCACCGAGGTGAGCATGATCGGCCGGTACTCCTCGGGCAGCGTGTCGTAGCCGTCGTTGTCGACCCAGATCACCGAGACGCCGCCCGCGTCGAGGGCCGCCGAGGCCGCGCCCTCGCCGACCTGGCCGGCCACCGGCATGATCACGTCGGCGCCCTGGTCGATCAGCGCCTGCGCCAGCTGCTTGCCCTTGTTGACGTCCTCGAAGTCGCCGGTGAACGAGCCGTCCTGCGCCTCCTTCGACCAGCCGAGCAGCTCGACCGAGGTGCCGTGCGCGGCGTTGTAGGCGTCGACGCCGTCCGAGAAGCCGTCCATGAACAGCGTCACCGGGGGCTGGTTGCCGCCGCCGAAGGTCGCCACCGCGCCGGTCTTGCTGACCCCGGCCGCGAGGTAACCCGCGAGGTACGAGGCCTGAGCCGTGTCGAACAGGATGGGCTTGACGTTCTCGCCCTCGACGCTCTCGTCGACGATCGCGAAGTCGATGTCGGGGTTCGCGGCGGCCTGCTCCTGCGTCGCCGCGGCGAGCTCGTAGCCGACCGTCAGCACGAAGCCGCAGCCCGAGCCCACGGCCTGCTCGACGTTGGGGGCCAGGTCGGTCTCGCTCGTCGACACGAGCACCTTCGCGTCGATGCCGTCCTCGGCCTGGGCCGCCTGGAGGCCCGCCCAGCTCGACTGGTTGAACGACCGGTCGTCGAGGCCGCCCGAGTTCGTGACCATGCGGGCGCAGTGCGTGCTGTCGGTCGCGGCGACGTCGTCGCTCGGCGCGGTCGCGCAGGCGCTGAGCAGCACGAGGGCCGACAGGCCGACGACGCCCCCGAGGAGGCGCGAGGGGCGACGAGCGGACGACGCGCGGGCCGGGGCGGCGGGGCGGACGACGGCGGCGGGGCTGCCGGTGCGGGCGGGGCGGACTGACACGACGGGGAGACCTCCGGGCTGGGGGATGCTGCAGGGGTGAGCAGCATCATGGCACCGATCGGCCGCCGTGCCGCCTCCGTGACGCCGACGCGCGCGCCCTCGAGGGCGGGGCGTGACGTCAGCGCGACCTCCCGACCCGGTGCACCAGCATCGCCAGGTCGACCCGCCCCTCCACCTCGAGCTTCTCGTAGACGTGGCCGACGTGCGTCTTCACCGTCGCGAGCGTGATGAAGAGGTCGGCCGCGACCTGCGCGTTCGTGAGGCCGCGCGCCACCGCCCGGGCGACCTCCGCCTCCCGCTCGGTGAGCCGCTCGAAGCGCTCGACCTCGCCGACGACCGCGGCGGCGTCCCCGCCGTCGCCCGGGCCCCCGCCCTGCCCCGCTCCCTGCCCCGCTCCCCCGCCGCGGCCGGCCGCCACCTCGATCACCCGGTCGAGCACCGACGGCGAGAGCGTCGAGCGCCCCTCGGCGGCCGCGTGCACGGCGGCGACCAGCTCGGCCGGCGGCGTGTCCTTGAGCACGAAGCCACGGGCACCGCACCGCAGAGCCCCGAGCACCATCTCGTCGGCGTCGAACGTCGTCAGCACGAGCACCGCGAGGTCGGGCCGTCGCCGCAGCTCGCGGGCGGTGGCGTCGAGGCCGTTGCAGCGCGGCATGCGGATGTCCATCAGCACGACGTCGGGCCGGGTGCGGGCGATGACGGCCTCGGCGGCCAGGCCGTCCTCCGCCTGGCCCACCACCTCGATGCCCGGGTCGCCGCCGAGCAGCAGCAGCAGGCCCTCGCGCACCAGCCGCTCGTCGTCGACGACGACGACGCGCACGGGGGCCGGCCCCGGGGAGTCGCGGGTCACCTCGTCCACGGCAGCCGCGCCTCCACCGTGAACCGGCCGTCGGCGTGCTCGACGGTCAGCGAGCCGCCCGCCAGCCGGGCACGCTCCTCCAGACCCGTCAGGCCGTGGCCGCGCCCGGGCACGCGGAGGCCGTCGGCGGCGCCGCCGACGCCCTCGGCGCCGCCGACCCCCTCGGCGCCGTCAGCGCCCCCGCCGCGCTGGTGGTCGGGTTCTCGACCCGCACCCGCAGCTCGCGCCCCGGGCGCCCCGAGAGGCCGACCGTCACCGACTGCCCCGGTGCGTGACGGCGCGCGTTCGTGAGGCACTCCTGCACGACGCGGAAGGCGTGCCGCGAGGTCGACGTCGGCAGCGCCTCCAGCCCCCGGCGCGTGTCGTCGTCGACCCTCGGCGTCACGGGCGAGCCGGCCGCCCGGGCCTCGTCGAGCAGGCCGTCGAGGCCCGCCAGCGTCGGCTGCGGCGGCACGGCCGCGGCGCTGGCGGCGGCGGCGGCGACGTCGGAGTCGGCGTCGGCGTCGGCGTCGGGCCCGTCGCCCCCGCGCGCCCCGTCGCGCAGCACGCCGAGCACCTCGCGCAGCTCGGTGAGCGCCGCCCGGGCGTTGTCCCGGATGACCCCGGCCGTCGCCCGGGTCTCCGCCTCGCCGAGCCCCTCGCGGTACTCGAGCGCCCCGGCGTGCAGCGCCACGAGCGAGAGCCGGTGGGCGAGCACGTCGTGCATCTCGCGGGCGATCCGCGTGCGCTCGTGGTCGCGGGCCTGGGCGAGGCGGAGCGACTGCTCCTCCTCGGCGAGGCGGGCCCGCTCGCGGAGCGAGCGCAGCAGCTCGCGGCGGCCCCCGATGTAGAGGCCCACGGCGACGAGCAGGGCGACGACGAGCGCCGACACGGCGACCAGCTGCCAGAGGGGCGTCGCTGCCGAGGCCTGCGTGACGATGCGGTCGCCGAGCACCGACGCCCCGACGAAGACGACCGACACGAGGCCGATCTCGACCGGGCGACGACGAGTCGCCAGCGAGACGGTGGCGAGCACCGCGGCGCCGATGCCGAGCGCGGAGGCCCCGCAGAGCGCCACGGCGACGAGGGCCACCACCAGGGGCGCGTGTCGCCGGAAGGGCACGAGCACGAGGGCGGCCGACCCGAGCACGAGGTCGAGCAGCACCAGCATCGTGAAGCGGGGCTCGCCGAGGCCCTCGGACACCGCGGGGTCCGAGAACCAGACGACCACGAAGAGCAGGAGGCCGACGACGGCGGCGACGATCCAGCGCCAGGTCTCCGACCAGAGGCGCGCCGCGGCGCCCGGGCGGTCGTCGTCGACCGTGCGGCCGACGTCGGCGGGGCGCGGGGGCGGGCTCGCGGGGCGTGCTGTCGCGGTCATGCGGCGAGCCTACGGAGCGGCCCGCGGGGCCCGGATCGACCGAAGGTCGGAGATCCCGGCCCCACGCCGGCGCCCGTGCCCGCGCCCGGGGTCATCCGGTGTTCTGCAGCCCCGCGGCGATCCCGTTCACGGTGAGCAGGAGGAGGCGGTGGTCGGCGTCGGCAGGGTCCTTCTCGACCGCGCGGCGGATGCCCCGCAGCGCCCGCAGCTGCAGCAGCGACAGCGCGTCGACGTACGGGCTGCGGAGGCGCACCGAGCGCTTGAGCACCGGTCGCCCCTCGAGCACCTCGGCGTGGCCGCTCACGCGGAGCACCCACTCGCGGGTCAGCGCCATCTCGGTGAGCACCCGGTCGGCGAGGTCGGTGCGCTCGGCGAGGCCGAGGTACTCGCGGGCGATGTGGTCGTCGGTCTTGGCGAACGACAGCTCGACGTTCTTGATCATCGTCGTGAAGAGCGGCCACGACGCGTAGGCCTCGCGGAGCAGGTCGACGTCGCCCACCGCGGCGAGCGCGGAGCCGAGGCCGTACCAGCCGGCGAGGTTGATGCGCGCCTGGGTCCAGGCGAACACCCACGGGATCGCCCGGAGGTCCTCCAGGGACTCGACCGAGAGGCCGCGCCGCGCGGGGCGGGAGCCGAGCGCGAGCAGGCCCACCTCCTCCATCGGGGTGACCGTCGCGAACCACTGGGCGAAGCCGTCCGCCTTGACGAGGCCGAAGAAGGCGTCCTTCGAGGCGGCGTCCATCGCGGTCGCGAGCGGGGCGAAGCGCTCCGCCGCGGCGGCGTTGCGCGCGGCCGTCGCGGGGCTCGACGCCTGCAGGGTCGCGGCGGCCATCTGCTCGATGTGCCGGGCGGCGATGGTCTTGTTGCCGTAGTGCGCCAGGATCACCTCGCCCTGCTCCGTGATCTTGAACCGCCCCTCCACCGATCCGGGCGGCTGGGCACGGACGGCCTCGTGGGCCGGCCCGCCGCCGCGGCCCATCGAACCGCCGCGGCCGTGGAAGAGAGTCAGCACGATGTCGTTGCGCTCGGCCCACTCGGCGATGCGCGCCTGGGCGTCGTACAGCGCGAAGCCGGCGCTGACCGGCCCGACGTCCTTCGACGAGTCGGAGTAGCCGAGCATGACCTCGAGCCGGCGGCCGTTCGCGGCGAGGCGACGCTGGACGGGCTCCGTCTGCAGGGCCTCCTCGAGGATGCGCGTCGACGCTTCGAGGTCCGCGAACGTCTCGAAGAGCGGGATCACGTCGAGCACGGGCGCCGCCTCGGCCGAGCCGAGCGCGAGCTCGGCCAGCTCGACGACGTTCGCCAGGTCGGCCGACGACTGCGTGAACGAGACGATGTAGCGGGAGGCGGCCTGGCGCCCGAAGCGCTGCTGCAGCTCGGCGACCACGCGGAACACCTCCAGCACCTCGACGGTGGTGGGGCTGAGCTCGCCGCCGGCCCGCGCCTCCTCGAGGGCGGTGCGGTGCACCTGCGAGTGCTGGCGCACCTCGAGCTCGGCGAGGTGGAACCCGAAGGTCTCGACCTGCCACACGAGGTTCTGCAGCTCGCCGTTCGCGGCACGGTCGGCCCCCGCGGCCCGCAGCGAGCGCTGCACGGTGCGGAGGTCGTCGAGCAGCTCGTCGGGGCGGCCGTAGGCGAGGGGCTCCTGGCCGAGGCGGGTCGCCTCGAGGCGGGCCGCGACGAACAGCAGCACGCGGCGGTGGCTCTCGTTCGGCGAGCGGATGCCGATGCGCGAGGCGACGTCGGGCTCGAGCTGCCGCTGCTGCTCGGCGAGCGCCACGAGGCCCTCGTCGCCGGGGGTGTCGGCCTCGTCGAGGGTGAGGGTGCTGCCGATGCGCGTGGTCGCGCGCTGCAGGCCGATCAGCACGTGCTCGGAGGCGATCTCGGCCGCGGCCCGCGTGACCTCGGCGGTGACGTGCGGGTTGCCGTCGCGGTCGCCGCCGATCCAGCTGCTGAGGCGCATGAAGGCGGGGGCGCGCACCGGCTCACGGCCGGCGCCGTCGCCCTGGAGGCGGTCGTCGAGCAGGCGGTAGACGGTCGGCACGACCTCGAAGAGCGTCTGGTCGAAGACGTTCATCGCGGTGCGGACCTCGTCGAGCGGGGTCGGGCGCGTCGTGCGGAGCGGCGAGGTGCGCCACAGCGTGTCGATCTCCTCCAGGAGGCGGCGCTGGGTCTCGGCGCCGGTCACCTCGTTGGCGGAGATGTCGCGCTCGGCGAGCAGGTCGCTGATGCGGCGGATGGTCGACGCGACGGCGCGGCGGCGGGCCTCCGTCGGGTGCGCCGTGAAGACGGGCTGGAAGCGCAGCTCGGCGAGGCGCCGCGACGCCTCGTCGGCGCCGAGCTCGTCGACCAGCCGCTCGACGGCGGCCGGCAGGGAGTCGGGGCCCGAGCCGCGGCGCGTCAGCACGCGCACGCGGTGGTGCTCCTCCGCGAGGTTGCTGAGGTGGAAGTAGCAGGTGAAGGCCCGGGCGACCTGCTCGGCGCGCTCGTGGTCGAGCGACTCGACGAGGTCGCGGGCGCGGGCCCTGGCCACCTCGTCGGTGTCGCCCTCGTACGCGCCGATCACGGCGGCGCGCAGGGCCTCGACGTCGGCGAGCAGCTCGGGGCCGCCGGCCTCGGTGAGCACGCGCCCGAGGAGGCTGCCGAGGAAGCTCACGTCGGCGCGGAGGGCCGCGTCGACCTCGCCCCGGACGTCGTCGCGGGAGGTGCCGTCAGGGCGTCGGGGGGTCTCGGTGTCCGTCACGCGACCATTCTGTGGCACGCGGGCGGAGTGTGACGAACATCGGGGGCCCCGGGGTCGCCCTAGGGTGGCGGCATGAGCCTCGAGCCCTCCGCGAAGACCGTCCAGCTGCGCCGCTACGACCTGGTGCCGGGGGTGCTCGACGACTTCCTGGCGTGGTTCCACGCCGAGATCGTGCCCGTGCGCACCGCGCAGGGCTTCACGGTCGAGTTCGCGTACGCCGACCGCGAGGCCGAGCAGTTCACCTGGGCGGTCAGCGTGCCCGGCGACGCCGCGGCCTTCACCGCCCTCGAGCAGACGTACCTGGCCAGCGAGGGCCGGGCCGCGGCGTTCGCCGGCCAGCCGACCCGCGTCGCCGTCTCGCACGTCGGCCTCGTCGAGACCGTCGTCGAGGCCGGCAGCCGCGCGTAGCGCTGCGCCTGCGCCTGCACCTGCACCCACCGCCGGTCGGGGGCGGCAGGCGGCAGTGCGTCAGGCGGCGGAGACGCCGACCATCGCCGCGCTGCGCTCCCAGAGGCCGCGCGAGAGCTCGCGGTCGCCGGCCTGCGCCGCGACGCGGCCGGGCGCCTTGAGGCGGTCGAAGTAGTTGCCGCTCGGGGCGGGCACCGAGGCCGCGGCCGCGAGCCGGACGAGGGGCTCGGCGCCCTGCTCGGTGCTGATCGCGAGGTTCTTGGCGAGGCTGACGACGGGGCCGCCGCCGCCGAAGCTCGAGGCGACGAAGCCGGGGTGGAAGGCGAAGGCGTCCACCGCGGTGCCGCGGAGGCGGCGCGCCAGCTCCCGCGTGAAGAGCACGTTCGCGAGCTTCGAGGTGCCGTACGCCCGCATGCCGCCGAGCCAGGGGCCGGTCGAGGTGTCGAGGTCGTCGAGGTCGACGCGGCCCATGAGGTTGCCGGCGCTCGATGTCTGGACGATGCGGACGGCGCCCGGCGGGACGTCCTGCGCGGTCTCGGTGAGCCGCGGCAGCAGGATCGAGGTCAGCAGGAAGGCCGCGAGGTGGTTGCTCTGCAGCGTCGTCTCGAAGCCGTCGCCGGTGGTGCCGCGCTCGGGCATGAGGCCGCCGGCGTTGTTCGCCAGCACGTGGATGCGCGGGTGGTCGGCGAGCAGCTGCTCGCCGAGCGAGCGCACGGCGGCGAGGTCGGTGAAGTCGGCGAGGTAGGCCTGGCCGCCGACCTCGTCGGCGACGCGGCGGGTGCGCTCGGCGTTGCGCCCGACGACGGCGACGGTGGCGCCGAGGCCCGACAGGGCGACCGCCGCAGCGCGGCCGATGCCCGAGCTCGCGCCGGTGATCACGACCGTGCGGTCGTCGAGTCGGGCGGGGGCGGGCAGCGTGACGGTCATGCCGTGCACGATAGCCGCGCGCCCCCCGCCCCGCCTGGGTGCGGGAGGAGGGGCGCGGGGCGGAGCACGGGAGGCGCGGTGCGGCTAGCGGCGGCGCTTCCGGTCGCGCCAGGCTCCGGTCGACCAGAGCGCCCAGGCGATCAGCAGCGGCTGGCCGAGCAGGCGCAGGCCGCGCTTGGTGTCGGTGTCGAGCCCGAACGCGTCGCGGTGGTGGATGAGCTGCGCGATGTTGCCGGGGAAGATCACCGTGAAGAAGATCGCGGCGACCCAGCCGACCGTGACGCGACGGCCGCGCAGGGCGATCAGCGCGGCGCCGAGCGAGATCTCGGCGACGCCCGAGGCGAGCACCGTGACGTCCTCGCTGAGCGGGACGAACTCGGGCACCTGCGCGCGGAAGTCCTCGCGGCCGAAGGTGAGGTGGCTGGTGCCGGCGAAGACCAGCGCGGAGCCGAGCAGCACCCGGCCGATCGTGCGGGGCACCGAGGTGCGGGGGAGCTTGCGCGAGGTCATGGTCGGTCCGTTCGGTCGGTGCGGCGGGAGTCGGGGTGCGGGTCGGTGTCGCCCACGGCGCCGTCGAGCGGGGCGACGGGCGCCCCCGTGGCGACGGCGGCGGCGGTGGCGGTCTCGCCGGCGGCGGACGTGGCGGCGGGCGCTCCTGCAGTGCGGCCCCGCGCCTCCGCCTCGAGCCGGTCGGCCTCCTCGCCGGTGACGGCCTCGCCGCGGGCGACCATGCCGGCCACGTCGCTGAGGGCGATCTGCGGCAGGAAGAGCGCGAGCACGAACGCCACGGCGATGAACGGGATGAGGTAGGCGAAGACCGGCGCCAGCGCGTCGGCGTAGCCCTCGACGACCTGGCGACGGATCGCCTCGGGCAGCTCGTTCAGGGCCGCGGGGTCGAGGGTCGCCGTCGACTGCGCGGCGTCGCCCGCCGAGGCGCCGGCACCGGTGAAGACGCTGGTGAGGTTCTCGGTGAGGCGGCTCGTGAAGAGCGCCCCGAAGATGGCGACGCCGAGCGCGGCGCCCACCTCGCGGAAGTAGTTGTTCGTGCTGGTCGCGGTGCCGACGTTCGAGGCGTCGACCGAGTTCTGCACGACGAGCACCACGACCTGCATGATGAGGCCGAGGCCAGCGCCGAACACGAGCAGGAACACGCAGATCAGCCAGAGGGGCGTGTCGGCCGTGAGCGTCGTGAAGAGCGCCATCGCGATGCCGGTGAGCACCGTCCCGACGATCGGGAACATCTTGTAGCGACCGGTCTTCGTGATCAGGTTGCCCGAGATGATCGAGGTGCCGATGAGGCCCGCCATCATCGGCAGCAGCAGCAGGCCGGAGACCGCGGCGGAGGCGCCCGACGACATCTGCAGGAAGGTCGGCACGAACGCGATGGCCGAGAACATGCCGATCCCGAGCACGAAGCCGACGGCCGTGGCGAGCACGAACACGCGGTTGCGGAAGAACGAGAGCGGGATGATCGGGTCGTCGGCCCGCGACTCGACGAGCACGAAGAGGCTCACCGCGACGAGTACGCCGGCGCCCCACAGCCAGGTCTCGGGGGCGCCCCAGCCGTGGTCGGCCTGCCCGCCGAACTCGGTGAAGAAGATGAGGCAGGTGGTGGCCGCCGAGAGCAGCACGACGCCGAGCCAGTCGACCTTCTTCGTGGCCTTCTTGCTGGGCAGGGTCAGGGCCATCCAGGCGATGACGAACGCGGCGACGCCGACGGGCACGTTGATGTAGAACGCCCACTGCCAGGTCAGGTGGTCGACGAAGAAGCCGCCGAGCAGGGGCCCGCCGATGGCGGAGAGGCCGAAGACGGCGCCGAGCGGGCCGAGGTACTTGCCGCGCTCGGAGGCGGGCACGATGTCGGCGATGATCGCCTGCGACAGGATCATCAGGCCTCCGCCGCCGAGGCCCTGGATCGCCCGGAAGACGACGAACATCCAGAAGTCGGTCGCGAAGGCGCAGCCGACGCTCGCGAGGGTGAAGATCGCGATCGCGACGAGGAAGAGGCTGCGTCGCCCGAGCACGTCGCCGAACTTGCCGTAGATCGGCATCACGATCGTCGTCGCGAGCAGGTAGGCCGTGGTGATCCAGGCCTGGTGCTCGACGCCGCCGAGCTCGCCGACGATGGTCGGCATGGCCGTCGAGACGATGGTCTGGTCGAGGCTCGACAGCAGCATGCCCGAGATCAGCGCGCCGAAGATGATCCAGATGCGCCTCTGGGTGAGCAGGAAGGGGGCGTCGGCCCGCTTCTCGGTGGTGGTCGTCATGCGGGTCGAGGCGCCTCTCGGTCGGTCGTGCGGAGCGGGGGTGTCACGGGGGCGGCGGTGCGGACCGGTGCGGCGGCGCCGGCGGCCAGCAGCTCGCGGGCGAGCCGCAGCTGGTCGGCGAGCACCGCGTCGAAGCGCTGGGCCTGGTCGCCCTGAGCGGTGAAGAAGACGGCCATCGAGCGCTGCGCGAGGCCGGTCATCAGGGTCACGACGACGTCGACGCGAGGGTCGGCGACGTCGAGCCCCTCGTGCGCGGCCACGGCGGCGGCGATGCGCCGCTGCTGCTCGTCGCCCTGGCGCATCACGCTGCCGAGCAGGCGCGGCTCGCGGTCGAGCGCGGCCTTGAACTCGGCGGCGCGGGCGCGGGTGAGGCCGACGTGCTGGATCCGCTCGACGAGCATCGCCGACAGGTCGTCGAAGGTCGTGGCGAACGGCGGCAGCGCCGGGTCGCGGCGGGTCGCGGCGTAGGCCTCCAGCGGCTCGTCGTCGTCGTCGAGGGCGACGCCGACGACCACGTCGTCCTTCGAGGCGAAGTGGTTGAAGAAGGTGCGGCGCGAGATGCCGACCGTCGTGCAGAGCTCGTCGATCGTGAAGCCGGCCAGGCCCTCCGCGGCGGTCAGGCGGCGGGCCTCGGCGACGAGCTCGGAGCGCACCCGCAGCCGCCGGAGCGCGGCCTTGCCGAGGGTCTCGGGGAGCGTCTCGGGCGCGGGCTCCGTCGCGGTCTCGGGCGGGCTCTCGACGGGGCTGTCGGTCACGTCGCGCCTCCTCTCGATCGTCGCGGTGCGGGCCGGCGACGTCGCCGAGGGCGCGGTGCCCGACGAGAAGAATTGCACCCTGGGCGGCAGAGTGCAACTCTCAGCAGCTGAGAGATCGCCGAGACGGCCCGGCCACGCAGAGGAGGCGCGGTGCCGGTCAGACCGGCACCGCGCCTCCCACGGTCGCTCCCCCGCGCTCGCGGGGCCCGGGCTAGGCCCGGTGCGCGCCGTCGCCGTCGTGCGACGTCGCCGGGACCGGCGCGTCGACCTCGGCGTCGGCCGCGACGTGCGAGTGGTGCTGCTCGTCGGCGGTGTGCGCGGCCGCCGGGTGCGAGCGCTCGAGCGAGGCGCCCTCCACGTCGACGTCGGGCAGGATGCGGTCGAGCCACTTGGGGATCCACCACGCGGCGTCGCCGAGCAGGTGCATCACGGCCGGGATCAGCAGCAGGCGGACGACGAACGCGTCGACGAGCACGCCGAGCGCGAGGCCGAGGCCGATCGACTGGATCATCACCGAGTTCGAGAAGACGAAGCCGGAGAAGACCGCGGTCATGATCAGGGCCGCCGCGATGACGACCGTCCGCCCGGCGTGCACGCCGCGCTGGACGGCGAGGCGGGCCGGGGCACCGTGCGCGAACGACTCGCGCATGCCGCTGACGAGGAAGAGCTGGTAGTCCATCGCGAGCCCGAAGAGCACGCCGACCATCAGGATCGGCAGGAAGCTCAGGATGGGCCCCGGGTCGTGCACGCCGAAGACCGGCGCGAGCCAGCCCCACTGGAACACCGCGGTGACGCCGCCGAAGGCCGCGAACAGCGACAGCACGAAGCCGAGCGTCGCCGTGATCGGCACGAGGATCGACCGGAACACGAAGATCAGGATGATCAGCGACAGCCCCACGACCACGAGCAGGTAGAGCGGCAGCGCCGAGGCGAGCTTCTCGCTGACGTCGATGTTGCCCGAGGCGTTGCCCGCGACGCCGAGCGCGGAGACGCCCTCGACGTCGAGCCCGCGGAGGTCGCGGACGAGCTGCTCGGTCGACTCGCTCGACGGGCCGCCCTGCGGGACCACCTGGAAGGCGAGGGTGCGGTCGTCGTCCGAGGCGCCGATCGGGGCCACCGCCACGACGTCGTCCTCGCCCTTGATCTCGGTGCCGATGCGCACCTGCTCGGCGACGAGGTCGTCCTCCGAGACGGCCTGGTCGAGGTCGGCGACGACGATCAGCGGGCCGTTGACGCCGGCGCCGAACTTGTCGTCGATCAACTTGTACGCCTTGTACGCGCTCGAGTCGACGGGCTCCGACGAGCCAGCCGGCAGGCCGAGGCGCATCGACAGCGCCGGGATGGCGACGATCAGCAGCACGGCGACGCCGGCGACCAGCGTGAGCACGGCACGGCCGGTGCGCATCGGCGAGGTGGGCACCTTGACCGGGCCGGTCTGGCCGACGCGGGCGCGCACCTTCTTGGTGAGGATGCGCATGCCGACCAGGCGCAGCAGCGCCGGGGTGAGCGTGACGGCGATGAGGATGGCGACGAAGACGCAGACCGCGCCGACGGTGCCCATCAGGCCGAGGAAGGGGATGCCCGTGAGGTTCAGCGCCAGGAGGGCGATGAGCACGGTCGAGCCGGCGAAGACGACGGCGTTGCCCGAGGTGCCGTTGGCGAGCCCGATCGACTCCTCGAGGGGCACCCCGTCGCGCAGTTGCTGCCGGTGGCGGTTGAGGATGAAGAGCGAGTAGTCGATGCCGACCGCCAGGCCGAGCATCACGCCCAGCACGGGGGTGACCGAGAGCATCTCGACGGTGCCCGAGAGGGCGAGCGAGGCGAGCACCCCGACGCCCACGCCGATCAGGGCGTTGACGAGCGGCAGGCCGGCGCCGATGAGGGTGCCGAGCATGACGAAGAGCACGATCGCGGCGATGACGACGCCGGCGACCTCGCCCGGGCCGAGGATCTCGGGGATGCTCGCGGCGATGTCGTTCGACACCTCGACCTCGACGCCGGCGATGTCGGCGCCCTGCATCTCCTCGACGAGGGCGTCCTTCGACTCCGTCGTCACGAGGTTGAGGGCCTTGTCGAACTGGATGCTGGCGACCGCGGTCGTCTCGTCCTTCGAGACCTGGCGGATCTCCTCCGCGAGGGCGAGCAGGTCGGCGCCGTCCTCCAACGTGGTCGACTGCGTCTCGAGCTCGGTGCGGCTGGCGTCGAGCGTGGCCTGCTGCTCGTCGATCTGCTGCTGGCCCGCGGTGATCTGGGCCTGCTGCGCGTCGAGCTGCGCCTGGGCGGCGGCGAGCTGACCCGCGGCCTCGGCCTGCGCCTTCGCCGCGTCGAGCTGCTGCTGGCCGGCGGTCAGCTGCGCCTGCGCGGCGTCGATCTGTGCCTGCCCGGCCTCGAGCTGCGCCGTTCCCGCGTCGATCTGGGCGCGCCCGTCGGTGACCTTCTGCGCCTGCTCCGCGAGCTGCGCCTGCGTGTCGAAGGGGTTCGTGGTGCCCTTGACGTCGTCGAGCTCCTCCGTCCGGGTGAGCAGGTCGGCGATCTCGGTCTTCTGCTCGTCGGTGAACGCCGAGTCGTCCGAGGTGGTGAAGACCACGGAGCCCGAGCCGCCGCTCGCCGCCGGGAACTTCTCGGAGAGCTCGTCGCTCACCGCCTGGGTCGCGGTGCCGGGGATGCTGACGGCGGAGGTCAGCGTGCCGCCGAACAGGGCGAAGGCGCCGCCGGCGAGGCCGAGCACGACGACCCACGCCACGATCACCAGCCAGGCGCGTCGGGCCGCGAGGCGGCCGAGTCGGTAGAGCAGTGTCGCCATGGTGGTGGTCCTCCAGGTGGGGCGGTGGTGGCCGTGCGGTGGTGGCCGGGGGCGGTGGGCCTCGCGTCGTCGGGAGGAGGGGCGGAGCAGCCGTGGTGCGGCGGGTCGGGGGGCGCCGGGTCGGGGCGCCCGGGGCGGTCGGGCAGGTCAGGTCCCGTCGGGGCCGCGGGCCGCGGGGTAGCCCGTGCGCACCGTCTCGACGAGACGGTCGAGCAGCTCGCCCCAGACCGCGCGCGACGCGTCGTCGAGCGCGCCGTCGGTACGGCGGACCCAGTGCACCGCGATCACGGCGATGCCGTGCATCAGCGAGCTGACGAGCAGCTCGACGTCGAGGTCGTCGACCTCGGAGCTGCGGCGGGCCGCGTCGGCCGAGAGGTGCTCGGTCGCCCGCGAGAAGACGTCCTGCATGACGTTCGGCTCGCCCGGCCCCTCGCTGCCGCCCTCGAGCACGCGCCAGAGGTAGGCGATCACGGCCGGCAGGTCGATGCTGCGGAGGGCGAGGGTGACCTCGTCGAAGAGGGAGGCGCGGGTGAGCACCGCGGCGGGGGTCGCCACGGCCGCGGTGGCGGTCTGGAACTCCTCGACGGCGTTCGTGATGGCGACGGTGCCGAGGGTCAGCACCACCTGGTCGAGGCCGGAGAAGTGGTTGAAGATCGTGCGGCGCGACACGTCGGCACGCTCGGCGAGCTCGTCGACGCTGAACCTCGGGGCGCCCCGCTCGGCGATGAGGGCGTCGGCCGCGTCGAGGATCGCCTGCCGGTGCCGCGCCTTGAGGGCGGCACGTCGGTCGAGGGCGGGAGCGGCGGTCACGGTGATTACACTAAGTGCACCCACGCACTCGGTGCACCCTGCTCTGGGCGCATTCCCAGGCCCCCTGAGCCCCGGGCCGTCGTCAGGGCCGGAGCCGCCGCCCGAGGTACGGCGCCGTCCGGCTCGCCGTGCTCGCCGCGACCTCGCGCGGGGTGCCGCTCGCGACGACCTGCCCGCCCGCGTCGCCGCCGCCCGGGCCGAGGTCGATCACGTGGTCGGCCGCCGCGACGACGTCCATCGCGTGCTCGACGAGCACCACGGTGCCGCCGGCGTCGACGAGCCGCTGCAGCTGGGCGACGAGCAGCTCGACGTCGGCCGGGTGCAGCCCCGTCGTCGGCTCGTCGAGGAGGTACAGCGTGTGGCCGCCGCGGGCGCGCTGCAGCTCGGTCGCCAGCTTGATGCGCTGCGCCTCGCCGCCCGACAGCTCGGGGGCCGGCTGCCCGAGCCGCAGGTAGCCGAGGCCCACCTGCCGCAGGGCCTCGAGCGCCCGGGCGGCGGCGGGCACCTCGGCGAGGAAGCCCGCGGCCTCCTCGACGGTCATGCCGAGCACGTCGGCGACGGTGGCCCCGTGCCAGGTGACCTCGAGCGTCTCGGGCGCGTAGCGCGACCCGTGGCACTCCGGGCACGGCGCGTACGAGCCGGGCAGGAAGAGCAGCTCGACCGAGACCGACCCCTCGCCCTGGCAGACCTCGCACCGGCCGCCCACGACGTTGAACGAGAAGCGGCCGGCGCCCCAGCCGCGGGCCCGCGCCTCGTCGGTGGCCGCGAAGGAGGCGCGGACCGCGTCGAAGAGGCCGGTGTACGTCGCGAGGTTCGAGCGCGGGGTCCGCCCGATCGGCTTCTGGTCGACCTGCACGACGCGGTCGACGCCGGGGTGCTCGACCGCCCGCTCGGCGACGACGTGGCCGACCAGGGTCGACTTGCCGGAGCCGGAGACGCCCGTGACCGCGGTCAGCACGCCGAGGGGCACGTCGACGTCGAGCGCTCGGAGGTTGTGCCGGGTGACGTCGCGGAGCTCCAGCCACGCGGCCGCGGTGCGCGGCTCGCGATCGGCGGGGCGCGCCTCCTCGGCTCCCAGGAATCGGCGGGTCACCGACGCCTCGACGTCGGCCAGCCCGGCGACCGGGCCGCTGTAGAGCACCTCGCCGCCGCCCGCCCCGGCGGCGGGCCCGACGTCGACGACCCAGTCGGCGCGGCGCACGACGTCCATGTCGTGCTCGACGACGAAGACGCTGTTGCCGCTCGCGACGAGCTGCTCGAGCACCTCGACGAGGGGCTCGGCGTCGGCCGGGTGCAGCCCGGCGCTCGGCTCGTCGAGCACGTAGACGACGCCGAACAGGCCCGAGCGCAGCTGCGTCGCGATGCGCAGGCGCTGCATCTCGCCGGGCGAGAGCGTCGGGGTGGCCCGGCCGAGGCTGAGGTAGCCGAGGCCGAGCTCGGTCAGCACCTCGACCCGCGCGAGCAGGTCGCGGCTGATCGCGACCGCGACCTCGGTGCGCTCGCCCGACGACGCGCGCGACGTCGCGACGCCGGCGTCGGTGATGGCCGCGATCGGCCGCAGCAGCTCGGCGACCTCGGTGAGCGGCAGCGCGTTCAGCTCGGCGACCGTGCGGCCCGCGACCGTCACCGCGAGCGCCGCCCGGGTGAGGCCGGTGCCGCCGCAGAGCGAGCACGGCCCCGACTCGACGAACTGCAGCACCTTCGTCCGCTGCGTCTCGCTCTGCGAGTCGGCGAGGGTGTGCAGCACGAACTGCCGGGCGCTCCAGAAGCGCCCCTTGTACGGCTTGGCGACGCGGTCGCGCTGGGGCTGCACCTCGACCACGGGCTGCTCCTCGGTGAAGAGCAGCCAGTCGCGGTCCTCCCGCGACAGCTCCCGCCACGGCCGGTCGACGTCGTAGCCCAGCACGGCGGTGACGTCGCGGAGGTTCTTGCCCTGCCAGGCGCCCGGCCACGCCGCGATCGCGCCGTCGCGGATGCTCAGCGACGGGTCACGGACGGCCGAGGCCTCGGTCACCTCGTGCGCGACGCCGAGGCCGTGGCAGCGCGGGCACGCGCCGGCCACGGTGTTCGGCGAGAACGAGTCGGACTCGAGGCGGTCGGCGCCCTCGGGGTAGGTGCCCGCGCGCGACCACAGCATGCGGACGGAGTTCGACAGCGTCGTCACCGTGCCGACCGACGAGCGCGAGCTGGGAGCGCCGCGGCGCTGCTGCAGCGCGACGGCGGGCGGCAGGCCCGTGATCGAGTCGACCCGGGGCGTCGACCCCTGCGCGATCAGCCGGCGGGCGTAGGGGGCCACCGACTCGAGGAACCTCCGCTGCGCCTCGGCGAAGACGGTGCCGAAGGCGAGCGACGACTTGCCCGAGCCGGAGACCCCGGTGAACGCGACGATGCGGTCGCGGGGCACGTCGACGTCGACGGCCCGCAGGTTGTTCTCGCGGGCGCCCCGCACCCGCACGAAGCCGTCGACCGGGTCGGGGGCGGACGAGGAGGCGCGGGTGCGGTCGGCAGGCATCCGGTGGATGGTAGGCGGCCGCTCCGCGGCGGGGCCGGGGAGACTCCCGGGCAGACGACCTTGTCTGCCCGGGCGCGCGTGGCTAGCGTGGGGGGGACGACGCCCGGGGGGCGTCGGGGCACGAGGCAGCACCGCTGCACACCGACTCGTCGCCGGCGACACCGGATCAGGGAGACAGCACGATGGGCGAGACGACGCAGGGCGGCTCGGGGCGCACGGGGGCGCACGGCGCCGGGGCGACGTCGTGAACCCGGCCGCGCGCCTCCTCCTCTCCCCCGCCCTCGCGGCCCGGTACGCCTGGCTCTGCGCCCGGTCGACGACGACGCCGCGGCCCCGCGACGTGCCCTTCGGCGCCGGGGCGGGCCTCGACCCCGACCGGGTCCTCATCGTGGGCGCCGGGCCCGCCGTGGGCTGGGGCACGAGCTCGCACTCGGTCGCCCTGCCGGGCCGGCTCGCGCGGCGCCTGGCCCGCCGCACCGGCCGGGGCTCGCACGTCGCGGCCCTCGCCGACCCGACGCACCGGGTGCCGTCGCTGCACGCCGTGCTCGGGGACGCCTTCCTCGAGAACTGGGACGTCGTGGTGGTGACGCTCGGGGCCGCCGAGGCGATGACCCTGCGGTCGCCCCGCGCCTGCGCCCGCGACCTCGACGGCCTCGTCTCGACGCTGCTCGAGCGCACGAGGCCGTGCGCGAGGGTGGTCGTGGCCTCCACTCCCCTGGCCGACGCGCTCGGCACGTTCGGGGTGCAGCCGACGGCCGTCGCCGAGCGCCACTCGGCCCTGCTGGCGGAGGTCTCGGCGGGGGTCTGCGCCGAGCACGCCCGGGTCACCCACCTGACGCTGCCGACGGGGGGAGGCGCGGAGACCGTCGACGACGACCGGTCGCCGGGTCGTGCGGAGGCCACGGCCGAGCTCTACGAGAGCTGGGCGGAGGCGCTCAGTGAGCACGTCGCACCTCTGCTGCACGCCCAGCGGGCGCGCATCGACTCGCCGCAGCGGGCCCGGAGCCGGCCGCAGCCCGAGGCGACGCGGCTCGAGGCGATCGCCGCGTCGGGCGTCGTGCAGCCCGAGCCGGAGGCGGCCTTCCAGCAGATCACCGACCAGGCCAGGGCCCTGTTCGAGACCGACGGCGCCGCGTTCAACCTCGTGCTCGACGACCACCAGTGGAACGTCGTGAGCACCCTCGGGTCGAGCACGGCCGTGCCGCTCAGCGAGTCGTTCTGCGCGACGACGGTCGACGCCGACGAGCCCTTCGTCGTGGCGGACGCCTGGGAGACGACCCTGACGGTGCCCCGCAACGACATCCGGTTCTACGCCGGCTACCCGGTGCACACCGCGGAGGGCATCCGCATCGGGGCGCTCTGCGTCTTCGACCCGGAGCCCCGCGACGTGCGGGGCCTGCCGCTCGACGCCCTGCGCGAGCTGGCCCTCGACATCGAGCGGGAGCTCTGGCGCCGAGCCGCCTAGCGCGCCGGGCTGCCCAGCGCGCCGCGGCGCCTAGCGCGCCGGGTCGGCCGGGGCCGGCGACACCGTGGTCGCCGTCGCGGGAGCGGCGGTCGCGGCGACCGTCGGGGCGGCCGCCGACGCGGCGTCGGCCTCGGCGCCCTTCTCGGTCTCCTTCTTGAAGATGCTGATCGACTGGCCGAGGCCCTTCGCGAGGGCGGGGAGCTTCGTCGAGCCGAAGAGCAGCAGGACGATGCCGAGGATGATCAGCAGGTGCACTCCGCCGAGGTTGGCGAGCATGGGGACTCCTTGGGTCGTGAGGGCGTCCCGGAGGTACCGGGTCGTCCCGCACCGTAGGCCGCGCCGGAGGGCCGTGCGGCGAGCCGGCCCCGTCGCCGTGGTGGACGCGCCCCGCGATGCCACCCCCGCCTCCACCCCGCCCGTCGCCCGGTCTCACGTCGTGCCGGAGGAGATCTCACCTCCGGCGTGATGAGTGTGATATTTTGTGTTCCTGCACTGGATATCTTCCACAGGAGAGGCCACCATGTCACCCACGTCCACGCTCGCCGAGCACCGCTCCCCCGACCAGGGCCTCCGCGGTCGCCCCCGCACCCGCCGCCACGTGCTGCGTCGCGAGGGCGTCTCGGATGCCCTCAGCCGTGCGGCGGAGGCCTCGGTCGTCGTGGTGCGCGGGCCCGCCGGCGTCGGCAAGACGACCGCCGTCGCGGCCTGGCTCGACGAGGCGCCGGCCCGGGGCGCCTGGTGGACGGTGCGGGGCGACCAGGCCCTCGCCGACGTCTGGGCGGGCGTGGCCCGACTGCTCGCCCCCACGGTCGGCGACGTCGACGGCGCCCCCCTCGCCGCCCTCGACGAGGTGCTGGGCGGACTGGCCGCCCCGGTCACCGTGGTGCTCGACGACGTCGACCGCCTCGACGACCCGCGGCTCGCGGCCGACGTGGAACGCCTCGTGCTGCGCCACGACCACCTCCACGTCGTGCTGGTCGGCCGCGTGCGGACGGCCTTCGAGCGCGCCGCGGGCGCCGACCTCGACGTCGAGCTCGTCGCCCCCGACGTCTTCGAGCTCGACCGGGGCGAGGTCGCTGCGCTGCTCACGGCCCGCGGGGTCTGCTTCGACGACGCCGCGCTCTCCCTCGTCGACGACGCGCTCGGCGGCTGGGCCGTCGCCGTGCAGCGCCTGGCGCACGAGCTGGCCCTGCAGCCGCGGCGCCTGTGGCGACGCCGCGACCTCGCCCCGCTCGTGGCCCGGCTCGAGGGCGAGCTGGCCGGCGACGTGTCGGCGCAGGCCGAGGCCCTCGTCGGGGCCGACGCGCTCCGGGCCGCCGCCGAGCTCCCCTTCCTCTCGCCCGAGCTGCTCGAGGCCGTCACCGGCGACCGCGACGCCGCGGCCGAGCTGCTCGACGTCGTCGAGCGGTCGGGCGTCGGCGGCTGGACGGTCGTCGGCAGCACCCGGCACCTCGTGCTGGTGCCGGTCGTCCGCCGGGTCCTGCTCGAGCGCCGGGTCGACGAGGCCCAGCGGGAGGAGGCCCGGCGCGTCCAGGTGGCCGGAGCCCGCCAGCTGCTCGACGACGGCGACGCCCGGGAGGCCCTGGGGCTCGCGGCCGCGGCCCACGACTGGCCCCTGCTCGGCGAGGTGCTCGAGCGGCACCACGCCGAGCTGACCCGCGACCACGCCGACGAGGTCCTGGGCGTGCTCGAGACCGTGCCCGAGGGGCCCCTGCGCACCGACCCGTGGCTGCTCTGCCTGCTCGGCAAGCTCTCGGCGTTCCGCGGTCGCAGCTGGCTGGCCGCCGCCGGCACCCTCGCCGCCGCCGACACGGCCGCGCGCGAGCTGCAGAAGGACGCGGGCCCCACCGGCGCCCTCCGGCTCGCCGCGGTGCGCATCGCGGCGCTGCGGCGGGCGGGCAGCGTCGGGAGGGCCGCGGCCCTCGCCCGACGCACCCGGGAGTCGATGGCCCAGCTCCGGGTGCCCCGCACCCCCGAGCTCGCGCGTCGACTGGCCGACGCCCACCTCCAGATCGGCCTCTCGCTCTTCCACGAGGGGGCGTACGACGAGGCACTGCTCGAGTTCGGCGCCGTCGGGCGCCTCGACGAGGCGACCGACCCGGTGCGCCTGCGGGCCCTCGGCACCGCGGCCCTCGTGCACGCCCTCGACGGGCGGCTCGGCGAGGCACGGGCGCTCGTCGCCGCGGCGGAGGGCGACGAGCGCTGGTCGGACTGGCGGCACACGGTCTGGGCACTGCCGGCGCACCTCGCGGCCGGCGTCGCCGCGCTCGACGCGGGCGACGACCGGGAGGCCCGTCGCCGGGTCCGCACGGCGGCCAGCATGCCGGCCTCCGTGGAGGAGTGGCCCGTCGTCGCGTGGCTCACGGCCCTGCGGCACCTGGCCCACGGCGACGGGGCCGCCGGCTTCAGCGTCGTCCGCGACGCGGAGGCCGCCCACCCGCAGGGCGTGGCGAGCAACCACCTGCACGGGCTCCTGACCGCCCTGAAGTCCGACTTCCTCCTGCTCTCGAAGCAGGCGCGCTCGGCCCTCGGCGCCCTGCGGCCCTTCGTCGACGGCCGCGAGTCGGTCGCCGGGGCGCACGCCCGGGCGCTGCTCTTCGCGGGCGCGGCGGCCGACGCCCGGGTCGTCGCCGACCGCATGGTCTGGCGGGGCCGGCTCGCGCCCCGCCCGCAGCTCGAGCTGCAGCTCGTCCGGGCGGTCGCCAGCGGCCGCGTCGGCGACCTCGACGTCGCACGGACGGCGCTCGAGCAGGCCGTCTCGGTGTCGGCCCGCCACGACCTCCGCCTGCCGTGGTGGCTCGTCCCCGCCGAGGAGCTCCGCTCCCTCGCCCGGCAGGCGGGCGTCGACCTCGACCCGGTGCTCGCCGACGCTCCCCGCATCTACTCGAGCGGCCTCACCGTGCCCAAGCTCACGCGACGCGAGGCCGTCGTGCTCGCGCAGCTGCGCGGCGCCGGCTCCGTCGAGGACATCGCCCGCACCCTCGGGGTCTCCCACAACACCGTCAAGAGCCAGGTGCGGAGCCTCTACCGCAAGCTCGGCGTGAGCACCCGGCCGGCGGCCCTCCGCGTCGCCTACGAGTGGCGGCTCCTGGCCCCCGTCAGCCGCGAGCAGGCGGCCACCGCCTCCTAGGCCCGTTCCGCCCGCTCGACGAGCCCCTCGGCCACCAGCTGCGCGACGAAGGCCGACACCTGCTCGCGCACCGCCGCGGGGTCGGCCCCGGGGTGGTCGCGGAGCGACGCGTCGACGAGGTCGTCGACCGCGGCGACGCCGTCGAGCCGCGCCCAGAGCTCCGCCGCCGTGCCCTCGAGCCGGCGGAGCGTGCTGCGGTCGAGCTGAGCGACGACGAGCGCGTCGCCGTCACGGGCGACCGCGGCGCGCGGCGACACGCGGACGACGAGGCGGCCGTCGGCTCCTGAGCCTCCGGGGCCTCCGTCGGGCGGTGCCGCGCGCCCCTCGCCGGGCCCTCGGCCGGTCCCCTCGCCGTCGGTCATCCGGCCATCTTCCCACGCCGCCCGGCCACGGCACGCGGGGTGTCATGCGACATGTCACCCCGGTGAAGGGCGGGGTGACATCTCGGCGGCCGGGGCCCGTCGCACCGCCCGACCCGCGACTCCCGGGGGTGACGGCGCTGCCTACGGTGCACGCCTCTGACACCGACCCCGAGGAGCTGATCACGGTGCCACGCCCCGAGACCCGACCCGCCGCCCACCGCCTGCCCTGGGCCACCGCGACCGAGACCGTCGAGCCCGCCCGGGCGGGCGGCCCGTTCGCGATCGTCGTCGTCTGCCGGGCCAACGAGGCCCGCTCGCCGCTGATCGAGAGGCTGCTCGGCGCGGAGCTCGAGCGCCTCGCCCCCGGCGACTTCCGCGTCACGAGCTGCGGCACCCGGGCCCGGGTCGGCGCCGGCGCCGCGCTCGGCACCCTCGAGCTGCTCCGGTCGCACGGCATCGACGCGGCCGACCACCGTGCCCGGCAGCTGACCCCGGCCGAGCTCGACGACGTCGACCTCGTCGTCACGGCGGAGCGGAGCCACTCCGACCGCGTGCTCGACCTCGCGCCCGGGCTCTTCAAGCGCACCTTCACCTTCCTCGAGCTGGCCGGTCTCGCCGTGCACGCCGAGACCGGCGCCCTCGAGGGCCGGGCGTTCGTCGAGCGGGCCGCCGCCCTCCGCGCCGGCCTCGCCGTCGTCGACGGCCACCGGGCCGACCTCGACGACCCGGTCTCGACGGTCCCCGGCGCGTTCGAGCTGCTCGACCTGCGCACGCAGGACGCGGTGTTCGTCATCGCACGCGCCCTCGCGGGTGCGTCGTGACCGGCACCGTGCCGCCCCGCGACGACGTCGGCCCCGTGACGGACGGGCTGGCGCTCGTCTTCCCGGAGAACGCCGGGGAGCCCGTGTCGCTGCCGCCGCGGCGTCGGCGCAGCCACCAGCCGCACGCCTCGTCGTCGCGCACCCACCCCCGCACCGACGGGTCCCGCGACGCGGGCCCCCGCACCGCCGGGTCCCGCGGCCGGGCGGCCGCGCGCGGCCCCCGTCGCCGACGCGCCCTCCGCCGCCTCACCGCTGTGCTCGTCGTCCTCGTCGGGCTGCCGCTGCTGGCCGGCGCCCTCGTTCAGCTCGGCTGGCGGTCGGGGGTGACCACCTTCGAGGCCGATCCCTTCCCGTCCGGCAGCCGACCCGCGCCTCCGGCCGACGGGGCCCTCAACGTGCTGCTCATCGGCTCCGACAGCCGCGACGGCGACCTCGACGCGGTCGACGAGGCCGGCCCCACGGGTCAGCGCTCCGACACGATGATGCTCGTCAACGTCTCCGGCGACCGCCGCGACGTGACCGTGGTCTCGATCATGCGCGACCTCTGGGTCGACGTGCCGGGGCACGGCGAGGCGAAGGTGAACGCGGCCTACGCCTGGGGCGGCGCGCCGCTGCTCGTGCAGACGGTCGAGCAGCTGCTCGACACCCGCGTGGCCCACGTGGCCCTGGTCGACTTCGAGGGCTTCGCCTCGATGTCGACCGCGCTCGGCGGCGTCGAGGTCGACTCCCCCGTCGCCTTCAGCAGCCGCAACGTGCCGGGCCACGACTTCGCCGCCGGGGCGAACACCGTCGCCGGCGAGCGGGCCCTGGCCTTCGTGCGCGAGCGGTACGCGTTCGCCGACGCCGACCACCAACGCGTGCGCAACCAGCAGGCGTTCCTCCGCGGCGTCGTCGACGGGCTGCTCCGCGACGGCCTCGCCGACCCCGGCCGCCTGGCGTCCTTCGTCAGCACGACGACCCGCTGGGTGACCGTCGACGCCGGGCTCGGCCCCGCCGAGACGACCCGCCTCGGCTACGAGCTGCGCGGCGTCCGGGCCGACGACGTCGCCTTCTTCACCCTCCCCACCGCCGGCGGCGGCGTGCGGGGCGGCGGCCAGTCCGTCGTCCTGCCCGACGAGGCGGCGACGACCGCCGTCTCCGCCGCCCTCGCCGACGACGACCTGCGCCGCTGGAGCGACGCGGCAGACCTCACCCCGGAGCGACCATGACCAGCACCCTCCGGGGCCCGACCACCACGGGCCCCGCCACGACCGACGCGACGACCGCGGTCCGGGCCCGGCCCGCCGACCGACCCGCCGTCCGCCCCACCGAGCCGCGGCCCGAGCGCCCGGCCGAGCGTCCCGCCGAGCGCCCCGCCGACCGCACCCCGCCCCGGGCGCCGGCACCGCGCCTCCCCCGGCGTGCCCTGCCCGTCGTCCCGATGGCCGTCACTGAGGCGGCCGCCCTGCTCGTCGCGACGTCCGCCGCGCAGCTCGCCTGGTTCGGGCGCGGCCCCCAGGGGCTCGCGATCGGCGACGGCGGCGTGGGCTACAGCACCGTCTCGGTGGCCCTCACGGCGGCCTGGACCCTCCTCCTCGTCGTCGTCCGCGCCGACGTCCGACCCGACGACCTCTTCGCGACCGGCACCGCGGCGTTCCGCGACGTGCTGCGCGCGACCGTCGTCGTGGCGGTCGGCGTGAGCCTCTTCTCCGCGGCGACGCAGACGCAGATCTCCCGCGGGTGGCTGCTCGTCGCCGTGCCCGCCGGGCTCGCCGTGCTGCTGCTCAACCGGCTCGCGTGGCGCGCGCACGTCCGGGCGCTGCGGGCCGCCCGGCGCCTCGGCACCCGCACCGTCGTCGTCGGCACGGCCGCCGGCGTGGCCGGCCTCCGCCAGGTCCTCGCCCGCGATGCGTCGTCGGGGCTCGACGTCGTCGCCGAGGTCGTCCTGGACGACCTCGACGACGCCCCGGTGGCCCACGCCGCCCGCACCGCGGAGCTCGTCTCGCTCGTCGAGCGGCGACTGGCCGCCGAGGGCGCGGAGGGCGTGGTCGTCGTCGGCAGCGGGCTCGTCGGCGACGAGTTCGTGCGCCGCCTGTCGTGGGCCCTCGAGGGCGGCGACGTGCAGCTGATCGTGTCGCCGCAGGTCGGCCCGGTGTCGAGCCGGCGCCTGCAGCCCGTGGCCGTCGGCGGGCACCAGCTCATCCGCGTCGACCGGGTCCAGCTCGGCGGGCGCCAGTCGGTGCTCAAGCGCCTGATGGACGTGGCGCTCTCCGCCGTGGGCCTCGTGGTGCTCGCGCCGCTGCTCGCCGGCGTGGCCGCGGCGATCCGCCTGACGTCGCCCGGCCCCGCGGTGTTCCGCCAGACCCGCGTCGGCGTCGACGGCGCCGAGTTCACCCTCTACAAGTTCCGCAGCATGGTCACCGGGGCGGACGCCCTCGTCACCGCCCTCGTCTCCGACGACGACGACGCCCGCGGCCCGCTCTTCAAGATGCGCGACGACCCCCGGGTCACTCGGGTCGGCCGCGTCATCCGCCGGTTCTCGGTCGACGAGCTGCCGCAGCTGGTCAACGTGCTGCGCGGCGACATGAGCCTCGTGGGCCCCCGCCCGCCCCTGCCGCGCGAGGTCGCCGCCTACGACCGCACGGCCCACCGACGCCTGCTGACCCGCCCCGGCCTGACCGGGGCCTGGCAGGTCAGCGGCCGCGCCGACCTCGACTGGGAGGAGGGGCTCGTGATCGACCTCCTCTACGTCGAGAACTGGACCCTCGCGGGCGACCTCGCCATCCTCGGCCGCACCGTCGGCGCCGTCCTCCGAGCACGGGGGGCCTACTGATGTCGCTCGTCACCGCGCCCCTGCTGCGCGTCGGCGCCCGGGGCACGCACCTCGACGGGCAGCCGCTCTTCCGGGGCGGCCCCGACGAGCTCCTCGACGCGATGGAGGCGCTGGTCGCCTCGGGCGGCCGCCACCTGGTCATGACCCCGAACGTCGACCAGGTGCTGGCCCTCCGCACTGACCCGCGCACCGCCGCCGCGCACCGTGCCGCCTCCCTGCGGATCGCCGACGGCGCCCCCCTCGTCGGCCTCGCCCGTCTGCTCGGCGACCAGCACATCCAGCGGCTCACGGGCGCCGACCTCCTCGGCGACGTCGTCGCCCGGGCGGCGCGGAACGGCTGGCGCGTCGCGATCGTCGGGGGCGCCGAGGGCGTCAGCGACGACGCGGCGGCCAGGCTGAGGGCGTCGTCGCCGGGCGTCCGCCTCGTCACCGTGCCCTTCCCGTTCGTGCGCTCGGTCGACGACGCCGGGTGCAGAGCCGTCGCCGACGCGCTGCGCGTCGAGCGGCCCGACGTCGTCTTCGCCTGCCTCGGCTCGCCGAAGCAGGAGGCCTGGTTCCTCGAGTGGCGCGACCGCCTCCCCCCGGGCGTCTACGTCGGCGCCGGCGCCGCCGTCGAGTTCGCGGCGGGCACCCGGGCGCGTGCCCCGCGCCTCGTGCAGCGCCTCGGCGGCGAGTGGCTCTGGCGGCTCGCCCAGGAGCCGCGCCGCCTGGCGCACCGCTACCTCGTGCGCGGCCCGGCCTTCGTCGGCGTCGTGCTGGGCTCGCTCCTCGCGGCCCGCGGGCGGCGCTCGTGAGCGCGCCCCGGGTCACCGTCGTCTCGGCCGTGCACCGGCCGGGCCCCCACCTGCCCGCCTTCCTCGCCCGGCTCGACGGCTGCCTCGCCGAGGGCGCGCAGGTCGTCGTCGTCGACGACGCCTCCGGGGACGGCACCGGGGAGGCGCTGGTCACGTGGGCCGCGTCACGCCCGTCCGCCGTCGTGGTCGTCGCCGACGAGAACGCGGGCGTCGCCCGCAGCCGCAACCGGGCGCTCTGCCACGCCGTCGGCGACTTCGTGTGGTTCGTCGACCACGACGACGAGTGGGAGGACGACGCGCTCGCCGTCCTCACCGCCGCCACGGGCGACGACGACGGCGAGCGCGTCGACGTCGTCTGGTGCCGGGCCGACCACCGACGGGCGGCCGGGGTGCCCGGCAAGGTCGTCGACGGCCTCGCCGAGCACCGGACGGTGACCGGCGACGTCGCCCTCGCGCTCCTCCTCGACCGCCGGGTCGACGGGTTCCTCTGGTCGAAGCTGCTGCGACGCCGGCTGCTCGGCGACGCGCCCTTCCCCGAGCTGACCTCGCAGAGCGACGTCGCGGGGGCGGCGGCGGTGCTGGCCCGCGCCTCCCGGGTGCGGTTCGTGCCCGAGGTGCTCTACCACTGGACCCACCGCCCGGGGTCGATCACGAGGGTCTCGACGCCGCGGCTCGCCAACCTCGAGCGGGCGCACGACCTCGTGCTGGCGGCGGCCCGGGCCCGGGGCGGCGCGGCCGCCGACGAGCGCGTGCGCCAGCGCTTCACCACGACCTTCCTCTGCCTGGCGCTCGTCGCCCTGCCCGTGCGCCTGGGCGCCCCCGCGGCGGTGCGGCGGGAGGGGCTCCGACGGGCCCGGCACGCCCTCGACGGCGTCGACCTCGGCGCGGTGCGACGACGCGACCCCCTGGCCTGGGGCGTGCTCCGGGGCGCCCTCGTGGCGCCCGCCGCGACGACCGCGGCGCTCCGCGTGCTGTACGCCGCGCACGACGTGAGGGGCCGTGCCCGGCTCCGGCTCGGGGCCGCCGCCCGGGCACGCGGAGCGGTCCACCCGGGGTGAGACCCGGGGTGAAAGCCCCGTCCGCCCCGGGGCCCGCCCGCCCCGCGCCCCCGGGCATCGGCCCGCAGCGGGCCGCCGGGGCGCCCGGCCGCAGGCGGTAGGAACGACCCGGCGCCCGCCTCCGGACGCCCTCCGGCCCCCGGCCGGCACCCGCCCCCGCGACACCAGCAGCACCGCCACCGCGACAGGAGAAGCCCGTGGACCGACCCGACACCGAGCCCCGCCCCAGGACCCTCGACCTGCAGGACTACCTGCGCATCGTGCGGTCGTACTGGCTGGGCGCCTTCCTCATCGTGCTGCTCGGCGTGACCGCCAGCGCCGGCTGGACCCTCACCCAGACCCGCGTCTACGAGTCGAGCGCGTCCGGCGTCGTGCGGGTGGCGGCCGGGGGCGACGCCAACCTCGCCTTCGCCGCCGACCAGCTGGCGAAGTCGCAGGCGCAGTCGTACGTCGAGCTCGGCGGCTCGCTCGCGGTGGCCGAGTCGGCCGCGGCGGCGCTCGGCGGAGCGGCGTCGCCGGCGTCGCTGCTGGGGCGCGTGACCACCTCGCTGCCCGAGGACACGGCCATCATCACCGTCACCTCCCGCGGCTCGACCCCGGCCGACGCCGCGGCGCTGACCGACGCCTGGCTCGCCGCGATGGGCGAGCAGATCGCCGCGATGCAGGAGGAGAGCACCGACACGGGCTGCTCGGCCACGTCGTTCGTCGCGCTCTCGTCGGCGTCGGTGCCGACCTCGCCCGCGTCGCCGAACGTGGAGGTGGCCCTCCTGCTCGGCGGGCTCTCGGGCCTCCTGCTCGCCGGCGTCTACCTGCTCGTCCGCAACACGCTCGACCGCCGGATCCGCTCCGCGGCCGAGGTGGAGTCGCGGTTCGGCGTGGGCGTGATCGGCACCATCCCGCAGAACGACGCGCTGGCAGAGCACGGCGGCCTCGTCGCGGCGCTGCCGAACGCCACCGCCGACGACCGGCACGTGAACTTCGCCATGTCGGAGGCGCTGCGCGAGCTCCGCACCAACCTCGCCTACGTCAAGGTCGACGCCCAGCCGCGGGTGATCGTGATGACGAGCCCGCAGCCCGGGGACGGCAAGTCGACGCTGGCGGCCAACCTCGCGGAGTCGCTCGCCGTGTCGTCCGACCAGCGGGTCGTCGTCATCGACTGCGACCTGCGTCGGCCGACCCTCTCGAAGGTGCTCGGCGTCTCCGAGGGCGCGGGCCTCACCGACGTGCTCTCCGGCCGGGCGCAGCTGCACCAGGTCATGCAGCAGACCGAGGCCGCGTCGAACCTCTGGGTGGTCGGCGCGGGGCGCATCCCCCCGAACCCGAGCGAGCTGCTCGGGTCGAAGACCTTCCAGGACCTCGTCTCGACCCTCGCCGAGCACGCGACCGTCATCCTCGACGCTCCCCCGGTGCTCGCCGTGACCGACGCCGCCGTGCTGGCGGCCAAGGCCGACGGCGTGCTGATGACCGCCTCGGCCGCGCGCACCACCTTCGACCAGCTCGACCGGGCGCTCCAGCTCGTGACGCGCGGCGGCGGCGACGTGCTCGGCGTCGTGCTGAACCGCGTGCCCACCAAGGGCCGCGACGCCCGCGAGTACGGCTACTTCGGCGGCAGCTACTACTACTACGAGGGCGACGTCGGCACGGGCGGGGAGGTCGGGCCCGGCGCGGGCTCCGGCCCGGTGGCTCCCTCGCCCGAGGCCGTGACGGCCCCCGCGCCCGTGGTCGCCGCGACGCCGGCGGCGACCCCGGAACAGGCACAGGCACCGGCTCCGGCTGCGGCTCCGGGTCCGGCCCGCGTCCCCGCCTCGCCCGGGGCCCCCGCCTCCCCCGCCGAGGCCGCCGAGGTCCCCGAGGCCCCCGGCGGCGCGCTCACCCGTCGCGAGATCCGCGAGCGCGAGCGCACGCGGTGACCGGGCCGGCCGTCGTCGTGGCCGCCGCCCCCGTCGTCGAGCTGGCCCACGCCCTCGTCGCCGACGTGGCCGGCGGCGTCGGCCTGCGGGCCCTCGTCGTCAAGGGCGACGGGGCCGCCCACCACGGCCTCCGGCCGCCCCGCGTCAGCGCCGACGTCGACGTCCTGCTCCGCGGCCGGGACGACGCCGCCCGGTTCGGGGCGGAGCTGGCACGACGGGGCTGGCGCACCCGCCCCGCCGACGCCGACCTCACGGCCTTCCCCCGCCACTCCGAGACCTGGTTCCACCCGGGCTGGAGCTGCGACCTCGACGTGCACCACCGCTTCCCGGGGCTCGACGACGACCCCGGGGCGGCGTTCGACGCCCTCTGGGCCCGCCGCGTGGTGCTCGACCGGGCCGGCCGCGACGTCGCGGTGCCCGGCCGGGTCGACACCCTCCTCGTGCTGGCCCTGCACTGCCTCCGCAGCCCCTGGGTCGAGCGCCACGCCGACGAGCACGACCGCCTGGTCGAGCACGCGCGGGCGCTCCCCGTCGCGGAGCTCGTCGACGCCGCGCGTCGCCTGCGCGCCCTCGCGCCGCTGCGCCCCTTCGTCGAGGAGGCCGCGGGTCCGCTCGACCTCGCCTGGGGCGCCCCGTCCGCGGAGTGGCGGCTGCGCACCCGGTCGGCCTCGCCCCTGACGCGTCGGCTCGTGGCCTTCCGCGACGCCGGCGCCCGCGAGCGGCTGCACGCCGTGCGCCTCGCGCTGCTGCCGCCGCGGGCGACCCTCGTGAAGGACGGCCTCGGCGCCGACCTCCGGGGCGTCGACCTGCTGCGCGCCTACGTCGTGCGCTGGGCGCGGGGCCTGCGCGGGCTGCCCGTGGCCTGGCGCGACGCGCGGCACGGCTGAGGCCCCGCCGGTCGCCTCAGGCGGCGAGCGCCGGGCGGCGGTCCTCGCGGGCCGGGTCGTCCTCGACGCTCGCGTCCTCGCGGTCCCGGCCCTGCTGCTCCGCGCGGTCCGACGCGGCCAGCGCCGCGGCGCCCGGCAGGGCGAAGAAGAGCGACATCAGCACGCCGACCCCGAGCCAGACGACGAGGTCGAAGGAGGCGCCCATGCCGAGGAAGAGCACGACCACGGCGCGGGTCAGGCGGTCGCCGCGGGCGAAGGTCACCACGGCGACGAGCAGGAAGGCCGACAGCCCCAGCACCCCCGTGGTGCCGAGCAGGTACACGTAGAAGTTGTCGACGACCTCGAGCCCGAAGGTCAGCCGGATGTGCCCGTCGCGGAACAGCCCGACCTCGCTGCCGAAGCCGGTGCCCCAGAGCGACTCCGCGAGCGGCCGGGCCAGCAGGGCGGGCACCGCCTGCACCGACTCGAGGCGGTGCACCCACGAGCCCGAGGCGAGCAGGTCGTCGACGATCTCGGAGAGGCCGAGGTCGAGCAGCAGCACCCCGCTGCCGACCACCGCCGCGATCGCGACGTTGCGCAGCCACGCGGCGAGCCGCGACCGGAGGAGGAGGTGCACGCCGACGGCCACGACGAGGCAGGCCGCGATGCTCCTCGTGCCCGAGAGCAGCACGCCGCCCGCGCACACGGCGAGCAGGGCCCACCGGGCCCGGCCGGAGAGGTGCCACGGGTCGGCCCAGACGAGGAGGACGGCGAGCCCCTCGAGCAGGCCGAGGATGATCGGGTGGCCGAGGGTGCCCTGCACCCGGTCGACGGCGTCGCCGAGGAAGGGGTTGAGGCGCGTGCCGCCGCGGAGGCCCCACAGCAGCGGCTCGCCGACCGCCAGCTCGGCCAGGGCGAGGCCGACCTGGACCACCGCGACCGCGACCACGGCGCCGAGCACGAGGTGCACCTCCCGACGGGTGAGCTGGCCGGCGACGAGCGCGACGACGACGGCGAGCCCGAAGTACGCGACGAGACGGGGCACCGAGTACGTCCCCGCGACGAGCGCGCCCACGGCGAGCCAGGCCCAGAGGCCGGAGACGAGCAGGAAGGGCACGCCGCCGACGCGCCGCTCGAGGCCGCCGCGCGCCAGGGCCACGAGGAGGAGCACCGCCGAGGAGGCGAAGCCGGCCACCCACGCGGCGGGCGGTGCGCTGTTGTTGCCGACGGCCACGACGACGGCGACGGTCACGGCGAGCGCCGCCGCACGGACGCACCAGGCGGGCACGACGAGGAGGAAGACGGCGAGCACCAGCAGGCCGGCGCTCGCGAGCAGGAGGAGGGTCATCAGCATGGGGCGGTCTCCGTTCGGGAGGGGCCATCGCACCACGTCGCCCGGCCGCCGCCGGGCCCTCCGCCCGCCTCCGCGGGGCCGGGCGGCGCCCCTTCCACCCCGCGCTTCGCCCGGGGTGAGCGCCGGGATGAAGCGCCGCGCCGGCGGCCCCGTCAGCGCCCGGGGCGACCGGGGGAGGCGGTCGTCACGCCCCGCAGGATCACCGGGTGTCGATCACCCGAGGAGGACCCGTGACCCGCTCCGTCGCACCCGCACCCGCACCCGCCCCCGCCGCCCCGCGCCCCGCACGCCCGGCCCCGCACCTCGCGCTCCGCTTCCGCCCCGACGTCGAGGGGCTCCGGGCGCTCGCCGTGCTGCTGGTGCTCGCCGACCACCTCGTCGGCGCCCCCTCCGGCGGGTTCGTCGGCGTGGACGTCTTCTTCGTCCTCTCCGGCTTCCTCATCACCGGGCTCCTGCTGCGGGAGGCCGAGACCACCGGGCGCGTCGACCTGCTGGCCTTCTACCTGCGGCGCACCCGCCGCATCGTGCCGGCCGCGCTGCTCGTCGTGGTCGTCACCGTCGTCGCGTCGGCCCTCGTCCTGCACCGCGTCGGCGCCCTCCGCGTGCTCGGCGACGGGGTCGCGTCGGTGCTCATGGTGCAGAACTGGCACCTGGTGCGGCGCGGGGTGAGCTACTTCGGCGGCGACGGCACCGGCTCGCCCCTGCTGCACTACTGGTCGCTCGCCGTCGAGGAGCAGTTCTACGTGCTCTGGCCCTGGCTGTTCGTGGTCTGGGCCTGGTCACGTCGGCGTGCGCGACGGCGCACCGCGTCCGGGTCGACGACGCCCCGCCCGGGCACCGGGCGCCCAGCGCTGATGGTGGTCGTGCTCGCGGCGACCGCCGCCTCGTTCGGGGCCTCCGTCGCGGAGACCGAGCTGCGCCAGGGCTGGGCCTACTTCTCGTTCCAGTCGCGCGCCTGGGAGCTGGGCGTGGGGGCGGCCGTCGCCGTGGCGGCCCCCGCCCTCGCCCGGGCGGGCCGGGCCGGGCGCACCGTGCTCTGGTCGGGCGGCCTGCTCGCGATCCTCGCGTCGGCCGTGCTCGTCGGCCCCGAGCACGCCTTCCCCGGCGTCGCCGCGCTGCCGGTCGTGCTCGGCACCGCCGCCCTGCTCGCCTCGGGAGGTGCCTCCGGCGGGCGGCGCCTCGCCCCCGTCGTCCTGCTCGACAACCCGCCGATGCGCTGGCTCGGCCGCGTCTCGTACTCCCTCTACCTCTGGCACCTGCCCGTGTTCGTCCTGCTCTCGGCCGTGTGGCCCGACCGCGGCCTCGCCGTCGCGGGGCTCGCGGCCACGCTGTCGGTCGGCCTCGCCGCCCTCACCCACCGGTTCGTCGAGCAGCCCCTCCGCCACAGCGCCGTCGGGCGGCGTGGCGGCTCGGCCGACCCCCGGGCGGAGTCGCGGGCAGGGTCGCGCGCGGAGGCCCGGACGGAGGCGCGGCGCCGGTCGCACGGCTTCCTGGCCGGGACGACGGTGGCGGTGGCGGTGCTCGGCCTCTCCGCCGTGCAGCTCGTCGGCCCGGCGACGTTCCCGCTGCCCGCGCGGGCTCCTGCGGAGCGTGCCGCCGCCACACCGTTCCCCGATGAGGCCGCCCTGCGCGCCGCCGTGCAGGAGGCGGCGGACGCGGAAGGCTGGCCGGCCCTCTCGCCGTCGCCGGACGACGTGTCGCCGGCCGACGGCGCGGCCGCCTCGGCGGGCCCCGGCTGCCTCGTCGACCCGGTGGGCGCCTCCCCCCGGTCCGTGGCGGAGGCCGCGGCGTCCTGCACCGCGGGCGCCGAGCACGCCGAGCGCACCGCCGTCGTGCTCGGCGACTCCATCGCGACCAGCTGGCTGCCGGGGATCACCGGGGCGCTGGTGCCGGAGGGCTGGAGGGTGGTCGGTCAGGGCCTGCAGAGCTGCCCCGCCGTCGACGTGCGCACGACCGACCGGCTCGAGCGCGCCTCCTTCGCCGGCGACTGCACGGCCGCCCGCGACGCCGCCGTGGAGCGCGTGGTGGCCGAGGCCCCCGACCTCGTCGTGCTGTCGAGCTCCCTCGGCGCGTACCAGCGGCTGACCGGGCGGGGCGACGAGGCCGACGCGGCGGGAGCCTGGCGGGAGGGCACGGCCCGCACCGTGGCCGAGCTCGCGGCGACCGGAGCGACCGTCGTCGTGCTCAGCTCGCCGCCCGAGTCCGCGCCCGCCGCGGAGTGCGCCGTGCGCCCCCGCGGGCCCGTGACGTGCCTCAGCACGCCCTCCCGCGCGTGGGTCGACAAGACGGCCGCGGAGCAGGAGGCCGTGGCCGGCCTCGCCGACGGCTCGACGCCCGGGGCGCCGCTGCGCGCCCGGTTCGTCGACACGACGCCCTGGACGTGCACGGACGAGCTGCGCTGCCCGGCCTTCGTCGGCGACGGCCTGGTCAAGGTCGACGCCGGGCACCTCGCGGAGCGGTGGTCGGCCTCGCTGGCGCTCGTCCTCCGGGCGGCCCTGCTCGACGGGGCGGGTGACGCCCGGTGAGCGGGCTCACGACGGGGCCCGACGGGGTCGGCCCGGCCGGCGGCGAGGGGCCCGGGGCGGCGCTCCGCGTGGTCCACGTGCTCGACTCGTTCACGACCGGCGGCGCCCAGGCGGTCGCCGTGCAGCTGAGCACCTGGCTCGTCGCACGCGGCGCCGAGGCGCACCTGCTCGGCGTCGACGGCCCGCTGGCCCCGGACGCCCGACGGGCCCTCGGGCCGGCGCGCGTGCACGTGCGCCCAGGGACGGTCGCCGTCGGGGGCTCCGTCGGGCGCTTCGTCGCGGGCCTGCGCGCACTCGACCGGGCCTGCCGTGAGGTCCGCCCCCACGTCCTCCACGCGCACCAGCGCCGCGAGGCCCTGCAGTGCCTCCTGGTCGGCGCGCGGCACGGCGTGCCCGTCGTCGAGCACGCCCACACCTACCTGCCCCGCGCCGGCCTCCGGGCATTGTCGTTCCGGAGCGCCGCCGTGTTCGCGGTCAGCGACCACGTCGGGGCGATGATCGCCGACCGGTTCGGTCGTCGAGACGGCGTCCTCGTCGTCGGCAACGCACCGGCCCGGACGACCGACCGGTCCGTGCTGCCCGTCCCGCCGCCGGGCGACCGCCCGCTGCGGATCGTCGGCCTGGGCCGGCTCGTCGAGCAGAAGGACCCGCTCCGCTTCGTCCGCGTGGTGGCGGCGGCGGCCCGGGTCGTCGACGTCGAGGCGGTGTGGCACGGCGACGGTCCCCTGCTCGACGAGGCCCGGGCGCTCGCCTCCCGCCTCGGGGCGCCCGTCGTCTTCGCCGGCCACGCCGACGACGTGCCGGCGAGGATCGACGCGGCCGACGCCCTGCTCATGACCTCGGCCTGGGAGGGGCTCCCCCTCGTGGTGCTCGAGGCCTTCGCCCGGCACCGGCCCGTCGTCGCGACGGCGGCCTCGGGCGCGCCCGGCGCGCTGGGCGACGGCCGCGCGGTGGTCGTGCCCGACGACGCCGACGACGAGACCGCGGCCCGCCTGCTGACCACCGCCCTCGCCGACCGGGCGAGGACGACCGAGCAGGTCTCCCTCGCCGCCGGGTGGCTGGCCCGCCGGGCCACCCCCGACGCCGTCTTCGGCCCCGTGCTGCGGACCTACGATGAACTGCGGCGCCGCGCCGCACCGAGAGGGCGACGACCGTGAGCCACCAGACCGACCCCGCCGACCTCGACGCCCTCGACGCCCTGACCGTCACCGCGATCGGCTGCCGGGTGGTGGTCGGGCTCGTGGGCCTCGACGCCGGGCAGCGCGCCGACCTCGCGACGTCGTGGGCGTGGTGCGAGCCCGTCCTCGAGCGTCGACCCCGCTCGGAGTGCGACGCCGTGGCCGTGCTCGGCGGCGGCGCAGCCGACGACGCCGACGCCGACGGCCCCGCCGACGGGCCCGTGCTCGTCGTTGCCGACGCGCTCGACCAGCTCGCGGAGACCGTCACGACCGTGGTCACGCAGCTCGCCATCGACCAGCGCCGTGACGACCTCCTCCTGCTGCACGCCGGCGGCGTCGCCGACCCCGTCACGGGCGCCGTCGTCGCGTACGTGGCCCCGTCCGGGCACGGCAAGACGACCGCCTCCCGCGCCCTCGGCCGCACCCTCGGCTACGTGACCGACGAGACCGTCGCCGTCGACGACGACGGCCTGGTGGTGCGCTACCCCAAGCCCCTCTCGGTGCGGGGCCCGGCCGCGCCGGGGACGTCGCGGCCCAAGGCGCAGGTCTCGCCCGACGCGGCGGGGCTCCGACGCGCTCCCGACGGGCCCCTGACGCTCGCGCGCGTCGTGCTGCTCGACCGCGCCCCCGCCGCGACCGAGGTGACGGTCGGCCCGATCGGCCTCGCCGAGGCCGCCGCCCGGCTCTTCCCGCAGATCAGCTACCTCGGCGCCCGCAGCCGCCCGCTGCGCCGGCTGCAGGCCCTGCTCGAGCGCACCGGCGGCCTGCTCGTCGTGCGCTACGCCGAGGCCGCGACCCTCGAGTCGGCCGTGCGCGAGCTGCTCGCCGTGTCGGCACCGGCCGCGACGCCGGGGGGCGAGGGCCCCGGGGAGGCGACGGTCGGGCTCGACGCGCACCGCGCCTCCCCGGGGGCGCCGGGCCCGACGCACGGCGGGGGCGTCCTCGCCGCGACGGCGGTGGACGACTGGGTGGCCGACGGGGGCTCCGTCGTGGTGCTGCACCGCGACTCCCTGCGGACCCTCTCGGGCATCGGCGTCGCCGTGTGGCACGCGGCCCGGGCCGGCCGCACGCTCGACGAGGCCGTGGCCGCCGTCGTGCGCGAGCACGGCCTGCCGGGCGACGGGCCCGAGGCGGTCGCCCGGGCCCGCGAGCTCGTGCTGGCCGCCGTCGCCGAGCTCGTCGCCGCCGGCCTCGTGCGTCAGCGCTGACCGGGCGGCCGCGACCGCGGCACCGTCAGCGTCAGCGTCAGCGTCAGCGTCAGCGGCGAGCGCCGCGGCGACGCCCGGCGGCCGCGGTCACGGCCGCGGCGAGCGCGCCGTCGAGGCCCCCGAACTCCGCCCGCACGTAGGCGTCCAGTCGTGCACGGGCCCCGCCGACCGCGCCCGGCCGCCGCTCGGCCAGCCCCTCGACCACCCGCGCCAGCGCCTCCGGGTCGGCGGCGGGCACGGTCACCAGCTGCCCCCCGACGAGGTCGCGCAGCTCGTCGAGCGCCGCGCTCTCGCGCGTGACGACGACGCGCCCGGCCGCGAGCCCCTGCCAGACCTTGTTGGCGATCACCGAGCCCGCCTTCTCGGAGTCGCCGAACAGGCCGAGCACGACGTCGTGCTCGCCGATCAGCTCGCCGAGGCGCTCCGGGCTCGTGGCCGGCAGGAAGGCGACGCGGTCGCCGACGCCGAGCTCCGCCGCGAGGGCCGCGGCGTCGGCCTCGCCCCCGGCCCGGTCGGCGCTGCCGACGACGGTCAGGGCGACGTCGGACCGTCGCGTCGCCGCGAACCCGCGGACGATCGTCGGCACGCCGTGCAGGGGCAGGAACGACCCGTAGAAGAGCAGGCGGAGGCGCGGGTCGGCCCTCAGGGGCCGCTCGCGCGCCCAGGTCGGCGCTCCCACCGGCAGCGACAGGACGGTCGCGCGCGGGTGCCGCCGGCCGAGGTGCTCGGCCCGCACCCGTGTGTCGACGAGCGCGACGTCGGCGGCGCGGACGGCGACCCGGTCGACGAGCGCCCAGAGCAGCGCACGCGGAGACCACGGGGCCCGGAAGCCCTGATCGCCCACGAGGGTCTCGTGCTTGCCGATGAACACGTCGACGACCAGGGGCAGGCGGCGCACCCGGGCGACGACCCACGCCGCGGCGACGAAGTCGAGCGACATCTCGGAGACGAGCACGACGTCGGCCGCCCGCGAGCGCACGACGAGCGCCCGGAGGTCGACGAGCTGGCGCCTCGGGCCTCGGGCCCGCTCGTGGAGGTCGACGCGGTGGCCGCGGGCCTCGAGGTGCTCGCGCACGCGGACGTTGCGGGGGTAGCCCGGGTCGTGCACGCGCCACTGGAGCACCCGGAGCCCGGCGCCGGTCGCCGTGCCGTGCCCGTCGCCGCCCGCCCCGGCCCCGAGCGCCTGTGCGGCCGAGCGTCCGCGCCGCTCCGCGACGGCCCGCCCGAGCGACCGCAGCTGCACGACGAGCACGGCCGCCTCGGCGACCACCTCGCCCGCGAGGGCACCGACGACGCCGCCCTGATGGCCCAGCAGCAGGATGAGCGGAACGCCGACGAGCGCCCCGACGAGCGCGCTCCGCGCGAGCCCCCGCACCTCCCCCACCACGACGAGCGCGATGCCGCCGACCGCCCGCGACAGGCTCACGACCACGACGAGGGTCGCGCTGATCGCGGCCTCGCGGTGGCCGAGCGTCGCGACGCCGGAGAACACGACGGCGGACAGCCACGGGCCGGCCACGGTCAGCACGACGCCCGCCGCGGCCCCGACCAGGCCGTTCACGACGATCGCGACGCGGGCACGGTCGAGCCGGTGCTCGACGCCGGCCGGGGCCCCGACCCAGCCCTGGAGCGCGTTCGGCACGGCCTGCAGGCCGGAGAGCAGCATGCGCTGCAGCCGCTCCGCCGCGGCGAAGACGGCGGTCACCGAGGTGCCCGCCACCGCGCCCACGAGCACCACCGGGAGGGCGATGTAGGCGGCGCTCAGCGCGCGCCCGGTGAGCGCGTGGCGCTGCCCGGCGAGGGCGCTGAGCACGCGCCGGTGCGTCAGCCCGGCCGCGTGCCGGGGCCGCACCCCGACGACCGCGAGCCCGACGACCGGGCAGACGACCGAGGGCAGCAGGCACGCCGCGACGAACCACCAGAGCGACCCGCCGAGCGACACGGCCAGGGCCGCGACCACCATCGCGGCTATGCGCGGCCCCGCCTCGACGGCGAGCACGAGCGACGGGCGCCCCGTGCCGATGAAGAGCCAGGTGGCGTTGAGGCTGCTGAGGGCGCCGCCCGCCGCGATCAGCAGCGCCTCGGCGGGGTGGCGGGGCACGAGCAGGGCGACGGCGAGGGCGACCACCGCGAGCGTCGGCACCGCCGCGACGAGCTTGGTCACCGTCACGAGCGCGAGGAGGCGGCGGCGCGCCTCCGGGCCCTGTCGCGCCGCTCGCTGGGTGCCGGTGAGGCCCCAGCCGAGCTCGACGACGACGGCCGCGGCGGCGCCGAGCGACTGGGCCACGGCGACGCTGACCCACGCCCCCTGCCCGAAGGCGGCCGTGATCGCGGGGAGGACGAGCAGGGGCGCGACGGCGGTGAGCAGCGGCAGGGCGACGAAGCCGCCGAGCCGGGCCGCGGCGGACGAGACCGGGCCGCGCGCCCCTCCGCGTCCGGGAGCGGGCGGGTGAGGGGCGGGAGGTGCAGGAGGCGCGGCGGGCGCGGGGCGGTCGGCGGCGGTCGGGTCGGGCATCGGGGCACCTCGGTCGGGGACGGTCCTCGGCGGGACGGGACGGAGCAGGACTCCCAGGGTGCGACTCCCCCGTCACGCGCCCCGCGGGCTCGGGCCTGGCCCCGCGGCCCCGGCCCCGCGACCTCACCCCGGCCTTCACCCCGGGACGCCGCGAGCCCCCCACCCGGGTCGGGCAGGGGGCTCGGGTCGCTCCGAGGCCGCGGTGGCGGCGGGTCGGCCGGGAAGGCGGCCTACGCGGGCACGGTGCCCACGAAGAGGTGCGTGCTGCCGTCGGGGGCGCCGCCGATGGCCGTGGCCGGCAGGACGGTCGGGTTCGCCCCGCTGCCGAGCTGCCATGCTCCGCGGTTGTCGGTCGCGATGTACGAGTGGCCCCAGACCTCACCGGTCGCGGTCACCATCGTGTAGGCGATCTGCGGGTCCTCGCCGGCGCGGTGGGCGCTGGCCGCCGAGATGCCGACGACGGCGCCCGTCGCGCCCTCGGCCTTGCGCGCGATCGGGTCGAAGCCGTCGCCGTACGACCAGGCGCGCCAGAGCTGGCCGCCCTTGGCGTAGTAGTGCACGCTGCCCGTCGCGTTGCCGCCGATCGCCGTCGCGGGCCGCACGGCGCCGTCGACGCCCGTGTCCTGGAGCTCCCAGGGCACCTCGTTGGCGAGCGTGCTCGCCGAGGCCCACAGCTGGCCGGTGCTGGTGATCGCCGTGGCCGCGAGCTGGCCCGCCATCTCCGGGTGGTAGGCGTCGACCGCGTCGATCTGCACGACGGCGCCGTCGACGCCGTCGAGCTGGCGCTCGGGCGAGGCCGCCGAGGCCGCGGTGCTCGTGACGAGCCAGAGCTGGCCGTCCTTGACGTAGCGGTGCTGGCTCGTGCCGCCGGGGCCGCCGACCGTGGTGGCCGGGCGGACCGACGACGAGGCGCCGGTGTCGACGAGCCGCTGACTCGTGCCGGTGTTGAACGACGCGAAGGCCCAGACCTGGCCGGTGCTCGTGACGGCCGTGAGGGCGAGGGGGGTCGACGCGCCGGAGACGTGGCCGTTCGCGGCGGAGACCTGGGCCACCGAGCCGGTCGCGCCGGTGAGGAGGCGGTTCGGGCCCGCGCCGGTGCCGGCCCCGCCGTACCACCAGAGCTGGCCGTCCTTGACGTAGAGGTGGTAGCTCCAGCTGCCCGTGTAGCCGATGGCCGTGGCGCCCTCGACCGCGGGGTCGGCCCCGGTGTCGACGAGGCCCCAGCCGGCGCCGGCGCCCCGGGTCGCGCCCAGCGCCCAGACCTCGCCGGTCGTGGTGACCGCCGTGTAGGCGACCTGGCCCGGCTGGCCGGGCAGGGTCACGGTCGCGGCGGAGACGTGCGCGATGTTCCCCGTCGCGTCGGGGATCTGCCGGGCGGCCGGCTGGTCGCCCGTGCCCGCCGTGACGGGGACGAGGAAGAGGCCCTCCTGCACGACCGTGACGGTGGCGGTGACGGGCGCGACGCCGGCTACCGTGGCCGTGAGGGTGACGACGCCTCCCTCGGCGGCGCTCGCGACGAGGCCGGTGGCGACCGCCACTCCCGCGGCGTTCGTCACCGTCGTCCAGGTGGTCGAGCCGCCGAACGAGGCGGGGCCGGTGACGGTCAGGGTGACGGTCTCGTTCGCGAGCGGGACGCCGTTCTGCGAGAGCACGAGCACGCTGGCGTCCGACAGGTCGGAGCCGAGCGCCCGCGGCAGCTCGTTCGAGAAGCCGATGGTGGCGCGGGCGTTCGACGACGCGGCGTGGGCGGGGGTCGCGAGGGCGATGCTCACGACGGGCACGGCCCAGGCCGCGGCGGTGACGACGGAGCGGCGCGAGGGCCCGGCGTGCCCCTCGACGACGGACGGCGGGGCGGCCGGGTTCACGGGCAGGGAGCGATGACGATCGGTCACGGTGGGGAGTCCTCTTCGTAAGGGGGGTCGACGACGACCAGACGTCTCCCGTCTGGCTCGTGTCGGCACCCTGGACCCTCCGCCGGGGCCGGTCACCGCGACTCCCGCGCCCCCGCGCCGCCGGCGCACCGACATTTCACCCGCTCCGTCACCTGGCGGCGACCCGCGGACGGCAGGAGTCGCGGCGCCGGCGGCGGGGCGCGGTCAGGCGCGCGGCGGCCCGGCGCTCTCGCGGACGACGAGGTGGGTCGGCACGATGCGGTCGGCCGAGGGCTCCTGCCCCTCGAGCATCTCGAGCAGCACGTGCATCGACCGCAGCCCGATCTCGCCGAAGTTCTGGTGCACGGTCGTGAGCGGCGGCCAGAACGAGCCGGACTCCTCCGAGTCGTCGAAGCCGACCACGCTGACGTCGCCGGGGATGGAGCGGCCGAGCTCGTGCAGCGCGTGCATCACCCCGAGCGCCATCTGGTCGTTCGCCGCCACGACGCCGGTGACGTCGTCGCGACGACCGATCTCGAGGCCGATGCGGTAGCCGGAGGCGGTGGTCCAGTCCCCGCCGAGGGGCGCCTCCGGCTCGAGCCCCGCGTCGCGCATCGTGTCGAGCCACGACGTCGCGCGGCGCGTGGCCGAGTACGAGGTGGCGGGCCCGGCCACGTGCACGACGCGGGTGTGGCCGAGGTCGAGCAGGTGCCGGGTGGCGAGGCGCATGCCCTGCTCTTGGTCGGTGTCGACGACGACGTACGGGTCGCCGGCGTCGGAGTCGATGATGACGACGGGCAGGCCGACCGGGACGATGAGGTCGGCGCGGTCGAGCATCTGGGCCTCGATGATGATGACGACGCCGTCGACCGCCTCCTCCTGCAGGCGGCTGAAGGCGCCGGCGACCTCGCCCTCGGTGGGGTGCGCGACCGGCATGAGGGTGATCGTGTAGCCCGCGCCCGAGGCGGCCGTGACGATGGCGTCGAGGGTCTTCATGTTGCCGAGGGTCGAGAGCGTGAACATGATGACGCCGATGCTGCGGAAGCGACCGGTCTTCAGCGCCCGGGCGGCGCTGTTCGGCCGGTAGCCGAGCTCGGCCATCGCGTCGAGCACCCGCTGCCGGGTGCCCGCCTCGACGTTGGCAGCGCCGTTCGACACCCTCGAGACCGTCTGCGACGACACCCCGGCGCGCGCCGCGACGTCCGCCATCGAGACGGTGCGCGTGCGGGAGGGGCGCCGGTTGCTCGACTTGACGATCGGCGTCGAAGGTGTCATGGTTGCGAGCATCCCAGATGTTTACGCAAACACCCAATCAGTGGCTGCGAGACGAACCCCGACGAAGTGGATGGACATGACGACGTTGTCGACACCGGCAGCCCGGCCGAAGGCCGACGCGGCCCCGAGCCCCGTGGGCGGCGGCGCCCCGATCCGTCGTGACAAGCGTCGCTGGACGGGCTGGGGCTTCGTCCTCCCCTTCCTCGCCGTCTTCCTCGTGGTGCTCGTCGCCCCGGTCGTCTACGCGATCTACCTCAGCCTGTTCCAGGAGAAGATGATCGGCGGCAACGCCTTCGTCGGCATCGCGAACTACGCGCAGGCCCTCGGCGACCCGAACTTCTGGGACGCCCTCGGCCGCGTCGCGCTCTTCCTGGTCGTGCAGGTGCCGATCATGCTGATCATCGCCCTGGTCGCCGCGTTGGCCCTCGACTCGGCCCGGCTGCACCTCACGTCGTTCTTCCGCATCGCGATCTTCCTGCCCTACGCCGTCCCCGCCGTGGTCGCCGCCCTCATGTGGGGCTTCATCTACGGCAACCGCTTCGGGCTCGTCGGCAACCTCGAGGACCTCACGGGGTGGGCGCTCCCCGACCTGCTCTCGCAGGGCTGGATCCTCGCGTCGATCGGCAACATCGTCACGTGGGAGTTCGTCGGCTACAACATGCTGCTGTTCTACGCCGCCCTCCGCGTCATCTCGCCCGACCTCTACGAAGCCGCCGAGCTCGACGGCGCCGGACCGCTCCGCATCGTGAAGAACATCAAGCTGCCCGCCATCCGCGGGGCCATCGTGATCGGCATCATCTTCTCGATCATCGGCAGCTTCCAGCTCTTCAACGAGCCGAACATCCTGCAGACGCTCGCGCCGAACTCGATCAGCACGTACTTCACCCCGAACATGTACGCCTACAACCTCTCGTTCGCAGGCCAGCAGTTCAACTACTCCGCCGCGATCGCGATCATCATGGGCGTCCTGACGATGGTCGTCGCCTACGTGGTCCAGCTCGTCGGCTCGCGGAAGGACGCCTGACCATGTCGACCCTCACCGGTTCCCCCCTCGCGGCGCCCGACGCCGGCACCCCGACCGTGACCCCGACGCGCGAGACGCGCGACCGCAAGCGCCGCGCCGGCGCCCCGCGCGACAAGCGCAGCGTGCTGCTCACGCTCGTCATGGCGCTGCTGCTCATCTACTCGGTGCTGCCCCTCTTCTGGCTCCTGGTCAACTCGACCAAGACGCAGGAGGCCCTCTTCAGCTCGTTCGGCCTCTGGTTCAGCGGCGACTTCGCCCTCTTCGACAACATCGCGGGCGTCTTCACCTACGGCGACGGCGAGTTCATCCGCTGGCTCGGCAACACGCTCCTCTACGTCGTCGTCGGCGCCGGCGGCGCCACGCTGCTCGCCACCCTGGCGGGCTACGGGCTGGCCAAGTTCGACTTCCCCGGCAAGAAGGCCGTCTTCGCCGTCGTGCTCGGCGCCGTGGCCATCCCCGGCACGGCCCTGGCCGTGCCGACCTTCCTCATGTTCAGCCAGATGGGCCTGACGAACACCCCGTGGGCGATCATCCTGCCCTCCCTGATCAGCCCCTTCGGCCTGTACCTGATCTGGACGTACGCGGTCGACTCCGTGCCGAACGAGATCCTCGAGGCCGCCCGGATGGACGGCTCCAGCGAGGTCCGCACCTTCTTCACGATCAGCCTGCGCCTCCTCAGCCCCGGCCTCATCACGGTGCTGCTCTTCTCGATCGTCGCGACCTGGAACAACTACTTCCTGCCGCTGATCATGCTGAGCGACTCGCGCTGGTACCCGCTGACGGTCGGCCTGAACCAGTGGAACGCCCAGTCGACCACCGTCGGCGGCGACCCGATCTACAACCTCGTCATCACCGGGTCGTTCCTCGCGATCATCCCGATCGTGGTCGCGTTCCTCTTCCTCCAGCGCTACTGGCAGTCCGGCCTGTCGGCCGGCGGCGTCAAGGCCTGACGCCGTCGCGGCCCGCGCCTCCCTCGTCCTCCCCCCTGCACCACCACCCGCACCATCACCACGGCACCACCTCCACGATGAAGTGAAAGGCACCACAATGTCCCGTTCCCTCCCCCGCTCCGCCAAGCGCGCCATCGCGCTGGGCCTGGGCGTCGTCCTCGCCGGCTCGCTCGCGGCCTGCTCCTCCGGCTCCGGCGGCGGCTCGAGCCCCGACACGGCGTCGGCCGACGAGCTCGCCGCGGCCCTGACGGAGAAGTCGACGATCACCGTCTGGGCCTGGGCCCCGGCCGTCGAGCCCATCGCCGAGGCCTTCGAGGCCAAGTACCCCGACATCACCGTCGACGTGCAGAACGTCGGCACCGGAGCCGACCAGTACACCAAGCTGCAGAACGCCATCAAGGCCGGCAAGGGCGCGCCCGACGTGGCCCAGGTCGAGTACTTCGCGATCCCGCAGTTCTCGCTCAGCGACTCCCTCGCCGACCTCAGCGGCTTCGGCTACGGCGACCTCGAGAGCGACTTCACCGCCTCGACCTGGAACGCGGTCTCCGACGACGACGCCGTCTACGCGCTGCCCCAGGACTCCGGCCCCATGGCGATGTTCTACCGCCAGGACGTCTTCGACAAGTACGGCATCGCCGTGCCGAAGACGTGGGACGAGTACGTCGCGGCCGCCGAGACCATGCACTCGGCCGACCCGAACCAGTTCATCACCAGCGACACCGGCGACGCCGGCTTCACCACGAGCATGATCTGGCAGGCCGGCGGCCAGCCGTACAAGGTCGACGGCGAGACCGTCTCGATCGACCTGCAGGACGAGGGCGCGAAGAAGTGGACCTCGACCTGGAACACGCTGGTCGAGAACGGCTCGCTCGCGCAGACCCCCGGCTGGACGGACGAGTGGTTCCGCGGCCTGAGCGACGGCTCGATCGCCACGCTGCTGACCGGCGCCTGGATGCCCGGCAACCTCGAGGGCCAGGCCGCCGAGGGCTCGGGCCAGTGGCGTGTCGCGCCCATGCCGCAGTACACCGAGGGCGACACCGCGACCGCCGAGAACGGCGGGTCGTCGATCGCCGTCATGCAGCAGTCGGCGAACAAGCTCGTCGCCGCCGAGTTCACCCGCTTCGCCACGGCGGAGGACGAGGGCAAGCAGATCTCGTTCGACGAGGGCGGCTTCCCGTCGACCACGGCCGACCTGAACGACCCGGCCTTCCTCGCCGAGGCCCCCGAGTACTTCGGCGGCCAGAAGATCAACGAGGTCCTGTCGCAGGCCGCCGCCGACGTGGTGCCCGACTGGCAGTACCTGCCCTTCCAGGTCTACGCGAACAGCATCTACAGCGACAGCGCGTCGTCGGCCTACTCGAACGGCACCTCGCTCGACCCCGTCCTCGAGGCGTGGGGCAAGGCGTCCGCCGACTACGGCACGCAGCAGGGCTTCGACGTCACCACGAAGTAGCGCCCGCGCTCCCGGGCACCGGGCGGGGAGGCACGACGCAGGTCGCGCCTCCCCGCCCTGCGTCCGCCGCACCTCCCCCGCACTCCCCCGCCACCGACAGGACACGCCACATGTCGAGCCCCGTGCCCGCCTCCGCCGCCACCAGCCGCCGCTTCGTCGTCGGCCCCGAGCACTTCGAGCTCGACGGCGCCCCGCACCGCGTCCTCGCCGGTGCTCTGCACTACTTCCGCGTCCACCCCGACCAGTGGGCCGACCGCATCCACAAGGCCCGGCTGATGGGGCTGAACACCATCGAGACGTACGTCGCCTGGAACGCCCACTCTCCCCAGCGTGGCGAGTTCGACGCGACCGGCGGCCTCGACCTCGGCCGGTTCCTCGACCTGGTGGCCACCGAGGGCATGCACGCGATCGTGCGCCCCGGGCCCTACATCTGCGCGGAGTGGGACGGCGGCGGGCTGCCCGGCTGGCTCTTCGACGACCCGGCGGTCGGCGTCCGCCGCAGCGAGCCCCTCTACCTGGCCGCCGTCGACGAGTTCCTCGCCCGCGTCTACGAGATCGTCGTGCCGCGGCAGATCGACGCCGGCGGCCCCGTCGTGCTCGTGCAGATCGAGAACGAGTACGGCGCGTACGGCGACGACGCCGGGTACCTGCGCCACCTCGTCGACCTGACCCGCGCCTCCGGCGTGACCGTGCCGCTGACCACGGTCGACCAGCCCACCGACGAGATGCTCTCGCGCGGCAGCCTGCCCGACCTGCACCGCACGGGCTCCTTCGGCTCGCGCGCCGACGAGCGCCTCGCGACCCTGCGTCGCCACCAGCCGACGGGCCCGCTGATGTGCTCGGAGTTCTGGGACGGCTGGTTCGACCACTGGGGCGAGCACCACCACACGACCCCCGTCGCCGAGGCGTCGGCCGAGCTCGACGCGCTGCTCGCGGCCGGGGCCTCGGTGAACATCTACATGTTCCACGGCGGCACCAACTTCGGCTTCACGAACGGTGCGAACCACAAGGGCACTTACCAGTCGCACGTCACCTCGTACGACTACGACGCCCCCCTCGACGAGGCGGGCTTCCCGACCGACAAGTTCTTCGCGTTCCGCGACGTCATCGCCCGCTGGGCGCCGGTGCCCGACGAGCTGCCCGCGCGGCGCACGCCGGCGCCCGTGCTGCGGACCGACTTCGACGCCGTCGTGCCGCTCGACCAGCTGGTCGGCGACGCGGGCGACGGCGACGCCCCCGGTGACGACGCCGGAGCGACCGCGCAGGAGTCGCGGGTCGACACGCGCGCGTCGGTCGCGACCGCGACGCGTCGCCGTGCCGCCGTGGCCCCCGCCGCCGGGCAGTGGCACCGCACCGCGGCCGTGCCCACCATGGACGAGCTCAGCGCCTTCCGCGGGTTCTCGCTGCACCGCGTGGCGCTGCCCGCCGGCGACGGCCCCCGGGCGCTCTCGTTCGCGGGCGTCCGCGACCGCGCCGTCGTCTCGGTCGACGGCCGCCGCGTCGGGGTGCTGCAGCGCGACCAGCACGAGCGCTCGATCGTCGTGCCGCCCGGCGCGCGGCTCGAGGTGCTCGTCGAGGACCAGGGCCGCGTCAACTACGGCCGCCACATCGGCGAGGCGAAGGGGCTCGTCGGCCCCGCCCTGCTCGACGGCGTGGAGCTGCTCGAGTGGGAGTCGCTGCCCCTCGACCTCGACGCGATGGTGGCGAGAGTCACCCGCCGGGTCGACCGCGCCGCGGGCTCGGTGCGGTTCCTCGACGGGCCCGTCTTCGCGCACGCGACCGTCACGGTCGAGGAGCCCGGCGACCTGTACCTCGACACGCGCTCGTGGGGCAAGGGCGTGGCCTTCGTGAACGGCTTCGCGCTCGGCCGGTACTGGACGCGCGGCCCCCAGCACACGCTCTACGTGCCCGGCGAGCAGCTGCGCGCCGGCGACAACGACCTCGTCGTCTTCGAGACCGGCGCCGCGGCGCGGCCGGAGGTGTCGTTCGTGGCCGAGCCCGACCTGGGGCACCTGGAGTCGTAGCGGGGGCGGCGAGCCCCCGAGGCGGGCCCTCGCAGGGCCTGCCTCCGCCGCCGGGCCGCCCGTATCGTCGTCGGCATGGACCCCCGAGCTGACGTGCGCGACTTCCTCTCCAGCCGCCGGGCGCGCATCACCCCCGAGCAGGCCGGCCTCGGTCGCGGCGGTGGTCGCCGGCGCGTGCCGGGGCTGCGCCGCGACGAGGTCGCGACGCTCGCCGGGGTGAGCGTCGACTACTACACGCGCCTCGAGCGGGGCGACCTCGGCGGCGTCTCCGACAGCGTCCTCGACGCCATCGCCGGGGCCCTCGAGCTGACCCGCGCCGAGCACGACCACCTCTACGACCTGGCCCGCTCGTTCGCGCCCACCCGACGCCGCGGGCCCGTCGTCGAGGCACGCGGGGCCGCGTTGGAGGCGCCGGTGCAGCACCTCCTCGACGCGGTCACCGCGGCGCCCGCGTTCGTCACGAACACGCGCATGGACATGGTGGCCGCCAACGCCCTCGGCGTCGCCCTCTACTCCGAGATGTACCGCGGCGACGAGCGGCCCGCGAACCACTCGCGCTTCATCTTCCTCGACCCGCGGGCGCGGGAGTTCTACCCCGACTGGGAGCGCGCGGCCGCCGTCAACGTGGCCATCCTGCGCCGTGACGCCGGCCGCGACCCCCGAGACCGGGGCCTCGCCGAGCTGGTCGGCGAGCTCTCGGTGCGCAGCGACGAGTTCCGCGCGCGCTGGGCCACCCACGAGGTGCGTCGGCACTACTCGGGAGCCAAGTCGTTCCGCCACCCGGTCGTGGGTCTGCTCGAGCTCGACTACCTGGTCATGGAGCTGCAGGACGCCCCGGGCCACTCGATGACCGTCTACCCGGCGGCGCCGGGCAGCCCGTCGGCCGAGGGGCTCGCCCTCCTGGCCTCGTGGGCGGCGACCGAGGGCGTCAGCGCCGTGCCGGAGCGCTCGTGAGCGCGACCCGCGCGACGGCCCCGGTCGCCCCTCGGCCGCCGCAGGGCGAGGTGACGCGCCTGCCGGTCGTCGCCCTCGCGCTGCTCGCCGCCATCGGCTTCGTGCTGGTCGCGATGGAGACCATGCCGGCCGGGCTGCTGCCGCAGATCGCCGCGGGCCTCGACACCGGCGAGGGCACGGTCGGGCTCCTGATCAGCGCGTACGCCCTCGGCACCGTCGTCGTGACCGTGCCGGCCATCACGCTGACCCGCGGCCTCCGTCGCAAGCCCCTGCTGCTCGGCGCGGTCGCGGGGCTCGTCGTCGCCAACGCCGTGACGGCGGGCTCGACCGAGGTGGCCCTGTCGCTGGCCTCCCGCTTCGTCGCCGGGGCCTTCTCCGGGGTGATCTGGGGCATGCTCGCGGCGTACGGCCGCCGGATCAGCCCGCCCTCGCGGGCGGGGCTGTCGCTCTCGATCGTCTCCACCGGCGCCCCGCTCGGCTTCGCGTTCGGCACGCCGCTCGGCTCGTGGATCGGCAGCACGCTCGACTGGCGCTGGTCGTTCGGCGGGCTGTCGCTCGTGGCCGCGGTGGTCGCGGTGCTCATCGCCCTCGTGGTGCCCGCCGCCACGGCGCCCGCGGCGACCGGCGACGCGGCGGCCCGCCGCCTCCCCCTGCTCCGCGTGGCACGGCTGCCCGGCATCGCGGTCATCCTCGCGGTGATCGCCACCTGGATGCTCGGGCACAACACGATCTACACCTACGTCGCCCCGTACCTGCGGTCGACGAGCGCGGACCTCTCGGTCGAGCTCCTCCTGCTGCTTTACGGCGTCGCGTCGATCGGGGGCGTCGTGCTGACGGGGGCCCTGCTCGACCGCCACCCGCGGCCGCTGCTGCACGGCAGCCTCGCCGTCTTCGTGCTGGCCGGGGTCGTGCTGCTCGTCGGCCGCGACGTCACCGCCGCGGTCGTCGTCGCCGCCGTGCTCTGGGGCCTCACCTTCGGCGGCGCCTCGGCGCAGCTGCAGGCCGCCCTGACGACGGCGGGAGGCGCGGAGTCGGACGTCGCGAACTCGTTCCTGCCCGTGGCGTTCAACGTCGCGATCTTCGCCGCCGGCATCGTCGGAGCGGTGCTGCTCCAGCACGCCGACGGGCTCGTGCTGCCCGTCGTCATGATCGTCGGGGGCTCGGCGGCGTTCGTGCTCACGCTGTGGGGGCGGCGCGCCGCCTTCCCCGCCAGACTGGTCGGGTGACCACACCGCACGACCTCGCCATCGTCGCCCGCCCGTACGACCACCCCGACGTGCAGCAGCTCGTCGAGGGCCTGCAGCAGCTGTACGTCGAGATCTACGGCGGCCGTGACGAGAGCCCGATCGACGCCGCCGAGTTCGAGCCGCCCCGCGGGGCGTTCGCGGTGGCGTACCTGTCGGAGGGCCCGCAGCCGGCGGGCTCGGACCGCGAGGGCTCGCCGGCGGGGCAGCCCGTCGGCATGGGCGCCTGGCGGCTGCTGCCCGACGGGCGCGGCGAGCTCAAGCGGCTGTTCGTGCGGCCCGGGCACCGCGGTCGGGGAGTCTCGCGCCGGCTGCTGGGCTGGCTCGAGGAGTCGGCCCGCGACTCCGGCGTGGCCTGGATGGTGCTCGAGACCAACACGGCGCACCCCGAGGCGATCCGTCTCTACCGCTCGGCCGGGTACGAGCCGGTGCCCGACTACGGCCACTACGCCGACGAGCCGGAGACGGTGTCGCTCGGACGGGAGCTCTGACACCGGCTCGTCGGCGGACGACCGACGGCGGGGGTCCGGCGCCGCTCGGGTGCCGGGCCCTCCGGCGGCGCGGCGTCTCCGCCGCGACGGTCGTCGCTACAGCTCGATCTTCTCGTTCTCGCCCTCGAGGGCCTCGCCGGTCACCTTCGACTTGACGAAGGAGAGCACCGAGGCGACCTTGCCGCCGGGGGTGTCCCAGTACTCGGCGCTGTCGGCGCTGAACTTCACCAGCCCGACGTTCGGGTCGGCGGGCCCGTCGGGGAACCACGCCTCGACGCGGCTGTTCCAGAGCTCCTCGAGCTTCGCGTGGTCGTCGACCACCGCGGCGGTGCCGGCGAGCGACACCCAGGAGTCGTTCGAGCTCAGCGTGACGCCGACCGTCCGCTCACGCGCCAGGTGGTGCACGGCCGAGGAGTCCTGCCCGACGATGAACCACAGGTCGCCGTCGAACTCGGCCTCCTGCACGGTCATCGGGTGGCCGACGAGGGCGCCCTTCTCGTCGATGGTCGTGAGCATCGCGAAGTCGAAGCCGCGGAGCAGCCCCGCGAGCTTGGCGACGTCGTCGTCGTGGGTGCTGGTGGTGTCGGTCACGGTGTGCTCCTTCGCGCAGGGCCGGGCACGGTGGGCGCCCGGGGTCGCCCCCATTCTGCTCTCCCCGGGGCGGGGCGTGCCCAGGCGGCGGGAACGTCGTGGCGCGACGACGCGGTCGGTGGTCAGGTCGAGGCCCCGGTCACCGCGCCCTGTCGTGGACGACGGAGACGGCACCGGTGCTGAAGTCCTCCTCGAGCTGCTCGAGCGACCGGCCGTTGGTCTCGGGGACACGGGTCACGGCGAAGAGCAGCGAGCCGGCGTTCAGAACGGCGAAGATGAAGAAGGTCGTGGAGATGCCGATGCCCGCCACGAGGACGGGGAACAGCAGGCTGACCGCGAAGTTCGTCAGCCAGAGCACGAGTGCGGTGAGCCCCATGCCGACGCCGCGGAGCCTGAGGGGGAAGATCTCGGAGAGCATCAGCCAGACGAGCGGGCCGATCGTGCCCTGCATCGTCCCGACGAAGCAGATGACGAAGATCAGCACGACGATCGCCCGGCCGAGACCTTCGGGGATGAGCAGCGACGACAGCCCGATGAGCAGGTGGAAGACGGCGATGCCGGTGAACCCTGCGATCAGCATCGTGCGTCGACCGACCCGGTTGATCACCCGGAGCGCCACCAGCATGGCGACGACGGCGATCACGCCGGCCCCGACGTTGGCGATGAGCGCGCCGCTCTGGGAGAAGCCGGACTGCTGCAGCACCTGCGTGCCGTAGTACATGATCGAGTTGATGCCGGTCAGCTGCTGCGCGACGGCGAGCCCGAGGCCGATCAGCAGGATCTTGCGCAGCCAGGGCTCCGCCACGAGGTCGGCGAACCGGGCCCTCTTCGCCTCGTGCTCCTCGTCGGCCAGGAGGCGCACCTCCGCCATCTCGGCCGTGGCGCGGTCGTCGCTGCGGATCTGGCGCAGCACGGCCAGGGCGTCGTCGTCGCGGCCCTTCGCGATGAGCCACCGGGGGCTCTCGGGCACGCGGAACATGCCGATGAAGAGGACCACGGCGGGCAGCGCCGCGACCGAGAGCATGTAGCGCCAGACCTGGTCGTGCTCGCCCCAGACGCTGCCGATCACGGCGTTGACGGCGAAGGCGGCCAGCTGCCCGGAGACGATCATCAGCTCGTTGCGGCTGACGAGTCCGCCGCGCTGCTCGGTCGGCGCCAGCTCGGCGAGGAACACCGGCACGGTGACGGACGCCCCGCCGACCGCGATGCCGAGCACGAAGCGCGCGGCCGTCAGGAACTCCCACGTCGGCGCGAGCACGCAGGCGAGGGCGGCGAAGAAGAAGAGGACGGCGAGCGCGTTGATCGTCGGCTTCCGCCCGAACGCGTCGGAGATCCGCCCGATGAAGAACGCCCCGACGGCCGCGCCGACGAGGATGGCCGAGACCATGAGGCCCTCGGTCGCGGGGGTGAGCCCCAGGCTCTCCTCCAGGGAGTCGAGCGCGCCGTTGATGACGCCGGTGTCGTACCCGAAGAGGAGACCGCCGAAGGTGGCGATGACGGCCACCGTGCCGAGGCGTCGCGTGTGGGGGCCGGAGACGAGCGCGGGCAGGGCCGGACGGGAGCCGACCGCGGGCCCCCCGCCGGGGCTGCCGCTGCCGGGGGTGCCACCGGGGGTGTTGCCGGATGTGTTCGTGACCACTGCTCCTCCATCGGTCTTTCGCGTACGTCCAGCGTGGTCCTCTTCGGGGCTCGCCGCGCTCCGTCGGGTGGAGACGAGTCCCGGGTGCGTGTCCTGTCACGGAACGGTCCCGGGGACCGGTCCCAGACCGGTCCGGTGGACCGGCGGCGATGAGGAGGAGCCTGCTCCGGTCAGCCGACCCGCGCCTCCGGGGCCCGCCGCAGGCCGACGAGCAGCCAGGCGACCCCGACGAAGGCCGCCGAGAGGACGGCGAGGATCTGCCCGCCCCAGGCGATCACGACGCTGGCCTCGCCCAGCCACACGGGCGACGTGAAGAAGAGCTGCCGCACCACGGCGAGGGCGGCCCACACGAGCAGCGACCACCCGGCGAGCGCGGGCACGACGCGCACCCGCACGACGACGACGGCGGCCAGCACGAGCGCGACCAGGCCGATGAACTCCACGGCGCTGGAGAGCACGGCGACCTGCCAGCCGAGCAGCGAGCGCGCTGGCAGCACCGCGGTCAGGGCAGGCACCACGACGAGGGCCACGGCGGCGATGCGCAGGCCGAGCCGGCCCGGGCGGCTGGGGCCCGCGATGCCCGGCTGGGACCGGCTGCCGCTCACCAGCCAGAGCGCGACCGACACGACGAGGGCGGCGGCGAAGAGCAGCACCGGCAGCACGGTGACGAAGACGAACGCCGACGACGCGGCCGCGACGACGACGAGCCGCAGGAGGACGAGGAGCGCCGCTCCGCCGAAGAGCGAGCCGGCGACGACCAGACGGGTGGACAGGGCCGGGGGCGTGGCGTCGGTCATCCCCCGACCGTACCGGCGCCCCGGCGGGCGCGGACGCCGCGTCGACGCTTTCCTGTGAGCGGGCGGCGGAAGGGGGCGTAGCGTCCATCGCTGTCCCCCGGAGGCACCTAGCCCTCGATGTACCCCGATCGATGTGCCCCACCGTCGGCTCGCTCCGACGGCGGACGGACGCCCCTCTCGGCCCGAACCGCGAGGGGCGTCACACCCTCTTCATGTCGAGGCATCGTCGTGCCCGTTCGCGCTCACAGCCTGTACTGTCTCTCTCATCGGGCGGCTCAGCCGTTCGCACGAGGTCGTGGGATTCGGGTCCCTGGCCTCGCGGTGGGGTCGCCGCGGAGGGGTCCGCGATGCCGGCCCCACCTCAGATCTCCTCCGGCCCCGGGGTGGTCTCCGTCGGGGCCGACCTCCCTGCTGCCGTCAGGTCGTGGGCCTCGCCGCTCAGACCGCCCGCACGGCGTCCAGCACGGCCTCCGCGACGACGCGCGGTGCGACCTCCGGCAGCCAGTGCCCCTCGTCGAGCTCCACGAACCGGTACGGCCCCGACACGTGACGCTCCGTGAGCTCGGCGGCGCGGCGCCCGAGCGCGGTGTCGTGGTGACCCCACAGGTACCGGGTGGGGACGGTGACGCGACCGGTCGCCAGCGACGGCCTCGCGCCTCCCCCCGGCAGCCAGAGGGCGCGGTACCAGGCGATCGCGCCGGTGAGGGCCCGGGAGTCGCGCATCGCGCCCGCGTACTCCTCCGCCCGCTCGGCGGGCAGCCCCATGCCCCGCAGCACGGGCGCCAGCCGGCGGCGCAGCAGCGCCTCGGGCAGCCACGGCAGCTGGAAGGCCACCATGTACCAGGAGCGCAGCGCCTGCAGCGACGAGATCAGCGAGGCGGCCAGGGCCGCGGGGTGCGGCGTCGACAGCACCGTGAGGCTGGCGACCCGGTCGGGGCGCTCGGCGGCGAGCTTCCAGGCGACGGCCCCGCCCCAGTCGTGGCCGACCACGTGGGCACGATCGACGCCGGCCTGGTCGAGCAGGGCCACGACGTCGGCGACCAGCTCGGTCGACCGGTAGGCGCGCCTCCCCCGCGGTCGCGCACCCGGCGAGTAGCCGCGCAGCAGCGGCACCAGGCAGCGCAGCCCCGCCGCCTCCAGCCGGGGCACGACGTCCCGCCAGCTGGCCCGCGTGGCGGGGAACCCGTGCAGCAGCACGACCACCTCGCCCTCCGCGGGGCCGGAGTCGGTGGTCTCGAACGCGAGTCCGTCACGCTCGTAGCGGGTCAGGCGGTCCATGGGCTCAGCCTAGGCAGCGAGGGCGGGCGCGTGCGCCCCGGCCCCGGCCCCGGCCCCGGCCCCGGCCCCGGCCAGGGACGCGCGTCGGCGACAGGCGGACCGACGTCGGCGCGGAGAGGCGGTGCCCCTGGAGGGACTCGAACCCCCAACCCTTTCCTTAGGACGGAACTGCTCTTCCATTGAGCTACAGAGGCTGACCCGGCGAGTCTACCGAACCCGCGCCTCCCCGCCCTCGGCCGACGAAGAACCGCGTTCCGCACGATGAACCGCACTAGAACCCGGTTCATCGTTCGGAACGAGGTTCATCGCACGCAGCGTGGGGCGGCAGCACCCGCACCTACGCGGCCGCGAGGAACGCGTCCCACTCCTCCTGCGGCCGCTCGACCCCGCGCACGACCCAGCCGACTCCGTGCGGCGCCTTCGGCTGCCAGCGCAGCGACCAGCCCATCTCGGCCGGCGTCCGGTCGCTCTTGACGTTGTTGCAGCGCAGGCAGCAGGCGACGAGGTTCTCCCAGCTGTCGGCCCCGCCGCGCGACCGCGGCTGCACGTGGTCGATGGTCGACGCCGTCGCACCGCAGTAGGCGCAGCGGTGGGCGTCGCGCCGCAGGACTCCGCGCCGCGACACCGGCACGGACCGCGAGTGCGGGATCTTCACGTAGCGCGTCAGCACGATCACCGACGGGCGGTCGTAGGCGAAGCCGGTGCTGACCACGGGGTGCTCGGCGTCGGCGGCCAGCACCGTCGCCTTCTGGGTCATGACGAGCACGAGGGCTCGTCGGAACGAGACGACCGCGAGGGGCTCGTAACCGGCGTTGAGGACGAGAGTGCGCATGCTTTCCCTTTCGAAGCACCCTGGACGGCTTCCAGGGATTCGACTGCCCTCGGTGAGAGCTGGGCCAGCAGTCCGCAGACGAGAAGAGCACCGTCACGCGTGACGGTGCTCTGGTCATCGGGCGGGGTGTCGTATGTGCTCGCTCGACGACGCACCCATGGTGCGGGCGGCGGTCGAACGGCTCATGTGACGCTCCTGGTCTCAGCAGTGCTCCGAGAGCGCCAGGTTAACCCGCGGGAGCCGCCCTGCCTAGAGGCGGGGCGGCTCTTCACAGTCCGTTCACGAGCGCGGGAGGCGCGGTGCGGGAGGCGCGGGTCGGCTCAGACCCCGAAGCGCACGTAGTGCACGGCGCTCGTCCACAGCGGGCGGACGCTGACCGAGCCGCCGGGCTTCGGTGCGTCGAGGATCATCCCGTTGCCGGCGTAGAAGCCGTCGTGCGACCCGTCGTTGAAGATGACGACGTCGCCGGGCTGGGCCTCGGAGGCCGAGATCGGCGTGCCGAGCGCGCCCTGCGCGGTCACCGAGTGCGGCATCGAGATGCCGTACTGCGCGTAGACGAACATGACGAAGCCCGAGCAGTCGAAGCCGGCCGGGGTCGCGCCGCCGAAGACGTAGGGCGTGCCGACGTACTGCAGCGCCGTCTGGTAGACGTTCGCGAGGCTGAACGCGCCGGGGGTCGCGGTCGTGCCCGTGGCGGTCGAGGTCGCCGTGGCGGCCGTGCCCGAGCCGGAGAGGTACTCCGACGCGGTGGGGCCGGTGTAGCTGTCGTACGACGCGGCGAGCTGGGCCCGCTCGGCCTCGCGCTGCGAGGCGAGGGCCACCGCGGCGGCCGCGGCGTCGAGCGACTCCTGCGAGGTGGCGGTGTAGCCGTCGCGCGACGCGTCGGCGGCGGCGACCGTGGCGTCGACCGCGACGGTCTGGCCGTCGGCCTGGCGCGACGCCGACTCGGCGGCGGCCTCGCTCGAGCCGGTCGAGGCCGGCGCCGTCTGGGCGAAGGCCGGCAGTGCCATCGTGCCGAACAGGCCGGCGGTGAGCGTCATGACGGCGGCCGTGGCGACGGTCCGCTTGCCTCGCGACCGGCGGGTCGGTCGGGCGGCGGCGGCCTCGGCGGCCGCTGCCGCGAGGGCGGCGGCACGGACGGAGGAGCGCGTCGGGAGGTCGGCTCGGGTCGGGAGAGCGCTGCGGGGCGTGAGGTCGGTGCGGGTCTGGAGGTCGGTGCGGGGAGTGCGGAGGGCGTCGGGTGCGCCTCCGGGCTGGGTGGGCTCGGTGAGGGTCAAGAGGGCGGGTCTCCTGCGTCTCGACAACCCTAGGGAAGTTGCCCCATCCGTTCGTCAGTTCACGACAAGCGACAGGAGACGGGTGCACGAGACGTCCTGCCACGGGCCTCCACGCCGGCTTCCTGGCGCGGGGACTCAGCGACCATACCCGAGGGAGTCGGTGAAATCATCCTCGAGGAGGACTTTTGTAACGAATCGGTAAAGGACCGATGTGCCCGCCGTGCGCCTCCTGGGAGCCGGCCGGGCGCCTCCCCCGGCTAGGCCGTGACGTAGATGTGCTGCGCGACCTCGGTCGGCAGCTCGAGGCCCTCGTCGTGGCCCTCGACGCGGACGAGCACGTAGGTGCCCGACTTGGTCACGGTCGCGACGCCGCCCGGGGTGACGCCCGCGTCGTGCAGCTGCTGCAGCAGCTCGGGCTCGAACTGAACCGGCTCGGCGAGGCGACGCACGGGGCGCGTGACGCCCTCGGGGTTCTCGGCGAGCACGGAGACGAGGTTGACGACGCCGTCGAGGAACCGCCCGGCCGGCGAGTCGCCGAGCTCGTCGAGCCCGGGGATGGGGTTGCCGTAGGGCGACTCGGTGGGGTGGTCGAGCATCTCGAGCAGACGGCGCTCGACCTGCTCGCTCATGACGTGCTCCCACCGGCAGGCCTCGTCGTGCACGTAGGCCCAGTCGAGCCCGATCACGTCGGCGAGCAGGCGCTCGGCCAGGCGGTGCTTGCGCATCACGTGGGTGGCCTTGCTGCGCCCCTCGGTCGTGAGCTCGAGGTGGCGGTCGCCGGAGACGACGACGAGCCCGTCGCGCTCCATGCGGGCGATGGTCTGCGAGACCGTCGGGCCGGAGTGGCCGAGTCGCTCGGAGATGCGCGCCCGGAGCGGCACGATGCCCTCTTCTTCGAGGTCGAGGATCGTGCGGAGGTACATCTCTGTGGTGTCGACGAGATCGGTCAACGGGGCCTCCCCAGGTGATGCGCGGACAACGTCGCAAGCTTACCCGGCCCGACGGGGAGCCTCGCGCGCCCCACTACGATCGACCCATGGCGGACATCTCCATTCCCACAGACCTGCTCCCCACCGACGGCCGCTTCGGCTGCGGCCCCTCGAAGATCCGCGGCGCTCAGCTCGAGCACCTCGTGACGGCCGGGGCCTCGCTGCTCGGCACGTCGCACCGCCAGGCTCCGGTCAAGCAGCTCGTGGGCCGCGTGCGCGCGGGCCTCGCCGAGCTCTTCGACCTGCCCGACGGCTACGAGGTCGTGCTCGGCAACGGCGGCTCGACCGCCTTCTGGGACGCCGCGGCGTTCGGCCTCGTCGAGCGGCGGGCCGAGAACCTCACGTTCGGCGAGTTCGGCTCGAAGTTCGCCGCCGCGACGGCGACGCCGTGGCTCGAGGCCCCGCACGTCGTCCGCGCCGAGCCCGGCTCGCGCGCCGAGGTCGAGGTGCTCGAGGGCGTCGACGTCTACGCCTGGCCGCACAACGAGACGTCGACCGGCGTCATGGCGCCCGTCACTCGGGTAGTCGGCGACGCGGGGGCCCTTACCGTCGTCGACGCCACCAGCGCGGCCGGCGGCGTCGACTTCGACGCCTCGCAGGCCGACGTCTACTACTTCGCGCCGCAGAAGAACTTCGCCTCCGACGGCGGCCTCTGGCTGGCGCTCTTCTCGCCGGCGGCGATCGAGCGCGTCGAGCGCATCGCCGCGAGCGGCCGGTACGTGCCCGAGTTCCTCAGCCTGAAGAACGCGATCGACAACTCGCGTCTCGACCAGACCCTGAACACCCCCGCCCTCACGACCCTGCTGCTCCTGGAGGACCAGACCCGCTGGATCCTCGACAACGGCGGCCTCGCCTGGGCCGACGCCCGCACCCGCGAGTCGTCGTCGGCGCTGTACGACTGGGCCACCGCCTCCGAGTACGCCACGCCCTTCGTCGTCGACCCGTCGCACCGGTCGCAGGTCGTCGCGACGATCGACTTCGCGGAGTCGATCGACGCCGCCGCCGTGGCCGCGGCGCTGCGGGCCAACGGCATCGTCGACACCGAGCCGTACCGCAAGCTCGGCCGCAACCAGCTCCGCGTCGCGACCTTCACGGCCATCGAGCCCGACGACGTGCGCCAGCTGATCCGCTCGATCGAGCACGTGGTGGGCGCCCTCTAGGCCCCACCTCGCCGAGACCGCGAGACGCCCCCGTCACCGAGAGGTGGCGGGGGCGCCGTCGTGGGCCCAGGGCCCGAGGAGTCGCGGGTCGGGTCGACCGGGTCAGCGGCGGCGACGTCGACGGCGCGGCGCGCTCTCCTCGCGGGGCGCGGCGTCGGAGTCCGCGTCGTCGTCGGAGTCGTCGTCGTCGGAGTCGTCGTCGTCGTCCGCGTCGTCGTCGGAGTCGTCGCCGTCCGAGCGGTCGTGGGCGTCGAGCCCGTCGATGTCGACGCCGTCGACGTCGCCACCGTGCACGACCGCCTGGGGCTCGCCGTCGTCCGAGTCGTCGTCGTCCGAGTCGTCATCGTCGTCGTCATCGTCGTCCGAGTCGTCGTCAGACTCGTCGTCGTCGTCGTCAGACTCGTCGTCGTCGTCGTCAGACTCGTCGTCGTCGTCAGACTCGTCGTCCTCGTCCTCGTCGGACTCCTCGTCCGCCCCCTGGGCGGCGAGGCGGTCGGCCCACGGCACCCACTCGGGCGCGACGAGCGCGTCGTCGCCGGGCAGCAGCTCGACCTCGAGCACGGTGGGCTCCTGGCCCTCGACCTGCGCGACGCTGACCGTCCACGCCCAGCCCGGGTAGCCGGGCAGCAGGGTGGCGAAGCGCACGCTGACGACGCCGTCGACCTCGTCGACCGGCTCGAGCTCGGCACCGATGGTGTCGGGCGGGGTGATCTCGGTGAGCGCCCGGCGAGCGAGCTCGGCGTGGGCCGACCCGGTCGGCTGCGCGGCGGCGTCAGACATCGAACGAGTCCGCGACGGTGCGGAGCAGCACGGCGATGCGGGCGCCGTTCTGCGGGTAGCGGCCGTGGCGCAGGTCGCCGCCGGCCTTGTCGAGCACCTTCACGAGGTCCTCGACGATGACGGCCATGTCGTCGGCGGAGCGACGGTTCATCTTGGCGAGGCTCGGGGCGGCCTCGAGCACCCGGACGGAGAGGGCCTGGGCACCGCGCTTGCCGTCGGCGATGCCGAACTCGAGCCGGGTGCCGGCCTTGACGCCCACGGTGCCGGCGGGCAGGGCCGACGCGTGCAGGAACACCTCGGCGCCGTCATCGCTGGTGATGAAGCCGAAGCCCTTCTCGTCGTCGTAGAACTTGACCTTGCCGGTGGGCATGACGTGACTCCTCGTCGGGGGTTGGTGTCGGTGCTCGGTGGGGGGTGCGCGGCCTCGGCCGCGGCTCCCGGGGGCTCCACCGCCCGGGTCTGCCGGACGGAGACCTCAGCTTAGGGCGCGCTCTCCGAGCACGCCCCACTATCCTGTGCACGTGGCAGAGATCAAAGACCCGACCGTGTCCGGCGGCGTCCATCGTACTGAACGCGTCCTGGTCTCCATGATCGCCGCCGTCGTGGGGCTCTCCGTGGTGGCCTTCCTGGCCCGCATCGTCGGCACCCTCGTCGGCGTCTCCGACTACACGGCGGGCGTCTGGCCCGCGGTGACCGTCCTGCCGCTGGTCGGCTTCCCCGTCGCGATCCTGCTCATCATCGCCTTCGTCGTGGCCACCGTCGTCCGACGCGGTCGAGACACCCGAGGCACCACACGCTAGCCGCAGCCGACGGCTGCGCGCCCCCAGGAGGACCCGCCCATGTCCAGTGCTCTCGACCTCGCCGGAGTCCTCCGCGACACCCCGCCCGACGAGCTGGTGCGGAGGCTCGCCCCGCGCCTCGTCCGCGCCTCCTCGGTGAACGACGCCTTCGACCTCGCCGACACCCTCCTCGACCCCTCGTCCGTCCGTGACGCGCTGACGCGCCTCGACCGGACGGAGCTGCTCGTGCTCCAGGCGGCCCGCGTCCCGGCCGACGTCGACGCGCTGGCCGCGCGGCTCGACACGGTCTTCGACGTCGACCGCGACGGCGTGCGGGCGGCCGGCGACCACCTCGTCGACCTCTTCCTCGCCGTCCGCACCGGCGACTCCCTCAGCACCCTCGACGCGGTGGGCGAGCGGCTCGACGACGACCCCGAGCTCTCCCCCGTGCGGCTCGGCGCCGTGCACCCGCCCGTCGTGCTCGAGAGCGTCGGCGACGTCGACCGCGCCGCCGTCGACGCCCGGTCGGCCGAGCGGCTCTACGCCGTGGTGATCGAGGTCGCCGAGATCCTGCGCGCCCTCGACCGCTCGCCGGCCCGCGAGCTCGCCAAGGGCGGGCTCGCCCTGCCCGAGACGCGCCGCCTGGCCGAGGCCGCGCACCTCGACGTCGACGACGTCCCCGTCGTGCTCGCGATCGCGGCGCGGGCCGGGCTCGCCGCCTCGGGGCCCGACGGCTACGCGACCACCGTCGACGCCGTCGACTGGCTCGCCGCCTCCTGGCCCGACCGCTGGGAGCAGCTCACCCGGGCGTGGCTCGCGACGCTGCCGACCGAGATCCTCGCCGTGCTGTCGCAGCGGGTCGAGACGTCGTGGGGCGAGCCCCTGGCCGAGTTCACCGCGTGGGCCTACCCGGCCGGAGGCGCGTGGATCGGCGAGCGCCTCGCCTCCTTCGAGCGGGCGGCCCAGCTGCTCGGCCTCACCTCGGGCGGCTCGCCGACCTCCGCCGCCGTCGCGCTCTTCCGCGAGGGGCCCGAGGCCGCGCGGGCCCGCGTCGCCGAGCTCCTGCCCGACGCGATCGACGAGGTGTACCTGCAGCACGACCTCACCGTCGTCTCGCCCGGTCCGCTCGCCCCGGCGCTCGACGCCCGCCTCCGCGTCGTCGCCGACGTCGAGAGCGCCGGCCTCGCCGCCACCTACCGCATCACCGAGGGCGGCATCCAGCGGGCGCTGACCCGGGGCGAGACGGCCGACAGCCTGCGCGAGTTCCTCTCCGGCATCTCGCTCTCGGGCATCCCGCAGCCGCTCGAGTACCTCATCCAGCAGTCGGCCGAACGGCACGGGCGCTTCCGCGTCGCCGCCGCCGACCCCGCGGCCACCGACCTGCCCGAGGGCACGGCCTCGGTCGTCAGCGCCGTCGAGCGCTCCGACGTCGACACCCTCGAGGTCGACCACGCGCTCTCGCCCCTCGGGCTGCAGCGGCTCGACGGCCAGCGCGTCGCGAGCCGCTTCGAGCGCGAGACCGTGTTCTGGGCGCTCAGCGACGAGCGCTACCCGGTCGTGCTCGTCGACCCCGACGGCGACGAGTCGGCGCCGCCGGTGCGCCGTCGCCCGCGACGGCCGGCCCCGGTCGAGGCCCGTGACCCGCTCCGCGAGATGGTCGAGCGCCTCCGCGAGGCCGGCGCCGCGGCGGCGTCGGGCGGCAGCCCCGAGACGACCGACCGCGCCTGGATCGCCCGCCAGCTCGACGCCGCCGTGAAGGGCCGGCTCACGGTCACCGTGACCATCGCCATGCCCGACGGCAGCACCACCCACCTCGAGATGGAGCCCACCGGCATCGGCGGCGGTCGCGTCCGCGGCCGCGACAAGAAGTCCGACGTCGAGCGCACGCTGCCGCTGTCGCACGTCGTCGCGGTGTCGAGCGCGACCTGAGCCGGCACCGGGCCGCTCCCCGTCACCCTGTGAGCGGTGTCGGGGGCCCCGCCTAGACTCGATCCTCATGACCGGCCCCCTGATCGTGCAGAGCGATCGAACCGTCCTGCTCGAGGTCGCGCACCCCGACGCAGGCGACGCCCGCCACGACCTCGCGGTCTTCGCGGAGCTCGAGCGTGCCCCCGAGCACGTCCACACCTACCGCATCACCCGACTCGGCCTCTGGAACGCCCGGGCCGCCGGCCACACGGCCGACGACATGCTCGGCACGCTCGAGAAGTACTCCAAGTTCCCGGTGCCGCAGAGCGTCAGCGTCGACATCGCCGAGACGGTCGCGCGCTACGGCCGCATCGTGATCGAGCGCGACGACGAGGGCGCCCTCGTGCTGCGGGGCACCGACTCCTCGGTGCTCAGCGAGGTCACGCGGGCCAAGAAGGTCGGCGAGCTGCTCGGCGTCCGCCGCAGCGACACCGAGTGGGAGCTCCTGCCCTGGGCCCGCGGCGAGGTCAAGCAGCAGCTGGTCAAGCTCGGCTGGCCCGCGGAGGACCACGCCGGCTACACCCCCGGCACGCCGCACGCGATCCAGCTCGACCCCGACGGCTGGGAGCTCCGCGGCTACCAGCAGCAGGCCATCGACAACTTCTTCGAGGGCGGCTCCGGCGTCGTGGTCCTCCCCTGCGGCGCGGGCAAGACCCTCGTCGGGGCGGGCGCGATGGCGAAGGCCGGCACGACGACGCTCATCCTCGTCACGAACACCGTGAGCGCGCGCCAGTGGCGTGACGAGCTCCTCAAGCGCACCTCCCTGACGGAGGACGAGATCGGCGAGTACTCGGGCTCCGTCAAGGAGGTCAAGCCGGTCACCATCGCGACGTACCAGATCCTCACCGCCCGACGCGGCGGCCAGTACACGCACCTGTCGCTGCTCGACGCCCTCGACTGGGGCCTCGTGGTCTACGACGAGGTGCACCTGCTCCCCGCACCGGTCTTCAAGCTGACCGCCGAGCTGCAGGCCCGGCGGCGGCTCGGGCTCACCGCGACGCTCGTCCGCGAGGACGGCCGCGAGAGCGACGTCTTCAGCCTGATCGGCCCCAAGCGCTTCGACGCCCCGTGGAAGGAGATCGAGGCGCAGGGCTACATCTCGCCGGCCAGCTGCTACGAGGTGCGGGTCGACCTGCCCCAGCACGACCGGCTCGAGTACGCCGCCGCCCCCGACGACGAGCGCTACCGCCTCGCCGCCACGGCGCCGGCCAAGCTCGACGTCGTCTCGCACCTGGTGCACCGCCACGAGGGCGAGCAGATCCTCGTCATCGGCCAGTACCTCGACCAGCTCGACGAGCTCGCCGCCGTGCTCGACGCGCCGACGCTCACGGGCGCGACGCCGATCGACGAGCGCGAGCGGCTCTTCCAGGCCTTCCGCGACGGTGAGCTCAAGGTGCTCGTCGTGTCGAAGGTGGCCAACTTCTCGGTCGACCTGCCGGAGGCGACCGTCGCGATCCAGGTCAGCGGCTCCTTCGGCTCCCGGCAGGAGGAGGCCCAGCGCCTCGGCCGCCTGCTCCGCCCGAAGAAGTCCGGCCTGCCGGCGTCGTTCTACACGCTCGTCAGCCGCGACACGGTCGACCAGGAGTTCGCGCAGAACCGTCAGCGCTTCCTCGCCGAGCAGGGCTACAGCTACACGATCCTCGACTCCCCCGCGCTGGCGGCATGAGCGACGCGCACGACCTGTCGCTGGGCGACGACGAGCTCTGGCGCGACAGCCTGCGGCGGGTGTTCCTGGCCGACCAGTCGGCGACGGCGACCTTCGGGCCGCTGGTCGCCTCCCTCGACCACGACGCCCTGGCCTTCGTCGGCCAGCAGGCCCGCGTCGCGGAGTGGGACTCCTCGGTGGTCGTCTCGGTCGAGCGCAGCTACGAGGTGCAGGGCGGGCTGCACGCCGGGTCCGTGCTGAGCGTCGTCACCTGGAGCCCCGACCCCGACGTGCTCGAGCGCTCCGACCTGCTGGCCGGCTCGCCGGTGAAGGACCACCTCTTCGCCGGCCTGAGCGCCCTCGGCGAGCTGGACGACGCGGAGGAGGCGCGGGTCGTCTCGGCCCCGGTCGAGGCCTTCCCCGGGTGGCAGATCGCCCGCGCCTCCGGCTACACCGCCGTCCTCGAGCACCGCGACGGCGTGGCCTTCACCCTCGCCGTGCCCGACGAGCTGCTCGAGCTGACGACGCGCATCGCGCTCGTGCCCAACACCGACTGGCCCGGCGAGCACACGGCCCGGTGAGGGCGGGCACGCTGCGCTCACCCGGGTGACTCGCGCTCGGCTCACAGACAACACCGAGGAGGCGCGCAGATACTTGCGTGCATGAGTGACGGCCCCAAGATCCTGATCGTCGACGACGAGCCCAACATCCGCGACCTGCTGACCACGAGCCTGCGCTTCGCCGGCTTCGCGGTCCGGGCGGTCGGCAACGGCGCGCAGGCCATCTCGGCCGTGCTCGAGGAGGAGCCGGACCTGATCATCCTCGACGTGATGCTGCCCGACATGAACGGCTTCGGCGTCACGAAGCGCCTCCGCTCGTCGGGTTACACCTCCCCCATCCTCTTCCTCACCGCGAAGGACGACACGGAGGACAAGATCACCGGCCTCACGGTCGGCGGCGACGACTACGTGACGAAGCCGTTCAGCCTCGACGAGATCGTGGCTCGCATCAAGGCGATCCTCCGCCGCACCATGAACGAGGACGAGGACGCGATCATCCGCGCCGGCGAGCTCACCATGGACCAGGACACCCACGAGGTCACCATCGGCGACACGGCGATCGAGCTCAGCCCGACCGAGTTCAAGCTGCTCCGCTACCTGATGCTCAACCCCAACCGCGTGCTGTCGAAGGCCCAGATCCTCGACCACGTGTGGGAGTACGACTTCAACGGCGACGCCGGCATCGTCGAGAGCTACATCTCGTACCTGCGCCGCAAGCTCGACCAGTTCTCGGCCGAGCCGATCATCCAGACCAAGCGCGGCTTCGGCTACATGCTCAAGGCCGCCAAGGCCTGACCGGCCGGCGCACCGCCTCCTCGGCGGCGCGCGCCCTGCTCCAGCACTCTCCCGGGCGCCTGGGGGCCTCACCGGCTCCCAGGCGCCTCGCGCTAGATTGACCCCTCTATGCACGCACGCCTGTCGCAGTGGTGGAACGAGATCTCCATCCGCACGAAGATCACCGGCATCACGGTCACGCTGGTGACCCTCGGGCTGCTCGTCGCCGGCCTGGGCACGATGACCGTGCTGAGCACGTACCTCTACGGCCAGGTCGACATGTCGCTCGAGGCCGCGGCCAAGGGCTTCACCGGGGCGACGCCGAACACGACGAACGCGCAGTCGTGCACCGTCACGTTCGGCGACACGCGGAGCAGCTACGTCGCCCTGTACCGGGCCGACGGCACCCAGATCTGCGACAACAGCGACGAGCTGGCCGCGGGCACGGCTCCCGACCTCTCGTCGGTGCACATCCCGGCCGACGAGACCAACGACGAGGCCGAGAGCGTCTTCAACGAGGCCCACGACCAGCAGTGGCGGGTCTTCGCCTACAACACCACCCTGCAGACGACGTCGGGAGGGTCGGTCGAGCGCATCGACGCGACCATCGTCACCGGCACGAACCTCGCGGTCACCACGGCCCTGATCGGCCGGTTCAGCGGCATCTTCCTGGGCTTCGGCGTCTCGGTCGTCGTGCTCGGCGCCGCGCTCACCCGCCTGCTCGTCACCTCGACCTTCTCGCCGCTGCGCGACGTCGAGGCGACCGCGGCGCGGTTCGCCGACGGCGACTTCAGCCAGCGGCTTGACTCGACGACGCCCAACACCGAGGTCGGGCGCCTCAACCGCTCGCTCAACTCCATGCTGAGCCGGATCGACAGCGCGTTCGACGACCGGGCGCGCACCATCGACCAGATGCGCCGGTTCGTCGGCGACGCGAGCCACGAGCTGCGCACGCCCCTCGTCAGCCTGCGGGGCTACGCCGAGCTCTACCGGATGGGCGCCCTGACGAAGCCTGAGGACGTCGCCCAGGCGATGGACCGCATCGAGAAGGAGGCGATCCGCATGGGCGTGCTCGTGCAGGACCTCCTGGCGCTGGCCCGCCTCGACGAGTCGAAGCCGCTCGAGCTGGGCCCGGTCGACCTCGTGACCATCGCCCGCGACTCCGCCCTCGACACCATGGCGTCGAACCCCGACCGCGACATCGCGGTGGTCGTGCACGACCCGGTCGTGTCGGAGACCGGCGAGGAGGCGCCCACCGGCCCGGACGCGCCCGCCAGCGTGCCCGAGACGGCCCTCGACCCCGGGGCGACGGGCCCCGTGTCGTTCGCGGGCGCGACCCTCGCCCGGCTGCGGAGCCTCCGCGCCCGCGCCACGCGGGCCGCCGACGAGGCCGCTGCCGGCACCGGTGACGGCACGGCCGGCCACGGCCCCGAGGCGCCCGCCGTCGTGCTCGGCGAGGAGAACAAGCTGCGCCAGGTGATCACGAACCTGATGGGCAACGCGATGCGCTTCACGGAGCACGACAGCCCCATCGAGCTCGTGGTGCAGTCCGACCCGGGCCGGGGGGTGGCGACGATCGACATCGTCGACCACGGTGAGGGGATCCCGCCACAGATCCGCGAGAAGATCTTCCAGCGCTTCTGGCGCGCCGACTCGTCGCGCACCCGCGACACCGGCGGCTCGGGCCTGGGGCTGGCGATCGTGTCGGGCATCGTGGCGGCTCACCGGGGCAGCGTCGACGTCTTCGACACCCCCGGGGGCGGAGCCACCTTCCGCGTGGCCCTGCCGCTCTTCCCCGAGAACGGCGTCCCGCCCGAGACGCCGGCGACCGGCGTGCCCGGCCAGGCCCCCGCCTCCCCCGGCTCCGTCACGCTCGCGTAGCCCGCGCTCCGCCGCCCGCTGCGTCTCGCTCGCGGCCCCTGCGCGCCTCCGGCCTGCCCGCCCCCGCCTCCCGGCTCGCGTCCCCCCGGCACGCCAGCCCCGTTCACCCGACGTTCGCCCTGTCATAATTTGAGAGGGATCGGGCGATAGAACGCCGGGGATCCCCGTGATCTGGTCGACGGCGGACGGATCGCTCGCGTTCTTCACCCGCACCGGGCAGCCCTCCTGCATGCCCAGAACGAGAGGGATGGCGGCGGCAGCCCGCGAGGACGTGGTGCCGCAGAGCCCGTGGCCCAGGATCACTCTCAGATCACGAGCCCCGACCCGAGCGGCCCGCCGGACGCGGGGAGGCCGGGCGGAGGCCGAGCGGACGGGCACACGGGGCGCACCCCGGGAACGCCGAAGGGCGGCTCCCCCGGAGGGGAACCGCCCTTGAGCGTGGAACCGTGCGGACTAGAAGTCCATGCCACCCGTGGGGTCGCCGGCCGGGGCCGCGTTCTTCTCGGGCTTCTCGGCGACGACGGCCTCGGTGGTCAGGAACAGACCAGCGATGGAGGCGGCGTTCTGCAGGGCAGAGCGGGTCACCTTGGCCGGGTCGATGATGCCGGCGGCGATCATGTCGACGTACTCGCCGGTCGCGGCGTTGAGGCCGTGACCGATCGGGAGGCCGCGGACCTTGTCGGCGACGACGCCGGGCTCCATGCCCGCGTTGAAGGCGATCTGCTTCAGGGGAGCGTCGATCGCGACACGGACGATGTTCGCCCCGGTCGCCTCGTCGCCCTCGAGCTGCAGCTCGGCGAGGGCGGTCTTGCCGGCCTGGATGAGCGCGACGCCACCACCGGCGACGATGCCCTCCTCGACGGCGGCCTTCGCGTTGCGGACGGCGTCCTCGATGCGGTGCTTGCGCTCCTTGAGCTCCACCTCGGTCGCGGCACCCGCCTTGATGACGGCGACGCCGCCGGCGAGCTTGGCGAGGCGCTCCTGGAGCTTCTCGCGGTCGTAGTCGCTGTCGGTCGCCTCGATCTCGCTGCGGATCTGACGCACGCGCCCGGCGATCTGCTCGGCGTCGCCGGCACCCTCGACGATCGTGGTCTCGTCCTTCGTGATGACGACCTTGCGGGCACGGCCGAGCAGGTCGAGCGTGGCGTTCTCGAGCTTGAGGCCGACCTCCTCCGCGATGACCTGGCCACCGGTGAGGATGGCGATGTCCTGCAGCTGCGCCTTGCGACGGTCGCCGAAGCCGGGGGCCTTGACGGCGACCGACTTGAAGATGCCGCGGATCTTGTTCACGACGAGCGTGGCCAGGGCCTCGCCGTCGACGTCCTCCGCGATGATGAGGAGCTGCTTGCCCGACTGGATGACCTTGTCGACGATCGGCAGGAGGTCCTTGATGTTGGAGATCTTCGAGTTGACGATGAGCACGTAGGCGTCCTCGAAGACGGCCTCCTGGCGCTCGGGGTCGGTGACGAAGTACTGCGACAGGTAGCCCTTGTCGAAGCGCATGCCCTCGGTCAGCTCGAGCTCGGTGCCGAAGGTGTTCGACTCCTCGACGGTGACGACGCCCTCCTTGCCGACCTTGTCGATGGCCTCGGCGATGAGCGCACCGATGGTGGGGTCGGCGGCGGAGATCGAGGCGGTCGCCGCGATCTGCTCCTTGGTCTCGATGTCCTTCGCGTCGGCGAGGAGCTGAGCGGAGACCGCGGCGGCGGCCTTCTCGATGCCGCGCTTGAGCGAGATGGGGTCGGCACCGGCGGCGACGTTGCGGAGGCCCTCACGGACGAGCGCCTGGGCGAGGACGGTGGCGGTGGTGGTGCCGTCGCCGGCGACGTCGTCGGTCTTCTTGGCGACCTCCTTGACGAGCTCGGCACCGATCTTCTCGAACGGGTCGTCGAGCTCGATCTCCTTGGCGATGGAGACGCCGTCGTTCGTGATGGTGGGGGCGCCCCACTTCTTCTCGAGGACGACGTTGCGGCCGCGGGGGCCGAGCGTGACCTTCACCGCGTCGGCCAGGATGTTCAGGCCACGCTCGAGGCCGCGACGGGCCTCTTCGTCAAAAGCAATGATCTTAGCCATGTGTTACTCGTCCCTCCCGGACGTCATGAAGCAGAGGTACTTGGCACTCACCTGCGGCGAGTGCCAGAGCGATTCTGGCACTCCCACCTTGTGAGTGCAAGCCGTCCGGGCAGGCCCACGGCGAGCCCCCGGACGTGACGACGCCGCCCGCCCCGGGGGCGGACGGCGTCGTGACGGAGAGGCCGAGGGGCCGAGGGGCGGGGCTCAGGCGAGCCGCACCGACTCCGCCTGCGGCCCCTTGCTCCCGGTGCCCACCTCGAAGACGACCGCCTGGCCCTCCTCGAGCACCTTGTAGCCGCTCATGTCGATGGCCGAGTAGTGCACGAAGACGTCCTGCCCGCCTCCCTCGACCGTGATGAAGCCGAAGCCCTTCTCCGCGTTGAACCACTTGACGGTCCCGTGTGCCATGGTGCTGCTCCCCTTGCTGTGTTCGTACGGCGGCCGGTCGGTGCCGGGGCCGGGTCGACGCAGTGGCCTGCGCACCCGAACGGTGCAGCCTCGCTCGTTCGGGGCGGGGCGGGCGGGCCGTAGGGGGCGACCAAGACCAGATGCTAGTGCGGCCCCCGGCGCCGATGACAGCCCCGAAGGCCGCAGAACGAACCCGCGGGCGCCCGTCGGCCCGATCCTTTACACGCCCGAAACAGAAGGGGCACGAGGAGGCCCCCGAGGAGGCGCGGAGCGGGGCCCGGCCCCGGTCGCGTCGACCCCCGCGCTCGCCCGCTACGACGAGAAGTCGGTGCCGAGCACGACGGTGATGGTCGCCCCCGGGAAGGCCGTGCTCTGCTGCGTCGCGTCGATGCCGAGCGACTCGGCGACGCCGAGCGCGGCCGCGCGGTCGGCGGCCGTGGCGTAGTAGACGGTGGAGGTGGCGGAGCGCTCGGGCGCGTTGCCCTGGCTGCCGACCGTCCAGCCGTCGGTGTCGAGAGTCGTCGCGGCCCGCCCGGCGAGGCCGCTCGTCGTCGTCGCGTTGAGCACGGCGATCGTCGTCGAGGCGGGCACGTCGGAGGGGTCGGCGGCGGTGGCCGTCGGGGTCGGCGTCACGGCGGGCGTCTCGCCGGCGGCGTCGGTCGACCCGTCGGTCGAGGCCCCGTCGCCGTCGGTCGCCTCGTCGGACGGCTCGGTCGTCGCGTCGCCGGCCTCGGCCGAGCTGCTCGCGCTGGGGGCCACGAACTGGAAGCTGTCGTTGAGGACGCCCAGGGCGACCACCCCGGCGCCGACGAGGAGGCCGGTGGCGAGGGCCGCCCAGGCGACGACCACCCAGCCGCGCCCCCGGCGGGGCTCGGAGCGGTGCGCCCCGACCCTCTCCAGGTCGCGGGGCACCTCGTCGAAACGGTCGCGGGGGTACTTCGGCATGGTCTCCGTGGTCTTCCGGGTCAGCGGGGCGTGGGCCCGAACGAACGGTCGGCGCGGGCCCGGGCGCGCTGGTCGCGCAGGCGCTGCAGGCGACCGACCACCAGGGGCGCGTAGGCCAGTGCAGCAGGTCGGTCGATGAGCGAGTTGAGCAACTGCTGATAGCGCGCGACGCCGAGCCCGAGCTCTCTCCGGATCAGCGCCTCCTTCTGGCCCGGCGTGGCCGGCGGCGACTGCTCCAGGTCGAGGATCGCGCGGTCGAGGGTCGACAACGCGCCCGCGCGCACGCCGGTGCCCCTGCTGCCCTCGTCGGTCACGTCCCGCCCTCTCGATCCTGGTCACCATAACGTCGGGGCGGGCCGTGACCGGGGAGGCGGGGCGCGGTTCGGCCCGTTCAGCCGACGGTCGTGAGGCGGGTGCCGTGGGCGTCGCCGACGGCGAGCGGCCGCCCGTCGAGCGCGAGCACCGCGAAGGCCGACGTGCGCTCGACGAGGGCCGGGTCGACGGCCCTGATGTCGTCGAGCAGGCCGATCCGCTCGTACGAGACCCAGGTGGCGCCGAGCCCCCGGACCGTGTCGACGAACTGCTGTCGTCGTCTGCCCGGCAGGTAGACGAGCGTGCCGGTCGAGACGACGACGAGACGTGCGTCGGCGGGCGCCGTCGCCGCGAGGGCCTCGAGGTCGTCGACGGCGTCGCCGCGGGCGACCCGGGGAGGCGCGGTGCGGGCGAGCGCGACCGCCCGCTCGAGCAGGTCGGCCCGCTCCGTCGCCCCCGGCGGCAGCAGCGCACGCAGCCAGGCGACGGCCGCGTCGTCGCGGACGTCGACGGGGTCGAGGTCGAGCCCGGCGCGCCAGACCACCTCCGGCAGCTCGACCGCGCCGAGACCGGTGCCCGCTCCGCCGGGTGCGGCGTCACCACGGCCGTCCGTCACGTCCAGCGTCAGCTTCACGGGGCTCTGCGGGTCGCCCCAGCGGACGTCGCCCGCGCGGTACGAGACGAGGTCGGGCAGGAGGCAGAGGCCGGCCGAGGCCCCCACCTCGAGCAGCGCGACCGGCTCGTCGAGGCGGCCCAGGGCGAGCGAGACCGGGCCGCTCCGGCGCAGGTCGTTCGTCTGCACGGAGCGTCGCCCGAGCTCCGCGACCACGGCGTCGGCGTGGTCGAGGAGCCAGCTCCGGAGGCGCGGCCAGGGCCCCGGGGGCGCGCCCAGCCACCGGCACGTCGCGAGCACCAGGACGGGCTGGCGCCGCGACTCCGGCGCCCTCTCGACGACGGCCAGCGCGGCCTCGTCGGCGGCGAGGCCGGCGGCCAGCTCGGCCCAGCCGGGCGACCCCTCGGCGGCGGCCTGCGCCGAGTAGGCGAGGAAGCGGTCGGCGAGCGTCACGGGCCCGAGTCTAGGGAGGGCCACGGGGGCGTCACCCGGGGAATGGGGCTCAGCGAGGCAGTGTTGGATGGGGAGTCCCCGAACGTGTCAGGAGTGCACCCATGACCAACGACAACAGCACGTACAAGGTCGAGAAGACCGACGAAGAATGGCGCCGCGAGCTCACCCCGGAGGAGTACTCGGTGCTCCGCCAGGCCGCTACGGAGCGCCCGTGGACGGGCGAGCTGCTCGACGAGGAGCGCGCCGGCACGTACGCCTGTGCCGCCTGCGGCGCCGAGCTCTTCAAGAGCGGCACCAAGTTCGACAGCGGCTGCGGCTGGCCGAGCTTCTACGAGTCCGTCCGGCCCGACGCGGTCGACCTGATCGAGGACTCCAGCCTCGGCATGGTCCGCACCGAGGTCCGCTGCGCGAACTGCGGCTCGCACCTCGGCCACGTCTTCCCCGACGGCTTCGGCACCCCGACCGGCGACCGCTACTGCATGAACTCGATCTCGCTGTCGTTCACCGAGGGCGACGCCGCCTCGACGGACTCGAAGTGACCGGCGTCGCCGACGCTGCCCGTCGGCGACGGTCACGGTCGAAGGTCACCGACGAGGCCCCGACGCGCGAGCAGCTGCTCAGCTACGTCGAGGCCGCGTCGACGGTGGCCGACCACTCGGGCCTGCACCCGTGGCGCCTGGTCGAGCTGCGCGGCGACGACCGCCGCGTGATCGGCCGGTCGCTGTCGGCGGCGACCGGGGCGGACGAGAAGTCGACCCGCAAGGCGGAGGAGAAGTCGCTCCGCGCGCCGCTCGTCATCGCGGTGGTGTCGTCGCCGGTGGAGAGCCGGAAGGTGCCCGAGTGGGAGCAGGAGTCGGTCGCCTCGGGCGTCGCCCACCTGCTCTCGCTCGTGCTCGACGACGAGGGCTGGGGCGTGATCTGGAAGACCGGGTCGGAGACCCGGCACCCGGTCGTGCAGGCCGCCCACGGGCTGACGGGCGACGAGAAGCTCCTGGGGTGGCTGTACGTGGGAGGCCACGGCGAGCGCGAGGCGAAGCCCCGCCGCCTGCTCGACCCGGCCGACTTCGTCAGGCCGCTGACCGCGGACTGACGGCGGCCGCTACCAGGTGCGGCGGCTGTTGCCCAAGACGGTCATCGGGATGCCGAACGAGGCCGTCATCAGCACGATGCCGGCGAAGAAGACGAGCGCGTTGGGCTCGCCCGAGCCGAACGAGTAGGCGAAGAGCGCGAAGCTCACGAAGAGCAGGACGATCGATCCGATCGCGGTCAGGATGTTGGTCATGGTGGCTCCTCGTCGTCACGGGCGGTGGCGCGCGGCCGACGCCGCCCGTCTACTTCACCACGTCGCCGTCGCCCGCGCCAATCCTGCGCCGAGCCTCGGCGGCGCCCCGCACCGCCCGCGACGGGCGCCGTGATCGGTAGGATGGCCGAGCCCGCCGCCTTGGCGCAGTCCGGTAGCGCAGTGCTCTTGTAAAGCGAAGGTCGTCGGTTCGAATCCGACAGGCGGCTCCCCCGGCCCCGTGCCCGCCCTCCGGCGGCACGGGGCCTCCCTCGTCCCCGCCCGGATCCCGCCCCCCTCTGACGCCCGCTCCGGCCCGACTCGGTCGACGACCGGGGTACAGCGATGCCGACAGACCCCGTCGCGCACCCCCGCGCGAGGGCGACCCGAGCTGGGGCTGACGGCCCCCGGCGGCACGGAGCACGCTGGGAGCACGCCAGGGACCCGACCTCCCCGGCGTGAGCTCCGCCCCCGGCCCGTCGTCGCGACCCGCTCCTCCCGAGCCCCGCGACCCGGTCCACCCGCTCGACGCGCACCCGCTTGCCCTTCCCACACGCCACGGAAGGGTCCACCACGCCATGAACACCCGTCACCACCGCCGGGGCATCCCGGTCGTCGCCGCCGTCACGGCGGGCCTCGTCGTCGCCACCGGCCTCGTCGCGGCGAGCACGGCCAGCGCATCGGCCGCCACCACGACCCTCGACGCGGCCGCCGCCTCCACCACCCTGGTCACCGGCGACCTGCCCGGCTGGAAGCAGGTGCTGAGAGACGACTTCAGCACGCCGCTCGCCGCCGGCTCCTTCCCCGGGCCGTACGCGTCGCAGTGGATGACGTACGACGGGTTCCCCGACACGTGGAAGATCGGCGCCTACGACGCCGACACCCTCTCGGTCAGCGGCGGGCTGCTCGACATGCACCTGCACACGGGCGCCGACGGGGTGCCGCGGTCGGCCGCGCCGATCCCGCTCGTGAACGGGCAGTGGGGCGGCCAGACCTACGGGCGCTACTCGGTGCGCATGCGCGCCGACGCCCTCCCGGGCTACGGCACGGCCTTCCTGCTCTGGGACGACGAGAACGTGTGGGCCAACGGCGAGATCAACTTCCCCGAGGGCGGGCTCGACGGCACCACCCACGCCTACAACCACCAGCTCGGCACCCCGTGGAACAACGACCTCGTGCACGACACGGGAGTCTCGTACCAGGCCTGGCACACCTACACGATCGACTGGACGCCGGGGCGCATCAGCTACCTGCTCGACGGCGTCACGGTCGCGACGACCACGACGAACGTCCCCCGCACGCCGATGCACTGGGTGCTGCAGACGGCGACGGACGGCACGAAGCCGGCCGCGTCGGTCGACGGCCACCTGCAGATCGACTGGGTGTCGCAGTACTCCTACGCACCGTCGACCGCGACCAGCGCACCGGTGACCGCGCCCGCACCGGCACCGGCTCCGAAGCCCACGCCCACGCCGACTCCCGCGCCCGCCCCGACTCCCGCGCCCGCCCCGAAGCCGACCCCCGCTCCGGCGCCGGCCCCCAAGGCCCTGACGACCACGACCCCGACGGTCAGGGGCGACGTCAAGGTGGGCTCCACCCTGCGGGCGAGCGCCGACGGCTGGACCCCGGGCACGGCGGTCACCTGGTCGTGGCGGGTCGACGGCACCCCGGTGCCCGGCGCGACCGGCAGCACCTTCCGGGTCAGGGCCGGCGACATCGACCGTCGCGTCACCGTCGTGGCGACGGGGTCGGCGGCCGGCTACACCACCGCCTCCCGCACCTCCGCGTCGCTGCTGGTGCTCCCGACGACGTACTTCAGCTGCGGCGCCCTGAACTCCGAGCACCCCGCCGGCGTCGCGAAGAGCACCAGCGCCCGCGACCAGGTGGGCACGCGGACCCTCGCCCAGCCCGCCGGCACGACCGTCTCGGCGACCGTCTACGCCGCGAACTCGAGGCTCGACGTCGACCGCGACGGCCTGGTCTGCGAGCGACGCTGACCGGCGCTCGCCCGGGGCGCTAGCCCTCGAGCTCGCGCAGCAGGGCCGGGAGGCCCCGCAGCAGGGCGTCCCGCTCGTCGCCGTCGAGGCCCGCGATCATCGCGGCCTCGGCGGCGACCTGCACGTCGAGGGCCTCGGCGAGCCGTCGGCGCCCCGGCTCCGTCGGCACGACCAGCCAGCCGCGGCCGTCGGCCGGGTTGGCCTCCCGGGCCACGAGCCCGGCGTCGAGCAGCACGCGGAGGCGCTTGGTGACGGCGGGCGCCGACAGCAGCGTCTCGTCGGCCAGGGCCGTCGGGGTCAGGGGCGCGTCGTGGCGGACGAGCGCGGCGAGCACGTCGAAGTCGGCCCGCCCGAGCCCCAGGTCGCGCAGCAGCTCGTCGCTGCGCCGCTGGATCAGGCGGCCCAGGCGCGTCACGCGGCCGACGACGAGCAGCGGCGACACGTCGAGGTCGGGCCGGAGGCGCCGCCAGCGGTCGTGGACGCGCTCGATCGCGTCGGGTGGGGCGGTGTCGGCGCGGGCGGGGTCGGCGGGGCTCACGCGTCGAGGGTACCGGTGGTTCACGGGTAAACTACCGACGACCATCTATTTCACCCGTGAAGCAGTTCGACGACGAACGCCCACCGTCGTCGAGAGGACCCCCGTGGCACCGTCCCGCCCCGAGCCCGCCGCCAGCCCTGCCCCCGGGGCTCCCGCCTCCCCCGCTCCTTCCGCTGCCCCGCCCGCCCCGGCCGCCCGCCCGGCAGTGCTCCCCCGCCCCCGCGACTTCGTGCGCCTCGGCCCGCACGACGGCGCCCACGTGCCGGCCGCGCGGGTGGCCGTCAGCGTCGTGCTCCCGCTCGCCGTGCTCGCGGCCACGGGCCACCTCGCCTGGGCGCCCTACGCCGTGTTCGGCGCCTTCGCGTCCGCCTTCGGCCGCGGGCTGCCCGTGGGCCCGCGGCTGCGGATGCAGCTCGAGGCCGGGGCCGTCCTCGTCGCCTGCGTGGTGCTCGGCGCCGTGCTCTCGACGAGCGGGGCCGACGTCGTGCTCGTCGTGGTCGTCATCGCGGCGGTCGCGGGCGTCGGGTCGCTGATCGCCGACGTGCGGCGGTGGGCTCCCCCGGGGCCCCTCTTCCCCGTCTTCGGGCTCGGCGTGTGCGCGTTCCTGCCCGCCGCCTCCTCGTCCGTGGGCGTCGCCGCGGTGGTCGCCCCGGCCAGCCTGCTCGTGGCGCTGGCGGCGTCGGCGGCCGTGCTGCTGCTGCCCTCCGGCCGACGGCGCGACCGGGCTGCGCGCACCCGTGCGGTGGCGACCGCCCCGGCCCTCGACCGTCGTCGGGCGCTCCTGCACGCCGCGGTCTGCCTCGTCGGCAGCCTGGCGGCGGGCCTCGTCAGCGTCGGGCTGGGCTTCGAGAGCCCGTACTGGGCGATGGTGTCGGCGGTCGTGCCGGTGGTCGGCCGGGCCACGTCGACCCAGCTCGTGCGCGCTGGGCACCGGCTCGTCGGCACGCTGCTCGGCGTGGGCGTCGCGGCCGCGCTGCTGGCGCTCCGCCCCGGGGAGGTCGGCCTGATCGTCGCCTTCGGCGTGCTGCAGTTCGCCGCCGAGCTCGTCGTCGCCCGCAACTACGGGCTGACCCTGCTGTTCATCACGCCGATGGCCCTGGGCATGCGGGCCCTGGCCGGGCCGGTCGACATCGCGCCCCTGGTCGTCTGGCGGGCCGTCGACACCGGCGTGGGCGTCGGCGTGGCCGTGCTGCTGCTGCTGGCGACGCACCGGCTGCGGCGGGCCGCCCTGCCGCCGGCGGCTGCGCCGGTCGCGGCGACGACGGCGGGGACGGCTGCTCCCGGCCCGGCGTCGAGTCGGGCGAGCTAGCCCTGGCGGACCGCCTCGCGGCGGCCGTCACGGCCCCACCAGACGAGGTCGGCGACGCCCTGGGCGATCAGCGCCACGGCGACCACCATGACGATCACGGTGGCGCCGGGTGTCTCCCGGTCGCTCGCGAGGGTCAGCGCCTGCACGACCAGGCCGAGCAGCCCGACCGCGATCTCGAGCGCGGGCGGCAGCACCGACCCCGTCTTGGTCAGGGTGAACCAGGGTCGGCGCAGCTCGCTCATGCCGACGACCGTAGTCGACCCGACGGCGAGCAGGGCCCCGGAGGCGCGGGCCGGGTCGGCCCCGTAGCCTGGCTGCGTGAGACGGAAGACTGTCGAGATCGACCCCGACGTGCCGAACTGGCTGCTGACGAAGCAGGGCGGCCTGGTGCGCCCCGTCGTCACGATCGTCTGTGCCCTGCTGGTCGCGGCGAGCATCGTCGCCGCCCTCGCCGTCGGCGGAGGGTCGGTGACGGTCGTCACGGTCGTCGTGCTGCTCGCCGTCGCCGGGGCCGTGGTGTGGGCGGTGGCCGACCTCGTGTGGTGGTCGCGCGACGACCGCCGCCGGGTCGTGAAGCTGCCCCGGGGTCCGCGCGCCTGATCGACCCGGGCCGGCGCGGCTCAGCTCGGCTCGGCTCGGCTCGGCTCGGCTCGGCTCGGGCGAGGGCGCTCGACCGGGCCCGCCGTGGGGCGGTCCGGCATCGCTGATCCACTCCGGAGTGGAGGAGCACCATGTCACCGGCACGACTCGCGTCCGGCTGTTCCACTCCGGAGTGGAGGAGCGTTCTCGGCGACCACTCCTGCTCCGCCCGACGGCCGAGCGCCGGAGCGCAGACGTCGGCAGGGCCCGCGGGACGCACCGTCGCGGTCGGCAGACCCACGCCTCCCGTGCCCCGTCCATGCCCTGATCGGCATGTCTGTGCCCCGGCAACCTGGCAACCGCCCAGCGACGACAGCCGTAAAGTAGGCGGGATGCACCCTCGCCGTGCACCCGACGCCCCGGCCCCCGACAGCCCCTCGCTCGCTCGTGCCCGGACGACGGTCGGACGAGACGCGCGCGGTCGCGACACAGAACCAGCAACGAGCCGACCCAGCACGACCCAGCACGACCCAGACACAGCACGCCCAGACACAGCACGCCCAGACACAGCCAGCCCAGGCACAACTCGACAGGGAGCCCCGTTGACCGGAGACGCCACGAGCGGCAACGCCACGACCCGCCACAGCAACGTCGCCCTGCTCGCCGTCACGAGCACCATGGCCGACCGGGTCACGACCTCCGCGAGCATCGACGAGAAGCTCCGCCCGGTGCTGAAGCGCCTGAAGCTGCCCACCGGCCTGCTGCAGCGCGTCGCCGGCGTGCACGAGCGCCGCAACTGGGGCGCCGACCAGAGCTTCGACGACGCCGCCGTCGACGCGGGCAAGCGCGCCATGGCCGAGGCGGGCATCCGGCCCGACCAGGTGGGCCTCCTGATCAACACCTCCGTCACGCGGCCGCACCTCGAGCCCTCCGTCGCCGTGCGCCTGCACCACGGGCTCGGCCTGCCGTCGTCGGCCACCAACTTCGACATCGCGAACGCCTGCCTCGGCTTCGTGAACGGCATGACCCTCGCCGCGCAGCTGATCGACGCCGGCCAGATCGAGTACGCCGTGATCATCGACGGCGAGGACGCCGACGACGTCCAGGTCAACACGATCGAGCGCCTGCTCACCAAGGGCTACGGGCGCGACGACTTCATGAGCGAGTTCGCGAGCCTCACGCTGGGCTCCGGCGCCGCGGCCGCCGTGCTCGGCCGGGCCGACCGTCACCCCGAGGGCCACCGCATCGTCGGCGGCGTCACGCGCGCCGCGACCGAGAACTACGACCTCTGCGTCGGCAGCGTCGACGGCATGTTCACCGACGCGAAGGCCCTGCTCAAGCGCGGCATGGAGCTCGTCGTCAGCGCCTGGCGCGAGGCGAAGCGCGACTGGGAGTGGCAGGGCATGGACCGCTACATCATGCACCAGGTCAGCGACGTGCACACGGGCGCCTTCGTGAAGGCCGCGGGCATCGACCGCGGGCGCGTCCCGCTCACGTACCCGACCCTCGGCAACGTGGGCCCCGCCTCCATCCCCATCACCCTCGTCGAGGAGTCCAAGACCCTCTCGAAGGGCGACCGTGTGCTGCTGATGGGCGTGGGCTCGGGCATCAACACGGCGATGATGGAACTCGCCTGGTGAGTCGCCTCCCCCGCGCCGCCCGGGCGACGTCGCCCGCGACGCTGCCGCCCGCGGGGCTCGACGGGCTCGACCCGGCGTGGTCCCGTCTCGTGACCGTGCCCGCGGGAACCGCAGGCCCCGCAGGCCCCGCAGGCCCCGCAGGACCCGCGGGCGGGCACGGTGCCGGAGGCGCGGAGCCGGTCGACCGCACCTGGCACCTCCTCGACACGGCGGGCTCGCTCGAGGCGCTCGGCGTCGAGCCCGTGGGCACCGTGCTCTGCGTGCACGGCAACCCGACCTGGTCGTACCTCTGGCGCCGGCTCGCCGCCCGCACCCTCGCGACCGCCGCCGCCGGCGGCCCCGCCTGGCGCGTCGTCGCCGTCGACCAGCTCGACATGGGCTTCTCCGAGCGCACCGGGGTCGAGCGCGGGCTGCCGCAGCGCGTCGCCGACCTCTCGTCGCTCACCGAGCACCTCGGCCTCGCCGGGCCCGTCGTCACGCTCGGGCACGACTGGGGCGGCGTCGTCTCGATGGGCTGGGCCGTCGACCACCCCGAGCTGCTCTCGGGCCTGGTGCTGCTCAACACGGCGATCCACCAGCCCGCCGACGAGCCGATCCCGGCTCCGCTGCGGCTGACGCTCGCCCGGGGCGTGCTGGGGCGGGCGACCGTCGCCACGACCGGGTTCCTCGACGTGACGCTGGCGATCGCGCACCCGCGCCTCCCCCCGGAGGTCGCCGCGGGCTACCGCGCGCCCTACCGCGGCGCCGAGCGGCGCGGCGGGATCGGCGGCTTCGTCGCCGACATCCCCGTCGACCAGCGCCACCCGAGCCGGCCCGAGCTCGACCGCGTCGCCGACGCCCTGACCCGCCTCGACGTGCCCGCGCTGATGCTCTGGGGCCCGCGCGACCCGATCTTCAGCGACCGCTACCTCGACGACCTCGTCGACCGCCTCCCGCACGCCGACGTGCACCGCTTCGAGGGCGCCGGGCACCTCGTCGCCGAGGACGTCGACTACGCCTCCGCCGTCGAGACCTGGCTCGGCGACCGCGTCGCGGCCGCCGTGCCCTCGGCCGCCACTGCCGCCGCGGCAAGCGACGCGCAGGAGGCGCCGCCCGCCGCGCAGGACCGACCGCTCTGGCACCACCTCGACACGCTCGCCGAGAGCGACGACACCGCCCTGATCGAGATGGTGCCGCACGGCGCGGCCCGCGCCTCCGGCCCCCGACGGGTCAGCTGGCGGCTCCTGAGCCGCCGCGTGACCGAGATCGCCCTCGGGCTGCGCAAGCACGGCGTCCGCCCCGGCGACCGCGTGTCGCTGCTGGTGCAGCCCGGCGCCGACCTCACCGCCGTGCTCTACGCCTGCGTGCGCCTCGGCGCGGTGGTCGTCGTCGCCGACGCGGGCCTCGGCGTGCAGGGGCTGACGCGGGCCGTCCGCGGCTCGTGGCCCGACCACGTCATCGGCCAGCTGCCCGGCCTCACCGCGGCGCGCGCGCTCGGCTGGCCCGGCCGGGTGGTCTCGACCCAGCGGCTGTCGCCGGTGGCCGCGGCCGCCCTCGGCGTCGAGACGTCGCTGCCCGAGATCGCCGCGCTGGGCCGTCGGGCCGGGCGGGCCCTCGCCTCGCTGCCCGACGCGCCCGCCGGCGACGCCCCGGCGGCGATCCTCTTCACCTCGGGCTCCACCGGCCCGGCGAAGGGCGTCGTCTACACGCACGGCCAGCTGACCGCGCTGCGCGACGCCCTCGCCGACCAGTACGGCGTCGGCCCCGGCACGGGCCTCGTCGCCGGCTTCGCCCCGTTCGCGCTGCTCGGCCCGGCGCTCGGGGCGACGAGCGTGACCCCCGACATGGACGTCACCTCGCCGCGCACCCTGACGGCCCGCGCCGTCGCCGCGGCGGCGGCCGCGGTCGACGCCACCGTCGTCTTCCTCTCCCCCGCCGCCCTGACGAACGTCGTCGCGACGGCCGACGAGCTCGACGCCCGCGACCGCGCCGCCCTGGCCGGGGTCGAGACCTTCCTGTCGGCGGGGGCGCCCGTCTCCGAGCGCCTCCTCGCGGCCGCCGGTGAGCTCATGCCCGGGGCGACGCCGCACACGCCGTACGGCATGACCGAGGGCCTGCTGATGACCGACGTCACGCTCGACGGCGTGCGCGCGGCCGCGGCCGACCCCGCCGCGAACGGGGTGTGCGTCGGCGTGCCGGCAGCGACCACCCGCGTGCTGCTCGCTCCCCTCGACGGGCGGGGGCGCGCCTCCGACACGGCCTCCGACGCCCCCGGCGTCACGGGCGAGATCGTCGTCTCGGCGCCGCACCTCAAGCGCGGCTACGACCGCCTCTGGCTGACCGACCGCGCGAGCGTGCGCGGCGTGCCCGGGGCCGCCGAGGGCGCGCCCGAGCGCTGGCACCGCACCGGCGACGTCGGGCACCTCGACGACCGGGGCCGCCTCTGGGTCGAGGGCCGGCTGCCGCACGTGCTCACCACCGCGTCGGGGCCGCTGACCCCCGTCGCCGCGGAGCAGGCGGTGGAGGCGCTGGCCGACGTCGGCCGCGCCGCCGTCGTGGGCGTGGGGCCCGCGGGCACGCAGCAGGTCGTCGTGGTCGTCGAGACCGCCGCCCGGTCGCGCCGCCCGGGGCTGGCCGCCGCGCCGCTCGCCGCCGCCGTGCGGGAGGCCGTGCACGCGGCCGTCGGGCACCGCGTCGCGGCCGTGCTGGTCGTCCCCGACCTGCCGACCGACGTGCGCCACAACAGCAAGATCGACCGCGCCCGGCTCGCGGCCTGGGCCGGCTCGGTGCTCTCGGGCGGGCGGATGGTGCGCCCGTGAGGCCGACGGCGGCGGGCTCGCCCGACGGTGCACGGGCGGGTTCGACCGTCCCGGGCGTCGACGCACGACCGCCCGAGTCGCACACGCCCGCCGTCGCGGCCGCCCGTGCGGGGGCAACGCCGTGAGGGTGCTCGTCACCGGCGCGAGCGGCCTGCTCGGCGGCGCCGTCGCGCGGGCCGTGGCCGCCGCCGGGCACGAGGTGACCACGTTCCAGCGTCGGCCCTCGGGCGTGCCGGGCGCTCGTGACGTCGCCGGGTCGATGACCGACCCGGCTGCCGTCGCCGCCGCGGTCGAGGGGCAGGAGGCGGTGGTGCACCTGGCCGCGAAGGTCTCGCTGGCGGGCGCCCCCGCCGAGTTCGAGGCCGTCAACGTGCACGGCACGAGGTCGCTGGTGGAGGCGATGCGCGCCTCCCGCGTGCCCCGCCTCGTGTTCGTGTCGTCGCCGTCGGTCGCGCACGGCGGAGCCTCGATCGTCGGCGACGACGCGGAGCCCGCCTCGCCCGAGCACGCCCGCGGCCACTACGCCCGCACCAAGGCCGCCGCCGAGCGGCTCGCCCTCGCCGCCGCCGGCCCCGACCTGCGCGTCGTCGCCGTGCGCCCGCACCTCGTCTGGGGCCCCGGCGACACGCAGCTCGTCGAGCGCATCGTCGACCGCGCCCGCTCGGGCCGCCTGCCGCTGCTCGACCACGGCGCGGCGCTGATCGACTCGACCTACGTCGACAACGCCGCCTCGGGCATCGCCGCCGCGCTCGAGCGCGTCGACGCCGTGTCGGGCGGCGCGTACGTGCTGACGAACGGCGAGCCGCGCACGGTCGCCGACCTGATGGGCGGCATCTGCGCCGCGGCCGGGGTGCCGGCACCGCGCCTCCGCGTCCCGGCCGGGGTGGCCCGGGCCGCAGGGTCGCTGGTCGAGCGCGCCTGGGCCGTGCGCCCGGGCAACGACGAGCCGCCGATGACGAGGTTCCTCGCCGAGCAGCTGTCGACCGCGCACTGGTTCGACCAGCGCCGCACGCAGCACGACCTGCGCTGGGCGCCGGCCGTCGACCTCGACGAGGGCCTGCGCCGTCTCGCGTCCTGGTACGCCGCGGGCTCGCCCGCCGTCTGACGGGGCGACGCGGTGCGGTGCGGTGCGGTGCGGTGCGGTGCGCCGAGTACGAACGAGGTGCCCCGATCGGGGCCCTGAGCAGCGCCCGGGGCCCAGATCGGGGCACCTCGCTGCGAGCTAGATCACGCCCTCGCTCCACGCGTCGGGGTTGCCGAAGCGGTGCGCCGTGATCGACACGGCCTGCTCGCGGAGGAACGGCAGCAGCTCGAGCCGGCCCGACGGCGTCACCGGGGCCGCGAACACCGCGACGGCGGGGTCGCCGCCGAGCGCGGAGGCGAGCTCCGAGGCGGCCGGCACCGAGGAGGCACCTCCCGCGTCGCGCACCCCGGTCACCAGCCGCACGCGCTCGGTCTGCACCGCACCCGCGCGCACCCGGTCGTGCCAGGTCGCGTCGTCCTCGACGACGAGCGAGCCGGCCGCGAGGCCGAGGGCCGGGGCGAGCCCGGCGGGCAGGCCGATCGACGTCGACACGGTGAGCGGAGCCCCGGCACGCAGCCCGGCGAGCAGCACCCGCACGGCGTCGGCGGGCGAGGCCCCCTCGGCGACGCGCACGGTCACCGGCAGGGCGCGGTAGCGCAGCAGGTCGCGCTCGAGGCCCAGGGCGCTGACGTCGCGGGCGACGCCGAACTCGTCGGCCCAGTGCTGCTCGTCGGAGGCGGCGGCCGCGGCCACCGCCGCCCGCTGCGCGGGGTCGGCGAGCAGGGGCGCCGCGGCCGAGAGGGCGGCGGAGACGGCCTGGCCGGGCCGCGCCTCCTGGGGGCCGGTGAGCTCGCCGGGCGTCCACGACCCGAGGTGCACGAGGTAGTTCGGCCCGCCGGCCTTGGCCCCGGCGCCGACCGACGACTTCTTCCAGCCGCCGAACGGCTGGCGGCGCACGATCGCCCCGGTGATGCCGCGGTTGACGTACAGGTTGCCGGCGTCGACCCGGTCGAGCCAGGTGCCGAGCTCGGCGGCGTCGAGGGTGTGCAGCCCGGCCGTGAGGCCGTAGTCGGTCGCGTTCTGCAGCTCGATCGCCTCGTCGAGGGTCTCGGCCGTCATCACGCCGAGCACGGGCCCGAAGTACTCGGTGAGGTGGAACTCGCTGCCCGGGCGGACGCCGGCGCGGATGCCGGGCGTCCAGAGCCGGCCCGAGTCGTCGAGCTGCCGCGGCTCGACGAGCCACGACTCCCCCGCGCCGAGCGTCGTGAGGCCGCCGAGCAGCTTCCCCGCGGCGGGCTCCACGATCGGGCCCATCTGCGTCGTGGGGTCGGTCGGGTAGCCGACGCGCATCGTCGAGGCCGCGTCGACGAGCTGACGGCGGAACCGCTCCGAACTGCCGACCGACCCGACGAGGATCACCAGGCTCGCCGCCGAGCACTTCTGCCCCGCGTGGCCGAAGGCCGACTTGATGACGTCGCCCGCGGCGAGGTCCAGGTCGGCGCTCGGCGTGACGATGACGGCGTTCTTGCCGCTGGTCTCCGCGAGCAGCGGGAGGTCGTCACGCCACGAGCGGAACAGGGCGGCGGTCTCGAAGGCCCCGGTCAGGACGACGCGGTCGACCGACGGGTGCGCGACGAGGTGCCGGCCGAGCTCGCCCTCCTCGACGTCGACGAGCCGCAGCACGTCGCGGGGCACGCCCGCCTCCCAGAGGGCCTCGACCATGACGGCGCCGCAGCGCTTCGCCTGGCCGGCCGGCTTGATGACGACGCTGCTGCCCGCGGCGAGCGCCGACAGCACCGAGCCGGCCGGGATCGCGACGGGGAAGTTCCACGGCGGGGTGACCACCGTGAGGCGCGCGGGCACGAACTCGGCGCCGTCGACCTCGTCGAGCTGCTCGGCGAGGTGGGCGTACCAGGTGGCGAAGTCGACGGCCTCGCTGACCTCGACGTCGCCCTCCGCGATCGTCTTGCCGGTCTCGCTCGCGGCGACCTCGATCAGGTCGGCGCGGTGGGCGCGCAGCGAGGCGGCCGCACGGCGCAGCACCTCGGCGCGGCCGCGGCCGCCGAGCGCGGCCCAGCCGGGCGCGGCGGCGACGGCGCCCGCGACGATCTCGTCCACCGTCGCGGCGTCCGTGACGCGGGCCTCCTCGATCGCGGCGGTGCCGAGCGTGCTGGTGCGGGCCCGGCCCAGGATCTCGCGGCCCCACGCCCGGTTCGCGGCGAGCGCCGGGTCGGTGTCGGGTTCGTTCTCGAAGGGGGCCGAGGCGCCGGCGACCGGCTCCGGGGAGGCGCCCCGCGCCTCCTCGAGGCGGCTCTGGACCCGGTGGGGCGCGGGCACGACGTCGTCGACCTCGGCGAGCGAGGCGAGGAACCGGCCCTCCTCCCGGGCGAACAGGGCCTCGTTCGAGGCGAGCTCGAAGACGGCCGACATGAAGTTCTCGCTCGAGGCGTTCTCCTCCAGCCGACGGATCAGGTAGCTGATCGCGACGTCGAACTCGCGGGGGTGCACGACGGGCGTGTAGAGCAGCAGCCCGCCGACGTCGGCCTTGACGAGCTCGGCCTGGCCCTCGGCCATGCCGAGCAGCATCTCGAACTCGACGCGGTCGTGCACGCCGCGCGCCGTCGCGAGCAGGTGCGCGAAGGCGATGTCGAAGAGGTTGTGGCCGGCGACGCCGACCTTCACCGCGCGCGTGCGCTCGGGCGTGAGCGCCCAGGCCAGCACGCGCTTGTAGTTCGTGTCGCTCTGCTGCTTCGTGCCGTAGGTCGCGAGCGGCCACTCGTGCAGGGTCGCGTCGACGGTCTCCATCGCGAGGTTGGCGCCCTTCACGACGCGCACCTTGATCGCGGCGCCGCCGGCGTCGACGCGGGCCGTGGCCCACTCGGTGAGGTGCTGCAGGGCGCCGAGCGCGTCGGGCAGGTAGGTCTGCAGCACGATGCCGGCCTCGAGCCCGCGCAGCCGCGGCTGGTCGAGGAGGCGCGTGAAGACCGCGATGGTCAGGTCGAGGTCGCGGTACTCCTCCATGTCGAGGTTGATGAACTTCGGCCGGGCGGAGCGGGCGGCGAGCTCGTAGAGCGGGGTGAGCTTCTCGACGACGCGCTCGACGGTCTCGTCGAAGGCCCACATCGAGAGCTGGCTGACGATCGACGACACCTTGATCGAGACGTAGTCGACGTCGTCGCGGGCGAGCAGGGCGCGCGTGCCGGCCAGGCGGTGCTCGGCCTCGCCGTCGCCGAGCACGGCCTCGCCGAGCAGGTTGAGGTTGAGGCGGGTGCCCTCGCGCTTGATGCCCGAGATGGCGGCGCCGAGCTTCGCCGGGCGGGCGTCGGCGACGAGGTGGCCGACCATGCCGCGCAGCACGCGGCGGGCGACCGGCACGACGACGCCGGGCAGCACCGGGGCGAGCACGCCGCCGCAGCGCACGGCGAGGCGCATGTACCAGGGCAGGAAGGCCGGCACGCGGTGCGCGAGGCCGGCGAGGTTGCGGGCGGCGACGCTGAGGTCCTCCGGGCGGACGACCCGGTCGACGAAGCCGATGGTGAACGCGAGGCCCGACTCGTCCTTGAGCACCTGCGCGAGCAGCTGGGCCGAGCCGGTGCTGGGGGCGCGCGACGCCTCCTGCGCCCAGCGGCGGGCGAGGGCGACGGAGGCGGCGCCCAGGTCGGCGGGCAGGGCCGGCGACCCGGCGGGGGCGGCGCTGCCGGCCGCGGGGCTCGTCGTCGAGGGAGCGGAGGACGGCCCGGCCGTCTGGTCGAGGGAGGTCATGCGAGAACGGTACGACCAGAACTTGCCACCTGGCAAGGTTCGTCACGAGACCGTAACGTGGCGCGCCGACGAGCCCTCCCCAGCCGACGGATCGTCACTGGCGCACGGCCCCGCGGGCTGATATTTTGCTGCCCAGCACGGGACCGCACCGAGGCGTTCGGTGGCGGCCCGGCGACCGGCGGAGGCCACCATGGCGATGATCGAGGCGCGGGGCCTGACGAAGACGTACCGCTCGAAGTCCGGGCCGGTGCACGCGCTCACCGGGCTCGACCTCGTCGTGCCCGAGGGCACGGTGAAGGCGCTGCTCGGCCCCAACGGCGCGGGCAAGACCACGACGGTGAAGATGCTCACCACCCTCGAGGTGCCCGACGCGGGCACGGCGACGATCGCGGGCATCGACGTCGTCGCCGACCCGCAGGCCACCCGCCGCACGATCGGCGTCTCGGGCCAGTACGCGGCGGTCGACGAGAACCTCACCGGCTTCGAGAACCTCGACATGATCGGCCGGCTCTACCACCTGGGCGCGAAGGTGTCGCGGCAGCGGGCGCGCGAGCTGATCGAGGTCTTCGACCTGAGCGCCGCCGGCGACCGCCCGGTCAAGGGCTTCTCCGGCGGCATGCGACGGCGCATCGACCTCGCGGGCGCCCTCGTGACCAACCCCCGCGTGCTCTTCCTCGACGAGCCGACGACGGGCCTCGACCCCCGCAGCCGCCTCGCCCTGTGGGAGATCATCACGTCGCTCGTCGCGGGCGGCACCACGGTGCTGCTGACCACCCAGTACCTGGAGGAGGCCGACCGCCTCGCCGACGACATCGCCGTCATCGACGAGGGCCGCGTCATCGCGGAGGGCACGGCCGACCACCTCAAGGCGCAGGTCGGCGGCCACCGGCTCGTCGTGGCGCTGGTCGACGAGGCTCGCTCGAGCCAGGCCGTCGAGGTGCTGCGGCGGCACGGCGACGCCGAGCCCACGGTCAGCGGCGACGGGCGACAGGTCGAGGTGGCCGTGACCGACGGCCCCACCGCGCTGCAGCGGTCGCTGGCCGACCTGGGCGCGGCGGGCATCGAGCTGCACGACGCGGGCATGCGCCGCCCCACCCTCGACGACGTCTTCCTCCAGCTGACCGGGCGGAGGGCCGTGGCCGACGACGACTCCCCCGACGACGCCGGCGCCCCGACCGGTCGGAAGGGCCGGTCGGCCCGGGAGAAGGAGGCCCGCCGATGACCGCCACGGCCCTCACCCAGACCCTCGTGCCGTCGTCGAGCGCCGGGCTCGGCACCTGGGCGTCCGACGGCTGGACGGTGACGAAGCGCAACCTGATCAAGGTGAAGCGCTCGCCCGACATGCTGATCTTCGCCGTGCTGCAGCCGATCATGTTCGTGCTGCTGTTCAGCCAGGTCTACGGCGGCGCCATCTCCGTCGAGGGCACCGACTACACGCAGTTCCTCATGGCGGGCATCTTCGCCCAGACCGTGGTCTTCGGCTCGACCTTCTCCGGCGCCGCCATGGCGCAGGACTTGAAGGAGGGCATCATCGACCGCTTCCGCACCCTGCCGATGAGCGCCTCCGCCGTCCTCATCGGGCGCACGGCCAGCGACCTCGTGCTGAACAGCATCTCGATGGTGATCATGATGCTCACCGGGCTGGCCGTCGGCTGGCGGGTGAACGCCTCGCCCCTGTCGTTCGTCGGCGGGGTGGCCCTGCTGCTGCTCTTCAGCTACTCGTTCAGCTGGGTGATGGCCCTGCTCGGCATGAGCGTCAAGACGCCGGAGACGATCAACAACGCGTCGTTCATGATCCTCTTCCCCCTCACCTTCATCTCGAACGCGTTCGTGCCGAGCGACACCCTGCCGACGGTGCTCCGCGTCTTCGCGGAGTGGAACCCCGTCTCGGCGCTCGTGCAGGCCGCCCGGCAGTCGTTCGGCAACGTCGGCAGCACCCCGGTGCCCGACATCTGGACGCTGCAGCACCCCTACCTCACGGTGCTCGTCGGCATCGGCGTGATGCTCGTCGTCTTCGTACCGCTCGCGGTGCGGAAGTTCCAGCGGATCAGCTCGAAGTAGGGCTCAGGGAGTCGCGGGCCGGGCAGGAGTTGCGGGCCGGGTGAGCGCGTCGCCCCGGTCGCGGTCGACGACCTCGGCCCGCACGGCGGCGTCGAGCTCGTCGGTCGGCACCGTGAGCACGGTCGCCACGACGAGCCTCATCGTCTCGGCGACGTGCACCTCGTCGCGGCGGTACAGCCACTGCAGCTGCAGGCCGTCCTGCACGGCGAGCACGACGCGGGCCGCGGTCTCGGCGGTGAAGCCGTCGCGCAGCCAGCCCCGGCGCTCGGCGACGCCGAGGTACGCCGACGTCGACGACACGATGCGGTCGTAGTGGTCGGCGTAGTAGTCGTGGGCGGGGTGGTCGCTCGACGTGGCCTCGGCCGAGGCCGTGATGAACAGCGAGATGACCGCGGGCACGTCGACGTTGTACTCGGCCAGCTCGACGAGCTCGGCGAGGCGCATGCCGCCGACGTCGTCGAAGTGCTGGCGCAGCCGCTCGTCGCGGCGGCGGAGCACCGCCATCAGCAGGGCGTCCTTCGTCGGGAAGTAGTGCATCAGCGACTGGTGCGACACCCCGCACTGCCGGGCGACCTCGCGGAGCGACGCGCCGTGGAACCCCACCTTGCCGAACACCGGCAGGGCGGCGTCGAGGATCGCCTCCCGCTTGGCGATGCCCTTGCGGTAGCGGCCCGGCGTGCGGGCGACGGGGTCGTCGGTCTCGGCGCTCATCGCGCCCAGCCTAGGTCGGGCGCCCGCGCGGCGGCGGCGTGTGACGCCGCGCGCAGGGCGGCGGCCGGGGCGAGGTGGGCGCGGGCGGCGGGCGGGCACGGGCCGCAGGCCCCGGGGGGAGCTCGCGGCCGCCGCGCGTAGAGTGCGCCGGGTGAGATGGTCGCTGCTGCGCATCCCGGCGTTCCGCGCTCTGTGGGTCGGGCGGCTGCTGTCGTGGGTCGGCAGCGGGCTCGCGCCCCTCGCCCTCGTCTTCGCGGCGATCGACCTCGGCGCCGACGCGGTGGGCGTCGGCCTCGTCGTCGCCGCCCGCTCCGTGCCGAACGTCGTGCTCGTCCTCGTGGGAGGCGCGGTGTCCGACCGCCTGCCCCGTCGCGTCGTGACCGTCGGCTCGTCGGTGCTCTCCGCGGCGTCGCTCACCGTGGCGGGCGTGCTCCTCCTCGCCGACCGCGAGACCATGGTCACCCTCGCCGTCGCCGCGGCGGTCAACGGGGCCGCCGCCGCGTTCTTCGGCCCCGCGACGAGCGCGCTGCTCCGCGACGTCGTGCCCGACGAGGCCGTCCGCGACGGGACGGTGCTGGCGCGCACGAGCATGAACGCCGGCCTCGTCGTCGGCACGGCCCTCGGCGGCGCCCTCGTCGGGGTGTTCGGCACGGGCACGGGGCTGATCGTCGGGGCCGTGCTGTTCGGGGCGGCGGCCGTCGTGTTCGTGCGCGTCCCCGGCGGGCCGTCCCGCGCCTCCGGCGGGGCCTCGCTGCTGCGCGACCTGGCCGCCGGCGTCGCGTTCGTCTCCCGCTCGCGCTGGCTCACCGCGACCGTCGTGCTGACGTTCGTCTACCAGTTCGCGTTCGCCGGCGGGGTGCACGTGCTCGGCCCGCTGATCGCCGACCAGTCGTTCGGGCGCGTCGCGTGGGGGTTCGCGGGAGCCGTGCAGACGGCCGGGCTCGTGGTGGGCGCCGTCTGGGCGGGGTCGCTGCGGGGTCGGCTGCGCCTGGCCACCGCGGCGCTCGGGGCCGTCGCGCTCGTCGCACCGCTGATGCTGCTGGCGGGCACGCTGGTCGACCTGCCGTACGTGCTCGACCCGCCCCTGATCGACCCGCTGCACTGGTTCTTCTGGCTCTGCGTCGGGCTGTTCGTCGCCAGCGTGGGCCTCGAGGTCTTCACCGTGCCGCTCGACGTGGCCGTGCAGCTGCAGGTGCCGCGCTCGTACCTGGGGCGCGTCTTCGCCTGCCTGACGCTCGCGTCGCTCGCCGGGATGCCCGCGGGCGAGCTCGCCGTCGGGCCGCTGTCTCGGGTGATCGGCGAACCGCTGACTCTCACCGCCCTCGCGGGGCTCGTGACGGTCGTCGCCCTCGCCGTCGCCGCGACGCCGCGGGTGCGTCGGGTCGACGCACCGCTCGTGCCCGCCGGGCAGCCCGGGCGCGCCGACCCGGCGGACGCGGGCCCGGCGGACGCGACGGGGGCGGCCCGACCCTGAGGTCGGACCGCCCCCGTCGTCGCCCGGTCAGCGGTAGTCGCCGCGCACGATGGCCTCGGCGTACTTGCGCACGTCCGGGCCGGGCTCGTAGTCGATGAAGCGGCCCTTGAGGCGCTCGTTGAGGGCCGCGAAGGCGTCCTCCCACGAGTCGCCCTCGCCGGTCTCGGCGGCCACGTCGCGGACGGCCTCCTGTAGGACCCGGTCGGCGTCGGTGAGGATCTTGTCGCGGGCCTCGTCGTTCCAGACGACGTCGGTGAGGTCTGCCATGGTCTTCGCTCCTACTTCTTCGCGGCGGTCAGGGCGGACTCCTTGTGGGCCGCCTCCGACCCGGACTTGTCGGACTCGACGATGAAGTACGGCTCGTCGCCCGAGGCCTTGAAGGTCTGGCCGTCGAACTCGAACTCCTTCACGCGCTTCTCCTTGACGGTGCCGTGGGTCTCGCCCTGCGGCGTGTTCCACGTCACGTGGTCGCCCTTGCTGAACGTCATCGTTGCCTCCTGGCTGGCGGCCCGGGGTCGAGCCGCGGGTCGGTGATGGTGCGGTGCCGTGCACGCTACGCCGCGCCTCCCCGGGGTTCTCGGCTCGTCGGGAGGAGGGGTACGACGACGGCCGGGCGCGGCCTACGGGCGCAGAGCGGCGAGCGCCGCCTCGACCCGCCGGGCGCGGGTGGCCTCGGTCTTCGCGTCGGTGACCGAGAGCGCCATCGCCTTCTGCTTGCCCGGAGGGAGGGCCGCCCAGGAGGCGCGGGCCCCATCGTCACCGCCGATCGCCTCGTCGAGGGCGGCGGGCAGCTCGACCGTGCGGGGCTCCGTGTCGAGCGCCAGCGTCACCTCCACCTGCTGCCCGCCCTCGACGCCCGCCGCGGTGCGGTGGGCGGCCGACAGCGGCACGAGCGACAGCCCGCCCATGACGCCGACGGTGCTGCGGTAGGTGTGGCCCGCGACGGTGACGACGACCGGGGGGCGGCCGCCCGCGCCGAGGGCGGCGACGACCTCGGGCGGGACGACCAGGCCGGTGGCCGACACGCGCGCTTGGTGCACGGTCGTGGTGAAGGTGACGGGTGCGGGGGCGGCCGGGCCGTCGGCGGGGGTGCTCACGGTCGCGATCCTAAGGCGGCGGCGCAGGCGGCCACCAGCCTGCGGGCACCCGCCGACGGACGCACCCCGGTCCGTTCACCGCACCCCCGCAGAGCGGGGTGCGATGAACGGAACGGGGTGCGCTGGCGCGCGGCGCGGCGCGGCGCGGCTAGCGGCTGCGGCGCGGGCGGCTGCGGCCGGTGCCGCGCTGGGGCCCGCCGCGGCCCTTGGCCGGCGTCTTCTTCGAGCCGGCACCGCGTGGGTCGGGAGCCGACCCCTTGCGGGCCTTCACCGGTGCGGGCTCGTCCTCGCGCCTCCTCGACCTGCTGCTGTTGGCGGTGCGGCCGCGCACGACGCCGATGAAGTCGTCGATGTCGTCGTCGAGCTGGCCGTCGGGCCAGACCAGCGCGATCGTCGTGGGGTCGAGGTCGGCGACGAAGCGGTGCGTGGTGCCCTTGACGCCGTGCAGGCGGGCGAGCGACTGCGGCATGACGGCGACGCCGGCGCCCGTGGCGACGACGGCCACGGCCTCGGCGAGCGAGAGGGCGGGGTCGAGGTCGTGGCGATGCTCGCCGTCGAGGTCGGCGAGCGCGACCTCCTCCTCCTTGCCGAGCGCCGCGATCGGGTGCTCTTTGTGCACGACGACCACGATCCGCTCCTCGTAGAGGGGGATCACCGAGAAGTCGTCGCCGGTCGGCAGCGGCAGACGGCCGAGCAGCATCACGACCGGGTCGTCGCCGCCGAGGGCCGCGAGGGGCTCGTCGCCGTCGACCTCGACGACGTCGAGGGGGAGGTCGCCGCGCCGTTCCTCCCACATCCGTGACCACTTCGCGAGCGTCACCCCGGGCACGAATGCCAGGCGGAAGGAAGCGCGGGTCGGCTCGGTCGTCATCGGCCCAGGCTACCGGTGCCCCCGTCGCGCACCGGCGGGCCCGCCGCCGCCGCCCTCGCCCGCCGCCGCCGCCGCCGCCCTGATGCACCACGTCCTCGCACCGGGACCCCGCCGCGGCGCGGTCCCGGTGCGAGGACGTGGTTCGCGGCCGCACGGTGCCGGGCCGGTACCCTGGGCGGATGAGCGACGAGACCCCCCGCGGCAAGGCCCCGCAGACCCTGAAGCCCTTCACGGCCGCGAAGAAGCTCGGGGTGCACCTGCCGGCGACGCCCGAGTCGTTCCAGTCGACCCCGATCACGCGCGACGAGTTCGCCGAGCTCACGGCGAACCCGCCCGAGTGGCTGGCCGAGCTGCGCCGCACCGGCCCGCACCCCCGCCCCGTCGTCGCGCAGAAGCTCGGCGTCACCATCTCGGGCCTCGCCCGGGGCGGCGTCGAGGAGGCGCTGACCACCGACGAGATCCACGCCCTGCTCGAGCAGATGCCGGCCTGGCTCGTCACCGAGCGCGCCAACATGGCCGAGGTGCGCGAGGAGGAGCAGCGCGTCAAGGACCGCGACGCCGGCCGCGCCGCCCTGCGCGCCGAGCGCGACGAGGCGGAGCGCCGCGAGGCCGAGCGCTCCGGCAAGTAGGCAGGCCCCGCCCCGCCCGCCCCACCCCGGCTCGCCCCGGGCGGCGGGCGGCGGGCTCCCCCGTCGCGTAGCTTCTGAGCCATGTCCTTCAACGACGACGCCCGCATCGACAGCAGCAAGGTCACGCGGCGAGGCCGCGGCCGCACGATCGGCGTCGCCGGCGGCGGGGTCGGCGTCGTCGGCGTGATCATCGTCGTGCTGATCGGGCAGTTCACCGGCGTCGACGTCAGCGGCCTGCTCGGCGGCGGCACCGGCTCCGACGGCGGTGGGCAGTCCGGCGAGCAGGGCGTCGCGAACTGCACCACCGGTGCGCAGGCCAACGAGGACGTCCAGTGCCGCATGGCCGGCGCCGCCGACTCCCTCGACACCTACTGGGCCACCGCGGCCCCGCAGCTCGGAGCGCAGTACGTGACGCCCGAGTTCGCCCTCTTCACGGCCGCCGTCGACACGGGCTGCGGCTCGGCCTCGAGCGCGACCGGCCCGTTCTACTGCCCGCCCGACCAGACCCTCTACGTCGACACCGACTTCTTCCAGCAGCTGCGCGACCAGTTCGGCGCGACGGGCGGCCCGCTCGCCCAGATGTACGTCGTGGGCCACGAGTGGGGCCACCACATCCAGCAGCTGACCGGGGCGTTCGACCGTGCCGACCGCAGCGCGACCGGGCCGGGCTCCGACACCATCCGGCTCGAGGTCCAGGCCGACTGCTACGCCGGCGCGTGGGTCGGCGCCGCCTCCACCATCCAGGACGACCAGGGCACGACCTTCCTCGAGCCGGTCACCGACGCCCAGGTCGCCGACGCCCTCGACGCGGCGGCCGCGGTCGGCGACGACCGCATCCAGGCGCAGAGCGGCCAGGTCGACCCCGACACGTGGACGCACGGCTCGGCCGAGCAGCGTCAGCGCTGGTTCGAGGCCGGGCGCGCCGGGGGCCCCGGGGCCTGCGACACGTTCAGCGTCCCCGCCGCCCAGCTGTAGGAGGCGCGGGGCCGCCCCCGCGACCACGCTGCGGCCGTCCGCGTCGCCAGCCGGTCGACGACCACTGGCCGCTCCGTGAGAACTCCCAGCCAGCTCCCGACCTGTCGTCCCCCACCGGGAGCAGACTCAGGGCACGCTGCGAGGAGGCACGACATGGCACGTTCGGGCAAGGCGGTCGAGTTCGACCGGTACGGAGACATCGACGAGCTGCACTTCGTCGCCCAGGAGCTCCCCGTCCCCGCCGACGACGAGGTCGTCGTCGAGGTCGTGGCGGCGGGGCTCAACCACATCGAGAACTTCATCCGGCAGGGCGACTTCGTCGACCGCCTCCCCCTCGAGTTCCCCGCCCGGCAGGGCTCCTGCTTCGCGGGCATCGTCAAGAAGCGCGGCGCCGCGGTGCGCGACCTCGCGATCGGGGCCGAGGTGCTCGGCCACTCGATCGGCGGCGGGGCGCACGCGACCTGGGTCACCGTGCCCGCCACGGCGGTCGTCAAGAAGCCGATGAACGTCGAGTGGGAGGTCGCCGGCGGCCTCTACCTCGCCGGGGTCACCGCCTACGACATCGTCCGCGGGCTGCACCTCGGCGCGGAGGACGTCGTCGTCGTGACCGCCGCGGCCGGCGGCGTGGGGCACATCGAGTGCCAGCTCGCGAAGGCCGCGGGCGCGACCGTGATCGGCACCTGCAGCCCCCGCAACCACGACTACCTGCGGTCGATCGGCGTGATCCCGATCACCTACGGCGAGGGCATCCAGGAGCGCATCGAGGCGGCGGTGACGCGCCCCGTCACGGCGTTCATCGACAACCACGGCGGCGACAACCCGGAGCTCGCGACCGCCCTCGGCGTGCCGGCCAGCCGGTTCAGCTCGAGCGACGACCGCCTCGACGTCGAGGTGCGCTTCATCACGGCCGAGCGCGACGACGCCGAGCCGGCGATGATCCTCGGCGCCCTCGCCAAGCTGATCGCCGAGAACAAGGTGCGCGTGCTCATCTCGGGCTTCTACCCGTTCGATGCGGTGGCGCAGGCGTTCGACGACCTCGCCGAGAAGCACTCCCGCGGCAAGGTCGTCGTCGGCATGCAGCCGGTCGAGACCGGCGCGCGGTCGCACTGGTACCTGTCGGGCAAGGCCAGGGCCGTCGCGGAGGCGCGGGACTGACGCGCTCCTAGCTCTCGTCGCCGGGGCGGCGCAGCAGCGCCCCCGGCGCGCGCACCGTCGCCGCGGCGACCGCCATGGCGTCGGTCAGCGCGGCAGCCCAGTCGGTCGAGCCGGGGCCGCTCGTGCCCGCGAGCAGGCTGGCGACGATCGACGCGAAGGTCGCGTCGCCCGCGCCCATCGTGTCGACGACCTCGCCCGCCGAGACGGCGACGTCGCGGTGCAGCACCGGGCCGCCCGCGAGCTGGAGGTCGGCCCCGTCGGCGCCCCGCGTGGCCAGCACGGCGCCGGCGCCCGACGCGAGCAGCGCCTCCTGCCAGCCCTCGAGCGAGGTGCCCGCCACGAGCTCGGCGTCGTCGGAGCCGATCTTGACGAGCAGCGAGACGGCGGCCGCACGGGCGAACCCGGCGCGGAAGTCGTCGACGTCGCGGAGGAACCCGGGCCGCGGGTTCGGGTCGACCACGAGCCGCGGCGGCTCGGCGCCGACGTGCTGCAGCAGGCGCTCGGTGAGCCAGGCGTCGTCGAACGGGTACGAGCTGACGGCGACGAGGGGCGCCACGGTGATCGCCGCGACCTGCTCGGGCGAGAAGTCGAGGCCCCGCGCGACGGCGGCCTCGGTGAACGAGTAACTCGGCTCGCCGTCGACGCGCTCGGAGACCGCGCGGCCGGTGCCGAACGCGTTGACCGTCGCCACGAGCTCGACGCCGTGCTCGGCGAGGTGCGCGCGGATCGCCGCACCGTCGGCGTCGTCGCCCACCGAGGCGAGCAGGGTGGTCGGCACGCCGAGCCGGGCGAGGCCGACGGCGACGTTGAGGCCGGCACCGCCGACGTGGTCGTCGGAGCCGGCGGGGGTGCGGATCTCGTCGATGAGGGCGTCGCCGACGACGACGACCCGGCCTGCGGTCTGGTCCATGCGGGCAGCCTACCGAGGCCCGCCGTCACGGGCGACGGGCCCCGGTACGCTGTCGCCGTGACTGACTACGCTCTCGCCGTCGACGTCGGCGGCACGAAGGTCGAGGCCGCCCTCGTGGCCGCCGACGGCACGCTCGCCCCGGGCAGCCGCGACCGCCGCCCGACCGGCCGCGCCTCGAGCAGCGACGAGCTGGCCGGGGCGGTGCGCGACGTCGTGGCGCACGCCCTGGCCGCGGTCGGGCCCGACGACGTCGTCGTCGGCGCGGGCATCGGCAGCGCCGGCCCGGTCGACCTCGTGCGCGGCACGGTCTCGCCCATCAACCTCCCCTCGTGGCGCGGCTTCCCGCTCCGCGACCTGGTCGCCGAGCTCGTCGCGGGCGTCGTCGCCCCCGACGCCCCGGTCACGCTGAGGCTCGACGGCGTCAGCCTCGCCCTGGCCGAGCACTGGGTCGGCGCGACGCAGGGGGCCGACAACGCCCTCGCGATCACGGTCTCGACCGGCGTCGGCGGCGGCCTCATCGTCAACGGCCGCCTGCTCTCGGGCGGCACCGGCAACGCGGGGCACATCGGCCAGATCCAGATCGCCGACCGGCCCGCCGGCCAGAACGCCTCGGCGGCGACGCTCGAGGTCATCGCCTCCGGCCCCAACGTCGTGGCGTGGGCCCGCGCGCAGGGCTGGCAGGGCGAGCGCGGGGAGGACCTCGCGGCCGGCTACCTCGAGGGCGACCCCCTCGCCGTCGCGGCCGTGCGCCGCTCGGCGAACGCCGTCGGCGAGGCCGTGTCGTCGGTCAGCACCCTGCTCGACCTCGACGTCGTCGCGATCGGCGGCGGGTTCTCCCGCGTCAGCGCCGACTACCTCGACCTCGTCCGCCGCACCGTCGACGAGGCCCCGGTCAACCACTACGCGCGGCGGGTGCGCGTCGTGCGCTCCGGGCTGAGCGACGAGAGCCCGCTCGTCGGGGCTGCCGCGCTCGTGTGGCAGGCCGGCCTGCTCGGCTGACCCGCGCCTCCCCCGCTGACCCACGCCTCCCCCGCTGACCCGAGCCCTCCCGCGCCTCCCCAGAAGAGCCGCGAGCCCCGCCGCGCCCGGGATCTGAGAACGGTTCCCGGCAGGAGCAGCCCCCCAGGAGGCGCGCCTAGGCTCGTGTCGTCCCCCACAGCGTCGTCGGAGATCAGCGCGCCCACAGGCGCGCGAGACACCCGCAACCCCCGGAGGTAACCCCGTGCCCACCACCGTCCCCGCTCTCGTCGCCGCCTCGGCCGGCGCCTCGTTCGAGCGCAGCACCATCCAGCGTCGCGACGTCGGCGCCCACGACGTGCAGATCGACATCGCCTTCGCCGGCATCTGCCACAGCGACATCCACCAGGCCCGCGAGGAGTGGGGCAAGGCCATCTTCCCGATGGTGCCCGGCCACGAGATCGCCGGCGTCGTCACCGAGGTCGGCTCCGAGGTCACGAAGCACAAGGTCGGCGACCGCGTCGGCATCGGCTGCTTCGTCGACAGCTGCCGCGAGTGCGAGAACTGCCTCGCGGGCGAGGAGCAGTTCTGCGTCAAGGGCAACGTGCCCACCTACAACGGCCGCGAGTACACGGGCGAAGAGACCTACGGCGGCTACAGCAAGCAGATCGTCGCGAACGAGAACTACGTGCTGTCGATCCCCGAGGGCATCGCCCTCGACGAGGCCGCGCCGCTGCTCTGCGCCGGCATCACCACCTACTCGCCCCTGAAGCACTGGGGCACCGGCCCCGGCACGAAGGTCGCCGTCGTCGGCATGGGCGGGCTCGGCCACATGGCCGTCAAGATCGCGCACGCCATGGGCGCCGAGGTCACCGTCATCAGCCAGACGCTCTCCAAGCAGGAGGACGGCCTCAAGCTCGGCGCCGACCACTACTACGCGTCGAGCGACCCGTCGACCTTCGACGAGCTGAAGAGCTCGTTCGACCTGATCATCAACACGATCTCGGCCGACATGGACATCGACGCCTACGCCCGCACGCTGCGCCTCAACGGCACCATGGTCTTCGTCGGCCTGCCCGAGAACCCGCAGTCGTTCCGCGCCGGCTCGCTCATCATGGGCCGTCGCAGCCTCGCCGGCTCCAACATCGGCGGCATCCGCGAGACGCAGGAGATGCTCGACTTCTGCGCCGAGCACCACATCGGCGCCGAGATCGAGACGATCAGCGCCGACCAGGTCGACGAGGCCTACGAGCGCGTCGTCGCCAGCAAGGTGCGCTACCGCTTCGTGATCGACACCGCCACGATCTAGTCGCTCCGCAGCACGACGACGGCCCCCTCCCGACCAGGGAGGGGGCCGTCGTCGTCCCCGGGCGGGTCCGCCGACACCGGGCGACCGCGTCGGCCCGTCGGCGTCGGGCTCGCCCGCCGTCGGCCCCGAGGAGTCGCGGGTCGCCTACCGCGGGCCGGCGGGCGTGTTGAAGCGGTGCAGCCAGCCCGAGAACTGGGCGAGCTCGTCGTCCGTCCAGCCCTCGACGTGGCTGCGGAACACGGCGCGGTTCTCGTGCCGGACCTCGAGCATCCGCGCCTCGGCCCGCTCGGTGCTCCGGAGCATCGAGACCCGGCCGTCGGAGGCGTCGGCCACGACGTCGACGAACCCGGCGTCGCGCAGCAGGGCGACCTGCCGGCTCACGGCGCCCTTGTCCATCGCCATCGCACGGACGATCTCGCCGGCCGTGCAGGGCTGGTGCTTCATCACGTAGCGCAGCACGTAGAACGCCGTCGGCGGCACGTCGGGGTCGAAGCGGGAGGCCGCGGCGGCGATGGTGCGCTTGGCCTCCACCATGAGCGAGCCGATCTCGTCGACCACGCTGGCCATCAGGCCTTCTCGGCCCTCGTCGTCGGCCTCGGGGAGGCGCGGGGCGTCGAGCACCGCGCCTCCCGGCTGGCCGTCATCGATCGGCTGCGACATCCTTCTCCTCGACCAGGGACGAGAACACCGGGCTCTCGCTCAGCTCGTCGTCGGACACGGGGTGGCCCGCCACCTCGGCGGCCCCGGTCGCGATGATCGTATCGACGGTCCCGGTGCGCGGCTGCGCCTCGGCCGGGGCGCTCGAGACCGCAGGCGCGAGCCCGGCGGTCGCCGCGGCGCCCTTGGTCGCCGGGGAGGCGGCGGCTCCGTCGACCGGTGCCGCGCCTCCCTGGGGGCCGGCCGCGGCGGCGCGCTGGATGCCCGACTTCGTGCCGAGCTCGACGTTCGGCAGCAGGCAGACGAACACGATGGTGATGATCGCGAGCGGGGCCGCGATGAGGAAGACGTCGGCGACGCCCTGGCCGTAGGCCGACTCGATGATGGTGCGGATCGGGCCGGGCACGGTGCTGAGGTCGGGGATGCTCGTGGTCGACTCGCCGCTGCCGAGCGCGCTCGGGTCGACGCCGGCGTCGGTGAGCCCGTCGGTGATGTAGCCCGAGACCTTCGTGCCGAGCACGGCGCCCATGACCGAGACGCCGATCGTGCCGCCGAGGCTGCGGAAGAACGCGACGCTCGAGGAGGCGGCGCCGACGACGCTCACGTCGACGGAGTTCTGCACGACGAGCACGAGGTTCTGCATCACCATGCCGATGCCGAGCCCCATCATCGCCATGAAGACGGAGACGACGGCGAAGTTCGTGTCGTACTCGATGGTCGACATGAGGAAGAGGCCGGCGGCGAGGAGGATCGAGCCCACGATCATGTAGGGCTTCCATTTGCCGTACTTCGAGATGAGCGCACCGGCGACCATCGACGAGATCAGCAGGCCGAGCACCATCGGCAGGGTCAGGATGCCCGCCATGGTCGGCGACTGGCCGCGGGCCAGCTGCATGTACTGGCCGAGGAAGACGCTGGTGCCGAACATCGCGACGCCGACGCTCAGCGAGGCGATCACCGCGAAGGTGAAGGTGCGGTTCTTGAACAGCGTGAGCGGGATGATCGGCTCCTTCGAGCGGAACTCCACGACCACGGCGAGGGCGAGCAGCACGGCCGCGCCCAGGCCCATCAGCCAGCTGGTGGCCGAGGCCCACTCGAACTGCTTGCCGCCGAGCGACACCCAGATGAGCAGCAGCGAGACGCCGCCGGCGATCAGCCCGGCGCCCCAGTAGTCGACGACGACCTTCTTCTTCGGCTTGGCCGGCAGGTGCAGCGTGCGCTGGATGACGATCAGCGCGGCGATGCCGACGGGCACGCCGACGAAGAAGTTCCAGCGCCAGCCGATGGTGTCGGTGAGCACGCCGCCGAGCAGCGGGCCGCCGATGGTGCCGACGCTCATCACGGCGCCGAGGTAGCCCATGTACCGGCCGCGCTCGCGCGGGCTGATGATGTCGCTCATGACGACCTGCACCAGGGCGGTGAGGCCGCCGGCGCCGAGGCCCTGGAAGACGCGGAAGGTGATCAGCGTCGCGGTGTCCTGCGAGAAGCCGGCCGCGACCGACGCGAGCACGAACAGCACGAGGGCCACCTGCAGCAGCACCTTGCGGTTCGTCAGGTCGGAGAACTTGCCCCAGAGGGGCGTGCTGACGGTCGTCGCGAGCAGCGTGGCGGTGATGACCCAGGTGTACGAGGTCTGGCTGCCGTTCAGGTCGCTGACGATGCGCGGCAGCGAGGTCGACACGACGGTCGACGAGAGGATCGCCACGAGCATGCCCATCAGCAGGCCCGACAGGGCCGTGAGGACTTCGCGGTGGCTCATGCCGGGCGCTTCGCCCGGTTCGTGGGGAGCCGCGGGCTTCGTGCCCGCGGCGGTGGTGGTCTGCGACAAGGTGCGCTCCGTGGTCGTTCTGAGATGGGGGTCGCTGACCGCCGTTGGTCAGGTAGTTGCTGAACGTCAACCATACGCCGTAGTTGACGGAACGCAACCATCTCGCTGCAGATCGTGCAGACTTTTTCCCGGGCTCCGTCCGCACAGGACGGAGGCGCGGTGTGCGTCCTCCGCACACCGCGCCTCCGGCAGGCCCTCGCGGGCTAGCGCACTTCCTCCGGCCGTTTCTTCCGGAACATCTCCGCCGGCTGGTGCTCGCCGTTCCACACCTGCGTGATGCCCCAGACCACGGCCATCAGCGGCACGGCGATGACCGCGCCGACGACGCCGCCGAGGATGGTGCCGGCGGTCAGGGCGACCAGGATGACGAGGCCGTGCAGCTGCAGGGTGCGGCCCATCAGCACCGGCTGGAGGAAGTTGCCCTCGAGCTGGTTGACGAGCACGACGACCGCGATGACCCAGATGGCGGCCACGGGGCCGTTGGCCACCAGGGCGACGAGCGCCGCGAGGATGCCCGCGGCGGTGGCGCCGACGAGCGGGATGAAGGCGGTGAGGAAGACGACCACGGCCAGGGGCAGCGCCAGCGGCACGCCGATGATCGCGAGGCCGACGCCGATGCCGATGGCATCGACGGCGGCGACGGTGGCCGTGCCGCGCACGTAGCCGCCGAGGGTGGCGACCGTCTTGTCGCCGATGCGGCGGGCCCGGGCGTACTGCTCGCCCTTGAACGGGCGGAGGAGGAACTCCCAGATTGCCGGGCCGTCCTTGAGGAAGAAGAACAGCACGACGATCATCAGCACGAGGCCGGTCGCGAAGCTGCCGATCGCGCTGGCGCCGGCGAGGGCGCCCGAGCCGAACTGCGCGCTCGTCACGAAGTCGACGACGGTGTTCCGCACGGACTCGATCTGGTCGTCGGTGATCGAGAACGGCAGGGTGGTGATCCAGTCCTGCAGCTGGTCGAAGCCCTCGGTGGCCGACTTCGCCAGGGAGGCCGCCTGGTTCTCGACGGCCCAGACGAGCAGCCAGCCGACGAGGCCCAGCACGACCACGACGCCGAGCAGGGCGATGATCGTGGCGAGGAGGCTCGGCACCCGGTGCCGACGGAGAAAGGCGATCAGCGGGTACATCGCCGAGGCGAAGATCAGCGCGAGCAGCACCGGCAGGGTGACGAGGCTCAGCGAGAGGAAGGTGTAGATCACGGCGATGCCGACGACGACGACGGCGATGATCTGCAGGCTGCGGATCGCCAGGCGGCCGAACGCGTCGGTCCAGATGCTGCTCTGGACGGCGGCGTTGTGCTCGACCACCTCGGCGTCCTTGGTGCGGAAGAGTCCCACGGTTCGTCCTCGTCGTTCTGTGTGGTGGTCATGGTGCGCGGCCGGAGGGCGTGCGACGACGTCGTGCGGTGCACGACCGTCTCATCGAACTACCTGAGGGGCCCGGAGGGCCACCAGCCACGCGGGCGACGGGAGAGGAGCCGCCGGGCGGAGCCGCGGGGCCCGTCAGGCGCGGGGCCGCAGACGACGCCAGACGGCGCGCGTGCGCAGCGGGTCGGCCCGCCACCAGCGGGTGAACGGCACCCCCGAGCGCCCGTGCACCGCGAAGACCCGCAGCGCGCGCCGCGTCCGCAGCCCCGGGTCGGCGCCCCGGTCGAACGGGCGCGCCGAGATGCCGGCCACGACGTCGCGCCGGTAGACGAGGCGGCCGCCCCGCGTCGGCGCCAGGTCGCCGAGGTGGAGGGCGAGGTCCATGTCGTCGTGCAGCCCCGTGTCGCGGCGGTGCACGACGTCGCTCACGGCGGCCCACGCCGACCGGCGCATCATCATGGTCGACCCGAACAACGGCCAGTGCGCCAGCGCCGAGCCCACGAGCCAGTGGTACGCGCCGACGTACGCCGCCGAGAGCAGCCTCTGGGCCCCCACGGGCGCGTCGTAGAAGCGGGCGTTCGTCGTGACCGCGAGCACGTCGCCGTCGGCCTCGAGGGTGCCCGCGAGCTCGGCGACCCAGGTGCGCGGCAGCACGCTGTCGGCGTCGCAGCGGCCGATCAGGTCGCCGGTCGCGGCGTCGTACCCGGTGGAGGCGGCGGCCGCGATCCCGACGACGGGCTCGGTGACGACGCGCGCACCCGCCGCGGTCGCGACCGCCACGGTGTCGTCGGTGCTGCCGTTGTCGACCACGAGCACCTCGTCGGGCAGCCGCGTCTGGCGCGCGAGCGACCGGAGGCAGGCCTCGAGGTGCCGCGCGTCGTCACGGACCGGGATCACGACGGAGACTCGCACCGGCCCAGTCAACCGCGCCTAGCCTGGGCCGGTGACCACCACCGTCGTCGTCGTGTCCGACACCCACGTGCCGCAGAAGGCCCGCGCCGTGCCCGACGAGCTCTGGGCGGCGGTCGAGGCCGCCGACGTCGTCGTGCACGCCGGCGACTGGACCGGCACCGCGATCCTCGACGAGTTCGAGCGGCGCTCCCGACGCCTGGTCGGCGTCTGGGGCAACAACGACGGCGACGAGCTCCGGGCCCGGCTGCCGGAGGTGGCTCGCGAGACGATCGACGGCGTCCGCGTCGCCGTCGTCCACGAGACGGGACAGAAGGAGGCGCGGGAGGCGCGGGCGGACCGCCTCCACCCCGAGACCGACCTGCTGCTCTTCGGCCACAGCCACATCCCGTGGGACTCGACCACCGCCTCCGGCACGCGCCTGCTCAACCCCGGGTCACCGACCGACAAGCGGCGACAGCCGCGGGCCACGTACCTCAGCCTCGTGCTGGACGCGGGCACCGTGCGCGACGTCGTGCTGCACGAGCTGCCGCTCCGGCCGACGACCCGGTCGCGCCGGGCCGACCTGCCCGCGGGGCCGGTGCGGGAGATCGACGTGATCGTGCCCCACCCGCGCCGCCGCGACTGACGGCGACGCGAGCCGGGGCGGTCGGGCCGGGAAGTCGCCGCGGCTAGGAGGCGGGAGTCTCGGCCGGGGCCGGCGTCTCGGCCGGTGCCGACTCGGTGGGCTCGGGCGTCGGCGTGGCCGTCGACGTCGCCGAGTCGGAGTAGCTGTTGCCGGCCGCGGTCACGACGAAGTTGCGGAACTCCTCGTTGGTGAACGGCAGGCTCGGGTCGTACTGCTGGCCGTTGACGAGGACGGTGGGCGTGCCGCGGAAGGTCTCGACGTCGCTGTTCGGCAGCGGCCCGTCGAGCACGCGCTCGGTCGAGGCGCTGACCCAGGAGGCGAACTCCTGGTCGTCGATGCAGGTCTCGATCGCCGAGGCCTGCTGCACGCCGTCGACGCCCGTGGCGATGTCGGCGAGCTGCGAGTCGTCGAGGCCGCGCGTGCCCTCCTCCGGCTGCTGGTCGAACATGGCCGTGTTGAAGTCGAAGAAGGAGTCGGGCGAGTAGTTCGCGACGCAGGCGGCGGCGTTCGCGGCTCGGTTCGAGTACTTCGTGCCCAGCGAGCTGTTGGTCAGGATCGCGATCGGGTGGTACTCGACCGTCGCGGCGCCCGACGACACGAGGCCGGCGATGTAGTCGTTGTTGGCCGCCTCGAACTGGCCGCAGATCGGGCAGAGGTAGTCGAGGTAGACGACGATGTCGACGGTGTCGGAGGCCGCCGTGGTCTCCGTCGCGACGGGCTCGTCGCCCGCGTCGAGCGCGGGGGTCGTCTGCGCGACGAAGTCCTGGCCGATGCGGATGCCGTCGCTGGCCATGTTGGCGGGGCCGGGGCCGGCCGGCTTGATGCTGTTCGTGATGACCAGGACGACGCCGACGACGATCGCGACGACGACCAGGCCGAGGCCGCCCTGCAGCACCCAGCGGCTCGTCCGCTGACGGCGCTTCTGCTTCTTGCGGGCGAGCTGCGCCTTCTCGCGGGCGGCGGCCCGACGCTGGTTCTTGGTCAGCGACTTGTCGTTCTCAGTCATGGGGGTGCGGTTCTCCGATGCGCGACGGGGGTCGGGGCGTCGCGTCGTTGAGGGGCAGACGGGTAGGGCGGAGCGGGTCGGAGAGCACGTGGCGCGCCTCCGGCCCCCCGTGATCCTAGGAGAGCGCGCTGGGAGATGTCCGGACACCATCCCCCCGACCCCCCTCCGGCCACCCGTCCGGGGGCCCTGCCAGGGGCCGTTCTGTGGCATGCTGAGGCGCGGTGGTCATCGTCGACCAACACGGTTGATCACCGTCCATTCACAACGGATCGTCCGGCACGTACCTGCCGGTGAAGGAGAAACGAATCATGGCGTCCGTGACGTTCAGCAAGGCAACCCGTCTCTACCCCGGCTCGACCCGCGCAGCGGTCGACGCGATCGACCTCGAGGTCGCCGACGGCGAGTTCCTCGTCCTCGTGGGCCCCTCGGGCTGCGGCAAGTCGACCACCCTCCGCATGCTCGCCGGCCTCGAAGAGGTCAACAGCGGCGACATCTTCATCGGCGACCGCAACGTCACCGACGTGCCGCCGAAGGACCGCGACATCGCGATGGTGTTCCAGAACTACGCGCTGTACCCGCACATGACCGTCGCCGAGAACATGGGCTTCGCGCTCAAGATCGCCGGCGTCGGCAAGGAGGAGCGCGCGACCCGCGTCCTCGAGGCCGCGAAGCTGCTCGACCTCGAGCCCTACCTCTCGCGCAAGCCCAAGGCCCTCTCCGGTGGTCAGCGTCAGCGCGTCGCCATGGGCCGCGCCATCGTGCGCCAGCCCCAGGTCTTCCTCATGGACGAGCCGCTGTCGAACCTCGACGCCAAGCTCCGCGTCCAGACCCGCACCCAGATCGCCTCCCTGCAGCGTCGCCTCGGCGTCACCACGGTCTACGTCACCCACGACCAGACCGAGGCCCTGACCATGGGCGACCGCATCGCGGTCCTCAAGGACGGCGTCCTGCAGCAGGTCGGCACGCCCCGCGACCTGTACGAGAAGCCGCAGAACGTCTTCGTCGCCGGCTTCATCGGCTCGCCGGCCATGAACCTCCTGCCCGCCGACGTCGTCGACGGCGGCATCAAGTTCGGCACGGCCGTCACCTCGGTCGACCGCGACACCGTCGGCCAGGCCAACGGCAAGAGCGTCACCGTGGGCGTCCGCCCCGAGGACGTCGTGGTCAACACCACCGGCGAGGGCCTCGCGGTCACGGTCGACGTGGTCGAGGAGCTCGGCGCCGACGGCTACCTCTACGGCCACACCGAGGTCGACGGCGCGCGCGTCGACATCGTCGTGCGCGTCGACGGTCGCAACCACCCGGGCCTCGGCGACACGATCTACATCACGCCGCAGGCGCACCACGTGCACGTCTTCGACACCGAGAGCGGCCAGCGCCTCGGCGACAAGGCCGTCGTCAGCGCGTAGCCCCCGCACCCCCGATCGGCCCGTCGCGTCGCCAGGAGAACCTCTCCGAGCGACCCGGCGGGCCGATCGTCCGTTCCGCCCCCGACCACACCCGATCGCCCGGCGCGCCCCGGCCGTCCGACCAGAGAAGACCCATGAGCGACTCCCTCAACATCACCTCGGCCACCGTCGACCCGGCGCTGCTCGACCTGCCGTGGTCCCTCCCCCTCGACGAGTGGCCCGACGAGGCCATCGCGGCCCTGCCGAAGGGCATCTCGCGGCACCTGGTGCGCTTCGCGCACCTCAGCGGCTACGTGATCGCGATCAAGGAGACCTCGGGCGAGATGGCCCGGGGCGAGTACGAGATGCTCCGCACCCTGCAGCGGATGGACATCCCCTGCGTCGACCCCCTGGCGGTCATCACGAACCGGCGCGACGTCGACGGCTCGCCCCTCAACCCCGTGCTCGTCACGCGGCACCTCAAGTTCTCGCTGCCCTACCGGGCGCTGTACTCGCAGACCCTCCGCCCCGACACCGCGAAGCGGCTCGTCGACGCGCTGGCCCTGCTGCTCGTGCGCCTGCACGTCATCGGCTTCTACTGGGGCGACGTCTCGCTCTCGAACACGCTCTTCCGGCGCGACGCGGGCGCCTTCGCGGCCTACCTGGTCGACGCCGAGACCGGCAAGCTCTACCCGGGCGGGCTCTCGAACGGCCAGCGCGAGAACGACCTCGAGGTCGCCCGCGTCAACATCGCCGGCGAGCTGCTCGACCTCGAGGCCGGCGGGCGCCTCGACGACAACCTCGACGCCGTCGACGTCAGCAACGGCATCGTCGCGAAGTACCGCAGCCTCTGGACGGAGCTGACCGGCAGCGAGACGTTCTCCAGCTCGGAGCGCTGGCGCATCACCGACCGGGTCGAGCGGCTCAACGACCTCGGCTTCGACATCGAGGAGCTCGCGATCAAGACGGCCGAGGGCGGCACCCAGGTGCGCATCCAGCCCAAGGTCGTGGACGCCGGCCACCACTCCCGCCGCCTGCTGCGCCTCACCGGCCTCGACGTGGAGGAGAACCAGGCCCGGCGCCTCCTCAACGACCTCGACGCCTACCGGCTGCGCACCGGCAACACCGACGCGGACGAGGAGATGGTGGCGCACGAGTGGGCCGCCCGGGTGTTCGAGCCGGTCGTCCGGTCCATCCCCCGCGACCTCCGCGGCCGCCTCGAGCCGGCGGAGGTCTTCCACCAGCTGCTCGAGCACCGCTGGTACCGCTCGCAGCAGGAGAACCGCGACGTGCCCATCGCCGAGGCGCTGACGTCGTACATCAACGACGTGCTGCGGCACCGCCGTGACGAGCGCACCGTCATCGACCCGGCCACCGAGTCGATCACCCTGCCCGACGCCGAGCTGCTCGAGGCCGAGGACGACGACGACGACTGGCGCTCCAAGGTCTGACCCGACGCGGCGCCTTCCGCGACCACGCAGAGGAGGCGCGGTGCCGGGCGACCGGCACCGCGCCTCCTCTGTGTCGGGGCTGACGAGCGCTACGAGCGCTCGGCGCGCAGCTTCGAGATCTCGTAGAGCGTGACGCTCGCGGCCATGCCGGCGTTCAGCGACTCGACGGCGCCCGTGATCGGGATCGACACGATGGCGTCGCAGGTCTCGGCGACGATGCGCGAGAGGCCCTTGCCCTCGCTGCCCACGACGACCACGAGCGGGCGGTCGGCGAGCTCGAGGCCCGGCAGCATGACGTCGCCGTCGCCGTCGAGGCCCAGCACGAAGACGCCCTGGTCCTTGAACGACTTGAGGGTCTGCGTCAGGTTCGACGCCATCGCGACGGGGATGCGCGCCGCGGCACCGGCCGAGGTCTTCCACGCCGAGGCGGTGAGGCCGACCGAGCGACGCTGCGGGATGATGACGCCCTGGCCGCCGAACGCGGCGACCGAGCGGATGATCGCGCCGAGGTTGCGCGGGTCGGTGATGCCGTCGAGCGCGACGAAGAGCGGGTTCTGGCGACGCTTGATCGAGCCCTCGAGCAGGTCGACCGGGTGCGCGTACTCGTACGGCGGCACCTTGAGGGCGACGCCCTGGTGCACCGAGTCGGGGCCCGTGAGGCGGTCGAGCTCGGGGCGCATGACCTCGAGGATCGGCAGCCCGCGACGCGTCGCGAGGTTGAGGATCTCCTTCGTGCGGTCGTCCATCTCGATGCGCGCCGCGATGTAGAGCGTCGAGGCGGGGATGCGCGTGCGCAGGGCCTCGAGCACCGAGTTGCGCCCGGTGACCATCTCGCTGTCGTCGGAGCTCTTCGGCTTGCGGCGCGGGGCGTCCTGCCCGCCGCGGCCGGCGATCGGCGACCCGGCGCGGGGGCCGTTGCCGCCGCGCCCCCGGGCGGCGTCAAGGCGCTCGCGCGCCGCCTTCGCCTTGCCCGCGGGGTGGTACGGGCGGTCCTCCGCGGCGGGAGTGGGCTTCTTGCCCTCGAGCGCCTGGCGCCCCTGGCCGCCGCTGCCGACCTGCTTGCCCTTGCTGCCCTTGCGGACGGCGCTGCTGCTCGGCCGCCCCTTGTTCGCTCCGCTGGTGTTCTTCACTGTTCGAGGCTCCAATGCGACCCGCTGGGGGTGTCTTCGATGGTGACGCCGGCGGACGCCAGCATCTCGCGTACGCGGTCGGCCTGCGCGAAGTCGCGCGCGGCCCTGGCTTCCTGGCGGCTGGCGAGGAGGGTCTCGACGAGGGTGCCGAGCGCGCGGTGCGCGTCGCCCTCGTCGTCTCCGCGCCACTCGGGCGCCAGCGGGTCGATGCCCAGCACGGCCACCATGGCGGCGACGTGCTGGCGGTCGCGGGCGGCCGTGTCGAGGTCGCCGTCGTCGAGGGCGACGTTGCCCGACCGGACGGCGTCGTGCAGCACGGCGATCGCCTGCGGCACGTTGAGGTCGTCGTCCATCGCCTCGGCGAACTCGTCGGGCACGACCCGGGCGCCGACACCGGCGAAGCGGGTGTCGGCCAGACGGCGCTCGGCCCGCGAGAGGAACGTCTCGACGCGGTCGAGCGCAGCCTCCGCCTCGACGAGCGCGCCGTCGTGGTAGTCGATGGTCGAGCGGTAGTGCGCCGCGCTGAGGAAGTAGCGGACGACGACCGGCCGCGCGAGGGCGAGGAAGTCGGCGGCGAAGATCGAGTTGCCGAGCGACTTCGACATCTTCTGGCCGTCGACGGCGACGAGGCCGTTGTGCAGCCAGTGGTGCGCGAAGGCGTCGCCGGCCGCGGTCGACTGGGCCAGCTCGTTCTCGTGGTGCGGGAACCGCAGGTCGAGGCCGCCGCCGTGGATGTCGAAGGCGCTGCCCAGGTATCGCTTCGACATCGCCGAGCACTCGATGTGCCAGCCGGGCCGGCCGTCGCCCCACGGCGACGACCAGCTCGCCGAGGCGGGCTCGTCGGCCTTCGCGCCCTTCCAGAGCGCGAAGTCGCGGGGGTCGCGCTTGCCGCGCGGGTCGGCGTCGGCCGCGGGGGCCATGTCGTCGAGGCCCTGGTTCGTCAGGGCGCCGTAGCTCGGCCAGCTCGCGGTGTCGAAGTACACGTCGCCCGAGCCGTCGGGCGCGGCGTAGGCGTGCCCGCGGTCGATCAGCGTCGCGACGATCTGCTGCATCTCGGTGACGCTCGCGGTCGCGCGCGGCTCGTAGGTCGGCGGCAGCACGCCGAGCGCCTGGTACCCCGCGGTGAACTCGAGCTCGTAGCGGTAGGCGCGCGCCCACCACTCCTCGTCGGTGCCGCTCGAGAGCGCGAGGATCTTGTCGTCGATGTCGGTGACGTTGCGCACCAGGGTGACGTCGAGGCCGCGGTAGGTGAACCAGCGGCGCCACAGGTCGTAGACCAACGCGCTGCGCAGGTGGCCGATGTGCGGCGACGACTGCACGGTGGGCCCGCAGACGTACAGCCCCACCCGGCCGGGCTCGAGGGGGACGAAGTCGACGAGCGCCTGCTCGCGGGAGTCGTAGAGGCGGATGGTCACGCGGTCAGCCTATTCAGTGGTCGTCGGCGGACGGGTCGGACGACCCGTCGTCGGTGAGCGAGGTCGGGGCGACGGCGCCCCGTGCCGGGGCGGAGGCGGAGGCAGGGCCTCGGGGAGGCGCGGTGCGCGCCGCCGGGTCGACGACCGACACCAGCGCGGTCGCGATCGCCGTCAGCCCCTCGCCGCGCCCGGTGAAGCCGAGCCCGTCGGTGGTCGTGGCCGACACGCTGACGGGAGCGCCGACGACCTGCATCAGCCGCTCCTCCATCTCGAGGCGGCGGGCGGAGAGCCGGGGCCGGTTGCCGACGACCTGGACGGCGACGTCGACGACGTCGACGCCCGCGTGCGTCAGGCGCTCGACGGCCGCGGTGAGGAAGACCTCGCCGCTCGCGCCGGCGAAGCGCGGGTCGTCGGTGCCGAACATCGAGCCGATGTCGCCGAGGCCGGCGGCCGAGAGGAGGGCGTCGACGACCGCGTGCGCGACGGCGTCGCCGTCGCTGTGGCCGGCCAGGCCCGCCTCGCCCTCGAAGTGCAGGAGGCCGAGGTGCAGCGGCGCGGCCGGGTCGAAGGCGTGGACGTCGATGCCGAGCCCGGTGCGGAGGGCGGGGTCGGGCCGGAGGCGCGGGTCGGGAGCGCCGACCGCCGCGGCCTGCTGCGCCGCGATCGTCTCGGCGCGTTGGAGGTCCCACCGGGTGGTGATCTTGAACGCGACCGGGTCGCCCTCCACGACGACGACATCGTGGCCGGCCGCCGCGAACAGGGCGGCGTCGTCGGTGTGCTCGGCCCGGGCCGCGGCGTAGGCGGCGTCGAGGGCCGCCCGCGGGAAGCCCTGGGGGGTCTGCATCGCGACCAGCTCGGAGCGGTCGACGGTGTCGAGCACCGTGCCGGCCGCGTCGACGCGCTTGATCGTGTCGCTGACGGGCAGCCCGGGCACGACGCCGCGGCCGGTGGCCTCGACCGTCGACGCGACGAGGTCGAACTGCGCGGTGGGGGTGAAGGGGCGCGCGCAGTCGTGCACCAGGACGGTCGTGACGTCCGGGGCGACCGCCCCGAGGCCGGCGGCGACGCTGGCCTGTCGGCTGGCGCCTCCCGCGACCACCACGACGTGGTCGGCGACGTGCCCGGCCGCCGTGACGACGAGCTCCGTGGCGTCGGCGAGCTGCTCCTGCGGCACGACCACGACGATCTGGGTGGGCACCGCCGAGGCGAGCACGGCGTCGAGCGAGCGGGCCAGGATGCTGCGCCCGGCCACCTCGACGAAGGCCTTCGGCGTGCCGAGGCCGAGACGCGTGCCGCTCCCGGCCGCGACGACGACGACCGCCCGACCGACCCCCGTCAGGGAGCCGACCGTGCGGTCGTCGGTGGTGCTAGGACGCAAGAACCTCGTCGAGGACGCTCGACGCCTTCTCTTCGTCGGTCTTCTCCGCGAGGGCGAGCTCGCTGATCAGGATCTGGCGGGCCTTGGCGAGCATGCGCTTCTCGCCGGCGGACAGCCCGCGGTCCTGGTCGCGGCGCCACAGGTCGCGGACGACCTCGGACACCTTGATGACGTCGCCCGACGCGAGCTTCTCCAGGTTCGCCTTGTAGCGGCGGGACCAGTTGGTGGGTTCTTCCGTGAACGGCGCACGGAGGACGTCGAACACGCGGTCGAGCCCCTCTTTGCCGATGACGTCCCGGACGCCGACCAGGTCGACGTTGTCTGCGGGTACCTCGATGGTCAGATCACCCTGGGTGACGCGAAGCTTGAGGTACAGCTTCTCTTCGCCCTTGATGATCCGCTTCTTGACTTCAGAGATCGTCGCGGCCCCGTGATGGGGGTAGACGACGGTCTCTCCGACCTCGAACTGCATGAATCAGGCTCCATTCTGCGACGCCCAGGATACCATGGAAGGTCGGTGGTAAGGCTGCCCTGACGAACCGCCCCGCTCTGCCCTCGCTAAGCTGGGGCAGACCTTTGCCGTGAACTGGATCCTGGAGGCACTCGTGCGAGTCGCATCTGCAATTGACCGTCGAGGCGCCCGCGCCCTCGCCGCCGCCACCGTGGGTGCCGCCGTGCTCGTCGTCGCCGCCGGCTGCAACTTCATCAGCCCCCAGCGCACGACCCAGTTCTACGACGCCAGCGACGGCACGAGCGTCACGGTCGGCGACGTCAAGGTGCTCAACGCGCTGGCCCTGACCGAGGACGGCGCCGAGGCCAGCCTCGTCATGTCGATCGTCAACAGCGGCGACGACGCGGCGCAGGTGAGCTTCCAGTACGAGACCGAGTCGGGCGACGAGACGCAGACCGTCGACGTCGACGCGAACTCGCAGGTCGACCTCGGCACCGAGGTCGGCCAGGAGCAGTTCGTGATGAGCGACCTCGACGTCACCCCCGGCGCGCTGCTGCCCGTCTTCGTCCAGTACGGCACCGAGACTGGCAAGAGCCTGCAGGTGCCCGTGCTGACCGGCGAGCTCTCCGAGTACGCGACCCTGCTCCCGATGCCGGGCGAGACCACGGCGCCCTCCGCCGAGTCGACGACGCTCCCGTCGCCCGAGGACGGCACGCCCTCGGCCACGCCGACCCCGTAGCGGCACGCGGCGCCCGAACGGCGCCGAGACGACGAGAGGCCCGGCCCGCGTCAGCGGGGCCGGGCCTCTCGTGCGTCGGCGGCCGGACTGAGGCCGCCCGCCGGGGGCGCCTCAGGCCTCGATGCGGTACCCGAGCCCGCGCACGGTCACGAGCGCCTTGGGCTCGGAGGGCACGGGCTCGATCTTCGAGCGGATGCGCTTGATGTGCACGTCGAGGGTCTTGGTGTCGCCGAAGTAGTCGGAGCCCCAGACCCGGTCGATGAGCTGACCGCGCGTCAGCACGCGGCCGGCGTTGCGCATCAGCAGCTCGAGCAGCTCGAACTCCTTGAGCGGCATCGCGACGTCCTCGCCGCGCACCGTCACGACGTGTCGCTCGACGTCCATGCGGATGTCGCCCGCCTCGAGCATGCCGTCGGCGAGGTCGTCGCCGTCGTCGGCCCGGCGACGGAGCACCGCCCGGATGCGCGCCAGCAGCTCCCGCGTCGAGTACGGCTTGGTGACGTAGTCGTCGGCGCCGAGCTCGAGCCCGACGACGATGTCCACCTCGCTGTCCTTCGCGGTCAGCATGATGATGGGCACCTGCGACCTCGAGCGCAGCACCCGGCAGACCTCCGTGCCGGGGATGCCGGGCAGCATCAGGTCGAGCAGCACGAGGTCGGCGCCCGACTTGTCGAACAGGGCCAGGGCGGACGGGCCGTCCTCAGCGACGGTGACGCGGTAGCCCTCGCGCTCGAGGATGAAGGCCAGGGGCTCGCTCAGCGACTCCTCGTCCTCGACGATCAGGATGTGGGTGCTCATCGGGTATCGGTGTCTCCTCGTGTGGTGACCATGACAGGGACGGAACGGGTGTCGGGGCGGGCCTCGAACTCGGGCAGCCGGATCGTGAAGGTCGACCCGCTGCCGACCTGCGACCAGACGCGCACCTCGCCGCCGTGGTTCTGGACGACGTGCTTGACGATCGCGAGGCCCAGGCCGGTGCCGCCGGTGCGGCGAGACCGGGCCTGGTCGACGCGGTAGAAGCGCTCGAAGACGCGGTCGAGCTCGTGCTCGGGGATGCCGTAGCCCTGGTCGCTCACCGCGATCGAGACGCCGCCCTCGTCGTCGACGGTCGCGCCGATGCCGATGCGCGACCCGTCGGGCGAGTAGGCGATGGCGTTCGAGACGAGGTTGTCGACGGCGGTGACGAGCATCGTCTCGTCGCCGAGCACCTGCGCCTTCTTGCCGCCCCGGACGACGAGCGAGATGCCCCGCACCTCGGCCTCGACCCGGTTGCGGTCGACGGCGGTGTCGACGACCGCCCGAACGTCGACGGGGTCGCTCGACTCGAGCGCGTCGGTGGCCTGCAGCCGCGAGAGCTCGATGATGTCCTGGGTCAGGCGGCCGAGCCGGTCGGCCTCGCGCGTCAGGCGGCCGGCGAAGTGACGGACGCGCTCGGGGTCGGCCGAGGCCGCGTCGAGCGCCTCGGCGAGCAGGCCCACCGCGCCGATCGGGGTCTTCAGCTCGTGGCTGATGTTGGCGACGAAGTCGCGGCGCATGTCGTCGAGCCGCCGGCCCTCGGTGTGGTCCTCGGCGAGCACGAGCACGTAGCGGCCGCCCAGCACGGCGGCCCGCACGCCGAGGGCGACGGTGGCCTCGGAACCGGGGAGGCGCGCCAGGGTGAGCTGCGCCTCCTGCGGGTCGTCGCTCCGCCGCGCCAGGTCGACGAGGGCCTCGACCTCGGGGTGCACGAGGTGCTCCTGGGCAGAGACCAGGCCGAGCTGACGGGCGAACGGCGAGGCCTTCAGCACGTTGCCCGACGGGTCGACGACGAGCCCGGCCGACGAGAGGGCGTCGAGCACCGCGTCGATGCCGTCCGGCAGCGTCGTCTCGACGAGTGCCGCGACGCGGGCGGCCCGGCGCTGAGCCGACACCACCACCATCACGACCGCGGCGCCGACCACGACGCCGAAGAGCAGCGAGGCCGGCACCAACCAGGTTGGTTCCATGCAGGTCACGATAGTGAACGCCCGGGGCGGGAACGGACGAGAGCCAGCCGGAGCGCTGTACTTTGGGCACTGTTGGGCCTCCCGTCACCGACCGTTAACCTCCACCCGTGAGAGTCGACGGGACTGTGCGGGCGGCTCCGCCGGCACAGCACGGGGCGGTCGCCCCGAGACCCGGACACCCCCGGAACGACGAGAGGCCCAGACTCCCATGCGCGAGGTATTCCAGCAGGAACTGCAAGAGGTGCAGGAGCGCCTCGTCGAGATCGCGGGCCTCGTCGCCGTCTCGATCGAGAACGCCACCACGGCCTTCAACGACTCCGACGTGACGCTGGCCGAGAAGGTCATCGCCGACGACGACCGCATCGACGAGCGCGCGATCGCCCTCGACGAGCTCGCCATCGACATCCTGGCCCGCCAGAACCCCGTCGCCCGCGACCTCCGCATCGTGGTCAGCGCCCTGCGCATCAGCGCGTCGCTCGAGCGCATGGGCGACATGGCCGAGCACATCGCCCAGCTCGCCCGGTACCGCTTCCCCGAGAAGGTCGTGCCGAAGTCGCTGCGCCCGACCTTCCAGGAGCTCGGCCGGCTCGACGTCGCCATCGCGAAGAAACTCACCGAGCTGCTCACGACGGAGGACGTCCGCCTCGCGGAGGAGATCCGCAACGACGACGACCGCATCGACGAGCTGCACCTCAGCGTCTTCGACAAGGTGCTCGGCGAGACCTGGAAGGGCGCGGCGGTCGACACCGTCGACTCGACCCTCGCGTCGCGCTACCACGAGCGCTTCGCCGACCACGCGGTCTCGATCGCCAAGAAGGTCCAGTACCTCGCGACCGGCGACTGGGTGGCCGCCGAGGTCTGACCCGCTGCGGGATGATGGGGGGATGGCTTCTGTCGCGATCCTCGTCAACGGTCTGCCCGGCTCGGGCAAGACCACCGTCTCGGCCACGCTGGCCGGCGTGCTCGGCTGCCCGCTGCTCGCGGTCGACCCCGTGCAGGAGGCGCTGGCCGACCTGGCCGGGCCGATGATCGCCCCGCAGGCGGTGCGGCGCATCGCCGTGGACGCCGTCTGGGCGATGGCCGGCAAGGTCGAGGCCGGCGTCGTGGTCGACGCGGGCTGGCGGCCCGACGACGACCTCGACGGCGTGCGCGCCGGCGTCGAGCGGGCCGGCTCGCCCCGCGTGCTCGAGGTGTGGTGCGAGGTGGCTCCCGAGCTCGCGCTCGCCCGCTCGGCGGCCCGCGTCGAGGGCGGCGGCCGTCACCCCGTGCACGGCACGGCCGACGAGCTGGCCGCCGGCTGGGCCGACCGGGTCGAGGGCGCGGGGCCGCTCGGCGCCTGGCCGGTCGTCCGCGTCGACACGAGCCGCGAGGTCGACGTCGACTCCCTCGTGATGGAGATCAGCGCGCACTTCGTGTGACGGGCGCTCCGTGTGACGGGCACTGCGTGTGACGCGTACGGCGTGTGACACGACGGAGCCCGCCCCCGCACGACGGCGGGGGCGGGCTCCGGTGGAGAGGACGCGCCTACAGGCCCTTCTTCTCCCCCTGCGCCGCGACGGCGGCCGCGCCGGCGGCGGCGGCCTGCGGGTCGAGGTAGCGGCCGGGGCCGGTGGGGCGGAAGTCGTCGTCGAGCTCGTAGACGAGCGGGATGCCGGTGGGGATGTTGAGCTCGGAGATCTCGTCGTCGCTGATGCCGTCGAGGTGCTTCACCAGCGCGCGCAGCGAGTTGCCGTGGGCGGTGACCAGCACGACCTTGCCCTCGGCGAGGCTCGCGGTGATGTCGCTCTCCCAGTAGGGGATCATGCGCTCGATCACGAGGGCGAGCGACTCGGTGCGCGGGGCGTCGACGCCGAGCTCGGCGTAGCGGACGTCGTGCGCCTGCGAGAACTCGCTGTCGTCGTCGAGGGGCGGCGGCGGCACGTCGAACGACCGACGCCAGGTCTGGAACTGCTCGGGGCCGTACTGCTCGAGGGTCTGCGCCTTGTCCTTGCCCTGGAGGGCGCCGTAGTGGCGCTCGTTGAGCCGCCAGGAGCGCTTCACGTCGATCCAGAGGCGGTCGGCCTCCTCGAGGGCGATGTCGGCGGTCTGGATGGCGCGGGTGAGGCGCGACGTGTACAGGATGTCGGGCTGCATCTGGTGCTCGACGAGGAGCTCGCCGGCGCGCTTCGCCTCGGCGCGGCCCTGCTCGCTGAGGCGCACGTCGACCCACCCCGTGAAGAGGTTCGCCTGGTTCCACTCGCTGTTGCCGTGACGGAGGAGGATGAGCGTCGAAGTCATGCCTCCAGCGTATCGCCGACGCCCCGGGCTGTCAGACTCGGAGCCATGCCCATCGGATCGATCACGCGCGGCACGACCGGCACCAACCGGCTCCGCCGCGTCGACCGGTGGATCGCCGCGCACCCCGTGCTGCGCCGTGCCGACGACCCGCTGGTCGTCGACCTCGGCTACGGGGCCAGCGCGACCACTCCCCTGGAGCTGCACCAGCGCCTCCGGAAGGTCCGTCCCGACGTCGAGGTGGTCGGCATCGAGATCGACCCGGAGCGCGTGCGGCTCGCGTCGCTGTCGGCGCGGCCCGGCGTGAGCTTCCGGCTCGGGGGCTTCGAGGTGCCGCTCGACGGCGGGCGGCGCCCGGCCGTGATCCGGGCCCTGAACGTGCTGCGGCAGTACGACGAGTCGCAGGTCGACGCGTCGTGGCGGCTGATGACGTCGCGGCTGCAGCCCGGCGGGGTGCTCGTCGAGGGCACCTGCAACGAGGTCGGCCGCGTCGCGAGCTGGGTGGACGTCACCGAGGCGGGGCCGCAGACGTTCACGGTCGCGCTGCACCTGGCCTCGCTCGAGGCCCCGTCGGTCGTCGCCGAGCGGCTGCCCAAGGCGCTCATCCACCGCAACGTGCCGGGCGAGCGCGTGCACGACCTGCTCGTCGACCTCGACCGGCAGTGGGCGATCGCGGCCCCGCTCTCGGTCTACGGGCCGGTGCAGCGCTGGATCGCGACGGTCGAGGGCCTGCGCGCCGCCGGTTGGCCCGTGCGGCACGGCCGGACCCGCTGGCGGCTCGGCGAGCTGACCCTGCCCTGGAGCGCGGTGGCGCCCCGCCCCTGAGCCCGCGCGGCCGAGGTCAGACGACGGCGAGGCGGCGGCGAGCCTCGTCGTGCGGCAGGCCCGTGGCCATGAGCAGGTCGATGACGAGCGGTCGCATCATCAGCACCACGATCGTCTCGGTGACCGGGGCTCCGGGCGCGACCACGGCCGGGTCGAGGCGGCGGGCGACCGCGCTGAGCGCCTCCCTCGCCGCGGGCAGCCGCTCGACGTCGTCGACCGAGCCGCCGAGCACGACGACCGCGCGGCCGGTTCTCTCGACGAGGTCGGCGAGGCCGAGCCGGTCGTGCCCGTCGCCGAGCGACGTGTCGACCCGGCGGGCGATCACCCGGAGGTTGCGCACCGCGAGGTCGACGTGGAGCCGCAGCGACTGCTGCTGACGGAGGTGCGGGAGGCGCGACCTCAGGAAGGGCGAGAGGCGCGAGATCGAGACGGCCGACTCGAGCGTAGACGCCCAGTCGTCGAGCAGCGGCTGCGTCGACCTCAGGCGCCGGAGGGCCTCGTCGGCCCGGCGGACATCGTCGGTGCGGAGCGCGACGACGAGCGCCTCGAAGGCGGACCCGACCTCGGCGAAGAGGGCCCGCGCGTCGGCCCGCGCCAACCCGACCGGGTCGCGGGGCACGATCGCCGTCACCGCGAGGGCGACGAGCCCGCCGACCGCGCCGTCGACGCTGCGCACGAAGGGGCCGCCCTCCGGATCGGGCAGCAGCATGACGAGCATCGACTGGGTGGCGGCCGCCGCGGCGAAGGCGCTGCTCGGCGACGCGAAGCGCGCGACCGCGAGCACCACCAGCAGCACGGCCGCGACCTGCCAGAGCCCCTTGCCGAGCACGAGCAGCATGACCTCGCTGAGGGCGATGCCGATCAGCACGCCGACCGCGTTCTCGAGCACGACGCGGGGCCGGGCGTCGCGGGCCAGGCCGAGCGACGAGATGGTGATCGTGACGGCGAGCAGCGGCACCGCGTGGCCGAGCCCCAGGTGCGTGATCGCGTACGACGCGCTGGCGGCCACGACGATCTGCACGATCGCCGGCATCGACGTCACCGTGCGACGGGTCGCCGCCCGGGGGTCGAAGCCGCGGGAGGCGCGCGAGGCCGCCCGCCGGACGGCACCCGGCTGCCGGGTCGCCACCCGGGCCGCCTAGCGGCGGACGGCTCCCAGGCGCGGCAGCCGGGGCACCCCGGCGGCGGCGCCCGCGGAGGCCGGCACGATCGTCTGCGGAGCGGCGGCGACGACGATGTCGGCCGAGAGCACCGCGAGGGGCGCGGTCTCGTCGGTGGCGCGCTTGACCACGGCGAGCGCGACGGGGCCGAGCTCGTGGTGGACGGCGGAGCTCGTGACGCGACCCACGGGGGGCAGGTCGGCGAGCGGGGTGCCGGCGGCGGTGGCCTCGGCGACGGCCGCCGCGGTGACGACGGGGTCGCCGGGGGCGGGCAGCACGGTGTCGGAGCCGTCGAGGTGCAGCATCACCAGGCGCCGCGGCGGGTGCCCGATGTTGTGCACCTTGGCGACGGTCTCCTGACCGCGGTAGCAGCCCTTGGCCAGGTGGACCGCGGAGCGGAGCCAGTCGAGCTCGTGCGGGATGCTGCGCTCGTCGACCTCGGTCGAGAGACGCGGGCGCCACGCCTCGATGCGCAGGGCCTCGAGGGCGAGGGTGCCGGCGGCGGGCAGGTCGGACGCCGCGAGGGCCGCGAGGTCGGCCCGGTCGACGAGCACCTCGCGGTAGCTCCAGTCACGGCCGGGGTGCGTCTCGGCGTCGGCGTAGCCGTGGCCGCCGGGGGCGACCTCGCGCCAGGGGTCGACCCAGACCACGGGCACGCCGGCGGGGGCGAGCACCGGGACGGGCAGCTCGACGTCGGCCAGGGCGCCGATCGTGGCGACGTCGGCCGTGCGGTCGGCGACCTCGACGCGGAGCATGAAGCGCATCCGGTCGAGCCAGGCGCGCAGGGGCTCCGCCTCGACGCGGTCGACGAGCAGCCAGGTGGTCTCGCCGTCGTCGACGACGCGGGCGGCGTGCTCGAGCCGGCCGTTGGCGTCGAGCAGGAGGGTCTCGGTCGACCGGCCGGGCTCGAGCCCGAGCAGGGCCTGGCTCGTGAGCGAGTTCAGCCAGCTGAGGCGGTCGGGGCCGCTGACGGTGAGCACGCCCCGGTCGGAGAGGTCGACGACCGCCGCGCCGCGGACGAGCGCCCGCTGCTCGGTGAGGGGGTTGCCGTAGTGCGCGGCGACCCCGCTGCCGTCGTCGACGAAGCCGTCGCGCGTCGCGAAGGGCGACACGACGACGAGGGCGGGGTCGGCGGACGGCGCCCCCGCGACTCCGGCGGCCGGGGCGTCAGTCAACGCGGGCCAGGCGCCCGGAGGCGTGGGTGCGGAGCTCCTGGCCGAGGGCCGCGATGTCCCAGGCCCAGAGCAGGTGGTTCTCGACGAGGCCGTACATGCGCGTGGCGGCCGAGTACTCCTTCGCGTTGCTCGAGCGGAGCACGGCGTCGGTCGACAGGTCGATGCGGGGGCCCGCGACGCGGCCGAGGTAGAGCTCGTTGACGCCCGTGGGGTGCACGAGCTGCACCTCGAGGCCGAACCCGTCGTCGGGGCGGCGGAGGATCTCGACGGTCTGCGCCGACCGGAACGGCGCGACGCCCTGGCCGGGCAGCATGCCGGGCCCGCGGTCGCCCACCTCGGCAGGGCGCTCGAGGCGCCAGTAGCCGGTCTCGCTCGCCAGGGGCGTGCGCTCGTCGTCGAGCAGCCAGCTGAACGAGCTGTAGTTGAGGTAGGGCAGGCCGTCGTGGCTGAAGCTGACGCGCTGGCCGAACTCGTGCGTGCGACGGACGGCCGGGGGCGCGCCGTCGACGGGGGCGTCGGGGTCGCCCTCGCCGATCTTGTAGTCGACGACGCCCGTGCCCTCCCACACGCCGATGAGCCAGGACAGCGGGACGAGCTCCGCCGGGAGGTCGGTGGGGATGTCGATCACGGGTCTAGCGCTGGCCCTTGAAGAGCTTGACGAGGACGACGACGGAGACGAAGGCGATGGCCAGCGACGCGAGGGCGAGGAGCCCCACGTAGAACATCTCGAGGGCGAGCAAGGAATCCATGCCGCAAGACTACCCGCGCGGCACCGTCGGCGGGAGGGGCGGGAGCCGGTGCCCAGGGGCTGCCCAGCGGCGGCGGGGCACCGGGCTCAGTGGACGAGCGCGAGCACGCCCGTCGTCACGGCGAGGATGACCAGGCTGCCGCAGAGCGTGAGGACGCAGCGCGAGACCAGGCCGTCCTTCTCGCTGGCGGCGAGCTGCAGCACGAAGCTCAGGATGATGCTCGTGGCCAGCACGAGCGGCAGCCACACGTAGAAGTCGTCGCCGGGGGCGGCGATCGAGACGACGACCGCGACGATCAGCGTGAAGGCCCACACGGGCACCACGGTCAGCGGCTTGAGTCGCACGCGGCGGCTGGTGGGCGGGACGGCCGGGGTGGTCACTGCGCGGTTCTCCGTTCGTGGCCCGAGCCCCGAGGGGCGTCGACACGTGGTCGAGCCGGGCATCACTCGTGTTTTAGACTGCCGACCATACATTCACTGGAGGTCCGTGTGGCGCAGCTGTTGGTCTTGACCTCTGCGGGCAGCCCTGACGTGCTCCCGGCTCTGGCCCTCCTCAGCCACCGTACCCGGCAGATCCCGGCCGAACCCGCACAGCTGGTGAACGCGCCCTCGAGCGACCTCATCTTCGTCGACGCCCGGGCCGACCTCGCGAGCGCCAAGTCGCTCTGCAAGATCCTCCGCACGACGGGCGTCACGGTGCCCCTCGTGCTCGTGCTCACCGAGGGGGGCCTCACGGCGGTCAACTCCGAGTGGGGCGTCGACGACGTCATCCTCGAGACGGCCGGCCCCGCCGAGGTCGACGCCCGCATCCGCCTCGTGACGGGTCGGCTGGCGCAGTCGCAGACCGGCTCGAAGATCCACGCCTCCGGCGTCGTCATCGACGAGGCGAGCTACTCGGCCAAGGTGCACGGCCGCCCGCTCGACCTCACCTTCAAGGAGTTCGAGCTGCTCCGCTTCTTCGCGACGCACCCCTCCCGCGTCTTCACGCGCGAGCAGCTGCTCAGCGAGGTGTGGGGCTACGACTACTTCGGCGGCACCCGCACGGTCGACGTGCACGTGCGGCGCCTGCGCGCCAAGCTCGGCGACCTCGAGTCGCTGATCGGCACGGTGCGCAACGTCGGCTACCGCTTCAACGTGTACGACGACGACCTGCCGGGGCCGGGCGCGTGACCCCCGCCGACGTCGAGGCGCTCGCCCGCGCGGCCCAGGCGGTCGACGGCAGCCCGCCGGTCAACGACCAGGCGCTCGTCGAGGTGCGATCGGGCGAGGCCCACGTCGTCGAGGCGCCGCACGCGGCCGCGGTGCTGCGCTCCGGCGGCGGCGGCGGCGACGACGGCCCGGCCGGCACCGAGGTCGAGCTGGTCGTGCACCCCGACCACCGTCGCGAGGGCCTCGGCGCCCTGCTCGTGCAGAAGGTCCTCGACGAGACGACCGGCCCCACCGCGTTCTGGGCGCACGGCGACCACCCGGGCTCCCGCGTGCTCGCCGCGCGCTTCGGGCTCGACGAGACCCGGCGCCTGCTGCAGCAGCGCGCGCCGGTGGCCCCGCGCACCCCGCGCCTCCGCGAGGGCGACCGCGTCGCCGCGTTCCGTCCGGGCACCGACGACGCGGCCTGGCTCGACCTCAACGCCCGCGCCTTCGCGAGCCACCCCGAGCAGGGCTCGATCGACCAGGCCGACCTCGACGCGCGCCGCGCCGAGCCGTGGTTCGACGCGGGCGACCTGTTCCTGCTCTGGCGGGGCGACGAGCTGCTCGCGTCGTGCTGGCTCAAGCTCGAGGCGGGCCAGCCCGGCGAGTTCTACGCCGTCGCGGTGAGCCCCGGCCACCAGGGCGAGGGGCTGGGAGGCGCGGTGGTCGACGCCGGCTTCGCCCGCCTCGCCGAGCGCGGCGCCGACACCGCGGCCCTCTACGTCGAGGGCGACAACGAGCCGGCCCTGAGGCTCTACGCCGGCCGGGGATTCGTCGACCACGCGGTCGACGTGCAGTGGACCCTGCGGCGCTGACGCCGCCCGGTCAGGACGACTCCAGGGGGAGAGACATGAGCGAGACACAGGGGACGCCGGCGGACGAGCCGCGCGACGGCGGGCAGGCCGGGCGGGCCGACGGGGCCGAGGGAGCCGCCGGGGTCGCGGGCTCCCCCGCGGCGCCGCGGCGCCGTCGTCGTCGGCTCGTGCTGATCGGCGCCGGCGCGCTGCTCTTCCTGCTCGCGGCGGCGGCCGCCGTCGGGGTCGGGCGGACGGCGGCGTCGCACCGCCCCGAGGCCGCCGTGGCGGCGTACCTCGAGGCCCTCCAGCAGGGCGACGCCGAGCGTGCCTTCACCCTCGACGGCACGGAGGTCGGCGACGACGACGTCCTCCTCACCGACGAGGCCTACGCCGCCGCGAGCGACCGGGTGAGCGACTTCGACGTCGCCCCGGCGGTCGTCGACGGCGAGTCGGCCACGGTGGAGGCGACGGTGCAGCAGGGCGGCGAGGCGGGCCCCCGGTGGCAGCAGTCGTTCGCCCTCGTGAGCGAAGGCCGCGACCTCCTGGTCTTCCCGCGGTGGGAGCTGCAGCCGGTGGAGCTCGGGACGCTGACCGTCCAGGTGGGAGCGCCGTCGTCCGCGACCGTCTCGGTCGCCGGCGCCGAGCTGCCGCGAGGCGACTCGGCCACCGTGGAGCTGCGTGCGCTGCCGGGCAGCTACGACGTCGAGCTCGGCGGCGGCGGCGGCGACCTCTGGGGCGCACCCGCCGCGACCGGCACGGCCTCGGGCGCCGGCAGCCGCGGCACGCCGGCGGTCCTCGTGGCCGAGCTGACCGAGGCGGGCGAGGCCTCGGCCCGGGCGGCCGTCGACGGCTGGGTCTCCGGCTGCGTCGGCAGCCCCGACCCCCGACCCGAGGGGTGCAGCTTCGCCCTGCTCAACGGCGACGGCGGCTACGAGCTCTCGAACCAGAAGTGGACCCTCGAGACGGCCCCGACGTACGACGTGGGCGCGTGGGACGGCACCGGCTGGGACGTCACCTCGGTGACCGAGGGCGCCGCCTCCTACAGCGCCGACGCCCGCGACGCGTCGGGGGCGACGGGCACCTTCGGCTCGGTCTCGCCCGTGCCCGTCCGCGTGGCCGGGGTCGTCACGGACGTCACGCCGGAGGGCGCGGCGTTCGAGGCCGGCCCCTTCCTCTAGGGCCGGGGCACGTCGGGGTACGTCGGGGTACGTCGTCGACGCCTCCGGGGGCTACTCCGGCCCGGCCTCCGGGCTGCCACCTGGCTCACAGCGCGACGGAGTGGATTGTGGGGACCGCACGATCCCCACGAGCTGCAGGAGAACACCATGAACCCCGTCCGTTTCCTCTCCGACCTCGGAGTCCAGAGCAAGCACGCCTACTGGGGCGGCTTCGCCTCCATCGTCATCGCCCTCGTGGCCTGGCTCGCGTCGCAGGGCAAGGACTCGAACGACAAGGCCCAGTCCGACCGCTGGGGCATCTTCATCGGCCACTGGGCGCCCACGTTCTTCGGGCTCGGCCTCGCGCTGAAGCTCGAGGAGAAGAAGTAGCACCAGCTCGAGCTGTGCCGAACGCCCCCGCGGAGTCGCGGGGGCGTTCGTCGTCTCCCGACCCCGTGCTCGACATGTGATATCTTCGATCTCAGTTCTGCCCGGCGTCACGATCGGGCGACCGACCGAGGGGCCCCATGCGGATCGTCCACCTGACCGACTCCATGTCGAACACCGCCAACGGCATCGTCAACGTCGTCGTGGACCTCGCCACGACGCAGGCCACCCACGGGCACGAGGTCTGGGTCGTCTCGGCCGGGGGCGACTGGTACGACCTGCTCCACGCCCACGGCGTCTCGACGGCGGAGGTCGACTTCAGCCGCCGGGCACCCCGCCAGCTGCCCGCCACCCTCCGCCGCGTCCGGGGCCTGCTCCGCCGCCTCGACCCCGACGTCGTCCACTCGCACACCCTGACGCCGGCCGTCCTCGCCTCCGTGGCCGCCCCCCGGGTGCCGTCGGTCGCGACGGTGCACAACGAGTTCCAGCGCGGCGTCGGCGTCATGGGCCTCTCCGACGCCGTCGTCTGCGTCAGCGGAGCCGTGGAGCGTGCCATGCAGCGCCGGCCCCTCGCGCGCCGCAAGACCTGCACCGTCACGAACGCCACGATCGGCAGCCCCCGGCGCCCCGGGCGCCCGGCGGCCGCCGACCTCGGGCACCCCGCCGTCGTCGCCGTCGGCTCGGTGACGCGCCGCAAGGGCTCCGACGTGCTCGTCGCGGCGTTCGGCCGGGTCGCGGAGGCGCACCCCGACGCCCAGCTCTGGTTCGTCGGCAACGTCGACGAGCCCGACACGCTGGAGGCGGCGGCCGGCGCCCCGTGGAGCGACCGCGTGCACACGGTCGGCTCGGTCGCCGACCCGCGGCCCCACCTCTACGGCGCCGACATCGCGGTCACGGCCTCACGGCGCGACCCGTTCCCCCTCGTCGTGGGCGAGCAGCGCGAGGCGGGCCTCGCCTGCGTCGTCAGCTCGGCGGACGGCCTCCCGGAGGCCGTGGACCACGGCGCGGCGGGCGTGGTCTTCCCGTCCGGCGACGTCGATGCCCTCGCGCGCACCCTCGACCGCCTGCTCGGCGACGAGGCGGCCCGGGCCGACCTCGGCGAGCGCGCCCGCCGCGGCCTCGAGCACGCGCACGTGACCCGCATGACGGGCGAGTACCTCGCCGTCTACGACCGCCTGCTGGCCGAGGGGCGACGCCGATGACCACCACCCGCACCGCCCCTGCCCCCGGCGTCGACGGCGCCCCCGCCTCCACCCGGTGGCGACTGGTCGACAGCCTGCGGGGGTTCGCCCTCTGCGGCATCCTGCTCGTCAACGTCCCCGACATCACCCGGCTGGGCAGCGCGGTGCCGTTCGACGCCGACGCCCCCGCGAGCACCACGCAGACCCTGCTCGAGTTCGCCGTGCAGACCCGCTTCGTCCCGATCTTCGTCGTCCTCTTCGGCCTCAGCCTGCAGCTCGTCGTCGACTCGGCGCGGCGCCGCGGCGCGTCCCCGTGGCTGCCGGTCGGCCTCCGCCTCCTCGCCCTCCTGGGCATCGGCTGCCTGCACGCTCTCGTCTACCCCGGCGAGGTCCTGCGCGAGTACGCGGTCGTCGGGCTGCTCGCGCTCCCCGTCGTCCTCTGGGCGCCCCGGTGGCTGACGCTGGCGCTGGGCACCGTCGGCACGGTCGCGGCCTACGCCCTGTTCGGCGGCGGACTCGCGTCGCTGCCCGGCCTGGTGCTGCTGGGGGCCGCCGGCGCCTCCTGGGGCCTCCCCCGCGCCCTCGAGCGCGGCGGCAGGCCGGTCGTGGCGACGCTGGGGGTCGCCGCCGTGGCGAGCGTGGCGGCGGTCGCGTGGCAGACCACCCAGCCCGGCGACCCCCGCTTCACGACCGCGGGAGGCGTCGCCGGGCTGGCCGTGGCCGTCACGTACACGGCAGCGTTGACCCTGCTGTGGTCCACGCGGGCGCGGGTGGTCGTCGCAGCGGCCTTCGAGCCCCTCGGCCGGATGGCCCTGTCGAACTACGTGGGCGCCTCGCTCGTCGTCGTCGCCCTCGTGGCGGCCGTGCCCGCCCTCGACTGGGCGCACATGACCTCGCCGCTGCCGGCCGTCGTCACGGCGGTGGTCGTACTGACCGTGCAGTCCGTCGCCAGCAGGGCCTGGCTCCGGCACTTCCGCTACGGCCCCGTCGAGTGGGCCTGGCGCACCGTCACGTGGCGTCGACGGGCTCCCTTCCGGGGAGGAGTGCTCTGACGCGGGCCGTCACGCTCGCGGCGTGGCCTCGAGGAGCGAGCGCGCGACGGTGCGGGCGTGCTCGAGGGGCTGGTCGAAGGTCTCCATCCCGACCGTGACGATCGCCCCCTCGTGCACGAGCATGAGCGTCCGGGCCAGGTCGTCGGGGCGGGCGAGCCCCGCCTCGCGGCAGAGCTCGGCGAAGAGCGTGAGCAGCCAGCCCTTCTGCCGCGCCGCCTCGGGGAAGACGGCGTTGCCGTCGTGCCCGTCGCCGACCTCCGCCCGCGCGTTGATCGCGCTGCAGCCCTTGCCGCCGTGCTGCCGCGACCAGTCGACGGCGGCGTCGAACACGGCGAGGACCCGCGCGACCCCGGGCTCAGGCGCCCGCGCCAGGTGGGCCGCGAGGTGCTCCCGCCACCGGGCGTCGCGGTGGCGGAGGTACGACACGACCAGCGCCTCCTTCGAGCCGAAGCGGTCGTAGAGCGTCTTCTTCGTGACCCCGGCCGCCTCGGCGATCGTGTCGACGCCGACCGCGTGGATGCCCTGGTCGTAGAAGAGGTCGGAGGCCGCGTCGAGCACGCGGCGGGCGCCCGGCGTGAGCGCGGGCAGGGCGGGGACGGCGAGGCTGCCGACGGGGCTGTCGAGATCGACCATGCCTCGACTATACCGATGTGTATAGTCGAGACCATGAGTAAACAGATCGGTGTACCGAGTGGCCTCGTCGTGGTCGGCGGGGCGGCCGCGTTCGTCCTGGCCTGGAGCTCGGGGTTCACGCTCGCCGCCCTCGCGACCGTCGACGTGCCGGCGACGACCCTCCTGGTCTGGCGGTTCGCCCCGCTCGCCCTCGTGCTGCTCGTCGCCACCGGCCTCCGGGGCGGCCTGCGCGCCGTCACCCGCGGCGACCTCGGGCAGCAGGCCGTCGTCGGGCTCCTGGCGCAGTTCGGCTACTGCGTCTTCGTCTACGCGGCCGTGGCCGCCGGGGTGGCGACGGGCACGACGGCGCTCGTCGACGCCGTGCAGCCGCTCGTCGTCGCGACGCTCGTCGGCCCGCTGCTCGGGCTCCGGGTGCGCGGCGGGCAGTGGGCGGGCCTCGCGCTCGGAGCGCTCGGCGTCGTGCTGGTGGTCGGATCGCAGCTGGGGGACTCCTCCGCCGCACCCGTGGCGTACGTGCTGCCCGCCCTGGCGATGGCCTGCCTGGTCGCCGGCACGCTCGTCGAGCGGCGTGCGCCCGTGCGCCTCCCCGTGCTGACCACCCTGACCCTGCACGTCTCCGTCACGGCGCTCGCCCTCGTCGTGCTCGCCGTCGCGACGGGCACCCTGCGGCCGCCCCTCGACGCCTCGTTCTGGCTGGCCGCCCTCCTCGCCGCGGCCCTGCCGACCCTCGCCGCCTACGGCCTGTACTGGTGGCTGCTGCGGCGCCTCGGCGTGACGGCCGTCAACGCGCTCCTCTTCCTGGTCGCGCCGACGACGGCGCTGACCGGCGCCCTCCTGCTCGGCGAGCCGTTCTCCCTCGCCACGCTCGGGGGCTTCGCCCTCAGCGCGGCGGGCAGCGCCCTCGTGCTGGGCGGGGAGCGCGGGAGGCGCGGGGCAGCACCCGAGGAGCCCTCCCCCGGTGCCCGCCCCGCGCCTCCGTCACCTGCCGTTCACCGTCGGTGACCCCGACCGGTCACCGCGGGTGGCACGATGGGGGGCATGGACAGCGAACCACGCGTCGACGGCGCCGGCGTCACCCCTGATTTCCTCGACGACTTCGACGAGATCGTCAGCTTCGAGGAGGGCACGCTGCCCGCCGAGCGGTACCTCGACCGCGAGCTGAGCTGGCTCGCGTTCAACCAGCGCGTGCTCGAGCTCGCCGAGGACCCGTCGACGCCGCTGCTCGAGCGGGCGAATTTCCTCGCCATCTTCGCGAGCAACCTCGACGAGTTCTTCATGGTCCGCGTGGCCGGCCTCAAGCGCCGCATCGCCACCGGCCTCGCCGTGCCGACCAACGTCGGCCGTGGCCCGAACGAGGTGCTCGCCGACATCAGCGCGGCGGCGCACGACCTGCAGGAGCGGCACGCTCGGGCCTTCCTCGACCTCGTGCGGCCTGCCCTCGACGACGCCGGCATCCACATCGAGAACTGGTCCGACCTCGAGGAGGCCGACCGGGTGCGCATGCGCGAGATCTTCACCGAGCAGATCTTCCCCGTGCTGATGCCGCTCGCCGTCGACCCGGCCCACCCCTTCCCGTACATCTCGGGCCTCTCGCTCAACCTCTCGGTGCGGGTGCGCAACCCCAAGACGATGCGCCAGGAGTTCGCGCGCCTCAAGGTGCCGCAGATGCTGCCGCGCTTCGTGCAGCTGCCCGACAACGACAGCGGTCGCGTGCGGTTCATCCCCCTGGAAGACCTGATCGCGAACCACCTGCAAGACCTCTTCCCCGGCATGGAGGTCGTCGAGCACCACGTCTTCCGCGTGACCCGCAACGAGGACGTCGAGGTCGACGAGGACGAGTCGGAGAACCTCATCCAGGCGCTCGAGCGCGAGCTGCTCCGCCGTCGCTTCGGCCCGCCGATCCGCCTCGAGATCACCGACGACATGGACCCGGTCACGCTCGAGCTGCTCGTGCGCGAGCTCGACGTCACCGACCAGGAGGTCTACCGCCTGCCGGCGCCGCTCGACCTCGCGGGCCTCTTCGAGATCACGAAGATGCCGCGGCCCGACCTCAAGTACCCCAAGCACCTGCCCACGACGGCCGTCCAGCTGCAGCCGACCGAGCCGAACATGAAGCCCGACATGTTCGCGAGCATCGCGCGCCGCGACATCCTCGTGCACCACCCCTACGAGTCGTTCGCGACGAGCGTCCAGGCCTTCCTGGAGCAGGCCGCGGCCGACCCGAACGTGCTCGCCATCAAGCAGACCCTCTACCGCACGAGCGGCGACAGCCCCATCATCGAGGCGCTGATCGACGCGGCCGAGGCCGGCAAGCAGGTGCTGGCCCTCGTCGAAGTGAAGGCGCGCTTCGACGAGCAGAACAACATCACCTGGGCCCGCAAGCTCGAGAAGGCCGGCGTGCACGTCGTCTACGGACTGGTCGGGCTCAAGACCCACTGCAAGCTCGCCCTGGTGATCCGCCAGGAGAAGGGCACGCTGAAGCACTACACGCACATCGGCACGGGCAACTACAACCCGAAGACGAGCCGCATCTACGAAGACATGGGCCTCTTCACCGCCGACGACCAGGTCGGGAAGGACCTGACGCGGCTCTTCAACGAGCTCTCCGGCTACGCCATCGAGAAGAAGTTCAAGCGCCTGCTCGTCGCTCCCCGCTACCTGCGGCGCGGGCTGCTCAAGCAGATCCAGACCGAGATCGAGCACGCCCAGGCGGGCCGCGCCTCCGGCATCCGCATCAAGATCAACTCGATCGTCGACGAGCAGATCATCGACGCCCTCTACCGCGCCAGCCAGGCCGGCGTGCCGGTCGACGTGTGGGTGCGCGGCATCTGCACCATCAAGCCCGGGCAGCCCGGGCTCAGCGAGACCATCCGGGTGCGCTCGATCCTCGGGCGCTACCTCGAGCACTCGCGGCTCTTCTGGTTCGCGAACGACGGCGACCCGCAGGTCTTCATCGGCAGCGCCGACATGATGCACCGCAACCTCGACCGTCGGGTGGAGGCGCTCGTGCGCCTCACCCAGCCCGACCACCTCGACGAGGTCGGCTCGCTGTTCGAGCGCGCGATGAGCGACGAGACCGCCTCGTGGTGGCTCGCCGCCGACGGCACCTGGACGCGCCACGCCCGCGACGAGGCGGACAAGCCGCTCGTCGACATGCAGAATTCGCTGATGAAGATGATCACGCAGCGGAAGAAGAGCAGCCGGTGACGGTGGCCTCCACGACGGTCGTCGCGGCGGGCGCCGTGTGCTTCCGGTACGTCGGGGGCGCCGTGCGCGTGCTGCTCATCCACCGCGACCACCACGGCGACGTCTCGTTGCCGAAGGGCAAGGTCGACCCCGGCGAGTCGACGCCGCAGACCGCGGTGCGCGAGATCCACGAAGAGACCGGCTACCGCGTCTCGCTCGGGGCGCCGCTCGGCACGGCCGAGTACGTGATGCCCGGCGGGCGCGACAAGGTCGTGCACTACTGGGCCGCCGAGGTCACCGACGAGTCGTTCGCCGCCGCGGGCACGTTCGTGCCCAACAGCGAGGTCGCCGCGATCCGCTGGGTGCCTCTCGCCGAGGCGCGGGCCGCCCTCACCTACGAGCGCGACGCCGAGGTGCTCGACCGGTTCGCCGACCGCGTCGAGCGCGGGGCGGCGCGCACCTTCGCCCTCGTGGCGCTGCGCCACGCCAAGACCACGTCGCCGGCCGAGTGGAGCGGCTCCGACGCGACCCGCCCGCTGCTGCCGCAGGGGCGCCGGCAGGCCAAGACGATCGCCCCCGCCATCGCCGCGTGGGCCCCGCAGCGGCTCATCAGCAGCACCGCGGCCCGCTGCCTCGCGACCCTCGAGCCGCTCTCCGCCCTGACCCACGTGGGCGTCAAGCAGACCGACTCGCTCAGCCAGGACGCCTTCGAGCGCCACGACGACGACGTCGTCGGGGTCGTCGCGAAGAGGCTCAAGAAGAGGGTGCCGGCGGTGTTCTGCACGCACGCCCCGGTGCTGCCGGAGCTGCTGCGTCAGATCGCCACGAGCACGAAGGGGGGCGAGCGGCTCGACCTGCGCCGCGCCTCCTCGCTGAGCCCCGCCGAGTTCACGGTGCTGCACGTCTCCGTCGAGGGCGGCGCCCTCGTCGCCGTCGAGACCCACGGGCCGGTGGGCTGAGGCCGCCCCCCACCCCGGCCCGCGGGTCGGTGCCGAGCCCCCGGGGCCGCCGTCGAGGCGGTGGCCCCGGGGGCTCCGTCGTCGACGGACGGTCGCGACGGGACGGGCGTCGGGTCGCCGGAGGCGGGCCGGACCCCCGGCCGATGTTCCCGCCTCGTTAACCTCCCGTTCACCGAGGCAGACGACCGTGGTCAACTGCCGGACGTAGCGTCACGCACGGGTCGGCACCTGGCCCGCACACACAGCCAACACATCCCACAAAGGAACCTCTGTGAACTTCAAGCGCACCGGCAGCATCTTCACGATCGCCGCGGTCGGCACCCTGCTCCTCGCGTCCTGCGCCAGCAACGAGGGCGGCGCGGAGGCCGGCGACACCGCCAGCGCCTCGGACCTCTCGGGCACCATCTCCGGCATCGGCGCGAGCTCGCAGCAGAGCGCGCAGGAGTCGTGGGTCGCGGGCTTCCAGACCTCGAACCCCGACGTGACCGTCAACTACGACCCCCAGGGCTCGGGCGGCGGCCGTGAGAGCTTCATCTCCGGCGCTGCGGACTTCGCGGGCTCGGACCGCGCCTTCAAGGCCGACGAGATCTCCGGCAGCACCTTCGCCGGCTGCACGCCCGACACCGACATCGTCGAGCTGCCCGCCTACGTCTCGCCCATCGCCGTCATCTTCAACCTGGACGGCGTCGACGAGCTGAACCTGTCGCCCGCCACCATCGCCGGCATCTTCAACGGCTCGATCACCTCGTGGGACGCCGAGGAGATCAAGGCCGACAACCCCGACGCCGACCTGCCGAGCACGGCCATCACGCCCGTCCACCGCTCGGACGACTCGGGCACCACCGAGAACTTCACCGACTACCTGCACGCCACCGCTCCCGACGTGTGGACGGCCGAGGCCGACGGCGTGTGGCCGCTCGACAGCGGCGAGGGCGCCAACCAGACCTCCGGCATGATCGACGCGGTCACCAACGGCACCGGCACCATCGGCTACGCCGACGCCTCGCGCGCCGGTGACCTGGGCGTCGCCAAGGTCAAGGTCGGCGACGAGTTCGTCGAGTACTCGGCCGAGGCCGCCGCCGCCATCGTCGACGCCTCCCCCGCCGAGGAGGGCCGTGGCGAGGGCGACCTCGCCATCGAGCTCGACCGCACCTCCGACGAGGCCGGCGTCTACCCGATCGTCCTGGTCAGCTACCTGATCGCGTGCGAGTCCTACGAGGACGCCGCCAAGGGCGAGATCGTCAAGTCGTACCTCTCGTACGTCACCAGCGAGGAGGGCCAGCAGGTCGCGGCGGACGCCGCCGGCTCCGCTCCCATCTCGAGCGACCTCTCCAGCAAGGTCGCCGCGGCCATCGAGCTGATCAAGTAGCACCCGCTCCACCGGGCCCGGGACCGCACGACGTGCGGTCCCGGGCCGTCGCCCTGACAGGGCACGCACCGCCCGGCCCCACCCTCCGTGCCGCCCCAGCACGGCCACCCGAGCACCACCCCAGACCGAGCACCCACCCGGAGGACCTCGTCCGATGACCGCCCCCGCATCGACCGCCACGAAGGTCGGCCCGCCCCGAGCACCACGGCGCCCGGCCGACCGCATCTTCTCCGGCAGCACCGTGGTCGCCGGCGGGCTGATCCTCGCGATCCTCGCCGCCGTCGCCCTCTTCCTCATCGTGCAGAGCATCCCCGCGCTCACCGCCGACCCGGCCGACATCTCGCTCTCCGGCTTCCCCGACTCGTTCTGGCAGTACGTCGGCCCGCTGGCCTTCGGCACCGTCTACGCGGCCGCGCTCGCCCTCCTGATGGCCCTCCCGGTCGCCGTCGGGATCGCGCTCTTCATCTCGCACTACGCCCCCCGTCGGCTCGCACAGAGCCTCGGCTACGTGATCGACCTCCTGGCCGCCGTGCCGTCGGTCGTCTTCGGCCTCTGGGGCAGCATCGTCCTCGCCCCCGCGATCCAGCCGTTCTACTCCTGGCTCGTCGACACCTTCGGCTGGGTCCCGCTCTTCGCGGGGCCGGTCTCGGGCACGGGCCGCACGCTGCTCACCGCCTCCGTCGTGCTCGCCGTGATGATCCTGCCGATCATCACCGCCCTCAGCCGCGAGGTCTTCCTCCAGACGCCGACGCTGCACGAGGAGGCCGCGCTGGCCCTCGGAGCGACGCGCTGGGAGATGATCCAGGTCGCCGTCCTCCCGTTCGGGCGCCCCGGCGTCATCTCGGCCTCGATGCTCGGCCTCGGTCGAGCGCTCGGCGAGACGATGGCCGTCGCGCTGGTGCTGTCGCCCGCGCTCGTCATCAACCCGGCGATCCTCACCTCGACGAACTCCTCCACGATCGCGGCGAACATCGCGCTGCGCTTCCCCGAGGCGCACGACATCGGCATCAACACCCTCATCGCCACGGGCCTCGTGCTCTTCGTCATCACGCTGATCGTCAACTCGATCGCCCGCGTCGTCATCAACCGCCGCAAGGCCTTCTCGGGAGCGAACTGATGGTCACCACCACCTCCCCCCGCCCGGTCCGGCCGGCGAACCGCACCGTCAACGCGCTCACGACGGGCCGCCTCCCCAAGATGGCGCCCCTCGCCATCCTGCTCGGCAGCTGGGTCGTCATGGGCGTCGTCTTCGCCCTGCTCCAGGCCGGAGGCGTCACCGACGGCTTCAACTGGGTCACGGCCATCATCCTCGGCACCGTGCTCTACGCCGTCCTCGTCTTCGTCGTCGCCCTGCAGGTCGAGGGCGTCCGCCGCGCGAAGGACAGGGTCGTCACGACGGCCGTCAGCGCCGCGTTCATCATCGCCCTGGTGCCGCTGGTGTCGGTGCTGGTCACGGTCGTGACCTCCGGTGCCAACAGGTTCGACGCCGACTTCTTCGCCATGTCGATGCGCAACGTCGTCGGCGCGGGCGGCGGCGGGCTGCACGCCCTCACCGGCACGCTCCTCATCACGGGCCTCGCCGCGGTGATCTCCGTGCCCATCGGCCTCCTCACCGCGATCTACCTGGTCGAGTACGGCCGTGGCCGGCTCGCCCGGGCCATCACGTTCTTCGTCGACGTCATGACGGGCATCCCGTCGATCGTCGCCGGCCTCTTCGCCTACGCGCTCTTCGTGATCTTCTTCGGCGAGGGCGTCCGCATGGGCGCGGCCGGCTCGGTCGCCCTGGCCGTGCTGATGATCCCGGTCGTGGTCCGGAGCACGGAGGAGATGCTCAAGCTCGTCCCGAACGAGCTCCGCGAGGCGGCGTACGCCCTCGGGGTGCCGAAGTGGCTCACCATCCTCAAGGTCGTGCTGCCGACCTCGATCGCCGGCATCACGACGGGCGTCATGCTCGCCATCGCCCGCGTCATCGGAGAGACCGCGCCGTTGCTCATCACGGCCGGCTTCACGGCGAGCATGAACTACGACCTGTTCGACGGCCGCATGCAGTCGCTGCCGGTGTTCGCCTACAGCTCGTACGTCAGCCAGGGCACCGACGCGGCCGCCTACATCGACCGCGCCTGGACCTCGGCTCTCCTGCTCATCCTCATCGTGATGGCGCTCAACCTCCTGGCCCGGCTCATCGCCCGCGTCTTCGCCCCCAAGCTCGGCCGCTGACGGCCTCCACCCCTCCCCGAAGGAACAGCATGTCCAAGCGCATCGAGGTCAACGACCTCAACGTCTACTACGGCAAGTTCAAGGCCGTGGAGGACGTCAACATCACCATCGAGCCCCGCACGGTCACGGCCTTCATCGGCCCCTCCGGCTGCGGCAAGTCGACCTTCCTCCGCACGCTCAACCGCATGCACGAGGTCATCCCCGGCGCGTACGTCGAGGGCGAGGTGCTCATCGACGGCAACGACCTCTACAGCCCCGGCGTCGACCCGGTGCTCGTCCGCCGTCAGGTCGGCATGGTCTTCCAGCGACCGAACCCCTTCCCCACCATGAGCATCCGCGACAACGTGCTCGCCGGCGTCAAGCTGAACAACCGACGCCTCTCGAAGGGCGACCAGGACTCCCTCGTCGAGAAGTCGCTCCAGGGCGCCAACCTCTGGAACGAGGTCAAGGACCGCCTCGACAAGCCCGGCTCCGGCCTCTCCGGCGGTCAGCAGCAGCGTCTCTGCATCGCCCGCGCGATCGCGGTCTCCCCCGACGTCGTGCTGATGGACGAGCCCTGCTCGGCCCTCGACCCGATCTCGACCCTCGCCATCGAGGACCTCATCGAGGAGCTCAAGCAGGAGTACACGATCGTCATCGTGACCCACAACATGCAGCAGGCGAGCCGCGTCAGCGACAAGACCGCCTTCTTCAACATCGCCGGCACCGGCAAGCCCGGCAAGCTCATCGAGTACGACGACACCGCGACGATGTTCTCGAAGCCCAGCGTCCAGGCCACCGAGGACTACGTCTCCGGCCGCTTCGGCTGATCGACGCCCGGCCCGCAGGGGCCGACCCTGCGACGACGGAGGCGGTCCACCGATCTGGTGGGCCGCCTCCGTCGTGCTGTGGCAGGGTCGCGTCGCCGCGGCGGGCGCCTACGCGCTGCTGACCGCCATGATCGGCTCGCTGGTCGGGGCGTCGGAGCCGCCCGCCGGCTCGACCGTGAGGCCGATGGTGGCCCCGGGCGTCATCTCGCCCTTGAGCACCTGGGTGACCGTGGAGTCGGAGGCCGTGTCGAACGTGCCGGCCGGCACGGCTCCGCGGGCCTCGTCGATGTACCAGAGCTCGTACGTCTGGTCGCCGGGCAGCGAGGTGAGGCCGTCGAAGACGACCGCCGAGCGCTTGAGGTCCTCCGACCACACCAGGGTCGCGGTGCCGCCGGTGCTGACGTCGGCCACGGAGCGCTGGAAGTCCTTCGCCGCGTAGATCTCGTCGAGGGCCGACGCGGTGGACTCGGTGCCCTGCCCGGGGCCGGAGACCTGCTGGAGGACGGCGCCGCCGCCGAAGAACAGGGCTGCGGCCGCTGCGGCCACGCCGAGCACCGCCACGGGGCGGGTGAACCAGCGGGCACGAGCCGGGCCGGTCGCCTCGAGGAGGCGGCCCGCGGTCTCGGACTCGGAGGGCTCCATCTCGGGCACCGACCGGCGGACGGGAGCGACCTCGTGGTCGTCACCCGCGCCTCCTGCGGTGTCGGGGGCGACCGAGGCCTGCTGCGCCGGGAGCTGCGGCAGGGTGCGGATCGCGTCGAGGACGCTGGAGCGGAGGGCCGCCGAGGGGGCGACCGGCGTCGCCGCGTGGGCGAGCAGCAGGACGGTCTCGCTCATGCCGGTCACCTCCTTCCTGGTGGTCTCGGAGCGGCTCATCAGAGCCTCGAAGTCGTGTCGTTCGTCGTCGCTCAGCGCGTTGAGGACGTAGCTGCCCGCGAGGGCCGCCGTCTCGTCGTCGCCGGGCTGTCGGTCGGTGCCCGTGGGCTCGTCGTGGTCGGTCACGAGGCCACCCCCATCTCGTCGCGCAGGCGGATCATGCCGTCGCGCAGTCTCGTCTTGACGGTGCCGATCGGCACCCCCAGCATCGCGGCCACCTCGCTGTGGCTGTAGCCGCCGTAGTACGCCAGCCGGACGGCCTGGCGCTGGAGTTCGGTGAGGCGCCCCAGGGCGCGTTCGACCCGCTCGTGCTCGATGCGGATCTCGACCGACTCGGTGACCGAGTCGAAGTCGGTGTCGAGGTCTCGGACCCCGATGCGCAGGTCGCGGTCACGGCCGGCCTGCGAGGCACGGACCCGGTCGACGGCGCGGCGGTGGGCCATGGTGAGCATCCAGCTCGAGGCGCTGCCCCGGGCGGTGTCGAACCGGGTGGCCGTCTGCCAGATCTCGAGGAACACCTCCTGGGTGACCTCCTCGCTCTGCGCGTGGTCCTTCAGGAGGCGCTTGACGAGCCCCAGCACACGCGGTGCGGTCTGGTCGTAGAGCTCGGCGAACGCGAGCTGGTCTCCGCCGGCGACCCTGGTCAGCAGCTCGTCGGGAGTCGACGGCCGGAGATCGTCCTCCGGAGTCTCGGTTTCACGGGTCACGAGTTTCAGCATATGTCAGGTCTCACCTCGATCCCCTGGTCGCTCGGGTCCGTCACGGGATCATGACGGTGTGGGACCGCCCCTCCGCGAGGCCGTCTGGGATGGCGATGAGGCCCGGACCCGCGGAGGGAGCAGCCCGCCCGGCGGGCCGTAGGGGGCCGTGTCGGGCGGAGGATCTGCACGATCCCTCACGTCAATGGTTCGGCACCGGGGAGCACCCGGATTGGGCGAGTTTCGCCCGGTGGACGAGAGATGCACGACGACGGTCGCGGAGCGGGGGCCTCGCCGGGAGGCGCGTGGGCCTCGACGGGGCGTGCCCGGAGGACGAGGGTGCCGGACCGCAGGAACGCCTCTCGGCGCGAGTCCGCTCGAAGCGGCTGAATTTGGAGCCCGGGGTTACTGCGGCCCGACCTGAACGAGTTTAGCCGCCCGAGCCGGGGCTCGTCACAGGGTTCGCCGGGTGCGAACGGCGGCGCGCCTCCTGGGCGGTCGTGCTGGACCGCGCCGCGGCGCGGGTCTGCTGCGCTGGTCCGCCCTGCCGCGGTGGCTACGCGAGGCCGCCGTCGCGCCAGAGCGCGGCACAGGCGGTGAGGTCGACGGCGAGCTCGGAGAAGCGGAGCGCCCGTCGGGTGAGGGTCGTGGCGAGGTCGGAGCCGATCGAGTCCTGGTCGTCGGCGACGCTCGTGGCGCCCGCGGCGGCGAGCCGGCAGAACGCCGCACCCCGCTCGAGGGCGAGGGCGAAGTCGCCCACGAAGACGCCGCGGAGGATGAGGTCGGCGAGCTCGACGACCTCCTCCGGGCTGGCCGGGGCCGGTGCTCCCGCGACGATCGGGTCGATGGTCGACGAGGCCGTCACGCCGCGGTCGAAGAGCAGGGCGACCTCGTCGGGCGCCTGCCGGATGACGGCGCGGACGAGGTAGATGCGCCAGAGCGCCCCCGGCAGCGTGTGCGCGGCGGCGTGCGCCCAGAGCTCGGCGACCGCGTCGATGCCGTGCAGGTCGGTGTAGCTGACCAGGCGGTCGAGGATCTCGGGGCTCGGGTCGTCCTTCACCCGCGCGACGAGGGCCGCGGCCGACTCGTGGGCGACCCGGTTCAGCGTCGCCGGGTCGTCGCCGCCCTGGTACGCCTCGAACTGGGCGCCGGAGAACTGGGTGGGACGGTGGAATTCGCGAGGCATCAGGCAGAGCTTAGGCGCGGTCGCCGGGCGACGTGCGGGCGGGCGCCGCCGCTTCGCTGAGGGCGGAGCGGGAGCCGGGGAGGCGCGGGTCGATGCCGGTCGGGCCACCTCGGCCCCTCCGGACTTCTCGGGGCCCTCCGCCCCTCTCAGCTCACCCTGTTCTCTCAAATTTGAGAGAGATCGACCACGAGACACGAGAACAGCGCCCTGGAACGGTCCCCCTCGGCCGGATCCCTCTCGCTTTCCGACGACACAGTCGGGGAGGCGCGGGCCGGCCGCCGAGGACGCGCGGCATCCCGTATCGTTGAGCGCGCAGGGGCCTCTAGCTCAGTTGGTAGAGCATCGGACTTTTAATCCGCGGGTCGTGGGTTCGAGCCCCACGGGGCCCACGACGCACGCGCGTGACGCACAGGAGGCCCTCCCCGACTCGGGGAGGGCCTCCGACGTGCGAGGGTGGGGCCGTCATCACGTACCCCTACGTGGCGGCCCCACCGCAGGGGCGCGGACCCGAATCCTGCCCCCGACACCGGGCGTCTGGTCACCGCCCGGTACCCGACGAGCGTACGCCATCTCGCGGCACGACGGGAGGGGATCTCACCATCTCAGGGCCGTTCCGGGGGACACCACCCGGGTGGTCTCTGCCGGGCCGGTGCCGACTTGGTGCATGACCAGCGGTTCTCCGGTGCGGGGCGTCGCCCTGGCGAACCCGGAGGGGTTCAGGTGGCCCGACCCGAATCGGGCCACCTCGCGCGGGATCCGAGAGGATCTCCTGTCGCTTACCCGAGATCGATCAAACCATCGGCGGGAGCGACCCCGCGTCCCCCATTCCGAGTGCCCCTCGCACGGGGACGATGCCCGACCGGGGCTCGACGGAGGCGCCACCAGGGCATGCCGGAGCGCCGCCGAGCAGGGCCCCGGGGAGGAAGAGGCGTGCCCCCGCCGAGCGCGGTGCGCGGGCGGGGGCACGTGCGCCGACGATGCAGGACGCCATTCGGATCAGGAAAAGAGCGGCCTGCGTCTACGTCGACGGCGTTCGTCCGGTAACCAGCCGGAACGAGTCGACACGCTACCCCGATTCGCCCCCGCCGCAGAAGGATTCCCAGCAACTTGCGCAATTAGGACAATTTGCTGGTCACCCGACCCGCGCCTCCGGACAGGGCCAGGCGGAGGCGCGGGTCGGCCCGGCTGCCGCCCCCACGCCCGACGCCCGGTCAGCCCGCGACGTGGCGGATGCCCCAGGAGCCCGACCAGCGCTCGCCCGGCTCGAGGCGGAGGAGCCCCTCGCCGGTCGCGAGGGCGTTCGGCGGCGCCGTCATCGGCTCGGCGGCCACGGCCAGGCCGAGGACGCCGTCGCGGGGGAAGTTGCGCGGGGTGAACACCTGCACGTAGCCGAACGAGGCGTCCTGCCAGAGCTCGGTCGCCGTGCCGTCAGGAGCCGTCAGGCGGGTGCGGCGGACGCCGTCGTCGCCCGGTGCGACGTCACGGTAGGGGGTGTCGAGGTCGAGGTCGCCGACCACCGGCGCGCCGCGGAGGTCGTAGGCGGTGCCCTCGACCGGCTCGGTGCCGGTGGGGACGCCGCGCTCGTCGACGACGAAGCGCGTCGCCGCGTCGAGCGACACGGTGAGGTCGGCCACGTCGACGTCGCCCACGCGGAGGAAGGGGTGAGCCCCCACCGCGAACGGCGCCGGCCGCGCGCCGACGTTCTCGACCTCGTAGCTGACCCGCAGCCCGTCGGCGACGAGCTCGTGCCGCACCGTCAGGTCGAGCTGCAACGGCCAGCCGTGCTGCGGGTAGACCGTCGCCGCCTGGGTGACCGCGTGCTCGTCGCGCTCGACGAGGCGGTAGCTGGTGTAGCGCAGCAGGCCGTGGCTGGCGTTGCCCTTCGACGGCTCGGTGATGTCGAGCTGCTGCGCCTCGCCGTCGAGCGACCAGCGGCCGCCGTCGACGCGGTTCGGCCACGGGAAGAGCGTGATGCCGCACGCCGACGGCGGCACGACCGTGTCGGGGAAGGTCTCGGTCAGCGCGCGGCCGTCGACGGTCAGCGACCGCAGGCCGGCGGCGACGGAGGTCACCACGGCCTCGACGACGCGGCCGTCGACCTCTCGGCGCAGGTGCAGCTGGTCTCCGGTGGGTGAGCTCGTCACGGTCGTCCTCTCTCGTCGTCGTGGTCGGCCTCGGCCACGGTCAGGCCCGCGGCGCGCAGGGCGGTGACCCGGTGCTCGTCGGCCCCGGCGGTCACGAGCCCCTCGAACACGTCGAGGGGGCCGATGACGCCGAGGTGCGCCTCCCCCAGCTTGCTCCCGTCGGCGACGATGTAGCTACGTCGTGACGTCGTCGTCATGAGCCGCTTGAGGTCGGTCTCGGGCAGGTTGACGTTCGTGACGCCGTGGTCGGGGTGCACCCCGGTGCAGCCGATGAAGGCGATGTCGGCCGTGATCGCCGAGAAGACCGTGGTCGCGAGCGGGTTGACCAGGGAGTGCTGGAGGGGCCGGAGCGTTCCGCCCGAGACGATCACCGTGAAGCGCGGCACCGCCTGCTCGAGGGCGAGGGCGATCGTCAGGCTGTTGGTCACGACGACGACGCCCTCGAGCTCGTGCCGCTCGAGCAGCGCCAGCGCGATCTGCGTGGTCGTCGTGCCGACGTCGAGCACGACGCAGTCGCCCGACCGCACCAGGGCCGCGGCCCGCACGCCGATCGCGTGCTTGGCGTCGATGCCGACCGCGCTCTCCTCCTCGAAGGGGCGCTCGACCACCGGGCGGTCGACCGAGAGCGCGCCGCCGTGCACGCGCGAGACGAGGCCGTCGGCGGCGAGGCTCTCGAGGTCGGTGCGGATGGTGACCTCGGAGAGCCGGAACTCGCGGGCGAGCTCGGCGGTGCGGACGAAGCCCCGGCGGCCGACGAGGTCGGCGATGCGGTCGCGCCGCCGCTCGCCCGGGAGGGGCTGTTCGGCGGATTTGGCGTTCACGGGGTCATCTTCGTATGCTTTCACCTGCTTTCGCAAATGCAGGCTGCAGTCGTGGGAGCGCCGACCCCGAGGAGGGACAATGGCACCCATCGCCGTCCGCACGTCGACCCTGGCCGACGGTCGCGAGCTGATCTGGTTCGACGACGCCGACACGACGCTCGGCAGCGAGCGCCGCGTCGACGCGCGCGTGCTCGACCCGCGGCCCGAGACCGCCTCGATGCGACAGGATCCACTCACCGGCGACTGGGTGTCGATCGCGGCGTCGCGCCAGAACCGCGTCTTCCTCCCCCCGGCCGAGCTCGACCCGCTCGCGCCCGCCAGCGAGACGAACCCCAGCGAGATCCCCGACGTTTACGACGTCGCCGTGTTCGAGAACCGCTCACCGTCGTTCGGCCCCGCGCTGACCGACCCCGAGGCCCCCGCCGGGCTCGACGACCTCGCCGAGGTCGGCCTCGGCCGCGTGCGCCGCAGCGTCGGCCGCTGCGAGGTCGTCTGCTTCAGCCCCGACACCGTCGGCTCGTTCGCGACCCTCAGCGACTCGCGCGCCCGCACGGTGGTCGAGGCCTGGGCGCACCGCACCGAGGCGCTCAGCGCGCTGCCCGGCGTCGAGCAGGTCTTCCCGTTCGAGAACCGCGGCCAGGCCATCGGCGTGACCCTGCACCACCCCCACGGCCAGATCTACGCCTACCCCTACGTCACCCCGCGGACCGCGTTGCTGCTGCGGAGCATCGAGGCCTACGGCCCCGACCTCTTCCACGACCTGCTCGAGAGCGAGCGCCAGGGGCCCCGCGTCGTGCTCGCCGGCGAGCACTTCACCGCCTTCGTGCCGTTCGCGGCGCGCTGGCCCATCGAGATCCACCTGCTGCCGCACCGCCACGTGCCCGACTTCGCCGGCCTCACGAGCGACGAACGTGACGAGCTCGCGGTCATGTACAAGACGCTGCTGCGCGGCCTCGACGCGCTCTACGGCGACGAGACGCCCTACATCGCCGCCTGGCACCAGGCGCCGGTCTCGGTCGGCCGCGACACCGTGCGGCTCATGCTGCAGATCACCTCGCCCCGCCGGGCCGAGACGAGGCTGAAGTTCCTGGCCGGCTCCGAGGCCGCGATGGGAGCCTGGGTGGGCGACCTCGTGCCCGAGGCCCAGGCCGACCGACTGAGAGAGGCGATGACGCGCGCATGACCACCACCGACACCCCGGGAGGCACGGGTCAGGCCCGCAGCTACGCCTCCGTCTTCGACTCCCCCGTGGCCGGCACGTGGTCGGCGCCCGGCCGGGTGAACCTCATCGGCGAGCACACCGACTACAACGACGGCTTCGTGCTGCCGTTCGCGATCGACAAGCGGACCGTCGTCACGGTCGGCCGTCGCGACGACCGCCTCCTCCGCGTCGCGAGCACCTTCGACGAGGGCGTCCACGAGATCTCGCTCGACGCGCTCGACCCCTCGGCCATGTCGGGCTGGTCGGCCTACGTCTTCGGCATCGCCTGGGCCCTCTCGGTCGCCCCGCAGCACGCCGACTCCCCCGCCTTCACGGCGGCCGGCGGCGACCTGTCGTCGATCGACCTGTCGGCGGCGTCCGGCCTCGACGTCTTCGTCGAGTCCGACGTGCCCATCGGCGCGGGCCTCTCGTCGTCGGCTGCCCTCGAGTGCTCCGTGGCCGTCGCCGTCACCGAGCTCTGGTCGCTCGAGGTGAACCGCCCCACGCTCGCCGCCGTCGGCCAGCTCGCCGAGAACGACGCGGTGGGCGCGCCCACCGGCATCATGGACCAGTCGGCGTCGCTGCTCGGCCGTGCCGACTCCGCGGTCTTCCTCGACTGCCGCAGCCTCGAGGCCGACGTCGTCGACCTGGGCTTCGCCGCCGCCGGGCTCGAGATCCTCGTGGTCGACACCCACGTCGAGCACGCCCACGCGACCGGCGGGTACGTCGACCGCCGGGCGTCGTGCGAGCGCGGGGCGGAGGCGCTCGGCGTCACCTCGCTGCGCGACCTCGACGTCGACGACCTGCCGCGCGCCTCCGACGTGCTCGACGACGACACCTACCGGCGCGTGCGGCACGTCGTCACCGAGAACCAGCGCGTGCTCGACACCGTGCGCACGCTGCGCACCGAGGGCCCGGCGGCGATCGGCGCCCTGCTCGACGCCTCGCACGTGTCGATGCGCGACGACTTCGAGATCTCGGTGCCTCAGCTCGACCTCGCGGTCGCGACCGCCCAGCGCTCCGGCGCGGTCGGGGCCCGGATGACGGGCGGCGGCTTCGGCGGGTCGGCCATCGCCCTCGTGCCGAGCGACCAGCGCGACGCCGTGGCCGACGCCGTCACGGCGGCCTTCGCCGAGGCGGGCTACACCGCCCCGACGATCTTCACCGTGCACCCCGCCGAGGGCGCGCGCCGCGAGAGCTAGGCGCGCCGGGCCGCGGCCGGGCCGGGCCAGTCGGCCGGTGCCGGCCGGTGCCAGCGACATCAGCCGGTGCCGACGGCACTCTCGATCACGGGCGAGTACGACGAAGGCGGGCCACCGTGGTGGCCCGCCTTCGTCGTACTCGCCCGCGGTCGGCGCGGATCTAGGCCAGCGGCCGCAGCCGCAGCCGCAGTCGCGGCCGCGTCACGCGTCACGCGTCGCGCTCGGCGGCCTCCACGACGTTCTTGAGCAGCATCGCCCGGGTCATCGGGCCGACGCCGCCGGGCACCGGCGACAGGGCACCCGCGACCTGCGCGACCGCCGGGTCGACGTCGCCCCGCAGCTTGTACTTGCCCGTCTCCTCGACGAACACGCGCGTGATGCCCACGTCGATCACGGTCGCCCCCGGGGCGACCCAGTCGGGCTGCACCAGCCCGGCCACGCCGGCCGCCGCGACGACGATGTCGGCGCGGCGCACCTCGGCTGCGACGTCGACCGTGCGCGAGTGCGTGAGGGTGGCCGTCGCCTCGAGGCGGGTGAGCAGCAGGCCGAGCGGCCGCCCGACGGTGAGGCCCTGGCCGATGATCGTCACGTGACGGCCCGCGATCGGCACGTCGTAGGCGCGCAGCATCTCGACGATGCCGCGCGGCGTGCACGGCAGGGGCGTGTCGATCGAGCCCTTGCCGCCGGGCACGGCGAGCACGAGCTCGCCGAGGTTGACGGGGTGGAGGCCGTCGGCGTCCTTCGCCGGGTCCATCAGCTCGAGCATCGCCGTCGGGTCGATGCCGACGGGCAGCGGCAGCTGGATGATGAAGGCGGTGACGGCGGGGTCGACGTTCATCGTCTCGATCGCCGCGCGGATCTCCGCCTCGCTGGCCGTGTCGGGCAGGTCGAGGCGGATGGACTCGATGCCGACCTCCGCGCAGTCGCGGTGCTTGCCGGCCACGTACGACAGCGACCCGGGGTTGGCCCCCACGAGGATCGTGCCGAGCCCGGGCACCACGCCTCGGGCGCGCAGCGCGTCGACCCGGACGCGCAGGTCGGCCTTGACGGCGGCCGCGAGGGCCGTGCCGTCGATCTTCACCGCGCTGCCCGGCCCCGCGATGAGCGGGCGGTCAGCGGGGTCGACGGGTGCCGTCGCGGGAGCGCCGGGTGCCGCGTCGACCGCGGCTCCCGGCCCGACGCCGGCGCTCACGCGTAGAGCGGGAACGCGTCGGTGAGCGCCTTCACGCGCGCCGCGAGGGCCTCGATGTCGGGCTCGGGCATCAGCGCCAGGGCGATGACGTCGGCGACCTCGGCGAACTCCGCGTCGTCGAAGCCGCGGGTCGCGAGCGCCGGCGTGCCGATCCGGACGCCCGAGGTGACCATCGGCGGGCGAGGATCCCACGGGACGGAGTTCCGGTTGACGGTGATGCCGACCTGGTGCAGGAGGTCCTCCGCCTGCTTGCCGTCGACCTCGCTGGCGCGCAGGTCGACGAGCACGAGGTGCACGTCGGTGCCGCCGGTGAGCACGTCGATGCCGGCCGCCTTCGCGTCGGGCGCGGTGAGGCGGGCGGCGAGGAGCTGGGCGCCGCGGATGGTGCGCTCCTGGCGGTCCTTGAACTCGGGCTCGGCCGCGAGCTTGAAGGCCGTGGCCTTGGCCGCGATGACGTGCATCAGCGGGCCGCCCTGCTGGCCGGGGAAGACCGCGGAGTTGAGCTTCTTGAAGAGCGGCTCGTGGTTCGACAGGATCACGCCCGAGCGCGGGCCGGCGAGGGTCTTGTGCACCGTCGACGAGACGACGTGGGCGTGGGGCAGCGGCGACGGGTGCAGGCCCGCGGCGACGAGGCCGGCGAAGTGCGCCATGTCGACCCAGAGGTACGCGCCGACCTCGTCGGCGATGGCGCGGAAGGCCGCGAAGTCGAGCTGGCGCGGGTAGGCCGACCAGCCGGCGATGATGACCTTCGGCTTGTGCTCGAGCGCCTGGCGACGCACGGTCTCCATGTCGATGAGGTACGTCTCGGGGTCGACCTCGTAGGCCACGGCCTTGTACATCTTGCCGGAGAAGTTGAGCTTCATGCCGTGGGTCAGGTGGCCGCCGTGGGCGAGCTCGAGGCCGAGGATGGTGTCGCCGATGCTGGCGATGGCCGAGAGCACGGCGGCGTTGGCCTGGGCGCCCGAGTGCGGCTGGACGTTGGCGAAGTCGGCGCCGAACAGCGTCTTGGCCCGCTCGATGGCGAGGTTCTCGGCGACGTCGACGAACTCGCAGCCGCCGTAGTAGCGACGCCCCGGGTAGCCCTCGGCGTACTTGTTCGTCAGCACCGAGCCCTGCGACTCGAGCACGGCCCGCGGCACGAAGTTCTCGGAGGCGATCATCTCGAGGTAGTCACGCTGACGGCCGAGCTCCTGCTCGAGCACCGCGGCGATCTCGGGGTCGACCTCGCTGAGCGGGGCGTTGAAGGTCGAGGGCGTCTTCTGGGGGGTCATGGCAGGGCTCTCTCTACACGGTCACGGGACGAGGGCGGCACGAGGTGCCGGTTCTTCAGGTGGCGTGGTGGCCCAGGCGTACGGCCACGTACCGTGTGTGCGTCGCTCCCCGATGGTCGACCATCTGAACGCCAGTCGCGACCCGTCGAGCATACCTCCGCGGGCAGGGGCGCGGGAGGCGCGGAGGCGGTCGTGCGGACCGCCGCGGCGTGGCACGCTGGGGGCGTGACGCAGACCCTGGACGACACGCGCGTCGGCACCGAGACCGACCCGCGCCTCCTCGTCGCGCCCGACCGCCCGTGGGTCACGCTGGTCTGGGACGACCCGGTCAACCTGATGTCGTACGTGAGCTACGTCTTCCGCAGCTACTTCGGCTACTCGGCCCGCGAGTCGGAGCGGCTGATGATGCAGGTGCACACCACCGGCAGGGCCGTCGTCGCCACCGGCCCGCGCGAGGAGATGGAGCGGCACGTCGAGGCGATGCACGACTTCGGCCTCTGGGCGACCGTCTCGAAGGCCGACGAGTGATCCCTTTCCGTCGCGGCCGGGACGGCATGGAGCTCACGCTGCCGGACCACGAACGTGCCCTGCTGGCCGACCTCGTCGCGCAGCTCGTGAGCGTGCTCGAGGGCGGCGACCCCGGCGACCCGGCCGTGGCGCGCCTCCTGCCCTCCGCGTACCCGGACGACGAGGAGGCGGCGGCCGAGTTCCGCAGGTTCACCGCCGACGACCTGACCGCCCGCAAGGTCGCGAACGCCCGACGGGTGCTCGACGACCTCGGCCCGCCGCCGACCTCGCGGCTCGACGAGGCCGCGCAGCAGTCGTGGCTGCGCACGCTGACCGACCTGCGGCTGGTGCTCGGCAGCCGCCTCGGCGTCACCGACGATGGGCCGGCGCCGACGGACGACCCGCAGCTGCTGGTGATGCACGACGTGTTCGACTGGCTGGGCTACCTGCAGGAGAGCCTCGTCCAGGCGCTGACGGGCTGACGGGCCGGGCCCTGCCGACCGCGTCGGCGACGGGCCTGGCGCAACGGGCCCGGGCCGCTAGCGCTCCTTGGGGAAGAGCACCCACAGCACCACGTAGAGCAGCACCTGGGGGCCGGGGAGCAGCAGCGACGCGACGAAGATCACGCGGACGAGGAACGGGCTGAGCCCGAAGCGGTTCGCCAGGGCAGCGCAGACGCCCGCGATCATCTTGCCGCGGCGGGGACGAGTGAGGGTGGCCATGCGCCCCAGCGTGCCAGCCGAGGCTGGGGCGTGCCCGAGCGTCGGCGACTCCTCGGCCGAGGCTCGTCCCTCCCCAGGGCGTGGCCGTCCCGAGGAGCACGCCCGACCCGGCCCCGACCTCGGGGCTCGCCCTCCGGCCTGGGATGATGGGGGGATGAGCGCATCACTCGTGGCCAAGGGCCTCGCCGGCGGCCACGGGCACCGCACGCTGTTCGACGACCTCGACCTCACGGTCGCGCCGGGCGACGTCGTCGGCGTGGTGGGCGTGAACGGGGCCGGCAAGTCGACGCTGCTGCGCCTCCTCGCGGGCGTCGACGAGCCGCAGGCCGGCAGCGTCACCCTCAGCCCGGGCGACGCCTTCGTCGGCTGGCTGCCGCAGGAGCACGAGCGCGTGCCGGGCGAGACGGTCGCCGGGTACATCGGGCGCCGCACCGGCAGCACGCAGGCCACCGCCGAGATGGACGCCGCCGCCGCGGCCCTCGGCGAGGTCGACGCGGCACCGCGCGCCGACGGGCTCGACCCGGCCGACGTGTACTCGACGGCTCTCGACCGCTGGCTCGCGAGCGGGGCGGCCGACCTCGACGACCGCCTCCCCCAGGTGCTCGCCGACCTCGGGCTCGACAGCGACGGCGACGGCGCGGTCGGCCCCGCGTCGCTGATGACCGCGCTGAGCGGCGGCCAGGCCGCCCGCGTGGGCCTCGCGGCGCTGCTGCTCAGCCGCTTCGACGTCGCCCTGCTCGACGAGCCCACCAACGATCTCGACCTCGACGGCCTCGAGCGGCTCGAGCGCTTCGTCGAGGGGCAGCGCGGCGGCATCGTGCTGGTCAGCCACGACCGCGAGTTCCTCGGCCGGTGCGTCACGAAGGTGCTCGAGCTCGACCTCGCCCAGTCGTCGAACCGGGTCTTCGGCGGCGGCTACGACTCGTACCTGGAGGAGCGCGAGACCGCGCGGCGTCACGCCCGCGAGGCGTACGACGAGTTCGCCGACAAGAAGGCCGACCTCGTCGGCCGGGCCCGCACCCAGCGCGAGTGGTCGAGCCAGGGCGTGCGCAACGCGATGAAGAAGGCGCCCGACAACGACAAGATCCGTCGCAAGGCGTCGGCCGAGTCGAGCGAGAAGCAGGCGCAGAAGGTGCGTCAGATGGAGAGCCGCATCGCCCGGCTCGACGAGGTCGACGAGCCCCGCAAGGAGTGGCAGCTCGAGTTCACCATCGGCTCGGCGCCGCGGTCGAGCGCGGTCGTGTCGACGCTCAGCGGCGCGGTGTTCCGCCAGGGCGACCCCGAGACGGGCGAGTTCGTGCTCGGGCCGGTGTCGCTGCAGGTGGCGGGCGGCGACCGCATCGGCATCACCGGGCCCAACGGCGCCGGCAAGTCGACGCTGCTGCGCGGCCTCCTCGGGCGGCAGGCGCCGACCGAGGGCGGCGCGAGCACCGGCACGAGCGTCGCCGTCGGCGAGATCGACCAGGCCCGCGCGCAGCTCGCCGGCACCGTGCCGCTGGCCGAGGCCTTCGAGGCGCTCGTGCCCGACTGGCCCCAGGCCGAGGTCCGCACGCTGCTCGCCAAGTTCGGGCTCAAGGCCGACCACGTGTCGCGCCCGGTCGACGAGCTCTCGCCCGGCGAGCGCACCCGAGCGGGCCTCGCGCTGCTGCAGGCCCGCGGCGTCAACGTGCTCGTGCTCGACGAGCCCACCAACCACCTCGACCTCGCGGCCATCGAGCAGCTCGAGCAGGCGCTCGAGACGTACGAGGGCACGCTCCTCCTCGTGACCCACGACCGCCGGATGCTCGAGACGGTCCGCCTCGACCGGCACTGGCGGGTCGAGGGCGGCAGGGTGACCGAGTCGTGAGGGCCGCACCGCGACTCCTCTCGCGCCTCGGCCTCGTCGCGGGCCTGGGGCTGCTCGGCCTCGGGCTGACGGCGTGCACCACGGGCGAGACGGCGCCCGCCGCGGAGACGTCGGGCTCGGCGAGCTCACCCGCGCCGAGCGCCACGGGCCCGTCGGGGGCCTCCGGGTCCTCCTCGGCCGACGCCTGGGCGACCTGGGACGCGGCCCTGGCCGCCGTCGACGACGAGCCGGCCCGCTGGCTCGCCGTGGGCGACTCGATCACCGAGGGGCAGGGCGCCTCGTCGCTCGGCACCCGCTGGGTCGACCTCACGCGGGACGGGCTGCGGGCGGCGCACCCGGTCGAGGGAGTCGCGGGCGGGGTCGGCTACCGCCCGGCCGCCTTCGCGACGTACGGCCCCGACTCCCCCTGGGCGCAGTGGGCCACCGCCCGCGACGGCCGCACCACGGCGGTCTCCGACGTGGCCGACCTGGGGCACCGCGCCGTCGAGCTCGAGGCGGGCTCCAGCCTCCGCTACGACACGGTCGGCACCGACCTCGACCTCTGGTGGACGCCGGGCGAGGGGGCGTTCTCGTACCGCGTCGACGCGCAGGCGGAGGTGGTGGTGGACACGGCGGCCGGCGGCTCGGGCGGCTCGAGCGGCGCGGATGCCTCGGACGGCTCGGATGCCTCCGGCGCGGTCGGCGTGACCGAGGTCACGGGGCTCGCGTCCGGGCCGCACGTCGTCACGATCTCCGTCGCCGACGACGCCCCGGCGAGCGTGGTGCTGCAGGGCCTGGCCCAGTTCGACGGAGACCGCGGGCGCGGCGTCACCCTGTACGACTCAGCACGGTCGGGCGCGACGGTGTCGACGTTCACCGACGACCTCGACGGGTTCCTCGCGGCGGCCGGGGCGGCTCAGCCCGACCTCGTCACCGTCACGCTGGGCGCCAACGACGCCGTGACGACGAGCCCCGACGACCTCGCGACCGGCTACACCACGCTGATCGAGGGGCTGCAGGGCCTCGACTCGGCACCCTCGGTGCTGATCGTGGACGAGTTCACGCCGGCGCTCAGCGTCGCCTCGGCGTGGAACGGCCCCGCCGCCGACTACCGGAGCGCCGTCGAGGAGGTCGCCCGGCAGACGGGCGCCGCGCGCGTGACGATCGACGAGGCCCTGGCCGGATCGGGGGTCACCGACCTCGGCTCGCTGCTGTCGGCCGACGGGCTCCACCCGAACGACGCGGGGCAGCGCGTGCTGGCCGACTACCTGACCGCGACGCTCGCGCGGGGCTGAGCAGCGCCGTCGAGCCGCACGAGAGGCACGCCCTCGCCGCGGGACCAGGCCACAGCATGGCCCCGGGCGAGGTCGTGGTCCCGTCGGCGGCCCGGCTAGTCGAGCAGGGCGTACGTCAGCGCGAGCGTGTCGTCGGTCGAGAGCGGCTCGTCGCCCTCGCCGGCGGCGGTCGAGCCGACGATGACGAGGCCGTGCGGCGTGATGACGCTCGCCTGCGTGGTGGGCACGTCGGCCTGGTCGATCGTCGACACGAAGGCGCGGCCGCCGACCGCCGAGGCGAGGCCGTCGTCGACGGACTCGGTGCCCTCGGACGCGGTGATCTGCGAGACCTGCTCGTCGATGGCCGCGGCGTCGAGCTCCTGGGCGCTGGCGAGGGCGATGATCGCCGAGCCCTCCTGGGGCTCGACGCCCGGCGTCGACCAGATGCACTGGACGCTGGAGGCGCTGGTGCTGCCGCCCTCCTGCAGCTCGAGCCCGTCGATCGCCCCGCCGAGCGCGGTGCCGACCTCGTCGCACGAGGCGAAGGAGGTGAGCGTGCCGCTCTCGGGAGCCTCGGCCTCCGGGGCCGAGCCGTCGGAGCCGCCCGCGCTGTCGCTGCTGCTGCTGCTGTCGCCGCTGCCCTCGCTGCTGCCGCCGCTCACGTCGCCCGAGTCGTCTCCCCCGGCCGTGCAGCCGGTGAGCAGCAGTTCGAGCGCGAGGGCCCCGGTGGTGAGGGCGGTCAGCGCCGCCCTCGAAGTCGTCGTGGTCATGGGTCCCCCTGCTGTCGCCGGCGACGCTCGTCGTCGCCGGACCGGGCCACCCTACGCGGCGGGGCGTCCGCTGGCCGCCGGCCGCTGGCCGCGTAGCGCGCCCGGCCGGACGGCTCCCGGCGACGGCGGGTACCGTCGACCGCCCACGACCACCACGAAGGAGACCCTCATGGCCTCGCTGCTCCGCCGCCTCGCCCCCCTGCTCATCCCGATCATCATCCGCCAGGTCCAGAAGCGCACCGGCAAGGGCGGCTCGACCGGCAAGGGCGGCAGCACGCGCCGTCGCTGACCGACGCCACGGGCGACCCGTCACCTGAGGGAGGCGCGGTGCCGGCACCGGAGCAGGGGCGCGTCGAGCGCGACCTGGCTGCAGTCCCGGCACCGCGCCTCCGTCGTGTCCGGCCGTGCCTCCGTCGTGTCCGGCACCGCGCCTCCGTCGCGTACCGGCGCCGCGCCTCTGTCGTCCGGCAGGAGCCCGACGTGCGTCAGCGCGGCGAGCGCCGCATCAGGACGGCGTCGGTGACCAGCACGACGACGAGCATCACCGCGGCGACGACCACGTAGAGCAGCGGGAGCACGTCGAGACCGGCTCCGTCGAGCACGAGGGCGCCGATCAAGGCACCGCCGCCGATGCCGGCGTTGAAGCCGGTCGTGTAGAACGCGCTCGCGATGTCGCGGAGGCGCGACGGGGAGACCTGCAGCATCTTCGTCTGGAACAGCGGCGGCAGGGCCCCGAACGTGACGCCCCAGACGACGAACGCGACGAGCGACGGGCCGGGCTGCCCCTCCAGCGCCACCATCGCGAGCACGGCGACGACGACCACGGCCATGCCGACCGGGATGGTGATGCGCGGGCGCTTGCCGAGGAACCACCCGACGAGCAGCAGGCCGACTCCGCCCGCGATGCCGAACGCGAAGAGCGCGAGGCTGAGCTGCGACTCCTCGATGCCGGTCGAGCGCACCAGGTACGGCGCGATGTAGGTGAAGAACGAGTAGTGGCCGACCATGAAGACGGCGGTCACGACGCAGCTGAAGACGATGCCGAGCACCGACGGCGCGGGCATGCGGCGGCGTGCCGCGGTCTTCGCCGACGGCGTGGTCGCGGAGGCGGAGGCTGCGGCCGTCGAGTCGGCCGCGTCGATGGTCGGCACCGCCCCGGTGACGGTGCTCGGGTCGGGGGCGGGCACCGGCGGCAGCAGCCGCCAGACGAGCAGCGCGCCGAGCGCCATGGCTCCCGCGAGCACGCCGAACGCCGCTCGCCAGCCGAGGGCCTGGCCGAGCGCCGTGCCGAGCGGCACGCCCAGCACGAAGGCGAGGGTGCCGCCGCTCATGGCGACGGCGAGCGCGCGGCCCACCTGCTCACGCGGCACGAGGTGCGCCGCGTAGGCGCCGCCGATCGCCCAGAACATGCCGTGCGCGAGGCCGCCGAGGATGCGCGACGCCACGACCAGCTCGTAGCTCGGCGCGATCGCGGTGAGCGCGGCGCTCACCGCGAGCACGGCGATCAGGCCGACGACGAGCAGGTGCCGCGGCAGGCGGCGCGTGAGGTGCGTGAGGGTCGTACTGGTGAGCACGACCGTGAACGCGAAGACGCTGACGAGCAGGCCGATGGCCGACTCGGTCACGCCGAGCTCGCTGCTCATCTCGGGCAGCAGGCCCGTCGGCAGCATCTCGCCGGAGATGGAGAGGAAGGTCGCCACGGCGAGCGCGAGCAGGCCGGCGAGGGGGAAGCGGGTGGAGCGTCCGTCACCGGCCGGGAGGCGCGGGGGACGCGGAGGTGCGAGGGTCATGGAGGGTCTCGGTCAGTCGGCGGGCGCCGTTCTCTCGACCCGTGGTGCACGGGGAGGATGGTGATCCCGACTGCGCGCTGTCGTGCACGCCCGGGGCCGCGCGTGACGCACGACCACCGTCGAGGGTACGCGACGCGGCCGCGAGGCGCCAGGGTGCGGAGCTCGGGTGCGGCGGGCACGTCCGAGGCACGGGCGCGGCGGGCGCGTTCGCGGAGGTGGGCGGAGGAAGACGCGAGTGATCCGGCGATCGGCCCCGCGCCTCCCGCCTGTTCTCGTCATCGAGCGGCTGATCTCTCTCAGATTTGAGAGGAGAGGAGGAGAGGAGGAGAGGAGGAGCGGCGGCGCGGAAGAACTGAGGCGCGGAGGCGCTGGGCGGGGGCTCGGTGCTCGGGCGGCTCACGGAGGCGGGGAGCAGCATGGGGCCATGCCCGAGCACGACGAGAAGACCTGCCGCTCGTGCGGCCGCCGCATCGAGTGGCGCAAGAAGTGGGCCGCGAACTGGGACGAGGTCGCGTACTGCAGCGACGCGTGCCGTAAGCGCAAGGTGTCGGCGCTCGACCGGGAGCTGGAGGAGCGCATCCGGTCGCTCCTCGCCAGCCGGGCCGCCGCCTCCACCATCTGCCCCTCCGACGTCGCCCGGTCGATCGCTCCCGACGACGAGGCCGCCTGGCGCGACCTGATGGAGCCGGTGCGCCGCGCCGCCCGCCGCCTGGTCGCCGCGGGCGAGGTCGACATCACCCAGGGCGGGTCGGTCGTCGACCCGTCGACGGCGAAGGGGCCGATCCGCATCCGTCGCCACCGCGGCTGACGCCTGCACGCGGCGTGGGCGGGCTCGTCGCCGCGTCAGGCACCACGTCCTCGCACCGGAACCACGCCGCGGCGTGGTTCCCGTGCGACGAAGTGGTTCGTCGCCCCTCGGGGCCGCCCGCAGTAGCGTGAGGGGGTGACCGCGCGCCGCTTCCCCTCGTCCGTCTACGGCGTGGGCAGCGAGCCCGACGCCCGCTTCACGCTGGCCAACGAACGCACCTTCCTCGCGTGGATCCGCACCGCCCTCGCCCTGCTCGCCGGCGGCGTCGCCCTCGAGGCGCTCGGGCTGGGCCTCGAGCCGCACCTCCGGCTGGCCGCCTCGCTCGTGCTCATCGCCGCCGGCGTGGCCACCCCCGTGCAGGCCTGGTTCGGCTGGGCCCAGGCGGAGCGCGCGCTGCGTCTCGGCCGCCCGCTGCCCTCGGCTCGGCTGGCCCTGCCGATCGGCGTCGCCGTCGTGGTGGCCGGGGCGCTCGTGCTGCTCGCGGTGGTGCTCGCGTGACCCGGGCGGTGGCTGGCAGGTGCCGAGTGGCGACGCCGCGCACGTCGGCTGCGGCGCCGCACGGGTCGGCTGCGGTGGGCACGGGCGCGGCGGCGCGCAGGTCGGCTGCGGCGTGAGCGAGGGAGGCGCGGGTCGGGTCGACTGCTCCGCCCGCCCGTTCGACCCCGGGCTCCAGCCCGAGCGCACCGCGCTCGCCTGGCGGCGGACGGCCCTCGCCCTCCTGGTCGGGTCGCTCGTCGGGCTCCGCGTGCTGCCCCTGCTGCTCGGCGACGGCGGCGTGACGTACGCGGTCGCCGGGCTCGGGGTCGCGGCGTCGGTCACGGTGCTCGTGGGAGCGCACCGGCGGTACCGGAGGGTGCACCGCCTCCTCACCTCCGGGGCGGACGACCGTGCTCCGATCGGCGGCGGGCTGCTGCCGGCGGCGGTCGCGCTGCTGACGTTCGCGGCGGGCGTCGCGGCGCTCGCGCTGGCGCTGGGCGGTGCCGTGGGGGCCGGGCGGGGCTGAGCCGCCGCCGTCACCGTCGCCGCGTCGCCGCGGCCGCCGCGGTCGCCGTCGCCGCGGAGTCGGCGGGTCGCCGTCACCCGCGGCGGGGCCCGAGATCGAGTCGGCGGGCCCGCGTCGCTCTGGGCGGGTCGGCGCCCGCCCGCCCAGGACGACACCGACCCGCCGCACCTCAGCGACGCACGTCGTGGAGGTGGTGCACTGGGTCGTGCACGAAGTAGCGCGCGAGCGACTCGACCGTGAAGGCCGAGCCGTCCGACCGGAGGCCGGTGCGCCCGAGCTGCTCGTCGGCCACGGCCTCGAAGCGGGCGGCGACGACCTCGGCCGCGGCGACCAGCTCGGCGGCGACCGCGGCCGGCTGCTGCTCGGAGTAGCGGTCGGCCAGGGCGGTGGCGTCCTGGTCCCAGTTCGCGAAGGCGGGCGCCTCCTCGCGGAGCATCAGCGCGAGCCGCTCGTCGAACACCCGGAAGACGTCGCGCACGTGGGCGCCGTACTCGAGGGCCGACCAGGTGCGGTCGTCGGGGCGGACGGCCGCGTCGGGGGCTGCGAGCACCCCGGGCCACGCCGCCGCGTTCTCGCGGACGAGGCGGGGCACCTCGCGGAACTCCGTCCCCGGCCCGTCGTACCCGCAGTCGCTGCAGGTCTCGTCGAGCACCCAGGTCCAGTTCTTCGTGTCGGGGACGATCGCCATGTCGCGACGCTACCGACGCCCCGGGAGGCGCGCCACCGACATCCTGCCGACCAGCGACGAGCGCCTGCCGCGGCCGGGCGAGCGAGGCTCGTTCGCCTCCTCTGGCGCCGCAATTCCCGACCATCTGCACCCGAGGGCACACCTGGTGCGGGAAAGATCACGTATTGCAGGCTCGGCGGTCGGCATTTGCAACCACCGGCACGCGAGCAGCGGCGGCGGCGCGGGTCAGACGGGCTGGAGCGGCGGCGGCGCGGGTCAGACGGGCTGGAGCGGCAGGGGCTCGCCGGCGGGCAGCTCGACGACGACCTCGTCGCCCGCACGCACGGCGCCGCCGACGAGCACGACCGACATGACGCCGGCGCGGCGCTCGACCTGGCCGTCGGGGCCCCGGCCGACCATCTGCTTCAGGAGCCCGGGCTCGAAGCCCTCGATCTGCGTGCAGGGGTTGCGCAGCCCGGTCACCTCGACGACGGCCTCCGCCCCGAGCCGCAGACGGGTGCCGGTCGGCAGGCCGAGCAGGTCGACGCCCCGGGTGGTGACGTTCTCGCCCATCTCGCCGGGCGAGACGTCGAGGCCGGCCGAGCGCGCCTCCTCGAGGACCTCCTCGTGCATCAGGTGCACCTGCCGCAGGTTCGGCTGGCTCGGGTCGCGCCGCACGCGCGACCGGTGCTGCACCGTCGTGCCGGAGTGCGCGTCGCCCTCCACGCCGAGCCCCGCCACGAGCGTGATCTCGTCGACCACCGGCTTGCTGAAGCGGTGGGCGGAGTCGCGGCTGACGGAGACGACGGAGGCGCGGGTCATGACCACATCCTCCCCCCGGTCGACGACGGGGTCACCCCCTCCGCCCCATCTCAGCGCACGGCGGGGGTGACGAGGATCACGACCGAGGCCAGGGGCTCCCAGCCGAGCGACCCGTAGAGCAGGGCGCCGTCGACCGAGGCCACGAGCAGTCCGCGGGTCGCACCGCGGCGCCGGGACTCCGCGACGAGGGCGTGCACGACGGCCCCGCCGAGGCCGCGACGGCGGTGCTCGTCGTCGGTCTCGACGCGGTCGAGCACGGCAGTGCCCACGGGGGTGAGGGCCGCCCGGCCGGTGGCGGCGTCGTCCCCCTCGCCGGGGTGGCCCTCGCCGACCCAGGCGGTCGCCCGCAGGACGGTGGCCGGGGCGGGAGCGAGCTCGGCGTCGACCCGGGCGACGCCGACGGCCGCTCCGACCTCCTGCACGTCGAGCTCGTACGGCGCCGGCACCTCGCGCACGGCCTGCTGGTCGAGGGCGATGCCCATCAGCGACTCCTCGGCGCTCCGCACCTCGAAGCCGGAGCGCCGGCCGGCCGCCACGACGGCCTCGGGGTCGTGGCCGACCACGGTCACCCAGACACGGTCGCCGAGACGCCCGACCTCGGCGGCCTCGGCGAGCACGGCGGCGAGCTGCTCCGTGCGCGCGGCGCGGGACGCGGCCGAGGAGGACGAGCGGGAGGCCGCGTCGCCCGCTCCGGGGCCGCCGTCGAGCGGCACGACGAACTCGGCCCAGCGGTCGGGGTGCCCGAACGGCACGCGCCACGAGCCGTCGCGCTCGACGGCGACGACCCCGCGCGAGGCCGTCCAGCCCGCGACCCAGTCGGCGACGACCTCGCGGAGGGGACGGGCGGAGGCGGGGGTCGGCACGGCGGGGTCGGTCACCCCCCGAGTCTGCCGCAGCCGGGCGCGGGCCCGCGGCAGGCCCGCGCCCGCAGCAGGCCCGGGCCCGGGCGCCGGGTACGATCGGCGGACCCGCCCGCGCGCCCCGCGCGCCCTCCTCCGAGGAGCCCCCGTGTTCGAGATCGCCGACCGCCTGCTCGCCCGCCTCGACGCGGGAGAGCGCGTCGCGGTCGCGACCGCCGTCTCGGTCGTGGGCAGCGCGCCCCGCACGGTCGGCACCTCCATGGTCGTGACGGCCGACGGCACCGTGATCGGCAGCATCTCCGGCGGCTGCGTCGAGGGGGCCCTCTACGAGGCCTGCGAACGGGTGCTCGCCGACGGCGTGCCCGTGCTCGAGTCGTTCGGCTTCAGCGACGAGGCCGGCTTCGAGGTCGGCCTCAGCTGTGGCGGCACCATCGAGGTCGTCGTGCAGCGGCTCTCCGCCGACGACGACGAGGTCGTCCGCCAGCTGCGGGAGGCGCGGGCCGGCCGCCCGGCGTCGCTCACGCGGGTCGTCGGCGCGGCCGCCACGGCCGACGGGCGCGACGCCGCCGCCACCGACGGGCGCGACGCCGCGGGCACCGCCGGGAGCGCGGGCACCGCGGGCACTGCCGGCAGCGCCGGCACCGCGGGCAGCGCCGACGCCGCCCGCCTCGGCGACGTCGTCGACCCGGCCGACCTCGACGCGTGCGCGGGGCTCCGCCTGGTGACCGAGCGCTCGGTGCCGGCCCCGCGACTCCTCGTGGTCGGGGCCGTGGAGTTCGCGGTCGCCCTCTGCGCCGCCGGCTCCGCCCTCGGCTACCGCGTCACCGTCTGCGACCCGCGGCCGGTGTTCCTGACCGCCGAGCGCTTCCCCTCCGCCGAGGAGGTCGTCGTCGCCTGGCCGCCGACCTGGCTCGCGAGCACCGAGATCGACGAGCGCACCGTCGTCGCCGTGCTCTCGCACGACGACCGGTTCGACGCCGAGCTGGTCGCGGCGGCGCTCGCCTCCCCCGCCGCGTACGTCGGCGCGATGGGGTCGCGCGGCACGCACGAGCGGCGCGTCCGTCAGCTGCGGGCCCTCGAGGTCGACGAGGAGTCGCTGGCCCGCCTGCACTCCCCCATCGGCCTCGACCTCGGGGCGAGCACCCCGGAGGAGACCGCGATCTCGGTGCTCGCCGAGGTGCTCGCGGTGCGCTCGGGAGCGACGGGCGTCCGGCTGCGCGACCGCTCCGACGCCATCCACCGCTGACGGGCGCCCCCGCTACCCTCGCAGCATGACCGAGCCGAGCCCCGCCGCGAGCGCTGCCGCCCACCCCGCCGCGCAGCCCGCCTGGGACCACGTCGTCGTCGGGGCCGGCGTCGTGGGCGCCGCGACGGCCCGGGCCCTGGCCCGCTCGGGCGCCCGCGTGCTCGTCGTCGAGCGCTTCGCCCGCGGCCACGAGGCCGGCTCGTCGCACGGCGCCACCAGGATCTTCCGCCGCGGCTACACCGCCGACGACTACGTCGCGATGACCGGCGCCGCCATCGCCGAGTGGCGCGAGCTGGAGCGCGAGACCGGCCGCGACCTGCTCGACCTCACCGGCGCCGTCGACCACGGCGACCCCGCCGTGCTCGACGCGATCCAGGCCGCGTTCGAGCGCGCCGGCGTCGCGCACGAGCGCCTCGCCCCCGCCGAGGCCGAGGCCCGCTGGCCCGGGCTCCGCATCGACACGAGCGCGCTCGTCCACGCCGAGGCCGGCCGCCTGCGCTCCGCCGACGCGATCGAGGCGATGCTCGACTCCGCGGTCGCGCACGGGGCCGAGCTCCGCTTCGAGACCCGCCTGCGCGACCTCGACCTGACCGACGACGGGGCGGTGCTCCGCCTCGAGGGCGCAGGAGGCGCCTCCTCGGTGGTCCGCGTCGCCAGCGTCGTGCTCGCGGTCGGCTCGTGGGCCCACGACCTCGTCGCCGAGCACGCCGTCGCGGCGGGCACCCCGCTGCCCCCGGTGCGCGTGACGCAGGAGCAGCCGGCGCACTTCGCCTCCGCCCTGCCCGACGAGGCGTGGCCGAGCTTCGTGCACTACCCCTCCGACCCGGCCCTGCGCTCCGTGGTGAGCAGCGTCTACGGGCTGCTGACGCCGGGCGAGGGCGTCAAGGTCGGCACCCACGGCACGGGCCGCGAGGTGCACCCCGACGAGCGCGACTTCGCCCCGACCGCCGAGGGCACGGCCGTGCTGCGCGAGTACGTCGCGCAGTGGGTGCCCGGCGTCGACGTCGACAGCCTCGTGCCGATCAGCTGCCTGTACGACACGACCCCGACCGAGGACTTCGTGCTCGACCGGGTCGGTGCCGCGACCGTCGCGACCGGGTTCGCGGGGCACGGCTTCAAGTTCGGGCCCCTGCTCGGCACGCTGCTCGCGGGCGTCGCGACGGGCACTCCGGCGCCCGGGAGGTTCCGGCTCGGGGTGGTCGCGGCGAGCTGACGCGCCGGGGCCGCCCTCCGCGGGCAGCCGGGCGCTCAGCGCAGCTCAGCGCAGCTCAGGTCAGCCCTGCGCCTGGCTCTCGCCGCCGCCCGGGCGCACCTTGGCGGTGTCGGCGACGTCGATGCGCGTGACGCCGTCGGGGCGCTCCTCGGTCGTGATGCGCGGAGCCGCGTCCGTCTCGTCCGACTTCGGCGCCCGGGTGAGCTGGTCGTGGCGCTTCTCGTCGGCGGTCATCCCCCTGCTGTCGGGGGCGTCGTGCTCGCTGTCGTGGCTCATGCTGCGACGCTACGCGACCCGGTCGCCGCGCGGCCGGGGTACACCCTGGGACGACGCCCGGGCGGACCGGGCGCAGGCTGGGGGCGACCGCGGGGAGCACCGCGGCGCCACCGACGCAGAAGGAGAACACCATGGCAGGCATCGCCGACAAGGCCGGAGACTTCCTGAACAGCGACAAGGGCGAGAAGGTCTCGGACACCGGGCTCGACAAGGCCGGCGACGCCGCCGACAAGGCCACCGGCGGCGGCCACTCGGAGCAGATCGACAAGGCCACCGAGGCTGCCGACAAGAAGGTCGGCCACTGACCCACGCCGCCCGTCACGAGACCCGTCGCCCCGCCTCGCGGGGCGACGGGTCTCGTCGTCTCGGCCCTCGCACTGCTTTACGTTGCGTTGCGTCCAACCGAGTTGTGCGCGATGTGGTAGCGTCATGGCCATGACGACGACGAGCGCGACCCCGGTGGCGGAGGCGACCACCGCCTCCCCGGCGACCGCTCCCCTGCTCGACGAGCAGATCTGCTTCGCCCTCTACGCGGCGTCGCGCGCCCTGACCGCCCGGTACCGTGAGCTGCTCGAGCCGCTCGGCCTGACCTACCCGCAGTACCTCGCCATGCTCGTGCTCTGGGAGCAGGGCCCGACCGGCGTCTCCGCCCTCGGCGAGCGCCTGCACCTCGACTCGGGCACCCTCTCGCCGCTGCTCCGCCGCCTCGACGCCCAGGGCCTCGTGACCCGGGTGCGCGGCGGCCGCGACGAGCGCGCGGTGACGGTGTCGCTGACCCCGGCGGGCGACGACCTGCGCGGCTCCGCCGCGCGCATCCCCGAGAGCATCTGCGCCGCGACCGGCCTCCGGCCCGCCGACATCGCCGACCTGACCGAGACCCTCGGCGCGGTGGCCGACAGCGTGCGCGCGGCGTCCTCGTAGGCCGCCCCGCGACTCCTCGGCCCTCCCCCCTGACTCCTCCGACCACCCGCGACACCCGACCCACACCGACGAAAGAGAGACAGCATGCCCACTCGCACCGCTCGCACCGCCTGGAACGGAAGCCTCGAGACCGGCGAGGGCCAGGTCGAGATGACCAGCTCCGGCGTCGGCACCTACGACGTGTCGTTCCCGAAGCGCGCCGCTGACGAGGCGAACGGCTCGACCAGCCCCGAGGAGCTGCTCGCCGCTGCCCACTCCGCCTGCTACGCCATGCAGTTCAGCGCCGTGCTCGGCGCGGCCGGCGGCACCGTCGAGGCGCTCGACGTCAAGGCCGACGTCACGCTCGGCCCGGACTCGGCCGGCGGGTTCCGCCTCACGGGCATCGCCCTCACCGTCCGTGGCGAGGTCTCCGGCATCGACGAGGCCGCCTTCCAGGCCGCCGCGCAGGACGCCAAGGAGACCTGCCCGGTCAGCAAGGCCCTCACCGGCGTCGAGATCACGCTCGACGCGACCTTCGAGGGCTAGGCAGCCGCACCGCCTCCCTCCCGGGCGCCCCGTCACGCAGGTCGTGGCGGGGCGCCCGTGCGTGGTGGGCGCGAGCACGGCGCCGGCACCGCCCCGGCACAGTGTCGGCACCGCGCCGGCACCGCCCCGGCACCCGGACTGGGGACGCCGCCGCACCCAACCCGGCGCGGCCGCGCCCCGAAGACTCCTCGACCGCCCGCCCCGACGACACCAGGAGGACACGATGACCCCGCGCGACTCCTCCCTCGACCGCCCCGCCCGCTGCGCCGAGTGCGGCGGCCCGGCCCGTCTCGTGCGGAACCCGTTCTTCGGCTCGGGGCTGTCGGTGCACCCCGAGCTGCTGACCTGCACCTCGTGCCGGTCGGTCACCTTCGTGCCCGCGCCGCCGCGGCGGGCCTGCACGCCGCCGGCCGGCCGACGCCGCGGCCTCCGTCGCGTCGCGCGCTGGTTCTGCCGCCGCTGACGCGCCGCCGCCGAGCCGAGCTGAGACACACCACGTCCTCGCCGGCGAACCACGCCGCGGCCTGGCTCGGGTGCGACGACGTGGTTCGTCGCCGTCCGACCGCCGCGTCGGCGCTCAGGCGCCGAGCCGCCCGATCACGCGCCGAGCCGCCCGATCACGCTGTCGTCGAGGCCGCGCAGCAGAGCGGCCACGTCGTCGACGACCTCGGCCGCGCCGGCCTCGGTGAGCTCGCTGCGCGACATGCCGCCGGTCAGCACGCCGACGCAGGCGACGCCGGCCCGACCGGCCGCCTCGACGTCCCACACCGCGTCGCCGACCATGACGGCGTGGTCGGCGTCGACCCCGGCCTCGTCGAGCGCGGCCTGGACGATGCCGGGGTCGGGCTTGGCCGTCTCGGCGTCCTCCGACGAGGTGACGGCCCAGAGGGCGCCCTCGACGTCGAGCAGGGGGCGCAGCACCTCGAGCTCCTCCTCCGGGGCGCTGGTCGCGAGCACGACGCGGTGCCCGCGGCGGCCGATCTCGGCGAGCAGCTCGGGCACCTGGTCGAAGACGTGCAGGTCGGTGTCGCCGTGGGGCAGGTAGTGCGCGGAGTGGCGCTCCTTCGCCTCCTCGCCCCGCGCCTCCCCGACGTCGTCGCCGAGGAGGGAGCTGAGCAGCAGCGAGCTGTCCTTCCCGATCGCGCGGTGGATCCGCCAGCTGTCGACGGGGTGCCCGATGTCGGCGAAGGCCTTCGCCCAGGCGTCGACGTGCGCGTAGTTCGAGTCGACGAGCGTGCCGTCGATGTCGAAGAGGACGGCGGTCGTCGGGGCGTCGGACCCGGCGGAGTCGCGGGTCGGGTCGGAAGAGGAAGAAGCAGAGGAGGCCTGGGCGGAGGCGCGGGTCGAGTCGGTCATGCACCCAGCCTGCGCCTGCAGACCGTGCACCGTTCGGGGCTGGACACGCGCCTCCCGCGTCCTGTCGGGACGGGCGACACGGCTGGGCACCGCCTCCGAGGTGGCTGGGAGCGGGAACACGCGGCCGCCCGACGGGCGTTGGCTGACGACATGACCACATACGGAATCATCGGAGCAGGCAACATCGGCAGCCAGGTCGCCCGGGCCCTCATCGCCCAGGGGCACGACGTCGTCATCAGCAACTCGCGCGGGCCCGAGACCCTCGGCGACCTCGTCGCCGACCTGGGCGACAACGCGCGCGCCGCGACGTCCGAGGAGGCGGCGGAGGCCGGCGAGGTCGTCGTCGTCACGGTGCCGCTGAAGAACTACGAGCAGGTGCCCGTGGCCCCGCTCGCCGGCAAGGTCGTCATCGACACGAACAACTACTACTTCGAGCGCGACGGGCAGATCCCCGCCCTCGACAACGGCCTCGACACCGTGTCGGGCATGCTGCAGCGCCACCTGCCCGAGAGCAAGGTCGCCAAGGGCTTCAACCACATCATGGCGAAGGACATCACGACCGACGGCAAGCCCGCGGGCGACCCCGACCGTCGTGCGCTCGCCACCTCGAGCGACTTCGAGGAGGCCGCCGAGCTCGTGCAGCGCCTCTACGACGAGGTCGGCTTCGACACCGTCAACGTCGGCCCGCTGAGCGAGAGCTGGCGCGTCGAGCGCGACCAGCCCGCCTACGTCGTCTCGCAGACCCGCTCGGAGCTCGTCGAGAACCTCGCGAAGGCCACCCGCGCCACCGCGACCGCCGAGCCGGCGCCGCACCCCTCCGAGGCGTAGCCCCCTCGCCCCGCCCGGCGTGAGCCGAGCGGTGCGGCCGGCACCACGCGTCGAGCCCCGGACCGGACGCCGCACCCTGATCACAGGGCGCGGCGACCGGACCGGGGCCCTCTCGTTCCCGCCGGCCTAGCGCGTCACGACGACGAACCCGCCGGCCTTGACGAGCACCACGCTGCGGCCCGACACGGCCTTCTCCGACACGAGCCGGCCGCGCGAGTCGTAGCTCGACACCGTCGACCGGGTGCCGGATGCCCCGACCGTCGCCGGCAGCGGCAGCCGCGACGTCGACGACACCAGGTCGGTCGCCCGCCCGCCGGCCCCGGTCAGCGACAGCCGCTGCACGAGCGGCCGCACGATCAGCGCGTCGATCGTCACGGGCTGCGAGCCCCGGGCGGTCACGGTGACCGCGGTGGCGCCCGGCCCGACCGGCACGGGCAGCGTCTGCGGCAGCAGGGCCCCGGAGGCGCCGTTCACGCCCTGGGCACCGACCCGCGTCGACAGCGTGCCGAGCGGCACCTTCCCGGCACGCCAGACCGAGGTCGAGACGACTCCCTCGGCACCGAGCAGCACGGGCTCGACGTGGCGGAGCCCCGACCCGGCGGGCACCGTGATGGTCGCGGTCTGCCCGGGCTGGAGCGTGAGCGCCGAGCCACCGCTGAGCTGCGACTCCCCCGTCCACGCCGACTCGGGCGTCACGACCGTGCCCGTGGTCGCCGTGGCGGCCTCGGCCTCGACCGTCGTGAGGCCGTCTCGGGCGGCGACCGTCGTCGACGCCTGCGCGAGCGCCGACACGTCGGGCGCACCGTCGAGCGCGATCATCGAGAGCAGGCCGTGGATGGTGCTCTCGGCCCCGCTGTTGCGGTTGACGCTGCCGTCGGCCTGCACGCCGTCGTTGGTCACGCCCGTCGCCCGGTCGTAGACGGACTGCCCGGAGCGGTTCGTGCCGAAGTACCAGCTGGCGGCCACCGCCGCGACCTCCCGGAACCCGGCACCGCCCGAGGCGTCGGCCACGGCGAGCGCCGACTGGAGGCGCGAGTCGGCGCCGTAGGCGATCTGCGTCTGGTCGACCGGGGTCGGGTACCAGGCGTTGTCGGGGCCGCTCGCGGTGAGCAGGGTCGTCGTGAACGACGCCGTGTCGACGACGGCGGGCGCGAGCAGGTCGGCACGGCCGAGCACGGTCGAGGCCCGCGCGAGCGCGGCCGGCATCTGCGACGCCCACGAGTGCCACATCGACCGCGAGTTCGTCCAGGGCAGGACGGCCCCGTAGGGCCAGGTCTGCGGGTCTCCGGAGGCCATGCGGGCCACGCCCTCGGCGAGCTGCGTCGTGGCCGTCCGCACGACGGCGTCGTCGGGGGCCGCGGCGACGTACGCGCCCAGGCCGAGCACCGCCTCCGCCGTGGCGTCCGCGCCGTCGACGATCAGCCAGGCGGGCACCTGCACGCCGTCGGCGACGTCGTACTGCCCGTACCGCGAGAGGGTGTCGCCCTGCAGCGCCGCGACGCCGAGCTGGAGGCGCTGCTGCAGGAAGGCGGCGAACTCCGGGTCGTCGTCGCGGAAGGCCGCGAAGCCCTCGCCGAACGCCCAGAGGCTGCGGGCCAGCCAGTAGCTGTTGCCGCTGTCGGACGGGTCGGGCAGCTCGACCGGCACCGGGCTGCGGTTGAACGTGCCGTCGGGCTGCATCCACAGCACGACGTTGCCCGCGGCCGGGCCGGTGGTGGTCTGGAAGTACGCGGTCGCGCGCAGCAGCTCGTACGCCTTCTCACGGCTCGCCTCCGCCCCGGTCAGCTGCCAGTCGCGCAGGTAGACCACGGCCGCCCGCGAGACGTCGTCGGAGTTGTACGCGCCCTGGCCCCAGTACCCGGTGGCCGGGTCGAGCGGCCCGCCGCCCACGCGGGCGAAGGCGCCGCCGTCGCGGGCGTCGGCGTACGTCCACGGCAGCGTCAACGCCGGCTCGGAGTCGAGCCGGTAGGAGGTGTGGCCCTCCTCCGGCGCCGGCGTCGCCTGGTCGAGGAGGAAGTCGAGGTGGGCGAGGTTCGTCAGCGGTGCCGGGGCCGCCGCGGGCGCGCCGGCCGCCGGGGCGGGAGCCGCCGGGGCCGCCGGGGCGGGAGCGGCGGGAGGCACGGCGGAGGCGGGCAGCGCCCCCGTCACCCCCAGCGCGAGGGCTGTCGTGGCGGCCAGGGCGAGCCCTGCCCATCGTGCGGTGCGTGCGGTCATCGTCGACCGCCTCCTTCTGTCTCGTCGTGCGGAGTGGTGGGAGTCGTGCGGGGTGGTGGGAGTCGTGCGGGGTGGTGGGGGTCAGGCGTGGTCGAGGCGGGCGACGCCGATCTTGGAGTCGGCCATGCCGTAGAAGACCCACGGCACCCCGTCGACATCCTCGATCGCGGTCGGGAAGACGACGTTCGGCACGATGCCGGCGCGCTCGTCGTCGGTCTCGGCCTCGAGCAGCGGCTCGGCCGAGCGGGCGAGCACCCGGGAGGGGTCGTCGGCGTCGAGGATCATCCCGCCCGCGGCGTAGTTGACGTTCTGCTGCTGCGCGAAGGCGTCCTCGATGACGCCGGTGACGCCGTGGTGCAGCAGCAGCCAGCCCTCGGGCACGCGGCGCGGGGGCGGGCCGCCGCCGATCTTGAGCTCCTCGAACGGGGCCGCGGGCCCGGCGACCGGCCGGTGCTGCCCCCAGCGGGCGAGGGCGCGCAGGTCGCGCTCGACGGCCTCGACCGGCACGTAGCTGATCCAGATCGAGTGGCGGCCGTCGGTCACCCCCGCCGGCAGCGGGCTGCCCTCGCCCGGCACGGTCGCGCCGATGTGCCACATCGGCCGGTGCAGCACGGCGAAGCTGCGCACCCCGTCGGGCGCCGTCACCGGCTCGGGGAAGAACGTCGTGTCCTTGTTGTGGAAGAGGCCGAGGTCGGTGTCGAGCTCGTCGACGTAGTCGAACGTCACGGGCCCGAGCCGGCGCCACTCGCGCAGGTCGTCGCTGACGGCGACGGCGGTGCGCGGGCCGAGCGGCCCGTACGCGACGTAGGTCATCACGTGCAGGCCGAGCTCGTCGACCCGCGTGACGCGGGGGTCCTCGACGCCCGAGTGGGTCGCCCCGCGCTCCCAGCCGCGGTCGGGGGCGAGCACGACGCCCTGGCGCTCGACGCCGACGGGCACGCCGTCGTCGACGAGCACGCGGGCGAGGCCGACGCGCGAGACGTTGCCGGCGGCGACGAGCCGCGGCAGCAGGTACAGCTCGCCGTCGGGCCCGCGGCCCGAGCCGGGGTTGAGCACGCCCTCGGCCTCGAGCGGGTCGCCCGGGTCGGGGGTCATGACGACCCCGGCGCGGGTCAGCCGGTAGGGGAAGGCGCCCGGCGCGACGGCGGTGGCGGAGCCGCCCGAGGGGCCGGTGGAGACGGTGGAGGCGGTGGAGGCGGTGGTGCGGGATGCGGTGGTCACGGGGATCTCCTGTCAGCCCTTCACGCTCGAGCCGACGTCGGTCGAGATGAAGTAGCGCTGGAACACGATGAACAGCACGACCACGGGCGCCGCGAGCACGACGGCCCCGGCCAGGGTCGCGCCGAAGGGGTTGGCGGCGGTCGCGGCGACGTTCGAGATGTAGTTCGCCAGCGAGACCGCGAGCGGCTGCATCGACGCCTCCTTCGTGATGAGGAACGGCCAGAGGAACTCGTTCCACGGCCCGATGAAGGTGAGCAGCAGCGCGGTGACGAGGGCCGGCCGCACCAGCGGCAGCGCGATGTTCCACAGCAGCCGGAACTCGCCGGTGCCGTCGATGCGGGCCGCCTCGAACAGCTCGCGCGGCAGCTGGAGGAAGTACTGCCGGAAGATGATGACCGCCGTCGAGTTGATGGCGAACGGCAGGATCATGCCCAGGTAGCTGTCGCTGAGGCCGTAGTTGCGGGCGATCAGCACGTAGAGCGGGATGACCAGCAGCTGGAACGGCACGACCTGCACGAGCAGCGCGAGCGCGAACGTCACCCCGCGCCCCCGCCACTGCAGCACGGCCAGCGCGTAGCCGACGAGCACGCCGAAGACGACGGTGCAGATCAGCACGCCCCCGGTGAAGATGCCCGAGTTCACCAGCCCGGTCAGCAGACCGATGCGGCTGTCGATGGCGGCGTAGTTCGCGCCCGTCAGGTTCGACGGGTGCGGGAAGGCCCCGGCGACGGTGGGGTCGGGCTTCGTCTGCAGCGAGCCGATCACCATGTAGTAGAAGGGGAAGAGGAACGCGAGCGCCCCCACGGCGAGGACGACGCCCCGCAGCACGACCTGGAACCTCGACATGTCAGTCCTCCTTCCCGCCGGCGAAGCGGTTCTGCAGCAGCGCGATCACGAGCACGAGCACGACGAGCACGACGCCGATGGCGGCCGCCTGGTCGGGGTTCCCCTGCTCGATGCCCTTCTGGTACATCAGCAGGACGGGCGAGGTCGACGCGCCGTTCGGCCCGCCTCCCCCGGTCAGCAGGTAGGGCTCGGTGAACAGGTTCGCGCCCGTCACGGTCGAGACGAGCAGCACGAGCACCGTCGCGGGCCGGACGCCCGGCACGGTCACCGTGAAGAACGACCTGACCACGCCGGCGCCGTCGCTCGACGCCGCCTCGTAGAGCTCCTTCGGCACGTTCTGCAGCGCCGCGAGGTAGAGCAGGATGTAGAACCCCAGCTGCTTCCACGTGACGAACAGCGCGATCGAGGGCATCGCCCAGGCCGAGTTGATGAGCCACGACGGCGACGGCGCCAGCGGCCCGAGCACCTGGTTGACGAGCCCGTTGCCGTTGAACAGGAAGAGCCACACCGCGACGACCGCGACGCTCGCCGTGAGGTACGGCACGTAGTAGGCCACCCGCAGGAAGCCCTTGAACCGCACGACCTTGTTGAGCGCCGTCGCGAGCACGATGCTCAGCACGACCGTGAGCGGCACGTTGATGACCAGGAACACGCCGACGTTGGCGAACGACCGCAGCACGGCCGGGTCGGTGAACGCGGTGACGAAGTTCTGCAGCCCGACGAACGGGCGCTCGACCTGGGCGCCGGGGGCCGTGAAGAAGTAGTCGTGGAAGGCGATGTACACCGCGTAGCCGAGCGGGTACGCGAAGACCGCGAGCACGAAGACCAGGTACGGCGCGCTGAAGAGCAGGCCGAGGGGGTTCTTGCCGAGCGGGCCGCCGCGACGGCGACGCACGGGGCCGCGACCGCCCGACCGGGCCCCGCCGGGGCGGGGGCGGCCCGAGGAGGCGCGGGGCGCCTCCTCGGAGCCGCCCCCGGCCGCCGGCGTGGCCGGCTCGGCGCTGAGGGTCGACACGGCCTAGCCCTGGGCCGCGAGCTCGTCGACCTTCGTGGCCGCGTCGCCGAGGGCCTGGTCGACGTCGCCCTCGCCGAAGATGACGCTCTTCGACCAGGCGTCGCGGAGGGCCTGCAGCTCGGCCACGGTGTTCGGGCCGGACGGCACCTCGATGGTGCGGGCCGCCTGGTCGCCGAAGAGCGCGTAGGCGGGGTTGGCCTCGAAGTAGTCGGCGTACGTCGTCGCGAGGTCGGTGCGGATCGGCATCTGGCCGGTCGTCTCGAGCAGGGCGCGGTCCTGCTCCTCGCTCGTGGTGAACTTCAGGAACTCCCACGCGGTGCCCTGGTTCTCGCACGCCGTGTACATGCCGACGTTCTTGGCGTCGCTGAAGGTGTACGTCTCGTCGGCGGGCGTGCCGTCCTCGGTCGGCACGGGCACGGCGCCCCAGTTCACGTCGGAGTAGACGTTGACGGCCCACGGCCCGACGATCGACATCGCGGCCTCGCCGTCGGCGAACGAGTCGCCGGTGTACTGCTCCTGGCCGGCGAGCCCCTGGTCGTAGAGGTCGCGCCAGAACCCGGCGACGGTCTCACCCTCGTCGTCGGCGAAGGTGGCCTTGCCGTCCTCGACGAGACCGGTGCCGCCGGTCGCCGCGGCGTAGAGCGGCATGAAGTCGAACTGCGTCTGGAAGAACTCGCTGGTCGGCGCCGGGTGGATCGCGTAGTCGGAGACGCCCGCGTCGACGAGCGTCTTGCTCGTGGCCAGGAAGTCGTCGTAGGTCGAGAGCGCGGGGGCCTCGGCGTCGAGGCCGGCCTGCGTGAAGAGGTCCTTGTTGTAGAAGATCATCACGGGGTTCGACTTCCAGGGCAGCTGGTAGTACTTCCCGTCGGCGTCCTGGTACTGCTCGGCGAGGTCGCCGCTGCGCTCCTCGACGTAGTCGGCGCCGTCGTCGAAGCTCGACAGGTCGACGAGGCCGCCCTGCTTCTGGAACTGGCCGACGGCGCTCGGGGCCGTGTTGTAGACGAGGCAGGGTGCGTTGCCGGCCGTGATGGCCGCGCCGATGACCTCTTCGCTCGACTTGCCGGCGGGGATCTCCTGGCCCTTCACCTGCTCGTCGGGGTGGTCGGCGTTCCAGGCCTCGACGGCGGCCTTGCCCCAGGCGACCTCCGACTCGTTGTTCGAGTACCAGATCGTGATCGGGCCCTTCGCGGTGAGGGCGTCGCCGCCGCCTCCCCCGCCGCCGGAGCAGGCGGTCAGGCCGAGGCCGGCGAGCAGGACGGTGGCGCCGATGAGTGTGGTGCGTCGTTGCACGGTGTTCTCCTTGATCGGGTGGTGCGCTGTGAGGGGGTGCCGCCACCGGCGAGCCGGCGCGGGCGGAGGTCAGGAGGCGCGGGTCGGGCCCGCCGCCTCGCGGTAGACGTAGAGCTCGCGGCGGCCGGGAGGCGCGTCCCAGCCCTGCGCGAAGGTCCAGCGGCCGTCGACCCGGCTGAGCCCGCCCCAGCTGAGCGAGCCGCCCGGCGTGAGGTCGAGCTGCTCGAACGGCCGGTCGACGTCGTAGCGGGCCTGGCTCGCGGCGAAGCGGCCGTCGACGTCGTGGAAGACGTCGAGCACGAGGTGCCCGTCGCCCGTGACGATCGCCGCGGCGACCTCGTGCAGGTGGCCGCCGACGCTCGACAGGTCGAGGTAGTCGACCGGCTCGAAGGCCCAGGTGCGCATGTCGTCGGAGCGGCCGACGTGCAGCACGCCGTCGAAGCCCTCGCTGACGAACATGAGGTACTCGCCGCCGAGGCGGACGGCCTCGCCGTGCTCGTCGCGGGGCACCACGGCGCCCTTCGCCCAGAGCCGCGTCTGCTCGGGCGGGGCGATCGGGCCGAGGCGCTGCCAGGTCACGAGGTCGTCGCTGACGGCGAGCATCATCTCGCAGCCGACCGCCCCGACGGGGTAGCCCGTGCTCGGGAACGCGGCCCGCGCCTCCTCGGTGATCGGGTGGACGCCGTTGTAGAACAGCCACCAGCGGCCCTCGGCGCGGTAGACCTTCGGGTCCTCCGTGCCGAGCAGCTCGAGGTCGTCGGTCGGGCGGACGACCGGGTTGGCGGGGTCGTCGACCCACGAGGCGCCCGGGGCCGTGAGGTCGAGGGTCGCGTGGCCGATGCGGCTGCCGAGGCTCTCCTTGACGGGCGACGCCCGGTAGAAGAGGTGCAGCGTGCCGTCGTGCTCGACCATCGAGGGGTTGTAGAGCGACGAGCTCGTCCAGCCGATGCCGTCGGGGTCGCCCCACTGGCCCTCGAGCGTGAAGGTCAGGGCGGGGTCGGGCTCGAACGGGCCGACGGCCCAGTCGGGGCGGTCGGGGCCGTAGGCGGCCGGGCCGGAGAAGGTCAGCTGCGCGAGGGCGCCGGTCTGCTCGTTCTCGTGCACCAGGGCGTCGTCGAGCACGGCGCGGAGGGCGTCGGGCGTGAGCGGCTCGAGGCGACGGGCTGCGTCGGTGCTGGTGTTGCTGCTGCTGCTGCTGGTGCTGGCGGGGGTCATGGGGCTCCGACTTCGTCGTCGTGGCGGTCTGGCTGGTGTGGCGAGTGGTTACCGAAACGTTTCGGTAGACAGGAAGCTAACACGGCGGGGCACCGAGCGGAAGGGGCTCGGCCGACGAGGCGCGGGGCTCAGCGCGCGGCGGGGGCGGTGGAGTCGCGGACGAGCAGGCGGGCCGGCGCCACCGAGGCGTCGGGCCCGGCCTGGCCCTCGACGGCCGCGAGCAGCAGCCGGGCGGCCTCGGCCCCGATCAGCCGGGGCGTCGTCGTGAGGGTCGTCAGCGCGGGGCGCACGTACGAGCCGAGCTCGATGCCGTCGAACCCGGCGACGCTGACGTCGTCGGGCACGCGCACGCCGAGCCGGTCGGCCTCGGCCATGAAGCCGATGGCGGCCAGGTCGTTCGCGCAGAAGACCGCGGTGGGCCGCTCCGGGCGCGACAGGAGGTCGGCCGCGGCCCGACGCCCGCCGTCGTAGGTGAAGTCGGCCTCGACGACGACGCCGGGGTCGTGGCCGACGGCGACCAGCGACTCCTGCCAGGCCTCGACGCGGTGGACGGCGTGCACGAAGCGGGCGGGCCCGGCGACGTGCGCGAAGCGGCGGTGCCCCAGCCCGACGAGGTGGTCGACGAGCTCGCGCACGCCCGCGGCGACGTCCTGCCGGACCGCCGGCAGGGGGAAGCCGGGGGCGGGGTTGACGCCGACGGCGGGCAGGCCGAGCTGCTGCACGAGCGGCACGCGCGGGTCGTCGACGACGAGCTCGTTGAGGAAGACCCCGTCGACGCGGCGCCCGGCGGCGAGGCGGCGGTAGCGGTCGAGGGTCTCGTCGGCCGCGGAGCCCATCTGCAGGATGAGCGCCCAGCCGCGGGGGTCGAGCACCGACTCGAGGCCGCCGATGAAGCTGCCGAAGAACGGGTCGCTCTCGAGGACGAACGGGTCGCGGTGCACGACGAGGCCGACGGTGAAGGCGCGGCCGGAGCTGAGCGAGCGGCCGCGCACGTTCGGCACGAAGCCGAGGTCGGCGGCGGCCTGCTTGATGCGCGCCCGGGTCTGGTCGGAGACCCCGGGCCGGTCGTTCAGGGCGCTCGACACCGAGCTGATCGCGACCCCGGCGCGGGCGGCGACCTCGACGATGGTGACCCGCTGGGTCATGTCGCGCCTCCTCGCCTCGCCCGTGACGGCTCCGCCGCGGCGAGCGCCGCGGACCGGGACGATGCTACGGCAGGCGTCACGGCACCTCGCGGAGTGGTCGTTCAGCGCGCGTGCACGCGCGGGTCTGCGGACTCACAGCCGTTCCATCGGATCCCGCCAAGAGACTGCAGGACATGCACCTTCCCTGGCACCGCGGGCGCGCGGACGACGACGCGGCCACCTCGACGGGCTCCGCCGACCTCGACGTGTCGGTCGCGCCTCCCCGGGCCCCTGCCGCGACGGTCGCGCCGGAGGCGCGGGTCGCCTCCGCGGGCGCGGTCGTGCCGGAGGCGGCGGTCGCCTCCGCGAGCGCGGTCGCGCCGCCTGCCCCCTCGCCCCCGGCCGCCTCGGCCGTCCCGCCCGCGATGCAGCTCGCCGGCGCCTGGGGCTGGCGGCTGCTCGCCGTCGCCGGCTGCCTCGCCGTCGCGGGCTGGCTGATCGCGACCCTCGAGGAGATCGTGGTGCCGCTGCTCATCGCGATCCTCATCTGCGCCCTGCTGCAGCCGGTGGTGCGCCTGCTGACGCGCCGCCGCCTCCCCCACTGGCTGGCGATCGTCATCGCGCTGCTCGGCCTCGTCGTCGTGGTCGGCGGGCTGCTCGTGCTCGTCGTCACGCAGGTGCGGGCCGGCGCGGACGACCTGACGGCGAAGGGGGTGGCGTCGTACGACGCGCTGCGGGAGTTCCTCCGCACCTCGCCGCTGCAGCTCACCGACCGGGAGTTCGACCAGTACGTCGGCCAGGCCGGGCAGGCCCTGCAGGACGCGAGCCAGCAGATCCTGAGCGGGGTGGCGGCCCTCGGCTCGGCGGCCGGGCACGTGCTGGCGGGCGGGCTGCTGACGCTGTTCGCGACGATCTTCCTGCTGATCGACGGCCGCGGCGTGTGGCACTGGGTCGTGGCGCTGTTCCCGCGCGCGGCGCGGCCGGCCGTCGACGGCGCGGGCCTCGCCGGGTGGCAGACGCTCGCGTCGTTCGTGCGGGTGCAGGTAGTCGTGGCCGCGGCGAACGCGGTGGGCATCGGGCTGTTCGCGGCGTTCCTCGGGCTGCCGCTGGCCATCCCGATCGCGATCCTCGTCTTCCTCGCGTCGTTCATCCCCGTCATCGGCGCGATCGTGACCGGGGCCCTGGCCGTGCTGCTCGCGCTCGTCGTCGCGGGCCCGGTGCAGGCGCTCGTCATGCTCGGCGGGGTGCTGATCGTGCACCTGCTCGAGGCGCACGTGCTGCAGCCGCTCGTGATGGGGGGCGCGGTGCGCGTGCACCCGCTCGCCGTCGTCTTCGCGGTGGCGGCCGGGTCGCTCGTCGCGGGCATCCCCGGCGCGCTGTTCGCCGTGCCGACGGCGGCGACGGTCAACGTCATGGTCAAGCACGTCGCCTCGGGCCGGTGGCGGGCGGCGGTCGAGGGGCCCGCCCTGCCCGACGGCACGCCCGCGAAGGGCGCCTAGCGGCGGGCGGGCCCCCGGGCCGGCCAGGGGTCGACGGAGCGCGAGCCCGCACGGGAGCGCTGCTCGGAGCGGAGCAGCCAGCGGCCGAGACGGCCCCGGAGGGTCGCCTTCTGCGCGGCGTCGCGCGCCCGTCGCTCATCCACCGACGCGAGGATGGCACGAGCCATCTCGATCGTCTCCGGGTGGTCGTGACGATCCCAGGTCATGGCCTTCCTCCGTCTCCGTGGTCGCGGTCAGCGTGCTCGATCTCTGATGAGATCACGGCTGCGATGTCATCATCCTCACTCGTCGCCCAGGGCAGCGCAAGCAGCACCCGCATCATGGCGACCCCGGTCCGCCGATCGTCAGCGTCCGGCCCCAGGCACCTCTCCAGGGTCCACGACCACCTCGTCCACCACTGCTCACGGACGGTCGCGGCGTCGAGGCGGCGTCGTGACCGGCGAGCGTCGGCCACGGTCACCCCGACGCTGACGACGGCGTGCTTCGCTGGGCGGATGCGCATCGGTGTGTTCGTCTCGAGCTGGGAGCAGGGCTGCTGCGGCAGGGCGGCCGACGTCGGCGACGAGGTGACGTGGGAGCTGACCTGGGGCCGCGAGTGGATCGAGCAGTCGTACGGCCCGGAGGAGGCGGCCGGCGTCGACTTCGCCGAGACGCACCACGGCGGCGACGACGCGCCTCGGGTCGCCGTGACCGGGCGGATCGCCTCCGTCGACGCCGTCCGACAGCGCTCCCACCGGCCGGACCCCGCGGGCCCGTGGACGAACGTCGTCGGCGAATCGACCAGCGTCGCCGTCGAGCGCCTCCCCGGCCACGGCGAGGGCGAGGACGTCGCCGGGTGGAGGGTCCAGCTCGACGTCGACGACGGCACGGCCCTGCCAGAGGCTCGCTGACGGACGCTCGTCGACGTCGCGCCCCGGCACGGCCCAGACGACGACCGTCGGCGTACTCTCGACGGGACGACGACACGCGTCGCACAACTGCGGCGGTCGTCGTGACGTGCAGGACCTACATCGACGGCAAGGGAGCCACGACATGGAACGACTGACAGACAAGATCGCCCTCATCAGCGGAGGCGCGCGGGGCATGGGCGCCTCGCACGCCCGAGCGATCGTGGCGGAGGGGGGCAGGGTCGTCGTGGGCGACCTGCTCGACGACGAGGGCCGGGCCCTCGCGGCTGAGCTGGGCGACGCGGCCCGCTACGTCCACCTCGACGTCACCTCGGAGGCCGACTGGGCCACGGCGGTGTCGACGGCCGTCGACGAGTTCGGCGGGCTGAACGTGCTCGTCAACAACGCGGGCATCGTCAACTTCGGCCGACTCGGCACGTACACGCTCGACCAGTGGAACCTCATCCTGAGCATCAACGTGACGGGGGCCTTCCTCGGCATCACGGCCGCCCGCGACGCACTCGTGGCGTCGGCACCCTCCTCGATCGTCAACATCTCGTCGACGGCGGGCCTGCAGGGCACCACGGCGCTGCACGGCTACGTCGCGTCGAAGTTCGCGATCCGCGGCCTGACGAAGTCGGTCGCGCTCGAGCTCGGCGCGGAGAACGTGCGCTCGAACTCGGTGCACCCCGGCGTCATCCGCACGCCGATGACCGACGGCCTCGAGCTCGGCGACCAGCTCGGCGCCCTGCACCGCATCGGCGAGCCGGCCGAGGTGTCGAACCTCGTCGTCTACCTCGCCAGCGACGAGTCCAGCTTCCAGACCGGAGCGGAGTTCGTCATCGACGGCGGCGAGCTCGCCGGCGAGAGCGACAGCGTCAGCGAGTGACCCGCCCGGGGCCGCGTCGTCACGGCGCGGCCCCGGCCCGGCCTCAGCCCCGCCCCTCCCCCACCGGCAGCCACACGCGCATCGTCGACGGCCCGCGGTTGCCCCACGAGGCGTAGGGCACGAGGTCGACGCGGCCGAGCTGCTCGACCGTCGCCGCGACGGGCTGGCCGTACGGCCAGGGCGTCGGCCGGGTCCAGCTGCGGGTCAGCGCCACGCGGGCGCCGGTCGGCGTCGTGACCGGGGCGACCCGCGTGTCGACGAGCACGTCGGCGACGCTGCCCGAGGGCAGGTCGACCGACTCCAGCGCCAGCACCAACGGCCCCCGCTGCACGGCCACCTGGCCGCGCACCGCGTCGATCCGCGGGTCGGGGTGCACCCAGGAGGCGCGGGTCGGCAGGTCGAGGACGACCACGTCGCCCGCGGCGAACGCCCGCCGCACGACCACGGTCGAGGTCGCGTGCCGGCTGACCTCGCCGTCGGGCGCGATCAGGGTGACGGCCGCGCCCTCCGTCCACGACGGCACCCGGAGCGTCAGCTCGACCTCACGGTCGGTGGCCTCCCGCCAGGTCACCTCGACGCGGCCGTCGAACGGGTACCCGCTCGCCACCGAGAGGGCGACGGGCGTGCCGTCGGGCAGCTCGACGTCGACGTCGTAGCTGCCGTACTGGTGCAGCTGCACGCCGTCGTCGGTGCGGGTCGCGAAGTACTGCTCCACGCTCGCCAGCGTCCGCGCGACGTTCGTCGGGCAGCACGACACCTCGAACCAGGGTGCGCGGAGGCTCGACAGCGCACGGGCGTTGACCTCGAGCTCGTCGGGCACGGTGCCCTCGGTGCGCTGGTGCAGCGTGTTCGTGTAGAAGAACGCGTGCCCGTCCTCGCGCGGCGACGCCAGCACGACGTTGAGCAGCGTCCGCTCGATCAGGTCGGCGTACCGGGCGTCGCCGTCGGCCAGGAGCAGCCGCCACGACAGCATCGTGGAGGCGATGCCCGCGCAGGTCTCGGAGTACGCGCGGTCGGGCGGCAGCTCGTGGTCGGCGCCGAACGCCTCGTCCTGGTGGTGGGAGCCCATGCCGCCGGTCACGTACGTGCGGTGCGCGACCGTCGCCTCCCACTGTCGGCGGACGGCGTCGGCCAGCTCGTCGTCGCGCGTCTCGACGGCGACGTCGAGGGCGCCCGCCGCGAGGTACAGCGCACGCACGGCGTGGCCGCGCAGCACGTCGGCCTCGCGCACGGGCCGGTCGTCCTGGAAGTACTCCGCGCCGTACTCGATCTCGGCGAGCAGGCCGCGGCCGCGACGGTCGACGAAGAGCCGGGCGAGCTCGACCCAGCGGGGCTCGTCGAGCGCGCGACCGAGCTCGGCCAGCGCCACCTCGATCTCGGGGTGACCGCAGATCGCGACCCGCCCCTCCGGCCCGAACTCACGCCACAGGTGCTCGGCCAGGCGGCGGCCGACCTCGACGAGGCGGGGTCCGGTGCCCGTCCGCTCCGCGGCGACGACGGCCTGCAGGAGGTGCCCCATCGAGTACAGCTCGTGGCCCCACTCGAGGTCGCTCCACCGGGCGCGCTGCCAGGGGCGGCCGAAGCTGGTGTGCAGGTAGCCGTCGTCGTCCTGCGCGCCCGAGACGCGCTCGACGAGGTCGTCGTAGCGACGCTGCAGGTCGGGGTCGTGCTGACGGCCGAGCTCCCACGCCATGCCCTCGAGCAGCTTGTAGACCTCGCTGTCGACGAACTCGATGCCGGAGTGCGGCCACTCCTCGTCGGGCTGGTCGCGGCCCGCGGCGGCGAGGTCGAAGTTGCGGATCCAGCCGATGCGCTCCATCCAGTCCTCGCAGTGCCGCAGCACGACGTCGGAGTTCAGCTGCTGCTTCTCGGCCCAGAACCCGCCGGTCAGGCGCACCTGGGTCGCGTCGAGGGGGGTCAGGGTCGACGTGCGGGGGTCGACGGGCCCGGCGAACCGGCGCCGGTCGCCCGCGAGCGTGGTGGGGCGGGGGGAGGTGGTGGTCACGGTGGTGCTCCTGGTCTCGGGGGGTACGGCGAGGGGCTGCGCGGCGGCGGTCACGGTCAGTCCTTGACGGCGCCGGCGGTGACGCCGGCGGCGACGTAGCGCTGGGCGACGACCAGCAGCACCGTCGCGGGGATCGAGGCGACGACCGCGGTCGCCATGATCGAGTTCCACTCCTGGTTGTTGTTGCCGATGTAGCGGTAGATGCCGAGGGTGATGGTCTGCGCGTCGCCGCCGCTGTTGAGGGTCGACGAGAAGACGAAGTCCGACCAGGCCCAGAGGAACGCGAAGAGACCGACGGTCACGGCCGAGTTGCGGCTGACCGGCAGCACGATCGAGACGAAGGTGCGCCAGGTGCCGGCCCCGTCGAGCTTCGCGGCCGAGAGGAGCTCGTCGGGGATGCCCTGCATGAACGCGGTGAAGATCAGCACGCCGAAGGGCACCGCGAGGGTCGAGTCGGCGATGACGAGGCCCCACCACTCGTTGAGGATCCCGAGGTTGAGGTAGATGGCGTAGAAGCCCATCGCCATGATGACCTGCGGGATCATCTGCGCGACGATCATCACGAAGCTCAGGGCTCCGCCGCCGACGGGCCGCAGCTTGGCGAGCGAGTATGCCGCGGGGGCCGACAGCGCGATCGTCACCACGACGGTGCCGAGCCCGACGAGCAGGCTCGTGCCGAGGTAGGGCAGCTGCTCGCTGACGACGGCTCGGTAGCCGTCGAGGGTCGGCTGCGCCGGGAACCACGACGGCGGGCTCTGCCGCATCTGCGCGGTGGGCGTCAACGACACGTTGATCATCCAGTAGATCGGGAAGAGCATCACCGCGGTCAGCGCGACGCCGACGACGGTGGTGCCGAGGCTGCGTCGGCCGAGGCGCCTCGAGGAGGCGCGGCGGGCGTCGCTGGGCCTGCTCGCTGCCCCGGTGGGCCGGGTGGTGGTGGCGGCGGTCACGAGTTCGCCTGCTTCCTCTGCACGCGCAGGTAGACGAGGCCACAGATCAGGGCCATGACGATGAGGAGGTTGCCCACGGCGGCCGCGGGCCCGAAGGTGGGCAGCGTCGAGCCGAAGCCGAGCTGGTACGACCAGATGGCGAACGTGGTCGAGGCGTCGCCCGGCCCGCCGCGCGACATGATCCAGATGATGTCGAAGACCTTCAGCGTGTAGACGAGGCCGAGCAGGATCGTGATCGCCGAGACCGGCCCGAGCAGCGGGAAGGTGATGCGCCAGAAGGCCTGCCACGCGTTCGCGCCGTCGAGCGAGGCGGCCTCGTAGACGTCCGCCGAGATGTTCTGCAGCCCGCTGTAGAGGATGACGAGGTTGAACGGGATGCCGATCCAGATGTTCGCGATGATCACGCTCGTCAGCGCCCACTGCGGCGAGGTCAGCCAGTTGACCTGCTCGCCGCCGACGGCGCGGATGACGGAGTTGACGACGCCGCTCTCGCTGTTCAGCATCCACGACCAGGTCGACGCGCTGACGATGAGCGGCAGCAGCCACGGCACGAGGAAGAGCGCCCGGAGCGTCGACGAGAGCGGGAACTTCTGGAAGAAGAAGACCGCGAGGGCCATGCCGATCGAGAACTGGAACGCGATCGAGATCGATGTGAAGAGGAGGGTGTTGACGAGAGCCGGGCCGAAGGTGGGGCTCTGGAAGACCTCGACGAAGTTCTGAAGGCCGATGAACGGCGCGGTGCCGTCGATGAACGACCGCACCGTGTAGTCGCGGACCGAGAGGTCGACGTTCCGCAGCAGCGGGTAGACGTAGAAGACGGCGAGGTAGGCGACCACGGGGGCGAGGAACGCCCAGGCCGCGGCTTGGCCGGGCTCGACGCGTCGACGGCGGCGCGCCGCGGAGGGGGCCGGCGGGGCGCCGGGGGCCGGCGGGGAGGCCGGCCGTGCTGCTCGGGTCGCCTCCGGGCGGGGGACGGTGTCGGTGGTCATCTGCTGCTGCTCCTCGTCGGGGGACGGTGCGGGGGTGTCGCGGGGGCCGGGGCGCCGTGCGCGCCCCGGCCGGGTGCCAGGCCGGGGCCTCGCTACTTCGTGGCGGACTCGGCGGCCTGCTGCGCCTCCTGCAGGGCCTCCTCCGGGGTCGACGACCCGCTCAGGCTGTTCTGCACGGCCTTCCAGAGCTGCTCCGAGATCTTCGGGTAGTCCGTGCCGAGGTCGTCGCTGGTGCGGCCCTTCGCGTCGGCGACCGCGTCGACCCAGGGCTGGAGGTCGGGGTCGGCGGCGACCTGCGCCTCCTGCGCCTCCGTCGTCGGGGCGACGTACGAGAGCGTCGTGTCGGTCGCGACGAGGTTGTCGGTGCTCGTCAGGCAGGCCTGGATCTTCTCGGAGACCGCGTAGCGCGCGTCGTCGGACTGCACGGGCACCGTCAGGAACTCGCCGCCGGTCGGGGCCGGGGCGGCGCCGCCGTCCTTCGAGGGGATGGAGATGATGCCGTAGTCGATGCCCGACTCCTTGACCCCGGCCAGCTGCCAGGTGCCGTTCTCGCCGAAGGCGTAGTCGCCGGTGAGGAACTCCTGCCAGCTGGTCGTCTGCGTGTTGCCGATCACCGAGTTGGGGGCGTAGCCGGCGTCGACCCAGTCGGTCCACAGGGCGAGGGCCGACTGCCCGTCGTCGGAGTCGAGCGTGGTCAGGTCGGCGCCCGAGCCCCAGAACCAGGGCAGGAACTGGAAGCTGCCCTCCTCGGTGCCGATGGCCGAGAAGGTGATGCCCTTCTTCCCCGCCGCGGTGACCGCCTCGAGGGCGGTGGTCAGGCTGTCCCAGTCGGTGATCGAGGCCGGGTCGACGCCGGCGGCGTCGAGGACGCTCTTGTTGTAGTAGAGAGCGAGCGTGTTGGCGCCGATCGGGACGCCGTAGGTCTTCCCGTCGAGCTGGCCCGCGGCGAGCAGGTTCGCCTCGACGGCGGAGGTGTCGGCGCCGGTCTCGTCGGTGTCGGTGAGCAGGCCTGCCTCGGCGAGCGTGGAGACGACGGGGTTGTCGACGAGCAGCAGGTCTGGGCTGTTGCCCTGCTGGCCGGCGAGGAGCGCCTTGCTCGTCAGGTCGGAGGTGTCGTAGCCCGTGCGCTCGATCGTGACGCCGGCGTCGGTGCCGCACGAGCTGACGAGTTTGGCCCAGTCGCTGGAGTCGTCGAACTGGGGGTACGGGTCCCAGAAGGTGTAGGTGCCCGACGCGGCGTCGGACGAGCCTCCGCCCGATCCGCCGGCGCAGCCGGTGAGCGCGGCCGCGGTGGCGAGCCCGACGACGGTGACGATGGCGGCCTTGCGGCGAGTGTTCGTGTTCACGGTGATCCTCTCTGGTGCTGCAGGGATCTCGCAGAGAGGCCGCGCGGTCCGCGCATCTCACCGTCGAGAAAGTAGGGGGTGTCGGCTCCGGTGCGGGGCGGACACCGAAACTGGTTTCGGGGATGAAGCTATGCCTGCTCGGCTTGCTTGTCAACACAGACATGAACTAATTTCGGTACATGGCCACGACAGGGGACAGGGCGGGGTCGACGACGGTCACCCTCGCCGACGTGGCGCGGGTCGCGGGGGTCTCGGTGGCGACGGCATCGAAGGCCCTGAACGGCCGGGCCCAGGTCGCGGCCGGCACGCGGCTCAAGGTCGAGGAGGCCGCGGCGGCCCTCTCGTTCACCCCGAACTTCTTCGCGAGGGCCCTCAACTCGGCTCGCACCGGCACCATCGGCATGGTGACGAGCGACCTCGACAACCGCTTCGTGCTGCCGATCCTCCTCGGGGCGGAGGACGCCTTCGGCTCCGGCTCGCTCTCCGTGCTGCTGGCCGACGCCCGCGACGACGCCCTCCGCGAGCAGCTGCAGATCGACTCCCTCCTGACCCGACGGGTCGACGGCCTCCTCATCGTCGGCCGGACGACGAACCCGCGGCCGCCCGCCGCCGTGCCCCCCGACGTGCCGGTGGTCTACGTGTACGCGCCCTCGACCGGCGACGGCGACGTGTCGTTCACGCCCGACAACGTCCAGGCCGGCACCGCCGCGGCCGAGCACCTGCTCGGCCTGGGCCGCCGGCACATCGCCCTCGTCAACGGCGAGGCGTCGTACGCCGCCGCCCGCGACCGCGCCGCCGGGGTCGCCGGGGCCCTGCGCGCGGCCGGGCTCGGCCTCGTCGGCGGCGACTCGCTCTACGGGCAGTGGGGCGAGGCCTGGGGCCGCGACTGCGCGCGCTTGCTCGTGCGCGGCAGCGACCCCCTCGACGCCGTCGTCGCGGGCAGCGACCACATCGCCCGGGGCGTGCTCGACACGCTCCGCGACGAGGGCCTGCGGGTGCCCGACGACGTCGCGGTCGTCGGCTTCGACAACTGGGACCTCCTCGTTCGGGAGTCCCGCCCCCCGCTGACGAGCGTCGACATGGAGCTCGAGGTGCTCGGGCGCACCGCGGCGCAGCACCTGGTCGACATCATCGAGGGGACCGTCTCCGCCGGCGTGTTCCCGCAGCCGGTGCGCGTGCAGGCGCGAGCGTCGACCGTGCCGCGCACCGACGCCGGGGCGTGACGCCCGACGTGAGGCGCTGAGCCCTCGCGTGCCCTGAGCCCGGCGCCGTCGCCACTCCGCGACCCGGCCGCGAAACCACTTCAGGGCCCCTTCTTGTTTAGTGCGTATGCCTCTGCCAGTCTCAGCGAAAGCGGTTTCGGACAATGCCGTCCCACACGGCGCCGCTCGTCCACGCGAAGGAGCACAGGATGAGAAAGACCAAGAAGACCATGGGGGCCGTCCTCGCCCTCGGCCTGAGCGCAGCCGTCGTCGCGGCGCTCGTCACCCCGGGGGCGACGGCCAGCGCCGCCGGGAACACGCTCGTCGTCGACGCGTCGAGCAGCATCCGGCCCGTCACCCACGTCGGGGCCGGCGGCCTGTACGCCGTCTCGAGCACCACGGAGCCGGCACCGGGCCTGCTGACCCCGCTGCGGCTCAAGCAGCACACCCAGCCGGCGCCCGGGGTGCAGCAGCTCGGCAACGGAGCCACCGTCCCCTCCGGCGACGTCCTCGTGACGGCGCCCGCGTTCACGCGCGACGGTGCGCAGTCGTACGCCCGCATGCCCGACGTGTACCCGGACTTCCCGTACCGCTGGATCAGCTGGGCCGACTGGACCCAGAAGATCGACACGATGGTGAAGGCGCGCGTCGACGCCACCGGCACGACGAACATCAACGGCTGGGAGCTCTGGAACGAGCCCGACGGCACCTGGGACACCGCGAAGGCCGGCCCCTTCCTCGACGGCTGGACCCGCACCTACCGCCAGGTGAAGCTGCAGGACACGACGACGCCCATCGTCGGCCCGAGCTACAGCCGCTACTACCCCGACCTGATGCGCGACTTCATGGCCCGGGCCAAGGCCGACGGCACCCTGCCCGACGTCGTGGTCTGGCACGAGCTGGAGGACGAGACCTACAACACCGTCGATGAGCACGTCGCCGACTACCGGGCCATCGAGCGCTCGCTCGGCATCAGCCCGCGCCCCATCTCGATCAACGAGTACGGCTCGCCGTCGCAGGTCGACACCCCCAGCGTCGCGGCGCACTACATCGCCCAGTTCGAGCGCACCGGCATCAACGACGCCGAGCGGGCGTACTGGTACGAGTCGGGCACCGTCGGCGGGCTCGTCTGGAACGGCGCCCCCACCGGCTCGTACTGGCTGTACAAGTGGTACGGCGAGATGGCCGGGAACATGCTCGCGGTCACGCCCTCGGGCGACCTCGACGGCTTCGCGTCGTACGACTCGACCCGCAAGATCGTCAACGTCGCCCTCGGGGGCACCTTCGGCGACAACGCCGTCCAGGTGAAGGGGCTCGCCTCGTTCGGCTCGCAGGTGAAGGTCACCGTGAACTACACGCCACGCTCGGGCCGCATGACGAACGTCGCCGCCCCGACCCAGATCTCGAGCACGACGGCGACCGTCGTGGACGGAGCCGTGACGGTGCCGATCACGAACCAGGACTACCTGGGCGCCTACCAGGTGGTCGTCACGCCGGCTGCCGGGCCGACGACGTCGTACCAGCAGGTGTACGAGGCCGAGAACGCCACGGTCGTGAACGCGCAGCGCCTGTCGTCGGCCACGGCCTCGAACGGCGGCTACGTCGGTCGCATCGACGGCCTGGGCGACGGCCGCTCGAACAGCTTCGTCGACTTCGTCGTCGAGGTGCCGACCGCGGGCGCCTACTCGCTGACCACCCGGTACGCCAACGGAGGCGCGGCCACGTCCACCCAGGGCCTCGCCTACAACGGGGGCGCGTTCTCGACGGTCTCGTACCCGACCACGGGCGGATGGGGCCGGTTCGCCGACTCCGCCGCCGCCCCCCTCACCCTGAAGGCCGGCTACAACGTCATCAGGCTCGCGAAGGGCTCGCCGAACTACGCCGGCGGCAGCGGCTTCGCGGAGATCGACTCGATCACGGTCCGGCCCCGCTGACCCGGGCCGGGCAGAGCCGACGGCCACGTCACGGGAGCCCCGTGACGTGGCCGTCGGCCTGTGCGGTGGCCACCGCCGCGGCTGGTGCCCGGAGGGGGGCGTGAGTCCCGTCGAGGTCGGCGCCCGAGGGGCGTCCCCGACGCCTCGATTGGTCCTTCTGCCTCAAAAGTCAGAGAATTGCTCCTCATGTCAGGAAACCAGCAGGCCCCCCGACCTACCGATCCGCCCGGCGACCACCGCCACGACCGCACCGCCGGAGGCGCGCGACGCCTCGTCCGCGACTTCACCGAGCCGCCGCCGAGCGGGGTGCACCCCGCCCTGATCCCGGGCCTCGGCGTCGAGCAGACCGGCCGCGTGTTCCGCACCGACCGCACCGTCTTCGGCGTCGCCATCCTCTTCGCGGTCGCCTTCCTGGCGTGGGGCGTCCTCGGCGGCGGGAGCCTCGCCTCCACCGCCTCGGCCGTCCTCGCCTGGGTGATCGAGTACACCGGCTGGTTCTTCACGTCGATCGCGACCGTGATCATGGTCTTCATGCTCTGGGTCGGGTTCGGCCGCTTCGGGCGCATCCGCCTCGGGCGTGACGACGAGGCACCCGAGTTCTCGATGTTCTCCTGGATCTCGATGCTCTTCGCCGCCGGCATGGGCATCGGCCTCGTGTTCTGGGGCGCGGCCGAGCCGCTGACCTTCTTCGAGACGCCTCCCCCCGGCACCGACGAGGCCGAGACGGTGGAGGCGATGCACACGGCCCTGACGCAGGTCCTGTACCACTGGGGCCCGCAGGCGTGGTCGTTCTACGCCCTCATCGGCGGAGCGATCGCCTACGGCGCGTACCGCCGCGGCCGCACCCCGCTGATCTCGTCGATCTTCGCGTCGCTGCTCGGCGAGGGCCGCACCCAGGGCCCCCTCGGCAAGACCATCGACATCTTCGCCATCATCGTGACGCTCTTCGGCACGGCCGCCTCGCTCGGCCTCGGCGCCTTGCAGATCGGCCACGGCGTCGAGCTGATCAGCGGCATCGGCCAGGCCGGCAACACGCTGCTGGTCGGCGTCATCACCGTGCTGACCATCGCCTTCATCATCTCCGCCGTGTCGGGGGTCTCGCGCGGCATCCAGGCCCTCTCGAACATCAACACGGTCGTGGCGCTCCTGCTGGCGCTCTTCGTGTTCTTCGTCGGCCCGTCGATGCTGATCCTCAACGTGATCCCCTCGGTCGCCGCCCAGTTCGTCGGCGACCTGCCGATGATGATCGGGCGCTCCGGCTCGCAGGGCGAGGAGGCCCAGGCCTTCCTGTCGAGCTGGACCATCTTCTACTGGGCGTGGTGGATCTCGTGGTCCCCCTTCGTCGGCATGTTCATCGCGAAGATCTCGCGCGGCCGCACGCTGCGCCAGTTCGTCTCCGTCGTCGTGGTCGTGCCGTCGATCGTGTCGTTCATCTGGTTCGCGATCTTCGGCGTCACCGCCATCGACCAGCGCATGAAGGACGCTCCGCTGCCCAGCAGCCCGCCCGAGGAGGTGCTGTTCGGCATGCTCGGCGGCCTCCCGCTGGCGGGCGTCACGACGGTCATCGCCGCGATCCTCGTCGCGATCTTCTTCGTCACCGGCGCCGACTCGGCGTCGCTCGTGATGGGCACGCTGTCGCAGCAGGGCCGCCCCGAGCCGTCGCGTTGGGTCACCGTGACCTGGGGCGTGCTCGTCGGCGCGATCGCCGCGGTGCTGCTCGTCGCCGGCGGGGAGGACGGCGCGGGGCTGAGCGCGCTGCAGAACGTGACGATCATCGCGGCGCTGCCGTTCGCCATCATCATGGCGTTCATCATGATCGCGTTCCTCAAGGACCTCCGCCGCGATCCGCTCATCCTCCGCGACCAGTACGCCGAGCGCGTCGTGCGCCACAGCGTGCGCAACGGCCTCGAGGAGTTCGGCGACGACTTCGCGCTGGTGCCGGCCGCGTACGACCACTCGAAGGACGACCTCGCCTGGGTCGAGCACGACGCCGACGAGGGGCTGAGCGCCTCCTACGCGGCGGTCGAGGCCGACGCGGCCGCCGAGGCCGAGGCCTCCGAGGCCGCCGAGGCTTCCGGTGCGGACGAGACCCGGGGAGGCGCGGACGACGCCTCCGTCGCCGAGGGAGCCGTCCCCGGCAGCGGCGAGCAGCACCGCTCCTAGCCGTCCACCACCCGAGGGCGCCCCGCACGACAGCCGTCCGGGGCGCCCTCCGTGCGCCCGGCGGCGCCGAGCGAGGTCGTGCCGACTCGACGGGGCCCCTTGCGGTGACCTGGGACGTTGCTAGCGTGTCGTGATGAACACCGCCACGGTCGTCGTGACCCTCATCGTCCTGGGCATCATCGCGGCCACGGCCGTGGTCGTCCTCCGCGAGCGCCGGTCGCGCGCCCTCGCCGCACGGCTCGACGCGCAGGAGCACGAATCGGGCCTGCGCGCCCAGGCCGACGCCGAGCGACAGCAGGAGGGCCCGCGCGGCGAGGCCGGCGGCATGTCGTGGTCGGCCGGCGGGCACAACTCGGCCTGAGGGTGGGGGCGGCCGTCGGGCCGTGCCTCGACGATGTCCGCCCCCGCGAACTCGTCGCCTGATGTCGACAGTGGCCTAGCCTGACCGCATGTCGACGAAGAACGAGGGGGCGGCCGCACTCGCCGTGCTGGCCGTCGTCGGGGGCCTGCTCCTGACCGGCTGTGCGTCGGGGAACGCGGCGGCCGGGGCTCCGTCGCAGACGTCGTCGCCCCAGGCCGCCGTCGACACGGGCGCCGGCGACGACGACTGGCCCGACGGCGCCGACGCGAGCACGCCGGCGTGCCAGGACGCGGCGGCCGCGACCCTGGCCGTCGTCAACACGTCGCTGCACGAGTCATCGGTCGCGAACGGCACGGTCGAGTCCGTCCTGCCGTGGCTCAGTGCCCGACCCGACACCGACCTCGGCACGTGGACGCTGACCGGCCTCGTCGAGAACGCGCAGACCGCACAGGGCACGGAGGGCGGCTACTTCGTCGTCTTCGCGACCGACTCGGACCCCACCTCACCGACGTTCGACGGTCAGGTCTCGGCGGTCGGCGGCGCCAGCGCCGCCGTGACGACGCTGCCTCCCCTCCAGCCGGCCTACGTCGGGCCGACCGACATGGACGACGTCCCGGCGGGCGCGCTCGCCTGCGGGACGCAGCGGTCACGGGAGCCCTGACCGCGCGACCCCACGACGAACGACGTGCCGCACACCCGAGGGGCATGCGGCACGTCGTGTCTCCGGAGCTGACCTAGCGCGGGTCGCGCACCGCCTCGTCGGCGGCGTCCTGCGTCGCCGTCAGGGGCTCGAGACCACGGCGCCGGGCGACGACCGCTGCCGAGCCGAGGCCGAGCAGGGCGAGCGCCAGCATCGCCAGGACTCCGGTCGCGACGCCGGGGCCGGTGTACGCGAGGTCGGAGGCACCGGCACCGGAGCCCGGGCGGGCCGTGATCGGCGTGGCACCGGAGGCCGCGGGCACGACCGGCACCGCGACTCCTGCACCCGCACCCGCACCGGGCGCACCCGGGGCCGGCGCACCGGGCGTGCCCGGGTCGACCGGAGCCGGGTCGCCGGGCGTCGGCACGACGGCCTCGGCACCCACGCGGTAGCTCGCCGTCGCGGTCAGGCCGGAGCCCGCCCCGAGCGCGCTCACCGTGCGGACCCCGTCGGGGGCGTCGGCCGCGATCGTGCTGACCAGCGCGAAGGAGCCGGCCGAGTCGGCGATCACGGTCTCGACGAGGGGCTCGCCCTCGTCGACCACCGCGACGGTCGGCGCGCCGGGGGCCGTGGCGGCCTCGGGGGCGATCGTCACCGCGACGGCCTCGCCGACCCGGAAGCCCGAGCCCGAGATGGTCAGCGACTGGCCCTGCTGCACGACGTCGTCCGACACCGTGAGCGTGCCGGCCTCGGCCTGCGCCTCGGCGCACGCGTCGCCCTGCACCCCGACGGCCGGGGCCATCGGCAGCACCGTCGCGGGCACGGTCGCCGTCGGCACCGTCACCACCGCGTCGTCCTCACGCACCGTCACCCAGCCGAAGCTGTCGCCGATGGTCGAGCCCTCCTGCGTGTTCGAGATCGTCGCGCGGAACCGCGTCGTGGCCGTCGGGCTCGACAGGTCGTCGCCCGTCGTCGGCACCGTGACCACCTTGCAGGTCTCGCCGGGCGCGAAGGTCAGGGGCCGCATCGCGACGTCGACCTTGCCGCTCGGCGTGCCGATCGCGCTGAACCACGCGGTGGTCGGAGCGTCGGAGGCGCGGCTGAGCAGCACCGGGACGTCCACCGACCCGAGGCCGTCGCCCTCCTCGATCGCCACGTCGGGCACCGAGACGAACGGACGGGTCGAGATCGCGGCCGTGCCGACGCTCGGCGCCGCGAGGAACGACAGGTCGCTGAGCAGCGCACCGCCGGCGACGCGGGGAGCCGTGAAGCGCACCTCGCGCACGTCGGCCAGGTCGACGCCGGTGAACGACGCGACGGGGATCTCCAGCTGCTGGAGCAGCAGCTTGCGGAGCGGCGCCTTCGTGCCGGGCAGCACCTGCAGGGCGTCGCCGAACTCCGAGGCGGGCAGGCTCGCCGAGCCGCCCTTCCCGTCGACCAGCGTGACGACCAGGTCGGTGCGGGCCGCGACGGTCTCGTCGGGGCTCACCCGGACCGACAGCCGTTCGTAGCCCGAGACGTCGGTCGGGCCGCCGGGCATCGGGACGCGCAGCTCCGCCGGGGCGGCGGTCGCCGACGCGGGCTCGGTCCAGGTGAACCGCAGCGACGGCGTGGTCGGCACCGACGGCGCGAAGTTCGCCGGGGTGAAGTCGGGCACCTGGGCCGACAGCAGCGAGGTGGCGCAGTAGGGCTGCGTGCCGGGCACCGGGCGACCGGCGAGGCTGGCGCACCAGGCGTACGTGCCGGCGCCGGCCACGCGCACGGCGGGGTCGGGCACGGCGAACGTCTGCACGTCGAGGCGGGTCGAGGCGGGCTGCGAGGCGGTGACGCGCACGTCGGCGCGGCCGGCCGAGGCGGGCACCTCGTCGGAGCCGTCGAACATCGGCAGGAACTGCTGCTCGCCGCCCATGGTCAGGCGGAAGAAGCCCGTGAGGTAGGCGGTGCCGACGTCGTACTGCTCGTCGTCGGTGAGGCGGGCGGGCGCCGTGCCGTAGCCGCAGTCGGGGTCGACCTGCTGGCGGTCCTGCGCGGCCCAGTCGTCGCTGGCCGAGTAGGCGTACTTGCTCGGCGTCCACGTCGTGTTGTAGAAGTTGTGGTTCGTGCCCATCACGAGCACCGACGAGCGCAGCACGTCGTCGCCGTAGGCGAGGCGCGAGTCGTCGAAGAAGTGCTGGCCCTGCAGGTTCGACACGTCGCCGTCGCAGTACGGCAGCACGACGGCCATCGGCACGTCGGGCAGCGTCATGCGGCCGAAGTCGGTCGGCGCGAGCGGCAGCACGGCCTCGATGCCGAAGGGCTCGGGCAGCTCGGCGTTCAGCAGCGCGGCGCGCACGGCGCCGTCACCGCCGCGCGAGTGGCCCATCAGACCGACGTGGTCGAGGTCGAGGCGCCCGGCGAGGGCGGGGCTGAGGCCGACGGCCGTGCCGGAGTTCGCCTGCTCGAGCAGCGCGAGGTGGTCGAGGATCAGCTGGGCCCGGGCGACCGCGCCGTTGTCGTCGGAGAGCGTGCCGTCGAGGGCGTTGATCGCGTTGGCCGAGATCGAGACGACGGCGTAGCCCTGGCTGGCGAGCACGTCGGCCGAGTCCTGGTACCCCCGGTAGCTCTCGACGTCGACCTGGTCGGGGCCGCAGGGCCAGGCGAGCGGGTTGCGGGTGCCGCCCGAGCACGAGGTGTGACGCCCGTGCAGGAACATCACGACCGGACGCTCGCCGGTCGCCCCGACGGGCATCGTGACCGACGCGCGCATCTCGCCGAGGCGCCCGAAGCCGCGGATCTCCTCCGCCTCGTCGCCGAGGTCGTAGTCGAGCCGCTCGGTGCCGTAGGCGCCGGTCGTCGCGGGGTCGGCCGCGAGCAGGCGCTGCGCGTCGGCGACGCCGTCGTCGGGCACGGCGTCGGTGGTGGGGGCCGGCGCGGGCGCGGCCTGGCGCCGCTGGGCCTGGCCGCCCGAGGCGCGGGCCGGGTCGCCCTCGCCCGTCCAGCCCGCCTGCACCGAGGAGGCGGTGGCGGCGGCGGGCAGGGTGGTCACGACGGTGAGGGTGAGACCGTCGAGGCTCTCGGTCGCGACGCCGAGCTCGACGCCGTCGGCCCACAGGGTCGGGGCGGCGCTGCGCTGCTCGACGGGGGCGTCGAGCGTCTTCGTGACGACGTACCCGCCGGCGGCGGGCGTGACCGACCAGTCCGAGCCCTGGGCGAGGGTCGTGACCGTGGGAGGCGCGGCGGAGGCCGGGGCCCCGAACGCGAGCGTGCCGGCGGCGACGCAGAGGGTGGTGGCGACGGCGACGCGTCGCCAGAGGCGGTCGAGCGGACGCGACGGGGCGCGACCGACGGAGGGCCTGGGGGCAGGCCGAGGGGCAGACGAGGGCACGGGTCTCCTGGGTGAGGGGGCGATGACGGACGGTCGTCCGCCCCCGGGCTCCGTCGGCGGCGTGCTCTCCGACGCCCCGGCTCTGGGCGGATCCAGGGGAACCATAGAGCCGTTCCACAGGCCCCCACGTCGTTTCGTATACGTTCTTCACACAGCCGAAACGGGGCCGTAACACCGGGTGCCAGAAGGCGAACGGAGCCCCGCCCACGAGGGAGGGGCCCTAGAGTCGGCCCCATGCTCATCGCCCTGATCGCCGGCGCCCTCGCCGCGCTGCTGCACGTCTACATCTTCGTCATGGAGTCCGTGCTGTGGACGACCCCGCGGGTCCGGGCCACGTTCGGCATCTCGAGCGACGCCCAGGCCGAGCACACGAAGCCGCTCGCCTACAACCAGGGCTTCTACAACCTCTTCCTCGCGATCGTCACCGTGGTCGGCGTCGTGCTGATCGCGTCCGACGACTCGGCGGGCGCCTCCCCCGCGGGCGTGGCCCTGCTCGTCGCGGGCACCGGCTCGATGCTCGCCGCCGCCCTCGTGCTCGTGCTGAGCGACCGCACGAAGGTGCGCGCGGCGACGCTGCAGGGCGTGTTCCCGCTGGTCTCGCTCGTGGCGCTGCTCATCGCCACGGTCGCGTAGCACGCCCGCCGCCCGCACTACCCTGGGCTGGTGACCGACCCGACCAGCGACTCCCCCACCACCACGCACTGGACCTTGACGCTGGTCTGCGAAGACCAGCCCGGCATCGTGCACGCCGTCAGCGGGGCCGTGGTGGAGGCGGGGGGCAACATCACGGAGTCGGCCCAGTTCTCGAGCCACGACACCGGCACCTTCTTCATGCGCCTGCAGGTCGAGGCCCCCGGCGAGCGCGCCGCCTTCGAGGCGCAGCTCGCCCCGGTCGTCGAGCGCTACGGCATGCAGCACGCCCTCGACGTGGTCGGGCGCCCGACGCGCACCCTGGTGCTCGCGAGCAAGGCCGCGCACTGCGTCAACGACCTGCTCTTCCGGCAGCGCGCCGGGCAGCTGCCGATCGAGGTGCCGCTCATCCTCGCCAACCACGACGACCTGTCGGGCCTCGCCGAGTTCTACGGCAAGCGCTTCGAGCACCACCCGGTCACCGACGCGGAGTCGAAGGCCGCCTTCGAGGCCCGTGTGCTGCAGGTCGTCGACCGCTACGACATCGAGCTCGTCGTGCTCGCCCGCTACATGCAGATCCTCAGCCCCGAGCTCTGCGCGGCGCTCGAGGGGCGGGCGATCAACATCCACCACTCGTTCCTGCCCGGGTTCAAGGGCGCGAACCCGTACCGCCAGGCCCACGCCCGCGGCGTCAAGCTGATCGGCGCGACGGCCCACTTCGTCACGAGCGACCTCGACGAGGGCCCGATCATCGAGCAGAACGTCGTGCGCGTCGACCACACCCGCAGCGCCCCCGAGCTGATGGCGATCGGCCAGGACGAGGAGAGCCGCACGCTCACCCAGGCGGTGCGCTGGTTCGCGGAGGACCGCGTGCTGCTCGACGGGGCCCGCACGATCGTCTTCCGCTAGGAGCGGCGCGGCGCGGCGCGGGTCGGGTCGGCGCCGACGCTCGGGCCGTCCCGCCCGCGGTGCCGGGGCGGGCGCCGAGCCGCCGGACGTACGCTGGCCCGGTGACACCGACCTCCTCCGCGCCTCCCCCCGGCCCCTCGCGCACCGGGCCCGTCACGCCGCTCGGCGTGCTGCGCGTCGCGACGATGGCCTTCGGCCTGCTGAGCCTCGCGGCGTGGGGCTACCTGGCGTGGCCGTTCCCGTGGCCGGCGGTGCTGGCCATGGTCGCCGCTCCGCTGTTCGCCGTCGTCGTGTGGCTGCTGTTCCGGTCGCCCCGCTCGGTGGTGCGGACCGACCGGGTCGGCAAGACCCTGGTCGAGACGGCCGTCGTCGGCGCGGTCGTCGTCGTCTGGGTGCAGCTCGGCTACCCCGTGGTCGCGGTCGTCGTCGCGGTCGTCGCGCTCGTGACCGGCGTGCTGGTCGCGAGGCGGGAGGGCGACTCCTGACCGTCCTGTTCCGCGGAGCGCACGCGGTCGACGCCACGGGCGAGCGGCCCGGCACGTGGTTGCTCGTCGACGGTGACCGCATCGTCGCGACCGGTCGCGAGGGCGACCTCGACGTCGACGCGGAGCCCCGGGCCTCGGCGCCCGGGCAGCCTGCAGAAGGCGCGGTGCCGGTCGCCGACGCGACCGTCGACCTCGCGGGGGCCCACCTGACGCCGGGGATGGTCGACCTGCACTCCCACGGGGCCGGAGGCGCGTCCTGGGACGACGACCTCGCCGACGTCGAGAGCGGCCTGGCCGTGCACCGCGCGCACGGCACCACGCGCTCCGTCCTGAGCCTGGTCTCGGCGCCCCTCCCGCGCCTCCGGCGGTCGCTCGAGCGGGTCGCCGCGCTGCGGGAGCGCAACCCGCTCGTGCTCGGGGCGCACCTCGAGGGGCCGTTCCTCGCCCCGGGGAGACGGGGCGCCCACGACCCGCGCCACCTCGTCGCGCCCTCGCCGGAGGCGGTCGACGCCCTGCTCGCCGCTGCGCCCGGCGTGCTGCGGCAGGTGACCGTCGCGCCCGAGCTGCCGGGCGGCCTCGAGGCGATCGAGCGGTTCGTGGCGGCGGGCGTCGTGGCCGCCGTGGGCCACACGGAGGCCGACCACGCGCTGACGGCCGCGGCGTTCGAGCGCGGGGCGACGGTGCTCACGCACGCCCTCAACGCGATGCCCGGGCTGCACCACCGGGAGCCCGGGCCCGTCGGGGCGGCGGTCGGCGACGAGCGCGTGACGCTGGAGCTCGTGCTCGACGGGCGGCACGTGCACCCGCAGGTGGCGGCGCTGCTCTTCGCCACCGCGCCCGGCAGGGTCGCGCTGGTGACCGACGCGATGGCCGCCGCGGGCGCGGGCGACGGGGCGCACCTGCTGGGCGGGCTCGCCGTCACCGTGACGGACGGGCGCGCCGTGCTGGCGGGCACCGACACGCTGGCCGGGTCGACCCTGACGCAGGACGCGGCCCTCCGCCTCGCCCTCGGGCCCGCGCGGCAGTCGCCGGTCGCGGCCGTGACGGCGCTGACGCTGACGCCGGCCAGGGCGCTCGGCTTCGCGGCGGCGGCCGCAGGATCGGCGGGTGCGGGTGCGGGTGCGGGTGCGGGTGCGGGGGCCTCTGTGCCCGGGGGCGCCGCGGCGTCCGCCACTGGGGCAGCCCCTCTCGGGCTGTTGGCGCCCGGCCACGCCGCCGACCTCGTCGCCTGGACCGACGACTGGCACGTCGCCCGCGTCTGGGCCGCCGGGGTCGAGCTCGCAGCCGGCCGTGCCGCCGGAGGGCGGTGACCGGATCCCGACGCCGTCCGGCCGCCGGATGCCCGGCGGGCGGAGGTCGCCCGACGGGGCGGCGGTCGCCCGACGGCGCGGCGGTCGCCCGACGGGCCGGCGATTGCGCCACGGGCCGGCGATCGCCCGACGAGGCGGCGGTTGCCCGGCGAGGCGGAAGCGACGGTCCAGGACGCTCGATCCACTCCGGAGTGGAGCAACCGCCCGCCCGGTCCGCCCGCCCAGATCCGCCCCTCCACTCCGGAGTGGAACAGCGAACCGCCCGCGCCCCCACCGCTCATCCGCTCCTCCGCTCCAGAGTGGAACGGCGATCCGCCTGCGCCCCCGCCCCCGCCGCGCCGGCACTCGCACTGCACGACCGCTCCTTCCACTCCAGAGTGGAACAGCGATCCGTCCGCGCCCCCACCGCTCCTCCGCTCCTCCACTCCAGAGTGGAACAGCGATCCGCCCGCGCCCCTACCGCTCTTCGCTCCTCCACTCCAGAGTGGAGGAGCGATGCCAGGGGGTCGCTCCGGCGCGGGACACAGCCGTGGCGACGGGGACGCACCACGTTCTCGCACGGGAACCACGCCGCGGCGCGGTTCGGGGGCGAAGAAGTGGTGCGTCGTCATCAGGCGAGGCAGATGTTGCCCACGACGCGTGGGCACGTGGCGAGGCACCCCGTCTTCGCAGGCGAACCCCGCCGCGGCGGGGTTCGGGTGCGAAGACGGGGTGCGTCACCGCCGGGCGGGCGCCACGCGCGCCGCGCCGCGCCGCGCTAGAGCGTGCGGCCCGCGTTCGCGTCGAGCCAGGCCTTCGGGTCGACCTGCGTCGAGCCCCCGACGAGCACCTCGAAGTGCAGGTGCTCACCCGTGGCGACTCCGGTGCGGCCGACGGCTCCGACGAGCTCGCCGACCCCCACCGACTGGCCGGTGACGAGCGGGCTGGAGCCGAGGCGCATGTGCGCGTACAGCGTGCTGATCTTCTGCCCGTCGATCACGTGGTCGATGACGACGTACTGGCCGAACTGCGCGTGCAGCCCCGAGACCCGCACGACCCCGTCGGCGACGGCCCCGATCGGCGTCCCGCCGCCGGGCGTCATGTCGAGCCCCATGTGCATGCTCGAGCAGGCCGCGCACGGCGCCGCCCGCGGGCCGAAGCCCGAGCTGAGCACCACGGTGCCGGGGAACGGCCAGCGGATGTCTCCGGTGCCGCTGTTCACGATCGTCCCGGCGCCGGACGCCGCACCGCGCGGTGCCGCACCCGACGAGCTGCGCGCCGACGACCCGCCCTGCGTCGCGGTCGACGACTCGGCGGCCACCTCGACGGGCGGCGGCGGCGGGGGCGGAGGCGGCGGGTCGGTGACGCCGAAGCCGTCGCGGTCGTCGACGGTCAGCACGACGAGCGACGCCGCGAGGGTCTGGCCGGGCAGCGGCGCCGTGGCCGACGTCTGCACGCCCGAGCCGCCGAGCTCGGTCGCCGTCGCCGGCGTGACGTTGGAGGAGAAGAAGAGGGTGACGGCGACCAGCGCCAGCGCGGGCACGGCGGCGTCGCGGACGCTCCGCAGCGCACTCCGCACCGAGCGAGCCGGGCGAGCGGGGAACGGGGCCGGAGAAGCGCTCGAGGCGGCAGCGGCCTGCGAGGCCACCACCGACCGCAGCGACGCCGGCTGCCGGAGGCGCGGTGCCGGTCGACCCGACGCCTCGCCCCGGGGCACCGAGACGGGGTGGCGCGTGGTCACCGTGCGCCGAGCGGCGGCCGGCAGGACCACGGGCCCCGCGGCGGGCGGGTCGACGGGCTGGACGATCGAGGGCACGACGGGCTCGAGACCGGACTCCGACGCGTCGCGCGCGGGCTCGACGGCCCCGGCGGCGGCCGCCTCGGCGGCACGCTCGAGGGCCCTGGCCTCACGCCGCGTGAGCGGCACGGGCGACGATGCGGGGTCGGTCACGAGAGGCCTCTCACCGGGCTCGCGCTGCTGATCACGGTTCTCCTCGTCGACGGACCTTCCGACCCTAGTCACCATCCTGCCCGCTGACCAGCAGCTCAGGCCGATCCGACGGCACCGCCGACGCCCCCAGAGCGGGCGACGAACGGACGACGAGCGAGCGGGGGCCGCGCTCAGCGCACCCGCAGCTCCGGGAAGTCCTCGTCGCGCCACTCGCCGTCGAGGCGCTCGCCCGACCGGGCCGCCGCCTCCTCGCGCTCCCGCAGCTCGACCCGGCGGATCTTGCCCGAGATCGTCTTCGGCAGCTCGTCGGTGAACTCGACCCGGCGCACGCGCTCGTAGGCGGGCAGGCCGGTGCGGGCGTGGGCGAGCACGGCGCGCGCCGTCTCGGCGGTGGGCTCCCAGCCCGCGGCGAGCGTGACGTAGGCCTTCACGACGGCGAGGCGCACGGGGTCGGGGGCGGGCACGACGGCCGACTCCGCGACCGCCGGGTGCTCGATCAGGACGCTCTCGACCTCGAACGGCGACACCTTGTAGTCGGAGGCCTTGAACACGTCGTCGGTGCGGCCGACGAAGGTGATCATGCCGTCGGCGTCGCGGGTGGCGACGTCGCCGGTGTGGAAGAGGCCGTCGCGGGTGGCCGCCGCCGTGCGGGCCTCGTCGCCGAGGTAGCCCGTCATGAGGTTGACGGGCCGCACCCGCAGGTCGAGGCAGATCTCGCCCTCGTCGCCCTGCTCGCCGGTGACCGGGTCGACCAGCACGACGTCGACGCCGGGCAGCGGGCGGCCCATCGACCCGGCGACGACGCGGCCGCCGGGCGGGTTGGCGATGATCGCCGTCGTCTCGGTCTGGCCGTAGCCGTCGCGGATGTCGAGCCCCCACGCCTGCTGCACGCGGTCGATGACCTCAGGGTTGAGGGGCTCGCCGGCCGACAGCGCCTCGCGCAGCGCGACCGGCGCCTCCCCCAGCGACGACTGGATCAGCATGCGCCAGACCGTCGGCGGCGCGCAGAACGAGGTCACGCGGGCCCGGTCGAGCTGCTCGCGGAGGGCCGCCGCCGAGAACCGCGCCTGGTTGTGGACGAAGACGGTGGCCTCGGCGATCCACGGGGCGAAGAAGCAGCTCCAGGCGTGCTTGCCCCAGCCGGGCGACGAGATCGTCAGGTGCACGTCGCCGGGGCGCAGGCCCAGCCAGTAGGTCGTGCTGAGGTGCCCGACCGGGTACGACGCGTGGGTGTGCACGACCATCTTCGGCTTGCTCGTCGTGCCCGAGGTGAAGTAGACGAGGCAGGGGTCGTCGGTCGCCGTCACGACCTCCGGCCGGGCCGGGGAGGCGCGGTGCGAGTCCTCGAAGGAGGCCCACCCCTCGAGCTCCCCGCCCACCACGATGCGGCCGACGCCGGGGTCGACCCCGTCGAACTTGGCCGCGTCGGCGACGTTGACGAGCACGTGCCGCACGTCGCCGCGCACGACGCGGTCCTCGACGTCGTGGTCGGCGAGCACCACCGAGGTGGGCAGGATGACCGCACCGACCTTCATGACCGCGAGCATCGCCTCCCACAGCTCCACCTGGTTGCCGAGCATCAGCAGCACGTGGTCGCCGGGGCGCACGCCTCGCTCGACGAACCAGCTCACGACCTGGTCGGAGCGGCGGCGCATCTCGTCGAAGCTGACGGTCGTCTCGCGGCCGTCCTCCTCGACGATCCAGAGCGCGGTGCGGTCGTTGCCCTCGGCGATGACGTCGAACCAGTCGACGGCCCAGTTGAAGCGGTCGCCGACGTCGGGCCAGCGGAAGGAGTCGCGGGCCGCGTCGTGGTCACCGGCGGCGGCCGCCGAGGCGAGCGAGTCGCGCGCCGCGCGGAACGCGTCGGTCGCGGCCGGGTCGCGCGGGGCGGCACGCGGCGCGGGGGCAGGGCTGGGGGTCGAGCTCGGGTCCGCGATCGCGGTCGGGTCTGCATCGTCGAGGGGCACGCCACCATGATGCTCGCTCGCCCATGCCGACGACGGAATGCGCCGCCCGCCGCTCAGAGCGTGACGACGAGCTTCGTCGCCGACACCCCCTCGCCGAGCCGGTCGAGCGCCGCTTGCACGTGCTCGAGCCCGTGCCCGACGACCTCGGCCCGGGGCGCCGGCACGAACCGGCCCTCGGCGAGCGCGGCGGGCAGGTAGCCGGCCCAGAGCATCGGGCCGACCTCGTCGTGCATCAGCGAGCTGCCCCAGACGAAGGTCGCCCGCACCCCGCGGAGGCGGCTGCGCACCATCACCGCGGCGGTGCGGCTGCCGAGCGCGACGACGGTGCGCACGAGGCCGAGGCTCAGGCCGGGTCGCCGGGGCACGCCGCCGAACGAGACCGAGGGGCTCGCCATGCTGACCCGGGGCGCGCCGGTGCGGGCGGCGATCGTCACGCACGGGCCGGCCGACCCCGTGCCGATCGCGAGCACGCCCGCCACCCGGCGACCGTGCAGGGCGGCCACGACGTCGTCGACGACGCCCGCGTCCCGGTAGTCGAAGAGCTGCGAGGCGCCGAGCGCGCGCAGCCGCTCGTGGTTCGCGGGCGAGGCCGTCGCGACGACGTCGTAGCCCGCAGCGACGGCGAGCTGGATCGCGGCGCTGCCGACGCTGGTCGTGCCGCCCCAGACGACGACGACCTCCCGGGCGCCCTCGATCGGGGCGGGCCCGGCGCCGACGGGGTGCCGGAGCCCGAGCTGGCCGCCCTGGAAGAGCGCGCTGGCGGCGGTGCTGACCGCCAGGGGCAGGACCACCGCCTCCTCGAACGCCGTGCCCGCGGGCACGGGGGCGGCGAGCGCCTCGCGCACGAGCACGAGCTGCTGGAAGCCACCGCCGGGGGCGTGCTCCTCGCCCTTCTCGACGCCCACGGCGAGCGCCACGACCCGGTCGCCGACGGTGAACCGGGTGACGGCCGAGCCGACCGCGACCACGTCGCCCGCGACGTCCTCGCCGAGCACGGCGGGGGCGGGCAGCCAGCGGTACATGAGGTCGCCGGTCGTCTGCTTGACGACGTCGACCGGGTTCACGGCGACGGCGCGGGCCCGCACGAGCAGCTCGTGCGGGCCGGGCGCGGTGACCGGGGCGGGGCGCACCGTGAGGTCGGCGAAGGGCGCGTCGAGCCAGGCGGCGGCGTTCGTCAGCCCCGCGAGGTCGGGGCCGGAGGCGCGGGCGGGGGTGGTGGCGTCGGTCACGGTGTCCTCCTGGACGTCGGCGAGGTGATGTCACCTCGTGTCGTCACTGTACACACGATGTCACTCCGTGTCATCACTAGGATGGGCGCATGAGCAGATGGCAGCCCGACGCCCGCGGGCGACTGGAGCAGGCCGCGCTCGAGCTCTTCCGCGACCGGGGCTTCGCCGAGACGACCGTGCCCGAGATCGCCGCGCGGGCGGGCCTGACCCCGCGCACCTTCTTCCGTCACTTCGCCGACAAGCGCGAGGTGCTGTTCGCCCGCCAGTCGGAGGTGCCCGCCCTCGCGCGGCGGATGATCGCCGAGGCGCCCGCGTCGCACTCGCCGATGCGGATCATCGCCGAGAACCTCGACGCCGTCGCCGCCGCGCAGTTCCCCGACGGGGTCGAGGCGGTGCTCGCCCGCAAGGTCGTCATCGACGGCGACGAGGGCCTGCGCGAGCGCGAGCTGCACAAGATGTCAGCCCTCGGCGACGCGCTCCGTGAGGGCTTCGCCGAGCGGGGGGTCGACCCGCTCACGGCCGCGCTGACCGCCCAGGTGACGATGACCGTGTTCGGCGTCGCGATCGGCCGCTGGCTCGCGGGCGGCGACGACGACGCGCTGCCCGGGCTGCTGCACGACACGCTCGAGTCGCTGCGCGGGCTGCTCGCCGACGGCTAGCGGCCCGTCCGTCACGGGCGGCTCCGTCGCGGGCCGGTCCGTCACGGGCGGCTCCGTCACGGGCCGGCACCGCGCCTCCGCCCGGCTGCCTCGTCGCTCGACCCGCGACTCCCCCGGGTCCCGCCGCGCCACGCCGGGCGGGCGCGCCGCCGCCCCGCCGCGGGTGCACAGTGGAGCGATGACGCAGAAGACCCTCCTCGTGATCGGCGGCACCGGTCAGATCAGCGCCTCGTGCGTCCGGCTGGCCGTGCGCGACGGCTGGGCCGTGACGGTCGTGAACCGCGGCAGCACCTCGATCCGTGCGCTGCCCGCCGAGGTCGAGCACCTGACCGCCGACGTCCGCGACGAGGAGTCGCTGGCCGGCGCCCTGCGAGGCCGCCGGTTCGACAGCGTGGCCGACTTCCTGACCTTCACCCCCGAGCAGCTCGCGACGATGCTGCGCGTCGTGGCCGCCAGCACGGGGCAGTACGTCTTCGTCGGCTCCGCGTCGACCTATCAGAAGCCGCCCGCCGTGCTCCCGATCACGGAGGCGACGCCGCTGTTCAACCCGTGGTCGCAGTACGCCCGCGACAAGATCGCCTGCGAGCGCCTGCTGCGCGACGAGCACCTCGCCGGGCGGGTGCGCGCGACGGTCGTGCGCCCCTCGCACACCTACGACGAGACGCACGTGCCGCTGCTGGGCGGCTGGACGGTCATCGACCGGATGCGCCGCGGCGAGCCCGTCGTGCTGCACGGCGACGGCACCTCGATGTGGGCGATGACGCACTCCGACGACTTCGCGCCCGCGTTCGTCGGGCTGCTCGGCCGCGACGAGGCGCTCGGCGAGGCCTACAACATCATGGGCCCCGAGCTGCTGACGTGGAACGGCATCGTCCGCTGCCTGGCCGACGCGGCGGGCGGGTCGCTGCAGCTGGTGCACCGCACCACCCACGACCTCGTCGAGCTCGCCCCGGAGTGGGACGCCGACCTGCGCGGCGACCGCAGCCACCCGGCCCTGTTCGACACGACGAAGATCCGCGCGCTGGTGCCCGACTGGGAGCCGCGGGTGCCGTTCGCCGAGGGTGCGCGCCAGATCGTGGCGTGGCACGACGCCGACGCGTCGCGCCGTGTCGTCGACCCCGCGGTCGACGCGCTGCACGACCGGCTCAGCGCGTAGCTCGCGGCGGGTCGGGAGGGGCCGGGGGCTCCCTGGCGCCCCAGCGGGCCGCCCCGGGCCGGCGTCCCCGGCGGCCGTCGGCCTAGGCGCCGGTGACCACGGCCGTCCGCCGCACCCAGGCGTCGTCGCCGAGCTGGGCGAGCATGAAGCGGGCGACGTCGCCGCGGCTGATCGAGCCCGACGCCCCCTCGGGCAGACGCTCCCCCACGGCGACCTCGCCGGTGGCGGGGCCGTCGAGCAGGCGCGTCGGGTAGACGAGCGTCCAGTCGAGGTCGCTGGCGCGCACCTCGGCGTCGGCGACCTCCTTGGCCTCGTAGACCTTGCCGAGCACGGTGTGGAAGAACATCTTCTGGAGGGCGTTCGCGTCGCGCTCGGAGTCGCCGACGCCGAAGGCGGAGCAGACGACCAGGCGCCGGACGCCCGCCGCCGCCATCGCGGGCAGGAGCGCCCGGCCCACCTCGACCTCGACCGGGTGCCGCACCTGGCGCGATCCCACGGCGTTGACCACCGCCTCCTGCCCGGCGACCGCGGCGGCCACGTCGGAGGCCGACGTCGCGTCGCCGACCACCACGCGCACGCCGTCGTCGACGTCGAGCTGCGACGCGTCGCGCACCAGCACCGTGACCTCGTGGCCGGCCGACAGCGCGAGGCGCAGCACGTGCGACCCCACTCCGCCGGTGGCGCCCAGCAGCAAGACCTTCATGGTGCCTCCTCGTCGACGGCGGTCGGGCCCGCCCGTCTCGCTCGTGTCGCCACAGCGAACACCGTCGGGCCAGGAGCGGGCCGAGAGGCCGCTGCACGGTCGCCGACGGGCGCCGGGTCGGTGCCGGCCGGTGCGGGCCGGGCGTGCCTGCGCGAGGGCCAGCGGGCGGGCGGGCCGGCGGGCGGGGTCAGCCCTCGAGCAGGTACGTCCGCACAGGCAACCCGAGCAGCGGGTGTTCGTGCAGCTCGCCGTGGGGCCGCCAGCCGTGCGCCTCGTAGAGCCGCACCGCCGGAGCGTTGCTCGGCATGACGTGCAGCGAGAGGCGGGCGTGCCCGGCCGCGCGGGCGTCCGCCGCGACCGCGTCGAGCAGCGCGCCGCCGAGGCCGCGGCGCGCGTGGCCCGGAGCGACGCCGAGCATCGACAGGTACGCCGCGTCGGGCGGGTCGGTCGGGTAGCCCGAGCCGGGCGCGGTGACCAGCGCTAAGCCGAGGAGTCGCGCCGCCGGAGAGCCCGCCGCCCCCGCACCCGGGGCGGTCGGGTCGCGCACCCCGCGGCTGGCGACCCACGGGGCGGCGAACTTGGCGGCCGCCCGCTCCGCGGTGCCCCGCGCCGGCTCCGCCCCGTCACGCTCGCGCAGCGCCGCGAGCCAGACCTCGACGCAGGCGGCGGCGTCGCCGGGCTCGAGGGGGACGGTGGGGACGGGCTCGGTCACGGCAGGCACGCTCCCATGCTGCCAGGGCAACCCCCTCCGCCACGGCTGGTGCGCCGCCGGGACCGCCACTAGCCTGGGCCCATGACCGGCCTGCGCCTCGAAGAACTGTCCGCCTCCACCGTCGTGGCGGCCAACAACCTGACGCTCAAGCCCGGTCAGGAACAGTACGTCGCCCCCGTCTCGCACTCGATCGCCGAGGCCTACGTCAACCCGACGACGGCCTGGCCGCGCGTCGTGGTCGACGACGACGAGGTGGTCGGCTTCATCATGGGCAACTTCGACGCCGAGAGCGACGACGACACCCTCCGCAGCTGCATCTGGCGCATGAACGTCGCCGCCGACCAGCAGGGCCAGGGCATCGGCCGGTTCGCCGTGCACGCCCTCGCCGACGAGGCCCGGCTCCGGGGCTTCGACCGCCTCACCGTGGTCTACGAGCCCGGCGACGACGGCCCGGAGGAGTTCTTCCGGCACATCGGCTTCGAGGTCGTCGGCGAGACCCCCTACGGCGAGCACGTCGCCGCGCTGACGATCGCCCCCTCGCCGCACGCGGAGTGACCGCCGCGGGGGCGGCGTCTGGCGACGAGCTGTCCGGCGGCGAGCCGTCGGGCGGCGAGCCGTCGAACAGCGAGCCCGTCGGCGACCTGACGGGCGCGCCGTCGGCCGGAGACGACTTCGCCTCGCGGGTGGTCAGCGTGGTCGAGGCGATCCCGCCGGGCCGCGCGATGACGTACGGCGGCGTCGCCGCGGCCGTCGGGTCGCGCTCCTCCCGCGGGGTCGGCCAGGTCATGGCCCACGCGGGGTCGGAGCTGCCGTGGTGGCGGGTGGTGCGCGCCTCGGGGCTGGCGCCGCAGGGGCACGAGCAGCGCGCCCTGGAGCAGTACCGGGTGGAGGGCACACCGCTGCGCTGGGCGCGGACGGGCACCTTCCGGGTCGACCTGACCCGCGCCTCCTGGTGGCCCGAGGGCTGACCGGCCCTCCGGGCGGCGCCGGCCGGGCCCCGGGTTCCCGCGTGCCCGCGTGCCTGTCTGCCTCGTCGGGGAAACGGAGAGTGATCCGGCCTCCGGGGCCCTGGGAAGCCTGTTCCTCCGGGGCTGACAGCCGGATCACTCTCAAATTTCGAGGGGGCGAGCGGGTCGCCCGGCAGGAGCAGGAGCGCGACCGGCTCAGACCAGCGAGTCGCGCCAGGCGGCGTGCAGCTGGGCGAACCGGCCCGTGCCGGCGATGAGGTCGGCGGGCGTGCCGTCCTCGACGACGCGGCCGTGCTCCATGACGAGCACCCGGTCGGCGATCGCGACCGTCGACAGGCGGTGCGCGATGATCACGGCGGTGCGGTCGGCGAGCAGCGTCTGCAGCGCCTCCTGCACCATCCGCTCGGAGGGGATGTCGAGCGACGCCGTGGCCTCGTCGAGGATGAGCACCGCCGGGTCGGCGATGAACGCCCGCGCGAACGAGAGCAGCTGCCGCTGGCCGGCCGACACCCGCCCGCCGCGCTTCGCGACGTCGGTGTCGTAGCCGTCGGGCAGCGCCATGACGAACTCGTGGGCGCCCACGGCCCGGGCGGCCCGCTCGATCTCCTGGCGCGTCGCGTCGGGCTTGCCCAAGGCGATGTTGTCGGCGACGCTGCCCGAGAAGAGGTACGCCTCCTGCGTCACCATGACGATCGCGCGGCGGAGGTCCTTCGGGTGCAGGTCGCGCAGGTCGACGTCGTCGAGGGTCACCGCGCCGCGGGTGGGGTCGTAGAACCGCGACATTAGCTTCGCGAGCGTCGACTTGCCCGCACCGGTCGAGCCGACGAGCGCGATGGTCTGGCCCGCGGGCACGTGCAGGTCGAACTGCGGCAGCACGACGGCGTCGGCCGAGTAGGCGAACTCGACGTCGTCGAAGTCGACGGCGCCCCTCGCGTGCCGCAGGTCGACCGGGCGCACGGGGTCGGGCACGCTCGGCTGCTCCTCGAGCACGCCCGAGATCTTCTCGAGCGCGGCGGAGGCCGACTGGTAGCTGTTGTAGAACATCGCCATCTCCTCCGCGGGGTCGAAGAAGCGCTTGGCGTAGAGGGCCACGGCGAGCAGCGCGCCGATCTCGAGGGTGCCGCCGATCACGCGGAAGCCGCCGAACAGCACCACGGCCGCGAGGGTCGCGTTGCCGATCAGCACGAGACCGGGGTCGAAGGTGCCGAAGAGCGTGAACACCTTCGAGTTGGCGCCGCGGTTGCCCTCGACCTCGCCCGCGTACTCGACCTCGTTGCGCGCCTCCTTGCGGAAGGCCTGCACGGCCCGCATGCCGGTCATCGTCTCGACGAAGTGCACGATCACCCGGGCGCTCGTGACGCGCGTCGCCCGGAAGAGGCGCTGGGAGCGCACCTGGAACCACCGCGTCAGCGCGACCAGCGGCACGAGCGCGACGGCGAGCACGAGCCCGCTCGGGGCGTCGAGGCTGACGAGCGCGACCGCGGTGAAGACCATGTAGAGCAGGCCCTGCACGAGCTGGTTGATGCCCGAGTCGAGCAGCTCGCGGATGGAGTCGAGGTCGCTGGTCTGCCGCGAGATGATGCGGCCCGACGTGTACGTCTCGTGGAACTCCAGGCTGAGCCGCTGGGTGTGGAGGAAGAGCCGCTTGCGCAGGTCGAAGAGGATCGCCTGGCTGATGCGCGCCGACAGCACGGTGTACTGCGCCATCAGCACCGCGCCGACGACGCCGGTCGCGAGGTAGACGCCGACGACGAGCAGCGCCGGCGCCCAGTCCTGCTCGCTCATCAGGGCGGGCAGCGCGCGGTCGATGCCGGCCGCGATCAGCGCCGGCCCGGCCACCTGGCACGCCGTGCTGACCACGACGACGAGCGCCATGACGACGAGGCGCCAGCGCAGCGGCCGCACCAGCGACCCGAGGAGGCGCAGCGAGCGCCCCCGGAGCCGCTTGCTCTCGGCCGCGGTGAAGTCGTCCCTCTCCTCGCCGCGGACCCCCTCGGTCGAGGAGCCCTGCCCGATCCGCTTCTGCGCGGGCGTGCGGCCGTCGAGCTCGGCGTGCTCGGCGGGGGCGTCGGGGCGGTCGCCCGGGAGTGCCTGGTCGCTCACGCGAGCACCTCTTCTCGGCTGGGGACGTCGCCGTCGTCGAGCGACGAGATGACGTAGCGGTAGTGCTCGTTCGTGGCGAGCAGGTCGGAGTGGGTGCCGACCGCGGTGACGACGCCGTTCTCGAGCAGCGCGACGCGGTCGGCGAGGGTGACGGTCGACGGGCGGTGGGCGACGATCAGCGACGTGGTCGACGCGAGCACGCGCCGGAGCCCCGCCTCGACCCGGGCCTCGGTGTCGACGTCGAGCGCCGACAGCGGGTCGTCGAGCACGAGCACCGCGGGCCGTGCCGCGATCGCGCGCGCCAGGGCGAGCCGCTGCCGCTGGCCGCCCGAGAGGCTGAGCCCCTCCTCGCCGACGCGCGTGTCGACTCCCTCCGGCAGCTCGTCGACGAACTGCGCCTGCGCGATGTCGAGCGCCTCGCGCAGCACCCGCTCGGACTCGACGGGGTCGTCAACCAGGTCGGGGCGGCCGAGCAGCACGTTCTCGCGCACCGACGCGCTGAACAGCGTGGCGTCCTCGAAGGCCATGCCGATGTGGCGGCGCAGCTCGGCCCGGGTGAGGTCTCGCACGTCGACGCCGTCGAGCAGCACGCGGCCGCCGGTGACGTCGTAGAGGCGCGGCACGAGGGCGAGCAGGGTGGTCTTGCCCGAGCCGGTCAGGCCGACGAGGGCCATCGTCTCGCCGGGCTCGACGACGAGGTCGACGCCGTTGACGAGGTCGTCGAACTGCGCCGGGCTGTCCTGGTAGCGGAAGTGCGCGGCCTCGAACTCGAGCCGGCCCTGCGGCTCGGCGATCGTCTCGGGGTGCTCGGGGTCGGTGACGGTGTTGACGCTGTCCATCACCTCGAAGAAGCGGTCGACCGCGGTGCGGGTGTCGAAGGTCATCGACAGCAGGAACCCGATCGACTCCACCGGCCAGCGCAGCACGGTCGCCGTGGCGAAGAACGCGAAGAGCTGGCCGACCGTCAGCTGGCCGTCGGCGGCGAGCCAGATGCCGCCGAGCAGGCAGAGCGCGAAGGCGACGTCGGGCACGAGCAGCAGCCAGAGCCAGAGCTGCGAGATGGCCTTCGCCTTCTCGATCTCGGTGCCGCGCAGGTCGTCGGCGCGCTTCGCGAACTCGCGCAGCGAGTGCTTACCCCGCCCGAACGCCTTGAGCACGCGGATGCCGTGCACGCTCTCCTCCACGCTCGTGGCGAGGTCGCCGACCTGGTCCTGGCTGCGACGGGCCACGACCGAGTAGCGGTTCTCGAACGCGAGGCTGACGACGAAGACCGGTATGGAGGCGACGACGAAGATCAGCGCGAGCACCCAGCTGTAGAAGAAGAGCACGACGAAGCCGACGACGATCGTCAGCAGGTTGACGACGAGCAGCACGACGCCGAAGGCCAGCCAGCGACGGATGAGCGACAGGTCGCTGACCGACCGGCTGAGCAGCTGCCCGCTCTGCCAGCGGTCGTGGAAGGCCACCGGCAGGTCTTGCAGCTTGGCGTACAGCGCGTTGCGCATGGTGGCCTCGACGTGGGTGCTCGGGGTGAGCACGAGGCGGCGGCGTGCTGCGATCATGCCCGCCTCGACGACGCCGAGCACCAGCACGACGGCGAAGGCCGGCCACACCTGCGCGGTGTCGCCGCTCGAGAGCGGACCGTCGACGAGCAGCTGCAGCACGGCGGGGATGACCAGGGCGACGACGGCGGCCAGCAGCGCGGCGACCATGCCGAGCACGATGCGCGGCAGGGCGGGCGCGACGTAGGGGCGGAGGCGCGCGAGCGACCGGACGGTCGAGGGGCGACCGGGCTCGGAGCGCGCGGGGGCGGAGGGCTGGCGTGACATGGGTGGTCCAAGTGTCGTGATCGGAGCGCGACGCCGGGTCGCGGCGTCGCGGAGCGTGGAGCGGAGGGCCGCCGGGGCACCTGGGGGGGGAGCGGGGCGGGCGGCCGCCGGAGGTGCCGGTCGGCGCGGTGGAGGAGGGACGGAGGCGACGGTCGTCGGCTGCGGGCAGCCTCACAGACTATGTGATGCGCCACGCACCCCGCAAGACCAGGTGGTTCGGACGAACGAGCCGGACGCCGGACGACGGCCGCCCCGCCACGACGGGTCGTGACGGGGCGGCCGGAGAGCGACGCGGGCGGCGTCAGTGGAAGAAGTGGCGCTCCCCCGTGAAGTACATCGTCACGCCCGCGGCCGTCGCCGCGGCGACGACCTCCTCGTCGCGGATCGAGCCGCCGGGCTGCACGACGGCGCGCACGCCGGCCTCGAGCAGCACCTGCAGGCCGTCGGCGAACGGGAAGAACGCGTCGGAGGCGGCGACCGAGCCGGTGGCCCGCTCCCCCGCCCGGGTCACCGCGAGGTGGCACGAGTCGACCCGGTTGACCTGGCCCATGCCGACCCCGACGGAGGCGCCTCCGTCGGCCAGCAGGATCGCGTTCGACTTCACGGAGCGGCAGGCCCGCCAGGCGAACTCGAGGTCGGCGCGGGTGGCGGCGTCGGCCTCCGGCCCGGCGACCAGCGTCCAGCCCTCGGACGAGAAGGCGTCGAACGAGTCGACCTCCTGCACGAGCAGGCCGCCGGAGACCTGGCGCACCTCCTGCGTCGGGCGGGCGAAGCCCTCGGGCAGGACCAGCAGGCGGATGTTCTTCTTCGTGGTCAGGACCTCGAGCGCCTCGGGCTCGAAGGCCGGCGCGATGACGACCTCGGTGAAGATGTCCTTCACGACCTCGGCCATGGCGCGCGTGACCGGGCGGTTCGCGGCGATGACGCCGCCGTAGGCCGACACCGGGTCGCAGGCGTGGGCGCGGCGGTGCGCGTCGGCGATCGCGTCGGCGGCGTCGGGCGAGGCGACGGCGATGCCGCAGGGGTTGGCGTGCTTGATGATCGCGACGGCCGGCTCGGCGAAGTCGTACGCGGCACGGAGGGCCGCGTCGGCGTCGACGTAGTTGTTGTACGACATCTCCTTGCCGTGCAGTTGCTCGGCCTGCGCGATGCCCGTGCCCGCGGGCGAGGCGTAGAGGGCCGCCGCCTGGTGCGAGTTCTCGCCGTAGCGCAGGGTGGCGAGGCGGTCGCCCTCGAGGGCGACGTGCTCCGGGAAGCCGACCCGCGCCTCCTCGGTGCCTGCCTCGGTGCCCGCCTCGGTGCCCGCGGCGGCGTGCTCGGCGCGGACTCCGACGTTGTCGGCGAACCAGGCCGCGACGGCCGTGTCGTAGGCGGCGGTGTGCGCGAAGGCCTCGCCGGCGAGGCGCTGACGCTGCGCGAGGGTCGTGCCGCCGAGCGTGAGCGACTTCACGATCTGCGCGTAGCTGGCGGGCGAGACGGCGATCGCGACGTTGGCGTGGTTCTTCGCCGCGGCGCGCACCAGGGCGGGGCCGCCGATGTCGATGTTCTCGACCACCGCCGGGGCGGCGGCGCCCGAGGCGACGGTCTCGACGAACGGGTAGAGGTTGACGACGACGAGCTCGAACGCGGCGATGCCGAGGTCGGCGAGCTGCTGCTCGTGCGACTCGAGGCGGAGGTCGGCGAGCACCCCGGCGTGGATGCCCGGGTGCAGCGTCTTGACGCGACCGTCGAGTGACTCGGGGAATCCGGTCACGGCGCTGACGTCGGTGACCGGGAAGCCCGCGTCGCGGATCGTGGAGGCGGTGGAGCCGGTCGAGACGATCTCGACGCCGGCGGCGGAGAGCGCCTCGGCGAGGTCGAGCAGGCCCGTCTTGTCGCTGACGCTGATCAGCGCCCGGCGCACCGGCACGGCGTCGCGGTCGCGGTAGAGGGCGGGGTCGATGGCGTGACCGCTCATGCGGTGGGCTCCTGTTCGAGGTCGATGGTCTTCGTGGCGATGTCGTGCACCGTGCGGACGAGCAGCTCGCGCTCGACGATCTTGATGCGGTCGTGCAGCGACGACTCGTCGTCGCCCGGCAGCACCGGGATGCGGCGCTGCGCGAGGATCGGCCCGCTGTCGACGCCGGCGTCGACGACGATCACGCTCGCGCCGGTCTGCTCGACCCCCGCCGCGATCGCGTCGCGGACGCCGTGGGCGCCGGGGAACTCGGGCAGGTAGGCGGGGTGCGTGTTGATCAGGTGCGGGCTGAGCGCCTCGACCACGCGCGGCGGCAGCAGGCGCATGAAGCCGCTGAGCACGACGAGGTCGGCGCCCCAGCCGGTCAGTTGCGCGAGCAGCTCGTCGCCCCAGCTCGCGCGGTCGGGGAACGCCGTGAACGGCACGGTGAAGGTCGGGATGCCGAACGCCTCCGCGTGCTCGAGCCCGTCGGCGTCGCGGTCGGCCCCGACGGCGACGACCCGCGCGGGGTAGTCGACGTGCTGCGCGGCCTCGAGCAGGGCACGCAGGTTCGAGCCGCCACCGGAGATGAGCACCACGAGCTTCAGCACCCGGCAAGCCTAGCGGTGGGCCGACGGGGCCCCGGTCAGCGGGTCAGGCCGTCGATCTGCTCCGTGGCGTCGCCGTCGTCGTCGCGGGCGCCGCGTCCGGTGCCGCTGGGCTCGGGCGGGGTCGCGACCACGTCGATCGGGCCGGTCGCGTCGTCGTCGTGCTCGCGGCGTCGCCGCGACGGGATCGACGGCAGGCTCGGCAGGCTCGGCAGCGACGGCAGGGAGGCGCGGGTCGGCAGCCGAGGGAGCCGGCGTCGCGAGGGCGTCGCCTCCGCGTCGCCGTGGTCGACGGTGTCCTCCGGCCCGACGGCGTGCACCTCGTCGCGGTCGCGCCCGGCTCCGGCGGCGGGGAGGTCGTCCTCGCGCCGCGCGTCCTCGCGCCGCCGGTCGTCGTGCCCCTCGTCGTCGTGCCGCACGTCGTCGCGGCCGTCGCGGCCGTCGTCGTGGTGCCCCTCGTCGTCGTGCCCCAGGAACCGCCGGATCGACACCGTCAGCGCCAGCGCCGCGGGCAGCCCGACCTCGAGCGCCGCGAAGGCCCCGACGAGCAGCGGGTCGGGGCCGACGTCGACGAGGCGGCCGGGCCCGGCCGAGCCGGAGGCGGCCCAGGCCAGCAGCCCGACCGCGAGGCCCGCGACGACGCCCGCGGCGACGCCGACCACGACGCGGCGCAGCAGGTCGTCGACGCCGGCCCGGCGCAGAGCGGCGTGCACCCGGCCGCGCAGCAGCGTGGCGACGACGAAGGAGGCGACCACGGGCACGAGCAGCCCGACGAAGCCGAACGGGAGGTCGGCCGTCGGCAGGGCGCCGAGGAAGGGCACGGCGGGCAGCGGCCCGACGGTCGTGCCGAGCGGCGAGACGCCCGAGCCGGTGCCGAGCGCGAAGCCCGGGCCGACGAGCCAGGAGGCCGCCCAGACGACGAGGTCGGGCAGCAGCGCGAGCTGGCCGAGGGTGAGCGCGAGGCCGCCGAGGAACCCGCCGTGGGCGCCCTCGTAGAGCGTGATGAGCTCGGCGTAGCTGGTGACGAGCAGCAGGCCGACGACGAGGCCCGAGACGGCGAGCAGCACGGCGGCGCTGCCGACGCCGATGCGCAGGGCGGCGGCCGTCACGACTCGGACGGCGTCGGGGAGCCGGCCGACGGTGCGGGTCACCCAGCCCGTGACCGGGTCGGGCTCGGCGTCACGGCGACGCCGCGTCACCTCCGCCATGGCGACGAGCGGCACGGCGTAGACGAGCGTGGGCAGCACGATCCCCTGCACGAACGACGGCGTCGCGAGCTCGTGCCGGGCGCTGGCGGCGAGGCCGGTGCTGAGCAGGGCGAAGGCCCCGATGCTGACGAGGACGCCCATGACGCGGTGCGGCGTCTCGGCGATCGCCCGGCCCGCCCGCACGGCGAGCAGCACGGTCAGCACGGAGAAGCCCAGGGCGGCGATCGTCACCGAGATGGGCGCATCGGCGCCGGCGACCCCGGAGGCCGCCGCCGTGGCGGGGCTGAGCTGGAGGGTGAGGTCGACGCCGTGCCCGACGAGCCAGACGTCGACGGCGGCGCGCCAGAAGACGACCCAGTCGATCTGCAGGCCGTACTGGAAGGCCCAGAGCGAGCTGAGCACGACGACCGGCAGCCCGACGCCGATGCCGACGACGAGCAGGGCCTCGAGGGCCGCGAAGACGGCGGTGACTGGGCGGTTCATCGGGCTCGACTGTACCGGGGCCGCGCGGGGCCGCCGACCCGCCCCGCGGGCGCGCCGCGCCCGGGCGGGGAACGACGAACGGGCGTGTGCGACATCTGCGGGCGGTCGTGACCGCCCGCAGATGTCGCACACGCCCGTCGTGCCGACCGGGGTCGGAGGGGCCGGCGAGGGCAGGCGAGGGCGTCGCGCCTAGAGCGCGGCGTAGACCTCGCGCAGCAGGGCCGCGGTCTCGCTCGGCGTCTTGCCGACCTTGACCCCGGCGGCCTCGAGGGCCTCCTTCTTGGCCTGTGCGGTGCCCGCCGAGCCCGAGACGATGGCGCCGGCGTGGCCCATGGTCTTGCCCTCGGGCGCGGTGAAGCCGGCGACGTAGCCGACGACCGGCTTGGTCACGTGGGCCGCGATGTAGTCGGCCGCGCGCTCCTCCGCGTCGCCGCCGATCTCGCCGATCATGACGATCGCCTTGGTGTCGGGGTCGGCCTCGAACGCCTCGAGGGCGTCGATGTGGGTCGTGCCGATGACGGGGTCGCCGCCGATGCCGATGGCGGTCGAGAAGCCCAGGTCGCGCAGCTCGAACATCATCTGGTAGGTCAGGGTGCCCGACTTCGAGACGAGGCCGATCGGGCCGCTGCCCGAGATGCTGGCCGGCGTGATGCCGACGAGCGACTCGCCCGGCGTGATGATGCCGGGGCAGTTCGGGCCGATGATGCGCGTGGTGCCCTTGGCCTTCGCGAGCGACCAGAACTCCGCGGCGTCCTGCACGGGGATGCCCTCGGTGATGACGACGACGAGCGGCACCTCGGCCTCGATGGCCTCGATGACGGCGTCCTTCGCGAAGGCCGGGGGCACGAAGACGATCGAGACGTCGGCGCCCGTCTTCTCGACGGCCTCGACGACCGTGCCGAAGACGGGCAGCTCGACGTCGCCGTGGGTGACGGTCGTGCCGGCCTTGCGGGCGTTGACGCCGCCGACGACCTGGGTGCCGGCCTTGAGCATCAGGGCGGTGTGCTTGGTGCCCTCGCCGCCGGTGATGCCCTGGACGATGACCTTGCTGTCGCGGGTGAGGAAGATCGACATTGTTCTGAGGTCCTTTACTTCGAAGCCAGCTCGGCGGCCTTGTCGGCCGCCTCGTCCATGGTCGCGACGACGGTGACGAGCGGGTGCGCCGCCTCCGCCAGGATGCGTCGGCCCTCCTCCACGGCGTTGCCGTCGAGGCGGACGACGAGGGGCTTGGTGGCCGAGTCGCCGAGGATGCCGAGGGCCGCGACGATGCCGTTGGCGACCGCGTCGCAGGCCGTGATGCCGCCGAAGACGTTGACGAACACGCTCTTGACCTGCTCGTCGCCGAGGATCACGTCGAGGCCCGCCGCCATGACCTCGGCGCTCGCTCCGCCGCCGATGTCGAGGAAGTTGGCGGGCTTGACGCCGCCGTGCGCCTCGCCGGCGTACGCGACGACGTCGAGGGTCGACATGACGAGCCCGGCGCCGTTGCCGATGATGCCGACCTCGCCGTCGAGCTTCACGTAGTTGAGGCCCGAGGCCGCGGCCTTGGCCTCGAGCGGGTCGGCCGCGTCGGCGTCCTCCAGCTCGGCGTGCGCGGGGTGGCGGAACGCGGCGTTCTCGTCGAGCGAGACCTTGCCGTCGAGGGCGACGACGTCGCCCTGCTCGGTGAGCACGAGCGGGTTGACCTCGACGAGCGTCGCGTCCTCCCCCTCGTAGACCGCGTAGAGCTTGACGATGACCGGGGCCACCTTGCCGACCAGCTCGTCGGGGAATCCGCCGGCGCGGGCGATCTCCTCCGCCTTCGCGAGGTCGATGCCGGCGCGCGCGTCGACCTCGACGCGTGCGAGGGCCTCGGGCTTCTCGACGGCGAGCTGCTCGATCTCCATGCCGCCCTCGACGCTGCAGAGCGACAGGTACGAGCGGTTCGCCCGGTCGAGCAGCACCGAGAAGTAGAACTCCTGGGCGATCTGGGCGCCGCCCGCGACCATCACTCGCTTGACGACGTGGCCCTTGATGTCGAGCCCGAGGATGGCCTCCGCCGCGGCCTGCGCCTCGTCGGGGGTCTTCGCGACCTTCACGCCGCCGGCCTTGCCGCGACCGCCGACCTTGACCTGGGCCTTGACCACGGTGACGCCGCCGAGCCGTTCGGCCGCCGCGCGCGCCTCCTCAGGGGTGTCGGCGACGATGCCCGGCAGGACGGGCACGCCGTAGGACTCGAACAAGTCCCTGGCCTGGTACTCGAAAAGATCCACGCTGTTCTTCCAATCCGCATCGCTGCGCCAGTGCTAGCTCGGTCGTGCCGCAGGGCGGCACCGGCCTCGTCACGGCTCAGCCGAAGTGTCTCGACGTCGTGACGAACAGGCCTCGGCCAGCCTAGCGCCTGGCCTGTGAGCCGCCCTCGGGAGCCGTGACGGGGGTACTCTCCCCGGCCGGGGTACGGATGGGGAGGGATCTCTGCCGATCGCCTGTGCAGCCCGAGCGTGTCGCCGGGGCCGGGAATCTCATGGTCCCTCCCGGCGCACCACGGCGCCGCCCGCACCACGAGGACCGCCATGAGCCGCACCGCGATGAAGCCCGCCGACACCGCCCGCACCGCCCCCGACGCCGCCGCGATCGCGGAGACCGCCGCCCGCCTCTTCGAGTGGGACGAGCTGCGCCCCGCCCAGGCCGAGGCGATCACCGCCGTGCTCTCGGGCCGCGACACGTTCGGCATCATGCCCACGGGCTCGGGCAAGAGCGCGATCTACCAGGTGGCCGGTGCGCTGCTCGACGGCCCCACCGTCGTCGTCTCGCCGCTGATCGCGCTGCAGGCCGACCAGGTCGCCGGGCTCGTGGGGCACCCGGACGCTCCCCCGGCCGCCGACGTCAACTCCGGTCACTCCGACGCGGAGAACGACGAGAGCTGGCGCCGCATCGAGGCGGGCGAGATCACCTACGTCTTCCTCGCGCCGGAGCAGCTGGCCCGCGACGAGACGGTCGAGCGGCTGTCACGGGCGGGCGTCGCCCTGTTCGTCGTCGACGAGGCGCACTGCGTGTCGTCGTGGGGCCACGACTTCCGCCCCGACTACCTGCACCTCGGCGAGGTCGTCGAGGCCCTGGGCCGCCCGCCGGTGCTCGCGCTCACGGCGACCGGCTCGGGCCCCGTGCGCGACGAGGTCATCGAGCGCCTGCGCCTCCGCGACCCGCTCGTCATCAGCCGCGGCTTCGACCGCCCCAACCTGTCGCTCTCGGTCGTGCGCCACGAGGACGACGCCGAGAAGCGCCGTGCCGTCGTCGAGCAGGTCGCGGAGCTCGTCACCCCCGGCATCGTCTACGTCGCGACGCGCTCCGAGAGCGAGCGCTACGCCGACGAGATCGGCGAGCGCTGCCCCGACCGCACCGTCGAGGCGTACCACGCGGGCCTCCGCTCGGCGGAGCGCGGGGCTCTCCACGAGCGCTTCCACGCCGGCGAGATCGACGTCGTCGTCGCCACGAGCGCCTTCGGCATGGGCATCGACAAGCCCGACGTGCGCTTCGTCGTGCACGCCGACGTGCCCGAGTCGCTCGACGAGTACTACCAGGAGATCGGGCGGGCCGGGCGTGACGGCGAGCCCGCCGACGCGACGCTGCACTACCGGCCGGAGGACCTGGGGCTGCGGTCCTTCTTCGCGTCGGGGCTGCCGTCCCGTGCCGAGCTGCGGTCGGTGTACGAGGCGGTCCGCGCCTCCTCGGGTCCAGTGCGGCGCACGGCGATCGCCGAGGCGACCGACCTCAAGCCGCGGCAGGTGTCGCGCCTGGTCGACCTGCTGCTCGAGGCGGGCACCGTCCGGGAGGAGAAGGAGGGGTACACCGCGACCTCCGGCGTCGACGCCGAGACGGCCGCCGAGCGGGCGAGGGAGACCGCGGAGGCGCGTGACCGGGTCGAGAAGTCGCGCATCGCGATGATGCGCAGCTACGCCGAGGGCCGGGGCTGCCGCCGACGCTTCCTGCTCGGCTACTTCGGCGAGGAGGCGCCCGAGCGCTGCGGCGGCTGCGACGACTGCCGCGCGGCCGAGGAGGCTCCCGAGCTGCCGGCCGCCGAGGAGTCGCGGATCGGGTCGGATGCTCCGGCCCCGCTCTTCGACGCCGACACCCGCGTCACGCACCCCGCGTGGGGCGAGGGCACGGTCATGAGCACGGAGGACGACCGGTTGACGGTCTTCTTCGAGAGCGAGGGCTACAAGGTGCTCGCCGTCGAGGCCGTCGTCGAGCACGACCTGCTCAAGGCCGTCTGACACCCCGGCGGAGTAGACGGGGAGCGACCCGAGCACCACCCCCGACCACCGCACCAGGACCACTAGGAGACACGCATGTCGAAGGACAAGAACATCGCCACCCAGCAGCTGATCGGTGAGATCCTCACCGCCCGGGAGGTCGACCGCCTCGGCGAGGGCTTCCACGCCGACGTCGTCGACCACGACCCGGCGCCGGGCGCGCCCGCGGGCGTCGCGGGCATCAAGGCGTTCTGGAGCGACTTCTTCACGGCCTTCCCCGACGTCGACCTCGCGGTCGAGACGCTCGTGGCCGACGACGAGAACGTGACCGCCGTGTTCACGATCTCGGGCACGCACACGGGGCCGTTCCAGGGCCACGAGGCGACCGGGAAGTCGTTCACGGTGCGCGGCATCCAGGTCGGCCGTTTCGACGACGACGGCCTGCTCGTCGAGCGCTGGGGCGCCACCGACGAGGCCGGCCTGATGCAGCAGCTCGGCCTGAGCTGAGCGGCTGCCTCTCCCCCACCACCCATCCATCCCTGACCCACCACCGGAAGGACGCACCATGAGCGACACCCACGTGCCCGCCGCCTCGGGCGACGAGCCCTACGACGAAGAGACCGAGTTCGAGGAGAGCCAGCAGATCGTCACGAACGACGCGGTCGCCGGCGAGACCGTGCTGCCGGGCCTCGGCGACGGCAACGACGGCCCCACCGGCGGGTCGCCGCGCGAGGCCGAGCCGGGCCTCGCTGACAACGACCTCGCGGGCGAGGACATCGACCTCGACGAGACCGACTGACGCCTCGACGCTGCACCACCGGACGGGCCGTCCGCCGCTGGCCGCGGCGGGCGGCCCGTCCAGCGTGGCGGCCCGGCCCGGTCCCTCCCCCGGACGGGCTCGGCAGCGCTCGTCCACACCGTGACGTCGGTGGCGCCGACCGCGGGGGCCCGCCTCGACATCGTCGTCGTATGACCTCAGCTGACCGCCCCACCGGGCCACCTCGTCCTGCTCTCCTTACCGCCCTCCTGATCGTCCTCGCCCTCGTGGCCGGGCCGCTCTGGCTCGCGGCGCCCGCCGCGGCCGTCACGGGCGCGGGCCTCGGCACCGGCCACCTCTGGCGCGGCGACGGCGTCTCGTACCTCGGCACCTACCGACTCGACGACGGGCGTCAGGCCTTCTGCCTCGAGGCCGGCAAGTCGTCGCCCGTCGGCAACCACTACGACACGGAGACCGGCACGGAGGTGGTCGGCGTCTCGACCGCCGACCACGCTCGCCTGGCCTACATCGCCCGCACCTGGGGCGACACCACCGACGCCGACACGGCCGCTGCGGGGCAGCTCGCGGTGTGGACGATCACGGGGCTGAACGGGCACACCCAGCGGTACTACGCGGGGCGCGCCAACGAGCGCTGGCCGATCGTGCTCGACCGGTCCAACGAGATGCTGGCCGAGGCGACGGCCGCAGCGTCGACCTCCGTCACGGCGTCGACCTCCGTCGAGCTCCGCGACGACGGCACGGGCACCCTCCGCTCCGACCTGACCGTCGACCGGGTCGGCGGCGGGCCCGAGCTGCTCACGCCGCAGCACGACGGCACCGTCGCCCTCACGGGCGGGGCGTTCGCCGACGGCTCGACGACGGCGGTCGTGCAGAACGGCGTCGACCTCGACTTCCGCGCGACCGGCGACCTCGCCCAGGTCGAGGTGTCGGCCGACACACGCTTCGACGGGCTGCCCTACGGGCGCATCGTCACGGCCGGAACGAGCCCGGCCGGCTCGCAGCGCATCCTCTTCTCCGGCGGCACCAGCGTCGAGGCCTCGGGCGCGGCGAGCGCCGAGGCCCTCTCGCCGCTGCCCTTCCGCCCCCGGGTCGAGACCCGCACCAGCGACGTCGTCGCCGAGCCCGGCACGACGGTCACCGACCAGCTCACCGTCGACGTGCTGCCGGGCGAGGGGCTCCTCTCGGAGTGGGGCCGCCACGACGTCGCGGGCACGTGGCAGCCCGTCCCCGTCACCGTGCGCAGCCGCCTCCTCGGCCCCTTCCGGGAGCCCGTCGCGCGCGCCGACGACTGGCCCTCCGACGCGCCCGTCGTCTGCGACGTGAGCGTCGTCGTCGACGAGGGCCCCGGCACCTACACGACGCCGGGCTGCGAGCTGCCGAGCGGCGGCTGGTTCACGTGGGTGGAGACGATCGACCCCTCCGACACCCCGGTCGACGCGGGCCGAGACCGCGTGCAGGGCTGGCGCTCTCCGTTCGGCACCGCCTCCGAGACGACCTTCGTCCCGTGGGCGCCCGAGGTCTCCACCACCGTCGTGGGGGCCGACCAGGTCGAGCCCGGCGCCTGCGTCAGCGACGAGCTGACCGTCTCCGAGTGGAACGGCCAAGCGTCGGAGGCGCGGGTCGACACCGTCCTCGTCGGTCCCTTCCCCGAGGCCCTCGCCGCCGGTCACGACCTCGGCCCGATCGCGGAGATCGACGAGGCCCTGCTCGCCGGCCGGGCCAGCACCACGGTGAGCGGCGACGGCACCTACGAGTCGCCGTGCCTCCCGGTGGAGCGCGAGGGCCACTACGTGTTCCTGTTCACGTCGGAGGGCTCCGTGCCTGACGACGACGGCGTCCAGGTGGTGCCCGCGTTCGCCGACACGACCGTGCACCTCGCGGAGTCGTTCAGCGTGGTGGCCCCCGAGGTCCCCGTCGAGACGCCCGCGCCGGCGGCGGCACCGGCGGGGCTGGCGTTCACCGGGTCGGACGGCAGCCTGCAGGCGGGTGCGGCGGCGCTGGGCGTGACGCTCGCCGGGGCCGTGATGCTCGTGACCTCCCTGGTGCTCCACGTCCGTCGCCGCCGACGCGGCCACGGAGACATCGCCGAGGAGCTGCTGGTGACGGGCGCTCCCTGACGTCCTCACGGCGCACCTGCGGGACCGTGGGCCTCCAGGCCCGCGGTCCCGCAGGCCTGAGGGCCCAGGCCTGGCCGCTCCGCCCGCGAACGTCAGCCGCGGGGCACCGTCACGGGCACGGTGACGCCGTCACCGAGGTGCACGTGGGCACGACCCGGTCGGGGGCGAGCCGACGTCGCGCTCCGGGCCAGCTGCGCACCGACGAGCTCCCCGTCCGAGGTCGCCCTCGGGCTGAGCACCGCGCCGCAGCGGTTCCGGCGGAGGTCGGCGTGCCAGCCCATGAAGCCGACGCCGAGGTCGGCGGCCGACCCCGCGGCCACCAGGGCACCGGGCCCGTCGGCGCACGAGCGCACGAAGTCGGCGAGCCACGCCGCCGCCGGGGCGTCCTTGACGAGCTCGGCGTCGTCGACGACCAGCACCCGACCCGCCGGTGCCTCGTCGCCGAGGACGGCGTCCAGCTCGTCGGCGCGGAGGTCAGAGCCGCGCAACACGGCCACCACCCCGGGCAGCCCGTCCAGGCTCCGGAGCGGTGACGGCCTCGGCGTGACGACGACCACCTCGAGCCCCTGGGCGAGGAGGGAGCGCACCATGCTCACGAGGACGGTGCTGCGTCCGCTCCGCGGCGGGCCGCCGACGAGGAACGTGCCCGGAGCGTCGGCGAGGCGCGGGCCGACCGGCACGAGGTCGTCGCCGCCGATCCCCACCATCGCGAAGGCGGCGCCGAGGGCCGCGGGGTCGTGACGCGACCACGCGCCGTCGAAGGTCAGGTCGCCCTCCAGCCGGTCGAGCCGGAACGGCCTGCGGCCGGGCGGCACGGCGAGGTCACGGCGGACGGCCTCGCCCGCCGCCGCGCGGAGGGCCTCGGCCTGGGCGCTGCCGGAGGGGTCGGCACCGACCACCGCCACCTGGGTCTCGGCGCCGCTGACGGTGTCCGCTCCGCGCCCCGGGCCGGGCTCCTCGGGCATCGATCGCGGGTCGAGCCCCGCGAGGCCGTAGTCGGCGCGGTCGGCCATGCGCAGGACGAGCTTGCGCTCGACGAGCGTCGCCATCCTGCCGCTGACGAGGAGTCGGTCCCCCGTCACGACGAGGTGCACGCCGACGGCCGCCCCCTCGCGCAGCAGGAGCGTGACGAGCTCCACCGGCTCGCCGAGGTCGAGGTCGCCGAGGCTGGCGACGAAGCCCTCCCAGGGGTCGATCATCAGCACGACGTGGGGCAGGCGGTCCTCCTCCGGAGCGGCTCGTCGCTGCTCCGTGACGCTGGCCCAGCTGCCGGTGGCGAGCACCGTCTGCCGCCGGAGCGTCTCCTCCACGAGGCGTGCCAGCAGGCGGCGCGCCCGCTCGACCTCCGTGCGGCGCACGACGGCGCCGGTGTGCGGCGCCGACGCGAGCGGGAGCAGCGCCCCGCTGCCGCAGTCGATGCCGTAGAGGTGCACGTCGGCGCTCGAGGTGTGGCGGATGATCGACGCCGCCAGGGTCCGCAGCACCTGCGACCTCCCGCTCCGGGCGGCGCCCGCGACGAACAGGTGCCCGTCGACGTCGAGGTCGAGTGCTGCTGTCCGCCGGGCCTGTTCCCGAGGGTGGTCCTCCAGCCCGAAGGGCAGGGGCGGCAGGGTGCGCGGTGGCCCGCCGCCTCCGGCCTCGGCACCGACGAGGTGCTCCAGCTCGACGAGGGCAGGCAGCGCGTCCAGCCAGGGCCGGTGCGGCCGCTCCCCGCCGCGGAGCGCCTCGGCCTCCACCACGGCGGCGACGAACTGGACCAGGTCGGTCGTCTCGTGGTCCTCGACGGCGGCGGTCGCGGGCGGCCGGGGCGCCGGCCCGGCCGCCCCGTCCCACGACAGCCGGGCCGACCAGGTGCCGTCCGGTCGGGAGTCGCGCTCGGCGCGGCCGCCGACACGCCCGGCCTGGAACGGCACGAGCGCCCCCGCGCCGAGGCGCACCAGGGCGCGCCCCGGTGCGGACCGGGGGATGCGGGAGGCGTCGGCGGCGTCGATGACGTCGGTGCTCTCGCCGGCGTCGGTGACGCGCAGGGCGATGCGCAGGTTGGTGTTGGCCCTGATCTCGGACGACACCACTCCCGACGGTCGCTGCGTCGCGAGCACGAGGTGGATGCCGAGGGAGCGCCCCCGCTGGGCGACGTTCACGAGCCCGGTGACGAAGTCGGGCAGCTCCCGGGCGAGGCTCGCGAACTCGTCGATGACGATGAGGAGGCGGGGCAGGGTCGGGAGCGTTCCGCCCTCGGACCGGCCACGCGCCTCCTCGTAGTCCTCCAGGTCCTTGGCCTCGGCGAGCGCGAGCAGCTGCTCCCGACGGTGGAGCTCGGCGCCCAGGCTCGTCAGCGCCCGCTGGACGAGGTGCGGGTCGAGATCGGTGACCATGCCCACGGTGTGGGGCAGCGGGCCGCAGTCGCGGAACGCGGCGCCGCCCTTGTAGTCCACGAGCACGAAGGTCATGGAGTCGGGGGCGTTGGAGGCGGCGAGCGAGGCGACGACGCTCTGCAGCAGCTCCGACTTGCCCGAGCCCGTCGTGCCGGCGACGAGGGCGTGGGGTCCGTCCCGCCTCAGGTCGATCGAGAAGGGACCGTCCACGCCCTCGCCGAGCAGCACCTCGGTGCTGGGCGCTCTCTCGGCCCAGCGCGCGAGGACGGCCCTGCCGCTGGGGCGGTCGAGGCCGAGCACGTCGAGGAGGCGGGAGGACGTCGGCAGTCCGCCGGCGTCGCCCCCGTCGTCGACGTCGACGACGGGGGCGAGCGCCCGCGCGACGAAGTCGTGCCAGCCGGCGGGCAGGGCGTCGACCCGCACGTGCTGGACGTCGGCCTCGCGGTGGGCGGAGAGCTCGTGGGCGCTGCGCCCGGCCTGCACGACCGTGACGCACTCCTCGGGCAGTGACCGTCGGTCGGCGTCGAGGCAGAGTGCGACGACCCCGACGCCCGGTCCGTCGCGGAGCACCGTGACGAGGCCCGGCAGCCCCCGGAGCCGGCGTGACCCGTCGACGACGACGAGCACGTCGGGGGCGTCGAGCACGGCGCCGCTCGACTCCCGGCGAGCCCGCTGTCGCGCGTCGACGACGGCGGCCAGCTCGGTGAGCCTCCGGGCGACGGACTCGGAGTCGTTGCCGAGGCGGACGCGGCTGTCCGCGGCTCCCTCGTCGGGGCGGGCGTGGGGCACCCAGGCGAGCCAGCCCCAGTGCTCCTCGGCGTCGCGGTCCGTCAGCACCACGACCATGAGGTCTCGAGGGCTCTGGAGGACGCAGAGCTGGGCCACCATCCACGCGGCGAGCGCGCGACGTTCGGGCGTGCGCCCGTGCAGCCCCACGACGCCCCGGTCGGCGAGCGCGACGGTGACGGGCACGGCCCGCGCGGGGCTGGCGACGGTGCGTCGGTGCTCCAGCAGGTCCGGGTCGTCGAGGGTGACGCCGGAGGGCAGGTCGGCGACGCCGATCCGCACGGTCAGGTGGTCGGGGTCGTCCCGGCGCCGTTCCCAGAGCCGGGCGCGACGCCGGACGGCCAGGTCGAGGAGCGTCGCGGCGTCCGGGCAGCTGGACCGCAGCTCGTCCTGCCGACGCACGACCGCCTCCGCGGCGTCGGCGGCCACCGCCTCGCGGGTGGCCGCGTGCGACGCGAGGGCCTCGCGGTGCGTCACCCGGCCGTTGCGCCGGTCGTACAGGTAGTTGCCGATGAGGATCACCGGCGAGAGCAGTCCGAAGACGAAGAAGGTCGGGTTGTCGAGCACCAGCACCATGACGCCGCCCATGACGAGCGGGGCGGCGGCGGCGACGATCGGCAGGGGGCGCCGTGGGGGCGCCTGCGGCTGCGCCGGGTGCCGGAAGGCGGTCGTGGGGGGCTCGGGCAGGAGTCGCGGTGGGCGGGCGTGCTCCAGTCGCCCTCCGCCCTCGGCGAGGCCGATCGCGGCGGAGGCCGTGCCGGCGTCCGCGACGCCCAGCAGCACCTCCCCCAGCTCGACCGCCGACGACGGCGTCAGCGCGATCGTCGTCGTCAGCGGGACGCCGTCGACGGTGACGGGCGGGACGTCGGGGTCGTCGCAGGCCACGGGAGTGATCGAGAAGCGCGATGCTCCGTCGAGCTGCACGAGGGCCGCGACCGGGGCGACTCCTCGCGCGGCGAGACGGACCGTCGCCTCGGGCGCCGATCCGACCACGACGGTGCCGGGATCGACGTGGAAGACCGTCCCGGCCCCGGGGCCGCCCACGATGCGGATGCTGGGCAGGTCGGGCGGCAGTGCGGCGACGCCGGGAGGACCGCCGATCGTGAGGACGCTGCCCTCGAGCACCGTTCCCTCGGCGATGCGTACGCTCTCGGCGACGCGGGCGCCGTCGACCGTGACGGCGGTGCCGAGAGCTGCGGCATCCGGACCGTCGGCGCGGATGCCGACCAGCGGTGCAGCCTGTGCGACGAGCTCCCCCACCGTGGTGTCAGGCGAGGTCTCGAACACGACGTCGGCCGAGGCGCCCGTCGCTCCGTCGCGGACGGTGACCGTGAGCCTCACGTCGCCCTGACGACGCTGATGCCGTCGACGAAGGCTCGCGCCACCGGCACCTTCACGGGGACGAACTCGGGCGGGCCGACGTCGCACGTGACCCGGAGGTCGAACGGCCCCGAGCGGAACGCGAAGATGCTGGTGACCGTGATGCCGCCGTCCAGCTCGGCGTAGCGCAGCCCGTAGACACCGAGGCCGAGGGAGTCGGTGGTCACGTCCTCGAGGACGGGCGGCTCGATCCCCGGCAAGTCGCTCTCGAGGACGAGCTCGCGGAGGGTCGCCTCCCGGTCACCGTAGACGAGGCCGAACTGGATCCGGAGCAGGCTGAGCTCGCTGCTCAGCGAGGGCAGGTACATGAACTTGAGCTCATTGGGCGTCTGCCAGGTCGCGAGCCGGTCGAGCACCTTGACGAGCCACTTCTTGCCGGCCCGGGTCGGGGCCGCCGTCCGGGCGACGACGTCGCGAACGGTGGCGGCGATCCACGACCTGGCGGTGTCGTGCCCCTGGTGGGGCCATCGGGCGGGCAGGGCGATCCAGAGCCCGGGGTCGTGCTCGACGAGCACCTCCCACCCGTCGGCGGTGCGGGGATCGAGGCCGTCGTCGCCCGTCGGCTGGATGTCGTCGGAGGTGAGTTCGTGGTGCGTCATGCCTGTTCCTTCTCGAGAGGGGCGGGCGGGTGCGCCCGTCATGTCGTGGGTCGATCGGTGATGACGCGCCCCTGGTCGTCGAGCCAGCGAACGGTGGTCATCATCGCGTCGAAGAGCTCGACCAGCGCGTCGGCCACCGCCTGGGTCTCGTCCTCCGAGACGTCGGGCGATGCCGCAGCGCCGAGCTGGGCCACCAGCAGTGCGAACGAGATCACGACCTCGTCGTCGCCGGGAACTCGGCTGAGCACCGTCTTCGTCCTCAGGACCCGCCCGACGCCGATGAGCGAACGGCCCGCGGTCGAGAGGGGTGCCTCCAGGACGACGGCTGCTTCGCCACCGACGGTCAGCGCCGCGCGGCCGAGGCCGCCGTGGTGAGCTAAGTCCGCGGTCATGCCGTGCCGCTTCTCCTGTGAGAGCGAGGTCGCCGACACCACGATGCTCATCGCGAGGCCGCAATCCGGCAGGACACCAGCCGTGACGTAGCTGTCCAGCACGTCTGTTGCAGCGCGGGGTCCGGAGGCAGAGAGGGCCGCCACCGCTCGACCGACCTCAGCCGCGAGGTCAGCGCGGTTGAGCTGTGTCTCGATCAGTGGCAGCTGATCGAGAATATGTCCGGGCAAGCGAAGCACGCCTGGCGGGACGGCCAGGCGGTACGAGACCCCTCGGGCGCCTCCCGCCCGCGGCACGAACGTCTCAGCGGTCATCCCGCGGCCTCCGACAGGCCCGTCTCGTGACCCGACCGCGCCACGGCCTCCCTGAGCAGAAGCCCCACCGTCACGATGCCGCCGGCGAGGAGGCAGCTGAGGCCACTGACTCCCCACAGGGCGATCGCCACGGAACTGGGCTCAGGACCTGGGCCGAAGAGCACGTGCGCCATCGTCAAGGACGGCACGGCCGACATCACCCAGAGGAACGCGGAGAGACCCGGCTGCAGAAGATGGACGTGCGCGGTAGGAAACCGGATGTACCGGACGAGCACGGCGGCCTGCAAAGCGATTCCGGTGGTGAGGAGGACGAGCAGGCCCAGGAGCGCTGACACGCTGAAGTTCATGGTCTCCCCGCCGTCCCCATGCCGTCCGTTCGCCATCAGGACGAGACGACGGATGATCATGAAGGCGGCTCCGACGCCGAAGTTCCAGAGCCCTGCAATCCGAACCAGGAGAACCGAGCGACTCAGGACGGATTCTGAGGGACTGTCCGAGACCTCCCGCATCACCACGGAGTCCCGTTCACGAGTCGAAGCGTCGTAGCCTCCCGCAGGTCCCCCAGGAGGGGCTCAGCCCACCCTGTCGCCGTGTCAGCGGCGCGCGCCGTGGTGACGACCAAACTCGTCGCTCTCACTGTGGTCGTCGCGTTGAGCAGGAGGTCGAGTTCCGCCATGGCCCGTGATCCGGTGTGGGCCAGGGCCGCCCCGGACTCGCGGCTCCACATGAAGAGGCGGCCTAGTTCAGGATCACCGAGAGCCCGGATCTTCGCCGCGAGGCTCAAGGGGGCCTTCATGACCGCTCGATGCTCGCCGTTCACGGCCTTGAGGGCTGTCTGAAGCGGCACTCCTCCTCGTTGCAGCTCAGCGACCCTCGCGAGACCAAGCTTGGCGACCGAAGTCTTGGCTGCAGTCTTGAGGACCGCGCCACCGACGCCGAAAGTAGCGAGCGAGACGACACTGATGCCCAACTCGAGGAGGCTTCCCGTGCCCGCGGCTGCTCGAGCCGCTTCCGTGGTCGTGGACAGGATCATCACCGCCATCGCTGGCCAGGCGATCCAGGCAGTGCCGGGGAAGGCCAGAGCAGCGACGACCAGAAGCGCTCCCACCCAGCTCAGGATCTCCAGGACGTCCTGGATCCACCAGTCGTTCTCCTCCATCCACGTCCGGAAGGCGTCGTAGGCGGTGCCTGCGGCCCCGCGGACGTCGTCCCACCACGAGTCGCCGAGGCCGTCGGCGCCGAGGTCGTCGAAGCAGGCGATTGCCGCCGTCGCGGCGGCCTCGAGGTCGGTGACGGCGTCGTCGACCTGACGGCCGTGCTTCACCACCCGTCCCGATGCTTCCTCCTCGCGGAGGCGCTGCACGCGAGCGAGCTCCTGGTAGTCGAGCTGCGCCTCCTCGCTCGTCGCCAGGAGGGCCATGCCCTCGTAGCGGTCGGCGAGCACGGTGGCTGCGTCGCGGTCGGCGACCGCAGTCTCGTGCTCTCGGACGGCCGGGCCGGCCTGCTCCTGCGCGTGCCGCAGGGCAGTCGCGTAGGTCCGGAGCGCGTCGGAGGCGCCGACGTACCGCCGGTGCACCTGCCGCAGCTGCGTCTCGACCTCCCCCGCCTTCGCGAGGAACGCCTCGATCGCATCGCTCTGTGCGGCCTCCACGTCGAGTTGGTGGAGCCCCTCAGCCGCGGACGCGATCAGTTCGGCGGTCTGCCCGAAGCGCGTCGCGGCGGCCGACACCATGTCGGGGTCACCCGCGACACCTGCCTTGGACAATGCGCCGTCCACCCTCACGAGGACGCCTCCTCCTCCGGCAACGCGGCGGCGAGGCCCTCGTCCGCCGCCGTGAACCCGTCAGCGATGGACGTCGCGGACGTGCTCAGTCCACCGATCTCGTCGCTCAGGACCCGCCGGGTGTCGTCCCAGCTCCGGGTGAAGGAGTCGATCCGCTGCGCGAGGCGGGGGTGGCCGAGGTGCTCGGGCGAGACCGTCGCCGCTCCAGGGGCGTCGAAGACGGTCTTGACGCCGCTCAGGGTCGTGGACAACCGCCGCAGCGCCTCAGCGTCGAACGACAGGGTCGCTCTGGTCATGTGTGCTCCTCAGGAAGGTGGCCATGCCGTCGCCGGCACGGCCACCGGGGTGGTCAGCGGTCAGCGGTCAGCGGTCAGCGGAGGCTGGCGGCCAGCTGCTCGTCGGCCGCCTGCAGGGTCTCGGCCGCGTTCTCGAGGAACCGCGCCATGCTGTCCAGGGCAGCGATGGTCGTGCTCGCACCGGTGCTGAACTCGCCGTACGTGGTCGCGAACGCCTTCGAGGAGCTGTCGGTCACGTAGCCCGAGGCCACCAGGTTGTCGATCTGCCCCTTGAGGCGTGAGAGCTGCTCCTCGATCGACGCCTGCCCGGTGCGCAGGTGGGTCGCCTGCGTGCGCAGGTCGTCGTAGGTCACGGTCACGTTGGCCATGGGTTCTCCTGTCTCGTCGAGCCGTCAGGAATGACGACTGCCATGAATATTCCACATGAGACAGACTGGTCGCACCACTTTCCACAGAATGGACGAGAAATGACCAGAAGAAGGAGCCTGGGGAGGCGCGGGGCGCCACCCGAGAGCCCGATCGTCGTCGACGCCGCGGCCGTCGCTGCGCTGCGCGACCAGGGCCTGCTGTCACGGGTGCAGACGCTGCCTCCGCCGCCTCCCGAGGGTCTGGTCACAGCCGTTCCCGCGGCGGCCGCCGTCATCCCGCCAGGCCCCGCCGTGCCCCCTCCCCGACGGCACGTGCCCTCGCCCGCGCCCGCCGACCTCGACGACCCCGACGACCTCGACGACCTCGACGACCTCGACGTGACGGTCCTCCGTCCGCGCTCCTACGAGCTCGTCCTCCCCGACGGCGAGGGCGTCCCTGTCGACCGCGACGGCGTCGTCGTGGGCCGGCGCCCGCGGCACGCCGCGCCGCCACCCGGCGTCTCGACCGCCGCCGCCACGGCCGCGACAGCCCCCGCAGCAGCCCTCACCATCGCGCCAGCTCCCCCGGCGTCGATCACCGTCACGGACGAGACACGTCAGCTGTCGCGCGCCCACTTCCGTGTCTGGGCCGACGACGCAGGGGCCGTGGTGATCGACGACCTCCACTCCGCGAACGGCACGACGCTCCTCCGCCCCGACGGAGGGCTGGTCACGGTCGAGCCCGGGGTCGGCACGCGGCTGACGCCCGCCGACACGATCGTCGTGGGCCACCACCGCTTCACGCTCCGGCGGTCACGCCCCGCCCCCTGACGACGAACCACGTCGTCGCACCCGAACCACGCCGCGGCGTGGTTCCCGTGCGAGAACATGGTGCGTGCCGCGGAACCGCCGGTGGAGACCGCTAGATCTTCTCGATCGGCGCGACCTTGATCAGCAGCTTCTTGCGGCCGGCGGTGTCGAACAGCACCTCGGCGATGCGTCGGGCCCCGACACCGGTGACGGCCATCACACGCCCCTCACCGAAGTCGACGTGCGAGATGCGGTCACCCTGCTCCAGCTCGAGGTCACCGTTGTCGCGCACCGTGCCCGTGACCCGGTTCGACCACTCCGTCTTCGGCTTGGTCTTGGCCGCCGCGGTCGCGCGGTCGTAGCTGCCGCCGCCGTAGCCGCCGCTGGCGCGCGGGGTCGAGCCGAGACGGTCGCCCGCACCGCCCTCGCGACGCGCGTTGAGCGCCCTCGGCTGCGTGCCTCCTCGGCTGTTGGCCATGCCGGGCGACTGCTTCCAGTCGATCAGCTCGACCGGGATCTCTTGCAGGTACCGCGACGGCATCGCCACGTTCACCTCGCCGAACTGGGCCCGCGTCATCGCCAACGACAGGAAGAGGTGCTTGCGGGCGCGCGTGATGCCGACGTAGAACAGCCGTCGCTCTTCAGCAGGGCCGCCGGGCTCGCTCGCCGACATGCGGTGCGGCAGCAGGTCTTCTTCGACGCCGGTGAGGAAGACGGCCTCGTACTCGAGGCCCTTCGCCGTGTGCAGCGTCATCAGCGACACGGTGCCGCTCGTGTCGTCGAGATCGTCGGCCGCGGCGACCAGCGTGACCTCGGTGAGGAAGTCGAGCAGGGTGCCGTCGGGGTTGTTGCGCTGGAACTCCTTCGTCACCGCCACGAGCTCGTCGATGTTCTCGGCACGGGCCTCGTCTTGCGGGTCACGCGACGCCCGCAGCGCCTCGATGATGCCGCTGCCCTCGATCAGCGTGGTGAGGATCTCGTGCACCGGCGCCGTCGCGGCCGTGGCCTGGACGCCGTCGAGCAGCTGGCCGAGGCCCGTGATCGCCCCGGTGACCTTCGGGCCGAGGCCCAGCTGGTCGGCGTTGCGCAGCGCCTCGCGGAGCGGCGCCTCGTGCTGGTCGGCCCAGCGCTGCATCGCCGTCTCGGTCGCCGGCCCGATGCCGCGCTTCGGCACGTTCATGATGCGGCGCAGCGCCATCGGGTCGAGCGGGTTCGCGACGGTGATCAGGTACGCCATGGCGTCCTTGATCTCGGCGCGCTCGTAGAACTTCGTGCCGCCGAGCACCCGGTACGGGATGGCCGAGCGGATGAAGATCTCCTCGAGCGCTCGGGTCTGCGAGTTGGTGCGGTAGAACACGGCCATGTCTTTGTAGGCCATGCCGCCCTCGCGCAGCTTGGCGATCTCGTCGGCGACGAACTGGGCCTCGTCGTGCCCGGTGTAGCCCGTGAAGCCGGTGATCTTCTCGCCCGCGCCGACCGTCGTGAAGAGGTTCTTCGCCTGGCGGTCGAAGTTGTTCGAGATGACGGCGTTGGCCGCGTCGAGGATGTTCTGGGTCGAGCGGTAGTTCTGCTCGAGCAGGATGACCTTCGAGTTGGGGAAGTCACGCTCGAACTCGACGATGTTGCGGATGTCGGCGCCGCGGAAGGCGTAGATCGACTGGTCGGAGTCGCCGACCACGGTGAGGGAGGCGCCGGGGATCCGCCCGCTGCCGTCGCGCATCGACTGCACGTACTGGCCGCCGCGCTCGAGGTCGTCGACGATCTCGGGGTCGACCGGTCGCGTCAGCTCGCGGATCAGCGCGTACTGCGCGTGGTTCGTGTCTTGGTACTCGTCGACGAGGATGTGCCGGAACCGCCGCTGGTAGAGCGCGGCCACGTGCGGGAAGGCCCGGAAGAGGAAGACCGTCTGCGCGATCAGGTCGTCGAAGTCGAAGGCGTTCGCCCGCTGCAGCTCGCGCGTGTACTGCCGGAAGATCTCGAGGAACATCACGTCTTGCGGGTCGCCCGCGTTGATCTGGCGCGAGTAGGTCTCGACGTCGGTCAGCTCGTTCTTGAGCTTCGAGATCTTGCCCGACGCCTGGCTGACCGTGAAGCCGAGCGAGTCGGCGTCCAGCTCTTTCAGGATGCGCTTCAGCAGCGCGCGGGAGTCCGCCGAGTCGTAGATGGTGAAGCTCTTCGTGAAGCCGAACTGCTCGGCCTCGCGCCGGAGGATGCGCACGCAGGCGCTGTGGAACGTGCTGATCCACATGCCCTCGCCGGCCTGGCCGACGAGGTGGCCGACGCGCTCGCGCATCTCGGCCGCGGCCTTGTTCGTGAAGGTGATGGCGAGGATCTGGCTCGGCCAGGCCTCGCGCGACGCGATCAGCCCGGCGATGCGCCGGGTCAGCACGCTCGTCTTGCCCGAGCCGGCACCGGCCACGATCAGCAGCGACTGCCCGCGGTACTCGACCGCTTCTTTCTGCTGGGGGTTCAGCCCCGCGGTCAGAGGGTCGCCGGAACCGCCGGCAGCGTCAGAGGGCTCGAGCACGATCGTCATGGCGGGCCCAGTCTAGGCGGGGCCCCCGACACCGGGCAGGGGGCCGCCCAGCGCCTCCTCAGAGCCCGTCGCGCACCGCGATCGCGAGGTCCGGCTGGTCGGCGAAGACCCCGTCGACGCCGAGCTCCATGAGCGCCTGGAACTCCGACTCGTAGTCGCCCGTCGCGGCCTTCCCGCCGGCCTGACGGTTCGCCTTCGCGAGGAAGTGGTTCTCGATGCGCAGCGTCCAGGTGAAGACCTCGAGGCCCGCCGCGTGTGCGCGGTCGACGACCCGCGACTCCGTCGTGCCGTCCGGGGCGACCAGGGTCGACTTGTCGAGCGAGACGCCGTGCAGCCCGGCCGCGGCGAAGGCCGCCAGCGAGACCTCGTCGAGCTGGTCGACGTAGGGCGTCGCCGCCGAGCCGTCGCGGGCGACGAGGTCGGCCGCGGCGCCCGCCTTCTCGAGCAGGTAGACCTGCCGGCCGCCGACCCCCCGCTCGCGCAGCTGGCCGAGCACCGTCTGCTCGAAGCTCTCGACGGTGAGGCGCGGGTCGTCCGTCCAGCCCGCGGCGGCGAGCTCGGCGGCGAGCAGCTCGTCGAGCGGCAGCCCGATCGAGGCGAACCACGTCGCGTGCTTGACCTCGGCCACGAGCCCGACCGGGCGGTCGGCCCCGTCGAGGATCGCGAGGAGGTCGCTGAGGCGCTGCACGCGTCCCTCCCCGTCGTGCGCGGCGCTGCCGGGCCGGAGCTGCGGCAGGCGTTCGCGCACCCGGAGGGTCGACAGCTCGGGCCAGGTGAAGTCCTCAGTGAACCAGCCCTCGACGACCCGGTCCTCGATCTCTTTGGTCGTGCGGCGGTCGGCGAACTCGGGCCGGTCGGCGACGTCGGTCGTTCCCGAGACCTCGTTCTCGTGCCGGAGCACGAGCACGCCGTCGCGCGTCGCGACGAGGTCGGGCTCGATCGCGTCCGCGCCGAGCTCGACGGCCAGGCGGTAGGCGGCCTCGCCGTGCTCGGGGCGGTAGCCGCTCGCGCCGCGGTGGGCGATCACGAGGGGCGCGGCGGCGCGCGAGGAGGCGGTGGTCGAGGAGGCGGGGGAGGTCACGTCGGCCACGCTAACCGCCCCCGCCCGGCCGACGCCTCCGTGGGGCCCGCGGACCGCCCCCATCCGTGCAGACAGTGCACGTTCGCCCGTCGCGAATGTGGCTCTCATCAGGCAGATCCCCAGCCCGCGCCCGGCCGACACGCGTTAGCCTTCCCCCACGGCGACACGGGCGAGCGAGAGCGACCCCGCACCGGGCCACCTGGCCCGGCGGCGATCCGGCTGCACCGCTCCGGGCCGCCACGTCACCGTCGACAACGCGATCAGAAGAGGAACCCCTTGGCATTCTCGAATCCCGGCTTCAGTCAGTCGCCGGCCTTCTCGGAGAAGGGCGGGCCCGTCATCCGCCAGCAGCAGGCCGACGCCCGCACCGTCGCCTACGACGGCATGACGGCCGAACAGCTGCAGGAGCTCTACACGAAGCCCGCGGCCGGCCCCGACCAGACCGACCGCATGACCTACGAAGACACGATCACGAAGACGCTGATCGCGTTCGCCGTGGTCGTCGTCGGCGCGGCCGTCGGCTGGTTCATCCCCGCCCTGGCCTTCGTGGGCGCGATCGCCGGCTTCGTGCTGGCCCTCGTCAACATCTTCAAGAAGAAGCCGTCGCCCGGCCTCGTGCTCGCCTACTCGGCCGCGCAGGGCCTGTTCGTCGGGGGCATCTCGAGCATCTTCGAGGCCCAGTGGGACGGCATCGTCACCCAGGCCCTGATCGGCACCGTCTCGGTCTTCGTCGTCACGCTGCTGCTCTTCAAGAGCGGCAAGGTGCGCGAGTCGGCCCGGGCCACCAAGGTCTTCATGATCGCGATGATCGGCTATGCCGTCTTCTCGCTGCTCAACGTCGGCCTGATGCTCTTCGGCGCCAACACCAACCCGTGGGGCCTCCGCGGCGCCGAGATCTTCGGCATCCCGCTCGGCTTCATCATCGGCATCCTCGTCGTCGTCATGGCGGCGTACTCGCTGGTGCTCGACTTCACGCAGGTGAAGACGGGCGTCGAGCGCGGCGCCCCCCGCATCTACGGCTGGTCGGCCGCCTTCGGCATCGTCATGACCGTGATCTGGCTCTACGTCGAGATCCTGCGCATGCTCGCGATCCTGCGGGGCAACGACTAGCCGACACGGCTGCACCACATCGAGCGGGGCTCGTTCCGAGAGGGGCGGGCCCCGCTCTTGTGTGCGGGGAGGAGTCGTTCACGGCGTTGGTGGGCACGCGGCTGCGGTCGGGGCCGAGGCCGGGGACTGGCACCCAGTTCTCGCACGGGAACCCTGCCGCGGCGGGGTTCGTGTGCGAGGACGGGGTTCGGGACGGGACGGGGGTGGGCGGGACGGGTGCGACCCTGGAGTGTGTGAGCCTGGATGGCTGGGGCGGGCGTGGCCTATGCCGCCGTAGGTACCGGGTGGGGACGCTACCGGGTGGGCACCGGGGGCGGGGGCGGGGGCGCCCCCGGAATGAGAGAGCCTGAACGCTTCGCGTTCAGAGCGGCTCGGTCGGGCGTGGCCTATGCCGTCGTAGGTACCGGGTGGGGACGCTACCGGGTGGGCACCGGGGGCGGGGGCGCCCCCGGAATGACCGGGGCTGAACGCTTCGCGTTCAGACCGCCCCGGGGCGGGCGTGGCCTACGCCGTCGTAGGTACCGGGTGGGGACGCTATCGGGTGGGCACCGGGGGCGGGGGCGCCCCCGGAATGAGAGAGCCTGAACGCTTCGCGTTCAGAGCGGCTCTCTCATTCCCATTCGATGGTTCCCGGGGGCTTGCTGGTGACGTCGAGGACTACTCGGTTGACGCCGTCGACCTCGTTCGTGATGCGGTTCGAGATCTTGGCGAGCACGTCGTAGGGCAGGCGCGTCCAGTCCGCCGTCATGGCGTCCTCGGACGAGACGGGGCGCAGCACGATCGGGTGACCGTACGTGCGGCCGTCGCCCTGAACGCCGACCGAGCGGACGTCGGCGAGGAGCACGACCGGGCACTGCCAGATCTCCTCGTCGAGGCCGGCCGCGGTGAGCTCGGCACGGGCGATCGCGTCGGCCTTCCGCAGCAGCTCGAGGCGCTCGTGCGTGACCTCGCCGATGATGCGGATGCCGAGCCCGGGCCCGGGGAAGGGCTGACGGCCGACGATGACCTCGGGCAGGCCGAGCTCGCGGCCGATGGCGCGCACCTCGTCCTTGAAGAGCGTGCGCAGCGGCTCGACGAGCTCGAACTGCAGGTCCTCCGGCAGGCCGCCCACGTTGTGGTGGCTCTTGATGTTCGCCGTGCCCGTGCCGCCGCCGCTCTCGACCACGTCGGGGTAGAGCGTGCCCTGCACGAGGAACTTCACCGTCGCGTCGCCCTCGGCCGCAGCCTCGAGCACGAGCGCCTCGGCGGCGCCCTCGAAGCTGCGGATGAACTCGCGGCCGATGATCTTGCGCTTCTGCTCCGGGTCGGTCACACCGGCCAGGGCGTCGAGGAACTGCTGCTCCGCGTCGACCGTCACGAGGCGGACGCCCGTCGAGGCGACGTAGTCCTCCTCCACCTGGCGACGCTCGTCGGCGCGCAGCAGGCCGTGGTCGACGAAGACGCAGACGAGCTGGTCGCCGACGGCCTCGTGCACGAGGGCGGCCGCGACGGCCGAGTCGACGCCGCCGGAGAGGCCGCAGATGACGCGCGACGAGCCGACCTGCTCGCGGATGCGGGCCACCTGCTCGGCGATGACGTTGCCGCTGTTCCAGTCGGCGGGGATGCCCGCGGCGCGGTGGAGGAAGTTCTCGAGCACGGCCTGGCCGAACGACGAGTGCTTGACCTCGGGGTGCCACTGCACGCCGTAGAGCTTGCGGGCGTCGCTCGAGAAGGCGGCGACGGGGGTCGCGGCGCTCGAGGCGAGCACGTCGAAGCCCTCGGGGGCCTTCGAGACCGAGTCGCCGTGGCTCATCCACGTCGTCTGCGAGGTCGGCTGCCCCGAGAGCAGGGTGCTCTCACCGGCGGCGAGGGTCACGTCGGTGGCGCCGTACTCGCGCTGGCCCGTCTGCGCGACCTCGCCGCCGAGGGCCTTCGCCATCGCCTGGAAGCCGTAGCAGATGCCCAGCACGGGCACGTCGAGCTCGAGGATCGCCGGGTCGAGGGCGGGCGCGCCCTCTTCGTAGACGCTGGACGGGCCGCCGCTCAGCACGATGCCGACCGGGTTCTTGGCCGCGATCTCGGCGGCGGTGATCGTGTGCGGCACGATCTCGGAGTAGACGTTGGCCTCACGCACCCGTCGGGCGATCAGCTGCGCGTACTGCGCGCCGAAATCGACGACGAGGACGGGGCTCTGCGCCGTCTCGGTGGCTTCTGTCACGCGGGGGCTCCCTGGGTCTTCGGGGTGGGCTCGGCGACCAGCTCCGCGTGCTCACGCAGGGCCAGCTTGGTCATGTGGCTCTCGACGAAGAACGAGAGGAAGGGCACGACACCGCCGAGCGCGATGATGATGAACCGCGAGAACGGCCAGCGCATCAGGCTCCAGAGACGGAAGTCGGCGAAGAGGTAGACGACGTAGAGCCAGCCGTGGGCGATCAGGATGGCCGTCGAGAGGTTGAAGCCCTCGGTGATGCTGTCTTTCGGGACGAGGAAGCCGCCCTGGCCGCCGAGCTGCATCTCGAGCTGCAGCGGCGTGTACTTGAACACCATCTCGAAGACGAGCAGCAGCAGCATCACGCCCGTGACGTAGGCGGAGATCTTGTAGAACTTCACGGCACCCGGGATCTTCGGGATGTCGCGTTGCCGGGGCTTCAAGGGCATGGGATCGATCCTACTCGGGGCGGGACGGGGGTCGAGCGCCGCTGCGGCGGGTGACACGGGGGTCGGGAGGGGAGGCGGGAGGAGCGGGTCAGGCGGCGACGTCGGCGGCCAGTCGCGCCTCCTCCGCCTCGTCGATCTCGCGCTCGAACGCGTCACGGACGAGGCGGAACCAGAGGAAGACGGCGAAGCCGGCGAACACGACCCACTCGATCGCGTAGAAGACGTTCAGCCAGTTCAGCGACACGTCGTCGACCGGCGCCGGGGAGTAGATGGCGTCGAGGCCGCCCCACGGCTCGGAGGCCACGACGTAGCCGGCGTAGACGTCGCCGCTGAAGTCGGACCACTCGTTGACGAGCGCCGCGACCGAGACGACCGTCTCACGGCCGTCCTGGTAGGCGCCGTCGGAGGGCGCGTCGCTCGGCGAGTACCGGCCGACCAGCGACACGTCGGAGCCGACCGGCACGGCGGCCTCGGCCGCGACGGCCTCGTCTTCGGTGGGGGCCCAGCCGACCGCGACGGCCACGGAGGCGCCGTCGGAGTCGTCGACCAGGCGGCCGATCAGCCACCAGCCCCGGTCGCCGTCGTTGACGCGGTCGCTGACGACGCGGAAGTCGTCGGCGTCGAACTGGCCGGCGACGCTGACCATCTGACCGCCGACGCGGTCGAAGAACGGGGACTGCGGCTCGACGGTGTCGGAGAGCACCTTGACGGTCTCGGTCTCGGGATTGACGACCTTGCCGCTCTCGATGCTGCGCTCGATCTGCCAGTGGCCCAGCCAGGCGAAGATGCCCGCGATGACGAGGGCGAGCGCGAGCATGGCGATCCAGCGCGGCCGACGGGCCACCTGCCACATCGAGTCGGGGAGGTCGGAGCCGTCGGGAGCGCTCGTGACGGGATGGACCTCGAGGCGACTCACGAGGGTCATCGTACCGTCGGCCCCCGACGGTCCCGCTGTGCGTCCGCTGCGCTCAGCCCGGCGCTCCGCGTCGGCCAGCACCCCTCATGACGCTCAGTACTCGGGGTCGCGCTGCCGCGTCGCCCGCTGGTCGGACTGCTGCCCGGCCTGCTCGGCCCACATCGCCCGCTCGGCCGCGCTCATGCCGTCGACCTCCGAGTCGTCGTCGAGGTCGCCGTCCGGGTCGCCGTCGCCGCCGGCGGCGCCGGTCGGCGAGGTCGCCACGTCGAGCTCGTCCACGACCGGCCGTGCGTGGTCGAGCTCGTCGACCACCACGGTCCGTCGACGGCGGGGCACGGGCGGGTCGTCGAGGTCGGGGTCGTCGAACAGGCCGGAGTCGGGGTCGGGGTCGCGAGCGATCGTGTCGGCGGGCTCCTCGCCGGCGAGCGCCGCCTCCATCAGGGCGATCTCGTCGGCGTGACGCCCCTCGCGCTGCTGGCGCCGCGCCTCCGCCGCGGCCTTCTCCGCCCGGTGACGCGACCGGAACAGCACGGCGCCGATGCGCTCGGAGTTGGCGGCGAGCAGAGGGCCGATCACGGCCATGATCAGCACGTAGAGGCCCGCGAAGGGCTGCAGCAGCGGGTTCAGCCCGGCGCCCGCCGACAGCGTCGCGAGGATGAGCGCGAACTCGCCGCGGTTCTGCAGGATGAACGAGGTGTTCAGCCCCGCCTGCGGCCCGAGCTTGTTGAGCCACGCGACGAACTGGCCCGCGACCAGGTTCAGGCCGATCGTGATGCCGACGGCCGCGGCCACCGGGCCGAGCACGCTCGGGAAGAGCGACGGGTCGAGACCGAGCCCGAAGTTGAGGAAGAAGAAGGCGCCGAAGACGTCGCGCATCGGCAGCGCGAACTGCTCGACCCGGTTGCGGTACTTGGTCGCCCCGATGATCAGGCCGATGAGGAAGGCCCCGATCGCGTCGGTGACGCCCAGCACCTCGCCGAGGCCCGCGAAGAGCACGGCGAGCCCGAAGAAGAGCACGGTGAACAGCTCGTCGTCGCGGGTGCGCATCAGCTTCGACACGACGCGGCCGCCCCAGCGCGCGACGCTGAACATCACCACGAGGAAGACGAAGGCGATGCCGAGCTTGAGGATGACGGGGCCGGGGTCGGTCTCGCCGCTCAGCACGACGGAGACGATGGCGAGGTAGATCGCGATGAAGATGTCCTCGACGACGGTGACGCCGAGGATCATCGGCGTCTCGCGGTTCGCCAGGCGGTTCAGCTCGATGAGCAGCTTCGTGACGATCGCGCTCGACGACGTCGCGGTCATGCCCGCGACGATCAGGGCCTCGCGGGTGCCCCAGCCGAGCATGAAGCCGAAGGCCAGGCCGACGCCCATGTTGACGGCGATGTAGGTGCCGCCGGAGACGATCAGCCTGCCCGCGTTCGAGAAGAACTCGTCTTGATCGAACTCGAGGCCCAGGTTGAACAGCAGCAGGATCAGGCCGAAGATCGCGATCAGCTCGATGCTGTGCGCGTCGAAGCTGAGCGGGAACCAGCCCGTGTTCGTGCTCGCCAGCAGCCCGACGAGCATGTAGATCGGGATCGACGGCAGGCCGATCAGCTTGCCGAGCCGCCCGAGCACGTAGGCGAGCAGGAGGAGGATGCCGAGGACGATCAGCTCTTCACCCAGGTGCACCGGCGATCAGCTCCCGGGCGGCGAGTCGACCGGGGCGCGGTGCCCGAACGTGCCCGTGCGGTACCAGGAGAAGGCCTTGGCGACCTTCTCCGGCGACCCGGCTACGACGAGCGTGTCGCCCGGGAACACCTTGAAGTCGCCCGACGGAGCGGGGTTCGCGGCGTCGCCGCGGACGACGGCCACGACCGTGAGGCCCACGACGCCCTTGGCGCCGAGGTCGCCGAGCGGCTGCCCGGCGATGTGGTCGTCGTAGTCGACGGTGAACCAGTCGATGCTGAGGCCGGGGATCTGGTCGAGCGCGGAGAGCGACTCGGTGATGCGCGTGCCGCCGAGCAGCTCGGCGAGGGTGTGCGCCTCGTCTTCGCTGAGGCGCAGGGAGACCTTCGTGACGTCGGCCCCGTCGGCGTCGTCGCTGAAGGTGATCAGGTCGCTGTGGCCCGAGCGGTGCGTGATGACGCCGCACTTGCCGCCGTCGTCGGTGATGAAGGTGTGCAGCACACCCACGCCGGGGAGCTTGACTCGACGCACGTCAACCATGGTTGGTCTCCAGGAGGATCGGGGGCAGTCGTCTCAGCCTAGCGGCGGGCTCCGTCGCGCTGGCCGGGCTGCTCATGGTGGGCACAACAGGGCCCCGGGCCCCGGTGTTCCCGCCTCGTGGCCGCGTTCTCGGCGGGCGGACCTGCGGGAGGCGCGGTGCCCGCCCCACGGGCACCGCGCCTCCTGCAGCTTGGTCGCGTCGCGACCCCGCCTCGTCTTGGGCTCAGCCCTCGCGGCCTCCCGGCTCGCTGGCGCGCGCCGGCTCGTCGGCGGGCGTGCCGGCCGGCTCCGCCACCGTCTCGCCCGGCTTCGGCGCGCCGCCCTGGTCGGCGCCCGGCACCTTCATGTCGTCCTCGTCGAAGCCGAACGTGATGTCGGGCGCCTCGAGGCGCACGCGGTCGGCGGAGGCGTCGTCGGGCTCGAGCTGGCTGGCCCGCTCGGCGGCGACGCGCTTGAGGTAGTTGCCGACCTCCTCCTCCGTCTCGGAGTCGGACCAGCCGTGCACCTCGGCCATGAGGCGGGCGGCCACGGGCGCGGCGGACTCGCCGCGGTCCCACGCCTCGATCGAGATGCGGGTACGACGGGCCAGGACGTCCTCGAGGTGCAGGGCGCTCTCGTGGCTGGCCGCGTAGACGACCTCCGCGGCGATGTAGTCGTCGGCGCCGGGCAGCGGCTCGGCGAGCTCGGGCCGCTCGCGGATGAGGTCGAGCAGCTCGTCGGTGAGCGTGCCGTAGCGGTTCAGCAGGTGCTCGATGCGGACCTTGTGCACGCCGAACGCCTTCGCGATCTTGCCGCGCTTGTTCCAGGCCGCGTGGTAGCCCTCGGCGCCGAGCAGCGGGATCTCCATCGTCGTGCTCTCGGGGATGCGACCGTCGAGGGCGGCGACGGCCTCGTCGATGGCGTCCTCCGCCATGACGCGGTAGGTCGTCCACTTGCCGCCGGCGACGACGACGAGGCCGGGCACGGTGTGCGCCACGATGTGCTCGCGCGACAGCTTCGAGGTCTGGTCGGACTCGCCGGCCAGCAGCGGCCGGAGCCCGGCGTAGACGCCCTCGACGTCGTCGCGCGTCAGCGGTACGGCCATGACGCGGTTGACGTGCTCGAGGATGTAGTCGATGTCGGCGGCCGTCGCGGCGGGGTGCGCCTTGTCGAGGTCCCAGTCGGTGTCGGTCGTGCCGACGAGCCAGTGACGGCCCCACGGGATGACGAACAGGACGCTCTTCTCGGTGCGGAAGATCATGCCCATGTCGGAGTGGATCCGGTCGCGGGGCACCACGAGGTGCACGCCCTTGGAGGCCCGCACCTTGAACTGGCCGCGCTCCCCCACCATCGCCTGCGTGTCGTCCGTCCAGACGCCGGTCGCGTTGACGACCTGCTTGGCGCGGATCTCGAAGTGCTCGCCGGTCTGGTAGTCGTGGGCCTTCACCCCGACGACGCGCTCGCCGACCTTCACGAAGCCCTCGACGCGCACGCGGCTGGCCGCGTGGGCGCCGTAGCTCGACGCGGTGCGGACGAGCGACGAGACGTAGCGCGCGTCGTCGACCTGGGCGTCGTAGTAGGTCAGGCCGCCGACGACGGCGTCCTTCGAGAGGCTCGGTATCGCGCGCAGCACCTGGGTCTTGCTGAGGTGCCGGTGGTGGGGCACCCCGGGCGGGCGACCGCCCGTCCAGCTGAAGATGTCGTAGAGGGCCATGCCGGCGCCGATGTAGAAGCGCTCGTAGACGGGCTTGCTCAGCGGGTAGAGGAAGCGCACGGGCTTGACGAGGTGCGGGGCGAGCCGCTGCAGCAGCAGGCCGCGCTCGATGAGCGCCTCGCGCACGAGGCGGAAGTTGAGCTGCTCGAGGTAGCGGATGCCGCCGTGCACGAGCTTCGACGACCGGCTCGACGTGCCGGAGCCCCAGTCTCGTGCCTCGACGATGCCCACGCTGAGGCCGCGGGTCACGGCGTCGAGGGCGGAGCCCGCCCCGACGATGCCACCCCCGATCACGAGGATGTCCAGCTCTTTCTCCTTGAGCGCCTCGATGGCGTCGGCCCGTTCCTCCGGACCGAGCTTCGAGGAGAGGGATGCGGACGCGGTCGTAGCCATGCGGGGCCTCCATCGTTGGATCGGCGCGGGCCTGAGCCCGCCTCATCGCCCATCCAACGCCCGTCAGCCTGACAACGGCGCGTGAGATCGCCCCGCTGGGGACGGATCGAGGTCTAGTGCGGCTGGTAGGGGGCCACGACGACCTCGCTGCGCTGGAACTCCTTGAGGTCGCTGTAGCCGGTCGTCGCCATCGCGCGACGCAGGGCGCCGACCAGGTTGGCCTGGCCGTCGACCGTGGAGGCCGGGCCGTAGAGGATCTTCTCGAGCGGGCCGACCTGGCCGACGTGCACGCGACGGCCGCGGGGCAGCTCGGGGTGGTGAGCCTCGGCGCCCCAGTGGTAGCCGCCGCCGGGCACGTCGGTGGCGCGCGCGAGGGCGGCACCGAGCATGACGGCGTCGGCGCCGCAGGCGACGGCCTTGACGATGTCGCCCGAGGTGCCGAGCCCGCCGTCGGCGATGACGTGCACGTAGCGCCCGCCCGACTCGTCGAGGTAGTCGCGGCGAGCGCCCGCGACGTCGGCGACCGCGGAGGCCATCGGAGCGTGGATGCCGAGGGAGGCGCGGGTCGTCGAGGCAGCGCCGCCCCCGAACCCGACGAGGACGCCGGCCGCGCCCGTGCGCATGAGGTGCAGCGCTGCCGTGTACGTGGAGGCGCCTCCCACGATCACGGGGACGTCCAGCTCGTAGATGAACTCCTTGAGGTTCAGGGGCTCGGTGCTCTTCGACACGTGCTCGGCCGAGACGGTCGTGCCGCGGATGAGGAAGAGGTCGACGCCGGCGTCGACGACGGTCTGGTAGAGCTCCTGGGTGCGCTGCGGGCTGAGCGAGCCGGCGACGGTGACGCCGGCGGCGCGGATCTCGGCGATGCGCGCGGTGACGAGCTCGGGCTTGATCGGCTCGGCGTAGATCTGCTGCATGCGGGCGACGGTCTCGTCCTCCGGCAGGTCGCGGATCTCGGCGAGGACGGACTCGGGGTCGTCGTACCTCGTCCAGACGCCCTCGAGGTCGAGCACGCCGAGGCCGCCGAGCTGGCCGATGCGGATGGCCGTCTCGGGGCTGACGACGGAGTCCATCGGCGCGGCGATGATCGGCGAGTCGAACTGGAACGCGTCGATCGACCAGCTCACCGACACGTCTCGGGGGTCGCGGGTGCGCCGGCTCGGGACGATCGCGATGTCGTCGAACGCATAGGCGCGGCGCGCGCGCTTGGAGACGCCGATCTCTACCTCAGTCACCGTGCCACCCTACCGGGTGCCGCCCCGCGCCGAGCCCGGCGGCCCGCGGCCCGCCCCGCGGCCCGTCCCCCGCGCCCGGCCTCCGCCGCCCGGGACGACGACGGGCGAGTCCGAGCCGGGCGGGCGCCCGTGGACGCCCGCTCGGGTCGAACTCGCCCGGGGTCGGCGAGGGCGCCGGGCTAGCGGCGGTAGTTGGGGGCCTCGACGACCATCTGCAGGTCGTGCGGGTGGCTCTCCTTGAGGCCGGCCGCGGTGATGCGGACGAACTTGCCCTTCATCTTCAGCTCGTCGACGGTGCGGCCGCCGACGTAGAACATCGACTGACGGAGGCCGCCGGTGAGCTGGTAGACCACGTTGCTCAGCGCACCGCGATAGGGCACCTGGCCCTCGACGCCCTCGGGGATGAGCTTGTCGTCGCTGGGGACGTCGGCCTGGAAGTACCGGTCCTTCGAGTACGACGTGTTCTTGCCGCGCGTCTGCATGGCGCCGAGCGAGCCCATGCCCCGGTACTTCTTGAACTGCTTGCCCGCGACGAAGACGAGGTCGCCGGGGCTCTCGTCGCAACCGGCCAGCAGCGAGCCGAGCATGACCGTGTCGGCGCCGGCGACGAGCGCCTTCGCGATGTCGCCCGAGTACTGGAGGCCGCCGTCGGCGATGACCGGCACGCCGGCCTCGCGGGCCGCGAGCGACGCCTCGTAGACGGCGGTGACCTGCGGCACGCCGACGCCGGAGACGACGCGGGTCGTGCAGATCGAGCCCGGCCCGACGCCGACCTTGATCGCGTCGGCCCCGGCCTCGATGAGCGCCTCGGCGCCCGAGCGGGTCGCGACGTTGCCGCCGATGACGTCGACGGCGGCGAAGGTCGGGTCGGCCTTGATGCGCTTGATCATGTCCAGCTCGCCGGCGCTCTCGCCGTTGGCCGTGTCGACCACGAGCACGTCGACGCCGGCGTCGCGGAGCGCGCACGCGCGCTCCCACGCGTCGCCGAAGAAGCCGATGGCGGCGCCGACGCGGAGCCGGCCCTCGTCGTCCTTCGTGGCGTCGGGGTACTTCTCGCTCTTGTCGAAGTCCTTGACGGTGATGAGGCCGCGGAGCTTGCCCGCCTCGTCGACCAGGGGCAGCTTCTCGATCTTGTGCTGGGCGAAGATCGCGATCGCCGAGTCGGGGTCGACGCCCTCGGGGGCCGTCACGAGGGGGGCCTTCGTCATGACGTCGCGGACGAGCGTGGTCTCCATCTCGAAGGGCGAGACGAAGCGCATGTCGCGGTTGGTGATGATGCCGACGAGCGTGCCGTCCTCCTCGACGACCGGCAGGCCGGAGACGCGGAACTGGCCGCAGAGGGCGTCGACCTCGGCCACGGTGGCGTCGGGCGTGGTGGTCACCGGGTTGGTGATCATGCCCGACTCGCTGCGCTTGACCTTGTCGACGTGGGCCGCCTGGTCGGAGATCGAGAGGTTGCGGTGGATGATGCCGATGCCGCCCTGACGCGCCATCGCGATGGCCATGCGCGACTCGGTCACGGTGTCCATCGCGGCGGAGAGGAGGGGGACGGCGACGCGGATGCGCTTCGTGAGGCGGGACGAGGTGTCGGCCTCGCTCGGGATCACGTCGGTGCGCCCCGGGAGGAGCATGACGTCGTCGTACGTGAGTCCGATGAATCCGAACGGATCCGGCTGGTCCATGAGTCCCCTTCGAAGGAGCGAGATGAGGTGGTCGGTGGCACCGGATCGCCGTCGACTCCGGTGCTCCATGTTAAGCCGCCCCGTGCCTCCGGAATTCCGCCCTCGGAGGACGCTCCCGTGCGTCGATGTCGCTATTTCGTAACGAATTGTCGTCATTGGCCTGTGTCCTGCACGAAACACGGCCGACACACAGCGAAAGTAGCGTCACCAACGACGGTCGCCAGCGGCACCCGGGGCATCGCCCCGACTGGCACCTGTCCAGGAGGTCCCGTGAAACCCGACACGACCATCGCAGGCAGAGCTCCGCTCCGCCCTGCCCTGATCGTCACCGTCCTCGCTCTGCTGCTCGGCCTCGCCGGCGCGTTCGTCTCGGTGACCCTGGCTCCCTCGGCCGCCCACGCGCAGGGCGGGGCCACGGCCTCGTGCCAGGCCGACGCGAGCACGGGCTGCATCCAGGGCAGCATCAGGGACTCCGACGGCGAGCCGGCCACCGGCGTCGTCGTCGACGTCACGGGCCCCGGCGGCTTCGAGGGCACGGCCGAGGTCGACGGCACCGGCCGCTGGGCCGTCCCCGTCACCGAGGCCGGCGAGTACGCCGTCCAGCTCGACGAGGAGTCGCTGCCCGACGGGCAGTTCCTCCGCAACGCCGAGACCGAGCGCAGCGTCGACGCGACGCTCGGCGCCAACAAGAGCGTGATCTTCCAGCTCACCCAGACCGAGGGCGAGGTCTCCGGCGCCGCCGCCTCCTCCTTCAACTGGGACCGCCTCGCGCAGCAGTTCGCGTCGGGCATCCGCCTCGGCCTGCTGCTCGCCCTCGCCGCGATCGGCCTCTCGCTGATCTACGGCACCACCGGCCTCAGCAGCTTCTCGCACGGCGAGCAGGTGACCCTCGGCGGGCTCCTCGCCTACGTCTTCGCCAACCAGCTCGGCATGAACATCTTCCTGGCCGCGACGATCACGGTGATCCTCTGTGCGGCCACCGGGTTCATCCAGGACTGGGCGATCTGGAAGCCGCTCCGACGGCGGGGCCTCAGCCTCACCCAGCTCATGATCGTCACGATCGGTCTGTCGATCGCCCTGCAGTACGCGTTCCAGTACTTCTTCGGCGCCGCGACCGTCCGCATCCAGACGGCCAACCCGACCACGGTCACCTTCGCGGGCGTCACGCTCACGGTGCAGTCGTACGTCGCCATGGGGATCTCGGTGATCGTGCTCGTGCTCACCGGCCTCTTCCTCACGAAGACCCGCACCGGCCGCGCCACCCGCGCCGTCTCCGACAACCCCGCCCTCGCGGCGGCGTCGGGCATCGACGTCGACCGCATCATCCGCCTCGTGTGGACGGTCGCGGCGGGCCTCGCCGGCCTCTCGGGCGTCATGCTCGGCCTCGTGCTCAACGGCGTCAACTGGATGACCGGCCTGCAGATCCTGCTGCTCATGTTCGCGGCGGTCACGCTCGGCGGGCTCGGCACCTCCTTCGGCGCCCTGGCCGGCTCGCTCATCATCGGCGTCATCGTCGAGCTGACCAACCTGGTGCTGCCGGGTGACTTCAAGTACGCCACCGCGCTGCTGATCCTGATCGTGATCCTGCTGTTCCGTCCGCAGGGCATCTTCGGTCGCGCCGAGCGGATCGGTTAAGGGGACAACACATGGACTACGTCATCGACCTCATCCGCCAGCTCACCGGCGAGGCGCTCGCCCCGACCACGGCCGCGTTCGCGATCGCCGCGATCGGCCTCAACATCCACTTCGGCTTCACCGGCCTCATCAACATGGGCCAGGCGGCGTTCCTGCTGCTCGGTGCCTACGGCTTCGCGATCTCGCTGACCAGCGGCCTGCCGCTCGGGCTCGCGGTCCTGATCGGCATGGCCTGCGGCCTCGTGTTCGCGCTCATCCTCGGCGTCCCGACGCTGAAGCTGAGGGGCGACTACCTCGCCATCGTGACCATCTGCGCGGCGGAGATCATCCGCATGGTCGGCCGGTCGAGCATCCTCACCGACGTGACCGGCGGCTCGAACGGCATCACCGGCTCGTCGTACCGCGACCCCTTCACGGCGCTCTCCCCCCTGCCCGACGGGCAGACCACCGTGCTGTGGTTCACGTACGACAACAACGGCGTCAACGGCTGGTGGATCCGCATCGTGGCCTGGGCGCTCGTCGCCCTGCTCTGCGTCATCGTCTTCCTGCTCAGCCGCAGCCCCTGGGGCCGTGTGCTCAAGGGCATCCGCGAGGACGAGGACGCCGTGCGCAGCCTCGGCAAGAACGTCTTCTCGTACAAGATGCAGGCGCTCGTCTTCGGCGGCGTGATCGGCTCGCTGGCGGGCATCATCTACGTGCTGCCCTCGTCGGTGCAGCCCGACGCCCTCGGCCGCTCGACGACGTTCTTCATCTGGACGGCGCTCCTGCTCGGCGGCGCGGCCACGGTGTTCGGCCCGGTGCTCGGCGCGATCCTGTTCTTCGTCGTCCGCCTGCTCATCCGCACCCTGGCCGGCGACTTCATCCCCGCGAGCATCATGAGCAACCAGCAGGCCGACCAGTTCTCGTACGTGCTCGTCGGCGTCGCCCTGATGTGCCTGATCATCTTCCGACCGCAGGGAATCCTCGGCAACAAGAAGGAGCTGTCGTTCAGTGTCTGAGACCACGACCACCGGCACGGCCGGAGCGCCCTCGGGCCGGGACCGCAAGCCCGGCTACGACTACGACCGCACCGTGCTGCGCCAGAAGCTCACGACCGTCGGGCGCACGCCCGGCTCGTCGAAGCCCGACCCCATCCTCACCGTCGACAACGTCGTGCGTCGCTTCGGCGGCATGACCGCCGTCGACGTCGGGCACGTCGAGGTGCAGCGCGGGGCGATCACCGCGCTGATCGGCCCCAACGGCGCCGGCAAGACGACGTTCTTCAACCTCCTCACCGGCTTCGACAAGGCGTCCTCCGCCCCGACCGCGTTCAAGCGCGGCGAGGGCACGGCGAAGTGGGTCTTCGACGGCAAGCCGATGGGCAACGTCGGCGCCGCCAAGGTGGCCCGAGCCGGCATGGTGCGCACCTTCCAGCTGACGAAGGCGCTCTCACGCCTCACCGTGATGGAGAACATGCTGCTCGGCGCCCGCGACCAGCCGGGCGAGAACTTCTTCGTCGGCATCGTGCCCCCGCTGTGGAAGGCCCGCGAGCGCGAGATCACCGTCAAGGCGGAGGAGCTGCTCGCCCGCTTCAAGCTGCTCGAGAAGAAGGACGACTACGCCGGCAGCCTCTCCGGCGGCCAGCGGAAGCTGCTCGAGATGGCGCGCGCCCTGATGAGCGACCCCGAGATGATCATGCTCGACGAGCCGATGGCCGGCGTGAACCCGGCGCTGACGCAGTCGCTGCTGGGCCACATCCAGTCGCTGCGCGACGACGGCACGACCGTGCTCTTCGTCGAGCACGACATGCACATGGTGCGGCACATCTCCGACTGGGTGATCGTCATGGCCGAGGGCAAGGTCGTGGCCGAGGGCCCGGCCGACACCGTCATGGACGACCAGGCCGTGATCGACGCCTACCTCGGCGCGCACCACGACACCGACCTGGGCGACGACTCGCTGCTCACCGACGAGGCGTTCGACCAGATCGAGGAGGAGGTGGCGGCGGAGGACGCGGCCCGCGAGGGCGACCCGACCCGCGCCTCCTCGACCACCACCGCCGGCGGCGTCGCCGGGCGCGACCTGCCGGGCTCGCCCGACCCCTCCACCCCCACCGCGACGAACGCGGCCGACGACCAGCAGAGCGGAGACAGGGCATGAGCGCCTCGACGACGGAGATGCACCCCGGCACGGAGAAGTTCGCCGGCACCGAGCCGATCATGAACGCCAGCGGCCTCGTGGCCGGCTACCTGCCCGGCGTCAACATCCTCAACGGCTGCGACCTCGTCTGCTACCCCGGCGAGCTGATCGGCATCATCGGCCCGAACGGCGCCGGCAAGTCGACGCTGCTCAAGGCCCTGTTCGGCCTCGTGAAGATCCACGAGGGCAGCGTCACGCTCGGCGGTGACGACATCACGAACCTCAAGGCCAACAAGCTCGTGCAGGCCGGCGTCGGCTTCGTGCCGCAGACCAACAACGTCTTCCCGTCGCTGACCATCGAGGAGAACCTGCAGATGGGCATGTTCCTCCGCCCGAAGGCCTTCGCCGAGCGGCTCGAGTACATCTACGACCTCTTCCCCGTGCTCGGCGACCGTCGCGGCCAGCGCGCCGGCTCGCTCTCGGGAGGAGAGCGCCAGTCGGTCGCCATGGCGCGCGCGCTGATGATGGACCCGAAGGTGCTGCTGCTCGACGAGCCGTCGGCCGGCCTCTCGCCGGTGCGCCAGGACGAGACCTTCATCCGCACCCGCCGCATCAACAAGGCCGGCGTCTCGGTGATCATGGTCGAGCAGAACGCTCGCCGCTGCCTGCAGATCTGCGACCGCGGCTACGTGCTCGACCAGGGCCGCAACGCCTACTCGGGCACGGGCCGCGAGCTCGCCGACGACCCGAAGGTGATCGAGCTGTACCTCGGCACGCTCGCGAAGGACGTCGACGAGACGCACTGAGCCCGGCGCCGAGCGCCACGAGGGCCCCCACGCTGTGGCGTGGGGGCCCTCGGGCGTCGTGGGGGGGCTCGTGTGGCGGGAGGCTCGTGCGGCGGGGGCGCTGGGCCTGCGGGAGGCGCGGTGCCGGTCCCACGCACACCGCGCCTCCCTGCGGCCCTCGCTGCGGATCGTGGCCGGTGCGGCGGGTCGGCGTCACTCCCGGCGGGCCCGCGCCGGCCCGCCCCTGAGGACACCGACCCGCCGCACCCGGGGCTCTGCCGTAGAACGCGAGGGATCCGTCGGGCGCCGACGCAGGAAGGCGGGCCGCCGAACCGCCGCAGCACGGATCACGCTCAAATTTGAGAGCACGAGGCTGTGGGAGGCGCGGTGCGGGTCCGGCGCACATCGCGCCTCCCCGGGGTTACCCGTAGAGCGAGAGCGATCCGTCGGGCGCCGACGCAAGAAGGCGGGCCGCCGAACCGCCGCAGCACGGATCACGCTCGAATTCGAGAGCAGGGGGCTGTAGGAGGCTCGGAGTCCGTCCCGCGCACACCGCGCCTCCTGCAGGCCCTCGGTGGTGGACCGTGGCCGAAGCGGCGGGTCCCCGTCACCCCCGGCGGGTCAGCGCCCACCCGCCCAGGAGGACACGGACCCGCCGCACACGCCTGCACCGCACCCCGGGCACCGCACACGGAGAAGGCCCCGACGCCGGAGCGTCGGGGCCTTCAGGGTGCAGCAGGTGCCGCGGTCGGGCTAGTCGCCCGCGGTGCCCTCGACGGCCGTCTGGTAGACGGGCTTGTTGTCGCCGTCGAACTGGTAGATGCCGATGAAGGCCGACGACGGGTCGTTCTTGTCGTCGAACGGCCCGATGCCCGAGGGGCCCGTGTAGTGGATGTCGCCGCCGCCGTCGAGCGCGGTGACGCACTCCTCGAAGGTCGAGCACTCGGTGCCGTCGGTCGCGCCGGAGACCCCGGCCATGTTGGCCTGGATCGTGCCGGCGTCGGTGCCGCCGCCCTTCACCGCGGCGAGCGCGGCGAGGATGGTGGCGTCGTAGGACTCCTGCGCGTACGAGTAGTCGGCGAGGGGGCTGCCGGCCGTGCGCTGGTAGAAGTCGCTGAAGCGCGCCTGCAGGTCGGTCGACGGGAACGCACCGGGGATGGTGCCCTTGGCGCCCTCGAGGGTGCCCGGGTCGAAGTCCTCGCTGTAGTCGGCCGTGTTGCCGTCCGACATGTAGACCTTGCTCATGTCCCAGCCCTGCGAGACGAGCTCGGGCACGATCGACGCGGTCTCGTCGAAGGCGAGGATGACGATGGCGTCGGGGTCGGAGCCGATCGCGGCGGTCACCTCGGACGAGAACGTGGTCTGGCCGGGCGGGAACTCCTGGCCCTCGCCCTCGGCGCCGTAGACGACGGTTCCGCCGGAGGACTCGATCGAGGCCTGGGTCGAGTTGCGGAGGCCGGTGCCGTAGGTGTCGTTGAAGACGATGAACGCGACGTTGGCGTTGCCGTCGTCGACGATCTGCTGGCCGAGCGCCGAGCCCTGGACGGAGTCCGGCGGCGCGGTGCGGAAGTAGTACGACGAGTAGCCGCTGAGGTCGGTCGCCGTGTTGGCGGGCGAGATCTGCACGATGCAGGCCGCGGTGATCTGGTCGATGACGTTCAGCGTGACGCTGGAGGACTCCGCGCCGATCGCGACGGGCACCTTCGCGTCGATCAGCTGCGTCGCTGCGGCGCTCGAGACGGTGAGGTCGTTGCTGTCGCCCGAGTCGGTGCTGGGGTCGATCGTGACGTCCTGGCCGAGCACGCCGCCGGCGGCGTTGATGTCCTCGACGGCGAGGCCGACGCCGGACTCGGCGGGCGGGTTGAGGTACGCGAGGGTACCCGTGCTCGGCAGGATGGTGCCGATGCGGAGAGCGTCCTGGCTGGGGCTGCTGGGCGCCTCGCAGGCGGCAGCGGGGTCGGTCTTCGCCGACGCCGACGCGCTCGACGAGGAGGTGTCGTCGCTGGGCGTCGAGGTGGACGAACAAGCGGCGAGGAGGACGGAGGCGGCTCCTGCGAGCGCCAGAGCCTTCAGCCCTTTGGTGGATCGGATCATCCGTGGTCCCTTTCTGGAAGCGCGTGCAGCCGGACCGCCACTAGGCAGACGGTCCTCGCGATTGAGAAGAAACTAGGGCTCGATTGTTTCCGGCGCGTGTTCTGGTCGTCACTCAGGGGTTTCGTTAGCAATTCGTGACATGCCCTCAGGAGGCGCGGTGCGGGCCCCCGACGGACGTCACGCCACAGCGGAGCGCGGTCGTGCCCGGCGGCTCGCCGACACCATGTCGACGGTCAGCACCACGAGGGCGACCCAGACGATCGCGAAGCCGACCCAGCGGCTGGTCGGCATCTGCTCGTGGAGCAGGACGACGCCGACGACGAACTGCAGCACGGGCGCGAGGTACTGGGTGAGCCCGATCGTCGCGAGGGGCAGTCGTCGCGCGGCGGCCGCGAAGAGCAGCAGCGGCACCGCGGTCACGACGCCCGAGCTGATCACGGTGAGGGTGTGCAGCAGGCTCACCGAGCCGAACACGACACCGCCGTCGACGCCGGTCGCGGCGATCACGACGAGGGCGACCGCGGCGACGGGCGCGACCGCGAGCGTCTCGAGGGTCAGGCCGCTGACGGCGTCGACGCGCCCGCCCATCTGCTTCTTCACGAGCCCGTAGGCGCCGAACGAGAACGCCATGATCAGCGAGGCCCACGGCACGCCGCCGGTGCCGAGGGCGATCACGACGACGGCCACGGCGCTGAGGCCGATGGCGGCCCACTGGGCGGGCCGGAGGCGCTCCCGCAGCACGAGGACGGCGAGCAGCACGGTGACGATCGGGTTGATGAAGTAGCCGAGGGCCGCCTCCACGACGTGCCCGGCGAGCGTCGCGACGATGAAGGTCGTCCAGTTGACGACGATGAGCACGCCCGCGAGCGCCATCGGCGCGACGACGCAGCCCTGGCGCAGCAGCGCCAGGAAGGCCGGGAAGCCGCGCGTCACGGCGAGCAGCACCAGACAGAACGCCAGCGAGAAGAGGATGCGCCACGAGACGATCTCGAACGGCCCCGAGGGCGACATGAGCAGGAAGAAGATCGGCAGCACGCCCCACAGGCCGTAGGCGCTGACCGCGTAGGCGAGGCCGGAGCCGGCTCGCTCGACCGGGCCCGAGGGCCGGGCGGGGCCGGCGGGCTCGACGGGGGCGGAGGAGGCGCGGGCACGGTCGTCGGTCACGTCACGACTCTAGGGCGAGCCCCCGTCGCCGACCGGTCCGGTGCTGCCGTCGACCGTGCCGCTCCTGCCGATCTCGCGCACGGCCCGGTCGCCGAGGCGCGTCCCGCGCACGACGAAGGCCCCCGCCGTGTGGCGGGGGCCTCCGGGTGGAGCAGGGTGTCGACCGACTAGCGGACGATGACGGCGAGCACGTCGCGGGCCGAGAGGACGAGGTAGTCCTGGCCGTCGTACTTGACCTCGGTTCCGCCGTACTTGCTGTAGATGACCTTGTCGCCGACGGCGACGTCGAGCGGGACGCGGTTGCCGTTGTCGTCGATGCGACCCGGCCCGACCGCCACGACCTCGCCCTCCTGGGGCTTCTCCTTGGCGGTGTCGGGGATCACGAGGCCGGAAGCCGTGGTCTGCTCGGCTTCGACCTGCTGGATGACGATGCGATCTTCGAGCGGCTTGATGGAGACCGACACGGTTGACCTCTGCTTTCTCGGAACTTCGTAGAACGTGGGGTGGCACTCACCACGTGCGAGTGCCAGGAACAACTGTAGGGGCCTGCTGGCACTCGGTCAACACGAGTGCCAGCGGCACGGCGTCGATGCGCGAGACTGGAGCCCATGGACACCACCGAGCTGCTCGAGATCCTCTCGCCCGAGGGGCTCCGGCTGCTCGACTCGCTGCCCGTGCGGCGGAGCGACGACGACGTCGTCGGCACGGTCGCGGCGCTCCGCAAGCAGGGCCACTCCCCCGCGCTCGTCGCCGCCGTGCTGAGCCAGGCCCGGCTCCGGGGCCGTGCCGTCGCCAAGTTCGGCGACTTCGCCAGCCGCATGCTCTTCACCGAGGCGGGCCTCGAGCAGGCCACGCGCCTCCCCGTGGCCGCCCGGCACGCCGGCCGGTTCCGCGCCGCCGGGGCCCGGCGGGTCGCCGACCTCGGCTGCGGCATCGGGGGCGACGCGATGGCCCTGGCGGCCCTCGAGCTCGACGTGCTCGCGGTCGAGCGCGACGAGGTCACCGCCGCCGTCGCCGCGTACAACCTCGCCCCCTGGTCGGGCGCCCGCGTCGAGCACGCCGACGCCGCCGACGTCGACCTCGCGGGCGTCGACGCCGTCTTCCTCGACCCGGCCCGACGCACGGCCGGGCACAGCGGCACGAAGCGCCTCGCCGACCCGGCCGACTGGTCGCCCTCGCTCGACGTCGCCTTCGGGCACGCCGAGCACCGACCGACCGGGGTCAAGCTCGGCCCCGGCATCGACCGCGAGCTGCTGCCCGCCGACGCGGAGTGCCAGTGGATCTCCGTCGACCGCGAGGTCGTCGAGCTCGGGGTCTGGTTCGGGGCGCTCGCGCGGCCCGGCGTCGGGCGGTCCGCCCTCGTGGTCACCGCCTCCGGCACCGCCGAGCTCACCGCGCCCGCCGACTCCGACGACGTCGAGGTGGGCGACCTCGGCGAGTGGCTCTACGAGCCCGACGGCGCCGTCATCCGGGCCCGCCTGATCGGCGACCTCGCCCGGAGCCTCGGCGCCCGGACGGTCAGCCGCGACATCGCGTACCTCACCGCGGACGCACCGGTCGAGACGCCCTTCGCCCAGGTGTTCCGCGTGGTCGAGGCCCTGCCCCTCGACGAGAAGACCCTCAAGCGCGAGCTGCGCGCCCGGGGCGTCGGCCGCCTCGAGATCAAGAAGCGCGGGGTCGACGTCGACCCCGCCGCCTTCCGCAAGCGCCTCTCGCTGCAGGGCACCGGCTCGGCGACGCTGGTGCTGACGCGCGTCGCCGGGCGGCACACGGCCCTGCTCTGCGAGCGCGTCTGACCCGGCACGACGACGGCCGTCGCACCGGGGTGCGACGGCCGAGGTCGTCAGGAGGCGCGGGCCGGGCGGCGAGCACCGCCGCCGGACCGCCTCGGGTCAGTACCCGTAGTAGTTGCTGTCGGCGACGGTGCTGAAGAACGTCGCCCAGCCGATCCAGACGACGATCGCGAGGGCGATGCCCGCGTAGCCGACGATGAGGCCGGTCAGCCAGAACCCGCGCGAGCGGGGCTCGCGCTTCTGGGCGACGTGGCCGAGCACCACTCCGGCGATCGAGAAGATGATGCCGGCCCCGAAGGTGACGACGAGGATCGTGATGAACGCGCCGAAGATCGAGCCGATCATCGCGAGCAGGCTGAGCACGCTCGACGGCTTGGTGGGCCCGGCCGAGGCGTAGGGCGCGTAGGGCGAGCCGTAGGGCTGCTGCTGCGGGGCGCCGTAGGGCTGGCCGTACTGCTGCGGCTGGCCGTACTGCTGCTGCGGCTGGCCGTACTGCTGGGGCTGGCCGTACTGGCCCGGCTGCGGCTGGCCTTGCTGTCCCGGCCGCTGCGACGGCTGCTGGCCGTACTGGCCCTGCGGCGGCTGCTGCCCGTACTGGCCCTGCTGCGGCTGCTGGCCGTACTGCTGCGAGCCCGGCTGGCCCGGCGCCGCCGGGCCGGTCGGAGCGCCGTAGCCGGGCCGCGGCGGCTGAGGAGCACCGTAGGGCGCCGACGCGGGGGCCCCGTAGGGAGCCGACTGCGGGGCACCCTGCGCGGGGGCCCCGTAGGGAGCCGACTGCGGAGCACCCTGCGACGGCGACCCGTAGGGAGCCGACTGCGGCGCCCCGTACGGCGCCGACTGCGGAGCAGCCTGCGCGGGGGCTCCGTACGGCGCCGACGGCGCGCCCTGCGCCGTGCCCGGCTGCGGCGCCGCGAACGGCGAGCGCTGCGGGGCCGGGGTCTGCCCCGGGGCGACGAACGGGTCGTGGGCGGGGCGCGCGGCGGGCTGCGACGCGGCGCCGGGGAAGGAGGTGGGCGGCAGCGGCGGCGACTGCTGGTCGCCCGCGGGCGCGGGCGGCGGCGTCGGCGCCCGCGCCGGCTCGGACTGCGGCGCGTCAGCGGACTGCGGTGCGCGCCCGGACTGCTCGGGGGTGGTGTCGTCGGTGGCCATCAGGAGCCTTTCGCGTGCGGGCGGCGGAGCATCGGAGGAGTCGCGGTGCGGTGTCGAAGATCAGGTGCGGTGCCGTGCGGTGTCGCCGCGGACCAGGTGGACCGGACGGACGACGGGGCCCACGCCGTCGGCGTGGACCCCGTCATCGTATCGACGCCTCCGATGAGGCAGCCATGAAGCCCGTGGGCGTCGGCTCAGTACGTCGAGTAGTCGAGCTGGCCCGAGCTGGCGAGCGCCCCGAAGAGGACAGCGAAGCCGACGGCCAGCAGGATGCCGCCGATCAGGACGACGTAGCCGAGGATGGTGCCCCAGAGCGCCATGCCGCGCCCCTCCTCGCCCGTCTTCTTGATCTGGCTGAGCGAGATGTGCCCGACGACGATCGCGGCGATGCTCGCGACGCCGGTGAAGAAGCCCGCGATGCCGAGGATGAGGGCGATCAGCGCGAGGCTGTTGCGGGGCGCCGGGCCGTAGCCCGGGCCGCCGGGGGCGCTGTAGCCCTGGCCGACGGGGGCGCCGTAGGCCGGCGGCTGCTGGCCGGAGGGCGTGCCGTGGCTGTCCTTCTGCGGCTGGCCCTGGGGGGCCGGGTACTGGTCGGTCATGTCCCGTGGTCTCCTCGTCGTGCGCCCGGCTCGTGCCGGTGGTCTGGTCCGGACGATGCTACCGGCAGCGGCCCCGGCTCAGACCGCCTGCACCACGGTGACCGGCAGCGTCGAGTCGGCGCCGAAGTCGAGCGGCGAGGGCGCGTGCCCGCGGGCCACCAGCTGGGCGCCCAGGGCGGCGATCATCGCCCCGTTGTCGGTGCAGAGCGAGAGCGGGGGCACGCGCAGCTCGACGCCCGCGGCCGCGCAGCGCTCGGCCGCCAGCGCACGGACCCGGGCGTTGGCGACGACCCCGCCGCCGAGCAGCAGCCGCGGCACGCCCCGGTCGGCGCACGCTGCGAGCGCCTTCGTGAGGAGCACGTCGGCGACGGCCTCGCGGAAGCTCGCGGCCACGTCGGCCACGGGCACCTCGAGCCCCTCGTCGCGACGACGCTCGACCCAGCGGGCGACCGCGGTCTTCAGCCCCGAGAACGAGAAGTCGTAACGGTGACGCACGAGGTCCTTCGGCAGCGTCAGCCCCCGCGGGAACCGGATCGCCGCGGGGTCGCCCCCGGCGGCCACCCGGTCGATCTGCGGCCCGCCGGGGTAGGGCAGGCCGAGCAGGCGGGCGACCTTGTCGAACGCCTCGCCCGCGGCGTCGTCGATGGTCTCGCCGAGCAGCTCGACGTCGTCGACGAGGTCGCGCACGTGCAGCAGCGAGGTGTGGCCGCCCGAGACGAGCAGCGCGATCGTCGGCAGCTCGAGGTCGCTGCCGTCCTCGCGCAGCACGTCGGCGCCGACGTGGCCCACGAGGTGGTTGACGGCGTAGAGCGGCGTGCCGGTGGCGAGCGCGAGGGCCTTCGCCGCGCCGACGCCGACCATGAGGGCCCCGGCGAGCCCGGGGCCGCTCGTGACGGCGATCGCGTCGAGCTGGTCGAGGGTGACGTCGGCCTCGGCGAGCGCGGCGCGCAGAGCCGGCTCCATCGCCTCGAGGTGGGCGCGGGCCGCGACCTCGGGCACGACGCCGCCGTACCGGGCGTGCTCGTCCATCGACGACGAGATGACGTTGGCGAGCAGGGTCGTGCCGCGCACGATGCCCACGCCGGTCTCGTCGCAGCTGGTCTCGATGCCGAGCACGAGCGGCCCGGCGTCCCCGCGCGCGGACGCGGGCGCGGGCCCGCCGGACGGCGCCGGGGAGGCGGTGGTGGCGGTCACGTTGTCGGCTCGCTCTCGGTCGCGGCCGGCCGGGTCTCGGTCGGCGGAACGGTCAGGCGCATCACGACGGCGTCGACGCCGTCGGGCATGTAGTAGCGGGGGCGGACGGCGATGGCCTCGAAGCCGGCGGTCTCGTAGAGGTGCTGCGCTCCCGGGTTGTCGGCCCGCACCTCCAGGAAGACCTCGCGGGCCCCGCGCCGCCGGGCCTCGGCGACGAGCTGGGTCAGCAGGGCGCGCCCCAGGCCGCGGCCGCGCGCGCCGGGGACGACCGCGATGGTCTGCACGTCGGCGTCGGGGGCCCCGGGCAGCGAGAGCAGCCCGGCGTAACCCTCGACGACGGTGTCGTCGGCCTCGGGGGTGGCGACGAGGTAGTAGCCGTCGCGCGACGCGAGCTCGTGCGCCATGCCGCTCCGCGACCACGCGTCGGTGGCGAAGACCGACGTCTCGATCGCCATGACCGCGTCGAGGTCGTCGACGTCGGCCCGGCGCAGCCGCCAGCTCACCGGCCGACCGGCTTCGGCCCCGCCGAGGGCGTCACGTCGGGCTCGCGGAGGTAGAGCGGCTCGGGCGCCGCGAAGGCGCGGCCGTGCTCGAACAGGCGCTCGGCGAGCATGCCGAGGGCCGCCGCCGACACCACGGTCGCGTCGGGGTCGGTGCGGGGCGACCCCGAGGAGGCGCCCGTCGCGTCGTCGAGGCCGGCCGGGCGAACCAGCGCGGGCCCGTCGAGCAGCACGGGCAGGCCGTCGTCGTCGAGCCCGGCCCACGCGCTCCAGGCCACCTCGCGGCGGCGGGCGTCGGTGACGACGACGAGGGGCGCGTCGAGGCGGCCGCCGGCCTCGGCCACGTCGCGCCCGGCCTCCGCCGAGAGCCGTTCGAAGGCGACCGCGTCGTGGCTGCCGACCGCGAGGCAGGGCACCCCGGCGCCGAAGGCGAAGGCCCGCGCGGCGACGATGCCGACCCGCAGCCCGGTGAACGGCCCGGGGCCGACGCCGGCGGCGACCGCGCTGAGGCGCGAGGGCGCGACGCCCGCGACCCGGAGGGCCTCGTCGATCAGGGTGCCGATCACCTCGGCGTGCCGCCGGGTGTCGGCGACCGCGCACTCGGCGAGCACGCCGCCGTCGCGGTCGACCACGGCGACGGCCGAGCCGGCGGAGGTGTCGATGGCCAGAATCACGCACCGATCGTACGCGGTCCCGGGGAGGCGGCCCACGCCTCCCCGGGGCCTCCCTCGTCGACGAGGCGGACCGCTGCCCCGAGGCCCGGGGCGAGCCGGCGCCGCGTCAGTGCGCGCTGAGCACGCGCAGCACGTCCGCGTGCCGGCCCTCCGCCTCGGCGTCGCGGAGGAAGCGGACGCGGTCGACCAGGACCTCCTCGACGTCGGGCTGCTCGGTGAGGATGCGCATCGTCTCGTCGAGGTACTCGTCGAGCGGCATGGCGTTCGGGTCGTCGGACTGGCCCATCAGGGTCGTCTGCACCGCGGGCGGCACGAGCTCGACGACCTGCAGCGGGGTGTCGGCCCACTGCACGCGGAGGCTCTGCGTGAACGAGTGCACGGCCGCCTTCGTCGCCGAGTACGTCGGCGCGGCCGGCAGTGGCACGCTGGCGAGGCCCGACGAGACGGTCACCAGCACGCCGTCGGGCTTCGCGGCCAGGAAGGGCGCGAACGCCGTCGTCGTGCGGATCGTGCCGAGCAGGTTCGTCACCACCGTCGCCTCGGCGGTCTCGAGGTGGGCGGGGTCGCGGAGGTCCTCCGGCAGCATGATGCCGGCCATCGTCACGACGACGTCGAGGGCGGGGTGGTCGCGCGTGACGCTCTCGGCGGCGGCCGCGATCGAGGCGGGGTCGGCGACGTCGACGACGACCGACGACATGCCGGGGTTCGCGGCGACGATCTCGTCGAGCAGGGCGCGGCGGCGACCGCCCACGACGACGGTGTCGCCGCGGGCGTGCAGGCGCTCGGCCAGGCCGCGGCCGATGCCCGAGGTCGCGCCGGTGATCAGGACGGTGTTGCCGGTGGTCTTCACGGTGCCTCCAGGGCGGTGAGGGGGGTTCGGGGGTGACGGGCGCCGTCGGGGCGCCCACGACGACCCTCCTCCGTCGGCGTCGGCGAGGGAAGGGAGCACCGGTCGGAGGAGCGGCGCTCCCTGGCTGGCGGGCGCCGACCACGGCAGGATGGCGGCATGGACCGCCCCGGGCTCGCCGACTTCCTCCGCCACCGCCGTGAGCACCTCCAGCCCGCCGACGTGGGGCTGCCCGCCGGGGCCCGCCGTCGCACCGCGGGCCTGCGCCGTGAGGAGATCGCCGGGCTCGTCGGCATGTCGACCGACTACTGGTCGCGGCTCGAGCAGCAGCGCGGCCCGCAGCCGTCCGACCAGATGCTCGCGGCCATCGCCCGGGGGCTCCGCCTCGGCCTCGACGAGCGCGACCACCTGTACCGCCTCGCCGGCCAGGCCGTGCCCCGCCGGGCCCGCCACACGCCGCACGTCAGCCCGGGGCTGATGCGGGTGCTCGACCGGCTCGACGACTCCCCCGCCCTCGTGATCACCGAGGCCGGCGAGACCCTCGCCCAGAACCGGCTCGCGACCTCGCTCTTCGGCGACCACACGGCCTGGTCGGGCCTCGACCGCAGCGCCGTGCACCGCTGGTTCGCCCGGCCGGAGGCGCGGCGCCCGTACCCGGAGCGCGAGCAGCCCCGGCAGGCCCGCCTCCAGGTCGCGCAGCTGCGGGTCGCGACCGCCTCGGCCGACCCCGACCCCCTGGCGGCGCGCGTCGTCGAGAGCCTGCTCCGGGTCAGCCCGGAGTTCGCGGAGCTCTGGCGCCTGCAGGAGGTCGTCACCCGCTTCGACGACCACAAGACGCTGTGGCACCCGGAGGTCGGCGAGATCGAGGTCGACTGCCAGGCGCTCTTCACCGAGAACCAGGCCCAGGTGCTGCTCGTGCTGACGCCGCGGGCCGGCACGACGGCGGCGGAGTCGCTCCGCCTGCTCGGGGTGCTCGGCGCCCAGGCCCTCAGCTCGTCGGGAGGGTGACCCCGGCCCAGCGCGGGCCGTGCGCGGTGACCGTGACGCGGCGGGGCTCGTCGTGCACGTCGTCGGCGGCGGCCACGTCGGCGGCCATGCCGTCCGCGAGCACCTCGTCGGCGGGCGCGCCCCCGGCGACCGGCACCGCGCCTCCGGCGCCCGTGGGCCGCTCGATCACGACGTCGAGCCACGAGTCGGCGACCCCGTCGAGCAGCCCGGCGCCCCACTCGACGACGACGACCGAGCCCTCGTAGTCGAGGTCGAGGTCGTCGAGCTCGGCCGCGCCGCCGAGGCGGTAGGCGTCGACGTGCACGAGGGGCACTCCCGACTCGCTGGGGTGCGTGCGGGCGAGCACGAACGTGGGGCTGGCGACCTGGCCCCGCACGTGCAGGCCCTCGCCGAGGCCGCGGGTCAGCGTGGTCTTGCCGGCGCCGAGCGGCCCCGTCAGCACCAGCAGGTCGCCCGCCCGCAGCAGGCGGGCCAGGCGACGCCCGAGCGACTCCATGGCGTCGGTGTCGACGACGGGGCCCGCGAAGAGCGCTCGCCCCTCGTCGACCGGGGCCGCGTCGTCGGTCACGCGCGACCGCCCGTGTACACCCGCTCGACCCGGGCGCCGATGCGGCACGAGACCTCCTCGGGCACGCTGCCCGTCAGGTCGGCCCACTCGCCGATGGTCAGCTCGCCGCGGTCGCCGGGGCCGAAGAGCACGACCTCGTCGCCCACCGCCACGTCGTGGTCGCCGACGTCGACGAGGAACTGGTCCATCGCGACCCGGCCGACGATCGGGTGGCGACGACCGGCGATGGTCACCTCGACGCCGTGCTGGGCCCGGCGGCTGACGCCGTCGGCGTAGCCGATCGGCACGAGGGCGAGGGTCGTGTCGCGCGGCGCCCGCCAGGTGTAGTCGTACGAGACGCCCGTGCCGGCGGGCACGCGCTTGACGCGGACGACGCAGGCGCTCACCGTGAGCACCGGGCGGAGGCCGCGGTCGGCGGCCGTCACGCCCTCGGTGACCGGGTTGCCGTAGCCGTTCGAGCCCATGCGCACCATGTCGAAGCGGCGCTCGGGGTGCTCCATGCCCGCCGAGCTCGACGACATGTGGCGCTTCTCGAACGTCGCGCCGAGGGCGGCGGCGTCGTCGAGGGCACGGCGGAAGACGAGGGAGGCGGCGTGGTCGTCGGCCTCGCTGGTCTCCGACACGTGCGAGAAGCAGCCCCGGAGGCGCACGACGCCCTCGTCGCGAAGCTCGACGGCGCGCGTGACGAACTCGGCCCAGTCGGCGGGCAGACAGCCCTCGCGGTGCAGGCCGGTGTCGATGGTGAGGTGCACCAGGGCCTCGTGGCCGGGGCCCGCGGCCCGGGCGGCGGCGGCGAACGCCTCGAGCTGCTCGAGGGTCGAGACGCCGAGGTCGACGCGCAGCCGCACCGCGGCGTCCCAGTCCTCGTCGGGGCCGAGCTGCCACGCGAAGTACGAGGCCTCGTCGCCGACGCCCTCGCGGCGCAGGCGGTACGCCGGCTCGGGCTCGACGGTGCCGAACCAGCGGATCCCCGCGGCGAGCGCCTCGGGCACCAGCACGTCGACGCCGAGCGAGTACGCGTCGGCCTTGACGATCGCGAGCACCTCGACCGGGGCCATGCGCTCGATCAGCGAGGTGAGGTTGGCGCGGTAGGCGGCGAGGTCGATCGTCGCACGGCGCAGGTAGCCGGCCGCGGGGCGCGCCGCGACGGGCGCGGTGCCGGTCTCAGGGGCGGTGCCGGCGACGGGTGCGGTGCCGGTCTCGGGGGCGGTGCCGGTCATGCGTAGCTCCTCGGGAGGCGGGCCGACAGCGACGCGACGACCTCGTAGGTGATGCCGTCGAAGGCCCGGGCCCAGTCCTCCGCGCCCTGGTGCCCGAGGGCGGGGTCGCCGAACAGCACGACCTCGTCGCCCACCTCGACGGGGTCGTCGCCGACGTCGATGACGAGCGCGTTCATGGCGATCCGGCCGCGCACCCGGTACGTGCGTTGCCCGATCGTGACGGAGGCGCGGTCGCTGGCCGCGCGGTCGACGCCGTCGGAGTACCCGACCGGCACGATGGCGATGGTCGTGTCGCGCTCGGGCCGGAAGACGTAGCCGTACGAGACGCCCTCGCCCGCGGGCACCCGCTTGACGGTCGTCACGGGCGCGCGCATCGTCAGCGCCGGGCGCAGCCCGAGGTCGGCCGCGCGACGGTCGGGGAAGGGGCTGAGCCCGTAGGCGGCGAGCCCGAACCGCACCATGTCGACGGGCCCCTGGCCCACGTCGGCGAAGTGCAGGGCCGCGGCCGAGGCGGCGACGTGCCGGAGGCGCGGCTCGAGGCCCAGCCCCCCGAGCGTCTCGATCGCGGAGAGGAAGGCGGCGACCTGCGCGCCGTCCTCCTCCGGGGAGGCGTTCGACAGGTGGGTCATCACGCCCTCGACCGGCAGGCGGTCGGCGAGCGCCGCGGCGCGGGCGAAGAACTCGGGCCACTCCGCGGCCACGGCCCCGTTGCGGCTCAGGCCGGTGTCGACGCACAGGTGCACGGCCCGGACCCCGGCCGCCGCCGCGGCCTCGAGCTGGGCGACGTCGGAGACGGCGGGCGTGACGTCGTGGGCGGCCGCTCGCTCGAAGGTCTCGCCCGGAGCGTGCAGCCAGGCGAGCACCGGGGCGGTGACCCCGGCCTCCCGGAGCTCGACGGCCTCGTCGAGGTCGGCGACGCCGAGCCAGTCGACGCCGGCGTCGACGAAGGCGCGGGCGCACTCCACCGCGCCGTGCCCGTAGGCGTTGGCCTTCACCACGGCCATGACGCGGGCCGGCGCCACCGCGGCCCTCAGGGTCGCGACGTTGTGCCGCAGGGCGGCGGTGTCGATGGTCACCCGGATGTCCTGCGTCACGCGTCGGCTCCTGTCTCGGCGGTCTGGGTCGGGTCGTCGTCGTGCTGCGCGGGCTCGTGCCGCGGGGCACGCTGGTCGGTCTCGGCCACCACGTAGGCCACGGCGACTCCCCCGTCGTGGCTCAGCGAGAGGTGGAGGCGCGTCGCGCCCCGCGACTCCGCCAGCGACCGCGCTCCCCCGGTCAGCCGCAGCGAGGGGGCGCCGCTCGCGTCGGAGACGACCACGATGTCGTGCCACCGCACGCCGGTCGAGCCGCCGAGGGCCTTGATCAGCGCCTCCTTGGCGGCGAACCGGGCCGCGAGCGACCGCACCGGTCGGGGGCTGCCGTCGGCGAGCACCCTCTCGGCGTCGCCGAAGAGCCGGGCGGCGAGCGCGCCGGTGCGCTCCAGTGAACGCTCGAAGCGCTCGAGGTCGACGACGTCGACCCCGATGCCGACGATCACGGGCGGGCGCGGGTGCTCATGCGGCCGGGTGCCCTACTCGACCGTGACCGACTTGGCGAGGTTGCGCGGCTGGTCGACGTCGAGGCCCTTGGCCGCGGCCAGCTCCATGCCGAAGACGTGCAGCGGCACCACCGAGAGCAGGGGCTCGAAGAGCGGGGCCGCGAGAGGGATGTGCAGCACCTCGTCGGCGAAGGGCAGCACCGCGGCGTCGCCCTCCTCCGCGATCGCTATGACGCGGGCGCCGCGCGCGCGGATCTCCTGGATGTTCGAGACGACCTTGGGGTGCAGCGACCGCGGGTCGCGCGGGCTCGGCACGATCACGAAGACGATCTGCCCGGGCTCGATCAGGGCGATCGGACCGTGCTTCAGCTCGCCGGCGGCGAAGCCCTCGGCGTGGATGTAGGCGAGCTCCTTGAGCTTGAGCGCCCCCTCGAGGGCGATCGGGTAGCCCACGTGGCGGCCCAGGAAGAGGACGGAGCGGGTGTCGGCCATCCAGCGCGCGAGGGTCGCGATGCGCTCGGACGACTCGAGCACCTTGCGGATCTTGTCGGGCACGGCCTGGAGGTCGGTGACCTGCTCGGCGATCTGCTCGGCGGTCAGGGTGCCGCGCAGGGTCGCGAGGTGCAGCCCGAGCAGGAACAGCGCGGTGCCCTGCGCGACGAAGGCCTTCGTCGACGCGACGGCGACCTCCGGGCCGGCGTGCGTGTAGATGACGGCGTCGCTCTCGCGGGGGATGGTGGAGCCCTGCGTGTTGCAGATCGACAGCACCTGGGCGCCCTGCTCGCGGGCGTACTTGACGGCCATCAGCGTGTCCATCGTCTCGCCGGACTGGCTGATCGAGACGACGAGGGTCTTCTCGTCGAGCACCGGGTCGCGGTAGCGGAACTCGTGCGCGAGCTCGACCTCGACGGGCACGCGGGCCCACTGCTCGATGGCGTACTTGCCGAGGATCCCCGCGTAGGCGGCCGTGCCGCAGGCGATCACGATCACGCGGTCGACGGTGAGGAGGCGGTCGCGCACGGCGTCGAGGTCGGTGAGGGTGACGGCGCCGTCGTGCACGCGGCCGAGGAGGGTGTTGGCGACGGCCTCGGGCTCTTCGCTGATCTCCTTCGCCATGAAGCTCGACCAGCCGCCCTTCTCGGCGGCCGAGGCGTCCCAGTCGACCTCGAAGGTGCTGGTCTCGACCGGCGCGCCCTCGAAGTCGACGACGTCGACCGAGTCGGGGCGGATCGTCACGATCTGGTCCTGCCCGATCGACATGGCGCGGCGGGTGTGCGCGACGAACGCGGCGACGTCGCTGCCGAGGAAGTTCTCGCCCTCGCCGAGCCCGACGACGAGAGGGCTGTTGCGGCGGGCGCCGACGACGACCCCGGGCTGGTCGGCGTGCACGACGAGCAGCGTGAAGGCGCCGTCGAGCGTGTTGACGACCACGCGGAGGGCCTCGGTCAGGTCGCCGGAGGCGCGGTAGGCGCGGGCGACCAGGTGGGCCGCGACCTCGGAGTCGGTCTCGCTCGAGAACTCGACGCCCTCGGCGAGCAGCTCGGCCTTGAGGTCGGAGAAGTTCTCGATGATGCCGTTGTGGATGAGCGCGAGGCGCCCGCCGTCGGAGAGGTGCGGGTGCGCGTTCGCGTCGGTCGGGCCGCCGTGCGTGGCCCAGCGGGTGTGCCCGATGCCGGTGGCCCCGTCGGTCAGCGGGTCGGCCTCGAGGTCGTCGACCAGCACCTTCAGCTTGCCGGCGCGCTTGCGCGTGCCCAGCTGGCCCGCCGCGTCGACGACGGCCACGCCGGCCGAGTCGTAGCCGCGGTACTCGAGGCGCTTGAGCCCGCCCAGCAGGACCTCGATGCTCTTCTCGCCGACGCCCGAGGCGCCGACGTAACCCACGATTCCACACATGCGACCGATCCTATGCGGTCCCGTCCGCGCCTCCTGTGCGGTCGCCCCGCGCGCCCGACCGGGTAGCCTCGCCGTCATGGCCGAAGCCCCTCCGTCGACGACGACCCCCGCGTCGGGCCAGGCCGCGCACGCCGCGCACGCTCCCCACGCGCCGACGCACGCCACCCCGTTCGTCGAGATCGGGCGCGACGCCTGGGCAGACCTGGCCCCGGCGACGCGTCTCCCGCTCACCGACACCGAGATCGTGCAGCTGCGGGGCCTCGGCGACCGGCTCGACATGCGCGAGGTGCAGGACGTCTACGTGCCGCTCAGCCGCCTCCTCAACCTCTACGCCGCGGGCGCCCGCAACCTGCACCGGGCGACCAGCGACTTCCTCGGCGAGCGCGCCCAGCGCACGCCCTTCGTGATCGGCGTCGCCGGCTCGGTGGCCGTCGGCAAGTCGACCGTCGCCCGCCTGCTGCGCGAGCTGCTCAGCCGCTGGGACGACACCCCGCGCGTCGAGCTCGTCACGACCGACGGGTTCCTCTACCCGAACGCCGAGCTCGAGCGCCGCGGCCTCACCGACCGCAAGGGGTTCCCCGAGTCGTACGACCGCCGGCACCTGCTGCGGTTCGTCTCGCAGGTCAAGAGCGGGGCGGAGGAGGTGCGGGCGCCGTTCTATTCGCACACCAGCTACGACATCATGCCGGGGGCCGAGGTCGTCGTGCGGCGCCCCGACATCCTCATCGTCGAGGGCCTCAACGTGCTGCAGCCGCCGACCCCCGGCCGTCTCGCCCTCAGCGACCTGTTCGACTTCACGATCTACGTCGACGCCCGCACGAGCGACATCGAGTCGTGGTTCGTCGAGAGGTTCCTCGCCCTGCAGAAGGGCGCGTTCACCCAGGAGCGCTCGTTCTTCCACCGCTTCGCCGGCATGGACGAGGCGGAGGCGCGCGCCTTCGCGTCGGGCGTCTGGCGGTCGGTGAACGAGCCGAACCTCGTCGAGAACGTGCTGCCGACGCGGTCGCGGGCGACGTTGGTGCTGCGCAAGGCGGCGGACCACGCGGTGAGCTCGGTGCTGCTCCGCAAGATCTGAGCGGGCCTGCGGTGCGGCCACCGCGACTCCTCGACGGCCGGAGCCCGGGAGGCGCGGGTCGGCTCACACGGGCAGCAGTGACCAGACGGCGGTGAGGCCCACCAGGGCGACCGCCACCGCCACCGCCGCGGCGTTGAGCCGACGGTGCTCGACCATGATCGCGACGTACTCGCGGAGGAACGCGCTCGGCACGTAGTACGCCGCGGTCGGCGAGCCCACCACCTGGGCGTCGCTGCCGATCGAGCGGGCCAGCAGGGCGGCGCGCAGCACGTGGTAGTCGTTGGTCACGACGAGGGTGCTCCCGTCGCGACCGGCGGCGCGCTGCACCTCGCGCGAGAAGAGCAGGTTCTCGCGGGTGCTCGTCGAGGCGGTCTCGGGCCGGACGTCGGCGGGGTCGGCCCCCTGCGCGAGCAGGTACTCGGCCATCGCGTCGCCCTCGGCGCGCGGCTCGTCGGAGCCCTGGCCGCCCGACGGCACGAGCAGCGGCCTCGCGGCCGTGCCGGGCACCGAGCGGTAGACCGAGAGCGTCTTGTCGAGGCGGCTGCGCAGGAGCGGCGGCACCTCGCCGCGGATCAGGCCGGAGCCGAGCACGACGACCGTGGCGGGCGTCAGCGTGTGGCGGTAGCGGCTGTACACCAGCGAGTAGAGCCCGAACGCGGCGAACGTCGCGGCCGCGTACCCCGCGACGAAGACGAGGAGGACGCCCAGGGCGACGAGCACGACCCCGACCGGACCCGGCAGCTCCGCGACGTCGGGCCCGAAGACCAGCGCGGCCGCCGCGACCGGCACGAGCAGGATGGCGACGCCCGCCAGCAGCGAGAGCAGGTTGCCGAGGCTGCGCCCCTCGGAGCGCAGCATGGTGACGCCGTTGCCCAGCAGGAAGAGCGCGAGCACCACGACGAGCAGGCCGGCGCCCACGACGCCGAGCAGGACGGCGCTCTGCTGCGCGGGCCCGGTCGCGGCGACCTCGAGCACGCCGGCCACGAGGAGGCAGCCGAGGGCCGCGACGAGGAAGACGCCGTTGCGCAGACGCCGCGCGTCGCGGCGGCGGCTGACGACGTAGAGCACCGCGAAGACGACGGCGGGCAGCAGGAGGAGCATGTGCCCATGGTGCCCGACGCGGGCACGACGGCGGGGACGCCGGGCCTGCGGGAGGCGCGGGTCGGGCCCGCTAGAGCGCCAGTCGCTCGCGGACGACGTCGGCGAGCTCGTGCGCGACGCGGTCGGCGGTCGCCTGGTCGGCGGCCTCCACCATGACCCGCACGACGGGCTCGGTGCCCGACGGGCGGAGCAGCACGCGGCCGGTGTCGCCGAGTTCGGCCTCGAGGGCCGCCACGGCGTCGGCGACGCCCTGGTCGCCGTCGAGGCGCTCGCGGTCGACGCCGCCGACGTTGACGAGGATCTGCGGGAAGACCGTCATCACGCGGGCCAGCTCGGCCAGGCTCTTGCCGGTCTCGGCCATGCGCGCGACGAGCGACAGCCCGGTGAGGATGCCGTCGCCGGTGGTCGCGTGGTCGCTGAAGACGATGTGGCCTGACTGCTCGCCGCCGAGCGTGTAGCCGCCGGCGCTCATGTCCTCGAGCACGTAGCGGTCGCCGACGCGGGTCTGGCGCACGGCGATGCCGTGCTGCTCCATGGCGCGGATGAGGCCGAGGTTGCTCATCACCGTCGCGACGAGGGTGTCATGGGCGAGGCGACCGTGCTCTTTGTGGGCCACGGCGATGATCGCCATGATCTGGTCGCCGTCGACGACCGCGCCGGTCGCGTCGACCGCGAGGCAGCGGTCGGCGTCGCCGTCGTGCGCGATGCCGACGTCGGCGCCGTGCTCGAGCACGGCGCGGGCGAGGTTGTCGAGGTGGGTCGAGCCGACGCCGTCGTTGATGTTGACGCCGTCGGGGTCGGCCCCGATCAGGGTGACCTTCGCGCCCGCGTCGGTGAAGACCTCGGGCGAGACGGCGGAGGCGGCGCCGTGGGCACAGTCGAGCACGACGTGCAGGCCGTCGAGGCGGTGGGGCAGGGCCCCGAGGAGGTGCAGGACGTAGCGGTCCTCGGCGTCGGCGAACCGGCGGATGCGGCCGACGTCGCCCCCGACGGGCATCAGCTGCGGCTCGGCCATGGCGGCCTCGATGCGGTCCTCGACCTCGTCGGGCAGCTTCGTGCCGCCGAACGCGAAGAACTTGATGCCGTTGTCGGGCGCCGGGTTGTGCGAGGCGCTGATCATCACGCCGAAGTCGGCGCCGATGTCGTCGACGAGGAACGCCGCCGCGGGGGTCGGGATGACCCCGGCGTCGAGCACGTCGACGCCGGAGCTGGCCAGGCCCGCGCACACGGCGGCGGTGAGGAACTCCCCCGAGACACGGGGGTCACGGGCGACCACGGCGACGGGTCGTCGCCCTTCAGCACGACGAGCGTCGGCGTGGTGGCCCTTCGTGAGCACCACCGCGCTCGCCTGGGCGAGGCCCAGGGCGAGCGCGGCGGTCAGCTCACGGTTGGCGAGGCCCCGAACACCGTCGGTACCGAAGAGACGCGACATCGCGAGACCTGCCTGTGGGGGTGTGTGACTAGCGCTTCGAGAACTGCGAGGCCTTGCGGGCCTTCTTGAGACCGGCCTTCTTGCGCTCGATGACGCGGGCGTCACGGGTGAGGAAGCCGGCCTTCTTGAGCGTGGCGCGGTTGTTCTCGCGGTCGATCTCGTTCAGCGTGCGGGCGATGGCGAGGCGCAGGGCGCCCGCCTGGCCGGAGGGGCCGCCGCCGGTGACCTTGACCGTGACGTCGTAGGCGCCGAGGAGGTCGAGCACCTTGAACGGGTCGTTGATCAGCTGCTGGTGCAGCTTGTTGGGGAAGTACTCCTCGAGGGTGCGGCCGTTGACCACGAACGTGCCGGAGCCGGGGACGAGGCGGGCACGGGCGATGGCCTCCTTGCGACGTCCGACGGCGGAGCCGGAGACGTTGAGGACGGCGCGGGGGGTCGCCGAGGCCTCGGGAGCGGAGCTCTCCGTGGTGAAGCTCTCGGGAGCCTGGTCGATGGAATCTGCGATCTGAGCCACTGTGTGGGGGTCCTTAAGTCTGAAGGCGGACGCTACTGAGCGACCTGGTCGAGGGTGTGAACCGTGGGCTGCTGAGCAGCGTGGGGGTGCTCGGCACCCGCGTACACCTTCAGCTTCTTGATCTGGGCACGGCCCAGCGAGTTCTTCGGCAGCATGCCGCGGATCGCCTTCTCGACGGCGCGCGTGGGGTGCTTCTCCACCATCTCGGAGTACGTGGTGGCCGTGAGGCCGCCCGGGTAGCCGGAGTGGCGGTAGTAGAGCTTCTCGGCCAGCTTGGAGCCGGTCAGGGCCACCTTGTCGGCGTTGATGATGATGACGAAGTCGCCCATGTCCATGTGGGGGGCGAAGGTCGGCTTGTGCTTGCCGCGCAGCAGTGCTGCCGCGTGGCTGGCCAGACGGCCGAGGACGACGTCGTTGGCGTCGATGATCAGCCAGTTCGGCTGGACGTCAGCCGGCTTGGGGGAGAAAGTGCGCGTCACAGTAGTGCTGCTTCCTGGTCGAGGTGAGGTGTTCGTGGATCCCGCTCCGTTGCCGTTGTCGCCGAAGAGACGGCGAGAACGAGTCAGGTGGAGGGCTCAACTTCGGGCGCCGCGCGCAGTTGCGCAGACACCAAGGGTCGACCATACCCGACACGCCCGGGGGCGTCAAACGGCGTCACGCGCCGCCGAGCACCGCCAGGGCCTGGCCGTCGAGCCGGAACGTGGTCCACTCGTCCATCGACGTGGCGCCGAGCGACCGGTAGAAGCCGATCGACGGCTCGTTCCAGTCGAGCACGGCCCACTCGACGCGGGCGAGGCCGCGCGCCGTCGCCTCCTGCGCCAGGCGCGTCAGGAGGGCCCGCCCGTGGCCGGCGCCCCGGTGCTGCGGCGCGACGTACAGGTCTTCCAGGTGGATGCCGTGGACGCCCTCCCAGGTCGAGAACGTCAGGAACCAGATCGCGAGCCCCGCGAGCTCGCCGGGCTCGTCGCCGTCGACGACGAACGCGAAGACGGCGGGGGCGTCGGCGAAGAGCGCCCGGCGGAGGTCGCCCTCGGTGGTCTTCACCGCCTCCGGCTCCTTCTCGTAGACCGCCAGCTCGACGATCAGGCGCAGCATCTCAGGGACGTCGGAGGGGGTCGCGGGGCGGGGAGCGGTCATCCGTCGAGGCTAGCGGCCGACCGCTTGACCTGGGTGAGCACGACCCGGGCCGCCACCTCGTCGTCGGGCGGGTAGCCGACCTCGACCATGGTCAGGCCCGTGGCGGGGACCACACGGAACTCGCCGTTGCGCTCGGCCTCGCGGCGGACCCCGACGGCCCGGTGCTCGGGCATCGACCCCTCGCCGACGGCGACGCACGCGCCGACGAGGTTGCGGACGAGGTTGTGGCAGAAGGCGTCCGCCTGCACGGTGGCGACCAGCACGCCGTCGGCCTCGCGCCTCCACGTGAAGTGCTGCAGCTCGCGGATCGTCGTCGCGTAGTCGCGGTGGCGGCAGTACGCCGCCCAGTCGTGCAGGCCGACCAGGCCCGCGGCCGTGGCGTTCATCAGGTCGAGGTCGAGCAGGTGGTCGTACCAGAGGGTGTGGCGGCGGCGGGAGGGGTCGCGCTCGGCCCCGCGGTCGGCGATGCGGTACTCGTAGCGCCGCCACAGCGCGCCGAAGCGCGCGTGGAACCCGGGAGGCGCCACCCGCGCCCCCGAGACCACGATCTCGTCGGAGGCGCCCGCCAGCCCGTTCAGCCGGCGCGCGAGGACGGTGGGCGCGTCGAGCGGCGAGCGGTCGACCATGCCCCGGTGCGGCCGCTGCAGCTGGGCGACCTGCTCGGCGGTCAGGTCGAGGTGGACGACCTGGCCGCGGGCGTGGACGCCGGCGTCGGTGCGGCCGGCGACGGTCACGGTCGGCACGTGCTCGTGGCGGCCGAAGAGCACGCGGAGCGCGGCCTCGACCTCGCCCTGGACGGTGCGGCGGCCGGGCTGCTCGCTCCAGCCGGAGAAGTCGGTGCCGTCGTAGGCGACGGTGAGGCGCACCCGGGTCATGCCGGGGGCGAGGTCGGGCACCAGGCCGGAGGCGGGGGCCGGGGCCGGGTCGTCGCTCGTCACGTCGACCATCGTACGAGCCGCGCGGGCCCCGGGCCGCCGCCGTCGCCTGCACGGCAGCTCGCCGCACACGACCACGGCGGCGGCCGGGGCACGGTCTCCCGTGCCCCGGCCGCCGCCGTGGTCAGCTGGTGCGGGCTACTCCCCCGCGGCGAGGCGACGACGCTGCACGAGCACCGTGCCACCGGCGGCCATCAGCGCCAGGGCGAGCACCGCCCAGCCGAGGACGCCGTCCGACCCGGTGTAGGCCAGGCCGCCCGGACGCGTCGGGGCGGAGGCGACCGGGGCGCTGCCGGCCGGGGCCGTGCCCGCCCCCGTGCCGGAGCCCGCACCCGTGCCCGGCGTGACCGGCGCGGCCGGGTCGGTGGGCACCGGGGTCGGCGCGACGACGTCGGCGAGCAGGTCGACGCCGACGACGACGGGGTCGTGGTCGCTGGCGCGGAACTGGTCGAGCTGCAGCAGGTCGCGCACGTTGTAGTTGAAGCGGCTGTACTCGAGGCCGACAGACTCACCCGAGTTGATGTTCCAGATGTCGACGCCCGTGACGGCCTCGAGGGCGGCGGGCGAGGCCAGCACGTGGTCGAGCGAGCCGCTCAGGCCGCTGAACACGTAGCTGTACTCCTCGCCGTCCTCGGTCGAGCCGAGGTCGGTGAAGCCGGCGGTGCGCAGCACCTCGATCGGGTCCTCCTGCGAGTAGGCGTTGAAGTCGCCGAGCAGGAACACCTTGTCGGTGCCGACGGCGGCCTCGCGCTCGGCGGCGAAGGCCACGAGGGCGTTCGCCTGGTTCACGCGGGAGGCGTTCGAGCCGCCCTGGCCGTCGCCCAGGTCGGCGTCGGGGCCCGACCCGCTGCCCTTCGACTTGAAGTGGTTCGCGATCGCGAGGACGGTCGAGTCGGCGTCGCCGCCGACGGGGCGGAACGCCTGGGCGAGGGGCTGACGCGCGTTGCTGAACGCCGCAGAGCCCGTGAGGATGCTCGAGTCGCCGACGCTCTCGACCACGCCGGCCTTGTAGATGAACGCGAGGCGGATGACGTCCTCGTTGGCCGGCAGGGCGGTGGGCGACGGGACGAAGTCCCAGACGTCCGACCCGGCGTCTGCGTTGAGGGCGTCGACCAGGGTCGACAGGGCCGAGTCGCGGTCCTTGCCGAAGCGGGCGGAGTTCTCGATCTCCTCGAGCGAGACGACGTCGGCGCCGAGGGCGTTGATCGCCGTGACGATCTTGGCCTGCTGACGCTGCAGGTCGTCCTGGTTCGCCGCGCCGCGGGCATCGCAGCCGCTGTTCACCGTGACGGGCTCGCCGGCACGGTCGCGGTAGTAGGTGCAGCCGGTCAGCGAGTCGCCCGTGGTGGGGAAGTAGTTCAGCACGTTGAAGCTGGCGAGCCTGACGTCGCCGCCGACCTCACGGGGAGCGTCGGTGCGGACGTTCTCGAAGGTGACGGGCAGGTCGGCGTACGCGACGTCGCCCGTGACGCGGCTGGTGGGCTGGTACTTCCACGCCGAGTTGCGGAAGTCGAGGACGACCGGCTCGGTGAAGGCCACCGAGGCGCCCACCGTGACCGGGTTCTCGTTCGACAGGTACGGCACCGGGATCGACTGGTTCGCCGCGGTGAGGAAGTTCGTGGTGGCACCGTCGTCGAGCGTCACGGCCCGAGCGGCGTTGTCGGCGATCGTCGCCGCGTACTTCGCGCTGCCGGGGCGTCCGACCTCGGTCGGCTGGATCAGCGGGGTGCCGCCCGAGGCGAGCTTCACCTCGCCGTACTGGTTCGTCGTGTAGGTGTCGGCGACCGTGAACTCGCCCTGCGGCAGCAGGAGCATGCTCTCGAGCGACTCGCGCTGCGCGTCCGTGGCGGGGAACCCGACCGTGGCCGGCGCCGGGGCGACGACGGTGGAGGCGTCCAGCTGCGTGACCTGGTCGGTGCCGTCGACCGTCAGCTCGGTGAGCCCGAAGAACTCGGTGACCTCGCCCACGAGCTCGACGTAGTCGCCGACCTCCACCGAGGAGGCGGTGGCCGAGGAGTACACGAAGACCGCGTCCGACGAGAGGTGCGTCGAGAGGTCCAGCGCGCCTCCGGTGCCTGGGGTCTGGACGACGTAGCCGTCCAGGCCGCCGGTCGGGTACGTCGCCGTGACGACGCCGCGGGTGGTGACGGTGCGGCCCGCGTAGGGGCTCCTGTCGGTGGCGCCCTGCAGCTGCGCCACGGTGACGTCCGCCTCCGACACCGGCGGGGTCGGCGGCACGGGCGGAGTGGGCGTCGTGCCGGTGCTGGCGGCGTTCTGCGGCGTGATCTGGCCCTGCTGGACGAAGTCGGCCGCGTTGACGTCGGTGTCGGAGAACGCCGTGCGGACGTACGAGGTCGGGACGGGGTTGGCCGAGCCCACCTCCGCCGCCGTCGTCTCGAACGTGTTCGACGTCCCGTAGCCGAGAGCGTCGACGACGCCGGGCGTCGCGGTGGAGATCGACCCCGCCGGGAGGGCCAGGGCGGTCGTCGTGCTCGCCAGCACGAGGGTGCCGCTGGCACCGCCGGGGTTCACGGTCGTGACGACGTCGGGCGTCGGCAGCGGCGCGCCCGTCGTCCCGTTGGACGACATCTGCACGAGCAGGTAGCCGCCGGGCGCGATCGACCCGCTCAGGGCCCCCACGCCGGTGAACGTGCCGCTCGACGTCGCCGAGCGGTACTGGATCGACCAGCCCGCGACGGAGACGGAGGCGGTGGTCGGGTTGTAGAGCTCGACGAACTTGTTCGCGAACGGAGCGTTCGCGCTGCCGCCCTTCAGGTAGGCCTCGTTGATGACGACGCCGGTGCCGCCGGGGGCGGCGGAGGCGGCGACGGGCACGAGCGGAGCGAGGCAGAGGGCGAGGCCGGCCGCGAGGGCGGCGACCGTGACCGGAGTGTGGCGGGAGCGCGGGGACATGTGTTCCTTCAGCTGGCGGGAGGTGACCCACCGACGCTACGGTCCACAGCCTCCTCAAGGGTTTCTGCCATGTGACGCGTAGGTGAACGACACCTGTTCGGGGGACGCGCCGGTCCGCCGAAGGGCCCACACTCTCGCGATCGACGACGAGCGTCGCCCGGGGCCGACGACGGAGGGCCCGTCACCTCGCAGTGACGGGCCCTCCGGGCGGTGCGGTGGAGCTCGCTGCTACTTGTCGTCCGACTTCGCGGCGGCGTCGGCCTCGACCTCGGCGGCGGGGGCCGTCTCGGTCTCGGACTCGACCGGAGCCGACTCCTCGACGGTCTCGGGCTCCTCGACGGGCGCCTCCTCGACGACGGGCTCCTCGACGGGCGCGGCGGCGGCGGCCGTCGTGCTCTTCGACGACTTGACCTTCGGGGTCACGGGCTCGAGGACGAGCTCCATCGACACCATCGACGCGTTGTCGCCCTTGCGGAAGCCGAGCTTCGTGATGCGGGTGTAGCCGCCCTCACGCTGGTCGACCAGGGGAGCGATCTCCGTGAAGAGGATGTGCGCGGCGTCCTTGTTGTTGCGCAGGGTCTGCATGACGCGACGACGCGAGTGCAGGTCTCCGCGCTTGGCGAAGGTCACCAGGCGCTCGGCGACGGGACGGAGGCGCTTGGCCCGCGTCTCGGTCGTCTTGATGCTCTTGTGCTCGAAGAGCGAGGCCGCGAGGTTGGCGAGCATGAGGCGCTCGTGCGCCGGTCCGCCTCCGAGACGGGGACCCTTGGTGGGCTTGGGCATGATTGATGGTTCCTAGCTGTCGAAGATGATCAGGGCGGGAGGGACGAGACCTAGTTGGTCTCTTCCTCGTCGTAGCCGCTGTAGAAGTGGGCTCCGTCGAACCCGGGGACCGTGTCCTTGAGCGAGAGGCCGAGCTCCACGAGCTTGTCCTTCACCTCGTCGACCGACTTCTGACCGAAGTTGCGGATGTTCATGAGCTGCGTCTCCGAGAGGGCGACGAGCTCGGACACCGTGTTGATGCCCTCGCGCTTCAGGCAGTTGTAGCTGCGCACCGAGAGATCGAGGTCCTCGATCGGGGTCTGCAGCTCGCTGGAGAGGACGGCGTCGACCGGCGCGGGGCCGATCTCGATGCCCTCGGCGGCGGTGTTGAGCTCGCGAGCCAGGCCGAACAGCTCGGTCAGCGTGCGACCGGCCGACGCGATGGCGTCGCGGGGCGAGATCGCGGGCTTGGTCTCGACGTCGACCACGAGGCGGTCGAAGTCGGTGCGCTCACCGGCACGAGTGGCCTCGACGCGGTACGTCACCTTGAGCACGGGCGAGTAGATCGAGTCGATCGGGATCTGACCGGCCTCGCTGAACTCGGAGCGGTTCTGCACGGCCGACACGTAGCCGCGGCCACGCTCGATCGTGAGCTCGAGCTCGAACTTCGCCTTGTCGTTGAGCGTCGCGATGACGAGCTCGGGGTTGTGGATCTCCACGCCGGCGGGGGCCGAGATGTCGGCCGCCGTGACCTGACCGGCACCCTGCTTGCGCAGGTACGCCGTGATGGGCTCGTCGTGCTCGCTCGAGACGACGAGCTGCTTGATGTTCAGGATGACCTCGGTGACGTCTTCCTTGACACCGGGGACCGTCGTGAACTCGTGCAGCACCCCGTCGATGCGGATGCTGGTGACAGCGGCTCCGGGGATCGACGAGAGCAGGGTGCGACGCAGCGAGTTGCCGAGGGTGTAGCCGAAGCCGGGCTCGAGGGGCTCGATGACGAACCGCGAGCGGAACTCCGAGATGTTCTCCTCGGTGAGGGTGGGGCGCTGTGCAATGAGCACTGGTGGATTCCTTTCGGCGAAGAGTCCGCTATATGACTCTTGGCGGTACGACAGGTGGCTGGCCCGTCGGGTCTGTTGAGTTGTGGGGGCTCCCGGCGAGGGAGCCGGAGGCGCGGTGAACGCGGGTGAGCCCGCCGCGCCTCCGAGCCCTGCGAGCAGGGCGGGGAGGCGCGACGGGCATCGACTCAGTTAGACGCGACGACGCTTCGGCGGGCGGCAGCCGTTGTGCGCCTGCGGGGTGACGTCGTTGATCGACCCGACCTCCAGGCCAGCGGCCTGGAGCGAGCGGATCGCCGTCTCGCGGCCGGAACCCGGCCCCTTGACGAAGACGTCGACCTTCTTGACGCCGTGCTCCTGCGCCTGGCGGGCGGCCGACTCGGCGGCCAGCTGCGCGGCGAAGGGCGTCGACTTGCGCGAGCCCTTGAAGCCGACGGCTCCCGAGGAGGCCCAGCTCAGCACGGCACCCGAGGGGTCCGTGATCGACACGATCGTGTTGTTGAACGTGCTCTTGATGTGGGCCTGGCCCACGGCGACGTTCTTCTTCTCTTTGCGGCGGGGCTTACGCGCGGCCGACTTCGGTGCTGCCAATTTTTTCTCCTACAACCTAGAGGCGAGTACGGCGGGAGCCGGGGCCTAGCGAGCCTTCTTCTTGCCGGCGACGGTGCGCTTCGGGCCCTTGCGGGTACGAGCGTTCGTCTTGGTGCGCTGGCCGCGCACAGGCAGGCCGCGGCGGTGGCGGATGCCCTCGTAGCTGCCGATCTCGACCTTGCGGCGGATGTCGGCGGCGACCTCGCGACGGAGGTCTCCCTCTACCTTGAAGTTGCCCTCGATGTGGTCGCGGAGAAGGACGAGCTGGTCGTCCGTGAGGTCCTTGACGCGGATGTTGCCGTCGATCTCGGTCTCGGCGAGAGTCTTGAGCGCGCGGGTGCGGCCGACTCCGTAGATGTAGGTCAGTGCGACCTCCACGCGCTTGTCGCGCGGGATGTCAACGCCTGCTAGACGTGCCATGGTGGCTTCTCCTCAGAGAGTGGTGGAGGTCTGTCACAGCGCCGGTGCCCGGGCCTCCGCCCCGGGGTGTCCCCCGCGCCTCCTGCCTGGCTGCTGCCGGCGGTGCGGGTTCTGGTGCTGCTCTGTCTGGTGGTGCTGTGGAGCCCTCGAGGGGCTCCGGCCTCTGTCCGGCCGCGCTGGGCGACCGGTCAGATCAACCCTGGCGCTGCTTGTGGCGCGGGTTGCTCTTGCAGATGACCATGACGTTGCCCTTGCGGCGGATCACCTTGCAGTGCTCGCAGATGGGCTTGACGCTGGGGTTGACCTTCATCGTTGTTTCCTTGATCTCGCTGGCTTCGTGCCCCACGGGTGCGTGGGGCCGTTCCTTTCCAGCACGCCCTACTTGTAGCGGTAGACGATCCGGCCGCGGGTCAGGTCGTAGGGGCTGAGTTCGACGATCACCCGGTCTTCGGGGAGGATGCGGATGTAGTGCTGACGCATCTTGCCGGAGATGTGGGCGAGAACTTTGTGCCCGTTGCTGAGCTCAACGCGGAACATCGCGTTGGGCAGAGCTTCGACCACTGCGCCTTCGATTTCGATGACACCGTCTTTTTTGGCCATAGCCTCACTGTCGCTAAGAATTGGGAGTGTTGGTCGTGCGGGGATGCGGTGCCGCAGGCACAGAAGTGACCTGGGAACACCAAAGATCGATCCTAGGTCCTCCCGCTACACTTCAGCAACCCGCCCGTCGACCCGACACGCCGAGTCGAGGGTGATGACGCCGACCCGTGGAGCCCCGATGCCCGATCAGACCCGACCGCGAGGCCGCCGTGGCCTGGCCCGCCACGGCCGACTCCGACGCCGCGGCCCCGCCGGGGCGCTCGTCACGATCGTCGCGAGCTCCCTCGCCGTGCTGCTCGTCAGCGGCGCCTCCCTCGCCGCCATCGCCGTCCGCGACGTGACCTCCTCGGTGTCGACGGTCTCGCTCGGCAACGAGGCGCAGGTGGAGGACGAGAGCATCGAGGCCATCACCGGCGGCGCCAACATCCTCCTCGTCGGCAGCGACGAGCGTGCCGACCAGTCGTCGGCCACCGCCGACACGTCGATCGAGGGCCAGCGGAACGACGTCACGATCCTGGTGCACCTCTCCCAGGACCACAGCCAGCTGACGGCCGTCAGCATCCCCCGCGACACCATGGTCGACCTCCCGGCCTGCACCGGCGAGGACGGCACCGCCTACCCCGCCGAGACGTACGTGCAGTTCAACACCAGCCTCGAGAACGGCGGCCTGTCGTGCACGGTGGCGACCGTGGAGGCCATGACCGGCCTCACGATCCCCTACGCGGGCAAGATCACCTTCGACGGGGTCATCGAGATGTCCAACGCCCTCGGCGGCGTCGACGTCTGCGTCGCCGAGCCGATCTCCGACCGTGACACCGGGCTCACCCTCGACGCCGGCACGCACAGCCTCCAGGGCGGCCAGGCGCTGCAGTTCCTCCGCACCCGCTACGGGGTCGGCGACGGCAGCGACCTCGCCCGGATCAGCTCGCAGCAGGTCTTCCTCTCCGCGATGATGCGCAAGATCATCTCCGGGGGCACCCTCGGCAACGTCGCGACGCTCTACAAGCTCGCCTCCGCGGCGCTGAGCAACATGCAGCTGTCGTCGACGCTCAGCTCGCCCGACACGCTGGTGAAGCTGGCGCTCGCCCTCAAGGACCTCCAGCCCGCCGACATCGTCTTCGTGCAGTACCCCGTCGTCGACGACCCGCGGAACTCCGCCAAGGTCGTGCCCTCGACCGCCGACGCACAGCTGCTCAACGACGCCCTCGCGGCCGACACGCCGTTCACCCTCGGCGACGCCGCCACGGGCCGTGGCAGCGAGGCGGACCCGGCGGCCCCCGCAGCTCCGGCCCCCGCGCCGGCAGAGACGACCGCGCCCTCGACGGCGACCCCCGGCACGGGCTCGACCGCGGAGGCCACCGCGCCGGCCACGGCTCCGGGAGCACCGGCCGTGCTGCCGTCCACGATCACCGGCCAGTCCGCGGCCGAGGCGACCTGCTCCGTCGGAAACGGCTGAGCCGCGTCGCCGCCGGGCGGTGACGCCCTGCGGTCACGGACACCCGGGGCGGGCCGACGCATGACGTACCGGCCCGGGCGGGAGGCGCGGGTCAGGCGATCGGGACGGGCACGACTCCGAGGGGCGCCAGCTGCGCCGCTCCCCCGTCGTGGGCGGTCAGCACCCAGATGCCGCCCTCGTGCACGGCGACGGAGTGCTCCCAGTGCGCCGCGGAGCTGCCGTCGACGGTGGTGACGGTCCAGTCGTCGTCCTCCGTGACGGTGTCGATCCCGCCGAGGGTGATCATGGGCTCGATGGCCACGACCAGGCCCGGCTTGACCGCGGGCCCGCGGCCCTTGACGCGGTAGTTGAAGACCGGTGGGTCCTCGTGCATGGAGCGGCCGATGCCGTGGCCGACGTAGTCCTCGATGATCCCGAAGCTCCCGCGGGACTCCACGTACTCCTCGACGGCGTCGCCTACCTCGTTGAGGTGACGGGCCGAGGCCAGGGCGGCGATGCCGTGCCAGAGGGCCTGCTCGGTCACGTCGGAGAGCAGCCTCCGCTCGGCGACGAGCTCGGGCCGGCTCGGGTCGTCGAGCACGAAGGAGCGTGCGCTGTCGCCGTTCCAGCCGTCGACCTCCGCCCCGCTGTCGACCGAGACGAGGTCGCCGGGCTCGAGAGCGCGGTTGCCGGGGATGCCGTGCACGACCTCGGCGTTCACGGAGGTGCAGACGGTGTTCCGGTAGCCCGGCACGAGCATGAAGTTGGGCACGCCGCCGCCGTCACGGATGGTGCGCTCGGCGATCGCGTCGAGCTCGCCCGTGGTGATGCCGGGGCGCAGGGCGGCCGCGACCGCGTCGAGCGACCGGGCCGTCAGCACGCCGGGCGCCGCCATGGCGCGCAGTTCGTCCCGGGTCTTGTAGATGCCCGGCTTGCGGAAGGCCACTCGGCTAGGAGGCGGCGGCCGTCGAGCGGAAGCCGCGCTCGGTCAGGGCGGCGTCGATCCGCTCGGCGACCTGCTCGATGCTGCCGAGGCCGTCGACCTCGACGACCAGGCCCCGCGACCGGTAGCTCTCCAGCAGAGGTGCGGTCTCACGCAGGTAGACGTCCTGGCGGTGCCGGATGGCGTCCTCCGTGTCGTCGGAACGGCCCTGGTCGAGGGCGCGCTTGCGCAGCCGCTCGACGATCTCGTCGCGGTCGGCCACCAGCAGGATGACGGCCTCGAGCGCCTGCCCCTTGGCGGAGAGGTAGTCGTCGAGGAAACCGACCTGCTGCAGGGTGCGGGGGTACCCGTCGAGCAGGAACCCCTGCGCCGCGTCGCTCTGGTCGAGCCGGTCGGAGACGAGCTCGTTCGTCAGGCTGTCGGGGACGTAGTCGCCGGCGTCCATGATCGTCTTGACCTTGACGCCCAGCTCGGTCTCGTCACGGACGTTGGCGCGGAAGATGTCGCCCGTCGAGATCGCCGGGACCCCGAGGGTCTCCGCGATCTGCGTCGCCTGCGTGCCCTTGCCGGCGCCGGGAGGGCCGACGATCAGGAGGCGCGGGCTGGGCCCGGTCTCGCTCCCCGTCACTTGAGGAGCCCCTCGTAGTGACGCTGCTGCAGCTGCGAGTCGATCTGCTTGACGGTCTCGAGACCGACGCCGACGATGATCAGGATGCTCGCGCCTCCGAACGGGAAGTTCTGGTTCGCACCGACGGTGGCCAGGGCGATCAGCGGGATGAGCGCGATGATGCCGAGGTAGAGCGAGCCCGGCAGGGTGACGCGCGTGAGGACGTAGTCGAGGTACTCGGCCGTCGGGCGACCGGCACGGATGCCGGGGATGAACCCGCCGTACTTCTTCATGTTGTCGGCGACCTCTTCGGGGTTGAAGGTGATCGCGACGTAGAAGTACGTGAAGCCGACGATGAGGGCGAAGTACAGCGCCATGTACAGCGGGTTGTCGCCGGACGTGAGGTTCGCCTGGACCCACGCCACCCACGCCGGAGGCGCGGTGCCGTCGGAGGGCTGGTTGAACTGAGCCACGAGCGCGGGGAGGTACAGCAGTGACGAGGCGAAGATGACGGGCACGACGCCGGCCATGTTGACCTTGATCGGGATGTACGTGTTGTTGCCGCCGTACGTCCGCCGCCCGACCATCCGCTTGGCGTACTGCACGGGGATCCGCCGCTGGGACTGCTCGACGAACACGACCGCGGCCATGATCACGAGCCCGACGGCGATGACCATGAGGAAGATCTCGAAGCTGCGCGCCTGCGCGATGCTCCAGAGGGCGGTGGGGAAGCGGGCAGCGATCGAGGTGAAGATCAGGAGCGACATGCCGTTGCCGATGCCGCGCTCGGTGATGAGCTCGCCCATCCACATGATCAGGCCGGTGCCGGCGGTCATCGTGATGACCATGAGCATGACGGCGTACCAGGCGTCGTTCGTGATGAGCTGCTGGCACTCGGCGGCGCCGGAGCCGGCGAACAGCGCACCGGAGCGGGCCACGGTGATCAGCGTCGTCGACTGGAGGATGCCCAGCGCGATGGTGAGGTACCGGGTGTACTGCGTCAGCTTCGCCTGGCCCGACTGGCCCTCCTTGTAGAGGGTGTCGAAGTGGGGGATGACGACGCGGAGCAGCTGCACGATGATCGACGACGTGATGTAGGGCATGATGCCCAGCGCGAAGACCGAGAGCTGCAGCAGGGCGCCGCCGCTGAAGAGGTTGACGAGCTCGTAGAGACCCGACGTGCCCTGGTTGCCGGCGAGGCACAGCTGCACGTTCTGGTAGTCCACGAACGGCGAGGGGATGAACGATCCCAGCCGGAAGAGCGCGATGATGCCGAGAGTGAACCCGATCTTTCGGCGAAGGTCGGGCGTGCGCATGATGCGCGCGACAGCTCTGAACATGTGGGGCCTCCCGGCATGAAGGATAGACGACTGAAAGGGGTGGCCCTGTCGGACCACCCCCTCAGGTGATTACTTGGAGACGGTCCCGCCGGCGGCGACGATCTTCTCTTCGGCAGAGCCGGAGACCTTGTCGACCGCCACGGTGAGAGCGACGCTCAGGTCGCCCTGTCCGAGGACCTTGACCTTCTCGTTCTTGCGGACGGCACCCTTGGCGACCAGGTCGCTCACGGTGACCTCGCCGCCCTGCGGGTACAGCTCGCCGAGCTTCTCGAGGTTGACCACCTGGTACTCGACGCGGAACGGGTTCTTGAACCCGCGCAGCTTCGGAGTGCGCATGTGGAGCGGCATCTGACCGCCCTCGAAGCCGACCTTGACCTGGTACCGGGCCTTCTGGCCCTTGGTGCCACGTCCGGCCGTCTTGCCCTTCGAGCCTTCACCGCGACCCACGCGGGTCTTGGCCGTCTTGGCACCGGGAGCCGGACGGAGGTGGTGGACCTTGAGGACCTGCGGGCGGGCGACGTCCGCCGACTGACCGGCCGAGGCCGACTTCGTCGAGGTCGTCGTCGAGGCGGCGGCCGAGGAGGCCGTCGACTTCTTGGTCGTCGCCTTGGGGGCGGCGGCCTTGGTGGTGGTCGCCTTGGCGGCGGCCTTCTTCGGAGCGGCCTTCTCGGCGGCGCCGTTCTTCTCGTCAGCCATTAGTCAATCTCCTCGACCTTCACGAGGTGGGCGACCGTGTTGACGTAGCCGCGGTTCTGCTTGGTGTCCTCGCGCACGACCGACTGGCCGATGCGCTTGAGGCCCAGGCTCCGCAGCGTGTCACGCTGGTTCTGCTTCTCGCTGATTACGGACTTGATCTGGGTCACCTTGAGCTGGGCCATCAGGCACCTGCCTTCTCGGTCGCAGCGGCCTTGGCCGCCTGCTCGGCGCGGGCCATGAAGGCCGGCATCACGGCGTCGATGTCGAGGCCGCGGCGAGCGGCGACGGCGCGGGGCTCCTCGAGCTGCTTGAGGGCCTCGACGGTCGCGTGGACGATGTTGATGGTGTTCGACGAACCGAGCGACTTGCTCAGGACGTCGTGGACACCGGCGCACTCGAGCACGGCGCGGACGGGACCACCGGCGATGACTCCGGTACCGGCCGAGGCCGGACGCAGCATGACGACGCCGGCAGCGGCCTCACCCTGGACGGGGTGCGGGATCGTGTTGCCGATGCGGGGGACGCGGAAGAAGTTCTTCTTCGCCTCCTCGACGCCCTTGCTGATGGCCGTGGGGACCTCGCGGGCCTTTCCGTAGCCGACGCCGACGAGTCCGTTGCCGTCTCCGACCACGACGAGCGCGGTGAAGCTGAAGCGACGACCGCCCTTGACGACCTTCGACACGCGGTTGATCGTGACGACGCGCTCCAGGAACTGGCTCTTGTCGTCACGGTCGCCGCGGCCACGGCCGCCGGCGTTGCGGTCTCCGCGACCCTGGCCGCCACGGCGGTCGGTGCGACCGCCCTCGCGGTTGTTGGACTCCGAGCCGGCAGCCGTCTCGACGGGGCGCTCGACGACGGCCTCGGCCGGAGCCTTGACCGTCTCGGTCGCCGCGACCGCGTCGGTCTCTGCGGGGGGAGTGGTGTTCGTAGCGTCGCTCACAGGTTCAAACCAGCCTCTCGGGCGCCTTCGGCGATGGCCGCGACGCGTCCGGCGTACTTGTTGCCGCCGCGATCGAACACGACGGCCTCGATGCCCGCGGCCTTGGCGCGCTCGGCGACGAGCTCGCCGACCTTGCGGGACTTCGCGGTCTTGTCACCGTCGAAGGTGCGCATGTCGGCCTCGAGGGTCGATGCGCTGGCGACGGTGAAGCCCTTGCTGTCGTCGACGACCTGCACGAACACGTGCCGGGCCGAACGGGTGACGACGAGACGGGGGCGCTCTTCGGTGCCCACGACCTTCTTGCGCAGGCGGGTGTGACGGCGCTTGGTGGCGGCCGACTTGCTCTTTCCTCGTGTACCGAGACCCATGATTACTTACCTGACTTTCCGGCCTTGCGGCGGACGACCTCGCCGGCGTAGCGAACGCCCTTGCCCTTGTAGGGCTCGGGCTTGCGCAGCTTGCGGATGTTGGCAGCGACTTCGCCGACTGCCTGCTTGTCGATGCCGACGACGGTGAGCTTGTTGTTGCCCTCGACCGTGAAGCTGATGCCCGCGGGCGGCTCGACGGTGATCGGGTGCGAGTAGCCGAGAGCGAACTCGACGTTGGAGCCCTTGGCCTGCACGCGGTAACCGGTGCCGACGACCTCGAGGCCCTTGGTGTAGCCCTGGGTCACGCCGATGATCTGGTTGGCGATGAGGGTGCGGGTGAGGCCGTGGAGCGAGCGCGACTCGCGCTCGTCGTCGGGACGCGTCACGACGACGGTGCCCTCCTCGAGCGCAGCTTCGATGGGGCTCTTCACGACGAGCGACAGCTCACCCTTGGGGCCCTTGACGGTGACGGCCTGGCCGTCGATCTTCACGTCGACCCCGGCAGGGATCGAGATGGGGAGTCTTCCGATTCGAGACATGACGAATTACCACACGTAGGCGATGACTTCTCCGCCCACGCCCTTCTTCTCGGCCTCGCGGTCGGTCAGCAGACCGGAGGAAGTCGACAGGATCGCGACGCCGAGGCCGCCGAAGACCTGCGGGATCTCGGTGGACTTCGCGTAGACGCGGAGGCCCGGCTTCGAGACGCGCTTGATGCCCTTGATCGAGCGCTGGCGCTCGGGGCCGTACTTGAGGTCGATCGTGAGGGTCTGGCCGACGCGAGCGTCTTCGACCTTCCACGAGTCGATGAAGCCCTCACGCTGGAGGATCTCCGCGATGTGGGACTTGAGCTTGCTGCTGGGGAGCGACACGGTCTCGTGGAACGCCGAGTTCGCGTTGCGCAGTCTGGTCAGCAGGTCTGCGACCGGATCTGTCATCGTCATGCGGTGTACTTCTTCCTCATCTGGTTTCGCCATCCGGTACACCGGGTGTCGACCTTGATGATCGGGCGGGCGTGGAGCGGTTCTCCACGACCTCAGGGGAACGGTCGGCAACTCCGGTGAGGAGTTGCCGACCGAACGATCTTAGTTGGCCTGGTCGGCCGTGCGGAACGGGAATCCGAGCGCCTTGAGCAGAGCCCGGCCCTCGTCGTCGTTCTTCGCGGTGGTGACGACGGTGATGTCGAAGCCACGGACACGGTCGATGCGGTCCTGGTCGATCTCGTGGAACATGCTCTGCTCGTTGAGACCGAACGTGTAGTTGCCGTTGCCGTCGAACTGACGGTCGCTCAGACCGCGGAAGTCGCGGATGCGGGGCAGCGCGAGCGACAGCAGGCGGTCCAGGAACTCCCAGGCACGGTCGCCGCGCAGCGTGACGTGCGCGCCGATCGGCTGGCCCTCACGCAGCTTGAACTGCGCGATGGACTTGCGGGCCTTGGTGACCTGGGGCTTCTGGCCGGTGATCGCCGTGAGGTCCTTGATGGCCCCGTCGATGATCTTGCTGTCGCGGGCGGCCTCGCCGACACCGGTGTTCACGACGATCTTGACCAGGCCGGGGACCTGGTGGACGTTCGTGAAGCCGAAGTCGCTCTTGAGCTGCGGCAGGATCTCCGCGCGGTACTTCGCCTTGAGGCGCGGCAGGGCCGCGGGCGTGGTGGTGGTGTCAGTCATCAGAGGTTCTCTCCCGACGCCTTGGCGTAACGGACACGGACGGTCTTGGTGACGCCGCCCTTGGTGACCGTCTCTTCACGGAAGCCGACGCGGGTCGGCTTCTTGGTCTTGGGGTCGACGAGGGCGACGTTCGACACGTGGATCGGAGCCTCGAAGGTCTCGATGCCACCGGTCTTGGTGCCGCGCTGCGTCTGGCCGACGCGGACGTGCTTCGTGACGAAGTTCACGCCCTCGACGACCACGCGGTTGCGCTCCACGAGCACCTCGAGGACCTTGCCCTGCTTGCCGCGGTCTCCGCCGCGGGCCTGCGAGGCTCCGCTGATGACCTGCACGAGGTCACCCTTCTTGATGTTTGCCATGACTTAGATAACCTCCGGCGCCAGCGAGATGATCTTCATGAACTTCTTGTCGCGAAGCTCGCGACCGACCGGCCCGAAGATGCGGGTACCACGGGGGTCCCCGTCGGCCTTCAGGATCACTGCGGCGTTCTCGTCGAACTTGATGTAGGAGCCGTCCGGACGACGGACCTCCTTCTTGGTGCGGACGATGACCGCCTTGACGACGTCGCCCTTCTTCACGTTGCCACCGGGGATGGCGTCCTTCACCGTGGCGACGATGACGTCGCCGAGGCCGGCGTAACGACGGCCGGAGCCACCGAGCACGCGGATGGTGAGGATCTCCTTCGCACCGGTGTTGTCGGCGACCTTGAGGCGGGATTCCTGCTGGATCACTTCTGTCTCCTTCTGCTCAAGCAGACCGCGAGGCCTACTTGGCCCTCTCGAGGATCTCGACCAGGCGCCAGCGCTTGGAGGCGCTGAGCGGACGGGTCTCGTTGATCACGACGAGGTCGCCGACGCCGGCCGCGTTGGCCTCGTCGTGGACCTTGACCTTGGAGGTGCGGCGGATGACCTTGCCGTACAGGGGGTGCTTCACGCGGTCCTCGACCTCGACGACGATGGTCTTGTCCATCTTGTCGCTGGTCACGTAGCCGCGACGGGTCTTGCGGTAACCGCGGACCTCGACAGCTGCCGAGTCGACCTCGGTCTTGTTCTCGGTAGCCATTACTTCTCCTCGGCGGTCTCGGCGACGGGCGCCTCGTCGGCGGCGGCAGCCTTCTTGGTCGATTTCTTGGTCGCCTTGGGGGCGGCCTCGACCGGGGCGGGGGTGGCACGGATGCCGAGCTCGCGCTCACGCAGGACCGTGTAGATGCGAGCGATGTCGCGCTTCACGGCACGCAGGCGGCCGTGGCTCTCGAGCTGACCGGTGGCCGACTGGAAGCGCAGGTTGAACAGCTCTTCCTTGGCCTTCTTCAGCTCATCGACGAGACGCTCGTCTTCGAAAGTGTCGAGCTCGACAGGACGGAGCTCCTTGGAACCGATCGCCATTATGCGTCGCCCTCCTCGCGCTTGATGATGCGTGCCTTGAGGGGCAGCTTGTGGATTGCACGAGTGAGCGCCTCCTTGGCGACCTCCTCGCTGACGCCGCTGAGCTCGAAGAGCACGCGACCCGGCTTGACGTTCGCGACCCACCACTCGGGCGAGCCCTTGCCGGAACCCATGCGGGTCTCGGCGGGCTTCTTCGTGAGCGGACGGTCGGGGTAGATGTTGATCCACACCTTGCCGCCACGCTTGATGTGACGCGTCATGGCGATACGAGCGGACTCGATCTGACGGTTGGTCACGTAAGCGGGCGTGAGGGCCTGGATGCCGTACTCACCGAAGCTGACCTTGGTGCCACCAGTGGCCTGGCCGCTACGGCCGGGGTGGTGCTGCTTGCGGTGCTTGACACGACGGGGGATAAGCATGGTTACGCCTCAGCTCCTGTGGTGGCGGGTGCCTTCTGCTCGCGGGGAGCGCGGTCGCCCCCGCCGCGGCGGGCGCCGTCACGGTCGTTGCGGCGCTCGGGGCGAGACGACTTCTGGTTCGCCTGCTCGCGCGCGAGCTCCTTGTTGGTGATGTCGCCCTTGTAGATCCAGACCTTGACACCGATGCGACCGAAAGTGGTCTTGGCCTCGTAGAAGCCGTAGTCGATGTTGGCGCGGAGCGTGTGCAGGGGCACGCGGCCCTCGCGGTAGAACTCCGAGCGGCTCATCTCGGCGCCGCCGAGGCGACCCGACACCTGGATCCGGACGCCCTTGGCGCCGGCGCGCTGGGCACCCTGGAGGCCCTTGCGCATGGCACGACGGAACGCCACGCGAGCAGCGAGCTGCTCGGCGATGCCCTGGGCCACGAGCTGAGCCTCGGCCTCGGGGTTCTTGACCTCGAGGATGTTCAGCTGGATCTGCTTGCCGGTGAGCTTCTCGAGGTCGCCGCGGATGCGCTCGGCCTCGGCGCCACGACGACCGATCACGATGCCCGGACGGGCGGTGTGGATGTCGACGCGGACGCGGTCACGGGTGCGCTCGATCTCGATCTTGGCCACGCCGGCGCGGTCGAGCGAGGTCTTGAGCAGGGTGCGGATCTTGATGTCCTCCGCGACGTAGTCGCTGTAACGCTGACCCGCCTTGGTGCTGTCGGTGAACCACCGCGACACGTGGTCGGTGGTGATGCCCAGACGGAAGCCGTACGGGTTGACCTTCTGGCCCATTACTTGCTCGCCTTCTTCGTAGCGTCTGCTGCCTCGACCTCATCCGGCGTCGCTAGGACGATCGTGATGTGGCTCGTGCGCTTCAGGATCTGGAAGGCACGACCCTGGGCACGCGGCTGGAACCGCTTGAGGGTTGCGCCCTGGTCGACGAATGCACGGCTCACGTAGAGGTCCTGCTCGTCGAGGTAGCTGTTGTCCTTGTCCGCCTTCACACGGGCGTTGGCCATGGCCGACGCGACGAGCTTGTAGACGGGCTCGCTCGCGCCCTGCGGCGCGAACTTCAGGATGGCCAGGGCCTCGAGGGCCTGCTTGCCGCGGATCAGGTTGACGACGCGACGGGCCTTCATGGGGGTGACGCGGATGTGACGCACGCGTGCGATCGACTCCACCATTTCTCTCCTCCTTACGTCGCCGCGTTAGCGGCGACGACCCTTCTTGTCGTCCTTCACGTGACCACGGAAGGTACGGGTGGGCGCGAACTCGCCGAGCTTGTGGCCGATCATGCTCTCGGTCACGAACACGGGGATGTGCTTGCGACCGTCGTGCACCGCGATGGTGTGGCCGAGCATGTTCGGGACGATCATCGACCGGCGGGACCAGGTCTTGATGACGTTCTTGGTGCTGGCCTCGTTCTGCGTGACGACCTTGCGAAGCAGGTGGTCATCGACGAAGGGGCCCTTCTTAAGACTGCGTGGCATCTTCTACAACTCCTACTTACGCTTCTTGCCAGCGTTACGACGGCGGACGATGAGCTTGTCGCTCTCCTTGTTGATGTGGCGGGTGCGGCCCTCTTTCTGGCCCCACGGGCTGACCGGGTGGCGACCACCGGAGGTCTTGCCCTCACCACCACCGTGCGGGTGGTCGACCGGGTTCATGGCGACACCACGCACGGTCGGGCGGACGCCCTTCCAGCGCATGCGGCCGGCCTTGCCCCAGTTGATGTTCGACTGCTCGGCGTTGCCGACCTCGCCGATGGTGGCGCGGCAGCGGGCGTCGACGTTGCGGACCTCGCCCGACGGCAGGCGGAGCTGCGCGTAGGGGCCGTCCTTGGCGACGAGACGCACCGAGGCGCCGGCCGAGCGGGCCATCTTCGCGCCGCCGCCGGGCTTGAGCTCGATGGCGTGGATGACGGTACCGACCGGGATGTTCTTCAGCGGCAGGTTATTGCCGGGCTTGATGTCGGCGCCGGGACCCGACTCGACGATGTCGCCCTGCGACAGCTTGTTCGGAGCGATGATGTACCGCTTCGTGCCGTCGACGAAGTGCAGGAGCGCGATGCGCGCCGTGCGGTTGGGGTCGTACTCGATGTGAGCGACCTTGGCGTTGATGCCGTCCTTGTCGTTACGACGGAAGTCGATCACGCGGTACTGGCGCTTGTGGCCACCACCGATGTGACGCGTCGTGATGCGGCCGGCGTTGTTGCGGCCACCGCTCTTGGACAGGGGACGCAGCAGCGACTTCTCGGGCGTGGAACGCGTGATCTCCGCGAAGTCGGAGACCGACGAACCGCGACGACCAGGAGTCGTGGGCTTGTAGTTACGAATAGCCATTTTGTCTTCCCTCCGAGCCCTAGCCGACAGCCGTGAAGATGTCGATGGTGCCCGACTTGAGCGTCACGATGGCGCGCTTGGTGTCCTTGCGCTTGCCGGTGCCGAAGCGCGTGCGGCGGGTCTTGCCGACACGGTTCAGCGTGTTGATGCTGTCGACCTTGACGTTGAAGATCTTCTCGATGGCGAGCTTGATCTCGGTCTTGTTCGATCGCGGGTCCACCGTGAAGGTGTACTTGCCCTGGTCGATCAGGGAGTAGCTCTTCTCGGAGACGACGGGCGCGATGATGACGTCGCGAGGGTCCTTGCCGTAGCCGCTCATGCGGTGGCCTCCTTCTGGCGCTTCGAGGCGACGAAGCCGTCGAAGGCGCTCTTCGTGAAGACGATGTCGTCGCTGACGAGCACGTCGTAGGCGTTGAGCTGGTCGTACGTGATCACGTGGACCGTGGGCACGTTGCGGACGCTCTTGCGGGTCAGCAGGTCGTCGCGGTCGATGACGACCAGGACGTGCTTGCTCGACGCGATGGTCGAGAGCAGGTCGAGGGCGACCTTGGTGGAGATCGTGTCGGCGACGAAGCTCTCGACGACGTGCACGCGGGCGCCGCGGGCACGGTCGGACAGAGCACCGAGGAGGGCCGCGGCGATCATCTTCTTGGGGGTGCGCTGCGCGTAGTCACGCGGCTGCGGACCGTGGACGACGCCACCGCCGGTCATCTGGGGAGCACGGATCGAGCCCTGACGAGCGCGGCCGGTGCCCTTCTGCTTGAACGGCTTGCGGCCGGCGCCGGAGACCTCGCCGCGACGCTTGGTCTTGTGCGTGCCCTGACGAGCGGCGGCCTGCTGGGCGACGACGACCTGGTGGATGAGCGGGACGTTGGTGACGACGTCGAACAGCTCGGCGGGGAGCTCGACCGTGGTGCCGGTCGAGGCGCCCTTGGCGTCGATGACGTCGACCGTGGTGGCCGATGCGGTAGTGGTGGCCATGAGCTACTTCCCCTTCACGGCGGTGCGGACGAAGACGATGCGGCCACGAGCACCGGGGACGGCGCCCTTGACGAGCAGCAGACCCTTCTCGGCGTCGACGGCGTGCACCGTGAGGTTGAGGATGGTGACGCGCTCTCCACCCATGCGACCGGCCATGCGCATGCCCTTGAAGACACGGCTGGGGGTCGACGAAGCACCGATCGAGCCGGGCTTGCGGTGGTTGCGGTGGGCACCGTGCGAGGCGCTGACGCCCTTGAAGTTGTGACGCTTCATGACACCGGCGAAGCCCTTGCCCTTGGAGGTGCCGACGACGTCGACCTTCTGGCCGGCCTCGAAGGTGTCGACCGTGATCTCCTGGCCGAGCGCGTACTCGGCGGCGTCGGCGGTGCGGACCTCGGTGAGGTGGCGGCGGGGCGTGACGCCGGCGGCGTCGAAGTGGCCCGTGGAGGGCTTGTTCGACTTGCGGGGGTCGATCTGGCCGGCGGCGATCTGGACGGCGCTGTAGCCGTCCTTCTCGAGCGAGCGGATCTGGGTCACGACGTTGGGAGCGATCTCCACGACGGTGACGGGGACGAGCTTGTTGTTCTCGTCCCAGACCTGGGTCATGCCGAGCTTCTTGCCGAGCAGGCCCTTGACGTTCTTGGTGGCGCTGACAGTCATGGTCGCCCCCCTACAGCTTGATCTCGATGTTGACGTCGGCCGGGAGGTCGAGGCGCATGAGCGAGTCGACGGCCTTGGGGGTCGGGTCGACGATGTCGATCAGACGCTTGTGGGTGCGCTTCTCGAAGTGCTCGCGCGAGTCCTTGTACTTGTGGGGCGAACGGATCACGACGACCACGTTCTTCTCCGTCGGCAGCGGCACGGGGCCGACCACGGTGGCGCCCGCGCGGGTGACCGTGTCGACGATCTTGCGCGCGGAGGTGTCGATGACCTCGTGGTCGTACGACTTGAGTCGGATGCGGATCTTCTGTCCCGCCATGTGTGGCTCTCTCTCGTTCGGACGTCGCGCACCTCGGGGGCCGCCTGACGCTGTTTGCTGGGCAAACATCTGGCACGACGTGTCTCTCGCGTACCGCTGTTCTCGTGTGAAGCCATCTCGGACACCAGCGAGCCGTGGCTCGAGCGTGTCGGTGGCACGAGGGTGGCCCGGGGAGGGCAATCTTCGCTGTCACCGCCGCGCAGAGCTGTGCCCGAGGGCCAGCGCGCTGGAGATTCCGTTGTGAGATGTGTCCTGCTACCCGCGGCCCAGGCGACGAACGCCTGTGCACTGCCTGGCAGTGATCCGGGGCTCGGCGCTCGGCCGACCCGGAATGTTGAACTAGACGATTTTGCCACACGCGTGCATTTGCTGCAACCCGGGCGTGTCGCGGATCTGGGCGACCGCGGCGACGGGGCCGTGACGCACGGGAGGCGCGGTGCGAGCAGTCTCGCACCGCGCCTCCTCGGGGGCCGGCCGTCAGGCCGTCGCGACCTCCGCCGGGCGGAACCACGGCGGGTACACGGCCACGCGCGGCGCGTGGTCGGACGAGTCGGCGAAGAGCCGCTTGACGCGGTCGCGCATCTTGTCGTTGGGGACGCCGATGAGCGTCACGGCCTCGAGCGGCACTCCCCCGGGCACCAGCACCTCGGGCTCGAGCAGGTCGGGGTCGGCGAGCGAGAAGCGGCGGACCATCGAGGCCGCGTCGTCGAGGCCCACGGCCTGACGGACGCCCTGGACGGCGGCGTCGCCCTCGGTGACCACGAACCCGTCGTCGAGCGACGAGACCGGCACGACCAGCATGACGAAGTCGGTGGCCTTGGCGGCGCGCGCGGCGTCCGACCACTCGTAGCCGTCGGCTCCCGAGCGCAGGACGTCCCACGCGGAGGCGTGGGGCGACAGCGAGAACGGCACGTGCTCGGCGAGGACGGCACCGGAGGCGCTGGTCACCGAGGCGCGGAGGGCACGGGTCGCCTCCGAGCTCACGTCGAGCTCGGGCTCCGCCGCCGCACCGGGGCGGAGGGCACCGGCCGCGATGATGGAGGGCAGGTTGGTCACGTGGGTCCAGTGGTAGACGCGCTGCTGCGCGAAGACCGGGACGGGGGCCGCGGCCGACTGCGCCGCGACGGCGACGGCCGCGGAGTCGCGGGCCAGCGCGGGGGTGCTGCGCAGCGACTCGGGCTTGCGCGACGCGGCGCGGCGCTTGGTCGTGAGGGTCCGGACCTCACCGTCGGCATCGAGCAGGGGCTCGCGCTTGCGGGGGGCGCAGATGTCGCAGAGCTCCCGCTCGAACCCGTGGATGCACTCGTCAGTCACTGCAGTAGTTCCTCTCGGGCGTCCGACTCGATCGGACGCAACCCTCTACGGTACGTCATGAGCCTGCGTGGCCGCGACTCAGCGATAGAGCAGCGAGCGGACCTCGGACTCCGCGGAGCCCAGGCGACGCGGGTCGATCGTCTCGCCGTGCTCGTACGCGTCGACGAGCCGCGGGTCGACGTACGACTTCCGCGCGATGCTCGGGGTGTTGCCCAGCACGTCGGACGCGTCGCGCATCGCCTGCGCGAGCGCCCGCCGGCGCCGACCCACCGTGGGCTGCGGGCCGCTCTGCGCGAGGCTCACCGCGGCCGCCACCGTGCCGTGCAGGGTGCGGAAGTCCTTGGCGGTGAAGTCGTCGCCGGCCCGCAGCTTCACGTACTCGTTGATCTCCGACGCGTGCAGGGGCCGCCAGGGACTCCCGGCCTCCGGTCGCCAGGCCAGGAGGCGTGAGCGGCCGCCCCGGGTCTTGAGGCTGCGCACGACCGCGGCGAGGTCGGGGTCACGGATCTCGCTGTCCCACTCCTGGCCGCTCTTGCCGGGGAAGGAGAGCGCGACCACGTCGCCGGACACCTTCGCGTGCGAGCAGAGCAGGGTCGAGAGCCCGTGGCTGCCGTGCTCCTCCGCGTAGCGCTCCGATCCGACCCGCAGCGAGCCGGTGTCGAGCATGCGGAACGCCGCCCCGAGGGCGCGGTCGCGGACGGGCTCGTCGAGGCGCAGGTCCATCGTGACGAACCTGCGGGCGGTGGGCAGCGACTCCGCGAGGGAGAGGGCGCGGTCGAACTTGATCCGGTCCTTCTGCTCACGCCAGGTCGGGTGGTAGATGTACTGGCGCCGGCCGGCGGCGTCCTTGCCCGTGGCCTGCACGTGCCCGTTGGGGTACGGCGCGATCCAGACGTCCGTCCACGCGGGCGGGATGCCGAGATGGTCGAGCCGCTCCCGCACGACCGGGTCGGTGATGGTGGACCCGTCGGCGTCGCGGTACGTGAAGCCGGTGCCCGAGCGGTGGCGGGAGATGCCGGGGTGGGCCTGATCGGTGCGTCGGAGGCGCGGCATCGGTCGAGTGAACACCGTCGGGTCGAACGGTGGCCGGGTCGCCGGGGTACAGCGACGGCCCCCGTGCCCTCGAGGGCTCCGGGGGCCGCCGCGGGGGCCGTGCGCCTACTCGTTGCCGATCTTCTTGTCGGCGGCGCTCTTGGCCTGCTGGATCTTGTCGGAGTGCTTGCCCCCGGTGGCCTTGTCGGCAGCGCCGGCGACGGCGTCGAGGATGCGGTCGCTCACGCCCTCCGCCTTCTCGCTCTTGAGGGCGTCCTGCACCTTGCCGTCGTTGAGGAACGACTGTGCCTTGCGGGTGATGTCGTCGAAACCGGCCATGACGTCTCTCCTGTCTGCGCCGGCGCATCCGGCGGCACCCCATGGTGACACGACGGACCCCGGAGACACGAGAGAGGGGGCCGGGCCCTTGCGGGCCCGACCCCCTCTCAGGAGATCAGCAGTGCTGGAGTGACCAGTACTTACTTGGCGATCTTGGTGACGGTGCCGGCACCGACCGTGCGGCCACCCTCGCGGATGGCGAAACGCAGGCCCTCTTCCATGGCGATGGGCTGGATCAGCTGGACGGTGATCTCAGTCGTGTCGCCGGGCATGACCATCTCGGTGCCCTCGGGCAGCGTGATGACACCCGTGACGTCGGTGGTGCGGAAGTAGAACTGCGGGCGGTAGTTCGCGTAGAACGGGTTGTGACGCCCACCCTCGTCCTTGGAGAGGATGTAGACGTTCGCCTCGAACTCGGTGTGGGGCGTGATCGAGCCGGGCTTGACCACGACCTGGCCGCGCTCGACGTCCTCGCGCTTGGTGCCGCGGAGGAGCAGGCCGACGTTCTCACCGGCGCGCGCGTCCTCGAGGGTCTTGCGGAACATCTCGATGGCGGTGACGGTCGTCTTCGACGACTTCTCCTTGATGCCGACGATCTCGACCTCGTCGTTCGGCTTCAGGATGCCGCGCTCGACACGACCGGTGATGACGGTTCCACGACCGGTGATCGTGAAGACGTCCTCGACGGGCATGAGGAAGGGCTGGTCGGTCGCGCGGACCGGCTCGGGCACGTTCTCGTCGACCTGGTCCATCAGGTCGGCGACCGTGGCGGCCCACTTCTCGTCGCCCTCGAGGGCCTTGAGAGCGGAGACCTGGACGACGGGGGCGTTGTCGCCGTCGAAGTCCTGGCTCGAGAGGAGCTCGCGCACCTCGATCTCGACGAGCTCGAGGATCTCCTCGTCGTCGACCATGTCGGACTTGTTCAGCGCCACGACGATGTAGGGAACGCCGACCTGGCGGGCGAGCAGGACGTGCTCACGCGTCTGGGGCATCGGGCCGTCGGTGGCGGCGACCACGAGGATCGCGCCGTCCATCTGAGCCGCACCGGTGATCATGTTCTTGATGTAGTCGGCGTGGCCGGGAGCGTCGACGTGAGCGTAGTGACGCTTCTCCGTCTGGTACTCGACGTGCGAGATGTTGATCGTGATGCCGCGCTGCTTCTCTTCGGGCGCGTTGTCGATCTGGTCGAAGGCCGACGCCTCGTTGAGGGTCGGGTACTTGTCGTGCAGGACCTTGGTGATCGCCGCGGTGAGCGTGGTCTTGCCGTGGTCGACGTGACCGATGGTTCCGATGTTGACGTGCGGCTTGGTCCGCTCGAACTTGGCCTTAGCCACTGTGGGTCCTCCTCAGGACTCGGTTGCAGTGGGGCCGGGGGCCGGGTCGATGACCCGGCCTACCGGACACTGCGGATTGGTGTGTGTACATGTTACGCGGTCGAGGAACGGCCGCGAGATTCGGGACTATTCGCCCTTGTTCTTCTGGATGATCTCCTCGGCCACGGCCGAGGGGACTTCCTGGTACGACTCGAACGTCATCGAGTAGACGGCACGGCCCGAGGTCTTCGACCGCAGGTCTCCGACGTAGCCGAACATCTCCGACAGCGGCACGCTGGCCCGAACGACCTTCACACCACTGGCGTCTTCCATCGACGAGATCTGCCCGCGACGCGAGCTGAGGTCGCCGATGACGTCGCCCATGTACTCCTCGGGCGTACGCACCTCGACCGCCATGAGCGGCTCGAGGAGAACGGGCTGGGCCTTGCGAGCCGCCTCTTTGTAGGCGATCGACCCAGCGATCTTGAAGGCCATCTCGGACGAGTCGACGTCGTGCGCCGCACCGTCGAGGAGCAGGGCCCGGACGCCCACGGTGGGGTAGCCCGCGAGGACTCCGACCTGCATGGCGTCCTGGATGCCCGCGTCGACCGACGGGATGTACTCGCGCGGCACGCGGCCACCCGTGACCTTGTTGACGAACTCGTAGGTCGACTCGGCCGTGACCTCGAAGGGCTCCAGCGCGATCTGGACCTTGGCGAACTGGCCCGAGCCACCCGTCTGCTTCTTGTGGGTGTAGTCGTAGCGCTCGATGCCCTTCTTGAGGGTCTCGCGGTACGCGACCTGGGGCTTGCCGACGTTGGCCTCGACGTTGAACTCGCGCTTCATGCGGTCGACGAGGATGTCGAGGTGGAGCTCGCCCATGCCCTTGATGACCGTCTGGCCCGTCTCGGCGTTGAGCTCGACGCGGAACGTCGGGTCTTCTTCGGCGAGCTTCTGGATGGCCAGCGAGAGCTTCTCCTGGTCGGCCTTCGTCTTCGGCTCGATGGCGACCTCGATGACGGGCTCGGGGAAGGTCATCGACTCGAGGACGACCTGGTCCTGCGGGTCGCACAGGGTGTCGCCGGTGGTCGTGAACTTGAGGCCGATGACCGCGTAGATGTGGCCGGCGGTCACGCTGTCGACCGGGTTCTCCTTGTTGGAGTGCATCTGGAAGATCTTGCCGATGCGCTCCTTCTTGTCCTTCGTGGAGTTGACGACCTGGGCGCCCGACTCGATGGAGCCCGAGTAGACGCGGACGTAGGTGAGGCGACCGAAGAAGGGGTGCACCGCGACCTTGAAGGCGAGGGCCGAGAAGGGCTCCGTCGACTCGGGCTTGCGGATGATGACCTTCTCGGCGTCACGCACGTCGTGGCCCTCCATGGGCGGCACGTCGAGGGGCGAGGGGAGGTAGTCGATGACCGCGTCGAGCATCGGCTGCACGCCGCGGTTCTTGAAGGCCGAGCCACAGAAGATCGGGTAGACCTCGCTGTTGACCGTCAGCTTGCGGACGGCCGCCTTGATCTCGGCGACGGTGAAGTCGGTGTCGCCCTCGAGGTAGCGCTCCATGAGAGCGTCCTCCGCCTCGGCCACGCGCTCGATGAGCTTCTCGCGGTACTCGGCGGCGCGATCGGCCAGGTCGGCCGGGATCTCCTCGATGTCGTACTTGGCACCGAGCTCGACGTCGCCCTTGGCGTCGCCGCGCCACGTGAGCGCACGCATCTCGACGAGGTCGATGACGCCCTCGAACGAGCTCTCGGCACCGATCGGCAGCTGCATCACCAGGGGCTCAGCGCCCAGGCGGTTGACGATGGTGTCGACCGTGAAGTAGAAGTCGGCGCCGAGCTTGTCCATCTTGTTGACGAAGCAGATGCGGGGCACGTCGTACTTGTCGGCCTGACGCCAGACGGTCTCGGACTGGGGCTCGACGCCCTCCTTGCCGTCGAACACGGCGACGGCGCCGTCGAGCACGCGGAGCGAGCGCTCCACCTCGACGGTGAAGTCGACGTGGCCGGGGGTGTCGATGATGTTGATCTGGTTCTTGTTCCAGAAGCACGTCGTGGCCGCCGACGTGATGGTGATGCCGCGCTCCTGCTCCTGCGCCATCCAGTCCATCGTGGCCGCACCGTCGTGGACCTCACCGATCTTGTGGGTGATGCCCGTGTAGTACAGGATGCGCTCGGTGGTCGTCGTCTTGCCAGCATCGATGTGAGCCATGATGCCGATGTTGCGGACCTTGTTCAGGTCGGTGAGCACGTCCTGTGCCACGGGTTCCTCCGAAGGGGTAGGTGGGGAGTTGTGGGAGCCGGGGAGGCGCGGTGCGGGGAGTGCCCGCACCGCACCTCATCGACTGGTTACCAGCGGTAGTGCGCGAAGGCCTTGTTGGCCTCGGCCATCTTGTGCGTGTCCTCGCGACGCTTGACAGCGGCGCCGAGGCCGTTGGAGGCGTCGAGGATCTCGTTCATCAGGCGCTCGGTCATGGTCTTCTCACGACGAGCCTTGGCGTACGAGGTCAGCCAGCGGAGCGCCAGGGTGTTGGCGCGGTGCGGCTTGACCTCGACGGGGACCTGGTAGGTCGAGCCGCCGACGCGGCGCGAACGCACCTCGAGGGTCGGGCGCACGTTGTCGAGCGCCTTCTTCAGCGTGGCGACGGCGTCCTGGTCGTTCTTCGCGGCGACGCCGGCGAGGGCACCGTAGACGATGCGCTCGGCGAGGCCCTTCTTGCCGTCGAGCAGGATCTTGTTGACGAGCTGGCTGACGATCGGAGCCCCGTAGACGGGATCGGCGACGACAGGGCGCTTGGGCGCGGGTCCTTTACGAGGCATTACTTCTTGTCCTTCTTCGCACCGTAGAGGCTACGAGCCTGCTTGCGGTTCTTCACGGCCTGGGTGTCGAGGGCGCCACGAACGATCTTGTAGCGCACGCCGGGGAGGTCCTTCACGCGACCGCCGCGGACGAGCACCATCGAGTGCTCCTGCAGGTTGTGGCCCTCGCCGGGGATGTAGGCGGTGACCTCGGTGCCGTTGGAGAGCTTCACGCGGGCGACCTTGCGGAGCGCGGAGTTCGGCTTCTTGGGGGTGGTGGTGTACACACGGGTGCACACGCCACGCTGCTGGGGGTTGGACCGCAGGGCGGGGGCCTTGGTCTTGACGACCTTCGGCGTACGACCCTTGCGGACCAGCTGCTGGATGGTTGGCACTGGTTCTCCTAAGTTGCGCTCTGCTCGTGCAGGGCTCTGCTCTGTCCGACCGGACGGTCGGCATCCTCGTCGTGCCTCACGCCGGTCGGCACCCGGAGGTGCTCGCCAGCGCTGAGCCCGACCGCGGCGCTGCTCGAGAGAGGAGGCCGCTGGTCGTCGTGGACGGCCTGGAGGCCACCACGAGAGACGGTGCATCCGACCCCCACGACCGGGCGGACCCCGTCGTGGTGCGGATTTTTCGGGCGCGCCGTTGAGCGCACACCCGATAGAGCATAGCTTCCGGTAGGGGCTTAATCAAATGATCGCGGGCTGCCCCGGGAGGGGTCGACCCGGGAGGCGGCCGCGACGCCGAGCACCACGAGCCCGGCCCAGAGGGCGCTGCCGAGCACGAACGGCGAGAGGACGTACCGGCCCGCGAACAGGACGGCCGCGGCGCCGTCGTCGCGCACCAGCGCGTAGCCGACCGAGCCGACGACGACCATGGCCGCCCAGACGAGGAGGGCGGTGACGAGGGCCGGGGGCAGGAGGCGCGGGGCCGGGGTGCGGGGCGCGCCCGCGCCGGGGCCGTCGGCGGGGCCCGTCGGGGCCGGCCTGCCCGGGCCGGGAGCGTCGGCGGGCTGGGCGGGGAAGGTGCCCCGCGACTCCGGCGCCCTGCCCTCGGCACCGTCGGCGACCGCCGCCGAGCGCATCAGCGCCAGGAGGACGACGAGCAGCGCCGCGGCCGCCATGGCGGGGCCGAGCAGGGTGCCGGCGTCGGGCTCGCTGATCACGTCGCGGTCGAGGAGCAGGCTCTCGAAGCCGGCCGTCGCGATGAGGAGCGCGGCGTAGAGCACCGTGCCCATGAGTGCGTACACGGCCCTGGTCATCCCGCGAGCGTACGCCGCGCCTCCGACAGGGCCCGGGGGCGGACGACGGGACCGCCTCGCCGCACCTCCGGGGAGGGCGGCGGGGCGGTCCCGTCGAGCGGAGCGTCGACCCGCGTCAGGCGCGGCGGCGTGCTCGACCGGCGCGGCCGGCGGCCACGGCGGTCAGGGCGAGGCCCAGGCCGACCAGGACGGCGGCGATGCCGAGCGGCGTCGTCGTGTCGGAGCCCGTGAAGGCGAGCTCGCCGTCGGCCGGCTCCGCGGCGGCACGGGTGGCCGTCGGGGTGAGGCGCGTCGGCGCCCCGGCGGCCGGCGTCGTCGCCGCGGGGGCGGCCGCGGCGGGCGTCGACGGGGTGGTCGGCACGGTCGGCGTCACCGCGGCCGGGGTGGTCGGCGTCGTCGGGGTCGTCGGCGTGGTCGGGGTCGTCGGGGTCGTCGGGGTCGTCGGGGTCGTGGGCGTCGTCGGGACGACGGCCGCCGCGGTGATCGCGAGGAACTGCAGGCGGTCGGTGTCGCTGTCGGTCACGACGACGGTGTCGCCGTCGACCGCGACGCCCCACGGGTTCGAGAAGGCGCAGGCGTCGGCCCCGCCGGCCCCCACGGTGGTCCACGTCTCGCCCTCGCGGACGAGGAGGACGTCGCGGGCCTCGTCGGTGACGTAGAGGCGGCCGGCGGCGTCGACGGCGATGCCCGCGGACTCGTCGAGGCGGAAGGGCACGGCGATGGTCGAGACCGTGCCGTCGGCGGCGACCACGCGCACCTCGTCGGCGGGGCGGTCGATGACGTAGACGAGGCCGTCCGCGCCGACGGCGACGCCGATCGTGCCGTCGGTGGTCTGCGGGTCGCTGGCGGGCAGCACGACGGCCCACGTGGTCTCGCCGGGGGCGAGCGCGACGACCTGGTCGGTGTAGCCGGTCGTGGCGTAGACGGTGCCGTCGGCGGCGACCGCGACGCTGGTCACGCGGTCGAAGCCGGCGTAGTCGGGCAGGGCCGTCCAGACCTGGGTGTCGGGCTGGTAGCGCAGCACGCGGTCCGCCTCGGTGTCGGCGACGACCAGGCTGTCGGCGCCGGCGGCGCTGCCGTCGAACGCGAGGCCGAAGGCCTGGCCCACGGGGCCCAGGTCGGCGCCGGGCGCGGGGGCGTCGGTGTAGGTGCCGTCGGCCGCACGCTGGTGCAGCACGCCGGTGGCCGAGTCGAGCACCCAGATGCTGTCGCGGGCCGTGTCGACCGCGACGCCCTTGGGGTAGTCGAGGCCGTCGGCGCGACCGGGGACGTCCTCGGACGTCGTGCACGACAGCGTGGCCGGCGCGGTGGCGGCGAGCGCAGAGGGCGCGGGGAGGAGGACGACGGAGGCGGCGAGCAGGGCCGGGATCGCGACCGCGGCCAGGCGGGTGCGACCGCTGAGGCCGCGCCTCCCGGCGTCGGTCGGGGCGGAGGAGGGCAGGGCGGGGCGCGCGTCAGGGCGCGCCGACGAGGACATCGACATTCGGGTGTGCGACTTTCGTGCGGAGTGGTTCGCGACCGCGGGCGTTCGGGGCGCCCGGGACGTCGAGCTGGGTGGGCTCGGCGTCGTCGTGGTGGGTGGCCACGAGGGGCAGGTCGCGGGCGCGCCCGGTCGGGATGGTCGGGCGGCTCTCCTGGAGACTACGGGCTCGGGCCCGGGAGGGCGATGTGGACGACGGGTGGTTCCCCCCGCCCGGGGGGGCGTGGTGGCCCTCACCCGGGGTACACGGGGACCGTGCGGTCGGGGCGGTGGCGGGGGACACGCGCGCGGTCGTCGTCGCCGTCGTCGCCGATCGGCCCCCGACGACGCCGGGCGCCCCGGACGACGAACGAGTGGTCACGACGTGCTCCTCCGCCGGGGCGGGGAGGGCACGTCGTGACCACTCGAGGGTCGTGCAGGTGGGGGGCTACTCCCCCGCGGCCGTGCTGTCGTCGGCGTCGCCCTCGGCCTGCGCGGTCGGCGTCGTGGTGGCGTCGGTCGGCGTCGAGGCCGCGTCGAGCAGCACGTAGACGTTGCCCGAGACCGTCCAGCTGTCGGGGGCCGCGCCCTCGCTGCCGGCCTCCTCGCTGCCGGAGCTGCCGAAGGTCTCGAGGGCGAACAGCCGGCTGCCGCCCTGGAGGGCCGCGACGAAGTCGAGGGCGTCGGAGTACGAGCCCTCGACCGTGATCGAGACCGGCACGACGGAGAAGTTCGCCGCGGTGATCGCCGGGTCGCTCACGAGGTCGGGCGCCGTGGGGGCGACGGGCTCCGCGGCCGGCGCGGCCGTGGCGGCGTCGGTCGACTCGGCCGTGGCGTCCGTGGAGGCCGCGGCGTCGGCCGGGGCGGCGGCCGCGACCGGGGCGTACGCCTCGGCCTCGGTCGTCGTGATGTCGACCACGGTCGTGCTGGTCTCGTCGGAGAGCCGGCTGACCTCGCTGATGAAGGTCGAGAGCGACGCCGACGACGGGATCGCCGTCTGCAGCGTGCCGAGCTCGGACCGCAGCGCGGGCAGGGCGTCGTTGTCGGCCTGCAGCTGGGCGATCGCCGCCCGGATCTGCTCGTTCTGCGTCGTCACCGTCGTGATCTGCTCGCGCGACGCGGTGGCCGCCGAGAGCTGCGGCTGGACGCCGAGCAGGAAGCCGAGGGCGAGCACCACGACGGCGGTGCCCATCGCGGCGAACATCATGAGTCGGTTGCGGTCCACGTCAGTCGTCCTTCTCGTCGAACCGGCCCGAGAAGGCGTCGGCGGTGATGTGCATGGTGACGGTCGCCTCGTAGACGCCGTCGGAGAAGGCGACCGACCCGGGGGTCGCGTCGGCGAAGCCGGGCAGGGTCGCGAGGCCGTCGAGCCAGACCGGCACGGCGGGCAGGGTGGGGCTCGTCGCGGTGAAGACGACGGTCGCGACGCGCGAGCCCTCGAGCGGGGACGTGCCCTGCGCGTACGACTCGAGCGGCGAGGCCTGGTCGAGCGAGACGCTCGTCACGGTGACGCCGACGGGCAGGGTGCCCTGCACCGAGCGGAGGTAGGTCGCCCAGTCGATGTCGGTGGAGCCTCCGACGGCCTGGCCCGACTCGATCAGGTCGACCTGCGACTGCGTGTCGCGCACCTCGGAGAACTTCGCCTGCTGCGCGAGCAGCGTGCTCGTCTCGCTCTGGACCACGGTGAGGTCGTCGGCCGCGGAGAGCGAGCCGAGGGTCGCGGCTCCCGAGGCGACGACGGTGGCGGCCACGAGCACGACGACGCCGAGCCAGGTGCGGCGCGTGGTCGAGGCGGCGCGACGCTCGGCCCGCACCTCCGGGGGAAGCAGGTCGACGCGGGGGGCGCCTCCCACGGTGATGGCGGCGTCTCTCTTGGACGATCTCATGCGGCGCTCCCGAGGGCGAGGCCCAGGGCCACGGTCAGGTCGGAGGGGCGGGCCCGGAGGGCCGCCTCGTCGACGGTCTTGGCGACGGCGACCGTCGCGAGGGGGTCGCCGAGGGCGACGGGGAGGCGCGTGACCTCCGACAGGGCGTCGGAGAAGCCCGGCATGGCCGAGCCTCCCCCGGCGAGCAGGATGCCCGCGACGGGGTTGGCGGGCCGCGTGTTGACGAAGTACTGGACGGTGTTGCGCAGGCTGCCGAGCAGGTCGTTGGTCGACTCGAAGATGGCCGACGAGGCCGCCTGCTCCTGCGGGGTGGTGACGACGGTCGAGAGTCCGCGGGCGTGCTTGAGCTGCTCGGCCGCGGCCGGGCCCGTCTCGAGCGCGGCGGCCACGGCCTGCGTGATGTCGTCGCCGCCCGAGGGGATGATGCGGACGAACTGCGGCACCCCGTCGGTCACCATGACGACCGAGGTCGTGTTGTGCCCGATCTCGACGACGGCCACCGTGCCGACGACCCGGGGGCGGTTCACGAGGAGGCGCACCGTCGCGAACGGGATGAGGTCGACGCCCAGCGTGGTCAGGCCGGCGAGCTTGCTGGCACGGACGTTGCCGAGCACGGCGTCCTTGACGGCGGCGATCAGCAGCCCGTTGACGACCGGGCCGTTGTCGCCCACTCCCTCGCTGTACGGGTAGAAGTCGAGGAGCGCGTCGGCCACCGGCACCGGCAGCATGTCCTGCACCTGGAAGGGCAGCGCCTCCTTGATCCGCTGCGGCGACATCTTCGCGACGGTGAGGTCGCGGGCCAGCACGCGCTGGTTGCCCATGCCGAGCACGACCCGCTTGCTCTTGAAGCCGCCGGCCGACCAGAGCTGCTTGAGCGACCCGGCGACCGTCTGCGGCTCGAGCACCTCGCCGCGGCTCGCCGCGCCCTCGGGCAGCTCGACCTCGGCGAAGCGGACCACGGTCGGCTTCGCCTTGTCGGCGTCGGCCACCTCGACGGCGCGCACGGTGCGGCTGCCGATGTCGATGCCCACGATGTTCTTGCCCATCAGTGCTGCTCTCTGTCAGGTCGCCTGGTCATGCCAGGCCGAGGAGGGTGAGGTAGCCGGTGGCGACGATGCCGCCGACGAAGACGCCGACCCAGGCGCCCGCGAGCATCCAGGGTCCGAAGGGGATGCCGCCGCTGCGCTGCACCCGGCGGGTGGCCAACAGGACGACCGAGAACAGGCCGCCGAGGAGGAACGCCGCGAACGACCCGACGGCGAGCTCGGCCCAGCCGAGCCAGCCCAGGTAGAGGCCGAGCACGCCGGCGAGCTTGATGTCGCCGAGGGCCATGCCGCCCTTCCAGCCGAGGCCGAGGGCCAGGTAGAAGAGGAACATCGCGGCGAGGCCGACGCCGGCGCGGAGGAGCGCCGCCCAGTCGCCGACCAGCGCGCTCGAGGCGGCGAGGAGGACGCCGCCCACCGCGTAGCTCGGCAGGACGATCGCGTCGGGCAGGCGGTGGTGCTCGACGTCGATGACGGCGAGCGCGACGCTCGCTCCGGCCAGCCAGAGGAAGGCGAGCAGGGCGAGGAGGCGCGACACCAGCGGCAGGACCTCCGTCGGCACGTCGGTGAGCGGCCAGAGCCGCGCCGCGACGACGAGGAAGAAGACGCCCGTGGCGAGCTCGACGATCGGGTAGCGGGCCGAGATCGCCGCCGAGCAGTCGCGGCAGCGCCCGCGGAGGGCGAGCCAGCTGACCACGGGCACGTTGTCACGACGACGGATCGGCGAGCTGCACGACGGGCAGGCGCTGGCCGGGCGTGCGATCGAGACGCCGGCCGGCACGCGGTGCACGACGACGTTGAGGAACGAGCCGATGAGGAGGCCGAGGCCGCCGGCGACGAACAGGGCGACGAGCCAGGGGGCGGCGGCGGTCACGAGGCGGCTCCCGTCGACCGGTAGGCGGGCAGGACCTCGGTCTGCGTGGTGATGCCGTACGACGTGGTCACCGGGCTGAGGAACTTCGGCGGCGCGAGGTAGCGCAGGCGGGTGTCGTACGCGTAGGCCTTGATGTAGCCGTTCGAGCCGTTGCGCACGACGCCACGGAAGGCCTGGGCGATCGAGCCCTTCACCGTGAGCGTGCCCCGGTCGCCGCCCCGCCCGTAGTTCTGCACGAGGAAGGAGTGGTTGACCGAGATGATCGCCGCGTCGATCTCGCGATCCGAGTCGCCGAGCAGCGAGGCGCCGGTGGCGGCCGACACGGGGTTCCAGACCCACGCGACGCCGTCGGACGCGAGGCCGAGGACGTTCGTGCTGGCGTTCGTCTGCGAGTACACGACGTCGCCCGTGACGTAGAGGTAGTTCTGGGCCGCCACCGTGAGCTGGCCCTGGAAGGTGCCCTTGACGAAGACGTCACCACTACGGGCTCCGTAGGCGCAGGTGCCGGTGCCGGTGCCGCCGGTGGTCGAGGAGGTCGGGACGGACTCGCCTGCCCGGGGGTAGCCGACGTGGTTGTTGCCGCACGACGTCTCGGTGAGGTCGCCGACCGACGCGGCGGCGTTGACGTTCTGCTTCCCCGCGCCGGCGCCGGCGACGAGGACGGGGATGTTCTGCACGTAGACGATGTTGTTCGCGGGCACGGGGATCGTCGCGCCCTTGGCGGAGCCGAGCTGGCCGTCGGCCGTGCCGGGCAGCCCGCAGTCGGCGTCGGTCGTTCCCTCGGTCGCAGCGGCGTTCGAGATGCGGGTCTTCTTCGTGTACGGGGACTTCACCGTCATCTTGCCGTCGGCGGTGAAGACGATGTCGGTCGGCCCCGTGTACAGGCAGCCGGGGCGCGCGACCTCACCGGGGATGTCGGTGCGCATCTCGCGGATCTTGTCGCCCAGGGTGTCGGGCATCAGGACGCTCGCCACCTGGTCGGGCCCCGCACCGGGGGCGCGCTCCTTGAGGAACCGCTGGCCCGAGCACGCGTAGCCGTTCGAGTCGACCTGGGCGTACGAGCGGCCCGTCGTCGGGCTCGCCGTCGTGACGCCCTGCTCGAAGGTGGCCGAGCAGACGCGCATCGTGTCGTTCGAGTGCGCGGGGCCGGCGATGACGTCGCCGCCGCTGAATGCGATCTCGCCGCAGGCGTCGCCCTGGGTGCGGCCCTCCCACGCGTGACGCTTGCAGTCGGCGCTCGTCTTGCCCGTGAGCGTCGGGTCCTGCGACTCGATGTCGGTGAAGTAGAGGTAGTCGATGAAGCCCTTCTGACGGAGCTCCGCGATCACCGACCGGGTCTCGCTGCCGACCTTCCCGGTCGCTCGCACGCGGAGCGCGCCCGCCGAGGCGAACTTCGAGTTGTCGACCTCGTAGCGGAACGACGCCCGGCCCTCGCTGAAGGGCACCGTGGCCCAGGTGCCTGCGGCCCCCGTGCCGAAAGCGGGGTTGACCTGCGAACCGGTCGGCAGGCTCACGGGGCTCGCGGTCAGCTTGCTGAAGGGCGCGGCCGGGTTCCCGAACTGCTGGTAGCTGTTGTCGTTCGCGAGGCGCGCCTGGTACTCCTCCACGCCCGCGTAGGCGGCGGAGAGGGCGGCGTTCCAGTCCTGGTCGCGGTCGGCCTTCTTCAGGCCGCTGGTCGCGACCGTCAAGGCGGTGGCCGCCATGATGATGAGCACCATGCCGAAGATCAGGGTGATGGCCATGGCCATCCCGCGGTCGTCGCGGAGACGGTCGAGGCGGAGCGCGCGGCGGAGTCGGATCACGAGACGGCCCCCCCGAGGAGGTTCGAGAGCGAGACGCTGTTCTGGAGGGTGACCGTCTGGGCGGTCTTGGCGCCGGCCCGGTCGACGGACAGGCTGATGCGCACCGAGGCGATCGTCGACATCTGGGTCGAGGTGAGGGCGCCGGAGGCGTCGGGCAGCAGCTGCTTGCCACTGAAGTCGACGTAGCTGAAGAGCGGCGTGCCCGAGACCGCGGTCGTCAGCACGGAGCCCCCGACGACGCGCGTCGTCGCGGCCCTCGTGAACTCCCACGAGTCGGACCCGCTGGCGGTGCCGACGACGGTCGTCTCGACGAGGCTGCGGTCGGGGCGGACGGTGAACGACACCTTCCGAGGGACGGTGCTGACGGAGTCCGCGGTGTTGACCGCCGAGGTCAGGGTCAGGGCCTCGGTCGAGGCCACGCTGAAGGACGGCGCCTCGGTGCCGCCGGGGGCGGGGATCGTGCGGGCGGCACGGATCGTGCGGGTGAGGTCGGCGAGGCCGGTCGACGCGACACGGGTGTTGAGGTCGATCGAGCGGGCCTGGCTCGTGGCCTTGGCGAGCGAGACGAAGGTGGTCGACACCACGGTGATGACGATGCCGAAGACCATCATCGCGACGAGCAGCTCCGCCAGGCTCACGCCCGCGTCGTCGCGACGTCGGGCCAGGAGCGTGCGCAGAGCGCTCACGAGGCGGGCCTCGGGTCGAGGCTCACGACGTTCGACGACGTGCCGGAACCGCCGAGGATCGCGCCGAGCAGGGAGCCGATCAGGCCGCTCAGCGTGACGCCGCGGAGGGTCGAGGTGCTGCCGCCGGACGAGATGGCCCAGGTGCCGTAGGGGAGGGCGAGGGTGACCTCCCCGGAATTGGTCTTGTTCTTCACCGTGAAGTTGTAGGTCTGGGGCACGGCGCAGCCGGGGTCGCCGTTGAGGGCCGCGGACGACGTCGCCCGGACGACCGTGTCGGTGCCGGCTGCCAGGCGGATGGTCACCACGCCCATGGGCAGCGGGTAGGCGGCCTTCCCGTCGGAGGCGGCCACGAAGGGCTGCACCGGAGCCGTCTTGCCCGCGGCGTTGGCCGGCCAGAGCGACGGGTCGGGCGAGAGGCAGGTGCCGCCCGCCGTGCCCGTCGGTCGGTAGTCGCCCGCGACCATGCGGTAACCGGTGGCGAGCGGGAAGAGGAAGACGTCGGACGGCGTGCCCGTGGTCGTCGTCGGAGCGGGCCCGCCGAGGACGGTCGTCTTTAGGTCGTCGGGCAGGAGGACGGAGGGACCGCTGTAGTTCGAAGCGTACTTGACGGCGAAGTCGTCGCCCGGGGCGTAGGTGAACGACACGCCTGCGGAGTCGCCCTTGACGACGACGATGCCGGTCTTGACCGGGGCCGCCGCCTGGGCGGCGTCCCGCCAGGGAGCGGCGTCCGATCGGGAGATCGTGACCTTGTACGCGCCGGGGAGCACCTTGATGGCGACCGCGCAGCCGTCAGCGTTCGTGGTGCCGGGCTTCGACGCAGCGGTGAGCGCCTTGCCGGGGCTCGACGTGGTCGTGTCGGGCTCGACGGTGACGACGAGGCCGGGGACGGGTGCGCCCTGGGCGTCCTTGACGCCGACGAGGATCGTGCCGGTGTCCTGGTCGTTGAGGCGACTGTTGGGGGCGAGGATCGTCTCGCTGCGCACGGGCGAGTCGGAGCTGCGCATGCCCTCCCACTTGACCTCGACGTGGACGTGCTTGTAGAAGAGGGAGCCGTTGCCGCTCGCGGCGGCCGGGGTGCAGGTGGCGTCGACGCCGGAGGTCGTCTGCCACGACGCGGTCTGCTTGACGGTGTATGTGACTCCGCCGACGCTCTTCTTCGTCTGGCCGCTGGCCACCTGGATGACGTCGGAGGTGCCGCGGGCGACGTCGACGGCCTCGGAGGCCAGGTTCGTCGCCACCTCACGGCTGCGGTTGTCGCTCGAGATGGAGAGCGTCAGCCCCACGGCGACGACGGAGCCGACGGTGATGACCGCGAAGACCAGGAGGGCGACGACCACCTCGACGAGCGAGAGGCCGGCGTCGCGGTCGGCCGGGTCGGCGGGCCGCAGCCGGTCGCTGAGGAGCTGGAGCATGGTGGGTCACCTCCCGGTCGGGTCAGGGGTGGAGTTGCGGGGGGATGTCTCGGGGGGAGGGTGGGCGCCCTCCCCCCGAGGTGAGGAGTGCTACTTGCAGGCGCCTTCGACGACTGCTGCAGCGTCCGTGATGCTGAAGGCCTTGCCGGTCTTGCCCGTTCCGTTGATGCAGAAGGTGGTCGTGCCCGCGGTGGGCGCTGCCTTGAAGCCGAGGACGTTGTCCGCGCTGACCGTGTAGCCGTACTTGCCGAGGGTCGCGGCGTCGAGCGTGGTGGGCAGGTTGCCCGTGTCGGTCTGGAACCCGATGACCGCGGTCTTCGCGTTCGAGAGGTCGCTCTTCACGGAGGCGTCGCGGGCGTTGTTCTGCACGCCGAGGTACACCGGGATGGCGATGGCGGCGAGGATGCCGATGATGATCACGACGACGAGGAGCTCGATGAGCGTGAAGCCCTTGTCCTTGTCGGCGGCGAGGTTCTGGCGGCGAGCGCTGAGCTTGCCCATGAGCGCGAAGTACATGAGGGTGTCCATTCCGGTACGGGGTGCAGGGGGAGAGTGATCGGCAGCGGTCACTGATCACCGCCGGGAACGATGCTGCCAGCGGGCCGCGGCCCCCGGAATCCCTTGGACGGGGGGTTATGCCCTGCGACACGGCCCCAGTCCGGGGCTCCCCCGAACGGGACAGAACCCCTGGTCACGCCTCGATCACACCCGTACGGGGCACACGCACGGAGGACCCCCTCCGGGCGACAGGTGTCGCCCGGAGGGGGTCCCGGGCAGTGCGGGCCGAGCGCTACTTGATCAGCGAGGTGATCTGGAAGATCGGCAGGTAGAGCGCGACGATCATGCCGCCGACCACGACGCCGAGGAAGGCGATCAGCAGCGGCTCGATCAGCGCGGTGAGCGACTCGGTGGTCGACTTGACCTCCTGGTCGTAGAAGTCCGCGACCTTCTCGAGCATGGTCTGCAGCGAGCCGCTGTCCTCCCCCACCGCGATCATCTGGGTCACCATCGACGGGAAGACGCCGGAGGCGGTGAGCGGGGCGGCGATGGACTCGCCCTGCCGCACCGACTCCGCGACCTCGACCAGCGCCTCCTCGAGCACGTAGTTGCCCGAGACCTCGCCCACGATCCGCAGCGCGGTGAGGATGGGCACGCCGGCGCCGATCATGTTCGAGAAGTTGCGGGCGAAGCGCGCGATCGCGATCTTGCGCAGCAGCACGCCGAAGACCGGCAGTTTGAGCTTCAGCGGGTCGAGGCGCGAGCGCACCTTGACGCTGTTCTTGTTCGTGCGCCACCAGATCGAGAACACGATGCCGAGCACCAGGGCGACGGGCACCACGTACGGCATCGCCTGAGACGCGTAGACGAGCATCATCGTCGGCAGCGGCAGCTTGCCGCCCAGGTTCGTGAACATGTCCTGGAAGATCGGCACGATGAAGAGCAGCATCACGACGACGGCGACGAGCGACATCACGAGCACGACGACCGGGTAGGTCATCGCCGACTTGATCGTGCCGCGGAGGGCGACCTCCTTCTCGAAGTTCTCGGCCGTCGACTCGAGCGCCTTGTCGAGGAACCCGCCGACCTCGCCCGCCTTGATCATGTTGATCATCAGGGGCGGGAAGTCCTTGTCGTGCTTGCCGACCGCGTCGGAGAACGAGACCCCGGTCTCGACGTCGTCGCGCACCTCCCCCATGATCTTCGCCAGGCGCTTGCTCTCGACCTGGTCGGCGAGGATCGTCAGGGTGCGCAGCAGCGACAGGCCCGACCCGATCATGGTCGCCATCTGGCGCGACATGACCGCGATGTCCTTCATCTTCACGGCCTTGTCGCCGAGGCCGGGGATCGACACCTCGCGCTGCAGGCCGGTTCCGGCCGCCGCCTCCGTGATCGAGATCGGCTGCACGCCCATCGTGCGCAGGCGTGTGATGACCGCGCCCTCGCTCGAGGCGTCGACCTTGCCCTTGACGACCTTGCCCGCCGTGTCGCGCCCCTTGTAGGCGTAGGCGACCGCGCCGGCCATCAGGCGTCGCCCCGCGAGAAGGCGTCGCCGAAGTCGATGCCGCTGTCGAGGCCCTGCGACTCGCTCTTGTTGATGACGCGCGTGACGAGGCGGTCGAAGCCCTCCCGGTCGTGCACCTTCTCCATCGCGGCCTTGTGCGTCACGACGCCCGTGTTGACGAGGTCGGCGAGCTTCTGGTCCATGGTGTGCATGCCGAGGTCACGGCCCGCCTGCATCGACGAGGCGATCTGGTAGGTCTTGCCCTCGCGCACGAGGTTGCCGATGGCCGGCGTCATCATCATGATCTCCGTCGCGACGACCCGGCCACGGCCGCTCGCCTTGGGCAGCAGGGTCTGGCAGACGACGCCGCGGAGCGTCGAGGCCAGCTGGGTGCGCACCTGGTCCTGCTGGTGCGGCGGGAAGACGTCGATCACGCGGTCGATCGTCTGCGCGGCGCTCTGCGTGTGCAGCGTCGCGAAGACGAGGTGCCCGGTCTCGGCGGCCGTCAGCGCAACCGAGATGGTCTCGAGGTCGCGGAGCTCGCCGATCAGGATCACGTCCGGGTCCTGGCGCAGCACGTGCTTGAGGGCGGCGGCGAAGCTGTGGGTGTCGTGCCCGACCTCGCGCTGGTTCACCAGCGAGCGCTTGTGCTGGTGCATGAACTCGATCGGGTCCTCGACCGTGACGATGTGGTCGGCCCGGGTGCGGTTCACCAGGTCGATCAGCGCCGCGAGGGTGGTCGACTTGCCGGAGCCCGTGGGGCCCGTGACGAGCACGAGGCCGCGGGGCAGCTTCGCGAAGGTCGACACCGACTCGGGCACCCCCAGCTCGTGCAGCGGCTTGATCTCGGTCGGGATGAGGCGGAACGCCGCCCCGAGCGAGCCGCGCTGCTGGTAGAAGTTCACGCGGAAGCGCGAGTCGTCGGAGAGCGACCAGGCGAAGTCGAGCTCGAGCTCGTCGTCGAAGCGCTCCTGCTGCTCGGGCGTGAGCAGGCTCGCGAGGGCCGCGGCGACCGTCACGGCGTCCCACGGCTCGGGCGAGGTGTGGGTCGGCTGCAGCGAGCCGTCCACCCGCAGCGTGGGAGCGGCGTCGACCGTGACGTGGAGGTCGGAGGCGCCGCGCTGGACGACCTCGATCAGGGCGGCGACGAGGCCGGGGTGCGCCGTGGTGCGGGCGTGCTCGTGCAGCTCGATGCCGAGGTCAGTGGCCGAGACGACGGGCAGGGCCGCGGTGACCGGAGTCGCGGGCGAGGCCACCGGGGCGGCGTGCTGGGGCTGGGGCTGCGCCACGGAGGCGGCCGCGGGGAGCACGGGACGGGCGGCCGGAGGGGTCACGGGCGACGGGGCGGAGGCGTGCACGACGGGAGCCGGGGCCGGGGCCGGAGCCGGAGCAGCAGTCGGCTCCGCGACGGCGACCACCGGGGCGACGGCCACCGGCACGGCCGACACGGCGGGCTCGTCGGCCATGTCCGCGATCGCGTCGAAGCGCGGGTCGCTCCAGCTCGGCGTGGCCGGGGCGCGCGTGAGCCCCACCACCGCTGGTGACGACGGGGCGCGACCGCTGCCGACCTCGGCCGCGGCGGACGCGACCGCCGCGCCGAGGGCCTCGGCGAGGCGCGCGGCCCGTCGGCTCGAGGGCGCGGGCGTCGGGGTCCAGCCCAGCACCGCCTCCTGGTCGCCCTCGAGCGCGTAGACGTGCTTCGTCGGGTCGACGGGGGGCGAGGCGGGCACGAGCGTCACCGGCGCGGGCGGCTCCCACGACGTCGCGGGCGTGTCGGTGCTGACCTCGCGGCCGGGTCGGCCGGGGGCCCACCCGTCGGCGGCGTGGGGCTCGTCGGGGATCTCGTAGACGCTCATGCGGCGGCCTCCGGGGCGGTGGTGGCGGATCGGGTCTCGGGGGCGACGACGCGCGTCGCGGGAGCAGGTGCCGGTGCCGCAGCCCCGGCGGGCGCCGAGGCAGGGGCGGAGGAGGCGCGGGGCCGGGTCACGCGACCACCCGCAGGATCTCCTCGACGCTGGTGAGGCCGAGCTTCGCCTTCTCCCAGCCGTCCTGGCGGAGCGTGAGCATGCCCTGCTCGCGGGCGGTGCGGCCGATCTCGGCGCTCGAGGCGCGGGTCACGGCGAGGCGCTCGATCTCCTCCGAGACGCTCATCACCTCGTGCAGGGCGATGCGCCCGCGGTAGCCCGTGTTGGAGCACTGCTGGCAGCCGACGGGCTGGAACACCGTCGGGTCCTCGCCGTCGCGCAGCTCGAACTTCAGCGCGGCGAGCTGCCGCGGCGAGTAGTTCGTGGGCTGCTTGCAGCGGTCGCAGAGGCGCCGGGCGAGGCGCTGGGCCACGACGCAGTCGATGGCGCTCCCGACCAGGAAGGGCTCGATGCCCATCTCGGTGAGCCGCGTGATGGCGCTCGGGGCGTCGTTCGTGTGCAGCGTGCTGAGCACGAGGTGGCCGGTCAGCGACGCCTCGATGGCGATCTGCGCGGTCTCGTGGTCGCGGATCTCGCCGAGCAGGACGACGTCGGGGTCGGAGCGGAGGATGCTCCGCAGCGCGCTCGCGAACGTGAGGCCGGCCTTCGGGTTGACCTGCACCTGGTTGATGCCGCGCATCCGGTACTCGACCGGGTCCTCGACCGTGATGACGTTGATCTCGGGGCGGGCGACGGCGTTGAGCGTCGTGTAGAGCGTCGTCGACTTGCCCGAGCCCGTGGGGCCCGTGACGAGGATCATGCCGTACGGCTTCGAGTACGACGCCGCGTAGACGTCGAAGTTGCGCTCTAGCAGGTTGAGGTCGCGGAGGCTCATCGACGTGTTCGAGTTGTCGAGGATCCGCATGACGACCTTCTCGCCCCACACCGTGGGCAGCGTCGCGACGCGGAGATCGATCTGGCGGCCGCCGTGGCGCACCGACATGCGGCCGTCCTGCGGCTTGCGGCGCTCGGCGATGTCGATCTCGCTCATGATCTTGAGGCGCGAGATGACGCCGTTCTGGATGGCCTTCGGGGCCGGCTGCATCTCGTGCAGCACGCCGTCGATGCGGTAGCGGATCCGGACGTCGGTCTCGCTCGGCTCGATGTGGATGTCGGAGGCGTGGTCGGTGATCGCCTGGCTCACGAGCAGGTTGACGAAGCGCACGATGGGCACGTCGTCGTCGGGGCCGTCGGTGATGTCGGCCGCCGACTCCTGCGCCTTCTCCTCCTCGAGCGTGCTCGTGAGGTCGTTGAGCTCGTCGTCGGCGCGGAGGTAGCGGTCGATCGCGGCGAGCAGGTCGCCCTTCTCGGCGACCACGGGGTCGACGCCGATGCGGAGGCCCGCGCGCACGTCGTCGATGGCGAAGACGTCGCCCGGGTCGGCCATCGCGAGCAGGAGGCCGCCGTCGCGCACGCCGATGGGCAGCACGCTGTGGCGGCGACAGACGGCGGCGGGCACCATCGTGACGGCGGCGCGGTCGACGGGGTAGTCGATCAGCTCGACGAAGTCCATGCCGGCGGCCTGCGCACGCGCGCGGGCCACCTGCGAGGTGGTCACGACGCCCTGCGACAGGAGCTCGCGGATGGAGGCCTCCTCGTCGGTGGAGCGGCGACCGACGCGGTCGAGGTACTCCATGGGCAGCAGGCCGTGCAGGATCAGGATCTCGGTCATGGAAGCCACGGGACGTACCTCCTCGGTACAGCCGCCGCGGGTGGTCGGGATCGCGTCGGCACGGTCGCCCGGGTCGGGAGTCCGAGCGGTGTCCACGCTAAGGCGAGCAGGCCTCGGGGGCACGTCCCAGAGCGGGTGCCCCCGCAAGGGGGCACAGGGCGTCACCCGTCGCCGCGGCCGGCCGTGCAGGAGGCCTGCGGGAGGCGCGGGCCGGCTACCCGAGGACGCGCTGGTAGAGCACGTGGTCCTGCCACCGCCCGGCGATCCGGAGGTAGCTCGGCGCCGTGCCGATCAGCGTGAACCCCGACGCCTCGAGCACGCGCCGGGAGGGCACGTTGTGCGGCAGGGCGCTCGCCTCGAGGCGGTGCAGCCGCAGGCGCGTCGCGGCGAGGTCGGCCACGACCGCCACGGCCGCCCGGGCGAGGCCTCGGCCCGTCCGCTCCCGGTCGACCCAGTAGCCGACCGAGGCGGCCTGGACCGGGCCACGGACGATGTGGTTCAGCGAGATGCCGCCGACGACGCGGTCGCCGTCGGGTCCGCGCTCGACGAGGTGGAGGGGCAGGGCCTCCCCCGAGTCCGCCGCCGCGATCCGTGCCGTCAGCAGGGCGAGCTGGCCGGCCGGCTCGAAGAACGAGGCCGGGCGAGCAGGGTCCCAGGGGGCGAGGTGGTCGCGGTTGCGCGCCTGCGCGGCCGCCAGCGACGCGGCGTCGCCGACCCGCGCCTCCCTCAGGGTGACGTCGTCGGTGAGGGCCTGCTCGAACTGCACCCCACCGAGCGTAGGCGCGGGCACCACGAAGGGCCCCGGCTCTCGCAGGTGCGAGAGCCGGGGCCCTTCGTGGTGCTGGGCCTCCTGGGGAGGTGCGGGTCAGGTCAGACCCTCACCGCGCCTCCCCGGGGGTGCTCAGTTGTAGGTGCCGGGCGTGAAGTCGTCCGACGAGAACGAGTCGAAGTCGACGAAGCTGAGGTCAGCCTCGTTGAACGACGCGTCGTCGGTGAAGACGCGGTTGGGGTACCGCTCGGCCTTCGCCTCCTCCGTCGCCTCGACCGACACGTCGCGGTAGCGCGACAGGCCGGTGCCCGCGGGGATGAGCTTTCCGATGATCACGTTCTCCTTGAGGCCGACCAGCGGGTCGCTCTTGCCCTCCATGGCGGCCTGCGTGAGCACGCGGGTCGTCTCCTGGAAGGACGCGGCGGACAGCCACGACTCGGTCGCGAGGGAGGCCTTGGTGATGCCCATGACCTCCTGGCGAGCCGACGCCGTGCGCTTGCCCTCGGTGAGCGCACCGCGGTTGATCTCGTTGTACTTCGACCGGTCGACCAGCTCGCCGGGGAGCAGGTCGGTGTCGCCGTGGTCGACGACGGTGACCTTGCGGAGCATCTGACGGACGATGACCTCGATGTGCTTGTCGTGGATCGGCACGCCCTGCGAGCGGTAGACGTCCTGGACGCCACCGACGAGGTGCTGCTGCACCGCACGGACGCCCTTGACTCGCAGGACCTCCTTCGGGTCGACCGCACCGGCGATGATCTGGGCACCGAGCTCGACGTGCTGACCGTCCTCGACGAGGAGGGTCGAGCGCTTGAGCACCGGGTAGATCACCGGCTCGTCGCCGTTGTCGAGGTTGAGGATGACGCGGCGGGCCTTGTCGGTGTCCTCGATCGTGATGCGACCCGCGCCGTCGGCGATCGGGGACGCGCCCTTGGGGGTGCGCGCCTCGAACAGCTCCGTCACGCGGGGCAGGCCCTGCGTGATGTCGTCGGCCGAGGCCGAACCACCGGTGTGGAAGGTGCGCATCGTCAGCTGCGTGCCGGGCTCACCGATCGACTGGGCCGCGATGATGCCGACGGCCTCGCCGATGTCGACCAGGTTGCCGGTGGCCAGCGAACGGCCGTAGCACTGGGCGCAGACGCCGACGGCGGCCTCACAGGTCAGCACGGAGCGGACCCTGATCGACTCGACGCCCGCGGCGACCAGCTGGTCGATGAGGACGTCGCCGACGTCCGCACCGGCCTCGGCCACGACGGTTCCCTGCGGGTCGACCGCGGCGGCCGCGAGCGACCGGGCGTAGACCGTGTTCTCGACCGTGGCGTCGCGCACCATGACGCCGTCGGCGTCGGGAGCGGCGATCGGCAGCTCGAGGCCGCGCGAGGTGCCGCAGTCGTCCTCACGGATGATGACGTCCTGCGACACGTCGACGAGTCGACGGGTCAGGTACCCCGAGTCGGCCGTACGGAGGGCCGTGTCGGCCAGTCCCTTGCGGGCACCGTGCGTCGCGATGAAGTACTCGGCCACCGACAGGCCCTCGCGGTACGACGAGATGATCGGGCGGGGGATGATGTCGCCCTTCGGGTTGTTCACGAGACCTCGCATGCCGGCGATGTTGCGCACCTGCAGCCAGTTACCACGAGCACCCGAGGTGACCATGCGGTTGATCGTGTTGTCGACCGGGAAGTTCGACCGCATCTCGGCGGCGACCTCGTTCGTGGCCTCCGTCCAGATCTTGATCAGGTCGGCACGACGCTCGGCGTCGGAGATGAGGCCCTTGTCGAACTCGGCCTGCACCGCCGCGGCCTGCTTCTCGTAGCCCGCCACGATCTCCGGCTTGCGCGGAGGCGTGAGGACGTCGGAGAGCGCGACCGTGACACCGGAGCGCGAGGCCCAGTAGAAGCCCGCGTCCTTGATGTTGTCGAGGGCCGCCGCGACGGCGACCTTCGGGTAGCGCTCGGCGAGGTCGTTGACGATCGTCGAGAGCATGCCCTTGTCGGTCACCTGCTGGACGAACGGGTAGTCCGCCGGCAGGTTCTCGTTGAAGAGCGCACGGCCGAGGGTCGTGTCGAGCAGGATGTCCTGGCCGACCTCGTAGCCCTCGGGGCCCTCGCCCTCGGCGAAGTGCACGCCGTTCATGCGGATCTTGACCATCGCGTTGAGGTCGAGCGAGCCCTGGTCCTTGGCGAGGATCGCCTCGGACACCGACGAGAAGGCACGGCCTTCGCCGGTGGCGCCCTCGGTGACCGTCGTCAGGTAGTGCAGGCCGATGATCATGTCCTGGGCGGGCAGGGTCACCGGTCGGCCGTCGGACGGCTTCAGGATGTTGTTCGACGCGAGCATCAGGATGCGCGCCTCGGCCTGGGCCTCGACGGACAGCGGCAGGTGCACGGCCATCTGGTCGCCGTCGAAGTCGGCGTTGAACGCCGCGCAGACGAGCGGGTGCAGCTGGATGGCCTTGCCCTCGACCAGCTGGGGCTCGAAGGCCTGGATGCCGAGACGGTGCAGGGTGGGCGCGCGGTTCAGCAGCACGGGGCGCTCGCGGATGATCTCCTCGAGCACGTCCCACACCTGCGGGCGCGAACGCTCCACCATGCGCTTGGCCGACTTGATGTTCTGAGCGTGGCTCAGGTCGATCAGGCGCTTGATGACGAACGGCTTGAACAGCTCGAGCGCCATCTGCTTGGGCAGACCGCACTGGTGCAGCTTCAGCGTCGGGCCGACGATGATGACCGAACGACCCGAGTAGTCGACGCGCTTGCCGAGCAGGTTCTGGCGGAAGCGACCCTGCTTTCCCTTGAGCATGTCGCTCAGGGACTTCAGGGCGCGGTTGCCGGTGCCCGTGACGGGACGACCGCGACGGCCGTTGTCGAACAGTGCGTCGACGGCCTCCTGCAGCATCCGCTTCTCGTTGTTGACGATGATCTCGGGGGCACCGAGGTCGAGCAGTCGACGGAGGCGGTTGTTGCGGTTGATGACGCGGCGGTACAGGTCGTTCAGGTCGCTGGTCGCGAAGCGGCCACCGTCGAGCTGCACCATCGGGCGCAGCTCGGGCGGGATGACCGGGACGACGTCGAGCACCATCGCGGCCGGCGAGTTGCCGGTGGCGAGGAAGGAGGAGACGACGCGCAGTCGCTTGATCGCGCGGATCTTCTTCTGGCCCTTGCCCTCCGAGATCTGCAGGTGCAGGTTCTCGGCCTCGGTCGCGAGGTCGAAGGCCTCGAGGCGCTTCTTGATGGCCTCGGCGCCCATGTGGGCCTCGAAGTACATGCCGAAGCGGTCCTGGAGCTCGTGGAAGACGGCGTCCTCGGGCTTGAGGTCGCCGACCTTGAGGGTGCGGAAGTCCTCCCACACGCGCTCGAGGCGGTTGATGTCCTCGTCGAAGGCCTTGCGGGTCTGGCCCATCTCCTTCTCGGCGACGTCCTTCGCGCGACGCTTCTGGTCGCTCTTGGCGCCCTCCTCCTCGAGCACCGCGAGGTCGTCCTCGAGCTTCTTGAGGCGGTCGGCGATGCGCGTGTCGCGCTGCGACTCGAGCTGCTTGATCTCGAGGCGGAGCTCGTTCTCGAGGCCGGGCATGTCGGCGTGACGGCCCTCCTCGTCGATCGAGATCACCATGTAGGCCGCGAAGTAGATGACCTTCTCCAGGTCTTTCGGGGCCATGTCGAGCAGGTAGCCGAGGCGCGAGGGCACGCCCTTGAAGTACCAGATGTGCGTGACGGGGGCGGCGAGCTCGATGTGGCCCATGCGCTCACGGCGCACCGACGACTTCGTGACCTCGACGCCGCAGCGCTCACAGACGATGCCCTTGAAGCGGACTCGCTTGTACTTGCCGCAGGCGCACTCCCAGTCACGCGACGGCCCGAAGATCTGCTCTCCGAAGAGGCCGTCCTTCTCGGGCTTCAGCGTGCGGTAGTTGATGGTCTCCGGCTTCTTGACCTCACCGTGCGACCAAGCACGGATGTTGTCGGCCGTCGCGAGGCCGATCCGCAGCTCATCGAAAGTTGTTGCTTCGATCAAAATTCAGTCCCTTGTCAGAAAGATTCGACGTGTCGTTGTGGGAGGGGGCTCAGATTTCGTCGACGTTCGACGACTCGAAGCGCGAGGAGATGTTGATGCCGAGCTCTTCGGCGGCACGGAAGACCTCGTCGTCCGTGTCGCGCAGGCTGACCGTCTGGCCGTCGGCCGAGAGGACCTCGACGTTCAGGCAGAGCGACTGCATCTCCTTGATGAGGACCTTGAAGCTCTCCGGGATGCCGGGCTCCTGGATGTTCTCGCCCTTGACGATCGCCTCGTAGACCTTCACGCGGCCGAGGATGTCGTCGGACTTGATCGTCAGGAGCTCCTGCAGCGCGTAGGCGGCGCCGTAGGCCTCGAGGGCCCACACCTCCATCTCTCCGAAGCGCTGTCCGCCGAACTGCGCCTTACCACCCAGCGGCTGCTGCGTGATCATCGAGTAGGGGCCCGTCGACCGAGCGTGGATCTTGTCGTCGACGAGGTGGTGCAGCTTCAGGATGTACATGTACCCGACCGAGATGGGGTTCGGGAACGGCTCACCCGAACGACCGTCGAACAGGCGCGCCTTGCCGGACGAGCCGATCAGGCGGTCGCCGTCACGGGTCGGCAGGGTCGAGTCGAGGAGGCCCTCGATCTCGCGCTCGGCGGCACCGTCGAACACCGGGGTGGCGACCTTCGTGCCGGGAGCGGCGCTGAGCGCCTCCGGGGGCAGGTTCTTGGCCCACTCCTGGACGCCCTCGACGTTCCAGCCCTGCGCGGCGATCCACCCGAGGTGGATCTCGAGCACCTGGCCGAAGTTCATTCGACCGGGGACGCCGAGCGGGTTGAGGATGATGTCGACCGGCGTGCCGTCCTCGAGGAAGGGCATGTCCTCCACGGGGAGGATCGTCGAGATGACGCCCTTGTTGCCGTGGCGGCCGGCGAGCTTGTCGCCCGCGGTGATCTTGCGCTTCTGGGCGATGAACACGACCACGCGCTGGTTGACGCCCGAGCCGAGCTCGTCGTCGCCGTCCTGCGAGTCGAAGACCTTGACGCCGATGACCGTTCCCTGCTCGCCGTGGGGCACCTTCAGGGACGTGTCGCGGACCTCACGGCTCTTCTCGTTGAAGATCGCGCGCAGCAGGCGCTCCTCGGCGCTGAGCTCGGTCTCGCCCTTCGGCGTGACCTTGCCCACGAGGATGTCGCCGGGGCGGACCTCGGCGCCGATGCGGATGATGCCGCGCTCGTCGAGGTCGGCCAGCAGGTCCGGGCTGACGTTGGGGAGGTCACGGGTGATCTCCTCCTTGCCGAGCTTCGTGTCGCGGGCGTCGACCTCGTACTCCTCGATGTGGATCGAGGAGAGCGTGTCGTCCTTGATGAGGTTCTGCGACAGGATCATCGCGTCCTCGTAGTTGTAGCCCTCCCACGGCATGAACGCGACGAGGAGGTTCTTGCCGAGCGCGAGCTCGCCGTTCTCCGTCGCCGGGCCGTCGGCGATGACCTCGCCGACCTCGATGCGCTGACCGGCGTCGACGATCACGCGGTGGTTGTAGCTGGCGCCCTGGTTCGAGCGGTCGAACTTGCGCAGGTAGTACTCCTGCGTGCCGCCCTCGTCGAGCTGGACCACGACCACGTCGGCCGAGACCTCGGTGACGACGCCCGCGGCGTCGGCGGTGACGACGTCACCGGCGTCGATCGCGGTGTAGCCCTCCATGCCGGTGCCGACCAGGGGGCTCTCGCTGCGGACCAGCGGGACGGCCTGGCGCTGCATGTTGGCGCCCATGAGGGCGCGGTTCGCGTCGTCGTGCTCGAGGAACGGGATGAGCGAGGTCGCAACCGACACCATCTGGCGCGGCGAGACGTCCATGTAGTCGACCTCGTCCTTGGCGACGAGCTCCACCTCGCCGCCCTTCTTGCGGACGAGCACCTTGTCGTCGACGAAGTCGAAGCCGTCGGTGAGGGGGGCGTTCGCCTGGGCGACGACGTAGTCGTCCTCCTCCGACGCGGTGAGGTAGTCGATCGTCGCGGTGACGTGACCGGCCTCGACCCGGCGGTAGGGGGTCTCGATGAAGCCGAACGAGTTGATGCGCGCGAACGAGGCGAGCGAGCCGATCAGGCCGATGTTCGGGCCTTCCGGGGTCTCGATCGGGCACATGCGGCCGTAGTGCGAGGGGTGCACGTCTCGCACCTCGACGCCGGCGCGCTCACGGGAGAGACCGCCCGGCCCGAGGGCCGAGAGGCGACGCTTGTGCGTCAGGCCCGAGAGCGGGTTGTTCTGGTCCATGAACTGCGACAGCTGCGAGGTGCCGAAGAACTCCTTGATCGCGGCGACGACGGGGCGCACGTTGATCAGGGTCTGCGGGGTGATCGCTTCGATGTCCTGGGTGGTCATGCGCTCGCGGACGACGCGCTCCATGCGGGAGAGACCGGTGCGGACCTGGTTCTGGATCAGCTCGCCGACCGCGCGGATGCGACGGTTGCCGAAGTGGTCGATGTCGTCGACGTCGAGGCGGAGCTCGACGGCGTTGCCGTCGCGCGTGCCGTCGATGGTCTTCTCCTCGGCGTGCAGCGAGACGAGGTACTTGATCGTCGCGACGATGTCGTCGACGGTCAGGACCGAGTCGCCGAGGGGCGCGTCGATGCCGAGCTTGCGGTTGATCTTGTAGCGACCCACCTTCGCCAGGTCGTAGCGCTTCGGGTTGAAGTAGAAGTTGTCGAGGAGCGCACGCGCGGCCTCGGCCGCGACCTGCTCGCCGGGACGGAGCTTGCGGTAGATGTCCTTGAGGGCCTCTTCCTTCGTGAGGATGGCGTCCTTCTCGAGGGTGGCCTCGATGGACGCGAAGCCCTTGAACTTCTCCGTGATCTCTTCGCTCGTCAGGCCGAGGGCCTTGAGGAAGACGGTGACGCTCTGCTTGCGCTTGCGGTCGATGCGGACGCCGACCTGGTCGCGCTTGTCGATCTCGAACTCGAGCCAGGCACCGCGGCTCGGGATGACGCGGGCCGAGTAGATGTCCTTGTCGGAGGTCTTGTCGGAGGCGCGCTCGAAGTAGACGCCGGGGCTGCGGACCAGCTGCGACACGACGACGCGCTCGGTGCCGTTGATGATGAACGTGCCGCGCTCGGTCATGAGCGGGAAGTCGCCCATGAACACGGTCTGCGTCTTGATCTCACCGGTGAGGTGGTTCATGAACTCGGCGTTGACGTAGAGGGGGGCGGCGTAGGTCTTGCCGCGCTCCTTGCACTCGTCGATCGAGTACTTGGGGTCTTCGAGCTCGGGCGCGGTGAACGACAGCTGCATCGTCTCGCCGAGGTCCTCGATCGGGGAGATCTCCTCGAAGATCTCCTCCAGGCCGGAGTGGAGGGCGAGGTCGGTGCGACCCTGCTCGGTGGCCTCGGCGAGGCGCTGCTTCCAGATGTCGTTGCCGACGAGCCAGTCGAAGCTCTCGGTCTGGAGCGCCAGGAGGTCGGGGACCGTCAGCGTGTCGGTGATCTTGGCGAACGAGAGGCGCGATGCGCCACGGCCGTTCTTGGGTGAGTTGGTGTTTGCGGTGTTCGCAGCAGCCAAGGAAGTAACCTCCGTGGACCCCGTCGGGTCATCACTGTCGGACAGTATGAGTGAGTGGTTGAACGGCCCTCCCGGAGCCGTCGGGGCGTACAGTCCGAGGACCAGCCCGTTCCGACGACCGGACGCGCCCCCGCCGCGATATTCGGAGGCCGTCTCGAGGTGCGTCGTCGACCGCAATATGACGACGGGACGCACGGGGAGCGCAAAGGTCAATACTATGCAGCCGGGACACGCCTGGCAAGCCCTGTCGTTGACTCTCAGCGGAACCTTCGGTATAACGCGGGAGCGGCCCGTGTGTTCCCGCCCCCGAGGGGTGGGAAGCTGGGCCACATGGCTGCTGCGCACGACGACCCCTCCGGCGAGATCTCGATCGGCGCCGGCCTCGCCCGCGTCGACGAGGACCGCCACCGCCCCGGCGCGTTCACGCTCGTCGTCGACGGCACCCCGCAGTCGCACGTCGACCTCGACGACCCCACCCACCTCGCCTTCGAGTACGTGCGGCGCATCGGCCACGCCATCGACCTCCTGCCCGAGGGGCCGGTCACGGCGCTGCACCTCGGAGCCGGCGCGCTGACGCTGCCCCGCTACGTGGAGGCCACCCGCCCGGGGTCGCGACAGCAGGTGGTCGAGCTCGAGGCGGACCTGGTGGCGCTGGTGCGCGAGAAGCTGCCGCTGCCGAGGGGCGCCTCCATCAGGGTCCGCTACGGCGACGCCCGCGAGGTGATGCTGAAGCTCCCGGCCGGGCTGCGCGGCACGGTCGACCTGCTCGTCGTCGACGTCTTCGGCGGCTCGCGCATCCCCGCCCACGTGACCTCGCTCGAGTTCTACTCGGCCGCGGCGGAGTTCCTCTCCCCCACCGGCATGCTGATCGTCAACTCCGCCGACGGGGCCGGGCTCGCCTTCGCCCGCGGCCAGGCGTCGACGCTCTCCACGGTCTTCGACCACGTCGCCGCGGTCGCCGACCCGGCGACCCTCAAGGGCCGGCGGTTCGGCAACGTCGTGCTGATCGGCTCGCCGTCGCCGCTGCCGACCGACCGCATGCCGCGGCTCTACTCGTCGGACCCGCTGCCGGCCAAGGTCGTGCACGGCCGCGAGCTGCGCGACTTCGTCGCCGGCGCCCCCGTGGTCACCGACGCGACGGCGGTGCCGTCGCCCGAGCCGTCACGGAGCGTGTTCGGGGCGCGCTGACCGCGTGCCGCGGCGAGGCACCCCGTCTTCGCACGGGAACCCAGCCGCGGCGGGGTTCGCCTGCGAGAAGCGGGTGTGTCACGAGCAGGGCAGGGGCGCAGGCGCCGGGCGCGCCGGGCGCGCGGCGGCTACTGGTCGGTGCGGGGCGCGGGGGCGCCGAGCGCGGCGCGGAGGCGGGCCTCGGCGTCGTCGGGGGCCGCGGCCGCCGCGACGTTGGCCTCGGAGACCGCCTGGACGACCTCCTCGCGCTGGATCTTCACGCCGCGGGGGGCGTCGATGCCGATGCGCACGCCCTCGCCCCGGGAGTCGAGGACGGTGATGACGATGTCGTCACCGATGAGGATCCGCTCCCCGACCTTGCGCGTCAACACCAGCATCGGGCCAGCTTAGCGACGTGAGGGTCGCTGGCTACTCGCGCCACCCCACGGGCACGCCGAGCAGGTGCACCGTGCCGGGGGTCGCGGTGTCCTGCGCGCCGACGACCGCGACGGCCGCGACGGGCTGCACCGCGCGGACGGCCTCGACCCAGCGCGCCGTGTCGTCGTGCTTGCGGCCCACGTCTACCGCGACCCAGAGCTGGTCAGCGCCGATCGAGCGGAGCGCCTCGGGGGCGTCGTCGTCCCACGCGAGCGCGGTGACGACCGACGAGCCCTCGTGCACGCCGGTGGCCCGGGCGAGGATGGCGCTGCGGCGGTCGGAGACGTCGACCGAGCGCAGCCCGAACGCCGACGCCATCTGCGCCGCGACCCGGAACGCGTCGCCGGGGCGGCCCACCACGACGACGAGGTCGCCGGCGCCGCGCAGCAGCCCCGGAGCGGCCGGCAGGTCGGCCTGCCCGGCCGCGGCGAGCGCGGGCGACGTGGTGGCGGCGGCCGCGGCGAGGAACTCCGCGGCGGTGGTCAGCGGCCCCGGCCGGGCGTCGTCGGCGGCGGGGGCGACGACGGGGTCGACCGCGATGCCGTTGAAGGTGAAGTCGTCCATGATGTCGGCGAACGCGTCGGTGCGGGTCGAGACGTCGGCCGGCGACGGGGCCGGCACCGCGCCTCCGGCGGTCGACGAGGAGGCGGTGGTCGCGCCCGCGGCGGAGGCGGCGGCCGCGGCGGCACGGGCGGCGCGACGGGGGCTGTCGACGGCGCCCGCGTCGGCGGCGCGCGGCAGCACGACGACCTCGGGCGCCGGGCGACGGCCGGCTCCCCCGCCGGCGAGCACCTCGTCGAAGGGGTCCCGCGCGGGCGAGGGGGCGGCGGCCGCGGCGCCGGGGCGGGCCCCGTCGTCGAAGCCGTCCGCCGCGTCGGCGTCGGCGAGGAGCGCCGCGATGCCCGCCCGCGAGGCGGGCTGCGTGATGGTCACCCGGGCGACCGGGCGGTCGGTGGCCGGGTCGGGCACCTCGACGGTCACCTCGTAGTGCTTGCGGGCGAACAGGCCGCCCACTCCCCCGACGGTGACCTTCTGGGCGGCGACGACCCGGGCGCCCGGCCCGTGCACCGCGCGTGCCTCGGCGGCGAGCTGCTCGAGCGACTCCCCGCTCATCTGCACCCTGCGCGCCACGTCAGGCCGCCGTGATCGGGTCGGCGGCGCGGACGACGCCGACGGTCTCGATGGTCGAGCCGGCGGCCGTGGCCTCCTGGTACGACAGCACCGGCAGGCCGTTCTGCTGCGCCGACACGAGCCGGTGGATGGCGGGGCGGAGCGCGGGCGCGCAGACGAGCACCGCGCTGAGGCCCTGGGCCTCGACGCTCGCGACCGAGTCGCGCAGCGAGCCGAGCACCTGCTCGACGCGGTGGCCGTCGAGCAGGATCTGCGTGCCCTGGTCGCTCGGCCGCAGCCCCTCGAGCATCGACTGCTCGAGGCCGGGGTCGATCATGATGACGCGCAGCACGGCCCCGTCGAGGTAGCGCGCGGTGAGCGCGGGCCCGAGGGAGGCGCGGGCGGCCTCGATCAGCCCCTCCGGGTCGGTCGACAGCTTGGCGCGGAGCGTCAGCCCCTCGCAGATGCGCGCGAGGTCGTTGATCGGGATGCGCTCGGCGAGCAGGCCCTGCAGCACGCGCTGCAGCTCGGCCAGCGAGAGCATGCTCGGCATGAGGTCGTCGACGGCGGCGGCGTTGACCTGCTTCACGCCCTCGGTGAGCACGCGGACGTCCTCACGGCTGAGGAGGCGGGCGGCGTTGTCGCCGATGATCGACGAGAGGTGCGTGACGAGCACCGAGACGCGGTCGATCACGGTCGCGCCGGTCATCTCGGCGCTGTGGCGCATCTCGGCCGGCACCCACTTGCCGGCGAGGCCGAAGACGGGCTCGATCGTGACCGTGCCGGGCAGCGAGTCGAGCTGGTCGCCGAGGGCGAGCACCGAGCGGGCGGGCGCCTGGCCGCGGCCCGCCTCGACGCCGGCGATGCGGATCGAGTAGGTCGACGGCGGCAGGTCGACGCTGTCGCGCGTGCGGACGGGCGGCACGACGATGCCCATGTCGACGGCGATCTTGCGGCGCAGCGCCTTGACGCGGCCGAGCAGGTCGTCGGAGGCCCCGCTGACCATGTCGACGAGGTCGGGCGCGAGCAGGATCTCGAGGGCGTGGACGCGCATCTGCTCGAGGAGGTCCTCCGTGGTGTCGGTGGGGGCCGTGGGCGGGACCTCGGCCTCGAGGGCCGCCCGCGCCTCCTCGGCCTTGGCCTTCGTGCTGAGGCGCTGGGCGATGATCAGCAGCGTCGCGCCGATGACGAGGAAGGGGATGATCGGCATGCCGGGGATGAACCCCATGCCGATGGCCGCGACGCCCGCGATGGCGATCGCGATGCGCGACTGCCCGAGCTGCGCCGCCGCCTGCGAGCCCATGTCGCTGTCGGCGCCCGAGCGGGTGACGATCATGCCGGTGCTGACCGCCATCAGCAGCGCGGGGATCTGCGTGACGAGGCCGTCGCCGATGGTCAGCAGGCCGTAGTGGCCGAGGGCGTCGGCGGGCTCCATGCCGTTCTGCAGCACGCCGATGGCGATGCCGCCGATGAGGTTGATGACGATGATCAGGATGCCCGCGATCGCGTCGCCCTTGACGAACTTCGACGCGCCGTCCATCGCGCCGTAGAAGTCGGCCTCGGCGCTGACGTCGGCGCGGCGCTGCTTGGCGACCTCGTCGGTGATCAGGCCCGCGTTCAGGTCGGCGTCGATGGCCATCTGCTTGCCGGGCATCGCGTCGAGGGTGAAGCGCGCGCCGACCTCGGCGACGCGCTCGGCGCCCTTGGTGACGACGACGAACTGGATGATGACGAGGATGCAGAAGATGACGGCGCCGATGATGATCGAGCCGCTCACCGCGACGTGCCCGAACGCCTCGATGACGTGGCCGGCGAAGCCCTCGCCGAGCACGAGCCGCGTCGACGCGACGTTGAGGCCGAGGCGGAACAGCGTCGCGACGAGCAGCAGCGACGGGAAGACCGAGAAGTCGAGCGGCTTCTTCACGAAGAGCGTCGTCAGCAGGATCACCAGCGCGAGCAGGATGTTGCAGATGATCAGCACGTCGAGCATCGGGGCCGGCACGGGCACGACGAGCAGCAGCACGATCGCGACCACGCCGACGGGCACGGCGAGCTTGGGGAGTGTCTTCTTCATCAGGCGGTTCCTCCGGTGACGGACGGACGGGGAGCAGTGGGGGCACCGGCCGGAGGCGCGGTGCGGGAGGCGGCGTCGCGCGCGACCCGCAGGCGGCGGGGCATCGCGTCGGCCTCGAGCGAGCCGGGCGTGAGCACGCCGGCGACCTCGTCGGGGGTGGTGGGGCGGGGGTTGGCGTGGGTGCCGGCGACGGCGGACGCCCCGCGGGCCTGGAGGGCCATCACGAAGGTCAGCACGCGCGCGACCGGCGTGTAGAGGTCGACCGGGATCTCGTCGCCGAGGCCGCAGGACGCGTGCAGGGCACGGGTCAGGGGGACGTCGCGGACGAGCGGCACGCCCGACTCCTCGGCGCGGGCACGGATCGCGGCGGCGACGGCGCCGGCGCCCTTGGCGACGACGCGGGGCGCCGACTTGCCGGGCTCGTAGCGGAGCGCGACGGCGTAGTCGGTCGGGTTGACCATGACGACGTCGGCGTCGACGATCGCGCCCATCATGCGGTTGCGGCTCATGGCGAGCTGACGCGAGCGGCGCTGCGACTTGACCAGGGGGTCGCCGTCGCTGCTCTTGCTCTCGTCGCGCACCTCCTTCTTGGTCATGCGGGTCTTCTTGCGGTTGCGGCGCATGACGACGAAGACGTCGGCGGCGGCGAGCAGCAGCCCGGCCACGATCGCGGCGCGGAGCAGGATGCCCGTGCCGGCCTCGGCCTCGGCGAGCAGCGCGGAGACGCTGAGGCCGCCGCCGCTCATCAGCACGGGCATGAGGCCCTGGATGGCCATCCAGAGCACGACGCCGACGACGGCGGTCTTGATCAGGGCCTTCGCGCCGTTCCAGAGGGCCTGGGTGCCGAAGGTGTTCTTGATGCCGTTGAGGAGGTTGAACTGCTCGTAGTTGCCGGTCATCCGCTTGATGTGGACGCCGCCCTGCACGATCGCGGTGACGAGCACGGCGACGCCGACGACGGCCAGCATGGGCGCGATGGTCGCCGCCATCGACCCCACGCCGTCGCCGAGGAGGGCGACGACGGTCGTGTCGTCGGGGTGGCGGATGATCTCGCCGATCGAGAACAGCTGGTCGGTGCCGGCCTCGGCCCCGCGCTGGATGGTGCTCGGGATCATCACGGCGGCGGCGCCGACGCCGATCCACGCGCTGAGGTCCTGCGAGCGCGACAGCTGGCCCTTGGAGTGCACCTCCTTCATCCGCTTGTCGGTCGCGGCCTCGGTCTTCTCCCCGGAGTCGTCGGCCACGGCTACCCCACCCCCAGGAGCATCTTCGAGGCGTCGCCGGTCAGCGAGCGCACGACGCCGGGCAGGGCGAGGAAGACGCCGCCCGCGAGCATCACGGTCATCAGGATCTTGAGCGGGAAGCCCATCGCGTAGGCGTTGAGCGCGGGGGCGACGCGGCTGAGCAGGCCGAGCCCGACGTCGGCGAGGAAGAGCACGACGGCGAGGGGGCCGGCGATCTGCAGGGTCGCGAGGAACATCTGCGAGACGCCGTGCGCCATCATCTCGACCGGGCGGGAGAGGTCCATGCCGAGCCCGAGCGGGAACGCGTCGAACGAGCGGGTCAGCCCGCCGATCAGCAGCTGGTAGCCGCCGCTCGCGAACATCAGCGCCAGCGCCGTCATCTGGAAGAGGCGCGTGAACTGCGCGCCGTTCACCATCGACTGCGGGTCGAACGCCTGCGCGAGCGTGAACCCGCCGAAGAGGTCGATCAGGCTGCCCGCGGCCTGCACGGCCGAGAACGCGAGGAACACCAGGAACCCCAGCACGCCGCCGACGACGACCTCGAGCACGAGCGCCACGACGAACTGCCCGGTGGCGAGCGACTCGTACCCGGGTGTCACGCGCGGCGCGACGGCGAGGCCGAGGCCCACGCCGAGCATCGCCTTCACGCGGCCGGGGAAGGCCTTGTAGGAGAACGGCGGCGCGATGACGATGAACGCGGTCATGCGCACGGCGGCCAGCATCGTGGCCTCCAGCCAGCTGAGGTCGAGGGTCACGGTCGGGCCTAGCCGCCGCTGAGGAGCTGCGGGATGCGGTCGAAGACGGCCGTCGTGAACGAGACCATCTCGGAGATCATCCAGTGCCCGCAGACGATGAGGGCGACTCCCACCGCCACGGCCTTCGGCACGAACGAGAGGGTGACCTCCTGGATCTGGGTGATCGACTGCAGGAGCGAGATCGCGAAGCCGACGACGAGGGAGGTGATGAGCACGGGGGCGGCGAGCTTGCCCGTGATGATCAGCGCCTGCATCGACAGGTCGAGGACGGCGTTGGAGTCCATCAGCTGCCCACCTGGTAGCTCTCGATCAGGCTCGTGATGATGAGGCCCCAGCCGTCGACGAGCACGAACAGCAGGATCTTGAAGGGCAGCGAGATCATCACCGGCGGGAGCATCATCATGCCCATCGACATCAGCGCGGCGCTGACGACGAGGTCGATGACGAGGAAGGGGATGAAGATGACGAAGCCGATGATGAAGGCGGCGCGCAGCTCGCTGATCATGAACGACGGGATGAGCGTGAGCATCGGCACGTCGGCCTGGTCGGCGGGGTTCGGCTGGTCGGCAGAGCGGGTCATCAGCGCGAGGTCCTCCTCGCGGGTGTGCGCCAGCATGAACTCGCGGAGCGGCGCCGAGCCGGCGTCGATCGCGCCCTGCAGGTCGAGCTGGCCCGAGAGGTAGGGCTGCACGGCGTCGTCGTTGATGTGCCCCAGGATCGGCGCCATGATGAACAGGCTCAGGAAGAGCGCGAGCCCCGCGAGCACCTGGTTCGGCGGGATCGACGGCAGCGCAAGCGCGTTGCGGGTCATCGCCAGCACCACGAAGATCTTCGTGAACGACGTCATCATCAGCAGCAGCGCCGGCGCGACGCTCAGGAGCGTGATGCCGATCAGCGTGACGACCGCCTGGCTGGGCGTGCCGTCGGGGCCGGTGATGTCGATGTCGAGGCCGCCCGTGCCGGTGCCGTCGGTGACGGTCTGGTCGGTGTCGGTGTAGTCCGTCGGCGTGGTGCCGGCGGTGCCGTCCGTGCTGCCGACGGCGGGAGCGGTCGGGTCGACCGGCGCCGTCGGCGAGACGGGGGCGGGCGCCGGGGCGGCACTGGCGCTCTGGCCGATCAGCATCAGCAGCGCCGAGGCCACGACCATCGCCAGCAGGGCGACGACGACCGTGCGGGCGAGCCGGGTGTCGGCGAAGCGCACGGGGGCGGCGTCGATCGAGACGAAGCTGCTGCGGCGGGTGGGCCCGCCGGCGAGGGCACGGCCGCGCAGGCCGTCGTGCAGCGTCGGGGCGAGCCGCGCGACGAGCGCGGAGCCGAAGGAGGCGCGGGTCGGGCGGGCGAGGGAGGCGCGGGTCATCCGGCGCGTCCGGCCCGCAGGGCCGCGGCCGCCTGGCGCCACGTGCCGGGGGCGAGGATCGAGCCCTCGAGCGGGGTCGAGGCACGGCCGCGGCGGCGCTCTCGCGGGTCGCGCGGGGCGCGGGCGGCGGTGGCCGACGCGGAGGCGACGGTCGCGGCGCGGCGGGCGGCACCGCGGGGGCGGAGGAGCTCGGGGGCCTGGACGGCGGCGGGGGCGACGGCAGCGGGGGCGACGGCGGCGACCGACGCGGCCGGGACGGCGGCCACGGGCAGCGGGGGCTGGGTGGCGAGGACGGCCTCGAACGACATCGGCGCGGGCGCGGGCACCACGGCGGGGGCCGGGGCGACGGCCGGGGCGATCGGGGTGACCCGCGCCTCCTGCGGGGCCGTCACGGGCGCGACCGGGGCCGGCACCAGCGCCAGCGGCGCGGGGCCGGGCACCTCGGCGGCCGAGAGCACCGTGACCGACGACTCGGTGACGCCGAGCACGAGGCGCTCGCCCTCGACGTCGACGACGACGACGCTGGCCTTGGCGCCGAGGCCCTGGCGGGCGACGACGGTGACCGGGGCGGCCGACTTGCCGGAGCCCCGGACGCCCTTGACGAGGCGCTTCTGCAGCACCCACAGCAGGGCGAGCACGACGCCCAGCGAGAGGGCGACGCGCAGCGCGACGAAGAGCGTGTCCACCGGTCAGACCAGGCCGTCGGCGACGTCGAGGATCTTGGTGATGCGGACGGCGTAGTCCTGGTCGACGACGACGACCTCGCCGTGCGCGATCAGACGGCCGTTGAGCAGCACGTCGGCGGGGGCGCCGGCCGAGCGGTCGAGCTCGATGACGGCGCCGGGCTCGAGGCCGAGCACGTCGCGCACCGACATGCGGGTGCGGCCGATCTCGACCGTGAGGGCCATCTCGACGTTGTTGATGCGGCCGAGGTTGCCGGCGACGGAGTCGAACAGGGGCGACGAGGAGGCGCGGGCCGGGCTCGACCCCACGGTGCCGCCTTCCCGGATGCGGATCGCGAACCAGCCGGCCGGCTGCCCCGCGGCGGTCAGGTCGAAGACCACCGTGTCGGGGTCGGCGAGCAGCGCGTCGGCGGGCTCGCGCCGGCTCTCGCCGAGCACGCCCACGCCGAGCACGCCGGTCGCGGCCTCGAGGGCGGGGCGGAGCACGTCGCCGACGGAGACGAGGGGCGAGTCGGTGCCGGCGGCGGCGGTCAGCTGCTCCATGTCGACGAGCACGAGCGCGGTGTCGGCCGAGACGGCGCCGACGAACGAGGTCATGACGACGCTCGACGCGGCCGTGCGGCGGCCCTGGGCGACGACGGCCTCGAGCGGCACGGCACGGAGCGGCGACGGCGTCGGCAGCACGGAGACGAGCGCCTCCGCCGCGGCGGTGTGCAGGGTGATAGTCGTGCCGGTCATGAGGTTCCTTCTTCGGTGCCGGTCAGGGAGGTGGAGACGACGATGCCCGCGAGGCGCGAGCCGTTGGCCCCGACGGCGGCACGGCCGACGGACTGGCCGTCGACGGTGATCTCGAGCGGTCGCGAGCGCGGGTGCGGCAGGGGCAGCAGGTCGCCGACGGCGAGGCCCAGCACGACGCCGGGGCGCACGGAGGCGGGGGCCAGCTGGAGCGCGACGCCCACCGGCACGGCGGCCAGCTGCGCGCCGAGCAGGCGACGGGCGTCCGCGGCGCCGACGGTCGGGTTCGACTCGCCGAGCTGGGGCAGCAGCACCTCGGCCGGGATGGCCACGGTGCCGAGGGCGGTGCGCTCGCCGACGCGGATCTCGAACGTCGCGACGATCATCAGGTCGGACTTCTGCGCCGCCTGGGCGAACTGCGAGTTGTACTGGAAGCCGCCGACCGAGACCGCGTCGACCAGCAGCGAGCCGAACGAGTAGCGGAGGTCGTCGAGCGCGTCCTCCATCAGGCGGCGCACGAGCGCCTGCTCGACGGGCGAGAAGGTGCGGTCGGGCATCGCGTGCGGCTTCGAGGCGCCGAGCATGTGGCTGACCCAGCCGAGGGCGGCCGAGGTCGGGAACTGCACGACCGCCTTGGGGCCGACGCCCTCGAGCGGGCAGAGCACCATCGCCGTCGTGGCCGGCAGCGACGAGGCGTACTCGTCGTAGGTCAGCATCTGCACGTGCTCGCAGGTGACCTGCGAGAGCACGCGGACCTTGGCGGTCAGCTGCGTGCCCCACTGGCGCGCGAAGGTGTCGAAGGCGAGCTCGAGCACGCGCGAGTGCTCGCGGGCGAGCGTCGTCGGGCGGCGGAAGTCGTAGACCTCGACCTGGCGCGCCGAGCGAGCGACCGGCCCGGCGGCGGGCGCGGGGGCGGCGGGCACCGACGCGGGCGCGCTCGTCACGGCGGGGTCGAGGAGGGTCACGGACGGACCTATCGGCCCGTGCCGTCACCGCGTTAGAGGTGCGTCGTCAGTGACCCCCGGACTGGGCCCCCTCGTCGTGCGACTCCTCTTTCTTCTCGGACTTCTTCTCGTCCTTCTTCTCCGTCGGGGCCGCGGCGGCCTCCGCGGGGGCCGCGGGCGCGACGGGCTCGGGGTTCCTGCCCGCGGTCACCGCGCCTCCCGCTGCCTCGGCCGCCTGCTCGAGCTTCGGCAGCAGGGCGCTGACGTCGTCGCTCTGGTTCGAGAGCACGACGATGTCGACCCGGCGGTTCGCCGCGAGGTCGGCGTCGGTGCTGCCCTGCACGAGCGGGCGCGACGAGCCGAAGCCGACGGCCTGGGCGTGCTCGACCGGCAGTCCACCGCGCTCGACGAGGTCGCGGAGCACCTGCGTCGCCCGGGCCGACGAGAGCTCCCAGTTCGTGGCGAACGGCGCCGTCGAGCTGCGCTGGTCGGCGTGCCCCTCGACCGACACGTCGTGCGAGCTGTCGCGGAGCACGGGCGCGATCGCGTCCATCACCCGGGTCGCCTCGCCGCTGAGGTCGGCGCTGTTCGTGCCGAAGAACGTCTCGGAGCCGACGAGCCGGACGGTCAGGCCGCGGGCGTCGGTCGCGAACTGCACGTCGGCGCTGAGGCCGGAGCCCTCGAGGTTGCCGGCGATGGCCTCCTTGATGGCGGTGAGGTCGTCGAGCTCGGACTGTGCCAGGGCCTGGGCCGCGGCCGCCTGCTCGGCGGTCTGGGCCTCGCCCGACGCTGCAGCCTTGCTCATGTCGGTCTCGTCGCCCTCCGAGTAGCCCTCGCCCTCCTCCGTCACGTCGCTCGCCGGCACCACGGTGCCCGAGGCGCTGTCGACCTTGCCGACGTCGGTCTGGCCGAAGCCCGTCGCGAGCGAGTTGCGGAGCGCGATGTACTTGTCCTGGTCGACGCTCGACATCGCGAACAGCACGATGAACATGCACATCAGCACGGTGACCATGTCCATGTACGAGGCGAGCCAGCGCTCGTCGGGGTGCTCCTCCTCGGCGTGGGCCTTCTTCTTCCGCCCGCCGCGGCTGCCGCTCACGCCGCGAGCCCCTGGTCGTCGGCGCCGGCCTTCGCCTTCGCCCCCTTGGCGCCGCCCTTGCCCTTGGCGTCGGTCAGGGCGTGGGTCGGCACCATGGCCTTGAGGCGCTCGCCGAGGAGGCGCGGCTGGCTGCCCGCCTGGACGGCCAGGACGCCCTCGATCAGCAGCGTCATGCGCGCCTCGTCGAGGTCGGCGAGCTTCTTGAGGCGGCCGGCGAACGGCAGCCAGAGGAAGTTCGCGCTGAGGAGGCCCCAGAGGGTCGCGACGAAGGCGGCCGCGATCAGCGGGCCGAGCTCGTCGGGCGACGCGAGGTTCTCGAGCACGTGGGTGAGGCTGACGACGGTGCCGATGATGCCGACGGTCGGGGCGTAGCCGCCGAGGCTGTTGAAGAACTTGCTCGCGGTGCGGTCGGCGGCGAGACGGGACTCCATCTCGTCCTCGAGCAGGATCCGCAGCTCCTCGCCGTCGGTGCCGTCGGCGATGTTCTGCAGCGCGCCCTTCATGAACTGGTCGGTCGACTTCTCGGCCTCGGCCTCGAGCGAGAGCAGGCCCTCGCTGCGCGCCTTCTCGGCGAGCGCCACGATCTCGTCGATGACCGACTGCGGCGGGATCACCTTGCCGGTGAACGCGTGCGGGATCTTCTTGAAGCTGAGCAGCGCGTCCTTGATCGTCGTGCCGGCGATGCCGACCGCGATGGTGGCGCCGAAGACGAGGAGCATCGGGGCCGGCAGCAGCAGGCCCTCGACGTGGACGCCCTCGAGCTTGATCATGCCGAAGAGGGCACCGAAGGCGAGCAGGATGCCGATGATGGTCGCGGGGTCCACGTCAACGCTCCAGGGTGGTGGTCGCGGGGGCGGCGGTGGCCGTGGGGAAGGGCGAGACGAGGCCGGCGCCGCTCGAGCCGCTCGAGCCGCGGACGATGCCGAGCTGCGGGCCGGTCGACGTGCGCGAGCCGAGGGGCTGCGTCGCGGGGGCGGCGGCGTGCGGCTCGTCGTAGGCGATGGCGACGATGCGGGCGCGGTAGCGGGCGATCATCTCGATCACCTCGGCCATGGGCTCGGTGACGATGTACTTCGCCCCGTCGACCATGATCAGCGTCGTGTCGGGCGTCTCGTGGATCCGCTCGATCAGGTCTGGGTTGACAGCGAATCTGCTGTCGTTGAGTCGCGTGACGACGATCATCGGCCCGTCCTAGGTCTGTGTTCTCCCGCCACCGTCCGTGGGGCGAGCGAGCGCTCGTCCTGAGCTGCTCAGGGGGGACTATCGGCCGGCGGCGGGCCGCCGTTAGGCGGCGGCACCCGCGGTGTCCGCACTTCGGCGGACGCGCGCCGCGAGCGGCGCGTCGTCTCGTCGGCGCGGCGAGGTGCCCCGTCCTGGGCCCGCCGAGGTGTCGAGGGTCCAGGACGGGGCACCTCGACGCCCGCGGTCGCGGCGGAGACCGACCGATCGGTATGGTGTGTGGCACATATCAGTCGTGACCCCTCGGAAGAAGGCAACTGTGAGCCACTCGCACCCATCCCCCACGCCCCCCACTCCCGGAGCGACGCCCGGCGTCGTCGTGCACCGGCCGACCTGGGCGGCGTTCTGGGTCTCGGCGAAGACGCGTGCCCTCATCTTCGGGGCCGCGACGGTGTTCGTGGCGGTGCGCTCGGGCCCGTCGGGCCTCGTCGCCGTGGCGGTCGCCCTCGTCGTGGCCGGGGCCGGCTTCGCGGTGTTCCTGCGGACCGCGACGGTCACGGTCACGCCGACGTCGGTGAGCTACCGCCGTCTCGGCCGCACGAGCACGGTGGCGCTCGACGGGCGGCAGCGCGGCCTGCTCTGCATGATGGCCCAGGGCGTCCAGGGCATCCCGTGGCTCGGGGTCGTCGGCCCGGGCGGCGAACGCGTCGGCCTCAGCGGCGCCTACTTCGACGGCGCGGTGCTCGGCGACGTCGCCGCCCGCGCCGGCGTCACGGTCGTGCCGGCCGAGCAGCGCCTCACGGGGAAGGAGGCGCACGGCCTGGCCCCGGGGTCGGTGCCCGCCCTGCTGCACCGCCCCGCCCTCGTGGCGCTGATCGCGACTCCCGTGGTCGTCGGGGTGATCGCCGTCATCGCGATCCTTGCCTAGTGGTGCCACAGATGGGACCATCGAGATGAAGGCTTCGTTGCGAAGGATCGTCGAGAGCATGCGGCGCAACCCCGTCGACGTCAGGTTCACCGACCTCGAGAAGGTCTGCGACGGCGTCTTCGGTCCCCCTCGACGCAGGGGCGGCAGCCACGCGATCTACCGGACACCCTGGCGAGGAGACCCTCGGGTCAACATCCAGGACGATGCCGGCAGAGCGAAGGCCTACCAGGTCAAGCAGGTACTCGCAGCGATCGACGAGATGGAGTCACGATGAGCATCGTTCTCGACACCCCCGAGGTGCGGCACTACAGCTACGCGGTGGCCTGGTCTGCGGAGGACCAGGAGTACGCCGCCACGGTGGCGGAGTTCCCGTCGCTCTCGTGGCTCGACGCCGACCAAGACGCAGCCCTGACCGGGCTCCGCGGCCTCGTGGCCGACGTCGTCGACGATCTCGTCGCCTCCGGCGAAGACGTCCCGACACCGTTCGGAGAGCGACGCTTCAGCGGCGAGTTCCGTCTGAGGACGACGCCGGACGTGCACCGCGGCTTGACCATCGCCGCAGCTCGTCAGGGCGTCAGTCTCAACCGTTACGTGAACTCCCTGCTCACGCGCGACTGAGGGCGCTCACTCAGAACGACGCACGCCCTCAGCCGAGCGACCACCCGGGCGCGGGCGAGGAGGCGCGGGCGGGCTGGCAGGATGTCCCGGTGACCGACACCCCCGCGAACGACGGCACGCGCGACGCCACCCCTGTCGCCCGTCCCTCCTCCCCCACCGCCGAGACCGCTGCCGAGACCGCTGCCGACGGCGCGACCACGCCCACCGGTGCGACGCCGACCTGGTCGACGCCCGAGTCGACCGGGCCGGACGCCGCGCTGTCGCCCGACACGGCGACCCCGCTCGTCGACGACCCGGCCCTGACCGAGAACTCCGTGACGGTCGACGCCAACAAGCACACGCTCGCCGAGAACGTGATGGGGGTGGTGACGGGCGTCTTCATCGCCTCCTTCGGGCTGTTCCTGCTGAAGGAGAGCGGCTCGGTCTCGGGCGGCACCGCGGGCCTCGCCCTGCTGGTCAGCTACGCGACCGGGCTGTCGTTCGGGCTGCTCTTCCTGCTCGTCAACGTGCCGTTCTTCGCCCTCGCGCTCTGGAAGAAGGGAGTGGGCTTCACGCTCCGCACCGTGATGACCGTCGCGATGGTCTCGGCCTTCTCGTACCTGCACCCGGTCGCCCTCGGCATCGACCAGCTGAACCCCGTCTACGGCACCCTCGGCGGCAACCTGCTCGTGGGCGTCGGCCTGCTCATCCTCTTCCGCCACGGGGCGAGCCTCGGCGGCATCAACATCCTCGCCCTGATCCTCCAGGAGAAGGTCGGCTGGCGCGCGGGCTACGTGCAGATGGTGATCGACGTCGCCATCGTGCTCTTCTCGCTCACCGTCGTCTCGCCCTGGGTCGTGCTCGTCTCGGCCGCGGGCGCCGTCGTGCTCAACCTCGTGCTCGCCCTGAACCACAAGCAGGGGCGGTACCTCGGGCGGACGTGAGCCGCGGAGCGCCCTGGCGGCCTACGGCGCCCAGAGCGTCCAGAGGAGCACGACCGCGACGGCCTGGAGCACCACGCTGGCGACGATCGTGACGACCACGCGCCTCCTCGTGGCCGACAGCTGCGCGTCGGCGAAGAGCGGCGACAGCGGCAGCAGCATGCGGAAGCTGCTCTGCTGCGGCAGGAACACCGCCACCAGGTAGGCGACGTAGCCGATCGTGTACGTCTGCAGCTCGAGCCCCAGCCGACCCGAGCGCCTCACGAGCCCGACGGCCAGGACGGCGATCAGCACCGCCGCGGCGACCACCCCGAGCCACCCGCCCATCGCCGCCCCGAACCGGAACCACGGCGTGAACGGCACGAAGCCGTCCGACCCGATGTAGTCGCGCCACCACGACGACTCGGTGGCGAAGTAGCCGTCGCGCTCGCCCGTGACGAGCGCGACGACGACCGGCCAGGCGAAGCCGGCCGCCGTGACGACGAGGCCCGCCGCCCAGATGCGCACGTGCTCGGCGACGGGCTCCCGCTCGCGGCGCACGAGCCGCACCAGCCAGGTCAGGCCGAGCGCCGCCGACAGCGCGAGGGCCCCGGGGTGCGCGAACGCCGCCAGCACCCCGAAGACCGCGAACCAGAGCCACCGCCGGGCCGTCATCGCGAGCAGCGCCGCGAACATCAGCAGCAGGAACAGGCTCTCGGCGTAGGGCACCTGCAGCACGAACGACATCGGCGAGACCGTGAAGAAGACGGCGCCCCAGAAGGAGGCGCGGGCCCCGAAGCGCCGGAGCATCAGCCGGTGGAGCACCAGCGTCGCGCCCGCCCCGGCGAGCGTCGCGACGACGAGCGCGCCGACCAGCCAGCTGCCGCCGACCACCGGCGCGACGAGCTTCACGACCGCGGGGAAGAGCGGCATGAACGCCCAGGCGTTCTTCACGACCTGGCCCTCGTCGTTCCGCGGCAGCTCCGTCGGGTAGCCGCGCTCGGAGATCTCGGCGTAGAACCGGGCGTCCCACGACGAGAGGTAGCCGGCGAAGCCGGGGCCGCCGTCGTGCTGCGCCCAGCTCGAGGTCGCGGTCAGGGCGTACGTCGCCCCGAGCAGCACGGTGCTGAGCAGGCGCGCGAGGGCGTAGACGGCGAGGAGGCGGAGGGCCGTCGCGAGGGCGCTGGCGGTCGGCGCGGGCCGGGCCGCCGGAGCGGCGTCGAGGCTGAGGGCGGGGCCTGGGCCGGGGCCTGGGCCTGGGCCGGAGGCGGGCGGCGTGCGGTGCGCCTCCGTCCCGGTGCTCATCTCCCTTGTCTACGCACCGGGCCCTGGGAGGCCGGCTCCCGCGTACCCCGCCGGCCCCGGCGCCGGCCTCCGTCCGCGAAGAACCCCGTTCCGTTCACCGAACCCCGGCAGAACGGGGTGCGGTGAACGGAACGGGGTTCGTCCGGGCCGAGCAGGCGCGGCTCGTCATCCGCCGGGAGGAGGCGGGGCCGGACGCGGGGCCGCTACGGTGGCCGCGTGCGACGACGGGGCGGCGAGGCGGGTGCTCCACGCGCTGGATCACCCTCTCCGGGGCAACCCCGGGGCACGCAGTTCGACCACGGCACCGCTCCCCGAGCCGACCACCGCGCTGCGCGCGGAGACCGGCCCGGACCGACGCACGAGTCGCCGGCCCGTCGCCGCACGCCTCCGCACCCCGTCGTGGTCGGGCTGACCCGGGCGGTCCGCGCGCGCACCGGCGGGCGCCCGGAGGCCCGCGCGACGCCCTGCGACCCCGGTGGACGTCAGGCCCGGGGAGTCACGTGACCGCCCGAGCAGACGCCGTCGCCACGGGCCTCGCCCACGCGATGCTCGCGGCCCCCGCCTGGACGGAGGCCGCCCTCGTCGCGGCCTGCGCGGCGGCGCTGGGGCCGGCCGCGGAGCTCTCGACGACCTTCCACCACGACGCCGACCCCGGCGACGGAGGCCTGCGGGACGACGGCTCGCGCGACGACGGGCCCCACGACGACGGCCCACCGCACCCCTGGCTGCCGGGGCTGGCCCACGAGGCGCTCCGCGCGTTCCCCCGGGCCCCGCACGACGAGCCCCGGCTGCTCGCGGAGGTGCTGCACACCTCCGGCGCCCTGGGCCGGGGGCGGGCCCGCGCGGCCGCGCAGGGCGCCTCGCTGCGGATCGTCCGGGTCGCGGTCGTGACGACGCCGACGCGGGCGGCCGACCCGCGACTCCGGCGCCTGGGGTCGGTGGCCGACCTCGCCGCCCTGCTGCACCTCACGGTCGGCGAGCTCGACTGGTTCGCCGACGTGCGGCACTGGAACCGGCGGCACGCCTCGGGCCCGCTGCAGCACCACCGGTACGAGTGGCGCACCCGCCCCGGCCGCACACCGCGGCTGCTCGAGGTGCCGGGCCACCGCCTCCGCGACCTGCAGCGCGTCGCGCTCGACGAGGTGCTGGCCGCCGTGCCGCTGCACGACGCCGCCCACGGCTTCGTGCCGGGCCGCAGCGCCGTCACGGGCGCCGCCGTGCACACCGGCGCCGAGGTCGTCGTCGCGCTCGACCTGCGCTCGTTCTTCGCCCGCGTCGGCGCCGGCCGCGTGTACGGCGCGCTCCGCCGCGAGGGGCTGCCGGAGGCCGTCGCCCACGTGCTCACCGGGCTCACGACGACCTCGGTGCCGCCGGCCGTGCTCTCGGCGATGCCGCCGGGCGGCGACCCCTCCGAGCGCGCGGCGCTGCGCCGGGCCCTGGCCCTGCCGCACCTCGCCCAGGGCGCCCCGACCTCGCCCGCGCTCGCCAACGTCGCCTCCAGGAGGCTCGACTCACGGCTCGCGGGCTGGGCCGCCGCCGCGGGCGCCCGCTACACGCGCTACGCCGACGACCTGACGTTCAGCGGCGGCCCCGGGGTCGCCGCCCGGAGCGACGCCTTCGTGCGGGGCGTCGGCCGCGTCGTCGCCGACGAGGGGCACGAGCTGAACCCGCACAAGACGCGGGTGCGCGGGGCCGCGACACGGCAGACCGTCACCGGGATCGTCGTGAACGAGCACGTGACCGTGACCCGCACCTCCTACGACGCCCTCCGGGCCCTGCTGCACAACGCGGAGCGCACGGGGCTCGAGGCGCAGAACAGGGCCGGCGTGCCGGAGTTCCGGGCCCACTTGGAGGGGCGGATCGGCTGGGTCGAGCAGCTGCACCCGGCCCGCGGGGCGCGGCTGCGCGAGCTGCTCGCGCGCGTGCCGCGCTGAGCGGGTGCGGTGCGGTGCGGCTGGGCACCCGGCCCGCCGCCGTGCAGCCGCGCCGCCGGCCCCCGCACCGCGAGGAACCCCGTTCCGTTCACCGAGCCCCGGCAGAACGGGGTGCGGTGAACGGAACGGGGTTCGTCGGCGCCGAGCAGGCGCGGCGCGGCGCGCGTCTAGCTAGCGCTTCAGGTTCGTGAGCTCCTGCAGCACCTCGTCGGAGGTGGTGATGATGCGCGCGTTCGCCTGGAAGCCGCGCTGCGCGACGATCAGGTTGGTGAACTCCTGCGAGAGGTCGACGTTGCTCATCTCGAGCGTGCCGCTCGAGAGCGAGCCGACGCCGGGCGAGCCGGGGATGCCGAGCGCGGCGCCGCCCGAGTTGGCCGTGGCGCGGTAGCCCGACGCCCCCGCCTTCTCGAGGCCGCCGGGGTTGGTGAAGGTGGCGAGCGCGATGCGGCCGAGGGCGAGCGACTCGCCGTTGCTGAACTGGCCGACGAGCGTGCCGTCCTTCGAGAGGGTGAAGCCCTGCAGCGTGCCCGCCTCGCGGCCGTTCTGGTCGGTGACCGCGACGGTGTTGAGCTGCGCGAAGCCGGTGATCTTCGACAGGTCGACGGTGATGCCGTCGACGACCATCGAGCCGGCGCCGACCTGCGCGCCGTCCTGGAAGGCGAGGGTCGTGTTGCCGCCCGCGCCCGAGCCGTCGGTGCCGACGACGTTCCAGCCGCCCGCCGTGCGCGTGAACGACAGCGTCAGGGTCTTCTCCGTGCCGAAGGCGTCGTAGACCTTCGTGTCGCGCGTCAGCGTCGAGCCGACGGCGGTCTCGGAGGGGAGGTTGCCGGCCACGTTCGCGGCGGTGGTCGCCGTGGCGGGGGCCGCGCCGTTGAGGGGCAGCGTGATGTCGCCGATCGCGCCGCCGTCGTTGACGACGCCGTCCGCGGCCGAGTAGCCCTGCACGATCTTGCCGTCGGCCGACACGAGGCGGCCGTCGGCGTCGAAGTCGAAGGCGCCGGCGCGCGTGTAGAGGGTGTCGTTGCCGAGGCGGGTGACGAAGAAGCCGTCGCCCGAGATCATCAGGTCGGTCGCCTTGCCGGTGGCCTGGGCCGAGCCCTGCGCGAAGTTGGTCGAGATGCCCGCGACCTGCACGCCGAGGCCGACCTGGGCGGGGTTGGTGCCGCCGATGCCGGTCTGCGGCCCGCCGGCGCCCTGGGTCATCTGCGACAGGGTGTCCTGGAACTGCGTGGTCGAGGCCTTGAAGCCCGCGGTGTTGACGTTGGCGATGTTGTTGCCGGTCACGTCGAGCATCGTCTGGTGCGAACGGAGGCCCGAGATGCCGGAGTAGAGGGAGCGGAGCATGGCAGCTGCCTTTCAGGGAGCATGAGGGAGGCGCGTCCTGCGCGGGGAGACCGGTCGCGTCCTGCAGCCGGTGTGGTGCGGGGAGCTACGGGGCGGTGGGAGCGGTCGGGGAGGTCGGCGCGGTGATGCCCGAGATGAGGTCGAGGGCGACCTCCTTCCCGGCGACGGTGACCTTGGGCACGGAGTCGGCGAACGAGACGCTGGTCGCGGTGCCGGTGACGCTCTTGCCGTCGGCTCCGGTGTAGCTGACCTGCTGGCCGACGAGGTTCGAGGCCGCGATGCGCATCTGCAGCGAGAAGCCCTCGTTCGCGGTGGTGGTCTGGTTCGTGACCTGCTCCATCATCGCGAGCTGCGTGGTCTGCGAGATCATCGCGTTCGTGTCCATCGGCGACGACGGGTCCTGGTTCTTCAGCTGCGTGACGAGCAGCTTCATGAAGATCTCGCTGTCCATGGTCTGCTTCGGGGCGCGGCCGGCGCTGGCGGCGGCCATCGCGGCGGCCTGCGTGGCCGGGTCGACGGTTCCGGAGATCTGGTCGATGGAGGGCATGTGACGGGACTTCCTGGTCGGGGTCGTGAGGTCGAGGGGAGGCGGCGGGCGCGGTCGGTCAGGCGAGCACGTCGAGCGAGGTGACGGGCCCCGAGGAGGCGCGGTGCACGCCGTCCGCGCGGGCGGCGGCCCCGAGGCCGGTGCCGGAGCGCCGCAGCCGCTCGTCGTCGGGCGCCCGCCCGGCGGCGCCGTCGCCCCGGCCGTCGCGCTCGCCGGCTCCGGCGGCCGCGCCGCGGTCGTCGGACGGGGCGTTCTGGCCGGAGAGGTCGATGCTCGCCTGCACCCCCGAGCCGCCGAGGTCACGGCGCAGGTCGGGCAGGATCGCCCGGACCGCCTCGCGCCCGGCGTCGGACGCCGCGAACATCTCGACGTGCATGCCGTGCGCGCCCACGTGGGCGCGGACGGTCACCGGCCCGAGGGCCTCCGGGCTGACGCTGACGGTCACGACGTGGGTGCCGGGGCCGGCGGCGGCCAGCGAGAAGAGCGGGCGGTGCAGCTGCGGGGTGAGCGAGGGCGCCGGGGCCGACGGGGCCGCGGCCGGGGCGGGCGTGGCCGCGACGGTCGCGCTCGGGCCGGAGGCGGGGGTCACGACCGGGACGGCGAGGAGGGCGGCGGGCCCGGTGGCCGCGCCGGGGTCGGCCGGGGCCGGGACGGCCGGGACGGCCGTGCTGCCCGTGGCGGAGCTCGACGCGGCAGGGCCGGCCGGGGCCGCCGCGGGCGCGGCGAGGTCGGGCGTCGTCGACGTCACGATGACGGGCGCGGAGGCGATGGCCGCTCCGACGGGACCGCCCGCGGCCACGGGGTCGCCGGTCGTCACCGGGGAGGCGGGCGCCGACGCCGGTGCGACAGCCGTGGCGGACGCGGCCGCGGCCGCGCTCGTGCCCGCCGTGGGGGCGGCAGGCGCCGATGCGACGAGGCCCGGCAGGGCCGGGGTCGACGCGGACACGGCGGGGGAAGGGACGGAGGCGGCGGCCGGTGCGGAGACGCCGGTCGCGTCGCCGGGGGAACCCGCGGTGACGCCGAGGGCGGCCCCGGAGCGACCAGCAGCGCCGGAGGCGTCCGGGACGACGGGGCTGGTGCGCTCCGACGTCGCCGTCGCCGCGGCGAGGACCGTCGCGGTACCGGACAGCGTGCCGCTCACCGACGGCACGACGGCGAGGGCGGGGTCGACGACGGTGGTCGCGGGGGCGGCCGTCGGCACGGCCTCGGGCGACGGCGCACCGATCGTCGAGGGTGCCGCACCGAGCCACTGCGCGGCCGCGGCGAGGACGGCCGTCGGGAGCGGACCCGACGGGGCCGGGACGGCGGGGCCGCCGGCCGTCGGGTCGGCGGGGGCGGCCGGGACGGCTGCGCCGGTCGAGTCGCCCGAAGGGTCGACAGCTCCCGCGGCATCGTCGTCCGCCGCGGGAGCGGTCTCGCTCCGCGCTGATCCACTCCGGAGCGGATCAGCGACCCCGGCGGGCGTCGCGCCTGTGCCGGGGGCGTCGCCGATGCGCGTCGGGGCCGGGGCACGGTCGTCCGCGCCGGCGGGGCGAGCGGGGTGCGGCTGGACCCGCGACTCCCCCGCGGCCTCGCGCGTCAGCCGGGCGGCGGCCGCCCGGGTGGCGACGACGTCACGGGCGGCGCCGGCGTCGCGCGACGAGCCAGCGTCACGCGACGACCCGGCGTCACGGGCCGAGCTCATCGCCGCGCCGAAGGCGCCGAGCGCAGCCGCGCCCGAGGAGGGGACGGCGCCCGAGCCGAGCCCGGCGGCGCGACCCGACGCGGGCAGCACCGACGGCGCCGGCGGAGCGGACGGCAGCGTGCGGAGCCCGCTCACGACGCCGCTCCCGAGCGCATGAGCTGCTGCAGCTGCGCGGTCATCAGGTCGACGTTCTGCACGGAGCCGGCGGCGGCCGCCGCGGCGCCGACCGACGACACCGGCGCGGTGCCGGCCGTCGCGGGCACGACGCGGCGGATCGTCGCGAGGTCGGAGTCCTTGTACCAGTTGTTCACGATCTGCACGTCCTTGCCGGGGCGCGGGGCGTGCAGCACCTTGCCGTCGCCGAGCCAGATCACGATGTGCCCCTCGCCCTTCGGCACGAGCAGGTCGCCCGGCTTCGCCTCGGCGAGCGACGGCACCTCGGCGCCCATGTCGGCCTGGTCGGGCACGACGCGGGGCATGGCGACCCCGAGGTCGGCGAACACGCGCTGCACGAGCCCGGAGCAGTCCATGCCGCTCGCGTCCTCGCCGCCGAAGACGTAGGGCACGCCCAGGTACTTCTTCGCGGTCTCGACGACGTCGGGGCCGGTCGCCCCGCTGCCCGAGGCCACGGCGCCCTTCACGGCGTCGACGGAGGCGGTGGTCGAGAGCGAGCCCGCGCCGGCGGCCGACGAGGCGGCCGGGGTCGCGCCGGTGCCGGCGAGCGCGTCGGCGAAGGCGCCGGCGGACGCGGCGGACGCGCCGGTGCCGGTGCCGGCCGCGGCGGCGCCGCCGAGCAGCGCGGCCGCCCCGCCGGTGCGGAGCTGGGCGATCTGGCTCTGGATGTCCTGGATGCGTGACAGGACCTCGGTCACGGGGCTCACGAGCGTCCTCCGGGAGGGGTCGAGGGGGAAGGCGGGAAGGGCGGGGGAGTCGCGGTGCCGGCGGCCGGGGCTGGCGGCGCCCACGACTGCGTCGCGATCTCGTCGAGGGCGACCTGCTCGTCGTGCAGGTCCTCGGCGGCGGAGAGCACCGCGTGCTTCACCTCCAGCTTCTCGAGCCCGATGGCGGCACGGCGGGCCTCGCCGAACGCGGCCTGGGCCTCGGCGGCCTCGGCCTGGCGGCGCTGCGTGACGGCGTCGAGCTCGGCGAGCATGCCCCGGGTCGAGGCGCGCGACGCGGCGACCGCGCTGAGCATGGCCGCGTCGGTGATGGCCACGGGGCCGTCGTCGAGCGTGCGCCGCGCCGCGAGCCGCGCGTCGGCGGCCGTCCGCAGGCGGCCGTTCGCGTCGGCGAGGCGGCCGGCCGCGATGTCCTGCTGCGCGTGGCGGAGCCGGAGCAGGCCCGCGAGGGAGAAGGAGCGGGCCATCAGGCACCTCCGAGTCGAGCGGTGAGCTGGGCCAGGCGTCCCCACGACTCGGCCGAGGGGGCCTGGTCGTCCATGGCCTGCTGGAGGAAGGCGTCGATGGAGCCCTGGTGGTCGACGGCCGCGTCGACGAGCGGGTTCGTGCCGCGCTGGTACGCGCCCACGTCGAGCAGGTCCTGCGCGGCACGGCGGGCGGCCATGACCTTGCGGAGGCTCGTCGCCGCGGCGCGCTGGGCCGGAGTGGTGACCTTCGAGGCGACGCGCGAGACCGAGCCGAGGGCGTCGACGGACGGGAAGTGGCCGGTCACCGCGAGCTTCCGGTCGAGCACGACGTGCCCGTCGAGGATGCTCCGCGCGGCGTCGGCGATCGGCTCGTTGTGGTCGTCGCCGTCGACGAGCACCGTGTAGAGGCCCGTCACGGAGCCGACGCGGTCGGTGCCGGCGCGCTCGAGCAGCTCGGCGAGCACCGAGAAGGTCGACGGCGGGTAGCCGCGGGTGGCCGGGGGCTCGCCCACCGAGAGGCCGATCTCGCGCTGCGCCATGGCCACGCGGGTCAGCGAGTCCATCATCAGCACGACGTCGGCGCCCTCGTCGCGGAACGACTCCGCGATGCGGGTCGCGACGAACGCGGCGCGCAGCCGCATCAGGGCCGGCTCGTCGCTGGTCGAGACGACGACGATCGAGCGCGCGAGGCCCTCGGGCCCGAGGTCGTCCTCGAGGAACTCCCGCACCTCCCTGCCGCGCTCGCCGACGAGGGCGACGACGCTGACCTGGGCGTCCGTGCCGCGGGCGATCATCGAGAGCAGCGACGACTTGCCGACGCCCGAGCCCGCGAAGAGCCCGACGCGCTGGCCGCGGCCGACGGTGGTGAGGGTGTCGAGCACGCGCACGCCGAGCTGCAGGGGCGTGTCGATGCGGGCCCGGTGCATGGCGGAGGGGGTCTCGTGGTGCAGGCCGACGAGGTCGACCGGACGGCCGTCGGGGCGGCGCAGCGGGCCCTTGCCGTCGATCGGGCGGCCGAGGCCGTCGAGCACGCGGCCGAAGAGGCCGGCGCCGGTCGGCACGAGCAGCGGGCGGCCCGTGGAGCGGGCGGGCGTGCCCGCGGTGACGCCGGTCAGTCGACCGAGCGGCATGCAGCGGAGGCCCTCGGGGGTGGTCGCGACGACCTCCGCGAGGGTGGCGCCCGGAGCGCCGGGGCCGGCGGAGTCGCCGACGGTGACGACGTCGCCCACGGCGGCGTCGAGCCCCTGGACGGTGAGGCCGAGGCCCACGGCGCTGACGACGCGCCCCACGCGCTGCGGGCGGGCGGCGACGCGGGCGGCCGCGACGCGCGCGCCGAGGTGGGCGGCGAACGGGTCGCCGGTGCGCTCGGCGGAGAGGTCGAGGGGAGTCGCGGTGAGGGTCACGAGGCCACCTCGTCGCCGTCGCCGAGCAGCGCCGTGCGTGCCCGGCCGAGCGCCGTCGACAGCCGGGCGTCGACCAGGCCGGTGGGCAGGTCGGCCTCGGCGTCGCCGGGGCGGAGCGACGGGTCGGCGACGACCTCGACGCCGGCCGAGCGGGCGGCGTCGGCGACGAGGGAGGCGTCTGCCGGGTACAGGCGCACCCGCACGACGACGGAGGGGTCGAGGCCGTCGAGGGCCCGGGCGAGGGCGGCGCGGGCCGTGCGGCCCCCGCGCGGGTCGCCGTCGCGCGAGCGCTCGGAGGCGGCGACCTCGTAGCCGACCACCGCGGAGGCGAGGTCCAGCGCGGTCGCGACCAGCGCCTCCTCGGCCTCGTGCAGCACGGGCACGACGCGCTCCTCGAGGGCGCGGCCGGCGGCCGCCAGGGCCGTGAGGGAGGCGGCGGTCGCCTCCTGCAGGCGCGCCAGCGCGTCCGCGTGCTCGGCCTCGAGCACGGCTCGACGGGCCGTCAGCTCGCGGTCGGCGGCCCGGAGCCCGGCGGCGTAGCCCGCGGCGTGGCCTGAGGCCTCGGCACGCGTGCGGCGCTCGACGTCGGGGTCGGCCTGGTCGGTCGCACGGGCACCGGTGAGCGACGGGTACACGAGGCGCGAGAAGGCGTCCTGGGCGGACGGGGCGTCCGGTCGGGACATCACGGGATCGAGCACAGAGCAGCCGTTCGACGGTGGGGAGTGCGGCCGATCCGTGGCCAGGGAGGTGAGCGATCCGTGCTCAGCTGCGACTCTCGGCGGCCGCGCGGGGGGCGTTAGCGCTCGCCCCGAAGGGGGGCCGGGCCGCCGGCCGCCGGCGGAGAACGAGAGGGATCCGGCGCGGAGCACCGGGGACGCCGCGATCCCGGGGCCGCCGCCGGCCGATCACTCTCAAATTTGAGAGAGAGGGCTGCCGAGGGCGGGCGGGCGCCGCGGGGGGGGGCGGCCGGGCTACGCGCCACTCTCAAATTTGAGAGTGATCCGCCGCGGCGCGGGCGGGGCTAGTCGACGAGGGCGTCCTCGTCGGCGCGGTGCACCGTGATGGCGCCCTGGGCCTCGAGCTCGCGGATGGCGCGCACGACCTCGGCCCGCGCCTCCTCTACCTGCGACTTGCGCACCGGGCCCATCGACTGCAGCTCGTCGTCGAGCAGCTCGCGGTTGCGCTCGGAGACGTTGCCCCGGATGACCTCGGTGACGGCGGCGAGCGCGCCCTTCATGGCGGTCGCCAGCACGGCGGCGTCGATGCCGCGGAGCACCTGCTGGATGTCGCGCGACTCGAGCTTGACGATGTCCTCGAAGGTCAGCATGCGCGAGCGGACCTCCTCGGCGAGCGCCGGGTCGCGCTCGTCGAGGCCGTCGAGCAGGGCGCGCTCGGTGGCGCTGTCGCTGCGGTTGATGATCTCGACCAGGGGCTGGATGCCGCCGACGACCTCGACCTGCTCGCGCGGCGCGACGACGGCGCCGGCCCGCACCTTGAGGGTGGTCGCGACGATGCCGACGGCCTCCGGGGTCGCGGTGCCCATCGTGGCGATGGCCTGGGCGACGTCGGCGCGCACCTCGACGTCGAGCCCGGCCAGCACGGCGGAGGCCTGCTGCGGCCGGAGGTGCGCGAGCACGAGGGCGATGGTCTGCGGCAGCTCGCCGTCGAGCAGGGTGATGACCTGGCCCGGGTCGGCCTCGTCGAGGAACTCGAAGCTCTTCCCCATCGCGTTCGAGGCGAGGCGCTCCATCACGCCGGCGGCGCGCTCGGAGCCGAACGAGGCCTCGAGCAGGCCGACGGCGACGTCGTGGCCGCCGCGGCGCTGGTAGCGGCCGCTGACGCTGAGGTCGTGGAACTCCGCGACGGCCGACTCGGCCACCGCGGGGTCGACGCGGCGCAGCCGGACGATCTCGGCGGTGATCTCCTCCGCCTCCTCCTCGCTGAACTGCTTCATCACGGTGGCGGCGCGGGTCTGCTCCATCTGCATGAGGATCACCGCGACCTTCTGCGCACCGGTCAGGGGGGCGCCGCCCGCACCGGGGGCGGCGGTGCCGAGCCCGGCCAGGGGCACCAGGCTCACGAGCCGACCCGCTGGTCCATCAGGCCGCGCAGCAGCTCGGCGGTCTTCTCCGGGTCGCGCTCGGCGAGGGCGTCGATCTCGGCGCGCTTGCGCTCGGCCGACACGTGCTCGGGCGAGGGCTCGGGGGCGTCGACGCTGAGCAGCTGGGTGGGCGCGTCGTCGCCGAGCATGCGGCGGCCGGAGGCGCCGGCGTCGCCGAGGTCGAGCGGCACCGTGGCGTCCCAGGTCTGGGCCGGGGCGCCGGCGCTCAGCTCGCCGAGGTCGATCTCCTCCCGGGCCTGGCGGCGGCTGCGCTTCGCGAAGACGATCATCGCGACGATGATCGCCAGGGCGATCGCGCTGACGATGCCGACGGTGCGGACGGTGCTCCACATCGCGGCGTCCGCGGCGGCGGCGTCGGCGGCGGCGAGCGCCTCCTTCGCGGCGTCGGCGCCCGAGGTGTCGAAGTCGACCAGGGCGACCTGCACGTCGTCGCCGCGGGCCGCGTCGATGCCGGCCGCGGCCGTGACAAGGTCGTTGATGCTCTGCAGGTTGACGTTCTTCGCCGCGTTCGCGTCGAGGGCGACCGAGACGGTCTGTCGGCTGACGCCTCCCGAGGGCACGCTCATCGTCTCGGTGGTCTTGTCGACAGCGTTGTTCTTCGTCGCCGACTCGTTGACGTAGCCGTCGTCGCCCGCGGCGCCGCCGGCGGCGGTGCCGCCCGCGGTCGCGGTGTTGTTCGGCACGGCGATGTTGTCGGGGCCGAGCACGCCCGTCGCCCCGGTGCCGCCGGCCCCGGCGGCTCCCGCTCCGTACTGCTCGGTGGTGCTCGACTCGCTGAGAGCGATCGGGCCCGTGGTGGGCTGCGAGAACGACTCGGTGACGCGGGTTCCGGCGTCCTGGTCGAGGTCGGCGGCGACCACGACCGACGAGTTGCCGACGCCCACCACCTTGTCGAGCATCGCCTGCACCGACGACTGGACCTTGGTCTCGTAGTCGCCCGCCTGGTCGCCCGCGCCTCCCACGGCCCCGGTGCCGATCTGCGAGAGCACGGCCCCCGAGGCGTCGGTGACGGCGACGTCAGTGGTCTTCATGCCCTCGACGGAGGCGCTGGTCAGGTTCACGATCGCCTGCACCTGCTGGTCGGTGAGGGTCGCGCCGCCCTGCGTCTCGACGAAGACGGAGGCCGTCGGGTCCTTCTGCTCGGAGACGAAGACGCTCTCCTCCGGCACCGCGAGCTGCACGCTCGCGGTCTTCACGCCCTTCATCGCCATGATCGTCTTGGCGAGTTCGCCCTCGATGGCGCGCTTGTAGGTGACGTCCTGCTGGAACTCCGACGAGGTGACGCCCATGGTGTCGAGCAGCGAGTAGCCGCCCTCGCCGTTCGTCGACGGCAGCCCCGCCGCGGCCGCGGTGAGGCGCTCCTGGTAGACGCTCTCCTCCGGCACGAGGATCGTCTGGCCGCCGGCCGTCAGCTGGTACGGCACGCCGTCGGCCTTGAGCTGCTCGACGATGGCGCTCGCGTCGACCGGGTCGATGCCGCTGAACAGCGGGGTGTAGGTCGGCTTCGTCAGCCAGCTCGTCAGCGCGAACGCGCCGAGCGCGAGGGCCGCGACGAGGATGACGACGATGGTCTTCTGGGCGACCGAGAAGCCGGCCAGGGTGGCGCGCAGCTTGTCGAGCGTGCCCTTCAGTGCGGTGGGCATCAGGCCTGCATCCTCATGATCTCGGTGAAGGCGTCGACGGCCTTGTTGCGGACGGCGCTGACCAGCTCGAGGGTGACCTGGGCGCGCGTGGCGGCGATGGTGGCGTCGTGGATGTCGGTGAGGTCGCCGGTGACGGCCTTCACGGCGAGGGTCTTGGCCTCGCCCTGCAGCTGCTGGAGGCCCTCGACGGCGCCGACCATGCTCGCGCCGAAGGTCGCGCCGGAGGCGGTGGGCGCCCCGGCCACGCCGGTCACGTCGGCGACGCCGCCGGCCCCGCCCGCGCCTCCCGCCTGCATCAGCGACGACACGTCGGCGTAGCCGGACGGCTGAACGGCTCCGAGAGCCGGGATCCCTGCGACAGGCATCAGCCACGTCCGATCTGTAGTGCGGCCTCGTAGGCCGTCTTGGCACGGTCGACGACAGCGGCGTTGGCCTGGTAGCCGCGCTGCGCCATGATCAGGTCGCCCATCTGGGCGCCGAGGTCGATGTCGGGCATCCGGACGTAGCCCTCGGCGTCGGCCAGGGGGTGGTCGGGGAGGTACGTGACGCGGCCGGCCTCGCTGCCGTAGCGGTCGGCACGGACGAAGACGCCGGAGGTGCCGGCGCCCTCCTGCACCTCGACGTAGCGGGCCTGGAAGGCGGTGTCGTCCATCGACTTGACGGTGTTGACGTTGGCGATGTTGTCGGAGACGGCGTCGAGCCACTTGCGGTGGACGGTGAGGCCGGTGCTCGCGATGCCGATCGCGTCGAAGGCGGGCATCAGCTCGTCCGGAACGCGGCGCGCACGGCCGTCAGCTCGGAGTTCATCGCCTGCGTGGCGAACTGGTAGCGGAGCACCGTGTCGACGTTCGAGAGCGTCTCGGTGTCGAGGTTGACGTTGTTGCCGTCGAGCCGCGTCGGCTCGAGCGACCGGCTCGTGGTCGCGCCGACGGCCCCGCTGCCCTGCGAGACGGAGCGGCCGAGGGCCTCCTCGAACGCCACCCGCTTGGCCTGGTAGCCGGGGGTGTTCACGTTCGCGATGTTGGCGGCGATGGTCTTCTGGCGCAGCGAGAGGCCGTCGAGGGCGCTCTGCAGGGCGGCCTGGGTCACGGATTCGAGGGGCATGCACGTTCCAGGGGTCTCGTGTCTCCGTGTCAGGGAGACGAGGGGCCGATCCGTGGCCGGGGTGTCGAGCGATCCGTGCTCAGGGCGCTCTATCGGCGGTGCACGGGGGTGCGTAAGCTCACGCCCCCGGAGTGGGGGCTCCGCGTCGACACACCACGTCCTCGCACGCGAACCACGCCGCGGCGTGGTTCGTCTGCGAGGACGTGGTTCTCCTCGACGGTCGGGAGGCGAGCAGCGCGGGAGGCGCGGGTCGGGTCAGGCGCGGAGGTAGCGGTGCTCGGGCCGGCCGGCCGACCCGTAGCGGAGCTGCATGGCGAGGTGGCCGTCGGCGGCGAGGGAGGCCAGGTACCGCTGGGCGGTCGCCCGGCTGACCCCGACCTGGTCGGCGACCTCGGCGGCGCTGAGCTCGGCGGCGGAGGCGACCACCGCCTCCAGCACGGCCTGCTCCGTCGCCGAGCGCGACCGCGACGACGCCCGCGCGTCGCCGGAGTGCAGGATGCGCTGCGCGCGCTCGACCGCCTCCTGGTCGACGCCGCCGCGCTCGCCGGCGCCCCGCCCGGCTGCGCCGCCGCCCTGCTCGGGCCCGTGGTCGTCGAGCACGTGCTCGAAGCGCCGGTAGGCCCGCAGCCGCTCGTCGAGCAGCTCGGCCGCGAAGGGCTTGATCAGGTAGGCGAGCGCCCCGCGGCGGAGGGCGGTGCGCACCGTCGACGGGTCGGAGGCCGCGCTGAGCACGAAGGCGTCGACGTCGAGCTCGCGCAGCAGGTCGAGCCCGCTGCCGTCGGGCAGGTAGAGGTCGAGCAGCACGAGGTCGACCGGCTGCTCGGCCAGGGCCCGGCGGGCGGCCGCGACCGTGCCGACCGGGGGCAGGGCCCGGAAGCCGTCCTGCGCGTCGACCCGCGCGCGGTGCACGTCGGCGACCCAGAAGTCGTCGTCGACGACGAGCACGGTCAGCGGGGAGGCGGGCGTGGCGGTCACGAGGTGCTCCTGGAGGGGTCGGGGCGGCCGGCGAGGCCGGGGGCGGGCGGCACCGCGCCGACGGGCGGCACCGCGCCGGCGGGCTGCACCGTGCCGACGGGCTGCACCGCACCGACGAGCCGGGCGCAGAAGACGGCGCCGTGGCCGTCGCCGCCGGGCGAGCCGAGCCAGACGTCGCCGCCGCGGCGACGCGCGGTGTCGCGCGACAGGGGCAGCCCGAAGCCGAGGCCGTGCACGGGGTCGTGCCCCGCGCCTCCCCCGGGCTCGCCGTCGTCGGCCTGCGACGGGCCGGGCACGTCGCGGCGGCGCTCGAAGAGCCGCTCGGGCCGCGCGACCCCGTCGCCGGAGTCCATCACCGAGAGGTGCAGGTCGGGGCCGTCGTCGAGCAGCTCGACCTCCACCCAGGCCGGCGTCGTGCGGCCCGCGACGGCGGCGCGCACCGCGTTGTCGACCAGGTTGCCGAGCACCGTCGTCACGTCTCCCGCCTCGACCACCTGCCCCGCGACGAGCGTCTCGGGGCCGAGCTGCAGCAGCACGCCGCGCTCCGCCGCCTCGACGCCCTTGGCGCCGACGAAGGCCTGGAGGTACGGCTCGGCGAGCCGGTCGGCGTGCTTCACCGGGTAGCGCAGCGGCCCGTGCTCGAGCACGTCGGCGAGGTAGCCCTTCGCCTGCTCCACCCGCCCGATCTCGAGCAGGCCGGCGACGGCGTGCAGCCGGTTCGCGAACTCGTGGCGCTGCGCGCGCAGCGCCGTCGTCATCGCGCCCACCGCGTCGAGCCGGCGGGTCAGCGCCTCGACGGCCGTGCGGTCGCGCAGCACGGCGACGCGGCCGAGGTCGACGCCCTCGCGGGCCACCGGGCGCACGTCGACGATGAGCACCCGGGGGCCGACGACCAGCGTCGTGCCCGCGGGCCCGAGCGACCCCGCCGAGGGCGACCCCGAGGAGGCGCGGGCCGGGTCGAGCAGGTCGGCCAGCTCCCCCGGCAGCTCCAGCTCCGCGAGCGCCCGACCCACGACGTCGTCGCCCGCCGAGCCGAGCGCCAGCAGCTGCGCCGCCTGCTCGTTGCAGACGCTGACGCGGCCCTCCCGGTCGACCGCGAGCACCCCCTCCCCCACACCGCCGAGCACGGCCTGCTGGTTCTGCACCAGGGTCGCGAGGTCGTCGGGCTGGAGGCCCAGCGTGAGACGGTCGAGGCGACGGCGGATGAGCACCGACGCGACCACGCCGAGCAGGAGCGCGAGGGCCGCGACGCCGACCACCGGCAGGGAATCGCGCGCGACGGTGTCGTAGACACGGGCGGGGGCGTAGCCGACGCTGACCTCGCCGACGACGACCGGGCGCTCGCCGGGGGCCGCGTCGGGGGCGAAGACCGGCACCTTCGCGCGGGCGGAGTCACCGAGCGTGCCGCGCTCCCACGACACGGTCTCCTCGCCGCGGAGCGCCGCGTCGGGGCTCGTGCTGACGCGCTCGCCGATGCGGTCGGGCTCGGGGTGGGCGAGGCGGACGCCGCGGTCGTCGGTGACGACGACGAAGAGGGCGCCGGTGCGCTGCTGCACCGACGAGGCCGTGAGCTGCAGCGGGCCCTCGGCGAGCGCCTCCTCGTCCAGGGCGGTGCCGTCGACGCTGAGGGTGGCGACCTCGCGGCGCACGTCGCCGTCGGCCGCGACGCTCTGCGCGACGGCGAGGGCGGTCGACTCGGCCTCGTGGGCCAGACGCTGCACGGCGACGCCGACGAACACGGCGGTGGTGAGCAGCACGACGGCGGTGACGACGGCCAGCTGCAGCAGCAGCACCTCGGTCGCGAACCGGCGCCGCGGCCGCGGCGGTCGGGCGCGGGCGCTCCGGGGTGAGCTGTCGTCGGTCACGAGCGTCAGCGTAACCGGGGCCGGGGAGGCGCGTGAGCAGAACGAGCAGAACGCCGACAACGTGCGGAACGGCTCCAACGCGCAGAAGCGCGACGCGCCTCCGACCTGGCCGCTAGCGTGCCCGGACGCGCCGCGCACCCGACCGGCCTGCCCCCTCGGGGGCGGTGACGACGGGCCGGCCCACCGACACGCTCACGGACGAAGGAGTCCCGATGCTCGTACTGCTCGGCTATCTGATGATCCTCACCTTCATGGTGCTGATCATGACGAAGCGGCTCTCGCCGATGCTCGCGCTGATCATGGTGCCGACGATCTTCGGCCTCTTCGCCGGCGCGGGGCTCGGCATCGGCGACATGGTGATCGAGGCGGTCGGCGACCTCGCCCCGACCGCGGCCCTGCTGATGTTCGCGATCATGTACTTCGGGCTGATGATCGACGTCGGCCTGTTCGACCCGCTGGTGCGGCTCATCCTCCGCGCGACCGGCAACGACCCCGCGAAGGTCGTGCTCGGCACCGCCCTGCTGGCCGGGGCCGTCTCGCTCGACGGCGACGGCTCGACCACCTTCATCGTGACGACGGCGGCCATGCTGCCGATCTACCTGCGGCTCGGCATGAGCCCGGTCGTGCTGACCTGCGTCGCCGGCCTGATCAACGGCACGCTGAACATCGTGCCCTGGGGCGGGCCGACCGTCCGCGCCGCGGCGGCGCTCAACGTCTCGCCGTCGGAGATCTTCGTGCCCCTCGTGCCGTCGCTCGTCGCCGGCCTCGTCATCGCGTTCGCCTTCGCCTGGCTGCTCGGGCTGCGTGAGCGGAAGCGCCTCGGCGGCAGCGTCTCGCTCGACACCGCGGCCGTCGCCGTGCCCCTCTCGAAGGCGATGGCGAACGCCGGGGCCGGCGTCGCCGAGGGCCGCGGCGTGTCGATGTTCACCAGCCCGACCGTGGCCCTCGGGCTGCGCGGCGGCCGCGCCGACGGGTCGCGGGCCGACGCCCCCGGGGAGCGCGCCGTCGACAACGCCGGCACGGGCCTGTCGGAGAACGGCACCCCCGGCGTCGGCACGATGGCCGACACCATGCTCGACCCGACCCGCGAGACGCTGCGCCCGCGGCTGATCTGGTTCAATCTCGTGCTGACGGTCGCCGTGATGGTGCTGCTCGTGCTCGACCTCTTCCCGCTCGCCTACGTCTTCATGGTGGGCTCCGCGATCGCGCTGCTCGTCAACTTCCCGAAGGTGAAGCAGCAGACGGCCGAGATCGTCGCCCACGCGCCGAGCATCGTCGGCGTCGTCTCGATGGTGTTCGCCGCGGCCGTGCTGATCGGCGTGCTGAACGGCACCGGCATGGTCAGCGCCATGGCCGACTGGCTCGTCGACGTCATCCCCGACGCGATGGGGCCGTACCTCGCCGTCATCACGGGCCTGCTGAGCCTGCCGCTCACCTTCTTCATGAGCAACGACGCCTTCTACTTCGGCATCCTCCCCGTGCTCGCCGAGAGCGCCTCCGCGTTCGGCATCGAGCCCGTCGAGATGGCCCGCGCCTCGGTGATCGGCCAGCCGGTGCACCTGCAGAGCCCGCTCGTGCCGGCCATCCTGCTGCTCGTCAGCCTCGCGAACGTCAACCTCGGCGACCACCACAAGAAGGTGCTCTGGAGGGCGGCCGTGGTGTCGGTCGTGATGCTCGTCGTCGCGGTCGTCGTCGGCGTCATCCCCTGGGGCTGACGCGTCGGCACCTTACGCGAGTGGTCACGGACTGCTGCTCCCGGCGACGGGAGGGGCAGTTCGTGACCACTCGGCCGTGGGGGCGGGGGTCGGGGGGGGTGCGGGCGTCAGCCCGTGGCGTCGAGGTAGACCGGGCGCTCGGGCTGGTGCGAGGCCTCGACGGTGCGCACGACCTCGAGGTGCCGCAGCACGACGAGGCGCGCGTCGTCGATCTGGGCCAGGGCGTCGCGCTGGGCCGCGGCGACGGCGGCCGCGCGGTCGGCGAGCTCCGCCGGCAGCGGCCCGAGGCCCGTCGGCGGCGTCCACGATAGGAGGCGCGGGGCCGAGTCGTCGAGGCCCGCCCCGCCGGTCGCGTCGACGGTCAGCGCGAGGGCCTCGAGCTCGTCGAGGGCGGCGGCCCACCCGGCGTGCGCGAGCACGTCGGTGTCGGCGACGGCCGCCGGCGCCTCAGCGGGGAGCACGTCGGTGTCGGCGACGGCCGCCGGCGCCTCAGCGGGGAGCACGTCGGCCTCAGGCGACACCGAGCGCTCCGCCGAGCGACGACGAGGAGGCGATGGTGGCGCCGTAGCCGGAGGTGGCGCTGCCGAACGCGGCGACCCCCGCCGGCTGCGGCAGGCCGGCCCCGGGCACCGCGGCGCCCGGCGAGGCGGGAGCCGGCAGCGGGACGCCCGCCGCGCCTCCGGCCTGCAGCGACGCCGCGGCGTCGTGCCAGGCCTGGCGGAGCGGGTCGAGCAGGCCGACGACCTCGCGGGTCAGCTCGACGTCGTGGTGCACGTTCGCGTTGACGAGCGCGGTCGAGGTGTAGCCGTAGAGCGCGAGCAGCCCCTCGCCGCCGTCCCAGACGTCGACCTTGAGCGACGACGACAGCTCGGCGACGATCGCCTGCGCGTGCAGCAGCTGCTCGGCGGCGGTGCCCCAGTCGGCGACGAGCTGCGCCGCCTCGGCGCGGCCGAGGTCGAGCATGAGGCGGTCGTAGAGCATCGTGACGAGCTGCACGGGCGTCGCCGAGAGCACCGCCTCGGCGTTGTACTGGGCACGCTGACGCTGCGCGACGGCGGTGGGCCGGGGGGCGGCGGCGAAGGCCGCGAAGGAGGAGGCGTCCATGGTCACTTCGTCTGGGCGGTGAGGGAGGCGACCTGGCTGCTGAGCCAGGTCGACTGCGAGTTGAGGTTGCTGAGCGTGACCTCGAGGTTCGAGTACACCGTCTGCAGGGTCGCGCGGCGGGTGGCGAGCCGGAGGTCCCAGTCGGCGATGCGGCCGCCGAGGTCCTTGACGACCGACTGCTGGCCGGTGATCACGGTCGTGAGCGTGCCCGAGGCCTTGTCGGAGGCGCTGCTCGCGGCCTTCGCGATGCGGTCGGCCAGCGTGCTCAGCATCGACTGGGTGCCGACGGGGTCGGCGGCGAGCGCCGCGGAGAACTTGTCGGCGTCGTACGAGAACGAGCCGTCCTTCTGGATCACGACGCCGATCGTCGAGGGCGACTTGCCGCCGATCGGCTGCGAGGCCGCCGACTGGAGCGCCTGCTGCACGGCCCGGACCGACGACTCGCCGGTGTAGGCCCCGCCCTTGACGGTGGTGTTGCCGGTCGCGCCCGTCGTCGACGTGGTGGCCTGGCCGGCGGTGATCGCGCCGAGCACGGCCGTGAGGCTCGAGACGAGCCCCGAGGCGACCTTGCCGGCGGCGGTCGCGTCGCGTCCGATCATGATCGTGACCGGGGCGGCGGCCCCGACGGCGGCGGCGGTCACGTCGACGGAGACGCCGGGCAGCAGATCCGTGAACGTGTTGGAGGCGCTGGTCACCACCTGCTCGGCGGCGGTGCCCGCGTAGAGGGTCAGCGAGGCGTCGCGCGCCGTCTTGACGACGGCGGCGCCGGGCTCGGCGAGGAGGTCGGGGGCCGTGCCGGCCGTCGTCTCGGCCGCGGTGCCGCGGTGCACGGCGAAGTCGCCGGTCGCGCCCGAGGTGGCCGAGGTGAGCTGCAGCCGGTAGACGGCGGCGCCGGACGCGTCCTTGCCGACGGGCACCTTCACGGCCTTGACGCCGGCGGCGGAGTCGTTGACGGCCTTCACGACGTCGTCGAGGGACGAGGAGGCGGCGGTCACCTCGGTCTGCTTCCCGGCGCTCGAGGTGAAGGTCAGCGTCGCCGGGCTCGTGGGCCAGGCGGTCATCGCGGCCGTGACCGCGGTCTTCGCCTGCGCCGTGGCGCCGACGGTGAACTCGATGCTGCCCGAGGCGGCGCCGGCCGCGGCCTTCGCGGTGACGGCGGTCGAGCTGCTCGTGGCGGTGAAGAGGTCGATCGAGCCGGGCTTCGCGGCGGTCGTGGCCGTGGTCGCGAGGGCGGCGACCTGGGCGTTCAGCGTCTGCATCGACGTGACGAACGAGTTGGCCGCGGTGACCTTGTTCTTCAGGAGCGTCTGGGGCGTCGCCTCGATCGACATCAGCGAGTTGATCAGCGACGTGGTGTCGAGGCCGCTCGCGAGGCCGTCGATGCCGAGGTTCGCCATGGTGGTGCCTCTCGCGGTGGGGATCGGGCGGGTGGGGCGGGGTGGAGAGCGTCGGGTGCGCGACCGGCGCGCTCGGGGGGAGAGGATCAGCTGCTCCCCCGTCGCGCACCGGTCACGCGCCCGACCAGGGTGGTGCTCGGCGCCTGCTGGGATCAGGCGTCGGGCCGGTCGCCGACGAGTCGGTGACCGTGTCGCCCGCCGACTAGCGGAGGAGCGACAGGACGCCCTGGGTGCTCTGGTTCGCCTGCGCGAGCATCGCCGTGCCGGCCTGGCTCAGGATGTTCGAGCGGGTGTACTTGACCATCTCCTGCGCCATGTCGGTGTCGCGGATGCGCGACTCGGCCGCGGTCAGGTTCTCCTTCGCCACGTTCGTCACGTTGATCGCGTGCTCGAAGCGGTTCTGCACGGCACCGAGCTCCGAGCGGGCCGTGGAGACCGTCTGGATCTGGGCGTCGATCAGCTTGATGGAGGCCTGGGCGTTGTCGGCCGTGTCGAACTTGAGGCCACCGGTGGTGGTGGCTCCGGCAGTGCCCGCGACGACGCCGGTGCCGGCGTCGTCGGCGACGCTGACGGCGCCGCCGTTGTTGGCGGTGACGACGATGCCGGTGCCGGCGCCGTTGGCGTCCTTGGTCACGGAGACCGAGAAGTTGGCCGAGAAGGCCGCGTCCTTGGTCAGCGCGTCCGCGTAGCCCTGCACGCTGTCGAACTTGCCGGCAGCACCGAGGTCGGCCGTCTTGATCGTCTTGGTCTCGCTGCCGCTGGTGACGCTGAACGTCTGGACGCCCGCGATGTCGGCCGGGGCGGCGACCGTGAAGGACGAGCCCGTGGTGCCGAGGTCGCCACCGGTGAGGTTGTTCGCGATGGCCGAGACGTTCGCCTTCGACAGGTCGACCGTGATCTGGCTGTCCGCACCGCTGTTGGCGCCGACCTGGAACTTGAGGGCGGTGTTGCTGCCGTCGAGCAGGTTGGTGCCGTTGAAGTTCGTCGACGCCGAGATGCGCGTCAGCTCCTTCTGCAGGGCCCCGACCTCGGTCGTGATCGCCTTGCGCGAGTCGGCGTTGTTCGAGTCGTTGCCGGCCTGCACGGCGAGGTCACGCATGCGCTGCAGGATCGAGTGGGTCTCGGTGAGGCCACCCTCAGCGGTCTGGACGACGGAGATGCCGTCCTGGGCGTTGCGCGCGGCCACCGTCAGTCCGCCGACCTGCGAGCGCAGGCCCTCGGAGATCGAGAGGCCGGCCGCGTCGTCAGCGGCACGGTTGATGCGGAGGCCCGACGAGAGCTTCTCGAGGCTCTTCGACAGGTCGTTCTGCGTGGCGTTCAGGTTGCGGTACGTGTTGTTCGCAGCGAGGTTGGTGTTGATCTGCATGCCCATGGTGTTTCCTCTTCCGTGACTGGGTGGTGTTCGTCAGCCCGTCCGTGGGCTGACACCGGCTACTGTCGGCCGGCTGCCGGTGGTCGTTAGCGACCTCCGGAAGTTTTCTGGGGCCGCCTACACGGCGGCGCTGAAGCCCTCCGTGGCGGGCTCGCGCATGGCGCGGGCGATGCCGACGGCGGCGTTGGTGGCGACGCGCGACAGGTAGGCGCTGCGGCGCGCGGGCGCGGTCTTCGAGACCGGCACGAACTCGGCCGCCTCGTCGTCGGAGTAGTGCGCCGCCAGGGCGTCGCGCAGCAGGCGGACGGCCTCGGTGCGCTGCTGCGAGACGGCGCTGTGGGTGATGCCGAGCTCGTCGGCGATCTCGGTGACCGTGCGGTCGCCGAAGTAGACGCCCTCGACGATGAGGCGCATCCGCTCGGGCAGCGCCTCGACGGCGGCGCGCACGTAGCGGCTGCGCTCCGCGGCGAGCAGCTGCTCGCCGGGCAGGGGCACGTCGGCGGCGAGGTGGTCGGCGACGGTGTCGTCGAGGCTAGAGACGGTCCGCGCCGCGTCGGTGAGGGCTGCGGTCGCGGTCTGGCGGTCGACCCCGAGGGCACCGGCGATCTCGTCGACCGAGGGGGCGCGCCCCAGCGACGCGCTCAGCGCCTCCTGCACGGCCAGGGTCTCCTTGATGCGCTTGCGGGTGCCGCGGCTCGCCCAGTCGCCCGAGCGCATGTCGTCGGCGAACGCGCCGACGACGCGGGTGCGAGCGTAGGCGCCGAACGGGATGCCGAGCGTGGGGTCGAAGGCCTCGGCGGCCTGCACGAGGGCGACCGCGCCGACGCTGGCGAGGTCGTCGCGCGAGAGGTGCGTGGCCCGTGAGCAGACCTCGGAGACGAGGTAGCCGACGAGGGGCAGGTTCTCGACGACGAGGGCGTCGCGGGTGGCGCGGTCGGTGCGGTTCATTCACTTGCTCCCAGCAAGAGGGGCCTGCGGGGGCAGGCACGTCCGAGGTGTTCCAGGGCGCGACGAACAGCCCTCTGATCAGGGCTGTCTCGATCCGTCACGCTGCCTGCCCCGTGAGGGGCGCGGCGGTGGTGGTACGAGGTGGGGCGGGCGGTGCTGCAGGCCCCGGATCGAGTCCGTGGCCCGGCGTGTCGATGTGGCCCGCCGTGCACCAGCAACGCTATCGACGCGCGGTGGGCGGGTGGGGGCCGCGCTGTCCCCAGAGCGGGGGCGCGCCTGTCACGTCTCCGGGGGGGGCCTCGCCGGAGGTGCCCCCCGAGCTGGGGTGGAACGCCCCTTCCGCCGACCCCCGCCGACCCTGTAGGGCCGACCGCACGACATCGTCCGGCCCCGCGCCTAACGCGCCACCGGGGCGGGCCGATAGTCCCCGCTGAAGAGGACGTCACCGCTCCTCGACCACACCCGACCACAGGAGACCGACATGGGAGCGAACGAGCTGTCCGCTCTGCTCTGGCGAGAGCGCGAGCTCCTCGAGCTGCTCACCTTCAAGCTCGAGGAGGAGCAGCTGCTGCTCACCGCGGGCCGGACCCGCTGGGTCGACCACGCCACGCGCGAGGTCGAGCAGGTGCTCGACCGCCTCCGCGAGGCGGGGCTCGCCCGCAGCGTCGAGGTCTCGAGCGTCGCCCAGGAGTGGGGCACCGACGAGGAGGCGCCCCTGCGCGACATCATCGCCGCGGCTCCCGCAGGCCCCTGGGGCGAGATCTTCACGGCCCACCTCCGCTCCATGACCGACCTCACCGCGCGCATCGCGCAGCTGCGGGACGAGAACGAGCGCTTCCTCCGTGCCGCCGCCCGGGCCACGCAGGAGACCCTCGCCACGGCGGCCGACGCCGCCGCCGGCAGCATCTACGACGCGAGCGGCTCCGTGGGGGCCGGCGCCCCCGGTCGCCGCGGCGGACCGGCCGGCGCGACCACCGCCTCCGGCGGGCACCTCTTCGACGGGAGGCTGTGACCGTGGCCAGCACCTTCGGCGGGCTCAGCACCGCCTACACCGGCCTCGTCGCCGCCCGCACCGGGCTCGACGTCACCGGCCAGAACATCGCCAACGTCAACACCGAGGGCTACACCCGCCAGCGCGTGGGGCAGTCGTCGGTGGAGGCGCCGGCCCGCGTGGGGCTCTACAGCTCCGGCGTCGTCGCCGGCCAGGGCGTCTCGGTCGACGCGATCGCCCGCCTCGGCGACCAGGTGGTCGACGGCCAGGTGCGCGGCACCGCCGCCGCCGCCGGCTACCAGTCGGTGCGCGCCTCCGCCCTGTCGACCCTCGAGGAGTCGCTCGGGGAGCCCAGCGGGACCGGGATCGCCGCCCAGCTGGGCCAGTTCTGGAACGCCTGGAGCGACCTCGGCAACCACCCCGGCGAGACCGGCCCCGCGGCCGTGCTGCTCGGGCAGGCGACCACCCTGGCCGGCAGCCTCGCCAGCGGCTGGAAGGCCGTCGACGACCAGTGGAGCGCCGTGCGCGGCCAGGCCGACTCGCTCGCCGGGCAGATCAACAGCGCCGCGACGCAGGTCGCCGACCTCAACGACCGCATCCGCACCGCCACCCAGCAGGGCGTCAGCGCGAACGAGATGATCGACGCCCGCTCGCGCCTCACCGAGAAGATCGCGTCGCTCGCCGGCGGCACCGTCCGCGACGCGGGCGACGGCACGGTGGACGTGCTCGTCGGCGGCAACGCACTCGTCAGCGGCACGACCGCCCGCAGCATCGTCGTCACCGGGGAGCACTCGATGACGACGGCCGCCGCCGGCGGTGCGGCGTCCGTGGGCCTCGCGTGGAGCCACCGCCCCGGCGACGCGATCGCCCTCGACGGCGGCAGCCTCGCCGGCGCCGTCTCGCTGCTCGCCCCGGCCGCCAGCGACGGCCGCGGCGGGGCCATCGCCCAGGCCGCGGCGTCGTACGACGCCCTCGCCAGCCAGCTCGCGACCCAGGTCAACGCCGTGCACGCCACGGGCGTCACGGCCGACGGCTCGCCCGGCGGCGCCTTCTTCGGCCAGACCGCGGGCGTCTCCGCGGCGCGCGGCCTCACCGTGCTGCCGACCAGCGCCGCGACCATCGCCTCGCGCTCGGCCACCGGCGGCGCGCTCGACGGCTCGATCGCCCAGGCGGTCTCGCAGGTCGGCGTGGGCACCGGCTCGCCCGACCGCACCTGGTCGACGATCGTCGCCGGCGTCGGCGCCGCGTCGCAGACCGAGTCGGCGCAGTCGACGCTGACCGACCTCGCCGCGACGTCGGCGAAGTCGCGCCAGCTCAGCGGCGCCGGCGTCAGCCTCGACGAGGAGAACGTGAACCTGCTCAGCTACCAGCACGCCTACCAGGGAGCCGCACGAGTGATGACCGCCATCGACGAGATGCTCGACACGCTGATCAACGGCATGGGCCGGGTCGGGAGGTAGGGGCGATGCTGACCCGTGTGACGAACCAGATGACCGCGCTGCGGTCGCAGGAGCACCTGCAGGCCGGGGCCACCCGCCTCGCCCAGATGCAGGACAGGGCGTCGAGCCTGAAGGCCATCTCCGTGCCCTCCGACGACCCGACCGGCACCGCCGAGGCGCTGCGCGTCAAGGCCCTCCAGTCGGCCGCCGCCCAGCACAGCCGCAACGTCGACGACGGCTCCGGCTGGCTGAACACCGCCGACAGCGCCCTCACCGCCGCCGACTCCGTGCTCGCCAAGGTGCGGCAGCTGACCGTGCAGGGCGCCAACGAAGGGGCGCTCTCCCAGGACGCCCGGAACGCCATCGCGACCGAGATCAGCGGCCTCCGTGCCGACCTGCTCGCCGACGCCAACGCCAGCTACGCCGGCCGCAGCGTCTTCGCCGGCACCTCCGACGCGGGCGTCGCCTTCCGGCCCGACGCGACCTTCACCGGCGTCGCGGGCGCCGCGGTCACCCGCCGCGTCGGCCCCGAGACCACCGTCCGGGTCGACGCCGACGGCGCCGCCGCGTTCGGCTCCGGCGACGACTCGGTCTTCGCCCTCCTCGACCGCATCGCCACCGACCTCCGGGCCGGCACCACCGGCATCGCCGGCCACCTCACCGCCATCGACACCCGCGTCAGCGCGCTGCGCGGCGTCCAGTCGGACATCGGCGCCCGCCATTCCCAGCTGCTGAGAGCGCAGGACACACTCATGGACACCTCCGTCACGCTGGAGGCCCAGCGCTCCGGCCTCGAGGACCTCGACCTGGGGCGGGCCGTGCTCGACCTCAAGCTCCAGGACAACTCGTACCAGGCGGCCCTCGCGGTCACGGCCAAGGTGCTGCAGACGTCGCTGATGGACTTCCTCCGATGAGCGCCGTGACGACGACGGTGACCTTCACCGCGCCTCCCTTCGGCCTCGAGCCGGCCGTCGACTTCGTGCTCGACGACATCGACGGGGCCGTCGGGCTGCACGCCCTCCGCGCCGTCGACCCCGCGACCCGCGAGATCGACGCCTCCGTGCGCCTCTTCGTGCTCGACGCCGCCGTGCACCTGCCCGACTACTCGCCGGTGCTGACCGACGAGCAGACGTCCGCGCTCGACCTCCGCTCGGCCGACGAGGCCCTGCTGCTCGTCGTCGCGACGCCGGCCGAGACGGGCATGACCGTCAACCTGCTCGCCCCGGTCGTCGTCAACGGCCGCACGGGATCGGGCACCCAGCTCATCCTCGAGGGCCAGGACTGGCCGCTGCGCGCGGAGCTCGCCGCGCGCTGACCCCGCCGCCGCCCGTGCGCGGCCCGTCCGCGGCCTGTCCGCGGGCGGAGGCGACGATCCCTCGCTCGTCACGGTCGTGCAACGATGCGCCCCACGTGTCGCCTCCGTCGTGTCTGATGGAGCGATGGAGGCGCGGAGCACGACGACGAGGCGCCCCCGGCCCCGACGCCTCGCGCTCGGCGCCGCGGGGCTGGCGATCGTCGTCGCCGCGGGCCTGGCCGCCTGCACGGGCGGCGACTCCGGGGCGGGCTCGGCCGACGCCTCCCGCTCGGCCTCCGGCAGCGCCTCGGCCCCCGTCACCACCGACCGCGGGCCCGCGCCGGCCGCCCGTGCCGCGGCCACCGGCGCGGTGCGCGTCGCGCCGGGCGCCGAGCCCACCGACGTCGTCACGGGCCTCGACTCCCCCTGGTCGGTCGTCCGGCTCGACAGCGGCTCGTCGTTCGTCAGCCTGCGCGACACCGGCCGCGTGGTCGAGCTGACCGCCGACGGCGACGTGCGCGACGTCGCCGAGATCGACGGGGTCGTGCACCAGGGCGAGGGCGGCCTGCTCGGGCTCGCCGTGCTCGCGGGCTCGCCGTCGTACCTCTACGCCTACGCGACCACCGACTCCGACAACCGCGTGCTGCGGGCCCCGATCACCGGCACGGCGGGCTCCTACGGGCTCGGCCCGGTCGAGGAGGTGCTCACGGGCGTGCCGAAGGCGTCCAACCACGACGGCGGCCGCCTGGCCTTCGGCCCCGACGGCATGCTCTACGTCACGACGGGTGACGCGAACCGGGGCGACGAGGCGCGCGACCCCGACTCGCTCGCGGGCAAGATCCTGCGCCTGTCGCCCACCGGCGACGTGCCCACCGACAACCCGATGCCCGGGTCGCCCGTCTACACGCTCGGCCACCGCAACCCGCAGGGCATCGCCTGGGACGGCTGGGGCTCGATGTGGGCCGCCGAGTTCGGGCAGGACCGCTGGGACGAGCTCAACGCCGTCAGCCCCGGCGGCGACTACGGCTGGCCCGACGTGGAGGGCACGGCCCCGTCGTCCGACACGCTCGCGCCCGTGCTGCAGTGGGGCACCGACGACGCGAGCCCGAGCGGCCTGACCGCCGTAGGCTCGACCCTCTTCCTCGCCGGGCTCGGCGGCGAGCGCCTGTTCGAGATCCAGGTGCCCGAGGCGGGGGTGGCCACCGCGACCGAGCGCTTCGCCGGCGACGACTCGCTCGGGCGCGTGCGCGACGTGCTGCCGGGGCCCGACGGCACGCTCTGGCTCGTGACGAACAACACCGACGGCCGCGGCGACCTGCGCGCCGGCGACGACCGGATCGTCAGCGTGCCGCTCTCGACCCTGGGCTGACGCGGGCGGCCGCGCGGTCTCGGACGGAGTCGCGTGTCGCGTGCGCGGCGGACGGCCAGTTCCGCACACCGGCGGTTACCCTCGTACTCGATGAGCCAGCACGACCCCTCCCTCGGATCAGCCTCCGGCAGCGCCCGCCCCGGCAGCGCCTCGGAGGGCCGCGCGCGCCCCGACAGCTCCGCCTCCGGCTTCGACCCGGTCAGCCTGCGCACGGCCGTCGACGTCGGCGCCGCCGAGGCCCGGCTCGCCGCCCTCGGGCAGAGCCGCAGCACCTCCGCCCTCGGCGAGCGCGCCGACCTGCTGCGGACGCTGGGCCGCCTCGACGAGGCCCTCGCGATCGCGGAGGAGGCCTTCCGCCTCGCCCACTTCACCGGCGACCGCGCCGACTCGACCGCCGCGCGCATCCGCCGCGCCCACGTCCTCCGCGAGCAGGGCAAGCTCGAGCGGGCCCTGAACGACCTGCACACCAGCCGCATCACCGCCTCGACGGAAGAGTGGCGCGACCTCGAGACCGCCGCCGCCGAGCTCGAGGGCTACACGCTCTTCGACCTGGGCCGTCACGACGAGGCGCAGGAGGCCCTGCAGCAGGCCGTCGTCGCCTTCGAGGCCACCGGCGCCCCGCGCGACCGCGTCGAGGCCCTCCGCCGCGCGGTCGAGGGCGTGCTCCGGGCGTACCTCTCGGGCACCGGGCCGATCGAGCCGGTCAGCGCCCCCGCACCCGCCGACGTCCCGGCCGCGTCCGCGGCCGCCGCGCCGGCTCCCGCGGCCGGCCCTGTGTCGGATGTCGACGCGCGCCCCGGCGACACCAACCCCGTCGACCTCTCCCGCCCCTCCGACGCCCTGGTGCCGACCACGGCGCCCGTCCCCGACGAGCGACCCGCGGCTGTCGCCCCGGGCTCGGCCCCGGCCGGCTCGTGGCGCCCCAGCCAGCCCGCACCGGCGGGCGACCCCCAGCCGGAGCTGCCGCCGCGCGCCGACGCCGGCCTGTGGAGCAAGATCTCCGGCCTCGCCGCCAACGCCTCGGCGCACCGTGAGCGCACCGAGCGGGCCGAGCGCGCCGCCCGCGGCGACGGGCGCGGCGACGCACGGGCCGACGGCTCGCGCGACGACGAGCCGCGTCGTGGCACCACCGGCGTGACCGGCGTGGTCGACGGGCTGCCCCGTGACGACCAGCCGACGACGTGGCCGTTCCCTCGCCGCTGACCCGCGCCTCCTGACCCTCCCGTGGCCGACCTCGACCGGGTGCGGCGCTGGGCCGACGCGCTCATCGCCCTGCACCTCGACCCCGCGGTGTGGAGCTTCGCCTTCGACGCGGCCAAGACCCGCGCGGGGCTCTGCAACTACACGGCGAAGCGGATCTCGGTGTCGCGGCACCTCGCCGGCCGGTACGAGGACGACGAGATCCACCAGGTGCTGCTGCACGAGGTCGCCCACGCGATCGCCGGGGCGCGGGCAGGCCACGGTCCCCGCTGGCGGGCCACCGCCGCCGAGCTGGGCTACGTCGGCGGCCGGCTGCACGACGGTGCCGTCGCCACCGAGCTGGCGCCGTGGGTGGGGGTCTGCCCCGCGGGCCACGAGCACCACCGCTACCGCCGGCCGACCAAGGTGCTGACCTGCGGCCGGTGCGCCCGGAGCTACGACCCCGCTCACGTGATCACCTGGACGAAGCGCGAGGTCTGAGCCGCGGCGGCGACACCGCCTAGGGTGGTCAGGTGACTGGTCAGTGGCTGCGTTCCGACACGGGCACCCCGTGGTTCTTCGACTCGGGGGCGCTCAGCCTCGACTTCGCGTACCTCGGCGGGTTCCGGGCCGGCTCGCGGCTCGGCCCCGAGTCGGGCTTCGCGCTGCCGGCCGACGGGTCGGTGCCGTGGGACGGCCTGCTGCTCACCGCCGACCTCGACGACTGGGTCGCCGAGCGCTGGCCCGGCGTGGGGGCCGCCGCCTCCGACCGCGAGCTGGCCGACGCCCGCGCCCTGCGCGACGCCGTCGCCCGCCTCGCCGTCGCCGCGACGGACGCGACGTCGCCCGACCCCGACGACGTCGACACCCTCAACCTGTTCGCGGCAACCCCCGACGTGCCGCCGACCCTCGCGGGGGGCCGACGCCAGGCGGGTGCGGGGCGGCTGCGGCTGGGTCAGGCCCTGGCCTCCGTCGCGCGCGACGCCGTCCGCCTCCTCGACGAGGTCGGGTTCGGCGGCGGTGACGACTCGCGCCTCCGGCGCTGCTCGAACCCCGAGTGCGGCCTCGTCTACCGCGACGAGTCACGGGGGCGCAGCCGGCGGTGGTGCTCGATGCAGCGCTGCGGCAACCGGGCCAAGGTGCGGGCGCACCGGGCCCGTCTCGCCGCGGGCTGACGCTGCCGGGACACGGCAGTGCGGCGGGTCGCCGTCCTCCCGCGCGGGCCATCGCTGACCCGCCGGGGAGGACGGCGACCCGCCGCACCGGTCAGATCGTCTACTCGACGACCTGCACGTCCTTCCAGAACGCGACGTAGCCCGAGTAGTCCTGGCCCACGCGCTCGAACGACGTGGGGATCGGGGTCGGGTAGCTCCACGCGCGGTCCTGCAGCAGGGTGTCGCCCGACTTCACGCTGAAGTACTGGGTGTCGCCCTTCCACGGGCAGTGGTACTGCGTCGGGCTCTCGGTGAGCAGCCCGGCGTCCACGCTCGCGGGCGGGAAGTACCAGTTGCCCTCGATCGAGATCAGGTCGCTCTTCGGGGCCTCGGCCACCACGGTGCCGTCGCTCAGCACTGCCTTCATCGTTCCTCCTCTGGGGTCCGTCCGGGCCCGGCCGGCTCGGCCCGGCCCGTCGAGGTGAACGCTACGCCCGCGCGCGCTCTTCCCCGACGACGCGCAGCGGCTGCTCAGGGGCCCGGGCGGCCGCGACGGCGTCGGCCCGGCCGGCGCCGGCCAACTCGGCCGCGGAGACGGAGGCGCTGAGCAGGTGGGCGGACGCGCGCCGCAGCGAGACGGCCGCCGCGCAGACGAGCGCGGCCTCGGGCGACGAGAAGTCGACCCCGGCCGCGGCGAGCGCGTCGACGACGGCCCCGGCGGCCAGCTGGTCCTCCCCGGCGGGGCGGAACCCGTCGTCGTCGACCGACCCGGCCGCCACCACGGCCACGACCGCGCGGTCGCCCCGGCGGGACTGCCGGTCGAGCACGTGCCGGGCGACGTCGTCGGCGGCGGAGGCGGCGGTCACCGACAGCAGGTCGGCCCCGTCGTCGACGAGGTCCGCCACCCGGTCGAGCACCTCGGCGCGCGCGAGGAGGCCGTGCCCGTCGAGCACGTCGACGACGACCACGACGTGGGCGCCCGCCACGACGCGGGCCGCGCCCGGGACGCCGTGGTCGAACCGGACCTGGTACTTCTGCTGCTGGGGCTCGCTCACCCGTCGAGGCTACGTCGGGGGCGGGCGCGGGTCGCGGGTGTTGCGGCGCGTTACGCGGGCGGCTGTGGGGCGACGGGGGGCGGGGCGGGGCGACGGGGGCGGAGCGGCTGCGGTCGCGGGGCGGGGCCTGCCCAGCACCGGGGGTGCACACTCGACCCATGCACGTGCAGCTCAAGATCCGCCTCGCCTGCCCCGTCGACGCCGCCGCCGACGCGCTGCGCGACCCCGCCGTCATGGTCGCGGTGACGAAGCCCCTCGTCGTCTACCGCTCGGAGGAGCCGGGCGGGTTCCCGCACCGCTGGGACGAGGAGGCGCACCCGGTCTCCGCGCGCATCCTCGGCCTGGCCTCGCTGGGGCACACGCACGTCGACCTCGACTGGCAGGAGCGTGACGGGGCCTGGATCCAGCGCGACACCGGGCGCGGCACCTCGGGCCAGTTCGCCTCGATGCGCATCGACCACCGCATGGCCGTCTCCCCGATCGGCGACGGCGAGACGCTGCTGCGCGACCGCCTCGTCTTCCACGCCGGTCCGGTCGGCGTGCTGCTCTGGCCCGGGCTGTGGGCCGTCTGGCAGTGGCGGGCGCTGCGCATGAAGCAGCTGGCGCCGACCTGGCGCACGCCGGACGCGCACCCGCGCCACGCGGGCTGAGCGCCGGGCGCGCGCCCGGCGCGCTCAGCGCCGCGCGGGTGCCGTCCGGGCCGAGCGTCAGCCCTTCGGCTCGTCGTCCACGACGACCGACACCGTGTACTCGCCGTCGTCCTGCCCCTCGGTCGAGATGGTCGAGACCGAGTCGTAGAGCACGTCGTAGCCGGGAGTGTTGACGTCGCAGTGCACCTCGTCGCCGTCGACCACGGGCACCGCCTCGTCGCCGCAGTCGACGTCGGGACGCGTGCCGACCTCCTGCTCGAGGGCGTCGGCGACCGCCGTGGCGAAGGCGTCCGCCGACACCGTGGGCGACACGGAGGCCGAGGCGCTGCAGCCGACGACCCCCAGGGCGAGGGCGGCCGCGACGAGGGCGGTGCTGGTGACGGTGCGGACTGTGCTCATGGTTCCCCCTGTGCGGGAGGCACGCCGGTCGTCCCCCCGGTGTCGAGCTTGCCACGGACGGTGGGAGGCACGTTCCCGGTCGACGAGGAGGGCCCGGGTCTAGCGTCGAGCCGGTGACCGACCCGACCCGCGACTCCTCGACCCCCACCGCCTCCCCCGTCTCCACCGTCGACTCGGGGCTCGACCTCGCGGCCTGGCGGCGGACCATCCACGGGCTCTACCGGCAGGTGCGCGAGGCGACCGACCTGGCGGCGGCCCACGACCTGTGGCGGCGCACCCGTGACGAGCTCTTCGCGACGAACCCCGTCACGCCGCTCCTGCCGGAGGACCGCCCCGTCTTCACCGGCCTGCCGACCGCGCCGTACGACCCGGCCTGGCGGTTCGAGGTGCCGATCACGCCCGCCGAGCCGCACCGCATGACCGTGACGACCGGCACCGACGGCGACGTGCCCTTCGACCGCGTGGGCCTGGTCGACGTGCCCGGGGTCGGCAGCCTCGACGTCTGGCGCCTGCGCTCGTACGGCGGCGGCCTCTTCGTGCCCGTCGGCGACGCCCTGGCCGGGAAGCCCGGCGGCACCTACGGCGGAGGCCGCTACCTCGTCGACACCGTCAAGGGCGCCGACCTCGGCCCGGGCTCCGAGCCCGGCTCGATCGTGCTCGACTTCAACTTCGCCTACAACCCGAGCTGCGCGTACGACCCGGCCTGGGCCTGCCCGCTCGCGCAGCCGGGCAACCGCGTGGCCGTGGAGATCCCGGTGGGCGAGAGGTACCACGGGGCGCACTGACGTCGGCGCGGTGGGCCCGCCGTCCCGAGCCGGGGTCGAGGTGATCGCCCGACGCCTGTCGCGCTCGGCGGCCTCAGCCGCTAGACTGGGACCACTTGTGGATCGATCCGTTCGGTCCCCTGCGTCGTAGCACGCCCCTCCCCGCCTCCCGACCTGGCACACACCCAGGCACCCAGCAGGCGCGCGAAGCTCACTCTGCGGCGAAACGATCGTGCACACCTGCACCGTCGCCACACCTCGAGCCCGGCTACGACAGCCGCTCTCCGGCTCTGCACCGCCCTGCCGTCCGCGCCCTGCGCAGACGTCGCGGCCGTCCGCAGCCCGGCCCGGCTCGACACCCTGCCCCTGAAAGGCACGCATGTCCACCACGCTCCCCGTCACCGACGTCGCCGACGCCCCCACCGCCTCCTTCGCCTCGCTCGGCGTCCCGGCCCCGATCGTCGCCGCCCTCGCGAAGGACGGCAAGGAGAACGCCTTCCCGATCCAGATCGACACGCTGCCCGACACCCTCGGCGGCCGTGACGTGCTCGGCCGCGGCAAGACCGGCTCGGGCAAGACCCTCGCCTTCTCCATCCCGATGGCCGCGCGCCTCGGCGGCGCGCTGGCCGGCGGCGCCCGTCGCGCCGGTCGCCCCCTGGGCCTCGTGCTCGCCCCGACCCGCGAGCTCGCCACCCAGATCGACGCCGTGCTGGCCCCGCTCGCCGCGGCCTACGGCATGCGCACCACCACGATCTTCGGCGGCGTCTCGCAGAACCGCCAGGTGCAGGCCCTCAAGGCCGGCGTCGACATCGTCATCGCGTGCCCCGGCCGCCTCGAGGACCTCATGAAGCAGGGCTTCATCAAGCTCGACGCCGTCGAGGTCACCGTGCTCGACGAGGCCGACCACATGGCCGACCTGGGCTTCCTGCCCGGCGTCACCCGCATCATGAAGGCCACCCCGAACGACGGCCAGCGACTGCTCTTCAGCGCGACCCTCGACAACGGCGTCGACAAGCTGGTCAAGCAGTTCCTCCACAACGAGGTGCTGCACTCGGTCGACGAGGCGAACTCGCCCGTCGCCAAGATGACCCACCACGTCTTCGAGACCGAGTCGCTCGACACCAAGAAGGCGCTCGTCGAGAAGCTCGCCTCGGGCAAGGGCCGCCGCATCCTCTTCATGCGCACTAAGCACCACGCGAAGAAGCTCGCCAAGCAGCTCACCGACTCGGGCATCCCCGCCGTCGACCTGCACGGCAACCTCTCGCAGCCGCAGCGCGACCGCAACCTCGCCGCCTTCCAGGACGGCTCGGCCCGCGTGCTCGTCGCCACCGACGTCGCCGCCCGCGGCGTGCACGTCGACGACATCGAGCTCGTGATCCACGTCGACCCGCCGACCGAGCACAAGGCGTACCTGCACCGCTCGGGCCGCACCGCCCGCGCCGGTGCCGAGGGCGACGTCGTCACCCTCGTCATCCCCAGCCAGAAGCGCGACGTCGCCCAGCTGATGAAGAAGGCCGACATCCGCCCCACCATCACGTCGGTCACCCCGTCGTCGCCCGAGGTCGCCGCGCTCGTCGGCGAGGTCGCCGCGTACGTGAAGCCGGCCCCCCGTGCCGCCGTGCAGCAGCAGGGCGGCGGTGGCGGCGGTCGCTCGCAGGGCGCCAACGCCCAGCGCAAGCGTGCCGCCCGTCAGGACAGCCAGGGCAACCCGATCGCCCGCGCCGACCGCTCGGGTCGCCCCGCGGCGGCCGGTGCCGGTGCCGGCGGCGGACGGTCCGGAGGCGCGGGTCGCGGCTCCGAGGCCGGTCGCGGCGGTGCCGGTGCGGGTCGCTCCGGCGGCTCGCGTCAGGGCTCCGGCCAGGGCTCGCGCGACGGCGGCTCGCGCCGCGACGCCGCGCCCCGGGGCGGCGCCTCGACCTTCTACTCGACCGAGTCGGGCCGCGGCGCCGTGACGCCCGTGCGCGAGGACTCGCGCGACGAGGCTCGCGGCACCCGCCAGACCGGGCGCCGTGCGCAGAGCGACGGCGGCCAGAGCCGCACCAACGCGGTGCGCAACGACCAGGCCGACTTCGCCGCCTCGCAGGGCCAGCGCTCCGGCGGCGGCGCCGGCGGCGGCTCGCGCCGTGCGTCCTCCGACGGCGGTCGCCCCGGCGGCCTCAAGGTCGGCGGCCTCGTCGGCGGCAAGCCGCGCGGCGGCGGCGGCCAGCGCGGCGGTCGCTGAGCCACCAGCTCGACTCTCGTCTCGCTGACGCACCCGCATCACCTCGGGCCCCGCTCCGGGCGCGCACCCTCCCCGGGTGCCGCGCCCAGGGCGGGGCTTCGTCGTCGCCGCTCCGCGCGCGGCGGATGACGAACCACGTTCTCGCCCTCGAACCACGCCGCGGCCTGGTTCCGGTGCGAAGACCTGGTTCATCACCGCCTACTGGCGACGGGCATGACGCCTGCGTCGGCGAGGGTGAGCGCCAGTTGGCGCGGGTCGTTGACGGTCGACCAGTCCCAGCGGGCGAAGCCCGAGACCTCAGGCAACGCGCGGATGCGGTCCTCGCGTTTCTTCTCCTCGATCTTGACCTGATCCAGGCTGCGCCCGGAGCGCCGGGCCAGCTCGAAGTACTTCATCGCCCCGTCGAACTCGCCGACGACCCCGAGCCCCGGCCACCAGAAGTCCACCCGGCCGATGAATCCGCGCCTGTCCCAGAACTCCTTCTGCAGTTGCGGGAGAGGAACCCCGATCTCGACCATGACGACCCGGCTCAGCGACTCGCCCGGCGACTCGGACGAAGCGTCTGCCAGGTCGAGGGCGAGCAGCGCTCTGCGCCGTCCGACCAGAGGCGCGCCCTCCACGGCGGCCCGGAGCGCGGCGTCGTCGAAGGCACCCTGACGCAGACCGTGGTCGAGCGCGACCACGGAGGAGCGGAGGTCGTCGAGACGAGCGGTGTCCGTGGCGGCCCGGAGAGGCCTCACGACCCGCAGCCCGTCGACCGAGCCGACCTCCTCGTCTGCGAGCGGGGCGCCGTGGCGGACGACCAGCGAGGTCGTCTGGGTCGTCCGACGTGCGCGGTGGATGACGTGCGTGCGCGACGGCATGGGCGCGAGCAGGGGGAACCCGTGCACGGCGAGCGCAGATCGATGCGACACGACGAGGTCGGCGCTCGACCGCGCGACGGTCGCGCGCACGACGACGGCGTGCCGCTGCTCGGGCGACGCACGGGACCACGCCGTCGCGGCGACGTAAGTGCCCGGTGCGACCCGCACCAGCTCGCCCCGCTCCGCGGCCCTCCGGAGCGCCCGATCGTCACGGCCCGCGGAGACGATCGACGAGCGGTGGATGAGCGTGCCGACGAGCGGCTCGGGTGGGGTGGCGACGGGCGAGGGCCGCAGGAGCGGAGGAGCAGGAGTCATGCCGACGAGAGTGTCGCCGACTGCGCACGGTCAGGACTGGCGGCGAAGCCGTCTGTGGACGCCCGACCCGCGACTCCCCCTGTGGAGGACGGCGACGATCGCGTCGCACCCCCGACGGGGGCACCACGTTCTCGCAGCCGAACCAGGCCGCGGCGTGGTTCCCGTGCGAAGAAGTGGTGCGACCGACGGGCGACGGCCGTGGACGGGCGGGCGGGCGGGCGCGGAGCGGAGAGCGAGGCACCACGTTCTCGCCACCGAACCAGGCCGCGGCGTGGTTCCCGTGCGAAGAAGTGGTGCCTGACGGGTCGCGGGCCGGGCGCGCGGCGGGCGCTAGTGCAGGGCGCCGACGGAGGCGAGCGCGGAGCGGAGCAGCGCGCCGCGGCCGCCCTCCATCTCGTCGGCGACCTCGGGGCTCGCCGCCTGGTGCGGCGTCAGCCAGGTGAGCTCGAGCGCGTCCTGGCGCGGCTCGCAGGTGCCCGTCACCGGCACGACGTAGGCGAGCGACACCGCGTGCTGGCGGGCGTCGGTGTACACCGACGAGCCCGGCAGCGGGAAGTACTCGGCGACCTGGAACGGCACCGGCGACGGCGGCAGCTGCGGGAACGCCATCGGCCCGAGGTCCTTCTCGAGGTGGCGGAACAGCGCGGTGCGCAGGCTCTCGCCGTACATCACGCGGCCCGACACGAGCATGCGCGACATCTCGCCCTCCGGCGACGCCCGCAGCAGCACGCCGACCTCGGTGACGATGCCCATGCCGTCGACCCGCACCGGCACGGCCTCGACGTAGAGGATGGGCAGCCGCTGGCGGATCGAGTGCAGCTCCTCCTCGGACAGCCAGCCGGGATTGGGGTCGGGGGTCTGCACGGAGCTCATGGCCCATGTCTACAGGCAGCGCGCGGCGCCCGGGCGACGAAACGCTAGGGGCGAACACGCCGACGACCGCCGGGCGCCGGGCGGGCACGCCCCGAGGTGGGCGCGGCGAGACGGTGCGGAGCGACCCCACGAGGCGAGGCGAGCCAGGGCGAGGCACGACGAGCGGAGCACGAGGAGGCGCGCCCCGTGACGCCCCGCTGGCTAGGCTCGGCGCATGGTCACCATCGATGCCGCCCTCGTCCGCTGGTCCACCGACGAGGCCGAGCGTGCCGGCCGCCCGTTGCTCGTGCTGCTGCACGGCGTCGGGTCGCACGAGGGCGACCTGATCGGGCTGGCTCCGTACCTGCCCCGTGACCTGGCGATCGCCTCCCTCCGGGCTCCGCTGCCGCACGGCGACGGGCACTCCTGGTACCCGCTCGCGCTGCCCGGCTCGCCCGAGCCCGGCCCGGTCGACGAGGCCGCGGAAGCGGTGCTCGCGTGGGTCGACTCGCTCGGCGACGCGCACCCGTCGGTGGCCCTGCTCGGCTTCTCGCAGGGGGGTTCGCTGACGCTGCAGCTGCTGCGCCACGCCCCCGAGCGCTTCGCCTGGGCGGCCGTGCTCGCGGGCTTCGTCGTGCCCGACGACTCGGAGGCCACGTCGCGTCGTGACGCCGAGCTCGCGCGGGTCCGCCCCGACGTCTTCTGGGGCCGCGGCGACGTCGACGCGGTCATCCCGCTCGACGCCGTGCAGCGCACCGCCGACTGGCTCGCCGCCCACGCCGACGTCGAGGAGACCGTCTACCCCGGCCTCGCCCACGGCATCAGCCAGGAGGAGCTCGACGACCTCAACGCCTTCATCTCGCGCGTGACCAACCCGCTGGCCGGCCTCGACCCGGACACTCTCGACAGCGACAGGGACAGCGACGTCGCGGTGACCGACCGCGACGCACCCGACCGCGCGGCCGCACCCGCACCCGCACCCACGGCCCCCGCGGCCGCAGCGCCCGAGACGGCCCCCGACGCCACCACGACCTCCGACGCCGACACCCTCGCCGTCGACGCCGGCCGGCGCATCGGCACCGTCGACGACCCCGCCGTCCGCTAGGCGGGAGCGCCCCGTGGTCACGATCTCCGTCACCGGCACAGCGACGCACCGGCACCGGGCCGAGCGCGGCACCGTGCGCCTCGGGCTGGCGAGGGAGGGCGCCGACCGCGAGCAGGTCCTCCGCGACAGCGTCGCCCTGCACGACCGGGTGACCGCCGAGGCCACCGTGCACCGCCGCCAGGGCGCCGCGACCTGGTGGAGCGCCGACGACGTCACCGTGGGGCCCGTGCCCGGTGCCTGGCAGGAGGACGGCACCCGCGCCTCCACCGGGCTGGTCCGCTCGCGGTCGACGGTCGCCGTGCGGTTCTCCGACGTCGCCGTGCTCGCCCGCTGGGTCGCGGGGATCGCCGCCCTCGAGGGGGTCGCCGTCGAGGGCGTCGAGTGGTCGCTGAGCCACGACCGCCGGCCCGAGGTCGACCGCGCGGCGCGGGTCGCCGCGGTCGCCGACGCCGTCGTCCGCGCGGTCGACTACGCCGACGCCCTCGGGCTCGGCACTCCGACCCTGCGGTCGCTCTGGGAGCCGGGGCTGCGCCCGGGTGCCGGAGGCGCGGGCGCGGCGGGCGGACCGGCCCTGTTCGCGCGCGCCGCGTCCCCGTCCTCGGCCGACGACGGCTCGCTGGCGTTCGCGCTCGTGCCCGCCGACGTCGAGGTGCACGCCGAGGTCAGCGCGGACTTCGTCGCGGAGGGCTGAGGCCCCCGCCCGCTACACGCTCCGCCAGCTGTCGTCCTGCAGGTGCGACCCCGCCTGCGGGCCCATCTGCAGCATGCCGCCGTCGACGGCCCAGGAGGCGCCCGTCACGTACCCGGCGGCGGGTGACGCCAGGAAGGTGATCACCGACGCGATCTCCCACGCGTCGCCGGGACGCCCGAGCGGGATGCCCGGCCGGTCGACCCCCGTCGGGTCGACGTCGGTCTGGCCGGTCATCGGCGTCGCGATCTCGCCCGGGGCGACGGCGTTGACCGTGATCCCGTCCCGACCGAGCTCGAGGGCCATCGTCTTGAGCAGCCCGCCGAGGCCGTGCTTGGCGGCGTCGTAGGCCGCCGACCCGACCCGCGGCTGGTGCTCGTGCACGCTCGTCACGCCGATCAGGCGGCCGCCCCGGCCCGCGGCGACCATGCGGCGCGCGGCCCGTTGCAGGCAGACGAAGGCGCCGTCGAGGTCGGCGGAGACGACCCGTCGCCACTCGGCCAGGGACATGTCGACGACGAGCTCGGAGGCGCCGGTGCCGGCGTTGGACACGAAGACGTCGAGGCCGCCGAGCCGGTCGGCCAGCTCGTCGACCACGTCGCCGCAGCGCTCGAGGTCGGTCGTGTCGAGCTGCGCGACGTGGGCGGTGCGCCCGTGCGAGCGGACCTCCTCGGCCGTGGCCTCGGCCCCGGCCTCGTCGTCGAGCCAGGTGACGCCGACGTCGAGCCCGGCGACGGCGAGGGCGACGGCGGTCGCCCGGCCGATGCCCGAGTCGGATCCGGTGACGATGGCGTGCTGCGGGGTGAAGGGGGGCACGGCGGTCCTCTCGACGTCGGTGGCGGTGAGGTGCCGGCGGGAGGCTGCCCCTCCCGCCGGCTCCTGCGACGCTAGGCCGGAGTCGCGGGTCGGGTCGGGCCTTGACAGCCGCCTCCCCGAGGTGGCAGCGCGGGCACCGAGCGGCTGGCGTGGCCCCAGGGCCCCCACCGCGCCTCCCCGGGGCCCGCGGCGGTGCGCGCCGCCCGCGCGCCTCCCCGGGGCCCGCGGCGGTGCGCGCCGCCCGCACCGCGCCTCCTACCGGGCCGGCAGCTGCTTGCTCCAGACTCCCTCGTGCTCGAGCGGGACGAAGCCGACGGCCTCGTTCACGTCGAGCATCGGGCGGTTCTCCTCCGCGTTGAAGGTGATGACGGCGGGGTGCCCCGGGCGCTCGGCGGTGAGGAGGTCGGTGGTCGCGACCTTGAGCAGCCAGCCGAGCCGGTGCCCGCGGTGCTCGCGCAGCACCAGGGTGTCCTGCTGGAAGGCGGGCGACGCGAGGTCGGCCGGGGCCGCCAGCTGGCTGAAGCCGACCAGGTGCCCCGACGGCACGTGCTCGACGACGGCCGTGAAGCGGGTGCGGGGGCCGGCGAGCGCGAGCTCCTCCTCGTCGCGGAAGCGCTCGGCCGTCCAGACGTCCTCGGGCTCGGGCACGCCGCCCGCGGGGGCGTCGGTGCTCATGCGCGTCTCGAGCAGGGCCAGGTCGACGAGCCAGCGCTCGGGCGAGCGCCCGACCCACGAGTGCAGCCGGTAGTCGTCACCGGCGGAGGCGCGGGCCCGGTCGCGGATCTCGCCCAGCGCCTCCTCGTCCGGCGGCAGCGCGAGGCGGCTGCAGCGCATCACCTGGCCGAGCTGCCACCCGCGGCCGCGCAGGAACCGCACCTCGACGTTCGTCGCGGGCACCGAGCCGGCGCCGGTCGGCGGGGTCAGCCGGGGCTCGCCGTCGCCCCGCGACCGCACGTAGGCGATCAGCTGGGTGCGCCCCTCGGCGGCGGCGAGCGCCTCGAGGTGGTCGGCGAGCACGGTGCCGAAGCCGCGACGGCCGACCTCGGGCAGCACGCAGACGTCGAGCCACGCGGTGCCGGCGGCGTCGCCGGAGCGCCGCGTCTCGTAGTCGCCGACCGCGACGACGACGCCGTTCTCGCGGAGGACGAACCGGCGGCGGTCGGACCACGTCGTGTCGAGGTAGCCGGTGAGCAGCTCGGCGGGGCTCCACGAGAGCTCGTCGCTGCCGACGGCGGCGCGCCGGACGGCGTTCTCGACCTCGACCGACTCGACGAAGTCGGCGGCGTCGGGCGCGTCGATGCTCGCCGGGACGACGACCTGCTCGACGACGGCACCGGTGTGGGGGTGCGTGGTGCGGACGGTCGCCGCGGCGGTGCCGCCGGCGGTGTCGACGGTGCCCGCGGGGGTGTCGACGGGGATGCCGGCGGGGATGCCGCCGGGGCGGGGCCCGGTCGGCTCGGGGGTGCTGGTGCTGGGGGTCATGTCGGCCCTCGGCCGCAGGGGCGTGCGGCGGTGCGCGCCGCCCGGTGGGCAGCCGACCAGACTAACGCGTCCGGTGCGCGGAGTCGAGGGCGCGGTCGTGGTCGGCGGGTCGGCGTCCTCCCGGGCTGGCCCGCGCCCGCCCGCCCAGGAGGACAGCGACCCGCCGCAGGGGTAGACCGGAGCGATGACCGACCACTCCGAGCTCCTCGCCCGCCACGACCTCGAGCGCTTCGTCGACGCCCAGGAGGCGGACGGCACCTTCGACCGCGCCCTCCGCGAGCTGCGGAACGGGAACAAGCGCACCCACTGGATGTGGTTCGTCTTCCCGCAGGCGGCCGGCCTCGGCACGAGCGAGACGTCGCGCCGCTACGCGATCGGCTCCATCGGCGAGGCCCGTGCCTACCTGGCGCACCCGCTGCTCGGCCCGCGCCTGCTCGACAGCGTCGACGCCCTGCTCGACCTGCCCGGCGACGACGCGGTCGCGGTGCTCGGCGACGTCGACGCGACGAAGCTCCGCTCGTCGCTCACCCTCTTCGCCCAGGCGGACCCGTCCGAGCGACGCTTCTCCGACGCGCTCGCGAAGTTCTTCGACGGGCAGCTCGACCCGGCCACGCTCGAGCACCTCTGAGCGCGGGCTCTCCGCCCGCCGCCGGCGCACCCAGGACGCACGGCCCGCCCAGCACGCACGGCACGCTCAGCACGCGCGGTACGCCCAGCCGGCGCCGCTAGCCTCGGCGGATGAGCGTCTACATCGCCGGCTGCGGAGACCTGGGCACCGAGGCAGGGCTGCGGTTCGCCGCCGCCGGGCACCGGGTGGTGGGCCTGCGGCGCCGTGCCGAGCTCGTGCCCGCGCCCCTCGAGGGCCGTGCCGTCGACCTCCGCACGGAGACCCCCGTCATCGACGACGACGCCACGGTGGTCGTCGTCGCCCTGGCCGCGGGCAGCCGCGATCCGGACGAGTACCGGGCGACCTACGTCGACGGGCTGCGCCGGGTGCTCGACGCGATCGAGGCCTCGGCGGCCGACCCGCGACTCCTCGTGGTCTCGTCGACCGCGGTCTACGACGTCGACGACGGCAGCGTCGTGACCGAGGAGACCCCCGCGACGGGAGCGAGCCCGACGGCGGCGGTGCTGGTGGAGGCGGAGGCGCTGCTCCGGGAGCGCGCACCGCACGCGACCCTGCTGCGGCTCTCGGGCATCTACGGCCCCGGCCGCGAGCGCCTGATCGAGCAGGTGCGCGGGGGCGACGCGACCCTCGCCGAGCAGCCGAGGACGTCACCGCACACGAACCGCGTGCACCGTGACGACGCCGCGGCCGCCATCGTCCACCTGGCGGGCCTCGCGATGATCGGTCCGGTCTACCTCGTCACCGACGACGAGCCGGTGCGGCTCGACGACGTGCTCACCTTCCTCGCCGCGGAGCTGGGCGTCGCCGCCCCCGCGCCCGCGCCTCCCCGCGGTCGCCAGGCCGGCGGCGACAAGCGCCTGTCGAACGCGCTGCTGCGCGCGACCGGGTTCTCGTTCACCTACCCGACCTACCGCGAGGGCTACCGCGCGGTGCTGGCGGGCGAGGGCACCCGGCACGACTGACGGGCGTGCCGCCGGGCGGTCACGATGCGCGGCCGGCGTACCCGCCGACGACCGCGCCGTGACCGCTCGGCAGCGCGGTCACCAGCGGGGGTGCACCTGGTCGCGGAAGTACTGGTCGTAGATGCGGACGACCTCGGAGTCGAGGCCCTCCTCCAGCTCGACGTCGCCGGCGGCCGCGTTGGCCCGGGCCTGCTCGACGTTGCGGGCGCCGGGGATGACCGTGCTGACGCCGGGCTGGTCGACGATCCAGGCGAGGGCCGCCTGCGGCACCGTGACGCCCTCGGGCACCGACTCGGCGAACTCGCGCGCCGCGGCGACGCCCTGCTCGAAGTCGACGCCGCTGAAGGTCTCGCCCTGGTCGAAGGCCTCGCCGTGGCGGTTGAAGCTGCGGTGGTCGTTCGCGGCGAAGGTCGTCTCGGTCGTGTACTTGCCCGAGAGCAGGCCGCTGGCCAGGGGCACGCGGGCGATGATGCCGACCCCGGCGCGCTGGGCGGCGGGGAGCACCTCGTCGAGGGGCTTGAGCCGGAAGGCGTTGAGGATGATCTGGACGGTCGAGACTCCGGGGCGGGCGATGGCGGTCAGGGCCTGCGCGGTCTCTTCGACGCTGACGCCGTAGGCCGCGATCGCGCCGTTCGCCACGAGCTCGTCGAGGGCGTCGTAGACGGCGTCGTCGGAGTAGACGGCCGTCGGCGGGCAGTGCAGCTGGACGAGGTCGAGCGTGTCGACGCCGAGGTTGCGCCGCGAGCGGTCCGTCCACGCGATGAAGTTCTCGCGCACGTAGTTCGAGGGCACCTGGTCGGCGCGGCGGCCCATCTTCGTGGCCACGGTCAGCGGCACGTCGGGGTTCGCGGCGCGGAACGTGCCGATGATCTGCTCGCTGCGGCCGTCGCCGTAGACGTCGGCGGTGTCGAAGAAGGTGACGCCGGACTCGACGGAGGCGCCGAGCACCTCGAGAGCGTCGCTCTCGGAGACGTCGCCCCAGTCGGCGCCGAGCTGCCAGGTGCCGAGGCCGATGACGGAGACTTCGCGGCCGGTGCGGCCCAGGGTGCGACTGTGCATGGGGACGAGCGTAGGCGTCGCCGCCGACATCGGCCCGCCGGGCCGGTCGGGAGCGACCGCCGGGCCCTCCGGTCGGTCGTGCTCAGCGCCTCGTCGTCGCGCGCCCGTCCGCCGCCCGGCGCACGGCCGCCCGCACGATCGCCCAGGCGACGGCGACCAGCACGAAGGCGGCGAAGAGCAGCACGACCCCCACGCCGACGCTGCCCTTGGCGAGCGAGACGAGGCCGACCACCGCGGCGATCGCCGACAGGAAGCCGAGCCCCCGGGCCGTCGCCGCCTGGGCGCGACGCGCGAGGCGCGACCGCGAGGGGCCCGCCACCTCAACCGAGACGACGCGCGGCGTCGCCCGCGGCCGTGAGGGCGGAGGCGAGCTCCTGCTCGGACCTCTCGCGCGCCTCCGCCGGCATCGCGAGCAGCTCACTGAGCGTGAGGTCGGTCGTGATGACCTCGACCGCCATGCCGAGCGCCCCGCCGAGCACCTGCTGCAGCACGGGCACGGCGTGGTCCCAGCCGGCGGTCGGCGTGCCCGCGTCGTAGGCGCCGCCGCGGCTCGTGACGACGACGGCCGGGCGGCCCGCCATCGGCTGCTGGTCGTCGCCGTCGAGCGGCGCGGTGACCGAGGGCAGGTGGACGTTGTCGATCCAGGCCTTGAGCGTCGACGGCACCGTGTAGTTGTAGAGGGGAGCGCCGACGAGCACCACGTCGCTGGCCACCAGCTCGGCGATGAGCTCCTGCTGCAGGGCCTCCGCGGCCGGGTCGGGCGACGCGCCCGCCGGGCGCAGGCGCGGCGGCCAGTGCAGCGCGGCGTCGGCGAGGTGCGGCAGCGGGTCGGCGTGCAGGTCGCGGCGGGTGACGGTGTGGTCGTCGCCGAGCGACCGCCAGGCGGCGGCGAACGCCGCCGTGATCGCCCGCGAGCGCGAGGCCCCCAGGTCGGCGGACGAGTCGAGGTGCAGCAGGTTCGGCATGCGACCACCGTAGCCGCGGCCGCCCGGCCGGTTGTCGGGGGTGCAGGGCAGGATGGCCTGCACGATGACCGACGTGCTCGAGAAGTTCTCCCCCGCGACCCGCGAGTGGTTCCGCGGTGCCTTCCCGGCGCCCACGCTCGCCCAGGTCGGGGCCTGGGAGGCCATCAGCGCCGGCGACGACGCCCTCGTGATCGCGCCGACCGGGTCGGGCAAGACCCTCGCGTCGTTCCTCTGGTCGATCGACACGCTCGCCAGCGGGCCCGCCCCCGAGGCGCGCGAGAACCGCACGCGGGTGCTCTACATCTCGCCCCTCAAGGCCCTCGGCGTCGACGTCGAGCGCAACCTCCGCTCGCCCCTCGTCGGCATCACCCAGACCGCGCGACGCCTCGGCATCGAGGCGCCCGAGCTGACCGTGGGCGTGCGGTCGGGCGACACCTCGTCGGGCGACCGCCGCCTCCTGCAGCGCACCCCGCCCGACATCCTCATCACGACCCCCGAGTCGCTGTACCTGATGCTCACCTCCGCGGCCCGCGAGAACCTCAAGGGCGTGCACACCGTGATCGTCGACGAGGTGCACGCCGTCGCCGCCACCAAGCGCGGCGCCCACCTCGCGCTCTCGCTCGAGCGCCTCGACGGCCTGCTCGACAAGCCCGCCCAGCGCATCGGGCTCTCCGCGACGGTCCGCCCGCCGGAGGAGGTGGCGCGCTTCCTCTCCGGCCGCAAGACCGTGACGATCGTGAACCCCCGGTCGGAGAAGACCTTCGACCTCAAGGTCGTCGTGCCGGTCGACGACATGACCGAGCTCGGCACGGCCGCGCCGCTCGAGGGCTCGGCCGCGGGGTCGGCCCCGCAGGGCTCGATCTGGCCGCACGTCGAGGAGGGCATCGTCGACCTGATCCTCGACCACCGGTCGACGATCGTCTTCTCGAACTCCCGTCGGCTGGCCGAGCGCCTCACGGCCCGCCTCAACGACATCTACCTCGAACGGACGGGCGGTGACGAGGCCGTCGCCGAGTCGAGGTCGACCACGGTCGGCCGCGAGCTGGTCGCCGTGGTCGCGGCCGCCGGGGCGGTCGGCGACGAGGCCGACCTGGCCGTCGACCCCTTCGCGCCTGCCGCACCGGCTGCCCCGGGGCGGAACCCCGCGGTCGGAGGCGGTGCTCCCGCCCAGCTGATCGGCGGCAGCGGGCAGACCCAGGGCTCCGAGCCGCTGCTCGCCCGCGCGCACCACGGCAGCGTCTCGAAAGACCAGCGCGCCCTCATCGAGGACGACCTGAAGAGCGGGCGCCTGCGCTGCGTCGTCGCCACCAGCTCGCTCGAGCTCGGCATCGACATGGGCGCCGTCGACCTCGTCATCCAGGTCGAGTCGCCGCCGTCGGTCGCCAGCGGCCTGCAGCGCATCGGCCGCGCCGGGCACCAGGTCGGCGAGACCTCGCGGGGCGTGATGTTCCCGAAGCACCGTGCCGACCTCATCCACTCGGCGGTCGCGGCCGAGCGCATGGTCGCCGGTCTGATCGAGGAGCTCCGGGTGCCGACCAACCCGCTCGACGTGCTCGCCCAGCAGACCGTCGCCGCGGTCGCGCTCGACGAGATCGACGCCGACGAGTGGTTCGACACCGTGCGCCGCAGCGCCCCCTTCGCGACCCTGCCCCGGTCGGCCTACGACGCGACGCTCGACCTGCTCAGCGGCAAGTACCCGTCCGACGAGTTCGCCGAGCTGCGGCCCCGCATCGTCTGGGATCGTGTGCACGGCACGCTGACCGGCCGGCCCGGCGCTCAGCGGCTCGCCGTCACGAGCGGCGGCACCATCCCCGACCGCGGTCTCTTCGGGGTCTTCATGGTCGGCGAGAAGGCCGCCCGCGTCGGCGAGCTCGACGAGGAGATGGTCTACGAGTCACGCGTCGGCGACGTCTTCGCGCTCGGCGCGACGAGCTGGCGCATCGAGGACATCACGCACGACCGCGTGCTCGTCTCCCCCGCCTACGGCCAGCCCGGCCGCGTCCCGTTCTGGAAGGGCGACGGCATCGGCCGCCCCGCCGAGCTCGGCCGCGCGATCGGCGGGTACCTCCGCGAGCTCGCGGGCTCGTCGGCCGACGACGCCGCGGCGCGGGTCGCGGCCGGCGGCCTCGACGAGCGGGCCGCCAAGAACCTCATCGCCTTCATCGCCGAGCAGCGCGAGGTCGCGGGCCACGTGCCCACCGACACGACCCTCGTCGTCGAGCGCTTCCGCGACGAACTCGGCGACTGGCGTCTCATCCTCCACTCCCCCTACGGCATGCAGGTCCACGCGCCCTGGGCCCTGGCGGTGTCGGCCCGCATCCGCGACCAGCTCGGGGTCGACGGCGGCGCCATGGCGGCCGACGACGGGATCGTCGTGCGCATCCCCGACACCGACGCCGAGCCTCCCGGGGCCGACCTCTTCCGCTTCGAGCCCGACGAGCTCGACGACATCGTCACCGAGGAGGTCGGCGGCTCGGCGCTCTTCTCCTCGCGCTTCCGCGAGTGCGCCGCCCGTGCCCTGCTCCTGCCCCGGTACAACCCCGGCCGTCGGTCGCCGCTCTGGCAGCAGCGCCAGCGGGCCTCGCAGCTGCTCGACGTCGCGCGCAAGTACCCGCAGTTCCCGATCGTGCTGGAGGCGGTGCGCGAGGTCCTGCAGGACGTGTACGACCTGCCCGCCCTGATGAGCCTCACCCGGGAGCTCGAGACCCGCGCCGTGCGCGTGGTCGAGACCGAGACCGAGGTGCCGTCGCCCTTCGCTCGCTCGCTCCTCTTCGGCTACGTCGCGGCGTTCATGTACGAGGGCGACTCGCCCCTCGCCGAGCGCCGGGCGGCCGCGCTCTCGCTCGACTCCACCCTCCTGCAGGAGCTCCTCGGCCGCGCCGAGCTCCGCGAGCTGCTCGACGCCGACGTCATCGACCAGCACGAGCTCGAGCTGCAGCGGCTCGCGCCCGACCGTCGGGCCCGCGACGTCGAGGGCGTCGTCGACCTGCTCCGCCTGCTCGGGCCCCTCACCACCGCCGAGATCGTCGAGCGCAGCTGGCTGGCCGAGACGGCGGGGTCGGCGGCGGCGGAGCCCGACGACGAGGCCCTCGGCAAGCTCGAGGCCGCGCTGACCGACCTAGCGCGGTCGAACCGCGTGCTGCGGTTCACGCACGCCGGCGTCGAGCGCTGGGCCGGCATCGAGGACGCCTCGCGCCTCCGCGACGCCCTCGGGGTGGCCCTGCCCATCGGCGTGCCGACCGCGTTCGTCGAGCCCGTCGACGACCCGCTCGGCGACCTCGTCGGCCGCTTCGCCCGCACCCACGCTCCGTTCACGCCGCTCGCCGTCGCCGAGCGGCTCGGCCTCGGCACGGCCGTCGTGCTCGAGACCCTGCGCCGGCTCGGCGTGCAGCGGCGCGTCGTCGAGGGCGAGTTCCGCCCGAAGCACCAGGGCAGCGAGTGGTGCGACGCCGAGGTGCTGCGCCGCCTGCGCAGCCGCTCGCTCGCGGCGCTCCGCCACGAGGTCGAGCCCGTCGCTCCCGACACGCTCGGGCGCTTCCTGCCCGCCTGGCAGCACGTCGCCACGGGCACCAAGGGCAGCGGCCTGCGGGGGCTCGACGGCGTCGTCCAGGTCATCGACCAGCTCAGCGGGGTCGCGCTGCCGGCCTCCGCGTGGGAGTCGCTCATCCTGCCCGCCCGCGTCACCGACTACTCCAGCGGCATGCTCGACGAGCTGACCGCGACGGGCGAGGTCATCTGGTCGGGCTCCGGCAGCCTGGCCGGCAACGACGGCTGGGTCAGCCTGCACCTCGCCGACGGCGCCCAGGTGACCCTGCCCGAGCCGCTCGGCACCGACACCGACGAGCTGCAGCGCGAGGTGCTCGCCGCGCTGGCCGGCGGCGGCGCCTACTTCTTCCGCCAGCTCTCCGACGCGGTGGGCAGCACCGACGACGACGCCCTGGTCACCGCCATCTGGGATCTCGTCTGGGCCGGGCAGATCACGAACGACACCTTCGCCCCGCTCCGCACCCAGGTCGGCGGCAAGGCGCCCCGGCCGCGCACGCCGACCCGCTCGCGCTCGTCGTACCGGAGCCGCGGGCGCGTCACGATGCCCCGGCAGGCGGGGCCGCCGACGGTCGGCGGGCGCTGGTCGCTGCTGCCGCTCGCCGAGCCCGACGCGACGGTGCGCGCCGCCGCGATGGCGGAGATCCTGCTCGAGCGGCACGGCGTGGTCACGCGGGGCGCGGTCGCGAACGAGGGCGTGCGCGGCGGGTTCTCGACGGTCTACAAGGTGCTGAGCGGCTTCGAGGAGTCGGGCCGGGCACGGCGCGGCTACTTCGTCGAGGGGCTCGGCGCGGCGCAGTTCGCCACCGGCCCGACCGTCGACCGGCTGCGCTCGTTCGTGCGCGACGAGACCGACCGCCGCGACGACGACGCCCTCGCCGCCGCGGGGCGCGGGCGCGAGATCCCCGTCGTGACGCTCGCGGCGACCGACCCCGCGAACCCGTACGGCGCCGCGCTGCCCTGGCCGGGGCAGGCGCCCGAGGGCGTGCTCGACCCGACCCCCGGCGGGAAGCCGTCGGCGGCCGGTGGCGCGGCCGCGGCCGGCGGCGGCACGGCGGACGCCACGACGAGCGCGGCGACCGCGGCGACCGCGGCGACCGCGACGGGCGGTGCCGGCGCCGGCGCCGGCGTCGGCACGGCGACCACCGCCTCAGCAGCGTCGACGCCCGCCAGCAAGAAGAAGGCGGGCCACCGGCCCGGGCGCAAGGCCGGGTCGCTCGTCGTGCTGGTCGACGGCCGTCTCACGATCTACGTCGAGCGCGGGGGCAAGACGATCCTCACCTTCGGCGAGCCCGACGACCGAGAGCTTGCCCTCGCGGCGGGCTCGCTCGCCTCGGTCGTGCGGTCACGGCTCGGCAAGCTCGCGGTCGAGCGCGTCGACGGCGAGTTCGTGCTCGGCACCCCGTTCGGCGACGCCCTGCGCGACGCGGGGTTCGCCCCGACGCCCAGCGGCGTCCGGCTCAGGTCGTAGAGGGCACCGATGCCCGAGGGAGACACCGTCTACCGCGCCGCGAAGAACCTCGACGCGGTGCTGCACGGCCAGACGCTCACGGCGAGCGACTTCCGGGTGCCCGCGTTCGCCACGGTCGACCTCAGCGGCGAGGTCGTCGACGACGTGATCAGCCGCGGCAAGCACCTGCTGCACCACATCGGCGGCCTGACCCTGCACACGCACCTCAAGATGGAGGGCTCCTGGCACATCTACCGCCGGGGCACCCGCTGGCGTCGCCCCGCGCACCAGGCGCGCGTCGTGCTCGAGACCGACGAGTGGGTGACCGTCGGGTTCGACCTCGGCGTCGTCGAGCTCGTCGAGCGCGACCCGGAGGACAGCGTCACGGCGTACCTCGGCCCCGACCTGCTCGGCCCCGACTGGGACGCCGGGCGGGCCCTCACGAACCTCGAGGCCGACCCGGCCCGCGAGGTGGGCCTCGCGCTGCTCGACCAGCGGGTGCTCGCCGGCGTCGGCAACGTGTACCGGGCCGAGATCTGCTTCCTCCGCGGGGTGCTGCCCACCCGGCCCGTGGGCGAGGTGGCGAACCGCGCGAAGGTGATCGACCTGGCGCACCGGCTCATCGTCGCCAACAAGGACAGGGTGGAGCGCACCACGACCGGCACCCTCCGCGGCACGACCGACTGGGTCTACGGCCGGGCCGGCAAGCCCTGCCTCCGCTGCGGCACGAAGATCCTCCGCGGCGAGCTCGGCGAGTCCGAGCTCGAGCTGCGCGACACCTACTGGTGCCCGCGCTGCCAGACCTGAGCTGACCCGACCCGACCTGAACCGGCTCGATCTGGGCTGACGGCCCGACCGGGCCCGACCCGACCGGGCCCGATCCGACCGGGCCGACCCGCGACTCCCCCCGTCTTCGTGACGAACCGTGACGCTCACGCGGGTCACGCCGAGGAGGCGACCGTACAGTCGGCAGCACCCGGTCCGCACCCGACGCGGACCCGCCAGGAGGTCGTCATGACGTCATCGTCCATCGCCGAGCAGGTCAGCACCTTCAACGAGGGCTTCACCGCGCAGATCGGCCCCGAGCTCTCGGCCGTCTTCGACGCCGAGCAGCAGGCGCTCACCGCCGCCGGCCGCCCGGACGACGCCGTCGGGGTCGGCGACCAGCTGGTCGACGCGACCCTTCTCACACCCGAGGGCGCCGAGGTGTCGCTGGCGACCGTCGTCGGCGAGGGCCCCGCGGTGCTCGTCTTCTACCGCGGCGCCTGGTGCCCGTACTGCAACCTCACGCTCAAGACCTACCAGGAGCAGCTGCTGCCGACCCTCCGCGACCGCGGCGTCGGCCTCGTCGCGATCAGCCCGCAGACGCCCGAGGGCTCCGAGCTCGCGACGAGCAACGGCAGCCTCGACTTCCCCGTGCTCTCCGACCCGGGCAACGTGCTCAGCCGCGCCCTGGGCATCGTGACCGAGCCGACCGCCGAGGCCCGCGCCGCCCACACGCAGCTGGGCTTCGACGTCGCCGACAGCAACGCCGACGCGACGGGCGACATCCCCTTCCCCACGGTGCTCGTGGTCGACGGCGACGGCCGCGTCGTGTTCGCCGACGTGCACGTCGACTACACGACCCGCACCGAGGTCGACGAGGTCGTGGCCGCGCTCGACCTGCTGCCGTAGCGCGGGGGCGCCCCCGTCGTCGAGGTGCCCCGTCCTGGGTCCTGCCTCCGCTCGGGGGCCCAGGACGGGCCGCCTCCACGCCGAGTGGGGCTCAGGAGGCGCGCTGCGGCCCCCGGCGGAGCACCAGCTCCAGCCCGTCCACCTCGTCGACCTGCTCGCCCACCAGCACGAAGCCGTGCGACCGCGCCAGGGCCAGCGAGGGCGCGTTGTCGGGGCTGACGCTCGCGCGCACCGACCGCACGGCGGGAGCGGCGTCGCAGAACGCGAGCACCGCCTCCAGCACCTGTGCCCCGACGCCCCGGCCGCGCAGCTCGGGCAGCACGGTGTACGACACCTCGACCTCTCCGTCGGCGTCGGGTCGGCCGTGGAACCCGGTGTGGCCGACGACCTGCCCGTCACGGGTGGCGACCCAGGCGACCCAGGGCTCGTCGCGCTCGTCGGCGAGGATCTGCTCGAGGCGGATCGCCCAGAGCCAGCCGTCGTCGAGGAAGGCCGCCGGCAGCTCGACGCCGATCGCCACCGACGCGAGGGCCAGGTCGCCCGCGACGAGCGCGTCGACCGCACGCAGGCCGAGGGGCCCCACGGCGACGGCGTGCTGCCGTGCTGCCGGGGGGCCCTCGGGTGTCGTCATGCGGTCAGCCTAGGGCGGGCCCGCTACTGCTCTCCGCGCCCCACCCGCGAGTGGCGACGGCCGTAGGCGAAGTACACGACGACGCCGATCACGAGCCACACCGCGAAGCGCGCCCAGGTGAGCGTCGTGAGGTTGAGCATCAGCCACACGCAGAGCGCGGCCGAGAGGATCGGCAGCACCGGCGACCACGGCACGCGGAAGGCGCGCGGCAGGTCGGGGCGCTGGCGGCGCAGCACGATCACGCCGATGCTCACCAGCACGAAGGCCGAGAGGGTGCCGATGTTGATCATCTCCTCGAGCACGCCGACGTCGGTGAGGCCGGCGATCAGCGCGACGACGACGCCGGCCAGCACCTGCACGCGCACGGGCGTGCCGCGCTTGGCCGAGGTCTTGGCGAGGCCGCGGGGCAGCAGGCCGTCGCGGCTCATCGAGAAGACGATGCGGGCGAGGCCGAGCAGCAGCACCATGATGACGGTGGTGAGGCCGATCAGGGCGCCGACCGCGATGACCTTGGCGGCCCAGTCGACGCCGACCAGCTCGAACGCCGTCGCGAGGTTCGGGGTCTCGCTGGCGGCGAGGTCGCGGTACGACACCATTCCGGTCAGCACGATCGCGACGAGCACGTAGAGCAGCGTCACGATGCCGAGGCCGAGGAAGATGCCGCGGGGAAGGGTCTTCTGCGGGTCCTTGACCTCCTCGGCGCTCGTCGCGACGATGTCGAACCCGATGAAGGCGAAGAAGACGAGAGAGGCGCCGGCCAGCAGGCCGAACACGCCGTACTGCGCGGGAGCCGCGCCGCTGAGGAAGGAGAACAGCGACTGCGTCCACGCGTCGGTGCTGCCCTCGCCCGTGCGGGGCTGCGAGGCGGGCACGAACGGCGTGTAGTTCGAGGCCTTGACGAAGAAGAACCCGACGACGATCACGAACAGCACGATGCCGACCTTGATCACCGTGAAGACGCCGCCGACGCGCGAGCTGAGCTGCGTGCCGAGCACGAGCAGCACCGTGAAGACGGCGACGATGAGGAAGGGGCCCCAGCTGAGGTCGACCGGCCCGAGGGCGATCGTGTCGGGCAGCGGCACGCCGAACTGCTCGAACACCGTGCTGAGGTAGATGCCCCAGTACTTGGCGAGCACGGCGGCGCCGGTGAGCGTCTCGAGGATGAGGTCCCACCCGATGATCCAGGCGAGGAACTCGCCCATGGTCGCGTAGGTGAAGGTGTACGCGCTGCCCGCGACGGGGATGGTGGAGGCGAACTCGGCGTAGCACATGATCGCCAGCCCGCAGGTGACGGCGGCGAGGATGAACGAGATGATGACGCCCGGCCCGGCGAAGTTCGCGGCGGCGTTCGCGCCGACCGAGAAGATGCCGGCGCCGACGGCGACCGCGATGCCCATCAGGGTCAGGTCGGTGACGCCGAGCGAGCGCTTGAGCTTGCTCTCGCCCTCGAGCGAGTCCTGGATCGAGGCCTCGACCGACTTCGTGCGCCAGAGGCTGCGCGACCCGGGGCCGTGGGTGGGTGCGGTCATGTCGTCTCCTCGCTCGACCTGCGCCGCCCCGGCCGGAGCGACCCGCCATGCTACCCAGCAGACAGGCCCCGTGACGACGGGGCGGCCGGGCTGGGTCGGCTCCGTGGTGCCGGCCGCACCGCGACTCCTACGATGGCCGGGTGGACGACGACGAACGCGGGGCCTGGCAGCCGACCCCGCCGCCGCGCCCCGACGTGGCGTGGGAGTCGCGGGTCGGCCAGGGCAGCGGGCCCGCCCCCGCAGACGCCCCCGCCCGCACCGTCGGCCGCGAGCCGCACGCCGACGCCGACGCGGCCGCCGCCCCCGCCGCCGGCACGTCGCCTCCCCCGCCCCCGTCGCGCCTCGCCGCCGCCGCGGCGTCCGTCGCCGCCGCCGCCCGCGCCGGCTGGGCCCGCCAGGGACGCGGCCACCGCCTCGCCCTGGTCGGCGTCGCCCTCGTCGCCGCGACCGTGCTCGTGACGACGGGCGGCGTGCTCGCCCGCCCGAGCTGGGCGCCCCTCGCCGCCCCCGGCGCCGCCGTCGACGAGCTGCGCGGCCCGCCCACCGACGGCCTCTGGCGCACCGACCTCGGCGCCGCCTTCGACCTCGACCTCTCCGACCAGTGCACCTCGCTCGAGGTGGTCGCCGACGTCGGCGCCGACGACGTCGTGGTCGGCACGCGCTCCCAGGGCTACGGGGACGGCTCGCCCTGCGGCGGCACCGGCGGCCGCCTGCTGCGGCTCGACACCCGCACCGGCGAGCTGCGCTGGGGGCTCGACCTCGGCGCCGAGCTCGGGCTGGCCGTCACGGGCGCCCGCGCCGCGGTCGCCGCCGACGGCGAGACGGCCCTCGTCTCGGCCGACGGCGTCTGGGGGCGCACCTCCGGCACGGTCGCCCGCGTCGACACGACCGACGGCCACGTCGTCGAGCGACTCGACGACGCGGCCGCCGGGCTCGCCCCCGGCACCCTGCTCGAGGCGCTCCAGGTCGAGGGCGACGCCGTGCTCACGTCGGCCACCGACCTCGACCGCTACGACCCGGGCGGGGGCCTCGAGCTCGGCCCGGGCGACGCCGACCGGCTCACCCTCTTCGCCGCCGACGACCTGTCGCGCCCGGTCTGGTCGGGGCTCGGCGCGAGCGCCTCGCAGGCCTGGCTGGTCGGGGGCACGCTCGTGGCGCAGCTCGTCGACCCCGCGGCCTACGCCGTCGACGCGGAGGACGCGGTGGCCGACGCCGTCTGGTCGACCGTCGACGTGGGCACGGGCCAGGCGCAGCCGCTGCCCGGCGAGGCGCGCGACCTCGGCAGCGTCGAGGCCTGGGGCGACCGGCTCGTGCTCGGGCGGCAGGTCTCGTCGGCGGGCGACTCGGTCGTCTCGCTGGTCGACCCCGTCGAGGGCCCGGTCTGGTCGCGCGACCTGCCGCCCGGCACCTGGACCCGGCTCAGCGCCGGCTGCCTCGTCGTCTCGGACGACTCGGGCACCGTGACCTGCGTCGACCCCGACACCGGCCGGGCCCGCTGGAGCCGGGAGCTCGAGACCGACGACGAGGGCCGGGCGGCGAGCTCCGGCTTGACGGTGAACGGCTGGGTGGTGCCCGGGTCGGGCACGCCCGAGGAGTCGGTGGTCGTCTCGACGGCACCCGGCCAGATCGAGGAGTCTTCGGAGGGCGAGACCGACCCCGTGTGGATCGTCGACCCGGCCACGGGCGAGACCCGCCTCGACCTGACGCTGCCCTCGGCGTCGGTGGTGGTCGCGGCCTCGCGGACGACCGGCTACGCCCTGCGCAGCTGGTGGAGCTCCGACTCCCCGCCCGCGGTCACGGCCTTCGACCTCGCCGACGGCCGGACCCTCTGGACGCACGAGATCGGCACGACCGGCTCGCTGTCGCCGTTCTGGCGCCGCACGCTCGTGACCGTCGACGACGGCGTCGCCCGGGGCCTGGCCGACGACGTGCACCTGCCCGGCTGACCCCACCAGCGGGAGCGCTCAGCGCACCAGCATCGGGAAGACGAACACCGCGAACAGGAAGAACGCGGCCGTCACGGCGAAGAGCACGTACGTGCCGCGGCCCACGGCGGCCTGCCCCTGGGCCTCGCGGCGGCGCATCACGCGGCGGCGGTAGACGACCTGGAGCACGATCAGGACGACCGCGGCGACGGCCAGGATCGTGACGACGAGGGCTTCGATGGGACTGCTCCGTTCGGGGGCGGCGGGCTGCCAGCCTACCGGCCGCGGCCCGGGCGACCGGTGGGCTCGTACGATGGCGCTGCACGAGGAGGCGCGGTGCGCGACCCCGAGGACGGAGGGCCAGGTGACCGAGGCTCCGTGGCGCCCGCCCCGCCCGCCCCGCGGCGACGACCCCTGGTCGGCCGGCGCCGACGACGCCCGCCGCGCCGAGCCGCTCGCCTCCGCCGACCCGGCCCCCGACGACGCCCGCCCGGCCGGCGCCGCCCGCCCCGCCGACCGCGACGCGACCCGACGGCCGTGGCCGCGCCTCCTGCGGGGCCCGCACCGCGCCTCCCGGGGCCGTCGCCTGCTGCTCGCGGCCGGCGCCACCCTCCTCGCGACGACGCTCGTCGTCACGGCCGGGGTCGTCACGCAGCCGCGCTACCCCGTCGGCCGGCCGCTCGGGGGCGTCGTCGTCGACGAGCTGCGCCGGCTGCCGTCGCCCGACGGCTGGGTGCTGACGCCCGACCGGCTGGGCGTCGACGGGGTCGACACCGCCTGCCTCGACTACACCGTGATCGGCCGGGTCGGCGGCGGGTCGCCCGACCTGCTCGTCGCCACGAGCACGCAGCTGACCACCGTGCTCGGCGTCTGCGACGACCGCGACGGCCTCGGGGAGCGCGTCGCGCGGCTCGACCCCGGCACCGGCACCGTGCGCTGGTCGCTCGACTCGGACGCGGTGGGAGGCGGCGGCGGGGCCCTGCAGGTCTGGCCCAGCACCCGACGCGGCGACCTGCTGCTCAGCACCGGCGCGTTCGGGGGCTTCGGCGTCTCGGAGTCCGGCTTCGCCCGCGTCGACCTCGACACGGGCGAGCTGCTCGAGGTGCAGGCGACCGAGGCCGGGCTGCGCCGCGTCGTCGACGCGAACGACGAGTGGGTGCTCGTCCGCACCGACCCCGACCGGAGGGGCGACCGGGGCACGTCGTTCGTCGACGGCGACTCGCGGAGCCGGCTCGAGCTCTTCGCGCGCGACGACCTCGACGCGCCGACCTGGTCGGGGTCGACCTCCGACCAGGAGGACGTCGTGCTGCTCGACGACGCCGTGCTCGTCTTCGCCCGCGGCGCAGCCGTGCGGGTGGACGCCGCGAGCGGCGAGACGAGCCCGTGGGGCGACCGCTGGCGCACCCCCGTGACGCCCGTGCGGCGGGGCGAGCTGCTGGCCGTCGACTCCCCCGGCTCGGACGGTCGCGTCGACACGGCCGAGCTCGTGGTCTACGACCTCGACGGCACGGAGCTCTGGCGCCGCCGCCACGACGCCGACCGCACGCCGGTGCTCTCGGGCGGCTGCGTCGTCTTCTCCGGGCGGGACGCACTGTCGTGCGTCGACCGGCTGACCGGCGACGAGCGCTGGAGCGTGCCGCGCGACGACGACGACCGGGGCGTGCCGATCGTGCTCGAGCCCCCGGTCGGCCAGAGCGGGCGCGACGCCTTCGTGCGGACGTTCGTCCGGGCGCCGTCCGGCGACGACGACGGCGACCGGGTCGTGGCGATGATCGACGACGCCACGGGCGAGCAGCTGCTCGAGGCGGCCGTGCCGAACGAGTCGACCATGGAGCGCGCGTCGGAGTCGGTCGGCTACGCCTTCTCGCTGCTGCGCTACGCGAACACCGGCGACCTCGTGGGCCGCTCGGTGACCGCGTTCGACCTCAGCGACGGGCGGCGGCTCTGGCGAGCGGAGCCCGACGAGCTCGGCGTCGACGACCTGCAGTTCTGGGGCGGGGTGCTGGTGGGCATCGGCCGTGACGGCACCGTCCGCCGCTTCGGCGACCCCGTCCGCCTCGTCGGCTGACCGGGCGGACGGGGGGAGGCGCGGGTCAGCCCGCCGAGGCCGCCCCGGCGGCCAGGATGTACGCCATGGCGTACGACCGCGAGTTGCCGTTGTCGATCGCCGTGTCGGGCAGGGCGTCGAGCGTGGTCAGCGCCGAGGCGGCCGCGTCGGGCCCGGCCAGCGCCGAGTACATCAGGACGTAGTCGCCGAGGGCACCGGCGAAGCCGTCGGGGGCCGCCTCCGCGACCAGCGCGTCGACCTTCTCCGCGCCTCCCGCAGGCTCCGACCCCAGGTAGCCGATCGAGGTCGGCGACAGGGGGATCAGCTGGATGCCCGCGATGGCCGAGGGCTCGGCCGAGAACCAGGTGGCGTAGTCGCGCTTGCCGCCCCAGTTGAGCGAGACGACCTCGTGGTCGAAGCCCTCGAAGACCGGGTCGGAGAGGTCGGGCGCGACGTAGTAGGCCAGGGCCGACTGCGTCTCGGCGCTGAGCATCCACGACGCCTCGTCGCCCAGGGCGGCGTCGCCGCTCGCGGCGGCCCAGAGGGCGAGGCCGGAGTAGGCCGTGACGGCCTCGGACGACGACTCCTGGTTGTTGCCGTCGGCGAAGGGCGAGTAGCCGCTCGCCCAGCTGTGCGACCAGTAGGGGTCGAACGCACGGCGGTCGGGGAACGAGCCGTTCTGCGCGCCGGAGGCGATGTCGGCGGCGAGCAGGTCCATCACGGGCTGCCAGCGCTCGGCGAGGGCGGGGTCGTCGGCGGCCATGACGCCGGCCGCGTAGAGGAAGTAGCCGTAGTGGAAGTAGTGGTCGTTGAACTCCTCGGAGCCGAACGACACGGCCTTGCCGACGACGCCCTTCACCACGGGGTCGTAGACGAAGCACTCCTGGTCGCGGGTCTCGCAGCCGGCCGGGTCCGTCCACAGGTCGAGCTCGTCGACGATGGCCTTCTTCAGCGTTGCCGCCGACTCGTCGTCGCCGAGCTGCACGGCGAGCTGCCAGAGCATCGAGGCCCGGTAGAGCGACTTGCCGCCGAAGTAGGTGTCGGCCGCGAAGGTGGGCAGGGCCGCGACGTCCTTCGTCAGCTGCTCGCCGACGGCGGTCTTCTGCTCGTCGGTCAGGCTGCCGAGGTCGAGGCTCGCGGCGGGCGCCGTGGTCGGCGCGTCGAAGGTCAGCGAGCTGCCGACCGCCAGGGGCACGGTGCCGTAGACGGTCTCGTAGCGGAGGCCGGTGTCGGTGCCGCCGGAGACCTTCGCGGTCTGCCCCTGGTGGGGCGCCGCGACGACGAGGGTGTCGCCGCCCGCGGCCGTGGCGTAGGCGAGCTCGGTGGTGGTGACCGCGTCATCGCCCTCGCCGGAGGACGACCACGACGTCGCGACGCCGGTCAGCGGCGAGGCGGCCGCGTCGAGCACGGTCGAGACCTGCTCGGACGACGCCCCGGCGGGGATCGCGACGAGCACGACGCTGCCGCCCTCGTCGAGGTCGACGCTGGTGCCGTCGAGCGTGCCGCCGTCGACGACGACGCCCCAGGTGGAGTCGCCGACCTCGATCGTGCCGCGGCCGTCGCCGGCGGCCGTCACGGCGGCGCCGAGGGTGTCGGTCTGGGCCGAGGCCGCCGTGTACGACACGGTCGGCGAGCCCTGGGCGACCACGGTGTGGCCGAGCACGGCGTCGCCGTCGCGGTGCTCGACCGTGACGGAGACCTCGTCGTACGCGCTGACGACGGACTCGGTCGCGCCGAGGTCGAGCGTCACGTCCGGCAGGGCCGGCCCGACGATCGCCGTGGGCGAGGTGACCGGCTGCGGCATGCCGGCGGCGATGCCGTCGTCGGTCAGCTGGAACGAGATCGGGTACGGGAAGACCGGCATGGGGGCGTCGCCGAAGACGAGGCCGGAGAACCACTTGTTCGTCGGCGGCACCAGGCCGTCGGCGAGGCGCATCGTGGGCACGTCGCCGACCGACTCCTGCGGCAGGGTCTCGACCAGCGGGTCGACCTGCGACGCGGGGAACACGCCGCCCGTCGGGGGCGTGGAGTCGTCGGGCGTGGCCGTGCCGCCGTCGGGCGACGCGCTGCCGCTGGTGCAGCCGGCGAGCACGAGGGCCCCGGCGGCGGCGAGGGCGACGCCCGAGAGGAGGCGGGAGGCGGCGGGGCGGGGGGTGCGTGCGCTGATGGTCAGATGCCGATCTGTCGGAGGAAGCCCTGCACGGCGTCGGTCGGGCCCGCGAGGACGCCGTCGTCGCGGAGGTGGAGCTTGGCGGTGACTGGCGTGCCGGGGCTGACGAGCCCGCCGAAGGAGCCCTGGACGAGCTCGTCGCTGGCGACCTGGAGGGTCGTCTCGGCGCTGCCGTCCTGGGTCTCGACGGTCACCTCGGAGACGGTGCCGACCACCGAGGTCTGGTTCGGCAGCTGGAGGTCGACGACGGCGCCGGGCACGATGCGCTCGTAGTCACGGGGCGTCAGCACGAAGTCGGCGCGGACGAACAGGGTGTCGGACTTGTCGATGGTGGCGAGCGAGGCGCCGGCCTGCACGAAGCTGCCCTCCTTGAGGGTGACGTCGGCGACCGTGCCGTCGACGGCGGCCTTGAGGGTGAGCAGGCCGTCGGCCGCGACCGAGTAGGTGGCCGTGTCGTAGGTGACGAGGCCCTTGTCGATGTCCTGCAGCAGCGAGAGGCTCTGCACCTCGAAGAGGGTGTCGCCCTCCTTCACGGTGTCGCCGTTCTCGACGTACGACTGCGTGATGGTGCCGCTGTAGTCGGAGCCCACGGAGTACTCCTGGGCCGCGATCTCGGCGCTGGTGCTGATGGCCTGCTGCTGGCGCTGCGTGAAGATCATCGTCGAGCCGGCGACGAGCACCAGCACGACCAGGATCCCGGCGGTGAGCTTGAGTCGGTTCATCCAGGTCATGAGGTGACCTCCTGCTTCTGCTTCTCGGCGGTCGAGCCGTCGGTGTCGTCGGTGCGGCGGGCGGCCTCACGGCGGCCGCGTCGGGTGGCGAGCGCCTGGGCGCCGACGAGCATCGCGTGGCGCTCGTCGTCGCGGGCGGCCTGCTCGGGGTCGTCGCTGGGGGTCATGTCGGCGAGGTGGCGCAGCTCCTGCAGCTCGCGCAGCTCCTCCGCCGAGCGGGGGGCGGGCCGCGACACCTGGGTGCGGGTCGGGGCGGCGGAGGGCGTCTCGTCGTGGAGCACGAGGGCCTCGGGCTCGGGCAGCTCGCCGCGCTTCGCCGCGCGGGCGTAGCGCTTGATGGCCCGGGCCTCGCGGCTGGCGGCCACCATGAAGGCGGTGAGGATGCCGGTGTTGAGGAGGTTCCACACCGTGGCCAGGGTCAGCACGCCGTTGTCGACGTCGCGCACGATGGCGACGAGGCTCGTCAGCGACAGGAAGACCCAGAACAGCACCTGCGGGATGATGAAGTTGAAGGGCGACGAGACCTTGCCGGCCCGCCCCGTGACGCTCCACGCCTCGTCCTTGCCGCTCAGCACGTTCCAGAGGGCCTTGACGTAGATCGGGAACGACACCGACGCGAGCATCAGCACCTCCCAGCGGAACGACCCGAGCGTGTAGAACGCGAGCACGATCTGCATGAGGTAGAAGCCGGCGTAGAAGAGGAACCACTGCAGCACCGAGATGTGCAGGTTCATCGGGCGGAGGTCGAAGAAGATCTCCATCGGCGGCACGAGCAGCAGCAGCAGGGGCGCGATGCCGGTGAGGTAGTTCGTCGCGGTGACGAAGTACTGGAGGCGCTGGTCCATCGTGAGGCGGCGGCGCGGGCTGAGCGGGAAGTGGCGGAAGAGGATCTCGAAGCCGCCGGTCGCCCAGCGGAGCTGCTGCTTGCTGTAGGCCTCGATGGTCTCGGGGGCGTCGCCCACGGCGAGCGTCAGCGGGATGTAGATCGAGCGCCAGCCGGCCTCGTGCAGGTGCAGGCTCGTCCAGACGTCCTCCGACTTGGAGTCGGTGTCGATGCCGCCGACCTCGTCGATGGCCTCGCGGCGGAAGATGACGTTGGTGCCGACGCAGAACGCGGCGTTGAAGCGGTTGCGGCCCGGCTGGATGAACCGGTAGAAGACCGTCTGCATGTAGCCCGCGCCGCGGCTGACGAGGCTCGTCAGGTTGCCGTAGGTCTGCGGGGTCTGGACGAAGGCGACCTTCTCGTCGACGAAGAACGGCACCGTCTCGAGCAGGAACCCCTCCTTCGGCACGAAGTCGGCGTCGAAGATGGCGAAGTAGTCGCCCTTGGCGATGGCCAGCGCGTGGTTGACGTTGCCGGCCTTGGCGCCGTTGCTGCTCAGGCGGCGGATGTAGCGGGCGCCGAGGGCGGCGGCGAGGTCGCGGACCTCGTCGCTGCGGCCGTCGTCGAGGACCCACGTGCGGTGGGCGCCCCGGAGCGCCAGCGCGGCCTTGACCGTCGTGGCGATCTTGGAGAGCTCCTCGCCGTAGACGGTGATGAAGACGTCGACCGTGACCTCGCGACCGTCGACGACCATCGGCCAGAGGTGCGGGGTGCCCTCGAGGCCGCGTCGCTCGATCTCGGCCTCGTCGAACAGCGTGTCCTGCGTGGCGTGGAAGTCGAAGTCGCGGGGGTCCTGACCGCCCGAGAGGATCGTCCACATGGCCAGCAGCGCCTGCACGACGAGGATCGCCTCGGCGACGATGATCATCGAGTAGGGCAGCAGGTCGCCGCGGTTGCTGGGGTTCAGCAGGAACTGCGCGTAGAGCAGGATGCCGAGGGTCGCGACCAGCACCAGCAGCACCATGACGGGGCTGTGGCTGCGCGTGCCCTCCGCCCGGGAGCGGACGGCCTCACGCTGCGCCGACACGGGTCGGCGGGTGCGGGCGGCGGGCTCGACGACGTCGGGTGTCAGGTGCCGCACGACGGCTCGGGAGGCTGTGTCGTGCGTGTCGTCGGGCCCGCCGCCGTGGCGGGGGCTCTCGTCGGTCGTGCCGGGGGTGCGCGGGACGTCGCGCATGGTTCGGGACATGCGTGTGCTTCTCCAGGTTCGGGCTGGGGAGACCGGGCGACTGGAGCGGGGTGAGCGCGCCGGACGTCCGGTGAGGGGCGTCGGCGACTCCGGCGACGAGGGGCGACGGCCCCGGGGCGGGGGCACGTCGGACGGCCGGTCGTGCTGGTCGTCCGTGGGGGCACCAGGGGGTGTCGGCCGGAGGGGTGGTCCGGCTGCAGGGTGGCCCGGTCGTCGTGTGGGCCTTTCGGGGGACCGCACGTCGACTTCGATGAACAGTACAGGGGCGTTCGGAGCACACTAGCCCCCCGGACGGGGGGCATGCCCCCCGTCCGGGTGCCGACTGCCCCGGGTTGCCGGGCCTGACGCCCGCTCCGCTCGCCCGGATTGTCACCCGTCCGGGTGACGACGTCACCCCCTGCGGTGTCCCCCGGGCGCACCGGCGCACCGGGCGCCTCGCCGCGCGGCGACGACAGGGTGACAGGTGCTTCAGGCGCCCGGGCCGGAGAGGCCGAACAGGGCGACCACCTCGTCGAGGTCGCGGCCCAGGACGAGGTCGAGCGGCCCGACGTCGCCGGCGTCCGCCAGCTGCGCGACGGCCGCGCCCGACGAGCCGTCAACGGCACGGGGTCTGCCCGCGACCGTCAGATCCACCGGCTCGGCCCCGGCGCGCACCGGCGCGTCAGGCAGCGGGTCGAGGCCGTCGGCGGCGCGCCGGTCGCCGGCGAGGGCCGCCAGCACCCAGCGTTCCGCGAGGCCGACCGGGCGCAGCGACGCGAGGGGCGACCGGTGCCCCCGGCCGAAGACGACCGTCATGGTGTCGCGGAGCTCGACATGCCAGGCGACGCCACCGACGTCGAACCGGCAGAGCTCGTCGGAGTGGAGGTCGACGACGGCCCCGAGGCGCTCCAGCGCCCGCACGGACGTCGGGCCCAGGAGGCGCGCGGTCGTCGAGGCCTCGCGCTCCCGACGCTCGCGCTCGAGCACCGCCCGGGCGGTCGGGGCGTACTCGGCGTCGAGCGCGTCCGGATCGAGCGGCGCGCCCTCGGCGAGGCGCGCGTGCAGCCACGCCGGGTCGAGCTGGCCGAGGTAGCGGAAGCGCACCTGGACGACCCCGGAGGGGTCCGGCGCGGTGAGGGGCCCGTCGGGGACGAGCAGGGCGACACCGTGGTCGACCGACCACACCGCGACGACGGTGCCGTCGACGACGGCCACCCACGACCAGCCCTGCGCGCGCACGTCGGGGCTGCTGCGCTCGACCACGTCGCTGACGAGCGACCCGGCCGGGACCCGCAGCTCGCGGCGGTGCGTCCGGGCGTCGTCGCCCATCGACACGCTCTCCCGGTCGACGACGACGACGAGCTCCGCGGGCACGTCGCTCGACGCCGCGCCGACGAGCCGCGACCAGATCCCCATGACCGTGACGCTACCGGGAGGTCGGTCCGGCCGCGCCCGGGGGGGCCTCCTGCCCGCGGGGGACGAGGCCCGGCGTGCGGTCGCCGTGTCCACGAGCGTGACGGCTACAGCGCGCTCGCCCAGCCGGCGAGGAACTCCGCGCCCGCCTCGTCGTGGATCAGCCCGGAGGCGCTCGTCAGCACGGCGTACGGCTTCTCGGGGACGCCGTCGGCCGGCCGCACGTCGACGTGGGCGACGGAGTGGCCGTGCTCGTGCAGCCAGTCGGCCATCGCGTAGTCGCTCCGCGAGTCGCCGACCGTGCGCCAGGCGAGCGGCGCGGGGCCGTCGAGGGCCAGCAGCTCGAGGGCTCGCTCCGCCCCCAGGTCCTTGCCGAGCCGCATGGACTCGATGTCGGTCGAGATGATCGTGGGGTCGACCCGCCACTGGACGGCGCCGGCGGCGTCGGGCCGCACGTCGTCGAGACGGCGCACCCCGGCGCCGCGGCGGGTCAGCGCCTCCATCGCCCACTCGTCGAACTCGCGCTGGCGGGCCAGGTAGGTGGCCGACTCGACGCTCGTCAGCTGCTCGATCGAGACCATCGCGCGCTTCGTCCGGTCGAAGAAGACGAGGTCGGCGTAGTCGCTCGCGACGAGCGCCTCCATCTCGTCGGCGAAGTCCGCGGGCATCGCGAGGCCCGGGTCGACCTGCACCTCGCTCATGCCCGTCGGTCCGTGCTCGGGCCCGATCGAGAACCACGACGCGCCCTTCTCGCAGACCGCGTGCACGCGGGCCCCCGCGGGGAGGCCGGCGGCGATCAGCTCGCCGACGACCTCGTCGCGGATGAAGGCGTCGGAGCGGCCCGTGTTGAACACGACGGGCGTGCCCGCCGCGGCGAGCACGACGAGGTCGCGCGTGATCTCGGGCAGCGCGATGCTGCGGGTGACGGGGCTGGCGATCGGCCCGTCGACGTCGAGGAGGAGACCGAGGGCGGGCTGCGGGGCGGCGTTCACCCGGTCATCTTCGCAGGCGCGGCGACCCGAGGAGTCGCGGGTCGGGTGACCGGGGTCAGGGAGCCGGGGTCAGCTCCGCCACCTGGGGCAGGAACTCGGCGAGCGCCACGCCCACGACGGCGACCGACACGGCGATGCTCACGACGGTCAGGACGAGGTAGACGACCATCGGCGCGACGCCCCGCCCGGTGCGGCGCTTGACCACGACGGCACGGCCGATGACGTAGACGACGCTGAGGAACGCCCACGGCCACGCGAAGGGGCGGTCGACGCCGCGGCGCTTCAGCGCACGCCAGTCGAAGAAGGCGAGCACGACGGTGAGGGCGTAGAGGCCCCAGCTGACGAGCTGGGCCAGGAGCATGCCGGGCGACGAGGGGGCCGCGGTGCTGCCGGCCTCGGCGAGGCGGAGGGTCTCGTCGAGGTACGACGAGATGTCGACGAACGCGAGGGTCAGCAGGCTGAGCAGCGGCGTGACGGCGATCGCCCACATGTACGGGGTCGACGGGTCGGCGTCGGTGCGCTGCGGGGCCGGCGGCCCGTAGGAGTTCGGCTGGCCCGTCCACGGCTGCTGGCCCTGGGCGGGCTGCTGGCCGTGGCTGGGCTGCTGGCCGTAGGCGGGCGGCTGGCCGTAGGCCGGCTGCTTACCGTAGGCGGGCTGCTCACCGTAGGCCGGCTGCTGGCCGGACGGGGGCTGCGGGCTGAGGCCCTTGCGGGGTTCGTCGCTGCCGGGCTGGCCCGGGTAGGAGGGGAAGGTCATCGTCGGTCCGTCCGGTCGGGGCGCAGGGTCGCTCCACTGTAGCGACGAGGCGACCACCGCCTCCTCGGCCACGCGACGGAGACGCAGCCCCTCCCGGAGTGGGAGGATGGTCGCTCCGGACCTGAGGAGGACTCCCGTGGCGTTGCTCCCCGAGCCTGTCATCGCGGCGCTCGACGCGTTCGCGGCCCCCGACCGCCGCGACGACCTGCGGTCGCTCGCCGCCGGCGACACCGACCCGTCGCCCGACCGCCTCGCGGCGCTCACCGAGTCGACCGACTGGGTCGACATGGCGGCCGCCCACAGCGTCGCCCCCTCCCTCGGCGACCCCGAGGGCCTCCGTCGCCTGCTGACCGCCATGGGGGCGGAGGGCCGCTGCGCCGTCCTCTCCTCTGCCGGCTCGGAGGACGACCGCGACCTCGGCGGCGCCCTCGACAGCGTGCTGCACCAGTCCGGCGGCGCCCTGGTGGTCTGCCGACCGGGGCCCCTCGCCTTCCTGATCACCGCCTCCGGCGAGCACTGGCTGCTCAGCGACCGCGAGGTGCCCCAGCTCACCGGCCCGATCCCCGTCGTCAAGCCGTAGCCGTCACCCATCCGGGTCGTCGACACGACACCCGGGGCGGACAGGCCGCCGCCACGGGTGCAGTGTCGGAGCATGGCTGATGACGACGACCGGCAGACGACCTGGGACGACTTCCACGACGACGTGACGATGACCGCGTCGGAGCTGGAGGCGTGGCTCGAGACCGACGAGTCGAAGGAGGTCGGGCAGCACTCCGAGCCCGGCGGCGAGTCGGTCGGGCACGAGAGCGGCCGGCACATCGTGCGGATCCTGCACACGAAGAAGGCCGACCTCACCGACGACGACTGGGCCCACATGGCCAAGGTGCACGGCTACGTCGCGCGGCACTCGAAACAACGCCCGGACGGCGACGTGACCGACACGAAGTGGCGCTGGTCGCTGATGAACTGGGGCAACGACCCCCTGGGGTGAGGCGGAGCCAGTCTTCCTCGGAGCCGAGATACCTTGCGATACCTTGACTCAGGTATCCACTCGTATCCGGAAGGGAAGTTCGTGTCTCAACCCAGTCCCTACACACCCGGCGAGGTGGCGCACTCCATCGTCGGACGAGCCGCGCAGTTGAGCTACTTCGACGAACGCATCCAGGTGATCACGCAGTTGCGACGGTTCGTCGCCCGCGTCAGGGTGGATCACGCCTCCCGCGGGCTGGGCAAGACGACCCTGCTGCGGCAGGCCGAGCGGCGGATGCGCGCAGCGGGCATGCGTACGGTCTGGGTCACGGCGGACCCGGAGGAGTCACTGGTCGCGAGTGTCCTGGGCAAGCTGGCCAGCACAGTCCCTCCTGGTTCGTCCCGCTGGGATGCTCTCAAGGCGTCCGTGGACTCAGCGAGCGTGTCGCTCGGCATCCCCAGCATCGTTGAGGCCTCGGTGACGATGAGCCCGCAACGGACTGCCCCCACGGCGGGCGCGGCCGAGTCGTTCAAGCAGGCGATCGTCGCGGCGACCGATGCCATCGAGGCCGACGGCGGCACGGGCCTGGCCGTCCTCGTCGACGAGATCCAGGCTGCCGACGCGAGTGGGCTCCGTGCCATCGCCTACGCATGGCAAGAGTTGGCTAGCGAGCGACCCAGCACGCCGGCAGGCTTGTTCGCAGTCGGCCTGCCGAACACGTCCGAAGTGATCGGGAGAGCGGTGACGTTCAGCGAGCGTTTCGACTATCGCCCTCTCCTCGGTCTGGCCGATGAGGAGGTGGAACTGGCTCTGGCCGGTCCCGCCTCGAGTGCCGGGGTCCGGTGGACGACCGACGCTCTGCAGCTGGCGGTCCGTGAATCGGAGGGATACCCGCACAAGGTGCAACTCCTCGGCGACGAAGCATGGAAGGCAGCCGGGTACCCACCCGCGGGAAGCGTCATTACGGAGTCGATGGTCACAGCTGCTCTCTCAGGGGTCGATGAACAGATGGCGGAGCTCTTCCGAGCCCGATGGAGGAGCGCGTCGCCCGCTGAGCGTGAGATGTTGCTCGCGATCGCTCGTCTGGGAGGCACCCGGGTGAAGCGAGAGGAGATCGCCGACGCGCTAGGGAAGTCGACGAGGAGCATCAGCAGCGCACGTGACCGCCTGATGCAGAAGGGCATCGTCGAAGCCTCGGAATTCGGCTTCCTGAGCTTCACCGCGCCGGGTTTTCGTGAGTACATCCTCAGGATCGAGGAGAACTAGCGCGGATCAGGTCGCGGCGGGCCCGGCGTCGGGGGCCCGCGGCAGACTGGCCGCATGAAGACCGCCCTCGTCACCGGATCCACCCGCGGCATCGGCCTCGCCGTCGCCCGCGACCTCTCCCGAGACCACCACGTCGTCGTGCACGGCCGTGACGAGGAGGCGGTGCGCGCGGTCGTCGCGACGCTCCCGTCGGCCTCGGCCTGGGTCGCCGACCTCTCGGGCCCGGCCTTCGCCGCCCCCGAGCTCGACCGCCTCGACGTCGTGGTGCACGCCGCCGGCGTGATCGGCGGCGACACCGTCGACTCGACGACGCGCGACGACTGGCGCCGCGTCTTCGAGGTCAACGTCTTCGCCGTCGCCGAGCTGACCCGGCAGCTGCTGCCCCCGCTCCGGGCCGCCGAGGGCACGGTCGTCGCGATCAACAGCGGCTCCGGCTTCACGGCCGGCACCGGGGGCGGCACCTACGCCGCGAGCAAGTTCGCCCTGCGCGCCCTCACCGACGCCCTCCGCGAGGAGGAGCGCCCGCACGGCGTGCGCGTCAGCTCGGTGCACCCGGGCCGCGTCGACACCGACATGCAGCGCGAGCTCGTCGAGAAGGAGGGCGGGCGCTACGACACCGGGCTCTACCTCGAGCCGCAGTCCGTCGCCGACGCGGTGCGGCTCGTCGTCGACCTGCCGCACGGCGCCACCGCCGAGGTGGTGTCGGTGCGGCCGACGCGCCGCGCCTGACCCGGCGGTCTAGCGTGCACGACATGACGACTGCGAACACCGAGACGGCCGCCAAGGCCGGCTCGTCGGCCCACGGCCCCGTGACCCTGCTGATCCTGGGGGCGAGCGGAGACCTCGCCTCGCGCCTCCTCATGCCCGGCCTCGGCGGGCTGCTCGCCCACGAGCCCCAGCGTCGCGTGCAGCTGATCGGCGCCGGCGTCGAGGAGTACACCGCCGAGGAGTGGACCCAGCGCGTGCGCGACTCGTTCGCGTCGGTCGACGCCTCGGGCCCCGCCGTCGACGCCCTGCTCGAGTCGACGCGGTACGTCACGGCCGACGTGACCGGCGCCGAGGGGCTGCGCACGCTCGTCGAGGCCTGCGACTCGCCGCCCTCGATCTACTTCGCCCTGCCGCCGGCGATCACCGAGAAGGCCTGCGCGGCGCTGCGGGAGGTCGACCTGCCCGACGGCACGGCCCTCGCCCTCGAGAAGCCGTTCGGCACCGACCTGGCCTCGGCGAAGGCGCTCAACCGCTCGGTGCTGAAGCTCGTGCCCGAGGACCAGGTGCACCGCGTCGACCACTTCCTCGGCCGGTCGACCGTGCTCAACCTGCTCGGGCTCCGCTTCGCGAACCGCCTCATCGAGCCGATGCTCAACAACCAGCACGTCGAGAGCGTCGAGATCGTCTACGACGAGGAGCTCGCACTCGAGAACCGCGCCCGCTACTACGACCACGCCGGCGCGATGGTCGACATGATCCAGAGCCACCTGCTGCAGGTGATGGCCGTGCTGACGATGAACGCGCCCGCGACCCTCACCGCCGCCGACCTCCGCGACGAGAAGGAGCTCGTGCTGCGCGCCACCCGCATCTGGCAGGACGACGCGACGCGCCACACCCGCCGGGCCCGCTACGGCGCCGGCTCGGTCGACGGCCGCGAGCTGCCGGCGTACGCCGACGAGCAGGGCGTCGACCCGTCGCTCGAGACCGAGACGCTCGCCGAGGTCGTCGTCGAGGTGCAGAACTGGCGCTGGGCCGGCGTGCCGATCCTGCTCCGCTCGGGCAAGGCGCTGGCCTCGCGCCGCCGCGAGATCGTCATCACCTTCCGCCCGCCGGCCCACGTGCCGCGCGAGTTCGTCGGCGGCGGCGAGCCCGACCGCCTGCGCATCGCGATCAGCCCCGACGAGATGTCGCTCGAGCTGAACGTGAACGGGCCGGGCGACGCGTACGACCTCTCCCGCGCCTCCCTCAAGGCCGTCTTCGGCGCGTCGGACCTGACGGCCTACGGCGAGGTGCTCGAGGGCATCCTCGACGACGACCCGACGCTGTCGGTGCGCGGCGACTCCGCCGAGGAGGGCTGGCGCATCCTGACGCCGGTCGTGCAGGCCTGGTCGAGCGGGGCCGTGGCCCTCGACGAGTACCCGGCGGGATCGGCCGGGCCGTCGTCGTGGCCCGCCGGGCCCCTGCAGGACGAGCCCGCCGAGCGCTCCGAGGAGGGCGCCGAGCTCGCCCACGACGCCGACGACCCGCAGGCCGGGCGCGACTGAGCCGGCGGCCCGGCCGGTCGACGGCCCCGGCCCGTCGGCGGTCCGGTACACGGACGCTGCCGCTGACGATCTGAGGGAGTCGCGGGTCGGCCGCCGCGCTCAGCCGAGCGTCACGAAGGCGGTGACGTCGTCGCGCGGCAGCTCGTCCGCGACAGCGGTGACCGTCATCGACCGCAGCCCCACGTACGCGCCGTAGCTCGAGAGGAACGCGGTGTCGCTCGCGTCGCGCCCGGTCGCGATGCGCACGAGCGTCTGCCGCGGGGCGAGGGCCGTCGCGTCGACGACGTGCCAGGCCCCGTCGACCCACGCCTCGGCGACGGCGTGGAAGTCCATCGGCGCGAGGCCTGGCGCGTAGACCGACACGAGCCGGGCGGGCACGTCGAGCGCCCGCAGCAGGGCGACGACGAGGTGCGCGTAGTCGCGGCAGACGCCCCGCCGATCGAGCAGCGTCTGGACGGCGCCGTCGGTCGGGGCGCTCGCGCCCGGGACGTACGCCAGCTGGGCGCCCACCCACGAGCTCACCGCGGCCAGGAGCCCGCGCCCCACGAGGCCTCGGAACTCGGCGCGGGCGGTCGGGGCGAGGGTGTCCGACTCGCAGTAGCGGCTCGGCCGCCGGTAGCGCACGAGGTCGATCTCGTCGCGCTCGGGGGCGTCGGCGTGGCCGGTCACGGTGGCCCGGTAGTCGACGACGACCGTGCCGGGGCCCACCTCGCAGAGGTGCAGTCGCGTGCCGTGGCGGTCGTCGACCTCGCGGACGTCGACGGGCTCGCCGTCGAGCGTGACGGCGAGCTGCTCGTCGAGCTCCGTGCCCGGCAGGCGCGCGGCGGCGATCGAGAGGACGAGCTCGGCGGGGCCCGCCACGTCGAGGTCGAGGTGGGCGGTGGCGGTTCGGCGCATGCGCCGATGATGCCAGGCCCCGGGGTCGGGCACGTGTCGGCCCCGTCACGGGCTCGTGACACGGCGTCGGAGGCACTAGCGCGGGGGTCTCGACGGTGTCAAGGGGTCGGGACCGGAGCCGTCCATGCCCGGGCGGGCATCTACCGTAGTGAGCTGAGGAGGAGCACGTTGGGGACACTGTTCTACGGGTCGGACCGGACGGCCGTCGACATCGACGACCGGACGCTCGCGCACCTCCAGCTCGCCGTCGTCGCGAAGCTGCGTCGGCACGAGAGCTTCTCCCTCACCTGGCGCGACAGCGACGGCTCGGGCCAGGGGCGCCACGTGCTCTGGGTGCACGAGTCGATCCCGCTCCGCTTCGTCTACGCCGGCAGCCGCATGGCCGCGATCAACCGCGCGTGGGTCGACGCGATGCTCGCGACGGCGACCACGACCACGGGCATGCGCGTCGTCCCCGAGCCTCCGCTCGGCAGCGGGGCCGTCGCCGCCGGGGACGCGGCCTCCGCGCTGGGCTGACCCGCGCCTCCCGGGGGCCCCGGTGCCGGTGCCGGTGACCGACATCCTGGCGGCACGGCTGTCAGGGGTCGGCGGTTGGATCGGGGCATGCCCTCGTACCGCGTCGCCCTCTCCGTGGGCACCCTGCGCCCCGGTTCCCGCCCCGACGAGCTGCTGCCCCGCGCCGCCGACGCCGCGGCCGAGCTGACGACGGTGGAGGCGCGCGACATCGTGCTGAGCCGCGGCGAGCCCCAGCTCGTCGTGCGCTACACCTCGCCCGACGACGACGTCGCGGTGGCCGTCGGCGCCGTGGTCGAGGCGACGGTCGGCGAGCTCGCCGACGTCCTCAGTGGCCGGGTGCTGCGCCGCGACGGCGGGGCCTGGACGCTGGTCGCGGCCGTCTGACGCGGGCTGGTCGGCGCGGGCTGGTGGGTGCGAGCTGGTCGGCGCGGGCCTAGCCTGCGGGAGGCGCGGTGCGGGCTCCGGTCCTAGCCCACGCCGGGCGCGGGGCGGGCCGGGCGGACGAGCCGGCGCTCCCACGCGCCGGTCGGCACGTCGAGCTTGCGCGTGCCGTCGGCGACGAACCCGTGCCGGGCGTAGAACGCGAGTGCCCGCGCGTTGCGCTCGAAGGCCCAGAGGTACGCGGCCCCGTCGCCGAGCGCCTCCTGCAGGAGGGCGTCGGCGAGGCCGCTGCCGCGGTGCGCGGCACCGACGTAGAGGGTCGTCAGCTCGACGAGGTCCAGGTCGAACGGGTCGTGGCGGAGGTCGCCGTGCGCCCAGCTGACGACGCCGGCCACCTCGCCGCGCGCGTCGGCGCCCGACGCGTGGCCCGCGGCGTCGGGCACCCGCGCGACCACCACGTGCCGCGCCGGCGAGGCGATGCGCAGGCCCCACGAGGCCACCCGCTCGGGCACGCCCACGGCCGCGAGGTAGGCCGGGTCGACGACGTCACGGTAGGCCTCCCGCCACGTCTCGGTCTGGAACACGGCGACGTCGTGCACGTCGGCGGCGCTGGCTGTCCACAGCGTCCAGGGCCGCGGCTCGGGCCGCGCGGCGGGTCGCGCCGTGCGACGCGCCTCGGCGGCGTCGCGGGGCTCCGGCGGGGTCATGCGCCCATCCTGCCCAGGGTGACGCGACGGTGTCCGGGTGACCCGCGCCTCCTCGACCTCTCCCCGTCGGGTGCGTAGGCTCGGCGCATGAGGGGACAGGCGAGGGTCGCGACCGTGCTGCTGACGGCGGCGCTCGGCGCTGTCGTGCTCGCCGGCTGCGGCGACGACGAGCCGGTCGTCGAGGTGACGCCGAGCCCCGTCAGCCCCACCGCGACTCCGGAGCCCGCGACGCCCGAGCCCACGCCCGCGCCGACCGTGACCGTGCCCGCCTCCCCCGGCGACGGCGCGTCGGAGCCCGGACCGGCCCCGACCTCGCTCGTGCCCGTGCCGCGCGAGGAGGACGAGTTCAAGACCATCCCCCCGCAGACCTGAGGGTCGAGGCCGGGCGGGCGGGTGCGACCGGGACGGGCCGTCACGGTCGCCCGGCGGGGTCGCACTCGCCCGCCGATACCTGAACAACGGGCGGGCGCCGGGCAGGACGACGACGGCGGGGCGCCTCCCGAGGGAGTCGCCCCGCCGTGAGCGGGTCAGGCGATGCCGATCAGCCGGCGCCGATCAGTACCAGTTGACCGACTGGCTGTGGCCCCAGGCGCTGCACGGGGTGCCGTACGCGCGCTTGATGTAGTCGAGGCCCCAGGCGACCTGCGTCGAGGCGTTGGTCGCCCAGTCGCTGCCGGCGGTGGCCATCTTGCTGCCCGGCAGGGCCTGCGGGATCCCGGTCGCGCCGCTGGGGTTGTAGGCCTGATAGTTCCAGCCGGACTCCTTGGTCCAGAGGTTCACGAGGCAGCCGTACTGGTCGCTGCCCCAGCCGTACTTCGACGAGGCGAGGGACTGCGCGGTGGCCTTGGCGCCGGCGGGCGTGTTCTGCGCGGCGAGGGCCGCGGCGGCGTCGGCAGCGGCCTTCGCGGCGGCGGCGGCCTGCGCCTCGGCCTCCGCCTGGGCGGCGGCCGCAGCGGCGGCAGCGGCCGCAGCGGCGGCCTGGCGGTCGGCCTCGGCGGCGGCGGACTGCACGGTGCGGGCGCTGTCGACGGTCGCGGCGACCCGGTCGGCGAGCGTGTCGGCGTCGAGCGACTCGTAGTCGGCCAGGGAGGCGACGCTGGTCTGCAGGGCCGACGCGTCGACCTTGCCCTGCGACGACGCGACGACCTGCGACGCGGCGTCCATCGTGGCCTTCGCCTGCGCGTCGGCGAGGGCGGACGCGATGGCGTCCTCCTGCCTCTCGGTCTCGGCGGCGTGGGCGGCGGCGACGGCCTCGGCCGACGGCGCACGGTTCACGAGGGCGAAGCCGGAGCCAGCCACGAGGGCGACCGCGGCGATCGAGCCGACGGCGACGGTGCGCCGACGGGCGGTGCGACGCCGGGCGGAGGCGAGCTCGCGGCGGGTGGGGGCGGCCGCGGCGGGGGCCGTCGGCCTCGTGCCCTCGGCGGGCACGGTGGCGCTGGTGTTCTCGGGGGTCATGTCGTCCAATGCTCGGCCGACCCGCGCCTCCGGAGGGGGTCCGGGTGCTCCTCGAGGGAGCGGGCACGCGTCACGCGGGGGCGATCACCGCGCTGGCGGTGTCGGACGGTCCCTCCGGATCTCGGGGCACGGCGTCTCCGGCCTGCGGGGGCAGGCTCCCGGGGTTCGGGCGAGACGGCGCGAGGACGCGTCAGCGTGATGGGGTCGGTGTCGGTGGTGCGGCAGGGCTCGGGGCCCGGTCCTTCGTCCGCGCTCCCGCGGGGGACAGGGCGTACGCGCAGACGAAGCCTCGAGCATGCACGCCCGGCCTGAACGGGACCGACCGGGTTCCTGGCAAATCCCTGTGCGCTCTCGACCTCGCTGCACATGCCCAGGTCGGAATGTGCGGGCAGCTCAGTGCAGGCGGGTGAACCGGGGGCCGTCGTGGTCGCCCCGGGTCACGTGCGCGACGAAGTCGGTGAGGGGGCGCACCCAGAACGAGTAGTCGTCGTAGAGCTTGCGGTAGAAGACCAGGGGCTCCTCGGTCTCGCTGTGCCGGCCGGTGCCCACGACCTCGTAGAGGGCGCCCTTGAAGTGGCGGTAGATGCCGGGCTCGGGAGGCGCGGGCAGGGTCGCAGGGGCGGGCGTCGGCTCGGTCATGCGCCCAGGCTAGGACGCCTCCGGCCCGCGACGCACCACGTCCTCGCACGGGAACCACGCCGCGGCGTGGCTCCTCGGCGAGGACGTGGTTCGTCAGCGAGGAGGCGGTGGTGCCGTTACTTGATCGCGGCGCGGATCTCGGCGGCGGCACCGGCGACGTCGTCGGCCGAGTAGATCGCGGCGCCGGCGACGGCGACCTGCGCGCCGGCGTCCTGCACGGAGCCGACCGTGGCGGCCTTGACGCCGCCGGCGACCGAGAACGGCACGCCCGAGGCGCGGCCGGCCTCGAGCAGCTTCTCGAAGGTGAAGCCCTCCTCGGCCTGCTCGTCGAGGCCGGCGTGCATCTCGACGAACTCGGCGCCGAGCGCGACGACCTCCTTGGCACGGGCGGCCTTGTCGCTGACGCCGATCAGGTCGACGACGATGCCCTTGCCGTGCGCCTTCGCGGCCTTGACCGCACCCGCGATGGTGCTGTCGCCGGCGACGCCGAGCACGGTGACCAGGTCGGCACCGGCCTTGAAGGCCTCGTCGGCCTCGAGCTCGCCAGCGTCCATCGTCTTGAGGTCGGCGAACACGATCTTGTCGGGGTGCGCCTCCTTGATGGCGGTGATGGCGCGGAAGCCCTCCGCCTTGATCAGCGGGGTGCCGAGCTCGATGATATCGACGCTCGGGGCGGCGGCGGCCGCCAGCTCGAGGGCGGCGTCGGTGGTCAGGGTGTCCATGGCGAACTGCAGCTTCATGTGGTGCTCCTTCTGTGGTGGGGTGAGGGGGTGTCGAGGAGGCGCGGTGCGGCTACTCGAGGTTGGCGTGGCGGGGCCACATGTCGTCGGCGCTCTGGCCCGACCGCTGCCAGAGGGCGTGGAACAGCGCGTCGCCGACCAGCACGACGACCTGCTCGAAGAGGCCGCCGGCGTACTGCGCCGAGGCGGCCCCCGAGCGGTCGAGCTTGTCGGCGGCGGGCACGATCAGCACGGCCGTGGCGACCTCGGCCAGGGGCGACGAGTCGTCGGTGGTGACCGCGGCGACGCGGGCCCCGGCGTCGACGGCCGACCGGGCCGCGCCGACGATGCCGCCGGTGGTGCCCGAGCCGCTCGCCGTGAGCAGCACGTCGCCCTCGCCGATCGCCGGCGCGGTCACCTCGCCCACGACGTGGACGGTGAGGCCCAGGTGCATGAGGCGCATGGCCGTCATGCGGAGCGCAAGGCCCGAGCGGCCGGCTCCGTGCACGAAGACGCGGCGCGCCCCCGAGAGCAGGTCGGCGACGGCGGCGAGGCCGTCGGGGTCGGTGTCGACGACGGCACGGACGGCCCGGTCGACCTCGGCGCGCACGAGGTCGAGCGCGACGGAGGGGACGGCGGCGTCGGGGTGGTCGGCGGTGTCTGCGGGAGGCATGGCTCCTGGTCTACGCGCACCGCGCCTCCCCGGGGCCGTCCGTCCGGTGGGGGCGACCTGCCCGAACGGGTAGGTCGAGGAGGCGCGGGTAGGGTCGGGCGGGTGACCGACCACGACCTTCCGCTGCCCTCGCCCGCCAGCCGGGCCCTCGTCGTCGAGCACGCCCGGGCCGTGTCGGACCTCGTCGACCGGCAGGCCCTCACGCTCGAGTCGCTGCTCGCGACGCTCCGCTCGACCCGGCTCGACGACCGCGCCGCCCGGACGCTCGCGACCGAGATCGCGGCCTCGGCCATGGTCGAGATCCGCACCGAGACCGACCAGCAGCGCTCGCTGCTGCTCGAGCCGGTGGTCGGGGCCTTCGCGCGACTCCGGAACGACCTGCGGCCCCTCGTGCGGTTCGGCGACCTCGACGTGCAGTTCGTCGAGCCGCCCGCGACCGGCCGGGCCCTGCCCGGCGAGGTGGCCCACGCCGCGCGCGCCATCGTGCGGAGCGCGGTGCTCGCCCTCGTCGACTCCGGGCGGTCGAGCCGGGTACGGATCCAGTGGGACTGCGACGGGCTCAACCTGCTGATCGGGATCCGCGACGACGGGGCCGGCGAGCTGACGGTGCACGACGACTCGCTGCGGCCGATCGCCGAGCGGGTCGCGGCGCTCGACGGCTCGCTCGACGTGGCGTCGACGCCGGGGTGGGGCAGCGACGTCGCCGTGACGCTGCCGCTCGACCCGCCCGCGGAGCCGGGCAGCCTCGACGAGTCGGTCGCGCTCAGCCCGCGCGAGCGCGAGGTGCTGCGGCTCGTCGCGTCCGGGGCGCGCAACCGGTCGATCGCCCAGGCGCTCGGCATCAGCGAGAACACGGTGAAGTTCCACGTCTCGAACCTGCTGCGGAAGGCCGGGGCCGCGACCCGAGCCGAGCTGACCGCGCTCGCCCGGTAGGGGGGCTGGCGGCGCCCCGGCTCCGGTCGGCCCGCCCCCGCTCCCGCACCAGCCCCACCCCACCCCAGCCCACCCCAAGCTCCCGGTCTCTCTCTCAAATTTGAGAGCGATCCGCGCCGGAGGAGCGCAGGGACGAGGGAGTCGCGGGTCGAGATCACAGATCACTCTCGTTCTGCCCGGAGCGGCCCCTCGCCGGGCAGACTGGACACACTGTGGACGAGACACCGGACGCGACGCCCCCCGCCCCGCACGGCCCCGACCGGCCGGCGGACGTCGGCACGCCCGCGGCCGCGGCCGCCGCCGCCCCCGCCGCCGACGCCGGCACCGACGCCGCACCCCGCCGCCGCCTCCCGCGCCGCACCGCCCTCCTCGCCGGCGCCGCCGCGCTGGCCCTCGTCGCCGCGGGCACCGTCGCCGTCGCCGTGACCCGCGGCGAGCCCGCCGCCGCGCCGACCTCCGCGCCCGTCGCCGCGCCGACGCCCAGCCCGAGCCCCACCGCCACCGCCGCGCCGGCCCCGGCGGCCGTGCCCGCGCCTCCCTCGCCCGAGGCCCTGGCCGCGCTCCCGCTCGCGTTCTTCGACGCGGTCGTGCCCGAGCTGCTCGACGGCGGCGACCTCACGCCGACCAACCAGTGGACGATCGCGACCCCGCGAGCCGCGCTCGTCGCCCTCTACGCGAGCCCCTCCGCCGACGCGGCCCCGGTCGCGACGTTCGGCGCCACCGTCCCGACGCTGAACCGGCCCGCCGCCACCGCGGTCTGGGGCACGAGCCCGGGCCTCGACGGCGGCATGGTGCTCGTGGCGACGCCCGCCCGCAACGCCACCCCCGGCGACGGCGGGGTCGCCGCCGCCCCGAGCGCGACGTTCGCCTGGGCACGGGCGGCGGACTTCACGCTCAGCCCCGCGACGCAGTCGGTGCTCGTCGACAACGCCAGCTCGGTGATCTCGGTGCTCGGCCAGGACGGCGCCGTCTCGGCGCAGGAGGTCGCCCGTCTCGGCTCCCCCGACGACCCGACGCCGGCCGGCACGGCCACCTACATGGAGGCCAACTACGTCGACCCGAGCATCGGCTACACGCAGGGCCAGCCGATCGCGCTGACCGGCGCGCACTCGCCGCTGCTGGCGGGCTACGGCGGCAACTCCGCGCTGACAGCGATCCACTACTACCCCGACCCCACCGGCTCCTCGCACGGGTGCGTCCGGGTGTCGGCGGCGATGACGCAGGCGCTGGCGACGCTGCCCGTGGGCACGCCGATCCAGTTCACCTGACCGCGGGAGGCGCGGGCGGGGCCGGGCGCGCACCGCGCCTCCCCCAGGGCCTGCTGAAGAGATCTGCACGAGTTCGTCAGGATCCGTCCTGCGGCGACATTCCTAGGTGAGGGGGGTGGACATGGACCTGACGACGGAGAGCGACTCCGATCTCGTACGACGCACGGCGACGGGCGACCGGCACGCGCTGTCGACGATCTTCGACCGCTACGCGCCGGCCGTGACCCGGTACGCGTGGGCGCTGGTCGACAGCCGCATGGACGTCGAGGAGGTCGTGCAGGACACGCTCGTCACGATGTGGCGGCGGTCGGCCGAGATCGTGCTGCACGACGGGTCGCTGCTGCCCTGGCTGCTCGTCGCGTGCCGCAACCACGCGATGAACCTCCGTCGCAAGCGGGTCCGCGACTCCGCCGACGAGCTGCCGCTCGACCTCGCCGACCTCGACCAGGAGGACGCGGCCGAGGCGCGGGAGCGGCTCCGCTGGGTGCGCGCCGAGATCGACGCCCTCAGCCCCCTCGACCAGCAGGTCATCGAGCTGTGCCTCATCGAGGGACGCTCCTACGCCGAGGCCGCGAAGGCCCTCGGCATCAGCGTCGGCTCCCTCACCCAACGGGTGAGCCGGAGCCGCGCCCGACTCAGGAAGGCGGTGACGAACGATGGACGTTGAGCCCCCCGTCGGTGACGACCTGAACCGCATGCTCGTCTCGATGAAGCAGCAGGTGCTGCAGCGAGCGGCGACCGAGCCCCCCGCCAAGCCCCGCCCGTGGGCCCGCCGGCACCTCGGCCTCACCCTCGGCCTCGTGGCCCTGCTCGGCATCGGCGGCGCCTCGGGCGCCCTGGCGCTCGTGCTGCCCTCGCCGTTCGAGGCGGCCGCGCCGGCCTCGCCGACGAGCACGCCGGAGCCCTCGGCGACGCCGCGCGCGACGGCGACCCCGACCTTCACGCCGACGGCGCCCGAGCAGGACCCGGTGCCGCGGCCCGCGTACGACGTGGACTGCGCGACGCTCGGCGACCAGATCGGTGTCGGCCAGCTGGTCGAGGACTCGGCGCCCCTCACCTGGGGCCCCGAGCACTTCGACGTGACGAACGCGGCCTACCTCCAGGCGGGTGCCCTCACCTGCTCGTGGACTCCCGAGGGCTACCCCTACGCGGAGTACCGCGTCGGGGTGACCGTCTCCCCCGCGGGGGACCGTGGTCGGGAGTGGATCTCCGGGCTCCGCGAGTCGGGCCTGGCGAGCCTCGGCGAGGGCGACGTCTCGGCGGTCACCTGCCCGGAGGGCACGATCTTCTGCAACACGTCGGTCGTGGCGGGCCCGTGGTGGATCGAGACCACGAACTACGCCCGACCGGACGCCGTTACCGGGGAGAGGGAGACCCTCACCCCGGACACGATCCGCCCCGTCGTGCAGGCGCTCCTCTCGGAGCTCGCCACGGTCACGCCGCCCCGCCCCTGGCTGGTGCCCGACGGCGCCTGGCAGGTGTCGGGCTGCGAGGCCCTGCCCACCCCGGCCGTGATGAGCGAGGCCGTCGGCGGTGTCACGTACGAGGCACCGCGCGACCTGCTCGAGGAAGCCCCCCTGACCGGGATCCGGACCACGCAGCTGAAGGAAGGCCAGTGCGCGTGGCAGTCCAGCCCTCCGCCGGGCGAGAGCCAGGTGCTCAGCGACATCTCGGTCGGCTGGATCAGCGGGGGCGGCTGGGCCCCGGGCACGGCCACGACGCCCGGCACGCCGGTGCAGGTCGAGGGAGCCGACCGGGCCAGCGTCCAGTGCTACGAGGAGGAGGGCGCGTCGTGCTGGGTGGACGTCGTCGTCGGTGACAGCTGGATCCGTCTCCAGGGCAGCGTCTTCTCCGAGTACTCCGAGGACGACGCACGGCGCCTCATCCCCGCCGCGGAGGCGATCATCGCCGCGGGCACGCGCGGCTGACGAGACCCGGCTCGGCGCGGGGGCGCCGGGCCGTGGTCGGCCGCCGGGGGGCGGTCGGCCCGGGGTCGGGGGCCGGTGCGGGGGCACCGGTCCACGACCTCGTCACACGGGATGCGCGGGAGGCCGCTGCAGGTCAGCTCCGGAAGAGGCGGATCGTCCCCTGCAGCCCGGCCCCCGCGTCCGCCGCGACCGTGCCGGTGCGGGCGAAGTCGGCCCAGATCTGGCGCACCCGCCGCCCGCGGCGGTCGACGTCGGCCCAGTCGGCGTCGCCGACGAGCATCGTGTGCCCCCAGGTGTCGACGCCGCCGAGCAGCAGCGGCACGTCGGTCACGTGCGCGGCGCCGAAGACGGCCCCCTCCGGGGCCCAGGTGAGCTCGTAGCGGACGGCCCGGCCGCCGGCCGCCCGGTGCCGCGCCGCGAATGCCCGGGCGTCGCGCCCGTAGATCGCGTGGGTGGTCGCGCCGACGAGCAGGCGCCGGAACGCCCGCCCGACCACCGGCAGCCCGGCCAGGCGCTCCAGCGCCGGCACGAACGCGAAGAACAGGCCCGTCTCCTCGCTGGTCGACCCGATCAGCAGGTCGACGTCGGGCGCGACCTCGCGCCACGCGGCCTCCCGGTCGGCCTCGGCGGGCAGGGGCGCCTGGCCGTACTGCAGCCCGAACGCCATGCCCCCGCGGAGGCCGAACCGGCGGGCGGCCTTCTCGGCCGCGGCCTGGAGGGCGAGCACCTGCGCGACGGGGGCGTTCCGGGGCGGGGTGCCCACCGCCTCCACCATGGCTCGGTTCATGCGCGACCGGCCGCGGGTTATGCCGAGCGGCGCGCTCTGCACGATGGCGCGGCGGAACAGGCCGCGGGCGCCCTCGCTGATCATCAGGTGGGCGACCGAGTCGCCGCCCGCCGACTGGCCGAAGAGCGTCACGCGGTCGGGGTCGCCGCCGAACGCCGCGACGTTCTCGTGCACCCAGCGCACGGCGGCCACTTGGTCGAGCAGCCCGAGGTTGGCGGGCACCGAGGCACCGTCGCCGTAGAAGCCCAGCATGCCGAGGCGGTAGGTCACCGTGACGACGACGACGCGCTGCTCGGCCACGAGCGCCCGCGGGTCGTAGACGCCGAGGTCGCCGGCGCCCGTGACGTACGAGCCGCCGTGGATCCACACCATCACCGGCAGCGACTCCCCCGGCTCGAGGTCGGCGGGCAGCGTGATCGACAGCGCCTGGCACTGCTCAGAGTCGACCATGCCGTCGCTCGCGCCCTCGATCAGGGCGCTGAGCGTGCGCGACGAGAGCTGCGGCGACGCGGGCGCCCGCGAGAACGCCTCGTAGGGCACGGCCCGGCCGTCGGCGTCGACCGCAGGAGTCGCGGGTCGGGGAGCCTCGAAGCGCTCGGCCTCCGCGTACGGCACGCCGAGCACCCGCACCACGTCGCCATCGACGAAGCCCACGACGGGCCCGCTCGGCGGGGCGAAGGAGCGGGTCTCACGGAGGGCTCGGGGCTGGGTCGGCGCGGTCACCGCCCCACGCTAGTCGCGCCTCCCCGGGGCCGGGCTCCGCGCTCGGTAGCGTGCGGGCATGATCGACTTCTCGTCCAGCTCCGTGTTCAAGCTCAGCCACATCGACCCGGCGGAGGTGCGCCCGCAGATCGAGGGGCTGCTCCTCGAGGGCGAGGTGCTCCTCGTCGCCGCCAAGACGATCCGCGACTTCGTCGTCTTCACCGACAAGCGCGTCATCGCGGTCGACGTGCAGGGCATCTCGGGCAAGAAGCGCGACTTCACCTCGCTGCCGTACTCGAAGATCCAGGCGTTCTCGGTCGAGACGGCCGGCACCTTCGACCTCGACGCCGAGCTGACGCTGTGGTTCAGCGGGCTGGGCATGGTCCACTTCGAGTTCCGCGGGGCCTTCGACGTGACCTACCTCGCCAAGCTCATCGGCTCGAAGGTGCTCTGACCCGCTCGTCTCGCCCCGGCCCCGGGGCCCGGGCTGGCCCTCGTGCGATCACGGGACAGCGCGGGTTCCTGGGGTCTCGCTGTGCAGTCGCGCCGTTGTCTTGAATGATTCAAAACTATGGTTAGAGTAGAGGCAACGCCGACGGTGACGAGGAACGCCACCCGACCCGACGGTGCCGCCTCGCCGCCCCGCACGCCGAGGAGGCCCCCATGAGCACGAACCACACCCGCACCGCCGCCCCCGCCCAGCCCTTCCCGCTGGGTGGCCAGTACACCAGCACCGCTCGCCGCGACGAGCCGGTCGGCAGCTACGTGACGTCGACCCGCAGCGCCGAGCGCCTCGTCGGGTCGTACGTCTCCCCGTCGGTGCCTCGCACGTCGCTCGGCCGCTACGTCCGCGCCCAGTTGGGCCGCCTGGCCACCCACACCTCGACGATCCGGACCCAGACCGGGTCGATCGTCCTCGGCCGCTAGCCGAGCCCCAGACCGGCACCGCTCCCCCCGGCGGTGCCCCGGCGGCGTCGTCCCCCCGACGCTGCCTGACGCCCTGCCTCGCGACGTGCTCACGCTTCCCGCGAGGCAGGGCGTCGCTGCGTCCGCGCGCCCCGATCGAGGTGACCCGATCCGGGCCTCGCGACCCTGCAGGGGCCCAGGAGGAGTCACCCCGTGCGTCGCGGCGTCGGGCGACCTGCTCGTGCGCTGCGTGACCGTCGTCGAGGTGACCCGATCCGGGCCCGGCGCGCACGCGGGGGCCCAGGACGCGTCACCTCGCTGCGGCGACACGCGCCGCGCGCCACGCACGCGGACGAGGTGGCCCGCCCCGCTCCCTCCACCGTGGTGGGGAGGGCGGGGCGGGCCACCTCGGCGGTGTGCCCGGGTCGCTACGCGCCCTGGACCGTGTCCTTCGACTGCTGGGCGCTGTCCTTCACGTCACCCGCGGCCGACCGGGCCTCGTCCTTGACGGTGCCCGCCGCCTCCTGCGCGGTGTCCTTGACGCTGGCGAACGCCTCCTGCGCCGGCTCCTTCAGGTTCTGCGCGACGTCCTGCGCGGCGCCCTTGACGGCGTCGACGGCGGGGCCGGCCTGCTCCTTCGCCTGGGCGACGAGCTCCTGCTCCTTGTCGGAGGCGGGGATCAGCGACGACACGAGCCAGCCCGCGCCGAAGGCGATCAGGCCGACGGCGAGCGGGTTGCCCTTCGCCTTCTGGACGCCCTGCTGCACGGTGTCCTTCGTGGAGTCGACGGCGCCCGACGCGGCGCCCGAGACGCTGCTCGAGCCGTGGTGCGCGGTGCCCATGACGGACTCCTTGACGCTGCTGAACTTGCCCTTGACCTTGTCGGTCTGGCGGTGGGCGATGCTCGTCGGGTTCACCTTGTCGGCGAGGGCGTCGACGTCGTAGCCGAGGCCGGCACGGGTGCGCTCGATCTCGGCCCGGATCTGCTCCGGGGTCTTGTTCTCGTTGGCGGTGCTCATCAGTGGCCTCCAGGCTTCACGGTCTCGGGGATCTTCTTGAGGGAGTCGGCCGTCTTCGGTGCTCCCGTGATGTCCTTGACTTCCTTGCGTCCGCGCGTGAACAGCACGAGCGCGACGACGGCGTAGACGACGGCGATGATCAGCGACGACCAGCCCACGCCGATCAGCTCGCCGAGGCCCCACATCGCGGCCAGCGACAGGAAGAGCAGGGCGAACAGGCCGGTCAGCCCTGCGCCGCCGAACATGCCGGCGCCCTTGCCCGCCTTCTTCGCCGACTCGGTCAGCTCCGCCTTGGCGAGGTCGACCTCCTGGCGGAAGAGGGTGGAGATGTCGCTCGTGACGCTGCCGAGGAGGTCGCCCAGCGACGTCGTCGCCGCGCGGTCCTCCGGGTCCGGCACGCCGGGGGTGGGCCCGCCGGCGGGCACGCCGCCGCCGGGGAAGGTGGCGTCGGTCACGGGCGCGTCGCCCCCTCGCCCGGGAAGGTGCCCGGGGTGCTGGAGCTCGTGGTCGTGCCGAAGCCGGGCACGTCGCCCTCGGTGACGACGTCGTACTCGCCCGCGACGGGGCCGGTGATCGTGGCGTCGCCCGTGGGGGGCGCGGTGCGGCTCGTCACGCCCGCGGGCGTCGTCGAGGCGGTGCCGGTGCCGGTCGAGCTCGCGTCGCTCGCGTGCTCGCTCTTCGCCTCGGCGGTGAGCGCCTTGACGACGCGTCCGGCGAAGAGGCCGGAGACGGCGGCGATCGCGATGAAGGTGCCGGGCTTGCGCGCGGCGTAGTGCTTGACGTCGTCGAGCAGGGTGCCGGGGTCGCGGCCCTCGAGCCAGCTGGCGACGCCGTGGGCGCGGCCGCTGAGGTTGCGGACGAGGTCCTGCGCGAGCCCGGTGTCGCTCGAGTCGGCCATGGAGGTCAGCTGCTGGCTGACGGCGTGGAGGCCCTCGGCCGCCTTCTGCTGCTGTGCGCCGGCCTGGTCCTTCAGCTCGGCGGTGGCCTGGCCGAAGAGCTGCTTCGCCTGGCCGGACGCCTCGGAGGCGACCTTGCCGGCCTGCTCCTTCGTGGTGCCCGCGACCTGCTGCGCGGAGTCCGCCGCGTCGCCGGCGACGGCCTTCGCCGCGTCGGCCTTGCCGGAGCCCGACGAGTCGGAAGAGCCGGAGCCCGTGCCGGTCGTGGTGGTGCCCGGGGCGGACGTGCCCGCGACGACGGAGTCGAACGGGTCGCCCTGACCGGTGACGTCGCCCAGGGACGACGTCGAACCGGCCGCCTGGTCGTACAGGGGGGCCGACGGGGTGCCGTCGGTGTGGTCAGTGTCGCTCATGTCGAGACCTCTCGGGATGGTCGGTCGGCCGCGGGGGGAGCGGCCGCTCTGTGGTTGCGGCCACTCTCGACCGGCCGCTCCCGCACGGCGCCCGGGTTGGGCCTGAGGGGTACATCCCGTCTCAAACGTGCTTGACAGCCCGACTCGACACCGTTCGCGAACCTCGTCCGCGCACGCGGAAGAGCCCCGCTGCGCGGTGCGCAGCGGGGCTCTTCCGGGAACCACCGGTCGGGTCGTCGACCGGGTGGGGTGCGTCGCCGGAGGGCGACGGCGGGTGCTACTTGGTGGCGACGGTGATCTTCGCGACTCCGACGAGCATCTCGTCCTGGACGGCGTCGGTCTTGAAGGTCTGGTTCAGCAGCGCGGCCGCGTCGGGGCTGATGTGCACCGTCGTGCCCTCGAGGATCGCGTTGTCGCCCTCGGTCTGCAGGGGCTTCAGCGAGCCGCCGTAGAGGTTGAACAGGTAGGCGTCCTCGGCGGCGACGGTGCCGTTGGCGGTGACGGTGCCGTAGAGCTTCGACTCGCCCGGGTCGATCCGGAAGTCGGTGAGCTCGACGACGGTGCCGTCGGCGGCGGTCAGCGACAGGCCGGAGCCGTCGTGGTCGATCTCGCCCTGGACGTAGGGGCGGACGTCGCTGGCGGGGTCGTAGTAGTCGACGTTGCCGCCCGTGATCGGGAAGGAGAACGTGCCGGTGGCGGAGTCGAAGCCGGCGGTGCCGACGACGCCCGGGGTCAGGCCGAGGCTCGTGAGGGCCTCGACGAAGGACGCGTCGACGGTGACCTGCGTGTCGACGCCCTTGCTCAGGTCGGGCAGCGACGCCAGCGGCGTGGCCTCGGCCGTGGGCTCCGCGGCGGCGGAGGACGAGCTCGACGAGCCGGCGTCGGACGAGGTGTCGTCCATCGAGCAGGCGGCGAGCGAGAAGACGAGTGCGCCGGAGGCGACGAGGCCGAGGGCGGTCTTGGTGATGGTCTTGCGCGTGATGGTCACGATGCAGCTCCTTGTCTGTGGTTCCCGGTGGGGATGACAAGGGTTCGCCGCCCCTCCCGAGATCGACTGGTCTCGTTACCCGACCGTGACCTGCGGGCCTGCACCGCGACTCCCGCCGGCCCGTGCCGAGGCAGCGCCGGGGCCGTCCGCGGCCGTCAGCTCGCGATGGCGAACAGCCCCCCGAGCCCCACGAGGTACAGCACGAGCACCACGAGCGAGTCGACGCCCATGCCCGCGATCCGCCGCCGGGGGCGGAAGAGCAGCCCCACCACGTAGACCAGCGTCAGCAGGGCCGCGAGCGCCGTCAGGTAGATGTCGGAGGCCTGCGCGGCGGGCAGCACCGCCTCGCCCGAGATGAGCGTCGCGACGAGGAAGAGCACGGGCAGGAAGGCGTTGCCGCCGAAGATGTCGCTCATCGCGAGGTTGTCGTCGCCCTGACGCACGGCCTGCAGGCCGGTCGAGATCTCGGGCAGCGACGTGGCGAGCGCCAGCACGGTCGCGCCGAAGAGCACCCCCGACAGCCCCAGCTGCGACGACGCCGCGTCGCCCGCCCGCTCGAGCACGACGCCGGCGGCGAGCGTCGCGAGGGCCGACACGGCGAAGACGACGGATGCGCGGGTCGTGCTCATGCGGGAGTGCGGCTCGGCGGGCTTCCGACGTCGGTGCCCCGTCGTGTGGGGCGACGCGTCGGGGGCCCGGCCCTCCTCGTGCCAGGGCAGCCCCTTCCCGGCGCGCTGCACCAGCAGCAGCCCGACCACCCAGAGGACGGCGATCAGCACCACGTCGGGCGTGAGCCGCAGCAGCACGAGCCCGTCGGGCAGCTGGCTGCCGGCCACGACGACCGTGAGCACGGCGACCACGACGACCGCCTCGAGCACGAGCGTGAGCGACGCGGCCCGGTAGGTGAGGGGCGCGACCCCCTTCCCCCGGCGGCCGAAGACGTCGAGCACCACGAGCACCACGGTCTGGATCGCGATGCCGCCGAGGATGTTGCCGACCGCGACCGACACGTCGCCCGACAGCGCCGCGCTGACCGTGATCGCGATCTCGGGGAGGTTGGTCGCGACGGCCAGCACGATGAGCCCGCCGAGCGCGCTGCCGATGTGCAGCCGGTCGTCGAGCACGTCGGTCGTCTTCGAGAGCTGGATGCCGGCGACCCAGGTCACGGCCGCCGCGGCGACGAAGATCACGATCAGGAGCCAGAGGGGGAGGGAGTCCACACGGCGAGGCAACTCCTCCCGACGGGCCGTGTCCGGCTCCGGGCCGCGGAGATCCGCCGTCGTCCGGGAGCGGGGCGCGGCCGCCCCCACTAGCACCCGGGGAGGCGCGGTGCCCGATCCCGAGGGAGGGCTCGACCCGCCGCCGGGGCCGGTCTAGGCAGGAGGCATGTCGTGCACTCCTCGTCCGTGCCGGGCCGCCCCGGCCGCCCCGGTCGCTCGGCGCCCGCGCTCGGTGGCCCTCGTCGCCGTCGCGCTCGTGATCGCCGGGCTCGCGTCCGGCTGCGCGGGCCCGTCCGACGGCCCCCGCGAGGTCGGTGAGGGCTTCGCCGCCGCCGTGGCCGACGGCCGGCTCGAGGACGCGTGCGCGCTGTTGACCCCGGCGGCGCGCGACGACCTCGGCGACGACTGCGCCGCCTCCCTCGGGGGCCTCGACGTCGCGCCGCCCGGGCCCGTCACCGGCGTCGAGACCTACGGCCGGGCCGCGCTCGTCCGCTACGACGACACCGTCGCCTTCCTCGCCCGGACGGGCTCGACCTGGCAGGTGCGCGCCGCCGACTGCAGCCCGCCCGCCGAGGCCGCGCCGGCCGACTGCACCGTGGCGGGCGGCTGACGTGAAGCCGCTGTTCGCGACCTACCTCGGCGGGATCGGGCTGGGGCTGCTCGCCTTCTTCGTGATCGGGGCGCTGGCACGGTGACCGGCACGCGCACGACGCGGCGTCGCCTCGTCGACCGGATCCGCGACTCCGGCCTGGGCCTGTTCTTCGGGGCGCTCTTCGTCGTCGCGCTCGTCGCCCAGTCGTTCGCGGGGTGGGCGACCTTCAACGACGACCAGACGAGCGCCCGCCTGCAGCCGATCAGCTGGCTCGAGTACGTGACGTCGTCGAGCTTCGCCGCCGACGTCGCCGAGAACTGGCAGTCGGAGTACCTGCAGTTCGTCCTCTACATCGGCGCCACGGTCTGGCTCGTGCAGCGCGGGTCGACGGAGTCGGGCGAGCTCGACCAGGTCGGCCCGCAGAGCGACGAACGGCAGCACGTGCGCGGGCACGCCCTGCCCGGCTCGCCCCGCTGGGCCGCGGCCTCGGGCTGGCGGCTGTGGCTCGCCTCCCACTCGCTCGGGCTCGTGATGGGGGCGATCTTCGTCGCGTCGTGGGCGGCCCAGGCCGTCACCGGCCACGTGGCCCACGACGAGCAGCAGCTGCTCGACCTGGAGGCGCCCACGGGCCTCGCCGGCTACGTCGCGTCGGCCGACTTCTGGAACAGGACCCTGCAGAACTGGCAGTCGGAGTTCCTGGCGGTCGGCAGCATGGTCGTGCTGTCGATCTACCTGCGCGAGCGCGGCTCAGCCGAGTCGAAGCCCGTCGGCGCCGCCCACGACGACACCGGGGTCGAGGGCTGAGGCGCCCTCGGCGAAGAAGTCGGCGTAGCGCGCCTCGTCGACGGCCGGGGGCACGTCGGCGGGGGCCGCCGCCGGCACGGCGCGGCGCTTCGGGTACGCGCCGATGTGGGCGCGGGGCACCGCGGAGTCGCTCGAGTAGGCCGTCACGGTGCTGACGCTAGGGGACGGGGGCGACGCCCCGGGCCCCGGGCGACGGCGCACGAACACGGGCCCCGCCCCACCGCGCATGCCGGACAACCGGGGGCCGACCGCGGCCGTGCGCGGCCACTCCCGCTCGTTCTGCCGATCGTGCAACTAGTGTCGTGCAGGTCCCGACCAGACCCCACCGATCGATCCGAGCCCATGACCACAGCCGCCGTGAAGCCCCCGCCCCTCGACGTCACCGGGCGCCACGTCGTCGACGTCGCCGACGACCTCTTCAACTCCCGGGGCATCCGGTCGGTGCGCCTGCTCGAGGTGGCCACCGCCTCCGGCGTGGAGATCGACGAGATCCGCCGCCTCTTCCAGTCGAAGTCGGGGCTCGTCGAGGTCGTGCTCGAGGCCCGCCACGTCAGCTGGTCGCAGCACATCGCCGACGCGACCGTCGAGGTGCCCGACTCGCGCGACAAGCTGCTCGCCATCTTCGGCTACCTCGAGGAGTGGTTCGCGGAGGACTCCTTCCAGGGCTGCGTCTTCATCAACTCCTACGGCGAGCTCGGCCGCAACAACACGCGGATCGCCGAGATGGCCCAGCGCCACAAGGAGTCGTTCGTCGCCCTCGTCACCGATCTCGCGCTCGACGCCGGCCTGCCCCGCGAGCTCGGCTCGAGCATCGCCCTGCTGGCCGAGGGCGCCCAGGTCTCGGCCGCGATGACCCGCACGACCTCGCCGGCCCGCGACGCGCGCCAGGCGGCCGCGATGCTCATCGCGCTCTACCAGGACGACGACGAGCGCTGAGCCCGCTCCCCCGCGCCGAGCCGCTCCCTCGCCTCGGCCCCTCCCCTGCACTGGGGCCGCGCCCGGACGGTCGGTCTGTCCACCCCGCGCATCGTCGGGCTCCGGGGTACAGCCCTTCGTGCGACACTCAGCCAGTGCGCGCCCTCGAGAACACCCCCGTGAGGCTCGAGCTCACCTCGTCGGACCTCACCACGGCGCGCGAGACGCTCGAGGGCCCTTTCGCGTCCGGCCGCTTCGAGGCCCGGCCCGTCCGTGACCGCCCCTTCTCCTTCCGGCACGCGGCCGTCGGCGACACCGCGATGACCCTCCGCGAGACCCGGTTCGCCGGGCACCTCGGTGGCGGGCTCGCTCCGCACGACGAGTACGTGGTCGCGTGGATGCAGTCGGGCACGGGGTCGTTCACCGAGGGCCGTGACGAGACCGAGTTCACCTCCGGCATGCCGGTGCTGCTGCCGCTCGAGACCGACTACTCGTTCGCCTTCGACGACTTCGTGCAGAAGTGCGTGCACTTCCGCACCACCGACCTCGAGCGCGTCGCCGCCGAGCGGGAGGGCGCCGCCCCCGGCCGCCTGCACTTCGACCGCCGGGCCACCCCGACGCCCGCCGCGATCCGCGCCTGGTGGAACACCCTCGCCCTCGTCTCGCGCACGGTCACCGACCCCGAGGTCAGCCCGCTGCTCGCCTCCGAGATGTCACGGCTGGCGGCCGTCGCCCTGTTGCAGCTCTACCCGTACCGCAGCGCCGACCTGCCGCCGCAGCTGCAGGCCCCGCGCAACGCCCGCATGCGCACGGCGGTCGAGTACGTGCACGCCCACGCGCACCTGCCGGTCACCTCGACCGACATCGCGAAGGCGGCCGACCTCAGCCTCCGGGCCCTGCAGGAGGGGTTCCAGCGCACCTTCGACCTCGCGCCCACGGCGTACCTCCGCCAGGTGCGGCTCGACCGCGCGCACGACGAGCTGCGCTCGGCGGCCCCGGGCGCGACCTCGGTCGCGACCGTCGCCCGCACCTGGGGCTTCGCGCACCTCGGCCGGTTCTCGGCGTCGTACATGGAGCGCTTCGGCGAGTACCCGCGCGAGACGCTGGCGAGCTGAGCTGAGCCCGCTAGCGGCGGGCGGCGCGGGCCTGGCGCGCAGCGCGGTCGCTGCGGGGCGGCAGGCTGAAGAGCGGGATCACCGGGGCGAGCCCCTCCTCGGGCTGGGCCTCGACCGGGCGGGCGGGCTCGACCCGCGCCTCCCACGCTTCTCCCTCGTCGATGACGAGGCCGCCGAGCTCGGCGCCGACGGGCACGAGCTCCTCGAGCGAGGTGACGAGCGCCAGCCGGTCGCGGGCCTCGCGGTCGTGCCGCAGGAAGGCCGACGCGGGCGTCGCGGGGCGGCGGTAGAGCACGTAGCCCTTCACGTCGTCTCCCACCGTCGAGGTCGCCCGCGGCCTGGTCGGCGCGGGCCCGGCGAGGTCGTGGCCGGAGCCGGAGGGGGTGCCCCCGGATGCGCTGAGCCTACGCGGCGGCACGGCCGCTGTCCGCGGCCCGCGGACACGTGCCTCCTGAGGCTCGCTCAGTGGGTAGCCTGTCCTCCGGACGGGACACGATCCCGGCCATCCTCGGGGTCAAGGGCGACCACCGGCTCGCACCACACATCGCAGGAGTCAACTCATGGCTGAAGACAGTCGCCCCCACATCGTCATCGTCGGTGGAGGCTTCGCCGGCATCGCCGCCATGCGGGCGCTGCGCCACGCCGACGTGCGCATCACCCTCGTCGACCGCCACGTCTACAACATGTTCCAGCCGCTCATGTACCAGGTCGCCACGGGCGGCCTCAACGCGGGCGACGTGACGTACTTCCTCCGCAGCCTCCGCTCGAAGCAGTCGAACGCCGAGTTCCGCCACGGCCTGCTCACGACCGTCCGGGCCGACGAGCGCGTCATCACGCTGCGCGACGGGGAGGAGATCGCCTACGACGCCCTCGTGCTCGCGAACGGCGTCAACACCAGCTACTTCGGCACGAAGGGCGCGTACGAGTACGCCTACTCGATGTACTCCCGCTCGCAGGCGCTCCGCATCCGCGACGAGCTGTTCACACAGCTCGAGAACGCCGCGGCCTCGGTCGGCAGCGGCGAGGTCAGGGTCGTCATCGTCGGCGGCGGCGCGACGGGCGTCGAGATGGCGGGCTCGCTGGCCGAGCTGCGCGACCAGGCCCTGAAGGACGCCTACCCCGAGATCGACGCCTCGAGCATCACGATCACCCTCGTGCACCGCAGCGGCGAGCTGCTCAAGCCGTTCTCGCCGCGCCTCCGCAAGTACGCCGCGAAGGTGCTGCGCAAGCGCGGCGTCGACCTGCGCCTCGACACCGGCGTCGAGGAGGTCCGCCCCGACGGCGTCGTCGCGGCGGACGGCGAGTTCATCCCCGCCGAGCTCGTGATCTGGGCGACCGGCGTCGCCGCCCACGCCGAGGTGGCCGGCTGGGGCGTGCCGCAGACCCACGGCGGTCGCATCCAGGTCAACGACGACCTCACCGTCAAGGGCCTCGACCGCATCTTCGCCGCGGGCGACATCGCCGCGACCGACGACGCCCTCGCCCAGCTGGCGCAGCCGGCCATCCAGGGCGGCGAGCACATCGGCGAGCAGATCCAGCGCATGCTCGCGGGCAAGCCCCTCGAGAAGTTCAAGTACCACGACAAGGGCACCATGGCGACGGTCGGCACGAACGCCGCCGTCGTGCAGCTGCCGAACGGCTTCACCCTGACCGGCCCGGTCGCCTGGCTGCTGTGGGTGTTCGTCCACATCACCAGCCTGCTCGGCAACGGCAACCGCCTGTCGACGCTGACGCACTTCTTCGTGCGCTACCTCTGGGCGCTCCGCAAGCGGGCGATCCCGATCGTCGGCGACGTGCGCCCGGTGCGCCCGAACGGCGACCGCGCGCCCGAGAAGTGGCAGACCGAGAAGGCGGAGTAGCTCCGCCCTCCCCCCGCACGGCGCGATGAACCGCGTTCCGTTCCGTGAACCGCGGTGCACAGCGGTTCACGGAGCGGAACGCGGTTCTTCGTGGGGCGGGGGCATGCGGGAGGCGCGGTCCACGCAGCGGAACGCGGTTCTTCGTGGGGCGGGGACATGCGGGAGGCGCGGTGCCGGAGTGACCGACACCGCGCCTCCTGGGGGCTGCTGTGGGCTGCTCAGCCCATGTGCACCACGGGGCCGGAGGGGAGCAGGTCCTCCTTCGAGCCGCGGATCATCACGAACGAGATGACGGCGGCGACCAGCGTCGCGACCCCGGCGGCGACGAACGCGGCCGAGTAGCCCTCGACGAGGCTGCCGAGGCCGACGGCGGCGCTGCCGGCCACGGCCGACGCGTAGAGGTTCGTGTAGACCGCGAGGCCGACCGAGCCGCCGATCTGCATCATGGCGTTCGAGGTGGCGCTGGCCGCGCCCGCCTCGTGCGGGGCCACGCCGGCGAGGGCGAGGTTCTGCATCGGCACGAAGACGCCGGCGAGGCCGACGCCCATCACGATCAGCGGGGGCAGCACGTGCGTGGCGTACGCGCCGTCGACCGTCACGAGCGAGAGCCAGAAGAGGCCGGCCGCGGCGATGACCGGTCCGACGATCATCAGCACGCGCGGGCCGATCACCGGCAGCAGCTTGGTGAGGATCGGCGCCATCACCATGATGACGAGGGTCATCGGCAGGGTCGCGAGGCCGGCCTCGAGCGGGCCGAAGCCGAGCACGATCTGCAGGTGGAAGGTGAGGTAGAGCAGGGCGCCGATCATGACGCTTCCGACGATCAGCTGCACGAGGAAGGCCCCGCCGCGGACGCGGTCCGTCAGCACGCCGAGCGGCAGCAGCGGGTGGTCGGAGCGCTTCTGGATCAGCACGAAGAGGGCGAGCAGGCCCGCGCCGAGGGCGATGAAGCCGATGACGACGGCGGAGCCCCAGCCGTCCTCCGCCTGCGTGAAGCCGTAGACGAGCGAGGCGAGGCCGAGGGCCACGACCACGGTGCCGGCGACGTCGAGGCGGTTGTCGCCCTCGGCCTTGCTCTCGCGGACGACGAGCGCGGCCGCCACGATGGCGACGATCACGATCGGCACGTTGACGAGGAGGCACCAGCGCCAGCTGACGAACTCGGTCAGCACGCCGCCGAGCACGAGGCCGACGGCGGCGCCGGCACCGGAGATGGCGCCGAAGACGGCGAAGGCGGTGTTGCGCTCGCGCCCGCGGTCGAAGGTCGTCGTGAGCACGGCGAGGGCGGCGGGGGCGAGCAGGGCCGCGAAGACGCCCTGCAGGGCGCGGGCGGTGACGAGCAGCTCGCCGGTCGAGACGAGGCCGCCGAAGGCCGAGGCCGCGCCGAAGCCGACCATGCCGACGATGAAGGTGCGCTTGCGGCCCCAGAAGTCGGCGATGCGGCCGCCGAGCAGGAGGAGCGCGCCGAAGGCGAGGGCGTAGGCCGTAACGACCCACTGGCGGTTCTCGTCGGTGAGGCCGAGCTCGGCCTGCGCCTGGGGCAGGGCGATGTTGACGATGGTGCCGTCGAGCACGACGACGAGCTGGGCGAGGCCGACGATGACGAGCACCCACCAGCGGCGGCTCGGGTGGGCGGGGGCGGAGCCCGGCGTGCGCGACGCGGAGGGCGCGGTCGTCGGGACGGAGCCTGTCGATGAGGTGGTCACTGTTCTCCTGGGTAGGGCGGGTCCCGGCATGAGGACCGGGCAACACTACCAACCATTTGGTTGGAGCACCAGCGTGGGCTAGGTTCTCGGCCATGGCCCACGACGCGAACGAGACCCGGCGACGCATCCTCGAGGCGGCGACGGCGGAGTTCTCGGCGCGCGGGCTCGCGGGCGCCCGGGTCGACCGCATCTCGGCCGCGGCCGGCTGCAGCAAGGAGCGCCTCTACGCCCACTTCGGCGACAAGGAGGCGCTGTTCACGACGGTGCTGAACCTCTCGTTCGCGGAGCTGGGCGCCGCCGCCGCCGTGCCCTACGCCAGCGCCGAGGAGTTCGCCGTCGCCCTCTTCGACCACCTGGCCGAGCACCCCGAGAACCACCGGCTGCTCAGCTGGGCCCGCCTGGAGGACACGCACGACTGGCAGGCCTCCTTCGCCGTGCTGCAGGAGACCCGCGACGCGTCGATCGACCAGCTCGACCGGGTGGGCGCCGTGCGCGCGACACCGTGGGGCGGCGACGACCTGTTCGCCGTGCTGCTCTCGATCGCGTCGTCGTGGGTGCAGCTGCCCGGGCTGGAGGGGGCGCCGGCCGCGACGACGGGGCGGGACGAGCAGCGCGAGATCGTGCGGGAGGCGGTGCGGAGGCTGGTGCGGGGGTAGGGGGCGCAGGGGCGGCTGCCGCGGGGGCGGCGTCGGTGGTCGGCCGTACGGTCCGGGGATGGACCTGACCGACGCCCCGCCCTGCACCGGCGACGGCGACTGCCCGTACGCCGTCGAGCCGGGTGCACCCGTGCCGCTCTGTCGGCGGCACCTCGAGCTGGCCGCGGACTGGTGGGGCGACGCGGAGCGGGGAGGCGCGGGCATCGGCGTCGAGGACGCGCTGCCCACGCCGTGCCCGGCCTGCGGAGCGCGGCTCGGGGTGCGCTGGCCCTCCGCCTGGCTCTGCGCGGTGTGCGAGTGGCGGCAGGGGGACGTCCCGGACGGCGAGCTGGCGCCTCCCCGGGTCGACGTCGTGTACTACCTCCGCTTCCGCGACAGGATCAAGATCGGCACGACCGGGAACCCCCGTCAGCGCCTCGCCGCGATCTGGCACGACGAGCTGCTGGCGCTCGAGCGCGGCGACCGCGCCGTGGAGCGGGCGCGGCACGAGCAGTTCGCGGCCCAGCGGCACGGACGCACGGAGTGGTTCACCGCGGACCGCGAGCTGCTCGCGCACGTGCGCGCCCTCGCCGAGGGGCAGCCGGACCCGTGGGCGCTGCACGCCCGCTGGCGGAGCGAGGCGGTCGCGCGGCGTGTGTGAGCCGGGCGGGGCGGAGTGAGCCGGGCGGGGCGGGAGGCGCGGGGCGGGCGGGACACGCGGGGCGCGCCGGGTGGTCGTCGAGCATCGGGGCGTCGGCAGCGGGCGTGACCACGACCGTGACCGTGACCGGATCGTCCGTGCGCCCGGAAGGCGCCCCACAGAAAGCTCCATCCACTCCGGAGTGGAGCAGCCTGGCACGAAGGGCGCGCCCACCCCACGCCGCTCCACTCCAGAGTGGAGGAGCAGAAGCGAGGAGGAGCAGGAGCAGGGCGCACCACCCTCAGACGACCGCTCCACTCCAGAGTGGATCAGCGCGGAGCGGGACCGTCACCAGCGCCCCGTCATCTGAGCCTCGCGCCCAACGACCCGCGGAGAGCCCCTCCACTCCGGAGTGGATCAGCGCGGAGCGGGACCGTCCTCAGAGACCCGTCGTCCGCGACCCGCCCCGGCCGGCGCCCGGCGACCCGCGCCTCCGACGGAGCACCACGAGACGACCCAGCACCCCCACCGCGAAGACCCCCGCCCCGGCGAGCACCGACGCGAGCGGCAGCGTGACCACGAGCGCCACGCACGCGACCGCCCCCAGCACCGGCAGCACGCGGGGCCAGCGACGGTGCTCCCCCGTCTGCGTCAGCGCCGCGACGTTCGCCACGAGGTAGTAGACCAGCACGCCGAACGACGACGCCCCGATCACGCCCCGCAGGTCGACGGTCAGCACGAGCACGCCGACGACGGCGGCCAGCACCAGCTCCGCGCGCAGGGGCACTCCCCTCCGGGCGTCGACCACGGCGAGCGCCCGGGGCAGGTCGCCCTCGCGCGCCATCGCCAGGCTCGTGCGCCCGATGCCCGCGACCAGCGCCAGCAGGGCCCCGCTCGCCGCGACGCCCGTCGCGACCGCGACCACCGGCGCCAGCCACCCCGCGCCGGCCGCCTCGACGGCGTCGACGAGGGGGCGCTGCGACGCCGCCGTCCCCGCCGACCCGAGCGCACGGAGCAGCACCAGCGCCACCGCGGCGTACACGACGAGCGCGGCCGACAGCGCGATGACGACGGCCCGCGGGATCGTCACCGACGGGCGCCGCACCTCCTCGGCGAGGGTCGCTATCCGGGCGTACCCGGCGAAGGCGAAGAACAGCAGGCCGGCCCCCTGCAGGACGGCGACCGGCGTCGGTCCCGCACCCGCGCCTCCCGCACCGCCCGCCGCACCTCCTGCACCACCAGCACCACCCGCACCGGAGGCCGCGTCGACGACCGCCCCGACCCCGGGAGGCGCGCTGCCGACCACGACCACCACCAGCACCAGCACGGCCAGCACCGCGGCCACGATCACCGCGGTCGCCGCTGCGGTCCGGGTGATGCCCGCGGCGTTCAGCACGGTCACGGCGACGACGAGCAGGAGGGCGGCGGGGCGGGTCCACGGGTCGGGCACCAGCGCGACCGCGGCGGTGGTCGCCATCGCGGCGCAGCTCGCCGTCTTGCCGACGACGAAGCCCCAGCCCGCGACGAACCCGGGCCACTCGCCGAGCCGCTCGCGGCCGAACGCGTAGGCGCCGCCCGAGGTCGGGTGCTGGGCCGCGAGCTGCGCCGTCGACGTCGCGTTGCAGAACGCGACGACCCCGGCGATCAGCAGGCTCACGAGCAGCAGGTCGCCGGCCGCCGCCGCGGCGGGGGCGAAGGCCGAGAAGACTCCTGCGCCGATCATGGAGCCGAGCCCGATCACGACGGCGGCGCCGAGGCCGAGCCGCCGCTGCAGGCCCCCGGGCGCGGACGACGAGGGCGAGGCCGAGGGAGGCGGGGCGGCGGTCACGCGCGGAGCATACCCACCGCGGGTGACGCGCCCGCGCTCAGGCCCGGCTGTCGTACTCCCGCTGCGAGTCGCTGACGTCGCCGAAGTGCTCGATCGACCAGCGCTCGAGGGCCTTGAGCGGGGCCCGGAGCGTCTGGCCCGCCTCCGTCAGCTCGTACTCGACGCGCGGCGGCACCTCGGCGTAGACGGTGCGCGAGACCAGGCCGTCGCGCTCGAGCCCGCGCAGCGTCTGCGTGAGCATCTTCTGCGAGATGCCGTCGACCACCCGGCGGATCTCCGAGAAGCGCCGCGGGCCGTCGTCGAGGGTGCCGACGACCAGCACCGTCCAGCGGTCGCCGATGCGGTCGAGCACCCGCCGCGTCGGGCAGCCCGCCTGGTAGGGGTCGAGCTCGTGCGACGAGGCGTCGAGCTCGCGGGTCTCGCTCGTCGACTCGCTGAGCTCGTGCGTGGCCGGATCGATGGTTACCAAAAAGTGCCTACTTCCCGATGGATACCAATGGACGTAGCGTAGCCCCGTACCGCCCCACCGCGACAGAAGGAGAACCACATGACCCGCATCACCGTCTTCGGAGGAACCGGCTACGCCGGCAGCGCGATCGTCGCCGAGGCCGCCCGCCGTGGCCACGAGGTGACCTCGGTCAGCCGCAGCGTGCCCGAGCAGCAGGTCGAGGGCGTGCGCTACGAGACCGGGTCGGTGCTCGACGCCGACGTCCGCGCCCGTGCGGTCGCCGGAGCCGACGTCGTCGTCTCCTCCCTCTCGCCCCGCGGCGAGCTCGACGGCCAGATCGTCGAGGCCGACCGCGAGATCGCGACCCTGGCCGCCGAGCACGGCGCCCGCCTCCTCGTCGTCGGCGGCTTCAGCTCGCTCCGTCTCGAGGAGGGCGCCGAGCGCCAGGCCGACACCGGCCAGCTGCCGCCCGAGTTCGCCGCCGAGGCCCTCCAGATGCACGCCGTGCTGCTCGAGCTGCTCGACCGCCCCGAGGGCCTCGACTGGACCTTCGTCTCGCCCGCCATGCTCTTCGGCGCCTACGCGCCCGGCGAGGCGCTCGGCCGCTACCGCGTCGGCGACGACGTCGCCGTCTACGACGCCGAGGGGAACTCCGCGATCAGCGGGGCCGACTTCGCCCTCGCGATCGTCGACGAGGTCGAGACCCCGGCGCACCGCCGCGAGCACGTCAACGTCGCGTACTGAGCGACCACGGGGCCACACGGTGACCCCGCGCGGGAGGCGCGGTGACCGGTCGACGGGCACCGCGCCTCCGGCGTGTGGTGGGGTGGTGCGCTCGGCCCACGCCGCCCGGAGCGGCTCAGCCCCGGCGGCGGCCGATCGCGACCGCGAGCGCCAGGACGGCGACCGTGACGCTGCCGCCGACGGCGAGGAGGACGCGCTCCTGACGGCGGCCCGCGAGGGCGAGCCGGTTCGTCGCGTCGCGGAGCGAGTCGGCGGCCGTCTCGGTGACGTCGCGGCTCGCCTGCGTCACGTCGGCGACGATGCGCTCGGCGGCGGCCGCGAGGTCGCGGCCCTCCTCGGCGGCGTCGTGCAGCAGGCCGCGGGCGTGCTCGGCCGCGTCGCGCCCGGTCGCGGCGGCGCCGTCGACGAGGCGGGCGGCACGGTCGGCCGCGTCGCGCCCGGTCGCGGCGCTCTCGCGGACCTTCTCGCCCGCCTTCGCGGCGAGGTCGCGGAGGGCGGCACGGTCGTCGGGCGAGACGACGCCGCTCTCGTCGAGGGCCGACAGCGCACGGCGCGCTGCGGCGCGGAGGGAGTCGCGGGGCCTGTCGGGTTCGCTCATGTCGTCGCCTCTCGTTCGCGGTGCTGAGGGCTCGACGCTACCCCGCGCACATCCGGATGCCCCTAGGTGGGCCCCGGCGGGCGCGGAGGGCCCAGGACGCGGCATCTCGACGCCGCCGGGGCGCGGCGTGCCGCGGCGGGGGGCATCGTGCCGCGGCGGGGCCAGCATGGGGGCATGACCCTCACCTTCCCCTCCTCCTCCGCCGCAGCGCTGCGCGGGGGCCCCGCCCTGCGCTGGGGCGTCATCGGCGCCGGCGAGATCGCCGGCGACTTCACCGACGCCCTGCACTCGCTCACCGACCAGCGCGTCGTCGCGATCGCCTCCCGCAGCCAGGAGCGCGCCGACGCCTTCGCCCGCCGTCACGGCGTCGAGCGCGGCCACGACGACGCCGCCGCGATGGTCGCCTCCCCCGACGTCGACGTGGTCTACGTCGCCACCCCGCACACCCGGCACCGGCCCGACGCCCTGCTCGCGATCTCCGCCGGCAAGCCGGTGCTGATCGAGAAGCCGATGGCCGTGAGCACCGCCGAGGCCGACGAGATCGCGGCGGCGGCCCGGGCGGCGGGCGTCTTCGCGGCCGAGGCGCTGTGGACCCGCTACCTGCCCCACATGACGGTCATGGCCCGGCTGCTCGCCGACGGCGCGATCGGCGACGTGCGGCTCGCGACCGCCGAGGTCGCCTGGGCCAACGACCTCTCCGCGCCCGGCCGCATGACCGACCCGGCCCTCGGCGGCGGCGCCCTGCTCGACATCGGCGTGTACGCCGCGTGGTTCACGCAGTTCGCCGGCGGGCACCCGGTCGAGGTGCGCGCCTCGGGCACCACCCGCGCCGACGGGGTCGACCTCGAGGCCGCGATCGTCACGCGCAGCGACCGCGGGGTGCTGGCGACGGCGGCGACCAGCCTGCTGGCGACCTCGCCCGGGCGGGGCACGATCAGCGGCTCGGCCGGCTCGGTGCGGACGCTCGACAACCTGGTCTTCCCCGCCTCCTTCGAGCTCTCGACCGACGAGGGCACCGCCGTCTGGAGCGACCCCGCCGTGCCGACCGGCCGACGCGGGCTCGCCTACGAGGCCGCGGCGGTCGCGGGCTTCGTCGCGGAGGGCGTCACCGACTCGCCGCTGCACTCGCTCGCCGACGCCCGCTCGGTGCTGGCGACGATCGAGGCGGCCCGGGCGCAGCTGACGGTGGTCTGAGGGCGGCCGCGGTGGGCTGGGCGGGGCCGCCGTCCCTCCCCAGGAGCCCGTACCCCACAGGGTCGAGACCCGGGGAGGCGCAGTCAGGCACCACCTGACAGGATCAGCCCATGAGATGGCGCTCCGTGCTGAAGGCACTCCCCACCGTGGTGCTCGTCGTGGACATCGTGATCCGCGTGGTGTCGGTGGCGGCCGTGCCGCGCAACCGCAAGCCGAGCTCGGCGATGGCGTGGCTGACCGCGATCTTCGTCGCGCCCATCCCGGGCAGCCTGCTCTTCGGGCTGATCGGCTCGTCGAAGCTGCCCCGCGACCGGCGTGAGAAGCAGCGCGAGATCAACCAGCGCATCCTCGACGGCACCGCGAGCCTCGACACGAAGGCCGCGACGGTCGAGACCGAGCCGCCGTGGTTCGGCAGCGTCGTGAAGCTCAACCGCACCCTCGGCTCGATGCCCCTCAGCCCGGGCAACACCGCCGAGCTGCTGCCCGACTACCGCGCGTCGATCGAGGCGATGACGGCCGCCGTCGACGAGGCCGAGCGCTACGTGCACGTCGAGTTCTACATCTTCACCCGCGACGAGACGACCTTCCCGTTCTTCGACGCGCTGAAGCGGGCCCACGACCGCGGCGTGCAGGTGCGGGTGCTCTACGACCACTGGGCGACGATCCGCAACCCGCAGGGCCGGGTCACGCGACGGTGGCTGCGCGAGGCGGGGCTGAACTTCGAGGAGATGCTGCCGTTCCACCCGACGAAGGGCATGTGGCGGCGCCCCGACCTGCGCAACCACCGCAAGATCGTCGTCGTCGACGGCGACGTCGCCTTCACGGGCTCGCAGAACATGACCGACCCGAGCTACAACAAGCGCGGCAACATCAAGCGCGGCCTGCAGTGGAAGGACCTGATGGTGCGGCTCGACGGGCCCGGCGCCGTCGGCCTCAACGCGCTCTTCCTCACCGACTGGTACTCGGAGACCGACGAGCTGCCGGTCGTCGACGACCTCGAGGCCCCCGTCGAGCGCCGCACCGGCCCCGACGCGATCGAGTGCCAGGTCGTGCCGAGCGGGCCAGGGTTCGACGGCGAGAACAACCTGCGGCTGTTCAACGCGCTCGTCTACGGCGCGCAGGAGAAGCTCATCATCGCGAGCCCCTACTTCGTGCCCGACGACTCGATGCTCTACGCGATCACCACGGCCGCCGAGCGCGGCGTCGACGTGCAGCTGTTCGCGTGCGAGGTGGCAGACCAGTTCCTCGTCTACCACGCCCAGCGGTCGTACTACGAGACGCTGCTGCGCTCGGGCGTCCGGATCTTCCTCTACGAGAAGCCGATCGTGCTGCACTCGAAGCACTTCACCGTCGACGACGACGTGGCCGTCGTCGGCTCGAGCAACATGGACATGCGCTCGTTCAGTCTCAACTTCGAGGTGTCGCTGCTCGTGCGCGGCGCCCACTTCGTCGAGCGCCTGCGCGCGGTGGAGGACGACTACCGCTCGAAGTCGCGCGAGGTGCACCTCGACGAGTGGCTGACGCGGCCGGCGGCGATCCAGGTCGTCGACAACGTCGCGAGGCTGACCGCGGCGGTGCAGTAGGCGGGAGGCGCGGGAGCGCGGGCCGGGCGCGGGCCGGGCGGGAGGCGCGGGCCGGGCGCCCCGCGGGTCCCGTCGCGCTGACGGCTGCGTCATGGGATGGCTCCCTAGGGTGTGCCCGCCCCGCGACCCGTCGACGCCCGACCCCCGGCGGGGCTCGTCCGGAAGGCCCCGCGGTGTCGTTCTCCCTCGTCTCCGTCCTCACCCTGGCGCCGGTGTACGCCCTGGCGCTCGGGCTGGCCGTGTGTCTCGTGCGCCCACCGCGCGGCTGGGTCAGGAGGCGGGACGCGCGGCCCCGACCCCGCCCCCGGCGCTGGTGGACGGCGGTCGGCGTCGCCGCCGTGGTCGGTGCCGGCGCGGGCGCCCTGGTGTCGTGGTGGGTCGGCGACGTGCAGGCCGCCCTCGACGTACCTCCGACCTGGGTCGACCGGGCCTGGGTCTCCGCGCTCGGCGCGGGCCTGGCCGTGGCGGTCGTCGCCGGCGTGCGCGGCGGGGCCGGGCGTCGCGTCGTGGCCGGGCTCGGAGTCGTCGTCTTCGCGCTCTCGACGGGCCTCGCCGTCAACCGTGACGCCGGGCTGTTCCCGACCGTGGGGGCGCTGCTCGGGGTGTCGCACGTCGCGCCGCTCACGCTGCCGCCCGCCCAGCACGGGGCGTCGGCAGGCGACGCGACCACCGCCTCCGGCACCCTCCCGGCGGAGTGGACCCCGCCCGCCGACCTGCCCCGGCACGGCCGGCTCGGCAGCGTGGTGATCCCGGCGACCGACTCGCACTTCCGGGCCCGGCCCGCCCTGGTGTGGCTGCCGCCCGCCGCGCTGACCGCCGACCCGCCCGCGCTGCCGGTCGTCGAGGCGCTCTCCGGCCAGGGGCCGGGCGCCGCCCCCGAGAACCTCGTCGACGCCGGGCACCTCGACGACCAGCTCGACGCCCTGGCGGCGCAGCACGACGGTCTCGCGCCCATCGTCGTGATGCCCGACCAGCTCGGCCGGCCGACCTCGAACCCGATGTGCGTCGACGGCGAGCTCGGCGACAGCGCGACCTGGCTCACCCGGGACGTGCCCGCCTGGGTCACGGCCCACCTCGACGTGCAGCGCTCCCCCGCCGCGTGGGCGATCGCCGGCTTCTCGCAGGGCGGCACCTGCTCGGTGCAGCTGGCGACGGAGCACCCCGACGTCTTCGGCTCGTTCGTCGACGTCAGCGGGCAGCTCGGGCCGCTGCTCGACGGCGGCGTCGACCGCACGATCGCCCGCGGATTCGACGGCTCGCGCGCCGCGTACGACGCTGCCCAGCCGGTCGCGGTGATGCGGGCGCATGGTCGGTACGCCGACCTCGGCGGCTTCTTCGCGGTGGGGGCCGACGACTCGCGCTACGGGCCCGTGCAGCCCGTCGTCTCGGCGGCGGCGCAGGCGGCGGGCATCGACGTGACCCGTCTCACGGTGCCCGGCAGCGGGCACGACTGGCACACCGCCTCCGTCGGGCTCGCTGCCGGCCTGCGCTGGCTCTGGCCGCGCCTCGGCCTCGGCGCCGTCGTGGGTGGCTGACTCCCGGAGGCGACCCGCCCCGCCGCCCCCGCCCGGCCCCCGCCCGGCCGTCCTCGCACCCGCGAGAACCACCGACTGATCAAAGAACCACGTCAGATCGTGGTTCTTTGATCAGTCGGTGGTTCTGCCGCGCAGCCGGGTCGCCCGCCGTGCACCTCGCCCGCCGTGCACCTGGCCGGCCGGGCGGGCGGGCGGGCGGGCGGGCGGCGGTGCTGGCGTTCGGCGCTCAGCGCGCGGCGGCGCCGTAGATGCTGCTCAGCCAGACGTGCAGCAGGGTGTCGACCGGGTCGACGGCCGCCCCGGGCAGGCTGGGCTCGGTGAGCGCCGCTATGATCACGCGCTCGTTGAGCAGGTTGAGGCTGGTCGCGAGCACGCGCGGCTCGGGCCCGGCGACGGCGGCGCCGCGGGCGCGCTCGGCCTCGATCGCGCGGGCCGTCTCGTCGATCCAGCCCTGCAGCAACCGCGACCACTGGGCGACGATCTCGGCGTCGGTGCCGCGCGCGCCGACCACGGCGGCGACGACGCCGGGGTGCGCCGCGAACGTCTCGAAGAAGGCCGAGATCGCGCGTCTCCAGGTCGCGGCGGGGTCGTCGGCGAGCCCGACGAACACCTCGGCCGACCGCCGCGACGCCTCGTGCGCGACCCGGTCGAGCAGCGCCAGCAGCACGCTGCGCTTCGACGCGAAGTAGAAGTAGAACGTCGGCCGCGAGATGCCCGCTCCGCGGGCGAGGTCGTCGATCGTCAGCGCCGAGAAGTCCTTCTCGCCGAGCAGCCGGTCGGCCGTCGTGAGGATCGCCTGCTCGCGCTCGTCGCCCGACACCCGGGTCGCCCGCCGACCCCGGCCCCCGGGAGTCGCGGCGACGGCGTCGAGGTCACGGGGCATGCGCCGATGGTACCGTCCCGCAGCGCTCGTCGGACACACCGTCGACACTCTCGACACTGTGTCGATACAGTGGACGCATGACCGATGAGACGACGACGTCCGCCCCGGCGAGCTCCGCGGCCGCCGCCGACGGCCCGACCGGCCCCGTCGAGCACCTCGACGTCGTGGTCGTGGGGGCCGGCCTCTCCGGCGTCGGCGCCGCCGCCCGGCTGCGCGCGGCGTTCCCCGGCCGGAGCATCGCCGTGCTCGAGGCCCGCGCCGTCAGCGGCGGCACCTGGGACCTCTTCCGCTACCCCGGCGTCCGCTCCGACAGCGACATGGCGACGCTCGGCTACTCGTTCCGGCCCTGGGTCGACGAGCGGTCGATCGCGCCGGGCGCGGCCATCCTGCAGTACGTCCGCGACACGGCGGCCGAGACCGGCGTCGAGCAGCTCGTGCGGTACCGGCACCGCGTCGTCGGCGCCGACTGGTCGTCCGACGACGACCGCTGGACCCTGCGGGTCGAGACGGGCGCGGCCGGCACCACCGGCACCACGACCCTCACCACCTCCTTCCTCTTCCTCGCCTCCGGCTACTACCGCTACGACCGGGGCCACCGCCCCGAGCTGCCCGGCGAGGCCGCCTACCAGGGCGAGTTCGTGCACCCGCAGCAGTGGCCCGAGGGCCTCGACACCGCCGGCCGCGACGTCGTCGTGATCGGCAGCGGGGCGACGGCGATGACCCTCGTGCCGGCGCTCGCGGCCGGGGGCGCCCGGGTGACCATGCTGCAGCGCTCGCCCACCTGGGTCGCGGCGCTCCCGAGCCGCGACCGTCGCCTGCTGCCGCGGGCGCGACGCATCGGGCTCCGCGCCTCCGCCCGGGTCTCGCGCTGGCGCGGCATCGCGACGGGCCTCGTCACGTACCGGTTCAGCCGGCGTGCGCCCGAGCGCACCGGGCGGATCCTCCGCGAGCGCGTGGCCGCCCGCCTGCCGGAGGGCTTCGACGTCGACCGCCACTTCGTGCCGCGCTACGACCCGTGGGACGAGCGGCTCTGCGTCGTGCCCGACGGCGACCTGTTCCGCGCGATCCGCGAGGGGTCGGCCCGGGTCGTCACCGACACCATCGCGGGCTTCACGCCGCGCGGCGTGCGGCTGACCTCGGGCGAGGAGCTGCCCGCCGACGTCGTCGTGACCGCGACCGGCCTCACGCTGCAGCTGTTCGGCGGGGTCCGGATGACCGTCGACGGCCGCGAGGTCGAACCCGCCGAGCACGTGACCTACAAGGGCGCGATGCTCGACGGCGTGCCCAACATGGCCTTCGCCATCGGCTACACGAACGCGTCGTGGACCCTCAAGATCGACCTCGTCGTCGCCTTCGTCGAGCGCCTGCTGCGATCGATGGAGTCGCGGGGCGAGTCGCGCGTCGTGCCCACCGCCCCGACCGGGTCGCGCGGCCTCGGCGAGCTCACGCCCCTCATCGACCTCCGCTCGGGCTACGTCGCGCGCGGCGTGCACCTCATGCCGAGGCAGGGCGAGCGGACGCCGTGGCGGCTGCACCAGGACTACCTGCGCGACCTCGTGCTGTTCCGGCTCGGCCGCGTCCGCGGCGACGGGCTGACGTTCGGCTCGGCGGGCGGGCGGGCGCCCTGGCCCGGGCCCGCGCCCGCGCCCGCGCCCGCGCCCGCGCCCGGCCCGAAGACCACTCCCCCGACCACCACCCGACCGACCCGACCGAAGGACCGACCATGACCTCCCCCCTCGACCCCGCCACCGCCTCCCACGGTCCTGACGCCGCCTCCGCCTCCGCGACCCCGCTGTCGCGCGTGACCGTGCTCGGCACCGGCGTGCTGGGCGCGCAGATCGCCTTCCAGGCGGCGTACACCGGCAGCGACGTCGTCGCGTACGACATCGGCGACGAGCAGATCGCCGTCGCTCGCGCCCGGTTCGACGGCCTCGCCGCGACGTACCTGACGCCGCAGGGGCTGCCCGGCGCGACGGAGGAGTCCACGCGGGAGGCGCTCCGTCGCGTCGCCTTCAGCACCGACCTGGCCGAGGCCGTCGCCGACGCCGACCTCGTGGTCGAGGCCGTGCCGGAGAGCCTCGAGCTCAAGCGCGACCTCTACGCCCGGCTCGCCCCGCTGCTGCCGGAGCGCACCGTGCTCGCCACGAACTCGTCGACGCTGCTGCCGAGCGACCTCGTCGACGTGACCGGGCGGCCCGAGAAGTTCCTCGCGCTGCACTTCGCGAACCTGATCTGGGTCAACAACACCGCCGAGGTGATGGGCACGCCGGCCACCTCGCCCGACGTGTTCCGCTCCGTCGTCGAGTTCGCCCGCGGCATGGGCATGGTGCCGATCGAGCTGAAGAAGGAGCAGCCCGGCTACGTGCTCAACTCGCTGCTGGTGCCGCTGCTGAACGCGGCCTCGGCGCTGCTCGTGAAGGGCGTCGCCGACCCCGAGACCGTCGACACGACCTGGCGCATCGGCACGGGGGCGCCCTTCGGGCCGTTCCAGATCATGGACGTGGTGGGGCTCCGCACCGTGCACGCCGTCTCCGTCGCCGGCGGGCCGGAGGGGCGCGCGTTCGCCGAGATGATCCAGCGCGACTACCTCGACCGCGGCGCCACCGGGCGCGAGAGCGGCGAGGGCTTCTACAGCTACCCGGCACCGTCGGCCGAGTAGCGTCCGCGTCGTGGAGCTGAGTCGCGTGCTGTCGTCCGTCCGTCGTCGTGCCGCCGGGCGGGGGGCGGGTGCGGGTGCGGGCGGCGCTGCGGCCGGTGCCGGGTCTCGACCCGCGACTCCCCCCGCCCGCCCCGTCCACGAGCCGCTCGCCACGCGGCTGGTGCTGCCGCGGGCGCTGGCCCCCGTCTTCCTGCGGCTGACGCGGGCGAACCGCACCTTCACGACCGAGGCCGGGGCCCGGCGCCGCATCCGCGAGCGGTCGCTGCGGCCCGCACCGTACGGGCCGCCCGCGACGCTGCGCTCGGACGTGCGCGTCGACGTCGAGCAGCGCGGCGGCTGGCCGGTCTACCGCGTCTCGCGCCGCGACGGAGCCTCGGCCGGCACCGTCGTCTACGCCCACGGCGGCGGCTGGGTCGGCGAGATCGTGTCGCAGCACTGGCACCTCGCCGCCCAGGTCGCGGCGGAGGTCGGCACCACCGTGCTGCTGCCGATCTACCCGCTCGTGCCCTTCGGCACCGCCGAGGAGGCGCGGGTCGGCATCACCGACCTGGTCACCTCGGCCGAGGGCCCGGTGGTGCTCGCGGGGGACTCCGCGGGCGGCCAGATCGCCCTCTCCGCGGCGCAGTCGCTGCGCGACCAGGGCGTCGACGTGGCGCACGTGCTGATGATCTCGCCGGCGCTCGACCTCACGTGGAGCAACCCGCGCATCCCCTTCGTGCAGCCGACCGACCCCTGGCTCGGCACGCCCGGCGGGCGCGTGCTCGCGGAGCACTGGCGCGGCTCGCTCGACCTGCTCGACCCCGTGGTGAGCCCGCTGGCCGGGGAGCTCGCGGGGCTCCCGCCCCTGACGGTCTTCACCGGGACGCGCGACGTGCTCAACCCCGACGCCCACCTGCTGCGGACGCGGGCGGCCGCCGCGGGCGTGGCGCTCGACTGGCGCGAGGGGGTCGGCGAGCTGCACGTGTTCCCGCTGCTGCCGACGCGGGCCGGGCGCGCCGCGCGGGCGCAGATCGTGCGCACGCTGCGCGCGGCGCTGCGCGGCTGAGCCGCGCGCGGCGCGCTCGAGGTGACCCGATCTGGGCCGTCGCCCGCCCGCAGGGCCCACGACGAGTCGTCTCGATGAGGGCCCGGCGCTGCGCGCCGACCACTCCCCCCACGAGCCACCCGCCTCGGTCAGTTGCTACTTTGGGGGCCCCACAGGGCCGCTCGACCCCTCAAATTGGCAACTCACGAGCGAGCACCCATCGAGACGACCCGATCTGGGCCCCAGCCCGCCCGCAGGGCCCACGACGAGTCGTTTCGATGAGGGCCCGGCGCTGCGCGCCGACCACTCCCCCCACGAGCCACCCGCCTCGGGTGAGTTGCCATTTTGGGGGCCCTACAGGCCCGCTCAACCCCTCAAATTGGCAACTCACGTTCGCGCCCAGATCGAGATGACCCGATCTGGGCCCCAGCCCGCCCGCAGGGCCCACGACGAGTCGTTTCGATGAGGGCCCGGCGCTGCGCGCCGACCACTCCCCCCACGAGGCCACCGCCTCTTGTGAGTTGCCACTTTGGGGGCCCCACGACGCTGCTCAGCCCCCCAAAACGGCAACTCACGAGCCGACACCGATCGAGGTGACCCGATCTGGGCCCCAACCCGCCCGCAGGGCCCACGAAGAGTCGTCTCGAGGAGAGGCCCGGCGCTGCGCGCCGACCACTCCTCCCACGAGCCACCCGCCTCGGTCAGTTGCCACTTTGGGGGCCCCACAGGGCCGCTCAACCCCTCAAATTGGCAACTCACGAGCGCGGCGCGCTCGAGGTGCCCCGATCTGGGCCCCAGCCCGCCCGCAGGGCCCACGACGAGTCGTCTCGATGAGGGCCCGGCGCTGCGCGCCGACCACTCCCCCCACGAGCCACCCGCCTCGGTCAGTTGCCACTTTGGGGGCCCCACAGGGCCGCTCAGCCCCTCAAATTGGCAACTCACGAGCGCGCCCCGATCGAGGTGACCCGATCTGGGCCCCAGCCCGCCCGCAGGGCCCACGAAGGGTCACCTCGACGAGCACGCCACGACGGCGAACGACGCCCCGCACACGGGCCCCGCCGAAGCGGGGCCCGCGTGCGGGGCGCGGCTCGCGCGTCGCGTCGCAGCTACAGCTACAGCGTCGCGAGCGCCGCGTTGAACGTCGCCGACGGGCGCATCACGGCCGCTGTCTTCTCGGGGTCGGGGTGGAAGTAGCCGCCGATGTCGACCGCCGTGCCCTGGGGCGCGATCAGCTCGTCGACGATCGTCTGCTCCTGCTCGCCGAGCGAGGCGGCGAGGGCGGCGAACGCCTCCGCCAGCTCCGCGTCGACGGTCTGCGCGGCCAGCTCGTCGGCCCAGTACTTGGCCAGGTAGAAGTGGCTGCCCCGGTTGTCGATCGAGCCGAGCTTGCGACCGGGCGACTTGTTCTCGGCGAGGAAGGTGCCGGTCGCGCGGTCGAGCGTGTCGGCGAGGATCTGCGCCCGTGGGTTGTCGGTCACCGTCGCGAGGTGCTCGAAGCTGACCGCCAGGGCCAGGAACTCGCCGAGGCTGTCCCAGCGGAGGTAGTCCTGGTCGACGAGCTGCTGCACGTGCTTCGGCGCCGAGCCGCCGGCGCCCGTCTCGAACAGGCCGCCGCCGTTGATCAGGGGCACGACCGACAGCATCTTGGCCGAGGTGCCGAGCTCCATGATCGGGAAGAGGTCGGTGAGGTAGTCACGCAGCACGTTGCCGGTCACGGAGATGGTGTCGGCACCGCGACGGATGCGCTCGAGCGAGAACGCCATGGCCTCGACCGGCGACAGCACCTCGATCTGCAGCCCGTCGGTGTCGAGCTCCGCCAGGTACGAGCGCACGAGGCCGATCAGCGTGGCGTCGTGGGCGCGGCTCTCGTCGAGCCAGAACACGGCCGGCGTCGCGCTGGCGCGGGCCCGCGTCACGGCGAGCTTGACCCAGTCGCGGATCGCGACGTCCTTCGTCTGGCAGGCCCGCCAGATGTCGCCCTCGGCGACCTCGTGCTCGATCAGCGACTCGCCGGCGGCGTTCACCACGCGGATCGTGCCCTCGGCCGGGGCCTGGAAGGTCTTGTCGTGCGAGCCGTACTCCTCCGCCGCCATGGCCATCAGGCCGACGTTCGGCACCGTGCCCATGGTCGCCGGGTCGAAGGCGCCGTGGGCGCGGCAGTCGTCGAGCACGGCCTGGTAGATGCCGGCGTAGCTCGAGTCGGGGATCACCGCGAGGGTGTCGTGCTCGGCGCCGTCGGGCCCCCACATGTGGCCCGAGCTGCGGATCATCGCCGGCATCGAGGCGTCGACGATGACGTCGCTCGGCACGTGCAGGTTGGTGATGCCCTTGTCGGAGTCGACCATGGCCAGGTCGGGGCCGGAGGCGATGCCGGCCTCGAACGCCGCCCTGATCTCGGCGCCCTGGGGGAGGCGGTCGAGACCCTGCAGGATCGCGTTCAGCCCGTCGGCGGGGTCGAGCCCGGCGGCGGCCAGCGCCTCGCCGTGCTGCTCGAAGACCTCGGGGAAGAAGGCGCGGATGACGTGGCCGAAGATCAGCGGGTCGGAGACCTTCATCATCGTCGCCTTGAGGTGCACCGAGAACAGGACGCCCTCGGCCTCGGCCCGGGCGATCTGCGCGGCGAGGAACTCACGGAGCGCGGCGACGTGCAGCACCGTGCCGTCGACGACCTCGCCCGCGAGCACGGGGATCGACTGACGGAGCACCCGCGTGCTGCCGTCCGCGCCGACGAACTCGATGGTGAGGGTGTCGTCGGCGGGCATGACGACCGACTTCTCGTTGCTGCGGAAGTCGTCGACGCCCATCGTGGCGACGTTCGTCGCCGAGTCGCTGCTCCACTCGCCCATGCGGTGCGGGTGGTTGCGCGCGTACTGCTTGACGCTCGCCGGCGCGCGGCGGTCGGAGTTGCCCTGGCGCAGCACGGGGTTGACGGCGCTGCCCTTGACCTTGTCGTAGCGGGCCCGCGCCTCCTTCTCGGCGTCGGTCGAGGGGTCGTCGGGGTAGTCGGGCAGGTCGTAGCCCTGCGACTGCAGCTCGCGCACGGCGGCCTTGATCTGCGGGATCGAGGCCGAGATGTTCGGCAGCTTGATGATGTTCGCCTCGGGCGTCGTCGCCAGGGCGCCGAGCTCGGCGAGGGCGTCGTCGACGCGCTGCGCCTCGGTGAGCCGCTCGGGGAACTGGCTGATGATGCGGCCGGCGAGCGAGATGTCGCGGGTCTCGACGTCGACCCCCGCGGTGCTCGCGTACGCCTCGATGACGGGAAGGAACGAGTAGGTCGCCAGCATCGGCGCCTCGTCGGTGAGCGTGTAGATGATCTTGGCCATGCCGCTGGTACTCCCTCGTGTGGCTCTGCGTTCGTGGGCCCCACGCTACTCGCGCAGGTCTCTCGACATGAAGATACAGGCGGCGACCGCCGGGCCGCGCCCGTCGCACGACGGAGGGAGCCGCGCGACAGGCCGGACGACGGAGGCGCGGTGCGCGTCGACCGCACACCGCGCCTCCCTGCACCGCGCCTCCCGCAGCGGCGGACCCCGCCTACCGGAGCCCGCGCACCGGCCCCGTCACCGGCCGGCGACGACGGCCGAACAGCACCAGCCCGAGCCCGGCGAGCATCACGAGCAGCGCGACGCCGAGGTCGGCGGCCACGTGGCCGGCCCCGGTGAACGCCAGGCCGAGGATCGCCGGGAAGCGCAGCGTGATCAGGCCCTCGAGGGTCTCGGCCGAGGTGTCGGCGACCCGGTACGCGATCGACGCGACGCCGGTGAAGCCGTCGACGGGGGTGAAGCGGACGCCGTCGGCGCCGACCGTCCAGGTGCCCTGGCCGGGCACCGTGACCGTGCTGGCCGCGACGCCGGTGGCCGGGTCGACGAGCACGAGCGTGCCGCGGTCGAGGGTCTGGCCGCCGCTCGCGACGTCGTTGGCGAGCGGGTCGATCGTGACCGGGCGGCCCGGCGTCGCGAGCTGCGTGTCGTCGGCGGCGACCGCGGCGCTGCGCACGGCGATGGTGACCGTCGCCGTGCTCGTGGCTCCGTCGACCGAGGTCACGAGGTACGTGAACGAGTCGGTGCCGGTGAAGCCCTCGGCGGGCTTGTAGGTCCACGAGCCGTCGGCCGCGACCGTGGCGGTGCCGTGCGCCGGCTGCGTCGCGATCGACGCGACCAGGCCGGTGCCGAGGTCGTTCGCCAGCAGGCCCGCGTCGGCCGGGACGCGCAGGGCGCGGCCCGCGACGGTGCTCGCCGCGTCGTCGACGGCGACCGGGTCGGTCACGATCGTGAGCGTGCTGCTCGCCGGCAGCCCCTCGGCGTCGACGACGTCGTAGGTCACCTCGTCGCTGCCCGACCAGCCCGGGGCCGGCGTGTAGACGACGGCGCCGTCCGAGCCGATCGACAGGGTGCCATGGGCCGCGGCGGCGTGGCCGACGACGACCAGGTCGCGGCCGAGGTCGTTGCCGAGCACCGCGGGCGCGGCGACCGTGAGCGTGGTGCCCGCGGCGACGTGCGCCCGGTCGGCGGCCGCGGTCGGCGTGACGGTGACGGTCACGAGCCCGGTGGTGACGCTGCCGCGGTCGTCGGTGGCCGTGTAGGTGAACGTGTCGGTGCCCGAGAACCCGTCGGCGGGCTCGTACGTGTACGACCCGTCGGCGGCGAGCGCCACCGTGCCGTGGCCCGGCTCGACGTCGACGCGGGCGGTGAGGCCCGTGCCGGCGTCGTTCGCGAGCACGCCCTGGGCGGCGGCGACCTCGAGGCGTCCGCCGGCGGCGACCGTCGCGGCGTCGGGCGTCGCGATGGGGCCGACGAGCACGGTCACGACGGAGTCGGCGGTCAGGCCGTCGGCGTCGGTCACCGTGTAGTCGAAGGTCGCGGCGCCCGAGGTGCCGGGGGCCGGCACGAAGCGCACCGAGCCGTCGGGCAGCAGCGTGGCCGTGCCCGACGAGGGCGTGCCGACCCGGGTCACGGCGAGGCGCGAGCCCCGGTCGTTGCCGGTCAGCTGGGCGGCGCGCAGCACGAGCGGGGTGCCGGCGGGGGTGCTGGCGGAGTCGACCGTCGCGACGGGCGAGACGGTCACGGTGACAGTCGACTCGCGCTCCTGGCCCGAGTCGTCGGCCACGCGGTAGCTGAACCCGTCGACGCCCGAGAACCCGGCGTCGGGCACGTAGGTGACCCAGCCGTCGGTCGTCGACGTGGCGGTGCCGTGCACCGGGGCCGTGACCGAGAGCAGGCGCAGGCCGCGGCCGCGGACGTCGCCCATCAGGCTGAACACGGTCTGCTGGCCCGAGACGGTGCGGCGCGCGTCGGGCGACGCGGTCGGCGTGACGGTGACCGAGACGGTCGTGCTGCTGGTCTGCCCGGCGGCGTCGACGACCGTGTAGCCGAAGGTCTCGACGCCCGAGAAGCCGTCGGCCGGCGTGTAGACGACCCGGCCGTCGGTGCCGAGGCGGGTGGTGCCGCCCTGGTCGCCGGCGGTGACGGACTGGATGCGCAGCGCCTTCCCGTGGTCGTTCGCCAGGAGGTCGGCGATCGTCAGGGCCGTGTCGGCGGGGGTGCTCCGCACGTCGGCGACGGCGGTCGGCACGACGGTCACGGTGACGACGGCGTCGGCCGTGCGGCCGGCCGCGTCGGTCGCGGTGTACCCGAAGGAGTCGGTGCCCGAGAAGCCGGTGGCGGGCACGTACGTGACCTGGCCGGCCCGGTCGACCGACGCCGCGCCTCCCGCGGTGGTCGACCCGACGGCGGTGACGACGAGGGCCTTCCCGTGGTCGTCGGCGACGAGGTCGGTGAGCGACAGCGCCGTGTCGGCCGGCGTGCTGCGGGCGTCGTCGGCGGCGGTCGGGCGGATCGTCATGGTGACGACCGACGAGACGACCTGGCCGGAGGCGTCGGTCGCCGTGTACCCGAAGGTCTCGGTGCCCGAGAAGCCGGGCGCACCGGTGTGGGTGACGCGGCCGCGCTGGTCGACGGAGGTCGTGCCGCCCTGGTCGCCCGCGGTGACGGAGGTCACGACGAGGCGCTGGCCGCGGTCGTTGGCCGTGACGTCGACGAGGGTCGTCGCGGTCTCGGCCGGCACCTCGTAGGCGTCGGGCGCGGCGCGGGGCGTGACCGTCAGGGTGACGGTCGCGGTGCTCTCCTGCCCGTCGACGTCGGTGACGGTGTAGTCGAACTGCTCGGTGCCCGAGAAGCCGACGGCGGGGGTCACGACGACGGCGCCCGAGGCGTCGAGGGCCACGTCGACCCGGCCGCCCGTGCTGGCGGTGACGGCCGTGACGGTCAGGTCGCGGCCGCGGTCGTTCGCGAGCAGGTCGGCGAGCGTCGTCGCCGCCCCGGTCGGGACGGTGCGGGCGTCGTCGACGGCGGCCGGCGCGACGGTCATCGTGACGGTCGCGGAGCTCGTGCGCCCCGCGGCGTCGGTGACCGTGTACCCGAAGGTCTCGGCCCCGCTGAAGCGGGCGGCGGGGGTGTACGTGACGGTGCCGTCCTGCTCGAGGCGCACCGCGCCTCCTGCACTGCCCGCCGTGACGGCGGTGACGGTGAGGCCGCGACCGAGGTCGTTCGCCCGGAGGTCACGCAGCGTGGTCGACTCGCCCGGCGTCGCCGTCCCGCGGTCGTCGCGGGCCTGGGGCGTGACGGTGACCGTGACGGTCGCGGTCGAGGTGCGGCCCGAGGCGTCCTTCGCCGTGTAGGTGAAGGTCTCGGTGCCCGAGAAGTCGTCGCGGCTCGTGTAGGTGACCGAGCCGTCGCGGCCCAGCTCGACCTTGCCCCCGGCCGAGCCCTGGGTCACGCCGGTGACGGTCACGTCGGTGCCCACGTCGTTGCCGGCGAGGTCGGTGAAGGTGGTCGGCGTGCCCGCGACGACGGTCTTCGCGTCGGCGGCGGCGGCCGGGTCGACCGTGACGGTCAGCGTCGCCGTGCGCTCGGTGCCCGAGGCGTCACGGACGGTGTACGTCACCACGATCGTGCCCCCCGAGGAGGCGGTGGCCGGGTCGAGCACGACGCCCCCGTCGCGGTCGACGGAGACCTTCCCGCCGCCGGAGACGACCTTCGCGCCGACGACCGTGAGGCCCGTGCCGAGGTCGTTGCTGAGCAGGTCGGTGAAGGTGGTGGTCTGGCCGGCCGGGGCGCTGCGCGCGTCGTCGCCGGGGGTCGGGGCGACCGTCAGCGAGACCGTGGCGGTCGAGCGCACGCCGGCGGCGTCGGCGACCGTGTAGGTGATGCTCGCGGGGCCGGAGGTGCCGGGCTCGGGCGAGTAGACGAGGTCGCCGCCGGGGGCGACGGTGACGCTGCCGCCGCCGGAGACGACGGTCGCGTCGACGACCGTGAGGCCCGAGCCGGCGTCGTTGCCGAGCAGGTCGGCGGCCGGGATGGTCGTCGAGCTGCCGCTCGGCTGCGCGGGCACGGTGGCGTCGTCGTCGACGGCGCGCGGGGCGACGGTGACGGTGACGGTCGCCGTGGAGGAGGCGCCGCTCGCGTCGGTGACCGTGTAGGTGAAGGTCTCGGTGCCCGAGAAGCCGCGGTCGGCGGTGTAGCCGACGGTGCCGTCGGCGCGCAGCGCGACGACGCCGCGGGCGCTGCCCTGGGTGACGCCGGTGATCTTGAGGCCCGTGCCCGCGTCGTTCGCGCGCAGGTCGGTGAAGGTGGTGGCGACTCCGGAGGCGGCCTCCTCGGCGTCGTCCTTCGCCGCGGCCGCGAGCACGTTGACGAAGGAGCAGGTGACCTCGGAGGAGGCCTCCGTCTTGGACGTCGGCTGCGTGTACGTGGCCTTGGTGCCGGTGCCCTCCGAGACCACCGTGCCGCCGTCGGCGCAGGTGTAGCTCGTCGCGTAGTCGGCGGGGAGGGTCGTCGAGTTGCCGGGCTTCTGCTCGACCGTGTACTGCGTGCCGCCGACCGCGAGGATCGGGCCCGCCGTGGCAGTGTCGGAGCCGGGCGCCGTCGTCGCGGTCGCGCTGGGGCTGCCGGCGGGGATGCCGCCGCCGGTGAGCGTGACGCCGAACTGGTCGGAGGGCTTGGCGCGGTCGACGATCGTCGTGCTGGCCGAGGTCGTGTTGGGGTAGTTGCAGGTCGCGAGGTCGACGGTCGCGAAGCCGGGCAGCACCGTCTCCTTGATCGTCGCGCCGGAGGCCGGGTCGACCTCGGTCAGCGTCGTCTGCGGGGCCTGGGCCGTGCCGGTGCTGCGGGAGAGGAAGAGCGTGCCGTCGTGCGAGAACGCGATGCCGTTGTAGGCCGCGTTGGTGCCGCCGAGGGTCGCGATGTTCGTGGTCGGGATGGGGGTGTCGCCCGAGGTCGTCGGCACGGGCACGTCGGCGCGCTGCACGAGCGCGTTCGAGACGACGAACATGGTGCCGCTGCGGCTGAACGCGAGGTCGCCGTTGCCCACGGTGGTGTTGCCCGTGATGCCGATGGTGCCGACGCGGCCGAGGGCGACGCCGGGCTCGGGGGGCTTCGGCGGCACGTAGGCGCTGAGCTGCGGCTGCGCCTGGGCGGCCGCGTAGTAGTAGCTGCCGCTCTGCGGGTTCACGCCGCCGCGGATGATGTTGAGGTTCGCCGCCTCCGGCCGGGTGGTCGGCGTCGAGGTCTCGCCCTCGCGGTCGTAGGTGATGATCTGCGGCACGCCGTTCGAGACGCCCGTGGCGTAGGCCCGGAGCCCGCCCGCGCCGATGCCGAGGCCGTTCGTCGCGCCGGTGAGCGTCGCGACGGAGGCGACCGTGCCCGTCGCCAGGTCGACCGAGCGGACCTGGCCGGTGCTCGTGATCGAGTACACGGTGTTCTGGTCGCAGGCGAGCGGGCTGGCGGCGAGCGCGGGGGCCGCAGGCGTGACGGTGGTGAGCACGCCCGCCGCGAGCAGGGCGGTGAGCCCGACGGCGACGGTGCGGCGCCCGAGCGAGCGGGCAGACAGGGAGGAGGGCATGGTGGGGGCCTTCGGGTGGGGTGGGCGCGGGTCAGGAGGCGCGGAGCGGGTGGGGGGAGCCGGTCCGGTCGCGCAGGTGGTGCTGTCGGGGGCGTCGGGCTGCACGGTCGGGTCGCAGGGGTGTCGGGCGCCCTGCGGTCGGGCTCAGGTTATTGACAGGGAGGGGTCCCCCACATGCCCCACAACGGGCATCCCCCGCTCGGGTGTCACGGCACGAGCTGTCCTCTCGGCGCACCCTCGGCAGGGCGACTCGCCCCGACGGCCGGTCTGTGGTCCACTGGGGGCCGACGCGCCGACGGAGGGCGCGAGCAGGGAGACGACCGTGACCGACGACCTCCTGCCGCCGACCCCCGCCAACCACCCCGACTCGATCAAGAAGCTCGCAGCGACGCTCCGGCGGCTCGACGAGGCGCACCGTCGCTACCGGGTGCACGCCGCGAAGGTGGTCGGCATGGCCCCGACCGACCTCTCCGCCCTGCTCGTCGTGAGCGAGAACCCCGGCATCACCCCCGGCGCCCTCGCGAAGGAGCTCGTGCTCAGCACCGGCACGGTGACCGCCGTCGTCGACCGCCTCGAGGCGTCCGGCCGAGTGGCCCGGGTGGCCCACCCGGGCGACCGGCGCAGCCTCCACCTGCAGCTCACCGAGCAGGGCACCCAGATCGCCTCCGCGCTCGACGAGGCCTACTGGTACGTGCTGTCGACCACCGGCACCGACGAGACCATCGCGGGGGCGCTGCCCCAGCTCGACGGCATCACCGAGGCGCTCGACGCCGTCGCGAGCGAGGCCGTGGGCTGAGCCGCCCTCGCCGCCTCGTCGCCTCGTCGCCTCGTCATCGAGGTGCCCCGTCCTGGGCCCTCCCGGCTCAGCAGGCCCCAGATCGAGTCACCTCGACGCGCACAGCAGGGACGCCGAGGAGGCGCGGGGCGCGACGCGCCCCGGCTCAGGGCGCGACGAAGGGGGCGAGCGCCGCGATCCAGGCGTCATGAGCGTCGAGGTGCGCGTCGTGCGAGCCCCCGTCGAGGTCGACCCTGGTCACGGTCCGGCTGTGGGCGACGAAGGCATCCTGCTGCTCGGCGGTGAACATGCCGCCCTCCGCCCACACGACGAGCGTGGGTGCCGTGACGCTCTCCCACTCCGCCCAGCGCGGCACCCCGACCGCCTCGATCGTGGCCTGGAGCACGTCGGCGTCGAATCGCGGGCGCAGCCCGTCGGGCCCCTCCTCGAGGTCGTCGACCCAGGCCCGCTCGAGCGGGCCGTCGCCGAGCGCGGCGAGCGCGGCCGCCCGGTCGGCGAACGGGACCGCCCACGACCGGAAGAAGTCGCCGAGCGCCCGGTGCGACTCCGGGGTCCCTCCGCCCTGGTCGCCCTCGAGCAGCACCAGCCGGCGCACGAGGTCGGGGCGTGCCGCCGCGACGAGCATCGCGGTGTGGGCGCCCATCGACTGGCCCACGAGGTCGACCGGGCCAGCGGCCTCCGCCTCGACGACGCTGACGACGTCGGCCACGAAGGCCCGCCGCGAGAGGTCGACGGGGCGCCGCGTGCTGCGGCCGTGCCCGCGTTGGTCGACGAGCACCACGCGGCGCCCGACGAGCGCCCGGGCGGTCGGCAGCAGCTCGCGGCCGCTGCCCGCGAGGCCGTGCAGGAGCACGACGGTCGGCTCGGCGCCCTCCTGCACCGCGTACGCGACGCGGGTGCCGTCGGCGGCCGTCACGGCCGCCTCCCGCAGCTCGCCGGGCTCCGCGGGCTCCGCGGAGGCGGTGGTCACGCCGCCGAGGCGACGGACGCGGGGGCGCCGTCACGGAGCGCGGGGCAGTGCTCGGGCGTCGGGTGCAGCGAGACGTCGATGACGCGGTCGAGCTCGGCACGGGCGGCGGTCAGCTCGGCGATGCTCGCCGTGATGCGGTCGCGCTCGCGACGGAGCAGCGCGAGCGACTCGTGGGTGGCGACGCCCGCGTCGACGCAGGGCAGCAGCTCGACGATGGTGCGGCTCGCCAGGCCGGCGGCGAAGAGCTGCTGGATGAGCTGCACCCGCTCGACCGCGGCCTCGTCGTAGACGCGCTGGCCGCTGCCGGTGCGGTCGGCGGGCAGCAGGCCCTGCTCCTCGTAGTAGCGCAGGGCGCGGGGGCTGACCCCGGCGCGGGCAGCGACGTCTCCGATGCGCACGAGCGCTCCTCCCGGTGGGGCGTCGGGCGGGTGCACGACGCGGGGCTGGTGGTCGATCTCGGGCAGGACTTGCCCTTGACGTCGACGTGAGGTCCTAACGTAGCCGCGCAGGCCCGGACGCACCGCCCGGCCGCCCCGAGAAGGAAGAACGAACACCATGGACATCACCGACCAGGTCGCCCTCGTCACCGGCGCCAACCGCGGCATCGGCCGCCGCTTCGTCGACGAGCTGCTCGCCCGCGGGGCCCGGAAGGTCTACGCGACCGCCCGTCGCGTCGATTCCCCCGAGGCCCTCGAGCTGGCCGCCCTCGACCGCGTCGAGGTGCTCGCCGTCGACATCACCGACCACGCGTCGGTCGTCGCCGCGGCCCGCGTCGCCACCGACGTCACCCTGCTGGTCAACAACGCGGGCATCGCGACCTCGACGCCGCTCGTCACGGGCGACCTGGCCGAGCTGCGCCGCGAGATGGACACGCACTACTGGGGCACGCTCGACGTGATCCGCGAGTTCGCGCCGGCCCTCGCCGCGAACGGCGGCGGGGCGATCGTCAACGTGCTCAGCGCGCTGTCGTGGTTCGCGTACCCCGGCAACGGCGGCTACGGGGCCGCGAAGGCGGCCGAGTGGAACATGACCAACGGCGTCCGCCAGGACCTCGCCGCGCAGGGCACCCTCGTGCAGGGCGTCCACCTCGGCGCCGCCGACACCGACATCATGGCCGGCTACGACGGCCCCATGATCGACCCGGCGGACGTGCCCCGCGCCTCCTTCGACGGCCTCGCCGCCGGAGCGATCGAGGTCGTCGTCGACGACTGGAGCGCGATGGTCAAGGCCTCGCTCGCCCACGACCCCGCGCTGCTCTACGCGCAGATCAGCCCCGCGAGCTGAGGCGGGTGCGGGCCGGGCCCGGCGGGTCCGTGTCCTCATGGGCTGCCCGGGCCCGGCGGGTCCGTGTCCTCCTGGGCTGCCCGAGCCCTGGGTGCGGCGGGTCCCCGTCCTCCTGGGCGGGTCGGCGCCGACCCGCCCAGGAGGACACCGACCCGCCACACCGCGGCGCAGACCCCTCCGGGCCGCCTCGCGGGCTCGCCAGACGCTAGCGGTGCGCGGCCTGCACGTCGACGACCCAGGTCACCCCGAAGCGGTCGGTGAGCATGCCGAAGCCGGGGCTCCAGGCCGACGCGGCGAGGGGCTCGACCACGTCGGCGCCCTCGGCGAGACGCTGCCAGAGGGCCTCGACCTCCTCCAGCGTCTCGCCCTGGAGCGACTGGAAGAAGGTGCGGTCGGTGACGGTCGTGCCGTCGACGCGGCGGGTGGTGCCCGCGACGGCGGCGGTGTCGGTCGTGTCGAGCCCGGGCACGTCGTAGGCGAGCAGCCGGAAGCCGTCGGCGGCGTCGACCTGGCCGAAGACGACCTTGTCGGCGCCCGGCAGATCGTGGGGCATGCCGAAGTCGCCGTAGGTGGCGGCCGCGGTCACCTCGCCGTCGAAGACCGAGGCGTAGAAGTCGAGGGCGGCCCGGGCCGTGCCGGGGAAGTTCAGGTGGGTGGTCGTGCTGACGGTCATGGAAGGGTCCTCCCGGTCGTGGTGGTGCGCGGCGACCTGCCGCACGCTCACCGTCCCGCACGATGCGGACAGTTACGGTCCGCTCCTCACGGCAGACTCGGGGCATGGTCGGGAACTCGTCGCGCATGCTGTCGCTCCTCTCGCTGCTGCAGACGCGGCGCGACTGGCCGGGGCCGCTGCTCGCCGACCGGCTCGGGGTCACCGCGCGCACCGTCCGGCGCGACGTCGACCGGCTCCGTGAGCTCGGCTACTCCGTCGTCGCCACGCGCGGGCCCGAGGGCGGCTACCGCCTCGCCCCCGGCGCCGACCTGCCGCCGCTCCTCTTCGACGACGAGCAGGCGGTCGCGATCGCGGTCGCCCTGCAGGGCGTGACGGCGAGCGGCGTCGACCTCGACGAGGCCGCGTCGCGCGCGCTCGCGACGGTGCGGCAGGTGATGCCGTCGCGTCTGCGGCACCGGGTCGACGGGATCCGCTTCACCGCGCCTCCCCCCGTCGACCCGGTCGACCCGGCCGTGCTCGAGCTCGTCAGCGCCGCGACGCGGGACGCTCGGGTGCTGCGGTTCCGCTACGACCGGGTCGCGGTGCCCGGGGCCGATCCCGCGCCGGGCACGGACACGCCCGGCACGACGGCCGGCCAGTCAGCCGCTGACCTGCCCGCCCTGGCCCGCCGGGTCGAGCCGCACGGCGTCGTGCTGCGCGGCGGGCGCTGGTACCTGCTCGCCTGGGACCTCGACCGCGACGACTGGCGCGTCTTCCGCCTCGACCGCGTGCACCCCCGGAGCCCGGGAGGCGCCCCCTTCGCCCGCAGACCGCTGCCGGGCCCCGACGCGGCCGCGGTCGTCACCGCGCGCGCCAAGGGCTCGGCCGACGCCGACCGCTGGCCCTGCCAGGGCGTCGTCGACCTCGAGCTGCCGCCCCGCGAGGTCGCCCCCTGGGTCGCGGACGGCCTGCTGGAGGCGCGGGGCGAGCACCGCAGCCGCCTCACGATCGGCTCGTGGTCGTGGGCGGGGGTGCTCGCCGCGGCTCTGCGCTTCGACGCGCCGTTCACGGTGGTGGGCCCGCCGGAACTGCGGTCGGCGGCCGAGGTCGCGGCGGTGCGGCTGCGCAGCAGCTCCGCGTGATGATCGCCGCGTGGCGCGCGAGCGGGCCCCGGGCGCGGCGGGTCCGTGTCCTCGTGGGCTGCCCGGGCCCGAGGTGCGGCGGGTCCCCGTCCTCCTGGGCGGGTCAGCGGCGACCCGCCCGGGAGGACACCGACCCGCCGCACCCGATCAGCCCACCGCCCGACGCGAGGGCCGGACACGCTCGTCGAGTCGGGCGTCACGCGCAGCGGGCGCTTCCTCCGCCCAGCAGCGAGAGCCCGTTCACGCGCACGCCCGTCGCCGCGGGCCCCATCCAGCTGCCGCCGTAGTCGGCTCGGACCAGGAGCGTCTGCACTCCGAGCTGGAGCAGGGCGCTCGGCCGGTAGACGAGCGACTGCGGGGTCGCCCCGGTCGGAGTCGCCGTCCCGACCACCGTGCCGGTCGAGGCGTTGACGAGGCTGAAGACGTTCGGCGGGGTCGCCCCCGTGTACGTCCAGGTGATCCTGACCGCCCCGCTGTCGGCCCCGGTCGTGATGTCCGTGCAGGTCACGCCCGTCGGCGGGGTGATCGTCCCCGCCGTCAACGACGCCGACGTCGCCGTCCGCGCGAAGAACGGCGCGGCCGCCGCCTCGGTGGGCAGCGTCGCGAGCGGGGCCGTGACGAGCATCGCGAGCGCGAGGGCGGACGACGCGGTGCGCAGGCGCCGCAGCCTCCGGGCCCGGTGGCGGATCGACCGCCGGGTCGGCCAGGCGACGAGGGCGGGCAGGCCCGTGCCGACCCGCGACTCCCCGGCGCCTGCCGCGGCTGCGGCCTCGGCCTCCACCTGGGCGCAGATCCGACGCTGCTCGCGGTCGACCGTCGTCAGCGCCAGCAGCACGAGCACCCCGAGGGCGACCATCGCGAGCGGCACCCACCTGCCCTCGCGGGCCCAGACGACGGGCATGCCGATCGACGGCACGCGGAGGAACCCCACCCCGTGCACCGCCGACGCCCCGATCGGCGTCGAGTCGACGGCGGGGTTGGCGTCGCCCTTCGTCACCATCATGCCGCCGGCCAGCGCCTCCGCGTAGCGGTGCAGGCGAAGGTGCCCCGGCTGGTCGGGGTCGTCGGCGAGCAGCACGTGCCCGGTCTGGACGAGGTCCATCGGCACGGGGCGCGAGACGACGACGTCGCCGACGCGGATGCGCGGCTCCATCGAGCCGGTCACGACCGTCGTCGGGTGCCAGCCGAGCACCGCGGGCGCCGCGGCCCAGAAGGCGAGCCCCAGCAGGGCGACGATCACGCCGCGGGCGACCGTGGCGACGACGATCCGCGACCAGTCCTCGACCCCGGTCCGCGCCGTCGGCAGGGTCGACAGGGTCGGCGAGGAGGCGCGGGTCGAGCCCCGCAGCGGGCTCGCGACGTGCTGTGCCGTCGCCGACATGGCGGCCTCCCCTCTCGACGTGGGGTCCGTGACGCGGGGCGGGCGGCGGCGCGGCACGAGCCGCGCAGCCGCCCGGGGACTGGCTAGTTGTTCTGGGCTTCCCAGGTGAAGCCCTGCTTGACGTTCAGGCCCTGCGACGCGTTCAGCAGGTCCGGCGCGACGGTGTAGGTGAACTTGTACAGGCGGTTCTCGGCGGTGGCGTCGGCCCCCGTCGGGTTGCCGGTCGTGACCCAGGCGTCGGCGCCGTTCGCGTAGCTGGAGCGCGCCGTCTGGAACGCGGCGAGCGTGCCGTCGTAGACGGTGCCGCCCGTGCCCGCGGCGACGAACGCCTGGCAGGTGCCGGTGCCCTGCTCGATCTTGAGCGTGGTCTTGACGCCGAGGTCGTTGCTGACGTTGACCGCACCCGTGCCGTAGAGCTTCACGGTCGAGGGCAGGCTGCCGGTCGAGGTGACGGTGATGCAGTTCGTGCCGGTCGAGCCGGGCTTGAGGTTGACGGCGGTGAAGAGGGCCACGTCGGCGTCGTTGTCGGTGAGCTTCACCGAGCCGGTGGTCCAGTTGCTCGTGGGGTTGCTCGTCTGCGCGCTGAACGCCGAGTACGACGCGTTCGAGACGACGAGCCCGGAGGCGACGAGGGCGAGCGGGACGCCGATGACGGCGGCGAGGCGGGCAGCACGGGGCGTGGCGGTGCGCATGGCGGGGTGTCCTGATCCTTGGGTGCAGCGTGTCCGGGCGACGGAGTGCCACGGAGGGGCGCGGGAGGCGGCTGGTGAGACCGCGGTGCGCCGACCGCACGGGCGTGGTGAGGGCCCGACGTCGTCCGGTTGTTACGGTCACCAAGATAAACCTGTGAGCGCTCCTCAGCAAGGCCGCGGGGCACCCCCCGAGGGAGGGGGCTCGCGCATCGGCCAGGCCCGGGCGGAGGCGCGTGCCTGGGCGCCAGCAGCACCCGCGTCGGTACCGTGGCGGGCATGCAGCAGCCCGACGCCCCCGCCCCGACCGACGCCGCGACCCCGGGTGGCGCCTCGACCCCGGGCGGCGCCCCGGCCTGGACGGAGCACGTCGTGTGGTGGCACGTGTACCCCCTCGGGTTCGTGGGGGCCGACACGACCGGGGCGGACCGCTCGCCGGCACCGCGCCTCCTCGACCTCGTGCCGTGGCTCGACCACCTCGTGGCGCTCGGCGCCAACGGGCTCGCGCTCGGGCCCGTGTTCGCGTCGTCGACGCACGGCTACGACACCATCGACTGGATGCACGTCGACCCGCGGCTCGGCAGCGACGACGACCTCGTCACGCTGATCGACGCGGCGCACGAGAAGGGCGTCCGCGTGATGCTCGACGGTGTCTTCAACCACGTCGGCCCCGAGTTCCCGCCGCTGGTCGAGGCCCGCGCCGACCCGTCGTCGCCGGCGGCCGCGCTGTTCCGCCGTGACGGGTCGGGCGACCTGGCGACCTTCGAGGGGCACGGCGGTCTGATCGCCCTCGACCACTCGTCGCCCGAGGTGGCACGGCTCGTCACCGACGTCATGACGCACTGGAGCGACCGCGGCGCCGACGCCTGGCGCCTCGACGCCGCCTACTCGGTGCCGACCTCGTTCTGGGCGACGGTGCTGCCGGCCGTGCGCGACCGCCACCCCGACGTGTGGGTGGTCGGCGAGGTGCTGCACGGCGACTACGCCGCGATCGTGCGCGAGGCGGGGCTCGACGCGGTCACCCAGTACGAGCTCTGGCAGGGCGTCTGGCACGCGCTGCAGAGCGTCAACCTGCACGAGCTCGCGTGGGCCCTCACCCGGCACGACGAGTTCCTCGACGCGTTCGTGCCGCTGACCTTCGTCGGCAACCACGACGTCACCCGCATCGCCAGCCAGGTCGACGACGAGCGCCACCACGCGCACGCGACCGTGCTGCTGTTCACCCTCGGCGGGGTGCCGTCGGTCTACTACGGCGACGAGCTCGGGCTGCGGGCCGTGAAGGAGGAGCGGGTCGGCGGCGACGACGCGGTGCGCCCGGCCTTCCCCCGCTGGTCGGGCGACGACGTCGTGTCGCTCGTGCCCGACGCCGACCCCGTCGCCCTGGCGCTGCACCAGCAGATGATCGGGCTCCGTCGCCGTCACCCGTGGCTGCACACGGCCCGGTCGCGGACGGTGTCGGTGACGAACGAGTCGCTCGTGCTCGAGCTGCGGCCAGGGGCGGGCGCCGAGGCGGGCGCGGGCGGGGGCACGGGCGGGGACGCGGGCGACGTCGCGCTGGTCGTCGCCCTCTCGCTCGGCGACGAGCCGCTGCGGGTGGCCGACCCGGCGCCGGGCGAGTTCCTCGCCGGGCGCGACGCGGGGCTCGACGGCGACGAGCTCGTCATCGGCGCCCACGGCTGGGCGGTCGTCGCGCGACGGTAGGAGCGGCGGGTCGAGTGGTCACGATCTGTTCGTCCCCCGCCCCGGGAGCAGCAGTTCGTGACCACTCGACGGCCGCGCGCGGGAGGCCCGCGCGTGGTGGACTGGCTCCGTGCTCGACCCCTTCACCACGCCCCTGCCCGACCGGCACTTCGAGGACTACCCGCCCGGCCTCCACGCCGAGTACGGCCCGACCACGGTCACGGCCGACGAGATCGTCGCCTTCGCGACCGCCTTCGACCCGCAGCCGATGCACGTCGACGCCGAGTGGGCCGCCGCCGGCCCGTTCGGCGGGCTCATCGCCAGCGGCTGGCACACGACCGCGATCATGATGCGGCTGCTCGTCGACCACTGGCTGAACGGCGAGACGAGCCTGTCGTCGCCCGGCGTCGACGAGCTGCGCTGGCACCGCCCGGTGCGCCCGGGCGACCAGCTGACGGCCCGGTTCACGGTGCTCGAGGCGCGGCCGTCGGCGTCACGGCCCGACCGGGGCATCCTCCGCACGCGCATCGAGCTGGTCGACGCCGACGAGCGGCTCGTCATGTCGCAGGTGATGACGAGCTTCGTCCTGCGCCGGGTGTAGCCCGCGCCCGCGCGCCGCGAGCCCGGGCGTCAGCCCTGCAGGTCGCCCGCGTGCCGCACGACGTCGTCGGCGGTGAGCCGCTCGGCGTCGGACTCGGCGACCCCGGTCACCCGGAACGTCGCCGACTCCCCCGCGAGCAGCGTCACCATGCCCGTGTCGACCACGGCCCCGGGGTCGACCCGGTCGACGAGCAGGGTCACGTCGCGGGCGTAGCTGCGGGCGGTGACGGTGACCAGCGCGACGCCGGGAGCGGTCTCGGCGAGGGCGACCACCGCCTCCACCGCACCGGGGTCGAGGTGCTGGTCGACGACCTCGGCGGCGTCCCACCGGGCGCGGCCGGCGCCGAAGCCGGGCAGGTCGGCGACGAGCAGCTCGGCGGCGGGGTCGAGGCCGTCGACGAGCGCGGCCGGCAGCGCGACCGTGGTGCTGCCCCGCGCCTCCACCGTGACCGGCAGCGCGACCTCGTCGCGGCGCCCGCCGTCGAACGCGGCGGCCGCGACCGTGGCGGTGCCGCTCCACGCGTCGTCGGTGTCGTTGAGCAGCACCAGGGCCAGGCCGGAGGCGCGGGGCTGGATCGTCGCCAGCCGCGCCTCGTAGACGGCCCGGAGCACGTGCCAGAGCGGCTTGCGGTGCCCCGCGAAGTCGACCGCCGCCCACGACACGACGGGCCAGTCGTCGTTCAGCTGCCAGACGACGACGCCGGTGTTCCGCGGCGCCAGCGAGCGGAAGTGCTCGACGCCGAAGCGGATCGCCGCGGCCTGGTTGAGCTGGGTCGCCCAGTGCCAGTCCTCGATCGTCGAGGGCGCGGGCAGGTGGCCGTCGAGGCCCCGCTCGAGCTTGAGGTTGCCGTCCTCCGCCTTCTGGTGCACGAGCATCTCGTGGCCGTAGGGGTCGAGCGGCTCGTCGTGCACGACCGAGGTCAGCGTCGACCAGGCGGGCGGCCCCTGGAAGCCGAACTCGGAGACGAAGCGCGGCTCGTGGTCGCGGTAGGCGGTGTAGTCGAGGCGGTTCCAGACGTCCCAGATGTGCATGGTGCCGTTCGCGGCGTCGTTCGGGTGCAGGTACTCGCCGAACGACCACGGGCTGCCGGGCGAGTACGGCCGGGTGCCGTCCAGCTCGGCGACGACGCGCGGCAGCAGGTCGAAGTAGTAGCCCTCGCCCCAGGTGCGGCCGGCGAGCTGGCGACGCCAGTCCCAGTCGACGTAGCCCCAGATGTTCTCGTTGTTCCCGTTCCAGATCACGAGGCTCGCGTGGCGGCTGAGGCGGGTGACGGCCTCCCGGGCCTCGGCCTCGACCTCGTCGGCGAGCCAGGGCTCCTCTGCGTAGGCGCCGCAGGCGAAGAGGAAGTCCTGCCAGACGAGCACGCCGGCCTCGTCGCACGCGTCGTAGAGGTCGTGCGACTCGTAGACGCCGCCGCCCCACACGCGCAGGAGGTTCATGTTCGCGTCGGTCGCGTCGGCGACGCGGAGGCGGTAGCGCTCGGGGGTCATCTCGGTGAGGAAGGCGTGGTCGGGGACCCAGTTCGCGCCCCGCACCTGCACCGGCCGGCCGTTGACGCTCAGCACGAAGGGGGCGCCGTGCTCGTCGGGGGCGGTGTCGAGGGCGACGGTGCGGAAGCCGACCCGCGCCTCCCACGGCTGCGGGGCCGGCTCGGTCTCGCTGCTGCTGCCGACCGTGACGGTGACGGGGTAGAGCGGCTGGGCGCCGTGGCCGCGGGGCCACCAGAGCTCGGCGTCGGGCACGACGACCGTGAGCTGCACCTGCGTCGTGCCGGGGGCGACCGCCGAGGAGGCGCGGTGCCCGTCGACGAGGACGGTCACCTCGGTCTCGGGGGCGGTGGTGCCGATGCCGTCGGTGCCGACGGTGCCGGCGACGGCGCTGGTGTCGGCCGGGGCCGTGGGGCTCGCCCACTCGAGCTCGACGTGGGCGTCGAGCACCCCGCCCTCGTCGGTGACGTCGACGAGCGGCCGGACGGACGCGATGCGCACGCCCGACCAGCTGTCGAGCCCGATCGGTCGCCAGATGCCGCTGGTGGCGACGTCGACGCCCCAGTCCCAGCCGAAGTTGCTGGCGGACTTCCGCAGCATCGTGAACGGGTGGTGGTTGACGTGCGGGAGCGCTCCGTGGCGCTCGACCCGCGACTCCACCTCGGGCACGGGCGCGGCGAACGTCACGACCAGGTGGTTGTCGCCGTCGGTCAGCGCGTGGCGCACGTCGACGCGGTACGAGCGGTGCTGGTTCTCGGTCTCGGCGACGACGACGCCGTTCAGCTCGACGCGGGCGACGGTGTCGAGCCCCTCGGCGACGAGGTCGTGGCGGTCGGAGCCGTCGTCGTGCCACTCGAACGTCGTCCGCCAGCGCCAGACGGTGTCGCCGATCCACTGCTGGGCGGCCTCGGCGTCGCCGTCGAACGGGTCGGTGACCAGCCCCGCGGCGAGCAGGTCGGTGTGGGCGACGCCGGGCACGGTGGCCGGGACGAGCCGGCCCGCGACCTCGGCGGGCACCGGGCCGCTCACGGCCTCGAGGGTCCAGTCGTCGTGGAGGGGTCGGAGAGCCATGCGTGCGTGTCCTCGTCGTCGAGATGCGGGTGGGCCTCGCACCACGCTAGCGGGAGGCGCGGCGCCGCGGGCGGGGAGCCGGCGGGTCGCCGTCCTCCGCGGTGCTCGCCGGCGCTCGGCTACCGGGTGCGGCGGGTTCCCGTCCTCGCCGGTGCTCGCCGACCGGGTGCGGCGGGTTCCCGTCCTCCTGGGCGGGTCGGCGCCGACCCGCCCAGGAGGACACGGACCCGCCGCACCGGCGTGACCTCCCCCGGCGGGCCGACCCGCGCCTCCCCGGGCCCTCAGAACTGGCGGGCGGCGACGTCCGGGCGGTGCGACGCGGCGACCAGCTCGCGGAGGCGCTCCGCCGTCACGGGCGCGCCCGGGTCGGCGAGGTGGTCGACGGCGAGGGCCGCGGCGTCGGCCGCGTAGATCGGGGTGTACGCGCCCGACTCGGGCTCCGTGCGCCACGACTCGGCGAGCGAGCCCGCGTCGACCGGCTCGAAGCCGAGCAGGTCGACGAGCTCCATGACCCGGGCCTTCGCCGTGGCGTCGTCGCCCTGGACGGCGAGCGCCGTGCGCGGGGTCGAGCCCGTGAGCGCCGGGATGTGGTGGGCGAGGATCCCGTTGAACGCCTTCACGACGAGCGCGCCGGGCAGCAGCCGCTGCTCGAGCTCGGCGGTGGCGAGCTCGAGGCTGTCGAGCTCGGCGATGCGCCCGTCGCGGTGCGGGTAGTAGTTGCCGGTGGAGAGCACGACGCGGCCGGCGAGGGCGTCGACGGGCAGCGCCGGGTAGGCGCCGAGCGGGACGGCGAGCACGACGAGGTCGCCGGCCTCCGCCGCCTCGCGGGGAGCGGCGGCGCGGGCGCGGGGGCCGAGCTCCTCGACGAGGCCCGCGAGCGACTCCGGCCCGCGCGAGTTCGCGACGACGACGTCGAGGCCGGCCGCCACGGCGAGGCGGGCGACACCGCTGCCGATGTCGCCGCTGCCGATGACGCCGATGCGGGTGAGGGGTGTGGGGATGCTGGTGGTGTCGGTCATGGTGCCTCCTGGTCGGGGTCGGGGTCGTGGTCGTGCGCGGGGCGCGGGGCGCGGGGTGCGGGGCTCGGGGCCGCCGTCAGGCGTCGTCGCCCGCGGCGGCCGGACGTGCCTGCCACCCCCGGCGGGTGAGCGCCGCGAGCCCGTCGGCCGAGTCGTCGTCGGCGAGCGCGGCGCCCCGCACCCAGCTCGTGGCGAGGGCGGCGAGGAAGAGGTCGCGGGCGCGCACGTCGCTCCGGGCGGCGCCGTCGCGGCGGGCGGCGTCGAGGAACTCCTCGGTCACGGTGACGAAGCCCTGGCAGGTCGTCGCGAGGGGCGAGTCGCTCGTGAGCGTGGCGGCGCGCAGGGGCCCGGGCAGGCCGTCGAACGCCCCCGCCCAGTCGATCACCGCGGCGAGCCAGCCGTGCAGGGCGTCGCCCGCGTCGACGGTGCCGTCGTCGCGGCCGGCCCGGAGGGAGTCGCGGCGTGCGACGAGCGCGTCGTCGCGGGCCGTCAGCAGGGCCGCGAGCAGGGCCTCGCGCGTCGGGAAGTGGCGGTACAGGGTGCCGGCGCCGACGCCCGCCCGCTTCGCGATCGCGTCGAGGGAGCCGCCGACGCCGTGCTCGGCGAAGTGCTGCTCGGCGGTGGCGAGGAGGTGCTCGCGGTTGCGGAGGGCGTCGGCGCGGGGAGCCCTGGCTCCGCGGGTGGTCGTGTCGGGCACGGCGTCCTCCTCGTCGCGATGCGGAGGACCTCTCCGCATCACGAAGAGGAGACTATCTCCGTTCGCGTGGGAGCGCACCCCGGAGCACGGCCATCGCCCTGGCGCGGCTCACCGCCGTCGCGGCTCAGCGCTGGCGCGGCGCGACGACGAAGGCCGCCGCGGCGTCGAGCACCGGGTCGGCGCGGTCGCTCACGACCGTGCAGACGCCGAGGCCGAACGAGCGGCAGAGCGAGACGACGCCGAACTTGCTGCTGTCGGCGAGCACGACGGTCTCGCGGCTGTGCGCCTGCACGAGGCGCTTCTTGTTGGCCTCGCGGATGTCGAACGTGGTGACGCCGGCCTCGGCGTCGATGCCGGTGACGCCGATGAAGGCCCGGTCGAAGTAGAGGTCCTCGAGCTGTCGGTCGGTCATCGTGCCGGCGACGGAGCCGATGTCGGGCAGGTAGTCGCCGCCGAGCGCCGTCACGGTCACCCGGGGCCGGGGCACCATGCCGAGCACCTGCGTGTTCGAGGTGATGACGTGCACGTCGATGTTCGGCAGAGCCACCATGAACTCGGTCAGCGACGTGCCCGAGTCGACGTAGATCGTCTCGCCCTCGACCACCATGGCGGCGGCGGCGCGGGCGATCGCGACCTTCTCGTCGCGGTTGATCTGCGACTTCATCGCCGCCGGCAGCTCGGCCGAGCGCTCCTCGGCACGGATCGCCCCTCCGCGCAGGCTCACGACGTGGCCGGACTGCTCCAGCTCGCGGATGTCGCGGCGCACGGTCGAGGGCGACGCCCCCGTGGCCGTGACGAGGTCGTCGATCAGGATCGAGTCGCCCGAGGCGACACGGTCGAGGATCAGCTGGTGCCTGGCGAACGATCTCACGCCTCGAGGTCCTCCCGGGTCGGCATGCTGGACTGTGCCCCCATCCCCGCGACGGTGATCGAGGCGACGAGCGCGGCGGTGCGGGCGGCTGAGAACGGGTCGACCCCGTCGGCCAGCGCGACGGCGAAGGCCCCGATGAACGAGTCGCCGGCGCCGGTCGTGTCGACCGCGCGGGCGGGCACCGCCCCCACGAACTCCACCCGTCGGCCCTCGAGAACATAGCAGCCGCGACTGCCGAGGGTCAGGACGACAGAGTCGCAGAACGCCGCCAGCTCGGCGACCGCGGCCCGCATCGCCGCGTCGTCGGCGACGTCGCCGAGGGGGCGTCCGAGGTACTCGGCCGCCTCGTCCTCGTTGACGACGAACCAGGCGCAGGCGCGGGTCACCTCGAGCGGCACGGGCCGGGCGGGCGCGGCGTTGTAGACGACCGGGACGCCCGCGGCCGCGGCGAGCGCCACCGCCCGCTCGTTGGCCGAGGCCGGCACCTCGTTCTGCAGCACGACCACGGCCGACGACGCGACGAGGTCGGCGTTCTCGTCGACCCACTCGCCGGTCACGTCGGCGTTCGCCCCCTCGACGATCGTCGCGTGCACCTCGCCCTCGCCGACGACGTGCACGATGCCGAGGCCGGCCGCCGCGTCGGTGGGCCGCAGCCGGCACTCGACGCCCTCGCGCTCGAGGGCGGCTCGGCAGATCTCGCCGTGCTGGTCCGCCCCCGCGGCGCCGACGAAGCGGACGGAGGCGCCGAGGCGGGCCGCCTGGACGGCCTGGTTCGCGCCCTTGCCGCCGGGGTCGGCGCGGAACCCGGTGGAGACGAGCGTCTCGCCCCGCCGCGGCAGCCGCTCCTGGCTGACGATCAGGTCGTAGTTGATGCTGCCGACCACCAGGATGGCGTGCGCCGCCATGCGGTCCTCCACTTCGTCGTGTCGACGACGTGCCGTCGCCAGGGCCGACAGTAGGCGGCAATGACGACGGTTGTCAAAAATGATCAGCATTCTGGTGCGGTGCACGCGCTCATCCGGGCTGCAGACGTGACCAGAAATGACGACGCTTGACAATCGTGGTCATGCTCCGTACGGTCGCCACCATGAAGTTCGCCACGCGCCTCAACTCGTTCATCGCCGGTGGAGACACCGCCGCAGCCCTCCGCCGCATCAGCGCGACGAAGGGCATCGACCACGTCGACCTCAACTACCCCGAGCACTTCGTGGGCATCGAGCCCGCCGACATGAAGCCCCTCCTCGACGAGCTCGGGCTCTCGCTCAACAGCGTCGCCATGCGCTTCCGCAAGGACTTCGTCCACGGCGAGTACAGCAACCGCGACGAGGCGGTCCGCCGCGAGGCGATCGAGCTGACGAAGGCCGGCATCGACGCCGCGGCCCTCGGCGGCAGCGACCTCGTGACGGTCTGGCTCGGCTACGACGGCTTCGACTACACGTTCCAGAAGGACTACGCGCGTGACCTCGGCCGCATCGTCGAGGCCTTCCAGGAGCTCGCCGACCACCGCCCCGACGTCCGCATCAGCATCGAGTACAAGCCCTACGAGGAGCGCGTGCACTCGGTCATCCGCAGCGTCGGGCAGACCCTGCACGTCCTCCAGCTGATCGACCGGCCCAACGTCGGCGCGACGCTCGACTTCGCGCACATGCTGATGGCCGGCGACGCGCCCGGCTTCGGCGCCGCGCTGCTGCTCGCCGAGGGCAAGCTGTGGGGCGTCCACCTCAACGACGGCAACAACGACCACGACGACGGGCTCATGATCGGCTCGATCCACCCCTTCGAGACGATCGAGTTCCTCTACTACCTGCTCCGCCACGACTACGACGGCGTCATCTACTTCGACACGTTCCCCATCCGGGAGGACGCACAGGAGGAGGCGGAGACCAACCGGGCCACCGTCGAGCTGCTCATCGCGAAGATCGAGGCGGTCGGCGTCGACCACATCACCTCGGTCATCGACCAGGCCGACGGCATCGCCTCGCAGCGCCTCCGCAACGAGCTGATGAGCGTCGCCGTCCCCGCTCCCGGCGCCTGACCCGTCGTCGAGGGCGTCCCGAGACTCCTCGGGCCCCGGCCGGTGCCTCCCCGCGACCCGCGCGTGCGGAGGCACCCGGCCCGCGACTCCCCGGGCCCCCGCCCGACCCCGTGCGACCCGACCGACACGCACCACCCCGCACGACGAACACCCCCCGACCCCTTCTCACACACAGGTGGACACGCAATGGCGCGATCTAGAACAGTCTTCTCCCTCTCCCTCGTGGCGACCATCGCCCTCGTCGCCCTCGTCGGCGGCGTCGTCGGCGGCAGGGCCACGGTCTCCGAGGCGGCATCGAGCGGAGGGGGTGAAGGAGGCGCGGCGTCCGGAGTCAAGGTCGACGTCATCATCCGGGCCAGCGACTCCGCCTACTGGCAGACCCTGCTCGCCGGCTCCGAGGCCGCCGCGGCCGACTACGGCATCGAGGTCGCGACCTTCGGACCGACCTCCGAGACCGACATCGCCGGGCAGGTGCAGCTCGTCGAGAACTCCGTCTCGCGCGGCGCCGACGCCATCCTCATCGCGCCCAGCTCGAGCGAGGCCCTGAACGCCTCCATCGACCAGGCGCGGGCGGCCGGCATCAAGGTCATCACGGCCGACACGAAGGTCACCGCCGACATCGAGGGCCACATCGGCACGAACAACGTCCTCGCCGGCACGGCCGCCGGCGAGCGCATGTGCCAGCTGCTCACCGACGCGGGCACGACCACCGGCAAGGTGCTCGTCGAGGCCCCGATCGCGGGCATCGAGGCCAACCAGGACCGCGACGCGGGCTTCCGGGCCGGGCTCGCGGCCGGCTGCCCCGACATCGACTCCAGCCTGCAGAGCTACAACAACAACGACATCGGCACGGCGGCCTCGCAGGTGAACGACGCCATCTCGGCGAACTCCGACCTCGTGGGCGTCTTCGCCGACAACAACAGCTCCGGCGTCGGCGCGGCCACCGCCATCAAGGACAACGACGCGTCCGACGACATCGTCGTCGTCGCCTTCGACTCCGACCCGGCGGAGAACGCCGCCCTGGCCGACGGCAGCATCGACGCGCTGGTCGTGCAGAACCCCTGGTTCCTCGGCTACCAGGGCGTCGTCGAGGCCGCGATGGCGACGCAGGGGCGCATCCCGCCCGCGAGCCTCGACCCCGGCGTCGCGGTGGCCGACCGCGACAACATGGAGAGCCCCGAGATCAAGTCGCTCCTCGAGCCGCAGACTGCCGAGACCAACGGATGACCGTCCGCGAGCCCGAGGGCGCTGCCGTGCTGCAGCTCACCGACGTCTCGAAGGCGTTCGGCGCCGTCCAGGCCCTCAGCGGCGTCTCGCTCAAGCTCGTGGCGGGGCAGGTGCACTGCCTCGCCGGCGAGAACGGCGCCGGCAAGTCGACGCTGATCAAGGTGCTCACCGGGGCGCTGCCCCGCGACTCGGGCGACTACGACATCGACGGCCGCACCGTCACGACGGCCACCCCGGCCGCCCTCCGCGGCGCGGGCGTGCAGGCCGTCTACCAGGAGCTCAGCCTCCTGCCGCACCTCTCAGTGGGCGAGAACATGTTCATGGGCCGCCTGCCGGCGCGCTCGGGCGTGATCCGCTCCCGCGACCTGCACGACCGCTGCCGGTTCGTGCTCGACTCGCTCGGCCTCGCCGACGTCGACCCCGACGTCGTCGTCGAGCGGCTGCCCGCCGCGACGAAGCAGCTCGTCGAGGTCGCGAAGGTCGTCACCGCCGACTCCGTCAAGGTGATCGTCTTCGACGAGCCGACGACGGCGCTGACCGAGGCCGAGTCCGACCGACTGCTCGACCAGATCCGGAAGTTCAAGGCGGAGGGCGTCGCGATCCTCTACGTCACCCACCGCCTGGAGGAGATGTTCGCCGTCGGCGACTGGGTCACGGTGCTCCGCGACGGCGAGCTGTCGCAGAGCGGGCCGATGAGCGACTACACGGAGGACACGCTGATCAACGCCATGGTCGGCCGTGAGGTGTCGAGCCTGTACCCGGACGAGGCGCGCGAGGTCCACCCGGCGCGCCTCAGCCTCCGGGGCCTGCGGCGCACGCCGGACAGCCCGACCATCGACCTCGAGGCCCGGGGCGGCGAGATCCTCGGCATCGGGGGCCTGCTCGGCTCGGGGCGCAGCGAGCTGCTGCTCAGCGTCTTCGGCTCGGAGCCGGTCGCGGAGGGCGAGATCCTCGTCGACGGCGTCGTGGTCCGGCCCGACGGGCCGCGCACGATGATGGACGCGGGCGTGGCCCTGCTCACCGAGGACCGCAAGGTGCTCGGCCTGCTGCCGGAGCTGTCCATCCGCGAGAACGTGACGATCGCGAGCCTGCGCGTCGGCTCCCGACGGGGGCTGCTGCCCGGCCGGGCACAGTCCGACGAGGCCGACGCCCTGCTCGACAGCCTCCGCATCCGCGCCGGCTCGTACGACCAGCCGGTCTCGACGCTCTCCGGGGGCAACCAGCAGAAGGTGCTGCTCGCCCGCTGGCTGCTGACGAAGCCCGGGGTCATCATGTTCGACGAGCCGACGAAGGGCATCGACGTCGGCGCCAAGGGCGAGCTCTACGACGTGATCAACGACCTGGCCCGCCGCGGCCTCGCGGTCGTCGTCGTCTCGTCGTACCTGCCCGAGCTGCTCGGCCTCGCCGATCGCGTGGTGGTGCTCCGCGAGGGCGCCGTCGCGGGCGAGCTGCCGGGCGGCGCCTCCGAGGAGGACGTGCTCCGCCTCGCCAGCGGCGGGGTCGACGACCCCGCCGACCACCTGCACGGCGTCCCGCCGCTCAGGCACGACCCCCGCACCGACCCGGTCACCCGACAGAACATCGAGGAAGTCCCCCATGCCTAAGTTGATGTGGCGCGAACCCATCGAGACGACGACCATCCGGGTGGTGCGGAACGGCGACGACGCCGCGGCCGCGGCCGCCCGGGCGTCGACCAAGCCGCGGGTCACGACCCTCGGCAGCATCGCCGGCCGCGAGAGCGGGGTGCTGATCGTCCTGCTCGTCGTGTTCGGAGCGCTGACGCTCGCGAGCGACGACTTCCTGACCGGCAACAACCTCGCGAACCTGGCCCGCCAGGTGTCGATCTTCGGGATCCTCGCCATCGGGCAGCTGATGGTCATCCTCACCGGGGGCATCGACCTCTCGGTCGGGTCGATCCTCGGCCTCGCCGGGGCGGTCACCGCGCAGCTGCTCGTCGCGGGGGTGCCGATCCCGCTCGCGCTGATCCTGGGCGCGCTCGTCGGGGCGGTGCTGGGCATCATCACGGGGCTGCTGGTGACGAGGTTCAAGCTCCCCCCGTTCATCGCGACGCTCGGCATGCTCGGCATCGCCCGGGGCGTGGTGCTCGTGATCACCGACGCGAACACGATCCAGGGCCTGCCCGAGGGCTTCCAGACGATCGCCAACGGCTCGGTGGTCGGCGTGCCGAACCTGCTGATCCTGTTCGTCGTCATCGCGGCGATCGCGGCCTTCGTGCTGAAGCGCACCGTCTTCGGCCGGTACGTCTACGCCGTCGGCTCGAACCCGGAGGCGGCGCGCCTGGCCGGAGTGCCGGTGCGACTGGTGACCATCACGGTCTACGGCATCGCGGGGCTGCTGTCGGCGGTCGGCGGCGTGCTGCTGACCTCGCGGCTCGGGGCCGGCGTGCCCACGGCGGGCACCGGCTTCGAGCTGCAGGCGATCGCGGCGTGCGTGATCGGCGGCGCGAGCCTCTCCGGGGCACGGGGCAGCGCGATCGGCGCGGCCTGCGGGGCGCTGCTGATCGGCGTGCTGAACAACGGCGGCAACCTGCTGGCCGTGAACTCGTTCTACCTCCAGATCGCGATCGGCCTGCTGATCCTCGTGGCCGTCGCGTTCGACCAGCTGAACACCCGGGCCGCCGCCCGGGAATGAGGCACGGCGACGGCCGGGCCGGTGCCTCCTGCGGGAGGTGGCCGGCCCGGTCGTCGTGCACCGCGACTCCCCCCGTCCCATCCCTTCCTGAAGGAGCCCCTCGTGCTCAAGGGCATCGACCCCGTCCTCACCGCCGAGCTGCTGTCGGTGCTCATGTCGATGGGGCACGGCGACCAGCTGCTGCTCTGCGACGTGAACCACCCGGCCGCGTCGATCGCGGCCCACACCACCCACGGCACCGTCGTCGACCTCGCGGGCTGCGACCTGCCGCGGGCCGTGGGCGCCGTCCTGTCGCTGATGCCGCTCGACACGTTCGTCGAGGCACCCGTGACGCGGATGGCGGTGGTGGGCGACCCCGACCGGCTCGTGCCGGTGCACCACGCCGTGCAGGCCGCGGTCGACGCCGCCGTCGGCGGGGCCGTGCCGGTGGAGGCGCTGGAGCGGTTCGACTTCTACGCCGCGGCCCGCGGGGCGTTCGCGGTCGTGCGGACCAGCGACTGGGGGCCGTACGGGTGCTTCCTGCTGCGGAAGGGCGTGGTGGAGGGCAGGGCGTCGGGCGGGGCAGAGGCCGCCGCAGGGGCGTGAGCCTCCGGGTTCGTCACCCGATGCGCGTGGCGTGTTCCAGCACCGACTCGGCGAGCGCGGCGCGGGCTCCGACGACCTCGATCCCGAGCAGTCGCCCCTCAGCGTCGAAGTCGAGCACGACGGTGGCGCGGTCACCGGGGGCCTCGACGACCTCCTGGGCGACGGCGGCGCCGCGGCCGACGCGCGGCACGAGCTGGATGTAGGCGCAGTCGGCGGACGCGTCGTAGGTCACGGGGAGGTCCATCGCGCCACGCTAGCGCGCGGCTGACGTGCCGGAGTCGGCCCTGCGCGCCGCGGCCAGGGCCTTCCAGAGGTCGTCGGCGACGAGGTGCGCCTCGGTGCTGACGACGGGCAGGGGCTCGCGCCCCACGATCTCGAGCACGACCCACCGACCGCCTCGGAGCCGCCGACGGTGGTCGACCGGCTGCACGCTGACGGTGCCGACGGCGTCGAGCGGCCACTCCTCGGAGCGGGAGCCCCGCCACCGGGCGGAGGCGCGGGGCACCCACCGCAGGCGCGTGGTCGAGAGTGCGAGCACGCCGGTCAGCCCGGCACCGCCGGTCGGCCGGACGATCTGGGCCGTGGTGCCCCAGACCAGGCGCTCACCCGCATCGACCGGGAGGCGACGCCACGCCCCCGGGGCCCGCAGGTCGATGACGACGGCGACCAGCGCCAGCAGCCCGAGCACGACTCCGGCGATCAGGGTCATGACCCAGAACCACCCCCGGTCCCGGTCGTGATCGAGGAGCTGCAGGGCGACGACGCCGGCGAGGACGACCGGCGGCGCGGCACCCCACCACGCCCGCGAGCGCAGGGCTCGCTCGGAGGGAGAGGCGGGAGGGTCGAGGGCTGCGGCCATGGGCCCATCCTGGTCGAGAGCGGTGCGGTGGGGACGTTGGCGGAGGCCTGGAGTCCGATCAGCTCAGGCGGCGGCCACGATCGGCACGATGATCGTGGCCGAGATGATGCCGGCACCGAGCCCGGCCAGGACGGTGACCGACCACCACGCTCGGCTCAGGACAGCTGCGCCACCTCGCCGGCGTACAACCAGGGCGGCGAGTACGCCGGCAGCCAGGAGCAGCGTTCCGATGATGAGCAGGACGATGCTGGCGGGACCCATGCCCGAACTGTAGTCAGCTGGTCACGAGCGAGGTCCTCCCCCGGCGGGAAGTACGGTCCAGCATCGCTGATCCCACTCCGGAGTGGATCAGCGATCCTGGACCACGACTCCCGTCCCTGCCGCAGCGAGGCGAGCTCTCCGACCCACCGACCGCGGCGCTGCGTAGGCTCGCGGCGGGGGGCGAGCTCACTGCCGTGCCCGAGGGGGGAAGCGCGATGGGGAAGAGAACGCAGTTCATCAAGGGCCAGGGCGTCCGGTTCGTCAGTGTCGGAATCGGCATGTTCGTCGGAGTGGGCGTCGTCCTGCTCCTCTGGGCCGTCGACGACGACCCGCTGCCGGTCGGGATCCTCATGGCCATCATCGCCGTCGTCCTCGTCATCGGCCTGGCGGCCACCGTCGTGGGGCTGCTCATCGCCCGCTCGGTGTTCGGTGACCGCGTCGAGGTGGCGCTCCGACGAGCAGGTGAGCGGAAGTGGCGGCACGGACGGCTCGAGCTGGCGCCCGGCCGCCTGACGTTCACGCCCTACCGCTGGCAGATGCGGTTCGTCTCCGGTGATCCGCTCGACTTCGAGGTGCGCGAGGTGGGGGCCGACACGGGCCGTCGCCCGTCTCCGACGCAGAGCCTGACCGTGAACCCGGCCCTCCACCTCGTCGACGTCGAGACCGACCAGGGCACGCTGGAGCTCGGGGTGCAGGCCCACCAGGTCGACGACCTGCGCGGGCGGCTGCAGCCGACCCGCGCCTCCTCGTGACCGGCACCGACGGAGGTCGCGATCCGGCGAGCGGCCAGGTGCGGGAGGCCCGTCGGCTGATGGTCGCCGGGGCCGTGTGCGTGGTCGTCGCGATCGTGCTGCTGTTGCAGCCCCAGGACGAGCTGCCCGTGCTGGGCGACACGTCGTCCGCCGCACGCATCATCGGCGGTCTCGGGGCTGTCTTCGTGATCCGAGCTGGCATCGGCCTCTGGCTCGTGCGCCGGGACCGACGGAGGCGCGGGCCCGACGAGCAGACCTGACCGGGATCGTGCGGAGCACTGGACCCGCGGGAAGTACGGCCCAGGAACGCTGATCCACTCCAGAGTGGAGGAGCGATGCGGGGGCGCACTCCCGGAGCCGCCCGCCGCGGGCTCACGTCGCGACCGACCTGACCTGACCTGACCTGACCCGACACGAGGAGCACGACATGGACGCCCGAGACACGACGAAGCGCGGAGCGCCCGGCGGCCTTCCCGGGGCGTGGTTCAACGTCGCCGTCTGCTCCGCCGTCCTGGTCGGCGCCGTCGTCTACACCGTGACCGGCCCGGACCTCCTCTCCGACCGGCTCATCGGCGCAGGCGTCGCCCTCATCGGCGTCGGCATGCTCGTCTTCTTCATCTCGGTCCTCCGCCGCGAGCTCGCCCGCCGTCGCGACCGCTGAGGCCCCGACCCGCGCGAGGCTGAGCCGGCACCGGCATCGCCACCGGCACGCGAGCCCGACGCCTGCCGTGAGCGTCGCGGGTGGCACGGACGCCGTCCCGGCCGCTAGCGTGCCCGGATGAGCACCGACGAGTGGGAAGAGCGCGTGGCCGCCCTCTGGGCCGACGAGAGCGTCGACGACGAGCGGCGGATCGCGCTGATGCGCGACCTCGCCGCCGACGCCCCGCACCCCGCCCTCGGCGCGTTCGAGCTCGGCGGCGCGCACGACTCCGGCGGCCGGGAGGCCGACGCCGACGTCTCGTACGCGGCCGCGACCGCCGCCGGGCTCGCCGCGGTCGACTCCGACCGGGCGGCGCGCATGGTCGTGCAGCACGCCTCGACCCTCCGCAACCTCGGCCGCGTCGACGAGGCGATCACGATGCTCCGCGACGCCCCTCCGCACCCCGCGACCGGTGCGGCACCGAGGGTGTTCCTCGCGCTCGCCCTGCACAGCGCCGGCCGTGTCGACGAGGCGCTGCGTGTCGCGATCGAGGCCGTCGAGCCGACGCTGCCGCGGTACCACCGCTCGGTCCGCGCCTACGCGGCGGCCCTCACCGGCGACTGAGCGCGGGCGCGACCTCCCTCGAGGGCTCGCACCGCGACTCCTGCCCGCCCCCGCCTCGACGACTCGGTCGGCCGGCGGAGGCGGAGAAGGACCGTCGCGGATCGCCGATCCACTCCAGAGTGGATCGAGCTCCTCAGCGACCGTCTCCCCAGCGACGACGTCACACCTCCGCAGGGCGCGCATCTGGTGTTCACTGCACAGATGCCCGTCGAACCGCTCGTCGTCATGGCCACCTGGGCACCGCTGACGCCCGTCGGCATCATCGTCTTCAGCATCGCGTGCGTCGCCGTCATCGTCTCGTGGGTGCTGCAGTGGCGCAAGATGAACAAGGACTGACACCGCTGACCATGACATCGAGCCAGGTCGTCGCCCTCGTCATCTCCCCCTTCGTCGCCGTCTTCGGCGTGTTCTTCATCACCTCGCGGCACCACATCTCGCGGGTGGCGCGCCAGCTGCGACGCGAGCAGAAGCAGTACGTCGGCCCGTGCACCCAGTCGCCGACCCTGATGCTCGTCGCCGGCGTCGCCATCGTCATCGCCGCAGCGCTGATAGCCGTCGGAGCCTTGACCGGCGTCATCGACTGATCGGCAGGCCCGAGCCACGAGCCCCGCGCCCCGCGCCCCGCAGCGAGCGCGACCGCGAGCGCCGCGCCGCGCCAGCGACCTTCAGCCGCGCGGCAGCGCCACTCCCGTCTCGCGCTCGAGCGCCGCGAGCACCTCGCCCTGGAAGCCCTCGTCGCCGACGGAGGCGTGCGGCTGCTGCTGCTGCTCCTCGTGGAACCAGTAGGCCCCGCTGACGTCGCCCAGCTCGCCGAGGGCGAGCAGCCGCTGCGTGCGGTGGCCGAGCTCGAAGTCGTCGGGCGCCCCCGCGCCTCCCATCTTCGTGGCGACCCAGCCCGGGTCGACCGCGTTGCTCCGCAGGTCGGGCCGGAGTCGCGCGACGGCCGCCGAGAACGCCGTCACGAACAGCTTGCTGTCGGAGTACGAGCCGGTCTCTCGCGAGCCCGACCAGTCGACGTCGCCCAGCACGGACGCCGTGCCGCTCTTGTGCATGCCGCTGCTGAGGTACACGTGCCGCGTCGGCGCCGTCACGAGCGCGGTGAGCAGGTACGGGGCGACGACGTTGACGGGCATCATCGCCGCGCCGCGGATCAGGCCCGCGTTGTGGATGACCGCGTCGAGCGGTGCGTCGAGCGCGTTCAGCTCGTCGGCGAGCGCCGTCACCGCGTCGCGGTCGCCGAGGTCGGCGACGACGAGCCGGGCTCCGCGGTCGACGAGCGGCCGCAGCACCTCCCCGCGCGAGTCGCTGCGGGCGTGGACGACGACGTGGTGCCCCTGCTCGAGCAGGGCTTCGGCGGCGCCGCGGCCGAGGCCGTCGGTCGAGCCGGTGACGAGGATGTGTGCCATGCCCCGATCCTGGCCCCGAGAGAGCACAGTCGGTCCAGGCACCTCCTCCCCCGCCCGTGTCGGTGGTCGCCTGCACGCTCGGATCATGAGCACAGTCACAGGCACACGCCCCTGGCGCCGAGAGCGTCCTGCCCGTCGGCGGGCGGCCACGATCTGGACGGGCCCAGGGATGATGAGCGTCGTCGCGCTCGGCGAGCTCTACCTCACGTTCGTCTGGGCTGCTCTCGTCAGCGAGATCGGTGGGGACGACCTGTGGGCAGTCCTCGGTCCTCTAGCTAGGCAGGTCGGTTCTGACGCGCTGACCATCCTCACGGTCGTCCTGGGGCTTCTCGGCGCCCTCTTCATCGCACAGGTCCTCCCCACGGATCCTCTCGACCAGCGACGCGACAGTGGTTCCGTCGGGCTCTTCGCTTATGGACTGGCTGGCACCTCGGCGGCCGTCGTCGTACTGGCCGCCGTCGGCACCCTCGCCCCTCGGCCACGCGACTACGGAATGTGGAGCATCGTCGCCTTGGGTGCCGTGAGCACCGTCGTGGCACTCTGGCTCGGACTCGTCACGTTCGGGTCTCGCCGACGTCTCCGCCGACTGGCAGGGCTGCAGTTGCAGTCCACGGGGAGGACGCTGCTCCGATACGCAGAGTCGACACGCCCTTCCTCACGACCCGTCATCGACGCGGTCCGCGTCACCGTGCTCACCGGTGTCGCCACGAGCGCTATCGCCCTCGCCATCGCCCTCTTACGCGCTCCCAGGGAGATCGCACCGGACGAAGTCGCCGTGATGGGCGGTTTGTTCGTCTTGCTCACCACGCTCGGCGTCATCTCGGCCTGGTTCACCTGCGTCGTCAAGGCAGCCCGAATCGACATGGTCCGGCACGCCTGGGTCGGCACCGCCACGACCGGCGCCGTCGCCGGCGGAGTCGTGATGACCGCAGTCCTGCTCGGGCTGATCTTCAGCACGGCGCCTCTCGGGAACGCGCTCGTGCCCGCGGTGTTGGTGTCGCAGGTGCTCCCGCTGTTCACCGTGCTGAGCAGGGCCGGTGGTGGCCGGTGGTCACTCACGGCGGCCGTGGCGTCTGCGGATCTGCGACGCATCCGTAGACGCCGGCTGGAGCTCCTCCGCGACCTCTACGCCCTGCGGAAGCGACGCCACCGCGGCACGTGGGTGGCACTCCGAGGTGCCGACGTGACCTGACGGAGAGCGGCCCGCCGCTCGGGTGCCACGATCACCTCCCCTAGCGTCGAGGCATGACCTCCTCGCCCGCGACTCCCGCCCGACCCGAGCGCCCCGCCGACCCCGCGCGCCCCGCCGACCCCGACCGCCCCTCGCAGCCCGGCGTCGACGTCCCCGACCACCGCGGCCGCACCGGGCTCGACCAGGTGGGCCGCGACCTGGCGCGGAACCCGGACGTCGTCGTCCGCGACGTCGAGCTGACGAGCACCGGCTGGCACGTGCTGCGCCGCACGACCTTCGACCTGCGAGGCCGCGACGGGCGCTGGACGACCCAGCAGCGCGAGACGTACGACCGCGGCGACGGCGCGACGATCCTGCTCTACGACGCCGAGCGCGGCACGGTGCTGCTGACGCGGCAGTTCCGCTTCCCCGCCTACGTCAACGGGCACCCCGACGGCATGCTCGTCGAGACGGGCGGCGGCCTGCTCGACCCCGACGACGCGGGCGACGCGACGGCGGCGATCCGTCGCGAGGCCGAGGAGGAGCTCGGCGTCCGCGTCGGCGAGGTCACCCCCGTCTTCGCCGTCTACATGAGCCCCGGCTCGGTGACCGAGCGGGTGCACTTCTTCGCCGCGCCGTACACGGTCGACGACCGCGTCGGCCCGGGCGGCGGCCTCGAGGAGGAGGGCGAGGACATCGAGGTGCTCGAGGTCGACCACGAGGAGGCGCGCCAGATGATCCGTGACGGTCGCGTCGTCGACGGCAAGACGATCATGCTGCTGCAGTGGGCGGCCCTCGACGGCCCGTTCGCGCCGCGCGGCCCCGAGCGCGACACGCCCGCTGGGTAGGATCGCGCCGTGCCCACCTCCCTCTACGAGCAGATCGCCGACGACCTGCGCCGGCGGATCCTCGGCGGCGAGCTCTCGGTGGGCGACGACGTGCCGAGCGAGGGCGAGCTCGCCGAGCAGTGGCGCACTTCGCGGGGCCCCATCCGCAACGCCCTCGCCGCCCTCCGGTCGGAGGGCCTCGTCGAGACGCGGCGCGGCCGGCCCGCCCGCGTGGTGGCGCGCAAGGCGCACCACCCGGTCGACGTGTCGATCCCGTTCACGAAGTGGGTGCACGACGTCGGCGGCGAGCCCGGTGCCCGCACGCAGGAGGTCTCGCTGCGACGGGCCGGCGAGGAGAAGGCGCGGTCGCTCGGCATCGAGCCCGGCGACCTCGTGGTCGACGTCGTGCGGCTGCGCCTGGTCGACGGGCGCCCGACGATGCTCGAGCGGCTCACCTTCATCGAGGAGGTCGGCCGCGTGCTCTTCGACGTCGACCTCGACACCGTGTCCATCACGGAGTACCTCGACTCGCGCGGCTTCGGCTACGCCGACGTCGACCACGAGATCGACGCCGTCGCCGCCGACGACCTCGACGCCGAGCTGCTCGACGTCGAGCCCGGCACCCCGATCCTGCGCCTGCACCGCGTGACGCGCGGGGCCGACGGGCGCACCTTCGAGGCCTCCGACGACCGCTACCGCAGCGACATCGTGCGCTTCACGGTCGCGGCGTCGGGGCGGGCCCGCGAGGGCGGGCACTTCATCCGGGCGCTCGGCGCCTGAGCCGCCGCGCGGGCCGTCGACGCCCCGCAGCCGGCGAGCGCGGGAGGCACGGAGGCGCGGAGAGCGCACCACCGGAGGCTCGGCGGGTGCAGCGCGGGGGGCGCGGGAGGCGCGGTCCAGGATCGCTGATCCACTCCGGAGTGGATCAGCGATGACGGCGTGCACTTCCCGGCCGGTCGACGTCCGGCCCGCCGCCCCTCGGTAGGCTCGCGCCGTGCCCGACGCCCCCACCCCTCGCCCCCGCACCCCCCGCCGCCCCGACGTGACCGCCCTCGAGCTGGTCGGCGGCCCCGAGCGCGTCACCGTCACGCTGCACGAGCCCGACGAGGCCTGGGCGGCGACCTACCTCGAGCACCGGGCGCGCATCCTCGACGCGGTCCGCGCCTCCCCGGCTGCCGGCTCCGACGGCGGCGGCGACGGCGACGGCGACGGCGAGAACCGCGGCACCGCCCCGTCCGTCGAGGTCGAGCACATCGGCTCGACCTCGGTGCCCGGGCTCGCGGCGAAGCCGATCGTCGACGTCGTCGTCGCGGTCGACGACATCACCGCCGAGGAGGACCACGTCGAGCGCCTGATCGCCGCCGGCTACGAGCTCCGCGTCCGCGAGCCCGGGCACCGGCTGGTGCGCACCCCCGAGCGCGACGTGCACGTGCACCTCTACGAGCGCGGCCACCCCGCGGTCGACGACTACCTGCTGCTGCGTGACCGGCTCCGCTCCGACGACGCCGACCGGGCCCTCTACGAGAGCACGAAGCGCGAGCTGCTCGACCGCGACTGGAGCGACATGAACGACTACGCCGACGCCAAGACCGCCGTCGTCGAGGCCATCAAGGCGAGAGCGCGAGAAGCGCGAGAGGCGCAGGAGGCGCGGGCCCCGTCGTCCGCACCGGCCCCGCACCCCGGGGACGTCGATTAGCCGGTCCCCCACCTCGGGGCAACCCCGGGCACGACGTGACGCGACGCGTCTACCGTCGACGTCACCCGCACCGCACGACCGCCACCCGAGAGGCACCCGCATGGCCCTGCACGACCCGAACGTCGCCCTGACCGCTCCGATCCGTCCTGAGACGCGCCTCCCGCTGCCCGCGACCGAGAAGGTCGACATGGCGCCGCTGCTCGCCGAGCGCGACTGACCCGTGCCCCGCTGACGCACCGCCGGGCTGACGCACCGCCGGGCTGACCCGCCGCCAGGCTGACCCGCCGACCGGCGCGGAGAGCCCGGGAGTCGCGGCTCAGCGCAGCCGGTGCCCCTCGGCGTCGAGGTGGTCGCGCCACGAGCGCGTGGCCGTCCAGCCCAGCAGGCGCCGGGCCTTCTCGGTCGAGATGCCGGAGGCGTCGACGCGGTCGATCGCCCGCAGCTCGACCTGGTCGCCGTGGTGCTCGCGCAGCGTCGCCGCGAAGTCGTGGCCGCCGGCGTTGTCGGCTGCGGCGATGTAGAACACCTCGTGGCCCGGCAGGTCGCTCTCGGCGGCGAGCAGGAGCGCGTCGGCGAGGTCGTCGGAGTCGATGTAGCTGCCGAAGTTCGCGCTCGTCGGCGACGCCTCGCGCACCTGCGGCCCGAGGTTCTCCTCGTAGTTGCTCTCGTCGTGCACCGTGCTCGGCCGGATCGAGATCGCCCGCAGGTCGGAGCGGCGGACGGCCGCGTCCATCAGCTGCTCGCCGAAGGCCTTCGAGAGGGCGTACGGGTCCTGCGGGTGCAGCGGGTGCTCCTCGTCGACGGGGACGTAGTCGGGCAGGAAGGGCCGTTCGGGGAAGAAGTTGCCGACGATGCTCTCGCTCGACACGTTGACGAAGCGGGGCACGCCGAACCGGACCGCCGCCTCCACCAGGTTGAACGTCGACATCAGGTTCGTCTGGAAGACGACGTGCGCGGGGTTCGCGGTCGGCTGCGGGATGGCCGCGACGTGCACCACGGCGTCGGCCCCGGCCACCGCGGCGTACGCGGAGCCCGCGTCGGTGAGGTCGGCCATCATGTACCGGCCGGGCGCGACGGAGCCGGCGTCGAAGACGGGCCGGACGAGGTCGACGCCGAGCACGTCGTGCCCCGCGTCGACGAAGCGACGCACGGCGGCGCGGCCGACCTTGCCGCGTGACCCGGTGATGACGACCTTCATGCTGTGCTCCCTCGACGGGCGACGGTGTCGCCACCGGCCGTCAGGCCGACCAGCGCGACGCTACGCCGCCGTGGCGGGCGGCGGTGCGCGATGATCGTCGGCGTGACCCCTGATGCGCTGCTGACCACGGCCCGGCTGTCCCTCCGCCTGCACCGGGAGGGCGACCTGGAGCGCCTCGTGGCCGTCTACTCGCGGCCGGACGTCGCGCGCTTCCTCCTCGAGGAGCCGTGGACGCCCGAGTCGGGCGCCGCGCACCTCGAGCGTCGCCTCGGGCGCACGGGCCTCGACGAGCCGGACGGCGCCCTCGCGCTGGTCGTCGAGCGGGAGGGGACCGTGATCGGGTCGGTGTCGGTCTGGCGGACCGACCAGGAGCGACGCACCGTCGAGCTGGGCTGGACCTTCGACCCCGACCACGGTGGGCTCGGCTACGCGACGGAGGCCGTCACCGCCGCCCTGCAGCACGCGTTCGAGCGGCACGACGCCCACCGGGCCGTCGCGCAGATGGATGCCCGGAACGACGCGTCGGCGCGTCTCGCGCAGCGGCTCGGCATGCGCCAGGAGGCGCACTTCCGCCGTGACTTCTGGAGCAAGGGCGAGTGGACCGACACCCTGGTCTTCGCGATGCTCGCGAGCGACCGGGCGGCGTCGTAGGCCGGGCGGGCGCGGCGCACGGCGCGACGGCGCGACGTCGCGGCTCGGTGCGCGACCGACCGAGGCCGCCCGCTAGCCCGCCGTGCGGGCCGCCCGCCCGAGGTGAGCGGCGAGCACGTCGCGCACGGTGGTCCACTCGTGGGCCCCGAAGCGGTCGTTGTCGACGTGCCGCAGCTGCGCCTGGCCGCTGAACATGTTGACGAAGTACTGCATGCCCTGCCACGCGGGGAAGGCCTCGTCGGGGTCCTTCGAGAGGCGCCGGCCGACCTTGCTCATCGCCGACAGGGTCGCCGTCGTGCCGGCCCACTGCAGGCCGAAGGGCTCGCCGGTCAGCTCGGTCATCGTGCTCGCGATCTCGCGGGCCGTCATGCGCGACCCCGCGACCTCGACCACCCGCGGGGCGTCGGGGTCGAGCGCCACGAGGGCGGCGACGCGGGCGACGTCGTCCTTGGTGGTGAAGTCGAGCACCTGGTCGGGGCTCGACCAGTAGAGGACCTTGTGGCGCCCGAACAGGATGAGCGGCGCGTCACCGGTGAGCAGCTCGGCGAACATGCCGTTCAGCACCGACGTCGCCCGCACGGGCGCCGCGTCGACGTCGGCGGCGAACTCGCGGCGGAGCTCGAAGTTGCGGTTGCTGCCCACGTCGATCGAGCGGTAGTCGGCCGACCAGTCCGAGGGCACGAAACGCGGCACGCCCGCCGCCACGGTCGCGGCGAGCAGGGCACGCTGCGCGTCGACGATCACCGACCGGGTGCCGCTCACCGCCGAGACGACGACGTCGACGCCGCGGACCGCCTCGGTGAGGGCGTCGTGGTCGCCGTACGCCGCGACGACGACGTCGACCCGGTCGTCGGCGTCGAGGGCCGCGGCGCTCCGGCTGCCCGGGCGGGTCAGCACCCGCACGCGGGCGTCGTGCGTCAGGAGTTCACGGAGGATGCGCTGGCCGAGGTCGCCGGTGGCGCCGGCGAGGAGGACGGTGGTGGTCATGGCCTCGAGTCTCTCCCTGTCGCGGCGTGGCCGCGCACTCGCCCCGACCGGTCAGGGGCGGTGAGGGGGTGGTCCTGTCCGGAGCCTGTCGGTGGCGGCGGTCGCGGCCTCGACCATCCGCTCGAGGAAGACGGTCGACGCGGCGAGGTCCGGGAGGTCCGTCTCGTGGAGGGCTCCGGCGATCTCCGTGACCGACGCCTCCGTGAAGGCCCGCGCCCGCTCCTGCGCCGCGGGCGTCGGGCGGAGCGTGACGCGCCGACGGTCGGCGTGCTCGCGGCTGCGCTCGATCAGGCCAGCGGCCTCGAGCCTGTTGACGAGCACGGTCACCGACCCCGACGTCATCCCGATCCGCTGACCGAGGCGGGCCGGCGACAGCGGGTCACCGTCGGACGCGGCCCACAGCACCTGCCCGAGCGCCTGCGCATCCGTCGTCGGCAGGTCCATCCACGTCGCCATGTGCTGGTTCAGCTCGGCGAAGGCCACGGCCCAGCCGCGCAGCGCCTCCATCACCTCGATCTCGGGAGCCCGCCAGGCGCCCTCGAACACGTCGGTCATCATTCTCCTTCACTGTGCAGTAGCTTTACTGTAAAGCTCATCCGGACCGAGGAGAACCATGAAGAACCGCACTGCCGTCATCTCAGGAGCCAGCATCGCAGGCTTGTCCACGGCGTGGTGGCTGCGACGGACGGGGTGGGACGTCACCGTGATCGAGCGGGCCCCGGCCTTCCGCGACGGCGGCCAGAACGTCGACGTCCGAGGAGCGGCCCGTGACGTCCTCCGGGAGATGCACCTGTTCGACGCCGTGGCGGCACGGAACACCACGGAGACCGGCACCGTCCTCGTCGACGCCCGCGGCGTCGTCACCGCCGAGCTGCCCTCCGACGGGAGCGGCGGGGCGACCGCCGAGCTCGAGATCCTCCGCGGCGACCTCGCGCGCACGCTCCTCGACGACCTCCCCGACGGCGTCGAGTTCGTCTACGGCGACACGATCGCCCGCGTCGACGACGAGGTCGACGGCGTCACGATCACCACCGCGGGCGGCCGGCGCCTCGACGCCGACCTGCTGGTGGTGGCGGAAGGGGTCCGGTCGAGGACGAGGGCCCTGGTCTTCGACGAGAGCGAGGTCGAGGAGCGGGACCTCGGCGTGACGATGGTGTTCGGCACCATCCCGCGCCTCGACCGGGACGACGACCGGTGGCGGTGGCACACCGCCGCCCGAGGCCGCCAGATCCACCTCCGCCCCGACCCCTACGGCACCATCCGGGCGATCCTGGCCTACTCGCCGGGCGACGACGTCCTCGGCACGACCCGCGACGAGACGCTGGAGCTCGTCCGGGCTCGCTACGCCGACGCCGGGTGGGAGGCCCCGCGGATCCTGGACGCCCTCGCGACGTCGCCCGACGTCTACGTCGACCAGCTCCAGCAGGTCCGCATGACGACCTGGCACCGAGGGCACGTGGTGATGGCGGGCGACGCGGCGTGGTGCGTCACGCCCATGGGAGGAGGGGGCGCTTCCCTCGCCCTCCTCGCCGGGCGCGTCCTCGCCGCCGAGCTCGCGAGCACCGACGACCACGACGTGGCCCTCGCCGCGTACGACGCCTGGATGCGCCCGCTCGTCGACGACGTCCAGGACCTGCCCCGCGGCCTCACGGCGTTCGCCTACCCCCAGACCCGTGCCGGCCTCGCCCTCCGCAGGGTCGTGGACAGAGTGATGACGTCGCGAGCGTTCCGGCCCCTGACGGCGAAGCTCACCGCGGTCGCCGAGACCGACCGCAGCCTGCCGCCCCTCACCGTGCGCTGACGGGGTCGGAGATCGCCGAGGGCCGCGATCGAGAGAACGGCGGCGTCACTTGCTGTCGACGTGCCCGATCGGGTCGGCGGCTCGGCGGAGGGCGTCCCGGGCCGCGGGCCAGGCGCCCCCGTCGACGCGGAGGGCCGTGCGGAGGTAGGCGGTGCTCAGGCGCTGGACGACGGCGACCCGCTCCGGGTCCTCGTCGGTCGTCTCGGCGACCTCGTAGCCGACGATCCCGCCCAGGGAGTGCTCCGCGCCGTGCAGGGCGAGGAGGTCGGTGGCGCCGGGGCTGTGCGTGTAGGCGTCGGTGAACCAGTCCGGTCCACGGCTGGACATCCGCGACTGGTCGTGGTCGCCGGCGACGACGAGCGTCGGGGTGGCGAGCTCGCCGAACGACGGGCGCATGAAGGGGAAGTTCGCCTGCGCGAAGGGGTGCAGGTCGTCACCGCCGAGGCCGGTGGCGGCGAGGAGGACGCCCGCGGTGACGCGGCTGTCGGACATGTCGTCTCCGACGCGGCCCTCCTCGTCGACGATGCGCGCGCCGAGGAGCGCCTGCGCCGTCTGGCCGCCCCAGGAGTGGCCCGTCGCGGCGATCCGGTCGCGGTCGACGCGGCCGGCGAGACCGGGGACGGCCGCCTCGACGGCGTCGAGCTGGTCGAGGACGCGGGTCAAGTCGGCGATGCGCTCTGTCCAGATCGAGGGGAAGACCGGGTGGTCGAACCCGAACCCGTTCCGCCTCGAGTCGAGGTGCGTGGGCTGGACGACGACGAAGCCGCGCGAGGCCCAGAACGCGGTCAGGGGCGCGTACCCGTCGAGGTTCCAGCCGTTGCCGTGCGAGAACACGACGACCGGCAGGTCGCCTCCCGTGGCGGGTGCCGACACGCGGACCTCGAGGGGGACGGCGCGCCCCGGGGCCGACAGGGTCACCGGCGCGACGGAGACGACCGGGTCGCCGGCGCCGACGATGTCGTCCAGTGCGGTGACGAGTGATGAGGGCATGGAGGGTTCCTTCCGTGAGGGGTCGGGCTCTGCGATACTGCTTATCGGAGCGCTGCTCCGCAACGTTACGGAACGTTGTTCCGTTAAGCAAGCACCGGTTCGACCCGATCGAGGAGGCGCCATGCCCGACACGCAGGGAGGCGACGCCCCAGCAGCGCCGTCACGGCCGGTGGGCCGCCCCCGCCGCAGCCAGCGGGCTCTCCTGGACGCGGCGGCGGAGGTGTTCGTGGAGTCCGGCGTCGACGCCCCCGTGCGCGAGATCGCGGCGAGGGCGGGCGTGGGGGTCGGGACCGTCTACCGGCACTTCCCGACGCGGCCCGAGCTGGTCGTCGCCGTCTACCGCCACCAGGTCGAGGCCTGCGCCGAGGCCGGGCCGCGACTCCTCGCCGAGAGCGCGACCCCGGAAGGAGCCCTCCGCGCGTGGGTGGCGCTGTTCGTGGACTTCCTCGTGACGAAGCACGGCCTCGCCACCGCCCTCCACGGTGACGCCGCCGGCTCGGACGCACTCCACGCGTACTTCGTGGGCCGGCTCGTGCCGGTCTGCGGGTCGCTCCTCGCCGCGGCCCGCGCCGATCTCGGCCCCTCGGGCGAGGAGGCGGCCCTGGACGGGTACAGCCTCCTGAAGGGCGTCGGCAACCTCTGCATCGGCGCTGCGAGCGACCCGGGCTACGACGCCGAGCTGCTGGTGCAGGCCCTCGTCTCCGGCGCGCTCGCCCCCGGCCGGTCCCCCGGCACGAGCCCCGGGTAGCGCGTCCCCGACCGGAGGACCGCCTCGGCGGCATCGCTCCCGCGCTTCCGTCGGGGGCGGCGGTCCGTGTACGGTGTCGATCACTGAGGTAAAAGGCGCCGCGCTCTGCGACGCACCCGCACGCGGCATCGAACGAGTCGCCACTTCTTCCCAGAAGGAGTGCGCCCCGTGCCACCCAGCCCCTCTCTCACCCGCGGTCGGCTGCGTGCCGGCGACGCGCCTCCCCGGCTGTCCGACGCGGGGATCGCCCTGGCCGGGCTCTCCGCGGTGTTCCTGTTCGAGATGCTCGACACCTCGGTGCTGAACGTCGCCCTGCCCACGATCGGTCGCGAGCTGGGCTCGTCGACGACGGGGCTGCAATGGGTGTCCGGCGCCTACGCGGTCGCCTTCGGCGGGCTCATGCTGCTCTTCGGCGCCGTCGCCGACCGCGTGGGTCGCCGCCGCGTCATGCTCGCGGGCCTCGTGCTGCTGGCCGTGGCGAGCCTCGCCACCGTGGCGGTCACGACGACCGAGCAGCTCATCGCCGTCCGCGTGCTGACGGGCGTCGCCGCGGCGATGACCACGCCCGGGTCGATGGCGCTGGCGTTCCGGCTGTTCGACGACGAGGGCCTGCGCGTCCGGGCCCTCACGGTCATCTCGACCGCGGGGCTCGTCGGCCTCGCCGTCGGCCCGACCGTCGGCGGGTTCGTGCTCGCCGTCGCCCCGTGGCAGGTGCTGCTGCTGGCCGACGTGCCGATCGCGGCGCTGGCGTTCGTCGGCGTCCTCGTCGGCGTCGGCCGCGACGACGCGGCGGGGCTGCGACGCGACCCCGTCGACGTGGGCGGAGCGCTGCTCGGCACCGCGACCGTGGCGGGGCTGCTCGTGACGCCGACCGTCCTCGTCGGGCCGGCCACCGCCTCCTCGTGGGGGTGGGCCGCCGTCGCCCTGACCGTCGCCTGCGGCGCCGGGTTCGTCGTGCGCCTGCGGACGGCGCGGCACCCGGTGGTCGACCTGCACCTGCTCGCCCGCCCCCTGGTGTCGAGCGGCCTGGCGTTCAAGGCCGCGTCGGGCCTCGCCGTCGCCGGGCTGTCGTACCTCGTGACGCTGCAGCTGCAGTTCGCCTGGGGCTGGCCGCCGGCCCTCGCAGCCGTGGGCACGCTGCCGCAGGTCGTCGTTCTCCTCGCCGGGGGCCGCCTCGTGGGGCCGTTCGTGCAGCGGGTCGGCCTCGGCCGGGCGGCGTGGGTCAGCGCGGCGGCGGTCGTGTCGGGCCTCGCCGTGTTCGGCGCCCTGAGCCGCCACGGGTACGTCTGGGTGCTCGTCGCCCTCGTGCTCGTGGCCGCCGGCATGCGCGTCGTCGGCGTCGTCGCGGGAGCCTCCGTGCTGACGGGCCTCCCGGCCGACCGCACCTCGGTCGGTGCCGCCCTCGTCGACACGTCGAGCGAGCTCGCGGGGGGAGCCGCGGTCGCCGCCGCGGGCACCATCGTCGCGGCCTTCGTCACCGGCAGCATCACGACCACGCCGTGGACGGCCCCGCGGCTCGCGGGCTTCGAGGACGCCCTCACCGTCGCCGGGCTCGGCCTCGCCGCCGTCGCCGCCGCGCTCGTCGTGGTCGGGATGCTCCGGGCACGAGCCGCCGACCCGGCCCCCGACGCCACCACGGCACCCGCCCCCTCGACCCCCCTCACCCCCACCGCCCCCACCACCCAGGAGCCCTCCCGTGCCTGACACCACCACCGCCCTGCCCCGCCCCCCGTTCGACCCCGAGTTCGTGCCCTTCCTGGAGGCGATGGACGCCCGCGGCCGCTTCCGCCTCGAGACCGCGATGCTGCCGCAGATGCGCCAGCTGGACACGACGGAGGCGCGGCTCGACGAAGGACTGCGCGCCCGCGGCCTCGAGAGGCGCAGCATCACCGTCCCCGGGCACCTCGGCGACCCGATCACGCTCGCGGTCGTCCAGCGCATCGGCCGCACCGGGACGGCGGCCTGCGCCTACGCGATCCACGGCGGCGGCATGATGTTCGGCCACCACCTCGGCAACCTCGACGCGTACGACGACTGGCTGCTCGTGCACGACGTCGTCCTGGTCAGCCCCGACTACCGTCTCGCCCCCGAGCACCCCGACCCGTACCCGGTCGAGGACTGCTGGGCCGGCCTGACCTGGGTCACGGAGCACGCCGACGAGCTCGGCGTCGACCCCGAGCGGATCGTGCTCGTCGGCCAGAGCGCCGGCGCCGGGCTCGCGGCGGGCACGGCGCTCCTCGCCCGGGACCGGCAGGGGCCGGCCGTCATCGGGCAGGTGCTCGTCAGCCCCATGCTCGACGACCGTGACGCGACGCTCTCCGCGCGGCAGTTCGACGGGGTGGGCGTCGCCGACCGCGAGATGACCCGGTTCGGCTGGGACGCCTACCTCGGCGACCGTCGCGGCGGCGACGACGTGTCGATCTACGCGGCCCCCGGCCGGGCGACCGACCTGGGCGGCCTGCCGCCGGCCTACGTCGACTGTGGCAGCACCGAGGTGTTCCGCGACGAGACCGTCGCCTACGCCAGCGCGCTCTGGGCGGCGGGCGTGCAGGCGGAGCTGCACGTGTGGCCGGGGGCCTTCCACGGGTCGACGAGCATGGTGCCGGGGGCGACGCTGTCGCGGCGGGCCGTCACCGCCCTGCGGGACTGGACCGGGCGCCTCCTCGACGCCACGCCCTGACGGCTAGTCGGTGGTCGGCGTGCTGAACAGGTTGACGACGTTGCCGTCGGGGTCACGGACGAGTGCGGAGCGGTTGCCCCAGGGCATCGTGGTCGGCTCGAGGACGACGTCCTCGCCGCGGAGCGCGAGCGTGCGCACGAGCTCGGCGAACTCGTGGTCGACGTCGGCGACCTCGAACTCGATGACCACGGAGCGGTTCGTCGCGGGGGCGAGGGCGCCGCCGAGCATCGCGACGGTCGCGGTGCTGGCGATCGCGAGGGTCGCGCCGGGGCCGCTGAACTGCGCGAAGACCGGGGCGGGGTGCTCGGCCTGCTGGCCGGTGACCTGCTCGTAGAACGCGACGAGGCCTTCGAGGTCGTCGGTGACGATGCGGACGGATGCGAACGACATGGGGCTCCTTCAGGGGCGCTCGTGACAGGGGAGCACCAGCGTCGCTGGTCGTGGCGACAACGTCCTGTCGGTGTTCGCCGAAGACGTCGCCGCCGATCAGTCGTCGACGACGGACCGGAGTCGCCCGTAAGGGATTGCGAGGTCCTCGGCGCGGAGCACGCGTCGCGGGGGCCGTTCGTCGGTGACCCTGACCGCGAGCATCCGGTCGGCGCGGAACGCCCGGACGCCCTGTCGGAGGCGGCACCACGCGATCAGGTACCACTGGCCTCCGTTCTCGATCGACCCCAGCGGCTCGACGTCCCGCACGGACTCCGCGCCGCCGGCGTCCTGGTAGCGCAGCTGCACGACGCGGTCCGCCCGCAGGGCCTCGGCGAAGTCGACCGGGGCGGGCACGGGAGCGGTGCTCTCTTCGCTCTCGCCGCCTCCGTCGCTCTCGTCGCTCTCGTCGCTCTCGAGGAAGTGCACGCGGGAGGCGAAGGCGCTGGCCCGGGCGGCCTCGCGCTCCGGCATGACCGCGAGCAGCTTCCGCGCGGCGGTCTGGGCAGGCTGCCGGAAGGGGCTGCGGCGGAGCCCGCCGAGCCCGATCAGCACCGCGAGGGCCTCGTCGAGCGTGAAGCCCGCCGGGCCGAGCGTCGCCGACGCGTCGATGACGTACCCGCCGGCCCGGCCGGGCTCCGCCCAGATCGGCAGCCCCAACTGCTGCAGCGCCGCGAGATCCCGCTCGATGGTCCGCGCCGACACCTCGAAGCGCTCGGCGAGGCGGCGCGCGCTCCGCGGACGCGGTGACGCAGCTCGCAGCTCCTCCACGAGACCGTAGAGACGATCGGTCCGGTTCACCGACCCATCGTGCCCTGGGGCGAGGTCGGCTCTTCCGGTCGGGGCCATTCCCACTCCGGCAGCAGATCGCGGAGTGGCGCGGCCCGGCCGTGGCCGAGCACGACGGTCGCCCCGAGGTTGGAGTCGTCGATCTGTCTGATGAACTCGCGGCAGCGACCGCACGGTGGGAGGACGGTCACGCGGTCGTCGTCGTCCAGCCAGACAGCCACGATGCGTGCGATCTCGTACTCGCCGCTGGTGACCATGGAGGCGACGGCAGCGTGCTCGGCGCAGAAACCGGTCCCGGAACCGGTGTCGATGCAGACACCCGTGTGGATCGCGCCGGCGGTCGTCTCGAGAGCAGCGCCGACGTCACCGAAGAGACGATCGCCCACACGGTGCGGGTTGACGGCAGCTCGGGCGGCCTCGATGAGATCGGCGTGTTCGCTCATCGGCCAAGGATAGGCAGAGGTGCGCTGTCCACCCGAGAACGCAGCTCGCAGTGGAGCGCGGATGCCTCGCCCATCGGGCACCAGGCCGATCGGCGGCTCACCTGCCGTCCCCCGCCACCGTCGGCACGGCTTCGGCCCCGCGTTAGGGTCGGGGCATGCATGACGAGGTTCCTCCGCGCGTCAAGGCGCTGTGGTGGGAGGGCCCCGCGGGCTTGGGTTACGCACTCTTCGCGTTCGGCACGAGCGTCCTGCTGTTCGAGTTCGTCGAGGACGATGCATCAGCGGCGTGGCGCTGGGCGGTGCTCGTGGTCGTCATCCTCGGGTTCCTCATCGGCGCCGTCGTCTTCGCGCGATGGGCAGGCCGCTACCGCCGGGCTGTGCGCGAGGTGGCGACTTCTGAGGCGGCATCTTCGCCGTCTCCCTAGCCGACCGGTCAGAACTGGGCGCTCGGTGGCCTGTTTCTTCAGAGCGGAGACGGCCGGAGCCCCGGACCGATCGGCCCGGGGCTCCGGCTGTGACGACGGCGTCCGCGTCAGTACGTTACGGTGAGGGTGTTGGTCACCGACACGAGCGTCACCACCGCGGCGCTGATGAAGCCGCCGACGTACGGGTTCCCCGTCACGCGGTAGAGCTTGCGCGACAGCACGGCCGTGGCCGCGAGGATGACGATGACCGGGAACAGCCAGATGCTGAAGATGCCGCCGAAACCGGGGATCGTCTCGCCCGTGATGAAGAACGTCGTGTACTGAGCAACGACCAGCACGATCGGTGCCGACGCGTTCACGAGTGCCAGCACCGCCGTGTTGACCCACTCCCGACCCCGGAACGTGAACCGGTTGAAGACGTTGACCGCCACCGAGTTCGCGACGAAGTACACCAGGAAGAAGGGCAGGTAGAGCAGAGCTACCCACAGCTTGTCGGGCTCGAAGTCCTTCACCGCGACCACCCAGAAGCGATAGTCGGTGTGCAGCAGCCAGTCGGACAGGAAGACCAGCCCGAACGCCGCAGCGACGGTGACCGCGGCGAGGCCGACGCTCTTCAGGAGTTTCCTCCCGCCGGGGAGCAGTCCGAGCTCGCGCACCTTCACCCCGTTCTTCCGGCCGAAGAGCAGGTACGAGATCACCATGATCGCGATCGCCGCGACACCGTTGACGGCCGCCCAGAAGGCGATGAAGAACGTGGCGCCCTGCGTGAACGGGGTGGGTGCGGCGTTGAACGCGATGCTGTTGATCCACGGGGCCTGGCTGAGGGCGACGTAGCTGACGCCCGAGACGACGGCGGAGACGATCATGCCGCCCCAGAACCATCCGAGGCCCCTGCGGGTGTTCGCGGCGACCGGCACGGCGTCGGTGCGCAGCTCCGCGAACGCCCGCGTCTTGAGCAGTGCGCGCGCGAACGCGAGCAGGAAGATCATGAACCCGATCAGGCCGAGAGCCGTGAAGGCCTCCTTGACCTGCCAGATCTGCGAGCCGGAGTCGATGGGCTCGGGAGCGCCGAACGACGCCTCCCAGAACTCGAGCTGGTCAGACACCGTCTGCTTCGAGATCGTGCCCCACGGGTGGGTCTGCGCGGGGGTGTAGACCACGCGGAGGGAGTCGTCGTCGTAGAGGGTGTTCGCCTCCCGAACTTCGCCGCCGTCGGCGGGGTCGACCCCGTGGTTGAGGAACGACTGGGCGTTGGGCGTGCCGATGTAGTCGCGAGGCGCCGTCAGGGCGACACCGTCCGCGTCGTAGCTGCGGAAGAAGAACTCGTCGTACTGGTCGGCGACGAGGCCGGTGTCGCGGTCGCCGTAGATGTTCGTGTACGCGCCGTCCGCGTCGACGTAGACGGGGTCGTTGTCGACGAGGAAGACGGCGTCGATGAGCTGCTCGTCGGCTTCGTTGTCGAGGGCGACCGAGAAGTTGGCCGCGCGCGCACCGTTGGAGTGGCCCGAGACGCCGATCTTGTCGGGGTCGACGTAGGGCAGGTCGGCGACGAGCTTCACGGCGTCGTACATGCCGGTGCCACCGAGCTCGAGGTTCGTCGCGGGCAGATAGTCGGAGTCGCCGTGACCGTACATGTCGATCGACACCACGACGTAGCCGCGACGGGCGAGCTCGACGTAGTTGGCGTCCTGCATCTCCTTGTTGTTCCACCAGCCGTGGGAGACGACGATGGCCGGCGCCTGGTCGTCGGCGGAGACCCCGTTCGGCTTGTACAGCAGGGCGCTCATCGACTGGCCGGACGCCGTCTCCCAGTTCATGTCCTTGACGGACACGGCGTAGCCGGACGTCTGCACCGCAGACGACACGATCGACGACATCGCCATCAGCACGAGCGACAAAGCTAGCCAGAAGCCATTGCGCCTGATCAGTGTCGGTTTCATCTTCACTCCTTCGTGAGAACGCAAGCCCAGTTACTGCGGTCGATCTAGAAGCGTAAACACACCGATAGCGCCGAACTGCAGTCAGTGCACGTATGCACACATGTGCAGAGGTAGGCGTTAATGTCGCCGACGGAATGCGGTAGCGGCGCGCAGATGTGCATGGTCCTCCCCTCGGTCGGCAGGCGATCCCCCCGAAGGACGGTAGCTCGTCGAGACCTAGAGACCGCGCTTCCCTTGCCAGCGGTTGATGACGAACACGGCGACCCCGATGACAGCGAGACCCGATCCGACGTAGATGAGCAAGGGATCGCGACCATCTGCGAGCCCCGCGACGGCACGTACGGCCATGAACACCCCGACGATGACAGCGACGATGGGCAGGACGTCTCGCAGCGGGTTGAACTTCAGCTTCTGGAATCGCTTCGGGACTCCCGTGCCCTCGGAGTCATCTTCGGTCATGCGGACAGCGTCACAGATCAGAAGGGACAACGACCGATGCCCGCTGATCAATCCCCTATCGGGCAGGCATCCGCATGCCCTACTTGATTGCATCACTCCGACTCAGTGGATGACGCGCAAAGATCTACGGGGACGACGCTCCTCTCGAAGGCGAGCAGATCTAAGGTCGGCTTCGAAATTGTTCATCGCCGAGTTTCGCTGGCTAACAGAGGAGAAGGAATACCTGGCGCCAATCACCCGACGTAGATACTGGCGAATCTTGGCGCGTTGTTCTTCGTGAAGTCGGTCATCAGTGACGTAGGCATATCGGGCAAGGCCAGCCAGGAAGGAGGCTGAGAACCAGCTTCTGACCGCAGTCTCGCTCAGCTCATCAAGGGAATCCACCCACGCGATGGAACCGCCGGAGTACAGGGTCAATGTGCGAAGCAGGGCAGCCCACTCCCCCAGTGGCACTGATTCCGCGCTGAACTGCGTCAGCAGTCGGTCCAGTGTTGGAGAGCTCAGGCAGTAGCTCAGCCCGCTATACGTGATATATGAAGGCACCACCCGAAGGAGCGAGTGCATAAACGGAACGAACTCCTTGTCCGGCAAATCGAGCTTGTCGAAAATCGGCCGAACTGCTTCATCGAGCTTTGGCAACGCGGTCAGTTCTGCTTGATAAAGCTCGAGGAACATCACCCAAGCCTCGAGTAGGCGCCCTAGATAGCGCTGCTTGTGCGCCTGATCGCGGATCTCATCCGAATCCCGCAGAACGCGGGAGGCAAGGTCGACGACAAGCATCGCTACTCGGGCCGGAGGGAGGTCTTCGATCCGTGCTGCGAGAAACGTAGGCCTGTCCGAGTCGTCCGACCGGTCGTAGTAGACAGTTTGTTCCGGGGCACGATCCACGACGTCCTCGAGCGGGGCAGGCTGATCATCCGCTTCGAGAGGCACTGGCTCTCTCAGCAATGACTCGGGGGCATCTCTCTTCCGGACGCTCGACAGGATCGATCCCGTAGGGCGCTGCACACTGATCCGGTCGAGCTCGCGTTCGACAACATCGAGGACATCAGTATCGCTTCGTGCCATGGCCGCATACATGCGAACGATTGACGCAAGTTCCAGGGGCGAGGAAAAGATCAGCTTCTTGAACTCTTCATTGCCTTTGGCAGCAATGCCAGCGAGCAGCTCCAGATAAATGGACCTCTGGAACCGGATGGTATTTCCGGGCCCTGTGCTGAGAACGCGTCTCTGCTTGAGATCTTCCAGGACTACGTCTACTTCGTAAGACCAACCAACCTCATCGAACAACTCCGCGACCCAACCAGCTACTTCCCCGTAGGGCGCCTTGTCTTCGCGTGCCTCAACAAGTTTGCGGGCAAGGTACTCGATCACCACCCGCTTGTTGCGCAAGCTCATGCGAGGAGAGGAAGTCACTCGCGGGAAATCTCCAAAAAGCAGCAAATTCAGGTATTCATCGAGGACGGACATCTCCGAGTCCTGGTTTTTCAGCGTTTTTCCGCTGTTCAAGAGCTCCATCAGCAGCGTGATCGTGAACGGCGTGCGCGGGAGGTGCTTGTCCCGGATGATCACCATGACAGTGGTTACGAAGCGCGTCTCGCGCCCGGGTGCCACACGTCTGGCAATTTCACCCGCCTCAGCATCACTGAACCGACCAAGGTAGACCACGTCCACGTCGTCGATGCCCTCCTCAGCCAGTGCCTTCGCAACCTCTACGGTGTCCGACTGCGAGACGCCCAGCACCTTGAACTCAGCAGCGTTCTGGGCGATGTCGGCAATCGTCCGATCGAATCGGCTTGATGATTCGAAGAGCAAATTGTCAACGGCAAGCACTAGCTGCTCCTGACCCTCGCTCTTGGGCACTCCCCAGTCGGCGTAAATGTTCTGAACGTCTTTTGTGATGGGGTGCGGTCCGGATCCAAAGGCCTTTCGCAGCAGAACTCCGTGCGTGCCGGGACGGACACGGACTGCCTCGTTGACTGCCCACGAGAGCGCCGTGCTGACCCCACTACTTTCCCCGCCAGCAATGATTAGAACTTTGCCCTTGCTAACAATTTCGCCCATGTCGACGGGTTTAATCTGCTTCGACTCAGCTTCGATAACCGTGTTCGTGGCGTACTGGTCGTGCGGCTCCGGTAGGAAGATCGGCGGCACCACCAGCTCTTCGAAACGCTTCTCATCCAGGACCTCCTTTTCTCGCCAGAGGGTGGAGTTTTCCCGGACTTGTCGGAGAAGTCGCTCTTGCCCCTTGACGCGTCGGTCCACGTGCTGAACGGAAATCGATTCGGGTGCAAGCGAGGTTAGGAAGCCAGCCAAGTTGTCGTGGTGCTGGCCGTACGCGACATCGGCAATGACGTCGAGGTCCGAACCGGGCCGCACTTCATCCGTCCTGCATAGTCTGAAGTGGGAAAAAGCCGCAGTTTGATGAACGTCGGCGAACCTCTTGACTAGTGGTTCGAAGTTCGGGTCATCGAGACCAGAACCAAATCCGACGAATAGAAAGTGGCGCATTCCAAAAGCCGCGTCCTGAATTGCTTGTGCTGGACTGTTGTTCACAATGCGGTGGTAATCGACGTCGTTGAAGATGACGCTGTCGGGGTCATTCCACAGTCCGTGGAGGTGACCCACGGCGGTGGAGTTGTGCATGGCTATCTCCCGCATCATCGCGGGTTCTTTCCACGTCGCCGAACCACGTCCAAGAGCTTGCTCGAGGACGTCGTCGTAATTCGTCGTGAACAGTGGAGCCCCGAGAGAGCCGAGGGCATCTGCCACGGCGCTCTGACTGGGCCGAAGTTCGCCGACCGTCGCCGACAGCCAACGGCCGTAGCGGTCATGTACGGCACGCTTCAGCTCGGTGCGGATATCTGAGGCCAGCGAAAGGAGATCGTCAACGCGTGGGTCGTCTAGAAAAAGCTCCAGCTTGTCGCGCATGAGGCGGCCTCGGCGAGGGTCCACGTCCTCCACGTGCACAACCCCGTGCTCGAGAAGGCCCAACCATGAACTGGTGGCTGCGTTCGCGGTGAGGGACGAGGTGACGCCGGTGCCGGTCACGATGATGAGCTGCCGACGCTGCACTGCCTCAGCGAGCTTTTGCAAAGCGGTCATGCCTCATAGTGCCGGATTGGGGATCATTTCGAGCTATCGCAATCGATCGGACGGCATCCTAACCGACAACGGAACCCACTAAGCCTGCTCGGCCCGCTGTGTAGCTCGGTAGACCGTTGACCGGGCGACTCCGAAAAGCTCGGCGATCTCGCTGGTGGTGTGGGCGCCCGTGCGGTGCAGTTGCACCAGGTGCTTCTCTTGCGAGGGGTGAGCTTGAGCTTGCGGCCGCAAACCTTGCCGGCAGCCTTGCCAATCCCCATACCGTCTCGGGTGCGGGCCCGGATGAGGTCGGCCTCGAAACCAGCGACCATCCCTGGGACGTTGAACAGGAGCTGGCCGATAGGGTCGGTCGGGTCTTGGACGGCTCACTGAGGTTCAGGGAGACGCCCTTCGTCGTCAGCTCGTCCGCGATGTCCGTCGCGCAGCGAGCGGGCAAGGCGGTCGAGCTTCGTGACCACCAGGACGTCGCCGGCACGGCAGGCAGCGAGGGCCTCGCGGAGGCCTGGCCATGCTCGAGTGGTGCCCGAAAGGCCGTGGTCAACATGGACGTGTTGATCGTCAACACCGAGTGCTGCGAGATCCTGTCCCGAGAGGTCGAGACGCGGGGTAGCCGATGAGCATGCGAGGTCTGTAGCGTTCAGACCCCCGTCACCGGGCATTTTTGCGGGACAGGCATACGCGAATCCGCAGGCCAGGCGCCACTTGACCTTGGCTGACCGCGACGGGTCCGACAACGTGTCCCGATGAACGACCGCCTGTCGGACAGTCCCCCCGGAACTCGGGACGCAGGGCCTGGCACTTCGAGAGCGGGCTACCTGCCACAGGAACTCACTCGAGTCCGCAGAACACGATGCGAGATCACCTACCGGAAGTACTCAGCCCACAGCACGTCCGCCTCCGGCCCCGGGGGCAGGAAGGTCAGGCCGGAGCTCGTCATCAGGTCGACCACCTCCGCCGGGTCCTCCGTGGTGAGGAGGAGCTCGAGGCTGCCGACAGGGTTCGCGGGGAGACCGCTCGCCATGACGTCGAACGTCGTCGGTCTCCTCCAGCGCCTGTCGACGAGGAGGGCCACGAACAGGCCCGCCGCGATGCCGGAGCCTGCCGTCCCCACCCGGAACTCAGCCCTGAGGCCGCGGAGGTCGCGCTCGGTCAACGCGGAGGACGCCTCGCGCACGGCCGGCCACGACGGCACGGCGATCCCTCTGATCGCACTCTGACGCGACGGGCGGATCCTCATGTGGATCACCGCCGCGACGCCGAGGACGATCGTGACGGCGACGGCAGCGACGACGGGCGCCCACTCGGAGTTCAGCACCAGGTCACCATCTCCCCCGCCCGAGCGTCGACGGACGCCCGCCGCACGAAGGGCACACCTACGACGACCGGCGGGCGAGGCCGTCGAGGTCCGCCGCCAGCTCACGAGCCCTGCGGGCCAGCTCGTCGAGGCCGGCCTCGCCCCGGAGGGCGCCCGACTCAGGGGACGCATCGTCGGCGGGCACAGGCACGGGCAGGGGCGCGGCCACCGGCACCGGCTCGACCTCGGCCCTGCCGTCGTCCGTGACGACGTCGACGTCGAACACGACCCGGTCGGCGCGGTGCCAGGTCCGGAAGGTCTCCACCGGCACCCCCGACCGGTCGAGGGTCGTGCCCTCGAGCAGCAGCACCGGCGACCCGTCCAGCACCTCGAGGGCCTCGGCGAGCGCACCGGACGCGCTCACGGCCCGCACCTGGCGCCTCCCCGACACGAGGCTCACCCCGTACGTGGAGCGCAGCACCGCGTGGAGGGACGTGTCGGTCAGCTGGGCCGTCGTGAGCCCCGCCCCGATGCTCTCCGGCAGCCAGGTGTGGATGAGGGCGATCGGCTCGCCCTCGGCCCGACGCAGACGACGGAGACCGACCACGGCACGGACGCCGAGACGCGCCTCCGCGGCCTCGTCGCGCTCCGGCCCGAGCGCGAGGACGCTGGTGGTGACCGCGGGCACCTGCGTCGACAGGCCCGACAGCCGCTGCACGAGGCGGTGGTGCTCGCCGCGCGGGGCGACCACGCTGCCGCGGCCCCGCCCGCGCCTCACGAGACCGTCGGTCGTGAGCGACGACAGGGCCTGCCGCACGACCGAGCGCGAGACCCCGAAGTGCGCCTGCAGCTCCGCCTCGGTGGGCAGGTCGGCGCCCACCGGCAGCGAGCCGTCCACGATGTGCGACCGCAGGAGCGCGCTGAGCTGCGCGTGCAGGGGCCCCGGGGCGGCGGGGCCGACCGCGTCGGCGTCGAGCTCGGTGAGCCAGATCGACACGGTGGTCCCTTCGGTGGTGCGACAGGTCAGGGCACGGCGGGGTCCTGCTGCTGGGCGGTGCGCCACACGTGCTCCCAGCCGGGGGCGAGGGCGGCGGCGCGCTCCACCGAGAGTACAAGGCTCGCCTCGCGGGCGATGCCCTGCCCCGCGATGTCGAACGCGGTGCCGTGGTCGACCGAGACCCGCACGACGGGCAGCCCCACCGTGATGTTGACGCCGTCGTCGCCGTACACGGCCTTGAAGGGCGCGTGCCCCTGGTCGTGGTAGCAGACGACGATGATCTTGTACTTGCCGCGGACGGCCGCGGGGATGAGCGCGTCACCGGGCACGGGGCCGACGACGTTTAGCCCGCGAGCCCGAGCGGCCTCGACGGCGGGGGCCAGCACGTCGGCGTCCTCGTCGCCGAAGAGGCGGTTCTCGCCCGCGTGCGGGTTCAGGCCCGCGAGGCCGATCAGCTCGTCGGGGGTGCCGAGGGAGGCGGCGAACGCGCCCGCGAGGTCGAGCACCTGGCCGGTGCGCTCGGGGGTGATGCCGTCGATCGCCTGGCGCATCGAGACGTGCGTCGTCAGGTGGAAGAACGACAGGTCGCCGGCCGACAGCACCAGCGAGAAGTTCTCGACGCCGAACTCGTGCGCGAGCAGCTCGGTGTGGCCGGGCCACTTGTGGCCGCCGGCGTGCATCGCGGCCTTGTTGAGGGGAGCCGTGACGATGCCGTGGACCTCTCCCTCACGGGCGAGACGGCACGCCTCCACCACGAAGCGGTAGGCGCCGTCACCCGCCTCGGGGCTCAGCTCGCCCACCGGCACGTCGGCCAGGGAGGGGCCCGTCTGCAGCAGCTCGATCGTGCCGGGCTCGTTCGTCGCGTCGGCGACGGAGGCGATGACGCGCACGAGGTCGGGGTCGCCCCCGACGTCGAGGACGCCGCGGCGCATGGCCGCCTCGTCGCCGATCACGACGGGCACGGCCCGCTCGCGGAGGTCGTCGTGGTGCAGCAGGGTCTTCGCGGTGATCTCGGGGCCGATGCCGGCCACGTCTCCGAGGGTCAGTGCGAGTCGCGGGAGGGTCATGAGGGGTCTCCTTCTTCAGTGTCGGATCGGTGGGGGATGTCGAGGAGGTCGGTGACGACCTCCGTGATCGTCGCGGCGGCGCCGAAGCCGCCGGCCTTCGTGACGACCGCCGTCCCGTGCAGGCGCCCGCCCTCCAGCGTGCCCCAGGGCACGCCCTCGCGGAGGGCCCCGCGGACGACGAGCGCCTCGGCCCCCGCCCGGCGGAGGACGGCGCGGGCGCCCTCGCCGCCGACGAGCACGAGAGCGACCTCGTCGACCCCGCCCCGCTCGTCGACGAGACCGTCGGTGAGCACGGCGAGCGCCTCGGCGATCCGCTGCGCGTCCGTCGGGCCGCCCGGCACGTCGGGCGACGCAGGGCTCGGGGAGTCGCGGGGCGGCGCGAGCAGGACGGTCACCTCGGCCGCGGCGGAGTCAGCAGCGGACCAGGAGCGCGCGAGGGCGGGGGCGAGGTCGCCCGACCGGACCTCGTCGAGCGTCGGCGCGACCGTGCGCACGACCGGTCGCGGGGCGCCCCCGGACTCCGGCGCGGACCGGAGGAGGTGCTCGCACTGGGTGCGGGACGCGTCGTGCAGGCTGCTCACGACGACGACGACGTGACCCACGCGGTCGACGACGACGGGCACCGGCGCGGGGAGCCCGGCGCCCCACGCGCGGGAGACGGCGACGGCCAGCCCGGCCGAGCCGACGGGCACGGCCCGCGCGCCCAGGCGCACGACGGCGTCAGCGGTCGTGCGGAGCTCGTCGTCGGTCGTGGCGTCGACGGTGACCACGTCGTGGCCGGAGGCCGCGGCCCCGGCGAGGAGCTCGGCGGCCGCGTCGCCGCCCGCGCCGGTCACGGTGACCGACGAGCTGCCGGGCAGCAGGGCGGAGAGGTCGCTCGTCGCGACCGGCGTGACCGGGTCGCGCCCGACGGCCGTCGTCTCGACGCGGGCGCCGTCGACGAGGAGGGCGCCCTGCACCACCGTGCGGCCCATGCCCGGGTACGCGGGGGTGGCGACGGCGAAGGCGTCGGGGCACCCCACCCGCCACGCCTCGAGGGCCCCGGCGACCTGCGCGGCGACGGACCCGCGCATGGTCGAGTCGATCTTCACGAAGACGAGCTCCGCGCCGTGCTCGGCCAGGTCGCGCACGGCCTCGGCGGTGACGGCGCGGGCCTCGCCCTCGGGGAGGGCCCGGGAGTCGGTGACGACGGCCGTCACGGAGCCGGGGCCCCCGAGGGGCGCTCCCCCGGCGCCGAGCACGAGCCGGCTCGTCCAGCCGTCGCGGGCGAACTGCACGGCGGAGTCGGCGGCGCCCGTCAGGTCGTCGGCGACGAGGCCGACCACGGGGCCCGCCGTCACGCGGCGCCTCCGTCGGTCGGGCGGCGACGACCCGGGGAGGCGCCACGGCCGGGATCGAGATCGCGATCGTGAGCGGCGGCGGCAGTGGCCGCGTCGTGGGCGAGCACCGCCTCGGCGTCGGCCTCGGCCGCGATCTCGTGGCTGCGGTCGCCGCCCTGGCGCTTGAGCACCCAGGCGGCGAGCAGCGGTGCCAGCACGGCGCTCACGAGCACGGCGGAGGCGACCTGGGCGGTGGCGACCTCGACGTACGGGGCGAAGCTGGGGTCCGCCGCGCCGACGATGGCCGGGGTGGCGATGGCGTTGCCGGCGGTCGTCGCCGAGGCGATGCCGATGCCCGACTCCTTCCCGCGACGGAGCAGGAGGCGGAAGCCGAGGTACGTCGTGGTGCCGGTGAGCAGCACCGCGATCACGCCCACGACGATGCCCGACAGGCCGCCGGTGACGACGTTGCCGAGGTCGATGCCCGTGCCCAGGGCGAAGGCGAAGAACGGGATGACGATGTTGGGCACCGGGCGCATGACCTCCGTCCACCGCGGGTCGAGGTTGCCGACGACGATGCCGAGCAGCAGCGGGATGACCGCCGCGAGCAGCAGCGTGTAGGGGATGTCGGCCAGGCCGGCCGCGCCGAGGAAGAGCAGGGAGAAGAAGGGGCCGTCGTTGACGGCGGAGGCGATGTACGCGCCCCGGTCACGCTCGCGGCCGTAGCGGCCCGTGAAGGCGAGCCAGATGCCGCCGTTGCTGTTGTCCATGCTGACGAGCAGGGCGAGGATCGAGACGCCGAGGATCCCCTCGATGCCCACGACGGTGCCGAGGACGACGACGAGGGTCGCCGGGATGATCGACTTGGTCAGCAGCAGCACGCCGCTGGTCGCGAGCACCGGCCCCGAGGTGCGGAGCGTGATCTGCATGCCCGTCGCGAAGATCAGCACGCCGATCAGGGGCAGGGCGCTGTCGCGGAACAGCGCGGTCGTGAAGTTGCCGAGGTCGAGGAACCCCGGCGCGAAGGTGCCGACGATCGACCCGATGATGAGCGGGATGAGCATGAGCCCACCCGGGATCTTGTTCATCCCGTCGAACAACGGGACGCGGCTGGTGATCTGTGGTCCGACGGCCATGGCGAACTCCTCTGCGGGTGGGGGCGGCGGTGCCCGAGCGCACTCCGTGATGGAGTACGTACAAGGTGTACCGACACTACGTCGCGCTCCCGAGCGCGTCAAGGCCCCGTGGCCCGCGGTCAGCGCCGCGCCGGCCGCACCCCCACCCGCACCGCACCCGCCGACGCCGCCCGCTCGATCCCCGCGTCGAGGTCGGCCAGCGCGACCTCGTCGCCCACGAGCTCGGCGAGCGGCCACGCGCCGTGCCGCCGCTCCACGAAGCGGGCCGCCTCCACGAGGTGCCGCGGCGCGTAGTTGTGCACGCCCCTCACGGTGACCAGCCGACGGACGACGCTCTCGGCGTCGAGCGCGACGGCCGGAGCCGGGAAGACGCTGCCGACGAGGACGGCCACGCCTCCCACGCCGAGCCTCGTCAGCGCCGAGGCGACGGCCGAGGGCGCACCGGAGGCCTCCACGGCCACGAGCGGGGCGCCTCCGGCGACCTCGAGGGCACGGTCGATGCTCTCCGCCGCATCGGGCGCGGCCCCGGGATCGGCCGTGGCGACGGCTCCGAAGCGGGCGGCGAGGGTACGGCGAGCGGGGTCGGGGTCGACCACGACGACGCGGGCTCCGGCGTCGGTCGCCAGCGCCGCGACGGTCAGCCCGATCAGGCCGGCGCCGAGCACGAGCACCACCACGGGGGCGACGGCAGCGGCACCGGCACCCGCGTCGGCGTCGACACCGCCGCCCAGCGGCACGATCGCCGACGCCGCGTCGAGCGCCGCCACCGCGGTCGCCGTGCCGCACGAGACCGGCGCGAGCAGCGCCGTGTCGAGGTCGTCGGCGACCGGCACGACGGCCGTCCCGGCCCGCACGTGCACGTGGGTCGCGAAGCCGCCGCTGAGCTCCCACCCGGTCTCGAGCCGTTCGTGCCCGTACTTGCGCACCCGCTCGCACTTCTGCGGCAGGCCCCGCCCGCAGGTCGCGCACGCGCCGCAGCTCACCGTCAGCGACCAGACGACGCGCTGGCCGACGACGACCGGCGTGCCGTCGACCGCGACGGCCCCCGCGCCGACCGCGACCACGCGGCCGACCTGCTCGTGGCCGAGCACGAGCGGCGTCGGCGCTCCGCGATCGCCGCGCGTGGTGTGCACGTCGGAGCCGCAGATCGTCGCCAGCTCGACCTCGACCAGCAGGTCGCCGGGCGCGAGCCTGACGCTCGGCACGGCGACGGCGTCGTGCGGGCGGCCGGGCTCCGTCCAGACCATCGCGGTGGGCGCGGGGTCGAGCCGCAGCTCGACGAGGCTCCCCGCCGACACGGTGCCGGCAGCAGCACCGACGACCAGCGGCGCGTCGACCGTCGTCACGCGACCGGCACGGCGACCGCGGCGGGCGCGGCGACCGGCGCAGCCGCCGGCACCGCGACTCCCGCGAACTGCGGCAGCCCCGCCAGCTCGCGCACCGAGTCGAGCACCACGTCGGCGCCCGCCGCGAGCAGCTGCGCGCGGGTGTGCGCCCCGGTCGTCACGCCGACGACGAGGCCGGCCCCGGCGGCCCGGCCCGAGAGCACGTCGCTCGTCGTGTCTCCGACGACCGCGACGGCTGCCACCGACGAGGCACCCGTACGCAGCAGCGCGGTGAGCACGAGGTCGGGCGCGGGGCGGCCGCGACCGGCGTCGACCGGCGAGAGGGACGCGTCGACCGTCCAGCCGAGCGCGTCGAGCAGGCGGTCGCGCGTCGCGGGCGAGAACCCGGTGGTCAGCACGACCGACCGGCCGGAGGCGCGGAGCGCGTCGACGAGGTCGCCCGCGCCCGCGATCGGCTCGACCCCGAGCTCGTCGACCAGCTCGCCGTAGGCCACCTCGAACTGCCCGTTCGCCCGCTGCGCGAGCGGCTCGTCGCCGCCCGTCAGGTGCCGGAACACCTCGATCTTCGACTGCCCCATCGTGTCGCGCACGTGCTGCAGCGCCTCGTCGCGCGTCAGCGTCGGGCCGAGGTCGACCCGGTCGGCGACCCGCGCGAAGGCCTGCTCGACGACGCCGTCGTCGACGACCGTCGTGCCGGCCATGTCGAGCACGACGAGCTCGATCGCGGGGGCGGCGGGAGCCGCGGAGGCGGTGGCGGAGGGGGCGGGGAGGGTGCTCATGAGGCGGTGCTTCCTGTGAGGAGGGGGAGGTCGCGGCCGGAGGGAGCCGCGGCCCGCGACGTGGTGGCGGTGGGAGAGGAGGAGGAGGAGGCACCGACCGGTGGCCCGCCGAGCGCCGCGTCGCGCCCGCCGTCGAGGTGCGCCCCGACGACGTGCTCGGCGAGCCCGAGCCCGGTGGTCATGCCGATGCCGGTCGCGACGACCGTGACGAGCACGCCCGGCTCGACCTCGTCGACGACGAACTCGTCGCGGCCCGAGGCGTAGACGCCCTGCCACCGCTCGGTGACGACCGGCTCCGCGCCGAACAGCACGCGGAACTCGTCGAGGAAGGCCGTCGCGGCCCGCTCGCTCTGGAACGGCGCGATCGCCGCCCCCTTCTGGTGGCTGTCGCCGACGATGACGGTGCCGTCGGGCAGCTGCGTGTACATCTGGTTCAGGTCGAGCGCGGCGAGGTCGGGGCGCTCGGCGTGCAGCCGGGCCCGGACGGCGTCGGCGGCGGTCGTGCCCGCGAACGCGCTGTAGCGGATCAGCGACCACCCGGTCAGCAGCGGCGCCACGAGCGGCCGGGCGAGGTCGGCCCGCACGCGCAGCATGTCGAGCCCGCAGCGCTCCAGCTCCGAGCGCTCGGCGAGGTCGGGCAGCAGCTGGTCGAGGTCGTGGTTGGTCGCGACGACCACCGTGCCCGCCTCGATCGGGCCGCGGCTCGTCTCGACGCGCCCCGCGGCGACCGAGCCGACGGAGGTGCGGGTCAGGAAGCGCACCCCTCGCGACTCGAGGTGCCTGCGGATCGCGTCGGCCGCCTCCCGCGGGTCGACCTGCAGGTCGTAGGGCAGCAGGGCTCCGCCGAGCGTCGTGCCGGGAGCGACCGGGGCGAGCGCCGCGAGCGCGGCCTCGTCGAGGGGCTCGATCTCGGGGCGGTCGCCGAGCACCCGCGCGGTGCGCGCGGCGGCCAGCTCGTCGAGCAGGGCGAGCTCGTCGGCGTGCCGGGCGGCGACCAGGGTGCCGCGCTGCGAGACCCAGAAGCCGGCATCGCGGGCGAGCCGCAGCCAGAGCTCGCGGGCGGTGACCGCGTGCCGCCGGGCCTCGCCGCTCTGCGGGGTGAGGCAGAGGTGGCCGAAGTTGCGCACCGTCGAGCCGCCGATCGCGGCCGAGCGGTCGACGACGAGCACCGAGAGTCCGCGGTCGACGGCGGCGAGCGCCGCCCCGAGGCCGACGATGCCCGAACCGACGACGACCACGTCGTGCCGGTCCGCGGCGGGGCGGCGGGCGGCGGGTGCAGGCGCGGCGGTGGCGGGGGCGAGCGCGGCCGCGGCAGCAGCGGCCGCGCCGGAGCCGACGACCGGCCCGACCGTGCCGGCGACGGGCCAGCGGGACGGCTCGCGCGTGGGCGTGACCCCGCTCACCGGAAGACCCGCCGCATCCAGATCGCGAGCCCCTCGACGGCGAGCACCGTGACGAGGATCATCAGCACGATCGCCGTCACCGTCGCGTAGTTCGAGCCCTGGCTGGCGTTCAGCAGGTAGTAGCCGACGCCTCCCGCCCCGACGATGCCGAGCAGCGTCGCGGCGCGCAGGTTCGTGTCGAGCATGTAGAAGGTGTGGCCGATCAGCGCGCGGGTGCCCTGCGGCAGCGTCGCCGAGGCGTACACCTGGCCGCGTGAGGCGCCGGTCGCGGTGAGCGCCCGCTCGGGGCCTGGGTCGACCTCCTCGAACGAGTCGGCGATCAGCTTGCCGAGCAGCCCGACGCCGCCGAGGGCGAGCGCGAGCGTGCCGGCCTGGGTGCCGAGGCCGGTGACGACGATCAGCACGATGGCGAGGATCACCTCGGGCACCCCGCGGATGCCGACGAGCAGCAGGCGCATCCCGCCCCGCAGGCCGGGGTTCGGCGCGACGTTGCGGGCGGCGAGCGAGCCGATCAGCAGCGAGCCGCCGACGGTGAGCAGGGTCGCGGCGAGCGCGATCGAGATCGTCTCGCCCATCGCGGCGAGCATCGTCGACGCCTCGTAGCTGCCGAACGACGGCGGCCAGAACTGCACGGCGACGGCGGGCACGCCGCCCCACACGGTGAGCAGGTCCGACCAGGCGATGTCGCAGACGAGCACGCTGGCGACGACGACCGCGACGGCGGCCCAGCCCCACGAGACGCCGCGCACGCGGGCCCTGTCCCACGGACGGCGCAGCGCGGCCTCGACGGCGGCCGAGGGCGTGCCGGAGGCGCGGGTCAGGTCGGTCGAGAGAGCGGCCGCCGCGGGGGCGGAGACCGGGCCGGCACCGGAGGCGCGGGTCGAGCCGGCAGCGGAGCCCGCCGTCTCGGGGGCGGCGGCCTCCTGCCGGCCGGCCCCGCGCCTCCTCGTGACCCCGCGCACCACGCGGTCGCCGAGGCCCCGCCCGGTCGGCGCGACGCCGAGCATGGCGGCGCGCACCGAGCTCGAGACGACCTCCATGACGACGCAGAGCACGAAGATGACCAGGGCGTAGCCGAGGCCGAGCCCGTACTGCAGCGACTTGAAGGCGAACGACATCTGCATGCCGAGGCCGACCACGCCCACGTAGCCGAGGATCACGCTGCCGCGCAGGTTGATGTCGTTGCGGTGCAGCACGGTCGCCACCCACGACGGCAGCACCTGGGGCAGCACGCCCGCCGTGAACTGCTGCAGGCGGGTGCCGCCGGCCGCGCGGACGGCGGTGCGCGGGCCCTCGTCGATCTGCTCGATCGCGTCGGCGAAGAGCTTCGAGATCATGCCGACCGAGTGCAGGCCGATGGCGAGGATGCCCGGCAGCGTGCCGAGCGTGAAGAGCAGCACGAAGACCATGGCGAGCACCACGTCGGGCACCGCGCGGGCGAGCACCGTGACGAAGCGGGCGGCGGCGCGCCAGACCGGCCCGGGCGTCGTGTTCGAGGCGGCGAGCACGGCCACCGGCACCGAGAGCACGGCGGCGAGCAGCGTGCCGCAGATCACGAGGCCGAGGGTGAGGGCCGTGAGCTGCAGCAGCTCGCCGAGGGGCGGGAACTCGATCGCGCCGACGCGGCCGAGGAAGCGCTGCGCGTTCGACCAGCTCTGCACCATGCGGGCCGGGTCGATGTCGACGCTGCGCAGTGCGAGCACGCTCGCGACGAGCAGGGCCAGCAGGGTGAGGCCCGCGGCGACGCGCTCGGGCGAGGTGCGGCGCCGGGGAGGCGCGGTGACGGGAGCCAGCGGAGCCCCGGTCGTGCGCGGGCGCTCGACGACGGCGCTCATCGGACGGCGTCCCCGCGGAGGAGAGCGGTGCCGGTCGCGGCGCCGGTCGCGCTGCCGGTCGTGCCGCCGGCCCCGCCGCCGACCGCGGTCAGCTCGAGTTCGATCGCCTCGAACTGGTCGGTGCTCGTGGCGACGCGGCCGTAGATCTCCATCACCTGGGCCTTCGAGAGGCCCTCGGTCGCGGTGTCGAGCACGACCTGGCCGTGGCGCAGGCCGACGATGCGGTCGGCCCACGAGAGGGCGAGGTCGACCTGGTGCAGGCTGCAGATGACGGTGAGGCCCTCGTCGGCGGCGATCTCGCGGATCAGCGCCATCACCTGGTCGCTCGACTCGGGGTCGAGCGAGGCGACGGGCTCGTCGGCGAGCAGCACCTGGGGCCGCTGCATGAGGGCGCGGGCGATGGCGACGCGCTGCTGCTGGCCGCCCGAGAGGGTGTCGGCGCGCTGGTAGGCGCGGTCGAGCAGGCCGACGCGCTCGAGGCGGGCGAGGGCCTCGACCTTGGCGGCGCGGCCGTACGACCAGAGGCCGAGGCGGGGCCCGCGCACGGCGGCGAGCGAGCCGGTCAGCACGTTCTCGAGCACGGTCAGCGACGGCACGAGCTCGAACTGCTGGAAGATGAAGCCGACCTCGCTGCGCAGCTCGCGGAGCGCCCGGCCGGTGAGGCGCGTGACCTCCCGGCCCAGCACGCGGACGGTGCCCGACGTGGGCCGCTCCAGCCCGTCGACGTGGCGCAGCAGCGTCGACTTGCCCGAGCCCGAGAGGCCGAGCAGCACGACGACCTCGCCGCGGGCGACGGTGAGCGACGCGTCGTCGAGCGCGACGGTGGAGCCGAAGTGCTTGGTGATGCCCTCGAGGGCGACGACGGTCGCGGCGGGGTCGGCGTGCGGGGTCATGGGTCTCTCCGGGGGCTCGGTGGGGCGTGCGCGGCGGGGCGGGCGGGTGCGGGAGGCGCGGGGTGCGGGAGGGGAGGGCCTGCGGGAGGCGCGGTGGCGGTGGCGACCGTCACCGCGCCTCCCTCAGGCGGAGGCCGTCAGGCCTGGCACTGCGTGGCGTTCGTCTTCTCGCAGATGTCGCGGATCTCGTCGTAGTACGCGTCGTCGACCGGCGTGGTCTGGAAGAACACGCTGCGGAAGCCCTCGCTGTCGGCGCTGTCGATGCCCGCGGCGACCATGTCGTCGGCGGTGACGTTCGAGAGGATGTCCTTCAGCTGCGCCTTGACGTCGTCGGGCAGCGAGTTCGACTCGACGATCGGGGCGCCGGGCACCATCTGCTGGTCGATGACCTCGACGGCGTCGCTCTTGGCGACCTCGCTGTCCTCCGCGAAGCCGGCGTCGCACTCGGTGCCCTCGCCGGTCTTCTGCACGCTGACGTCGTGCTTGCCGGCGAACACCGGCGTGATGTCCTTCTCCGGGTCGATGCCGGCCTGCAGCAGGGCGTAGCTGGGGAAGAGGTAGCCCGAGGTCGACGAGGGGTCGACGAAGCAGATCTTCTTTCCCTTCATGTCGGCGATGCTCGCGATGTCGCTGCCCTTGGGCACGATGGCCTGCGAGTAGTAGCCGGGCTCCTGGCCCTCGGCGGTGGTGATCGACGAGATCGGGGTGAGCTCGGCGCCGTTGTTCGTGGCGGTGACGTAGGTGAAGCCCGAGAACGAGGCGACGTCGATCTGGCCGGCGATGCTCGCCTCGATCAGCGCGGCGTAGTCGGTCGACTCGTGGTACTCGACGGTCTTGCCGGTCTCCTGCGCGATGTAGTCCATCAGCGGCTGGTAGTTGGTCTCGGTGTCGACCGAGTCGGGCACGACGCCGAAGACGAGCGTGCTGTCGTCGACCGCGTAGCCGCCGGCGGCGCCGTCGTCCGAGCCGGTGGACGAGGAGGCGGGGCTGGAGCAGGCGGAGAGCGTGGCGGCGAGCAGCGCGGCGCCGAGCAGGGCAGTCGCGGCGCGGGGACGGCGGAGGGGCATGACGGCCTTTCGGGGTGGGAGCGGGACGTCACGATGGTGACACGAGGTCGACCGACGTAGGAACCTACCTCCTGCCTTGTTCAGCCCGAGTTCACGTGTTGTATGCCCAACCCCCTCTTCGGGGGGTTGCTGCTGGGGCGCGGCCGCCGCCTCCTCGGGGATGCGCCCTCGAGGTGCCCCTTCCTGGGCCCTCGCCCGCTCGGAGGGCCCAGAACGAGGCACCTCGACGACCCGCGCGGCGGCCGGGCGGCGAGGCGGCGGGGCAGCGCGCCGGCCGCTCGGCGAGGCGCGCTACAGGGCGAGCAGCGCGATGCCGCCGAGCACCACGCCCGAGGTGACGAGCCGCCCGCGGAGCGACCCCTCGCGCAGCACCAGCGCCCCGAAGACGGCGACCATGACGACGCTCGTCTCGCGCGCCGGCGCGACGAGGGCGACCGGGGCCGACTGGATCGCGACCAGCACGAGGATGTACGACAGCGGCGACAGCACCCCGAACGCCAGCACCTTCGCCCAGTGCGCACGCACGACGGTGAGCAGCTCCCGCCGCCGCCGGCCGAGCGTCGCCGAGTAGAAGACGACCTCGACCAGGGTGACCCCGACCATGAACGACACGGGCGAGAGCTGCCAGGTGCGGATCGCGTGGGCGTCCCAGATCGTGTAGGAGGCGATGGCCAGGCCGGTCAGGAGGCCCCAGGCGATGCTGGGGTCGAGCCCGCGCCTCCTCGGCTCCCCCGGTGCGGCGGCCGCGGGTCGCGCCGCGGCCCCGGCCCGGTCGACGAGCCCGGTGGCGACGACCCCGACCACGACGACGGCGATGCCGACGACGGCGAGGGGCGAGAGCCGCTCGCCGAGCAGGGCCACCGCGAGCGCGGCGCTGACCGCCGGGCCGGTGCCGCGGGCCGTCGCGTAGACGGTCGAGAGGCTGCCGACCGCGTAGCCGCGCTGCAGCACCGTCATGTAGACGACGTGGAGGACTCCGGAGGCGGTGGCCCCGACGGCGAGGCCGGCCAGGCTGCCGCCCCACCCGCCCGTGAACGGCACGACCGGCAGCCACAGGACGGCGCTGGCGACCGCTCCCCACCAGAGGAAGGGCGTGCCGGTGCGGCTGACGCCGTGGGCGACGACGTTCCACGAGGCGTGGCAGACGGCGGCGGCGAGGACGAGGAGGAGCGCGGTGGTGGACACGGAGGGACCCTTCGGGCCGGCGCGGGGCGCGCCGGTGGGGTCCTCCAGGCTTTTGTCCGTTCAGATGACGCCCGGGCGATGGCGCCCGGCCGTGGCGCCGCTCGGACCAGACGGGTGCTGTGACCCCGGAACCCTAGGCGCTGTCGGCGGGACTGTAGCAGGCGGGGGTGACGCGGCGGGGCGGGGCCGAGCGGGGCTGGGCGGAGCCGGGCGGGGCTGAGCGGGGTGCCGGAGTGGCGCTCTGCTCAGGCGTCGGGGGCCTGGGAGGGCGCCCGGCCGTGCGCCTCGTCGCGCTCGGCGGTGCGGACCCGCATGCCGCGGAGCCCCTTCGTCAGGTAGTACAGCCCCACGGCCACGAGCGGCAGGCTCGCCCAGGGGGTGTCGAGCGTCGACAGCAGGGTGACGCCGACGGCGAGGAAGACGACGCCGAGGGCGAGGTCGTTGGCCTTCGCGTCGGCGGCGGGGCGGGCGCCGCCGGTCGGGTCGGGCTTCGTCGCGGCGGGCTTCGTCGAGTCGGGGTTCGTCGAGTCGGGCTTCGTCGAGTCGTCCATCCGTCGACGCTACGACGAGCGGGCGGGCGTCGCCTCCGTCGCGCGACGGAGCCTCGGACTGCCGGTGCGGACCCAGCCGTGCGAGCTACCCTCGACGGAGTCCCCGCCGCTCGACGGCGCCCTGCCCCGTGACGGAGGCCCCGCATGCCGACCGACGACGCCGCCCCGACCGACCCGGCGAGCCCTCGCGACGACGACCTCGACGCCTGGTCGAGCGAGCGGCACCGCGAGCTCGAGCTGCTGGTCGCCCGCGACCGCGAGGTCGAGGCGGCCCGCCAGCACGAGGCCGAGCGCGCCGCTCGGGAGGCCCGGGCCGAGCACGCGGCCCGGCTCGAGCGGGAGCGCCGCCGCCGTGAGGCCGAGCTGCCGCCCGAGCTGCGCGACGCCGACGACGAGCCGTGGTCGGGCGGGCCGCGGCGGCGCCTCGTCATGGGGTCGTCGCGGGTGCTCGCGGCCGTGGCCCTCCTGGCCGCGATCGCCGTCGCGGTGACCGGGTTCCTCTAGGCCGACCCGCGCCTCCCCCGGGTCCGCTGCGGGGGCGTGTCTCAGCGACCGACGCCGGAGGCCCCGAAGTCGGTCGCGCGGCTGCGGTCGGCCCAGGCGTCGATGTCGGAGCGGAGGTCGTCGAGGGCGCCGGTGACGACGTCGACGGCGTCCGAGCCGAGCAGCAGGAGGTAAGGCGCCTCGCCCGACTCGACCGCGTCGACCAGGAGGCGGGCACCGGCGGCCGGGTCGCCCGGCTGGGTGCCGTGGGAGCTGTCGACCCCGACGCGGCGCTTGCCGGCGGTCTCGGCGTAGTCGTCGATTACCGTCGCCGACTCGGTGAGCGAGCGGCCCGAGAAGTCGGTGCGGAACGAGCCGGGCTCGACGACGGTAGCCGTGACGCCGAGCGGCGCGAGCTCGGTGCGGAGTGCCATCGTCATCTGCTCGATCGCGACCTTGACGGCGCCGTAGTAGCCCGAGCCGGGCCCGGTGCGGCGGGCGCCGATCGACGACAGGTTCACGATCGTGCCGCTGCGACGAGCGCGCATGCCGGGCAGGACGGCCTTGATCGTGCGGACCGAGCCGTGGAAGTGCGTGTCGAACAGGCGGGCGACGTCGGCGTCGTCGCCCTCCTCGACGGCCGCGCGGTAGCCGTAGCCGGCGTTGTTGACGAGCACGTCGACCCCGCCGAACCGCTCGGCGGCGAGCGCGACGGCCGCGGTCACCTGGTCGGCGTCGGTGACGTCGAGGGCGGTCGCCACGGCGTGGTCGGGGTGAGCGTCGGCGATGCCCTGCACGGTCGACGCGTCGCGGGCGGTGACGACGACGTCGTGCCCGCGGGCGAGGGCCTCCTCGGCGAAGGCTCGTCCGAGCCCCGTGGAGCATCCGGTGATCAACCAGGTCGACATGCGGTTCCTTCTCTCCGTGTGCGCGGGCACTCGTCGTGCCGACCTCGAGGCAACCAGGGAGGCGCGGTGCGCGTCACCCTGCTGGCCAGATTTGCGCGCACGCCCGGCCGGACGTACGCTCGACCAGTCATCATGACGACCTGACGACATGAACACCACTTCAGCAACGGCGCGGAGGCACCCTGTGGGCACGACGAGCGGCACGAGCAAGTACGTCGCGGTCCGCGAGCACCTGCTCTCGCGCATCCAGAAGCTCGAGGCGGGCGCGCAGCTGCCCGCCGAGCCCGTGCTCTGCGAGGAGTACGGCGTCAGCCGCATCACCCTCCGCCACGCCGTCGACGGGCTCATCGCCGACGGCCACCTCGTCCGCGAGCACGGCCGGGGCACGTTCGTCACCGAGCCGCAGTACCGGCTGCACTACCGCGAGCGCTTCGCCGACGAGGTCAAGGGGTTCCACGCCCAGCAGACCGAGGAGGGCGCCTCCGTCAGCACCCGCGTGCTCGGCCAGCGCGTCACACGGGCCGGCGAGGCGGTCGCCTCGCACCTCGACATCAGCTCGGCCGACGACGTCGTCGAGCTCACGCGGCTGCGGTTCGTCAACGGCTCGCTGCACCACCTCGTCGTGACCTGGCTGCCCCTCGCGCTCTTCCCCGAGACGGCCGAGGTCGACTTCACCGACGACTCCCTCTACGGCCACCTGCACCGCGTCCACGGCGTGACGCTCGCGCGCCAGGACCTCCTCGTCTCGCTCGCCACGGCCACCTCGGTGCACGCCGACGAGCTCGACGTGCCGCTCGGCTCGACGCTGCTCACGATCGCGTCGACCGTCTTCGACGGCGACGAGCGGGCCGTCGCGTACGGCACCAGCCACTTCACGCCGCAGAACAGCGAGATCGCCTTCGGCCTGCACGGCTGACCCGACCGGCGCCGGCCCTGCCGCCGACCCGCGACTCCTGCCCCCTCTCCGCCTCTCCTCGCCCCTCCCGCCCACGACCAGGAACGAACCGTGCTGACAGACCACCTCACCCCCGAGACCGTCCTCTTCGCCGACCGCGTCGACGGCTGGCGCGACGCGATCGCGCGGGTCGCCCGGCCCCTCCTCGACTCGGGGGCGATCCGCGAGAGCTACGTGACCGCGATCGTCGACTCGATCGCCGACGGCGGCACCTACATCGACCTCGGCTTCGGCATCGCCCTGGCGCACCGCCGCCCCGAGGACGGCGTCGTGCGGACGGCCCTCTCGAGCCTCCGCGTGGCCGAGCCGGTGCTGCTCAACGACGAGCCGGCCCACCCGATCGACCTCTTCCTCTGCCTCGCCGCCACCGACCCGCACAGCCACCTCGAGACGATGTCCGAGCTGGCTGAGCTCCTCTCCGACGAGACGCTCCGCACCGAGCTGCTCGCCGCCACCTCCGCCGCCGACACCCGGGCGGTCCTCCTCAAGATCGGACAGAACGCATGAAATTCCTCGCAGTGTGCAGCAGCGGCCTCGGCTCCAGCTTCATGGTCCACATGAACATCGAGAAGGTCCTCAAGGAGCTCGGCGTCACCGGGGTCGACGTCGACCACGCCGACCTCGGCTCGGTCGGGCCCGACTCGGCCGACGTCGTCTTCGTCGGTGCCGACCTCGCCGACTCGGTGGGCGGCCTCGGCGACGTCGTCGTGCTCGACAGCATCATCGACAAGGAGGAGCTCCGCACCAAGGTGCGCGAGACCGCCGTCCGCAAGGGCATCACCGTGCCGGCCGAGGACGCGAGCTGATGGACGGCGTCCTCTCCGTCCTCCTCGACGTCTTCCGCCAGCCGGCGATCATCGTCGCGCTGATCTCGCTCGTCGGCCTGCTGCTGCAGCGCAAGGCGTTCAGCGACGTGCTCAAGGGCACCGTCCGCACGCTGGTCGGGTTCCTCGTGCTCGCCGCGGGCGCCGGCGTCGTGGTGGGCGCGCTCGACCCGTTCGGCGCCATGTTCCAGCAGGCGTTCGACGTGCAGGGCGTCGTGCCGAACAACGAGGCGATCGTCGGGCAGGTGCTGCTCGACTACGGCTCGGCCGCGGCGCTGATCTTCTTCTTCGGGTTCATCGTCAACGTGCTCCTGGCCGCGACGACGACCTACAAGTACATCTACCTGTCGGGCCACGTCGCGTTCTACATGGCCGCGATGATCGCCGTCATCCTCGGCGTCGCGGGCTTCCCCGTCTGGGGCGTCGTGCTCTGGGGCTCGCTCCTCCAGGGCCTGGTCACGACGCTGTCGCCGGCGATCGTGCAGCCCTTCATGCGCAAGGTGACGGGCTCGGACGACGTCGCGCTCGGCCACACCGGCGGTGCGGGCATCGCCCTCAGCGGCCTCGTCGCGACGCTGACGCGGTCGAGGAAGAAGCCGTCGCGATCGACGGAGGACATCACTTTCCCGAAGGGGCTGGGCTTCCTCCGCGACACCACGGTCATCGTCGCGCTGTCGATGGCGGTCATCTACGTCGTCGTCGCTCTGTTCGCGGGGTCGGCCTACATCGAGTCCGAGCTCAGCGACGGCCAGAACTACATCGTCTACGTGGTCATGCAGGCGGCGACCTTCTCGGCGGGCGTCTTCATCATCCTGGCCGGCGTGCGGGTCGTCCTCGCCGAGATCGTGCCGGCCTTCAAGGGCATCAGCGAGCGCCTGGTCAAGAACGCGATCCCGGCGCTCGACGTGCCCATCACGTTCACCTTCGCGCCGAACGCGGTGCTCATCGGGTTCCTCGCGAGCTTCGTCGGCGGCATCGTCGGCATGTCGGTGATGATCTTCGCCGGCACGGCGATCATCATCCCGGGCGTCGTGGCGCACTTCATGACGGGTGCGGCCTCCGGCGTCATCGGCAACGCGGTCGGCGGGCGGCGCGGGGCCGTGCTCGGCGCCTTCGCCAACGGCGTCGCGATCACCTTCCTGCCGCTGTTCCTGCTGCCGGTGCTCGGCGACATCGGGCTGTCGAACTCGACGTTCTCCGACGCGGACTACGGCGTGGTCGGGGTGCTCTTCGGGCAGATCAGCCTCGCCGGCGGGCAGACCGCGGTCATCGTCAGCATCCTGGTGTCGCTGGTGCTCGTCTACGTGTCGAGCCTCGTCATCCGGTCGCGGCGGAACGCGGCGGCGGCGGCCGCTTCGGCGGCTGCCTCGGCGGCGACCGACGGTGACGTCGACGCGTCGCGGGAGGACGCCACCTCGTCGGCGCGCTGACGACGCCCTGCTCGACGGACGGCCCTCGCCTCACGGCGGGGGCCGTCCGTCGTGCCGTTCTCATGACATGGCGTGGCCGATGGCGATCACCAGGGGCCGAGGTCGCCGCCGGAGATGCCGTAGAGCGCGATGACCGCGATCGCGGCGGTCGCCAGCAGGCCCACGCCGAGCGGAGCCCAGTCCATGAAGACGTCGAGGCGCGAGCGCGGGGGCTTCGCCGAGGAGGCGGGGGTCGCGTCGCCGGGGCCGGCAACGGGGCCTGCGGCCGAGGGGCCTGCGCCGCGGGTCGCGGGCCGGGCGGGGCTGCCGGTGCTGCCGGTGCCGCCGCTCGCGGGCCTGAGGCCGGTCTCGGCCCGGTCGGGCTCGGAGGCGCCGTCGCCCTCGCGGTCTGCGGCCTCGAGGCTGCGGCGGAGCTCCTCCCGGAACCGGCGGTCGGCCTCGGAGCCGACGAACTCGTCGGGGTCGGTCATGGTGCTCCTGTCGCCTCGGCGGGGCAGATGCCCCGTCGGGTCGAATCGTACCGGCGGGCGCGCGGCAGCAGCAGCACGCCCGCGGTCCGCCGACCACTCGTGGAGGTGGAGGAGCAGCGGGTCGTCTCAGGCGTCGTGCGAGAGCGACTCGGAGAGGGCCCGGGTCGCCTCGATCTGCTGCTGCACCAGGGCCTGCTTCTGCTCGAGGCCGGCCACGGCGTCGGCGCCCGCGACGAAGCGCGCAGGCAGGGCGTCACCGTCGGAGAGCTGGACGAGGGCGTCGGCGAGCTTGGCCGGGTCGCCGCCCTGCTGACCGTTCATGCCGCGGAAGGCGGCCTGGGTCTGGGCGGTGCCCTCGGCGTAGTCGGCGATCTCCAGCTCCGGCCAGATCGTCGACGAGCCCTCGACCAGGAGCTCGGTGCGGAAGAAGCCCGGCACGACCGTCATCGACGCGATCCCGAAGGGCTCGAGCTCGGGGGCGAGCGACTCGGCCCAGCCCTCGAGCGCGAACTTCGACGCGGCGTAGGCGGAGGTGAAGGCCCCGCCGACGAAGGCGGCCGTCGAGGTGACGGTGATGACCTGGCCCGATCGCTGCTCGCGCAGCAGGGGGAGGACGGCCCGGGTGACGTTCAGGGGGCCGAAGAAGTTCGTCTCCATCTGCGCCCGGAACTGCTCAGGGCTCAGCGTCTCGAAGAAGCCGGCGTAGAAGTTGCCCGCGTTGTTCACGAGGACGTCGACCCGGCCGAAGCGCTCGACGGCCGCGGCGACGGCGGCCTCGGCGGCGGCGGGGTCGGTGATGTCGAGGGCGAGGGCGAGGAGGTCGTCGTGGGCGCCGACGGCGGCCTCGACCTTCGAGGCGTCGCGCCCCGTCGCGACGACGGAGTGCCCCGCCGAGAGCGCGGCTCGCGCGATCTCGGTGCCCAGCCCGCGGCTCGCTCCGGTGATGAACCAGACGTTCTCGTCAACCATGTCGATCTCCTCGTCGTCGAGCGGGCCGCTGTGGTGCGGGCCCGCGGTGGTGATGCCCCCAGTCAACGCAGCTGGTCGCTCCGGAGCCAGACCCGCTCGGAACGGGCCCCGCGAGGACCCCCCTCCCGACCACGACGCGCCCTAGGTTCGGAGCATGGACGCAGAGCACGACGACATCGGGGGCTTCCTCACGTCCCGCCGAGCACGGCTGTCGCCGACCGACGCCGGCCTGCCCGACTTCGGCGGTCGTCGACGAGTCCCCGGCCTGCGACGCGAGGAGGTCGCCCTGCTCGCCGGCGTGAGCCCCGAGTACTACCGCAAGCTCGAGCGCGGCACCGCGCTCGGGGTCTCCGAGACCGTCCTCGAGGGCATCGTCCGAGCCCTGCAGCTCGACGAGACGGAGGCCGCGCACCTGTCCGACCTCGTGCGGGCGTCGGCCGTCGACCGCCGCCCCGTGAGGAGGCGCCCCTCACCCCGCAGGGACCAGATCCGCCCCGGTGTCCAGCAGATGCTCGCCGCGATGACGATCGTGCCCGTGTTCGTCCAGAACGGTCGCCTCGACGCCGTCGCCACCAACGCCCTCGGTCGGGCGCTCTTCTCCGAGCTGTTCCGCGGTGGGGGCAGCCCCGTCAACGCGGCCCGCTTCGTGTTCCTCGACGCTCGGTCGAGGGAGTTCTACCGTGACTGGGACGCCGACGCGAGACAGATCGTGGCGCTCCTGCGGCGGGAGGCAGGCCGCTCGCCCCACGACGAGGAGCTGACCGCCCTCGTCGGCGAGCTGTCGACCCGGAGCGACCTGTTCCGCAGGCTCTGGGCCTCGCACGACGTCCGCGAGCACCGGACGGGCACCAAGTCCGTCCACCATCCCGTGGTCGGCGACCTGACGCTCTCCTTCGAGACGATGGACCTCACGTCCGAGCGCGGCCTGCAGATGCTCGTCTTCACGGCAGAGCCCGGCTCGCCGTCCGCCGCCGGTCTCCAGCTGCTCGCCGACGCCGTCACCCGCTCGTCGGTGCCCGTCGACGCTCCTGGTGCCGCGCCCGTCGTCGAGGGACTCACCACGCGCCTCCCCTGACAGGACGGCTGAGTGCGCTCACCATTGAGCGCGCTCGGAAGAGCGCCCCGACCGACCAGCCAGGAGCCCCCACCATGCGAGCCTTCGCCTTCGACGCCTACAAGGGACCGCTGCACGAGGTCACGGTGCCCGAGCCGACGGTCGGCGCCCACGACGTCCTGATCGAGGTCCACGCGGCGGGGCTGAACGTCCTGGACGCGAAGATCCGCCAGGGCGACTTCAAGCTCGTCCTCCCCTTCGATCTGCCGCTGACCCTCGGTCACGACCTCGCCGGCACGGTGGTCGAGGTCGGCGCGGCCGTCAGCACCCTGTCGCCCGGTGACGAGGTCTTCGCCCGTCCCCGTGACCCGCGCATCGGCAGTTTCGCCGAGCGCATCGCCGTCGACGAGGCCGACGTCGCCCTCGCTCCGACCTCCGTCAGCACCGTCGAGGCGGCGTCGTTGCCCCTCGTCGCGCTGACCGCGTGGCAGGCGCTGGTCGAGCGCGGCGACGTGCAGCCCGGCCAGAGGGTCCTGATCCACGCCGGGGCCGGCGGTGTCGGCACCATCGCGATCCAGCTCGCCGCGCACCTCGGCGCCCACGTCGCCACGACCGCGTCGGCGCGCGACGTCGACTTCCTCCGCGAGCTCGGCGCCGACGTCGTCCTCGACTACCGGACCCAGGACTTCGAGGAGGAGCTGTCCGGCTACGACCTCGTGCTCGACAGCCTCGGCGGAGAGAACCTGTCGAAGTCGCTCCGAGTGCTCGAGCGCGGTGGCCTCGCGATCGGCATCCAGGGGCCGCCCGACCCCGCGTTCGCGAAGGCGGCCGGGCTGAACCCCGTGCTGCGCCTGGCCATCGCGGGCCTGAGCCGCAAGGTCAGGGCCCAGGCGCGCAAGCTCGGCGTCTCGTACGAGTTCCTCTTCATGCGCGCCGACGGCCGTCAGCTGGTCGAGATCGCGGCCCTGGTCGACGCGGGCGTCATCCGACCCGTCGTCGGGAAGGTCGAGCCCTTCACCGAGACGGCGGTGGCCCTCGCCCGCCTGGGGAAAGAGAGCGTCCGGGGCAAGGTCGTCGTCACCGTCCCCTAGCAGCCGGACACGTCGACGCTGCAGGGGTCGCTCCGGTTGCTCACGCTGCTGGTGCTGAACGAGGCGAGGTCGACGTGCAGCTCGTAGGCTCGTCGCATGACGAACACGTGGCCAGCCGTCCAGATCGCCTTGTCCGCGGTCGTCCTCGTGTGCGCGGTCGTCCTCATCGCTGGCGACAGCCAGCTGGTCGGCGTGCTGATGTCGATCAGCGCTGTGGCCTCGATCGCCGTAGCCGCACGGACCATCGTGGTGAACCGTCGCATCGAGCGGCAGCACGCGGCCCTCGAGGCGAGCGACGCGTAGGTGACGGGGCGGCCTCTCGACTGCGTCGGACATCCGCCCGTCGTGCCGCTGCCTCACCGCGGCGCCTCCGAGCGGGAAGAGAAAAGCCCCGAGCCCCTCGTCGATGCAAGGTTCTCGGGGCTTCTGCTCTGGCGGTACCGGTGGGATTTGAACCCACATGACCACACCCGGTGGCTCGGGATAGACGTTACATTCGCCTCGTAAACGAGTGAAGTAGAGGCGGTTGCTCACACCTTGCATCGGGTCCTTGCAGGCTCTCCGTTACTGCTGCGTTACTGCTCGAGTCGCAGCCGACGCGCGCTGTCGAGGGCGACGGCCACGCTCTCGAGGTCGTCCTCGTAGAGATCTGAGTACGTATCGAGGGTCATGGCGGCGGAAGCGTGTCCCAGCATTCTCTGGACGGCCTTGACGTTGGCGCCAGCGCTGATGGCGAGCGAGGCCGCAGTGTGGCGGAGGTCGTGCGGGGTCAGTTTTGGCATCATGTTCGGCTCCGCGTTGCCGCTGGCGCGCGCCTCGGCGGCCAGAATCTCGTCTTCAGCGCGCACACGAGCCACGGCAGCCACGAACCAACCTCGTCGCAGATCGCCTGACCGCAGGTGCTTAAGCCCATCCCCCCAGACAAGGTCCTCGGAGCTCTTGCCTTTACAAGCCCTGCTGATGGCTTGGTCGAGGAAGGGTGGGAACACAACTGCTCGGCGCTCGTGTGTCTTCGGTGTCCCAATGACGATCTGTCCGTTCACAGACACTGCATTCTCCTCGATGCGGATACGCCGCGAGACTTGGTCGATGTGCTTGACCCTGAGGCCCGTCGCCTCGCCCCAACGCAAGCCAGTGTAAGAGAGGAAGCGAATTAGGTCGGCGTACTTTGCGGCACGCGCGAGACGTTCGACTTGCTGGTGCGAGAGGTAGGCACGGGTCCCCTTCTTCTTTCTCGGCAGCTTGACGTCTCGAGCCGGGTTGGTGGAAATGCGCTTGTCCTTGACCGCGCCTTCGAGAATGGCCGCCAGCATGCCATGAGCTCGTGCCACCAATGTCCTACTCCGATCGCGCGCAAGAAGAGCGACCCACGCCTGCACCTCTGTATGCCGAATCGAGCCGACGGAACGGCTACCCCATTGAGGCTCGACGTGCACACGCCAGGCCGACTCGTCTGAATAGAAAGTTGACGGCTTGACGGTCGACTGGTGTGCGGTGAGCCACGCGGCGCCCAAGACAGCGACGGTAGCGCGGCTGTCACTCGGGGCAATGTAGGCCCCCTGAAGCTTGGACACCTCAACTGTGTCTAGGTAGGCCTGAGCATCCCGCTTCAACTTGAACCCGCCTTTTCGGGCGGGCCTGCTATCTGGCCTGCGGTATCGCGCTTCGAAACGCTTGCCAGCTCGCGTTTCGTAGGCGTGGATGCTTCCCACGGGCTACCGCACCTCCTGAGAGGTGCTGCTGTATTCCTGGGCCAGGAGCCAAGCGTCGATGCTCTCTGGGCGGTATCGGACGGACTTGCCGATCCGCACGAAGGCCGGGCCGGTTCCGGTGATGCGTTTCTCGCTCAAAGTCCGCTCCGTCAGCCCAAGTCGATCAGCCAGGGTTGCGGGCGTGATGAGGGAATCGAGGACAGCGGTGCTGGTGGGAGTGCGCGACGGCATGGAGGGTCCTTTGTTGGACCCTCAAGTCGTGCAGGCTCTATCCCTGAAGGTGTGAACCGTTAGCAAAGCTACCGGCGGGAGTTCGTTCTCCCTGCGACGCAATCACCCCAACCGTCGATTGCATTGGTAACGATGCTGCTTCGTCGCTTCTCTTTAATCGGCTTGAAGTATGGCACAGGTACTCACGAGTTCGTTGCGTTTATCCACCCGAAAAGTTGGCCCAATGGCGTCGTTGCTTGCAGAAGATAGCTGGTTGCCTCCAGCCGCCGAGCGGCTTGTCCAGGACCGAATTCGCCTGTCCTCAGACGGAGTATGCGTTGGACCAACGCCTGGCCAGGTCGCTGGCGCCCGTGTTCGCCGGCCCGATGAGTCGAGTAAGTCGCCCCTAGTTGCCTGCGGACCCCACGAAAAACTCTTGCAAATCATTCTGAAAATGATTTCGCAAATGATTCCTCGGGAATTTGCGGACGAGAGGGGCTGCGCGGAGGCGCATCACCTCGCCGAGGCAGGGGGCATTTCCCACGGATAACCACCCGCTTCTAGGCCCCCAAGGTCAACCTTCACGACGTTGAAGCGCATCCGACGCCACGCTGCGCCAGACGCCGGCAGCGTGGTGCGGGTTGCAATGGGCCCGACTGTCACTGCTCGAGCAAAACGATCGGGGACCCGTGCCATGTAGCGGCTCAAACCTTTTCAGCCGGGCGGACTGTTCAAGCTCGCGAGCGGCAGAAGGATCGACATCAGTTGGGTCGCCGCGCATAACCAGCTCAAATGCCAGCGCAGCGGCCTAGGTAGCTTGTGGCAGCCCGGAAGGACCGTGTACGGGGTGCCTCGATCCACGTGTCCGAGGCGGAGAGATCGCTTGCCGCGTCAACTCGGATCGACTGATGCTGCGCGCGTTCCATCGACTGACTGACGTTGTCGACGGACTCGCGACACGACATTGGGCTCCTTGACGGAGTCCCCGAGGACGGCCGGAGCATCGCCCTGATGGGAGACATCGAGACCCCCTCCTGCGAGTCTGGATCGGGTCGAATCTGGCAGGTCCGAGAGCCACAAGACCGTCGCAATCTGTGTGCCTGACACGTTTTCCTAAAGAGAGGCCGGAGTCACCTTCCCTTATGCTCTTCGTGATTTTCAGGAGTTTTCTGCGCAACAGTCCCCAAGTGGCTCCATAAGGAGCTTCTCATCGGCAAAATCGGCTGTTCCAAGCCCCCTGTCGACAGCCTTTGAAAGGTCCGCCAGGGGACCTTGGGTTTTCAAAGTGGCACCCCGCAGCCCCGGAAACACGGGGAATGGCTGTCGACAGGCATTTCCGAGGAGTGACTCCGTATGAACAGCAGTCAACAGAGGCCTTCCTGAGCACGCTCCCCGTACTTTGAAAACTCGCGCCGCCGCGCTGGTCCCACCCATCCCCGGGTAGTCGCTTTTGGCCTGGTACCAGGAGGCTGGCTGGTACCAAGGGCACGATTTGGCCGCGGAAAGTCGGGGTTGCGGTGGTACCCGTCATTTTCTTCGTGTGGCACAGCGGTACCACCCCGTGCGGGCTGTGCATAGAGGTCACCAGCACGGGCGCTCAGCAGGCTCCCCAAAGCGCCCAAGACGAAGAAGGACGCCCGCTAAGAGGAAAGCCCTTGCTGATGCGCGGGGTGCTCGCAGAGACGCCGTCACCTCTCTGCCGCAGGACGGGTGTCAATTCCAAATGCTGGACACGATTCCGACTGTCTAGCGGTCTACTGGAATGAGTTGCAGCCGTCACTTGCTCGGGTGAACAACCACCGCCGAGGATCTTGTTCCAACATTCACTGGCGGCCATGCAGTATGGCGCGCCGACCTTCAGGTGCACACGAGTAAGGCGGGGCCGTTCTAGCGAACGTGTTGTTGCCACCTGGCCTTGGGCCCTGGCAGGGCTAGGTCGCTAGGCAGGACTTAGTCCCATAGGTGCCCACAGTGCGGCACGACCATATTCCGGCGCCGCCGTGCGGCAATACGGTTTAAGGCCCCTGGAGGCGGCGGGTGAAGGACAGCCAGATGCGGGATGTGCCAGTGATCAGCAGTGATCCTGCCCGCGCCGATCTGGTGCCCCATTCCCTCGTCGTAGCCCTCGCGAATAGGCGCAACCTTCGGTGACGCCACACTAACTGCGGCCCACCCCGCGGCCACATCGCGGTCACAGATGGACCGAAAGCGCCCCATATGTGTCCGCCTGCGGCCGCGATTTGACCATTCCAGCCCACTCAGGCAATCCACTGAGGCTTTTAGGCGTGATTTTCGCGGCGCTCAACTTGGTGCCCTGAATGTGACCGGAAAAAGGCCGCAGTTCGCCCACAACGTGGCCATCATCACCGCAATGAAGCGCGAGCCGGAGTGCATTGCGTAAGTTGGCCACAACTTGGTCACGCGCGGGCCGCTCACAGCCCCGCAAGAACCCACAAATGGCCTCTACAGAGACGCCATGGAGCTGCGAGCACACCGCTTACCCAAAGTTTTAGTTTCTTACGCAGAAGTGTTGACGTAAGAGCGGGGGGTCTTCCGAGAAGCTTGGCGAGGGGGCATCTATTGAGCGACGCGAGGATCAGCCTTTGCCATCTGGCCCGGCCGCCCTCGTGAATCAAGATGCCGAAGCACGTGTATTCCCGGCGACGGCTTTGCCGGCGCGAACCTCTCACGACCTAGCCCCCTGCCGATGCCGGGGCATTTACGGACGGTCGACGCCTTCGAATCGATGTTGCTACCTGTTCACGCCAAGCGCGGTTGTGCTCGTTTACGAGGGGATCCTGATCTTGAAAGGACCTGATCAGGGCACCTTTTATGAATTGACATCAGCCTTTGATGGTGCCAACCTGCCCCAATGCGATCACATCAGTTAGGCCCGCAAATCGACGCCCGCGTGGGCTCTCTCGGCCCCAGTCGAGCGCTCCGTGGCTGATACGACATGGCGAGATGCATGGCCTGTGTTTCGAGTCACCCTCATCGATGAGACGGCCCGTTGCCTTGCTAATCAGCGAGCTGCGTCGACACTCGATCCGTCGACGAGATGGGATGGCCTGTCAGGCATCGAGCAAAAGAACCTCGTGGAAGGCATAGCGTCAGTTTTTCTGGCCATGGACGAGGCCATGAGCGTCCTTAACGCGGTAGGAAGAACGAGCACGGCCGAATGAGGCAACAGCACCCGATTTGGTGGTCACGTCAATCGACCCCACCTCCCGCGCCTTGGCTTTACGCCTTCGAAGAATTCACCAGCGGCGAGACTGTCCAGCACTGGGGAGAAGCTTCGGCGTTCCTCATCCTGGAAGCGAGACGCAAAACGCGCGAGTGGCCTACTTGGGGTGAACTCTTCATGGACCTCTTCCCCAGTACGTGCGGGCTGCCAAGCCTGCTGCCCGACTCGATACCCTCGAACAAGCAATACCGCGCTCGCAGCGAATTTCGATTTCACACCCTGAACGCTTGGCGCCGGGCGGGCTGGATCACCTGGGGGAATGACCATTACCGCAGTTTGCGGCCGCAAAAACGACGCTGAAACTGGCTCATCTGTAGATGCAAGAACGCGACTGCACCGCCCCGGAGGGCCGGGAAGCGCCGTCACGATGAGCACCCCAGAGCACCCCTGAGCCCGACGATCCCTTAGAGCAGCGTCTAGAGATCACGAGGCCCCCGAGCTCCGTGCAAGAGGGTCTCAAGAAAACCTTGCACTTCTCAGCTCCGACTGCTTCTCCAGCCGCACGGTCGTCGTAGTGCCCATGGCACTGGCATTCAAGCTGACCTCCCCATCCTCGAGACAAGTCCCTCAGGCCGTTGGTCGAAGCGAGCATCGCGCAGTCGGGCGCGGCAGCATGGCGCGTCGACGGCCAGGCGTAGGGGGCATTGCCGGCGGGCGGCGCGTAAGTATGGCTCACAGATCGAACATTCGTCACCGCGTCTCCTAACCAGGTGATGGTGGTGTCGGTGGTGATGACGGCGGCCTTACAGGGCCTCGTCGCGTCCAGAGTTGGTCTGCTTCAAATGCCGCCGAGATCAGTGTCGGCTGCTGCTTCGAGCGTCGACTCCTCCGCCGGCGTGCTGCCCGACCCGACGTTCATTCCAGCGTCGAAGGAGTCGGTAGGGCCGGAACCTCTGCAGCCCCTAACGCAAGAGGTGCGACGAAGGCGCCTCCTCCGACGTGCTTCGACACCGCGTCTGCGTCGTGAATCGAACCTGCGACGAGCAGCGTGGATTTTGCGCGTGCGACGCTCTCTCTGAAGTCCTTCGCTCGGGCTCGACGCGGACGGCGTGGCACCGCGACCACAGGAGCGGGCGGCTTCAGTTGGGCGCCGGCGCTTCGCGAGCTAGCGCGTTCGCCTCGAGGCCGATGCGTGAGGCATCATCAGAGGATGGACCGCCCCAGGGTGGTCGAGGTAGCGAACGAGGCTAAGACAGATGTCCGGACGGCCATGGCGGCGCTTCGTCGCCTCGGCGTCGAGGTGGCTGGTCCGACGGTCCGCATCGACGGCGATGTCGCCGATCAGCTGCGGATCGCCCTCGGCCGTCCCTCGACCGCGGCCATAGACCTTGTCCCGCCAGCCGACGTCCCCGCGAGGAAGCTGCCGATGCCGATCGACACCGAGGCCGCCGCGGCCCACGGAGCGCCCAACCAAGCGGCCGAAGTCTCGGCAGCAGGGCATCCTCCGGTCGGAACGCGTTGAGGCTCTGAAGGCGCTCATCCCGGGACTGTACGCAGCCCTTCAGGGTATGGAGGCGGGGTCGCTGCCCGACTCGCCCCTATTGGTCTTCCACGACGGAGAAGCGACCCCGCACTACGGCGTTAGGACTCTGAGCGGTGATTCGTGGCGGCCGCCGGCCGGCAGTGGACCGAGCATGAACACCCTGCTGGATCCCCTACGAGCGCTCGACCGTCACTACGTCGCGAAGGGGTGGACCCCACCCAACGTCGCCATAGCCATCGACGTGACTCGACGACGTGCTTGGCATGGGCGCTCGCTCGCCGCCGTCCGGAAGAACGAGACGGGGCACTTCGACCCCGTTACGTTGCGGGCCCTCGCCCTGGCGTCGACTGGGGAGGCTCCTCGGCTGGCTCGCCGAGCACAGCTCTTCGCCCCTTCCCACGTCCCGTTCCTGCGCGACGGCATCAGCAGCCCCGGCGATCGCCCCGAGGAGACGTTCTTGCTGCACGAAGAGCTCCTCCGGCTCGCGGTGACAGCTTGGACGGTGACGAGCAGCTCGACCCCACGCCCGTCCACATCAACGGTCTCTGGACCTTCGCGAGACCCGTCATTATGCGCCGCCCCGACGGCTCCGACCGCCACGTGCGCGCTGTCTGGTACCGACAGGGCCAGGTCGTCTGGCAGATGCGGACGTACGCGGCCGGCGTGGGCAACGACCCGAAGGAAGTCGGGGAGCGGCTGGTCGGCACTCTGCCCTTTGCCGCGGTGTGGGACGAGGATCGGCCCGAGCAGAAGCTCCTGGCGGCCGTGTGGGCCCTCATGGCACAGGGCGGCGTCACGGAGTCAGAGCGAGACGCGGGACGCCAGGATGGGCACGCCGGGGCGCTGCCTCGCGAGTCGCTCGTCGTCGTTCGAGTGAAGGCGGGGACGGACCACGCCAAGGCGTACCGTGCGGACGAAGGCGTCCCGGGGGAGGCTCGGCCGGCGTGGAGCGTCCGCGGACACTGGCGGAAGCAGCCGTACCCGTCCCTGGGCTACGACGAGGCAGGCGACCCCGTCACCAAGCTCATTTGGATCGCCTCCTACACGAAGGGTGACGAAGCGGTCGGCAGTCGCGGACGACAAGACCATCAGCATCCACGCGTGAGATCTCGTTGAGGAAGCACTCGATGGGTCCGTGTACCCGCTCGTACCTGCAGGCCCGGGTACATCTCTCCACCTCCTCCGAACCGCACCGGTCCGGGGAGGTGGCGCTCAGAACGACCATAGAGAGCTCACCAGCCTGGGTACACCTCGGGTACGCCCCGATCGGCAGCAGCATGCGGATCGGGGCGTCTTGTACCTGGTGTACCTAGCCCTCGAGGCAAACCTTGTAAGGGGACCTTAACTGTTCAGATGCTGAACACGTCAGGACGGCAAGGAAGAGCAAATACCTCTAGTAAATCTTTTTTGAAATGAGTGGGTACACCAGGTACGCACCCTTAAAAAACTGCGTGTTTCCGGACCGAGCGGTGTACCTGCAGGTGTGCCCGATGAGCCATATCGAGCGATACACAGCAGGTACAGTTCCGCTCATAGTCGAGCTGAACCGGTGTTTCGTCCCTGTCGGCGAATGTCCCCCTCAGATGTGTTCTCGGGGGCAGCTCTGCTGCTCCGTTGCGAACAGTGCTCACACCGGCAACCACTTCGAGAACATGCGCTCCGCGGCGGTCCCACTGGGGCGCTCCGGCGCTCCTGCAGGTGGGGACCCGCGCGCAACTACCGCCTGCTCGGAACCACTGAGCCGCGGCTCTTGGGGCGGAAGAGGATGCGGCGCTCGTCGTCGCGGTAGGTCGCGAGGATCTCTGCGCAGTTATGGCAGCCGCACGTCGCGGTGAACCGCGGGAACAGCCGACGGACGTCGTCCGTGTCCAGTCCCGGGTGCGCCGTCACATAGGCCTCGATCGCCGCGGTCCTCTCATGCGGGGTGGTCGGCTTCGGGCTCGTCAGTGGCGGTAAGCCGAATTGCTCCGGGCTCGCGACTGGCTGCGCCGCCTCGAACAGGCGGAGCTGCTCGGCACGCTGGCGCCGGAAGACCTCCTCACGCTCTCGCTTCTCGGCGGCCGCCTGCGCCTCCCGTGCGCGCAGCGCATAAAGCTGGGCTGCGTCACGGCGCAACCCGCCCAGATCACCCACCTCCTCCGGGGTGAATCGGCGCCGGCTGTTCTTCCTGCCTGCAAGATGTTCGACCACATCGTGTGTCCCGTAGAGGCCCTTCCTTGGCGCGCACCAGTGCGATTCCGCAGGCGTCACGTCGAGCACGACAGTGCGGCTGGCGCAGCTGTCGCTGGCCCGGTGGCGGTACAGCCACCACAACTCCGTCGGGGCGATCTCAGCGGCGCAACGGGGGCACCCGAACGTCGACGGGACACCAGGCAACCGGTCTCGCCAGATGGCGAGCGGCTCCGTGGCCTGGAGGCGAGCTGCTGCAGTTGACGGTGCTGCGCCGGGCGCAAGCTCGGCACCGGAGGCCCACCAGGCGCAGCGATCGCAGGAGATCATCCTGCAGGGATCGACATCCCAGACGATGGACCGCGTCTCGCAGGCGTCGCAAATGTGCATTCCCCAGCGGATGGTCCCGGTCACCGTCGCTGGCGGAGTCGGTGACCAACGAAGGGGGCCCTCGAGGACGGCGTGGAGGAACCTGGCGAGGGGCACCTCGGCCGAGGCTCGTGATCGGACGGACACTGCCAGCTCATCAGCCCGCGGGTCGACGCGGAGGAGCGGGACGCCCGGCAAGTGCTCCGTGCTCGCCCTGGCGGTCAGCCAGAAGCACTCGATGTCGTCTCGTTCGTACCGCGCCTGACGCTCGCGGTAGCGCTCCGCGTCCTGAGATGAGATCTGCACCTCGAAGGCCACCTGGCGACCAGCCTTCTCGACGAGCACGTCGGCAATCCAGGACCCGTCCGGAGCCCGCACCTCAGCCCTGGCCGTCCATCCGAGCGCTGCAGCCGCCTCGACGACCGCGGCCTTGACGCGGAGGTGCTCCTTCGTCTCGCCCTTGTGTCCAGGCTCGCAGAGGACCTTGTGAGCGAAGAACTGCGTGCCGAGCTGGGACGTTTTGACGATCGCCGTCTCCCCGCAGCTGAGGACCGGTCGTGGCCGGTGCTCCTTCAAGTCGGCCCAGGCGCCGGGCGAGAGCATCGGCGCCAGCAACGACCGATCGCCCAGGAACGCAGTCAACGGCACATCAACCCCCTAAGGCCCCTAATTTCAAGAAAGCTTGATGCCGTTGGCTGAGCGCTTCTCGCCATCGCACCCTCGAACTTGTCACTTCAAGGGTCTGCGATCTGGCCCTTGGTAAGCCTCAATTATCCCGATTGGGCCTGCCGAACCGTGCCTTAGTTCCCTGGCCTTTTAGCAACTCTTTTCGATCTAGGGCTGTCTACTTATGTGCCGACAAGTCGTGCCAGCGTCAGGAACAGCGGTGCATCTATGTCGGGGGACAACGCCGTGCCGCATCCGCGGATAACCGCGCCGTCAATCGGCAACTCGATGGCGACACGCCGCAAGTCCATATATTCATTCCCACTCGTTAACGAGCAAGATCATGGGTTGGCAGCGATACGGTTGCACTGACATCCGGTTGCGACTGGCACCATGACCTTCATGTCACGTGAAGCAGACAGCCGACAGGATCAAAAAGCGCTGGAACTCTTGAGAGCGCTTCGCGACCTAGAGGCCGATACTGATTACCTTCTCGACGGTCTTCTAGCGTTCGCCCGCAGCCTCGAGCCGGTGCGACGACCTCCGTCCGACGATCCAAACCGGGCCTTCCTCGTATCCTCAGGCGCCTTCACCGAGCATGAACTGGCCGAGGCTGAGGCCTCAGTTGCGCGCGGCTCGCTAGAACTGAGCGCCATGGAATGGTGGCTGACCGCCGCGGCGGAAACGTCTTCCTTGGAGGACGCGGCCACATTCCTCCGTCTCACGATGGATGAGATCGAGGCTGCCGTTCGTGAGGACCGTCTGATGGCCGTCGATATAGCCGGCGAATTGCGAGTTCCGATTTGGCAGTTCAACACGCGACCCGTCGGCCGCACACTGCCGCATCTCGAATCCATCATTCCGCTCCTCCGGGATTGGGACTGGCGGACGGCGGGCCGATTCTTTGCGACTCGCCAGGAAGACCTTCTAGGTCAAGGGCGCAAGAGCCCGGCATCTTGGCTTGAAGACGGCGGAGATGTTGGGGCGGTCATATCACTCATCAAGCACCTACACCGCTGGTGACGCCGTAGGCGGGAGGTCGGGCATACGAAGACATTGCTCCGAGATGGCTCGACGAACGACGGACGACCACCTGATAATGTTGATTATGTCAGTTCTGGGACAGGTGCTGGCAGACCATGAGGACAAGGACATCGATACCCTCGGCCCATGCCGCAACTGCGCTCCCTCATCGAGGGCATAGACGTCTCCCCATGGCCGAGCATGAAACTGAACCGGGCTAACGAACTTTTGGCCACGCTCTTTGGCCAGGTCGGAGTCTGGAACGCTTCCCGTTCCTTCATGGCACCAGTTCAAGTCTCTGTGGATCGCCAATATGTCGAACTGCTAGCGCCTCGCGGAAGTCGTCCTCCAGCTGACGAGTGGGCCCTCGCCCTGGGTGACGCAGTTCACAACGCACGGTCAGCCCTGGATGGGCTGGTTTGGGATCTGGCGCATTTAGACGGCGGAACGCCGAAGCGACCTCGGTCCCTGGCCTTTCCTATCGTGTCTGACGAGCGCAAGTGGCGCGAGGCTGTCGATCGCAACCTGAGCGGCGTGAGTGACATCTTCGTGGAACGAATCAAGGCGGTTCAGCCGTTTCTTCACCCACAGGAAGACGGGGTCGCTTCTTGGCTACATGTACTTTCCGAGCTCGATAACGCCGACAAACACCGAGGGTTGATCGTGGCGGTCCCCATAATCAACGCGCTAAGCATCGAGGGAATGAGCTTGCAGCTCGACATGGCATCCGCGGAGCAGCAAGGATCGTTCCGCGTGGAAAACCGGTTTGATGAGCTGCCAGATGGTGAGCCTCTTGCCCGGCTGTCATTCGGGCGCAGCATCGCAAAAAACTCAGTTGTTCCGGCCGTCGCGCACGTCGAATTTCAACCGTCCGTTCGGTACCGCGACAGCCTGTTCGCCCCGGAACTTATTCGAACGGATGCCCTGGCACATGTAAATGGCGTTCTGTCGTTCCTGAGGACTGGCGTCCAGCCGGAAGATGAGGCGCGAGAAGAAGTGAAGCTAAGCCCCAAACCCAGTGCGGGATAGCCAAGGAGCAACGGAAGTCGACCTGCCCCTTAGATGCTCTACCAACCGTGCAGTAACGCCCACCTCAAGAATTACGCGTCTCGCTCTCGTGTCCAGCCTGTGGCTGATAACGGACCTTATGACCGGCTCCGGCCGGCACCCCTTACCGGGGCGTTGAACGCTTTGCCGTAGAGGCGGTCGGCCTCGTGGTTCAGCTGCGCGACCTCTGAGTCACGAGAGGCGTACCCGGCCATGAAGCCCGCTTCGTAGATGCGGTGTTCGACATCAGTCAGCTCCCACGGATAGACCTCCTCCTCGGGCTCGTCCATAGATGCCGGCGCGTCCTCATCAGTGAGATCCGGGGGCACCTCCTCCAACGCCCAGGTGTCGTAGTCCATCAGTGGACCCGCCTAGTCGTTGATGTCGTCAAGGCCCTGCAGGTGGCTGTCGTCATCGTACTTGTCGCCGTCTGCGGGGTCGTAAGTGGCGTCGTAGATGAAGCGGCCGTGCTCGTTACGAACAGGGCTGGTCCCTTCCGCTGCGGGCCCGGGGGTCGCGGTGCCGGGTGTGGTGGTGTCCGCTCACGGGGTGACTCCTTCGTTCTCGGTGGCGCCGCCGGCGGCGATGCGCGCGATGTGGTCAGGGCGAAACCCGGTCCCGTGGTCGTGCTCGGAAACCACGACCACGGGGGCCCCGAGGTAGCCGAGCTCGCTTTTGACGTAGGCGAGGGCGTTGTCGTTGATGGTGACGTCGACAACCTGGTACTCGAGCCCCCGGGGCCTGAAGGCTCCGGTACGTTGCGGCGCATTGCACGCAGTCCGGTTTGCTGTAGACGGTGATCATCGTGGCTCCCCCCCGGGACCATTGTCCATCTACCTACGGACGAACCGTCCAAGGATCGAGGCTGACGACGCCTCAGATGTGTTCCCGGACCATCGGGACGGCGGCGTCGAGGGTAGGGGTCGGATGTGCGCGGCGGCCCCTCCCCCACGCCCCGCGGTGGCGGTACTGCTCGCACCAACACTTTCTTGATCCGAGACCTCCAGCATTGAGGACCACGAAACAAAAGGGCCCTGGCTCGCGGGGGGGGTGCGGGCCAGGGCCAGAGGGTCAGATGGGGGGATCTGACCCTGCCCTGTCCGAAAACAGGGCGCATTCAAACTACGGGAATAACGCTCGCCCCGTGCGAACGTGCACAGACGTGCGCTTCCGGGACATGCCCGTGGGCGCGCGGCGGACAACGACTGGGCTGCGGCGTAGCGTCCCGGGAGTCGAAGGCGTTTCTTTCGTCTTCTCTGGCCGGTGTTGCTTGCATCCCTGCCCGTGAAGTTCAGGCAACAACATCGGCAGGGGGGCACGGAGCTTGAACGACTTCGTGCCCCTCGCTACGTCCCGGCGCTAGCTTTTCGGCATCCCCGGTTGACGGCCACCGCTTCTGCAAGGATGCGGGCTCTGGCCAAGCCGCATGCACTTCCAGCACAGGCTCTATCGAAGGCCGTGCCCGCAAGGCCGGTCGCGGCTGTCCCGCCGTATGGTCAAGATGTTGGCGCCTCTGTCGCGGGTCCGCCACGGTCAGGGGATGCAGCGGTGGGGTCGACGGGGAGCAGTGTTCCTTGTTTGGGTGGGCGCCCGTCGCCGGAGGAACGGCCCCTGAGGCGGCGTCCGATCCACGGGATCACGTGCTGGACGAAGTGCGTTCGACTCGATGGCGTCTCTGTGGGAGGCAGGTGCTGTTCGGGCCAGGTGGGGGCTGTGACGTTGAGGGCAGTGAGGACTTTGGTGGCGACGCGGTAATGGCCCCGGGTGTTCAGGTGCAATTTGTCGGCGGCCCAGAACTGCGGGTCGTGGAACGCGGTGTCGAACCAGTTGTCGACGACTGTGACGTGGTCGTGGTGTTGCCACGCTTGAACGCCGTGGGCATACCGGTCACCCCTGATCTGGATGAGCCGGCCCAGAGGCAGCTGGTGGGTCATGTTTGCCACGGTGACGAACAGAACGTGAGTGCCGGCGTCTGCTGCTTGATCGATGGCGGCTTTGAGACGCGCTGTGTTGGCCTGGATTGAGACGCGGGGCCGGATGACGTCATTGTTGCCGCCGCTGATGCTGAGCAGGTCAGGTTTCAAGGCGAGGGCTGGTGCGAGTTGTTCGTCAAGGAGTGGGCTGAGGAGCTTGCCGCGGATGGCGAGATTGACGTAGCTGACTTGCTGGGTGGTTGCTGCGGCGAGGCCTTGCGCGACGAGGTCTGCCCATCCTCGAGGTGCCCCGGAGGCGTGTAAGTCGCCGAGGCCTTCGGCGAAGCTGTCGCCGATGGCGGCGTAGCTACGGAATCTGTGAGTCACAGTTTGCCTCGTGGTCTCGCTGGTCGGGGTGTGGCACAGGGAAGTGCCTTATGGGCGGAGGGTGCTCGCGGCGGGGCAGTCGAAGGGGTCACCGCCGGCGGCGAGGCCGACACGGTTGAGGTAGTCGATGACGATTCGGTAGGACTGCAGGAGAGACGTCTGGGTGTAGGGAATCTCGTGGATTGCGCAGTGCTTTTGCACCAGGACGCTGGCTTGACGCAGGTGAGGGCGCGGCATATTGGGGAAGAGGTGGTGTTCGATTTGGAAGTTCAGTCCACCGAACACCGTGGTCATGAGTGCACTGTTTCCGATGTTTCGGGAGGTGAGGACTTGCTTGCTGAGGAAGTCGACTTTGCTTCCAGGCTCGAGGAGGGTCATGCCTTTGTGGTTGGGAGCGAACGATGCGCCCATGTAGAACCCGAAGGCGGCCATTTGCACACCGAGAAACGCGAAAGCCATTCCTAGTGGCAGGAACCAAAGGAGCGCTCCAACGTAGATAAGGAAGTGGGTGCTGATGAGAGCAATTTCGAGGGCCCGTTTGGTGACCTTTTTCCGGGTGAAAAGGGCCCGGTAGGACGTGACGTGGAGGTTCAGGCCCTCGAGGATGAGGAGGGGAAAGAACATGTGTCCTTGGTGGCGGGCGAAGAGGCCGGCGAGACCTGTTCTGGCAGGGTTGCCGGTGGGGGTGAAAATCAACGCGCCGGGGGCGATGTCCGGGTCTCGGCCGGAAGTGTTGGGGTTGCCGTGGTGGCGGGTGTGTTTGTTCATCCACCATGCGTAAGAAATGCCGACAATGCCGGCGGCCAGGACGCGGCCCCATCGTTCGCTGTGCTGCCCTGATTCGAAGACCTGCTTGTGCGCGGTCTCGTGGGCAAGGAAGGCGAATTGGGTGAGGAGTACGCCCACGGCTGCAGCGACGAGGAGCTGGAACCAACTGTGTCCTAGAGCGAACGATCCGGCGATCACGGCGACGAGGCACACCATCAGGGTGCAGAAAAGGATGAGGTAGTAGCCGCGCCGCCGAACCATGAGGCCCGATTGTTTGACTGCGACCAAAAGGGTGGAGTACGAGCTGGTCGGGTTGCTGATGCGTCCTGGGGTGGTGGGCCGGAAACCTGTCGGCGCCGCGGCGCGAATAGTCACAAAATTAGCAGGGGTTGCCACAGTGGCACCTTTACGTTCGGCGAAGCAGAGCACGGCACGAGGCGACACCGGGTCCCCAGACACCCGGCAGGATCAGTCACGACAGCAGCTAAAGCGCGTCCAGACGCTAGGGAAGAAGGCTTACCCAACGGTATCCAGGCACTGTCATCGCTGCGCACCCTGGCGGAGACACGCACCTCCGGATACCCTGTCGCCCGCTTCTGCCTCGCGGGCCTGACTTATCCCGGCTCATGGGAAGTAGGCCCTGGTCTTCACCTGTCTCCAGGAACCCGACCGGTGCAGGTCATCCGTGACACGTGGCGTCCCCCTCGGCGGCTGGCATCGGCTCAGTTCAGGCGAAGATCCGCGCGCAACCGCCGCCATCGTGCGCGGTGCGTCAATTGCGGCGCGGGACCACAAATAACGGTTTCCTGACAGTTCGTCGCGTCTGCTGACGGCGGCAGTATTTTCGTTGATGTTCGACGGTAACCAGGCGTCGAAACCAGGGGGACTGGGTTAGAGCCGAGTTCGCCCGCGGCGGGGCCGCCGCACAGTCACGTTTCGCGATGCCGGCCCCGCCGCCTCTACAACCAAGCCCCCCTGGAGATTCACACTGGGCTTGGGCCCACAATCCCGCCCATTCAGCGGGTGAGTCTTCGCACTTGACCGTCGAGGACGATGTACCCGAACGGTGGCGCCTGGTCCGCAAGTGCTGGTCTGGGTGTCGAGCTCTTCTCGGTGATCCCAGGCTGGGTCGTCGTCGCCGACGGGGTAGCGCTGCCAGAAGTGGCCCCTCCGTCCCAGTGCTCATGTCCATCCGTGCCGTGGGCACACTCGCTGTCCTCGTCAGTGAGGTAGTCAGCAAGATCAAGGCTGAATGGGGTGTCATGCACAACTCCACTGTGCCCGGCGGCGCGACCTATTTCCAGGAGCCGTCACCTGGGTGGGGCAGGGCGTGCGGCCGGGCCGGAGGAACGCGACTCACGCTTTTTCTCGTGCGTAATGTGTTCTGATGCGTGCCCCGGATGGCAAGGGGTGCAAGAAAGAAAGTCCGCGGTCTGGTGGTGGCGGTTTGTTTGTTCACGAGCCCCGGCGGCCGATTCGTTGCCAGGGTCATCACGAGGAGATTTGCATGAGCAACACCACCGGATCCAACCACCCCGGCCGTCTGACGCGCCTGTCCACCGAGACCAAGGCCGCGTTCAAGACCACTGAGTTCATCGCGTACGTCGTGATCCTGATCGGCATGTTCATCGCCGCTGCTGTCACCGACAACGGCGACGACGGTCAGGGCTTTGGCGCCGACCAGGTGTGGCTTTACGCCACGATCCTCACGGTCGGCTACATGATCGCCCGTGGCCTCGCGAAGTCTGGCAGCCGCGAGTTCTTCGACGGCAACGACGACAACCGCGACCGCCGCTAGCACCCACTGCTGAGCTGAACACAAGGAAGGCCCCCCGCTATGCGGGGGGCCTTCCTTGTGTCACCACCACAGACCTGCCGGCAGAAGGCCGACAAGCGATTCGCCCCCGACCTGCTCTCGCGCTACGACTCAGAGGAAGTGGGGCGTGATTTTGTCGGGAACGGGTCATTCGGCGTCGACGGCGAGCTCTTGGAGTCGTACGTGTTTGAGTCCTCGTCAAGGGAATGCCCTGACGCGGCATCAACGAAGCGGGCGCCACCCACTGCCGCTGTGCGGCGGATGAGTTCCTCGACGAGAGCGCTGTCCTCGGGCTCGAGCTCGTCCTCGGGAGCTACTTCGATCATGACCTGGCTTGCGGGACCAAGAAGCAACTGCGCGGTCACGGCGCTACCTTCGTCATCCGCGGTCGGGACCTCGACAATGTCGGTCGTGCCGTTTTGGCCCAGGGCCGCCGCGTACGCCAAAACAGCCTCGGCAATGGCGTCACCCGTCATGACCTTGCTCTCGCCGTAAACGATGTACTTCATCAGTTTCCTCTCGACCTCACGATCCAACCCGTTCTCCGTTCACGAAGTCCGCTCCCCCTCACGTGGCACAGAGCTAAGCCACCCCGCCGGCCCCCGTCTTCTGCACGACCTGGCGCACGGCGCGGCAGCCAGAAGAACACCTAGCGTGCGGATAGCTCATCGTCAACGGGGCGCGAGGCATCGAGGGGAGGGGTTGGGTGAGGACTATGCAGCGCACCACTATGACCGTCAACGACACGGCCTACCTCCTGGCCCAGGACCAAGACACCGCCCGCATTGAGGCGGAGTCGGTCAGCGCTGCACAAGGCGGAGGCGCCATTTTGCACGTCACCGTCGTGGGAAACCGCACATTGGACGTGCTGGTCACCCCCGGAGTGGCAGTGACCTTCGAAACTGTCGACGTCGATGACGATGACCGCGACGACGGAGACACAAACGCTCCCTACGACGTCCCCGACTTCGACGACTCCTACTTCCACCCCGAGACCTCCCCCTAGAGTCCTAACGAACCGCCTCACACGCCGCACCCGGAACAACTAGGCCCCATCAGCCGAAATCTCACCCCGGCTGCGGGAACAACACCACGCTCACAGAGGCCACCAGATACCGGGGGCTCACAGATTCTTGATCGCCACAGTCGCAGGCGCCGCCTCTTCAGCGCCTGTCTTCACGATGAACTTGGCACCCATCGCAGTTTTGACAGTCGACGAGACTGCCTCACCCCACGCATCCTTCGGCGCCTCTTGACGTCGCTTCGGCTGATGCCACCTCTCTAAAGGCGACACCATGGGCTTTCTTCTCTACGACCACGCCACGACTGACATCCGCATCCCGGACCGGACCCTGGCCCACCTTCAAGTCGTCATCGTCAGCAAGCTGCGACGGAACGAAAGTTTTGCGTTCTCCTACGTTCTTGACCCTGAAGCCGGAAGCGGGAGAAACACACTCTGGATGCACCCCGCCATCGGCCTCCGCTTCAGCTTTGAAGGCGTGAAAGTTCCCTCGTTGAACAAAGACTGGCTCCTCGCCCTCACGCAAAGCGCCCACAGCGGCACCGGCCTGCATGTCCTCCCGGAACCCGGTCCTGCCTCAGAGACACAGGTCTCGTAAACCTTCCCCGCAGCTGCGCCGTGAAAGAAGGCGGCATCCCCCGGCACGGGCCTCTCGTATGCCAGTAGCGCCCCGCGCCTGTTCCTGTCAAGGCCCCAGGTGGTGGTGGCGGCAGCCCTTACGTTTAAAGAGCGGGCGCTCTTTGTTGTGCCTGACTCCCCCTCCTCATCGTTGGTGAGTACTTCACCTCACTTATGAGGCCACACATGGAAGGGGCACTGCATGGGCGTTTTCGTTTACGACCGCACAGTCGAACTCGAGCTCGATGACCGCACGCTCGCGCACCTGCAAATCGTCATCATCAACAAACTTCGCCGCTCAGAGAGCTTTGCTTTCTCGTGGAAGACACCCGCGCAAGCAGGTGACGGTCGCAGCAGCGTGTGGCTTCATCCGTCAGCGAATCTGCTGTTCCGGTACGTCGGCAGCCGCCCTCCTCGAATCAACCCCTACTGGATTCAGGCGTTGACGGACTCCGCGAACCAGGGACCCGGACTGCAGGTGGCACCTGAACCACCCCAGCCGTCCTAACCGGCCACACGGAGAAGTACCCAACTGGCCACAACGACACGTGCGTGTTGGAGATGGCCTAGAGAGAATGCGGACATGGCTCTTTCCAATTTTCCTTACGACGACAACGCCATCGTGGACGGCGCCAACGCTGTCACCGCTCTCTCCCAGCAGGTGTCTGGAGTTACGGTTGACTTCCTCACCAATGACGTCTCCGACGCCAGCACCGCGACAGTCACAGCAACTCTGACGTGGGTCATCAGCGCATCTGACGCCGTAGCCATCCTCGACAACGCCCGCCTCACCCCCGCCACCCCGCCCGCACCTCAGTAAGCGCTGATCGCCACCACGGCCGGCCCGGCTGAGCTGTTCTAGGCCCGGGTTCCCGGCAGGAAAGCGGTCAGACCGCGACACGGCCTTGTCCGCCTTCAGGGTGCCCCCTGGTGTGTGTGCAGGTCCATGGGCCAGTCGTGTCGTACGAAAATAGTTCTGATTGTGGAAAGTCAAACCCTCGTTTTGTTTCACCGGTCGGCGTAGGTTGCACTCACGGGCTGGTTACCCGTAATGAATGAAGCATCGGGGATTTCCTGATCGGTTATCCGGTGCTGCCGTTCGGGCCCCACCAAGCCCAAAGGCAGGTGGGGCCTTTCCGCCCTGACACCCACGGGACTCAGCCAGTCCGACCACCTGAACCGATTGGGTCCGGGCCGCGGCAGGTAAATAGCGGCTCTCCAGGTGGGGTGGCCACTCCCCCAGTGCGCGGGTAGACGCAAGCGTTGTGAGGGCATGAGCCTCTAAAACGGCGTGGGCAGTGCTGCTTGGCCTACCCGACCGGCGCACACCGTCCCGAAGCGGTGCCGGGACGAGCAGCACTGCCTCCCACCAGATGCGCCACACGACGCCTCCGTGTAGCCGTCCGGCAGAAGGTCGGTCCACGCGATGGGAGCCAATGTCAACGGGGCATCGAGAAGCGGAGGGCTGCTGTCGTTCCGCGCGTAGCGTCCAGGTATGACTAATTCACAGCCCGACACAGGTCCTGACGCAACTAAGAGCACCGAGGAACTCGCGAAGCCTTCGGAAGTTGACCCGGAAACGGGAACAGACGAGGACGACACCCCAATCGACAACCCCGCCGGCTAACTCAGGCCGCACAAGGGCGCACGCCCTGCATCGGCCCCAGCCGCTCGGCCACACGGCTGGGCCTCGGAGCCTGAAGGAAACGAGATGACGTCCATGGCTAGTGTGAGCCGCTTCATCAACGCACCACCCTCGGCGGTGTTCGACGTTCTCTCCGACGGATGGCTGTTCGCCGGATGGGTCGTAGGTGCCTCCCGCATTCGCCACGTGGACCCCATGTGGCCCGGTGTCGGTTCGAAAGTTCATTACTCAATCGGTGTGTGGCCAGGGGTCATCAACGACTCGACCAGCGTAACTTGCTGGGACCCGTCGCAGCGACTTCAGCTTCGTGCCCGCGGGTGGCCTCTTGGGGAAGCCGACGTCACGCTCTCCGTTCGCCGGCACCGTCGTGGCTCGATTACCCAGATGACGGAACATGCCGTCCGCGGGCCTGCGGTATGGGTACCCAAGGTCCTTCAGGACATCATTATTCGGGCCCGCAATCATGAGGCACTGAAGCGCCTGGGCTGGTTAGCCCAGGGTAAGCACACCCAAGACGCACTCCCCTCGACCTGAAGTCGGCCTCTTAGCGTTGTTGCCTGGCACGGATGGGCGTGCTGGAAGAGCCGCCGTCAAGCCCCCGGGAAAAGTTTCGAGGTGAAGCCCCTGGGGGCCTACCGTGATCGGGTGATGAGGGAAAAGACGATGGAACGGCATGCGGTGATCATTGCGGGGGCAACTTTCATTCTCGCCCAGGGTGCCGACATCGCCGACATAAGAGCGGCAGTTGTTCAAGCAGCGCGTTCCGGTGGAGATCTCGTCGATCTCGTTGTCTATGGCAACGAGAAAGTCAGCGCCCTTGTCACTCCTGGCGTTCCGGTACTGTTCCGCTCTCAGATCGTCGATGCGGAAGATCGAGACACCGGAGATACTGCCCTTCCCTTCACCGACTTCGACTCCTACGAAGCCGCCTTCCCCCTATTTTAACGTCCGCCAAGTCCCGGCGAATCATGCGCGTATCGTGTTACCTCAGGTTGCGCCCGCGCCTACCTCTTCCCCAAAGTAGGCACAAACCAAGGCCCCCCTCATGCCGAACAGCTGGTGGGTCAGCAAGAAGTGCGCCTCTGGATTCGGGTCCAGGGGCATAAGTGCACCGGGAACAAGTTCTCCCGGTGCACCTGTCGCCTCATGAGCTCCCAGCGCACCAACACTCGGGCGCATGCCGTCAGCCCGAGACCACCCATCTGCTCTCTCCCGGGCCTCACTCACGCAACCCCCCACGGAGTTGCTCGACCCTAGGTCGGCAAAAACCCGCCCAGCTCGCAGCCGTGTCGCCGGCGCAACTTTAGCGGGCTTTCGCGATGCCGCAGGCCGGCAAATAGAATGGGGTACAGCCCTTGTGGGGCGTAACGCGGACTGGGGTGGGGACTTATCTGCTCCGATCGGGCATCGTGAATGGAGCCTCATTGGCGTCATTTCGTGACTTCTGGCCTGTTCATCTCGTCTTGTTGCTGCGAGCACACTTCACCGCTGTGCGGCGCGACACATGAGCTGGACCAGGAGACCCCATGCCAAACAGCTACACCCGTGACCCCATCGCCGCAGAGCGCCCCTTGCCCGTCACTCTCGCGAGCACGGTAGAGCCCGTAGCGCCTGGGTTTGTCCGTCACGCGTGGACCGGGACGAACATGGAAGACGCCCGAGCGCACCTCGAAGAGGCCCTCGATGGTCGTCAGTTCAGGGCGCAGCGAGGACGAGAGACGTTTAGTTTCAGGTTCGCCACTGCGGGCGATGCCCGGGCGAGCCTGCAGACGGGGTCGTTTACAGGGCACCTTCGAGGCGTCATTCCCTGGTCCCGGGACTACGTCGTGTCCTGGTTCCCCGTGGGGTCCGTCACGATCAACTACCCCCAGGGGCAACTGACCAGCATCCCGGGGATGCCTTTTCTCACCCCCACCGAGACGTCGTATTCGTTCTCGATGACGCCCCACCGGCACAGCATTGTTCACTTCGATGCCTCGTTCTTCGAGGATGTCGCAGCTACCCGCCACGGTCGAACGGCGCAGCGCATTGTCTTTGACTACGCGGCGACACCCACCCCACAAGCCCTGGCAGCGTGGAAGCACGCGCTGGGTGAGGCAACCCCGCTCATAACCCACCCCGGAACCCCTGCAGCGGAACGCCTCTTAGCCCAAACCACGCTCGCACACGCTCTCCTTGACCTGTTCCCCTGGCAAGCACTGAACATCCCCGCGAAAATTCGCACCGAGCGCACTCAACGACTTCGCCTCGCCGCCGAATATGTGCACGCCTACGTCGACCAAGCCATCACCTCCCACGACGTCGCCACCGCAGCCGACATGCACCCCCGCACCCTGCAGCAGCAAATGAGCACACATCTCGGCGCAAGCCCCACCAGCTTCATCCGGGATGTTCGCCTGGATCGGGTGCGTCTTGATCTCCTCGCGGCTGACCCCGCAACTGCCCGGGTCGCCGAAATTGCGAAGCGCTGGGGCTTTGGCAATCTCGGCCGATTCTCGGCCGCATACTTCACGCGATTTGCTGAATACCCCCGAAACACCCTCGCCCAAGGAGAGAGCGCATGACACCGAGGTCTCCTAGGGGTCAAGATCAGGGCGTGGACGACGTCGACCCTGAAGTGCTCAAGTGGATGACCTTCGATGAGCTTGCCCAACGCCGACGCGACCTCATCCGCGTCTACGACAGGACCCTTCGAAGCGCGACCCCCGACCCTCACGAGGTGCAGCGCCTTAAACGCGCCATCTATGACGTACGAAACGCGCAGGTCGGCCGCGAATAGCGCGTCGAGGCAGCTCGCCCTCTAGTGACCGCGATCACTTTGTCGCCGATCCTCCAGTCTTGGTTGTCCATGCCGCGAATGCTTTTCCGATTTACCTAATCCGCCTTGAGGCGTCTGCCACGATGAGGTCGTACCGATTCACGGCGGTGCACGGCCTCACCCTGGGGCCAAAATCGAAGGTGTACGTCCCGGCAGCGCAGGGCTGCAGAATTGAGTGCCTCCATGCGTCCATGGTCAATCCCCTCTCTTGGGCAGAAACCCACCAACGTCGCAGGTTCCAGGACAGGTCCGCGCCCGGTAGAGCCTGCCCTCGACCTGACGCGATGCGTCCGCCACCGCGCTGCAGTCACGGCATGAGAGACGTATTCGATGCCGAACTGGCGGCCACCGAACCTCTTGATCTTGCGGCCCTCTTCGCGGCAGAAGCCGTCCGTGAGTAACTCAGCGACAGGCCCAGCATCACATTTTGCTGCCGCAGCAGGCCACGCCTATTTCGCTGAAGCGGGGCGCGATTCGCCGGACGGCGCGGGTAGCCTTTACCTCAGCGATAATCGCGTCGCCCCAGTCCGGATCGAGCCATATCCGCGGACTCGGCGCGCCAGCCGCCTTCCCTCCGCTCAGGCCGTCCTTAAGTCACCTGAGGAGTCAGCTTTTACGTACGAGCAGTTCTTGTCCCTGGGCCGGCGCCCTACGGAGGCCCTCCAGGCTTGAGGAGTCTGCATGTGGCCGCCCGGGCGTACGCACTCCACCAGGACAAGCTGCGTCCAAGGCAGAAAGAGTCCACGAAAACATCGACGATGTCCTCTCCCGTAGCTGGGTGACGTTCTAGTTGCGACTTCGATTTGTCGTGTTCCGCATTGCTGATTCGACAAGGGTGGCCACGAGTTCGACGTAGTCAATACCGACCGCAGCAGCCATTCGGGGCATCTGTGACTGCTCGGTGAAGCCCGGCGTGGAGTTGACCTCGTTCAGGACGACGCCGTCGGTGGTCACGAAGGAGTCGAACCGGGCAACGCCGTCACAGCCCAGGGCGTCCCAGAGCGCGCTAGCGGCCCCTGCCACCGCTGCGTGTTAGTCGGCGTCGAGGCTGGCCGGCAGGGTTGACGCTGCGGTGCCGTCGTACTTGCTGGCGCGGTCGAACACGGTGCCTCGCGCCACACCGATCTCGGGGTCGAACCTTCCCGCAGCGTCCCGGTGTGGTCGCGCCAGAGGGCAATGTCGACCTTGCGGCCCGCGAGGAACGCCTCGACGAGCACGCTTGCCCCCTCCTTCGGGGCAATCGTCACGGCCGACGGCAGTTCGGCGAGGTCCGCAAGGCGGGACAGCCCGTTGCTCGAGCCGCCCGCAGTGGACTTGACGATGAGAGGCGGTACGAGGCCGACACCGGCAGCCCGCAAGGCGAGGTCGTCGACGGGTTCGTCACGGCCGATGAGGATGCCGGGCGCTGTTGCGGCTCCGACGGCTCCCGCGATGAGCTTCGTGATCCACTTGTCGCCGGCCAGGGTGCCGGCGCGCACCGGTGAGGCGACGAACGGTGTCCCGGTGCCCAGCTGGCTCAACCCGGTTGACGCCGACATCGAGGCAGCGATCGTCGCCGACGTCGACATGGCGGATCGAGGATCGGAGATACTGCATGCAACGGCGCGTGCGGCTCGGTCAACCGATGCGCATGCACCTGCACGTCGACGAGGGCGTGGCCCGGGACGGTTCCCCGCCCAAGCGCTGGCATCAGGGCTAACCCCCCGAGTGCTACGGGACAACCTCTAGAGACCAGCGGCCCCAGATGGTGGGTTCTGGCCCAGCCCAGGACTGAGGCATCAAGATGCACGCGGTCAGACGCACTTAGAGGGACATTGGTGGTGAAGTCTCGTCCGAGCAGTCGTCGCACGACGTCATCAGCCCTGACATCCTCGCAATCATCTGTAGCTGAGACCAAAAATCCGCTCACGCGGTCGTCCTGACCGGAGGCGCGGTGCCGGTCAGCGGGTCGGCGAGAGCCCCAGCAGCCGGATGACGTCGTCGGCCTCCTGCTCGGGCGTCTGCGTCGCGTCGACGACGATGTGGCGCTCGTCGGCCTGCGGCGGCTCGAGGGTCGCGAGCTGCGAGTCGAGCAGCGAGGCCGGCATGAAGTGCCCGGGGCGCGCGGCCATCCGGCCGCCGATGAGGTCGTTGCTGCCGCGGAGGTAGACGAAGACGACGTCGAGCTCGCGCAGCACGTCGCGGTAGCTGCGCTTGAGCGCCGAGCAGGTGATGACGCCGGGCACGCCCTGCATCGCGTGCTCGATGATCCACGACGAGACGGTGTCGAGCCACGGCGCCCGGTCGTCGTCGTCGAGCGGCACGCCGGCTGCCATCTTCGCGACGTTCTCGTCGGGGTGGAGGTCGTCGCCCTCGGCGTGGTCCCAGCCGAGGCGCTCGGCGACCAGCGCCGCCACGGTCGACTTGCCCGAGCCCGAGACGCCCATCACGACGAGCACGGGGGCGCCCGACCAGCGGCGCGCGGTGCTAGGAACAGGAATCGCACTCGGGGGTGAGGCCGCCATCAGGGAGGCGCCTGTGGTGTCTTTTTCGGAGGTCATGGTCGTCAGATGAAAACGCTGGCGAGCATGACACCGGCGAGGGCTGTGAGGCTGAGGACGCACTCCATCAGGCTCCAGGTCTTGAAGTTCTGGCCCACGGTGGTGCCGAGGTACTCCTTGATGAGCCAGAACCCTGCGTCGTTTACGTGGGACAGGAAGACGGAGCCCGCGCCGATGGCAAGTACGAGCAGTGATGCCTCGGGGGTGGACATGTCGGCAGCGAGGGGGGCCATGATGCCGGCGGCGGTGACTGTGGCTACGGTCGCTGATCCGGTGGCGACGCGCACGAGGGCCGCGACGACCCAGGCGACAAGCAGGACGCTGACACCTGACTCTGACACGGCGTCACCGATGACTGTCCCGATTCCTGTGTCGATGAGCACCTGCTTGAATCCGCCGCCTGCACCGACGATCAGCAGGATGCCGGCGACATCGGGCAGCGATGAACCGAGGGTCTTTGACACTGCTGCCTTGTCCATACCGCCGGCACGCGCGTAGAAGACCATGGCGTAGAGGACGGCCACGGTGAGAGCGACCATGGGGGTGCCGAGGAATTCGAGCAGGTCCACCCAGGTACCGGTTGCTGTGGGCAAGGCCGCCTCGCGGATCGATCGGGCGAGCATCAGCACGACGGGCAGCAGGATGCCGATCAGTGCGTTGACGAAACTGGGTCGCTTCCGGGCCGAGCCCTCGCTGCCGTCCTCCTCTTGTGACAGGAACAGGTCGGGAACCGGCACGGGCGCCCATTTCGCGGCGAGCTTTGAGAACAGGGGTCCCGCGACGATCACGGTGGGGATCGCCACGAGTACGCCGAGTCCGAGGGTTAGGCCTAGGTCGGCGCCGACGGTTGACACGGCGAGCAGCGGGCCGGGGTGCGGGGGGACGAGGGCGTGCATGGCTGAGAGCCCTGCAAGGGCGGGGATAGCGATGCGCATGAGCGGCAGACCTGAACGGCGGGCGACAAGCACGATCACGGGGATCAGCAGCACAAGACCCACCTCGAAGAACATCGGCAGGCCGATCAGGCCGCCAATGAGCGCCATCACCCAGGGCAGCGCTTTTTGAGACGACCGCAAGATGAGCGTGTCGACAATGCGGTCGGCTCCCCCGGAGTCGCTCAGCAGCTTGCCGAACATGGCTCCTAGGCCGATCAGAATTCCGACGCTCGTCATCGTTGAGCCGAACCCGGTGCCGAAGCTCGTGACGGCGTCGCCGGGTGCGAGACCTGCGCCGATACCCACCCCGACCGCCCCTAGCAGCAGCGCGAGGAAGGGATGCACTTTCAGCCACGTGATGAGCGTCACGATCACGGCAATGCCCACCAGGGCAGCGATTATCAGTTGCGCGTCGCTGCCCGAGGGCGTGGGGGCGGCCGTTGCCGCAGGGATGAGGTGCATGGTGTCGCGTCCTTCCGAGGACGCTTCACTGCGACCTCTTCGTCAGGGATTTACTTGCGTACCGACCGGACCAGGAGGCCAAGCAAGCGGCGTGATGCCGCCCATGGATGAGGCCCAGCGATGCGGATCTGTCATCCTTGGATGACACGCAGATCTGAATAATCCGATTAATCAGATTCAGTGAGTGTGCCACAGGGCTACTCCCAGGGCAAGACGGCGACTAGGCACAGGAAACGACGATGACAACGAGGTCTTCTCCCTCATCCCGAGACCGGGGACTGCACTGGCAAGTCATCAATGCCCTCGGGCAGGACATGGTGGCGGGCCGGCTTGCTCCTGGCACGATTCTCAACGTTGAGGCGATGAGCGAGCGGTTCGCTGTCTCTCGAACGGTCCTTCGTGAGGCACTTCGCGTGCTGCAGTCGCTGGGGATGGTGCAGCCACGCCAGCGCACTGGAACGCAGGTACTGCCGCGTGATTCGTGGGACTTGATGAACCCGCAGGTGATCGTGTGGCGTGGCCGTGGGCCGGAGTACTTCACGCAGATGCGTGAGCTGCTCGAGCTGCGACTGGGGCTTGAACCCGTCGCTGCACGCTTAGGGTCGCAGGCGGCCGATGCTCAGCAGATAACGTCAGTGCGCAACGCTGCCCGAACCATGGTTGAAGCGGCCGAAGCTCACGACGGACCGGGTTACCTCGAGGCCGACGTCGCCTTTCACACCTCGCTTCTTCGGGGGTCGGGCAACCAAGTGATTGGACACTTCGCCACTCAGGTTGAAGCAATTCTGCGCACGCGCGTTGAGGAGGCCCGTTACACGATCACTACCTGGACCCCGGCCGCCGCGAGGCAACATCTCGACATCGCCGAGGCTCTCTTGGGGCGCGACGCCGACACTGCGGGCAAGCTCACGGCCGACCTAATCCAGGCGACGATCGATGAATTCGTGATGGAAGCCCCTCGTCCTAGCTGACGACGCCAGTGAGGCAGGTCAGCACCTCGGCAATGGCCCGTTGGTGAGCGCATGTCTCGGGTCTCATCCGGTGGGCGTACCGCGGCGTGAGAGACCAGTCGCTGACCACATAACGGGTCCATTCGTGATGGCTGTCTCGCGCGTTCGCGCGGACGGCCATGCGACGACAGAAGCACTGACGCAGACCCGAGGTGGTCCTTCAGGCGGAGCGTCGGCCACCCTGCGGCCGACGGCGAGAACTGGGCGCCGCCGCGAGGCTGAAGATGCGACGGGAGCACCTCTTCCGTTGGCACCCTGACTCGAGGAGCAACCCCTATGAATAGAACCCGCATCATCGTCGCCGCCTCAGCACTGCTGGTCGCGTCCGGCGTCGCAGCCGTCACGACCGCCGCAGCTGCCCCGTCCAGCCCCGCCACTTCGGTCGAGGACCGGCTCACCGCGGTCGCCACGCCCCTCCTGTCGCAGCAAGCCGATGGCTACCAGGGTAAATGGGCCGTCCAGGGTGACATCCTTGCTGAATCTTTCGAGAAGGACGGCGTGGTGGTCTCCACCGGCACGACGAGCCTGCGGGACGGCCTGGGCACCGACGAGGTTGTGTCGTTTGGGTACGTGGCCGGCTTCGGCGATCCCGACACCGGCGCCCAGCACGCTCAGCTCAGCGGGCAGGCCGGAAGGGACGTCACGGCGGTCCGCGTAGTGAGCGCTTCCGGAACGACGACACCGGCGACCCTCGTCGACGGCATCTGGGCAGCGGTCTGGACGGCCGGCTACTCCTCCGACGAGTACGGCCCGGCTACCCTGGAAGTCGACACGGCCGCCGGCACGACCACCGTGGCGACCGATGAGGTCGACGTGGTCGCAGCCGAGCAGCAGGCAGCCGCCTAGGGCTGAGTGAACCGTCGGACGGGCGGGCCGCACCGGCGGCCCGCCCGTCCCTCACTTCGTGCTGCCGCCCCGGACCGTTCGCTTTCCCGAAGCCCAGCAGATCGGGGGCAAGAACGGTGCCGTGCGCGGTGAGCGAGGCACTAAGGCGGCTGAACGACCGGTGAGACAGCCCGACGCCGTGGACGAACACGGACGCGTCCGGAGGCGGCACAGCAAGTCCCATGCGGAACCATCGCGGGTCGGCAGCCTGGGGAGATGGCGGACGCACACGGGAAGGAGCGGACCGGAACGGGACGAGGGCCTCCTCGGCCGGGGACGAAAATGGCCGACCCGAGCGTATCGGCGCCGCACACTCACACCGTTCCAGGTGTCGCACTGGTCGACGACGGGCGAAGGATCATCGCAGCCGGTGGAGGCGGCAAACTTGTCTCGTGCCCTGCCCCATTCTTCCCCTCCCAGTTCCGTGACCGCCACGCGAGTTCCCCGCGCCCGCTGGCGCGGACGCTCCGTCCTGGTCAGGGCTGTCCGTCTGTGGCGGACCCGTGCCCCGCGCACCTTCACCGAGAAGGTCCGGTACAAGATGCTCCGTGACCATCGCCAGCTCGTGGTGACCTTCGCGGACAAAGCAGCGGTCCGCGACCACGTGGCAACCCTGGGCCACGCCGACCTGCTGCCCCGGGCACACGCCGTCCTCGACGACCCGGACGGCCTGCTCGACCTGGACCTGCCTGACTCGTACGTCGTCAAGCCGACCCACGGCAGCGGCGCTGCCGTCGTCGTCTCGCCCGACGCCCCGGCCGACGCCGTCCTGCCCCGCCCCGAGTGGGGCTGGGTCTACGCCCACGTACGGCCCGGAGCCGCCCACCAGGCCGTGCTGCGCGACATCGCCGCGGCCTGGACGAGCAAGCTGTACGGCCGCGGCCCGAACGAGGAGTGGGCCTACAGCCAGATCCCGCCCCGCGTCATCGTCGAGGAGAAGCTCACCGGACCCGCCGGGGGCATCCCCGACGACTACAAGTTCTTCGTCTTCCACGGCACCTGCCGCTACGTCCAGGTCGATACCGGCCGCTTCGACACCCGAACCCAGGACTTCTACGACGCCGGATGGCAACACCTGCCTCTGAGCGGCGGCCCCGCGTGGGCCGATCCCCCGAAGGAGGCCCCGGACAGGCTCCGAGAGATGGTCGCCATCGCCGAGGACCTGGCCGCCGACACCGACTTCGTCCGAGTGGACCTCTACCTGCTCCCCGAGCGCATCGTCTTCGGCGAGCTCACGAGCTACCCCGCCGGCGGCCACAGCCCCTTCCACCCCGACGAGTGGAACGCCGTGTTCGGCAGCCACTGGACCGTCCCCCGCCGCTACGTCGAGACCTCCTCCCGGCCAAACGTCCCCGCACGCGTACCCGCGCCCCGGCCGTGACGAGACGGCAGTCAGGTCGTGGCGTGCTAGTTGTTTGTCAAGGCCCGGCCTGTGGTGCGCGACGTAGCTACCGTCATGAGTGACCGGCGGAAGGGGCAGCCTCCCGCCGGTCACCCCGCCTCGGTCTGACTGTGCCTGATCGGGATGCACACCAGCGATGACAGGAACGTTCGGACGATGGCCTCGAAGACACGGCCACCGAAGTCAGGGCGCACGTTTGTTGGGCAGATGAGAATCTCGCGGTTGTTCCGTCGGGCAATGACTCTCGACATTGCGCACGTAACGATCTTCATCATCAGGGCGCTGACCTTCAGGACACAGACGAGCCTGTCGGCCCGTTCAGCGCGCGCAGACGCCGCCGTCGCTGCCGCCGGCCTGTCACTCGCAGTGATCGCCTTCCGTCACGACGCCCGGATGCCCGTCGTCGCTGGCCTCCTCCTGAACACCACAGGCTGCGTCGTGACCCTCATGCTGCACGCCCGAAACGAACCTCACTCTCGACGGGCGCCCTGGTCTTGGACCGCGTATCTACTCGTCGGAGGAAATGCCGTGAGCCTGGCCTACCTCGCAGCAGGCTGCGGAACCGACCGACACCGATAGCCAATCCCCTATAGGGCAGGGTTGCCTACCCGCACGAGGCAGTAGCGCCGTGGCGTGGGTGCGTCACTGTGAGACGTCGCGGGCGATGCGGTCAAGGAGTGCTTCGAGGGAGATCTCGAACTCTTCGTCGCTGCGGTCTTCGCTGAGGAGGTTCCGGAGGCGGCGGACCTCGGTGGCATTGTCGAGGGATACGTTCCCGTCACCTTCCGGCACGACCGCCCCGCCCTCGTCGAGCGGTTCTTCCGCGGGGCCAGCTTCAGCCCCGCGGACAACGGATTGCAAGAGGAGCTGGCCGAGGAGAAAGCTGCTGAACGCGCGATAAGCGTCGACCGCAAGAGCATCCGAGAACCCGTTCCTCGTCAACGATCGGAGGAACGTGTCGACGACCTCGATGCTGCGAAGCGGGGGACGCAGCCACGGTGCAGCCGGGTGCCGCGTCGCCACGAGAGGGAACGCCTTTGGGTGCTCCGTCGCGATCTCCCGGACGGAGTGAGCGACCCTCTGCAGGAACTCCTGCCAATGAGCACCTTCTGCCTCCTCAAGGTGGGAGGTGAGCTCGCTCATCAGCGACGCTACGACACCTTCGAGCAAATCCTCCTTGCCGTGGACATACCTATAGAGGGACATCGCCTCGACCCCGAGCTCCACAGCAAGGGACCGCATCGACAGTCCCTGCGGACCCAACCGGTCAATCTGCGCCAGAGCAGTAGCGACGATGAGGCTCCTGCTGAGTCCCGCGCCACCAGGCCGAGTCCCTTTAGTCCGCTCGGTCATGATTACCGCCTCCTGCACATCGGCCCCAGACCCCGGCAGCAACGCACACGAGATCTTTTTCAAGACGCCGTAACCGTATCTCGCCTTACGCTATAAGCTTCCCCACGGCTTACACCGTAAGCCGAGCACGCTCCTCACCGAGCCCTAGGCACCGTTGCCGGGGAAAAAGGAGAAAACCCATGATCGACAGCAGCAGCATTAATGACCTTGCCGGCGCCGACGTTTACGGCACCGACAACGCGAAGATCGGCACCGTGGGCCAGGTCTACGTTGATGAGTCCCAGAACCCCGTCTGGGTCACGGTCCGCACGGGTCTGTTCGGGTCGTCGGAGTCATTCGCTCCGCTGAGCGATGCGACCTTCGACGGCGGCAACCTTCGCGTGGCCCACGACAAGGCGTTCGTCAAGGACGCGCCCCGTGTCGACGCCGACGGTCAGCTCAGCACTGAGGAGGAGGACGCACTGTTCTCCTACTACGGAGACACCAGCTACGCCGCAGCCTCAACAAAGAACGAGCAGCCCCTGTACGACCAGGACGCCGACGTCGCGACCAACGCCGTCACGACCGAGGGCCACGACACGTCGGGCCCGACGACGGACGACGCCATGACCCGGTCCGAAGAGCGCCTGCACGTCGGGACCGAGCGCGTCGAAGCTGGCCGGGCCCGCCTTCGCAAGCACGTCGTCACCGAGCAGGTCACCAAGACCGTCCCGGTCAGCCACGAAGAAGTCACGCTCAGCCGTGAGCCCATCACCGATGCGAACGCTGTCGACGCGCTCTCCGGCCCCGCGCTCAGCGAGGAGGAGCACGAGGTGATCCTCACCGAGGAGCACGTCGTCACCGACAAGGAAACAGTTCCCGTCGAGCGCGTCGCCCTCGGCACCGAGACCGTCACCGAGCAGCGCGAGGTCACCGAGAACGTGTCGCACGAAGAGATCGAGCTCGACAACTCCGGCACCCGCACCACGACCGGCGACGAGACCGTCATCGACCGCGACACCCGCTCCTAGCAACCCCCGGCGGCATCCGCGTCGACCCGAACGGTGCGGATGCCGCCGGCCCCCTAGCCACACCCTCTGTGACACCTGCCAGACCATCTACCCGACATGTGCCCGAAAGGCTTCCCATGGACTTCCCCGCCGCCCTGCAGAACGGATTGGCCACGGTCATCGCGTTCGTTCCGCTGGCTCTGCTGTTCCTGCTCATCCTCGTCGTCGGCCTCATCGTCGCGAAACTCATCGAAAAGGGTCTCTCTCGGCTCCTCACCCGCGTCGGCTTCGACCGTGCGGTCGAGCGCGGCGGCATAAAGAAGGCACTCGCCAACTCCAAGCTCGACGCCTCCGACATCGTGTCGAAGATCATCTACTACACGCTGGTGCTCTTCGTCCTCCAGTTCGCCTTCGGGGTGTTCGGTCCGAACCCCGTCAGCGACCTCCTCGCAGGCATCATCGGATTCCTGCCCAAGTTCATCGTCGCGATCATCATCATCGTCATCGCCGCAGCGATCGCTGCTGGCGCCAAGGGACTCATCCAGAACACTCTCGGCGGCCTCTCGTACGGGACGGCGCTTGGCAACATCGTCGCCGTGTTCATCCTCTTCATCGGCGTGACCGCAGCCCTCGAGCAAATCGACATCGCCACGACGGTGACGACGCCGATCCTGATCACGGTCCTGTCGATCATCGCGGGTGTGATCATCGTCGGTGTCGGCGGTGGGCTGATCAAGCCCATGCAGCACCGCTGGGAGGCGATGCTGACCAAGGCCGAGGAAGAAGCACCCAAGATCCAGCAGCACGCAGCAGCCGCACCCTCTGTCACCAACCAGGCCAAGCAGGCGGCAGACGAGGCGAAGAAGAAGGCGTCGACCACGTCGGCTCGACGCTCCAACTAGCTCCTCGGAAGTAGCGACGGCCCCGCTCCCCTTGAGCGGGGCCGTTGAGCATCAGGCCCGCCATCCCAGACGTATCTGCACCGCACCCACCACGACTTGGACGTGTCCATGACTTCACCCTCGGTTCCTACGCCGCCCCGCCCGCAGGGCACCCAAGAGGTCATCCTGAGCGAGGAACACGTCGTCGTCTCCACGGAGAGACGCGTGACCGAACGCGTACGCCTGCAGCGCGTGATCGTGACAGAACAGCGAACGATCACAGTCGACGTGAGCCACGAAGAGATGCGCCTCGTCCGTGAACCCTTCGGCCCCGACGCCGAACCCGGAGCGGTGCCGGCGGTGGCTGATCGACAGCCCATCGTCATGGTTCTCCACGAAGAGCGAGTCTCGCTCGTTCGAAGCATCGTCCCGGTCGAACGAGTCACCCTTTCCGTTCGTGACGTCACCGAAACGACGACGGTCACGAAAAGCGTGCGCCGGGAAGAGGCATCCGTCGACGTCGATTAGCAGGCCTCGACTCGCCTCCCAGATGCTGTCGAGCCTCCTTCGCTGGCCCAGCCGCAGAGGCGATGACGGCTACTGCCATTAATTTTCGGCTCGGCAGAAAGCTCGAGAACATGCACCAAGACCTCAGAACTACCCTGCACGACCTCGCCTTGGGCGTCCCCGGCGTGGATCACGTTTACCCCACGGGAAGACATGAACTCGTGCGCGTCACCCGCAACGGCACAGAACTGCACATCGGAATTAGAGTCGGGGTGGCCGCCACCCATACGGCGCCTACCGTCGCAAGGAACGTCAGTCTCACCACTCACGCATTCCTGCGAAGGTGCATTCCCGACCTGCTAGCCCACGTCAGCGTGACTGTCGCCTCCGTCGGCCTCCGGGCCGAGTAGCTGACACTTCGATCGATCAGCCCCAGCGCGAACACCTGCACCTTCGTTCACTTGGCCCCAGTAAGCGGTCCTGACCAGGCCGGCCTCGAAGTGTTCGGTGATGTCCCACCTGAGGCACGACCCGAACGGGGTCTGGACGAGCAGACCTCGGGGTGCTCGGATGAGGCAGTGATGGAATCAACCGACGGCGCGCACGACGCAGTTCCTGTCAGCCATGACACCGAGACTCGTGTCCGCATCGTGACGGCCGTGATTACGGCGTTCCGCACCAAGGCGTTCCACGAGACCACCTCTACCGTCGTCGCCGACATCGCCGGCCTCCCCGTCGACACCATCGAGCGTTTTTTCCCCCGTTGGGACGGTCTAGTCATGGCCGCCGTCGACCGCTGGAACGCCGAGCGGATGGAGCCGGTGATCCCCGTGATGCAGACTCACGGCACCGTGCGGTTCCTCCGAGGCATCGTCGAGCAGAACGTCCGGGACCCCTCACTCATGCGCCTCCTCACGTCATTGCTGAACGTTGCGGCGACGCCGGATCATCCAATGGCCCCGACCCTGCAGCACGAATGGCACAAGTTCCACGCATTGGTCCTGCGAGGACTCGTGCACGACGTCACCGTCGGCCGCGAACCAGCGACCATGCAACCGGAACGCGGAGCCGAGCAGCTCATCGCTCTGTACGAGGGCCTCCAGATGCAGTCCATGGTCCGGCCGCGCATGGACCTGCTCGCCTCGTACGACCGAGCCATGACGCGCCTGAGGGCCGGATGGACGCAGGATTACGTCGAGCAGGTTTGGGACCTCGAGCGTTAGCACCGGCCCGCAAACCGATCCCCTATCGGACGCGCAGCGATGAAGCCGACGCACATGAGGGCCGCGAGGTGCAAAGCTCATGACACGTATCGGGGCAATGTGTTCGGGGGACGCTGTGCAGCAGCAGCCAGAGGGCGTCGAGCGGCGGACGGAGCCGGTCACGGTCCGGGGGGCCGTCTGGAAGCCCGTCGCGTGGACGATCGCCGCGGCGGCGGTCATGGTGTTGGGCGTCCGGATGGCCTTCGCGGTCGAGTTCTATGGTGATGCCGTCTTCACTCGGGTGGCGGCCAGTGCGTTCACGATCGGCATCGGGTTCGGCGCTGTGGTCTTTGGCACCCTGAGATTGCGAACGCGGGTGCGGGTGTTTCCCGACCGGCTGGAGGCGGTCGTCGGCCTCGGCCGGAAGGACGTCGTCCTACCCGGCGACGTCGTCGTCATCCGACCGACCGGGGCAGGTCACGTCGGCATCGGCGGTGTGACCGGACGGAGGCGGAGGGGCTTCGTTGCGAACCGGTTCGACCGTCACTACGACGTGCTCGCGGATTGGCTCCGCGACAACGCGGCCGGGCCCTGGGCCTCGTACCAGGATCTGCTCGGCAAGCTCACCCATCTGACCCGTCCCCGAGTCGCCTACGACCTGGTCACCAGGGTTCTCGCGTTCGTCGTCCTGGTGCCGAGCCTGGCGCTACTCCCGGCACTCGTGTCCCTCGGCGCGTACGACGACGCGCACATCCGCACCACATCGTGCACGGTCGAGTCCGCAGCGGGCGGCATCGTCTCGAACCGATCGTCCAGGGGCATTGGTTCGTCGCATTCGGCCGTCTTCTTCGAGACGAACGACTGCGGCCAGCTCACCTTTGATCGCGGCATCAGCTACGACAATCGCGACGAGATCGCCCGCCACTACGACGAGGCACCCGGCCCCTACACGTTCGAGGTCGGGGCCGCATCGTTCTGGATCCGAGAGAACATGCCGTGGGTCCCCTTCTCCCCTGAGGTGTACTCCATCGGCTCACCGAGATGAGGACACGCATTGTCGCGATCTTCGCCGCATTGACGCTCACGCTCACCGGATGCACCGGGAGCACCCCGACGGACGTCGTGGACCCCGAAGGTGCCCGGGAGGCGGTGGTCACAATGGTCGACACCTCGGCGCACGCCCTCGGGGGCGGCTGGCAGGTCTATAGCGGACCCGCCGTCGAGAGGTGCACGAAAAGCGACGGCGGAGACGGGGCCGCCTACGCTTACATCGTCATGCGCGGGCCCACCGTCGGCGATCCGGAGGCCGACGTGGCCGTGCTCGACGAGCTGTGGTCGGGACGCGGCATCACGACGGAGACGTACCAGAGCGAGGGCAGACCGCCGCACCTCGGCATCCGAGGCGTAGGAGGCCCGACCACGAGCATCGACCTGCTGGCCGATCCGCGTGGCTACAGCATCTCCGCCGTGTCCGAGTGCGCCGACGGCGACGAGTCGGAGATGCAGGGCGACGGGGAGTGACGCTCGCGCGGCGCACGCTCGGGTCACCGGCGCGTCAGGGGCGCTTGGGGTCTGGCAGGTCCGCCCAGGCGGTCTTGGTCTTCGTGGTCCGGAGCTCCGGGTAGACCTTCACCATCACGTCCGGGACGACCTCCCACGAATCACGGTCCATCTCTTGGCGGAAGGCCTCGAACACTGCCGCGTGTTCGGGCTCGAGGGAACGGAAGCGGCCTTCGGGATCGCGCGCGAGACGCCGAGCCTCGCCCGCTCGGACGAGTTCGGCACGCTGAGACTCCGTCAGCGGACGCAGCGCACCGGCGAGGACGAGCCAGTCGACCACCTCCTGCATGTCGCCACGCGACGGCCCCCTCCCCTTCGTCTCTTCAGCAACTCCGGTCGAGGCATGCGTAGGCGAGATGATCCATGGGACGACGAAGCTCGGCGAGGCCGCTCCGAGTCCATCCAGGTCTCGAGCTCTCTCTTCCGCAAACCAGGTCTCGTAAATGAGCCAGCCCTCGCACAAAGCGAAGGCGGCGGCCGCGGCAGGCGTGGGCAGCTCCGGGTAAGAGATCGTGGCCGGACCGGTTGGAGTGGTCGGGCGAGACCGCTGGCTCCATCGGGGCAGCCTCATCGCGGGGAACTCACCGTCATGCGCTCACGGTACCGGTCCCCTCACGACGTGCACACGAGCATTCAGTACTCGGGTCGACGAGGACCCCGACGACGTGCCGACTAGCCGTTGCCGAACTTATTGAGACCTTGCCGGTACCGGCATCGACGCAGCTGCCGCGTTAGCCGATCCCTTTCGGACACGATGACCGCACCCGGCTGGAACGGGACGCCTAGGCCCTTTTGCTGCGAAGCGCGGCGACGTGGCCGGCAGCCAGGGCAGCGCCGACGAGGAGCAACGCGACGAAGGACGTCACACCCGAGCCTGGCCCCCCACCATTCGCAGCGAGACCGATGAGGCTCACACCGATCGACAACACCGCTAGGGGAGTCACGACCCAGGTGGCGGCACGACGTGACGCCTCACTGTCGACGGCCTGCAACCTGAACAGGCGCAGGGCCTCGAAAGAACTCGTTCGGGCGTGCGGCGCCAACAGCGCCAGCGTCGCGGCCGCGACAGCGGCAAACGCGATGACAGCCCACACGGTCACGACAACTCCTTTCGACAGCCCACGTTAGTCACCAGCTCGAGGAGTGGCCCCCGAAGGCTCGCCCACCCCACATGCCTACCGGTCCTCCGAAAGACGGGGCCTGGGCTCTCACGGATCTTGCTGGAGACTGAAACTGTGGCCTCTTCGTGGTCGGCGGCGAAAGCTCACCAGTATCTGCCGACGACGTGAACAGTCAGCCCGTTGAGTGTGGCGTCGGCGTAGACGAACCGTGGGTCGGAGAAAGAACCCAGGATGGGGCCGCCCTTGTCCTCGATCTCAGCCGTGAGCTCTGTTGCAGTCATTCCTGGGGGCGGAGCTACGTAGAACGTCGACCAACACCGGTCGTCGCGGCAGTGCCTCTCCGTGTCAACCACGACGGAGCCAGCGGGAAAGCGCATCGCCGCGGCCTTGGGAACATCGCCGCTGGTCCGGCTGAACTCGAAGAGGAAGCACAGACCCCAGAACACCAGGAGGGCAACGACGCCGAACGCGATGGCGGCCCGCTTCACCGACGGAACAACGCCCGGTCCTGCAAAAGACACCCTGGCCTTGGTCACGTTTGCAGCCCTCCACACAGTTCTGCAGCGAGCCTCGACCGTTCTCCTTTTCAGCGCCCCGGGTGATCGCTGACTCAGTGGGTGGTCGAGCTCCTCTGGTCTCATCGAGCCGTCGTCACTGCTCTTGACGTCAGTGTGGATCAAGACGACCGTCCGGAACAGAGGGAATTCCGAGATAGCGCCAGCGTCTCAGGCATTGCGCTTACTGGTTGCCGGTTATCAAGCGCCCACAGGGGCGGGTCCAGTCTGCCTTTCCAAAACAAAAAGCCCTGCCATAGGCAGGGCTCTTTGTCGTGCGTTCTCTACTAGCTAGTGACGCCTGCGTTCATCCCTGCCGCCCCCAAAGAGATGCCGGCGATGATGCCAACCACGATGAAGACCAGACCGATGATGATCGCGGCCAGGGCAAGACCGCTGCCCTTCTCGCCCGTGCGCTTGATCTGCGACCGAGCAACAAAGCCGAGGATCACACCGACGAGCGGCACGATGAAGGCAAGGATGATGCCCACGATGGCGAGGACATTGGTGCGGCCGGTCGAAGCGGCAGGGGTAGAGGTAGAGGACATTACGGCTCCAAGAAGGGTCGGGTAGCGATCACGGCGACAGCAAACGCGGAAACCGAGTTGCACATCAAATTAGCGCCACCATCGCTACCTAGGTCATCAATCCACGCGCGGCGGTGAGACGCGCCTCGAATAGGGCCCACTTGGCGATCGGCTATCGGGCGCCCTGTGGTGTGGTTGAAAGTGCAATGCGCTCCGAAGGTCCGATTAGATACGTGCATGCCCCGGTCAACCTGCCCCTTTGAACGAGGTGCCGCAACCGCTGCCTGGCACTCCTTCCAGCAAGTGAAGCGATGAACACATCAGAAGTGTCGGCTCTGGTAATCGCATTGCTGTTCATCCTCGTTGGGCTCCTCCTCGCGGTATTCCACCAGCGTTTTTCGAGACGAGTCAAGAGTGAGCGCGAACGCCTAGGAGTCCAGGTCGGCTCCGAGAGCCACCCGACTATGCTTCTTTTCGTAGGCCTCTCATTCGTGGCCCTCTCCGTCGTGCTCCTGGTCGGCACGTTTGCAGGCACTCTCTCCGGCTGACTTCGCCTGCAGAGCAGCCCAGTCACCGATCCCCTATCGGACGGTGCGGTCGAATACTGCGATGAGGTCGTTAGCCAGGGCCCGCCCTTCTGCGCCGGCGCTGATGTTCTGGAGGGCTCCGTCGCGAACGAGGGCGACGAGTCCGTGCGCGAATGCCCAGCTCACGAGCGCCATGGCTGGCTGATCGACCTCCTTCAAAAGCTCGGCCGAGAAGACGACGCCTACCATGCAGTCGCCTTGATCATGATCGAGTACGGCGACGACGTCGCTTTACGCGCCGAAGAGACGGCAGCGGAAGACGACGCCGATAACGCCCTTGTTGCCGCGGGCCTCGAAACCGACGACGACACTGATGTCGACACCGATGACGAAATCGTGGACGTCCCCGCCTCTGCGGTCGACGAGGCCCTCAGCAACCTTCCCAGTGTCGCCATCCGGCACGACGCCGTTCCCGGAGCCCTGCAGCCATCGCGCTTCCTAGGGCTCATGGTGAAGCGCGTCATCGATGCCACGCCCGTCGACCGGCACGAAGCCGCTCGCGATCGACTTGAGAGCCCGCGGCAAGAAGACACCAACAGCTGAACGCTCACGCCGTCGCAGGGTCGGACGTAGACGGTATTGTCCCGATCATGGAAATGGTTGAAGCCGGTGCGATGGCGCTGGCGGCCGCAGTGGGAGTGGCTTTCTTGGGCCTCGTAGCCAAGAAGGGGGCGGACCTCCTTTGGGTGATCGTGTCCGCGCTTGGACGGGCTGCGTACTGGGTCACCGTCGGCTGGTGGGTGAACCGAATCAAGTCGGCGATGTTCTAGGTGCCTCCGCACGCACCCTGCTACAACCTCAGCTAGGAATGAACGGCCAGTTGATAGTTCGCGGAACGTGGCTGAACACTAAATAGCACCCAGTTGTGTAGACCATTTTGCTCCGTCGCCCGGGGTGAAGCGCTGGGACGAATCCTCCAAGCCGTTACGGCTTCCACGCTTGCATCCCCTTCGTTCCCGACCAGGTACCCCGCTACGATCTAGGAAACTCCAAGAGGGGGAGCAATGCTCACGACCGCGGCCGTACGAAACCTCGTAGGCGAATTCGACCATACGATCACGCTTGAACCGGGATGGCAGTTTGCAATCGCGTACGGCCTCAACGGCGTAGGAAAAACAAAGTTCCTTGAACTCATCAACGCCTCGATGAATTTGGATCTAAATCGCTTATCAACAGCTTGGTTTTCGTCTCTCACTCTGGTTTCGGATAATCAAGATGAGCTAGTCGTGCAGAAGATATTAACGCCTGCAGTAAACGACGGTGACGAAGAACCGACAGAAAGTGTTATTTACAGGCTCCGGACCTTCGAGGACGGAGAAGTCGTTGAATGGCTGGCGCCCATCGAAGAGGATCTCATGATCCGTCGCCAGATCCAACGCATATCACCCTATGTCCCCGTCCCTGGGTCGCCCACTCTTTGGCGAGACCCTGGTGATGGAGAAATCATTGACTACTCCGAGCTTCGAGAGCGCTACGGATCTCACGTCCGCACTCGTCGACCTTCGTCACGACTTGCAGCTCCCGAAGTTCTTCAAAACTTCATGCAACAAAATAAGACCTATCTCATTGAAACCCAGAGACTAGTAACTATTCCTTCGCGGACAAACGGGTCCCGAATTGACAATCAACTTTCCCCCAAATGGAATGTTGAAGCTTACGCTGGTGACCTTAAGCAACGAATCGAAAGAGCTCTTGCTGGGAATTCACTTGCATCGCAGCGTCTCGACCGTTCGTTTCCGCGCAGAATCATCGATCAACACGTCGAAGATGCTCTGACCGAAGAAGATATCCGCAAGCAGTATCAGGAACAGGATATGCATCGCCGTCGGCTCGTTGACATCGGGCTGACCTCTGCTGAGATGGACGTCCCCCTTCCGACAAAAGAGTTGAAGGGGTGGCAACGAGCCGTTCTCACGACGTATCTTGAAGATAATGCCCTAAAGCTCGGTACATTTGATGATCTTCTAGCGCGAATCAGCTTGCTGGAGGAACTCGTTAATGCCCGTTTCTTGCGAAAAGCAATTGTGGTTGACGCAAAGGATGGGCTGACGCTTAGGTCCCTCAGTTCAAAACACACAATTCCAGCGAGCGGCCTTTCTACTGGCGAGCAGCACGAGCTCGTGCTCATGTACAATTTATTGTTTCGGGTAGAGCCGGGGACATTGGTACTCATCGACGAACCAGAGATTTCTCTTCACGTTACGTGGCAAAAAAGTTTTCTGGCCGATGTGTCCCGGGTCGCCGAGCTACGCGGATTCTCCTTTGTAGTGGCAACCCACTCGCCGCAGATTATCGGGCAATGGTGGTCCAGAACAGTCGAACTGGGGCCGGGCGAAGATGCTGAATGATCTTGACGGCAATGACCTGTTCAACACATTGATGTTGGAACGCGGCCATTCGACGCAGGCCTGCGTTGTGGTTGAGGGCGAGACCGACTTTAACTTGTTAGCAGACTTTCTACGTAACGAATCGTTGGACATCGTTGTGGGGTACGGAAAGCAAAGCCTTCTAGACGCCAGTCATAGTGCCAGTGTGGAATTGCCAAAAATTGTCTTTCTAGTCGATGCAGACCTTGATCGACTCACAGGCGCAATTGATGGCTATTCTTCAAACGTTGTCGCGACCGATTTCTACGATCTCTACATGGATGCCCATGCCCAGGATCCCGAAGGTCTTGTTAGAGTTGCTCGCCGATTTCTGGAAAAAGCGACAATATCGACCGCTGATGGTATTGATCGAGCTTTTGAAGCAGCAGCGGCTGTTGGGGCTGCAAGACATGTCTCAAAAGCCGCAACCTACGATCTCAATCTTCATGATTTTCCGGTCCACCTCGTCATGAGTGCATCAGATGGGCGGACCGAGATATCCAAAGTAGTTGATCTTGCTTTAAAGCGCTCTAAACCTGTGGGCACGACCGCCGAAGCGCTTTCGGCGGAAATCAGCGAGCGTATGAGCGCCCCAGATTGCGTTTTTATCGTGAACAGCCATGATTTATTGTCGGCTTTACATTTTTGTTGCACGCGGTTTGGAACCGGACGAGTTAGCCAAACAATGGATCAACTCTTTGAACTCGCCATTGATAGATCAGTCTTTGAGGCGATGCCAGTAATCAAACGATTGGAAGATCGTTTGGCGAGTTAGAGCAAACCTACGTAGTGGCAGTCAATTCGTGATGCCCGACCATAAATCGATCGCCTACCGGACGTCGGTCCACAGCCTGTCTTTAGTGGGTGAGTGCGCCTATTACGTTCGGCCAATCCATACGCGCTAACGCTTCCATAAACCCGGACGGACTTGATGCAGTGCCAATTTCGTTCCGAGTGCGAAGGTCGAAGACTAATATCAGATAGGAACCGCCATCCACATTTTTCGGACCGTGGAAGTCGAATCGGACAGGGTTCCCGTCGATTGAGCCAAGTAACGCAGTAAGAACGTCTGGAATATGGACTTGCTCGCGAGAGAGCGAAAAGTCTAGACGGCGGGGCTTAAGCTCCGCCGCGATCCATCTTTCCATATCGGACGTTGTCATACGCCTCTCCTCGATGGTTCTCACATTGCGCACTAATCAGAGCACATCAACGCGCTTGATGCACGGTAGGGACGAATAAGCTTGAAGCGTCCGTAAAAACTGGACACGCATGACTATGGAGATGACTAATGGCCCAGAAGACTCTTATCCAGCTCGTCGACGATCTCGACGGTACCGCTTTGACCGACGGGGCAGGTAGGACGGTCGCGTTTGCTCTTGAAGGAGTTTCGTACGAGATCGACCTGAGCCTGGCCCACGTCGACGAGCTGACCGGGGTTCTTGCCCCGTACATCACGGCCGGTCGGAAGGTGAGCGGGCGGAAGAGCGCCGCTCGCACCTCGGGGTCGAAGTCGGACCCGGCAGAACTGCAGAAGATCCGCGACTGGGCCGGCAAGAACGGGCACACCGTCTCTAGCCGCGGCCGGATCTCCGCCGCGGTGCGTGACGCCTACAACGCCGCCCAGTAGCCGGTGCCTGGAAGCTACGAGGTGGGGACGACGCTGGTCTATCCCCACCACGGTGCCGTCACCATCACGGACCTCACCACCCGAGACATCAAGGGCACACCCACCAAGTACATGACCCTCCGGGTCCACAGCAGCGACCTCGTCATCCAGGCCGCGATCAACAAAGCAGCAGACCTCGGGGTCCGGGACGTCATCGACCAGACAGGCGTCGACAAGGTCCACGCCCTCCTCCAGGCCGGCGAGGTCGAAGAAGCCGCGAACTGGTCCCGGCGCTTCAAGGACAACCAAGCCAAGATGATCAGCGGCGACGTCTACAAAGTCACCGAAGTCGTCCGCGACGTCTGGCGGCGAGAACAAGCATCAGGTATCTCCGCGGGAGAGAAAAGCATGCTCTCCCGTGCCCGGCAGATCCTCGTCTCAGAGCTCGCCCTCGCGCAAGACACCACGACCGACGACGCCGACACCAGGCTGCTCGAGGTCCTGCAAACACCCACCCTGTAAGAGCGCATCACGCACGGCTGCCGGCGGGCCGGCGGCGCCCGTTACGAGGCGACTGCGAGGGTCACCTCGTGTTCCCGTCAGACTGCTCAAGTCCTGCCGGGGGCGAGGCGCCCCACGCCCTGAAACGCGTGGGGCGCCTCACTCCCCCACAGGACCCTCCGCAAGTCCCCGAGCAAGCGCCCGGTAAAGAGTGGTCCGGTCGATCTGCAGATCTCGGGCCACCTTCGCCTTCGGCACCCCGGATTCGATTATCCGGCGCGCGTCGACCAGCTGCTCGGCGGTCAGTTTCTGCGCACGGCCCTTGTACTTGCCTGCCGCCTGCGCCAATCGGATGCCCTCCCGTTGCCGCTCCCGGATGAGGGTCCGCTCAAATTCCGCAAACGCCCCCAGAAGGTTCAGCATCAGCCGGCCGATCGCATCGTCCGTGTCCCGGCTGTAGGTCTGCTGCTCCTTCACGAACACCACCGAGGCACCCTTGCCCGTGATCTCGTCAACGATCACCCGAAGATCCCCCAACGACCGGGCCAACCGATCCATCGAGGCAACCTTGACGATGTCGCCCTCGCGGACGTACCGGATGCAGTCAAGGAGCGCGACCCGGTCCACACGCGACCCACCCGAGACCTTCTCCTCAAAGACCCGGTCGACTTCGCCAACCGCCTCGAGCTGCCGGCCGAGGTTCTGATCTACCGAGCTGACCCGGACGTACGCGACAACCTGCGTTTTGTGCTGCACCATTCCTAGACCCTGACACACACCTGTGGCAGAAGGAACGAAACACGCTCTAACGCCACGCGCGCCGCGCCTTCAAGCTCCCGTTGCTCTGGGGTATACCCCAAACCGGCGGCCTAGCTGACGGCGTCAGCGAGGTGAGCGCCCCAGACCTTGTAGGTGTCCCGGTATCGGTGCTCTTCAGATTCGGGCCGCCAGACCGATCGGGTGAGTTCTTCGGGGAAGCTGACGACGTCGACTGAGGCGTAGTCGTCCGCGAGTGCTCGAGTGCGAGCGTTCAGGACCCGGCCGTGGAGACCGGCGGCCAAACGAGCCGGGGCAGACAAACTTCCCGCGTTGTCCAGCGGAGGGATCTCGCCGACGAGGATCTTGCCCCCTCGGGGGAGCCCTTGAAGGAGGACGTCGAAGGTCTCACGAAGAGATGCCTCCCATGTGAAGGGCGAGATGACGCGGAGAGCGTCACTGATTCCGAGCAAGATGACGACGCGGTCACAGCCGGCCAACCGATCACCCTGCTCGACGACTACAGCCGCGGCTCCTCGGACACTGGACGACGGGACCGAAGCGATCGACCACGCCACCCCTCTGCCCGTCGCTGCTGCTCGTCGCCGCGCGAAGAACGCAGGCAGGGAAAGTTCATGCGTTCGTACGCCCAAGGTCAGCTCCCCCAGCTCTCCCACGAACAAGACCCGGTCAGGATCGCAGCCCTCGACCATCCCGTCGCTGGCATCTTCCGGGTATACGTCTCCACCGGCATCTCGGCGTCGGAAGATGAACTCGGCAATTCGAGCGCCACGCAGCGGAAACGTGGCGAGAGCACGCAGGGAACTCAGAACGGTGAAGGGCATGAGAGTCCTCGGCCCAGAACGTGCAGGTCGGGTGCTGCGTGCTGTGGGCTAGTTGTCGGGGACGTTCACCGTACAGACGACCCCAAGCCACCCATCAGCTTGCACCCCGATCAAGCCTGATCAGCTAGAAGACGTCCGGTCAAGGACCGGCTATTGGGCACAGGTTGCACCTCATAGGAAGGGGCCTTGGGCCTGCGATCTGTAAAGGCTCTGAAGGTGTGACCTTCTTCTCCCTTCAGCGAGCAGCGTTGTAGGTGGGCGGCACTTCGTCGTCCGCCAGCAAGGAGGAACCATGTACTTCCACGCACAGACCTGGATCAACGAAATCGCCGACGGCGAGCCCGACCCCGCCGCCGCCAACGCGCTGCAGGAAGGCCTCGGCGGCCAGTTCGGCGAGATGCGCACGATGATGCAGTACCTCTTCCAGGCGATGAACTTCCGCGGGCCCGCGGCCAAGCCGTACCGCGACCTCATCCAGGGCGTCGGCACCGAAGAGATCAGCCACGTCGAGCTGATCGGCACGACCATCTCGCGCCTGCTCGACGGCAGCCCCGAGTACACCGGGAAGCTCACCGACCCGCTCGACACCCCCGGTGCCGGCGGCGCGACCCCGCTGAACATCGCCCTCGACACGGGCAACATCCACCACTACCTCGTCGGGGCCCAGGGCGCCCTGCCCGTCGACTCGGTCGGCAACCCCTGGAGCGGCAGCTACGTCTACAACAGCGGCAACCTGCCCCTCGACCTGCTCTACAACCTCATGCTCGAGTCGACCGGCCGCCTGCAGAAGAGCCGCATCTACGAGATGACCGACAACCCCGTCGCACGCAAGACGATCGCGTACCTGATCGTCCGCGACCAAGCGCACGAGAACGCCTACGCCAAGGCCCTCGAGACGCTCGGCGTCGACTGGGGCAAGCTGCTGCCGATCCCGAAGACCAACGCGGAGGCGTTCCCCGAGGTCAAGGAGCTCGTCGACCTCGGGCTCCAGAGCAAGCAGTACACGTTCGACCTCGACGGCAAGTCGGAGGCCGGCAAGATCTTCCAAGGCACGTCGCCGTCGGGCGACGGCACCGAGTTGTCGTCGACGGAGCAGGCGCCGAAGGGCGCGCCGTCGACGATCTCCCCCGAGCGTCTCGAGGAGTTCTCGCCCGGGCTCGACAAGGACCTGCTGTCACTCATCCAGCAGACCGCCGAGATGGAGCTCGCCGACATCGAGAGCTTCTACGGGCCGACCGGCAAGTAGCAGGCAGCACCGGAGCCGCCTCTCCGCCGAGTGCGGAAGGCGGCTCTCGGTCGTTGTGCCCGGAGCCGGGGGTTCTCCGCGATGCGCTCACGTAGAAATGGGGCCGGGCCTGCGCGACCAATGCGTCGTCGACCACCAGGAAAGCGGAATCCGACTTCGCAATCGCACCGCTCCCCCGCTGCCCTAGGCGTTATTGCGTGGGACTTTTCCGCGAAGCGAAGAGGCCGGACACGGCGGCTACGACCAGTGCGAGGTTGACGGTGGCGCTCATCCAGAATGGGATGCCATCGGTGGTCTGGGTGCGGAAGCCGATGAGGGCGTTGTAGAGCACGTGCACGACGACGGCGCCGAGAATCGTGCCGGTGACGCGGCGCGCGAGGTAGCACGCCGAGCCGAGGAAGAAGGTCATGACCACCTGGAAGACAGCGCCACCACCGACAGCGTGAGCGAGAGCGAATGCGGCAGAAGAGACAAGCCACAAAGCCCATTCGGGCGCAACACGTCGAAGGCCTGCCACGACGACGCCTCGGTAGACCAGTTCCTCGACGAGAGCGACGGCGACGATGGTGGTTGCCAGGGCAAGAAGGAAGTTGCCGGTGTCGGGGTTGATGGGCGAGGTGAACGAGATGAGTGTCGCGGCGGCGAACACGATGAGTGCCGCGATACCCCACCGGGATCGTGTTCGGTCGGGGTCGGCAAGAACGGATCGCCAGCCCCCAAGGGCCGTTGCCAGGACGATCAGCACAATGAGGATGATGCCGTCGCCCGCCGCTTGACGGAGCAGGGTGCCCGTCGAGCTGAAGACGCTTTCCCCGTCTTCGCGACCAGGCAGCAACAGGCCCAAGACAAGGGTGAGAAGCGGAACGAAAACAATGAAGGCGACGCTGATTATGGCGGCGACAGAGTTGCGTGTGACACGGGCGGGGAAAGCGTTGCCCTGAGTGGGCCGGTTCGCGGCGAGGTCGGTTCGTGACGTCATTGGGAGTCTTTCCGGTGAGTTGTGTCGAGTCCAGCAGCAGCGGTGGGTGGTGAGCTCTCAGTCGTCTTCAGGGGTCGCACCAATGACGGTCATCGATTTTGCACTTAGCGACGGTGGGACCCGCAGCCCCCTGACTGGTGACAATCCCCAGTGGACAGAGCGACGAATCCTTCACGTACGAGCCGAAAGGCTCAACCGCTGACAACGTTCCTCCTACCCGGCAGGCCCATCATGTCCTTCGCAGCGCCCACACCGGCCGCAACCCACCCATAGCGCCTCCCCCAAGCCAATACCGGTGCCCCGGTTGTCGTCCGTCTCGACTCGTCGAGGTACCCCGTGACCCTGACTTACGCGACCCTGAACGCCTGGACCGTCAGCGAGACCTTCGGGTCAGAGCACGTGATCCACGGCCACCTCATGGAAGGACGAAACGGCCGATTCATGGTCCTCAGCGTCGGGCAAACCGAAGAATACGGCTACTCCTGGCAGGAAGCCCTCACCACCCATCTCGGTCAACACTGACAACAAAGCCACAAGAAGACGATCTTCTTCTCTTCGGCAAGGTCCCTCCTCGAGTACGCCTGGAAATGCGTGTCTTGGGCAGCCCTGCACCTCTGGCCGCAACCAAAAGGTCTTCTAAATCCGGCTGACATGCCTCTAGGTGCGAGGCCGACACCGGACTACGTTGTGAGGGCAGCCCGGACCTCGCTGCCGATGGTGGGGTGCCTGGGTCCGCTCGGGTTCCCCACCGGGAACCGACCGCACGGGGTCCCGCGTCAGCTCGACCGGCTCATGAATGGCGCGGAACGTTCGCCATGTCCTCGGACTAAGACGTCACGGGTTCTGACTAGGATCACCGACATGACCGACTCCTCGCTTGTACCCACCGGTGAGCCCATATCGGACACCGCGGCCCTGACCGAGGAACAAGACGCGCTGGCAGAGACAGCGCGAGACGAAGTCGAGGCCTTCCTGCAAAGCCCTGCCGGGGGCGTTCATGAAGCGGCCGTCGCAGCGACGACAGCGATTGAACATGCGGTCGGCGCTGACGTCTCGGTCGACGAACTTTCCGCAGTCCTCGAGGCAAGCCCACAAGCGGTGCAGGCAATCCTTAACCACGACATCAATCTTGAGGACCTGCACCCGGAGAACAACACCGACTAGCTCAAGAACCTCTGCAACCTCACAACGCGGTTCAGACGTCGCGCGGTTCAGGTGCCGGCGGGCAGCGGCGCTCGGAACCAGTCCAGCAGAGACCGCACCGACGGCTCAAGAGTGGTTCGACTTCGGGCGTCGTCGAGAGGCGCACCGGCGACCTCACCGTAACCTGGGATGTCTTCGGCAAGGAGATCGGTTGTAGTCCGGTAGCCCATCGTCCAGGACCCGAAGCGGCGCTCGGTGATGCTCTCGCGCAACAACACGTCAAGGTCCGTGTGCCTCCGATCGGCGCTGATCCGGGCGTACCGGTGGCGCACCGTGTCTTCGGATCCTTCAAGGACCTGTACGAAACGACCCTGCTTGTGCATGAGGTACCCCGACAGTCCCAGGCGCCGATTGTTGGCGCGGCTGTTCATCAGTAGGGTCGCGAGGTCGTTGTCAGAAAACGGGCTGGTCGCAGCGCTGGTGTACACGAGCGAAATCAAAAGAAAACCTTCCCCTCAGACGTCGGTTCAAGCCTGACGGATTCTGACATCGCGTGCCACACCCCAAGCGGGGCCCATTTGCCGGCCGGTCACCCCCCGGCAGGTGCCGAGTAACGTCCACATCGTCTCCCGAAGTCTCTACTTCGTGGATCTCACGGTCACCCGGAACGCTTACCCCTCATTCCGCGGTGGAGACTGGCGCCCTTTGGACCCGAACCGGAGGGCGCCACTCTCGACATCAAGACACAATGACCCCGCAGTGTCACAAATGGCGTACCTTCTGCGCGAAGCAGGCGGTAATTAGGTACCTGTTTCCGGGGTACAGGATTCGGGTCCGCACCTCGAGGTGGGGCCACCACATAGGGGTATGTGACGCCGGCCCCACCACCGCCCCACGTTTCAAGTCCCCGGGAATGCCGACTTTCGAACAACCCTGTCCTTTGGAAGGGTGATCGAGCCGAGGAGTTCGGGTCTTTTCGGCAAGTGGAGGTGTCGGCCCTGTCGTCGGGGCCGGCACCTCAGTTCTCGTCCCCTGCGTCGCCGCAGGTTAGAACTGGTGGATCTAAGAATTCGAGCCGGTCTTCCTCCAGTGCGCCCGCCCCGGAAGAACTACTGTTCTCGCGTCTTTTTTTCCTTTTCTAGGGCAGCAAGGACAAGGTTCCCGCGGCTTTAGGCCTGCGCGGGGCGCCTCCCCCGGAAGCACTAGTCCGACAGCCCCCGCGCGATAGCCCGGTATATCGTCGTCCGATCCACCTTCAGATCTCGCGCGACCTTGGCTTCAGGAACACTAGAGGCGACTAATTGACGTCGGTCAACAAGATGCTCGTCCGTCAGTTTCTGCGCCCTGATTGAGGTCAGCGATAGCCCGGCGACTACTCGGGCCCGCTTCCTGACCTGAGTTGTGACTGATCAGAGTTGACTTGAATGCACCGGTGATCCCCGCCGGCCTCCGCACTGGTGCGGAGTTCCCCTCAGAACGGGCGGTCCCTGTCATGCAGATCGATAAGAAGCTGATCCTCCAGCACCTTGACGGCCTTGGTAAGCACGACGAGGCCGCGCGAGCGCACGACGAACTCCCCGACACTGTCGACACAGACACCCACGCAGACCTCCTTGCACAGTTCGGGATCGACCCCGGGGACATGCGCGGAAGCCTCGGCGCCCTCTTCGGCAAGTAGCAAGGAAAGGCCACTCATGAGCAACCCCACTCCCCCCACAAGCCCACCCCACCCCGACACAGTCGACCCCGACCACGGCACTGAGCCCGACGGAACACCCGTCGAAAACCCTTCAGGCTGACAAGAAACAGCAAACGCCCCTCAAGTCGAGGGGCGTTCTGCTTGCTGGGCCGCTACTTAGTGGAACCGTGCGAGGTCTCGCTGTCGTCGCTTTCTTCCGAGTCATCCACCAACCCCTCCTTGGACCCATCGGGAAGGTCCTCGGTGTAGGCACGCTGTTCCTCGGTCATCTCAGTCGACCCGTCCGGAGTCTCACTAGGTGTCTCTGATTCGCTCATACCCCAAACTAACCCGCTCAAAACGCAATCAGTAGGCCTTGACGGACCCAAACAAGTCGGTCGAGAACGCCCGTGAGAGCCGTGGAACCTCCGGTTACGGAGCCTTAGTCCTCGCACGGATGCCGTGTCGCGCACCCGCCCACTCCGCACCATCGGCCGCCTAGGACGCCTGGTAGATGACCGCCTAACGGACATGTGCTGGTCACAATTGCAGGGGCATGCGATCGCTGAGCTTTACAGCGCTGGTGCCGGCCCGAGGAGCCAGGCGAGAGCTTCGGCGAACGAGGCCGTAGTCACTGTGGTTGCTGCTTTCGTGTTTGTGACGAGGAACGCTCCGGCCTGGCGATCGACGAAGCCGACTTCCGCCCCTCCGGCGCCACGCACAACCCACCGTCCGGGAGCTATGCCTTCGAAGCAGGCAGGCATGAGTGCTGGCCCTTTCGGTTGGTGTTATGTCTGCAGGGAGCGAAATGAGTGAGTGGCACGCCCTCGTGGTGTGTGCGTGTCGTGAGGGCGCGCCCCGCCACGTAAACCATTCGGAGACAAGGCGGCGGTCTTTGCGTGCCGCAGTGGCGGCAAGCAAAGCGTCGCGGTCCTAGCTGCTGAGGGACAGCGCGAGGAGCATCGCCCCGATGGCGACGACGGCGCCGAGGACTGTGAAGGTAGCGACGACGAAGGTGACCGCTTCGCGGCGGGTGCGCTCGGGGGGCACGTAGGAAACGCGACGGTGAGGTTTCTGGCGCTGCGAGGGAGGCAAAGTGGCGGTGTGGGTCATGCTCAGAACGCCTGGTCGTAGAGGCTGCTCAGCTCGGGGCTGTCTTCGCCGGTGAGACCGCACGACTGGATGACGTTCTCCGTCGTCGACACCAGGTACGTGCCCCCGTCCTCGAACACCGGTGCGGCACCGTCGACCGGCACGTCCGAGTCGCCCTGGGAGACGGTGACGGTCTGCTCGACGTCGCCGGTGAAGACGTCGTCGACGCGGAAGGTCACGAGGCCGTCCGCCGTGGAGGTGACCGTGCCCCGGAACGCGAGCGTGGACGACGCCAATGCTTCCGGGGTGACCTCGGCGCACATCGCCGCCGGCCCACCCGCAGCCGGTGCAGAAAGCGCGGTGACCCCGCCTCCGGTGCTTCCCGGCCCGGTGAGGACGACACCGCCGATGATTGCGGCCGCGGCTGCTGCGGAGATGCCGGCGACGGCGAACAGGCGACGCCGGTTCCGGGCCGGGGCGGGAGTGGTGGTGGTGGTGGTCATGGCGGTCTCCTTTAGACGCTCGAGCTGCCAGGCCGGCAGTGGGGTCAGGTCCGAGACCGGGTCCGCGTCGCGCATCCACGCGATGACCTGGTTGTCGTCGTGTTCATCGTGGTGACGGTTGTTGGTCATGACGGGTCTCCTTCCTTCACTGCTGCATGTCCCACACCCGGGGCCATCTTTCGGATCTTGTCGGCGAGTTTCTTCTTCGCCCGGTGCAGCCGGATCGAGACCGCGTTCGGCGTCATCGTCAGCACCCCCGCGATCTCAGACACGGCGAGCTGTTCCCAGACATGCAGCCGCAAGATCTCCGCGTCCAGCTCGCCCAGCTGACCGAGTGCTTGCCGCACAAGGCCCGCCCGCGGGTCCCCGGTGTCGTGTTCGGGGACTGCTTCGGGTGGCGGGTCGACAGTGATGATGCGGGCCACGAGCCGCTCTTGGCGGCGCATCGACCGGAGCGCGTTCTGGAGCTGCAACCGGGCCGCCCCGATCGCGTACGGGATTTCATCCCCCGCCGGGACCTCTGCCCCGCGGCGCCACAGCACGACCAGGACCTCGCTGAGGACATCGTCTGCCGTCGCCTCATCGACCCGCCGGTACAGGTACCTCCGGACCGGCTCGAAGACGACCCCGGCGACGTCGTCAAACCGGGCACGCTCACTTTTCTCTGACACACTCACACCCCTCCATGTCCGGCACCGCCCACTATCTTTCACACCCCAGAAAGCCTGTGAACTAGCCGACGAGACAGGTCATGGGTGAAAGCCGGCGCTGCTCTAGGACATGTGGTGGTGAAAGGCCAGAACCGGCCCCACCACTAAAGTCACGAGGAGCATCCCATGACCACGATCCGTACCCGTCGCAGCATCATCGCCTCCCTCACCCTCGTCGGAGCAGCGACCGCGGCCCTCATCACGGGCGCTGCCGCTCAGGCCGCCACCGAACCCGACACCACCTCCGTCGTCTTCCAGGACACCGGCAGCCACAAGACCGACCCGGCCCTCCGCCAGGATCCCGCGACCGGCTCTTGGTTCTACGACGACGTCGCCGGCGACGCGCCCACCAACGTCCCCGCCGAGGGTGCCGGCGATTCCGCCGACCCGGCCACCGACCCCACCCTCCACCAGGACCCCGCCACCGGCCCCTGGTACTACGCCGACGTCGCCGCCGCCGACGCCGCTGTTGGCCAGATGTGACCCACCCCACAAGAGAAGGCCCGGCTCAGAAATTGAGCCGGGCCTTCTCATGGGCATCGAGCCAGGAGCATCTGCTGAAGGCATACGGCCGGGGCAGTCGCCCAGCAGAATGATTTCGACCGTACGCCGACCCCGAGGCTCGCTGCTGAATATGGCTTGATCGGGTGGTGAAGATTTTCGTACTGAGGGCAGCAGCTGTAGGTGCCTGGTTGCTTGTCGCGGGACCTCTTTTCCAGGGGCTGCTAGAGCTGTGGGACATTGCCCGATCCGGACCCGCGTGGACAGACCGTAAGCGCGTCGATCGAGCACTGTGGCTCGCTCCCCCTGTTCTCTACCTCGTCCAGTTGGCCCGGCTCCGCCGCGTAACAGCAGCCTCCACCGACAAGGTGTCGCCCAATGATTTCTCGAACCGAGCAACTGGATGGTTCGCTGTCTCGGCCGGCGCGCTACTGGTTGCTGTCAAAGAGTCGTGGGACCTCACCGAGGCTTACGAACTTTCCCTCGGCACGTATTGGGTGATCGTGGCGCCGACCTTGACCGCCTGCCAGATGAACGTGACCGTTCGGATGCTTCGCCTGGCACAAGACGTGCAAGAACCCTCAGCAGATCAGGTCGGGTAGCTACCCAAAACGACTAGGCGGGTCGTAAGTTGCCGGCTTCCGATGCGAAACAAAGTCTTGAGCAGGAATCTCGGCAGGGCAAACACCCCAAGCCGCTCCTCCGAACACCCCTCGTCCTCAACGCGTGGCAAAGCGCCCGTGAGAGACGCGTCAAGGCCCCCTGCGAGGGTGCAGACCGAGTCTGGGTAGGCGGCATATCGTGATCTGGTGAACAGTGGAGAAGGCACCATGGAACGGCACACGGTGAACATCGCGGGAACGACTTTTGTCCTCGCTCAGGGCACCAACATCGACACCACGAAAAATGCCGTCGTTCAAGCTGTACGAGCTGGTGGGGATCTTGTCGATCTCGTCGTGTTCGGGAACGAAAAAGTCAGTGCACTGGTGAGCCCAGGGGTAGCGGTGCTGTTCCGGTCACTGACAGTCGACACGGATAACCGGGACACCGGCGATACGGACTTCCCGTTCGCGCACTTCGACTCCTACGACAGCCTCGAAAACCTTTAGACCGGCGATGTGCCAGCGGGGCTGCGGCCGGGCTTTGATGCTTCGGGGACGAGTTTGAGTCCTGCGCCCCCGTTGCTGGAGTGGAGAATGCGGGTCACCCATTCACGGCTGATAGCTGGTTCCCGACTGCCGTCGAACTGAAACACCACCGTTACAGCTGGCGACACCCAGACGCTCAGGCGACCCGAGCCTCTCTCCGGCGACACCGCCCAAGAGAAAAAGAAACCCGTGCCGCTTTCGAGCTTGAGGGCGAAGGCGACCCTGATGTGCGCCAGGGTTCGATCATCGAACTCGAAACCATGCTCACCGACGTACAAGCGGCCCACAGCGTCCCCTTCCCATGCTCACAGACACAGGCTACCGAAGCAGAAGCTAAGCCTTGAGAGAGGTTGACCCAAAGGGGCGCCCGCCGGTAGACGGTCACCTCTGTTACACCAGCGGACGCCCGAAATGCGCCCAAAACACCAGCTAGTTCACCCGTCCCCCACCCGCAGCCGTGTTTAACACTGGGGACGCCCCTTGTGAAGCGATCAGGCGCAAGGGGAGAGGGGCGGGGGACCTCACCACTCCCCCGCCCCTGCTCACCAAATCCGAAAGTTTGACCGTTGCAACGAGGATCAAAGGCGCAGACACGGTGCATGAATGTGCACGCGTGCCCGGAACCTGACGGCAACGCCGTACTGTGCTGGCCATAACCTGGCTGGCCGAAAGTGCCTATATCTACCGCGATGTTCCGGTCGGATCGTCCAGCGGCGTCGGTGGATGGCTGTTGACTCTGGAACCAGAGACCGGCGATCCCACCACTGTCATCCTGCCGACCCGCGATCGCCACCACGATCCCATCCCAGAAGCCGACGGACGTCTAAGAGACGAGGGTTACCGGGCCGTCGAGTGGCGCTCGAGCGGAGCAGAGCGTTGGGCTACGGACCTTGAGGTGCTAGACGGAACGTAAGTCCGTAGTTACTGAACTACGGACGTTTTAGTCGTCGAGCTGTGCGCGAACGCAGCGGGCGATGGCCCCCTGTAGCTCGTGGTTTTCCAGCAGCTCTGCGACGAGGGCGCGGGTGACGTGCACGTGTGCGACGCGGACGCGGCCTTGAGTCTCTGCGAGGGCTGCGGCGTAGTCGATGAGGCCTCGGTAGACCTGGGGAGACAGGTCTGCGGTGATGCGTACGGGCTTGGCTCGAATGACGTTCGGGCGGGGTGCTGGCGTCGCGTCGGCGGCGGGCCCTCCGGGCTGGCTCTGCTCGGGCGTCGTCGACGCGGTTCTCTGCTTCGCGCGGGCAGCTCGTGCTCGCAGCTCTTCCGCTTTGGTCATCGTTCTGCTCCCAGCGTCTCGATCTCGTCGGCGGCGTCGGCGTACTTGCCGAATTGGGTGACCGGGCCACCGAAGGCCTAAGCGATGGGCTCTCGCCGAGGAATGGTCGTCGACAAGACCGTGTGGCCCTCATCGCTCATCAGCTCGCGAAACTTTGACGTGCTGTTGGTGACAGTGCGGTTCATCAGCACGGCGACGACCAGTGGCGTAGCGCGCAGCGACTCCACGTCGTCGATCGCGGCCCACACCCCGGGTAGGCGCTCGTAGTCACCCGTGGTGGGGGCCATGGACTTGATCGCAATGTGGACGATGCGGAGGACTGAAGCGACGATGCCGGCCTGCTCCACGAGCGGAGACTGATCAAAAGCAATGAACCAAACCCAGTTTTTGCCGATACTCATCGGCCAGAATTCGTCACCGGCGAAGGGGGCTGCTGAAGGCAGGTCTGAAGTGCTGAATGTTCGGGGACAGATTGTCACGCCAACATCCCTTATGGCGAGCAACACCGATTGCGCGATATTCCGCTCCGTGCCGAACGCGATACCCGTCGAGTTCGAGATGGAGGCCGGAACCGGAGATCGCGAAGAACCTCGGGTGCGGGGAGCTGACGGCCCTCACACGCTTCAGCTGGGCCGCCACGCTGGCGGTAAGCCCGCCAGTCCGAGGGTGTGAAAGTGGTTGGTCACACTTGGTTACAGCATGTGCGTTACTGCTGCGTTACCGTTGCGCTCTCGCCCGAACGAAAAGAGCCCCGAGACCCTTGCAAATTCAAGGATCTCGAGGCTCTTTTTCTGGCGGGTTGTTTGCACAACCCCTGAATCGCCGCGGAGTCGGGCCTTGGACACCCGACTGAAGCTGAATTTCCCCCGAGCGTCGCTGCGATTTCCCCTGCGGGCTCCCTCAACCTCGTAAGCGCACTGGACTTGCCGTGGCCGCGCCTGCGATCGGGCAAGCCTCCCCACGGCGCCAGATGGTTGACGAGTTGACCTGGGCGGTGGCGGGCCGCCCCGCGGCCCAGTGGGGGATCCTCGAGCATGAGCACCCCATGCGCGGACGCAGGGGGCGCACCGAGGTCACCGCGCCGTGCGGCCTCTCGGACGCTTTCGCGTTCGAGAGTCGGGCCGTTCCCTTAACCTCGTCCCATGAGCAGCTCGACGATTCGGTCTCAACTCGAGCGGAAGCGCGCACAAAAGGCCGATGCCGAGAAGAAGGCGTCGGCAGCGCGAACGAAGGAGAACGCCAAGCGCGCCGATGCAACGAAGGCTCGGGCTGCGGCATCCAAGACGAGCAACGACTCGACGCGAAAGTCACGATCGCGGGACGCGGACAGGTACGAGCAGGACGCCAATACCGCTGGCAAGGACGCCGCCGCTTGGCAGACCAAGGCGAGCAAGTACCTGGTTGAGGAAGTGGCTTTACAAAAGCAGCTGTCAACCGCCGAGAGGTCGGAACAGAAGGCGTCGGAGCGGAAGCGTGAGCAGACCGACACAGCCCTAGAACGGCAACGAGCTCAGCAAGTGACGGCAGCCAGAGCTGAGACGGGCCGTCTGCGCGACGAGACGGCGATGCGCTTCGACGTGCACGAGAGAGCGATAGCCGAACTTCGACAGCCGAAGAAAGAGCGCCTCCGCATCCTCGTCCTCACCTCGTCAGGCCGAGATGACCTCCGTGTCGGACGCGAGCAAAAGCAAATCCAGGATGCAGTTCGGTTCGCGTCTGGTCGCGATCAGGTTCGGCTAGACGTCCGGCCGGCTGCGACGGGTGAGGACCTCTTGAACGGTCTCACGCAGGGCACCCCTCACGTCGTCCACTTCTCCGGCCACGGCAACGAGGACGTCATCGTCTTCGAAGAGGATGTCGACGCCCACAATGACGGCCGCGCGATGTCCGGCCGGCTACTTGGCCGTGCTCTACAAGCTGTCGACGAAACTCCCCTTCTCGTCGTCCTGAATGCGTGCAAGACCGCGGAACAGGCTCGTCGCCTCACAGAAGGCATTGCGGCCTTTGCTATCGGTCATTCCGATTCGATCGGAGATTCTGATGCGATCAACTACGCGGCGCGCTTCTATGCGTCCATCGCGGACGGACAGTCCATCGGCGCTTCGCACGATCTCGCCAAAACAGCTCTCGAGATGATGGGGCTGCCTGATCATGATCTCCCGCAGCTGTATGCCGCTGTGGGCTACAACCCCTACGAAGCTCGCCTTGTGCTGTCCGAACTACCTTCGGATTCTTGAGTCCGACAAAGCCAGAAGGAATGGTGAGGTTCAACGCGGACGGGCGGCGCTAAGACGACGCATAGCTCGCTTCCGCTCTTCAGCCTGGTATTCCAGGATCCACGTGCTGGGCGAAACAACCTGGATCAGGCCTGGGAGTGAAGCGTTGAGGAAGCCGGTGTCACGAGTGATGCACACGCGGTCGACGTAGCCATCATCAGGATCGTCGGCATCCCGGGCGGTTGCGTACACCGTCCCATCTTCATGATCGAGCGGCGGGTCCCCGTAGGCGCTCACGATCTCACCCACCGTGTCACCCTCCGAGCGAATGACGACTTCCCAAACGAGGTCCTCGAGCAAGGTCTGGGCATCGGCGTCTAGCCATCCAAGACCTGGGTTCCCGACGCCCGATGTGGGATGGGCAGCCTTAGATGCGACCATGAGGTTGATGTGGTCGCTCGTCCAGACACTCAGGCTGCGCCCGTCTGCGTGCTGGCCGCCCGCGCAGGCGAGGATGGTCAACACGCTGTCAAGTCCCGGATCCCTACGGTGCGGAACTCCATCGGCTCGCGCCCGGACCCCTGCTGCTTCGAGCCGCTCCCAGGTGAACGGCGCGCCGACGACTCGGGCGGCGTCGAGGTAGACGTTCACGTCCAGGATGACTACAAGGCGTGAAGCCCTAGCTGGCGATCCCGTCCCTGCGTCAGTTGGCACGCCTAACGGGCCGCGAAAGGCGGAATCGTGACTTTGCTGCCTCGTAGGCGGGACCAGATGTCGTAGCAAATTGAGCAGTGCCGAGCGACGGATGCTCAATCGCGGCATGTTCGGAGGCCCGCAACCGCCCAGCCTTGCGAAGCTCCGCTACCCGCCGGTACGCGGCCCAGTCGCTTCCGATCTCCGGCTGAGGCAGTTCAATGTTCAGCGAACCCTCGCGGTAATGCTTGTCCCACACTCGGCCCGGCTCATGGGTCAGTGCCCAGAGCGCGCCCCCAGTCATATCTCCAAAAAGCGACCACACGTCTTCGACGTCATCGATGACTTCCTCACGCAACTCCTCAACGCTGATGGCTGAGGTGTCGATGTGAGCTATTGGCTGATCGTGGTACTCCTTGTACAAGCCGTAGAGAGGCTTGACCACGGGGCCGTTTTTCCAGGCCTGAACCGGCTCTCGGAACGTCGGCGCATGTCGCTCTGACAGCCCCTTGCTCTGAACAAGGAAGACGAGCTTTTGCAGTTGCAGGTTGGTGAGACTTCGACCATCGTGGTTCGCGGCGACGAGCAGACGTGACGCAATCGATGCAGCAGCAACGGTTCGCTCCACGGTCAACCCCCCATTCGTCATGATTCCCATCAACGAGATCAACTCACACTACGCGATGTTGATTCCCTCCAGCTGTAAGCCATGCGGCATCTTGAGTGCATGCGCCAGCCAAGAGACGAGGGAAAACGCAGCAGAACTCAGGCCGTTACAAGGAGCTTGCCGAGGGAATCGAGGGCCCCAGGGACGAGCGCGTAGTACGCCCAGATCCCGCGCTTGTCGCGAGTGAGGATGCCGGCGTCGACGAGCACCTTCAGGTGGTGCGACACAGTCGGCTGGCTGAGCCCGAGAGGTTCGGTGAGGTCACACACGCACGCCTCGGCCCCGTCGTGCGCGGCAACCATCGAGATGAGCCGGAGCCGGGCCGGGTCCGCGATGGCTTTGAGGCTGCGGGCCAGCTTCTCGGCGTTCTCCGCGTCCATCGCCTCGCGGGCCAGCGGTGCGCAGCACGCGGTCACGTCCGTGAGGGGCAGGAGTTCGGCAACGGGCATGTGAACACTCTTCCACACAGATTGACAGTCGTCGATGGGTTGGGGCAGGCTCAACACATCGACACTCATCGATCTACGGAGCTGCATGACGACCACCACCACCGCGCCTGCCCGGCTCGGGACCGCTGACCGCTTCCTCCCCGTGTGGATTCTCGCCGCCATGGGCGTGGGGCTGCTGCTGGCGGTGTTCGTGCCGGCTTTCGGTGAGCTGCTGCACTCGTTCCAGGTGGGGCAGGTGAGCGTCCCGATCGCGGTCGGGCTGCTGGTGATGATGTACCCGGTGCTGGCGAAGGTCCGCTACTCCGACACCCGCGCCATAGCCGGCGACCGACGCCTCCTGGTGTCGTCGTTGGTGATGAACTGGGTCGTCGGCCCTGCTCTGATGTTCGCCCTGGCATGGGTGTTCCTGCCGGATCTGCCGGAGTACCGCACGGGGCTGATCATCGTGGGCCTCGCCCGGTGCATCGCCATGGTGCTGATCTGGAACGACCTCGCCTGCGGCGACCGAGAAGCTGCCGCGTTCCTCGTCGCCCTGAACTCGGTGTTCCAGGTCGTCGCGTTCGCCGGCCTCGGCTGGTTCTACCTCCAGATCCTCCCCGCCTGGCTCGGGCTCCCGGTCACGAGCGCGTCGTTCAGCATCTGGTCGATCACCCTCAGCGTCCTGGTTTTCCTCGGCATCCCCCTCCTCGCCGGCTACCTGTCCCGCCGCATCGGGGAAGCGACCAAGGGACGCACCTGGTACGAGACACGCTTCCTGCCGAAGATCGGCCCCTTCGCCCTCTACGGGCTGCTGTTCACGATCGTGATGCTCTTCGCCCTCCAGGGACAGCAGGTCGTCGACCGACCCCTCGACGTCGTCCGCATCGCCGTCCCGCTGCTGGTGTACTTCGCCGTCACGTTCCTCGTCGCGTTCTTCACCGGACGGGCCATCGGCCTGGCCTACGAGCGGACGGCGACGCTGGCGTTCACAGCCGCGGGGAACAACTTCGAGCTGGCGATCGCGGTCGCGGTCGGCACGTTCGGGGCCACCTCCGGCCAAGCCCTCGCTGGCATCGTCGGCCCCCTGATCGAGGTCCCGGCGCTCGTGGCGCTGGTGTACCTGTCCCTGTGGCTCCGGCCACGCCTGTTCCCCTCCCCCACCCCGGCAGCGCGCATCGCTGAACGGGTCTAACCCCTCACCCGAAGGAACCCGTCATGAGCACCAAGCCCACCGTCCTGTTCGTCTGCGTCCACAACGCCGGCCGCTCCCAGATGGCCGCCGGCTACATGCAGGCCCTGGCCGGCGACCGCGTCGACGTCCTCTCCGCCGGCAGCGAGCCCAAGGACCAGATCAACCCGATCGCGATCCAGGCCATGGCCGAGGAAGGCATCGATATCGCCGGGAACCAGCCCAAGGTCCTCACCACCGAGGCCGTCCGGGACAGCGACGTCGTGATCACGATGGGCTGCGGCGACGCGTGCCCGATCTTCCCCGGCAAGCGCTACGAGGACTGGGAGCTGACCGACCCCGCTGGCCGCGGCATCGAGGACGTCCGCCCCATCCGCGACGACATCAAGGGCCGCATCCAGGCCCTCCTGGCCGAGATCGCACCCGCGACCGCCTAACCCCCTGAGCTGTGAGGAAACGACGATGACGGACCTGACCACGAGGCGCGGCCTGCCGGGCCTTGCCTTCCCCGAGGACGCACTCAAGCGTGCCGCGGGCGACCTCGCCACCCGGTTCGAGGGCATCTTCGGACCGGAGACGATCGAGCGGTACGTGCTCGAGTCCTACACGGCTCTCCTTCGCACAGCGCAAGTCCGGGCGCACCTGACCACCAATGCGACCCGGTTCGCGATCGACCGGCTGACTGCTCTCGGGCAGGCCACCGGGGCGATCGAGCGGACGGTGCCGGAGGTGCTGTTCGTCTGCGAGCAGAACGCCGGCCGGTCCCAGATGGCAGCCGTGTTCACCAACGTCCTCTCCGGCGGTGCCGTCCACGTCCGCTCCGCCGGGTCTATGCCCGCCCGAGACCTCCACCCCGTCGTCGCGGAAGCGATGCGAGAGCTGGGCCTCGACCTTGACGAGGCGTTCCCGAAGCCGCTGACAGACGACGTCGTGCAGGCAGCCGACGTCGTGATCACGATGGGCTGCGGCGACGCGTGCCCGATCTACCCCAGCAAGACCTACCGCGACTGGCACCTCACCGACCCCGCCGGGCTCCCCCTCGAGCAGGTGCGCCTCATCCGCGACGACGTTCGCAAGCTCGTCGAATCGCTCCTGGCCGAACTCGGCATCGAATCGAAGGGTCTCCCCGCATGAGCCTCACCCTCTCTGTCCCGCCCCGCACCGACGCACCGACCCTCGCCGGGCTCCCCGTCGCCGTCATCGGCGCCGGCCCTGTTGGCCTCGCTGCTGCCGCGCAGCTCCTCGAACGCGGCGTCGACGTCGTGATCTACGAAGCCGGCCCGAGTGCCGCGACGGCGGTCCGCGCGTGGGGTCACACGCGCCTGTTCACCCCGTGGGAGCACCTCGTCGACCCGGCCGCCGCACGCCTCCTCGACACCACCGACTGGGAGGCCCCGGCAGCGAAGAAGCTCCCCTACGGTGCCGACTTCGTCCGCGACTACCTCGAACCCCTCGCCGCGACCCCTGAGCTGTCCGGCCGCATCCGGTACGGGCACCGGGTCGCCGCAGTGTCCCGGCAGGGCATGGACCGCACCCGCTCCACCGGGCGGGCCGAGACGCCGTTTCTGCTGCGCCTCGACCACGACGGCGAGGTGCGCGACGAACTCGCCCGCGCCGTCATCGACACCTCAGGCACCTACACGACCCCCAACACCCTCACCTCCTCCGGGGTCGGCCTTTCCCACGGCGACGACGTCGCCGGCAGCATCAGCCACGCCCTGCCCGACGTCCTCGGCCGCGACCGGGAACGGTTCGCTGGCCGGCACACGGTCGTCGTCGGCGCTGGCCACTCGGCGGCGAACACCCTCCTCAAGCTCGCCACCCTCGCCAAGGACGCCCCCGGGACGACGATCACGTGGGCGATCCGCAGCAGCACCCCCGCCCGGGTCTACGGGTCAGCAGCCGACCAGCTCGAAGGCCGTGGTGACCTCGGCAGCGCCGTCCGCGACCTCGTCCGTGCCGGCGCGATCGCCCTGGTCGACCGGTTCGAGGTCGACGACGTCACCAAGACCGCTGACGGCGTGCAGCTCGTCGGGCGTCGCCGCGGTGAGCCCCTGACGGTCGCCGCGGACGTGGTGGTGAACGCGACCGGGTTCCGCCCTGACCTCGACATGCTCCGTGAGATCCGGGTATCCCTGGACGAGATCGTCGAAGCACCTCGGCAGCTCGCACCGCTGATCGACCCAAACCTGCATTCCTGCGGCACGGTCTACCCGCACGGGGTCGCAGAGCTCGGGCACCCGGAGCCGAACTTCTACATCGCCGGCATGAAGTCGTACGGCCGTGCCCCGACGTTCCTGCTGCTCACCGGCTACGAGCAGGTGCGTTCCATCGCGGACGAACTCGCTGGCAATCACGAAGCCGCCCGCCTCGTGCAGCTCGAACTCCCCGAGACGGGTGTCTGCTCGACGAACCTCCCGGACGCCTCCGGGTGCGCCGTCGACGGGCCGGCAGCAGGTGGGTGCTGCTCGTGAGCGTCACCGTCCGGGCCATGGCCCCGGACGACTGGCCCGCCATCGAGCAGATCTACCAGGAGGGTATCGACACCGGTAACGCCACCTTCGAGACCCGCACCCCGACCTGGGACGCGTTCGATGCAGGCAAGCTCGCCGCGCACCGGTTCGTCGCGGTCGACGACACCGCGGGCGCCGTGCTCGGCTGGGTGGCGGCGTCTGCGACGTCGGCCAGGCCAGCGTATGCAGGTGTCGTCGAGCACTCCGTCTACGTCACCGCCGCGGCGCGAGGACGTGGCATTGGATGGGAGTTGCTGAGTGCGTTCCTCGACTCGGTGGATGCTTCGGACATCTGGACCGTTCAGTCGTCGATCTTCCCCGAGAACGGGGCGAGCCTGGCCCTCCACGACAGGGCGGGGTTCCGCCGGATCGGGACGCGGGAACGGATCGCGCGCTCCGAAGCAGGCCCTTATGCCGGCGTGTGGCGCGACACCGTTCTGATCGAACGACGCTCACCCACCGACCCTTCCTAGGCGCTGGTGCGGAAGACGCACTCGGTCGAGCACCGCTCAGACCGGTCAGGGCATTCGGCCAGGTCGTGCTCGGCGCGCGAGAGACGCGATCGGAGCTGGTCGAGGCGGGCCTGCTTCTCCTCGATCTGACGCACCTGCTCGGCCAGGAGCGGCCGTAAGGCTTCGCGGACATCGGTGCAGGACGTCGACTCCATGGTGCTGAGGTGCACGCCGATCTGATCAAGAGGCAGCCCGAGTTCCTTGCTGGCCTCGATCAGGTCGAGCCGACTGAGAACGTCCGGGCTGTAATCCCGGTACCCGTTCAAGGTCCTGGCAGCAGTCAAGAGCCCGATGGACTCGTAGTAGCGGAGCGCCGTGGCGGGGACGCCGCTGCGCTTGCTGACCTCGGAGATTCGCACACCGCGACCATAGAGCCGCCGGTGCCACTTGACCTTCAAGCGGCTCGAACCTCTACGGTCACTGACGTGCCTTCCTCCTCCACACCAGTCCAGCCGTGAACGCGGTCGTCTCCTGGCTCGAACACCGGCAGATAGGCCTCTACCTGGCGGCGATCCTGGCTGCCGGCGTCGTCGGCCTCACCGTGCCGGGAGCAAACCACCTAGAGGCAGCGATCGAGCCCGTGCTCGCGCTCCTGCTGTTCGCGACGTTCCTCGGGGTCCCGTTCGCCGCGATCGGGAAGTCCCTCCGCGACGGACGGTTCCTCGCCGCGGTCGGGGTGCTGAACTTCGCCGTCGTCCCGGTCGTCGCGTACGGGCTGTCCCGGTTTGTTGCGGACGAGCCGGCGCTGCTGTTCGGGGTGCTGCTGGTGCTGCTGACCCCGTGCATCGACTACGTGATCGTGTTCGCCGGCCTTGCTGGCGGCGCGTCGGAACGGCTCCTCGCCGCTGCACCGCTGCTGATGCTGGCGCAGATCCTCCTCCTGCCGCTGTACCTGCTGGTGTTCATCGGCCCCGAGGGCGTCGCCGTGGTCGAGGTCGGCCCCTTCGCCCGGGCCTTCCTTCTCCTGATCGCTGTCCCGCTCACCGCGGCCGCGCTCGTGCAGGCACTCGCCCGGCGACACCGATCCGGTGTCGTGATCGAGCGGACGATGCTGGGCGTGATGGTGCCGCTGATGATGGCGACCCTGTTCACCGTCGTGGCCTCCCAAGCGGGAGCTGTTGGGGACTCCTTGGGGCAGTTGCTCGTGCTGGTGCCGATCTACGCCGGGTTCCTCGTCGTCATGGCGGCGATCGGAATCGGCATTGCTCGCACCTTCCGACTCGACGTGCCAGCAACCCGGGCCCTGGTGTTCAGCGGCGCGACCAGGAACTCGCTCGTGGTCTTGCCGCTCGCGCTGGCCCTGCCGGCGTCACTGTCGCTTGCCCCGGTCGTTGTCGTGACCCAGACGCTCGTCGAACTCATGGGCATGGTGATCTTCGTCCGACTCATCCCCCGCCTCGTGAGCAGTCAAACCACAAAGGCCCATCCCGTCACGAAAACTGGCAAGTAGTCCGAGATAGGCCACCGGCCCTCGCCAGCGTTTAGCGTCGAGAGATGCAAATCACCTTGCAGTACTTCGACGGGTGCCCGAACTGGGAAACCACAGCCGAGCGTCTGGCCGTCATTAAGGCAGATCGGAATGACTTCACCGTGATCGAGCAGCGCGTTGAAACGCAGGCCGACGCAGAAGCGTTGGACTTCCGAGGCTCGCCAACACTGCTCATCGACGGCACCCCGCTCTTCCCGGCCCCGGACGCGCCTCCTGGTTTGGCCTGCCGCGTCTACCTCACTCCCGATGGTCTTGCAGGTTCTCCGTCGCTGGCTCAGCTTCAGGAAGCCATCTCGTCGTTTCAGAGCACGGACCATTAGCGCGTCCACCAGTTCGCAGGTGTCCGATAGACGATCCCCTATCGGGCGCTCCAAGCACGCGCTTCTACAGGGCTGAACGTCGGCGCATGCTCGTGGTTGCATCAGGTTCGCGACCGCTTCGTGCAGCCGCATCAGTCGGCGGCCGCCGACTCCCTTTTCCGTTTCGACGAACGAGTGAGCAGGAGAAAGCATCATGAGCAACACCGTCATCCATGACTTGGTTTCCGAGATGCTGAGTCAGCTTCCGTCCGGTGGAGGCATCGTGGCTGTGGATGGCGATGCTGGCGAGCATCTCTCGGACATGGGCAGTCAGTTAGCTCGGGAGATCAGCGCGAGAGGCCTCACGTCGTCGGTCCGATCATTCACGGGCGCAGACTTCGAGTCTTCACCCGCCGGCACGGACGTGCTGTTGGTCGTCGGCGAAGGCGCGTTGCAGCCTGGCGTCCGGACGCGGTGGAACTGGACTCTGTGGGTCGAAGCCTCCGGGGTGCGTGATCCGGCGAGCAACGACCGCAGTGCGGTGGCGTTCGAGAGCTACCGGTCGCGTGACGAGCCCAAGGGCGCCGCCTCGGCCATCGTCGACGTCAGTGACCCCGAGGCCTATCGCCGTGACTGGAACGACGCCTGTTCGATCTGAGCCACTCCCCCACGCACCCTCGTCGTCCGCGGTCAGGGCAGGGGACGGGGAGGCGCGAGGAGCGTTCCGCGTATGACGCTGCCGTGGAAGGTGCGCACGGCGACCGTGACCCAGGCCCCGACGAGCCCGATGTAGAACACGACCGCCAGTACCTGCAGCGCGACGAGTCCCGTGTGCAGGGCCAGACCGTTCAGGCCTGTCACGCAGGTGCCGACGGGGAAGGTGAACGACCACCAGGTGAGTGAGAACGGGAGCCCCTGGCGGATGGTGCGGCGGGTGATGGCCGATGCCAGTGCCGCCCACATCAGGGCGAATCCCAGAGTGGGCACACCGTAGACGAGCCCGAAGACGAACAGGGCGTGCGAGGTTCCCTGGTCGACGGCGAGGTGGGCGTTGCCACCGAGCAGGTTGGCCGCGGTGATCGACTGCCCCAGGGGGCCGAGGACGATCCAGAGGGTCGGGACCATGCCGGCCGGGCCGATCTTGTGCTGGGCCAGGCGTGACCAGATCAGCGTGATGATCACGATCGACGCCAGCAACGACAACCCGAACATCGCGTAGCACCCCCAGAGCATATTCTGCCTGGCCTGCCCCGCGGGCAGGAAGGGCAGCAGCAGCGCACCGGTCGAGGCAGACACCATCGGGGGAACCACGGGCATGAGCCAGCCGCCGAACGCACTGTCGGGGGCCGTGTCGTGCCGGGTGAACGTCAGGTACGGGACCGCGATCGCGCTGACGAGGCCGAGCACCGTACCGATGGTCCACAACACCCAGTCGATGCCGACCGCCAGGGGCGTACCGAGGACGTCTCTGCCCAAGAGCAGGGTGCCCGCGCCGACGGTCAGCAGCGCCATGGGCGGTGCCCCGTAGAAGTGCGCCATCACCGGATTGAGTCGATGCCCCCGCGCGGTGGCTCGGTAACGCACCCAGTGCATGACGGTCGCCGTGCTGAGAGCGACCAACAACACGCTGGCCAGTGCCCAGACGATGGTCGCGGCAGGGCGCAGCCCCGGGAACTGCAACGGCAGGGTCGCCGCGGCGTTGGCGACGATGCCGGTCCCCATGATCGACGCGAACCAGTTCGGGGTCAGGTTCGACACGATCTGCCCGCGGTGCTCGAGCTGGCGGAACAGACCGTGCGTGCGGGGAGGGGCGACAGTCGGTGTGATCGCGGCAGGCATGCCTCGATCTTCGTACGTGCGTCCGGCTGCCGATACGGGCGGATGCTTGTGGTGTCACAATCGATCCTTGTGACCGGACTCCCTGTTGATCTCGAGACGCTCCGACTGCTGGAGGCGATCTCGAGATCGGGCAGTCTGGGCCGGGCCGCGACATCGGTGGGCATCAGCCAGCAGGCGGCGTCGTCTCGCATCACGGGCGCCGAGCGGCGGCTGGGTCGTACGTTGCTCGTCCGCTCTCGGGCGGGCTCGGCGCTGACCGAGCACGGACTCCTGGTGTGCGAGTGGGGCCGACCCCTGCTCGAGGCGGCGACCACCTTCGAACGATCGCTGCACACCCTGATGACCGGCGCCTCCGACGCTCTCCTCGTCGCGGCGAGTCAGACGGTGTCAGAGGCGCTGATGCCACGCTGGATGACAGCGGCAGCGGATCGTGTCCGGGTACGCCTGGAATCGGGCAACAGCGACTGGGTCGTTGACGAGGTCCGTTCGGGGCGCGCGCACCTCGGGTTCACGGAGACCCCTGATGAGGCCGACGGGCTCGCCACGACCGTCCTGGGTGTCGACGAACTGCTCGTCGTCGTCTCGCCGAGGCACGCATGGGCATCGAAGTCCGAACCCGTGACGGCAGCGGATCTCGCATCCACACCGCTCGTGTCTCGGGAGTCGGGCTCGGGCACCCGCCGGACCCTCGAGCTCGCCCTGGGGATCGACCCTGCCCTGATGGCAGAACCCGCTGCGCAGTTGTCGTCGACGGGCGCCATCCGGGCGGCCATCGCCGGCGGTGTGGGTCCGGGAGTCATCAGCTCGTTGCTGGTCGAGGACGACCTCCGTGCCGGGCGCCTCGTCACCGTCCCGGCAGCCGTCGACCTGAGGCGCCCGTTCCGCGCCGTGTGGTCGGCCGGTCTGAGCGCCGGGGCGCAGGATCTCCTGGCCGTGATCGCCGCGTCGCAGCACAGCCCCGACTCCTCGCCGAGATGATCAGAGAAGCGAAGCGTGCCGTAGGGCCGTGACGGCCCGCAGGTGCTTCTCGCCGGCGCGGGTGGCGTTCGCCGGCGACAGATGGGGTGCCGCGAGCACGGGCACGACCCTCGCACGCGGTTCCAGGGTGAAGTACCTCATCACGCCCGTCAGGGCCGGAGTGCCGAAGGTCACGATCGCCCGCAGCTGCGGCAGAGAAACGAGCAGCTGAGCCAGGGCAGGGCGTGCCTCGTCGAGATCGGTGACGGTCGGCGCCCGACCAAGGGCCCACGGGACGATGTTCCATCGCAGGTAGACGTTCCTGCCCAGACCCGACTCGATCCGTGCTCGCCTGAACGCAGACGCCGTCGGCCCCGGGTTGTCCTCACTGCTGATCGCGTCCTCGCCCTGCTTGATCGTGGCAGGACCGGGTGATTCCATCAGCACGAGAACTGTCGCCGCTGCTCCTCCACCTGATGGGTCGAAGCCCGGCACGAAGCGCGCACGTCCTGGTCCGGAGCTCCGCCATTCCGATACGAGCTGATCGAGGCCCCTGGGCTGCTGCATCCCTAGACGCTACGACGTTAGGGACCGTTTCCGCCCACGCTCACCGACGACACGGAACGACCACGACGGCGTCCTCTCCGAGTGCGCTCGCCCCACAGCAAGTGATCCAGTGGGGGATCGTTAGCCGGACGATCGCCAGCCTCGACCACCCCCTTGGGGCTGCGCGGATCTAACCGTCTCAGATAGGTGGTCCGAGACAGGTTCCGGTGACGGGGCACTATGTGACACTGCCGACATGACATCGTCACCCCTCCCTAGGAGCGCCTGTTCGCCGATCGACGCTTCCTACCTCACAGCCCCGCGTGACGCCCAGGCGGATCTTGGAGGGTCGGCCCGGCTGATGCAGAAAAGCGCGGGCGGGGCCTTGAAGAAGCCGAACCACCCGGTCAGGTCCTGGGCGCCTATCGCCAGTCAAGCCGTTGACTGTCAGCCCGTTAGCATCGGGGCTACCTCCCTCGGATCTGATGCATGAGCGAGCGCCCCTCTCCCGAACACCGAGCCCGAGTACGCGCCACCGGCCTTGATCGAGAGCACCTAGTCGCGATGGGCGAGGTCGCGTACTGGTCTGCTCGACTGGAGCGCACGCTAGCGTTCGCCGTCATGGCCCTCGTCAGCGACGATGACCGCGAGACAAATGACATAGGAATTGTGGTGACCCGTGGCGTCTCCTTCAGCGGCCTGCTCGAATTGGGCGCGAAGCTCGTGAAGCTGCACCGCTTCCAGGGGCAGGTACGCGACATGTTCACGCGACTGTCCGCCGACTCGAAAGTTGCGATGGAGAGCCGGAATCACCTGCTGCACGGCGCGTGGACAACACCGGGAAAAGGACCAGCTTCGGCGAGCCGGGTCAAGGCCAAGGGGACCGTGGATCGCACATTCACCGTGGCACAGGTGGAAGACGTCGCTTACGACCTGGCAGTGCTCGCAGATCAGCTATTCATGCTGTTTCTCGTCATCGAAGGCGCGGTCGACTACGAGGAGTGACCACCTTGGGCCGATGCTCTTCGAAAGGTTCTGGGCTAACCGCGCCACCCCGAGTGGCAATCAACCGGGATGCCTCGGACCAATCGGCACGAGGTTCGAAGCGGCCCTCAATGAGCCTTCTGCGACAGCTCCAGCGGTGATTGCAAGCCCGATCTGCGCGTACGCGGCCATCAGCGTGCCGACACGGTGCCGAGCATCTCGCTCGAGGCGCTCCCCCTCCGCCGCAAAGCTCCGATCCGTGACGAAGCACTGCAACTGGTCGTACACGTGGTCCCACCGGACAGCGACCCGAGCGCGGCGCGATCCGTTGACCTCCTCGAAGTGGAGAGACCCGAAAGGCCTCCCATCCCTCATTCCCAGATCGACTCCGGCAAGTCGCCAATCTTGAGCCACGCGCGAGACATCCGCTCTCCAGACGACCACGCTCGGCGGGCTCGCGCCTAATCCGACAATCGTGTATTGCCCTGCAGTCTGCTCGCCCTCGGCCACTCCGCCACCTTCTAACTTCTTGTGATCCTGGACCCTCCGCATGGATGGTGGTAATAGTAATGACCATGGATGCAAGCAAACAAGCGAAGCCGACCTCGGGGCAGCGCAAGGCCTTCGGCATCATCACGATTCAAGGGCTTTTCCTGGACCTGAGCGACTCGCTCATAGCCCAACCAAGCAGCAGCGTCACATGGAGAGCTCACCCTGCCGGCCCACTCTCGGGCCTCACAGCAGCCATAGATGAGCACGAGGCGTCGATCAGCTGGGCGCCGACGTCAGATGTGCTCCGCGAGACGAGTACCGAAGATGCCCCCGACGAGCTCTTGGCCCATGTGCGACAGACCTATCTGACCTATCTCGAGCTATGCCTCAGGCTCGGTGAGTTCCAACTCGAGGCAACTCCGGTCACTGACGCCGCAGAGAACATCACCGGAACGTCACTTCGAGCCCGGCTGGTAGAGCGAGGAGCAGTCTGGCTCGACGAACTTCCCACTGCCAACCAGCAACGGTTCGCACCAATCCCCAGGGCCGACGAGGTGACCATGGTGGACATTCCCGACAGACCCTCGCCGCAGACAGACCCCGGGGGCGGGCAAAGGCCTGATGAATCGACATGACCAAGACCGTCACGTTGGAACGATCAGCTGTGGCGCGGCCAAAGGGAAACGCCGAGCCCCCGCTCGAGCTTCGCGATCGTTTCGAGGTCCGGCCACACCTGGCCCGCCAGGACGCTGAGCAGAGTCGTATGGGTGACACCTGAAGCTTCGGCTACCGACCGGATGCTGCGACTGCCGACGGCCTGACGAAGGTTCTGCGCGAATCTGCGAGCCACTTCCCCGATCGGGTCGTCCGAGCGAACGTCTGGCCACGGGGACGGGGCCAGCGCGGCTGGTTTCGCACGCGCTGTTCTACCCATGCCGCAAGGCTAGGCGCGCCAGCTCGCGCGCACGGCCGCCCCGTCGAACGTATCACAAATTGGTCATTGTAATGACCACTTTCGAGCTTGGAGATGAGCGCCGGTGAGCGATGAAGCTGACGAACGCCGCGAACGGCAGCTCGAGGTAATGAAGCGCATGGCCGAGAGGGAGCCCGAGGTGCTGGCTGCGGCTCATTACGACTACACGCCGAAGATGCCTGCTGATCAGTGGGCCGCCATCCGCCCTTACGTGCGGCGCGTCGTCCGCGACACGGCCCCCAGAACGCCGTACTCCGAGAAGGAGCTCTACCCGGCCGTTTCCCGTCTCGCCCTGTTCGCCTGGGCGGTAGCTAACGTTCCCCTCGAAGATGACAACGTCTTCGACCCGAGGTTCATCAACCGCTTCGTGCAGCATCACCTCGGGCAGTACAGCAGGGCAGGAAAGAACACCCTGCGCGCTCGGTTGAGACGCACGTCGGAGGCGCTCCTGGGCGACGAAGCTGCGGGTACATTCCGGGCCCTGGGCAAGGCTGAGGCGTCACGTCCGTACACCCCGAGCGAGGTGGCGTCGTTGTTGTCGTGGGCCAGTAGCCAGCACGACGAGGAACGGACGACCAGCGCCGGCGCGCTCCTCGCGCTCGGACTCGGGGCAGGACTGACGGGGCGGGAGATCATCGATCTAGAACTCGTGAACATCACGTCAGATAGTCGGGGCGTCGCGGTGCGCGTGTCGGGTGACGAGGCGAGAAACGTCCCGGTTCTTGCTCAGTGGGCCCCCTTCCTGCAGCGCCGAACGGCGTCCAAGGCAGCCTCCCGGTGGGCATTCCGGAGCGGGCAGCGAGGCGGGAACATCAATCTCGTCACGGACTTCGTCAGCCGGAATCCACGCCCTGCGGTCGAGCTGCAGTCCCGACGCATGCGAGCGACCTGGATCGTGGAACACCTCCGGCGGGGGACGCCCCTCGACCTGTTGTTGGAGGTCGCCGGCTTGCAGTCAGCCGAAGCGCTCGACCGGCTCTTGCCTTACGTCGCCAGAGCGGACGACGACCCCCGGCGGTACTCACTTCGCTGATGGTTACCACCCCGGCGCGAGCCGAGGCTGCGGCCATGACGCCCGTATAGGGACAAGACGATCACTTCCCGCGTCGGCCAGGTTCCCTCAGACGCCCAAATGGCGACGGGCATTTGCCACGTCTTCCAGACGCATCACGACCTCACCCCTAAGCAGACGCCCCAGCCGCTCAGGACTCTGCCCAGAGGCAGCCGCGTACGTCCCGACAGAGCGGAATTGTCTCGCTATCTCGACTCGGATGCTGCACGCCAGGCGATGCTGAATGCGAGCAGCGCCCCACTGGTCGAGCTGGCCTGACGAGAACGACACCGCCGAGACCCACTGAGCTTCGGGGTCGCGACCGAAGCGGCCTGGCTCACGCAGGTAGGACCGCGGCTCGAAACGTGGATCAGGCACCTCCGCAGTCTAGATGTGCGCTGAAAGCGCACCAGACCGCTTGATGGCCTTGTCTTGTCTCATGTCCATCTCTCGTGACCACCCCTGACGAGACACAGCCTCCGACTTCCCCCTCTTCCCAACTCGAGCGTGCCGTAGCACACTTTGGTCAATCTAATGACCACGCCACGCTGGAGCTACAGGAGGCGATCTTGCGCTATCAGCCGCGACGTATCGCCCCGACCAAGTGGCTGCCCGTTCGGGACTTCACGCTCGCGTGCGTCCTCGACGCCAAACCCCACGACATGCTCTACACGAGGATCCTCCTGACCTTCGCGAGCCGGTACGTCGTGTGGGCGTTCCACGAAGCCGGTGCGGAGCTGCGCCGCGATGACCTCTTCTACCCGTCCATGATCTACCGCTTCGCCCGCACCTACCCCAGCGCCAAGACGCAGCAGCTTGCCGAGACCAGACTCCTGAACCTCGCTGAAGCGCTTGGTTACGAGCCGTCTCCTCACCGCCTCAACAAGCAGAGCCGGGAGATACGACCCTTCTCGCATTCCGAGCTTCCCGCCTTCGAGAGCTGGGCCGCGTCGAGGTCCACCGACCGAGCCCGCCGGGATTCTTATGGGCTTCTCGCGCTTGCCGGTGGCGCAGGCCTCGGTGCGACCGAGATCGCCGCGGTCCGTGGCCGGGACTTGACGCGCACTCCGGCTGGCTGGGTCGTCCGTGTGACCGGAAAGGCGCCGCGAAGCATCCCCATCCGAATCGGGTGGAATTCGTACGCAGACATCGCTTTCGAGGGACTCGGCGACGATGACTACGCGGTCATCCCCCACCGCAAGGAGTCCTCGCGGGAGATCGCGCTGATGCACTACGGCGCCCGATACGACGGTCCTGCTATTCGGCGCCTCCGCATCACCTGGATCGTGGACCAGATCAACGTTCTGCCCCTGGCGAGCATCGTCTACGCGGCCGGCTTCAAGAACGTCTCGTCCCTCCTTCGCTACGCGCCCTTGGCCAAGGTCATGCCCGAGGTTGAGCTTCACGCGCTTCTCCGCTCAACGGGAGCGACTCAGTGACCGGCAAGCCCTCTTTCCATGACGAGGAGTTCTTCAACGGCATCTACACGGCCGACCGGATCGTCAGCGGATCGACCAAGACGACCAAGTTCCGCGGCGCCGACGCCCGTGAGTGGATGACTTTCCTCCGTTCATCGGGTGTCATCGAGCTCCTCGCGACATGGCGCGCGGAGGACCGCGAGAAGAAAGCCCCGGGCGGTGCCAAACCGAAGATCGATGACCTGGCCATCCTGACCGTGGTGATGATGCTCCTGTCGGAGCAGTCCATGATCTTCGTGCGCGAGATGGGCCGCGTCTTCGAACACCGTCTCGACGATGAAGCCCGTCGCGAGCTCGGCATCGCTCACCTGTACGACAACGACAAGCCCAACGACTGGTACTTCCTGGCATGGCGGGCCATGCACCGCATCATCGACCTCTGGGACGCCTGGCCGGCGCCCCGCCGCCTGCTCACCCGGGACGAGCGGAGCAGCCTGGACGCGCTCCGGGACAAGAACATCGAACGCCGCGCACACGAGCGCAGCATGACCTTCACGAACACGCTGCTGGAGGCCACCGCCCAGAACCTGCCTCGAGCCGTGCGACGTCAGCGTCTCGCGCTCTCCGTCGACCAGACAGTGCTGCGTGCACCGAGCCAGAAGAACCGTTGGCCGCGGGAGAACGGCGTCGAGCAGCCCATGTTCATCGCGGGCACGGACAAGGAACAGCCGAAGTACGCGATGGAACTCGAAGCTGACCTGTACCCGATCGACAAGGGAGAGAAGGAACGCGTCTTCAGCAAGCACACCAAGGAGAACGGCAAGGCGAGCGTCAAGCAGGCACGGAGCCGGTGGCTGCTCGCCTACACCGCGAACCTCATCATCGACGTCAACGAGGACCCTTCAGGGGACCCCACCGAAGCACCACAGCTGATCCGTGGGGCGAGCCTGACGACGCCCAACAAAGGCATCGGGTTCCACACCGTCGAGCTCGTGAAGAACATCCAGGAACGCGGGTACGACATCGCGCGCCTCTCGTCCGACCTCGGGTACTCCGCGGGTCTCACGATGGAGGACTTCCACCGTCCGATGAGAGAGCTCGGCGTCGGCCTCGTCTTCGACTACAACCGCGCGAACCAGACCGGTGTGCGGGGCCAGGTCGGCGGAGCCAAGCTCGTTGAAGGCGGTCAGTTCTGCCCCGGCACACCGAAGCGACTCCTCGATGCAACGGTGCGGCGCAACAACAAGGAGATCGACAACGTCGAGTGGTCCCAGCAGATCGACGAGCGTGACGCATACCGACTCCACAAGAAGGAGGGTCCCGACGCCAACGGCAACGTGAAGATGCGCTGCCCAGCCCTCGGCCCGAGTGCGACGGTCGAGTGCCCCCTCCGCAAGCTCGACAAGCGTGCATCGCCGGACAAGGAACGCCGGCAGGTGCTGCGCGCCAACGTCCCCAAGCAGACAGATAAGGTCTGCTGCCAGACCTCGATCACGGTGCGCCCGGAGGACGGCGAGAAGATGAACCAGATGCTGCCTTATGGCAGCAAGGAGTGGTCCAAGACCTACCGCCGCGACCGCAACAGCATCGAGAGCTTCAACGCCTTCATCAAGACCGGTCCCGAGCGCATCGCCGACTCCAGTGCACGGCGCCTGCGCGGTCTCGCCGCTCAGCAGTTCCTTCTCGCCATGCTCGCGACGGCCGCCAACATCCGCAAGATCGTCACCTTCCTCGCCGCCAAGCACCGAGCGCCGAAGGACCGCGACCGCCGCGTCGCGAAGGGCCTGACGCCGGTGCCTGCACGGCGCACCCGCCGTCGTGATGCCGAGGGCATGAGCAACTACCGCGCCGACTACGTCCGACCCGAACTGTCCCCGTTCCCGACGAGTGGACCCACCGTCGATCCGCCTCCGCGAACGTAGGCCCAGGCCCGTTCCAAGGCACCACACCCGAGCCTTCCGCTATCCCCCACCGCTCACGAGTCAATCCGGCGCGCCCAGAAGGGCGCGTCGCTTCGTCGTTTAAGCCGCCCGCACGCCTGGTGGCCGAGAGGGAGAGGCCAAGAGGTCCCGAACCCCTCGCCGGGAAGCGCTTCTTGGCCCAGAAACGGAAGAAAGCCCCCGAGCTACTCGGGGGCTTTCTTCTCGGGCTGAGTTCCGCAAACGAATTTCGGATGATGCGCAAACAACCCTCTGGCGGTACCGGTGGGATTTGAACCCACGGTGGAGTCTCCCCCACACATGTTTTCGAGACATGATCCTTCGGCCGCTCGGACACGGTACCGGGAGAGAGTTTAGTACATCCCGCGGCCATGTCGGAAATCGGGGTGGCGGGGGTGCCGACCCGCGCCTCCTGCACTCGGCTGGGGCCACGGAGAACCGCGTTCCGCTCCATGAACCGCGGCACGACTCGGTTCATCGAACGGAACGCGGTTCATGGCCACGCCACGCGCGCGGTGAGCAGCCGCCGAAGTGCCCGGCGTAGCGTCCAGGCATGCCCACACGCCACACCGCCGCCGCCTTCTTCTCGGGCGTCGGCGTCACCCTCGCCGCCACCGCAGCCGCCGGAGCCGGCGTCCGCAGCTTACTCCGCCACCGGAACGCCGCCGCCGCCGACCTGAACGCCCTGCTGCCCGTCCACTCGGCCTGGTGGCGCGCCCGGTTCGACCGCGGAGGCGCGCTGCTCTACGTCGCGATGGGCGACTCCGCCGCGCAGGGCATCGGCGCCTCGAGCCCCGCCCGCAGCTACGTCGGCCGCCTCTCGGCGTACATCCGCCGCCAGGGCCACACCTCGCTGCGCGTCGTCAACCTCAGCGTCAGCGGCTCGACCACCTGGCTCTGCCGGAAGGACCAGCTGCCGAAGTTCGAGAAGTACGAACCCGACGTCGTCACCGTGGCCATCGGCGCCAACGACATCATCGCCTTCGACCCCGAGTCGTTCGAGAAGAACATCCGCGTCATCTACGGAGCCCTGCCGTCGCACGCCATCGTCGGCGACCTGCCCGCCATGTGGATCCCCGATCGCGAGAAGAAGCTCGTCGAGGCCAACCGCATCGTCCGCCGCGTCGCCGACGAGTTCGGCCTCACCGTCGCCCCCCTGTACGCCACGACACGGAAGCAGGGCTTCTTCCGCACCTACCGCAACTCGGCCGGCGACCTCTTCCACCCCAACGACCGCGGCTACCGCGTCTGGGCCTCCGCCTTCGAGCCGGCCGTCGCCGCCCGCGTCGCCCGCATCGCCGCCGACCGCGCGGTCACCGACGCCACCGCCACCGTGCACGACGCCGCCGCCGCGGGGGCCGTCGCCCGCACCGCCGAGCGCCGCGCCGGCCGTGCCGCCCAGCGCGGGACGGACGCCGCGGGCCGCTGAGCACCGAGTGGTCGCGAACGGCTCGCACCCCGGTGCGGAGGAGCCGGTCGTGACCACTCGGCCCGCGCCTCCCGCCCTCCCCAGGTCGGCCGAGAGAGCCTTCTCCCCAACAGCCCCGAGGAGGCGCCCCCGCTGTCGGTGGACCCACCTAGGCTGACCGCATGGCCCGCTCCACCTCCCCCTCCTTCCGCTGCACAGAGTGCGGCTGGACCAGCCTCAAGTGGGTCGGTCGCTGCGGGGAGTGCCAGCGCTGGGGCACCGTCGTCGACGTCACCTCGGCCCTGGTCAGCGCCCGGGGCACGGCCCCGGTCACCGTCGGCGGCGACCGCGTCGCCCGCCCCATCACACAGGTCGAGGCGAACAGCGTCGCGTACTGGCCGAGCGGCATCCACGAGTTCGACCGCGTGCTCGGCGGCGGCATCGTCCCCGGCGCGGCCATCCTGCTCAGCGGCGAGCCCGGAGTCGGCAAGTCGACCCTGCTGCTCGAGGTCGCCTCCCGCGCCGCCGCCACCGGTGCCCGCGTGCTCTACGTCACCGCAGAGGAGAGCGCGGCGCAGGTCCGCCTCCGCGCCCAGCGCACCGGTGCCATGCACGACAACCTCTTCCTCGCCGCCGAGGTCGACCTCTCCGTCATCCTCGGGCAGATCGACCAGGTCGACCCGCAGCTCGTCATCGTCGACTCCGTCCAGACGGTCTCGTCGTCGTCCATCGACGGCATCGCGGGCGGCACGTCGCAGGTGCGAGAGGTCGCCTCGACCCTCATCCGCGTCAGCAAAGACCGGAACCTGCCGGTGCTGCTGGTGGGGCACGTGACGAAGGACGGCACGATCGCCGGCCCGCGCCTCCTCGAGCACCTGGTCGACGTCGTCTGCCAGTTCGAGGGCGATCGCCAGACCGCGCTGCGGTTCATCCGCGCCCACAAGAACCGCTTCGGCCCGACCGACGAGGTCGGCTGCTTCGAGATGACCGGCGACGGCATCGCCGAGGTCGCCGACCCCAGCGGCCTCTTCATGTCACGCGGCGGCCCACCGGTCAGCGGCACCTGCATCACCGTCGCGATGGAGGGGCGGCGTGCGCTCCCGGTGGAGGTCCAGGCCCTCATCGTGGCCAGCAGCACCCCGCAGCCCCGCCGCGTCGTCAACGGCGTCGACTCCTCCCGGGTCGCCATGCTGCTCGCCGTGCTCGAACGGCGCGCGGGCATCCGCCTCGGCGACGCCGACGTCTACGTCTCGACCGTCGGCGGCATCAAGATCACCGAGCCCGGCGCCGACCTCGCCATCGCCCTGGCCCTCGCGAGCGCCAGCCGTGACGCGAGCTTCCCCCACACCCTCGCGGCCGTCGGCGAGATCAGCCTCGCAGGCGAGATCCGGCCCGTGTCGTCGCCGAAGCAGCGCGCGTCGGAGGCCCGGCGTCTCGGCTTCACGCAGCTCGTCGACTCGGAGTCGGGCAACCTGCGCGAGGCGCTGCGCCGCGCGTTCAGCGCTGCGGCGACGCCGCGCGAGCGCGAGCTCGACGCCGCGTTCTAGCGCGCGTCGCGCGCGCCGCGAGGCACCCCGTCCTCGCACGCGAACCACGCCGCGGCGGGGTGCCGGTGCGAAGACGGGGTGCGGCACGCCGCGCGCCACCCGGAGCAGCCCGACCCGATCCGGCCCGCGAGACACCACGTCCTCGCACGCGAACTAGGCCGCGGCGTGGTTCCGAGGCGAGAACGTGGTGCGGCACGCTCCGCGCCGCCCGACCCGCCTCGCTTCGCCACACACCCCGTTCTCGCATACGAACCCCGCCGCGGCATGGTGCCGGTGCGAAGACGGGGTGCGGCACGCTGCGCGGGGCCCGGAGCGGCGCGGCGCGACCCGCGTGGCACCCCGTTCTCGCACGCGCACCCCGCCGCGGCAGGGTTCCGTCGCGAAGACGGGGTGCGGCACACGGCGCGCGGCCGGGTGCGGCCCGGCCCGGCCCACCGGGCACGCGAGACACCACGTCCTCGCACGCGAACCACGCCGCGGCGTGGTTCCGAGGCGAGAACGTGGTGCGGCACGGCGCGCGCCACGGCGGGCGGCTAGCGGAGGGCCTTGAGCAGGTCCTCGGGGGTCGCGGCCATCGTGTGCGGCCCGGCGATGTCGAAGAAGACCTGCTCGAGCACGTCGAGGTGCACGTCGAGGAAGGCCCGCAGCGCGTCGGCGTCGTAGAGCATCACCTCGCGGCGCGGGTCGTCCGGCACCATCGCCGCGTAGGCGTCGGCCGACGAGAAGAGCAACAGGATCCGCTTGTCGGTGTTCTCGCGGCCGAAGACGCGCACCTGCTCGGCCGCCCCGAAGACGGGACCGTCGTCGGCGGACTCGTCCGCGCCTCCCTCGGCTCCAGCGGCCGTCGAGCCTCCGTCAGCGCCCGAGGCACCCGCAGCACCGGCACCCGCACCCGCGCCCGCGGGCGCCACCAGCTTCGGCACCACGACCACGTCGTGACGGAGGGCGAACGCGACGGCCGCGACGTCCTGCGACGCCAGCGCCAGCTCGAGGGCCTCGGAACGGGGAGAAGGATCGGTCATGCGCTCAGTTCAGGATCATGGGGGCGGTGTCGGCCGAGACGATGTCTCCGACGCTGACGGTCAGACGGTAGGTCGCGCCTCCCGCAGGAACCGGGGTGCGCGTGCCCTCGCAGGTGTCGGGGGTGGAGCGGGTGCGGTCCCAGGCGATCGCCGGCGTGGTCAAGGTCTGGCCGGCCTGGATGGTGACGACCTGGTCGGTCGGGTTCACCTGGCAGTCCTTCGACGACCACCACTGCTCCTGGCCGCTCGTGACGACGAGGGCCTGCTGGCTCGACCCGAGGTTCAGCGAGCAGTCGACCGAGCCGGTGTTCGTGATCGACATCGAGATCTGGGGCAGCTGCGTCGACGCGTACGTCGCCGCGTCGGTGATCGGCACGAGGTCGACGACGCCCGCGGCGCAGGTGGCGTCGTCGCCCGCGGCGGGCGCGTCGGTGGCCGGAGCGGTCGCGTCGGCGGCGGGAGCCGCGCCCGTGGCGGGTGCCGAGGCCTCGGTCGTCTCCTCGGCGGCGGCCGGGGGCGTGCTCGTCGCGGCAGCGCCGGGCTCGGCGGCGCCGGAGCCGGGTCGCACGACGATCAGCACGATGACGATGATGACGACGACGAGACCGAGGGCGACCATCGCACGCCGACGCCAGTACACCGAGGGCGGCTGCGGCCCGGTCGGATCCATGAACGTCGACATGAGCAGAGGTTAAGCGCTGGTCACCGCCGTGACCGGGAGGGCGGCGGCGTGTGCGCTGAGAATGGGCCGAGCGTGCGCCGAGCCCGTCGAGCCGGCTGAGCCCGGCGAGTCAGTCGAGCCCGGTGGACCACCCGCGCCCGACCGTCGACCTACGGCCGCGGCGGAAGCGCCTTCAGCATGCGCGAGTTGCCCAGCGTGTTCGGCTTCACGCGCGCCAGGTCGAGGAACTCCGCGACGCCCTCGTCGGTCGACCGCACGAGCTCTGCGTACACCTCGGGCGGCACGAGACCCTCGTCGCCGACGTTGAGGTAGTCGTGCTTCTCGAAGAAGTCGACCTCGAACGTGAGGCAGAACAGGCGACCGATCTCGAGACGACGGGCCGCCTCCTCCAGGCCGTCGAGGAGGCGGTGGCCGACTCCCTTGCGGATCCACGCGGGGTCGAGGGCGAGGGTCCGGATCTCGGCCAGGTCGTCCCACATGACGTGCAGCGCGCCACAGCCGACGGGCACCCCGTCGGGGCCGATCGCGATCTGGAACTCCTGCACGTCGCCGTAGAGCGTCACCAGGTCCTTGCCGAGCAGGATGCGTCGCTGCACGAACGGCTCGCAGAGCCTCTGGATGTGCGGCACGTCGCTGACGACGGCGTCACGCACGGTGATGCCGTGCTGGTCGGCGGAGGTCATCGGGCCAGCCTACCCACGCGCCCCGCGCCTCCGGCGGGCGGGGAGAGCCGAGGAGGCGCGGGTCGGCGGGTCGGCGTCGGTCACGGCGGGTCAGCGCCCACCCGCCCGCGGGGACGGTGACCCGCCGCACCCCACCGCGCGAGGACGCACGAACGCCCGAGGGCGGCCCGGCCGGAGCCGGACCGCCCTCGGGCGCCACTGCGGGTGAGACCCGCACGGGGTGCTGCCTAGTCGTCGCTCTTCTCGAGCACGAGCACCTCGTCGCGGCCCTGCTGGCGGGTCGTGGTGAACACGAACTCGCCGTCGACGTAGTCGACCACGACGTGGTCGCCGGCCGTCAGGTCGCCCGTGAGGATGCGCTCGGAGAGGCGGTCCTCCACCTCGTGCTGGATGGCACGACGCAGCGGGCGAGCACCCAGGGCCGGGTCGAAGCCGACCTGGATGAGGCGCTCCTTGGCGGGCACCGTCAGCATGGCCGTCATGTCGCGGTCGAGCAGACGCTCGCTGAGGCGCTTGACGAACAGGTCGACGATCTGGAGCAGCTCGGGGCCCGACAGCTGCGGGAAGACGATGGTGTCGTCCACGCGGTTGAGGAACTCGGGCTTGAAGTGCTTCTTGAGCTCCTCGTTGACCTTGGCGCGCATGCGGTCGTAGCCGGTCGCGGTGTCGCCCTCGATCTGGAAGCCGACGGGGCCGCCGGCGATGCCCTTCGAGCCGAGGTTGGTCGTCATGATGATGACCGTGTTCTTGAAGTCGACGACACGACCCTGGCCGTCGGTCAGACGACCCTCCTCGAGCACCTGCAGCAGGCTGTTGAAGATGTCGGGGTGGGCCTTCTCGATCTCGTCGAACAGCACCACGGAGAACGGCTTGCGGCGCACCTTCTCGGTGAGCTGGCCGCCCTCCTCGAAGCCGACGAACCCGGGAGGGGCACCGAAGAGGCGCGAGACGGTGTGCTTCTCGCCGAACTCCGACATGTCGAGGCTGATCAGCGCGCCCTCGTCGTCGAAGAGGAACTCGGCGAGCGCCTTGGCCAGCTCGGTCTTGCCGACGCCCGTGGGCCCCGCGAAGATGAACGAGCCGGAGGGGCGGTTCGGGTCCTTCAGGCCGGCACGCGTGCGGCGGATGGTCTTGGAGAGCGCCGCGATGGCCTCCTCCTGACCGATGACGCGCTGGTGCAGCGCCTGCTCCATGAAGACGAGACGCGAGGTCTCCTCCTCGGTGAGCTTGAAGACGGGGATGCCCGTCGCCTGGGCCAGCACCTCGGCGATGATGCCCTCGTCGACGGTGCCGCCGGCTCCGGCCTCGCCCGAGCGCCACTGCTTCTCGAGGCGGAGGCGCTCACCGAGCAGCTTCTTCTCCTCGTCGCGGAGCGAGGCGGCCTTCTCGAAGTCCTGGTCCTCGATGGCGGCTTCCTTCTGGGCGCGCACGCCGGCGATGCGGTCGTCGAACTCGCGCAGCTCCGGCGGGGCCGACAGGATCGAGAGGCGCAGGCGGGCGCCGGCCTCGTCGATCAGGTCGATGGCCTTGTCGGGCAGGAAGCGGTCGCTCACGTAGCGGTCGGCGAGGTTCGCCGCCGAGACGATCGCGCCGTCGGTGATGGACACCTTGTGGAAGGCCTCGTACTTGTCGCGGAGGCCCTTGAGGATGTTGATCGTGTGGGGCAGCGACGGCTCGTTGACCTGCACCGACTGGAAGCGGCGCTCGAGGGCGGCGTCCTTCTCGAAGTGCTTGCGGTACTCGTCGAGCGTCGTGGCGCCGATGGTCTGCAGCTCGCCGCGGGCGAGCAGCGGCTTGAGGATCGACGCGGCGTCGATCGCGCCCTCGGCGGCGCCCGCACCCACGAGGGTGTGGATCTCGTCGATGAAGACGATGATGTCGCCGCGCGTGCGGATCTCCTTGGTGACCTTCTTCAGGCGCTCCTCGAAGTCACCGCGGTAGCGGCTGCCGGCGATGAGCGAGCCGAGGTCGAGCGAGTAGAGCTGCTTGTCCTTCAGGGTCTCGGGCACCTCGCCCTTGACGATGGCCTGCGCGAGGCCCTCGACGACGGCGGTCTTGCCGACGCCGGGCTCGCCGATCAGCACGGGGTTGTTCTTCGAGCGGCGGGAGAGGATCTGCATGACCCGCTCCATCTCCTTCTCGCGACCGATGACCGGGTCGAGCTTGTTGTCGCGCGCGGCCTGGGTCAGGTTGCGGCCGAACTGGTCGAGGACCTGGCTGCCGCCCTGGGTGCCCTGCTGCTGCTCGCCTCCCACGGCCACCGCCTCCTTGCCCTGGTAGCCGGACAGGAGCTGGATGACCTGCTGGCGGACCCGGTTGAGGTCGGCGCCGAGCTTCACGAGGACCTGGGCGGCGACGCCCTCGCCCTCGCGGATCAGGCCGAGCAGGATGTGCTCGGTGCCGATGTAGTTGTGGCCGAGCTGGAGGGCCTCGCGGAGGCTGAGCTCGAGGACCTTCTTCGCGCGCGGCGTGAAGGGGATGTGACCGGTGGGCTGCTGCTGGCCCTGGCCGATGATGTCCTGGACCTGCTCGCGCACGGCGTCGAGCGAGATGCCCAGCGACTCGAGGGCCTTGGCGGCGACGCCCTCGCCCTCGTGGATGAGCCCGAGCAGGATGTGCTCGGTACCGATGTAGTTGTGGTTGAGCATCTTCGCCTCTTCCTGGGCGAGGACGACGACGCGACGGGCACGGTCGGTGAATCTCTCGAACATCTTCTCTTGCTCCCTCGGTGGCGGGGTGGGAGTGGCGCCACCGCTCATGCAGTCGGTGCCAACTGGGGGCAGCACCGGTGTCTGTTGTCGAGAGTAACCACGGGCCCCGGGGTTCGCAGCCCCTGTTCGCTGGGGGCGTGACGGAGGTGCAGCGACCTGTCGGAGCGCGCCGGTACGGTCGCTCCATGGGCACCTTCACCGTCGGTCTCGTGCCGCACCCCACCAAGTCCGTGGCCGAGTCGGTCGCGATCCTCTGCGCCTGGAAGCAGGACGGCCTGCCCGGCAAGGGCGACGTGCTGCTGATCGCGCTGCAGAGCGACGAGCACCGGGTCGCGGGCGCGGTCGAGCTGGTCGACGAGCGGTCGTTCCGCGACCGGGTCGACGTCGTGGTCGCCCTCGGCGGCGACGGCACGATGCTCGGGGCGATGCGCCTCGTGGCCGACCGCCCGGTGCCGGTGCTCGGCGTGAACTACGGCAACCTGGGCTTCCTCGTCGAGGTCGAGCCCGCCGACCTGCCCGACGCGCTCGAGCGCCTCGCCGCGAAGCGCTTCTCGCTCGAGCCGCACCACGCCGTCGAGGTGGTGCACTCGACCTCCACCGACGAGCACACCTTCCTCGCCTTCAACGACGTCTCGATCGCGCGCCGCCCGGGCGAGGGCGTCGTCACGGCCGACCTGGTCGTCGACGGCACGCCGTACGGCCACTACAAGGCCGACGCGATCATCGTCGCCACGAGCGCCGGCTCGACCGCCTACAACTACGCCGCGGGCGGGCCGGTCATGTCGCCGGCCGTCGCGGCGACGCTCATCACGCCGGTCGCCCCGATGTCGGGCATCGACCGCTCGGTGGTGCTCGGGCCGGGCGAGGCCCTGCGGTTCCAGGTCGGCGCAGGCACCCGGTCGGCGGCGCTCGAGGTCGACGGCCGCGTGGTCGCCGACGTCAGCGAGGGCTGCGTCGTGTCGATGCGGCTGCAGCGCGAGGCCGGGCAGGTGATCCGCTTCGACGCCGGGCGGCACGCGACGAAGGGGCGGCTGAAGCTCAGCCTGCTCGACCTGCCGCTCCGCGAGGACCAGCTGCTCGAGCTCGTGCCGAGCGACGTCCGCGCCAAGTTCAAGGCCCGGACGGCGCACCGCCGCGGCGGGCTCGTCTCCGCGGCGCAGCTCGAGGCCGAGGCGGCGGAGGTCGTGGCGAGCGCCGAGGCCGAGGACGAGGCGGGCGACGCCGCCCCCTGACGCGACCCTGGAGGCTCCGGGGAGGCACGGGGCGGCAGACGACGGAGGGCCGCCTCCCCGGGGCGGGGAGGCGGCCCTCTCGTGGTCGTGCCGGTACAGCGGGCGCTGCCGCCGGACTACTGCAGGTACAGCTGCAGGTCCTGGCTGACGGCCTTCGCGAACATGCGCAGGCGGGCGCGGCTCTCGACGCGCGAGACGGCCTGGCGCGAGCTGTGCACGCGCTTGCTGATCTCGTCGAGGGTCATCGGCTGGTCGTCGTCGAGGCCGAAGCGCATGCGGATCACGCGGGCCTCGTCCTCCGGCAGCGTCGCCACGAGGGCGTGCATGTCGCGGTTCAGCAGCGAGTTCTCGGTGGCGGCCGTCGGCGACGGCGTCTCCTCGTCCTCGATGAAGTCGCCCAGCTCACTGTCCTCGGCGTCGCCGACGACGGTGTGGATCGAGACGGGCTCGTGCGAGCGCGACTTGAGCTCGACCAGGTCGGCGACCTCCATCGCGACCTCGGCGGCGACCTCCTCGACGGTGGGCGCACGGCCCAGGTCGACGGTCAGGTCGCGCTCGGCGCGCGAGATGCGGTTGATGCGCTCCACCGTGTGCACGGGGATGCGGATGGCACGCGCCTTGTCGGCGAGGCCGCGGGCGATGGCCTGACGGATCCACCAAGTGGCGTACGTCGAGAACTTGTAGCCCTGCGTGTAGTCGAACTTCTCGACCGCGCGCACCAGGCCGAGGTTGCCCTCCTGGATGACGTCCATGAAGGGGAGGCCGCGCTGCGTGTAGCGCTTGGCGATGCTGACGACGAGGCGGAGGTTCGCGGTGATCATGCGGTCCTTCGCACGCTCGCCGTCGTGCTGCAGCCAGCGGAGGTCGCGCATCGTCTCGGCGTGCGCCTTCGTGCGGACCTTCTTGACCGCGTCGGCGGCCTGGAGCTCCTTGAGCTTCTCGCCGGCGAAGAGGCCGACCTCGATGCGGCGGGCGATCTCCGTCTCCTCCGCGGCGTCGAGGAGGGGCATGCGGCCGATGTGGCGGAGGTAGTCGCCCACCTGGTCGGTGGAGGCGCCTCGCACCTGCGAGAGGACCTCGACCTCGGTGTCGTCGGTGGTGTCCGTGGTGTTGCGCGTGGTGACGGTAGTCATCGTTTCTCTCCCTGCTCGAATTCAGACCGTGGTGTCGTGTCGAATAGTTCGTGAAGCTCTTCGGCGTACTTCGAGTCTGGTGCCAGCACGAAATGACACTGGTGTCATTCAGGCAGTTCACAAGGTTGTTCGGAGGGCACGTACAGGGTTTCGAGTGCTTCGGGGGACGAACGGGGTGCGGCTTTGACTCGGAGCACATCGCGGGTGTAGGCCCGGTCGGGGTCGCACGGGGTACGGCTTCCTGGGTGCGACCCCCGTGCATCCCCATGAACACGGGGATCGCGGGGTGTCAAGCGAACACTGCGCGACTGTCCGCCGAACGCGGCGGGGTACGCGGAGACCGGCTGTCCGCCCCACCGATGAGGGGGACACCGAGGCCCGTGGGAGGCGCCCCTCAGCCCCCCGAGACCACCCGGGTGAGCAGGAGGTCGAGAGCGAGATCGCGGGCACGCCGCCGCCCACCGCGGGCGGGATCGCCGCGGGAGGGGTAGTGGGGCCACGACGACGAACGAGGTGACCCGTCCGGGCCCCTCCACGAGGGAGAGGACCCAGGACGAGTCACCTCGTCAGAGCTCGGAGCGGCGCCTCAGCGGCCGGAGCGCTCCTCGGCCTCGGCGCGGGCGCGCTCCTCGGCCTCGATCTGCGAGTAGACGGTCCGCTCGGTGCGGTCGGCACGGAGCAGCGACCGGACGGCGAACCAGAAGATCAGCCCGACGACGATGGTCGGGGTCACGGCGAAGAGCGCGGCTCCCCAGAAGGTCTCAGGCACTCCACCAGGGTAAGCGATGGTGCCCGGGAGTCCACCGGGTACCGAGGCCGGCCCTCACGAGCCGACCCGCGCCTCCGTCACTTGACGAGCGGGAAGAGGATCGTCTCGCGGATGCCGAGGCCGGTGATCGCCATCAGCAGGCGGTCGATGCCCATGCCCATGCCGCCGCTCGGCGGCATGCCGTGCTCGAGCGCGCGGAGGAAGTCCTCGTCGAGGCGCATCGCCTCCGCGTCGCCGCGGGCCGACAGCGCGGCCTGCTCGACGAAGCGCTCGCGCTGGATCACCGGGTCGACGAGCTCCGAGTACGCCGTCGCCAGCTCGAAGCCGCGCACGTAGAGGTCCCACTTCTCGACCACGCCGGCCTTCGACCGGTGCTGGCGCACGAGCGGGCTCGTGTCGACCGGGAAGTCGACGACGAAGGTGGGGCGGTCGAGCGACGGCTTGACGAAGTGCTCCCAGAGCTCCTCGACCAGCTTGCCGTGCGTCTCGTGCGGCACGACGAGCTCGACCGAGTCGGCGAGCTCCCGCAGCTCGGCGACCGTCGTCTCGGGCGTGATCTCGCGGCCCGCGGCCTCGCTGAGCGACTCGTACATCGGCACGCGGGCCCACTCGCCGCCGAGGTCGTACTCCGAGCCGTCGGCGAGGGTGACGAGGTGCGAGCCGGCCACGGCGTGCGCGGCGTTCTGCACGAGCTCCTGCGTGAGGCGGGCCATCTGCTCGTAGTCGCCGTACGCCTGGTAGGCCTCGACCATCGCGAACTCGGGCGAGTGGGTGGAGTCGGCGCCCTCGTTGCGGAAGTTGCGGTTGATCTCGAAGACGCGGTCGATGCCGCCGACCACCGCGCGCTTGAGGAACAGCTCGGGGGCGATGCGGAGGAAGAGCTCGGTGTCGAAGGCGTTGCTGTGCGTCTGGAACGGGCGTGCCGCGGCACCGCCGTGCATCGTCTGGAGCATCGGGGTCTCGACCTCGAGGTACTCGTACGAGTCGAAGGTGCGCCGCAGCGACGAGACGGCCGCGGCACGGGCCCGGACCGTCGCCCGCGCCTGGTCGCGCACGATCAGGTCGAGGTAGCGCTGACGCACCCGCGTCTCTTCGCTGAGCTCGGAGTGCAGGTTCGGCAGCGGCAGGATCGCCTTCGCGGCGATGCTCCACTCGGCGACCATGATCGACAGCTCGCCCCGCCGCGACGAGATGACCTCGCCCTTGACGAAGACGTGGTCGCCGAGGTCGACGAGCTCCTTCCAGTCGGCGAGCGCCTGCTCGCCGACGGCCGCGAGCGAGACCATCGCCTGGATGCGCGTGCCGTCGCCGGCCTGCAGGGCGGCGAAGCAGAGCTTGCCGGTGTTGCGCGCGTGCACGACGCGGCCGGCCAGGCCGACGACGTCGCCCGTCTCGGCGCCGGGCTCGAGGTCGGCGTGGCGGGCACGGACGGCGGCGATCGTGTCGGTCACCGGCACGCCCACGGGGTAGGCCTCGCGGCCCGACTCGAGCAGGCGGGCGCGCTTCTCGAGGCGCACCTGCTTCTGCTCCGACGCCTCACGGGCCGCCTCGGCCTCGGCGGCCGCCTCGTCGGTGGGGGTGCTGGTGTCGGGGGCGTCGGTCATGTGCGAGGGGCTCCTGCAGGGGACGAGGGGTGGAGGCGGTGCGGGCGGTGCGAGCGGTGCGGGCCCGGGGGCGGGCGCGGAGGGGCTGGCGGGGGCGTGCGGGAGGCGCGGTGCGGGTCGAGCCCGGACCTCACGCCCCGTGCCGCGGTGACGGCCCGTCGTCGGCCGACGGGCGCCCGAACGGCACGGTGTCGATGGTACCGGGGCCCACCGACCCCTCGGCGACGGCGAGGGCGCGGTCCATGGCCGAGCGGACGAGGGGCGCGATCACGCGGCCGGGGTCGGGCACGCCGAGCTCGGCGAGCATGCCGACCGACTGGGTGACGATCGCCGCCGAGAACTCGGACGCGGTGGCGACGGCCTCGGCGTAGCGCAGCCGGTCGGCCTCCGCGACGAGCACCGGCTCGGCGCCCATCTCGACGACGAGCGCCTGGCCGATCGGCTGCACCGGCACCGGCGCGGTGACCGCGCAGTACGCCTCCCGCAGGCGCACGAGGTCGATGGTCGTGCCGGTGAAGGTGAGGGCGGGGTGGATGGCGAGGGGGATGGCGCCCGCCTGCAGCGCGGGGCGGAGCACCTCGAGCCCGTGCACGGGCGACGTGTGCACCACGAGCTGGCCGGCCTGCCAGGCGCCGGTCGCGGCCAAGCCCGTGACGAGGTCGGCGAGCTGGTCGTCGGGCACCGCGAGCAGCACGAGCTCGGAGCGCTCGACGATCTGCTGCACGGTCAGCACCGGAGCACCGGGCAGGATCGCCTCGGCGCGGTCGCGGCTGCGCTCGGAGACGGCCGAGATGCCGACGATCGCGTGGCCGGCCGCGGCGAGCGCGGCGCCGAGCACGGGCCCGACGCGGCCGGCGCCGACGACCCCGATGCCGAGGCGTCCGCTCTGCTGGGGGCTCATCGGGGGTCGTCCTCTCGGTGGCGGGCGGGGGCGGGGGCGGGTGCGGATGCGGGTGCGGGTGCGGACGCCGGCGTCGGGGCTGGCGCGGGGGCCGGTGCCGGGGCGGGGGCCGGCCGCGCGTCCGGGGGCGTGGCGGGCGTCGGCGACCCGACCCGCGACTCCTCGGGGGGAATCCGAGAGGGATCCGACGCAGCGAGCCCGTTCTCCGCGGCTGTCTGGTCGCTTGCAACCGGATCACTCTCAGATTTGAGAGCAGGAGCAGGAGCAGAGGCAGGAGCAGAGGCAGGAGGGGCGGGAGCGGGAGCGGCGGGGCCGGGAGCGGAGGCAGGGACCGGGGAGGCGGCGGGCACGACGCCGGCAGCGGTGGCGGGAGCGGGAGCGGGAGCCGAGGCGGCGGGGACCGGGGAGGCGGGGGGCTCGGCCGCCGAGGCGACGGCGAGCCAGCGGTGGGTGCGGTCGGCCCGGGCAGCCTCGACGCCGTCGCGGGCGGCTCCGGTGAAGAAGGCGAGGGCGTCGGCCTCGTCGAGGGCTCCGATCTGGGCGGTGATGGGCCCCGCGACCGTGTGCAGGTGCACGGCGGCGAGCCGGAGCCGCCGCAGCAGCGGGCCCTGGTGCAGGCTCACGCTCTGCACCCGAGGCAGCGGCACGATGATCAGCTCACGCCAGATCGCGCCCTTCCGCAGCAGCAGCGCACCGGGCGCCGCCCGGAAGCCGTTGCGCCGCCACGAGAACCATCGCAGCACCGCGGCCCGACGCGGCGACGTCGTGAAGCCGCCCTCCGAGCCGCGCGACGTGAGGCCGTCCTCGACGAGCCGCAGCGTGTGCGAGGCGTGCTCGTCGGCCGCGGCGCGCAGGTCGTCGGGGGGCGAGGCCGCCGCAGCGGGTCCTCCCGAACTCTCGACGTCCGCCTCCGGCGCCCCGTCCGCCTCGGCCTCGGCCGCCGCCGCGAGCCCGACGAGCTCGGGCAGCACCAACTCGAGCACCCGGCGCACGTCGCCCTCGTCGCCCACCGGCAGCAGCACGCTCGCGCCCTGCTGCCCCGTCGACGACGACGCCGCCGCGCTCGACCGCGAGGCGCGGTTGATGCTGATCTCCCACCAGCCGAACGGCCGCCAGAGCAGCGGCTGGCTCACGCGCACCGAGTGGATGCGCCCGGGCGGGAGCGTCTCGTTCGTCGTCGAGAAGAGGCCGTAGCCGATGCGGATGCCGTCGCGGGTGCCGGCGATGCTGTACCGCAGCGACTTCGACACCCGGTTGACGTAGTAGCCGCTCGAGCCGAGCACGGCCGGCAGCAGCGCGAAGAGCAGGAACCACTCCCCCGTCAGCCGCACCGTGACGACGACGGCGATCGCGGCGGCGACGATGAACAGCGTGTAGCCGCTGAGCACGACGGAGCCGACCAGCCTGCGCAGGTCGACCCGCACGACCGACTCGGGGGGCGCCTCCTCGGTGCCGTCCGCGAGGAACTCCGCGGCGCGCTGCTCGACCAGGCCGACGAAGCCCGGCCGCCCGGCCGGCCCCTTCGCCAGCGAGACCCCCTCGGCGCGCTGGGCCCCGGAGGCGCGGCGCAGGATCTCGCGCCGGAGGTCGTCGGCCGAGGCGGAGCGCAGGTACGCGAGGCTGACGTTGGCGTCGTCGCCCGCCTGGCTGACCTCGAGCTTCGCGGCGCCGAACAGCCGCGCGAGGACGGGCCGCTGCACGGCGATGCCCTGCACCCGGTCGAGGCGTGCCCGGCGCTCGGTGCGGAAGACGATGCCGCTGCGCACCTCCACGGTCTCCTCCGTGACGCGGAAGGTGTTCATCCGCCAGGCCAGCCAGAAGAAGGTCGAGAGCACGGCCACGACGACGACGAGCCCGAGCAGCACCCAGCCGAGCAGGCCGTGGTCGACGACGTAGCCGAACGGGTCGCCGTCGTCGCCCCCGCGGCGCCCGCTGACGATGCGGGCGACGAGCTGCACGACCCAGTCGCGCGCGTTGTAGATGACGACGCCGAGCGCGACGATCAGCGCGGTGCCGCCGCGGAGCAGCGGCGTGGCCGGGTGCAGCCGGTGCCACTCGCCGTCGGTGAGCGCCGCGACCTCGGCGGGGGCCGGCGGCCCGGCGTGCCCGGCGGGGCCGGGAGCCGGCGGCCCGGCAGGCCCCTCCGGCCCCGCAGCCGACGGCCCGACGTCGGTCACAGCCCCGCCCGCCTCGACTCGGCGAGCTCGACCAGGCGGTCGCGCAGCGCCTCCGCCTCGGCCTCGGGCACCCCGGGGATGGTCACGGCCGACGACGCGGCCGCCGTCACGAACTTGAGGTCGCTGAGCCCGAGGGCGCGCACGACCGGCCCGCGGTTGATGTCGATGAGCTGCATGCGGCCGTAGGGCACGGCGACGACGCGGGTGAACAGGATGCCCTTGCGCAGCAGCAGGTCGTCGTCGCGCAGCTGGTAGCCGATGGCCCGCACGCGCCGCGGCACGAACGCGCAGACGAGGAGGGTGACGACGACCAGCCCGGCCGTGAGGAGGCGCCACCAGGGCGAGTCGAGGAGCCACAGCGGCAGCGTGGCCGCCGCCACGACCAGCCCGGTGACGAGCCAGCCGATCAGCTCGGGCCAGACGTACCGCGGCGAGACGCCCGTCCAGGTCGCGTCGGCGACGTCGAGTCGGCTCATGGCGGTCCTCCGGGGCGGTGCGGTCGGCGGGCGTGCTCTCAGGCGGCCTGGGCCCCCGGCCCGCCGTCGTCGTCGTCACCGGGCGGCACGGTGCACATGTGCTCGGCGACGATCCCCCCGACGAGGAGGCCGAGGCCCCCCACGACGGCCACGACCGCGGGCACGACGGAGCCTACTGCCACCCCCACGCCGCGCGTCGTCATGAACAGCAGCACCCCGCCGGCGCCGCCGCCGAAGAGCGCCCCGGCCAGGCTGCTGGCCTTCGCGAGCAGCAGCACCCGGGTGGCGTAGTACGGGTCGACGCGCTCGGTGCGCGAGCCCCGGGCCACGCGCCGGACCGGCATCGCCATCGTCACGACGATGCCGCCGATGGCGAGGAGGACGAGCCCGAGCACCACGGGCGGCACGATCGACGGCCGGCCGGTCGCGACGAGCGCCGCGTCGAGCACGAAGCCGACCACGAGGGCGACGACGGCGAGGCCGATCAGGGTGGCGGGGCGGGTGTGTCTCACGCGTCGGCTCCGGGGGTGTGGTCGGGGGCGGGGGCGGCGGGCTCGGAGCGGGCGGCGCCGGGGGCGCGCTCGGCGGGTGGCCAGAGCACGCCCGCTCCCGCCACCGGCCGGGTGCGGTCGGGCAGCGCGGCCAGCAGGTCGGCGACGCGCCCTGCCCGGCCGAGCCGCGCCTCCGGGTCGACCTGCAGCCAGGGCTCGAGCACGAAGGCCCGCTCGGCGGCGCGGGGGTGGGGCAGCGTGAGGCGAGGGTCGTCGCTCTCGTCGTCGCCGAGCACGACGACGTCGAGGTCGAGGGTGCGGTCGCCCCAGCGCTCGGTGCGCACCCGGCCGCGGTCGGCCTCGATCGACTGCAGGGCCGCCAGGAGGTCGAGGCCGCCCAGGGTGGTGTCGACGAGGGCGACGGCGTTGAGGTAGTCGGGCTTGCTCTCGTCGGGCCCGTCGAGCGTGACGGCCACCGACGAGACGGGGGCGGACGCCGCCACGACGCGCACCCCGTCGACGGCGTCGAGGGCCGCGACGGCGTCGCGGAGCAGCCCGTCGCGGTCGCCGAGGTTGGAGCCGAGCGCGATCACCGCGCGACGGGCGAGGGGCGCGGGAGGCGCGGTGCGCGAGCCGGCGACCGGGACTGAGCCGGGGCGCGCGGGCCCGGCCGTGCTCACGCGCGCTCCCGCACGACGGTGATCGACACGTCGCCGAACGGCACCGTGATCGGCGCGTGGGGCTTGTGCACCGTGACCTCGGCCCGCACCGCGGCGGGGAACGACAGCACGACGTGCGCGAGCCGCTCGGCGAGGGTCTCGACGAGGTCGACCGGGTCGCGCTCGACGGCCGCGACGAGCTGCTCGGCGAGCACGCCGTAGTGGACGGTCTGCGCGAGGTCGTCGCCGTCGGCGGCCGGCGCGGCGTCGAGGTGCACGACGACGTCGACCACGAACTCCTGGCCGTCGCGCCGCTCGTGCTCGAAGACGCCGTGGTGGCCGGTGGCCCGCACGCCGCTCAGGCGCAGCACGTCGAGGCCGTGCGGCACGAGCCGGAGCGGCGGGGCTGCGGGAGCTGCGCCGGCAGCAACGGCGTCGGTGCCGCCCGCCGGCACCTCGGCGCTCACGCGTGCCTCGCCGGTCGGGCGGGCACGGCGGCGCCCTGCCAGGCCTGCAGCACGTCGAGGGCGACGCGGGTGCCGGCCGCGTCGTGCACGCGCACCGCCCACACGCCGGCCTGGGCCGCGAGCACGCTCACCACGGCGGTGGGCAGGTCGCGCTGCTCGGGCGGGGCGCCGTCGGGCAGCAGCTCGCCGAGGAACCTCTTGCGCGACGCCCCCACCAGCAGCGGCTGGCCGAGGCGGGCCAGCTCGGGCAGGGCGGCGAGCACGCGCCAGTTCTGGGCGGCGTCCTTCGAGAAGCCGACTCCGGGGTCGAGCACGAGGCGGTCGAGGCGCACGCCCCGGCCCGCGAGGGCGTCGACGCGGGCGGCGAGCTCGTCGCGGACGCGGCGGGCGACGTCGCCGCCGTAGTCGGGCGCGCTGCGGCCGTGCTCCAGGTGCCCGCGCCAGTGCATGGCGACGAAGAGCCGCTCGGTCTCGGCGGCCACGTCGGCCATCGCGTCGTCGGCGAGGCCGCCCGAGACGTCGTTGATGACGTCGGCGCCGGCCTCGACGGCGGCGCGCGCCGTGGAGGCGTTCATCGTGTCGACGCTGACCCGCACGCCCTCGGACGCCAGCTCGCGGACGACGGGCAGCACCCGGCGCTGCTCCTCGAGGGGGTCGACCCGCGACGCCCCGGGGCGCGTCGACTCGCCGCCGACGTCGACGAGGTCGGCACCCGCGGCGACCAGCTCGCGCGCGTGGTCGAGGGCCGCGCCGAGGCCGACCCAGCGACCGCCGTCGCTGAAGGAGTCGGGGGTCACGTTGAGGATGCCCATGACCAGGGCGCGCCCGCCGTCGGAGGGCAGCAGGTCGAGCGGGACGGCCGGGCGGGCCCGGACGACGACGGGCGCCGCGTCGGCTCCGCGACGTCGCGCGCGCTCACCACGGGGCCGACCGGGCTCGACCGAGGAGCGCGGCGGGCCGTCGACCAGCCCGGGGGCGGCGTGCGAGCCGACCCGGGTGCGCTCGGCGCCGACGGGCAGCGGGCCGTCGAAGCGGCCCCCCGCGACGAGACGACGGCCGGAGGCGCGGGTCGGCTCGGCCTCGCCGCCCGCCTGCACGGGGGTCGAGACCGCACGTCGCGACACGGCGTCGCGCGCGGGCGTCGGCGACGGCTGCGCGGGCTGCGCCGAGGTCGGCTGCGCGGGAGACGGCACCGGCTGCGCAGGAGTCCGGGCCGGCGGCACGCGGATCACCGTGGCGGACACCTCCGCCGCTGCACGCGTGGCCGGCGTGTGCGTCACGGGAGGCAACTGGGCGGGCGGCCGGACGGCGGCCGTCTCGTCGAGGGCGAGCGCGAGGCGCCGCTCCGTGCCGGAGGCCGGGGCCGACGTGGGCGGAGCGTCGACCTCGACCGGGTCGGGGTACCGCTCGCGCCCGCGGGGCCGCCGCCACGCCGGAGCGTCGGCCGCGGCGGCCGGGTCGCGGCGGGAGCCGCCGGTCGGCGAGTCGGTCACGAGGTGCTCCTTGCCATCTGGCCTACGGTTCGACTGACCAGGCTACCGACCGGGGCGGGAGCTCCACACCGCCCCGGTCGGGTGGCCCGCTCAGGCCGTGGCGATGCCGGGAGCGGTGCGCGGCGGGCGCTTGCGGGTCGTGAGGCCCTCGGGCTCCGGCTCGGAGCCGACCCCGCCGTCGACGGCGTCGGCGTCGACGGGCGCCTTCGTCGGCATGGGGATCGCGGGGCGGTCCGACACGGGGCGCTTGTCGCTGGAGAGCCACTGGGGGCGCTCGGGCAGCTTCTTGACGTCCTTGAAGATCTCCGCCAGCTCGTCGTGGTCGAGCGTCTCCTTCTCGAGGAGCTCGGCGGCGAGGTGGTCGAGGATGTCGCGGTTGTCGTTGATGACGGCCCAGGCCTCGTCGTGCGCCTGCTCGAGCAGCACGCGCACCTCCGCGTCGACGGTCTCGGCGATCGTCTCGGAGTAGTCGCGCTGGCCCATGTCGCGGCCCATGAACTGCTCGCCCGAGCCCTGGCCGAGCTTGACCGAGCCGACCTTGTTGCTCATGCCGAACTCGGTGACCATCTTGCGGGCGGTGCCGGTGGCCTTCTCGATGTCGTTCGAGGCGCCGGTGGTCGGGTCGTGGAAGACGAGCTCCTCCGCGACGCGGCCGCCCATGGCGTAGGTGAGCTGGTCGAGCAGCTCGTTGCGGGTGATGCTGTACTTGTCCTCCAGCGGGAGCACCATCGTGTAGCCCAGGGCACGGCCGCGCGGCAGGATCGTGATCTTCGTGACCGGGTCGGTGTGGCGCATCGCCGCGGCGGCGAGGGCGTGGCCGCCCTCGTGGTACGCGGTGATGAGCTTCTCGTGGTCGTTCATGATGCGGCTGCGGCGCTGCGGGCCGGCCATGACGCGGTCGACGGCCTCGTCGAGGGCGCGGTTGTCGATCAGCTGCGCGTTCGAGCGAGCCGTCAGCAGCGCGGCCTCGTTGAGCACGTTGGCCAGGTCGGCACCGGTGAAGCCCGGCGTCTTGCGGGCCAGCACCTCGAGGTTGACGGAGGCGGCGAGGGGCTTGCCCTTGCCGTGCACCTCGAGGATCTGCTTGCGGCCGTCGAGGCCCGGGGCGTCGACGCCGATCTGGCGGTCGAAGCGGCCGGGGCGCAGGAGGGCGGGGTCGAGCACGTCGGGACGGTTGGTCGCCGCGATGAGGATGACGTTGGTCTTGACGTCGAAGCCGTCCATCTCGACGAGCAGCTGGTTCAGCGTCTGCTCGCGCTCGTCGTTGCCGCCGCCGACGCCGGCGCCGCGGTGGCGGCCGACGGCGTCGATCTCGTCGACGAAGATGATGGCGGGCGAGTTCTGCTTGGCCTGCTCGAAGAGGTCACGGACGCGGCTGGCGCCGACGCCGACGAACATCTCGACGAAGTCCGAGCCGGAGATCGAGAAGAACGGCACGCCGGCCTCGCCGGCGACGGCGCGGGCCAGCAAGGTCTTGCCGGTGCCGGGAGGGCCGTAGAGCAGCACGCCCTTGGGGATGCGCGCACCGACGGCCTGGAACTTCGCGGGCTCCTTGAGGAACTCCTTGATCTCCTCGAGCTCCTCGATGGCCTCGTCGGCGCCGGCCACGTCGGTGAACATGACCTGCGGCGTCTCCTTCGACGCGAGCTTGGCCTTGGACTTGCCGAACTGCATGACCTTGCTGCCGCCGCCCTGCATCGACGAGAGCAGGAACCAGAAGATGGCGCCGATGATCACGAAGGGGAGGAGGACGCTCAGCAGCGAGAGGAACCAGTTGCCCTGGCTGACGTTGTCGTCGAAGCTCTCGAGCTTCGCGTCGTCGACCGCCTGGACGACCTCGTCGCCGCGGGGGGTCGCGTAGTAGAACTGCTGCTGCTCGTCGCCGTCCTTCAGGACGAGGTCGACGCGCTGCTCGTTGCTGAAGATGGTCGCCGAGGAGACCTTGTCGTCGTTGAGAGCCTCGAGGCCCTTCTGGGTCGACACGCGCGTCGAGCCGGAGGCGCTGATGACGCTCCAGCCGATCCCGATGCCGAGCACCGCGATCACGACGTAGATGATCGGTCCGCGGAAGAGTTTCTTGAGGTCCATGTCAGTACGGGCGGAGCCCGACACCTTTCTGCAGGGAGAACGTGAGGGAGAGGTTACCTCGCGTCCCCTCGGGGGCTGGTGGGTGTTCGCTCTGAGCGGTCGGGGAGCCCCTCACTGGGGCCACGGCCCCCGTCGGGCCCTCGGCCCGCCCGGGCACCGGTCAGCTGTAGACGTGGGGCGCCAGCACCCCGACGCCGCGCAGGTTGCGGTACTTCTCGTCGAAGTCGAGGCCGTACCCCACGACGAAGTCGTTGGGGATCTCGTAGCCGACGTACTTCACGTCGACCTGCACCTTGGCGGCGGCCGGCTTGCGGAGCAGCGCGAAGATCTCGACGGAGGCGGCGCCGCGGCTCTTGAGGTTCTCGAGCAGCCACGAGAGGGTCAGGCCCGAGTCGATGATGTCCTCGACGATGATGACGTCGCGACCGTGCAGGTCGGTGTCGAGGTCCTTCAGGATGCGCACGACGCCCGAGGACTTCGTGCCCGAGCCGTACGACGACACGGCCATCCAGTCCATCGGCGCGTTGAGCTTGAGCTCGCGCGCGAAGTCGGCCATCACCATGACGGCGCCCTTCAGCACGCCCACGAGCAGCGGGTCACGGCCGGCGTAGTCGACCTCGACCTGGCGGGCGACCTCCGCGATCTTCGCGTGGATCTGCTCCTCGGTGTAGAGGACGCTGGTGAGGTCGCCGTCGATGTCGCTGAGTTCCATGGGCGCGCGTTCTCCTGGGGGGGTCGGGGATGTCGGGGTGGGGGCGACGACGCCAGAGGTGACGACGTCGGGGGCGAGGGGCGGCGGCGCTGGTCGAGCGGCCGGGCCTCAGGCGGTGCCGGCGGCGCTGAAGTGCAGCACGCCCCCGGTGCGCTCCACTGTAACGCCCGGCAACGAGACGGCTCCCTGGCCGTGCCAGTCGGTCACGAGGCGCGCGACCTCGAGGGTCTGCGAGCGGCTGAGGACGACGCCGAACTCGCCCTCGACGGCCAGCCGGATCAGGCGCTGCCGCAGCGCGGCCGGGTCGGCCGCGAGCGCGCGGACGTCGAGCGAGATGCCGGCCTCGGCGTGGTCGGCGACCTCCTCGGCCTGCTCCTCGGCGAAGTGGTCGAGCGCCTCGGAGTCCTCGCGCAGCTGCGCCGCCGTGCGGACGAGCGCCTCCGCGACTCCGGGTCCGAGCTCGCGCTCGAGCACCGGCAGCACGACCTGCCGGACCCGCACGCGGGCGTACGAGGGGTCGTCGTTGTGCGGGTCGAGCCAGGGGCTCAGCCCGAGGTCGGCGCAGGAGGCGCGGGTCGCCTCCCGCCGGACGGCCAGCAGCGGCCGTCGCCACGGCCCCCGCACCGCGTCCATCCCGTGCAGGCTGGTGGGCCCGCTCCCCCGCGCGAGGCCGAGCAGGACGGTCTCGGCCTGGTCGTCGAGGGTGTGGCCGAGGAGCACCGCGACCGCACCGGTCTCGGCGGTGACCTCGCGCAGGGCCCGGTAGCGCGCCTCCCGGGCTGCCCCCTCCGGCCCGCCCTCGACGCCGACGGCGACGCGGCGGACGACCACCGGGTCGAGCCCGAGCGCCGTCGCCTGGGCAGCGGCCGCAGCCGCCACCTCGGCCGACCCGGCCTGCAGCCCGTGGTCGACGACGACGGCTCCGGCCCGCAGCCCCGCCCGGGGCGCCTCGAACGCGGTCGCCGCGGCGAGCGCCAGCGAGTCGGGCCCGCCGCTCAGGGCGACGAGCACGAGGGAGTCGGCGGCCAGGTCGCCGAGGGAGCCTCGGACGGCCCGGCGGACGTCGGCCATGGCGGGGGTCAGACGCGGTCTGTCGGGCATCTTGTAACGTTACCGGCAGCCGCCGACCGGTCTGGTCGGCACCCCCACGACTGAACCAGGAGCACCCATGGCCGCGTACGACGCCGTGATCGAGATCCCCAAGGGAAGCCGCAACAAGTACGAGGTCGACCACGAGACCGGTCGCGTCTACCTCGACCGCGTGCTCTTCACCGGCTTCGTCTACCCGACCGACTACGGGTTCTTCGAGAACACCCTCGGCCTCGACGGCGACCCCGTCGACGTGCTCGTGCTGCTCGACTACCCGCTCTTCCCCGGCGTGGGCGTGAAGGTCCGCCCCGTGGGCGTCTTCAACATGACCGACGACGGCGGCAGCGACGCCAAGGTCATCGCTGTGCCGGCGAAGGACCCGCGCTGGGAGCACATCCAGGACGTCACCGACGTGCCCGAGCACCTCCGCAAGGAGATCGAGCACTTCTTCGAGCACTACAAGGACCTCGAGCCCGGCAAGTGGGTCAAGACCGAGGGCTGGGGCGACGCCGCCGAGGCCGAGGCCATCGTCGAGGCCGGCATCGTGAAGCTCGCGGCCGAGGGCCACTGACCCGCGCACTCCGACGACGGAGGGCCCGACACCTGCTGGTGTCGGGCCCTCCGTCGTCGTGCCGCTAGAGGCGGATGCCGCGCTGCGCCATGAAGTCGACCGGGTTCTGGGGCGTGCCGCCGACGCGCGTCTCGAAGTGCAGGTGGCAGCCGGTCGAGTTGCCGGTCGAGCCGACGTGGCCGATCTGCTGGCCGACCTCGACGTGCTGGCCGACGCTCACCGTGATGCCGCCGTTCGGCTGGTGGCCGTAGCCGGTGGTGACGCCGCCGCCGTTGTCGAGCAGGACGAAGTTGCCGTAGCCGCCGTACCAGCCGGCGTAGCTGACCGTGCCGCTCGTCGCCGCGAAGATGGGCGTGCCGCAGGCCGCGGCGAGGTCGGTGCCCGCGTGCAGGATGTAGGCGTGCGTGACCGGGTTGACCCGCATGCCGAAGCCGCTCGAGATGTTCCCGCCCGAGGGGCGAGTCCAGCCCGAGCTCGAGACGACGCCGGTGGGCGTGCCGTTCGTGGGGCTGCCGAGGCGGGCGGCCTCCGCGGCGGCGGCGGCCTCCGCGGCCTTGCGCTCGGCCTCGCCCTTCTCGAACTCCTCCTTGGTCGTGGTCAGGTCGGACTGCAGCACCGCGAGCTGCGCCTCGAGGGCGTAGCGGTTGGTCTCCTGCTCGTCGAAGGCGTCGGCCGCCGCCTGGGCGGCCTCGTTGGCGGCGGCGAGGGCGTCCTCGGCCTCCGCGGCGAGCACCTTGAGGGCCGCGGCCGCGACGTCGGCCTGGTCGCTGAGCGACTGCGCCGTGTTGCGGTCCTGCGTCGCCTGCGAGTAGATGCCGTCGGCCTGCTCGGTGAGCTTCGACATCGCGCCGATCCGGTACAGGAGCTGGCCGGCGTCGCCCGGGTCGGCGATCAGGCTGCTGCTGATGTCGTTGCCGCCCGACGACCGCCCGAGCTGCGCGGCGAGCTGGCCGGCGCGCTCCTCGCTGGCGGCGGCGACGGCGTCCGCGGCGTCGGCCTGGTCCTGGAGCTGGCCGAGCTTGAACTCCGCCTGGTCGTAGGCGGTCTGCGCCTCCTCGTAGGCCGTGCCCTTGGTGACCGCGTCGGCGTTCTTCGTGTCGAGGTCGGTCTGCAGCTGCTCGAGCAGGCCCTGCACCACGACGATCTCCGCGGCCTTCGCGTTCGCGTCGCCCTGGGCGGCCTGGACGTCCTCCCACGACGGGTAGTCGGCGGCCCGGGCGGGGGCGGGGACGGCCATGACGCCGCCCGTGACCACGAGCGAGAGGGCGGCCACGACGAGGGCGAGGCGAACGGGGCGTCGGTCGCCGCTCATCACGGGGCGACGGCGGGCACGCAGCCGACGGGGGGAGATCTGGATCATGGGACTTCACCGGTTCGTCGTGGTCGAGGCGCCGTGCGGCTCCGCCCGGCCGGGCGCAGGGCCGTCGCGACCAAGCATCAAGGACAGGTCGAACCTAGCTCCCGCTCCCCGCTCCGAGCGAGACCCCCGTCGGTGTGGCGACGGCGCGTCGGCGTCGTGAGGGACCCTCCGGACCAGGGAGGCGCCTCCCCGGTTTGCATCGTGGCCCCGGGTTGCGTATGCTCCTTCCTCGGTTGCTCTGTGATCTTCCGAGATCACTCGGCCCCATCGTTTAGTGGCCTAGGACACCGCCCTTTCACGGCGGCAGCACGGGTTCGAATCCCGTTGGGGTCACGGTTCCAGCAATGGCTCCGAGTCCGGTAGCATCGTCCACGGAGACACCACGCACCACAAGTTTGGCCCTGTAGCGCAGTTGGTTAGCGCGCCGCCCTGTCACGGCGGAGGTCGCCGGTTCAAGTCCGGTCAGGGTCGCAGAGACGGGTCACCCCGTCCGAGAGGCACCGCCTCTCAGCAGGAGCTCCGGCTCCCTCGGCTGGGTAGCTCAGTTGGTAGAGCGTTCGACTGAAAATCGAAAGGTCCGCGGATCGACGCCGCGTCCAGCCACCACGAAGCCCCCGGCCCCGCCGGGGGCTTTCTCGTTCCCCCCGGGGCCGTCGCGGCTCCTCCCGTTCTCGCTCGCGGCTCCTCCCGCGCTCGCTCGCGACGCGACGCGTCGGAGGGGCACCCGGTAGCATCGGACGACCGTCCCCGCGCCCGACGAACCGAGAGGTCCACGGATCGATGCCGTGCCCAGCCGCCGAGAGCCACGCCCGGGGCCTCGCCGCCGCGGGGCCCGGCTCCCCTGACCCCCGGGCCGCCGTCGCGTGAGCATCGGGCACGACCCCGCGGTCGCACACCCCCGCAGCCGCTGGCTCGACCCCGTGGTCGCCGGCCTGGCGGCGCTGCTGGTGGGCGTCGCGGCGGCGTGGGTGCCGTCGTACTGGAGCGACGAGGCGACCACCCTGCAGGCCGCCCGCCTGCCCCTCGGCTCGCTGCTCGAGTTCACCCACCAGCGCGACGCCGTGCACACCGCGTACTACGTCGCCATGCACGCCTGGACGGGCCTGTTCGGCGAGAGCACCCTGTCGACCCGCCTGCCGAGCGCCCTCGCCGCCGGCGCCGGAGCCGCCGGCCTCCTGGTGCTCGTGCGGATGCTGACGACGCGCACGACCGCCGTCCTCGCCGCGGGCATCTACGCGGTGCTGCCCCGGCTGACCCTCGAGGCGGCGGAGGCCCGGCCCTACGCCCTCACCGCCGCCCTGGCCGTCTGGGCGACCGTCCTCGTCCTGGTCGCCTCGAGGCGGCAGAGCCGGTGGTGGTGGGTCGCCTACGGCACCGGCCTGGCGGCGTGCATCGCCGTGTTCGTGCCGATGGTGTCGATCGTGCTCGTGCACGGGGTCTTCCTGCTGCTCGCCCCGGCACAGCGACGTCGACGGGGAGCCCGCCACCGCCTCCTCGGCTGGTCCATCTCGACCGGCGCCGCGCTGCTCGTCACCGCCCCGGTGATCGGCACGGTGATCCGCGAGCGCACCCGGCTGCTGGGCGACGGCGACCCCGCGACCGGCTCCGAGATCACCTGGTACTCGGTGCTGGTCGAGCCGTGGTTCGCGACCTCGGTGGCGTACGCCGTGCTGGGCGCGGGCCTCCTCATCCTCCTGGGCACGCGCCTCCGCGACCGCTCGCGCACGCCCGGCAGCGTCGTGCTGCTCGGCGCGCTGTGGGTCGTGCTGCCGACCGGCGTGATGCTGCTGGTCGGCCTCGCGATCGCCCCGCTCTTCCAGGCACGGCTGGTGGCGTGGTCGGCGCCGGGCATGTGCCTGCTGCTGGCGGTCGCCATCACCGGGTTCCGGAGGCGGTGGGTCAGCATCGCCCTGATCGCCCTGCTGGTCGCGGCCTCGGTGCCGACGTACGTGCTGCAGCGGCTGCCCGACGGCAAGGGCGGCGGCGCCGACCTCGCCCAGGTCGCCAGCTACGTCGAGCAGCAGGCCCGCCCGGGCGACGCCGTCCTGCTCGACGCGACCGGGGTCGTCTCGACCCGGCCCCGCCAGGCGCTCTACGCCTACCCGCAGCGCTTCGCGGGCCTCGACGACGTGGCCTTCGTCAGCTCGGGCATCGCCGCCGGGAGGTTCACCGACGAGACGCTCCAGCTCGACGACGCCGACGACCGCGCCGAGCTCTCGGAGCGCCTCGCCGCCACCGACCGGGTCTGGATCGTGCGACGCCAGGTCGACGTGCTGACCGACGACGACCGCGAGCTCCTCGAGGGGCTCGGCTTCGCGAACGCCCAGGAGCACCGCACGGGGCGGAGCGTCGTCTACCTCTTCGTCAAGCCCGAGGGGCGCGCGGGCGGCTGAGGCCCGGCCGGGCCGGACGGCCGGAACGGGCTGGGCCGGAACGGCTCGCTGGCCTGCCGGCCGCCCCGGCGACCCGACCTCAGGCGCGGAGGTCGCGCAGCACGGCCCCGAGCGTCGACACGAGCTCGTCGACCTCAGCCTCGGTGATCACCAGGGGCGGGGCGAGGCGGATCGTCGAGCCGTGCGTGTCCTTCGCGAGGACGCCGCGGCGCATGAGCTCCTCGCAGACCGCCCGCCCGGTGCCGACCGCGGGGTCGATGTCGACGCCCATCCACAGCCCGGCGCCGCGCACGGTGACGACGCCCTCGCCGACGAGCGCGTCGAGGCCCTCACGGAGGCGGGTGCCGAGCCGCGCGGCGCGCTCCTGCCACTCGCCGGTGGCGAGCATCCGCACGACGGCGAGGCCCACGGCCGCGGCGAGCGGGTTGCCCCCGAACGTCGAGCCGTGTTCGCCGGGCCGCAGCACGCCGAGCACGTCGCGGTCGCCGACGACCGCGCTGACCGGCACGACGCCGCCGCCGAGGGCCTTGCCGAGCAGGTAGAGGTCGGGCACGACGTCGACGAGGTCGCAGCTCACGGTCGCGCCGGTGCGGCCGAGGCCCGACTGGATCTCGTCGGCGATGAACAGCACCCGGCGCTCCCGCGTGATGCGACGCACCTCGGGCAGGTAGTCGGCCGGCGGCACGACGACGCCCGCCTCGCCCTGGATCGGCTCGAGCAGCACGGCCACCGTGTCGTCGTCGATCGCGGCCTCGAGCGCGGCGGAGTCGCCGTAGGGCACCGTGACGAAACCGGGCGTGTAGGGGCCGAAGTCGGCCCGCGCCTCCTCGTCGTCCGAGAAGCTGATGATGGTCGTGGTGCGGCCGTGGAAGTTGCCCGACGCCACGATGATCTTCGCGGCCCCGGGCCGCACGCCCTTGACGCGGTAGCCCCAGGCGCGCGCGACCTTGACGCCCGACTCGACGGCCTCGGCGCCGGTGTTCATCGGCAGCACCATCTGCTTGCCGAGCAGGGCGGCGAGCTCGGCGGCGAACGGGCCGAGCTGGTCGTTGTGGAACGCTCGGCTGGTCAGCGTCACCCGGTCGAGCTGGTCACGGGCGGCCGCGACGAGGGTCGGGTGGCCGTGGCCGAAGTTCACGGCCGAGTAGGCGGCGAGGCAGTCGAGGTAGCGGCGGCCGTCGACGTCGGTGACCCAGGCGCCCTCGGCGGTCGCGACGACCACGGGCAGCGGGTGGTAGTTGTGGGCCAGCGCGGCGTCCTCGACGGCGATGGCCGCCTCGGTGGGGCCGGAGGCGCGGGTCGTGTCGATCGTCATCGTCGCAGCTCCAGGGTGCAGCACTTCACGCCGCCCCCGCCGAGCAGCAGCTCGGAGAGGTCGACGCCGACCGGCTCGTAGCCCCGCTCGCGCAGCTGTCGCGCGAAGCCCGTGGCCTTCTCGGCGATCACCACGTGGAGGCCGTCGCTGTAGCTGTTGAGGCCGAGGATGGTCGCGTCGTCGTCGCTGACCAGGACGGCGTCGGGGAACCGCTCGCGCAGCACGGCAAGGGAGGGCTCGTCGAAGGCGCTCTCGAGGTAGGCGATGTTCTGGGCGCCGCCCTCGACCGGCTCCGGGTCGAGCACGGCCACCGCGGTGTCGAGGTGGTAGAACCGCGGGTCGACCAGGGTCAGGCCGACGACCTCGCGACCGGTGACCCGGGCGAGCTCGGCGTGGGAGTCGGAGGCGCTGCGGAAGCCCGTGCCGGCGAGGATCACGTCGCCGACGAGGAGGAAGTCGCCCTCGCCCTCGTTGACCTCGACGGGCTCGGCGACGCGGAGGCCCGCCTGCCGGAACCACTCCATGTAGGCGGGGCCCTCGGGCTGGCGCTCGGGGTAGGTGAACTTGGCGCCGTAGGCGACGCCGTCGAGCACGAAGCCCCCGTTGGCCGCGTAGACCATGTCGGGCAGGCCGGGCAGCGGGTCGATCAGCTCGACCTGGATGCCGAGCCGGAGGTAGGTCTCGTACAGTGACTCCCACTGCTGCACCGCGAGCGACGTGGAGGTCGGCCTCGACGGGTCCATCCACGGGTTGATGCGGTAGCTGACCGTGAAGTGGTCGGGCCGGCACATCAGCACCGTGCGGCGGGAGGCCCGTCGCGTCGGCGCTGGCGAGGCGGCTGCGGAGGGCTGGGCGGTGGGGGCTGCGATGCTCACGCCAGCCAGTGTCACACGCAGCCTGCGCATCATGGACGCTCAGGACGCACTTAAGTTGCGCAGGCGAGGCCCACCGCGCAACTTTCTAGCGTAGGATGCCCGATGTGGACAACCTCGACTACGGCATCATCGACCTGCTGCGCCAGAACGCCCGCGCGGGCTACGGCGACATCGGCTCGTCGGTCGGCCTCAGCGCCTCCGCCGTGAAGCGGCGCGTCGACCGGCTGGTGGCCGACGGGGTGATCAAGGGGTTCACGGTGCAGGTCGACCCCGCCGTCGACGGACTCGGCACGGAGGCGTTCGTCGAGCTCTTCTGCCGGGGCACCGTGTCGCCGGCCGAGCTGCAGCGCATCCTCAGCACGGTGCCGGAGGTGGTCGACGCCGGCACGGTCACGGGCAGCGCTGACGCGATCGTGCACATGCGGAGCCGCGACATCCCGTCGCTCGAGGAGGCGCTCGAGCGCGTCCGCAACGCCCCGAACGTCGACCACACCCGCAGCGCCATCGTGCTGTCGAAGCTGATCAGCCGCCAGCCCGCGTAGCGCGCCGCGCGCCGAGCGCGCGCCGGGCACCGAGCGCGCCGCCCCCGCGGCGCGCGTTCGCACTCCCGCGCCCTACAGGCGCAGGTCGCGGAACGCCGGGTCGACGTGGCCGGCCCGGTGGGTGACGACCGCCACCGCCTGCTCGCGCACGAAGGGCAGCAGCTCGACCCGCCCCTCCTCCGTGACGTCGCCGGCGTGCACGACGACGTCGAGGCTGCCGCCGACGGCCACGGCGAGCGCCCGCGGGTCGCCGCCGACCATCCGGACGACCAGGTCGCGGTACCGAGCCACGGCCTCCGGGTCGGCGGCGGGCAGGTGCCCGTCTCCCCGGGCGTCCCGCGCGACGGCGCCCGCGGCCCCGGCGGCGGCCTCGTCGTCGGAGGCGCCCTCCGCCGCGTCGGGCTCGGCCGCCCGGGCGAGCAGCTCGAGGTCGTCGAGGGGGTCGGGCCGCCCGCCGCCGCGCTGCAGCAGGCCGGCGGCCGCCCGGGCACGGAACGCCTCGTCGCCCTCGACCACGATCTCGCCCACGCGGAGCGGGGCCCCGGGCGCCCGCACGAGCTGGACGAGCGCCGCCGGCAGGGGCACGGGCGAGCTGACGTCGACCGGGGCGCCCGCCCGCGCCGCCGCCACGAGGAGGCGCACCAGGTCGGCGAGGTCGCCGTCGGACGAGAGGCGGACGACGACCGGGCGGGCCCGGTGCCGCAGCACGACCCGCTCGACGCCGGCGCCGACGGCCTCCCGGGGCGCGAAGACCGCCTGCCAGGCCTGCTCGTCGGAGACGGCGCCCGACCGGACGCGGTCGAACTGCTCGAACGACAGCCCGGAGCGGGCGGCCTCGATGACCGCCACCACCGCCTCCGACAGGCCGGTGAGGCGGAGCGACGCCTGCGGCTCGCGCGGCACGCTCCACCACCGGCCCTGCGTGACCACGGCGTCGGCCCCGGTCGGCGAGACCATGCCCACCGACGAGCGACCCCAGCCCGCCGCCGGCTGCCGGCGGGCGGCGACGTCGGCGGTGCTGCCGTTCACGACGAGGGCACCGGCGTCGGTGCGGCGCACCCACCGGGCCACCTCGTCGACGTCTCGCGAGGCGACCGCGGCCACGTGCCCGCCGCCGAGGGCGGTCTGGTGGGCGAGGGCGTCGTCGAGCGTGGCGACCCGCACGACGCGCAGCAGCGGGCCGCGGACGGCCTGGTCGACGACCCCCGGCTCGCCGACGCCCTCGACGACCCCGAGCGACCAGAGCGCGCCCTCGTCGTCGAGCTGGCGGGGCTCGACCAGCCACCGGTCGCCCTCGCGCAGCGTCGTGAGCGCGGCCCGCAGGGCCGGCCCGGCGGGCTCGACGAGCGGGCCGAGGCGGGTGGAGAGGTCGTCGGCCCGCCCCACCTGGAGGCTCGAGACGGCATCGACGAGCTGCCGGCGCAGGCGGGGGTCGTCGCCGGCCGAGCCGACGAGCAGCACGTGGCTGGTCGCGACGCGCGAGCGGCCCGCGCCGGCGACGGCGCCGCGCACGATCGCGTCGACGGCGAGGTCGACGTCGGCGCTCGGCGTCACGACGACGACCCCGGGGGCGTCGAGGCGGGCGGTGAGCGGCAGGTCGGGCCGCCACGACCGGAACAGGCGGGCCGTCTCGACCGAGCCGGCGAGCACGACCCGGTCGACGGCGGGGTGCACGACGAGGTCGCGGCCGAGGTCGTCCTCGTCGAGCTCGGCGATCGCGAGCAGCTCGGGCGGCACGCCGGCCGCCCAGAGCACCTCGCACAGCACGGCGGAGGTGCGTCGGGCGCGCGGGTCGGGCTTCAGCACGACGCCGCTGCCGGCGGCCAGCGCGGCGGTGACGCCCTCCGCGGGCGTCGCGAGGGCCGCGGCGGCGTCCGAGACCACGACCGTGAGCCGGGGAGGCGCCCAGCGCGCCCCCGTCACGACCTCGAGGCCGCGCGCGAGGGCCGCGTGCCGCCGCGCCGCGTCGACGACCTCGCTGACCTGGTGGTCGGCCTCGCCGACCGTGGTGCCCGTCTCGCCGACCAGCACCTCGACCAGGGTCGTGCGGGCGGCGGCGAGGGCCGCGGCGGCGCGGTCGAGCAGCTGGGCCCGCGTGGCCGGCTCGGCGTGGCCCCACAGGACGCCGGCCTGCGCCGTGCGCGAGACGACCTCCTCGAGGGAGTCGCGGTCGAGCACGCGGGAGCGACCGACGGTCTCCACGCCCGCGTGCGACGTGCCGGCGCGGGCCAGGACGCGACGAGCGGCCCGTCGGCTGCGCTCGAGGGCCGGGTCGGTGTCGCCGACGCCGCCGTGCCCGGGCGCGGCGGGCCGGGTGACGAGGTCGTCGCCCCGGGCGGCGAGGGCCGCCGCGGCGACCCAGCGCTCGACCGCCGCGTCGAGGTCGCCCCCGGTGGCCTCCGCCGTCTCGCTGAGCCGGTGGAGCAGCCACGGGACGGCCGCGTCGGGCTCGGCGTGCGGCGCGACGGGCACGTGCAGCACGAGCCCGCCGGCCTCGGCCAGCAGGGCGTCGGCCTCGGCCGCGCCGAGCTCCGCCTCCAGGTCGAGCAGGTGCGTGACCTCCCGCGCCCGCGCGAGGGTCCAGGCGTGGGCGAGGTCGAGGCGGCCGCGGGCGGCGACCGCGACGTGGGCGACCTCGGCGTGGGCGGGGCGCAGCGCCCAGTCGAGCACCCGGTGGTGGGCCGCGTCGGCCTCGACCGGAGCGGGCGGCGTGGCGGCGGCCCAGCCGTGGCGGTCGGCCTCCGCGACGGCGGACGACGGGTCGCCGCCGGCGGAGAGCCGGACGCGGATCGGGGCGCCGCCGCGGGCCACGCGGCCGCGGGCCCAGTCGGTGAGCAGCTGGAGCGAGGGCAGCGAGTCGGGCAGGCCGGTGGGCAGGGCGACGCCGGCGACGAGGTCGCGCAGGTGCGGCTGGTCGAGGATGCGCGTGAACACGTCGATGGTGAGGTCGAGGTCGGCCGAGCTGGTGACCTGGAGGGTCACGACCCGGGCGGGCTCGGCGGCCAGGGCCCGCTCGTAGAGCGGCGTGAGCCGCTCGACCGCGAGCGCGCTGGTCTCGTCGACGGCCCACGGCGAGGACGGCCCGACGACGTCGTCGACGGTGGTGCGGACGCCCCAGACGTCGTCGCGGCCGAGCGCCGCGGTCAGCTCGGCCAGCCGTCGGTCGGCGCCGGCCCGGCCGAGCACCGCGGGACCCAGCACGCTCACGTCGAGGCGGACGCCGTCGCGGGCCCGCAGCGCGGCCAGCGCGCCGCCCAGCTTGTCGGGGGCGGCGTCGACCACGAGGTGCTGCAGCGTGCGACGGAGCGCCTTGCGGGCCACTCCGATGACCGACCGCGGAGCCAGCGGCCCGAACCCGCCCGCGGCCGAGACGGCGGCGCGCAGGTGCCAGGGCAGCGTCGACGGCATCGAGCGGCTCAGCGCGTCGAGGGTGCGGGCCGCGACGGCGGGGTCGGCGGCCCCCAGGACGCCGTCGACGACCGCGAGGCTGAAGGCGAGCCCGTCGGGGTCGCGGACGACCGCGGCGAGGCGCGCCGCGTCGCGGTCGGCGGGGGCCGCGGCGGCCGCCGCGGCCCAGCGGCGTGCCGTCTCGACGGTCTGCTGCGGGAGGTCGGCGGCGCGCAGATCGGACATGAGCAGAGGATATGCCGCGCCGCCGACCCTGCCCTGGCACGCGTCCCTATGCTGGGCCCATGCCCGACCCGCTCACCGACGACGACTGGGCCGTCTGGGACGAGTTCTACGCGATGCGGCGCCGCCTCGACCGGGCCCTCGAGCTCCGGCTGCACCACGACTCCGGCGTGTCCGCCCCCGAGTACGAGATCCTCGTCGGGCTCGGGCGCAGCTCCGACCGTCGGCTGCGCGTGCGCGACATCGCCGAGCAGATCGGCTGGGAGAAGAGCCGCGTCAGCCACCAGGTCACCCGCATGGAGAAGCGCGGCCTCGTGCGGCGCTCCGACTGCTCGTCGGACGCCCGCGGCACGTGGGTCGAGCTCACCGCGGACGGCCGCCGGGCCATGCTCGCGGCGACCCGGGGGCACACCGAGGCGATCCGCCGCTACTTCGTCGAGGTGCTCGACGACGACGCCGGGGTCGTCCGCGGGTTCTCGCAGCGCGTCCTCGCCGCGATCGGCGACGACGCCTCCCCCGACGCCCCCGCACCGCGGGCGGCCGACGCGCAGCCCTGCTGAGGGCCTGCCCGGCACCTCGCCTCCCCGGCCTCTCGCCTGCCGGAATCTCGGCCCCCCGGCCTCCCGGCTCAGTGTGACCGGTGGTCCTGGATCGTCATGCGCGGCCCGAACTTCGGCTTCGAGAAGCCGCTGCCGGTGATCAGGCGCACCACCCGGCCCCGGTGCCCCCGCCACGGCTCGAGCAGCTCGAGCATGCCGTCGTCGTCGACGGGCCGGCCGACGAGGGCCCAGCCCACGAGGGCGGCCAGGTGGTAGTCGCCGACGCTGGGCGCGTCGGGGTCGCCGTGCGCGCGCTGCATCGTCTCGGCGGCCGTCCAGACGCCGACGCCCGGCACGGAGCGGAGCCGGCGTTCGACCTCGGCGCCGCCGCGCCCCAGGGCGACGGTGCGCTCGAGCGACGCGGCGACGGCGCAGACCCGCATCACGGTGTCGGAGCGCTGCGGGCCGACGCCGGCCCGGTGCCACTCCCAGCTGGGCACCCGGCGCCAGGTGGCCGCGTCGGGCGGGACGGTGAGGCCCTCCGGCGCCGGCCCGGGCGCGGGGTCGCCGTGGCGACGCACCAGCTCGCGCCAGGCCCGCCAGGCCTCGCGGCTCGTCACCTTCTGCTCGAGCACGGCGGGCACGAGCGACTCGACGACGAGGCCCGTGCGCGAGAGCCGCAGGCCCGGTGACCGGTGCCGCGCGGCGGCGAGGAAGTCGACCCCCGACACGTCGAGCCCCGACCAGTCGTCGCCCTCGCCGAGCATCTCGGGCACGGAGGCCAGCAGCCACTCGGCGCCGGGCCCCCAGGTGGCCGCGTGCACGCCGTCACGACCGGAGGTGAGGCAGAGGGTCGCCGCGCCCGCCGGGGTGCGGACGGCACGCCACAGCTGGCCGCCGACCACGCGCCAGGCGGGGTCGCCCGCGCCGCGGGCGAGCGGCCGGAGGGTGGCCCGGACGTCGACGGGGGCCGCGGGCGACCAGGTGCTCTCGAGCGGCGCGGCGCCGTCGCCCGGCCCGGCGCCGGAGGAGGCACCGAGGGCCGGTGTGAGCGTCATGCGGCGATGGTAGGCGACGGCGCCGACATCTCACCCGCGACACGGCCGACCATGAGACGTATGATGTTCCACGTGTCCGACGACGGAGGAGCCATGCCTGTACCTGAGCGACCCACGCGCGGCCCGCGCCGACTCCTCCGCGACCTGACCTTCGAGTCCGTCCTCGGCGCGATCGTCGACGGCACGCTGCGGCCGGGCGAGCGCCTCTTCGAGGACGACATCGCGACCTGGCTGGGCGTCTCGAAGACCCCGGTGAAGGAGGCGCTGGCCCGGTTGGCCAACCAGGGCCTGGTCGAGATCGAGGCGAACCGCTTCACGCGCGTCGCGCCGGCGACGGCTGCCGACCTGCTCGACTCGCTCGAGCTGCTCGGCCTCCTGCACGGGGTCGCCGTGAGGTCCGCGGGCGACGCCGACCCGGGCGAGGTCTCCCACCTCGCGGGCACGGTCGTGCGGGTGCTCGACCGCCCCGGGGCCACCTGCTCCGACCTCCTGGCGGCGACGGGCGCCTTCCTGCCCGTCTCGGGCAACCCCCTCGCCCGGCAGGCCTCCGAGCCGCTGCAGAACCGCACGGCCTTCCTCTCGCGTCACCTCGCGCTCCCCCTCGACGACCCCTCGCTCGCCGCCCCCGTCGCCGAGCTGCGCCGGGCCCTCGACCAGCGCGAGTGGTGCGCGGCCGGCGACGCGGTCGTGGCGCTGCTCGGCCGCCACACGCTCGAGCCGCTGCTCGGCAGCGTGCCCGCGCCCGAGCTCGTCGCCACCGGCCGCCACCGCACCTCCCGGTGACCCGGGCGTGGGCGGCCGACCCGTCAGGCCGCGACGCCCGCGACCCCGACCGCGCGGTCGTCGAGCCGCTCCACGGCCGCGCCCCAGGCGCCGGGCACCCCCGCCGCGACGGCGTCACGGGCGCCCGCGAGGCCCTGCACGAGCAGGCCCGCGTCGGCCTCGCCCCCGGCCCCCGAGGCGTGGTGGTGCAGCAGGAGGCCGAGGTGGTCGAGCACCGCGCCGAGCGACCGGTTCGCCGAGAACGCGGCGAGCGCGGCGCCCACCTCGCACAGGGTGGTCGTGACCGCGGCCGCCGCCTCGGGGGCGCCGGCGCGCACCTGCCGGCACCGCGCCTCCCCCGCCTCGAGGGCTCGGACGAGGCCGGCCCGGTCGGCGGGCTCGGCCGCGGCGACGTCGGCGTCGGCCAGGGCCCAGAGGCCCCAGGTGGTGCGCACCAGGTCGGTCAGCAGCTCGGGACGGGCCGGCGCGATGCGCGTGACCCGGGTCGAGGTCGTCTCGACCAGCCCCAGGTCGCCCAGCCGCGCGAGCGCCATGCGGATCGGGGTGCGCGAGACGCAGAGCCAGGCCGAGAGGTCGTGGTCGCGGATGCGCTCGGCCGGCTCGAACGTGCCGTCGAGGATGGCCTCGAGCAGACGGTCGTACACCTCGTCGCGGTGCAGGCGGCGGGGGATGCGCATGGTCGTCGTGGTGGGGACCGGCACGGGGACCTCCTCGATGTACAGAACTGGAGTTCCACGGTAGGGCATGTATGCCCTCCGGCGCGAGGGGGAGGGCCGAGCCGACCGGATCGCGTCACTCCGGGGTACGACGCGGCGGTCCCTGGGAGGGGCGGCGCGCCTCCCCGGGTACCTTCGGCGCCATGACCGAGACCAACGACATCCGCCGCGTCGCCGAGGTGCTCGACGCCGCCCGCATCGGGATCCTCACCACCCAGAGCGCGCGCCAGCGCCTCGTCAGCCGCCCGCTCGCCGTCGTCGACCGCGAGTTCGACGGCAAGGTGTACTTCTTCACCCCCGACCCCTCGCCCAAGGTCGACGACATCAAGGCGCACCCCCACGTCAACGTCGCCGTCGAGACGGGCAAGGGCTGGCTCTCGCTCGCCGGCGAGGCCTCGATCGTCAAGGACCGCGCCCTGATCGACGAGTTCTGGAGCGCCGGCACCGAGGCCTGGTTCGACCAGGGCAAGGACGACCCGACGGTCGCCCTCATCGAGGTCGACGTCGAGACGGCCGAGTACTGGGTCAGCAACGAGCCGAAGGCCGTGACCTTCCTCAAGTACGCCAAGGCCGCCGTGACGGGCGGACACCCCCAGAACATCGCCGACACGGGCACCGTCGCCCTGTAGGAGGCGCGGCGAGGGTCGGCAGCACCGGCCCGGTCAGTCGCAGGTGACGCCGCGGCCCTGGTCGTCGACGTACTCGCCCGGCCCGAGCTGGGCGCACGTCGACGACAGGCGGGCGGCGTAGTCGAGGGCGGAGACGCCCGCGACGAGGCCGACGACGATCATGACGCTCGAGACGACGAGGCCGACGCGGGCCAGGGCGGCCGACGCTCCGGCCGACGCGGCCCGTCGAACGGCCACGAGGCCGAAGACGAGGCCCAGGGGGGCCGCGAACACCCCGAAGACCACCGAGGCGACGGCGAGGCCGCGCCCCTCGTCGGCGCCGTCGCGCGGCCGTGCCGGCGGGGGCCACTCGTCGTCGCCGACGGCGAAGTACGACCCGACCCCGGGGGCGGCGGGGGCCGGCCAGGTCAGGGCGTCCTGCGCCGACGAGGCCTGCGGCGCGGCGGCCTGCGGCGGCCCGGCCTGCGGCGCCCACTGCGCCGCCGGGGTCGTCGCGGCGGGCTGCGGGAACGGCTGCGGGAACTGCTGGGGCTGCGGGAACGGCTGACCGGCCCAGGCCTGGTCGGCCCCGGCCTGCCCGGGCGCCCCCTGCCGCGCGGGCGGGGGCTGCACCTCGGCGCGCGGCCGCTGCTCACCGGGCGCCGGGCGGGCGAAGCGGGCCCAGGGCGACGGGGGCCGCGGGGCGGGCTGGTCGGTCATGCGCACGAGGCTAGCAACCGCGGCCGACGGTGACCCCGGCCGTCGGGGCTGCCGTCCAGCCGCGGGTGCGCCATGATGGGACCGATCTCGGCCGGCCCGACGGGCCCGACATGCGACGGAGCAGCGCGATGCGAATCGGTATCCTCACCAGCGGCGGCGACTGCCCCGGCCTGAACGCGGTCATCCGCGGGGCCGTGCTCAAGGGCACGACGATCCACGGGCAGGAGTTCGTCGGCTTCCGCGACGGCTGGCGCGGCGTCGTCGACGGCGACGTCATGCCGCTCACGCGGAAGGAGATCCAGGGCATCGCCAAGCAGGGCGGCACCATCCTGGGCACGAGCCGCACCAACCCGTTCGAGGGCGACGGCGGCGTCGCGCGCATCAGCGAGGTGATGGACCGCTTCGGCATCGACGCCATCATGGCGATCGGCGGCGAGGGCACCCTCGCGGCGGCGAAGCGCCTCACCGACGAGGGCCTGAAGATCGTCGGCGTGCCGAAGACCGTCGACAACGACCTCGGCGCCACCGACTACACCTTCGGCTTCGACACGGCCGTGCAGGTCGCCACCGACGCCATGGACCGACTGCGCACCACGGGCGACTCGCACAGCCGCTGCATGGTGGCCGAGGTGATGGGCCGCCACGTCGGCTGGATCGCGCTGCACTCGGGCATGGCCGCCGGCGCGCACGCCATCCTCATCCCCGAGCAGGCGACGAGCATGGACCAGATCGTCGCGTGGGTGAAGGCCGCCTACGACCGCGGCCGGGCGCCGCTCGTCGTGGTCGCCGAGGGCTTCGTGCCCGACCACGAGAGCGACGCGCACTCCGAGCGGGGCCTCGACGCCTTCGGACGCCCGCGCCTCGGCGGCATCGGCGAGCGCCTCGCGCCGGTGATCGAGGAGCGCACCGGGATCGAGACGCGGGCGACGACGCTCGGCCACATCCAGCGCGGCGGCACCCCCACCTCCTACGACCGCGTGCTGGCGACCCGCCTCGGCATGGCCGCGAGCGACAGCGTGGTCGAGGGCCGCTGGGGCCGCATGGTGGCGCTGCGCGGCACCGACATCGTGCACGTCTCGTTCGAGGAGGCCCTCGACAGCCTCAAGACGGTCCCGCAGCACCGCTACGACGAGGCCGCCATCCTCTTCGGCTGAGCGACCGCCGAGGAGGCGCCCCGTCGCCGGCCGGGAGGGCCGCGCCCCAGCCCGCGCGCGTAGCGTGTCGCCATGCGCGCCGTCGTCGTCGAGAGTGACCGCCCCGCCTCCGTGCGGGAGATCGAGCAGGAGTTCCTGGGCACGGGCGACGTCGTCGTCGACGTGGCCTGGTCGAGCCTGAACTACAAGGACGGCATGGCGCTGGCGGGCGACCCCGGCGTGGCCCGCACGCTGCCGCTCGTGCCGGGGATCGACCTCGTGGGCACCGTCGCGACCAGCGCCTCCCCCGCCGTGTCGCCGGGCGACCTGGTCGTGCTGAACGGCGCGGGCATCGGTGAGAGCCGGCACGGCGGCTTCGCCGAGCGGGCCGTGGTCGACGCGGGCTCGCTCGTGCTCGTGCCCGAGGGCGTCTCCGCCCGGCAGGCGGCCGCCGTCGGCACCGCGGGCTTCACCGCGATGCTCAGCGTGCTGCGGCTCGAGCGCGACGTCCGCCCCGGCGACGGCGAGGTCGTCGTGACCGGGGCCGCGGGAGGCGTGGGCTCGGTGGCGATCGCGCTGCTGAGCCGTCTCGGGTACTCGGTCACCGCCTCCTCGGGTCGCGTCGACGAGCTGGGCGGGTACCTGCGCGGCCTCGGCGCCACGACGGTCGTCGACCGCTCCGAGCTCGCCGAGGCCGGCCGGCCCGTGCAGCGTGCCCGCTGGGCCGGCGGGATCGACTCGGTGGGCAGCACGACGCTCGCCTCCGTGCTCGCCCAGACGCGATGGGGCGGCACCGTGACCGCCTGCGGGCTCGCGCAGGGCGCCGACCTGCCGACCTCGGTGCTGCCGTTCATCCTCCGCGCGGTGTCGCTCGCCGGCGTCAACTCGGTCGACGCCCCGGTCGAGCTGCGCCGCGAGGCGTGGGCGAGGCTCGCGACCGACCTCGACCTCGACCTGCTCGACTCCATGACGACGGAGGTGGGCCTCTCGGAGGTCGTGGAGCTCGGCCCCCGGATCGTGGCCGGGTCGGTGCGCGGCCGGACCGTCGTCGACGTGCGCCGCTGAGCGCTCGTCACGAAGTCACGGCGTGGGCTCGCCACGGCGGCCCCGACCGTACTAAGGTCGTGTGAAGTACCGGATACCCGATACGTCCTCGTACATGGTGGTGCGACATGCGCCTCGACCGGTGACCAGGGCCCCGCCCTGGGCCGTGAGCCCGTCGCACCCCCACTCCCGCCCCCGAACAGGAGCACCCGGATGCCGATCCCCACCCTGACCGACCAGCCGCCCGCCCCCCGTCGCCTGCTGCGCGACGTCGTCTACGACAAGATGTTCGACGCGATCATCGACGGCACCCTCGAGTTCGGCGAGCGCCTCAACGACGACCAGCTGGTCGCCTGGCTCGGCGTCTCACGCACCCCCGTCCGCGAGGCCATCGCCAAGCTCGCCGACCAGGCCCTCGTCGACATCGAGGCGAACCGGTACACGCGCATCGTCGCGCCGACCTTCGCCGAGTTCACCGACACCGTCGAGACCGGCTACCAGGTCTGGGCCCTCGTCGTCGAGCGCGGCGTGCCCGCCCTCACCAAGGAGCAGCGCAAGGAGGTGACGGCGATCCTCGACCGCCGCCTCACCGCGTTCTCGAAGCGCAAGCCCGAAGACGTCGCCGATCTCGTCCGCATGAACGAGCTCCTGCTCGACGCCTCCGGCAGCTCGTCGCTCCGTCGCCTCTGGGCGGCCACCGGGCCGCGCCTCCTGCTCGTCCTCCGACGCCCCGCGACCGACGGGATGTACCCGTGGGAGCAGGCCGTCGAGCTGACCCGCGGCCTGCGCGACGCGGTCGGGGACGGCGACGGCGAGGCCGCGGCCCGCCTCGTCCGCGAGCAGCCGGCCTCGTTCGGCGCGTACTTCGACGAGGTCTCCGGCAGCGGCATCTACGCCGCGTGACCTCCCGGGCGGCCCTGCGACGAGCAGGGCCGCCCGACCGGCGCCGACCCGCGCCTCCCCCGCACCCCCAGCACCCCCCCAGCACCCCTGCAGGATCGAGAGCCCGATGCCCATCCCCGTGCCCGACGCCGTCCCCACCCCCCGACGCCTGCTGCGCGACGTCGTCTTCGACCGGCTCGTCACCGCGATCGGCGACGGCACCCTCGAGTTCGGCGAGCGGCTCAACGACGACCAGCTCGTCGCGTGGCTCGGCGTCAGCCGCACCCCCGTGCGCGAGGCGATCGCGAAGCTGGCCGAGCTCGGCCTGGTCGAGATCGAGGCCAACCGGTACACCCGCGTGGTGACGCCGACGGCGGAGCTCTTCGAGGACTGCTCGACCACCATCCTCGGCCTCTGGTCGCTCGCGGCGACCCGGGGCGTGGCGACGATGAGAGACGCCGACGTCGCCGAGATCACGCGCCTCGCCGAGCTGCGCCTGAGCGACGGCGTCGTCGAGACGCCCGAGTCGATCGACGCCATGTTCGCGCTCTTCGACGTGCTCATGCGCGCGGCCGGGAGCCCGACGCTGCTCGCCTGCGCCGAGCCCGTCTCACGCCTCACCACGGTGATGTTCCGCCGTCTCGCCGAGAACTCGGCCTACCCCTGGCAGCTCGGCGCCTCGACGACGACCTCCGTGGCCGAGGGCGTCGCCCGGCGCGACGCCGAGGGGGTCGCCGGCCTGCTGCAGCGGCAGTCGACCGCCCTGGCCCCGTTCTTCGCGGCCGTGCGGGAGACCGGCTTCTACGCCGCGCAGGCGTGACCGAGGGCCTCGCCGGCGCACGCCCCGGGCGGGTCGGCGCAGGCCCGCTCGTCCTCGCCGTCGAGCACGTCCGCGTCACGCGTCAGGGCCGCGACCTGCTCGACGACGTCTCGCTGCACGTGCGGGCCGGTGAGCACTGGGCGCTGATCGGCCCGAACGGCGCCGGCAAGACGACGCTGCTGACGCTCGCGGGCGCCCTCGGGCACCCCACGAGCGGCACCGTCGACGTGCTCGGCCACCGGCTCGGGCGCGTCGACCTGCGCGAGCTCCGGCAGCACGTCGGCCACGTCGACCCGCGCCACCGCATGCTCGGCGACGCGACCGTGCGCGAGGTCGTGTTCACGGGGCTGACGGGCAGCAGCGACCCCGTGGCGCGGTGGCGGCCCACCCCGGAGCAGGAGGCGCGCGCCGACCTGCTCACCGCCTCCGTCGGGCTGGAGTCGCGGCGCGAGGGGCTCTGGAGCGTCCTCTCGCAGGGTGAACGCGGCCGGGCCCTGATCGCCCGCGCGCTGCTCGTCGAGCCGGCCCTGCTCCTCCTCGACGAACCGGCCACGGGGCTCGACGTCGCCGCGCGCGAGCACCTGCTCGACACCGTCGACGCCCTGCGGCTCGCGCACCCGGAGGTCGCGTCGGTCACCGTGACCCACCACCTGGAGGACCTGCCGGCGAGCACGACCCACGCGCTGCTGCTGCGCGACGGCCGGGTGGCGGCGTCGGGCCCGGCCGACGAGGTGCTCACGTCGGAGCTCGTCTCCGCGGCCTTCGACCACCCGCTGGCGATCGACCGCGTCGACGGGCGCTGGCGGGCGCGCTCCCGGCCGCGGACGACGTCGAGGTGACCCGACCTGGGCCCTCGACCGTGGTCGGGGCCCCGATCGAGTCACCTCGACGTGCGGCTGGCGCGGCGCGGGCCGCGCGCTACGCGCGCTACGCGCGCTACGCGGTCGCGGCGGCGGCGGCCGCCCGCGCGGCGGCCGGCAGCGCGTCGACGATCCGCGACACGGCGGCCTCGTCGTGCGCCGCCGTCACGAACCACGCCTCGTAGACCGACGGCGGCAGCGAGACCCCCGCGTCGAGCATCGCGTGGAAGAACGGCGGGTAGCGCCAGGTGTCCTGCGCGCGCATGTCGTCGTAGTCGACCGGCGTCGTGTCGGTGAAGGCGAACGAGAAGAGCGACCCGGCGCGCTGCACCGTGTGCGCCACGCCCTCCGCCGACAGGGCCGACGAGACCTCGGCCGACAGCTGGTCGGCGAGCGAGTCGAGCTTCGCGTAGACCTCGGGGGTCGCGAGCCGCAGCGTCGCGATGCCCGCGGCCACGGCGACCGGGTTCCCGCTCAGGGTGCCCGCCTGGTAGACCGGCCCCAGCGGGGCGAGGAAGTCCATCACCTCGGCGCGGCCGCCGAGCGCGGCGAGCGGCAGGCCGCCGCCGATGACCTTGCCGAAGGTGACGAGGTCGGGCTCCCAGCCCGCGCCGTCGGGCACGACCTGGGCGGCCTCGAGGCCCCACCAGCCGGCGGGCCCGACGCGGAACCCGGTGAGCACCTCGTCGACGATCAGCAGCGCGCCGTGGCGCTTCGTGATCTCCGACAGGCCGCGGTTGAAGCCGCGCACCGGGGGCAGCACGCCCATGTTCGCCGAGGCCGCCTCGACGATGACGGCCGCGATGCGCGGGCCGTGCTCGTCGAACACGGCGCGCACGACGTCGAGGTCGTTGTAGGGCACGACGAGGGTCTGGGCGGCCGTCTCGGCGGTGATGCCCGCCGAGCCCGGCAGCGACAGGGTCGCGACGCCCGAGCCGGCCTCGGCCAGCAGCGAGTCGGAGTGCCCGTGGTAGTGCCCGGCGAACTTCACCAACAGGTCGCGCCCGGTGTAGCCGCGGGCCAGGCGGATCGCCGTCATGGTCGCCTCGGTGCCGGTCGACACCATGCGGATCTTGCCGATCGGGTGCGCGTCGCCGACGGCCACGCGCTCACGCACGAGCTCGGCCAGCTCGGTCTCGCCCGGGGTCGACGCCCCGAACGACAGGCCGCGCGCCGCCGCCTCCTGCACGGCCCGGACGACCTCCGGGTGGGCGTGGCCGAGGATGGCCGGGCCCCACGAGGCGACGAGGTCGACGTACTCGCGCCCCTCGGCGTCGATCACGTGGGGGCCGCGGGCTCCGACGAGGAAGCGGGGCGTGCCTCCCACGCTGCCGTAGGCGCGCACCGGCGAGTTGACCCCGCCCGGGATGGACTGCTTGGCGCGGGTGAAGTAGTGGTCGTTGCTGTGGTCGCTCATCAGAGGTGCCCCTTCCGGAGGCGCGTGGCCAGGTCGGTCGCCCAGTACGTCAGGATCGTGTCGGCTCCCGCGCGCTTGATCGACAGGACGCTCTCGTACGAGGCGGCGTCGGCGTCGATCCAGCCGTTCGCGGCGGCGGCCTGGATCATCGCGTACTCGCCGCTGATCTGGTACGCCCAGACCGGCACGGGGCTCATCGCCGCGGTCTCGGCGAGCACGTCGAGGTAGCTCATCGCGGGCTTGACCATCACGATGTCGGCCCCCTCGGCGAGGTCGAGCTCGACCTCGCGGATGCCCTCGCGGCCGTTCGCCGCGTCCTGCTGGTAGGTGCGGCGGTCGCCGACGAGGGTCGACTGCACGGCCTCGCGGAACGGGCCGTAGAACGCCGAGGCGTACTTCGCGGCGTAGGCGAGCAGCGCGGTGCCGCCGTGGCCGGCGTCGTCGAGGGCCTCGCGGGCCGAACCGATCTGGCCGTCCATCATGCCGCTCATGCCGATCAGCTCGCTACCGGCCTCGGCCTGCACGACCGCCATCTCGTCGTAGCGCGCGAGCGTGGCGTCGTTGTCGACCGAGCCGTCGTCGGCGAGCACGCCGCAGTGGCCGTGGTCGGTGAACTCGTCGAGGCAGAGGTCGGTCTGCACGACGAGGGCGCCGCCCGCCGCGTCGGCGGCGACGCGGGTCGCGACGTTGAGGATGCCCTGCGGGTCGGTCGCGCCCGAGCCGACGGCGTCCTTCTCGAGCGGCACGCCGAAGAGCATGACGCCGCCGACGCCGGCCTCGGCGGCCTCCTCGACCGCACGCGGGAGGCTCGCGAGGCTGTGGTGCACGACGCCCGGCATCGAGCTGATCGGCTGGGGCTCGTCGATGCCCTCGCGCACGAACATCGGCAGCACGAGGTCGGCGGGGTGCAGCCGGGTCTCGGCGACCAGGCGGCGCATGGCGGGGGTCGCGCGGAGGCGACGGGGGCGGACTCGGGGGAACTGCGACATGGTCCTTCTCGGGTGATCAGGTGCGGGGGCCGGTGCCGCGCTCGTGGCGCGGACGGACGGAGGGGCGGGAGGCGCGGGGCACGTCGTGCGCGCCCCGCGCCTCAGAGCGCCTCGTCGAGGCGCGGGGCCTCGGGCGGGGCGTCGGCCGCGAGCGCGCTCGCGTGGTCGACGACGGCCTCGACGAGCGAGGCGGCGGAGCGGGTCTCGGCGATCAGGTGCACGGGCAGCCCCGCGGCACGGGCGTCGAAGGCGGTGCGGGGGCCGATGCACGCGACGAGCGTCGACTCGGGCAGGGGCGCGAGCTGGGCCGCGATCTGCCGGGCGACGCTGCCGGAGGTGACGAGCACCACCGAGATGGAGCCGGAGGCGACGTCGGCGGCGACCTCGTCGCTGACCGGCACGCCCACGGTGCGGTAGGCGGCGACGAACTCGGCGTCGAAGCCGCGGGCGGAGAGGCCGGCGACGAGGGTCGGCTCGGCGATGTCGGACTGCGGCACGAGCACGCGGCCCGTGACGTCGGAGCCCGGCCACTCCTTGACGAGGCCGCGGGCGCTGTTGTCGCCCTCGGGCACGAAGTCGACGCGGTAGCCCGACAGGGTCAGGGCCGCCGCGGTCGTCTCGCCGACGGCGGCGATGCGCGTCTCGGCCGGGGGGCGGATGCCGTGGCCGACCAGCACGTCGACGGTGGTGGCGCTCGTGACGACGAGCCACTCGTAGACGCCGGCCTGCAGCCGGGCGAGGGCCGCGGCGAGCAGCTCGGGAGTCTCCGCCGGGGCGAAGTTGATCAGCGGCGCGATGACGGGCGAGGCGCCGAACGAGCGCAGCGACGCCGAGACGCCGTCGCCCCACTTGCCGCCGCGGGGCACGAGCACCCGGGCGCCCTTCAGCGGCTTGCCGGCGGTCACGAGGCGCTCCCGACCGGGTCGCCGCCGCCGGGGCCCTCGCCGAGCGGGGCGAGGTCGGCGGCGCCGAGCTCGAGCAGCTCGGCGACGACTCGGCCGGCGACCTCGTGCACGTCGACGAGCTGGTCGGCGAGCGAGCCGCCCTCCAGCGAGACGGCGTGCGAGGCGCTGACGTGGGCGCCGCCGTCGGGCCGGTAGACCGTGGCGCTGAGCAGCAGCAGGCCGGCGTCGACGACCGCGGTGGCGCCGATGGGCGCCGAGCAGCCGGCCTCGAGGGCGGCGAGCACCTGGCGCTCGGCGGTGACGACGAGACGCGTCTCGCGGTGGTCGACGGCCCGGAGCGCGCGGGCGAGGTCCGGGTCGGGGTCGCCCTCGCGCACCTCGACGGCGAGCGCGCCCTGGCCGGGGGCGCTCGGCCACGGGCCGAGGCCGAGGAAGTCGGTGACCTGGTCGAGGCGGCCGAGACGGCCGAGGCCGGCCGCGGAGAGCACGACGGCGTCGAGGTCGTCGGTCACCCGGCGGAGGCGCGTGTCGACGTTGCCGCGGATGGGCACGACCTCGAGGTCGGGCCGGGCCGACAGCAGCTGTGCGACCCGGCGGGGCGAGCCGGTGCCGACCCGGGCGCCCTGCGGCAGGGTCTCGAGGGTCAGGCCGTCGCGGGCGCAGAGCGCGTCGCGGGCGTCGGCGCGGCCCGGGATCGCCCCGATGACGAGGCCCGGGTGGGAGGCGGTGGGCAGGTCCTTGAGGGAGTGCACCAGCACGTCGCACTCGTCGGCGAGCAGCGCCGCGCGCAGGGCGCTGGCGAAGACGCCCGTGCCGCCCAGCGACAGCGACTCGCCGGTCGCCTGGGTGCGGTCGCCCTCGGTGTGCACGCGCACGAGCTCGACGTCGTGGCCGGTGGCCTCCGCGAGCCGCTCGGCGATCGTCGTCGACTGCGCGACGGCGAGGGCGCTGGCCCGCGTTCCTACTCGGAGGGTGGTCACGTCGCTACGGCACCAATCCCGAGACGGCGGGCTTGAAGCCGAGGCGCACGTTCTCGCAGCAGCCCGGCCGGCAGACGTCGTACCAGGGGCCGATGTCGGTGAGGTGCGGACGGTCCTCCGCCGGGACGCCCTCGACGCGCTCGAGCACGAGGTCGACGAGGCCGGTGACGTAGTTCGGGTCGATGCCGGGGGTGGGCGTGCGCGTGGCCCAGAAGCCGTTCTTCTCGCTCGTCTCGAGCGCCTCCTCGTCGAGGTCCCACATGACCTCCATGTGGTCGCTCACGAAGCCGAGCGGCACGATGACGACGGCCCGCGTCGGGCCGTCGGCGAGGTCGTCGATGGCGTCGTTGATGTCGGGCTCCAGCCACGGCATCGAGGGCGGCCCGCTGCGCGACTGGTAGACGAGCTGCCAGGGCACGGTCGTGCCTCCCTCGGCGGGGGCCTCGAGGCCCAGGCCCGCCTCGGCGGCGGCCATGACGACCTCCGCGACGGCCTTGTGCTGGGCGGCGTAGGCGCCCTCCTCGTCGAAGCCGCGCGCCTGGGGGCCGCTCTTCGCCGCGTCGGTCGACGGGATGGAGTGGGTGGCGAACAGCACCTGCACCTCGGTCGCGAGGTCGAGGCCCTCGTTCTCGGCCCGGGCCTTCTCGAGGCCCTCGCGGACGCCGTCGATGAAGGGCTGGACGAAGCCGGGGTGGTCGAAGAACTGGCGCACCTTGTCGATCATGACCTTGCCCTCGAGGCCGGTCGCCTCGAGCGCCATCGCGAAGTCCTCGCGGTACTGGCGACACGAGCTGTACGACGAGTACGCGCTGGTGGCGACGGCGATCAGCTTCGTGAAGCCGCGCTCGTCGGCCTCGCGCACGGCGTCGGCCATGTAGGGATCCCAGTTGCGGTTGCCCCAGATCACGGGCAGGTCGACTCCACGGCGGGCCAGCTCGCCCTCGAGGGCGACCTTCAGCTCGCGGTTGTGCTGGTTGATCGGGCTCACGCCGCCGAAGTGACGGTAGTGGGTCGCGACCTCCTCCAGGCGCTCCTCGGGGATGCCCCGGCCGCGCGTGACGTTGCGGAGGAAGGGGATGACGTCGTCCTGGCCCTCGGGCCCGCCGAAGCCGGCCAGCAGGATGGCGTCGTAGTCGGTGGGCTCGCTCACGTGCTCGGGGCCCTGGGCGGCCGCGGGGGTGGCGGCGCGCACGAGCTGGCCGTTGGTGATGCCGGTGGTGTCAGTCACGACAGGACCTCGATGATCTCGGTGGTGGTGAGGCGGCGGCCCGTGTAGAAGGGCACCTCTTCGCGGACGTGGCGGCGGGCCTCCGTGTAGCGGAGGTCGCGCATGAGGTCGACGAGCTGCACGAGCTCGGGCGCCTCGAGCGCGAGGATCCACTCGTAGTCGCCGAGCGAGAAGCTCGCCACGGTGTTGGTGAGGACGGCGCGGTGGGCGGCGCCCTGCTTGCCGTGGTCGGCGAGCATCTGACGACGCTCCTCCTCCGGCAGCAGGTACCACTCGTAGCTGCGCACGAACGGGTAGACGGTGAGCCAGGCCTCGGGCTCCGCGCCCCGCATGAAGGCCGGGCTGTGGCTGCGCGAGAACTCCGCCTGGCGGTGCATGCCCATGGCGTTCCAGGTCGGCAGCAGGCCGCCCAGCACGTCGGTGCGGAGGAGGCGGCGGTACGCCGACTGGATCGCCTCGGGGACCTCGCCGTGCAGCCAGATCATCAGGTCGGCGTCGGCGCGCAGCGCGCTGACGTCGTAGAAGCCGCGCACGACGACGCCCTCGCCGGCGAGCTCGGCCACGAGCTCGTCGAGCTGCGGGACGTCGTCGAGGTCGGGGGCGTAGGGGTTCTGCGGGTCGCGACGCAGCACGGCCCAGAGCGTGTAGCCGAGCGTCTCGGCGGGCTGGTCGCCGGGGGTGCCCTCGGGCGACGGAGCCGGGCCGGAGTCGGCGGTGCGGGGGTGGGTCGGCTCACCCGTGAGGGCGGCGGGGGAATCAGACGTCGGCAGCTCGGGGACTGGCGCGTCGGCGCTGGGACTCATGCTCATCATTCTCCTCCCGCCACGGCTGGGAACCCAACCAGGTAGCAGCACGTCGAGGCATCTGCGGCGACGCCCCCGGCCCGGGGGCGGAGGGCGTCGCGACCGGCGCTGCCGGCGGGGAGGGCGGAGGGGCTCAGCGGCGCTTCACCGCGGCGACGACGACGCCCGCGAGGGCCAGCGCGGCGGCGCCGGCGCCGGCGAGCCACGGGGTGCGGTCGCGCTCGAACGACGCCTTGGCGCGGTGGCCGGCGGCCCCGAGCTGCTTCGGCACGTTGAGCTTGTCCTCCAGCTCGTTGAGCGTCGCGGCGAGCTCGGCCCGGGTGCGGTCGACGCGGGCCTGGATGTCGTCCGCGTCGGTGCGGTCGGCCTTGCTGCTGTCGTTCTTGCTGTCGCTCACGAGGACTCCGTTCGGTGCGGGCGGTGCGGGGATGCGGTGCTGGTGCTGGTGCTGGGTGCCTCACCGGTGCTGGTGCCGGTGCGGCGCTGCTGGTGCGGGCGGGGGCCCGGCCGGGTCAGCGGTCGGTGAGGTCGGCGCGCGGGATGGAGCCCACGCCCTTGATCGCCTTGAGGTCGCGCTTGAGGCTCGCGATCGTCTTCTCGGGCACCGCCGGCAGGCCCTTCTTGATGCTCCTGTAGCCGAGGAATGCCAGCAACGCGGCGACGAGCAGCAGCACGAACGCGACGATGAGCGCCGAGAGCCAGCCCGGCAGCCAGATGGCGATGAGCAGCACGATGCCGGTGAGGAGCACGCCGAGCATGGCGAACACGAACACGAGGGCGCCGACGAGGAAGCCGGCGCCGATGCCGAAGGCCTTGAGGGTGCCGATGACCTCGTACTTGAGCAGGGCGAGCTCGCCCTTGACGAGGTCGGTGACCAGCGTCGGGACGTCCTGCACGAGGGCGAAGAACGACCGCTTGGACGCCTTCCCCCCGTGCCGCACCCCGTCGCTCCGGGTGGAGTCGGTCACTTCTTCTTCTTCCCGCCGCCGAAGGCGCGCGTGACGAGGAACTTGACCCCCTCGACGACCGCGTCGACGGCGTCGGCGGCCTTCGCGCCCGCGAAGTCCTCCGCCTTGACGACCTGGCGCTGCACGGCGCGGCTGTGCCACACCTTCGACGTCTTGTCGGCGATCTGGTCGTAGCGGTCGTGCCCGGCGCGCGCGCCCAGCACGAACCCGAGTGCTGCTCCGGCGACGAAGATCAGTTTGCCTCGCATGTCGCTCCATTCGATGTCGTCCGCGCGCGGACGAGTGCCCGGCGCGTGGGTCCAATGTAGCCCGGGGCCGCACGGAGATGCCCGGACGGGCATGCCGACCCGCCGGGCGGGGACAGCGCGCCCGCGGTGGAGGGAGCGGCGGGCCGTGCTCCGGGTCGTCAGCCCTGGAGCAGCTCCGCGGCGGCGCGACGCGACCGGGCGATCACGGCGGCGAGCCCGCGGCCGGCCACGGCACCGCCGACGCGCACGACGCCGTCGAGGGGAGAGGGGGAGGCGGGGGGCGCCTCCTGGGGGAGGGGAGCGTCCCAGACGACCCGGGCGGTGCCCTCGACCGAGCGCTCGTCGAGGTCGACGCCGAGCAGGGCCGACGCGTCGGCCAGCGCGGTGCGGCGCAGCTCGTCGTCGGGGGTGCCCGCGTCGACCACGGGCGAGTCGTAGCTGAGCCGGAGGACGTGACGGCCCCCCGCGGCCTCGGCCAGCCAGGGCCACTTGACGGTGCCGTGGGTGAGCGCCTTCGCGCGCACCCCGACGGCGCCCGGAGCGACGAGCACGCCGGTGCCCCGCGGCCCGACGTCGAGCCGGTCGTCGCGCAGCACGATCGTGGCGAGGGTGATCAGGCCGGGCTCGGGGGCGCGGCGGCCGGCGAGCGCCCGGGCGGCGCCGTCGCCGACGGCGAGCAGCACGTGCGGGGCGTCGAGGCGCTCGCCCGTGGCCAGGGTCACCGAGCGGGAGTCGACCGCGGCGACGGGCGCCTCGAGCCGGACGTCGACGCCGAGGCGGTCGAGGTCGGCGACGAGGGCGTCGACGAGGCGGGCCATGCCGCCGCGGAGGCCCGCCACGGCCGAGCCCGCCGGCGCGAGGGCACGGACGCTGCGCACGGCGGCGGCCAGCGAGCCCTCGTCGCGCAGCGCGCGGCGCAGGGCCGGCGCGACCCGGTCGACCGGCAGCGCGTCGGGGTGGACGGAGTGGACGCCGCCGACGATCGGCGCGACGAGCCGGTCGAGCACCGCGCCGCCCATCCGGGCGCGCACGAAGGGCCCGACCATCACCTCGTCGGCCCCGACCTCGCCGGGGGCGGAGTCGAGCCGGGCGGCCTCGGCCGCGGCCTCCTCGCCGATCACGGCCACGACGTCGGCCGCGCCGAGGTCGCCGGGCACGCCGAGCAGGCCGGTGCGCGGCAGCGGGAACGCCTCGCCCGCGCCGTGCTGCACCCAGGCGCCGCGGGGGTCGGGCAGCACGACGTCGTCGCCGAGGCCCAGCTCGTCGAGGAACGCCGCGACCGTGCCGCCCTTGGTCGCGAAGCTCTCCGCGCCGGCGTCGAGGTCGATGCCCGCGACCGTGTGGCGCGCGACCTCGCCGCCGAGGCGGGGGCCGCCCTCGACCAGCACGACCCGCCGGCCCGCGCGCGCGAGGTCACGGGCGGCGACCAGCCCGGCCACTCCTCCGCCGACCACGACGACGTCGCCCGCGGCCGGTGCCTCCGAGGAGGCGCGGGTCGCGGCCCCGGAGCCGCGGGCCCCGGGTGCGCTGGTCGCGTCGGTCACGGTCTCGCGCCTCCTCAGAGGGTGTGGGCCAGCTCGACGATGCGCGTCAGCACGTCGGGGTCGGTGTCGGGGTTCACCCCGTGGCCGAGGTTGAGCACATGGGCGGGGGCGGCGCGGCCGCGGCGGACGACGTCACGGACGTGCGCCTCGAGCACCGGCCAGGGCGCCTGGAGCATCGCGGGGTCGATGTTGCCCTGCACGGGCACGTCGCCGCCGAGGCGCCGCGACGCCTCGTCGAGCGGGATCCGCCAGTCGACGCCGACGGCGCCCACGCCGATGCCGTGCATCGCGCTGAGCACCTCGCCGCTGCCGACGCCGAAGTGGATCGTCGGCACGTCGAGGTCGGCGACGTGCGAGAGCGCCCGGGCCGAGAAGGGGGCCACGCGCTGCTCGTAGTCGGCGAGCGAGAGGCTGCCGACCCACGAGTCGAAGAGCTGGGCGGCGCTGGCGCCGGCGAGCACCTGGGCGCGCAGGAAGGCCCCCGTGACGTCGGCCGCCCAGGTGAGCAGCGCCTCCCACGTCTCCGGGTCGCTGTGCATGAGGGTGCGGGCGCGGATGTGGTCCTTCGACGGGCCGCCCTCGACGAGGTAGGCCGCGAGCGTGAACGGGGCGCCGGCGAAACCGATCAGGGGGGTGTCGCCGAGCTCGGCGACGGTGCGGGCGACGCCCTCGGCGATCGACGACAGGGCGTCGGGCTCGAGGGGGCGGAGGGCCGCGACGTCGGCCGGGGTGCGGATCGGCGACTCGAGCACCGGGCCGCGGCCGGGCACGATGTCGACCGCGACGCCCGCGAGCTTGATCGGCACGACGATGTCGCTGAAGAAGATGCCGGCGTCGACGCCGTGGCGGCGGACGGGCTGGAGCGTGATCTCGCTCGACAGCGCCGGGTCGAGGCAGGCGTCGAGCATCTTGGTGCCGACGCGCAGCTCGCGGTACTCGGGCAGCGACCGGCCGGCCTGGCGCATGAACCAGACGGGGAGGCGGTCGGGGCGGTCGCCGCGGAGGGCGCGCACCAGCGGCGAGCCGCTCGTGAGGCCGGAGCTGAGGGGGTGCTGGTCGGGCAGGGTCACGTTCTCCATCCTCCCACCCGGGCGCTGGGCGGCCGGCGGGGGCCGCTCGACGTCGAGGCGCCGCGGTGCGGCCGCGCCGCGCGACGGCCGCGACGCCGACGAGGTGACCCGACCGGGGCCCCGGCGAGCGCCGAGGCCCCCGATCGCGTCACCTCGAGGGCCGGAGGCGCGGGTCAGCCGACGCGGACCACCATCTTGCCGACGTTCTCGCCGCGCATCAGGCCCGTGAACGCGTCGAACGCGGAGTCGATGCCGTCGACGACGGTCTCGTCGTGGACGACCTCGCCGTTCGCCAGCCACGGGCCCATCTCGGCCTGGAACGCCGGGGCGACATGGCGGTAGTCGCCGAGCGTGAAGCCCTTCATCGTGAGGCCGCGGGTGACCATGTTCGTCATGTTCGTGATGCCGACGGGGGCACCGGTCGCGTTGTAGTTCGCGATCGAGCCGCAGAGGGCTGCCCGGCCGCCGTCCTTGAAGGCGCCCAGCGCGGCCGACAGGTGGTCGCCTCCCACGTTGTCGAAGTAGACGTCGATGCCCTCGGGCGCGGCCTCGGCCAGCAGCTCGGCGACGTCGCCCGTCTTGTAGTTGAAGGCCGCGTCGAAGCCGTACTTCGAGGTGAGGAGCGCCACCTTCTCGTCGCTGCCCGCGCTGCCGACGACGCGCGAGGCGCCCTTGAGGCGGGCGATCTGGCCGACCATCGTGCCGACGGCGCCGGCCGCGCCGGAGACGAAGACGACGTCGCCCTCGCGGATGTGGGCGATCTCGGTGAGGCCGACGTAGGCGGTCAGGCCGGTGAGGCCGAGCACGCCGAGGTACGCCGAGAGCGAGACGCCCTCGGTCGGCTGCACGGGGCGGAAGCCCGCGGCCGGGCCCTGGGCGACGTCGCGCCAGCCCAGGTCGTGCAGCACCACGGTGCCGACCGGCAGGTCGTCGCTGCGCGACTCGACCACCTCGCCGACGGCGCCGCCGGTCATGGTCTCGTCGAGCGCGAAGGGCGGCACGTACGACTTCACGTCGTTCATGCGGCCGCGCATGTACGGGTCGACCGAGAGGAAGGCGTTCTGCACGCGGACCTCGCCGTCGGCGAGCTCGGGCAGCTCGACCTCGACGCGGCGGACGTCGTCGGCGGTGGGCTCCCCGACCGGGCGGGCGGCGAGCTGCCACTGGGTGCTGGTGGTGGTGGTCATGGTCCTCCTCGTGGTGCACTGTGTTGCATTCGGCAACGATCATGGCCCCCGAACCCGAGCATCTTCTCGACGTCGAGTCAACGCCCAGCCGAAACAGCCGATCAGAGTTAGGATCGCTCAGTGCTCATCTGCCTCACGGCGTCCCACCAGAACGCCAGTTTCGACTTCCTCGAGAAGCTGAGCATCGGCGCACCCTCGGCGGCGAGCACCCTGGTCGAGGGCAGCGACTTCGTCAGCGGGGCCGTCGTGCTCGCGACCTGCAACCGCTTCGAGGCCTACCTCGACGTCGACGAGCCCCTCACCGCCGCCAGCGCCGTGGCCGTCGAGGCCACCATCAGCACCATGAGCGAGGCCAGCGGCGTCGACCCCGACGAGATGCGCGACACCGTGCGCGTCATCACCGGCGACGAGGTCGTCGAGCACCTCTTCGCCGTCTCGAGCGGCCTCGAGTCCGTCGTCATCGGCGAGGACGAGATCTCCGGCCAGGTGCGCCGCGCCCTCGAGCGCGCCCGCGAGGTCGGCACGACGTCGTCCGACCTCGAGCGTCTCTTCCAGAAGGCCTCGCACACGTCGCGCGGCGTCAAGAACCGCACGAACGTCGGAGGCGCGGGTCGCTCGCTCGTGCGCCTCGCCCTCGAGCTGGCCTCCTCCCGCGTCACGGACTGGGCCCACGCCCGCGTGCTCATCGTGGGCACCGGCCAATACGCCGCCACCACGGTCACCGCCCTCCGCGACCGCGGCGCCGGCGACCTCGCCGTGTTCTCGTCGTCGGGCCGCGCCTCCTGGTTCGGGCTGAAGCACGACCTCCGCCCCTTCGACGACCTGGCCGAGGCCATCGCCTGGAGCGACGTGCTCGTCACCTGCACGACCACGACGACCCCGGTCGTCGTGCCCGAGGTCGTCGACGCCTCGCGTCGCCTCGTCATCGACCTCGGCCTGCCGCGCAACGTCGACCCGCTGGTCGCCACGGTGCCGGGGGTCGAGCTGCTCGACCTCGAGACGATCAGCCTGCACGCCCCGCTGACGCAGCTCACCGCCGCCGACGACGCCCGAGCCATGGTCTCCGACGCCGCCGCCGAGTTCCAGGCCGTCGCCGCCGAGCAGTCGCTGACCCCGGCCGTCGTGGCGCTGCGCAAGCACGTCTTCGACCTGCTCGACTCCGAGATCGAGCGTGCCCGGTCGCGCGGCGACTCCTCCGACCGCACCGAGGCGGCCCTGCGCCACCTGGCCGGCGTGCTGCTGCACACCCCGTCGGTCAGGGCCCGCGAGCTCGCCCGCGAGGGCCGCGGCGAGGACTTCCGCGACGGCCTCGAGGCCCTCTTCGGCCTCACCGACACGCGGGCGGCCGCCGAGCCGCGCCCGCTGCGGTCCGTCGACGACGTGCCCCGCGCCTCCGCCGGCTGACCTGCGGGCCTCGCGCCGCGCCTCCGTCCGCTGCCCTGCGGCGGGTTCCCGCCCCTGCGGGCGGGCTCGTGTCTGTGACGGCACTGCTGCGGCGGGTTCCCGTCCCTGCGGGCGGGCCAGCGCCGACCCGCCCGGGCGGACGGCGACCCGCCGCACCGTTCCTCGCACGCCGCGCGTGCGCCTGCCCCGCGAGATGATGGGCCGATGGAGCCCCTCGTCGTCAGCGCGCTGGTGCTGGTCCGTGACCGCCGCCTCCTCATGGTCACCGCCCGGGGGCGCGACGTGCTGTACCTGCCCGGCGGCAAGCGGGAGTCGGGCGAGACCGGCGAGGACGCCCTCGCCCGCGAGACCCGCGAGGAGGTCGGCCTCGAGCTCGACCCTGCGAGCGTCCGCGAGCTGACGACGGTCAGCACCCAGGCGCACGGCGAGCCCGACGGGCGCCTCGTGCACATGACCCTCTACGCGGCCGAGCCGCTGTCGAGCAGCCCGCCCGCGACTCCCTCGGCGGAGGTGGGCTCGCTGCACTGGGTCACGACCGCCGACGCCCACCGGTGCCCGCCCGCCGGCGTCGAGACGCTGCGCGTCGTCGCCGGGCTCGGGCTCATCGACTGACCCCTGGGCGGGTCGGGCGTGGGCGCCCCGGCTCAGTGCACGTGCTCCAGCAGGTCCGTGCCGAGGGCGCGCAGCGCGTCCACCACGCGGAGGCGGCGGGCCAGCGTGAGGTCGTCGAACGCCACGGTCACGGCGTACGCCACCCCGCGGGCCGGGCCGCGCAGCACGCCGAGCTCGGAGCGCGTCCCCGGTGAGACCCCCACCGTGTTGACGAGCTGCAGGCCGTGGTCGAGCCGGCGGTGCGACACCGGGTCGAGGCCGAACGACCCGGCCACGAGCGAGAGGTCGACGCCGAGCGACAGCCAGCCGAGCACGCGGCTGGAGACCGCCTCGTCGACGACCTCGCCGTGCGTCAGGCGGGTCATCAGCCCGACGAGCTCGACCGCCGTGCCGACGGCGAGGGCCGGGGCGTCGTCCGGGCCGCGCTCGGCGCGCACCTCGTCGAGCAGGGCCGTGCGCACCAGGCCGAGGCCGTCGGCGCGGGCTCGCACGGCGTCGAGGCCGACCCTCCCCACGAGCGCGTTCACGGCCGCGGGGTCGCGCAGCGCGCCGACCAGCGCCGCGGCGTCGGTCACGGCGAGGGCCCGACGCTGCAGGTACGACCAGACCCCTCCGCCGCCGAGCGCGGCCCGGTCGCCGGGGCCGGCCAGGCGCTCGAGCTCGTCGAGGGCGCCGAGACGGCCCGACTCGATCTGCGCGCTGACCTCGACGAGCAGCAGCAGGGCGCCGACCTGGGCGACCGGCAGGGCGACCGTCTCGTCGACGCTCAGCAGGTCGTCGCCGCCGTCGAGGTCGCGCACGGCCACGGAGACCGACGCGCCCTCCACGGCGAGCTCGCCGAGCGTCGTGAACGACCGGCCGAACGACTCGGGCGCACGGGAGCCACCGTGGCGCGCACCGACGCCACGGTCGCCTCCCCGGCGGTCGCGACGACCGCCTCCTGCACCCTCCGTCACCCGCGCGGGGCTACCAGATCGTGACGCGCTCGGCCTCGGGCAGCCAGAGGCGGTCGCCCTCGGTCACGCCGAACGCCGCGTAGAACTCGTCGATGTTGCGGACGATCTGGTTGCAGCGGAACTCGTTCGGCGAGTGCGGGTCGATCGACAGGAGGCGGATCGCCTCCTCGTCGCGGATGGCGATCTGCCAGGCCTGGGCCCAGCTGAGGAAGAAGCGCTGCGCGCCGGTCAGGCCGTCGACGACCGGTGCCTCCTCGCCGCCCAGCGAGAGGAGGTACGCGTCGTAGGCGATCGACAGGCCGCCGAGGTCGCCGATGTTCTCGCCGATCGTGAGGGCGCCGTTGACGTGGTGGCCGGGCACCTGGGCGGGCTCGAGCGCGTCGTACTGCGCGATCAGCGACGAGGTGAGGGTCTCGAAGGCCTCACGGTCGGCGGCCGTCCACCAGTCGGTCAGACGGCCGTCGCCGTCGTACTTCGAGCCCTGGTCGTCGAAGCCGTGGCCGATCTCGTGGCCGATCACCGCACCGATGGCCCCGTAGTTCGCGGCGGCGTCGCGGGTCTCGTCGAAGAACGGGAACTGCAGGATGGCCGCGGGGAAGACGATCTCGTTGAAGCCGGGGTTGTAGTACGCGTTGATCGTCTGGGGCGTCATGAACCACTCGTCGCGGTCGATCGGCGAGCCGATCTTGGCCAGCTCGCGGTCGAACCCGACGACGGCCTGCGAGCGCACGTTGCCGATCAGGTCGCTCGCGTCGACCTCGAGGGCCGAGTAGTCGCGCCACTTCACCGGGTAGCCGATCTTCGGGGTGAACTTGTCGAGCTTCTCGAGCGCGCGCTGCCGGGTCTCGTCGGTCATCCACGAGAGCTGCGTGATGCTCTGGCGGTAGGCCTCGACGAGGTTCGCGACCAGGTCGTCCATCGCGGTCTTCGCCGCCGGCGCGAAGTGCCGCTCGACGTAGATGCGGCCGACGGCCTCGCCCATCGCGCCCTCGACGAACGAGACGCCGCGCTTCCAGCGCGCCCGCTGGACGGGGGTGCCGGTCAGCGTGCGGCCGTAGAAGTCGAAGTTCGCCTCGACGAAGTCGGACGAGAGGTACGCGGCGAACGAGCGGACGACCTGCCAGCTCAGCCAGTCGCGCCACTCGGGCAGCCGCTCGTCGACGAGCAGGCCGGCGAGGCCGGAGACGAACGAGGGCTCGCGCACGACGACCTCGTCGAAGGTGCCGGCCGGCGCCTGCACCGCGTCGCGCCAGACCGCCAGGTCGACCCCCGCCGCCGAGGCCGCGAGCTCCGACCACGGCTGCAGGTTGTAGGTGGCGTCGCTGTCGCGGGTCGCGACGTTGCTCCAGTGGTGCGTGGCCAGCTCGGTCTCGAGCGCCACGACGCGGGCGGCACGGCCGGCGGCGTCGTCGAGCCCGGCCAGGCCGAGCATCGTCTCGACGAAGGCGACGTACGCCGTGCGGACGGACTCGAACTTCTCCTCCCGGTAGTACGACTCGTCGGGCAGGCCGAGGCCGCCCTGCTCGAGGAAGACGACGTAGCGCTCGGGGTCGCCCGGGTCGTTGTCGACGAAGAGCTGCACGAAGCTCGCGACGCCCTGCTTCTCGAAGCTGCCGACCAGGCGCAGCAGGTCGGGCACGTCGCCGACCTGCTCGACCTGCTCGAGCAGCGGGCGGAGCGGGGCCGCGCCCAGCGCCTCCACCCGGCCCTCGTCGAGGAAGCTCGTGAACAGGTCGCCGACCTTGCGGGCCTCGGTGCCCGGCTCGGCCTCCTGCGACTCGTGGATGATGTCGCGGACGGCCGCCTCGGCCTCCTCGGCCAGGACGAGGAAGGAGCCGTAGCGCGCCTTGTCGTCGGGGATCTCGGTGCGGGCGATCCAGCGGCCGTTCACGTGGCGGAACAGGTCGTCCTGCGGGCGCACCGCGGGGTCGAGGTCGTCGGTGGTGATGCCGGAGGTCAGCGCGTCGCTCGTCATGCCCGTCAGCCTAGGTGAGGCCCCCGACGGCCGTCCGGGAGGGGCCGGGAGTCGCCGTCCGGCCCGCACGACCGGCTCTTCGGCCGCCGTCCCCAGGAAACACGGAGGAAACCGCTTCCTCGCTACAGTTCTCGGCATGGCACTCCCCTGGGCACTGCACGGCGACGGCAAGACCGTCGACTCGACCGAGATCGTCGCCCCGGAGGAACGCCTCACCTGGCCCCGCACCGTCGGCCTCGGCGGCCAGCACGTCGTCGCGATGTTCGGCGCGACCTTCCTCGTGCCGATCATCACGGGGTTCCCGCCGAGCACGACCCTGCTCTTCTCCGGCATCGGCACGCTGCTCTTCCTCCTCATCACGAAGAACCGGCTGCCCAGCTACCTCGGCTCGTCGTTCGCCTTCCTCGCGCCGATCGCCGCCGCCACCGACGTGGGCGGCATCCCCCTCGCGCTGAGCGGCATCATCGTCGTCGGGGCGCTGCTCGCCCTCGTCGGCGTGCTCGTGCACCTCGCCGGCACGCGGTGGATCGACGCCCTCCTGCCGCCGGTCGTCAGCGGCTCGATCGTGGCCCTGATCGGCTTCAACCTCGCCCCCGCCGCCCGCGACAACTTCGCCCTCTCGCCGGGCATCGCCCTCATCACGCTGGCCGCGGTCGTGCTCAGCGCCGTCCTCTTCAAGGGCCTCCTCGGGCGCCTCTCGATCTTCGTCGGCGTCGTCGTCGGCTACGTCGCCGCCGTCATCGCGGGCGCGGTCGACTACAGCGCCGTCGCGGCCGCGCCGTGGGTGGGCCTGCCGACGTTCACCGCCCCCGCCTTCGACCTCGGTCAGCTGCCGATCTACCTCGGCTTCCTGCCCGTCGTGCTCGCGCTGATCGCCGAGAACGTGGGGCACGTGAAGGGCGTGGGGCAGCTGACGAAGCGCGACCTCGACCCGCTGACCGGTCGTGCGCTCTTCGCCGACGGCCTCAGCACCGTGATCGCGGGCCTCGGCGGCGGCTCGGCGACGACGACCTACGGCGAGAACATCGGCGTGATGAGCGCCACCCGCGTCTTCTCCACCGCGGCCTACTGGGTCGCCGGCGTCGTGGCGATCCTGCTCGGCCTCTCGCCCAAGATCGGCGCCGTCATCTTCACCATCCCGCCGGGGGTGCTGGGCGGCGTGACCACTGCTCTCTACGGCCTCATCGGCGTCATCGGCATCCGCATCTGGGTCGAGAACAAGGTCGACTTCAGCCGCCCGAAGAACCAGCTCACCGCCGGCGTCGCGCTGATCATGGGCATCGCCGACTTCACCCTCGTGCTCGGCGGCGCCAGCTTCGGCGGCATCATCCTCGGCACGGTCGCGGCGATCGTCGTGTTCCACGTGATGAGCGTGCTGGGTCGGCTCCGGGGCACCGACTGAGCGTGCGCCTCCGCTCGCCCCTCGACCGCGAGATCGTCCGCCTGGCCGTGCCGGCGCTGGGGGCCCTCGTCGCCGAGCCGCTCTTCCTGCTCACCGACACCGCCCTGGTCGGCCACCTCGGCTCCGTGCCCCTGGCCGGCCTCGGCGTGGCCAGCGTCGTCCTGCAGACGGCCCTCGGGCTGCTGATCTTCCTCGCCTACGCCACGACGCCGACGGTCGCGCGGCGGCTCGGCGCCGGTGACCAGCGCGGGGCGATCCGTGCCGGCGTCGACGGCATGTGGTTCGCGCTGCTGGTCGGCGTGGTCGTCGCGGGCGTCGGCGCGGTGACGGCCGAGCCGCTCGTGGGCCTCTTCGGCGTGGCCCACGACGTCGCGGCGGCCGCCACGACCTACCTCTCGGTCTCGCTGCTCGGGCTGCCCGGCATGCTGCTCGTGATCGCCGCGACCGGCCTGCTGCGCGGGCTGCAGGACACCCGCACCCCGCTCGTCGTCGCCACCGTGGGCTTCGCGGTGAACGCCGGGCTCAACGCGCTCTTCCTCTACGGCCTCGGCTGGGGCATCGCGGGCTCGGCGGCGGGCACCGTCGTCGCGCAGTGGGGCATGGCGGCGGTGTACGTCGTCATCGCCGTGCGGGCCGCCCGGGCCGTCGGCGCCGACCTGAGACCGGGGCTCGCCGGGGTCGGCCGCACCGCCCAGGCGGGGGGCTGGCTGCTCGTGCGGAACGCGGGGCTCCGGGCCGCGCTCATCGCGACCGTCGCGGCCGCCGCCTCCTCGGGGGTGACCGGGCTGGCCACGATCCAGGTCGCGCTGACGCTCTTCAGCACCCTCGCGTTCGCCCTCGACGCCCTCGCGATCGCCGGGCAGGCGATGATCGGGCACGCCCTCGGCCGCGGCGACCGCGAGCGCGTGCGGGCGGTCACGCGGCGGCTGATGCTGTTCGGCGTCGGCGGAGGGGTGCTGCTCGGCGGCGTGCTGGCCCTGCTCGCGCCGGTGCTGGCGCCGGTCTTCAGCCCCGACCCGGGCGTGCAGGCGGTGCTGCCGTCGGTGGTGGTGGCGATGGCGGTCGGCATCCCGCTCGCGGGCTTCGTGTTCGTGCTCGACGGGGTGCTGCTCGGAGCGGGCGACGCCCGCTACCTCGCGATCGCGTCGGTCGTGAGCCTCGCCGCCTACCTCGCGGTGCTGCTGCCGGTGGAGTCGCGGGTCGGATCGACGACGTCGGGCGCGGTCGCGCTCTGGCTCGCGTTCGGCCTCGGGTACATCGGGGCCCGGGCGGTCACGCTCGGGCTGCGCGCGCGGACGGACCGGTGGATGGTCGTCGGGGCGCGCTGAGCGCCGCCGGCCGTCGGCTGCGTCGCTCGGGGTGCGGCGCCCTGAGTCTCGCCTGCCGTCGGCTGCGGGGTCGGGCGGCAAATGCCGACCAGATCGGCCCCGAGTGCGCTCTGGTGACCGGATCTCCACTCGTTCTGGGCTCCGCGGTCGGCAATTGCAGCCGGTGGCGCGAGGGGAGGCGCGTGGTGCGGGGGCGGCGGCGCGGCGTCAGGCGGTGGGGGCGTGAGGCGGTGGGGGCGTCAGCGCAGTGGGGGGGCGTCAGGCGGTGGGGCGTCAGCGCTGCGCCGCGCGCGCGTCGCCGGGGAACGACGCGGCCCAGACCTGTGGCAGCCGCGTGCGCAGGTGGTCGGCGAGCAGGTCGTGGTTCAGCTCGAGCCCGTCCGAGATGAAGAGCTTGCCCCCGTCGGCCCCCTTCGCCACGATGCCGCCGTACTGGCTCGCGTACGGGGTCAGCCGCGCGATGTCGGAGAGCAGCACCAGGCGCTCTGCCCGGAATCCGCGGCGGGCGAGGAGGCGGTCCTCCCAGACCTGGAGCCGGGTGCGCCCGAGGGCGCTGGCCATCATGACGAGCCAGACGCCGAAGGCGAGGATGAGCACCGCGGCGATCCAGAACCCGAACGGCAGGGCCTCGTCGGGGTCGGTGAAGCCGACGACGGCCCCGATGAAGGTCATGAACGCGCCCACGATCGCCATGACGTAGCCGATCACCCGCAGCAGCACGCGCTGCCAGCGACGGGTGCGCACCTCGAACAGCACACCGGTGACGGCGTCGGGCACCGGGAACGTCTTGCCCCGCGCCGCGTCGCCGCGACGGACCAGGGCGGCGACGACGATCGGCACGACGATGCCGATCACGAGGGCGAGGGAGACAGACAGGACTGTGATGTGCACACGGCGACGCTAGGGGCGGGAGGCGCGGGTCGGCCGGTGCAGGCACCGCGAGTCGCGAGAACTGCTCACTCGAGAGGTCGCGCCGCTCGTCAGACCGCGGCCGCGACGTGCCCCGTCGTGGGCCCTCCTGGGCACCGAGGGCCCAGGAGGAGACGTCTCGGCGACACCTCGACCGGGAGGGGCGGTCCCGCGGGGCGAGCCAGCGGCCCGGCGACCACAGCGGGCGCGGCGCTCGGTCAGCGCGCCGGCGGCGCCGTCGTCGAGCCCGCGCGGAACACGCTCGTGAAGGTCGTGCCCACCGCGGGCTCCCCCGCGAGCAGCGCGAGCACGGCCCGCCCCGCGGCACGGCCCTTCTCGACCGCGGGCTGCACGACCGTGGTGAGGTCGGCCGCGCGCGGGTCGTCGAGCCGCACCCCGTCGTAGCCGACGACGCTGAGGTCGCGCGGCACCGAGAGCCCCAGCTCGGCCGCGGCGGCGATGACGCCCGAGGCCAGTAGGTCGCTCTGCGCGATGATCGCGGTCGGCCGCTCGTGCTCGGGCACGTCGAGCAGCTGCAGACCGGCCCGGTGGCCCTCGCTCGTCCAGCTGCCGTAGGTGACCAGTCCGCCGACGTCGGGGTAGACGCGGCGGGTGCCGCGCAGCCGCTCGAGCGTGGGCCACGAGGTGCCGAGGGCGACGCGCTCGTCGGTGAGGGGCCCGACCCAGCGCGTGGGGCCCAGCTCGAGGGCGACGACGGCGACGCGACGGTGGCCGAGGTCGTGCAGGTGGCGGGCGAGCAGCTCGGAGGCCCCGACGTTGTCCTCGCCGATGTCGAGCACGCCCTCCATCGGCTTCGCCTCGATCGAGACGAGCGGGATGCCGCGGCGCCGCACGGCCTCGACCGACTCGTCGAGCCGCGTGCTGCAGCCGAAGAGCACGGCCGCGTCGAGGGGCGCGTCGAGCAGGCGCGAGTGCTCGCCCTCGTTCTCGGTCAGCAGCAGCAGCGAGTTGTCTGCGGGGCCGGTCACATCGGCGATGCCGTCGAGCATCGCGACGTTGATCGGGTCGCGGAAGGCGTTGCTCAGGGTGTCCTCGAGCACGGCGCCGACGATGCCCGAGCGGCCGCGGCGCAGCGAGCGCGCCCGGGGGTCGGGCCCGCCGTAGCCGAGCTCGGCGGCGGCCGCGAGCACGCGCGTGCGGGTCTCGTCGGAGACGGGGCCGGCTCCGCTGAACGCCAGGGAGGCGGTGCTCGCGCTGACCCCGGCCGCCCGCGCGACCGCGGCGAGGGTCGGCCTCGCGGCGACGTCGCCCTCTGCCCGGCTCATGGTGCCGCAGCCTAGCTGACCGGCCCGGACGCCCCCGCAGGGCCGGTCGCTGCAGGGCGCCCACGCCGTGGCCGCCCGCCGCAGGGCCGGTCGCCCCAGGGCGCCCCGCCGGGCCGCCCGACGCCGCAGGCTCGCCGCTCAGTTCGCGGCGAACTGCTCGTCGGTCGCGGCGAGCACGCGCAGGACGTTGCCGCCGGCCAGGGCGCGCAGATCTGCGGGGCCCCACCCGCGACTCCTCAGCTCGTCGGCCAGCACCGGGTAGCGCGACACGTCGCGGAGGTCGTCGGGCAGCGTCGGCGTGCCGTCGTAGTCGCCGCCGAGGCCGACGTGGGCCGCCCCGGCGAGGTCGCGGGCGTGCTCGACGTGGTCGGCGACGTCGGCCACGGTGACGGGCGGCGCGGCCTCGCCCGGCTCGCCCTCGGCCCGGGCGACGTCGGCGGCGAGCCAGTCGGCGTACCGCCGCGAGACGAACTGGGGCACGAAGGTGACCATCACGACGCCGCCGACGTCGGGCAGCCGTCGCAGCACGTCGTCGGGCACGTTGCGCGGGTGGTCGGCCACGCCGACGGTCGACGAGTGGCTGAAGACCACCGGCGCCGTCGCGACGTCGAGCGCGTCGCGCATCGTGTCGGGGCTGACGTGCGAGAGGTCGACGAGCACGCCGAGCCGCTCCATCTCGGCGACGACCTCGCGGCCCCGGTCGGTGAGCCCGCCGTGCGGGCGGCTGCCGGTGGCCGAGTCGGCCCACGGGGTGTCGTCGTTGTGCGTCAGCGTCATGTAGCGGACGCCGAGGCGCGCGAACGTGCGCAGCACGGCCAGGTCGTCGCCGATCGAGTGCCCGCCCTCGGCCCCGAGCAGCGACGCGACGCGCCCCTGCTCCACGGCCCGGACCACGTCGGAGGCGGTGCGCGCGAGGGCGAGCGACTCCGGGTAACGAGCCACCATCCGGTGGACGAGGTCGATCTGCTGCAGGGTCGCCCGCACCGGGTCGGGCTCGGTCGTCTCGACGAACACCGACCAGAACTGGCCGACGACGCCGCCCGCTCGGAGCTTCGGCAGGTCCGTGTGCAGCGTCAGGGCCGTGTCGTCGACGCCCTCGACGCTCGAGCCGCGGGCGACGCGGCACTCCCAGGGCAGGTCGTTGTGGCCGTCGATCACCGGGAAGGCCAGGTCGGCGGGCAGCGTCAGCGTCGTCATGGGCCGACCCTACCCACGAGGCGCCGCCCAGCCCCCGCACGCCCGGCCCGCCCTCGACAGCGGACCCGGCGACCCCCTAGGCTGACGGTCGAATCGATTCGACCCGCACCGCACCAGGCCGAGGAGGCGCGGTGCCGGCCGGTCGGAGCGCTCCCGCCCGCCGAACACCGACGCTCGAGGTGACACCGCCATGACCAGCCCCACCGCCGAGACGCGCAGCTACGACGGCGACCTCACCCGCCAGCAGGTCGTCCGGTGGCGGAACGCGCTCTTCGTCGTCTTCGGCCTCAGCGGGCTCGCCGTCGCGACGTGGCTGGGCCGCGTGCCGGCCGTCCGCGACGTGCTCGGCGCGACGACGCTCGAGATGGGCCTGCTCGTCACCGGCCTGAGCGTCGGCTCGATCGTCGGCATCACCTTCTCGAGCCACCTCATCGCCGCGCTCGGCGCCCGCCGCACGGTGCTCGCCTCGCTCGGCACGGTCGCCGTCGGCCTCACGATCGCCGGCCTCAGCACCGACCTCGGCGTCGGCTTCGTCGGCATCGTGCTCGGCCTCGCCGTCTTCGGCCTCGGCAACGGGCTCTGCGACGTCGGCATGAACGTCTCGGGCGCCGCCGCCGAGCGCGTGCTCGGCAAGACCGTCATGCCCCTCTTCCACGCCGCCTTCAGCCTGGGCACCATGGTCGGCGCGCTCCTCAGCGCCGGGGCCGAGGCGCTCGACGTGCCGGTGTCCGTGCACGTGACCGTGCTGGCGGTCGCGATCGCCGCCACGGCGCTCGTGGTCACACGGTGGATGCAGTCGGAGGACCTCGGGCACGCGCCCGTCGAGGGCGACGCGGCCGGCGCCTCCGGCAGCTCCGGCGGCTGGCGCTCGCGCCTCGCGGTGTGGCGCACCCCCGGCACCGTGCTGATCGGCCTCATCGTGCTCGGCATGGCGACCGCCGAGGGCTCGGCCAACGACTGGCTCGCCCTCGCCATGGTCGACGGCCACGGGCTCGAGAACGCCGCCGGCACCGTCGTCTTCTTCGTCTTCGTCACGGCCATGACGATCACCCGCGTCGCGGGCTCGCCGCTGCTCGACCGGTTCGGCCGGGTGCCCATGCTGCGCTTCTCGGCGGTCTCGGCCGCGCTCGGCCTGCTGCTCGTGATCGTGGCGCCCGAGCCGTGGCTCGCGATCGTCGGGGTCGTGTTCTGGGGCGCCGGGTCGGCGCTCGGGTTCCCCGTCGGGCTGTCGGCCGCCGCCGACGACTCGCGGAACGCCGCGGCCCGCGTGAGCGCGGTGGCGACGATCGGCTACGTCGCCTTCCTCGCGATGCCGCCGGTGATCGGGTTCCTCGGCGAGCACGTCGGGCTGCTCAACGGCCTCTGGGTCGTGCTGGTGCTGATCGCCGTGGCCGGGCTCGCCTCAGGTGCCGCGCGGGAGCCCTCCCGCCGCTGACCCGCGCGCCGTCCGTCCCGTCCCGAACCCCTTCCTCGCACGGGAACCCTGCCGCGGCGGGGTGTCGGTGCGAGAACAGGGTGTCGGTGCGGGAAGAGGGTGCGCCCGCGCCGGTCAGGCGGGCTCGCCGGGCGAGCGGGGCTCGTCGGCGCCGAGCGCGACCGTGTAGTCGGCGACGAGCCCCGGCACGTCGGCCCAGTCGCCGTAGTGCGCGGCCGCCTCGACGAGGTCGACGATCGCTCCGCGCACGCCCTCGGGCAGCGCCGGCACGACGCCGTGCACGTGGTCGTCGAGAGCACGGTGAGCGGCAGCAGCAGCTCCGAGTGCACGCGGACCCGCTCGTCGGCCGGCAGCGTGTCGACCATCGTGCGGGCCAGGTCGAGGAAGTGCTCGACGTCGGCGGGCAGCGCGAGGCCGTGGCGCACGAGCAGGGCGGCGGCGGGCAGGCGGGTCTCGGCGGGCTCGGGCAGGGCCTCGAGCACGGGCGACGCGGCGGCGACGCCCGCCAGCACGCGGCCCAGGCGACGCATCAGCGCCTCGTTCGTGCGGCGGTGCCAGACGACGACGCGGGTGCCGCTGAAGGGCACGCCGGTGACGAGGCCGGCCCGGCGCAGGTCGTAGAGGGCGATGCGCACGTCGACGGGGCGCAGCCCGTGCTCGCGGGCGACGACCTGGGCGTCGATCTCGTCGCCGGGGAGGTACCGGCCGGTCGCGATGTCGACGAGCATCAGGCCCGCCGGGTCGACGGCCGGGCGGGGAGCGTGGGAGTCGCGGGTGCGGTGCGGCGGGTCGGGTCGGGCGGGGCAGGGTCGCGCTCACGGCGGGGCCTCTCGATCGGGTGTCGGTCGGGGCACGGCCCCTCGGTCACCCCGACGGTATTTCGCATCTCGCATTCTGTCAAGAAGATATCGACGGATCGTCACGAGCCCGGTCGCTCCCCGGGCACCTAGGATCGTCGGGTGCGTCTCGTCATTGCCCGCTGCTCGGTCGACTACGCCGGCCGACTCAGCGCCCACCTGCCCCTCGCCACCCGCCTGCTGATGGTCAAGCGCGACGGCAGCCTCCTGGTGCACTCCGACGGCGGCAGCTACAAGCCGCTGAACTGGATGAGCCCGCCGTGCACCGTCCGCGTGGTCGAGCCCGACGACGACCAGCGGGAGGCGGGGGTCACCGAGCTCTGGAAGGTCACGCAGCCGAAGACCGCCGACGTGCTCGTCGTCTCGATCCACGAGGTGCTCCACGACTCGAGCCACGAGATGGGCGTCGACCCGGGCCTCACGAAGGACGGCGTCGAGGCCGACCTCCAGAAGCTCCTGGCCGAGCAGATCGAGCTGCTCGGCGAGGGCCACACCCTCGTGCGGCGCGAATACATGACGGCGATCGGGCCGGTCGACATCCTCGCCCGGGACGCCGCGGGAGGCGCGGTGGCGGTCGAGCTGAAGCGTCGCGGGGACATCGACGGCGTGGAGCAGCTGACGCGGTACCTCGAGCTGATGAACCGGGATCCGCACCTCGCGCCGGTGACCGGCGTCTTCGCGGCGCAGGAGATCAAGCCCCAGGCGCGCACGCTCGCCCACGACCGGGGCATCCGGACGCTGCTGCTCGACTACGACGCCATGCGCGGGCTGGACGACTCGCACTCGCGGCTGTTCTGAGCGGCCGCGCACCGCTCGTCGCGCGCGGTTGCGAAATGTGAATATCAGCGTAGTATTCCGGGAGGCGACCGGGCAGGCCGGCGCCGACCCGCAGGAGGACCCGCCATGACCTCGCCCATCTTCGACGCCATGGTCGCCCGTCGCGACGCGACCCCGATCTTCGAGTCGATCGCGGTGACGCTGCCCCTCGACCTGCCCGTCGACGTGCCCGTCGGGCGCATGACGCCGAGGGCCGAGCCGTCGCTCGTGTCGGCGACGCCCGCCGTCGTGCTCGAGCCCGCGACGACGACCTGGCCGCTGCGCCGCGTCGGCTGACGACCCGGCGGCGCCGTCCGCTCCTAAGCTGAGGGCGATGACTCTCCCCTACACCGCCGTCCTCTACGACCTCGACGGCACGATCGCCGACTCCGCGCCCGCCATCACGGCGAGCCTCGCGTTCACCATCGAGCAGCTCGGGCTGCCCGTCCCCCCGCAGGCCGAGATGCTCGCCTGGGTGGGCCCGCCGCTGCCGCAGAGCTTCGAGGTGCGCCTGGGCCTCTCCGGCGACCGCCTCGTCGAGGCGATGAGGGTCTACCGGGCCCACTACCTCGCGCACGGCGCGCTCGACAGCCCGATCTTCCCGGGCGTGCGAGAGCTCATGGCCGCCGTGCACGCGGCCGGGCTGCCGACGTCGACGGCGACCTCGAAGCCGGAGACCCCGGCCACGCGCATCCTCGAGACCCACGACCTGCTGCAGTACCTCGACCTCGTGACGGGCGCCTCCGACGACGAGGTCCGCAACACGAAGGCCGACGTCGTCGCCGAGGCCCTCCGGCGTCTCGGCGAGCGCGGCGTCGACCTGTCGCGGCCCGTGCTGATCGGCGACCGACACCACGACGTCGAGGGCGCCGCGGTGCACGGCGTGCCGACGATCATGGCGGGCTGGGGCTACGGCGACGAGGCCGAGCACGCCGGGGCGGTCGCGGTCGCGGCGACGCCGGCCGACGTCGCGGTGCTGCTCGGCGTCCCGCTGCGCGGCGCGGCGTGACGAAGGTCGGCGGGGCGGCCGTCCGCTCCGCGCCGATCTGGCTGACCACGCTCGCGATCGTGCTGATCGCGCTGAACCTCCGCGGGCCGATCGTGGCCACGGCGCCGGTGCTCGACCAGATGATCGGCGACCTGCAGCTCTCGGCGGTCGTCGCGGGGCTGCTGACGAGCATCCCGGTGCTCTGCTTCGCGCTGGCGAGCCCGCTGGCCTCGGGCCTGATCGTGAAGCTCGGCCCGGAGCGCGCGGTGTCGATCGGCCTCGCCGGCGTGCTCGTCGGCACGGTGCTGCGCGCCCTCGGCACGTCGTCGTGGCTGTACGTCGGCACGATCGTGATCGGCGTCGCCATCACGGTGGGCAACGTGGTGCTGCCGGTGATCATCCGCCGCGACTTCAGCCCCGAGCGCGTGGGCTTCGTCACGGGCATCTACACGTCGGCGCTCAACGTCGGGTCGATGATCACGTCGCTCGCGACGGCGCCGATCGCGGCGGCCGTGGGCTGGCCGCTCGCGCTGATCACGTGGGGCGTGCTCGCCGTGCTGGCGGCGGTCGTCTGGTCGATCGCGGTCGGGCCGCGGGTCGCCTTCGGCCGCGGTCGCCCGGCAGGAGTCGCGGGCGGGGTCGGCGGGGCCGCCGACGCACGCGGGGCGGCCGGCCCCGACGACGCGACCCGCGCCTCCTCGCCGGGTGCGGGCTCGACGTCGGCGTCGGACGTGCTCACCGGCGGGATCTCGGTCGTCGACGAGGCGTCGGCGGCGCGGGACGCGGCCGAGCGCCGGCGCCCCCTGCTGCGCCGGGCGACGACGTGGGGCCTGATGCTGGCCTTCTCGGGGCAGGCGTTCGCGTACTACGGGCTGACGGCCTGGATGCCGACGCTGCTGCGCGACGAGGTCGGGCTGACGCGGGAGGCAGCGGGGGCCAGCTCGTCGATCTTCCAGATCCTGGCGGTCGTGGGGGCGCTCGGCGTGCCGTTGCTCGCGCTGCGGGTGCGCCCGGCGGTCGTCATCGCGATCATCGCGGTCTGCTGGACGGCGATGCCGCTCGGCCTGCTCTTCGCTCCGGAGATGTGGTTCGTCTGGTCGCTCTTCGGCGGCGCCGCCCAGGGCGGCGGGATCACCATCGTGTTCATCGTGATCGTGCGGATGGCCTCGACCGACGACGACGCCCGCCGGCTCTCGGCCCTGGTGCAGGGCGGCGGGTACGCGATCGCGTCGCTCGGGCCGCTCGCGATCGGGGCGCTGCACGACGTGTCGGGCGGGTGGCAGCTGCCGATGGTCGGGGTGTTCCTGTCGACGGTGGTGCTCGGCGTCAGCGGGGTGCTGTCGTCGCGTCGCGTGCGCTGAGCCCCGGTCGGGTCCGACGGCGCGGGGCCACGGGCGCCCGGGCCCACGGGTCCCCAGGCCCTGTCCTGGCTCGGCCCCTGGCGGGAAGTGCCCGCCAGGAAGTGTCCGCCGGGAAGGCCGTTCCACTCCGGAGTGGAACGGCCCGTGTCAGGACGACGCACCCCGTCCCGCTCCTCCACTCCAGAGTGGAGGACCCGCACGCTCCTCCACTCTGGAGTGGAGCACCTTCCCGCTCCTCCACTCCGGAGTGGATCAGCCTCCTCGGCGGGCACCTCCGGGACGAGCCGCTCCGCCCGGTGCCGCCGCGCCCGCACCGCACCGGCACCCGCACCCGCACCCGCACCGCACCGGCACCGGCACCGGCACCGGCACCCGCACCCGACCCGACCCGACGACTCAGCGCCCCCCGAACAACCCCTCGATCGACAGCGGCGCGTGCCCCGTGAGCGTCCGGACGTCGTCCGTCACGCGCGACACCTCCCCCGAGGCGATCGAAGTGTAGGTGCTCACCCACGCGTCGGCCTGCCACGGCTCCGGCTGCCAGCGCTGCCGCGACTCGTACGCCTCCTCGACCGTCTCGGGGTGGTAGGTGAACGGCCGGCCGAGCACGGCGCTGAGCCGGGCCACGACCTCCGAGAGGGTGAGCGCCTCGGGGCCCGTCAGCTCGTAGACCCGCCCGGCGTGCGCCTCCGGGGCCTGCAGCACCGCGGCGGCCGCGTCGGCGACGTCGGCCCGCGCCACGGCCGCGACGCGCCCCTCGCCGGCCGGGCCGCGCAGCACCCCCGACTCGTCGGCGAACTCGGGCAGCACGTCGAGGTAGAAGCTGTCGCGCAGCACGGTCGTCGCGAGCCCGGACGCCGCCAGGTGCTCCTCGGTCGCCGCGTGGTCGCGGGCGAGCGTGAAGACCGCGTCGGGCCCCGCGCCCTGGAACGACGTGTAGACCACGTGGCGCACGCCGGCCTCGACCGCGGCGTCGACGAAGCCCCGGTGCTGGGCGAGACGGTCGACCGCCTCCGCCGCGGAGACCATGAACAGCACGTCGGCCCCGCGCAGCGCCGCCACCGACGCCTCGTGGTCGCCGTACGTCGCGACGGCGACCTCGACGTCGGCCGCGCCGAGGTCGGGAGCGCGCGAGGCGTCGCGCACGACCAGCCGCAGCGGCACGCCAGCCGCCGCGAGCGTGCGCGCGACGCGCCCGCCGACGGCTCCGGTCGCGCCCGTGACGGCCACGCGGCGGCTGGCGCCGGGCTCGGCGGACGGAGAGGACGAGGAGGCGGTGGTGTCGGTCATGCGCCCAGCCTGGCCCTCCGTCGGGTGCGGTGGTGGCGCCTCCCGCAGTTCCTGACACCGAGAATCGTCATCGACTGGGCCGCGGGCATGGTGCTGCGCGGTGCGCGCGGGTAGGTTCGTCCGCGGCGACCGCTGACGACCCCGCCCGGGCCGGCGGCTCGGGCCCCACGAGAGAGCACGAGATGGCGCACGACCACACGCACGGGCACATGGCCGCCGACGGCCGACGCCTGCGCCTCGCGATCGCCGTCGTCGCCCTCGGCCTCGTCGCCCAGGCGGTCGGCGCCGTGCTCTCCGGCTCGCTCGCCCTGCTCGCCGACAGCGGGCACATGGCCTCCGACCTGATCGGCCTCGTCGTCGCGCTCGTCGCCACGGTGGTCGCCGCCCGCCCCGCGAGCGGGCGCCAGACCTACGGCTACCGGCGGGTCGAGGTCTTCGCCGCCCTCGTGAACGGCCTGCTGCTGCTCGCGGTCGCCGGCTCCGTCGCCGTCTCGGCGGTCGGTCGGCTGCTCGACCCCGCCACGCACGAGGTGCTCGGCGTGCCGATGCTCGTCGTCGGCGTGGTCGGCGGGGCGACCAACGTCGTGGCGCTGCTGGTGCTCCGCGGCGGGGCGAGCCACTCGATCAACATGCGCGGCGCCTACCTCGAGGTGCTCGGCGACCTGCTGGGCTCGGTCGCGGTCGTCGTCGCCTCGGTCGTCGTGCTGACGACCGGCTTCGCCCAGGCCGACTCGATCGGCTCGCTCGTGATCACGGCGATGATCGTGCCGCGCGCCTGGGCGCTGCTGCGCGAGGCCGTCCGGGTGCTCTTCGGCTCGGCGCCGGGCGACATCGACCTCGACGACGTGCGCAGCCACATCGCGGGCACGCCCGGGGTCGTCTCGGCCCACGACGTGCACGCGTGGCAGATCACGAGCGGGGCGACGGTGTTCTCGGCGCACGTGGTCGTCGAGCGCGACGTGTTCTGCGACATGAAGGTCGACGAGACGCTCGACGCGCTCGACCGCTGCCTCGCCGCCCACTTCGAGGTCGAGCACGCGACCTTCCAGCTCGAGCCGGCCGACCACGCCGAGCACGAGCGCTCCACGCACGTCTGAGCCGGGCTGCGCGGCGAGTCGGCGGCGACGCCCGCCGCCGGCGCCCGCGCCGTCCACCTCGTCAGGCTGGGGCGAGCAGCGACCCGAGCCAGAGCCCGAGCCCCGCGGCCGCCACGCCGGCGACCAGGAGGCCGAGGGCGGAGGCGGCACCCGCACCGCGCCTCCCCGCGGCGAGCAGGCGGACGGTGTCGACGCTCGCCGTGCTGAAGGTCGTGTAGCCGCCCAGCAGCCCGGTGCCGAGCACCGCCCGCCAGGTCGGCGAGACGACGGCTCCGAGCGCGAGCGCCGTGACCAGCCCGAGCAGCAGCGACCCGCTGACGTTGATCACGGCCGTGCCCCACGGGTAGGGCGACGGGGCACCGGCGGCTGCACCGGCACCGGCGCGGCGACCCGTGCGGCGTGAGCGACGAGCCGCCAGCGCGTCGCCCACCGCCCCGTCGACCCAGAAGCGCGCGCCCGCCCCCACCCCGCCGGCGAGGGCCGTCGCGGCGACCAGCAGCGGCGTCACCGGGAGCCCCGCGCCCACCGGGCACCGACGGCGATCCCGGCGGCCGCCGCGAGCACGCCGAGCAGCACCGACGCGAGCCCGTAGACCGACGCGGTCAGCACGTCGCCCGCGGCTCCGAGCGTCGCCGTCTCGGTCGCGAGCGAGCTGTAGGTCGTGAAGCCGCCGAGCACGCCCGTGCCGAGGCCGAGCCGCAGCACGCGGCGACGCCCCTCGTCGGGCCCGCCGCGGAGCAGGCGCTCCAGCAGCAGGCCGAGCACGAACGCCCCGACGACGTTGATCGCGAAGATCGCGGTGTCGAACGAGCCCGTGGGAGGCACGGCCAGCGTCACGAGGACCCGCAGCGCCGTGCCCACGGCACCACCCGCGACGACGAGCAGCACCAGCGGGAGGCGCCGACGGAGCGGGGTCGACGGGCTGGGCTGCGGGGTCGACGGGTCGCGCGGCGGGGTCGACGGGCTGACGGGCGGGGCCGGCGGCGTCACAGGTCGTCGTCCCACGGCAGCGCCTCGGAGCGCGCGACCGGGGCGAGCGGGACGACCACGACCGGCCGGTGCTGCCGGTGGCTGAGGTGGAGCGCGACCGACCCGGCGAAGAACTCGCGGACGCTGCCGCGGAGGCCTGCCTCGCGGCTGCCGACGACCACGAGCGGGGCGTCGACGCGGTCGGCGAGCGCGCCGAGCACGTGGGCCGGCTCACCGGTGAGGCAGGTGGCGACCAGGTCGACTCCGCGGGCCTCCGCGATCGGCCGCAGCCGCGCCTCCAGCGCCGGGTCGAACTCGAGCTCGGCGGCCCAGCTCTGGGGGTCGAGCGGGTACGAGAGGACGGTGCCGTCGATGCCCTCGGCGAACGCCATCCGGTCGGGCTCGACGCTGACGCAGGCGAGGCCGGTGCCGAACCGCGCCGCGAGGTCGACGGCGGTCGCGACGACCCGCTCGGCGGTCGACGGCACGACCCCGACGACGACGTAGCCGCGGATGCTGCGCTCGGTGCTCTCCATGCCGCCAGTGTTCCACCGCGGGGGTCCGGGCGCGAGCACCGGGCCGGGGTCGAGCCGACCCCTGGCGAAGTGGGGCACGGAGGCGGAGACTGGGGCGATGTGCGGTCGCTACGTCGTCTCCCGGGCGACCTCCGAGCTGTTGCCCGACCTGCTGGCCGGGCTGCCCGACCTGCCCGACGACTTCAACGTCGCGCCGACGACCGCGGTGCCGGTGGTGCGGCAGCGGCACGGGGAGCGCGAGCTGCCCCGGGCCCGGTGGGGCCTGACGCCCTCGTGGTACCCCGACCTGAAGAAGAGGCCACAGCCGATCAACGCGCGGATCGAGACGGTGGCGACGAACGGCATGTTCCGGCGGCCGTTCGCGCAGGCGCGCTGCATCGTGCCGGCGCTGGGCTACTACGAGTGGGTCGTGACGGAGACGGGCAAGCAGCCGCACTTCGTCCACCAGCCGGAGGCGGCCCTCGCGATGGCGGGGGTGATGAGCGCGTGGCCCGACCCCTCGAAGGCCGACGACGACCCCGACAAGTGGGTGCTGTCGATGTCGATCATCACGCGCGACGCGCACGTGGCGCCCGGCGAGGTGCACGACCGCATGCCGGCCTGCCTCGCGCCCGACTCGTACGACGACTGGCTCGGCGACCACCTCGGCACGGCCGAGCTGCTCGAGCTGCTCGACCGCGACTCGCACGAGCTCGCCCACGACCTGACGCACCACCCGGTCAGCCGCGACGCCAACTCGGTGCGAAACACCGGCCCGCAGCTGATCGAGCCGGTCACCCTGGGCTGAGGAGCGGGGCGAGGGCCGGACAACGACAGGCGGGAGGACGTACCCGCCGCATCGCTGATCCACTCCGGAGTGGATCAGCGGATCTGGAGCGTGCCTCCGGGAGCGCGCCGCACCGACCGTGGCCGGCACCGCGCCCGGGCGGGCGGTCCCGACCGCTCAGCCCGCGCCTCCCCCGTGGCTCGTCAGACGCTCGCGGAGATACGACGCCAGCGTGTCCTGGGCGCGCCGCGACTCGCCCGTCACGCGGTTCAGCGGCACACGGCCGCCCGCGGCGAGCGCCGGATCGCGCGGGATGACCACCAGCGAGCGGCGGCCGAACTCGTTCTGCAGCGACTCCTCGGCGCGGGCCGTGCGGTGCTGCCCGAAGACCCCGACGACCACGACGAGCACGCGACGGAGGCCGCCGCTCCCGTGGCGCTCGCGCACCGCCTCCAGCACGCGCCGCGCGTCGGCGGTGCCCGCGCTCGTCGTCGGCGCGACGACGACCCCGAACACGTCGTGGTCGGCGAGCAGGTCGAGCAGGGCACCGTCGGCGTGCGGGCCGAGGTCGTGCAGCGTCAACGACGAGTCGACCGTGCCCGCGTCGTCTCCGCCGGTCAGCCGGGCGCCGAGGTCGCCCCCGGTGTGGTCGACGAGACGGGGCACCGAGCGGTCGCTGAGCTTCGTGAACAGGAGCGCGGTCACCGTCGTGGTGCCGACTCCCCCCGCGGTGCCCGCGACGACGACGCGCCGCCCGCTCACGACGCGCCCCCGGCGGCCGCGCCGCCACCTGCGGCACCCGCCGCACCCGCGACCGGCCCGGCCTCGAACTGCGCCACCTGCACGATGCGCGGCGCCTGCCCGCGCCGCACGAGGCGCCCGCGCCCCGCCGTCATCTGCTCGGCGTACACCTGCGGCAGGATCTGCCCCTCGCTCCGCTCCCCCGACATCACGAACGACGAGCCGCCCGTGTCGCGCAGAGTCTGCAGCGCCGGGTCGTACATCGCCCGGGCCGACCCGGCCACCGGGCGGCTCAGCAGCACGTGCAGCCGCAGGTCACGGGCCGACGGCAGGTACGGCAGCAGCGGCGCCAGCGGCTCGGTGCCGCCCGACGCCACGATGTCGTAGTCGTCGATCACCACGACGATGCGCGGGCCCGAGTCGCGGTCGCCGGCCTGGCGCTTCGCGAGCTCGCCCGCCACCGCCGTCGCGAGCGCCCGGGCGTCCGTCGACGTCGAGGCGTGGCCGCCGAGGTAGTCGTCGGGCACCTCGGCGACGAGGTCGCCGCGGAGGTCCATCAGGGCGACGACGAGCTCGTCGGGCGAGGCCCGGTCGACGAAGCCGCGCACGAGGCCGCGCAGCAGCGTCGACTTGCCCGCCCGCGAGTCGCCGAAGACGAGCAGGTGCTGGTCGACCGAGGGGTCGAGCAGCACGGGCTGCATCGTGTCCTGGCGCAGGCCGAAGGGCACGGCGACCCGCTCGTCGAGCGCGTCGGGCAGCTCGTCGGGCGACAGCTCGGTGGGCAGGAGGCGGATGGGCGCCGCGGCCGGGCCGTTCCAGCTCGTCGCCGAGCGGCGGGCGAGGGCCTCGAGCGCCACCCCGATGTCGTCGTCGTCCGTGTCGTCGAGCACCGGCAGCGCGACCTGCGCGAACAGGTGGTCGTCGGTCAGCACCCGCCCCGGCTGGTCGGAGCGGATGGTCTGCGCGAGCTTCCGTCCGATCACCGAGTCGGCGGGGTCGTTGAGCCGCAGCTCCACCCGGGTGCCGACCAGCGGCTGCTGGGCCATGCGCAGCTCGTTCCAGCGGGTCATGCCGAGCACGACGTGCAGCCCGTAGCTGCCGCCGCGCTGCAGCAGCTCGCCGAAGGGCCCCTCGAGCTCGACGAAGTCGCTGCGCAGCTGGCCGGTGCCGTCGACGACGAGCACGACGTCGGCCGAGATCAGCTCGGGCACCTCCCCGGCGGCGTGCACGCGGCGCAGCATGGCGAGCGAGTCGATGCCGTGGTCGCGGAAGACGCGCTCGCGCACGACGAGCATCGCGGCGAGCTCCTCGAGCAGGCGCAGCAGGCGGTCCTTGCTGGCGCGGGTGGCGACTCCGCCGACGTGGGGGAACCCCTCGATGCGCGACAGGCCGCCCCCGGTGAGGTCCATGCCGTAGACGGTCACCTCGCGGGGCGTGTGCGTGAGGGCGATCGAGGCGACCATCGTGCGGAGGAAGGTGCTGCGCCCGGTCTGCGGCGCCCCGATCACGGCGACGTGGCCGCCGGCGCGCGACAGGTCGAGCAGCCACGGGTCCTGCCGCTGGTGCACCGGGTCGTCGAGCAGGCCCATCGGCACGCTCAGGCCGCCCGCCCCGGGCTCGCCGACCACGCGCGAGAGCGCGAGGCGCGGCGGCAGCGGGGGCAGCCAGACCGGGTCGACGGCGGCCGGCCCCGCCATCAGGCGGTCGACGGCCTCGTCGATGACGGCGCGGCCGACGTCGGGGCGCTTCAGCTCCTCCTCGCGGTCGTCGTCGTCGGTCGAGCCGATGCCGTTGTAGGTCGGCAGCAGCAGCGGCACGGGCCGCACGTCGGCCGTCGAGAGGGCGCGCGCCGCCTCGGTCGGCAGCGGGCCGGAGACGAACCCGGCCCGGAACCGCCGGTACACCGAGGTGTCGACCTTGAGGTACCCGTAGCCGGGCACGGCGGGCAGGTGGAAGGCGTCGGGCCGGTCGAGCACGATCGAGCTCTCGGCCTCGGAGAAGGTGCGGAGGCCGATCCGGTACGAGAGGTACGTGTCGAGGCCGCGCAGCTTGCCGGCCTCGATGCGCTGGCTCGACAGCAGCAGGTGCACGCCGATGGAGCGGCCGATGCGGCCGATCGTGAGCAGCAGGTCGACGAACTCGGGCTCGGCGGTGAGCAGCTCGCCGAACTCGTCGATGACGACGAAGAGGTGCGGCATCGGCGGCAGCTCGGGCCGCTCGGCGCGCATCTCGCGGTAGTGGCTGATCGAGGCGGCGCCGCCCGCGTCGCGCAGCTGCTCCTGCCGACGCACGACCTCGCCCTGGATGCTGACGCGGGCACGCTCGGTGAGCTGGGCGTCGTCGGCGAGGTTGTCGATCAGGCCCGCGACGTGGGGCAGGCCCTGGAACGGCGCGAACGCCGCGCCTCCCTTGTAGTCGACGAGCACCATGCTGAGGTCCTCGGGCGAGTGCGAGAGCGCGAGGCCGAGCACGAGCGTGCGGAGCAGCTCGCTCTTGCCCGACCCGGTCGCGCCGATGCAGATGCCGTGCGGGCCCATGCCGAGCTGCGCCGACTCCTTGAGGTCGAGCAGCACCGGGGCGCCGAAGTCGTCGAGGCCGATCGGCACGCGGAGGAAGTCGCGCGGCGAGCGCGGCGTCCAGGCCGAGGCGGGCGTGAGGGTCGTGATGTCGTCGATGCCGAGCAGCTCGGTGACGCCGATCGAGCGGGCCGAGTCGACCTCGTCCTGCCGGCTGAGGCTGAGCCGCAGCGGCGTCAGGGTGCGGGCGACCGCCTCGAAGAGCTGCGGGGTGGTGGCGTCGACCGTGGCGGTCTGCACGCGCACCTGGCCGTCGTCCTCGATCCGCGCGTCGGTCACGACGGCCTGGTCGCCCTCGACGGTTATGCGCAGCGTCACGTCGGAGGGCTCGTGGAGGCGGTCGCTGAGCAGGTGCACCGTCGTCACCCCGAGGTCGGTGAGCGACAGGTCGGCGTCGGGCACCGGGATGCTCGAGGCGACGTGCCCCCAGTCGTCGACGAACACCACGAGGCGCGACCCCTCGGTGCGCGCGGTCGTGCCGATCGAGCGCTTCGTGGTCGCCGCCTCCTGCGCGCGGTCGCCCAGCTCGCCGCCGATGACGGAGAGCAGCGCGGAGGCGCTGCTCGCGACGCGCCGCGCCGGCACCGGCCCGTCGAGGAGGGCGTCGTCGACCGCGTGCGGCAGGAGGTCGACGCCGCGCCAGTCGGCCGCGGCGCCCTCGGGGAAGGCCGCGGCGACGTGCACGTCGTCGGGCGAGTGCAGGGCGGCGAGCTGCAGGATCATCGAGCGGGCCACGCGGAGCGCCCCCTCGCGGTCGCCGAGCACGGCGACGGAGCCGGCCCGGTCGAGGTCGACGGTGATGGGCATGCCCCGCACCGTCGAGAGGTGGTCGACGACCGACTGGGCCTCGCTGACCATGATCGGGTCGAAGGGCTGCACCGGGTTCGGGTCCTCCGGCACCGACATCGGGAACCAGGCGAGGTCGCCCTCGCCGATGCGGACGGAGAGGAAGTCGTCGTGCTGGCGTCGGCGCTCCCAGAGGCGGGCCGGGTCGCGGACGAGCTCGAGCAGCGCGGCGGGCTCGGGATCGAGCACGGCGGCGGTCGCGCGGACGGCGCGGGCCTTGGTGCGCATCCGGCTGCGCAGCCGCTCGAGGAAGTCGAGGTAGCGCTCGCGCTGCACCCGGCGCTGGCGCACGGCGTTGCCGCGCTGGCTCAGGGTGACCGCGAGGCCGCCGATCAGCGCCACGATGAGCAGCACGCCGCCGACGAGCAGGAAGAGCGGGTTCGAGCTGCCCCGGTAGACCACGATCATCACGACCGACGAGAGGGCGCCGACGACGGGCAGCAGGGCCTGGACGGGCACGCCGCCGACCTTGCCGTCGGCGAGCTGCGGCGGCGGGGTGACGTCCTCGTGCTCGGCGGGCTGCACCGGGCGGGTGATGCGGGTCGGGCGGTGGACGAGCCGGACGGTCATCGTCGTCCCTCCTGTCGGCGCGGGGCGACCGGGGCGGCCGCGGGGTCGGCGGCGGCGTCGGCGTCGGCGGCCCGGCGAGCGCTGCGTCGCTCGGAGCCGGCCGAGCGGTCGGCGTCGGGGGCGGCCCCGAGGTCGGGGCGAGCGCCGGAGGCGCGGGTCGGGCCGCCGCCGGGGCGACCGGACCCCGGGGCGCCCACGACCGCGGCCCCGTCGGGCATCAGCGCCGCGGCGAGCCGGGCGTACGCGATGCGGGTGCGCGTGCCGAGGGCCGCGCTCCCGACCGGGCGTGACGAGCCCCGGCGCGGGTCGTGGGGGATGCGCACGACCGGCACCGTCGGGTCGTCGCCGACCGTGGTGGGCGCCGCGCGGCCCGCACCGCCGACGTCGACGAGGGCGATGACGACGTCCGGCCGGTCGGGGTGGTCCTTGATGGCCGGCACCAGGGCGGCGGCCTCCTCGGCCGCGTGGCGGTCGGCCCGCGCCACGACGCAGACGGTCCGGCTGGCCGACACCACCTCGCCGAGGTCGGCCCGCCAGTCGCGGACGCCCCAGTCGGTGACGACGAGCTCGAAGAAGCGGCTGATCGGGGTGACCTCGTCGAACCACGCCGCGGCGGGCGCGACCGCGCGCGACTCGTCGCGGGGGTCGAGGTCGAGGGCCCAGAGGCCCGACGGGGTGCGCGGCAGCCCGTCGACGGCGTCGGCGGAGCGCCGGGCCGTGCGGCGTCGGCTGCTGGGCGTCGCTCCGGCGCCGGCGGGCACCCCGGCGTGCCAGAGCATGTCGCGGGTGCCCCGGGAGGCGTCGACGCCGAGCACGAGGCCCGGGCGGCGGCGGGCGAGGAGGGCCGCGACGTAGCCGGCGGTGGTGCTCGCGCCCGCCCCGCCGCGCGCCTGGACGACGCCGATGCGGCGCGACACGGGCATCGGTCGGCGCAGCACCTCGTCGACGCGGCTCAGCTCGTGCACGCGGGCCGAGACGCTGCCGACCAGGGCGAGCGGCGCCGAGCGGACGAACGCGTCGAAGGCCGTCACGAGAACGCCGCCAGCAGCTCGGCGTAGAACCCGAAGACGCCGACGAGCACCGGCAGCAGCGCGACGACGCTGAGCGCCTCGACGGTGTTGCCGAACCGGCGGAGCGAGGCCCGCTGGTGCGCGACGGGGTCGACCGCCCCGGCGACGACGGCGACGACGACGCCCGCGGCGAGCACGACGACGAGCAGCCAGGTGGGCGCCAGGGCCTGCGCCAGCGCGCCGCCGAGCAGGCCGACGAGGGCGGCGCCCCACAGCGCCCAGCCCTGCACGGCGATCGGCAGGGCCCGGGTGCGGGCGGCGACGACGAGCACGACCGCGACTCCGAGGCCGACCTGCCACAGGTCGTCCGCCCCGACCAGGGCGACGGCGGTGACCGCGATCGGCCCGGCCACGGCGAAGGTGGCCCAGGTGAGGGTGCGGTAGGCGTCCGTGACGGTGACGAGCACCTCGTCGCGGCGGCCGCGGCGGCCGTCGACGACCTGGTCGTCGAGGCCGGTGAGGCCGGAGGCGCTCATCGCGTACCAGGGCAGCAGGCCGCAGACGACGACCGCGAGCACCGCACCGACGCCGACCGCGCCCGGGTCGTCGACGCCGAGCAGGCGCAGGGCGACCGGCACGGCCGCGAGCACGACGCCGAGCACCGCTCCCCACCACGCCGTGCGGAGGCCGAGGCCGGCGCCGGCGCCGAGCCCCAGGGCGGCCCAGACGAGCACGAGGGCGATCAGCGGCAGGTCGACCGCGGGCACGAGCAGGCCGGAGGCGTCGGTCGCCACGAGCACGACCGCCAGCGGCACCGAGACCCCCAGCGACACCGCCGTGGCGGCCGTGGCGAGCCAGCGGCCGCCGACGCGGCCGGCGACCACCGCGACCAGCACGCCGAGCAGCCAGGTGCCGCCGATCGACGCGAGCGGCTCGACCTCGTCGAGCCGGGTGGCCACCGTCGCGAGCACGGCCGAGAGGAGGCCGACCGAGACGGCGGCCGTGGCGGTGCGTGAACGACGGCTCCAGAGGCCGGGCCGCGACGCCAGCGACTCGGCGAGCACGTCGGTGACGTCGGCGACCTCGGGCGGCGGCGGCGCGGCGTCCTCGCGGAGCAGGCGCAGCAGCTCGCCGTCGACGACGCGCTGCTCGGCGACCGAGAGCGAGGTGTCGAGCTGCTCGCCGGTCGAGCGCACGAGCGTCAGGGGCCGCGAGACCGCTCCGGGGCGCTCGTCGAGCAGCTCCATCAGGCGCGGGATCAGCCCGCCGATCGGCTCGTCGGCCGGCACCACGAGCTCGGCCTTGCGCGTCGATCCGACGATGGTCAGGCGGGTGTAGTCGGTCATCGGGGCTCCGTGGTCGGCGTGGGGCTGGGGTCGGCGTCGCCGGTCTGCGGGGCGGAGGGGGCGTCGGTGGCCGGCACCGCGCCTCCGGAGCCGCCCGTGCCGACCTGCTGCGACTGCTGCTGCTGCACCTTCGCGGCCTCCTGGTCGGCGAGCACCGAGAGCACGAACGAGGTGCCGGCGCAGCCCGCGCAGGCCACGGCGGCGATGACGAGGCTGACGACGAGGCGGCGCACGTTGTCGGTGACGACGCGGCGCTCGTCGAGCTCGCCGAAGAGCAGGGCCGAGACCAGTCGCGCCCGGTGGGTCTTGACGGTCTCGAGCAGGACGACGTCGCGGTCACCGCTCACGGTGCACCTCTCCTCGGGGGTCGGGGGCCTGGCGGGGGTCCGGAGCCGTGCGGGAGTCGCGGGCCGGGTCGCCGGCACCGCTCGCGACGCCGACGGGGCCGGTCACGGGCGCGGGCGCCCGCTGGTCGTCGACGACGCCGGAGGGCTGCACGGCGAGGGTCCGCTCGCCGAGCTCGATGGTCCAGCCGGGCGCGGCGGGGCCGCGGAGGCCGGGGACGAGCGGCTGGCGCGTGCCGTCGGGGGCGACGAGCGACGAGCCGTTCGTCGAGCCGAGGTCGGTGACCCAGAGCACGGAGCCCTGCCACTCGAGCAGCGCGTGGGTCTTCGTCAGGCTGCGGCCGAGGTCGGCCCAGGCGAACACGGGGTGCTCGTCGCCGTCGCGGAGCGTCGGGGCCCGGCCGATGACGAGCGTCGACTCGAGGTCGAGCCGTTCGCCGCTGTCGAGCACGAGCACGACCGACGCGGCGGTGGGCGCCGGGCGCCCCGAGCCGGTGCGGCCGAAGGTGGCCTCGTCGGGCCGCCACGACGACTCCGCCGGGTCGACGGCCCTGGCGGGCCCGGTCGGGGTCTCCGGAGGCGCGAGCACGGGCCGGCGGACGACCGGCGACGACGAGGTGAGCGGGTCGCGACCGCGGCGCAGGTCGACCGTGACGGTCTGTCGTCGCACCGAGAACCGGCCCCGGCGGTCGACGCGGAGCACCGCCGGCGGGCGGCCCGTGAGGTCGTCGACGGTGCGGAGGCGGAGGGCGAGGCGGCCGAGCGACCGGCCCCGGCCGACGAAGAGCACCACGTCGAGGGCGACGACCGCGACGGCGAGCGCCGCGGCGGCGATCTGCAGCCCGAGCGGCACGAGGGGGCCGTCGGGGCTCGTCGCCGAGGCCGAGGGAGCGGAGGAGGCGCCGGCCACGACGCCGACGACCGCCACCGCCAGCAGCACCAGCGGCACGCCCCAGTCGATCGCCACGGCGCTGCGCCGACGCGACGGCGCGGCCGTCTGCACGCCGGCGAGCAGGCCCGAGTACGTGCCGACGGCGCTGCCCGGGGCGGCCGCGACGATCCGGACCCCGCACCAGTGGCACCACGTGGTCGCCTGGCCGAGCGGTTCGCCGCAGCGGCCGCAGCTGCGTGCGCCGACGAGGGCTCCCACCGTGCCGCCTCCTGACCCGGGGACGACACGAGGTCGGGCGACGAGGCCCGGGGCGACCGCCCGCGTCCCCTGAGCCGGTGGTCGGGTGCCAGGCTAGTCGACCCCCCGCGTCGGAGGGTCGCCGCGGCCGCGAACGGGGGCAGACCGATCTGTCGACGGCCACGCACCGTGCAGATGTACCCCTCCAGCGGGTGGCAGACCGGTCGATATCGTGATTTCCTCATGAGTCGACCACCAGGTCGACACAGTCCGACGTTCAGGAGAAGACGATGATGAAGTTCGCCATGGGGAGCGAGACCCTCACGCAGCTGAGCCAGAAGACGAGCGGGGCCGGCGACGACCTCGGCGCCCTCGTGCGCCAGCTCGCCGACGCCGCCGAGCCGCTCGAGGGGCGCTTCAACGGTGCCGGCCGAGCCGCGTTCGACCGTTTCAAGGGCGAGGTCGACGGCATCTCCGTCGAGCTGAACGCCGCCCTGTCGTCGGTGCTCACGGGCATCACCGGCCAGAACCGCGCCTTCCTCGAGGGCGAGCAGCAGATCGCCGACGAGACCACGTCGGCACAGGCGGGCGCCGGCTTCGAGGCCGCCCGATTCGGCACGCAGGCTTAAGGGGAGAGACAGATGGCCAACGCAACGGACCGCCGGGACTTCGACCTCGGTGCATCGGGCAACGCCCAGGACAACTTCAACGCGGTCGCGGGCCGCCTCGAGGCGCTCATCACGCAGCGCGACGCCGACGTGAAGACCGCCATGGCGGACTACCAGGCCGACGGCTCCAGCGAGGAGTACGCGGGCAAGGAGCAGCGCTGGAACCGCGTCGCCACCGAGGTGCGCACGATCATCAACACGCTGCGCACCTCCCTGCAGTCGAACGACGAGTCCGCCCAGACCGCGATGCAGCGCGCCAAGGCCGCGGTCGACGGCATCTAGCCCGCGCCCGTGGTGACGGCACGGGCGACGGCCCTGCCCCACCCGCTCGCCGACGCGAGCGGGTCTGGCAGGGTGACGGCGAGTGCGTCCTTGGCGGACAACTGGCAGGAGAACCGGCCGCTCTGGCGGGCCGTCTGGGGCGCCAGGGCTGACGACCCTGCCGTGGTCGCTTCTTCCGTCCGGCAGACCCTGGACGCCCTGGAGCGCCTCGGGGGTGTCTTCGCCGGCCCCTGGTCCGTCGTCGACGGTGGCCCTGTTCCTCCGGGACGCGACGAGCTCACCGAGCTGGTGACCGCGTCGCGCGAGCGTGACGACCGGGGAGCGATCGTGTCCGCGCGGGGCCATCGGATGCAGTTCGTGACTCTGGGCATCGACTCCGCCGACGAGCCGTTCGCGCAGCTCAGCCTCTCGACCGCGAGCACGGTGGTCGACCCTCGGCGTCCCCGCAACAGCGTCACGCTCCGAGTGGAAGCCAGGGGCGCTGGCGGCCGTGTCTACGGGCCCCTCGCCGACGTAGCCGCGGACGTATCGCTCTTGCTGGCCCGGGTCTGGCATCCCGACGTCGTCGAGCTCCTCGACTCCGCGCTCGTCGACGCACACGTCGACCTGCTGCACCGGCCGGGCTCGTGGCCCCGGATCGGGCCAGTCACCTACTTGTCCGCTCGCGCCTACCCCGCTGCAAGAGAGCTGTCCCGGCTCTCGGTCGCGAGCACGACGGTCGAGGAGAACGGCACGCTCATCGTCGTAGGGACACCGGGGGCGTCGAGCGCCACCTTCGCGGACTGTCTCACGACGTCGCGAGAGGTCGAGGCTGGAGGTGCCCTCGGTCCCGTGCCTGCGGAGTGCTCGCGCGCGACCCAGGGAGGATGATCCCCGTTCCCACCGAAGCGACCTTCCGATCCGGACCGCCGGTCCCGCGATCCAGCCTCGAGACCTTCTCCGGCACGGTCCCTGCGCGCGCCGCAGCGCTCTGGGGCGAACACGGCCTCGGACAGACGGCAGGGGGGTACCTGCGCATCGTGGACCCGGCCCAGTGGGTCGACGTGCTCGCCGAAGCCGCGCCTCGGTTCGCCCAGGGCGTGCCGCTCTTCTCGTCGGCGCTCGGTGATCTCTTCGTCTGGCTCGGCGAGCACCTGCACGTCCTGGAGTTCCGGTCCGGGACGTCACGGATCCTGACGAACTCGCTCGACACCTTCGTGGTGATCGCGGCGTACGAGTCCTTCCTGCAGGATCCGGACTACTTCGACTGGGCCCCGTGGCCCGAGGCCCGAGAACTCGTCGGCGTCCCGGAGGCCGACGAGTGCCTCGGCTCCGTCCCGTTGCCGGCGCTCGGCGGGACGCGGTCGGCGGAGACCCTCCAGAGAGTCGGGATGCAGGAGCACGTCCTGCTCATCGCCTCCCTCGCGGGCCCCCTCGGCTGAGCCGGGCCCCGTCCAGACCCTGCGCCGCAGGGGCGGCGGCGCAGCCGACAAGCGTCCAGACCCTGCGCCGCAGGGGCGGCGGCGCAGCCGACAAGCACTGAGAACGAGAAAAGGCCTCCCACTGGGAGGCCTTTTCGTGTTCGTGCGCGAGGGGGGACTTGAACCCCCACGCCCTTTCGAGCACTGGCACCTGAAGCCAGCGCGTCTGCCAATTCCGCCACTCGCGCGAACTCAGCAACTCTAGCACGGTGGAGGGGCCCCGATGAGCGTCCCCAGGCTGGCCGACACCGACCTCGCCCGCGACCCGGCTAAGATCGGGCGACCAGTGACCCCCGACCTGGAGACGCATGGGACTGCTCGACAACTTCGAACGTGGGCTGGAGCGCGCCGTCAACGGCGCCTTCGCCAAGACGTTCCGTTCGGGCGTCCAGCCGCTGGAGATTACGAACGCCCTGCGCCGTGAGCTCGACACGAAGGCCGCCGTCGTCTCCCGCGACCGCATCCTGGTGCCCAACGACCTCGTCGTCCGGCTGTCGGCGACCGACCACGCGAAGATGTCGGCGATCGGCCCGACCCTGATCGACGAGCTCACGCAGCTGACCCAGCGCCACGCGACCGCGCAGGGCTACGCCTTCGCCGGCCCGCTCAGCGTGCGGCTGCAGGAGGACGACTCGCTCAGCGTCGGCATCATGTCGATCGAGTCGAGCAGCGTGCGCGGCGAGGTCAAGTGGCGGCCCTTCGTAGAGATCGACGGGGTGCGCCACCCGCTGGTCGGCCAGCGCACCGTCATCGGTCGCGGCAGCGACGCCGACATCACGGTGAGCGACACCGGCACGAGCCGACAGCACGTCGAGGTCCTGTGGGACGGCCAGCACGCACAGGTCCGTGACCTGGGGTCGACGAACGGCTCGAAGCTCAACGGGTCGCCGCTGAAGAAGTCGCCCCTGCTGCCCGACTCCACGATCGAGATCGGTCGTACGCGTATCGTGTTCCGCGTGCTCCCCCTGTCCTCGACGCCCGACCCCTTCGCCGGGCCCGACTCCCGGGAGGCCCGTCGATGACCAGCGAGCTGACCCTCCTCGCCCTCCGCTTCGGCTTCCTGGCCGTGCTGTGGCTCTTCGTCTTCGCCATCGTGTTCGCCCTCCGCTCCGACCTCTTCGGCCAGCGGGCGCGCAAGCTGCCCACCGACGGCGGGTCGGGGCAGGCGCAGTCGACCGCCACCGCGCCTCCGGCACCCGCGGCTCCGCGAGCACCGGTGACGCCGGCCCCGGCAGGAGGCGCGGGTCGCCCCGCTCCCGCCGGTGACGGCCCCGCCTCCCGCCTGGTCATCACGAAGGGCGCGAAGGCCGGCCTCGAGATGCCGCTCGGCGACGGCCCGCTCACGATCGGTCGCTCACAGGAGAGCGCCCTCGTGATCCGCGACGACTACACCTCCACGCACCACGCCCGTCTGATGCTCTGGAACGGCCGCTGGGTCGTCCAGGACCTCGACAGCACGAACGGCACCTTCCTCGCGGGCGAGCGAGTGACCGTTCCCACACCGGTGCCCGTCGGCGCCACCGTGACGATCGGGCAGACGAGCTTCGAGCTGCGACGGTAGCGCCCGTGACGCACCCCAAGAGCGCCGCTCTGTCCCACGTGGGCAAGATCCGGTCCAACAACCAGGACAGCGGCTACGCCGGCACGCAGCTGTTCGTCGTCGCCGACGGCATGGGCGGGCACGCGGGGGGCGACGTCGCCTCGGCGATCGCGATCCGCCGCATCCGCGAGACCGACAAGCAGTACAGCTCGCCCGGCGACGCCGAGTTCGCGCTGCAGTCGTCGCTGATCGCCGCCAACCAGCTGCTCGCCGAGACGGTCTTCGAGCACCAGGAGCTCACGGGCATGGGCACGACCGTCAGCGCTCTGCTGCGGGTCGGCGACAGCATGACCGTCGCGCACATCGGCGACTCGCGCATCTACCTGTGGCGCGAGGGCGAGCTCAGCCAGATCACCGCCGACCACACCTTCGTGCAGCGCCTCGTCGACAGCGGCCGGATCACTGCCGAGGAGGCGGCGGTCCACCCCCGCAGGAGCGTCCTGATGCGCGTGCTGGGCGACGTCGACGCGGCGCCCGAGATCGACACCGCGACCCTCGGCACCCTGCCGGGCGACCGCTGGCTGATCTGCTCCGACGGCCTCAGCAGCTACCTGGCGGAGGACCGCATCAAGAAGGCCCTCGCGGCCGGCCTCGACCCCGAGCAGACCTGCCGTCGCCTGGTGAAGGAGACGCTCGACCACGGCGCCCCCGACAACGTCACGGTCGTCATCGTCGACGTCGACGAGTCGGGCGACTCGTCGGTCGAGCCCGCCGTCACGGTCGGCTCGGCCTCCGAGCCCCTGACCTTCGAGGGCGAGGCCGGGCGCAAGTCGCTGCGCCTGCCCAGCATCCTGCTGCACCCGCTCAAGGTCGCGACCACGCCGGAGGACAGCCACTTCGAGCCCGAGAGCGACGAGTACCTCGCCGAGCTCATCGCCGAGGACCGCCGTCGGCGTCGCCGGCGTCGCGTCACCTGGCTGGTCGCGCTCGTCGTCGCGGTCGGGGCCCTGGCCGCCGGCCTCGTGCTGGCCTACCAGTGGACCCAAGACCACTACTACGTGGGCGAGCGCGAGGGCACCGTCGTCATCTACAAGGGCGTGCAGCAGAGCCTCGGCCCGATCAGCCTCAGCGAGGTCTACGAAGAGACCCCCGTCCAGGTCGACGACCTCCCCAACTACACGCAGCTGACCGTGCGCGACACGATCAACGCAGACTCGCTGAGCGACGCGCGCGCCATCGTCGAGAGGCTGACCGATGCCGCCGAGTGACGACGCGTCGACCGAGCTGATCGGCCAGTCCCGAGGAGGCGCGGGAGGCTCCCGCGGGCCCGTCACGTCGTCCGCCGCCTCCGCTCCCCCGGAGAACTTCACCCAGGCCATCACCATCCGCCTGCGCCAGCCGGCCCGGCTCCGCAACCTCGAGCTGCTCATGCTCATCGCGGCGGCGGGCATCTGCGCCGGCGCGATCGTGCTGGTGCAGCTGGGGGCCGCGGGGGCGATCGACCCGAGCGTCCTCGTGTCGGGCTCGAGCATCCTCGGCCTGGCCCTGGTCTTCCACCTCGTGCTGCGCGTCGTCGCCCGGGAGGCCGACCCGTTCATCATGCCGATCGCGCTGACGCTGAACGGCATCGGCATCGCCGAGATCTACCGCCTCGACCTGGCCCGCGGCGTCGCCGGGTGGGACGCCCTCGGCATCAAGCAGATCGCCTGGACGGCCATGGCGATGGCGATCGCCCTCGTCGCGCTGCTCGTCATCCGCAACTACCGCGTGCTGTCGCGCTACCGCTACATCGCGATGTTCGTCTCGATCGTGCTGCTGCTCCTGCCGCTGGTGCCGGGCATCGGCCGCGAGGGCCTCAACGCCCGCGTCTGGATCGACCTCGGGCCCTTCTCGTTCCAGCCCGGCGAGATCGCGAAGATCACGCTCGCCGTCTTCTTCGCCGGCTACCTCGTGACCGCGCGCGACAACCTGTCGCTGATGGGCCCGAAGATCCTCGGCATGCGGTTCCCCCGCGCCCGGGACCTCGGCCCGATCCTCATCGTCTGGCTCGTGGCGATGGGCGTGCTGATCTTCCAGCGCGACCTCGGCACCTCGCTGCTCTACTTCGGCCTGTTCCTCGTGATGATCTACATCGGCACGGGGCGCGCCAGCTGGATCGTGCTCGGCCTCACGCTCTTCCTCGGCGGGGCCCTCGTCGCCAGCACCTTCCTCGGCTACGTGCAGGGGCGCTTCGCCGCCTGGCTCAACCCGTTCGACCCGGTCGAGTACAACGCCGACGGCGGGTCGTTCCAGCTGGTGACCGGCCTGTTCGGCTTCGCGAACGGCGGCCTGCTCGGCACCGGCCTCGGCCAGGGCCGCCCGCAGACGACCCCGCTGGCCGAGAGCGACTACATCTTCGCGGCCCTCGGCGAGGAGCTCGGGCTCGCCGGCATCTTCGCGATCCTCGCGCTCTACATGCTGCTGGTGTCGCGCGGCTTCCGCATCGGCTTCGTCGGCCAGGACGACTTCGGCCGCATGCTCGGCGTCGGCGTCTCGTTCGTCATCGCCCTGCAGGTCTTCGTCGTCCTCGGCGGCGTCACCCGCGTCATCCCCCTGACCGGCCTCACCGCGCCCTTCCTCGCGGCGGGCGGGTCGTCGCTCGTGGCGAACTGGATCATCGTGGCCCTGCTGCTGCGCCTGTCCGATTCGGTGCGCTCCCAACCGAGGCTGGTGGTCGGCTGATGAACAAGGAACTGAGACGCGTGAGCTTCGTCGTGCTGGCGATGTTCGTCGCGCTGCTCGTCTCGAGCACGTACATCACGGCCTTCCAGGCCGACTCGCTGCGGGCGGACAGCCGCAACTACCGCACGCTGCTCGCGAGCTACTCGGCGCAGCGCGGGCCGATCCTCGTCGACGGCCAGCCGGTCGCGCAGTCCGTGCCCGTCGACGACGTGTACGAGTTCCAGCGCACCTACCCGTCGGCCGAGCTGTACGCCCCCGTCACCGGCTACTACACGCTGGGCCAGGGGTCACGGGGCATCGAGGACTCCATGAACGACTACCTCACCGGCAACGCGAACGCCCAGTTCTTCGACCAGGTCAACTCCGTGCTCACGGGGCAGGACCCTGAGGGCGCCACGGTCAACCTCACGATCGACCCGGCCGTGCAGCAGGCCGCCTACGACGCCCTGGGAGACAACTCGGGCGCGGTCGTCGCCGTCGACCCCTCGACCGGCGCGATCCTCGCGATGGTGTCGAAGGAGAGCTACGACCCGAACCTCCTCGCGAGCCACGACCGCGACGCCGTCAAGGCCTCCTACGACCAGCTCGTGGCCGACCCGGGCGACCCGCTGCAGAACCGGGCCATCCAGGGCGACCTCTACGCCCCCGGGTCGACGTTCAAGCTCGTCACGACCGCGGCGGCGCTCGAGAGCGGCGACTACACGCCCGACAGCGAGTTCCCCAACCCGGCAACGCTGACCCTGCCCGGCACCTCGACGAACATCAACAACGCCGAGGGCGGCAGCTGCGGCGGCGGCGAGACCGCGACGCTGGCGACGGCCCTGCGCCTCTCGTGCAACATCCCGATGGCCCAGCTCGGCCAGCAGCTCGGCGCCGACGCCCTGCAGGAGCAGGCGGAGGCGTTCGGCTTCGGCGACGACTCGATCGCCATCCCGCAGGCCGTGACCCCCAGCCAGTTCCCGATCACCGACGAGGACGGCGACCCCATCAGCGACGCCTCGCTCATGCTCCAGTCGTTCGGTCAGGGCTCGGACCGCGTCACGCCGCTCCAGATGGCCATGGTCTCGGCGGCGATCGCCAACGGCGGCACGCAGATGGACCCCACCCTCGTCGAGAGCGTCCTGAACCCCGACCTGAGCCCGGTGCGCGACTTCTCGCCGACCGAGTACGGCGAGCCGATCAGCGCCGACACCGCGTCCACGATGACCGACATGATGGTGCAGGACGTCGCCGACGGCGCCGCCAGCAATGCGAGAATCAGTGGCGTCGACGTGGCCGGCAAGACCGGCACGGCGGAGAACGGCCCGGGCGACCCCTACACGCTCTGGTTCACCGGCTTCGCCCCCGCGGTCGACCCCCAGGTCGCGGTGGCCGTCGTCGTCGAGAACGGCGGAGGACAGGGCCAGTCGGCCTTCGGCAACAGTGTCGCGTCACCAATCGCGAAGAAAGTACTAGAGGCGGTGCTGAACAGATGAGACCTTCCGGCGGAATCACCTTCGGTGGGCGATACCAGTTGTCGACCCGCGTCGCCATCGGCGGCATGGGCGAGGTCTGGGAAGCCACCGACCTCGTCATCGGCCGCACGGTCGCGATCAAGATCCTGAAGGACGAGTACCTGGGCGACCCCGGGTTCCTCGAGCGCTTCCGGGCCGAGGCGCGGCACGCGGCCCTCGTCAACCACGAGGGCATCGCGAACGTCTTCGACTACGGCGAGGAGGAGGGCAGCGCCTACCTCGTGATGGAGCTCGTGCCCGGCGAGGCCATGTCGACGGTGCTCGAGCGCGACCGCGTGCTCCCCACCGACAAGGTGCTCGACATCGTCGCGCAGACGGCGTCGGCCCTCCAGGCCGCCCACGCGGCGGGCCTCGTGCACCGCGACATCAAGCCGGGCAACCTGCTCGTCACGCCCGACGGTCGCGTCAAGATCACCGACTTCGGCATCGCCCGCATCGCCGACCAGGTGCCGCTGACGGCCACCGGCCAGGTCATGGGCACAGTGCAGTACCTCTCGCCCGAGCAGGCCAGCGGCCACCCCGCGTCGCCGAGCACCGACATCTACTCGCTCGGCATCGTCGCCTACGAGGCCCTCGCCGGCCGTCGCCCCTTCACGGGCGAGTCGCAGGTCGCCATCGCCATGGCCCAGATCAACGAGCAGCCGCCGGACCTCCCGGCCTCCGTGCCCGAGCCCGTCCGTCGCCTCGTGCTCTCCTGCATCGCCAAGAAGCCGGCCGACCGCCCCGCGTCCGCGTCGGCGCTGGCGCAGGCCGCCCGCGCGCTCCGCCGGGGCGACGTCGCGGCCGCCACGGTCGCCGTCCCCGCCATCGGCGTCGCCGCCGGCGCGGCCGGCGCCGAGGCCGCCACCCAGCTCTTCTCCGCGCAGGACGACAGCACGCGGGCCTTCGCGCCCGCCGGCGCCGCCGCGACCGGGGCCTACGTGCCCGGCTCGGCCGACCCCGACGCCCTCCGCGGCGACGAGCTCGACGACGACGAGAAGAAGAAGCGCAGCCCCTGGTTCTGGCCGCTGATCGTCCTCGGCGTCCTCGTCCTGGCCGGCGTGGTCGCCCTCGCGGCCTTCGCCCTGAACGGCGACGAGCCGGAGCCCGCGCCCTCGACGTCGAGCGCCCCCTCGACGACGCCGAGCCCCGAGCCGACGACCCCGACCCCCACTCCGAGCGCGACGCCCACCACGGTGCAGGTCGACTCGAGCGACTACGTCGGCCTGGCCGAGGGCGACGCCCGCTCGCAGCTGGAGGACCTGGGCCTCGTCGTCCTGTCGCAGGACAGCTCGACGCCCGCACCCGACCCTGCCGCCGACGGCACCGTCGCGAGCCTCAACCCGACCGGCAACGTGACCAAGGGCAGCACCATCACGCTCTCGATCTACCGCGCCGCGCCGCAGCCGACGCAGCCGACGGCGCCCACCGCGACTCCGAGCACCGTCCCCGCCGACGGTGCGACGACGGCGACCGTCTCGTGGCAGCCCTACCAGAACTGCCCCTCGGGGTACTCGCTGACGGGCTACACGTACACGATCGAGGGCACCGGCACGGACGCGGCCGGCGCCACGAGCGGCGGTCTGGGCACCAACGTCACCCAGGTCCAGGTCAAGTCGACCGCACCGGGCAACGTCACGGTCTCGTACGTGGCCAACTGCGGTTCGCTGCAGAGCGCCGCCTCCGCCGGCGTCACGATCACCGTCGTGGCCCCGACCGACACGGGCGGCGACGAGCCGGGGCAGCCCTCCCAGACCCCCGCCCCGCGCTGATCCACCCCGCGCACGCCGACGGCCGCGACCCCCTCCGGGGCCGCGGCCGTCGTCACGTCACGGGAGCATCACGAAGCCCTGACAATCATCCTCCCGGCGTACCGCGCGACCCGGATGGGGGGCGGGGCGACAAGTACACTTGCGAGGACCGCTGATCCGACCTGCGGTCGCGACGGGAGTGCAGGGCGTGGTTGAAGGCGTGAGAGAGGGAATCCACCTCCTCGCCAACCGGTATCAGATCGGCGATCTCATCGGTCGGGGCGGGATGGCCGACGTCCACGTCGGCACCGACGCCCGGCTGGGGCGCAAGGTCGCGATCAAGCTGATGAAGCCGTCGCTCGCGCTCGACCCGGCCTTCCGCACCCGTTTCCGCCAGGAGGCCCAGGCGGCCGCCCGCATGGCCCACCCCACCATCGTCCGCGTCTTCGACGCCGGCGAGGAGTCCGCTCGTGACGCGCGCGGCCAGGAGGTGCAGGTGCCCTTCATCATCATGGAGTACGTCGAGGGCCGCCTGCTCAAGGACATCGTCGCCGAGGGCCCGCTCGAGCCCGCCGAGGCGGCCCGCCTCACGGAGGGCGTGCTGACCGCCCTCGAGTACTCCCACCGCGCCGGCATCGTGCACCGCGACATCAAGCCCGGCAACGTCATGGTCACCCACTCGGGCCAGGTGAAGGTGATGGACTTCGGCATCGCCCGGGCCATCTCCGACTCGGCCGCCACGGTCGCGCAGACGACGGCGATCCTCGGCACCGCCCAGTACTTCAGCCCCGAGCAGGCGCGCGGCGAGACCGTCGACGCCCGCTCCGACCTCTACTCGACCGGCGTCATGCTCTTCGAGCTGCTCACCGGCCGACCGCCGTTCCGGGGCTCGTCGCCGGTCGCGGTCGCCTACCAGCACGTCAGCGAGGCCCCCGTCCCGCCGAGCACGATCGCCCCCGCGGTCTCCCCCGGCCTCGACGCCGTCGTGCTCCGTGCCCTCGCGAAGGACCGCTTCGAGCGGTTCCAGACCGCGGCCGAGTTCCGCGACGACGTCGCCGCGGCCGCCGCGGGGCGTGCGCCCGCCCGACGGCAGCCCGTGCACGACGCGAACGCGACGATGTTCGGCGTCGACGCCCTGTCCGCGGTCGGCAGCGACGCGGCCCTGAAGGAGCTCTCCTCCGACGACAACGACCGGCCGCAGCGCACGCAGACGCGACCGCCGGTCGCCTGGATCTGGGCCGGCATCGTGCTCGTGGCCATCGTCGTGCTCGCCGTCGTCTTCTGGGTCGCCAACATCAAGCCCCCGGAGATCGCGACGGCCTCGGGCTCGACCGTGCCCGCCGTCGTGGGCATGAGCTACGACGACGCCGCGTCGGCCCTGGAGGACGTCGGGCTGGTGGCCGTCCGCGCCGACGTGCCCAGCGACTCCGTCCCGGTCGACGAGGTGATCGGCGCCTCCCCGGCCGAGGGCACCACGGAGGTGCCGGAGGAGACCGAGGTGACCCTGCAGGTCTCGTCGGGGCCGACCATGGTCGCCGTGCCGGCCCTCAAGGGCCTCGACGTGGCAGCCGCGTGGGCGGCCGTCATCGGTGCCGGGCTCACCGAGGGCACGCAGACCACCGACTACTCGACCGACGTCCCGGCCGGCGGCGTGCTCGAGGCCGACCCGGCGGAGGCCGAGCAGGTGGCCGAGGGCACGACCGTCGACCTCGTCGTCTCGAACGGCCTGGTGCAGGTGCCCGACGTCACGCGACAGTCGGTGACGGCGGCGATGAGCGTGCTGGGCGACCAGCTGGGCCTCGTGGTCGGCACCTACCCCGACGCCGGCTGCTCGGGCCAGAGCGTCTCGACGCAGTCCCTGCCGCCGGGCGACCAGCCGCAGGGCTCCGCGATCCAGCTGGGCGTCTGCAGCGCCGAGTAGCCCCGGCGGCCCGGAGCCCGCTCGTGCGCCCGGTGCGCCCTGCGGTCAGCGGCGGCCCGTCAACGGGTCGAGCCCGCGGGCGGTGACCGCCGCCTCCGGCAGGCCTGCCACTCCGAGCCAGTTGCCGATCATCCGGTAACCACCCTGGGTCAGTACGGACTCCGGGTGGAACTGCACGCCGTAGACCGGCGCCGAGCGGTGCTGCAGGCCCATGATCACGCCGCCGTCCGTCCGCGAGGTCACCTCGAGGTCGGTCGGCACGGTCTCGTCGACGACGGCCAACGAGTGGTACCGGGTGGCCGTGAACGGCTGCGGCACGCCGTCGTAGATCACGCTCGCGTCGTGGCTGACCTGCGACGTCTTGCCGTGCATGAGCTCCTCGGCGTGGGTCACGGTCGCGCCCATCGCCTCGGCGATGGCCTGGTGGCCGAGGCACACCCCGAGCAGGGGCAGGTCGGCCTCGAGCGCCGCGTGCACGACGTCGATCGAGACGCCCGCCGCGGCCGGGGTGCCCGGGCCCGGCGAGAGCAGGACGGCGTCGTAGTCGGCGATGCGGGCCGCGACGTCGGCCGCGGCGAAGGCGTCGTTGCGCACGACGTCGGTCTCGGCGCCCAGCTGCTGCAGGTAGCCGTTCAGGGTGTAGACGAAGCTGTCGTAGTTGTCGACGACGAGTACTCGGGTCACGGGGTCTCCACGGTGACGTCGGGGGCGGGGATGATCTCGTTCACGAACGGGAAGACCCACTCGACGAGGGCGAACAGGACGGCTGCGAGCAGCACGAGGACGAGGAACAGCCGCACCCACCACGGGCCGGGAAGGACGCGCCAGAGGCTCGAGTACATCGTCAGGCTCCCACTCCGGCCGCAGCCAGCTCGGCCGGCACCTCGGTGAGGGGCGACCACTGATCGAAGACCCCGTACGCCACGATGCGCTCCTGCGCCGTGAACATCGGGTTGCAGCTGGTGAGCGTGATGAGACGCTCGCCGGAGGCGGCGCTCACGTCGGGCGCGTCGGGCACCGGCTGCAGCACGGAGACCTGGGTCGCCGGCACGTACTGGAGGTTGCGGAACGTGTACGTGTACCAGCCGTCCTGCGTCTGCACGTAGATCTTGTCGCCGGGCTGGAGGTCGGCGATCTTGTTGAAGGGCGCCCCGTACGTCGTGCGGTGGGCCGCGATGCCGAAGTTGCCGACCTGGCCCGGCATCTGCGTCTCGTCGTAGTGGCCGATGCCGATCTTGTTGAGCGTGCGCACCGTGCTCGTGCCGCCGGCGATGGGCACGGCGTAGTCGGCGCCGAAGCGGGGCACGTAGAAGTTCGCGAAGGTCTGCGCCTGGGCCGGGGCCGCCGTCACCGGCGGGTCGGCGCCCTCGGGCACCTCCGTGGGCGCCGCGCTGGCCTGCTGCTCGAACTGCTCGCTGAGCTGTGACGCCTGGTCGCGGTGCTCGTCGGCGACGACGAGGTCGTTGAACCACTGCTGCCAGCCGATGAAGAGCAGGACGAGGACGCCCGCCGTGATCAGGAGCTCACCGAAGACCCCCACGACGGAGACGCGCCGTCGGGGCCGACGGGGCCGTGGCGGCTTCGGTGCAGCGGCACGGCGTCGGCCACGGGACCGGCGGGAGTCGTCATCCATGGCTCGATCCTACGTGCTGCACCCGTGCGGGAAAGCGGCCGTCACACGGCGTTCACCCGGGGAGGGACCAGGGCTCCCCCAGCACCCGGGACGCTAGTATGTGCGCCATGGCCACTGACAAGAACCGAACCACGAAGCCCGCCCGCGCCCGCGAGGCCCGCTCCGGCGAGGCTCAGACCTCCGCCGAGGCGCCGAACCCGGTGTGGTTCAAGCCGGTCATGTTCGGCTTCATGCTGGTCGGCCTCGCCTGGATCGTGGTCTTCTACGTCAGCCAGAGCACCCTGCCCGTGCAGTCGCTCGGCTCGTGGAACATCCTGATCGGCTTCGGCATCATGTTCGTCGGCTTCCTCATGACCACCCGTTGGCGCTGACGCGGGTTCTCCGCGTCAGGGCCCGGCTCGAACGGGTCTTCGGAACTACGTCGACGTAGTTCTCCCCAGTGTTAATAAGCCTGTGGATAACTCCCTGTGGAGAACGGTGGGGAGAAAGTCCCGGTCACACAGCTCGGCCAGGAACGAGAAGAGGCGGCTCCCCACAAGGAGCCGCCTCTTCTGTCGTTCAGGTGTTCGAGCCCGACCGAGCTGGGCGGTCGGGGCAGGTCGACCCGACCAGACTGCTCAGAGCAGACCGATCAGCTGCGCCGACCTCAGCAGGGTGATCGCGACCACCGCGACGCCGAGGGCGACGAGCACGCCGGTCTGGAGGGCGTGCTTCGACCGGTGGCGGGTCTTGGAGTACAGGAACGCCACCGCGCCTCCCACGATCAGGCCGCCGACGTGGGCCTGCCAGGCGACGCTCGGCAGGATGAAGCCGAGGGCGAGGTTGATCGCGACGAGCACCAGCAGCTGGATGCTGCGGCTGCCGAGGCTGCGGGCGATCACGAAGAACGCGGCCATGAGGCCGAAGACCGCACCGGAGGCGCCCAGCACCACCGAGGACGGCGCCAGGACCGCGACCGCCGCCGACCCGCCGATGCCGGCGATGAAGTACAGCGCCGAGTACCGGGCCCGACCGAGCTGACGTTCGAGCTCCGCTCCGAAGATGTACAGGGAGTACATGTTGAAGAGGATGTGCCAGAAGCTGCCGTGGACGAACATCGTCGTGACCATGCGCCAGGGCTGCTGGATCTCGACCGGCGCGTAGAAGACGAGCGCCTGCGTCACGACGCCGTTGCCGACGCCCGTGAGCAGCTGCAGCAGGAAGACCACCGCGGTGACGGCCATGATGCTGTACGTCACGACGGGCTTCCCCGCCGCGGCGGCCCCGCGGAAACGGGTCACGACGGCCGGCTTCACGCGCGGCGCGGAGCCGCGCGCCTCACGGACGCACTCGGGGCAGTGCACGCCGACCGCGGCCGGGGTCTGGCACTCGCCGCAGATCGTGCGCCCGCACCGCTGGCAGAGCACGAAGCTCTGTCGGTCGGGGTGGCGGTAGCAGTAGTTCGCGGCGTTCCGGGGAGCGTCGGTCACCTAGACCTCGTCGATGGTGACGCTCTCGAGCACGACGTCGTCGATCGGCTTGTCGCGGGCGTCGGTCTTGACGGCCTCGATGGCGTCGACGACCTTCTTCGACTCGTCGTCGGAGACGACGCCGAAGATGGTGTGCTTGCCCTGCAGCCAGGGGGTGGGCACGGTCGTGATGAAGAACTGCGAGCCGTTGGTGCCCTTGCCGCCGCGGGTGCCGGCGTTGGCCATGGCGAGGACGTAGGGGGCGTTGAAGTTCAGCTCGGGGTGGATCTCGTCGTCGAACTGGTAGCCGGGGCCGCCGACGCCCTGGCCGAGCGGGTCGCCGCCCTGGAGCATGAAGTCCTTGATGATGCGGTGGAAGACGACGCCGTCGTAGAGCTTGTCGGTGCTGACCTTGCCCGTGGCGGGGTGGGTCCACTCGATCGTTCCGGTGGCGAGGCCGACGAAGTTGGCGACGGTCTTGGGGGCGTGGTCGCCGAAGAGGTCGACCTTGATCGTGCCGAGGTTGGTCGTGAGGGTGGCGACAGCAGTGTGCGTGGACATGAGCGCCATTCTCCCACAGGGCCCGGACCCCCCAGCGGGTGCCCAGCGATCGCGGTGTTACCTGCCAGGATGCCTCGTGCCACACTGGGAGGCCAGCATCGTACTCACCCGTTGCCTACTAGTCGTTGGAGGAACACTGTGGCCCTGTCACGCAAGCAGAAGAAAGAACTGAAGAAGTTCAAGAAGCACGCGGTCGACGTGTGGTCGGAGCAGCGTGAGGTCCTCGGCCACGCCGGCAAGGTCATCGGCGACGCCCGTGACCACGGCGTGAAGTACGCGAACAAGACGGTCGTGCCGCGCGTCAAGGGCGCCGTCGACTCGAACGTCCGCCCGGCCGTCTCCTCCGGCCTCGCCGCGAGCTCGCACGCCGCGGCCGTCGCGCAGGACCGCTGGAAGCACGACGTGTACCCGGCCGTCGCCTCCTACCTCTCGGGCCTCGACCTGGTCAACGACCCCAAGGTGAAGAAGGCCGTCAAGAACGCCAAGAAGCAGGGCTCGAAGGTCGCGGCCAAGTACGTGCCCTCGAAGAAGAAGTCGGGCCCCGGCGTCGGCGGCGTGCTGCTGATCGGCCTCGGCGTGGTCGCCCTCGGCGGCATCGTCTTCGCCGCTGTGCAGACCCTCCGTGCCGACGACGAGCTCTGGGTCGCCGACGACGACGCCGACACCAAGGCCTAGTCGCCCCCGCACCGCCCCCGAGAGGGCCCGCTCCCCCCGGAGCGGGCCCTCTCGCACGTCCACCCCCCGGTCGACGAGCGAAGCGACGTCGCCCGCCCTCGTCCGCACCTCCGAGCCCGGCCCCCGAGTAGCCGTCGTCCCCTCCGACCTCACAATTTGAGAGAGATCGCCCCGCAGAGCCGCCAGCACCCCCACTGCCCAGGCCTCGTCCCCCGGATCCCTCTCGCTTTCCCGCCCCGGGAGCCCACCCCAGCCCTCCCCGCCAGCGGAGCGGCGCGGCGTCACCCAGCAGCTGACGAGCGAAGCGATGTCACCCCCCGACAACGAGCGAAGCGACGTTGCCCGGCGACGAGCGAAGCGACGTCACCCGCAACGAGCGAAGCGACGTTGCGCCTCCCCCTTCGGGGACTGGATCTGCGGCGCGCTGCGCCGCAGGAGCGGCGGCGCAGCCAACAAGCACGAACGAAAAATCCCCGCGAGTTCCCCGAAGGGGAACGAGCAGGGAAAGACCCATTTTTCGTGGAGCCTAGGAGAATCGAACTCCTGACATCCTGCTTGCAAAGCAGGCGCTCTACCAACTGAGCTAAGGCCCCGTTCGGCGGAGTGAACCGCGGCGGGGAACCCGTCGGTGGTTCTCACGGGAGTGGGGCTAACAGGACTTGAACCTGTGACCTCTTCGTTATCAGCGAAGCGCTCTAACCGCCTGAGCTATAGCCCCCGGACCGTCGTAAAGCCTACAGCACGACGACGGAGTTCACGAATCGAGCGTCTGCTCGGCCCGTGAGCCGGTTCAGTTGTTCGTGAAGCCCACGAGCAGGCCGCCGGTGACGCGGACGCTCAGGTTGTACAGCACGGCGACGATGGCGCCGATGACGGTGCCGACGACGACGTTCAGGACGGCGACGACGATGCTGAAGAGCATGATCTGGGCGATCGAGAACGTGTCCTGGAGGGAGAAGTTCTGGTCGCCGAGGATGTCGCGCAGCAGGGTGTCGAGGTCGTTGAAGATGCCGGTCTGGTTGAGGATCAGCCAGATCAGGAACGTCGCGACGATCGTGATGATGCCGAGGGCCACCGCGATGAGGAACGACAGCTTCACGACCGACCAGAAGTCGATGTAGACGAGCTTGAGTCGGACCTGCTTGGTGCCGGAGGGCTTCTTGGCCTTGCTCTGGAGTCTGTCAGCGACGCTACTCATTGATCGGTTCCTCTTCCGTGCTGTCGTCAGCGGGCTCGACGGCGGGCTCCGGAGCGTTCTCGACGGTGTCGATCACGTCGCCGGGGCTCACGGCGGGCACAGCTTCGTTGTCACCGACCGCGTCGATGACGGCCTCGTCGGACTGTGCCACGAGATTCCGTTCGGTGTTGCGCGCCACGGCGATGATGCGGTCATCAGCGGCGAAGCGGGCGAACACTACGCCCATGGTGTCACGGCCCTTGGCCGGCACCTCGGCCACGGCAGACCGTACCACCTTGCCGCTCGAGAGCACGACGAGCACCTCGTCGTCCTCGCCGACGATGAGGGCGCCGGCGAGGTCGCCCCGCGCCTCCGCCAGCTTGGCCACCTTGATGCCGAGGCCGCCGCGGTTCTGCACGCGGTACTGGTCGGCGGCGGTGCGCTTCGCGTAGCCGCCCTCGGTGACGACGAACACGTAGCCCGTGTCGTCGGCGACCGACGCCGACAGGAGGGTGTCGCCCTCGCGGAAGGTCATGCCCTTCACGCCCGAGGTCGAGCGCCCCATCGGGCGGAGGGAGTCGTTGGTCGCGGTGAATCGCAGCGACATGCCGTGACGGGACACCAGCAGCAGGTCGTCGCTCTCGTCGACGAGCAACGCCGAGACGAGCTCGTCGTCGTCACGGAGGTTGATCGCGATGATGCCGCCGGTGCGGTTCGTGTCGTACTCGGTGAGCGCGGTCTTCTTGATCAGGCCGTCACGCGTGGCGAGCACGAGGTACTGCGCCACCTCGTAGTCGCGGATGTCGAGCACCTGCGAGATCGACTCGTCGGGCTGCATCGCGAGCAGGTTCGCCACGTGCTGGCCCTTGGCGTCGCGCCCGGCCTCCTGCAGCTCGTAGGTCTTGGCGCGGTAGACCCGGCCCTTGTTCGTGAGGAAGAGCAGCCAGTGGTGCGTCGTCGTCACGAAGAAGTGGTCGACGACGTCGTCGGCGCGCAGCTGGGCGCCGCGGACTCCCTTGCCGCCGCGGTGCTGGCTGCGGTAGTTGTCGCTCCGCGTGCGCTTGACGTAGCCGCCGCGGGTGATGGTGACGACCATCTCCTCCTCGGGGATGAGGTCCTCGACGCTCATGTCGCCGTCGAAGCCGAACATGATCTCGGTGCGGCGGTCGTCGCCGTACTTGTCGGTGATCTCCTGCAGCTCGTCGCTGACGATGCTGCGCTGGCGCTCGGGCTTGGCGAGGATGTCCTTGTAGTCGGCGATCTCGCGCTCGAGCTTGTCGGCGTCGTCCTGGATCTTCTGGCGCTCGAGGGCCGCCAGGCGGCGCAGCTGGAGGTTGAGGATGGCCGAGGCCTGGATCTCGTCGACGTCGAGCAGCTCCATCAGGCCGCCCCGCGCCTCCTCGACGGTGGGCGAGCGGCGGATGAGCGCGATGACCTCGTCGAGGGCGTCGAGCGCCTTGAGGTAGCCGCGGAGGATGTGCGCGTCGGCCTCGGCCTTCTTCAGCCGGAACTGGGTCCGACGGACGATGACCTCGATCTGGTGGTCGACCCAGGCGGAGATGAAGCCGTCGAGCGCCAGCGTGCGGGGCACGCCGTCGACGATGGCGAGCATGTTCGCGCCGAAGTTCTCCTGCAGGCTGGTGTGCTTGTAGAGGTTGTTCAGCACGACCTTGGCGACCGCGTCGCGCTTGAGCACGATGACGAGGCGCTGGCCGGTGCGGCCGGAGGTCTCGTCGCGGATGTCGGCGATGCCGCCGATGCGGCCGTCCTTGACGAGCTCGGCGATCTTGATCGCGAGGTTGTCGGGGTTCACCTGGTACGGCAGCTCGGTGACGACGAGGCAAGTGCGCCCCTGGATCTCCTCCACCGAGACGACCGCGCGCATCGTGATCGAGCCGCGGCCCGTGCGGTAGGCGTCCTGGATGCCCTTGACGCCGAGGATCTGCGCGCCGGTCGGGAAGTCGGGGCCCTTGACGCGCTGGATCAGCGCCTCGAGCAGCTCTTCGCGGGTGGCCTCGGGGTTCTGGAGGTACCACTGCGCGCCCGCCGCGACCTCGCGGAGGTTGTGCGGCGGGATGTTCGTCGCCATGCCGACGGCGATGCCGACGGAGCCGTTGACGAGGAGGTTCGGGAACCGGCTCGGCAGGATCGCGGGCTCCTGCGTGCGGCCGTCGTAGTTGTCCTGGAAGTCGACGGTGTCCTCGTCGATGTCGCGGACCATCTCGAGGGCGAGCGGGGCCATCTTCGTCTCGGTGTACCGGGGGGCGGCGGCGCCGTCGTTGCCGGGCGAGCCGAAGTTGCCCTGGCCGAGGGCCAGCGGGTAGCGGAGGCTCCACGGCTGCACGAGACGGACGAGCGCGTCGTAGATCGCCGTGTCGCCGTGCGGGTGGAACTGGCCCATGACGTCGCCGACGACGCGCGAGCACTTCGAGAACGCACGGTCGGGGCGGTAGCCGCCGTCGTACATCGCGTAGATCACGCGGCGGTGGACGGGCTTGAGGCCGTCGCGCACCTCCGGCAGGGCACGCCCGACGATGACGCTCATCGCGTAGTCGAGGTACGAGCGCTGCATCTCGAGCTGCAGGTCGACCTGCTCGATGCTGTCGCGCTTGATCGCCGGGGCGAAGGTGGGGGTGCCCTCGGCGTCGTCGCCCTCGGGGGTCTGGGTCGGCTCGTCGGCCATGATTCTCCGTCTGTCGTGGTGTGCCCCGGTCGTCTCCGCGGGGCGCGGGCGTGCTCCGGCTCAGCCGGAGGCGCGCATCAGATGTCGAGGAAGCGCACGTCTTTCGCGTTCTGCTGGATGAAGGCTCGGCGCGACTCGACGTTCTCGCCCATCAGCGTGTCGAAGATCGTGTCGGCGGCCGCGGCGTCCTCGAGGGTGACCTGGAGGAGGGTGCGGGTGTCCGGGTCCATGGTCGTCTCCCACAGCTCCTTGTAGTCCATCTCGCCGAGGCCCTTGTAGCGCTGGATCCCGTTGTCCTTCGGGATGCGCTTGCCGGCGGCGCGGCCCTGCACGAGCATCGCGTCGCGCTCGGCGTCGCTGTAGACGTACTCGTGCGGTGCGTTGCTCCACTTGAGCTTGAACAGCGGCGGCTGTGCGAGGTACACGTAGCCGAGGTCGATGAGCGGGCGCATGTAGCGGAAGAGCAGCGTCAGCAGGAGGGTCGTGATGTGCTGGCCGTCGACGTCGGCGTCGGCCATCAGGACGATCTTGTGGTACCTCGCCTTGTCGGGGTCGAAGTCCTCGCCGATGTCGGCGCCGAACGCCTTGATCATGGCCTGCACCTCGTTGTTGCCGAGCGCACGGTCGAGGCGCGCCTTCTCGACGTTGAGGATCTTGCCGCGGAGCGGGAGGATCGCCTGCGTCTCGGGGTTGCGCCCCTGGACGGCCGAGCCGCCGGCCGAGTCGCCCTCGACGATGAAGATCTCGGAGAGGGACGGGTCTTTGCTCTGGCAGTCCTTGAGCTTGCCGGGCATGCCGTTCGACTCGAGGACGCCCTTGCGGCGGGTCTGCTCGCGCGCCTTGCGGGCGGCGAGGCGGGCCTGCGACGCGAGGATGCCCTTGCGCACGATCTCGGCGGCCTGCTTCGGGTTGCGGTCGAACCAGTCGTTGAGCTGCGAGCCGGCGACCTTCTGCACGAACGACTTGGCCTCGGTGTTGCCGAGCTTGGTCTTCGTCTGGCCCTCGAACTGCGGCTCGCCGAGCTTGATCGAGATGACGGCCGTGAGCCCCTCGCGGACGTCGTCGCCCGACAGGTTGTCGTCCTTCTCCTTGAGCAGGTTCTTCTCGCGGGCGTAGCGGTTGATCAACGTGGTGAGCGCGGCGCGGAAGCCCTCTTCGTGGGTGCCGCCCTCGTGCGTGTTGATCGTGTTCGCGTAGGTGTGGACGCTCTCCTGGTAGGAGGTGTTCCACTGCATGGCGACCTCGAGCGAGATCTTGCGCTCGACGTCCTCCTGCTCGAAGGCGATGATGTCGTCGTGGACGGTCTCGACCTTCTTCACCGTGTTGAGGTACTCGACGTAGTCGACGAGGCCCTTCTCGTAGTGGAAGACGTCGTGGCGGGCCTCGACGCCCTCCTCCTGCACGCGCTCGTCGCTGAGCTCGATGCGGAGGCCCTTGTTGAGGAAGGCCATCTGCTGGAACCGGGTGCGGAGGGTCTCGTAGTCGAAGTCGACCGTCTCGAAGATCTCGGCGTTGGGCCAGAAGGTGATCGTGGTGCCGGTGGTGTCGTCGGCCTCGCCCTTGGCGAGCGGCGCGACGGGCACGCCGTCGGTGAAGCTCTGGCGGTAGACGTTGCCCTGGCGGCGGACCTCGACGTCGAGCTCGCTCGAGAGGGCGTTGACCACCGAGCTGCCGACGCCGTGCAGGCCGCCCGAGACGGCGTAGCCGCCGCCGCCGAACTTGCCGCCCGCGTGCAGGACGGTGAGCACGACCTCGACGGTCGACCGGCCCTCGATCGGGTGCACGTCGACCGGGATGCCACGGCCGTTGTCGACGACGCGCACGCCGCCGTCCTCGCGCATGGTGATCTCGATGTGGTCGCAGTGGCCGGCCAGGGCCTCGTCGACCGAGTTGTCGACGATCTCGTAGACCAGGTGGTGCAGACCACGGGGCCCCGTCGAGCCGATGTACATGCCGGGCCGCTTGCGCACGGCCTCGAGGCCCTCGAGAACCTGGATCGCACTGGCGCCGTAGGAGTCGTCGGGCTGGGCGTCGGTGGGGTTCGGTGACATGTGCGTGGGGGCTCCTGCCGGACGGGACGAGGGGTGTCGCCCCGCTGCGACACGCGGGCGCGCAGAGCGGTCAGACGACCCTCAGAGTCTACCGCAGGCGTGTCCCCCGTAGGGCGAGATCCGCCCACAGACGGATTTTCACGAGCCGGTTGGACGATTCACCCTCCCTAGCCGTAAGTATCGCGAGGACCACGCCCTGGAACCGATCTGGGGCCGCGTTTCCAGGACGGGGCGTTGGGTGCCAGGAAACGCACCGACTGGATCCCCGCGTCGGGGTACCTCTGGACGATGGTCGTCGTGACCGTCCCGCGCATGAGCCGGAGCTGCGTCGCCCACGCCGTGGAGTCGCACTGCACGGTCAGCGTGCCGTCGTCGATCGACACCGGGTCGGAGTGCGCGGCGAGCTCCTCGCCGACCATGTCGGGCCACGCGGTCATGAGCTCGGACTGCGCCAGCGGCGAGCTCCAGCCCATCTCGGTCGTGACCGTGGCGAGCACGTCGGCGATGCCGCGGGGCTCCCGGCCCGTGCCGAACGGCTGGCTCGGCGAGCCGAGCTTGATGGCCTTGCGGCGACGGCCGTCGCGCGAGCGCCCGTTCGGGTCGCCGAACACGCGCCGGAACCGGAGGTACACGCGCTGCGCCTCGTTGTCGCCCCGGGGAGGCGCGGGCTCGGCCGCCGGGGCCGGCTCCGCGGCCGGGGTGGTCGCGTCGTCGCTCACGGGGTCGCCGCCTCGTCGACCGGCCCGGCCGCCTCCACCGGCGCCGCCTCGACCGGCGTCGCCGCCTCGCTGACCGGCTCGGGCTGCTCGACGATCGTGCCCTTCGCGATGCGCACGGTGTGCGCCTTGAGCCGGGCGGGCACGTCGCCCTCGACCGCGGCGGTGATGAGCACCTGCTCGTAGTCGGCGACGGCGTCGGCGAGTCGCTCGCGCCGTGACCCGTCGAGCTCGGCGAACACGTCGTCGAGCACGATCACCGGGTCGCCCGTCGCGGAGTCGGTGCGGATGACCGCGGCCGACGCGAGCTTCAGCGCGAGGGCGAACGACCACGACTCCCCGTGGCTGGCGTACCCGCGGGCCGGCAGCGCGTTGAGCGAGAGGAAGAGGTCGTCGCGGTGCGGGCCGACGAGGGTGAGGCCGCGGTCGAGCTCGGAGGGCCGCACCCGCGCGAGCGCCTGGCGGAAGACCTCGGGGACCTCCGCCGGCGGGATCGACTCGCTCGGCGCCTCCGCCGCGGTGGTCTCGTCGTCGGGCACGGAGCCCCGGATGCTGAGGACGGTCGAGAGCCGCGCGGCGTGGTCCTCGCCGGCGACGGCGGCGTACGACCGGGCGACCTCGGGGGCGAGGTCGGCGACGAGCTGGTCACGGGCGACGACGATCTCGCTGCCGAGCGCGACGAGCCGTTCGTCCCAGATGTCGAGCGTGCCGAGCCGGTTCGGCTTGACGCCGGAGGCGCGGGCCGACTTCAGGAGCGTGTTGCGCTGCTTGAGCACCCGCTCGTAGTCGGCCTGCACGCCCGCGAGGCGCGGCGAGCGGGTCACGAGCAGCTCGTCGAGGAAGCGGCGGCGGCCCGAGGGCTCGCCGCGGACGAGCGCGAGGTCCTCCGGCGCGAAGAGGACGCTGGTGAAGTAGCGCGGCAGCTCGCGGGGCTTGATCGCCCCGCGGTTGACCTGCGCCCGGTTGGGCGACGACCGGTTGATCTGGACCTCGGCGAGCAGCTCGCGGTCTCCCGCCTCGAGGCGGGCCCGCACGATGGCCGAGTCGGTGCCCTGCCGGATCAGCGCGGCGTCGGACGACACCCGGTGCGAGCCGAGGCTCGCCAGGTAGCCGAGCGACTCGACCAGGTTCGTCTTGCCCTGGCCGTTGCTGCCGACGAAGAGGTTGGGCCCGCGCGCGAGCGCGACTTCTGCGGACGCGTAGTTCCGGAAGTCGGTCAGGCTGAGATGCAGTACTCGCACGCGGGCCGGTGAGGCGACTAGGCCTTCTTGACCGCGTGGCCGCCGAACTGGTTGCGCAGGGCAGCCACGGCCTTCATGGTCGGCGAGCCCTCGCCCTGGCGCGACACGAAGCGCGCGAAGATCGAGGCGCTCAGCGCGGGCATCGGGACGGCGTGGGCGATGCCCTCCTCGAGGGTCCAGCGACCCTCTCCGCTGTCTTCGACGTAGCCGGACAGCGCCTCGAGCTTGGGGTCGGCCTCGAGGGCCAGGACCATGAGCTCGAGCAGCCAGGAGCGGACGACCGTGCCGCGCTGCCACGCCTTGAAGACCGCGGGGACGTCCTCGACGAGGCCCTTGGCCTCGAGGAGCTCGTAGCCCTCGCCGTACGCCTGCATGATCGCGTACTCGATGCCGTTGTGGACCATCTTCGCGTAGTGGCCCGCGCCGACGCCGCCGGCGTGGCTGAAGCCCTCGGCGCGGGGGCCCTCGGGGCGCAGCGCGTCGAAGACGGGCATGGCGCGCTCGACGTCGGCGGCGTCGCCGCCGACCATCAGGCCGTAGCCGTTCTCGAGGCCCCAGACGCCGCCCGAGACGCCGGCGTCCATGTAGCGGATGCCCTTGGCGTCGAGGAGGGTCGCGTGCACCTCGTCGTCGAGCCACTTCGAGTTGCCGCCGTCGATGACCAGGTCACCGGGCTCGAGCACCTCGCCCAGGTCCTTGATGACCGCGTCGGTGATCTGGCCGTGCGGCACCATCACCCAGACGAGGCGGGGCGACGGCAGAGCCGCGGCGAGGGCGCCGAGGTCCGCGACGTCGGAGACGGCGGGGTTCGCGTCGTAGCCGGTGACCTCGATGCCCGCGTTGCGCAGGCGAGCGCGCATGTTGTTGCCCATTTTGCCGAGACCGACGAGGCCGATGTGCATGAGATTCCTTCGTTCAGTGGAGGCGCCGTCTGAGCGCCTTCGTCGTGGTGCGCGTCAGCGCAGGAGGAGGTTGGGCTGCAGCAGGTACTTGTAGCTGTCAGCACCGGCCTGGTCCCTCGAGGACTGACTGGTAATCAGCACGGGACCGGGCTTGTTCGGGTTCTCCGTCTTGGTGAAGGAGATCCGCACGAACTCGGAGTGGACCGCTCCGAGGCCGTCGAGGAGGAACTGCGGCTTCAACGAGACCACCGTGTCCTCCCCCGTCAACAACGCGTCGATCGACTCTGATGCCTGCGCCTGCTCACTGCCGATGGCCTCGAGCGTGAGCCCGTCGATCGTGAACGTGAACCTGAGGGCCGCCTCGCGCTCGAGCACGAGCGAGACGCGGCGGACGGACTCGACGAGCTCGGCCGTGTTGACCACGGCGTAGTTCTCGACGGTCTCGGGGAAGAGCCGCTTGACCGGGGGGAAGTTGCCCTTGATCAGCAGCGAGGTGACGGTCTTGTCGCCCGCCTGGAAGGCGATCAGCTCGCGGTCGTCGCTGCCGGTGATCGAGACGGCGACGGTCGTGGCGCTGCCGAAGGTCTTGCCGACCTCCTGCAGGGTGCGGGCCGGGACGAGCGCGGTGGTCGTCTCGGCGCCGCCGGTCGTGCCGGCGTCGAACTCGATGCCGCGGACGGCGACGCGGTAGCGGTCGGTGGCCACGAGCGAGAGCGAGTTCTCGGAGACCTCGAGCTGCACGCCGGTGATGACCGGGGTGACGTCGTCGCGGGACGCGGCGACGGCGACCTGCGAGATCGCGAGCGAGAAGGCGTCGCCGGGGACGACGCCGGACTGCGCACCGACGGTGGGCAGCGTCGGGTACTCCTCGACGGGCATGCTCAGCAGCGAGAAGTTGGCCGAGCCGCAGCTGACGGCGATGCGGTTCTCGTCGGTGGCGAAGGTGACCGGGGCGTTGGGGAGCCGGCTCGCGATGTCGGCGAGGAGGCGTCCCGAGACGAGGATCGTGCCCGGTTCGTCGACCTCCGCCGCGATGCTCGTCTGGGCCGAGACCTCGTAGTCGAACGACGAGAGCGTGAGCCCGTCGGCGTCGGCCTCGATCAGGACTCCGCTGAGGATCGGGAGCGTCGTGCGCTGCGGGAGGAGCTTCACCGCGAACGAGACGGCATCGCTGAAGACGTCACGGTTGACCTGGAACTTCACGCGGGGACCCCTGTTCGACTACGCACCGGTGGATTGCCCGCCAATACTGCCACAGCGATGAGGCGGGTGGCCCCGGGGCTCCGGAGGGCGGCCCGCTGTCCACAAGGTTGTCTCTCGATCAATTTCTTGTAATCCAGGATTAACAGTCTTAACCGTTGTGCACAGTGTGGATAACCTGTTTAAAACCCCGCAGCCAGAGGGAACTACACGTTTGTGACTTGTGCACGGAGTGTGGAAGTCGGAGGGGGACCCGAGGGTGTCCGACCCTGCGTCCCGAGGCTGTTCCCACAGGTCGAGGCGATCTCCCCACAACGGGCCCCCGACTTGTCCACGAGTTTCCACAGGTTATCCACACTGTGGGATCGTCCCCGGTCCTGGCGTGGCGCGGGGCGCCTCCACCGGCCCACGGGACGACGAACGGGCGCCGACACGAGGTCGACGCCCGTCGGGGCGGTCCGTCGGGGAGGCGCGCAGCAGCGGCCTCGACTCCCCTACTTGTAGCGGGTGTCCTGCTTGATCCGGCTCGTGAGCTCGGTCACCTGGTTGTAGATCGAGCGCCGCTCCTTCATGAGCTCGCTGATCTTCTTGTTCGCGTACATGACGGTCGTGTGGTCGCGGTTGCCGAAGAGCTGGCCGATCTTCGGCAGGGAGAGGCTCGTCAGCTCGCGGCAGAGGTACATCGCGATCTGTCGAGCGGTCGCGATCGCCTGCGAGCGGGACGACCCGTAGAGGTCGTCGACCGAGAGCTTGAAGTAGTCCGCGGTGTGGTTGATGATGTCGACCGGCGCGATGACGTTGTCCTCGTCGAGGGTGATCAAGTCCTTGAGCACGGTCTGCACGAGCGAGAGGTCGACCGCCGTCCGGTTCAGGCTGGCGAAGGCAGTGACCCTGATCAGCGTGCCCTCGAGCTCGCGGATGTTGCTCGACACCTTCGTCGCAATGAACTCGAGCACCTCGTCGCGGATCTGGAGCTTCTCGCTCTGCGCCTTCTTGCGGAGGATCGCGATGCGGGTCTCGAGGTCGGGCGCCTGCACGTCGGTGATCAGGCCCCACTCGAAGCGCGACCGCATGCGGTCCTCGAAGCCGGTGAGGTGCTTCGGGGGCAGGTCGCTCGTGATGACCAGCTGCTTGTCGTGGTCGTGCAGGGTGTTGAAGGTGTGGAAGAAGGCCTCCTGCGTGGAGTCCTTCCCCTGCAGGAACTGGATGTCGTCGATCAGGAGGATGTCGATCTCGCGGTACCGCTGCTGGAAGAGGTTCGAGCGGTTGTTGGCGATCGAGTTGATGAAGTCGTTCGTGAACTCCTCGCTGCTCACGTAGCGGACCCGGATGCCCGGGTACATCGTCTCGGCGTAGTGGCCGATGGCGTGGAGGAGGTGCGTCTTGCCCAGCCCGGACGAGCCGTAGATGAAGAGGGGGTTGTACGCCTTCGCCGGCGCCTCGGCCACGGCGACCGCGGCCGCGTGCGCGAACCGGTTCGACGCCCCGATCACGAAGTTGTCGAAGCTGTACTTCGGGTTCAGGCGCGAGTCGTTCCGCTTGCCCGACGAGGGCGACTCGACCGGGGTGGGGACGAACGGCGCCTCGATGTAGTGGACGGGCTCCGACTCCTCGGGCTGCTGCGTCAGGGTGTCGGGCGTGATGTCGGGGTTCACCGTGATGGCGAAGCTCGCCACGGAGGCGTCGCCCAGGGCGGCGATGGACTCGAGCAGGGGGGTGCGGATGCGCTGCTCGAGCATCCCGCGGGTCAGGTCGTTGGGCACCTCGAGGTAGAGGGTGCCGCCGAGCACGCCCTTCGGCTCGACGAGGCTGATGAAGCCGTGGAGCTGGGGGGTGATCCGGTCGTCGGTGGTGAGGGTGGCGAGGACGGACCGCCAGAGGTCCTGGACCGGATCGACGGTGTTCGCCACGGGTCATCACTTCCTGTCGGGTGCGCGAGGGGGCCCCGGCTGTCGTTCGGCAGGGCCCGGTCGGGCCCGCACGAGGATCTCTCCTGCACCAAGTTATGCACAGCTTTCTCCACCGGCGGACGATCGTCGTCTGAGCCGGGAGAGCCGCGGATTCCCCGTGGTTACAGGGATCTGGAGCAGGAGGTACCCACCTTAGTTCGGATGAGTATGACCCCCGCAATCGAAGTTCTCAACAGTGTGGACAAATGCCGGGAGCCCGGTCGTTTGACCGCAGCGCGGATGCCGCGTACTTTTAATCAGTTGATTTCAGCCGATTGGGCTGTGACAAGACTTCTTCGGACACGGCAGCAGGCCAGGTCCGCTTCCCCCACGGAGAGAACACCATGAGCAAGAGAACGTTCCAGCCGAACAACCGTCGCCGCGCCAAGAAGCACGGCTTCCGTGCCCGCATGCGCACCCGCGCCGGCCGCGCGATCCTGGCCGCTCGTCGTGGCAAGGGCCGCACCGAGCTCTCCGCGTAGCTAGTCCTTGTTGGCCCGCGCCAACCGGATCGTCCGCGCAGACGACTACCGCAACACAGTGCGCCGTGGCCGCAAGTCGGGCACGGCGCACTCGGTCGTCTACGTGCGGCGCCGTCGAGACGACGACGCGATCCGGTTCGGCTTCATCGTGGCCAAGACGGTCGGCAACGCCGTGGCGCGGAACACCGTCCGACGGCGGCTCAAGCACGTGTGCCACGAGCTGCTCCCGGCGATGAGCCCGGGCACCGACGTGGTCATCCGCGCCTTGCCAGGCAGTCTCGACGTTCCGTGGTCTACCCTGCTCACGGACATCTCGGGGGTCGTCGACGAGAGCGTGAGGTCATGACCGGTGCACTGCAGTTCGTGGCTCTCCTGCCGCGCAACGTCTGCGTCGTGATCCTCCGCGCCTACCGCGCCGTGGTCTCTCCTCTGTACGGAGACGTCTGCCGGTTCCACCCCTCGTGCTCGCGGTACGCCCTCGAGGCGATCCAGCAGCACGGCGTCGTCCGGGGGGTCGCCCTCGGCACCTGGCGCATCGGTCGTTGCAACCCCTGGTCGGCAGGGGGCGTCGACGACGTCCCGGAGCCCCGTCGGCAGAAGCACTCCCTCACCGCCTTCGGGTTCGTGGTCCCTCGACGGGCCGGCTCCGCCCCGCAGACTCCCCCGCGCCTCCTCGCGCAGACCCACTGGAAGGGCTGACCCGCCACCATGGACCTCCTCGGTACCGTTCTCTGGCCGCTGAAGTGGATCGTCGAAGCGATCCTCGTCAGCTTCCACACCATCCTCACGGGTGCCGGCATGGGCACCGACTGGGGCAGCACCTGGGTGCTCTCCATCGTCGGGCTCGTCCTCGTCGTCCGTGCCTGCCTCATCCCGATCTTCGTCCGGCAGATCAAGAGCCAGCGTCGGATGATGGAGATCGCCCCGCGCCTGAAGAAGATCCAGGACAAGTACAAGGGCAAGCGCGACCAGTTCAGCCGCGAGGCCATGTCGCGCGAGACGATGGCGCTCTACAAGGAGACCGGCACCAACCCGCTGAGCTCCTGCCTCCCCCTGCTGATCCAGATGCCGATCTTCTTCAGCCTGTACTCGGTGCTGCACAACGCCCAGCAGGACAAGGTGGGCATCGGCCTGCTCAACCAGGCCCTCTCGACGTCGTTCGGCGAGTCGACCCTGTGGGGCGCTCCGCTGAAGGAGACCTTCCTCGGCGCCACCACGTGGGAGGTCCGCCTCCTCGCCGGCGCGATGGTCGTCGTCATGACCGCGTCGCAGTTCATCACCCAGCTGCAGATCGTCTCGAAGAACATGTCGCCCGAGACCAAGGCGAGCCCCATGTTCAAGCAGCAGCGCATGCTCCTCTACTTCCTCCCCCTCGTCTTCGTCTTCTCGGGCCTCTCCTTCCCCCTCGGCGTGATGTTCTACTGGCTGACCTCGAACATCTGGACCATGGCCCAGCAGTTCCTCGTCATCCGGAACATGCCGACGCCCGGCAGCGAGGCCGCCCTGGCCCGTGAGGAGCGCCTGGCCAAGAAGGCCCAGCGCAAGGGCCTCTCGCTCGGCGACATCACGGTCACCGAGATCGAGCCTGCCCCCGCCGTGCCCAAGCCGACCCAGCGCGTGCAGCCCGTCGGCAAGAACCGCTCCAAGAAGCAGAACGGCGCCAAGAAGTAGCGCGTCGGCCCTCCCCCGGGCCGACGCCTCCGCCCTGCAGCGCCGCAGCACCTGCCCCGCCGATCCCGACCGACCCGGAGAGACGACCATGAACGACATCGACAGCACGAGCGCCGACCACGAGGTCGCCCCCGAGGCCACGCCGGAGGCGCGGGTCGAGACCGACGCACCGGCCGCCTCCCCTGCTCCCGCCGTCGACGCCGTCCCCGGGCCCCCGGCCCGGCGCGAGCCCGTCGGCGACGCTGCCGCGGCCTCGCCGGCGCCGTCCGCCCAGTCGATCATCGACGAGGGCGAGATCGCCGCCGACTACATCGAGGAGCTCCTCGACATCTGCGACTTCGACGGCGACATCGACATCGAGGTCCGTGCCGGTCGGTCGTACATCTCCATCGACTCGAGCGGGGGTGAGGGGTCCCTGCGCCTGCTCTCCAAGCCCGACACGGTCAACGCCCTGCAGGAGCTCACCCGCATCGCCGTGCAGGCGAAGACCGGCGAGTTCTCGCGCCTCATCCTCGACATCGGCGGCTCGCGCGCGACGCGCGAGCAGGAGCTCGGCGCCATGGTCGACCGCGCCGTCGAGAAGATCGAGGAGGGCGCCGCGGCGGCCTCGCTCCCGCCCATGTCGTCGTACGAGCGCAAGCTCGTCCACGACATCGTCGCGGCCCGCGGCTTCACCTCGGAGTCCGAGGGCGAAGGCCGCGACCGCCACACGGTCATCACGCGCGGCTAGCCGCGCTGCGCCTACGCCGCGCTGCGCCGCCGCCTCGCTCGGCGACCCGACCTCCCTGCTCCACCCGACCGGATGACCAGCTGACGCCATGACCGACACCGCCGAGCTCGAGACCGAACCCGCCGTCGCCGCCGAGATCTTCGGCGACCGGCTCGAGGTGGTCCGTCGCTACACCGCCGACCTCGCTCAGCACGGTGAGGAGCTCGGACTCATCGGGCCGCTGGAGCTGCCGCGCCTGTGGACTCGGCACGTCGTCAACTCGGGCCTCGTCGCGCCGCTGCTCACGGCCGGCCGCGTCGGCGACGTCGGCTCAGGGGCCGGGCTGCCCGGCCTCGTCCTGGCCGCGGCGCGACCCGACGCCACGCTCGTGCTGATCGAGCCGATGGAGCGCCGGGTGGAGTGGCTGATCGCCGAGGCGGAGCGCATGGGGCTCGCGAACGTCGAGGTGGTCCGCGCCCGCGCCGAGGAGGTCGAGCTCGACGGATGGCTCGACCAGGTCACGGCCCGCGCCGTGTCCGCGCTCTCCAAGCTGATCCCGCTCACCGCGCCGCTCGTGAAGACCGGTGGCCAGCTGCTCCTGATGAAGGGGGCACGCGTGCAGCAGGAGATGGAGGCGGCTCGGAAGGCCATCGCCAAGGCGCACCTCGTCGACGTCGAGGTGCTGGAACTGGGCGTGGGGCTGGTCGACCCGGCGGAGGTCACGCGCGTCTTCCGCGCGACGCTGGACTGAGGGCGCGGGTCGTCTCCACAGGAAGCGATCTGAGCGCGGACGAGGTCGATCGCTGCGACCCCGTGGCCGTGGATCAGCGGAGTTGCTCTTGTGGCCGGCTCTGCTACTCCCTGCATCGATAAGGCCGCCTTGATCAGCCAATAGTCGGTTAGGCGTAGTAGCGGGGCCGGTGAGCGGTGGTTCCGGCCGAGGCAGTTACCAACATGTTGGCGAGCCTGTGTAGAAACTCGTCCACAGACGTAAATGGGCCACACGACGCCTCCCCTGTGGAGGCTGCGCTGGACCCTGGGGACACCCCGCCCTGGACCTCCGTCGAGGGGTCTCCACGAGCTAGAGTTGACCGTGGTCGTCGGCAGTGCTGGTCGATCAGGGGCCGACACGAGTCGCTGTTCCCACCCGCGACCGGAGGCGTCGACCGTCTCGAGTCGACCACCGTTCCACGTGAAACATGGCGAGCAGGAGATCAGATCGGTGAGTTCCTCCACGGAGTTCGACAACAGCACTCCCCTCGCCCGGGAGCTCGCTGACCTCAACCGTCGGAAGCGAGCGCTCTCCAAGGAGCCTCTTCCGCCGCCGGCGAAGACGAGGGTCCTGACGGTCTCCAACCAGAAGGGCGGGGTCGGCAAGACCACGACGACCGTCAACCTGGCGGCGGCGCTGGCCCGCAGCGGCGCGCGCGTGCTCGTCATCGATCTGGACCCACAGGGCAACGCCTCCACGGCTCTGGGGGTCGAGCACCGGGCAGAGACGCCGAGCGTCTACGACGTGATCGTCGGCGAGGGCGACGTGGCCGACGTCGTGCAGAAGACCCCGGAGTTCGAGGCGCTGTACTGCATCCCCGCCACCATCCACCTCGCCGGTGCGGAGATCGAGCTCGTCTCGCTGGTCGCCCGCGAGCAGCGGCTCCGCCGGGCGCTCGACACTTACCTCGAACAGACCGAAGCAGCTGGTGAGCGATTCGACTACGTCTTCATCGACTGCCCGCCGTCGCTGGGCCTGCTCACCATCAACGCCTTCGTCGCTGCGAGCGAGGTGCTCATCCCCATCCAGTGCGAGTACTACGCGCTGGAGGGCCTGAGTCAGCTCCTCCGCAACATCCAGCTGATCGAGAAGCACCTCAACCCGACGCTGAAGGTCTCCAGCATCCTGCTGACGATGTACGACGGCAGGACGAACCTCGCGCAGCAGGTCGTCGCCGACGTGCGCCAGCACTTCCCCGCGGAGGCCCTGCAGACGCTCATCCCCCGCTCCGTCCGCATCAGCGAGGCACCCGGTTACGGGCAGACCGTCATCAGCTACGACACCAACTCACCGGGCTCCATCTCGTACCTCGAGGCGGCAGCCGAACTAGCGCGCCGAGGAGCACCCCAGTAGTGGCAACCAAGAGAACAGGGCTCGGCCGTGGCATCGGCGCCCTCATCCCCGTCGCCGACGAGTCCCAGGACCGGCCCGTCGACGTCTTCTTCCCGACCGCGCAGCAGACGGCGGAGGAGCTCGTCGCCGTCCCCGGCGCTCGTCTGGCGAACCTGAACCCACTCGACATCCTGCCCAACGCCCAGCAGCCCCGCACGGAGTTCCGCGAGGAGGAGCTGGCGGAGCTGGTCACGAGCATCCGCGAGGTGGGCGTCCTCCAGCCCATCGTCGTCCGGCCTCTGCCGGCGGCACCCCGCGGCAAGGGCAAGGGCACGTCCCGCGAGACGACGGACGTGCAGTACGAGCTCGTCATGGGCGAGCGCAGGCTCCGAGCGACGAAGCAGCTCGGGCTGGCGACCATCCCCGCGATCGTCAAGGACACCGCTGACGAGTCGATGCTGCGGGACGCTCTCCTCGAGAACCTCCACCGCGCGGAGCTCAACCCGCTCGAGGAAGCATCCGCTTATCAGCAACTTCTCGCTGATTTCGGCATCACCCAGGACGAGCTGGCGAACCGCATCGGCCGGAGCCGACCGCAGATCAGCAACACCCTGCGCCTGCTTCGCCTGCCGGCCTCCGTCCAGCGTCGAGTCGCGTCGGGCGTGCTCTCGGCCGGGCATGCACGAGCGATCCTGTCGACGGGTGACTCGCTGTTGATGGAGCGCCTGGCGGACAAGATCGTCAACGAGGACCTCTCCGTGCGGGCAGCGGAGGCGATCGCGGCGGGCGGCAGCAGCAAGCCCCGCTCCACGCGCGCTGCGGTCGGCAAGCACCAGGCCCACCTCGACGAAGTGGCGGAGAACCTCGGCGACGCGCTGGACACGAAGGTGAAGGTGCGACTGGGTGCTCGGAAGGGGTCGATCTCCATCGACTTCGCGTCCATGCAGGACCTGAACCGCATCTTGGCCGCCTTGGGACAGGATCCCTTCGCGCAGGAGTAGAAGCTCCTGAGCTGTGTGACGCCCCTCTCATCGAGAGGGGCGTTTCACGTGGAACGGAGTCGTAGCGACTGGATCGATCTAAGGACAAGTTCTGACGTGCTGGTAGGTGACGGTCGCTAGGGGTGCGTGTGTGGTGTTGCTCCTGGAACTCGGGACTGCTCAGTCGTGTTTCACGTGAAACGGATATCAATCCGGCGGCTGGGCGGTCTAGCCGTCGTCGCTCCCTACTTGTTCGTTGTTGCAGCTGTGTGTGGCCGTGGCGCATGGGGTCGATGCCGCGGTCTCATCCGTGGTCACCGTCTGCGCGGCCGACCATGAGCCTGTGTTGACGGCGTATGCCGTGCCCGAGGTGGCGCACCTGGGGAGCGATGCTCGCGTCAGCGACCGGAGATGTCAACCGCTTCAGACCTCTGGTCGGCATTCCCTTCGATTGTGTGGGATGCGCGGATGCACGGCTCCTTCGAGGGCCACGAGCAATCGAGCACGTGGAGCGGACCCACGATTCGCCACGCCGACGGGATGCTTTGTTGCGTCCGCCTCCCTGGCAGTTCGTTCCTCGCCATGCACAGTGGAGGAGATCATGGGCGGGGTCTACAACGCCCGAGCGCAGGTGGGGGCGGGGAACCATCCCCACGTCGGGTTGAGCTTCATTCCTGGGCACCTCGACGTGCGGTCGACACCGTCGTTCCCGGGCAGGTCGACGAGGGGGCTCGACACGGCGAGGCCGGTACCCCCGTGTTCCACGTGAAACGGCCCGCCTTCAGTAAGAGAGGCGAGCCGTTGCACGTCTTGAGGGTCAGCCGTGGTCGCGGACGGCCTTCTCCGCCAGGGCCGCGTAGACGAGGCCGAGCTCGTAGCCTGCTGCGTCGAGGGCCATCGGCACGAGCGACGTCTCGGTGAGGCCGGGCAGGACGTTGACCTCCAGGAACCACGGGGTGCCCGCCGCGTCGACGATGAGGTCGACCCGGGAGAGGTGGCGTAGGCCCAGCGCTTCGTGGACCGCGACGGCTGCCGCAGCGGCCGCCTCCCCCGCTGCCACATCCAGTCGCGCCGGCGTGTAGAACGTCGTCTCCCCCGCGTTGTAGCGCGCCTCGAACCCGTACGTGCCTGATCGGGGCACGATCTCCACGGCGGGCAGTGCGACGGGCCCGTCGCCGGTGTCGATGACGCCCACGGCGATCTCGGTGCCGGTGATCTTCTGCTCGACGATCACGTCGTCGCAGTAGGTGTACGCGTCGACCATCGCCCGGGGGAGCCCGCCGGGCTCGTCCACGACGGTGACCCCCTGTGCCGAGCCGCCGCGGGCGGGCTTCACCACGACCGGGACGGGGTGCTCCTCCGCGATGGCGGCCAGCACGCCGGCCGCGCCGAGCTCCCGGAAGGCGTCGTGCGAGAGGGTGATGCCACGAGGGGTCCTGACCCCGACGCGACGGGCGAGCTCCTTGGCGGTCGGCTTGTCCCAGGCGAGGCGCGCGGCGGCCGAGGTGCTGCCGACGAACGGGATGTCGAGGGCCTCGAGGAGGCCGCGGAGGGCGCCGTCCTCACCGGAGGCCCCGTGCAGGGCCGGCCAGATCACGTCGGGGCGGTCAGACGTCAGGTGTGCGAGCAGGGAGGCGTCGGGGTCACGGAGCTCCACCTCGATGCCGTTGGCGACGAGGCTGTCGACCACGCGCCTCCCCGATCTCAGGCTCACGTCCCGCTCGTGCGAGATGCCGCCGGCGAGCACGGTCACGGTGTGGATGGCGCTGGTGGTCATGGGTTCTCCCCTGGGGTCGTACGTGCGGGCGTCGTGGCGTGGTGGCGTGCGGGCCTGGCGAACGGTGTGGAGGCGTTCGGACTCGAGTCGGTGCCCTGGCTGTCCCGACCGACCACCGTTGTCACTGAAAAAGTACTGGTCAGGACATGTTCGGCGGCGGCATCGTGACGCCCTGCCGCAGCACCGAGGGCGCCCCGAGGGAGGCCGACGAGAACGTCGCGAGCAGGTCGAGCTCGCCGTTGACCACGGTGGCGAGCCGGGCCACGCCCGTGCGGATCGCTTCGGGCGTCGGGTAACAGAACGACAGGCGGATGTTCTGGCGACCGCCCCCGTCGGCGAAGAACGCGGTGCCGGGCGTGTACGCGACGAGCTCCTTGACCGCCCGGGGCAGCATGGCCTTCGAGTCGAGCTGCTCGGGCAGGGTGACCCAGACGAAGAAGCCGCCGTCGGGCTCCGTCCAGCTGAGCTGTGGGAGGTACTCCCCCAGGGCCGAGAGCATGGCGTCGCGACGCTCCCGGTAGAGACCGCGGAACGTCTCGATCTGGGCCTTCCAGTCGGCCTGGTCGAGGTACTCCGTGATGACGAACTGCCCGAACGAGTTGGGCGAGAGCGTCGCCGACTCGTTGGCGAGGATGAGCTTCTCGCGGATGGCGTGCGGCGCGAGGGCCCAGCCCACCCGGAAGCCGGGCGCGAGGGTCTTGGAGAACGACCCGAGGTAGATGACGCCCTCGTCGTCGACCGAGCGCATCGCCTGGGGCGCCGGCTGGTCGAAGTACAGGAGGCCGTAGGGGTTGTCCTCCAGCACGAGGATGCCCGCGTCGCGGCAGATCTCGAGGATCTCGAGCCGCCGCGCCCAGGTGAGCGTGACGCCCGCCGGGTTGTGGAAGTTCGGGATCGTGTAGAGGAACTTGATGGTGCGCCCCTGGGACCTGACCGCGGCGATCGTCTCGCGCAGCGCCTCCGGCACGAGTCCCTCCGCGTCGGTCGCCACGTGCGCCACGTCGGCCTGGTAGGCCTTGAAGACGCCCAGGGCGCCCACGTAGCTCGGCGACTCGGCGAGCACGACGTCGCCCGGGTTCACGAACAGCCGCGTGACGAGGTCGAGCGCCTGCTGCGAGCCGGTCGTCACGACGACGTCGTCGGCGCTGCCGCGGATGCCCTCCATCGCCATGATCTGCATGATGTGCTCGCGGATCGCCGGGGTGCCTTGGCCGGAGCCGTACTGCAGGGCCATGGCCCCGCCGTTCTGCGACATGACGCGGTCGATGGCGCCGGTGACGAGCTCACGGGGCAGCGCGGAGACGAAGGGCATGCCGCCGGCCAGGGAGACCACCTCGGGGCGGCTGGCGACGGCGAACAGGGCTCGGACCTCGGAGGCGCTCAGGCCGGCCGTACGGTCGGCGTACGAGTCGTACCACGGGTCGAGGTTGGTGCCCTTGTTCGTCATCTGCGTCCCTGTCTGTCGGGGGTGGTGCGGTTCAGGATATGCCCGGAGGCCGCCGGGTACGGCGAGAGCCCGCCCAGCGGGTGTGCTGGGCGGGCTCTCGGGGTGCTGTCGAGGGTGTCGACTACGCGAGGAACTCCGCCAGGTCGGCCTCGAGGGCCGGCTTGGGCTTGGCGCCGATGACGGTCTTGACGACCTGGCCGCCCTGGTAGACCTTCATCGCCGGGATCGACGTGATCTGGTACTGCATGGCGGTCTGCGGGTTGTCGTCGACGTTGAGCTTGACGATCTCGATCTTGCCCTCGTTCTCGGCCGCGATCTGGTCGAGGATGGGCGAGACCGCGCGGCACGGGCCGCACCACTCGGCCCAGAAGTCGACCAGGATCGTCTTGTCGGACTTGAGGACGTCGGCCTCGAAGGACGCGTCGGTGACTGCCTTGGCGGTGCTCATGGTGGTTCCTTTCGTCGTGTGGTTCAGGGGGAGCGCGAGGGTCAGACGGCCACGGACTCGGCCGTGTCGATGCCCTCGGCGGCGCCGTCGGTGTGCTCGGCTAGAAACGTCTGGTCGAGGCTGGCGAGGAAGTGCTCGGCGTCGAGCGCGGCGACGACGCCCGACCCGGCGGCGGTGGCCGCCTGGCGGTACGTCGCGTCGATGACGTCGCCCGCGGCGAAGACGCCGCGCAGGTTGGTCTTCGAGCTGCGGCCCTCGACGGCGATGGTGCCGTCGCTGGTCAGGTCGAGCTGGCCGTGCACGAGGTGCACGCGCGGGTCGTTGCCGATCGCGATGAACAGGCCGTCGAGCTCGAGCTCGCTGGTCACGCCCTCGACGGTGTCGGTGAGCTGCACGCCGGTGGCCTTCTCGCCGCCGAGGATGGCCGTGACCTGCTTGTTGAACAGGAACTCGATCTTCGGGTTGTCGAGGGCACGCTGCTGCATGATCTTCGAGGCGCGCAGCGACTCGGAGCGGTGGATGACGTAGACCTTGCTCGCGAAGCGCGTGAGGAAGGTCGCCTCCTCCATCGCGGAGTCTCCGCCGCCGACGACCGCGATCTCCTTCTGCTTGAAGAAGAAGCCGTCGCACGTGGCGCACCAGCTGACGCCGCGGCCGCTCAGGCGCTCCTCGTCGGCGAGGCCGAGCTTGCGGTAGGCGCTGCCCGTCGCGAAGATCACCGAGACGGCCTCCTCGACGGCGCCGCTGCCGAGCGTGACCTTCTTGACGTCACCGGTCAGGTCGACGCTGGTGACGTCGTCGAGCAGCACCTCGGCGCCGAACTTCTCGGCCTGCTCCTGCAGCTTGAACATGAGCTCGGGGCCCTGGATGCCGTCGGGGAACCCGGGGAAGTTCTCGACCTCGGTGGTCTTCATGAGCTCACCGCCCGCCTCGACGGAGCTGGCGACGATGAGGGGCTCGAGACCGGCACGGGCCGCGTAGATGCCGGCCGTGTAGCCGGCGGGGCCGGAGCCGATGATGATGATCTGGCGCATGAGCACCTTCCTCGAGGAACGTTCTGGATGGGGTGGGATCGAACCGTCGGAGCCGTGTGGCCCCTGCTGTCTCCCTCGACCGTCTGATCAAACGCATCCTAGCGGCGGGGCATTCCCCGCCCCGGGCCCCCTCCCAGAGGGCGTCCAGGAGGCGCGGCGGCAGGCGCCGGGGAGGCGCGGTGCGGCCCTCGGGGAGGGCCTGCGTCAGCGTCGGCGCAGCTTGCCGGCGAGCGGCGCGACACGACGCAGCACCGGCCGGAGCAGCTCGTCGAGCTCGGGCAGGCGGATGAGCGCGAGCAGGCCGAAGTACACGAGAGCCATCACGGCGGCGGCCACCACGACCGTGGCCAGCCCGGCGATCCGGCCCGAGTGCGCGAAGCCGTCGGCGACGAAACCGCCGAGACCGGTCACGACGAGCAGGCCGACGACGCCGGCGAGGAGCGAGAAGAACGCGTACTGGACGTACCGGCGCAGCACCCACCGGCCGTCGATGCCGCCGAGCCGGCGCTTGACGAGCACGAGAGCGACGACCGTCTGCGCCGAGCCCGCGATCGAGGTCGTGACCGCGATGGCGACGGCGATCCGGTCGTCGGGCACGACCGCCGAGGCGATCAGCGTGCCGACGACGAAGATGCCCGACTGCACCAGCTGCATGAAGAACGGCGTGCGCTGGTCGTGGAGGGCGTAGAAGACCCGTTGGACGACGAACAGCACGCTGAACAGCACGAGCCCCGGCATGAAGCCGACGATGACCTGGGCCATCTGGCCGGCGCCGCGGAAGGTGCTCTCGAAGAAGCTCGCGAAGGGGTAGGCCACGACGCACATCGCGACCGTCGCGAAGACCATGAACATGCCGATGGTGCGGAGCGACTGCGAGAGGTCGACGCGCACGGAGCGGAGGTCGCCGCGCGAGGCGTGGCCGCTCATGCGGGTGAAGTACGCGGTCGCGATCGACACCGCGACGATGCCGTGCGGGAGCATGAAGAGCAGCCAGGCGTTCGCGAGGACGGCGTTGGAGGCGCCGGTGCCGCTGCCCTCGGAGGCCACGCGGCTCTGCACCAGGCCGGCCAGCTGCGTCACGAGGACCATGCCGAAGAGCCAGCCCGCGGCCTTGCCCGTGGCGCCGAGGCCCACCCCGCGCCAGCGGAAGTCGGGGCGGTACGTCAGCCCCGCGCGGCGCCAGAACAGCAGCAGGAAACCGGCCTGGGCCAGCACGCCGAGGGTGGCCGTGCCGGCGAGGAGGGTGATGCGCCCCGGCGTCCAGACGTCGACCAGCGAGTTCTCTCCGGCGCCGCCGAAGGCGACCATGAAGACGACGAGGCCCGCGATCGCCACGACGTTGTTGATCACGGGCGCCCAGGTGAAGGGGCCGAACACCTGGCGCGCGTTGAGCACCTCGCTGAGCAGGGAGTACATCGCGTAGAAGAAGATCTGGGGGAGGCACCAGTACGCGAACGCGGTCGCCAGCGCCAGCGAGTCAGAGGTGTAACCGCCCTGGCCGGACGAGTTGGCCTGCTGCGCGTAGATCCGCACGAGCACCGGTGCGAGGAGGGTGCCGAGCAGGCCGACGACGGCGAACAGCATCGTGCCGAGCGTGACCACCTTGTTGATGAAGCGCTGGCCCCCGTCGTCGTCGTGGGTCGCGGCCCGGACGATCTGGGGCACGAGGACGGCGCTGAGCAGGCCGCCGGCGATCAGCGCGTAGATGTTGTTGGGCAGCTGGTTCGCCAGGGCGAACGAGTCGGCGGCGCGGCTGGCCGTCTGGCCGATCGCGGCGGCGAGCACCGCGGTCTTCACGAAGCCGAGGACGCGCGACACCATCGTGCCGGAGGCCAGGAGCACGCTCGCGCGCCCGAGGCCGGCCTGCCCGCTCACGAGCGGCCCGCCCGTCCGTCGGTCGGGTCGGAGGCGGCGGGGTCGGAGGCGGCGGGGCCGTCGGCCGCGGGCCCGTCGGCCGTGACGGGCTCGAGGCCGTCAGCGCCGTCCGCCCCGTCGAGCCCGTCACGGGCTCGACGTCGCTTGCGGAAGGTGCGGTACAGCCCGCCGCCGAAGAGCAGCACGAAGCCGACGGCGAAGACCCACGTCAACGCGGTCTCCCACCCGGCCTGGACGTTGACCTGGACGGTGCTCGGGGCTCCGATGACGGCGCCGGTCGCGCTGGCGAGCGTGATGCTGGCCGAGACGGTGCCGTTGGCCACCGACTGCACGGGCACGCGCACGCGGACCTGCGACTGGGCCTGGACGGTGACGGGGATGCCGACCTCCTCGACGGACAGGATGGAGTTCGACGGCCTCACCGTGACGTAGACGGTCGCCGTGGAGTTCGTGCCGTTCTCGACGTACAACGGCATCGACGAGCGGTCGCCGAGGATGAGCTGGTCGCTGCCCCGCACGACGGAGACGAGCCCGGCGGTCGCGCTCGCCTCCGAGTCGGCCACCGCGACCTCGCTGGCGAGGCCCTCGGTGTTGTCGCGCCACGACTGCGAGGCGAGGCCGAGCAGGCGCAGGCGGACGGGGGCCGTGACGGTCTCCGGCTGCTCGAGGGCGGTGCCGAGGTCGACGACGCGCTGGTCGGCGGCCAGCAGGGTGCGCATCTGCGTGACCCGCGTGGCGTCCTCCGCGCGGTCGACGACGACGGCGCCCGTCTGCGGTGCGTCGAGGGCGTCGCCGAGGCCGACCGTCGTCGTCCAGGGCAGGCCGGCGAGGGCGACCAGCGTCTGGTGCAGGTACGGGCCCTGCGCCGCCCAGTCGCGGTCGAGGGCGGTGAGCAGGGTGCGCGCGTCGCTCGGCCGCTCGCGCGCGACGGTCGCGACGCTCGCCGAGATCTCGGCCACCGCCGCGGCCCAGGTGGCGTCGTCGGAGGCGCCCGCCGCCTGGCCGACCAGTGCGGTGAGGGAGTCGTCGGAGACGAGGCCCGTCCGCCCGCCGAGGTCGACCGCCGCGTTCTCGGTCGAGTCGGTCGAGCCGTCGACGTTCGAGCTCGACAGGATGGTGCTGGTGGCGCCCGACGCCGTCCAGACGTCGAGGTCGGCGGCGACGGCGGAGTCGTCGACCGGCCACACGACGCCGGTGTGGGTCCACGGCCAGCTCAGCAGCGACTCCGTGGTCGGGAGGGGCGGGGCCGTCGTGCCGTCGCCCGGCTGCTCGCCGGCCCCGGGAGCCTGCCCCCCGGGGTCGGTGCCGGCCCCGGCGTCGTCACCCGCGCCTCCCTGCCCGGCGTCGCCCTGGCCCGCGTCGCCCTCGGTCGAGGTCGACGGGTCGCCCGCGCTCGAGGGCGCGGTCTCGCCCTCGGTCGTGGGCGCGGGGGCGGGCGACCCGGTGTCGTCGCCCTCGGCGAAGAGCGACGGGTCGATCAGCGGGTCGAGCGAGAGGGGCACGGGCAGGGAGGCGGCACCCGCCTGGCTGAGGGCGGCGACGTCGGCGTCGGCCCAGGTGAGGGGGAACGACTCGAGGCCCGACGACTGCAGCTGGTCGAGCCAGGAGAGGGCCGAGGGAGGCGCGGAGCTGCCGAGCAGGCGGATGGACGCGATGATCATCGGGTCGACGGCCACCACGGCCCCCGTGCCCTGGACGGCCCGGAGCTGCCGCGTGAGCGTGCCGTCGACGGACGTGTACGAGGCGAGGGCCGCGGCGTCGAGCACGCCGTTCTCGGTCTCGGGCGTCGTGATCGGCACGGCGACCGCGAGGCGGGTGGGCTGGAACGACTCGCCGGGGAACCACACGACGCTGCTGCGCGTCTGCGCGACCTCCTCGCCGTCGTCGTCGAGCAGCCGCGCACCTAGGGCACGGGCACCCCAGGTGAAGCCGTCGAGGCCGACGTCGGCCGCCGCGACGGTGACCGAGGCCACGGTCTGGGTCGAGCCCGCCGACACCGCCGGCACGTCGAGCCGGGTGAGGTACGAGCCGAGGTAGTCGGAGCCGGAGGTCGAGTCGGGCCGCAGCCAGCTCGCGAGCTTGCCGCGCGTCGCGAAGGCGCCCCGGTCGAGGTAGACGCGGGCGACACCGGCCGCGACGTCGGTGTCGCTCGCGTTGCGGACGGTGACGTCGAAGGTGAGGTCGCGGCCGGGCACCAGGACCCCGTCGGCGGCCGGCGAGAGGGTCAGCGTGACGCCGTCGACGGCCTCGCCCTCGTCGGCGGCCGCGGCCGAGCTGCTCGCGGAGGGGCTCGACGAGCCGGAGGGCGCGGCGGTCGCGGCGGACGGCAGGCCGACGACCACGACGAAGACGGCCGTCAGCGCGGCGAGGAGGGCGTGGAGAGGTCTCATAGGCAGTGTGCCCGCCGAGCACGAGGCGGCCGGAGGGCATGGCGAGTCTAGGGAACCGAGCCCGGGGGCACGCGGTGCGGCACCCGGGAACCCGCCCACCGGAGGGCGAGGACCATCCCTGGGGAGGAGGCGCGCGGCCGGGCCCGGGGAGGTCGCTGTGGCAAAGTGGTGCGTCATGGACACCGTCGCCTCCGCCCTCCAGCGACTGGACCTCCTGGCCGCCACCCCCCGCGTCTCCGCGCTCGCCTCCGCCTTCGCCGCGGCGGGCCACGAGCTCGCGCTCGTCGGCGGCCCCGTCCGCGACGCCTTCCTCGGCCGGCCGGTCAACGACCTCGACTTCACGACCAGCGCCTCCCCCGACGAGATCCTCGCGATCGTCGTGCCGCTCGCCGAGGCCCACTGGGACGTCGGCCGGGCCTTCGGCACCATCGCCGCCCGCGTCGACGGCGAGGTCGTCGAGATCACCACCTACCGCAGCGACGTCTACGACGGCGAGACCCGCAAGCCCGTCGTCGAGTTCGGCGACACCCTCGAGGGCGACCTCGTGCGGCGCGACTTCACCGTCAACTCGATGGCGCTGCGGCTGCCCGAGAAGGTGCTCGTCGACCCGTCGGGCGGCGTCGAGGACCTGCTGGCCCGCCGCCTCGCGACGCCGGGCACGGCGGTCGACTCGTTCCGCGACGACCCGCTGCGCATGATGCGGGCCGCACGGTTCACCGCGCAGCTCGGCTTCGAGGTCTCGGAGGAGGTGCGGGAGGCGATGGCGACCCGCGCCTCCACCCTCTCCATCGTGTCGGTCGAGCGCGTCGCCGACGAGCTCTCGAAGCTGCTGCGCACCGACACCCCCCGAGACGGTGTCCGCCTGCTGGTCGACACGGGCCTCGCCGACCACGTCGTGCCCGAGCTCGCCGCGATGCGGCTCGAGGTCGACGAGCACCACCACCACAAGGACGTCTACGAGCACAGCCTCACCGTGCTCGACCAGGCCATCGGCTACGAGCGCGAGCGCCACCCGGGCGAGGCCCCCGACCTCACGCTGCGCCTCGCCGCGCTGCTGCACGACTGCGGCAAGCCCGCCACGCGCCGCCTCGAGGCCGGCGGCGTCGTCACCTTCCACCACCACGACGTGGTCGGCGCGAAGCTCGCGAAGAAGAGGCTGAAGGCCCTCCGGTTCGACAACGACACGATCGCCGCCGTCTCGCGCCTGATCGAGCTGCACCTCCGCTTCTTCGGCTACACCGAGGGCGCCTGGACGGACTCGGCCGTCCGCCGCTACGTGCGCGACGCCGGCGACCAGCTGGAGCGGCTGCACATGCTCACCCGCGCCGACGTGACGACCCGCAACCGGCGGAAGGCCGACCGGCTCGGCTTCGCCTACGACGACCTCGAGGCGCGCATCGCCGAGCTGCGCGACCGCGAGGAGCTCGACTCGCTGCGGCCCGACCTCGACGGCGACGAGATCCAGCGCGTGCTCGGCATCTCGCCGAGCCGCGAGGTGGGCGAGGCGTACCGCTTCCTGCTCGAGCTGCGCACCGAGGAGGGGCCGCTGGGCGCCGAGGTCGCCACCGAGCGCCTGCTCGCGTGGTGGGCGGCGCGCCAGGGCTGAGCCCGGCCCGCCGGACCGTCCTGTCCGGGGTACGCGGCCCTGCAGACGGGCACCGCGACTCCCCCGGTAGCCTGCACGCGTGCGCAGCAGACCCCGAACGGACTCCACCCTCGTCGCGACGTCGGTGGGCGTGCTGATCGTCGCTGCCAGCGCCGTCGGCATCGCCGCCTTCGGCGCCTCGACGGCCCCGGCCCCGGGTGCGCGACTGACGCCGTCCGAGCAGGGCCAGACCACCGTCACCGTCCGCGTCTGGGACGAGACCGTCGCCGCCGGTTACGAGAAGTCGTTCACGGCCTTCGAGCGCGACAACCCCGACATCGACGTCGAGGTCGAGGTCGTGCCCTACGCCGAGTACTTCGACCAGCTCGCCGACGACGTCGACGAGGGCGACGCCCCCGACGTCTACTGGCTGAACAGCTCCCACTACGAGGACTACGCCGAGGCCGGCGACCTCGTCGACGTCGACGCCGTGCTCAGCGGCAGCGCCCGTCGAGCCTGGAGCCCCGCCGTCGTCGAGCAGTTCACGCACGACGGTTCGCTCTGGGGCGTGCCGCAGCTGAGCGACGGCGGCATCGCGCTCTACTACAACGCCGACCTGCTGGCCGCGGCGGGCGTCGACCCGGCCTCGCTCGACGACCTCACCTGGGCACCGGGCGGAGGCGCCGACGACACCCTGCTGCCGCTGCTCCAGCGCCTCACGCTCGACGACCAGGGCCGGAACGCCGCCGACCCCGCCTTCGACGGCACCGTGACGCAGTACGGCTACAACGCGGGCAACGACCTGCAGGCGATCTGGTACGACTACCTGGGCTCGGCCGGGGGCCGTCTCGAGGACCCGGAGGGCGCCTCCTTCGAGCTGGACACGCCGGAGGCGCAGGCCGCGTTCCAGTACCTGGTCGACCTCGTCGGCGTGCACCGCGTCGCGCCCCCGGCCGCCGCCACGAACGCCGACCCGGACTACAGCCGAGACCAGTTCACGGCCGGCCACATGGCCCTGTTCCAGTCGGGGCTCTACAGCCTCTCGACGGTCGAGAGCGAGGCGCAGTTCGACTGGGGCGTCGCGATGATGCCCGCGGGCCCGGCCGGCCGCGTCAGCGTCTCGAACGGGATCGTCGCCGCGGGCGACGCCCACACCGCGCACCTCGACGACACCGCCAAGGTGCTGGCCTGGCTCGGCTCGACCGACGGCGCCGAGTACATCGGGCGCGACGGGGCCGCCGTGCCCGCGGTCACCGGCGCGCAGGAGCCCTACTACGCGTACTGGGCCTCCCGCGGCGTCGACGTCTCGCCGTTCTTCGACGTGATCGCCTCGGGCGACACCATCCCGGCCCCGACCTCGCTGTACGGCACGGCGCAGCCGGCCCTCGACCCGCTGCTCGACCAGGTGTTCGCGGGCTCGCTGCCGGTGCCCGAGGGGCTGGCGGCGGCGCAGGCCGCGGCGGAGGCGGCGGTGGCGGCCGCCGAACAGGCCAGCGACCCGTCGGCGACGCCCGCGCCGTAGGGCCCCGGACCCGGCCGTCTCGGGGGCCGTGACGGGCCCGCCGGGCTCGACCCGCGCCTCCGGCGTTGTGGCCGGAGGCGTCAGCAGGTACGCTGGGAAGGTTGCGTCTGCCTCTCTGGCCGACGCAGCGTCATGAACACCCTCCTGTCACAGACCGTCTGTGGCCGTCAAGTCCGAAGGAGGTGGGTTAGTCATGCACCAGTACGAACTGATGGTCATCCTGGACCCCGAGATCGATGAGCGCACCGTCGCCCCGAGCTTGGACAAGTTCCTCAACGTCATCCGCGCCGATGGCGGCACCGTCGACAACGTCGACATCTGGGGCCGTCGTCGCCTCGCCTACGAGATCAACAAGAAGTCCGAGGGCATCTACGCCGTCGTCAACCTGACGGCGAACCCGTCGGCCACGGTCGAGCTCGACCGCCAGCTGGGTCTCTCCGAGGCCGTGCTGCGCACGAAGGTCCTCCGCGCCGAGGAGGCCATCGCGATGGTCGCCGCCGCGAAGAAGCTCTCCGACGAGAAGGCCGCCCGCAAGGCCGCCAACGCTGCCGCCGCCCCGGCCGCCGCTGCTGCTCCGGCCGCCGCGGTCGCCGGTGCGTCGCCCGCTGCCCCGTCCGCTCCCGCGAAGGCTGCCGAGTAACCGATGGCAGGCGAGACCGTCATCACAGTGGTGGGCAACCTCACCAGTGACCCCGAGCTGCGCTACACGCAGAACGGGCTCGCGGTCGCGAACTTCACCATCGCGTCGACCCCCCGCACGTTGGACCGCGCGTCCAACGAGTGGAAGGACGGCGAGGCGCTCTTCCTGCGTGCCAGCGTCTGGCGCGAGTTCGCCGAGCACGTGGCCTCCTCTCTGACGAAGGGCTCGCGCGTCATCGTGCAGGGCCGTCTGAAGCAGCGGAGCTACGAGACGAAGGAGGGCGAGAAGCGCACCAGCTTCGAGCTCGACGTCGACGAGATCGGCCCTTCGCTGCGCTACGCGACCGCTCAGGTCACCCGTGCGGCCTCCTCCCGCGAGGGCGGCGGCGGCGGTGGCTCCTTCGGGGGCAACCGCGGCGGCGGCCAGCAGGGCCAGGTCGGCGGCGGCCAGCAGTCCGAGCCGTGGGGCCAGCCCGCGCCGGCCCAGGGGGGCAACTCCCAGGGCGGCGGCGACGTCTGGAACACGCCCGGCGGCGGCGGCACCTACAACGACGAGACCCCCTTCTAGGTCGTCACCGACCTCCCAGGTCGTCTCGTCAGGGGCCTCCCGCCCCACCCCCTCAGAACTTCACCATCACTCGAAAGCAGAACAACAATGGCTGGAAAGAGCAGCGGCGACCGTCGCAAGCCCCTCCGCGGCAAGGGCGGCAAGAACGCCGCCCCCGCGAAGGCGATCCGCGTCGGCGTCATCGACTACAAGGACGTCGCGACCCTCCGCAAGTTCATCTCGGAGCGTGGAAAGATCCGCGCCCGTCGCATCACCGGCGTCTCCGTCCAGGAGCAGCGCCTCATCGCCCGTGCCGTGAAGAACGCCCGCGAGATGGCGCTCCTCCCCTACGCCGGCTCCGGCCGCTGATCCAGCGCCGACTGAAGGAGAAGCACCATGTCGAAAGTAATCCTCACGCACGAGGTCTCCGGCCTCGGCTCGGCCGGTGACGTCGTCGACGTCAAGAACGGCTACGCGCGCAACTACCTCGTCCCCCAGGGCTTCGCCGTGGCGTGGAGCCGCGGTGGCGAGAAGCAGGTCGCGCAGATCCGCACGGCCCGCGAGACCCGCGAGCTCAAGACGATCGAGGAGGCCCACGACCTCAAGCAGCGTCTCGAGGCCCAGAAGATCCGTCTCACCGTCAAGACCGGTGCCGACGGCCGCCTCTTCGGCTCCGTCCGCCCCGGCGACGTGGCCGACGCCGTGACCGCCCAGGGCGTCGCGACGATCGACAAGCGCAAGGTCGAGATCCCCTCGGCGATCAAGGTGACGGGTGAGCACGAAGCCACCCTCCGCCTGCGCGAGGACGTCATCGCCACGATCACCCTCACGGTGGTCTCCGCGAAGTAGCTCCACCCGCAGCGCCTGCACCGTCACGAGAGCGGCGGCCCCCTCGGGGGTCGCCGCTCTCGTGCGTCGTGGGGGCGGGTGCGGCGGGCGTGGGCCGCCCCACGCCCCCGTCGAACCCGCGATCGGACATCGCACCCCGGTGCGCCAGGGTGCGATGTCCGATCGCGGGTTCTTGGTGTGGGTCGCCCCCGGAGGCGCGGTCGGCACAGCCAGGGAGGCGCGGGTTGACAGGGCGGGGACGCTCGCGTACGGTCATGGAATCGATTCCATGGAATCGATTCCACAGCCCCACTACGACGAGGTAGAGCCCGATGAACGCCGTCACGATCAAGGACGTCGCCACGCGCGCCGGAGTGTCCCCGGCCACCGCGTCGCGGGTGCTGTCGGGCAACCCGTCGACCTCCGCCGAGTCGCGCGAGCTCGTCGAGCGGGCCGTCCGCGAGCTCGACTTCCGCCCCAACGCGCAGGCCAGGGCCCTCCGCTCGACGCGCTCCGACACCGTGGGCCTGCTCGTCTCCGACGTGCGCAACCCGTTCTTCGCCGACCTCGCCCACACCATCGAGCAGGCGCTGCTCGAGCTCGGCTACGTCACGCTGCTCGGCAACGCCAACGAGAACCAGCAGCAGCAGGACCGCTACCTCGACACCCTCATCTCGCGCCGCGTCGACGGCGTCGTCGTCGCCCCGCAGGGCACCGACTCCGCCAGCATCGAGGCCCTGCTCGCCCGTGAGGTGCCGACCGTCTTCGTCGACCGCACGGTGCCCGGCCTCGACGTGCCGAGCGTCACGACCGACAGCGGCCCCGGCATCCGCGCCGCCGTGCGCCACCTCGCCGAGCTCGGCCACACCCGCGTCGGCTACATCGCCGGCCCGCAGAGCGTCTCGACCGGTCGCGAGCGGCTCGAGTCGTGGACGGCCGCGATCGCCGAGCAGGGCCTCAGCGACGACCCCGCGCTCGTGCACGTCGGCGACTTCCAGTCCGCCAGCGGCTCGGCCGCGGTCCACGCCTTCCTCAGCCTCGACGAGCCGCCGACCGCCATCCTCGCCGCCGACAGCCTGATGGCCGTCGGAGCCATCGCGATGCTGCACCGCCTCGACCTGCGCATCGGCCGCGACGTCGCGGTCGTCGCCTTCGACGACATCGAGTGGTTCTCGCTCATCGACCCCGCCCTCACCGTCATCTCGCACAGCGTGGAGGACATGGGCGCCACCGCCGTCGCACTGCTCCAGGAGGTCATCTCCGGGGGGCGACCGGAGTCGGTGACGCTCGTGAGCGAACTGGTGATCCGCGCCTCCTCGTCCTCTCCCGTCCCGACACCGCCCCGATCCCTCGGCAGGAACTGACCATGACCCCCACGATCGACGACGATCGCCCGCTGCTCACCCTCGACCACGTCAGCAAGTCGTTCGGCCCGGTGACGGTGATCGACGACGTCACCGTGCACGTCCGTGCCGGGAAGGTGCAGGTGCTGCTCGGCGAGAACGGCGCCGGCAAGTCCACGCTGATCAAGATGATGTCGGGCGTCTACCAGCCCGACGGCGGCCGCGTGCTCGTCGACGGCGAGCCCGTCTCGCTGCCCGGCACGCTCGCGGCCGAGAAGCTCGGCATCGCGACGATCCACCAGGAGCTCAACCTCGTCGCCTCGCTCAGCGTCGCCGAGAACGTGATGATGGGCCGCTTCCCGCGCAGGTTCGGCATCGTCGACCGTCGCGAGCTCAAGCGCCGCGCCCGGGCCGCCCTCGAGATGATCGGCCTCGACGTCGACGTCGACACGAAGGTCGGCACGCTCGGCATCGCCCGCCAGCAGCTCGTCGAGATCGCGAAGGCGCTGAGCATCGACGCGCGCATCCTCATCCTCGACGAGCCCACCGCGGCCCTGACCCGCCACGAGACCGAGCAGCTCTTCTCCGTCGTCGCGCAGCTGCGGGCCCGCGGCGTCGGCATGCTCTTCATCAGCCACCACCTCGACGAGATCGCCGAGATCGGCGACACCGTGGCCGTGCTGCGCGACGGGAAGTTCGTCGCCGAGGTGCCGGCGAGCACCCCCGAGGCCGAGCTCGTGCGCCTGATGGTCGGCCGCGACATCGACGAGCAGTACCCGCGCGGCACCGGCCCGGCCGACTCCGCCGAGGAGGTGCTGCGCGTCGAGGGCCTCACCTCGAGCGTCTTCCGCGACGTCAGCTTCACGGTGCACGCCGGTGAGGTGCTCGGCATCGCGGGGCTCGTCGGCGCCGGCCGCACCGAGGTGGTCCGGGCGATCGCGGGAGTCGACAAGTACGACTCCGGCACCGTCAGCGTCCGCGGCGTGGTGCTGAAGAAGGGCGACGTCGCCGGGGCGATCGCCGCGGGCGTCGGCCACGTGCCCGAGGACAGGAAGGCGCAGGGCCTCGTGCTGGGCGCCTCCGTCAACGACAACCTCGGCTACGCGACGTTGGCCCGCAACGCGAGGGCCGGGCTGGTCGACTTCGCCGGGCAGCGCTCGGCGGCCGAGGCGGTCGCGTCGCGCCTCCGCATCAGGATGCGCGACATCGACCAGCAGATCGGCTCGCTCTCCGGGGGCAACCAGCAGAAGGCCGTCTTCGGCCGCTGGATCATCGCCGGCTCGACCGTGCTGCTGCTCGACGAGCCCACCCGGGGCGTCGACGTGGGAGCCAAGGTCGAGATCTACGAGCTCGTCAACGCGATCACGGCCGCCGGCGGAGCCGTCGTCATGGTCAGCAGCGAGCTGCCCGAGGTGATGGGCATGAGCGACCGCATCCTCGTCATGCGCGACGGAGTCGTCGCCGGTGAGGTCGCCGCGGCCGACGCCACGCAGGACGCCCTGATGACGCTCGCCGCCCGCGACGTCGCCCCCACGAACTGACCCCGACAGACGAACCCAGGAAGACGACCCAGATGACCACCACCACCGTGAAGGCGCAGCGACGCTCCTTCGACATCAAGGCGTTCCTCGCCGCCAACGGCGCCCTCGTCGGGCTCGTCGTGCTCTGCCTCGCCCTCTTCATCGCGACGCCGGACTTCCTCACCGGGCGCAACCTGCTCAACATCGGCATCCAGGTGTCGACGGTCGCCGTGCTGGCCTTCGGCATGACCTTCGTCATCGTCGCCGGCGGCATCGACCTCTCGGTCGGCTCGGTCGCGGCCCTGTCGGCCATGGTGTCGGGCTGGTTCTTCGCCACGGCGGGGCTGCCCGGCGGACTGGCGCTCGTGCTGGGGCTCGGCACGGGCCTCCTCGCCGGTGTCGTCAACGGCCTGGCGAGCGCGTACGGCAAGCTGCCGTCGTTCATCGCGACGCTCGCGATGCTCAGCGTGGCGCGGGGGCTCACCCTCGTGGTCTCCGACGGTCGCCCGATCGCGACTCCCCCGGCCGTCTCCTTCCTCGGCGGCAACGTCGGGCCGGTGCCCGTGCCGATCATCGTGCTGGTGATCGCGGCCGCGATAGCGTCGTTCATCCTCAACCGCACCGTCATCGGCCGCTCGATGTACGCCGTCGGCGGCAACGCCGAGGCCGCGCGCCTGTCGGGCCTGCCCGTCAAGCGCATCGTCGTGGTCGTCTTCGGCCTCGCCGGGCTGTTCGCCGCGCTGGCCGGCCTGCTGCTGGCCGGCCGCCTCGACTCGGCCCAGCCGCAGGCGGCCTCGGGCTACGAGCTCGACGCGATCGCCGCCGTCGTCATCGGCGGCGCGAGCCTGGCCGGCGGCGTCGGGCGCATCTCGGGCACGATCATCGGCGCGCTCGTGCTCGTCGTGATCCGCAACGGGCTCAACCTGCTGAACGTCACGTCGTTCTGGCAGCAGGTCGTCATCGGCGTCGTCATCGCGCTGGCGGTCGGCGTCGACGTGCTGCGGCGCAAGACGCGCAACGCCTGAGCGCTACGGCCGCCCGGCCGCTGAGCGTCCCGTGGCCGACACCACGCGCCGCGCCGCCCCGGCGGGCTCCCCCGGGTGCCGGCACCGCGCCTCCCACGCTCCCCTTCCTCTTCTCCCCCACCCCCCACCCGCACCCCACGAAGGACCCACGATGAAGTCGACCTCGTTCCGCAAGACCGCCACGATCGCGGCGATCGCCGCCCTGATCACGACCGGCGCCGCCGGCTGCAACCGCACCCCCGCCGGTGAGGCCGACAAGCCCACCGTCGTGCTCTCGCTCAGCACCCTCAACAACCCGTTCTTCGTCGAGCTGCGCGACGGCGCCGTCGCCGAGGCGAAGAAGCAGGGCGTCGACCTCGAGGTGGTCGACGCGCAGAACGACTCCGCCACGCAGGCGAACCAGCTCGCGACGGCCGCCTCGAGCGCCGACGCGGTCATCCTCAACGCGGTCGACAGCGACGCCGCCGGCCCCGCCGCGAAGCAGCTCAACGACTCGTCGGTGCCGATCGTCGCCGTCGACCGGGCCGTCAACGGCGCCGACGTCGCCTCGTTCGTCGCGAGCGACAACGTGGCCGGCGGCAAGCAGGCCGCCGACGCCCTCGCCGCCGCCATCGGCGAGCAGGGCGAGGTCATCGTGCTGCAGGGCGTCGCGGGCACCTCGGCCAGCCGTGACCGCGGCCAGGGCTTCGCCGACGGCATCGCCGCCTACCCGGGCATCACGGTGGTCGGCCAGCAGACGGCGAACTTCGACCGCGCCACCGCGCTCGACGTGACCACCAACCTGCTGCAGGCGCACCCCGACGCGGTCGGCGTCTTCGCCGAGAACGACGAGATGGGCCTCGGAGCGATCCAGGCGCTCGGCTCGCGCGCCGGCACCGACGTGAAGGTCGCGGCCTTCGACGGCACCGAGGACGGCCTGAAGGCGGTCGAGGCCGGGACGATGTCGAGCACGATCGCCCAGCAGCCCGCCAAGCTAGGTGCACTGGCCGTCGACCAGGCCGTCAAGGCGATCGACGACGACGGGGCGGCCGACGAGGCCGTCGACGTCATCACGGTGACGAAGGAGAACGTGGGTGACTTCAGCTGATGAGCAGTGCGGATGAGGCGGGTGCGGGTGCGGCGGCTGCCGGGCAGGTCGGTGCGGGCGGCGACGCCGGCGCGGCCGGCGCGGCCGGTGCCGGGCAGGTCGGGACCGAGGGAGGCGCGGGGTACGGCCTCGAGGCCGGGATCGTCGGTGACGTGACCGGCTCGGGGGAGCCGCGCCGCGCCTCCGGCGGGCCTGCGGCGGGTGGGGAGGCCGGGGCCGACGCCCAGGACTCCCCCGCCGACGGCGCCCGCCCGGGCACTCCTGCTGCCGGCACCGGCACGGTCGTCGTGGTCGGGTCGATCAACGTCGACCAGGTCGTGACCGTGGCGCGCCTGCCTCGTCCGGGCGAGACGCTCATCGGCACCGGCATGGTGCTGCTGCCCGGCGGCAAGGGCGCGAACCAGGCCGTCGCGGCCGCGCGTCGCGGGGCGACGACCGTCATGGTCGGTGCCGTCGGCGACGACGTGCACGCGGCGGCGGCGACCCCGCTGCTGACCGAGAGCGGCGTCGACACGTCGCGTGTCGAGGTCGTGGCCGGCCCCACCGGGCTGGCCGTGGTCAGCGTCGGCGACGACGCCGAGAACACGATCGTCGTCGTGCCGGGCGCCAACGCGTCGATCGGGCACGACGCCGTGGAGCGTCACGCCGACGTGCTGCGCTCGGCGGCGGTGGTCGTGCTGCAGGGCGAGATCCCGGCCGACGGCATCGAGCACGCGGCGCGGCTCGCGACCGGGCGGGTGCTGCTGAACCTGGCGCCCGTCGTCGCGGTCGACGCCGAGGTCGTGCGGCTGGCCGACCCGCTGGTGCTCAACGAGCACGAGGGGCGCCTGCTGCTCGCGGCGCTCGAGGGCTCGGCGTCGGTCGCCGACGCCGCTGAACTCGGTGAGGACGCCGTCTCGTCGGTCTCGCTCTTCTCCGACTCGCCCGAGGGCGGACCCACCGACGGCTCGGACAGCCTGGGGGAGGCGCGCGACGCGGACGCCGCGGTCGTCACCGCCCTGCGCCAGCACGGGGTGCCCTCGGTGGTGCTCACGCGCGGGAGTGCGGGTGCGATCGTGTCCGACTCCTCCGGACTGCACCACGTCGCGTCGCCGCGCGTGGCGGCGGTCGACTCGTCGGGGGCCGGCGACGCGTTCGTCGGCGCCCTGGCGGCGCGGCTCGCGGCGGGGGCGACCCTGCTCGAGGCGGCGCACGAGGCCGTGCGGGTGGGGGCGTACTCGGTGACGGGTGCGGGGACTCAGCCGTCGTACCCGGGGCTGGGGGACGAGCTGCCGTCTGTGGGCTCCGACCTGGACGGTGACGTGGCTGCTCCTGGGGACGGTGGGGGCGCCTCCTCGGGGGCCGGCTCTGCTGCTGAGGGCCGCGCGTGAAGCGCGGCGGACTGCTCAACGCGCAGCTGAACGAGGCGATCAGCCGGCTCGGGCACGGCGACCTCGTCGTCGTGGCCGACTGCGGGCTGCCGCAGCCGGTCGGGGTGCCGGTCGTCGACCTCGCGGTCGTGCACGGGCTGCCGAGCTTCGCCGGGGTGCTGGACGCGCTGCTGGGCGACCTGGTCGTCGAGGGCGTGACGGCGGCGGCGGAGAGCCGCGGGGCTGCTGCTGGTGAGGTGATCGAGGCGCGGTTCGGTGCGGGCGGCGGCGGCGGCGACGGCGGCGGCGGCGGGCTCGGGCTCGGGCTCGAGGTGGCGCACGTGTCGCACGAGGAGCTCAAGCGGCTCAGCGGCACCGCGCGGCTGTTCGTGCGCACCGGCGAGGCGACCCCGTTCGCGAACGTGGTGCTGCGCTGCGGGGTGCCGTTCTAGCTCGCCTGCTGCGCCCTGCCGAACCCCGTTCCGTTCATCGCACCCCGCTACGTCGGGGTGTGTTGATCGGAACGGGGTTCTTCAGCGTCCGGGGAGACCGGGCGTCAGAACACGGCCCACGACGAGGCCCGGTCGCCGTCGAGCTCGGCGAGGGCCCGGCGGCGGTCGCGGGCGGCGGCCGAGCGCTCGGCGAGGAGCGGCCCGAGCGCGCCGAACACGACGCCCGGCAGCACCCAGCCGGGCCACGGCAGCAGGAACCCGCCCACGAGCACCATGGCCGTCGTCGACAGAGCCGCCGAGATCGAGCCCAGCACCAGGACGCGGAGGCGCGGTGAGGCCCCCGCGAGGACGGGCCGGAAGAGCGACACCAGCGCCCCGAGCAGCGCCCCGGCGACGAGGCCGACCGGGACGGTGAAGCAGGCGAAGATCAGCCACGCGATGACGAGGCCGGGCGCGGCAGCCCACGAGCTGCTCAGGAGGTCGCCGTCGGTGGTGAGCGTGAGGGCGGAGGCGGTCACGGGGGAGACGAGCCCGGCGACGGCGCCGACGAGCAGGCCGGTGAGGGCGTAGGGGCCGGTGCGGGTCGAGGCGTCGCGCAGTGCGGGGGCGGAGGGGCCGTCGGTCATGCCCGTCCCCCTGTCGTCCGGTGGCCGGGCGTGGTCGCCCGTGCTGACTCCATCCAGGCCCACGCGCGCCCCGCGCGCAACCCCGCGAACCACCGACTGATCAACGAACCACGTTCTGACGTGGTTCGTTGATCAGTCGGTGGTTCGGGCGCGCCGGCGGGCTGTGCGGGCGGCGGGCCCGGGGGAGTCGCGGGTCGGCTCGGGCACCCGCCACCCCCGAACGAGCGGGTTGCCGGAAGCTGAACACGAGCCGTGCCCGTACAGGTCCGCGAGCCTCCGTGTCAAATCTCTCGTCCACAGGCAGTTGTCAAATCGGGAGTCTCAACTCCTGGTTCAGACTATTTTCTGCACACAGGGTGGGGAAACGGAAACCCCAGGTCAAAGCCGGTAGACCGAGCGGAATCCCCATTTTCTCCACAGGTCGATCCACAGTTGTCCCCAACCGCCTCCGGCGTTTCTCACCGGTTCTCCCCAGAGTTATCCACAGGGCTGTTTGCTGTGGAGAACTAGGTGTCCATAAGGTGTACCAGCGCTCGTCAGGGTGGGTCGCGACGGTCTGGTCAGGGGTTGTCGGGGGTCTGCCGTAGAACGGTCTCGAGCGCCTCCCGTGCTGCCCGGCACGGCCCCGAACACCGTCTCTTCTCCTCCGGAGGTCCCATGTCGATCGCCCACCTCGGTCTCGCCAACGACACCAGCGACCGTGACCGGAAGGGCGGCGGCGACCGCGGCAACATGATGGACCGCGTGCCTCCGCACGACCTCCTCGCCGAGCAGAGCACCATCGGCGGCATGCTGCTCAGCAAGGACGCCGTGGCCGACGTCATCGAGACGGTGCGCGGCATGGACTTCTACGTGCCGAAGCACGAGGTCATCTACGACGCCATCCTCGGTCTGTACTCGCACGGCGAGCCCACCGACGTCATCACGGTCAGCGACGAGCTGATGAAGTCGGGCGACCTGTCGAGGGCCGGAGGCGCGGAGTACCTCCACACGCTGACCGGCGTCGTGCCCACGGCCGCGAACGCCGGCTACTACGCCTCGATCGTGGCGGAGAAGGCCGTGCTGCGCCGCCTCGTAGAGGCCGGTACGCGCATCGTGCAGATGGGCTACGCGAGCGAGGGCGAGGTCGTCGACCTGGTCAACAACGCGCAGGCCGAGGTCTACAACGTGGCCGGGGGAGTCCAGACCGAGGACTACGTGCCGCTGAACGAGGCCGTGACGGTCGCGATCGACGAGATCGAGGCGGCCAAGGGCCGTGACGGTCAGATGACCGGCGTTCCGACCGGCTTCGCGCAGCTCGACGCGCTGACGAACGGGTTCCACCCCGGGCAGCTGATCATCGTGGCCGCGCGACCGGCCCTGGGTAAGTCGACGCTGGCGCTCGACCTGGCGCGGGCGGCGTCGATCAAGCACGGGCAGGCGTCGGTGTTCTTCTCGCTCGAGATGGGGCGCAGCGAGATCGCGATGCGTCTGATGTCGGCGGAGTCGAGCGTGCCGCTGCAGAACATGCGCAAGGGAACGGTGGATGCGCGTGACTGGACGAACATCGCCCAGGTGAGAGGTCGGATCAACGACGCCCCGCTCTTCATCGACGACTCACCGAACATGACGCTGGTCGAGATCCGGGCGAAGTGCCGTCGTCTGAAGCAGCAGCACAACCTGAAGCTGGTCGTGATCGACTACCTGCAGCTGATGACGTCGGGCAAGCGGGTGGAGAGCCGTCAGCAGGAGGTCTCGGAGTTCTCGCGAGCCCTGAAGCTGATGGCGAAGGAGCTGCAGGTGCCGGTGATCGCGCTGTCGCAGCTGAACCGTGGCCCTGAGCAGCGTGCCGACAAGAAGCCCGCGATCAGCGACCTGCGTGAGTCGGGGTCGCTCGAGCAGGACGCCGACATGGTCATCCTGCTGCACCGCGAGTCGGCCTACGAGAAGGACAACCCCCGCCAGGGCGAGGCCGACTTCATCGTCGCCAAGCACCGCAACGGGCCGACGGACACGATCACGGTGGCGTTCCACGGGATGTTCTCGCGGTTCGTGGACATGCCTAGCTAGCCGAACGTTGTCGACGGCGCGTGCAGATTGGCTCCCCTAAACAAGCTGTCCGCTTTGTGCAGTCAGGCAGACTACGTGGCGCTCGCTCACACAATAAAAGGGCTTGCGCTTCTTAGCGTTAGCGAGTCTCGGCCCCAGACGAAGTCTTTCCACTCGTGCTATTGGCGTGGTTTGGGGATCCGGGAGCGCAACGTGCAAGGCTAAGCGGGCGCGGACGCGCATTGACCTTGGGGAGCTATGTTGTCAATTGGTCTTCAATTCGCGACTTGCCGTCGCTATCGTCGATGGGACCTACTGTCGCCGCCTATCTCATGAATCGCATCAGCCAACTTAATGAGGTCGGTCAAATGGCTCGCAGCCACGGTAAGGGCGTCTCGCCGTAGAACTTGCACCGGATTGAGACGTACTCGCCGATCACCCTGGTGCGCGCGACGAGGTCGATCCCTGTGTCAGTGCGGGCATCCGGGCGCGGGTACTCCATCCACAGCCATACCTTGTCGTAGAGGTCGGTGTGCTGGGGCTCCGTTCGCAGGCAGGCCTGCGGCAGGCGCTTGAGGGAATGTCCGTTGTCGTGCTCGTCCTAGGACTGCGATCGCAGCTCAGCAAGGATGTCGTGGATGCTGGTCGTTTAGAGTGCTTCCCATGATGGTCACTTACTGGCTCTAGCCAAGAGGCGCTGTGGGATCTTACTCGCGGCACACGGCTGGGCCTTGTAACTCGGCTAGATTCAGGGGGGTGGATGTACGGGGACTTATAGCCGACGACTGGAATTGGTTCTGGGGCACATGGTGGCCGACGATCGATTGGGGAAACGCGCCGGCGTGGGTCGGGGCGTTTCTGACCTCGGGGTCTCTTTTCTTGGCCGTACTGATTCTCCGCGGGGACCGCAAAAAGGACAGGCGTTCCGACGCCGATGCATTCTTTACTTACCCGGTTGGATCTAGCACGCTCAAAAACGGTGTCAAGGTTCATTCCACCGTCGAGGTACACCATTACAACGCCGGAGATCGACCAATTATCGGTGCAAGCGTCTGGCAGCTGACGAGCAAGCGTCCTACGAAAAAGGCGTCGCTCGTTTTTAATCCGCGAGGCTTTGAGGAGATGATTTACCCCGGTGACAAAGGGGAGACGAGCCTTAATTTTAGGCGTCCAGAACCGCCTGAGGCTGATCTAATTCTTGTATTCAAGGATGGCCGGGGAGTCGAATGGGTGCGTCATCTTTATACGAACAAATACCTTGGTGAATGGTACTTCCGTCTGCACTATCCGTTCAAGAAGATGCACTGGGAGCTATGACGCTGGTTCTGCCGCGACTGCGGGTCTTCCGATTATTGTGATCCCCTTGGTTGTCCTGGCGAATCGGAACTCGTCAACGGAAAAGTGAACCTCGACGGCATGTCTTACGACTTGTTTTACGCGCTGTCGAGCTGTCAATTCATTCTTTGTAGCGGGTGAAAGATCCATATCCCCAGGGGTTGTCCAAACCCACCAATTTTCGCGGTGTGGAATCCGGTCGAGGCTGTCGCCTAGTGGCTTTCCCTCATAAAATACTTGAGCGTCCAGCGCGGCCGCAGTTGTGGAGGTAGTCATTGTGACTAGCCAAGTATTATAGTATCCTGATCTATCAACGGAGCCGAGGCGTACGCGGAATTTTACATCGTAGGCACTGAGGAGTGCGGCGCTTTCTCTGCGCTGCGCTTCGTACAGTTTCGTTCTAGCGACCTGCTCTCGTAGAACTCTCTCTTGTCTTAGTCGTACCTTGCGAGCAAAGAGGCCACCTACTATCGCAATAGCAATGGTTGCGATTGCCCCGAGCCAGGTGCCGAGAGTGTCAACGGAAATTTTCGAGCTTGGGTCCCATTTGCCTGGTAGGTCGAGCCGATCCGCGACATTTGTTGTGAACACGACCCCCGCCCCGATGGCCGCACCGCCACATCCCCAGGCAATACGAGGCCACCAACTACGCCACTTTATGACAGACATGAGCTGAGTTTGACAGATGTCGTGGCGTCCACGTCCGCGCTTGCCCTCGCAAGCCGTGCGGGGGACTCGGAAACTCGTCGCCCTGTGCCCCTCTGGGTCTGAAGCTGAGACGAGATGCTGGCGAACGCGAATCTGGGCCCTAGACTCCAGATCGTCTAATGCTGCCGTCGACATGTGTCGCCTGCTGATTAATTTGTCGAATTGCCGCCTATATTTTCACTTCGACGAATAATGACAATTCGACGTGAAAATGACCATGGGTAATTAGGCTAGGGGATTAATAACACGTTCCCGTGCGCTTAAGTTGACGATGGCTAGCTGCCCGTGAGAATTGCGACGGTCACGTTCGGCGGAATATGTGGGGGCTTCTCCCCCCAAACCACTTCCCAGCGCGTTTCGACGGAGGTCGGCCCACCCATAAAGCCCCCAGGGACCCCGCAGCAGCGCGCCGACTCGTGAAGTGGCAGAGAGCCAACATTGGCATGGACGACGAATCATCGCGGGAACTAGACCCGTAGTCTGCGTAATCGCCACGGCTAAACGTCGCAGAGGCTCAGAGATGCGGGCCGCCTTACGGTGCCAGCTAGGAGCGCGGGCCACTCAATGCTCAGCGGTGTCTGAGCCGTGAGGTAATGTCACTCACGTGGACGTCTTCCTTGGTAACCCAGCTGGTCGCCTGTACCGCTTTCTCGAATTTTGTAGGCAGCAGGACGCGAATGCGACAGTCTTGGCCGGCTGGTCGCACTATCTGGGTATGCAAGAGGCCCCTGCCGCGGAGGTAGTCGCTGCCATCGCTCCGTTGCTCTCCCTGCCTGACGCCATTGAAGATTTGCTTTACGACCTCCCGGACCATGAGGCGCATAGAGAAGATTTTGGAGAGGCTCTTGCGCAGGCCCGAGGCGCTCTCTCGTGCTGCCTTATTCTCAATGAGCCCATGAGGCAAATGCACGGCATGTACGACAGGGGAACCGTTACAGCGTTGCGAATGTGTAGCCGAACCCTAGAAAGGGACCACTATTCCGCGGTGGCGGCCGACGAACAACTCGACGAAGTGCGCCAGCGCGCGTCTGAACTGATCAACGCGATCAACGGAGCCAGCGGCCTGCCCCAAGCCGTTCGAACCACCCTGCTGGGGTATGCACATGCGGCCCTGCGCGACCTTGACCTATTCAACATCAGGGGCGTCGATGCTCTCGTTGATGACCTAGACCGTTTCCGTGGCCAGGTAAGCCGTGATCCCGGTCTCGTGAGCGCGATCGCCCCCAATAGAAACCTGTGGCAGTCAGTGGTTCGTTTCTCCGAGGCGCTGCTCGTGATAACAAGTCTGGTTCACAGCCCGCTGGCGATTATTGATGACGTACACGACTATCAGGCTGAACTGATTGCTCCCACGATGGTTGTGGCGCCGTCAGAGAGCGCAAAAGGGCAGGAGTAGCGCGCTGCATGCACCGCCGATGTTCCGTCAGGCAAGCCGGATCCGCTTGATCGGGTACACCGCTGTCCCTGATCAGTTCGAAGTCGGTGGGCTAGACGTGGCAGCCAGCTAAGAGGGCGCGGAAAATTACACGCTCTCTCGGCTTGCCATACATTAGCCCCGCGTCGGATGAGGCCGTACTGGGGAGGAATCAACTAACGAGCAGCCGTATGCGGTGACCCTCTCCTCCTCCGTATTTCGGGGGCGGGGTGAGTGGACCAGACGCTGTCCTCAATCTTATGCGGAACGCCTTCACCAATGCCAGATGTGCCGCACTCCCCGGGCGCCCAGCACTTTGAGATTAGCGGGTCCTTGACCTGACCGACGGGCTGGGGCGGATGTCCTCCACAAGTGCACGAGCGCCTCCTCCGTGTTTCAGTCCAGCGCCGAGCTCGTCCGTCGCGGCGGCACGCTCGCCCTCCTCGGGTATCCGGTGACCAGCTCCGAGGTGTCGTACGGCGACTGGCAGAGCCGCGAGCTCACCGTCGTCGGCAGTCTCGCCTACACGCACTCCGACTTTGTCGGCGCCATGCGCGCCCTCGCCGACGGCTCCGTCGACGCTGGCCCGCTGATCAGGGGCACCGTCGGGCTCGCCGAGCTGCTCGCCCTCCTCGAGGAGCTCGACAGCGGGGAGACCCCGCACGCGAAGGTGCTCGTCGCGCCGAACGGGTGACCCCCCCCGAGCAGCGCACATCACTGCCAAGCTGACCCCATGGATCCGGTCGTCATCATGGGGACGCGCCCGGAGGGCGTGACCGTCCTCGACGTCGAGCGCTTACCGCACGAGGACGGCGAGCAGGTGCTGGTCGAGATCAGCCGCGGGGGCCTCACCGCGGCTCGCTGGGTCTTCTTCTTCCACGACGCGCCTGAGGTCGTCCGCTACTTCTCCTCCCTCTCCCGGCACTGGCGCGGGTGGCGTGGCACGAGGGAGTGGAAGAGCCTGGAAGGCGATCTCGAGATCCAGGCGACCCACACCGGGTCTCACGTCGACTTCGTCGTCTCGCTCCGCTCCGAGCCGTCCTGGCGGTCCGAGATCAGCCTCACCGTCGCGGCCGGCACCGACCTCGAGCGGATCGCCGACGTCCTGGCGACGACCCTTCCGACCTGAGGGGACGGCGACGTGACGGGTGTGGGGGAGTGGGCCCGCGACTCCTCGGGTCAGCCCCGGTCGGGAACGCAGGGGGCGTCGTCGCCGAAGGCCTCGGTGACGCGGCGCACGGCCTCGGGGGTGCCCCACTGCTCGACGTGCTCGCAAGCGCGGTCGGCCCGGGAGGCGTACATGCCGAAGACGCCGACGTCGACGTAGGTGTAGTCGTGGACTCCGACGGAGCGGGCGCCGGTGCCGGGCTCGTCGGGCAGGTCGATCACGGCTCCGTCGGGGAAGCGCATCTCGACTCCGTGCGGCGCACAGGTGGGCAGGGCGTCGGTCGAGAGGTCGGCCACGATCACCGGCTCGTCCGTGCTGCACCACGGGATGTCCGTCTCGGCGGCCGTGAGGGTGAGCGGCACGTCGGGGTCGGCCCTCACCGCGAGCACCAGCAGGCCCAGGGCGAGGAGGAGCACCGCCGTGATCCCTGCGAGGAGCTTCATGAGGCGAACCTAGTGCTGGGCCGGGGGCGAGGGAGGCACTGGTCGCCTGACCCGCGCCTCCTGTGCTCTGGGTGATCGCCGGTCAGGGCGCTCGGTCGACGACCGTCCTCGTCACCGAGGTCTGGGCGGTGACGGTGCCGGCCGGCGCGCCGTAGGCCGCCTCGAGCTGCACGACGCGCTCGCCGATCAGCTCGCCGGTGCTCGGGTCGATGACGATGTCCTGGCGCTCGGACCTCGTCGGCTCCTCCCGACCGAGGGCGACCCCCGTCACGCCGTTGATCGTCACGTGCTCGTCGACGATCTCGATGCCGGGCACGAGCGCCGCCGCCCCGTAGAGCGCTGACCGCAGGTCCGCCGGTGCCGTGCCCGTCCGGAGGAGGTCCGTGATCGCGACCCAGGTGGCCTCGTCGCGGCTGTTCGACCCGCCGTCGTAGCTCGCCACCAGGTGGTCGTAGAGCTCCTGCGGGTCGCGCGGCAGGTCGGCCGTCGCCGGGTCCGCGGCGGGCGTGCCGTAGAAGGCGCCGTCGCGCGCTCGCCACGTGCCGTTCGTCTCCGGGCTCTCGACCCGGTTCTCCTCCGCGACCTGTTCCGCGTCGTCGCCGTAGAAGGTCGTGGGCTCGTGGTCTTCTCGGACGAGGGTCCACTCGGCGGCGGGGTCGCCCGGCTCGTACACGGTCGACGTCGACGGCACGAGGTACGTGACCATGTCGCCGGCCCTGTTCTGCCCGACGGTGGCGTAGACGGCCTCGGTCGTCGTGCGGAGGAACTGACCAGGTGCGACCACAGGATCGGAGGCGGTGACCGTCAGTGCCGCCGCCTCCCGCAGCAGGGTGGCGGCCTGTGCCTCGTCGCCGGCGCGGGGGAGGACGATGCTCCCGACGACGACCGCGGCGACGACGGCCGTCACCACCGCGGCGTAGACGGGACTGCGGCGCTGACGCCGTGCTCGCGCCGCACCTCTCTCCGCCTCGAGGGTCGCGACGGGGATGCCGTCCAGGACGCTGCGGCGCATGGTGGTGATCTGCTCGTCGGTGGGGCCGAGGGTCGTGGTCATCGGAGTCCTTCGGTGTGCGGTGTCAGGGTGCTTCGGAGTGCCTGGCGGAGGCGGCTGAGACGGTTCCGGACGGCGCCGTGCGTCGCGCCCAGCGACTCGGCAGCCTGCTGGTAGCTCAGCTCCTCGACGACGCAGAGGCGGTAGAGCTCCTGGTCGACGGGGGTGAGCAGCTCGACGGCGTCCTGGATCGACCGGGCCAGCTCACGGTCGATCGCGGAGGCCTCGGGGCCTCGGGCCTGGTCCGACGCGTCGTCGAGCAGGGCCGTGGTCCGTGATCGCTGCCTCGACCTGGCGAGGCTGAGGTTGCGGGTCACGACCAGCAGCCAGGGCAGCATCGACGTGTCGAGGATCTGCAGGTCGTCGCGTTTCTTCCAGGCCAGCGCGAACGCCTCCTGGGTGATGTCCTCCGCATCGGCCGTGTTCCGCACGATGCGGAACGCGTACCGGTAGACCGGGCGGACGTGGTCGTCGTAGATCCGGCCGAACGCCTCGCGATCGCCGCTGCGCGCAGCTGCGAGGCGCGCCCTGTCGGCGCTGGGTGGCGCAGCCCCCTGTGTGTTCCTCATGACTCGTAGTGTCGGCGGGGGCGGGATCGTCTCATGATCGGCTCCGGGCGCACTCGTGGCACTCGTTCGCCCTTGCGTGGAGGTGCCTTCCCGGGCTTCCTAGGCGGTGACCGCTCCGGTCCGGTGAGTCTCGGGCCAGCGCCCGACGGACTGGAAGAACTCGGTCGCGTCGGCGGAGTCCTTGAACTCCAAAAGGTTGCCGACCTTGCTCGCGAGGACGTCCCGTACTTCCCCTGGCGTCGCGAAGAAGAACTCCTTGCGGCTGTTCGCCTGGTTGAGGGCCCGCCCGGCGAAGTGCCGGTGCAGCTCGGTCTCGAGCGTGACGGCGTCCTCGGAGAAGTAGATGGTGTGGATGTCGAAGCGGAACGGGACGGACGCCCCGCCGAGCTCGTGGACACGGTCCGTCGGCTCCAGCCGTCGCGTGAGACCGATCTTCACGACGCCCTCACCGAACGCTCCACGGTTCGAGATGACGTAGACGTAGCCCGCCCGGATGTTGGCGGCGCGGTAGTCGTTGTCGACGATGGCCTGGTCGATCGCCGCGAGCCGCGACTCGAGATCCCCGTCCGGCGTCCCGGTCGCCTGGAGCTGCGCGATCGTCTGCATGAGGAGCGTGCGCTCCTTGTCGAGCTGCGCCCTCTGTTCTTTGAGCTCCTTCTCGACCCGCGCCTCCTCGCGGAGACGGGCGCGCTCCTCGCGCTGCTCCTCCTTCTCCTCCTGCTTCTTCATCAGCCAGTCCGCGGTCAGCTCGATCTCCTCGAGACGCAGCGCGTGGTAGCTGTCGCTGATGAACATCGCCATCATCACGCCGAGCTTGGCGATGGCGTCACGAGATGCCTCGAGGCGCTTCTTGGCGGTGTGCACGTTGCCGAGCTTGAGGGTGCGAATGCTGTTCTCGGCCTCCGCGTTGTAGGCGCGCAGCATGAGCTTGGAGAGGTCGTCGGTCATCTTGCGACCCTTGGCGAGCGAGTTGTCGAACGAGAAGAGGTTGGACTTCTCGATCGCGTGGCCCTCTCGGACCAGTGCGGCGTACCGAGCCTCGACGTCCTTGAGCCTGGGCAGGTAGGCGGCCGCGTCCTCCAGGGGGTGGTGGTAGCGGTAGATGCCGACTTCCTGCAGGACCTGCGCGTCGTTCAGCTCGACTGCGTCGGAGACGACCACCGGAGCCGGAGCAGGAGGAGCGGCAGGTGCCGGAGCGGGCGGAGCCGCCGGTGAGCTAGAGCGCGTCACCTGCTCCATCATCTTCAACTGGCGCCGGAGGACGACGTTCTCGGCCTCGAACTGGTGAGCGCGAGCCTCAGCGTCGGGTCGACCGTCGAGGGAACCGACACCGGACGTGCTAGCGGCATGCTGTTGAGATGCGCCGTGGCCAGACGAGGCGGGCACGGTGGGCGCCGGCGCTCGAGGCGGTGCAGGCGGCACCACGGCCGGCGCCGCACCGCCCTCCTCGATCCACAGCTGCCAGCCACCGGGCACGGGAGGCCAGTCGGCTGGAGGCGTCCATCCGGCCGGGGGCTTCCATCCCGACGGGACAGGAGGCCAGCCGGGCGGAGGGTTGAACCGTCGCTCTCCGATCGTCATGACCGACGGACGCCGGAGCCGTCGACGGCAACCAGCGCAGACGGGTTCTTCGCCACGGCGGCACCGAGGTGCTGCAGCGTGGCCAGCGGCACGACGCCGCTGAGGTCGATCTCCATGAAGCTGTCACGCGGGGCAGCGACGGCGATCAGGGGGATGAACGCCGGGCGACCGGTCGCCGGGTCGTTGGTCTCCGGGCCGATCTCGGCCGAGATGGTCTGGATTATGCCCCGGCGGTCAGCCTCGAAGATCTCGTGGAGCGACCGCAGGGCCACCTGGTGGAGGGCCCCGGCGTAGCGCTCCTTCGCCGCCGTCTGGGTGAGTTGGGTCTCCGTGATCTCGTCGCTCGCCTTGACGTACCGGAAAGCCTTGATGGTGCGCAGGGCCTCGGGCGCCGGCACCGTCACGCGCAGCCGCAGCTCCGCGGTCTCCGGGTCGAACTCGGCCTCGTGCTCGACCGGGAACGAGTCGGGGTAGACGGAGTTGGCGAGCACGATGCCCACGTACTCCTTGACCGCGTCGACGGCGCCGTAGGCGAGGCCGGCGATCAGGTCGTCGATCGAGGAGTTCTGCCCGGACGCCTTGGACTCACGGAAGCGGCACGACGCTTCGTAGCGCTCGCGCTCGACCGCGAGCAGCTGGACTCGACCGGCCTCGAGCTCCGCGTGCTCGCGAGCGGCTTCGGCGTCGCGGCCCGGGATCCAGTCCCGGTACGCCTCCCACTGGCTCCAGGCCTGCGCGAACTCGGCCTGCGCCCTCTGCTGCGCCTCGTCGAACTTCTTCTTCTTGCCGAACATGCCGGTGGGCACAGGAGGCTCGACGTAGACCGGGGCCGGGGGGACCGGCGTCGGCAGCGGTGGGACGAGAGGTGTCTCGAGGTCCCAACGGGGGAAGGGCGGGTGCTCAACTCGGACCTTCAGGCTCTCGAGGTCGACGAAGTCGTCCACCTCGAGGGTGGCGGCGAGGAGCCCGTCGATCTCGGCGTACTCCAGCGCCAGGTCCTCGTTGAGCTCGTCGACCTCTGCCGACCGCAGTTCGACGTAGGCTGCCTTGGCCTCGCGCTCGTACCGCTTGCGCTCCGCCTCACTGGCGCGGTCCGCGGCGGCGTTCGCCCGCTCCTGCGCGGCTCTGGCGCGCTGTGCCTGAGCGCGGGCCTGGGTCTGTGCCCGTGCCGCCGCGTTGGCGCGTGCCTGCGAGAGGCGCTGTTGGTGCTGCATCTCCGCGAGGATCCCGCGTCGTCGTGCCATGCCCTGATCTCCATCGCTCGTGAACGAAGCTCACTGTACTGAACAATTCCGCTCAGTACGGAACGCCTGTTCGGGGGTCGGCGACCGGCCTGCGAGGTCGATGCTGTTCGGCCCGACGGCCGAGATCACCAGGTCGAGGTGGGCCAGGAAGCGGGGCACGCTCCCTCGCTCAGCCCCGCGGGCAACGCATGTTCGCAGGCGAACGACTCGTCGGCCGGAGGCCCCAACGCCCAGTTGCCATTTTGAGGGGTCGAGGGCTCCTCCTGGGCCCTCAAAGTGGCAACTGAGGCTGGCCCGGGGAGGTGACCCGCGCCTCCTCGGGTCTCGGGGGGTGCAGCCGGCAGGCCTTCCGGCCCGATGGCTGCGATGATCGAGGCGGGGGTGCTCGCGCGCGGGCACAGGGGCGACGTCCGTCTCGACCCCGCCGCGCCGAGGAGGACCGTGTCGAAGCCTGGAACGACCCGCGAGCCGCCGAAGCCGTTCACGGCGCAGCAGAAGCGCGACCTCCGGACGTCGCTGATCATCATCGGCGTGGCCGTCGCCGGGTTCGCCGTGCTGATCGTCGGGGCCCTCTTCTGGGACCACGCGGCGTTCCCGCGCGAGCTCGCGGAGTCCACGCCGCACAGCGTGCTCCAGGAGGAGCGCTCGGACCCCGCCACCTGGTCGTACGTCGACGACGACCTCGTGACGCGGCCCCTGGGGGAGTGCGTCCGCATCGACGGCTGGCGGCTGCAGCGCCCCTGGCAGTGCACCTCGGCCGACGGCAGCCACGTCCTCACCTTCCTGTACTCGACGGGGCGCCACGGCAGCGGTCTCCGTGACCAGACCCTCACCGTCCGGGGCGAGGACGTCCCGATCGAGTGCACCCGGGGCGGCGCGTGGCACGCGGCGTACTACTGCGCGCCGGAGTCCGCGCTCCCGGCGGACGCGGAGTAGCAGCGCCGGACCACCGGCCGCGTGTCTCGGGGAGGCGCTGGTCACCTGACCCGCGCCTCCGTCAGTTGCCGGTCGCGTCGAGCAGGGCCGCGACGGCCTCGTCGACGGTGTCGTGGGTGGTCAGCGTCGTGGTGGGGGTGGCAGCCTGCCAGCCCTCGCCGGGGCGCCCGCGGAGGGAGCCGACGCGGTCGATGTAGCGACCACTGTCGTCCGTGGCCGACGACGAGAAGACGGCGAACTCCACGAGGAGGCCCGGACCCGTGGGGACGGGACTGACGACCGACCCCCGCGGGCCGGGGAACGGCTCGGTGGCGCCCACGGCTGTCATGTCGGCCACGTACGAAGCGTGCCGATCGGCCCTGATGATCTCGAGGTCGCGACCTGCCCGCCCCCGCGCGAGGCCGTCGTCGAGGGCGTCCGACTCGGAGTCGTAGACGGTCGTCCGCCCCCACGGCGACGCACGTTCGCCGGTCGCCCAGACCCGGTAACCCCCGGTGTCGCCCGTCGCGACCACGACCATGTCGGTGTCGTTCAGGTGCGGCTCGAAGATCTTCATGCGCAGGCCCTCCGCGTCGCGCAGGGCGCGGGCCTCGTCGACGGTCGTCATGCGTCAGGCCTCGAGGTCGGTCGTGTCGGTCATCTCTGTCCCCCGTCGATGGCACCGTCAGGAGCGGCGGCTCGTCGTCGATCTTGGCACTGCCTTCCGCAGGCTCAAGTTCGGGCTCGGGCTCGGGCTCGGGCTCGGGCTTGACGCTGCCGGTGGGAGGCGACAGCCTGAGCAGGACTCGGTGACGAGGCAGCGCGACGTCGCACCGCAGGGCGCCCGCCTCCTCACCGGCCACCCCACGGAACGGATGAGGGACCATGACGACGCTCACCACACGCGCCCTGGCCTGCGCGGCCACGGGCGCCGTCGCGCTCGTCCTCTCCGGCTGCGCCTCGAGCCCCGCAGAGCAGAGCCCGCCGCCCGCGTCGACGCGAGCCACAGCGGCCGCCGCCGCCCAGGAGCTGACCACCCGCACGACCGTCCTCAGCCGCGACGGCAGCGCGGCCCCGGTGCTCTGCCTCGACGTCGTCCTCGAGTCGTACCCGCCGATCTGCGACGGACCGGCCGTGCAGGGCTGGGACTGGTCGGGCCTCGAGGGCGCCGAGACCGCCGCGGGCACGACCTGGGGCCGGTACGAGGTCACCGGCACGTGGGACGGGACGGCGCTCACCGTGACCTCCCCGGCCCGACCGTGGGACGGCGTCGCCGTCGACCTCCTCACCCCCAGCTCGTCCGACACCGCAGGCACGGCAGCGTCACCGGCCGTGACCGCTGCCGTCGAGGACTACCGCGCGGCGATCGGCACCGACGGCACCGTGCTCGGCGTCGAGGAGCTCGACGGTCGGGCCCGCGTCCACGTCATCGTCGACGACGGCACCCTGCAGCGGTCGGCGGACGAGCGCTACGGCCCCGGCGTCGTCGTCATCGACCCGGCGCTCGAGCCGGCCGCCGACTCCGCGAGCTGATCCGGCGGTCCTGGGCACCAGTCCGCCGTCAGTCGCCGTCAGTCCGCGAGCCGCCCGCGCAGCGCGATCGCGATCTCCGAGGCGTCGAGGTTCGCGAGGGCGTCGGCCAGCACGTCGGCGTCGAAGAGGCCGTTGTCGCGTGCGTCGAGCAAGGCTGACCGCTGCGCCGCCAGCATCGCGAGGGTGTGCGCCACCGACGCGTCGAACGCCTCCTTCGAGCGCTCGAGCACCGGCGCCTCGGGGGCCGGCACGGCGTCGCCGCTCGCGCGCATCAGCTCGAAGATCCTCGTCCGCTCCGACTCGTTGCATTCGTGCAGCTCCGCCTCGTCGACCGGCGGCGACAGCCGCTTCAGCAACGGACCGACCGTCCCGCCCTGCACCAGCAGCGACAGCGCCGCCACCGCGAACGCGATCAGCACCAGCACCGGACGCTGCGGCGTGTCCTCCGGCAGCGTCTGCGCCGCCGCGACCGTCACCGCACCGCGCATCCCCGCCCACACGACCGCCGTCCCGTCCCGCCACCCGAGCGGCTGCCTCAGGAAGTACTCGATGTCGGCCAGGCCCTGCGTCACCCGCCTCGTGAACTGGTCGAGCGTCCGCTGCGAGGGGGTCCGCGACGACGTGCGCCGCGATGACGTGCGCCGCGACCGGGTGCGGGAGGCGCGGCGCGGGGCCGTGCGGGAGCCTCCGGAGCCGAGACTGGGGGAGGGGGACGGCGACGCGACCTCCGCGGGGGCGGGCACCGCGACTCCCTCAGGCCCGGCCTCGGCGGCGAGCTGCGACGGGCCGGAGCGACCGCGCCGGTTCATCTCGGCGAAGGGCCCGACGGCCCCCTCGGTGCGGATCTGCTCGTGCATGCTCTGCACCCGCGGCTGCATCGCCTCGGCGTGCCGCGCCCTCGCCGACAGCACCCGCAGCAGCGGCGCCACGTACGCCGCCCGCACCACGATCGTCAGCACCAGCGCGCCCACCGCGATCAGCAGCGCCGGCGCCACCCCGGCGTGGTCCTCCTGCACGTCGACCACGATCGACCGGATCTGCAGGCCCATCGTCAGGAACACCGCACCCTCGAGCACCAGCTCGACCGTGCGCCAGTTCTGCGAGTCGGAGAGGCGGTTCTGCGGCGACAGCTCGCGCGGGGCCCGCACCCCGGTCACCAGGCCCGCGACCACCGCCGCCACGAGCCCGGAGGCCCCGACGGCGCTCGCCGGCAGCGACGCCACGAAGGGCACCGCGAACGAGATCACCGTGTTGACGGTCGAGTCCGTCACCCTCCGCCGCAGCGCCAGGTTGGCCGCCCCGACGACGAGCCCGATCACCAGGGCCACGACGACCGAGTACGCGAACGTGCCGACGGCGCCCCAGACCGAGAAGGAGGCGGCGGTCGCCACGATCGCCGTCCGCAACAGCACCAGCGCGGTCGCGTCGTTGAGCAGGCTCTCGCCGTCGAGCATGGCGACCACCCGCTTCGACACCGACGTCTGCCGCACGATCGACGTCGCGACCGCGTCGGTCGGGCTGATCACCGCGCCGAGCGCCACGCCCCACGCGAAGCCGAGGTCGGGCAGCACCAGCATGAAGAAGACGCCGAGCACGAGGGCGCTCGCCACCACCAGCACGACCGACAGGCCGCTGATCGCGCCGAACTCGCGCCGGAAGTTCATCGCCGGCATCGACACCGCCGACGAGTAGAGCAGCGGCGGCAGAACCCCGGCGAGGATCAGCTCGGGGTCGATCTCGACCGCCGCGAACGCGGGCAGGAAGCTCGCGCCCACCCCGATCGCCACGAGCAGCAGGGGAGCGGCGACCCTCAGGCGCGGCCCGACGAGCGTCGCGGCCGCGATCACGAGCAGCGCGGTCATCAGCACCGCGAGCAGCTCGGTGACCTCCATCAGGCCTCGAGCAGGATGCGCAGCGCGGCGACGAGCGCCTTCACGTCGGCCCGGAGCGCGGCGGCCTCGGCCTCGAGGGCGGCGGCACGGCCGGCGGGGGCGGGGGGAGCGGGCTCGAAGGAGAAGGGAGCGGGGGAGGCGGGCTGCGGGTCGCGTGTCGGCTCCGCGTCGGGGGCGGTGTCGAGGTCGTCCTCGTCCTCGGCGTCGTCCTGGTCCAGCTCGTCGTCCGTCGGCTCCAGATCGGGCTCGGGCTCGTCCGTGTCCTCCGTCGCGGGCGCCGGCTCGGCGTCGTCCTCCGTGACCACCGACTCCTCGGCGACCGGCTCGTCCGCGTCGGTCGGCTCCGCCGCCGCGGCGTCCACCTCGTCGGCGACCGCCTGGTCGTCCTCAGCGTCCTCGCCCGCGGGGGGCGCCTCCTCGAGGGCCGGGGCGGGCTTCGACGTGCGGACGACCTGCGAGAACTTGGGGCGCGGCTTCTTGGGCGCGGCCGCGGACTCGGGCGACGCCTCCTCGACCCAGTCGGCGAGGGTCTGCCGGGGCACGCTGAACTCGTCGGAGACCACCGTGAGCACGTTGCGGTCGCCCGGGTTGGTCATCCTGCGCTGGAGGACCCGCGCGGTCGCGGCCTCCTTCGTGGCGTCGTCGTACCACTCGTCGAAAGGCATGCGCTGATTCTAGGGACGCTCCGGCGGATGGCCCGCGAGGTGCCGCCCTGCACGGGAGGATCGGTGCGACGTCACGACCGCGACGTCGACCTCCGCAGGGCCGCGGCCGTCGCGGTCGACGACTCCCTGCCCACCCCACGTCTCCCGGAGGCAGCACGACCATGGCCGCCGATCACGCTCCCGCCGGACCCCGTCGCCGGCCAGCCCGCGGGGAGCTCCTGGTGTCGTACGTCATCCTCATCTGCGTCGCGTGGATCCTCGTCGTGACGGTCTGCGTGGTCGCGTCCACCTTCTTCTACTTCCTGTACGGGTTCACCTTGTCGAACGACGGACAGAGCCCCCCGAAGCAGACTCAGCTCTTCGTCATGACCATGACGATGAACGGCGCAGTCGCCCTCGCTGCCACCGCAGCCGCCGTGGCCTACACGGTGACGACACGGAGGTCGCTGGGCTTGTGGGTACCGGCCGTGGTGGCCGAGTCGTTCACGGTGTTCTGGGCGATCGCCTTCATCTAGCGGTCCCTGCGGCCCAGACGGTGGACGCGGCTCAGCGGCGCACACCTAGAGGGCCCCGCTGATGCAGCGAGGCCCTCCGGTCGTGCGCCGGGCGGGGCTCACGGGGCCGAGGCCCCTGCCCGCCCGGCAGGTCGGTGCAGCGCGGTCAGCGCGCTGCGGTCACGGCGCCGCCGTCACTCGGCGCCGCCGTCGCGCGCGGCCCGGCGGCGGGCGCCGACCAGCAGCGCCGTGCCGAGCGTCAGCATCAGCGCCGAGCCCAGCAGCACGCCGCCGGTGCCGTCCGAGCCCGTGTAGGCCAGGCCGGAGGCGCGGGTGCCGCCGACGGGGCGGGGAGCGACGCGGTCGCCCCCGGCCGGGACGATGGCGGCGGGTGCGACGTAGGTGAACGGCAGCGCGTCGGACGCGCCTCCCGCCGTCGTCACCACGATCGTCGTGGCGCCGGCCACGCAGGCCGGGGTGACGAACGTCAGGCGCGTGCCGTCAGCGGAGACCGTGACCGCGGTGGCCGGGATCGTGACCCCGCAGATCGTCACCGTCGTCGCTCCGGGCACGAACGGCCCGCCGATCACCGTGACGGTGTCGCCGCCCGTGGTCGAGCCCGAGCCGGGGTCGACCGAGGCCGCGCCGGGCTCCGCGAGGTACGTGTAGCCGTCCTCGAGCACCGCGGCCCCGTCAGCGCCGTCCAGGACGACGTCGACCGGGCCCGCGACTCCCGCCGGGGTCACCACGGTGACGCGCGTGTCGGTGGGGGTCCCGACGATCGTCGCCGCGACTCCGCCGAAGGTCACGTCCGTCACGCCGGCGAGGCCGGTGCCCGAGACGACCACCGTCTGGCCGCCCGCCGTGGGGCCGGCCGTCGGCGAGATCGAGACGACGGCGGGGCCGCCGGGGCTCACGTAGACGAAGGGGCTCGGCGCGGTCGTCGTCACTCCCGCGGGGGCGGTGAGGACGACCTCGGCGACGCCGGTGCCGGCCGGGCTGGTCACCACGACCTGCGTGCCGTCGGGCGAGACCGAGACGACCGTGCCGGGGGTGCCGTCGAACGTGACGCCGGTGATCGTGTCGAGGCCGGTGCCCGTCAGGGTCACCGTCGTGCCCCCGACGGCCGGGCCCTGCGTCGGGTCGATCGCCGTGATCGCCGGCGCGACGTACGTGTACGCGAGCTCGGCGCTGCCCGCCGTCGGGTCGGTGACCGTGACGGTCACCGGGCCCGCGGGGGAGGCGGGGGTCGTCGCCGTGAGGGAGTTGCCGTCGGCGGCCACGGTCACCGCGGCCGCCGGCAGCGTGCCGAACGTCACGGTCGTGTCGGGCGTGAAGCCGGTGCCCGTGATCGTGACGACCTGGCCGCCGCTCGTCGGGCCGACGACCGGCGTGATGCCCGTCGCCGTGATCTGCGCGGCGGCGCCCGCGGTCGGCGACTCGCACGCCGCCGAGGCGAGGGTGACCGTGCCGAGCGGCACGTCGACGATCTGCGTGTCACCGACGGTGCCGCTGAGGGTGAGGGCAGCGACGATCGACGTGGCGGTCGCGCTGCCGAACCGGGCCTGCTCGACGCGGCTGACGTCGACGGTCAGCGTCGCACCGAGCAGGTCGCCCGCCAGCGCGGCGCTCGCCGAGACGGTCGGGGTGGTCGCGTCGAGGGTCGCCGCGGTGCCGAAGAGGGTGAGGCCGACCAGGCCGGCGTCCGCGGTCGTGCCGCCGCCGCCGACCGGGCAGGTCACGTCGGCCGTGACCGCGTCGGCCGTCAGCACGTCGATGCCGAGCAGCGACACGGCGGCGCCCGCGACGTCAGACGACGCCGACGAGCCGGTGGTCGTGCTGGAGGCGCGGGTGCTGACCGCGCCCACGGTCACCTCCCCGCCCTGGACCGTCGCGAGGGTCGACCCCTGGCTGTCGAAGGCACCGGGCGCGCCGCCCGTGCCGGCGGTGACGAGGCCGACGGCCGCCGTCGCATCGAGGGCGACGAGGCCGGGGACGGTGCCGGTCAGCGCGACGCCGGCGCCGAGGGCCGAGGCGTCGCCCGGAGCGGCGGAGGCTGGTGAGGCCAGGAGGACGGACGAGCCGAGGACGAGGCCGGCGGTGACGCCGATGGCCGCGGTCCGCGAACGCAGGACAGAACGCATGTGTTGCTCCTTCGCAACAGGGTGCCCCTGATCGGCACCGGTCCGCCGAATCTAAGCTTTTCTCACGGTGTCGTCACCCCCAGTGCGAGGGTGACCGGTGCGGTCTCGTTTCCGCGGGTGCGCGGATGCGCGGATGTGCGGATGTGCCGATGCGCCGATGCGCGGTCGCGCTGGCCGGGCTGCCGCAGGGCCTGCGGGAGCTAGCGGTCGGCCGCAGGCGCGAAGCAGCGGGCGAGCAGCCGCGCGCTGGCCAGCAGCAGGACCGCGAAGGCCGTCTGGTTCACCGCACCCCACACCGGGATGCCGCCGACCACCGCGATCACCGACCAGTTCACGGCGATGTCGACGAGGATCACGACCAGCCCGAGCACGACCCCCGCGCGTCGCCGGAGCAGCAGCAGCACGATGACGAGCGGGTCCCACAGCGTGAGCGAGACCCAGAAGGCCCGGAGAGCGGGGTGGAAGTCGGCGTAGACGTCGGCTCCTCCGACGCCGAGGTCGGCCACGTGCGTCGTGGTGCCGACGGCGAAGCCCGCGATCCAGAGCCACCGGAGGAGCCGGGCGGCATGGTGGCGAGGCGCCGGGGCTGGGGCCCGCGGGTGCGCGGGGCCGGGAGGCGGGGTGACCGGCTGCACGGCGTGAGCCTGGCCGGGGTCTCGACCCGCGCCTCCTCGGGGCCTCGGGCTACGCGGCGACGTCGAAGACGACGATGCGGGCCGCGGACTCCTGCAGGAACGTCGCGACCTCGACGTGCTGGGGGTCGGGCAGGTAGCCGTCGAGGGCCGCCTTGTCGCGGAAGTGCACCGCGAGCATCCAGTCGAACCCGCCCTGCAGGTCCTCGTCGCCGATGTTCGGGCCGCTCGTCACCGAGAGCACGCCGTCGATCGACGTGAGCTTCTCGGTCGACCGCGCGCTCGCCTGCTCGGCGGTGTCCGCCCCCGCGGACTCCGCCCACTCGACCAGCACCACGTGCACCACTTCTCCTGCTCCGAACGCCATGGGTCTCCCTCTCGTCTGCGGCGCCGACTCGCTCGGCGCCTCCGTCGATCCTGCGCCTCCCGCCCGGACGGCGGCAGGGAGCGCGCGTCCCCCCTCGCCGCTGCACCTGCACCTGCTGGCCGGCGGGAGTCGCGGGTCGGCCCGCGCAGGAGAACCACGTCCTCGCACGCGAACCAGGCCGCGGCGTGGTTCGCGTGCGACGACGTGGTGCCTCTCGGGTCGGGCACCCCGTTCTCGCACCGGCACCCCGCCGCGGCGGGGTTCGTGTGCGAGGACGGGGTGTGCGGCGGGGGGCAGGCCGCAGCGGGCAGCACCGGCCGGGTCACGCGAGCCCGGCGCCCCGCCCGTGCCAGGATCGACCGTGACCGACCTGCAGCAGCGACTCCGCGACTCCTTCCGCTGGCGGGGCGACCGCACCGACTGGACCTCCGGCGCCGATGTCACGGGCTGGTGGCGCGACCCGGTCGTCGTCGCCGAGATCGGCTCGGCGCTCGCCGCGCTGCACGGCGCCGACGGAGCCCCCGGCGCCCCCGGAGCGCCCGGCACCCACGACGCCCCGACCGTCGTGCTCGGCCCGATGTCCCGCGGGAGCCTGCTCGGCGTGCTGACCGCCCGCGCCCTCGGCGTCGGCTTCGTCGAGGTCCGCAAAGATCCGGCCCCCCTCGCCGACAGCGACGCCTGGTGGCTGACCACCACCGCCCCCGACTACCAGGACCGCCACCTCACGCTGGGCGTCCGCCGCTCGCTGCTGAGCTCCGGCGACCGCGTCCTCTTCGTCGACGACTGGATCGAGACCGGCGCCCAGGCCGCCGCCTCCCGCCGCCTCGTCGAGATGAGCGGTGCCCGCTGGCTCGGCGCCGCCCTCGTCGTGGACGGCCTCCGCGAGACGCGCCCTCGCCGCGAGCTCGGGGTGCGGGCGCTGCTCCACGTCCGCGAGCTGTAGGAGTCGCGGGCCGGCCGGCCGCACCGGTCACCACCGCGCAGCCCGTGCAAAGACGTGGTGCGTCTCGGGTCGGGCACCCCGTTCTCGCACGGGCACCCTGCCGCGGCGGGGTGCCGGTGCGAGGACGGGGTGCGCGGCGGGGCAGGAGGCGCCCGCCCCGACTACCGTGGGCCCGGATGAGCGACGACGACGTCACCCGCCCCGGCGGCCCGCCCGGCCCCGGCGACCCTCGCGACCCCGCCGGCGACCCCGCCCCGCGCTGGGCGCCCCGCCGCGGCGCCGTCCTCACCATCGGCCTCATCGTCGGCATCTCGCCCTTCGCGACCGACATGTACATCCCCGGCCTCCCGGCCATCGCGGCCGACCTCGACGCCTCGACGGCGCAGGTGCAGCTCAGCCTCACCGCCTTCCTCGTCGCGTTCGCCGTCGGCCAGATCGTCGTCGGGCCGCTCAGCGACGGATCCGGCCGGAGGCGCGTCCTCCTCGCCGGGACCGCCCTCTTCGCCATCGCCTCCCTCGCCTGCGCCCTGGCCCCCGACTCCACCACCCTCGTGCTCGCCCGTGTCGTGCAGGGCCTCGGCGGCGCCGCCGGCAGCGTCGCCGCCCGCGCCATGGTCGGCGACTCGACCACCGGCGTCGCCCGCAGCCGCCTCTTCGCGACCCTCGCCGCGATCAACTCGGTCGGGCCCGTCGTCGCCCCGCTCATCGGCGGGCTCGTGCTCGCGGCGGGGTCGTGGCGCGCCACGTTCGCGCTGCTCGCCGTGCTGGGCACCGGGCTGACCGTCGCGGCGTGGCGACAGCTGCCGGAGACCCTCACCGCGCCTCCCCCCGGCGGAGCCTCGCTCGGCGCCTCGCTGCGCCGCATGGGCGGGCTGCTCGGGATCCCGCGCTTCCGCTGGTACCTCGTCACCGGCTGCGCCGCGACGATCGGCTTCTTCTCGTACATCTCGACGTCGTCGTTCGTCTTCCAGCAGCAGTACGGGTTCAGCGAGGGGCTCTACACGCTCGTCTTCGCCTCGAACGCGTCGTGCATGATCGCGTCGACCCTCGTGTTCCGCCGCCTCGTCGGGCGCTTCGCCGAGGACCGCCTCTTCACGATCGGCCTCGCCACCTGCACCGTCGGGTCGGCGCTCGTGCTCGTCGGGGCCGTCTCCGGGGCCGGGCCGGCGCTGATCTGGCCGGCGCTCGCGCTCGTGACGGCGGGGTGGGGCTGGGTGATCCCGGGCTCGATCACGCTGACGCAGGCGCTCGGGCACCGGGCCCCCGGCACGGCGGCGGCCCTGGTCGGCGGCCTGCAGTTCGGCCTCGGCGGCGCGGCCACCCCACTCGCCGGCGCCCTCGGCGGCACGGCCGTCGCGATGGGCGGGCTGATGCTCGGCTTCATCGCCGTCGGGCTCGCGGTGCAGCTGTGGGCGTCGCGGCCCGGTGCCCCGCAGGGCGACCGGGGGTAGGAGTCGCGGGCCAGGAGGCGTGGCGGGGTCCGGCCCCGCAGGGCCGAGTGGTCACGATGTGCTGCTCACGCGGGCGCGGAAGCGCAGATCGCGACCACTCGGCGGTACGCCGGGCGCGCCCGGCACGGCGGAGGGCCCGGCGTCTGCGACGACGCCGGGCCCTCCGGGCATCCGGTGCGCGAGCACCGGGGGAGCGGGACTAGTGGTCCGTCGCGTCCTTGGCCTTCTCGGTGTCCATGCGCGCCTCGCTCATGGCCTGGTCCTTCTGGCCCTGGTGCGTGAGCTCGGCGTCGTCGGTCTTCTTGCCGACGGCCTCCTCGGCGTGTCCGGCGACCTTCTGAACTGCGTCCTTTGCCTTGTCTCCGAGCGACATGACGTCTCCTTCGTGAAGTGGGTGCCGACGGACGTCGGCTGTCCTGGACGCTAGGCCGGGCGGAGTCGCGGGGCCTGTCTGCCCGGCAGGTTCACAGCCCGGGTGCGTCCGGTGGCCATGAGCGGGGCCCGGGCCGCGCCTGGTGCGGCGGCGTGCGGCGGCGCCGAGTGGTCGCGAACTGCTGCTCCCCGGGCTCGGGAGGAGCAGACCGTCACCACTCGGCGCGCGCGGCGGGGCGGGTCAGGCGGGGGCGATCTCCGCGACGAGCTGCTCGACGCGTCGACGGATGTCGTCGCGGATCGGACGCACCTCGTCGAGGCCACGGCCGGCCGGGTCGGTGAGCTCCCAGTCCTCGTAGCGCTTGCCCGGGAAGACCGGGCACGCGTCGCCGCAGCCCATCGTCACGACGACGTCGCTGTCGCGCACCGCCTCGGTCGTCAGCACCTTCGGCTGCGCCCCGGCGATGTCGACCCCGACCTCGGCCATGGCGGCGACGGCCACGGGGTTGATCTGGTCCTTCGGCTCGCTGCCGGCCGAGAGCACCTCGACGCGGTCGCCCGCGAGGTGCCGCAGCCAGCCGGCGGCCATCTGCGAGCGACCGGCGTTGTGCACGCAGACGAAGAGCACGGCGGGGCGCGCAGTGGTGGCGGGGGAGTCGGCGGCGTCGGTCATGGTGGTCTCCAGGGTCGGGTCGGGGTCGGGGGCGGGCCGATGATACGGGGCGCAGGTGTCTCGACGGCTCGGGCTTCCCTGCCCGGCTCGACCTGCGCCTCCCTCGGGGGCCCGGCCCGCGCCTCCCCGGGGTGGCGCTCCCGGGCGAGAGGGCGCACCATGGCGTGATGCGATCCGACCGAGACCTCACCTCCGTGTCCGAGCCCGCTCGCCCCGCCGTCGTCGACCGGGTGCGCGAGAGCCTCGACGACGCGGCCGCCCGCCACGGAGGGCGCGTGCGCGTCACCCACAGCTACGTCGCGGCCCCGCAGCCGGGAGGCGCGGGTCGCGTCGCCGGCTGGCAGTCACGCGTGCAGGTGGCCGGCGTCCGTCGTCGCCCGGTCGACCTCTGGTGCGCCGTCGACGCCCGCGACCTGATGGTGCTCGGCGGGGCCGACCTCGCCGGCTGGCGCCTCGACGACCCCACCGCCGAGCGCGAGTGCCGCGCGGCCCTCGGCCAGCTGGTCGACGACTTCGTCGCCGGGCGCCTGCCCGTCGACCGCACGTCGGAGCTCGCCCGCACGGGCGCCGTCGTCACCCTGCTCGCGACGGCGGCCGCCGCGACGGCGCTCGCCGTGGCGTCGGTGATCGCGGGGCGCGGCAAGCGCTGAGCTGAGCTGGGCTGAGCCGGTCGGGGCCGAGTGGTCGCGATCTGCTGCTCCCGGGGCCCCCGACGAGCAGTTCGTGACCACTCGCCGCCGCCGTGCCGCATCGCGTCGCGCCGCCGCGCCGCGCCCTACGACGCGAACGCGTGCAGCCCGAGCTCCCGGCTCAGCGCCGCGCTCGCGGCGGCCCCGCGCACGCTCGTGCCCTGCCCGTCGAGGGGCGGGCTGACGACCGCGGCCCCGAGCACGCGGGGAGCTGAGAGCACGATCGCTCCCGAGACGCTGGACTTGGCGGGCACGCCGACCTCGCGCATCCACCGCCCCGACCCGTCGTAGACGCCGCACGTCGCCATCACCGACACCACGTCACGGGCGACGGCGGCGTCGACGACCTGCACGCCGGTCACGGGGTTGCGCCCGCCGAGCGCGAGCGTCGCGCCCATCACGGCGAGGCACCCGGCGTCGACCAGCACCGCGCACGAGCGGGCGTAGGCCTCGACGGCGTCGTCGGCGGTGACGTGCAGCGTGCCCTCGGAGCGCATCAGGTGCGCGAGCGCGTGGTTCCGGTCGCCGAGCAGCTGCTCGGAGCGGCTCACGTCCTCGTCGACCTCGAGGTCGCGCCCCGCGAAGGCGCTGAGGCCTCGGAGGATGCGCGCGGCACGCCCGTCGGCGTCGCCGCCGTCGACGAGGGCGGCGGTGAGCAGGGCCCCCGCGTTGACCATCGGGTTCGGCGGGCGGCCCGTGCCCGCCTCGAGCTCGAGCGCGTCGAAGGCCTCGCCGGTCGGCTCGATGCCCACCCGGTCGAGGGCGTCGCCGCCGGTGTCGGCGAGGGCCAGCGCGAACAGGAACGGCTTGACCGCCGACTGCACCGAGAACGAGGCGCCCGCGTCGCCCGCGGTGCGCACCCTGCCGTCGGGCAGGGCGAGGGCGACTCCGAGCAGGTCGGGGTCGGCGTCGGCCAGCTGCGGGATGCTGTCGTCGACCTCGCCACCGGTCGTCCCGCGCACGCGGCGCAGCAGGTCGTCGAGGTCGAGGTCACGGCGCCGGGCGTCGTCGGGGGAGGGCATGCGACCAGCCTGTCAGCGCCGGCCCGCGGCGGTCCGGTCGGGCGCCGTGCGGGAGGCGCGGGGCGGGCCCGCGGGACGGGGTGCGGGAGGCGCGGGGCGGGGTGCGGGAGGCGCGGGGCGGGCCCGCGGGACCACGTGCGGGAGGCACGGTGCCGGCCTGGGCCGACCCGCGCCTCCCGGGGGTGCGTGCGGTGCGTGCGTGCGGTGCGGATGCGCACCGCCGCGACGTCAGTGGCGGCCGGCGCCTCCGTCGGCGTGGTCGTCGTGCGCGTGGGTGATGGGCTCGCCCTCGACGCGCTCGCGCTTCGCCTTCTCGGCGTCGCCACGGGTCTTGGCGAGGCTCGCGACGGTGGCGACGGCGATCGTCAGGCCGATGAAGAGCAGCGAGAACCAGATCGGGATCTCGGGCACCCAGAGCAGCGGCTCGCCGCCGTTGATGAAAGGCACCTCGTTGACGTGCAGCGCGTGGAAGACGAGCTTGAGGCCGATGAAGGCGAGGATGACCGCGAGGCCCTGCGACAGGTAGACGAGGCGCTCGAGCAGGCCGCCGATGAGGAAGAACAGCTGGCGGAGGCCCATCAGCGCGAAGGCGTTCGCGGTGAAGACGATGTAGGGCTCCTCGGTCAGGCCGTAGATGGCCGGGATCGAGTCGAGCGCGAAGACCAGGTCGACGAAGCCGATCGCGATGACGCAGAGCAGCAGCGGGGTGACGAAGCGCTTGCCGTCGATCTTGGTCGTGAACTTGTCGCCGGCGAACTCGTCGTGCACCGGCAGCACCCGCCGGGCGATCTTGACGAAGGCGTTGTCGGCCGCGTTGCCGCCGTGGCTGCCCTTGATCTGCTGGTACGCCAGCACGAAGAGCAGGGCGCCGAAGATGTAGAAGACCCAGGAGAAGTTCTCGATCAGCGCGGCGCCCGCGGCGATGAAGCCGGCGCGCATGATGAGCGCGATGACGATGCCGATCATCAGCACCTTCTGCTGGTAGATGCGCGGCACGGCGAAGCCGGTCATGATCAGCAGGAAGACGAAGAGGTTGTCGATCGACAGCGCCTTCTCCGTGAGGTAGCCCGCGAAGTACTCGCCGCCGTAGCCCCAGCCGCTCGTGAACCCGATGCCGACGCCGAACAGCAGCGCGAGGCCGATGTAGAAGGCCGACCAGCGGGCGGACTCGCCGATCGTGGGCTCGTGCGGCTTGCGCACGTGGGTGAAGAACTCGTAGACGAAGAAGGCGATCGTGACGCCGATCGTGATGAGCCAGGTGGTCAGGGTGATGTTCACGGGGTGCTCCGCGGGTCTCGGGCAGGGTGCGGGTCGACGTCCGTGCGGGCGCGCGGACGGGGAAGGGCGGGTGTTCTGCTCCTCGACAGTAGGTCGGAGGCGCTGTCAGCCTGCTCGCAGGCAGCCCCCAGCCTCCTGAGAAGCTGCAGTGCCTGCACGGGCGCGTCCCCTACCGTGGCCTCGTGACCACCGCACCCGGGCCCGTGCCGAACAGCCGCGGCGTGCGCCGTCGGAAGGACATCCTCGACGGAGCCCGCGCCGTGTTCGCCGAGGTCGGCTTCCGCGGAGCGACGATGGCCGCGATCGCCGCCCGCGCCGAGGTCACCCACGCCGGGCTGCTCTACCACTTCGCCACGAAGGAGGACGTGCTCGAGGCCGTCCTCGCCGACGGCAGCGAGCGGGGCCGCTCGATCGTCGAGGCCGGGCGCGAGGGGGCGGACCACCTCGAGGCGCTCGAGCAGCTCGTGGCGCTGAACGCCTCCGACCCGGGGTGGTCGCGGCTCTTCTCGGTGCTGCTCGGCGAGAGCGTGTCGCCCGGGCACCCGCTGCGCGACCGCATGGCCGAGCGGTACGACGGCATCTCGGCCTCGCTCGCGGCGCACCTCCGGTCGCTGCGCACGGAGGGCGGTGCGTGGTCGGACGACGACCTCGACGGGCTCGCCCGCGTGCTGCTGGCCGTGATGGACGGGCTGCAGTTCCAGCAGCTGACGGGCGCCCGGTCGCACATGACCGACGACTTCGGGCTGCTCGTCGAGGCGGTGCGCCGCTCGCTCTGAGGGCTGTGCGCCGTGTGCCGTGCGCCGCTGCGCGGCCGGGACGCGGGAGTCGCGGGTCGTGACGGCGCCCCGCCCCGGCAGAGAAGAAGTGACGGTCCAGAAAAGCCGATCGACTCTGGGGTGGAGGAGCGGGTGCCGGTCGGGTCCTGCGCGGGCGTCGTCCTCCACTCTGGAGTGGATCAGCGATTCCAGACCGTACTTCCGGAGCCGGAGCCGGAGCCGGAGCCGTAGCCGCGGCCCCCTCCCCCCGCAGACGACCGACGCCGACCGTGCCCGAGGGCAGCGGCCGGCGTCGGCGGTGGTGAGCTGGGGCCGGAGGCGGCCCCGGGTGCCTAGCTCGCGCCTCCGGCAGCCCTGCGGCGGCGGATCACGACGAGTGCGAGGCCGAGCAGCACGAGCAGCGCTCCTCCGACGATGCCGGGCAGGGCGTCGCTGCCGGTGAAGGCGAGCGGGGTGCCGTCGGCGGCGGTCGCTCCCGAGACGACGCGGAGGTCGTCCCAGCCGTACAGCGATCCGTCGGCGGCCTGCACCACGACGCGGTGCGTGCCGAGCGTCGTGCCGGCCGGGATGGTCACCTGCACGCTCCCGTCGACCGAGGCCGTGGCCCGGGCCAGCACGACGGGCTCCGAGTGCAGCCAGACGGCCACCTCACGCCCGGCCCCGGCGGCGCCGAGGTCGACCGTGATGCGCTGGCCGCGCTGGGCCGTCGCCGGCACCGACACGGAGCCGCGGGCGGCCTCGGTCAGCTGCGCGTCGGGCACCGGGACGGTCGTCCCCGTGCCGGGCGCGGGCGAGGGCGACGGAGCGGGCGTGCCGGGGCCGCCGGGCGTCCCGGGGGTGCCGGGCTCGCCGGGGCCGGGCGTGGGCTCCCCGCCCGCGTCGCCGTAGTTGAGGCCGAAGCCGTAGGCGAAGAGCGGCGTCGCCGTGTCGTTCGGCACGTCGGGCAGCTGCGCGTCGACCTCGGCCATCGACGAGGGCAGCTCGAAGGGCAGGCGCCCCTCGGGCTCGGCGGCGCCCGTGACCACGGCGAGCAGGGCCTCGTCCGAGACGCCGTACGCACCCAGGACGGCGTCGCTCGACTCCACGACGTTCCCCAGCACGAGCGGGCGCGACAGCTGCGGCACGGCGATCGTCAGGGCGCCGGCGGCGTGCGCCGCCTGCAGGGCCTGGAAGTCGGCCTCGGTGCCGGTGAAGTCGAGGTCGGTGAGGTCGTCGCCGCCGCGCGGGTCGGTGAGGCGCACGATGGCGACGTCCGCCTCCTCGGGGGTCGCGACGGGCGTCAGGCCGGCCGCGGTCGCGGCCTCGGCGGAGACCCCGGAGAGGTACGCGGTCGTGCCGGGCGCGACGGCGCCCTCGGCGTCGCCGAGCGGCAGGGCCGCGGCGCCGGTCGCGGGCACGACGTCGTTCGACAGCAGCGTCAGCGACCGGGCCTGGTCGTCGAGGGCGACCGCACGGGAGGCGGCGCTCCCGACGATCTCGTCGGCGGCGGCCGGGTCGACGTACGGGTCCTCGAAGAGGCCCAGCTGGAACTTCTGCGAGAGCACGCGCTGGGCGGCCTCGGAGACGCGCTCGTCGCTGAGCAGCCCGGTCTGGACGGCCTCGACGATGTACTGCGGCTTGTCGCTGCCGCCGATGATGTCGACGCCCGCGTTGATGGCGCTGGCGTAGCGCGCCGGGAGGCTCAGGCCCTCGACGCCCCACGGCATGCCGGCGCCCCAGGGGCCCACGAAGGAGGCGGGGGGACGGTTGTCGAGGCACGCCTGCGGGCAGTCGTTGGCGATGCCCCAGTCGCTCGTCACGACGCCGTCGAAGCCGTACGTGCCGCGCAGCAGGTCCTGCAGCAGGAACTCGTTGTGGCCGGCGCCGACCTGCTCGATCGGGCCCTGGCCGGGGACGACCTCGAGGTCCTTGAGGATGGAGTACGTCGGCATGATGCCCGCCGCGTCGACGTCGAACGCGCCCTCGTAGGGCACGACGTGCTCGGCGAAGTCGCCGCCGGGGAAGGCCGCGTAGCGGCCGTAGTAGTAGTGGCTGTCGTAGCCGTCGACCTGGGCGCCGTAGCCGACCCAGTGCTTGACGACCGTGGCGACGCCCTCGTCGGTGATGCCGTCGGTGCCGCCCTGGAGGCCCTCGACGTAGGCGCCGACGTGGTCCTTCACGGTCTCGCCGACGGAGCCGAAGGTGCCGTTCTGGCGGGTCCAGCGCGGCTCGGTGCTGAGGTCGGCCTGGGGCGAGAGCGCCTCGGTGATGCCGACGGCGCGGTACTCGTCACCGATGATCTCGCCCATCGCGAGCGTCGCGGCGGGGTCGCCCACGGCGCCCATGCCGATCGCGTCGGGGAAGGGCGTGAAGTCGGCGTTCGAGACCGTCTGGCCCTCGGTGACGCTGAAGCCGTTGCGGGGGTCGGTGCTGATCTTGAGCGGGATGCCGAAGGGCTCCGCCTCGGCGGCCTCCTGCAGCTGGTTGTGCTGCTCGGCGAGGGCGCCCGCACCGATGCTGAGGCGCGAGATGTAGGTCGAGATGTGGCGGTCGCGCAGCAGCGGGTCGAAGGCGGCGCGGTCGTACGTGCCGCGGCCGGTGAGGCTCGCGTGCATCAGCAGCCCGGCGCGCTGGTCGAGGTCGAGGCGGGCGACGAGGTCGGAGGCGCGCTCGTCGGCGGTGAGCCGCCAGTCCTCGTAGGGAGTGAGGTCGCCGCTGCGGTCGAGGTCGCGGAACTGCAGCCCGTCGACGGTGATGATCTCGGTCGAGCGGGACTCGAGGGTCGGCTGAGCAGCAGCTGCTGCCCCCGGGCCGGCGGCCGGGTCGGCGGCGAGGACGGCGGGTGCCGGCGTCGCGGCCAGGGCGAGCGAGGCGACGAGCGCCCCTCCCGCCGTCACGCCGAGTGCCCGGCCCCTGCGGCCGGCACCGTGCGTCAGTGATCGCATGTCTACTCCTTCGTAGGCTCGCCCCTCCCCCATCGGAGGGGCACAGCTGAGCTAAAGCCCCCGTTCGGTTTAAGTCAAGCCGACTTCAGGAAGTTGCGCTGCGCGGGGGTGCGGGGGTGCGGGGGTGCGGGGGTTGGGGGTGGGTGGGGTGAGGGTCGGAGCGGCCGGCCGAGGAAGCTCGATCCACTCTGGAGTGGAGGAGCAGGGCGGGGGTGCGAGATGCGAAGGGTCTGATGTTCCACTCTGGAGTGGATCGGCGATCCTGGACCGTGGTTCCCGGGCGGCGCGATGAGGCGCGGAGCCGGGGCCGGACTCGGGGAGCTGCGATCGGCACCCCGTGCCGACAGTGAGGGCGGGAGTGCGGGCGAGAGCGACCCGGGCGGGCGGTCACGAGTGCCCGTCCGGCTCGGACTCGCCCGTCGTCACGGCCGCGCTCCTGCGAAGGGCCGCCGGGCGCCCTCAGCCGCGGCGGTCGAGCTCGTGCGCGATGCCGCGCAGCACCCTCGCCATGTACGGCCCCCAGAGCAGCCCCACGATCAGCCGCACCACGAGCCCGGCCCCCCGCCGCGCCCGGAACGTGTAGCGCCACGAGATGCGCGTGCCGCGGCCACGGGTCGACCCGTCGCTCGCTCCTCCGGCGCTGTACCACCACTCCGCCCGCCCGCTGCGGACGAGCAGCCGCAGCGGCCCGCGGAAGTCGCTCAGCTCGTACGTGAACGCCCCGACGCGGTCGGCCGGCCCGGTGCCGGGCGGGTCGACCTCGACGATCGTCTCGGTGACCGAGCCGCCGTCCGACAGCTGCAGCCGACGCGTCTGGCCGGGCGTGCCCCAGCCGCCCGTCTGGTCGTGCACGGCGACGACGCCCGGCAGCGGGCCCGACCGGGGGTAGAACCCCACGGGCGTCAGGGGAGTGCCGATGTCGAACGCCCGGTCGACCGGTGCGGTGGTGACGGCCTCACGGGTCGCGCTGACTGTCGTCGTCATGGGCAGGGATTCGGAGTCGCGGGCCCGGTCGACTGGTCGGTCTCGCCCCCGGCCGGGTCACGTCCCGCCGAGACCGGCTCCGCAGTCGCCCGCCGACCCGAACCGCGCCTCCTCGCTCGACCCGACCCGCGCCTCCTCGGGGGCGGGCCCCGCGCCTCCCGATCCTGCCGATCGGACGACGACTTTTGCATGTCGGTCGACAGAAGTAGCAGAATGAGCACGGGCCGCCGCACCGTGACGCGCCGCAGACCACCGGATACGAAGGAGCATCCCCATGAGCACACCGTCCGTCCAGCTCTACAGCGTGCGCGACGCCGTCGCGGAGGACCTCAACGGGGCCGTCGCGCGCCTCGCCGAGATCGGCTTCACGAAGGTCGAGCCCTACGGCTTCGCCGAGCGCCCCGCCGAGATCGCCGCCGCGCTCAGCGCCGCCGGCGTCACCGCGCCCTCCGGCCACGCCGCCGTCATCGACTCCGACGACGCCGAGCAGATCTTCGCCGCCGCCGAGCAGATCGGCCTCGAGACCGTCATCGACCCGTTCATCCCGAGCGACCGCTGGCAGACCGCCGACGACGCCGCCCGCATCGCCGAGCGCGTCAACGAGCTCACCGCCCAGGCGGCCTCGCACGGCCTCCGCTTCGGTTACCACAACCACCAGTGGGAGTTCACGAACGAGGTCGACGGGCGCCCGATCTACCACTCGTTCGTCGAGCAGCTCTCGCCCGAGGTCGTCCTCGAGCTCGACACCTTCTGGGCCACCGTCGGCGGCCAGGACACCCCCGCGCTGCTCCGCCAGCTCGGCGACCGCGTGCAGTTCCTCCACATCAAGGACGGCAAGGTCAGCGGCGACATCGCCACCGCCCTGCCGAGCAGCGAGAGCGCGCTCGTCGTGCCCGACGCCCTCAAGGCCGCGTTCGAGAACCAGACGCCGGCCGGCCAGGGCGACGTCGACGTCCGCGCCATCCTCGAGGCCGCGCCGCACGCGCTGCGCGTCGTCGAGTTCGACGCCTACTCGGGCGACGTCTTCGCCGGCATCGCCGAGTCGTTCGCCTGGCTCAAGGAGAACGACACCACGCAGCTCGACGGCACCGACGGGGTCACCGCGTGAGCGGGGGCAGCACGGGCCGCACGGGCGTCGTCGGCGTCGGCGTCATCGGCGCCGGCAACATCAGCTCCCAGTACCTCGAGAACCTCACGAAGTTCCGCGACGTCGAGGTGCGCATGGTCGCCGACCTCGACCTCGCGCGGGCCGAGTCGCAGGCGACGACGTACGGGGTCGCCGCCCACGGCACCGTCGACGAGCTGCTGTCGCGCGACGACATCGAGATCGTCGTCAACCTGACGATCCCGGCCGTGCACACCGAGGTCGGCCGCCAGATCGTCGCCGCGGGCAAGAACGTCTGGAGCGAGAAGCCCCTCGCCCTCGACGCCGAGTCGGGCGCCGAGCTGCTCTCGGCCGCGCGCGAGGCGGGCCTGCGCGTCGCGTGCGCCCCCGACACCGTGCTCGGCGGCGGCATCCAGTCGGCCCTCCGCGCCATCGGCCGCGGCGACATCGGCGAGCCGCTCACGGCGACGACGATGTTCCACGTGCCCGGCCCCGACGCGTGGCACCCGGACCCGGACTTCCTGTTCGCGGTCGGAGCCGGCCCGCTCTTCGACATGGGCCCGTACTACGTGACGACCCTCGTGCACGCCTTCGGCTCGGCCTCGCGGGTGTCGGCCGTCTCGTCGAAGTCGTTCGAGCGCCGCACGATCGGCAGCGGCCCCCGCGCCGGCGAGACCTTCCCCGTCGAGGTGCCGACGCACCACGCGGCGCTGATCAGCTTCGAGGGCGGGCAGTCGGCGCAGTCGACGTTCAGCTTCCAGAACGCGCTGCCCCGCATGGGCTTCGTCGAGATCAGCGGCACCGAGGGCACCATCGTGCTGCCCGACCCCAACATGTTCGACGGCGACTCCACCCTCTGGCGGTTCGGCCAGGAGGAGCCCGAGACGCTCACCGCCTCCGGCTCGTTCTGGGGCCGCGGCTCCGGCGTCGTCGACCTCGCGCGGGCGATCCGCGGCGGCGACGACGAGAAGGCCAGCGGCGCGGTCGCGGCGCACGTCCTCGACGTGCTGCTCGCGGTCTCGACCGCGGCGGAGCAGGGCTCGCCCGTCGACGTCACGTCGTCGGTGCCGAAGCCGACGCCCCTGCCCGAGGGCTGGGACCCGGCCGCGGCGACGCTGTAGGTCGCGGGCGGAGGGCGGCCGAGGCCGTCCCGCAGCCGAGGAGGCGCGGTGTCGGGACGACCGGCACCGCGCCTCCTCGGCGTCCTCCCGTCGTGTGGTCGTCGGCCCTCCGGTCGAGTGGTCGCGAACTGTCGTCGGCGGGCCCCCGGAGCAGCAGTTCGTGACCACTCGGCGGGCTCCGGACGACGTCGGAGGCGCGGCGTACCCTCGTCGGCATGGCCAGCGAGAGATCGGACCCGCGCATCAACGCTGCGCGGTACCGCGTCGAGGGGGAGGCCCCGGCGGAGGACGCCCCCCGCGACACCCGCACCGCCGCCGAGATGCGCGCCTGGGCCCGCACCGCGATCGACGTCGCGGTCGCGCGCGGCGACTTCGACGACCTGCCCCTGGCGGGCAAGCCGCTGCCCGGCCTCGCGGGCGACACGGTCGACCCCGACTGGTGGATCCGCGGCCTGATCGAGCGCGAGGGCCTCACCGGGCTGGCGCCCCCTGCCCTGTCGCTCCGCACCGAGCACGCCGAGTTCGACGACACCCTCGACCGGCTCGGCAGCGAGGCCGCCGTGCGCGCCCACGTCGACGACTACAACGCCCGCATCGTCGAGGCCCGCCGCCAGCTGACCGGCGGCCCGCCCGTCGTGACGCCCACGCGCGACGTCGACGACGAGGTGCTGCGCTGGCACGAGCGTCGTCGTGCCCGTCGTGACGCCGCCGCCGCCGAGGCCGCCGCGGCCCCGCCGCCGCCGAGCTGGCGGGAGCGCCGGGCCCTCCGTCGTGAGCTGCGACGCCGCCGTGAGGAGTCGCGGGTCGAGCCCCCGGAGCCGCCCGCCCCGAGCGGGTGAGGGGGGTGAGGGGCCGACGGCTCACCCGCGTGAGCGGGGAGCCCGGTGTGCCCTCAGGACTCGTACCGGGGGCGCTCCGGCGATAGGGTCGAGTGTTCCCGACGAGTGACCGAGAGGACCGACCGCGTGACGAGCACCGCCTCCGCCGACCTGTCGGGCCCCGAGAACTCGGATCGCGACGCGTCGACCACCGGAGGCGGAGACGCCCCGCTGCTGCGGCCCCGAGGCCGCCGCCGGGCCCAGGCCGCCGTGCTGCCGACCACCTGCCGGGCCTCGTTCGTCCAGTCGGACGCCCTCGTCGCCGCCTCCGAGGCGGCCACCGGCCCGCTGCTCCGCGGTCGCCGCTCGGCCGCCCGTGCCGACGCCGTCGCCGCCGAGGCGGCGGAGCTCGCCGGCGAGCCGGTCGCGGCCCCGACCGCGGGCGTGAGCCGCAAGGTCGTGTCGGCCAGGGCAGCGTCGGCGAGCCGCGCCGCGGACTCGACCCGCGCCTCCGGCCGGCGTGCTGCGGTGCCGAGCGCCGCTGCTGCACCTACGTCCCCCGCCCCTGCCCCCGCGGCTCGTCGTCTCGGTGCCGTCGTGAAGAAGGTCTCGGTGGTCGCCGCGTTGGTCGGCTTCGCCGCCAGCGGCACGCTGCCCCTGCTCGCGAGCGCCGACCAGGGAGCCCAGGCCGTCGCGGCCGGCCCCGGGGCGTCGGCGGTGCGGGGAGCGTCGCAGAGCCTCTCCGTCGACGGCGACGTGGTCGACGCCGACATGAGCCGTGACGCGTACTCGGCGACGTCGTTGGTCGACCTGGCGACGCAGGTGAAGCTGAACTCCGCCGCCGCGAGCACCTCGGTGTGGGACGGCCGCACGACCGAGAGCTACCTCGCCGACCCGCTCTACCCGACGCTCGACCGCGACCAGGTGCTGGCCGTGGCGATGCAGTACATCGGCACCCCGTACGTGCACGGCGGCGAGGACCCGACGAAGTTCGACTGCTCGGGCCTCATCACGTTCGTCTACTCGCAGTTCGGCATCTCGCTGACGCACTACGTGCCCACGCAGGACGCGGAGGGCACTCGCGTCTCGGCCGAGGACGCCGTGCCCGGCGACCTCGTGGTGTTCGACAACCTCGCGCACGACGGGATCTACGCGGGCAACGGGATGATCCTCGACGCGCCCAAGCCCGGCGGCTTCGTCGCGGTGCGCCCCATCTGGGACCAGCCGCACCACTTCGTGCGCATCGGCGCCTAGGGCCCGTCCCGCGCGGCCGCGCGCGCTGCTGTGCAGGCCCGTCGCCGGTCGTCGGTCGCTCGCGCCGTGAGCGGGTCCGGCGCTGATCGCCCGCGCCGGACCGTGAGTCTGCCGGCGGTCGGCCTCGCCGATGCGGTCTGGGCCGCCGGGCGCTCGCGGTCCGGGCGTGACGCCCCAGATTCGTCGATCCACTCCGGAGTGGAGGAGCTCAGCCGTGGACGCGCGTCCTCCCGAGCGCTGTCGCGGTCGGTTCGGCGGGTCCGTGTCCTCCTGGGCGGGCCGGCGCTGACCCTCCCAGGAGGACGAGGACCCGCCGAACCTCGCCGTGGCACCGTGCCGGCAGGCCACCGGTCCCGCTCCTCCACTCCGGAGTGGAGCAGCGGGGTGGGTGTGGGGGGAGGCGGGCTTGCTCCTCCACTCTGGAGTGGATCAGCGATTCCAGGGACCACTTCTCCGAGATCTCGCCGGGCAGGCCCGCGCTGAGGAGCGCCAGACCGACCTGCCCCCGCCCCCCCTCGACCTACTCCCCGAACTGCCCCGTCAACCTCGAGCGGAAGGCGTGGCTGCGGTCGTCGAGCCCGACGAACTCCACCGCCACGTCGTGGGCGGCGAACTTCGTCTCGACCGAGTCGAGGGCGGCGACGCTCGAGGCGTCCCACACCTGGGCCCGGCTCAGGTCGACGACGACCGAGGCCGGGTCGTCGCGGTACGCGAAGTGCTCGACCAGGTCGTTGCTGCTGCCGAAGAACAGCGGCCCGACCACGTCGTAGCGCACCGCGCCGCTCTGCGCGTCGACGGTCCGCTCGACCCGGATCACGTGCGCGATCCGCCGCGCGAAGAGCACCATCGCCAGCAGCACGCCGACCGCGACGCCGATCGCGAGGTTGCCGGTCGCGACGACCACGACGACCGTCACCACCATCACGAGCGTCTCGGGCAGCGGCATCCGCCGCAGCGTCGACGGCTTCACGCTGTGCCAGTCGACCGTCGAGATCGCCACGATCATCATCACCGCGGCCAGCGCGACCATCGGGATCCGCGCCATCACCGAGCTCAGCCCGGTCACCAGCAGCAGCAGGAAGAGCCCGGCCACCACGGTCGACACCCTCGTGCGGGCGCGTCCGATCTTCACGTTCACGACGGTCTGCCCGATCATCGCGCAGCCCGCGATGCCGCCGTAGAAGCCGGCGGCGATGTTCGCGACGCCGAGCGCCCACGACTCCTTGCCCTTGTGCGACGGCGTCTCGGTGATGTCGTCGACCAGCTTGGCCGTCAGCAGCGTCTCCATCAGGCCCACGAACGCCACGCTGAGCGCCGTCGGCAGGATGATCACGAGCGTGTCGAGCGACACCGGCACGAGCCACGGCGTCAGCCCGGGCAGCCCGCCGCCCATGGGGCCCTCGTCGCCGACCGTGTGCACGTCGTTCAGCCCGGCGAACACCACGATCGCCGTCACGACCACGATCGCGATCAGCGGTGCGGGCACGGCCTTCGTCAGCCGCGGCAGCAGCACGACGATCGCGATCGTCAGCGCGAACAGCGGGTAGACCACCCACGGCACGTCGACCACGTGGGGCACCTGTGCGACGAAGATCAGGATGCCGAGCGCGTTGACGAACCCGATCATCACCGACCGCGGGATGAACCGCATCAGCCGCGCCAGCCCCGCCGTGCCGAACGCGACCTGGATCACCCCGGCCAGCAGCACCGCCGGCAGCACGTACTCCACGCCGTGCTGCTGCACGAGCGGCGCCACGACCAGCGCCACCGAGCCGGCCGCCGCCGTCACCATCGCCGGGCGGCCGCCGAGCAGCGACATGACGATCGCGAGCACGACCGACGAGACCAGGCTGACCATCGGGTCGACGCCCGCGATGACCGAGAACGAGATCACCTCGGGCACGAGGGCGAGCGTGGTGACGATGCCGGCCAGCGCCTCCCTCGTGAGCAGCCGCGGCGAGCGGAGCACGCCGAGCACGGTGTCGTCGACGTGCACGGGCACGACGGAGGAGGGGGAGGCGGGAGACGTCACGGGGCTCCTGAGGAGAGTCTGGAAGAGTGGGGGGCGCACGGCGACCCTGCCGTACGATCAACCCTACCCTCACGTGAGGGTAGAGATGGGCCACGCATGAGCGACGTCGACCAGCCGATGATGCAGATCGGCGAGCTGGCAGAGCGCGCCGAGATGTCGCTGCGCACCATCCGCCACTACGACGAGGTCGGCCTGCTCGCCCCTACGGGCCGCACCGAGGGCGGCTTCCGGCTCTACACCGAGGCCGACTTCCAGCGCCTCATGGTGATCCGTCGCATGAAGCCGCTGGGCTTCTCCCTCGACGAGATGGCCGAGCTGCTGCGCGTCGTCGCCGACCTCGAGTCCGCGACCGCGGCAGGCCCCGAGGGAGGCGCGGAGGGCTCCCCGGAGCACGTCGCCGCCGTCCGCGCCCGCCTCGACTCCTTCATCGAGCAGACCGTCGAGCGACGAGCCCGCCTCGAGCGCCAGCTCGGCATGGCCGACGAGTTCCTGGAGCTGCTGCGCAGCCGCTGACGCCGGTGCGCCGGGCCCGGCCCGTGACTCCCGACGGTCCCGGCCGGCCCTGTTACTGCTGCGAGCCCTCGTCCTCGACGCGGCGGGTGACGAGGCCCTCCGCGAACGACGGCCACCAGGTGCCCGCCGCGGGCCCGCCGTTGCAGGTGCCGTCGCTGATGCCGGGCGTCTTGACCCAGAGCAGGGCGTCGAGCCCCCCGCTGCCCCCGGCGACGTGCGGGTCCTGGCCGAGCGCCGCCCCGTCGGGGTTGCACCAGGTGCCCTGCCAGCCCCGGCCGTTGCGCGAGACGTCGATCACGAAGTGGCTGTCGCCGGTGAGGGCGGAGAGGCGCTCGGCGTAGGCGCGCTCCTCGTCGACCCGGTAGAAGCCCGACACGTTCGTGAAGAACCCGCGGGCGTCCTCGACCCCGGCGGCGAGCAGGCGCTCCGACATCGTCTGCGCGTCGACCCAGTTCGAGTTGCCCCCGTCGAGGTAGGCGGGCACGCCCGCCGCCGCGAAGTCCTCGACGGCCTGGCGCAGCAGCGGCAGCCTCTCCTCGACGAGGTCGGGGCAGCGGCTGAGGATGCCGAGCGAGTCGGGCTCGACGATCACCACGGCGTCGTGGCCGCGGATCGTCTCGGCGATGGTGCGGTTCCACGCCGGGTACTCCTCGACCGTGAGCCCGCCCGCCGAGTAGTTGCCGCAGTCGCGGTCGGGGATGGCGTACGTGACGAAGACCGCCGTCGCGCCCTGCGCGTCGGCCGCGTCGAGGAAGTCGGTGACCACCTTGACCAGCTGCTCGTCGTCGTAGCCGTCGCCGATCCACATCGCCACGGGCTGCGCCGCGATCACGCCCGCCGCGTCGGCCTGGCCCGGCTGGCCCGCCGCGTCGAGCTCGGCCTGCGCCCGCGACGCGAGCGAGCCCGGCTCGACGGCGAGCCCGCCGGGGAAGACGAGGTCGGTCGGGGCGGTGCGCATCGTCTCGCGCGTCACGCGGTCGGGCGCGGCGGTCGGCGTGGCCGAGGCGGTGTCGCGGTCGCCGTCGCCGTCGCGCTCGCCGCGGTCGGCGGACGACGTGCAGCCGACGAGGGCGAGCAGCGCGGCGGCGACGACCGCGCCGAGGGCGGCCCGGGCGGCGCGGGGGCCGAGGGCGGCGCGGGGGGTGGTCGACATCGGAGCCTGTTCCCGGGCACGCTCGTCGACGGCCCGACGCTGGAGACTTCCCATGAGAGCACGGCGGGGGCCTCCGGCACAGGCAGCCGAACGGGGGACCGTGGGCGTCCCCCGGGCCCGGGCCGCGCCCGCCGGCGCGGTCGGGAGGGGCCTGCCGGAGGCGCGGTGCGAGCACCCGGCACCGCTCCCGGCACCGCCGGGGCAGGGCCGCCCGTCGACCGGTGGCCTGCTCGGCCGGACGACCAGCGCGTCGGCTGGCGCCCCCGCCGCCCGCTCGGCCAGGCTGGCCGGATGACGCCCCGCGACCGCCTCCTCGCCCTCGTCGTCGCGGTCTGCTGGGGCGTGAACTTCCCGATGACGGCGCTGGCGCTCGAGCACTTCCCGCCGATCTTCCTCGTCGCGCTGCGCTTCTCGCTGCTGGCCGTGCCGACGCTGTTGTTCGTGCCGCGACCGGCCATCCCGTGGCGCAGCCTGCTGCTCGTGGGCGTCGGGCTGGGGATCCTCCAGTTCGGCTTCCTCTACCTCGGCATGGCGGCGGGCATGCCCTCCGGTCTCGCGTCGCTCGTGCTGCAGGCGTCGGCCCCGGCGACCGTCGTGATCGCCGCGTTCTGGCTGCGCGAGCGCATCACCCGGCGCCAGGCGATCGGCATCGGGGTCGCGGTGCTCGCGCTCGCCGTGATCGCGGTGCACCGGGCGCAGGTGGCCGCGCTGCTGCCCGTCGTGCTCGTGCTCTGCGGCGCGCTCGGCTGGGGTCTCGGCAACGTGGCGGTGCGGAGGGCGGCCGCCCCCGACCCGCTGCGGCTCACGCTCTGGATGTCGGTGGTGCCGCCGATCCCCATGCTCGCCCTCTCGCTCGCCGTGGAGGGGCCCGGGCGAATCGGCCGCAGCCTGGCGACCGTCGGCACCCTCGACGCCCTGCCGAGCGTCGTCGGCCTGCTGTACGTCGTGCTGGTCGCGACGGTGCTCGGCTACGGCCTCTGGACCCGCCTGCTCGCCGCGTACCCGTCGAGCACGGTCGCGCCGTTCTCGATGCTCGTGCCCGTGGTCGGGGTGCTCGCGTCGTGGGCGGCCTTCGACGAGGTGCCCGACGCGGTGGAGGTGGTCGCGGGCGTGGCCGTCGTGGGGGGCGTGCTGTACGCCAGCCGGGCTCCGCGCCGCGGCCGACCCGCGACTCCTGCCGTGCCGGAGACGCCCGCGGCCTGACCGGGGGCGGGCGTCACACCCCGGGGCCCGCCGGTACTGTGTCTCTCCGTGCCCCAGCAAGAGCGTGCCCGAGCGACGCGCGCGGCGATCCTCCACGCCGCCGCCGAGGTCTTCGACGAGCGGGGCTACGGCTCGACGTCGCTCGACGTCGTCGCCGACACGGCGGGCGTGACCAAGGGCGCGCTGTACTTCCACTTCCCGTCGAAGGCCGCGCTGGCCGACGCGGTCATCGCCGAGCAGCACCGCCTGGCGCGGGCCTACGCCGACCGGGTCTCGGCCGAGGCCCGCTCGTGCGCGGAGGCGATCGTGCTGTCGTGCGCGTCGCTCGCGACCCAGCTGACCCGCGAGGTGACGATCACGGCGGGCATCCGCCTCACCACCGAGGTGCCCGACCGCGCGCTCACCGTCGCGCCGCCGTACCTCGACTGGCTCGACCAGATGGGCCGGCTCATCCGCGGAGCGGTCAACGAGGGCGCCTTCCGTGCCGACCTCGACGTCGACGCCGCGACGCACCTGCTCGTCGGGGCCTACACGGGCGTGCAGACCCTCTCCGGGGCGACGACCGGGCGGGCCGACGTGTTCGAGCGGCTCGCGCAGCTGCTCTCGGTGCTGCTGCCGTGGATGGCGGCCCCCGGGTCCGAGGGCCTGACCACGTCGCTCGTCGCGCTGGTCAGGCCCACGGACCTCCCCTCGGCCCCCTAGGCGCCCCCCGGCGCCGCGGTCCCTCTGTCCCCCAGGGTACATACCCGCGGGTCGGTTTCGACAGGCCCCCGGCCGGGGGGCGCGGGAGGCCAGGGAGGCGCGGGCCGGCAGCTCAGGGAGCCGGCGGCGTCAGCCGGGCCAGCGCGTCGTCGACGGTGCGCTTCGCCGCCGCGACCGCTCCCGTGTCGACCTGTGACAGGCGCTCGCCGTAGTCGTGGGGCACGGTGAGCTGGTGCTCCCACTCGGCGTCGTAGAGGGCGTCGAGGTACCCCGACGACTCGCGGCAGGCGGCGTCGGCGGTGGCGACGTCGAGCTCGGCCTCGGTGACCGGGGTCGTCGGGTCGGACGACGCGAAGGCGCCGGCCATGGCGTCGGTCGGCATGCCCGCCGGGGTGGGCGGCAGCTCCCAGCCGGCCGCGGCGACGGGCTGCAGGCAGTCGAGCCAGGCGGGCACCGTGTCGAGCACCGCGTCGTCGTCGCGGGCGTCGCGGAAGGCGGCGTCGCTCAGCCGGATGGCGATGTCGCTCACCGTGCCGGTGCCCGTGCCGAGGTCGCCCGAGAGCAGCTCGGGGTGCTCGGAGTAGAGCCGGTCGAGGCACCGGTCGCGCGCGATGCTCTCCGTGGCCGAGACGGGCCGCAGCACGAAGGCCCGCCAGGCGTCCTCGCCCGCGTCGGCGGTCGGGGGCACGTGGTAGCCGCGCTGGCGGGCGTCGGCGAGGTCGAAGGCCCGCACCGGCTGCCGCTCGGCGCCGGTCGTCGCGGCGGCCACGTCGCGCCAGGGCACCGTCGAGCCGTCGCCGCCCTCGTCGGTGCGGCACCGCTCGATCATCAGCTCCTGCGCGTATCCCGAGGCGATCGCCCCGACCCCGACGTACTGGTCGAGCGGCATGGCCCAGGAGTCGCGGTCGCGGTCGGGCACGGACGGCAGCGCCCAGGGCCGGGTCGACGGCAGCCCCGCGACGACGACCCCGGCCACGACGAGGGCGACCGCCACGGCGGTGACCCTCTTGGCGACCTGCTCTCGGTCTCGCTCCGTCACCCGCGCCTCCGCTCGGCCCCGGACACGAGGCCGTTCTCGTAGGCGAACACGACGATCTGCACGCGGCTGCGCAGGGCGAGCTTCTGCAGCACGGCGCGCACGTGGCTCTTCACCGTGGCCTCGCTGAGGAAGGCCTCGGCGGCGATCTCGGTGTTGCTCAGGCCGCGGGCGATGAGCAGCGTCATCTCGCGCTCGCGCGGCGAGAGCGGGGCCAGCGGGTCGACGGGCGGCGTGGGGGCGGGCACGGCGTACCGGTGCACGACGTCGAGCGCGGCGTCGGCGGTCGAGACGGGCTCGCCCGCGAACGCGGCCCTGATGGTGCCGAGCACCTCGTCGGGCGTGGCGTCCTTCGTGAGGAACGCGTACGCGCCGGCCTTGAGCGCCCCGTACACGGCCTCGTCGCGCTGGATCGTCGTCAGGGCGACGACCCGCGGCAGCTCGTCGGGCGAGACGCCCTCGAGCAGCCGGGCCGTGGCCTCGAGGCCGTTCATCACCGGCATGCGCAGGTCCATCAGCACGACGTCGGGGCTCGTGCGCGCCGCCAGCTCGAGCGCCTGCCGCCCGTCGACGGCGGTGCCGACGCAGGCCATGTCGGGCTGCGCCTCGATGAGCATCTCGAGCCCGCTGGCGAACAGCGGCTGGTCGTCGACGACGGCGACGCGGATCATGGGGTGCTCTTCTCGGTCAGGTCGGGCGTGGTCAGGTGGCGAGAGCCCGGGTCGGGAGGGCGCGGCCCGGGGGAGGCCGGCGCCGGGGAGGCGGTGGTCGCGGCCCGCTCACCGCGCGACGGCACGAAGGCGGTCACCTCGAACGAGGCGCCGTCGTCGGCCGGGCCGGCCGTCAGCCAGCCGCCCGCCAGCCGCGCCCGCTCGGTCATGCCGCGGACGCCCGCACCGCTCTCGCGGCCCTCCCGGGCGGCCACGAGCGGGGAGCCCCGCCCGCGTGAGCGGACGAAGAGGGACAGCCCCTCGCCGCGGTGGTCGAGCACGACCGCGACCGTGCTCGTCGTGCCCGCGTGCTTGAGGGCGTTCGTGAGGCTCTCCTGCACGATGCGGTAGACGGCGAGCTCCTGCGAGGGGGCGAGGGCGGGCGTGCCCTCGACGACGACGTCGAGCTGCATGCCCGCCTCGCGCATCGCGGCGGCGAGCACCCCGAGGTCGGCGAGGGTCTGACGCGGGGCGGTCACGTCGTCGTCGTGCGTGATCCGCTCGACCAGTCGCCGCACGTCGAGCAGCGCCGTGCGGCCGACCTCGGCGATCGTGGCGAGCGAGGCGTCGGCGGCCTCGGGGCGCGTGGCCCGCAGCGCGATCGCCCCCTGGGCCTGCGACACGACGACGGCGAGCGAGTGCGCGAGGGCGTCGTGCACGTCGCGCGAGATGCGGGCGCGCTCCTGCTCGAGCCGGAGCTCGAGGTCGGCCGCCTCGAAGCGGGTCTCGGTGGCCTCGAGCGCCGCGCGGATGACGACCACCCGGCGGATGCTCGCGAACGCGACCCCGATCGCCCACGCCCCGGCGAACACGCCGAAGAGGGCGGCCATCAGCAATGAGAACTCGATGCGGAGGCCCGCGGTGCCGGCGCCCACCCAGGTGCTCCAGCTCTGCGGCCGGGTCAGCGTCGGCACGGTGAGCAGCCAGGCGGCGAGCCCGGCCGTCACCCCGGCGACCAGCAGCGCGGCGAGGCGCAGCCACGGCGAGGGCCGGACGGCGACGAAGGCCATGACGAGCGCGACGGCGACGTAGGCCGTCCAGGTGTCCTGCCCGGGGGCCTCGGCGAGGCCGAGCAGCTGCAGCACGGGCACGACGACGACGAGCGCGAGGGCGGTCGACGGCATCCACCACGACAGGCCGATGGCCAGGGCGAACAGGCCGAAGACGACGCTGTTGTCGGCGACGCCGCCGCGGCCCCAGGAGGCCGCCACCCAGAACACGAAGTAGACGGTCGCCGCGGCCGGGGCGACCGCGTGCCGTCCCCACCGCCTGACGTCGATCATGTGCAGAAGGCTAGGTGAGGGGCGGGCCGCACCGCGCCTCCCGGGGGTCAGGTTCATCCCGGAGGCGCATGCCCGAGGGGTGGGGAGGGGCGGCGAGGGGTGGTCGTCCCCAGGGGCGAGCGGGGCCGGACGCGAGAGGGCCGGACGCGACAGGGCCGCGCCTCCGGCCCGTCGTGACGGGGGAGGCGCGGCCCTGGCGAGGCAGCGGGTACGACTAGAAGGTCAGCAGGCCCTGCGTCTTGGTGGTCGCGGCGGCGTAGCGCTGCGCGACGTTCTCCCAGTTCACGATGTTCCAGAAGGCCTTGACGTAGTCGGCACGGACGTTCTGGTAGTCGAGGTAGTAGGCGTGCTCCCAGACGTCGAGCATCAGCAGCGGCACGAGGCCGAACGGCACGTTGCCCTGCTGGTCGAAGAGCTGGAAGACGCTGAGGCGCTGACCGACGACGTCGTACGCGAGAACCGACCAGCCGGAGCCCTGCACGCCGAGCGCGGTGGCCGTGAAGTGCGCCTTGAACTTCTCGAGGTCGCCGAAGTCACGACCGATGGCCTCGAGCAGGTCGCCGACGGGCTCGCTGGTCTCGGGGGTCAGGTTCGTCCAGAAGATCGAGTGGTTGACGTGGCCGCCGAGGTTGAACGCGAGGTCCTTCTCGAGCTTGTTGACGTTGGCGAGGTCGCCCTTGTCGCGCGCCTCGGCGAGGGCGGCGTTGGCCGTGTTCGCCCCGGTCACGTACGTGTTGTGGTGCTTGGAGTGGTGCAGCTCCATGATCTGCGCGCTGATGTGCGGCGCGAGAGCGGAGTAGTCGTAGGGGAGGTCGGGCAGGGTGTACTCAGCCATGGGGGAGTCCTTTCGCTGGGGGTCTCCCACCACCGTACGACCCCCGTGCACCTGCAGGTCAACCGCCTCCCAGGCCAGTCCCAGGCTGGTGGTCTCGCCGGGCGTCGGGGGGCCCCGCTACTGTGGGCCGGGTCGGGGCGAACGAGCCCCGCGCGACGCCGCCGCACGGCGTCGCCCCAGGGTGCAGGAGGCGCGCGATGGCAGGGTTCACCGGCTTCGGCCGACGTCGGGAGGCCGACCCGCGCCTCCCCCCGGGGCAGCACCTCGAGCAGGGCTTCCCCGTGCTCTCGGCCGGCCCGACCCCGAACATCAAGCGGTGGGAGCTGCAGGTCGGCACCGAGCAGGGCCAGCGCTCGCTCACCTGGGCCGACTTCCAGGCCCTGCCGCACGAGGCGATCGAGACCGACATCCACTGCGTCACGAGCTGGAGCAAGCTCGGCACCCACTGGTCGGGCGTCTCGCTCGACACCCTCTTCGACGGCCTCGAGACCGACCACGGCTACGCGATGGCGACGAGCTACGGCGGCTACACCACCAACCTGCCGCTCGACGAGCTGCTCGGCGGCAAGGCGTGGGTCGTCGACACCTACGAGGGCCAGCCCCTGCACGCCGAGCACGGCGGGCCGGCGCGGCTCTTCGTGCCCGGGCTCTACTTCTGGAAGAGCGCGAAGTGGCTGCAGGGCGTCCAGACGATGGCGACCGACCGCCGCGGCTTCTGGGAGAGCATGGGCTACCACGGCCACGGCGACCCCTGGCGCGAAGAACGCTACGCGTGAGCGGTGCCGACCCCTATGCCTGGCGGCCCGGCACGGTCGCGTCGACGACCCCGCTGAGCGGCACCGGGCGGTCCATCGCCATCGCCGTGCCGGGGCTGCGGGCGGCGCGTGCCGGTCAGCACGTCGACCTCCGACTGACCGCCGACGACGGTTACCAGGCCGTCAGGTCGTACTCGCTCTCCGACGTGCGGGGCACCCACGGCGACCCGCTCGCCGCCGAGCTCGAGATCTCGGTCGAGCAGCTGCCCGACGGCGAGGTCTCGCCGTACCTGGTCGAGGCCGCCGAGCCGGGCGACCCGGTCGAGGTGCGCGGCCCGATCGGCGGCTGGTTCGTGTGGCCGCCGACGGAGTTCGACCCCGACTCGGCCGTGCACGCCGTGCTGCCCGAGCCCGCGGGGGCCCCGGCGCCGACGCGGTCGCCCGTGCAGCTGATCGGCGGAGGGTCAGGGGTCGCGCCCCTGGTCGCGATGATCCGCTCGCGGTCGGAGCGTGACGACGCGCCCCCGATGCGGCTGATCTGCTCGGTGCGGACGCCCGACGACCAGTGGTTCGCCCCGGAGCTCGACGAGCTCGCCGCCGCCGCGGGGCCCGACCTCACGGTCGACTGGGTCTTCACGCGCGGAGCGCCGGAGGGAGCGGCCCGGCCCGCCGGGCGCCTCACCCGCGAGCGACTACTCGAGCTGGCGCTGCCCGCCGAGCAGCACCCACTGGTCTACGTCTGCGGCACGAACGGCTTCGTCGAGACGATCGCGGGCTGGCTCGTCGACGCCGGCCACGACCCGACCCGGGTGCGCACGGAGCGGTTCGGCGGGGCGTAGCGGGGCGGCGCGGCGCTGTGCGCACTGCGTGCTGCGTGCTGCGTGCTGCGCAGGCTCGTGCCACGAGCACGCGGCACCGCCGCGGTGACCACAGGGGGGTCTCCGCGACGATGCCGCTCGTGTGCTGATCCGGTGCTGTGCGTGACGCTACGCCGCCCGCCTCCGTCCCGGGCGGACTCACCGGCCGGGCTCAGGCTCGCCGCCGTCGCGGCGTCGACGTCCGAGCGACGCCGGCTCGAGTCGTCGCGATCTGCTCCTCCCGACCCGCGGGAGCAGCAGTTCGTGACCACTCGCCGGCCGCGCTGGCGCCGAGCCGACGCCTCAGTCGGCGCTGACCTGCTCCCGGAAGGTGTCGCGCCGGGTGTGGAGCCCCCAGAGCCGCTCGGCCAGCGCCTCCGGCGTCTTCTCCGGGTCGTCGGGCGTGATGGCCCCGCCGATGATCAGCTGCGACACCTGGATGCCCTCGTCCGCCAGCTCGTCGTGCAGCAGCTGCGCGTACGCGGCCTGGCCGGCGAAGGCGATCGAGGTGCCGGTGACGGTGCGCCCGGGCGTGACGGCCGAGCCGCCGTTGACGAACAGGATCGTGCCGCCGTGGCCGTCCGGCCCGCGCCCGAGGAAGCGCATGCCCGGCAGCACCTGGTGCACGGCCGCGACCGACCCGTAGATCGAGAACTCGACGGGCCCGACGAGGTCGGCCGGCGTCGTCTCGAGCACGGGCCGCATGAAGTCCTTCTGCGGCAGCGGGCTGTACTGCAGCACCTGGATCGGCCCGAGCGCCTCGGTCGCCGCCTCGAGCGCCCGGGCGACGGAGGCGGGGTCGCGCACGTCGGCGACGAAGCCCTGCGCGGTGACGCCGTCGACCTCGAGCTCGGCCGCGAGGGCGTCGAGCCGCCCCTGGTGACGGGAGATCAGCGCGACGCTGAACCCCTCCCGTCCGAATCGACGGGCCACGGCAGCGCCGAGCCCCTTGCCGGCACCGATGATCGCGAGAGTAGTCATGCCCCCCAGCCAAGCAAGGAGGCGCGGGCCGGCACCCAGGGAGCGCCGAGCCTCAGCGCGGGTCGTCGCCCTGCCACACGGGCGGCCCGGGCCTCGGGTGCCGGATCGTCTGCACCAGGCCGGTGATCGCGACCGCGAGGGCGGCGAGCACGGCGATCGCGAGGACGACGCCGAACGGGGTGACGGGGTCGCCACGGCCGAGGTGCGTGCCCACCAGGACGAGGTCGAGCAGCAGCGGGAAGGCCAGGATCCCCCAGCCGACGGGCGAGCCGCGGAAGGTGGGCCAGGTCAGGCGGAGACGGCCCGGGGCGGTGTCGCGCGGGGCGTCGTGCCGTGTCGTGTCGTGCTTCTCGTGGTCGCTCATGGAGTCCCCTCGTCGTCGTCGCTGACCTGACCAGGGTACGCCGCGCCTCCTGAGGATCCTTCGGAACAGAGGGGGCACCTCCTGCTGGGTGCAGGGGCTGCACGACGGGAGGCGTCGCCCAGCGGCGGCCTGCGACCATGAGCGGAGTCCCGTCGACCCCCTGGAGCCCCCGTGTCGCCTCGCACCCTCTTCCGTTCGTTCGCCGTCGCCGAGGTCGTCACCTGGGCCCTGCTCATCGGCGGCATGCTGCTCAAGTACGTCGCGCGGGTCGGCGACTGGCCGGTCAGCGTCGCCGGGCCGATCCACGGCTTCGTCTTCCTCGCGTACCTCGTGGCCGGCGTCGTCGTCGCGGTGAACCAGCGCTGGAGCCTCGGCGTGACGGTCGCGGCCCTCGCCAGCGCCGTCGTGCCGTTCGCGTCGCTGCCCGTCGAGCGCTGGATCGACCGCCGCGGCGGCCTCCGCGGCGACTGGCGCCGCACCGCGACCGACGACCCGCGTGACAGGAGGCCGGCCGACCGCCTCCTCCGCTGGGTCCTCGGGCACCTGGCGCTCGCCGTCGCCCTGCTCGCAGCCGCGGTCGTCGTGGTCTTCGTCGTGCTGCTGGTCGTCGGGCCGCCCGTCGGGGGCTGACCCGCAGGCGGCCGGGCGGCCGCCGCGTGACCGTCGGCCGGTGACCGCGAGGAGTCGCGGGTCGAGAGATCTGGACGGCGACACGGATACCCCCCTAGGGTATGCAGCATGACTCCTCGGCACGACGACGCCGCGCACGGCGACCACGGCGACCACTCGGACCTCGCGACGGCCGCGCACGGGCAGGAGGCGCACGGCGTCGGGGACGACCACGCAGGGCACGACGCGCACGCGGGCCACGACGGGCACGCCGGGCACGACGCGCACGCGGGCCACGACGGGCACGCCGGGCACGACGCGCACGCGGGCCACGACGGGCACGCCGGCCACGGCCACCACGGCCACCACGGCGGACACGGCGACCACGCCGCCCAGTTCCGCGACAAGTTCTGGGTGAGCCTCGTCGTGGCGATCCCGGTCGTGGCCTTCAGCTCGATGTTCGCGGGCCTGCTCGGCTACGACGTGCCGTCCTTCCCCGGCGCCGAGTGGATCTCGCCCGTGCTCGGCACCTTCCTCTTCGTCTGGGGCGGCTGGCCTTTCCTCTCCGGCGGCGTCGCCGAGGCGCGGGCGAAGCAGCCCGGCATGATGCTGCTCATCGCGATGGCCATCACCGTCGCCTTCGTCGCCAGCTGGGCGACGACGCTCGGCATCGGCGGCCTCGACCTCGACTTCTGGTGGGAGCTCGCCCTCCTCGTCGTCATCATGCTGCTCGGCCACTGGATCGAGATGCGCGCCCTCGGGGCTGCCTCCGGTGCCCTCGACGCGCTCGCCGCCCTGCTGCCCGACACGGCCGACCGCGTCGACGCGACGGGCCCCGACGGCTCGACCCGCGACTCCGGCAGCTCGGGCTCCGGCACGACCGAGGTGGCGATCGCCGACCTCGTGGCCGGCGACGTCGTGCTCGTCCGCTCGGGCGCGCGTGTGCCCGCCGACGGCGCGATCGTCGACGGCTCCGCCGAGATGGACGAGTCGATGATCACCGGCGAGAGCCGCACAGTCTCGCGCTCGGAGGGCGACCGCGTCGTGGCGGGCACCGTCGCGACCGACGGCACGCTGCGGGTCCGCGTCACGGCGGTCGGCGACGACACGGCGCTCGCGGGCATCCAGCGGCTGGTCGCCGAGGCGCAGTCGTCGTCGTCGCGGGCGCAGGCGCTCGCCGACCGCGCCGCCGCGCTGCTCTTCTGGTTCGCCGCGGGGGCGGGCGTCGTCACGTTCGTCGTCTGGCTGCTGCTCGGCGACCTCGACCAGGCGATCACGCGCACGGTGACCGTGCTCGTCATCGCCTGCCCGCACGCCCTCGGCCTGGCCATCCCCCTGGTGATCGCGATCTCGACCGAGCGCGCCGCGAAGGCCGGCGTGCTGGTCAAGGACCGCCTGGCCCTCGAGCGCATGCGCACCGTCGACACCGTCCTGTTCGACAAGACGGGCACCCTCACGAAGGGCGAGCCCGCGGTGACGGACGTGGCCCGCGCCTCCTCGTCCGACCTCGTCGACGACGACGCGGCCGTCCGCCTCGCGGCGGCGGTCGAGCGCGACAGCGAGCACCCGGTCGCCCGGGCGCTGGTGCGCGCGGCCGAGGCTGGTGCGGGGCAGGGCGGGGTGCCGGAGTCGCGGGTCGAGTCGTTCCGCTCGCTCACGGGCAGCGGCGTCACGGCGCGTGTCGACGGGGTCGAGGTGAGCGTCGGGGGCCCCGGCCTGCTCCGCGACCAGGGCCTCGAGGTGCCCGGCGACCTGGCGACGGCGACCGAGCCGTGGCGGGCCGACGGCGCCGCGGTGCTCTACCTCGTGCGTGCCGGAGCGGTGGAGGCGGCCTACGCGCTGCGCGACGAGGTGCGGCCGGAGTCGGCGGAGGCCGTGCGACGCCTGCACGACGCGGGCGTGCGGGTCGCGATGGTGACCGGCGACGCGCAGCAGGTGGCCGACGCGGTCGGGCGCGAGCTGGGCATCGACGAGGTGTTCGCCGAGGTGCGCCCGGACGAGAAGGACGCGCGCGTCGCCGAGCTGCAGCAGCGCGGCCAGCGGGTCGCGATGGTCGGCGACGGCGTCAACGACGCTCCCGCGCTGGCCCGGGCCGACGTCGGCATCGCGATCGGCGCGGGCACCGACGTGGCGGTGGAGTCGGCGGGCGTCGTGCTCGCGTCGAACGACCCGCGGGCGGTGCTGTCGGTGATCTCGCTGTCGCGGGTGGGGTACCGCAAGATGATCCAGAACCTCGTCTGGGGAGCGGGCTACAACGTGCTGTCGGTGCCGCTCGCGGCGGGCGTGCTGGCGCCGGTCGGCTTCGTGCTCTCGCCCGCGGCGGGGGCGGTGCTGATGAGCCTGTCGACGGTGATCGTGGCGCTGAACGCGCAGCTGCTGCGCCGCTGGCGGCCTGCCGCCTGAGCGGGGTGCGCTGGCCGCGCCCGCGTCGGTCACTTGCCATCTTGAGGGCTTGCAGAGCCGCTCCAGGCCCCCAAAACGGCAACTGACCGACGGTCGCGCAGCGCCGGGACGGACGCGGCTCAGCGCTGGGCCCTCGGGTCGGCGGGCGGGGCTTGGGGCTGCCCCGCGACTCCTCGGCACCCGGTCGCTGAGGCTGGGAAGCGCCTGATGATTCAGCAGCTAAGAGATCTCTGCGGCGTACCGTCGCCGACATGAGCACAGCCACGCGAGCCGAACCGCACCCACCCCAGCCGAGCGACGTCGTCCGTCAGATCGTGGTGGTGGTCGCGGCCGTGCTGGCCGTCGTCCTCGCCGCGGTGGGGTCGGGCGCCTTCGGCGGCACCTCCGTCTCCGGAGCCTCCGGCGGAGCGCTCAGCGCCGACGCCACCCCGATCGCCCCCGCGACCACCGCCTTCTCGATCTGGTCGGTCATCTACCTCGGCCTCGTCGCCTACGCCGTCTACCAGGCGCTGCCCGGCCAGCGCAGCGTCGACCGCCACCGTCGCCTCGGGTACTGGGTCGCCACCTCCATGCTGCTGAACGCGGCCTGGCTCTTCGCGGCCGTGCAGCTCGGGAACGTGTGGCTCAGCGTCGTCGTGATCGTCGCCCTGCTGGCCGTGCTCGTGCGGATCTTCGTCACCCTCTTCCGCACGCCGACCCACGGCTGGGTCGACGCGCTCGTCACCGACGGCACGATGGGCCTCTACCTCGGCTGGGTCTCGGTCGCGACCGCCGCCAACATCGCCGCGGCGCTGGTCGAGTCCGGCTTCGACGGCCTCGGTGCCCCGAGCAGCGTCTGGTCGACGGTCGTGCTCGCCGTCGCCGGCCTCTCGGGCGTGGCCGTCGCGCTCGCCGGTCGTGGCCGCATCGCGCCCATGCTCTCGCTCGTCTGGGGCCTCTCGTGGGTCGCCGTCGGACGCTTCACCGGCCAGCCGCTCGACACCGCCGCCGGGGTCACGGCACTGGTCGCCGCGGTCGTCGTGCTGGTCGTGACCGCCGCCGTCCGGGTGCGTCACGGCCGCGTCGGCGCGACGGCCGACCTGCACCGCTGACGTGCCGAGTGGTCACGATCTGCTCCCTCCTCGCGCCGGGAGCAGCAGATCGTGGCCACTCGAGCACGTGCGGGAGGCGCGGTGCCGGTCTGGCCGACACCGCGCCTCCCACGGTCGCACCGTGCGGTGCCGGGCTGAGCCCGGGGGTCAGCGACCGCCGTCGATGCGGCGGCCGCGCTGGGCGACCCCGGCGGTGCCGTAGGGGTAGTCGTCGATGCGCGGGGCGCTCGCGTCGCCGAGGCGCGTGAGCTCGTCGGCGGTGAGCACGAGGCCCGACGCGCCCAGGTTGTCGTCGAGCTGCTCGACCGTCCGGGCGCCGAGGATCACCGAGGTCACGGCCGGCTGCGCCAGCAGCCAGGCGAGCGCGACCTGCGAGGCCGAGGCGCCGTGGGCGTCGGCGATCGCGGTGACCGCGTCGATGACCGTCCAGGTGCGCTCGTCCGCGTTGCGCGCCTCCCACGCCTCCATGCCCCGCGTCGGGTCCTCACCGAGTCGGGTCGAGCCGGTGGGCGCCTGGTCGCGGCGGTACTTGCCGCTCAGCCACCCGCCGGCCAGCGGCGACCAGGGCAGCAGGCCGATGCCGGCGTCGAGCGAGGCCGGCACGACCTCGTGCTCGATGTCGCGTACGAGGAGGTTGTACTGCGGCTGCAGCGTGACGGGCGGCGCGAAGCCGAGGGCGTCGGCGCGGCCCACGGCCTTCGTGACCTGCCAGCCGAGGTAGTTCGAGAAGCCGTAGTAGCCGATCTTGCCCGCGCTGATCGCGTCGTCGAGGAACCGCAGGGTCTCGTCGATCGGCGTCAGGGCGTCCCACGCGTGCATCTGGTAGAGGTCGACGTGCTCGGTGCCGAGGCGCCGGAGCGAGTCGTCGAGGGCACGGGCGAGGTGCCGCCGCGAGAGCCCGACGTCGTTCGGGCCGTCGCCCATGGGGAAGCGGCCCTTCGTCGCGAGCACGACCTGCGCCGCGTCGGTGGGGCGGGCGGCGAGCCAGCGCCCGATGATCTCTTCGGAGACCCCGGCGCTGTACACGTCGGCGGTGTCGACGAGCGTTCCGCCGCCCGCGACGAACGCGTCGAGGATCTGGTGAGAGGTGGTCTCGTCGGCTTCTGCGCCGAACGTCATGGTGCCCAGTGTCAGCTCCGACACGGAGGCACCGCTGTTCCCGAGGGTCCTGTAGTCCATGGCCGCGACGCTACGCCGTGCGTCGGCGGCAGGGCTGCGGGAGGCGCGGGGCGGGGACAGCCCCGCCTCACGGACCCCTGGGGAGGACTCCCCGAAAAAATTCTGAGACATTCTCCAAACCGTTCCGAGCGGTGCTCCGAAGACTGCACACCACGGCGGTTCGGGCTGGCCGTGGTGAGCACCGGGTCGGGACCCTGGCGGGTCCCCCGGCGTCGGTGCGCGAGCCGGGGTGTGGGTTGGTTCAGGTCTCCACCCCGGCTCGTCCCTCCCCGGCTCGTCTTCCCCACGAGGCCCGCCTCCGGGGCACATCGGCGTCCGCCGAAGGGGGGGCAGCTCCGGAGGCGTCGCACTATGCTGACGCCGTCGGGGGATCAGCCCGACGCTCCGACGCCGTTCCCTGACCCCGAGCGGCCCGGCGCCCACCTCGACGAGAGGCGTGACCGATGCCGTCGCCCCCGTACCCGTCGCAGCCCGTGACGCCGTCGCCCTTCGACGACCCGCGCATCCGCGGCCTGGAGACCACCGACCCCGACGTCGCCCACGAGGCGATGCGGCGCACCTTCCGCATGCGCGAGCTCGTGCCGGGTGACGCCCACGACTTCTACTACCGCCGCGCGGTGTCGGGCGAGCACCGCTTCGCCGTCGGCGAGATGCGCTACACCGGCACGCTGCGCGCCGAGAGCGAGCCGCTGCCCTTCTTCGGCATCTGCCGCCTGCTCGGCGGGGGCTTCCGGGTGCAGGCGGGCGACGCCGACCACCGGGCGGAGCTGCTGAAGCCGTTCGCGTTCCCCACCACCACGAACAAACGGACCGAGTGGGACGACGTCCACATCGCCCAGCTCATGCTCGACCGGGCCGCCGTGGAGGCCGAGCTGGTGGGGCTGTCGCTCACCGCGCCTCCCGCAGGCCTGCACGTGATCGGCATGGAGCCCCAGAGCGAGGCCCTCGGCCGGTACTGGCGCGGGCACATGCGGCACCTCTACCAGGACGTCGTGCGCAACGACGCGGCGATGGCGAGCCCGTTGATCAGGGGGCAGGCGTTCCGGTCGCTGGTGGCGGCGTTCGTGACGACCTTCCCGACGACGGCGGTCGGCACGAGCGAGGCGTCGAGCGCCCGGCCCGTGCCGTCGACGGTGCGGCGCGCGCTCGCCTACGTCGAGGAGCACGCCCACGACGACATCGGCGTCGTCGAGATCGCCGAGGCGGCCCGGCTGACGCCGCGGGGGCTGCAGCTGGCGTTCCGCCGGCACCTCGACACGACGCCCATGGCGGTGCTGCGGGCGGCCCGGCTGCGCGGGGCGCACCACGACCTGCAGGTGGCTGACCCGACGCGCGGGCACACCGTGGCGGGGATCGCCCAGAGCTGGGGCTTCGCGAACGCGGGGCGCTTCACGGCGGCGTACGTGGCGCACTACGGGCGGTCGCCGCGCGAGACGCTGGAGTCGTAGGGGCGGGTGCGGGTGCGGGTGCCGGTGCCGGGACGCGCCCGGAGGTAGTTCTGGGGAGACTCCTCCACTCTGGAGTGGAGGAGCCTGCCTGGGAAGGGGTCTCGGGGTGGGGTGCCTGGGGAGCGTCCTCCACTCTGGAGTGGAGGAGCGTGCTCGGGGGTGGGGTGCCGGGGGAGGCGTCCTCCACTCAGGAGTGGATGAGCGCTCAGGGCGCACAGCACCGGGCCGCGAGCATCGACCAGGGCGCCGCCGCGACGAGGAGCGGAAGGGGGTGCGGGCGAGAGACCCGACATCGCCGCCCGCACCCAGCAACTCGCAGTCCTGAACCCGTACCGCGAGGCCATCCCAGTGTGATACGAAGGCGAGCTTTCTGCAGATCGACCGGACACGGAGCGAATGCCCTGCCCCCCGGGCGAAGCCGACCACGACGCGTGTCCCCCGACGGGCCGGGAACCGCGCGTGTCGACGCCGACGGCGCAGCGGGGCCGACGGCGCTCAGGCGCCCGCCGCCTCCGCCCCGCCCGACACGTCGGTGTGCACGAAGCCCTGGAACGACCGGCTCGCCGTCGGCCCGCGCTGCCCCTGGTAGCGAGACCCGTACTCCTGCGAACCGTAGGGGTGCTCGGCCGGCGAGCTGAGGCGGAAGAAGCAGAGCTGCCCGATCTTCATGCCCGGCCAGAGCTTGATCGGCAGCGTCGCGACGTTCGACAGCTCGAGCGTCACGTGCCCCGTGAAGCCCGGGTCGATGAACCCCGCCGTCGAGTGCGTGAGCAGGCCGAGGCGGCCGAGCGAGCTCTTGCCCTCCAGCCGGGCGGCGACGTCGTCGGGCAGGGTGACGCGCTCGTAGGTGCTGCCCAGCACGAACTCGCCCGGGTGCAGGATGAACGGCTCGTCGGCGGGCGTCTCGACCAGGCGCGTCAGCTCGGGCTGGTCGGCCGCGGGGTCGATGAACGGGTACTTGTGGTTGTCGAACAGCCGGAACAGCCGGTCGAGCCGCACGTCGATGCTCGACGGCTGGATCAGCGTCGGCTCGTAGGGGTCGAGGCCGATGCGCCCGGCGTCGAGCTCGAGCTTGATGTCGTGGTCGGAGAGCAGCACGCGGCCAGCCTAGACGGCGGGCAGGTCGGGCCCCGGCGCGGGCCCGCGGATGGCCTGCGGGAGTCGCGGGCACCGCCCTGGGGAGGGGGGCGCCTCCCCGGGTCGTCCCCAGGTCGCCCGGCTCGCGCTCGGCCCGGACGGGGCAGGATGGCCCCATGCGTGCCGTCACCGTCCCCGTTCCCGGAGGGCCCCGTGCCCTCGTCGTCAGCGAGGTCCCGGAGCCCGTGCCCGGCCCCCGCGAGGTCGTCGTCGACGTCGCCGCCGCCGGCGTGAACCGCGCCGACGTGAACCAGCGCGAGGGGCACTACCCGTCGCCCGCCGGGGCCCCGTCGTGGCCCGGGCTCGAGGTCAGCGGCACCGTCGTGGCCGTGGGCAGCGAGGTGACCACCGCCTCCCTCGGCGACCACGTCGTCGCCCTGCTCAGCGGCGGCGGCTACGCCGACCGTGTGGCCGTCGACGAGGGCCTGCTGCTGCCCTACCTCAAGGGGCTCGACCTCGTCGAGGCCGCCGGGCTGCCCGAGGCCGTCGCCACCGTCTGGTCGAACGTCGTCATGTCGGCGCAGCTGCAGGCGGGCGAGACGCTGCTCGTGCACGGTGGGTCGAGCGGGGTCGGGTCGATCGCGATCCAGATCGGGAAGGCGCTCGGCGCCACCGTCTACGCCACCGCCGGCACCCCCGCGAAGGTCGAGTTCTGCGAGCAGCTCGGCGCCGACCGCGGCATCGACTACCGGGCGGAGGACTTCGTCGCCGTCACCCAGGAGCTCACCGGCGGCCGCGGCGTCGACGTCGTGCTCGACCTCGTCGGCGGCGACTACCTGGCGCGCGACGTCGACGCGCTCGCCGTGGGCGGCCGCGTCATGGTGATCGCGTCGCAGGGCGGCTCGTCGGCCACGATCGACGTCGCCCGCCTGATGGGCAAGCGGGGCCGGATCTGGGGCACCACGCTGCGCGCCCGCTCGCTCGAGGAGCGCCGCGCGATCATGGCCGAGGTGCGCGAGCACGTCTGGCCGATGGTCGCGTCGGGGGCCGTGCGGCCGGTGCTCGACAGCGTGTTCCCGCTCGAGTTCGCCGCGACGGCGCACGAGCGCATGGAGTCGGGCGAGCACTCGGGGAAGATCCTGCTCGCGGTGCGCTGAGCCCTCGGAGGTCGCGATGAACCGCGTCCCGTGCGATGAACTGCGTCGTAGCTCGGTTCATCGCACGGAACGCGGTTCATGGCGCGGGTGCGGCGCCGCGAGGCAGGAGCGGCTACGCGACGCGCGGGTCGCTGCCGCGCTTCACGACCGACGCGCCGACCACCTCGACGAGCACCGGCACCGCCTCGCCGAGCACCCGGTCGAGACCGCGCACCACGTCGCTCGCCGCCGCGACGACCGGCGCCGGGGCCGCGCCCGCGGTCACCCGCACGCGCACCTTCAGCGCCGGGCGGCCGCGGACCGTCCACGCCGACACGTGCACCGTGGCCACGTCGCGTCGGGCCGAGAGGGCGTCGGCCACCGCCGTCTCGGCGAAGGCGGCCGAGATCGCGATCGACCCGGCCGGCTCGTCGTGCACGACCAGACGGCCGGTGCGTCCGCCGCCGTGGGCGACCGCGGCCACGACGAACACGATCACGAGCAGCAGGCAGAGCGCCGCGAGGGCCACCGCGAGCCAGCTGCCCGCGCCGCCGGCGCCCGCGCCGTGAGCGCCGCCGGACGGGTCGAGCGGCGTCGCCGCGACCGCGTCCGCGACCGCCGAGGAGGCGCGGGTCAGCCAGCCGCGGACGGTCGCGCCCATCGAGCCCGATCCCCCGGGCAGCGTCGCCGCCACGAGGAACGCCCCGACGCCCAGGGCGACGACGCCCACGACGACGAGCAGCATGCGGTTGAGGAACCGGTTCGACGAGGTCACGCGTCCAGCCTCCCGTGGTCGGCGACCCGCGAGGTCACGCGGAGGGCAGGCTGCACGGGCTGGCTCTCGAGCTCGGAGCGGACGGCCGCGAGCACGCCCTGCTCGTCGACGGTCACCCCGGAGGCGGGGGTCAGCTCGACGCGTGCCTCCCGTCGCGAGACCCACACGGTCACCTGCCCGGCACCGAGGCGCCCGGATGTGCGGGCGACCCGCGCGAGCGACGCGGCCAGCACCGTGTCGTCGACGACCGCGGCGACGCGCTCGTCGGTGATCTCGTGGCGTCCGCGGTGGCCGGCGGTCAGGCCGAGCAGCACCAGCACGACGCCGACGACCGCCGCGGCGACGCCGGCGGCCACGACCAGCCCAGGGGCCTCGCCCAGGGCGGTCGTGAGGGCACCGAGCACGTCGACGGGCGACGCGAGCAGCGCGGGGCGGCCGAGGGCGGCGAGCACGGCCTCCGTGCCGAGCCAGGCGGCGGCGAGGGCGGCGACCACGAGCACGACGACGGCGCTGGTCGACCGGCTCGCGCGGCTCTCGCGGCGGACGAGCCGCCGGTAGGGCGCCGTGACGTCCGAGCCGGGGCGCGAGCGGACGCCGGCGTCGGGCGCGGTGGCGTCGGGCGCGGTGATGTCGGGCGCGGTGACGACAGGCGCTGTGCCGTCCGGCCCGGCGACGCCGGGCCCCGTGGTGTCGGAGGCGGCGCTCATGCGACCCTCCCGGTGCGGTCGAGCACAGAACGGCTGACGGTCACGTCGACGCGCGAGACGGTGCGCCCGGTGATCTCGGAGACCCGCCTCGTCAACGTCGACTGGAGCTCGCGCACGAGGCCGACGACGCCTCCCGCAGGCACCTGCACCGACCCGGAGAGCGCGGGCACCCGCACGGGCGTGGTGACGCGGAGCGCGAGGTGGCCGGCGTCGTCGGAGGCGTCGACGCGCACCTCGGCGCGGTCGACGCGCAGCTGCTCGGCGACGACGGCGGCGGCGACGCGGGTGAGCACGCGGGCCGCGAGGCTCACGTGCCCGGGCACGACGGGGCCGCGCCCGGCGGCCCCGCCGTCGCCGTACGCCTCACGCAGGGTGGACGGAGCAGACCCGCCGGCCGTCGCCGCGGCCGACCCTGCCCCGGCGCTCACGACGACGAGCGCCGGCCGCGCAGCGCGTCGAGCAGCCCGCCCAGGTCGGTGCGGCCCGACACGACGCGGCCGACGAGCCCGCCGACCGCGATGCAGAGCGCGACGATCAGCAGGGCGCCGAAGCCCCACTCGAGGCCGACGACCGCGAGCACGGCGCCGACCGCCATGCCGACGACGGTGGCGCTCACGAGACGCGGCCCGGGGCGGCGCTGGGGGTGCCGGCCGCGTCGTCGTCGTCCTCGCCGGGGATGTGGACGTCGTTGATCGCGACGTTCACCTCGGCGACCTGCATGCCGACGAGGTCCTCGATGGCCCGGGCCACGGCGGCGCGCACCTGCTCGGCGACGAGGGTCATCGGCTGCGGGTACTCGACGACGATCGTGACGTCGGCGGCGACCTGGGTCTCGCCGACCTCGACGCGCACGCCCTGGCTGAGGTCGCTGCTGCCGATCACGTCGCGGAGGGCGCCGAACGCCCGGGCCGCTCCGCCGCCGAGGGCGTGCACGCCGGGCACCTCGCGGGCCGCGATGCCGGCCACCTTCGAGATGACGCCGTCGGCGATGACGGTCTTGCCGGGCGAGGCGACGCCCGGGGTGCCGACGCCGCTCGCGGGGGTCGTGGAGGCGACGGGCGCCTTGTCGACACGGCTGGCGCCGGCGGGGGCGGGGATCGTCGCGCCCGACGGCGTGGTGCCGACGGTGCCGGGGGTGGTGGCGGTGCTCGGGGTCTTGTCGGTGGCGGCCATGGGCTGCTCCTTCTCGTCGGTGCGTCGGTGGTGCCGGGTGCGGTCCAGGGGCGCCCGGCGGTACGGTCGTCAGTGAGACGGACGCCGAGGCCCGGGTGTCACGGTCCCCGTCCCTTCCATTTCCTACACGGCCCGGCTCTGCCGGGCCCGGTGACCGAGGAGGCGCGATGGCGGTCGACCTGTCCGGTGCAGCCGACGGGGTGCTCGCGACCCGTGCCGCCGAGGGCGACGAACGCGCCTTCGAGGTGCTGCTGCGCCGCCACCTGGGCCTGATGACCGCCTACGCGACGCGGCTGACGCGCTCCCGGGCCGACGCCTCCGACGCCGTCCAGGAGGCCTCGGTCGTCATCTGGCGCGAGCTGCCGCGGCTGCAGACGCCCGACGCGGTGCGCGGCTGGATGATGACGATCGTGTCGCGCAAGGCCTACGACCTGATCCGCAGCCGACGCGTCGCCGACGACGTCGACGAGCTCGAGGTGCCCTCGCAGAGCGGCGCGGTCGACGACCCGGAGCGCGTCGCCGCCTCCACCGACGCCATGGGCGCCCTGCGCAGCGCGCTCGCCCGGCTGCCCGCCTCGCAGCGCGAGGTGTGGACCCTGCGCGAGGTCGGAGGCGAGTCGTACGCTGACATCGCCGAGCGCACCGGCACCAGCGTGACCGCCGTCCGGGGCCTGCTCGCGCGGGCCCGTGAGACCCTGACCCGAGAGATGGAGGCCTGGCGATGAGCGACGACCCGACGCGCACACCGCTGACGCCCGCCGGCGCGGCCCCGAGCGACCCCGCGGCCGACCCGGTGGTCGACCCGCCGGTGGACCCCGCCGACGTCGATCCGACGCTCGACCCGGCCGACGTCGACCCCGCCGCCGAGCTCGAGGTCGTCGACGACGGCCCGATCTCGATGGAGCGGCTCAGCGACTACCTCGACGCCGGCCGCGAGCCGTACGACCCCGAGATCGAGTCCGACCCGTCGGCGCTGGCGCAGCTGGCGGCCCTCGCGCGCCTCCGCTCGATGACCGTGGGCCTCGTCGCGGAGGACGCCGCCGCCGAGCCCGCCCCCGACCCCTCCTGGATCGCCGGCGTCATGAGCCGGGTGCGGCTCGAGTCGCGCACCGGCCGGGAGATCCCGCTCTCGTCGCCCGACCCGCGGAGCACCCTGCACGTCACCGAGGGAGCCGTGCGCTCGCTGATCCGCGAGGCCGGCGACGCGGTGCCCGGCGCCGTCGTCATCTCGTGCGGCATCGTCGGCGACGTCGACCGGCCCGACGCGGTCGTCGGCATCGAGGTCGCGATCAGCGCGCTCTTCGGCACGACCGTGCCCGACGTGGCCGACGCCGTGCGCGAGGCGGTCGCGGCGCACCTGGCGGCGCAGACCGAGCTCGTCGTCGAGGCCGTCGACGTGACCGTGCGCGACGTGCACCTGCTCGACACCGACGGAGGACTCTGATGGCCGACCCGCTCGACGACGACCGCCTCTCGCTGCTCGCGGCCGAGCTCGGTGCGCTCGCGGCCGCCTGCCCCGGCGTCCAGCGCGTGCAGGCGCGCCCCGGCTTCGGCTCGCTCGTGCGGCAGGCCGTCGAGGGCCTCGGCGCCGTCGTCGGCGGCGGGCCGGGGGGAGGCGCGGACGCGTCGTCGTCGGCCGCCGCGCTCGAGGGCGGTCGCCCGGTGCCCCTCGTGGGCGTCGCCGTCGCGGAGGCGGAGACCCGCGTCACCCTCGACATCGCCGTGGGCGAGGGCGCACAGGGCCCGGCGGTGGCCCGCGAGGTGGCCGCGCGCCTCCTCGAGCGGGTCGCGGCGGAGCCGCTGCCGCCCGCCTCCGTCGACGTGCGGATCGTCGGCCTCACCTAGCGCGGCGGCGGGCGCCGCCGCGTGCGCACCGAGGTGCCGCTACCTGGGGTCTGCGAGGCGCCGAGGGCCCAGGACGGGGCACGTCGGGGGAGTCGCGGCGTCGGCGGGCGCCGTCGCGTCGCCTCCTGCGCGGGTGCAGCAGGGCGGCGCACCGGGGCGAGCCCCGCGCGCGGCGGCGGCCTACCGTGGGCGGGGCGCGGCCGCCCCGGCCGCCGCACCCCGACACGAGGAGGACAGCATGAGCGACGAGCCCCTGGAGTTCCAGAGCAGCAGCGCGGACCCGGATGACGGCAAGAAGTGGGACCAGGCGCTGAAGGGCGAGGACTACGACCTCGACGCGGACGGCGACGTCGACGCCGACGTCGAGACCGACCCGGACGCGGCCGAGGCCCCGGCCCCCGGCACCACCCCCTCGCCCGACCAGGTCTGACCCGCCCGCGGCCTCCGCACCCCGTTCCGTTCACCGAACCCCGATGTGTCGGGGTTCGGTGAACGGAACGGGGTGCGCTGCGTGCGGCGGAGGCGCGGGCCGGGCTGCGGGAGGCGCGGGGCCGGGCTGCGCGGGAGGCGCGGGGCCGGGCTGCGGGGGAGGCGAGCGCGGCTAGGCGGTGCCGCCGAGGTCGGCGGCGAGGCAGGTCGCGTCGACGAAGCGGTCGCAGCGCATCCGGCTGCCGGGCCCCGGCACCTGCTCGGTGCCGAGCACGACGACCGCGTCGCCGCGCCGCAGCCGCCGCGCGACCTCGCGGTCGAGCGCGCCGTGCACCCGCACGAGGTGCACCCGAGCGTCACTGAGGTCGGCCTCGTCGAGGAGGTGGCGGCCGGTCGTCATCCGCGACTCGGGCAGCGCGGCCACCCGCACGACGCTGGCCGAGAGCGGGCCCTCCTGCAGGGTGAGCGCCTCGTCGAGCACGACGCCGACGATCGTCAGCGGTGCCCCGGTGCGGGCCGTCGGCCAGTGCGCGGCCCGGGCGGCCGGCAGGGCCCGGGCGAGACGGGTCGGGGCGGAGGCGACCCGCGTCAGCAGCGACACGGCTCAGCCCTCGCTCGGGTCGAGGTCGGCCGAGCGGGCGTCGTCGTCGGTCGCCGCGTCGCCGTCGGGGCCGTCGAGCGCCGGGTCGGCCTCGATGTCGCGCACGGCGCCGGCGTCGAGCGGGCTGTCCGGCCCCCCGGGGTCGGGAGCGCCGCCCACCCCGCTGTCGCTCGTCCCCGTGCTCGTGTGGTCCTCGTCGGCCATGTCGTCCCCTCCGGTCGTGCACCGCGCCCCGGCCCAGCGCCGGGGGAGGTGCGGAGGGGCCGCACCGCCGACGGGCCCTGCGGCCGGCGCTGACCGGGGCTCACGCCCCGCGCCGGCTCCACCGTCGCGGGCGGCCCCTCCTGTCGTCGAGACAACCACCGTCACGAGCCGCCCCGCAGGCCCTTGACACCAGGTCGGGGGGCGTGCGTGACGGCTCGCGGCGGCGTGCGTCACTCGTCGGCGACGCCCTTGCTGACCGCCGTCGGGGCGTCGAACGAGTCGCCCTCGAGCGCCTGGAGCGCGTCGATGACGTCGTCGGGCGCGCCCTGCTCCTTCGCGGTGGCGATCAGATCGTCCTTCGACACGGGGTAGTCGACCCCGCTGAGGTACTTCTGCATCTGGATCGGGTTCGGGGTGTCGGCCATGGCGGTCTCTCCTTCATCTCGGACGCGGGGCTCGGCCGCAGCCGAGCCACCCCGTCATCTCGGGGTCGGCCGGTCGGGGCGACCGGCCGGGCGGCCGGCCACCTCGACCGGCCGGGGGACCCCGTCGGCACCGACCGGCTGGTCCGGCCGGTCGGGGCCGACGGGGCGGTCGAGGTCGACCACGTCGGTCGCCTCGACGTCTCGGCGGGGCACCGTGGTGGGCGCCTCGAGGTGGACGGCTCCGCTGGGGACGATGCCCGCGCCTCCTCGTCGCTCCATCACGCGCCACTGCGCGGCGACGTCCTCGCCCGCGTGCTCGGCGGGCAGCTCGCCCCAGAACGCGAAGCCGCCGGCCTCGAGCAGCGCCTCGCGCCGGTACAGCGCGCAGCCGCCGACCCAGGCGACCCGGTAGGCGGCCCAGTCGCCCGGCTCGAGGTCGAGGGTCGCGGCCTCGTGCGCGAGGTTCGCGGCGTTGTGCAGCGACCAGCGCTCGAAGCCGGGGGCGCCGCGGCGGATCCGCTCGGGCTGCACGCCGCCCTCCCAGAGCTCGAAGGCGACCCGCTCGTGCGGGCGCACGTCGTCGAGGTACGAGAGCCCCTGCACGGCGGAGCCGACGAACCCGCAGCCGAGCCGCTCGAGGGCGTCGTGCATCCGCGCCAGCGTGCCCGGCTCGAGCCAGACGTCGTCGTCCAGGAAGAGCACGGCCGGCGCCGTCGCCTGCTCGAGCAGCGACTGCCGGTGCTCGGCCAGCCCGCGCCGCGGGTGGTGCACGTGGGTCGAGACCGCGCGGCCCTGCGCCCGCAGCACGCGGACCATCGCCTGCGCGGCGGGGGCCGTCCAGTCGGGGTCGCCGGTCGACTGGTCGCTGATCACGACCGAGAACGGCGGGTCGTCCTGCGCGGCGAGCCCGGCGAGCGTCACCGCGAGCTCGGCCGGCCGGTCGGCCGTGGGCACGAGCACGTCGACGGCGGGGGGCGCGGGAGTCGCGGTGCGCTCCCCGAGGACGGCCGACGCCGCCCACGCCCCCGACCAGAGCCGGCTGCCGCTCACGGCGTCGCCCCGCGGATGCGGTCGACGATGCCGGTCGTGGAGTGGTCGGAGACGTAGTCGAGGATGCGCACCTCGCCGCCGCCCTCGACCACCGCCGCGGTCTCCTCGAGCATCTGCGGCGTGTAGTCGCCGCCCTTCGCGTAGAGGTCGGGCCGGAGGCGCCGGATCAGCGGCACCGCCGTGTCGGTGCCGAACGACGTCACGTAGTCGACGCAGCTCAGCGCCGAGAGCACCCCGGCGCGGTCGGCCAGGCCGTTGATCGGCCGCCCCGGGCCCTTCAGCCTACGGGTCGAGGCGTCGTCGTTGAGGGCGACCACGAGCACGTCGCCGAGCTGCTTCGCCTGGGTGAGGTAGGTCGTGTGGCCGCGGTGCAGCACGTCGAAGCAGCCGTTCGTGAGCACGACGGTGCGCCCGGCGGCGCGCTCGTCGTCGAGGCGGCGGACGAGGTCGTCGACCCCGAGCATCAGGTCGCCGGTGCGGTCGAGGTGCACGACGAGGTCGTCGGTCGAGCAGACGGAGGTGCCGAAGCGCTGCACCACGATGTCGGCGGCGGCCTGCGCGAGGTCGACGCTCGTGGTCAGCGGCAGGCCGGCCGCGCGGCCCACGGTGAGCGCCGCGACGAAGGAGTCGCCGGCGCCGGAGGCCTGCCGCTCCCTCGCCCGCCGGGCCCAGGTGCGGTGCCGGACCCGCGCCTCCGTCCGGCCTGCGGGGGCGTCGGCGCCCGCGCTCGCGCCCGCGTCGACCGGCTCGCGCACCAGCGTCATCGTGCCGTCGTGGTCGAGCGTGACGACGACGACCTGCGACCCGGTCGCCGCGAGCACCCGGTCGGCGGCGTCGGCGACCCGCTCGACCCGCACGTCGGTCGGCAGCGCGTCGCCGACCGCGAGGCCCACGAGCGCGGCGACCTCGCCGGCGTTCGGCGTGACGAGATCGGGGCGGAGGCGCGCCCACGGAGCGAGGTCGTGCGCGTCGACCACCACCAGCGGCGGGCGCTCGGCGGCGGGCCGCGCGACGAGCGCGTCGAGCACCGGGCCGGTCAGCGCGCCCGTGCCGTAGTCGCAGACGAGCTCGGCGTCGGCCCCGGTCGCCTGGGCCGTCGCGGCCTCGGCGAGCTGCGCCAGGGCCGCGGCAGGCGCGGGCGCTGCCCCGAGGTCGTCGAGCCGGATGAGCACCTGGTCGTCGACCATAACCCGGTTCTTCGCGACGGTGACGAGGCCCCGCACCCGCACCACGCCGGAGGTGTCGACCCCGTGCGCCGCGAGCAGCTCGGTGAGCCGTCGGCCGGCCTCGTCGTCGCCGACCAGCCCGGCGAGGCGCACACGGGCCCCGAGCGCGGCGAGGTTGACGGCCGTGTTGGCCGCTCCGCCCGGCACGTAGCGGCGGGTCGCGACCTCGACGACGGGGGCCGGGGCCTCGCGCGTCATGCGCTCGGTCGTGCCCTGCCACCAGCCGTCGAGCACGAGGTCGCCGACGACGCTGACGACGGGCGCCGCCTCGCGGAGGGCCCGGGCGACCTCGGGGCCGAGGCCGCGCACCGCGGAGAGGTCGGGGCGCGCCACGTCAGTCGCCCTCGGCGGGCTGGGCGGGGTGCACGCGGGGCTGCTCGTCGGGCGCGCCGGTGCCCTCGCCGCCGGTGCCCTCGCGCTGGGTGCCCTCGTCGGGGTCGCCGCCCTCGGCCGGGTCCTGGGGGTGGGGCGTGCGCCCGGTGGAGGCGGTGGTCGCCGCGTCGGAGTCGGTGTCGGCCGACGGGGAGGGGGCGGAGGCGCGGGGCGCTCCCTCGACCGGCGCGACCGCGGCGGGGCTCGCCTCGGGCGACGGGCGGCTCGCCGAGGCGGCGGTGTCGGCGGAGCCTGCGGTGCGGGCGGTGCCCGCGGTCTCGTCCGCGCCTCCTGCGCTCGCCGTCGGGGTCGCCCGGCGCTCGCCCGCGAGCACGGGCGTGCCGTAGTGCACGACCTTCGTGAGCGTCATCTCGTCGAGCAGCTCGGGGCCGTAGCCGAAGCCGGCGCCGCTCTCGCCGCGCGGCTGCGCCGACCCGCCGGGAGCCCCGCCGAAGACCGCGTTGATCTTCACCGTGCCGACCGGCAGCTCGGCCATCGCCCGGTTCGCGTGGCCGATCGAGCCCGTCAGCACCGTCGCCGCGAGCCCGTAGCGCCCGGCGCAGGCCAGGCGGAGGCCCTCGTCGAAGTCGTCGACGACCTGCACCGGGGCGACGGGGCCGAAGGTCTCCTCCTGCACGACGGTCATGTGCGGCGTGCAGTCGACGAGCACGGTCGCCGGGTACCAGGAGCCCGGGCCGCCCGGCACGGCCCCGCCGACGAGCGCCCGCGCTCCGCTCGCCAGCGCGTCGTCGACCTGGCGCTGGACCTCGTCACGGAGGCGCCCGTCGACCAGCGGGCCCAGCTCGCCCCGGTCGTTGCGTCGCGTGGCCTCGGCGACCAGCGCCTCGACGAAGGCGTCGGCGACGTCGCGGTGCACGTAGACGCGCTCGACGCTCGTGCAGATCTGCCCCGCGTTGGCGAAGGCGCCGATCGCGGCCTGCTCGGCGGCCCACGCGGGGTCGACGTCGGCGTCGACGATGAGGGCGTCGTCGCCGCCGTTCTCGAGCACGACGTGGGCGCCGGTCAGCGCGGCGACGCGGGCGATGCGGCGGCCGGTGGCGGTGGAGCCGACGTGTGCGACGACGTCGACGTCGGGCTGCTCGGTGAGCGCGGCGCCGACGGCGGCGCCGCCCGAGACGGTGACGAGCACGTCGGGCGGCAGCACGGCGGAGACCATCTCGCCGAGCAGCTGACCGACGTGGGGCGAGCGCTCGCTCGGCTTGTGGACGACGGCGTTGCCCGTCACCAGGGCGGCGCCGATCAGGCCGCAGGCGACGGCGACCGGGTCGTTCCAGGGGGTGACGGCGGCGACCACGCCGCGCGGCTGGTCGATCGTGAAGTCGGCGGCCTCGCGGGCGCCGACGAGGCTGAGGCCCCGGTGCAGCGGCCCGAGCTCGGCGTACTGGCGCAGCGTGTCGGCGCCCGCGAGCACCCCGCCGCGGGAGTCGTCGAACGGCTTGCCCGTCTCGCGCTGGTTGAGCGCGGCGAGCTCGTCGGCCCGCTCGCGCAGCGCCGCGGCGGCGTCGTGCAGCAGCTCGCCGCGGGCGGCGGCGGGGGTGCGCATCCAGGCGCCCTGCGCGGCCCGGGCCCGACGGACGGCGTCGACCACGGCCTCGCGGTCGGCCTCGGCGACGTCGCCCACGAGCGTGCCGTCGCGCGGGTCGAGCACGGTGAGGGTGCCGGGGGCGTGCTGCTCGTGCTCGGTGGGCTGGGCGGGCTGGTGGCCGGCGTCGGGCTGCCCGGCGGCGTCGCGGGGGGCGGCGGGCGCGCTCGCCGTCGGCTCCGGGGTGCGGGAGCCGGGGGTGCTCGGGGCGAAGGTGGTCATGCGGGCCGTCCTCTCGTGTCGGTCGCCCCTGCCCTACCCCGGCCCGGGCGACCTCACACGTGCGCCCGGCGACCCCGCACCGAGGTGACTCGTTCCGGGCCCTCGGCGGGCGGGAAGGCCCAGATCGGGGCACCTCGTGGGCGCGCCTCCCGCGCGCGACGCTCCCCGCGCCTCCCGCGCGCCCCCTGCTGGTCAGTTGCCGTTTTGGGGGGTTCCTGGACCGCCACAGCCCCTCGAAGTGGCAACTGACCCGCCGGTCGCGATGAGGTGACTCGTTCTGGGCCTTCAGGGCGTGGGAGGGCCCAGGTGGAGGCACCTCGATGCGCGGCGCCGAGGCGCCGCGCGGCGTCGCGGCGCCGACGCGCGCGGCGGCGCGGCGACGCGCGCGCGTCAGGCGGCGCGGCGCCCGGCGGGCTGGCAGCGGGGGCACCACCACGCGCGGCGGGGCCGCTCCGACGTGCTGCCCGGGTCGTCGCGCGCGAGCACCGTCGTGCCGCACCGGAGGCACGGCCGCCCGGCCCGCCCGACCACCCAGTGGCTCTCGCCCCGCCGCGTGCTGCCGGTCGTCACCTGGTAGCCCGCGGCCCCCGACGCCGAGGCCCGCAGCAGCCGTGCCGCGAGCGCCAGCAGCGGCGGCAGGTCGACGTCGCCCACGGGCGTCGCCGGGTGCACCCCGCGCAGGAACCCCACCTCGTTCACCCACAGGTCGCCGAGCCCGGCCAGGGTGCGCTGGTCGAGCAGCGCGGCGCGGATCGGCCGGGCGGGGTCGGCGAGGAGTCGCGTGGCGGCCTCCGTAGCGCTCCAGTCGTCGCGCAGCGGGTCGGGACCGAGGTGCCCCACCACCGCGCGCTCGTCGCGCGTCGGCAGCAGCTCCACCACGGGCAGGTCGACGCCCCAGAGCGTGTGGCCGTCGCCGAGCAGGAGGCGCACCCGGACCTGGGGCTGGACGCGACGGGGCACGACACGGCCGGGCCGCGTCACCGTCCACGAGCCCTGCATGCGGAGGTGCGTGTGGAGCGTCGTCGCGTCGTCGAACCGGGTCAGCAGGTGCTTGCCGTGGGTGACGTGCTCGAGCACGCGCCGCCCGTCGAGCCGGGTGCCGGCCGCGGCGCCCGAGCGCAGCTCGCCGCGCTCGACGAGCGCGCCGTCGGCCACGGCTCGGAGCCGCGCCGCCAGCCGGTGGACGCTGTCGCCTTCGGGCACTCCTGGAACCTAGCCCGCGCCTCCGACACTCCCTCCGGGCGCATCGAGGTGACGCGTCCCGGGCCCTCGCGGCTCCCGAGGGCACAGGAAGGGGCACCTCGAGGCGAGCGGCGCCCGCGCCGCCTCAGGCCGGGAAGCGCAGCGTCAGCCGGTGCGACCCGTCGTCGTGCGTCTCGCTCGTGACGGTGCCGCCGAGCAGCTCGGCGCGCTCGCCGAGCCCGGTCAGGCCGTGGTGGGCGCTCGGCAGGTCGAGCAGCGGCAGGGTCGCCGCCCCCGCGTCGACGTGCAGCACGACCTGGCCCGCGTCGACGAGGCCGGTCACCGCGACCGCCGCGCCGGTCGAGTGCTTGCGGGCGTTCGTGAGCCCCTCCTGCACGGTGCGGTAGACGGCGCGCTGCTGCGCCGGCGAGAGCGTCGCCGGCAGGTCGAGCCGGCAGGTGACGTCGATGCCGCTGTCGGCGACGAGCCGGTCGACGTCGGCGAGCGTCGGCTGCGGCGCGAGCTCGCGGCGGTGGCCGCCCGCGGCGCGCAGCACCTCGACCATCGATCGCAGCTCGTCGAGGGTCGTGACGCTGAGGCCGCGGATGGTCCGGGCGACGTCGCGCGCCTGCTCGTCGGGCGACGCCATCTGCAGGGCCCCGGCCTGCACCGCGATCAGGCTCACCTGGTGCGACACGACGTCGTGCATCTCGCGGGCGAGCACCGCCCGCTCGCGCGCGAGCGCGACCTGGGCGGCCTGCCGACGCTCGAGCCCCTGCGCCTCGCGCAGCTCGACCAGCTGCGCCGCGAGCAGGCGCCGTGCCCGCAGGAACGCCCCGAGCAGCGCCGGCACCGCCGTGTAGAGCGCGGCGTAGACGAGGGTCTCGGTGAGGAAGGTGAGGTAGTCCCAGGCGTCCATCGAGACGAGGTAGACGAGGGCGGCCGCGGCGACGCCGATCGTCGTCTCCCACCGCCGGGTGCGCTGCACGCCCAGGGTGAAGAGGGCGACCATCACCGGCAGGAAGGTGCCGCCCCACCAGAAGCCGGGCAGCGCCAGCACCAGGCTGACCCACGGCCAGCGCCGGCGCACGAGCAGGCCCGCGCAGGCGAGCACGCCGAGCGCGATGGTCCACGGGTCCGAGCCGTAGAGCACGAAGCCGGAGCCGGCCGCGGCGACCAGGCAGATCAGCACGTCGAGGGCGACGCGCTGCCAGCGACGCCGCAGGTGCAGGCCCGGCCCAGGGGGCCCGCCCGGCTCGGGGAGCCCGCCCGTCCCGGGGAGCCGGCCCGCGCCTCCCGCGCTCCGCTCCTCCGCGGGCGACGTCACGGCCGCGGCACCAGCCCCGCGCGGTCGGCGACGATGGCCGCCTCGACGCGCGAGCCGACGCCGAGGGCGGCGACGACCGAGCTGACCGTGTCCTTGACGGTGCCGAGGGTGAGCCCGCACTCCGTGCCGATCTCGGTGTTCGAGAGCCCGCGGGCCAGGGCGCGCAGCACGACGGTCTCGCGCTCGCTGAGCCGGGCGACCACCGCGACCTGCGCCTCGTCCTCGGCAGAGCGGAACAAGCGCTCGCGCCGCAGCCCCGGCGCCAGCACGACCCCGCCCGCGGCGAGGGTGAGCACGTGCCGGGCCAGCTGCTCGGGGTCGGTGTCCTTGAGCAGGAAGCCCGAGGCGCCCCGGTGCAGCGCCTCCAGCACCTGGTCGTCGGTGTCGAAGGTCGTCAGCATCGCCACGACCGGGGGCGCGGCGTCGGCCATCAGCTCGGAGAGGATCGTCAGCCCGTCGGGCTCGGGCATGCGGATGTCGAGCAGCACGACGTCGGGGGCGAGCTCGCGCACGGTCTCGACGGCGACGGGGCTGGCGACGGCCGCGAGCACCGTGATGCCGGGCGAGGCGCCGAGCACGAGGGCGATGCCGGAACGCACGAGCCCCTCGTCGTCGACGACCACGACGGAGACGGGGGTGTCGGTCATCGGTGCGGGCCTCTCGGTCGGGTGCGCGGGCGCCGGGGCCCGCGCTGCGAGGCTAGCGCTGCCGCGGCCGCCCCCGGGGAGTCGCGGGCCGGCCTCCCGGGCAGCTCCCGGCCGGTCACGAGCCGCCGTGGCTCGCCGCGGGGGTCGCCGTCGCTGCCGGGGCCGTGCTCGGGTCGGCCGGTGACAGCGCGCTCGCCGAGAGGCCCCAGCGAGGGTAAAGGTCGCCGATGCCCACCGCGAAGCCCCGGGTGGCGGTCGTCCAGTCGTGGGCCGTGCCCGGCGAGACCCAGCGCGTGACGTGCATGCCCGCGGCCTCGGCGGCGGCCGAGTTCGCGGTCATCGCGGCCCCGAAGGTCGGGTCGTCGGCCCCGACGGCGAAGAACGCGGCCGTGTCGGCGTAGGGCGTGTGCGCCGCCATGATCGCCTGCGGCTGGGCCGCGTCGTACGCGGCGCGGTCTCCCGCGAAGCCGTCGGCGACGGTCTGCTCGACCGAGCCGAGCGACGGCCCGACCTCGCCCGAGACGTCGATCACCGAGCCGAACAGGTCGGGCCGCGCCGACCCGAACTGGATGGCGCAGGTGCCGCCCTGCGAGAACCCGCCGATCGTCCAGGCCCGGGGGCCGGTCGCCACCCGGTAGTGCGCGGTCACGTAGTCGACCACGTCGGTCGTGACGTAGGTCGCGCTGTTCCCGAGGGCCCCGTCGACGCACATCGGGTTGTGCTCGTCGGCGCTCAGCTGGTCGGGCACCACGGCGATCGGCGCGAGCCCGTGGTCGGCCGCGGCGTAGGCCTCGAGGGTCGTGACGAGCCCGCCCGAGGTGACCACCGACTCCGGCGAGGCGGGCTGGCCCGACATCATCACCACGACGGGCAGGGGCGGCGGGTCGGCGACGAGCGCCGCCGGGGGCAGCCAGACGACGGCGTCACGGGCGGGGAAGCCGGAGACCGTGCCGGGGATGTGCACGGTGCCGTAGCGCCCTTGGGCCGGCATGTCGGCGGGCGGGGTCCACGACGCGTACAGCTGCGGGTCGAAGGCGCCGGGGCCGGAGCCCGCCGCGCCGTCGGCGCCCACCGAGGAGGGCAGCGCCGCGATCGTGCTCTCGCCGAGGGCCTCGGCGAGGGTCGGGTACGCGCCCGCGTCGCGGTTGATCGCGAGGGCCCCCGCCGTGACGAACACGACGACGCCGAGGCCGGCCACGACCCGCTTCGCAGCCGAGGTGCGGACGAGGGCCACGACGGCCACCGCGACGGCCGCGAGCACGCCCGAGAACCAGGTGCGGTCGACCCAGGTCGGGGGCACGCCGGCGACGTCGAGGAGGTCGCCGAGCACCCACGAGCCCAGGGCGCCGAGCGCGGCGCCGGCGACGGCCGCGAGCAGGACCCGCCGCCACCAGCGCCGATGTGGCCGGGCGGCCGCGGTGTCGGGGGCCGTGTCGGGGGCGACGGCCCGGTCGGGGGCGGCGGCCGTGTCGGCGGCGACGCTCGCGGCCGGTCGGCGCGGACGCCGCCGCGGTGGCCACGCCACGAGCACCGCCAGCACGAGCGCCGCTCCGTAGACCACGGCGAGCAGCGGGGTGGAGGTGAGGGGCAGGGTCAGGAGGTCCTCCTTCATCGGGCACCGCGCATCCGACGGTCCGCCGCCGCGCCGCGGGCGGCCCGCAGCGCGGCCACCACCTGTCGGGCCCGGAGGGTCGGCACGTAGGCCGTCGCCAGGGCACGGCCGACCGGCGCGAGGTCGGCCGGGCTCGGGCAGGCGAGCCAGAGGGTCTCGTGGGCGGGGTCGAACTTGGCCTTGAAGCGCCGCAGCGACGTGAAGCCGTACGAGGGCTCGAGCACCCGGCCGGTCGTGGCGAGCAGCCGTGCGACGAGCCGGTCGACCAGGGTCGTCGGCACCGTGCCGTCGGCGCTCGCCAGCGGGGTGCCCGAGAGGCTGAGCGTCTCGAGCCCCTCGGCGCGGAACGTCTGCGCGGCGGTCGCGATGAGGAACTCCACGACGCCGGGCATCGGGTCGTGCCCGCGGCGCATCACGTCGAGCGTGCGCCCGACGAGCCGCCCGTCGCGCCACGAGGGCAGCCAGCTCGTCACCCCGTGCACGGCCCCGTCGGCGTCGACCGCGACGAGCAGCCGCACCTCCGGGTCGTCGAGCTCGTGGAGGCCGCCGAGGGTGAAGCCCATCTCGGGCAGCGCCTTCGCGGCCACCCAGTCGTCGCTGAGCGCGTCGACCTGGCGGCGCAGCTCCTCGTCGAGGCCGCGGTAGGTGCTCCACACGGCGCGGACGCCGTCGCGGGCCGCGCGGTTGGTGGCGGTGCGGAGGTCCTGCCGCTTCTTGCCCGACGTGGTGAACGTCGCCAGCTCGACCACCGACTCCTCGGCGACCGGGGTCACGCTCCAGCCGAGCTCGGCGAAGACGTCGAGGTGGCGACCGTGCACGCTGTAGAACGCCGGCACGAGGCCACGCGTCGAGCAGTGGCGGGCGAAGCCGCGGATGGTCTCGGCGGCGTCGTCGGGGGCGCTGATCGGGTCGGAGACCGTGAGGGCCACGCCGTGCGCGACCCGGTAGGCGACGGCGCCGCGGCCGTCGTCGGTGAACCAGTGGCCGTTGCCGGCCCAGGTCGCCATGAAGCCGAGCGAGCCCGCGTCGGAGCGGCGCAGCTGCGCGAGCACCCGGTCGCGGTCGGCGACGCGGAGGTCGGCGGCGGTGCGACGGTCGAAGGCGCGACGGCGGCGCAGCAGCACGATCGTCGCCGTGGCCGGGGCGACCCAGATCAGGAGGAGCAGCACCTGCCACTCGACCTCGCCCGAGCTGAGGCCCGACCAGGTGAACCAGTCGTCGGCGAGCGGGATCACGGTGAAGTACCAGGCCAGCAGGCCCGTCATCAGCACGAGGGCGCCGACGGCGACGACGAGCCCGAGGCGCCGGCCGCGCAGCAGGAGGCCGACGGCGAGGGCGAGCACGCCGACCGCGACGACCGTCACCTCGGGGCCCGCCAGCTCGGAGATCGGCGACAGCACGCCGACCGCGTCGCGGGCGACGGCGGCGATGGTCCAGCCGAGGGCGACGGTGCCGAGGGCGGTGGCGGCGACGGTGCGGGCGCGACGGCTCGGCTCGTCGTGCCAGGGGGCGTGCGCCGAGAGCGGCACGAGGGCGCGGCCGAGCGGCAGGCCGGCGAGCAGGGCGAGGGCCCGGGCGAGGTCGATCCCGTGCCCGCCGAAGAGCAGCCCCGCGAGGGCGAGGGCGAGCACCGCGGCGCGCAGGCCCTGGCGGCGGGCCGGGGCGAGCCCGCGGCTGACAGCGACGAGCACGACGATGAGCGTGACGGACGGGCCCCAGACCCGGTCGCCGTCGGCGATCTGCGAGAACTCCTCGCCCACCGCGGAGCCGACCAGGAGCACGAGGGAGGCGGCGGCCGCGGCCCCGAGGGAGCCCACGACCGCGACGGTGCCGGTCCGCACCGCGCCGACCCGCGCCTCCGCCCAGGCCACCGTCACGAGCGCGGCGGCGGCCGCGAGTGAGGGTGCGACGACGTGGCGGAGGTCGCCGTCGGCGTGCGCGACGGTGATCCAGGCGGCCGCGGTGAGGAGGGCGAGGAGGGTGAGGGGGCGGGCGCGGAGGACGGTGGCGGCGGCGCGGGCGGCCGCGGTGGCTGTGCGTGCGGCCGCGGTGGCGGTGCGCGCGGGCGCGGCGGCTGTGGGGGCTGTGGTGGCGCGCGTGCCCTGGGTGCCGGGGCTGCCGGTGCTGCCCGGGCGGGCGCTCGTGCTCGTGCTCGGGCTGGCGCTGGTGTCCGCCGGGCCGCCGTGGGGGCTGCCGGCGGGGGGCGGGGCGAGGGTCGTGTTCTCCACGGCCCCAGTCTCGGGCGGGGCCTCGAGCCGCGCGTCGGCCCCCGGGCGTGGCCCGCCCGCCGTCCGGCTGGCGCGGGTCCGCCGGACGGCTGGGCGAGGAGAGCCGGGCGGGTCGGGCCCGGCGCCCCGGTCGGCTACGCCTCGCGGCCGGCCGGCATCTGGGTCCCGCGGGGGTCGGTCTCGGCGAGTCCCTCGAAGATCGACTCGATCTTCGCGAGCACGTCGGCCTCGAGCTTCACCCCCGACGCCTTCGCGTTCGACTCCACCTGCTCGGGGCGCGAGGCGCCGATGATGGCCGAGGCGACGTTCTCGTTCGAGAGCACCCAGGCGAGGGAGAGCTGCGCCTGCGTGAGCCCGAGCTCGTCCGCGACGGGCTTCAACTGGGCGACCGCGTCGAGCACGTCGTCGCGCATCCAGCGCTCGATCATCGACGCGCCGCCCTTCTGGTCGGTCGCGCGGCTGCCCTCGGGCAGGGCGGCGCCCTTCTGGTACTTGCCCGTGAGCACGCCCTGCGCGACGGGCGACCAGACGATCTGCGAGATGCCGAGCTCCTTCGAGGCCGGGACGACCTCCTCCTCGATGACCCGCCAGAGCAGCGAGTACTCGGGCTGGTTCGAGACGAGCTGGATCTTCAGCTCGCGGGCGAGGGCGTGCGCCTCGCGCAGCTGCTCGGCGTTCCACTCCGAGACGCCGATGTAGAGCACCTTGCCCTGGCGCACCAGGTCGGCGAACGTCTCCATCGTCTCCTCGAGGGGAGTCTCGACGTCGTAGCGGTGGGCCTGGTAGAGGTCGACGTAGTCGGTCCGGAGGCGCTTCAGCGAGCCGTTGATCGACTCAGTGATGTGCTTCCGGCTGAGGCCGGTGTCGTTGTGGCCCTTGGGGCCGGTCGGGCCGTAGACCTTGGTGAAGATCTCGACCGACTCGCGGCGCTCGCCCGCCAGCGCCTCGCCGAGGACGACCTCGGCCTGGGTATTCGCGTAGACGTCGGCCGTGTCGAAGGTCGAGATGCCGACGTCGAGGGACTTGCGGACGCAGGCGGTCGCCGTGTCGTTCTCGACCTGCGAGCCGTGGGTGAGCCAGTTGCCGAAGGTGAGCTCCGAGACCTTGAGGCCAGAGTTTCCGAGGTACCTGAATTCCATGGGGTGTGCTCCTTGTCGGGCGCGCTCCGGTGCGCGCCGCCGTGCACGGTAGTCCGCGCGCTGCGTGCGCTGCGCGTGCGCTGCGCGGACGTGACCCCTTCCGGCACCCCGTTCTCGCCCCGGAACCCCGCCGCGGCGGGGTTCGCGTTCGACGACGGGGTGTCTCGCGCCTGGTGCCGCGCGGCGCGGCACGGCGCCGGGCGGGGCCGCCCGGTGACGCACCACGTCTTCGCCGGGGAACCACGCCGCGGCGTGGTTCGGGTGCGAGGACGTGGTGCCTCGGCCCAGCCAGCGGGCGAGCGGGCAAGCGGGCGCCCGGGCGGGCGCGCGGACGTGGGGGCCGGGCGGCACGGTCGGGGAAGGCCGATCCACTCCGGAGTGGATCGGCGATCGTGGAGCGCGCCGTCGAGCCGTCGTGGGTCGGATCGGCCAGACGGGCGGGGCCGCGGGGACGACGCACCACGTCTTCGCCGGGGAACCACGCCGCGGCGTGGTTCGGGTGCGAGGACGTGGTGCCTCGGCCCAGCGAGCGCGGCGAGCGAGCGGGCGCGGCGGCGCGGCTCAGGCGTCCTCGTCGAGGATGCGGGTGAGCTCGGGGGCGAGCGCCGACGACCAGAGCTGGTGCACCCGCGCCCACGAGTAGAGCTCGTCGCCCAGGCGCGCGTCGCCGACGTCGGGGTCGGGGAAGGGCACGAACACGCAGTCGCCGCGGTCGCGGACGAGCCTCACGCTCGCCTCGTTCAGGCGCTGCACCTGGTGCCGGATGCGCTCGCGGCCCCAGCGCGGAGTCTGGCGGAAGCGGTCCATCGGCGGGATGCCGCCGACGATCACGGGGCTGAGCACGGTGCCGGTGCGGCGGGCCCGGTCGAGCAGCACGTCGAGGCCCGCGGTCCAGTCGCGCACCGACGTCATCAGCAGCACGTCGCTGAAGCCCAGCGCCACCACCGTCGCGTCGACGTCGGCGGACTCCGCCGCGCAGCGCGCCGCGGCCTCGCCGACCGTCAGCACCCCGCCGCCGCCGTCGACCCAGGCGAAGGGCCGCCCGCGGGCTGCGGACACGGTCGCGGCCAGGCGGCTCAGGGTCGTGAGGGCCTCGTCGACGACTCCGAACCGGGGGGAGGCGGTGCTCCCGACCCAGGCGACGCGGTCGGCCGAGACGTCGGTGACGGCGTCCGCCGTGGGGTCGGGCCCCTCCGGGAAGGTCCCGGCCCGGATCGACCGCCGGAACTGCTCGAGCTGCAGCCGCAGCACGGGCCGCGCCGCCGCCCAGAAGAGCTCGGAGGCGCCTCGCCGCGGGGGAGGGGTGGTGGTCGACCGCGTCATCAGGGCCTCCGTGTCGGCGCGGGCGCTGCCCGGTCGGGTTCGGGCCCCCGCCGTCGGGCCCCGTGGCCGGGCGCGCCTGCGTGTCGAACCTAGCCGCGACCGGCGGCCCGACGGGGGTCCGGAGGTGCACTGCGCGCAGATCGGACAGGCCGGCCATCGAGCACCGAGCACCGAGCACCGAGCACCGACGACGACCGGCGCGGGTCACTCCGCCCGGGGCAGCCATCCGCGCTCGAGGGCGAGCGTCACCGCGCGCGTCCGGTCGGCGACCCCCAGCTTCTCGAACACGTGGAGGAGGTGCGTCTTGACCGTCGCCTCCCCGATGAAGAGCCGGCGGCCGATCTCGGGGTTCGAACAGCCGGCCGCGACGAGGTCGAGCACCTGCGTCTCGCGGGCGGTGAGGGGGCTCGCGGCGGCGTCGGCGCCCGGGGCGGGCGTCCGGGCCCGGGTGACGAGCAGCGCCGCCATCGACGGAGCGAGGGCGACCTGCCCGGCGACCACGGCACGGAGGCCCGCGAGCAGCTCCGCCTCGGGCGCCGCCTTGAGCAGGTAGCCGCTCGCGCCGGCCTCGATCGCCGAGAGGATCGAGTCGTCGGTCTCGTAGGTCGTCAGCACGACGACGCTCGCCTGCGGCCGGGCGAGCAGCACCTGGCGGGTGGCGGCGACCCCGTCGACGCCGGGCATCCGCAGGTCCATGACGACGAGGTCGGGGGCGAGCTCCGCCGAGAGCCGCACGGCCTCGGCGCCGTCGGCCGCCTGGCCCACGACCGCGAAGTCGTCGGCCCCCGCGAGCAGGGCGACGATGCCCTGGCGCACGATCGGGTGGTCGTCGACGACGAGCGTCCGGGTGGCGGGGCGGGCGTCGGGGGCGGTCTCGGCTGCTGCGCCCGCGCCTCCGCCCGGTGCCGCGCTCACGACGCCACCGCCGCGAGCGGCAGCCGGGCCGCCAGGGTCGTGCCGCCCGCGCCGCTCCGCAGGTCGAGCGAGCCCCCGGCGAGGGCGAGGCGCTCGGCCAGTCCCTCCAGCCCGAACCCGTCGCGGGCGAGGGCCGGGTCGAAGCCCGTGCCGCCGTCGACGACCGTGAGCACCGCGTCGTCGCCGTCGCGCCGCAGCACGACGCGCGCGCTCGCGGAGCCGCTGTGTCGACGCACGTTCGCCAGCGCCTCCTGGGCGCAGCGCACGACGACGACCTCGTGCTCACGGGCCAGGCCCCCGGCGGCGCCGGCTTCCAGCTCGACCCGCACGTCGACGTCGATGCCCGTCTCGCGGGCGAAGCGCGCCCCGAGCCGCTGCAGCGTCGTGCCGAGGTCGGTCGCGGCGGGGCCGGGGGAGGCGGTGGCCGCGACCAGCGCACGCGTCTCGGTCAGCGCCTCCCGGGCTGCCTCCTCGACCACGTCGAGCCGTTCGCCGGCCGTCGTCAGGTCGCCGGCGACGAGCGCGCTGCGCGCCTGCTGCGCGAGCAGCACCACGCCCGTGAGGCTCTGCGCCACGGTGTCGTGCAGGTCGCGCGAGAGCCGTTCGCGCTCGGCGCTCGTGCCGACGTCGCGGGCGCGGGCCGCCAGCTCGCCCTGCGCGTCCTCGAGCTCGGCGAGCAGCCGGGCCCGCTCGGCGCCGGCGTGGGCGATGCTCGTGATCCAGAGGCCCAGCGCGATGCTGAAGGCGAGCGAGAGCACCTCGCTGGTGGCGGCGGTGCGGACGGTCTCGGCCGTCGGGCCGAGGGCGAGCACGAAGCCGGCCGTCACGGCGGCGACCAGGGCGACGTTGCCGGCGATCGCGCTCCGCACCGACGGCAGCAGCGCCCAGAGCACGGGCATGAGGAAGGCCTGCGCCGTGGCGAGCTGGGGGGAGGCGGCGGTCAGGGCCCCGGCGACGAGCACGACGAGCGCGGCGGCGACGAGGGCCCGCGGGCCCGGACGGTCGGGGCGCACCGGGTGCCCGGGGCGGCCGGGGCCCCCGGAGCCCCGCGGGCCGCGATCGGCCGCCCGCGCCGCGAGCACGGGGCGCACCGCGCCGATCCACACGCCGACGAAGGCGCCGAGGGCCGGGCCGGCCGTGCCCGGCACGCGCGAGACGTCCTCCGACACGAGAGCGAGCACGGCCAGGGCGACGAGCGTCAGCCCGGCCCCGGCGTCCCAGCCGCGGAGGGCGCCGCCCCGCAGGGCTCCGCCCCGCACCGGCGAGCCCGCGGGCGACCCGGCCAGCGACCCGGCGGGCGCCCCCGCGGGCGCCCCCGTCGGGGTCGTGTCGCCGGTGTCGTCGTTCACGCGCCCCCCTCGGGTCGGTCGGGTCGGCGGGCCCGGCGTGGTCGGCCGGGTCGGTCGTCAGTCATCCTGCCGGATCCAGCGGAAGGTCACGAGCGTGACCCCGAGCCCGACCACCAGCCAGACGCCGAGCCACAGCACCACCGACGGCAGGTCCCAGCTGCCCGAGGGCTCCGCCGCCGCGAACTCCGGCGGCAGGAACACGCTGCGGGCGCCCTGCGCCAGCCAGCGCAGCGGGAAGGCCGAGGCCACCGACTGCAGCCAGCCGGGCAGCTGCGAGAACGGGAGGTAGACGCCCGAGACGAACTGCAGCACGACGGTGATGGGCACGATGACGGCGGTCGCGCTGCGGCCGGAGCGGGGGAGGCGCGAGAGGGCGATGCCGAGCAGCGACGTCGTGGCCAGCCCGAGCAGCCAGATGCCGGCGAACCGGGCCCAGGTGCCCGGGTCGGTCGGCAGGTCGACGCCGAACGCCAGCGCGGCGACCGCGAGCAGCAGGGCCAGCTGGAGCGCACCGGTGACGAGCACCTGCCCGATCTTGCCGAGGAACCACGACGCGACCGGCAGCGGCGTGCTCGCCAGCCGCTTCATCGTGCCGTCGGCGCGCTCGCCCGCGATGTCGACGGCGAGCGACTGGACGCCGATCAGCAGCACGCCCGAGGCGATCATGCCGGGCAGGTAGTAGGTCGCGGCGTTCACGACCGAGCCGTCGGGCGCCTCGCCGAAGTCGGACAGCTCGCTGAACGCCGTCGAGAAGACGAGCAGCATGATCACCGGGAAGGCGAAGGTGAACAGGACGGTGTCGCCGGCCCGGAAGAAGGTGCGCACCTCGGTGCGGGCACGGTCGAGGCCCAGCGTCAGGACGGTCATCGCGCCTCCTCTGTGACGATGCGGGCGGTGCCGACGGGGCCGGCGGTGCCGGCGGTGCCGGGGGCGGGTGCATCCGCCTCGTCCGCCGCGTCGACCGGCTCGGGCTCGGCGACGAGCCCGAGGTAGACGTCCTCCAGGGTCGGTCGCACCACCTCGAGCCCGGCGGGCTCGACGCCGTCGGCCACCAGGCGCGCGACCAGCGCGGCGGGCTCCGCCGTCGTCACGTCGTGCGCGCGCCCGTCGGGGCCTGTCCAGCGCACGTGCGGAGTCCGTGCCCCTGGCCCGCCCAGCGTGTCGGGTGTGCCCTCGGCGACCACGCGGCCGGCCGCGACCACGACGACCCGGTCGCTGAGCTGCGCCGCCTCGTCGAGGTAGTGGGTGGTGAGCACGATGCTCGTGCCCGTGTCGGAGAGCGACCGGACCACGCCCCAGAAGGCCCTCCGCGCCTCCGGGTCGAAGCCCGTGGTCGGCTCGTCGAGGAACAGCACCTCGGGCCGGCCGACGATGCCGAGCGCGACGTCGACGCGCCGACGCTGACCGCCCGAGAGGCTGCGGAGGCGCTGGTCGGCCTGGGCGGTCAGGCCCACCGCCGCGATCACCTCGTCGGCGTCGCGGGGCGCGGGGTAGGCGAGGGCGGTGCTGCGGACGATCTCGCGCACCGTCGAGCTGCCGTCGCCGCCGCTGGACTGCAGCACGACGCCGACGCGGGCACGCCAGGCGCGGTCGGCCCGGGCGGGGTCGACGCCGAGCACGGCGACCTCGCCCCCGGTGCGGCGGCGGTGCCCCTCGAGGATCTCGACGGTGGTCGACTTGCCGGCGCCGTTCGGGCCGAGCACGGCGACGGTCTCGCCGGCCCGCACGTCGAACGAGAGGCCGTGCAGCACGGGCCGGTCGCCGTACGACTTGGTGAGGCCGCGCACGCGCACGGCGGGTTGTGTGGTCATCCCCCCAGCCTCGCCGGGCGTCGACCCGGTCGGCACGACCGGTCGGAGGACGGTGCATCCACCGACCGGTGGACGCCCTGGGGAGGGACGACGCCCGTCCGGCCCCGCCCGCCTCAGGGAGCTGACGACCCCGACCTCTCTCGGATGCGGGAGCTGACGAACCCGATCTCTCAAATTCGAGAGGGATCCGCCGCGGGCGAGCCAGGGCAGGCGGGAGTCACGGGTCGAGAAGTCGGATCGCTCTCGCATTCCGCCCGGCGAGCCGCGCCGTAGGCCAGTCGCACCCGCACCCGCACCCGCACCCGCACCCGCACCCGCGCCCCGCGCCTACCCCCGCGGCGCGACCTGCGCGTCGACGACGGCGAGCACCGCCGTCTCGTCCGCCGCGTCGAGCCCGGCGCGGCGGGGCCGGTCGCGCCCCCGGGCCAGCTCGTCGGCGAGCACCCGCGCGACCGTCTCGCGCAGCGGCCGTCGCACCCCGCCCGCCGCGACGTACGCCGCCCCGCTCCGCCGCACGAAGCCCCCGGCGTCGAGCGGCAGCCAGAGCGGCAGCGACCGCGGCCCGGCCCACCACGAGACGCCGGCGGCGAGCAGGGTCGCGTCGTCGACGGTCACGAGCTCGAGCGCCGCCCCGGGGCCGACCGCCCCGGAGCCGACACCCCCGGAGACCGCAGCCTCCGAGGCCACCGCGACCCGCACCTCCCGCAGGAACTCCTCCAGCGGCACCGGCTCGCCCACCGCGTCGACGGTGCCGACGACCCCCTCCCGCCCCGCCCGCTCGACGAACGCGGCCAGGTCGCCGACGTCGACGGCCTGCACCCAGCGCCCCTCCGTGGTCGGCACGACGACGCGGCCGCCGCGGTGCATCCGCCCGGGCCACCAGCCGAAGCGGTCGCTGGGGTCGCCGGGCCCGACGACGAGGCCGGGGCGCACGACGAGCAGGCGGTCGCCGAGCCGGCCCGCCGACTCCCGCTCGGCCGCGACCTTCGAGTCGGCGTAGACGGAGGGGTCGACCGGCTCGACGAGCTCGGCCGACTCGTCGGCCCCCGGGGTCGCGGTGTCGGCGTAGACGGAGACGCTCGACACGAGGGTCCAGTGGGAGGCGCGGTCGGCCAGCGCGCGGAGGGCCGGCCCCACGAGGGCCGGGTCGGACGACAGCTCGACCACCTCGTCCCACTCGCCGACGAGCTCGTCGTACGCGGCCGGGTCGCGGCGGTCGGCACGGACGAGGCGGGCTCCCTCGGCGACGGCGCCGGACTCACCGCGGGCCAGGCACGCGACCTCGCCGCCCCGCGCGACGGCGGCCGCCGCGATCTCGCGGCCCAGCCAGGCCGTCCCGCCGAGGATGAGGGTGCGCGTCATGCCCCGAGCCAACCAGGCCGGGGCTCCTCCCCGTCACCGACGTCGCGCGGAAGGTGCACTTGCCGACCAGGTGCCCCGATCCGCCCGTCTGATGACGGGGAATCCGGTGATCAGGACCTCTACGGTCGGCATTTGCAGGTCAGAAGGGAGCTGAGAGGGGGTTCGCGCGGGGAGGGGTGAGCCGCGGAGGGCAGCCCGCGCGGAGGCGCGGTACGGCCTAGCGGCGCGCGCCGCTGCCCTGCGTCGTGCGGGCGCGGCTCGAGCCGGCCGTGAGCTCGGGGACCAGCAGCCGCGCACGGAGCACGGCCACGAGCTGCTCGGGCTGGAGGGCGGCGAGCTCGGCGCGGCTGGGGGTGCGGGCGCGGCCCGCGGCGTCGTCGACGGGGCGGGTCACGCGGCGTCGGCGAGCTGCGCGAGCACGGCGACCATGTCGATCGGCTCGGTGACGGGCATGTCGGTGAAGGAGACGGGGATGCTCATGGGGGTCCGTTCGGTGGTGCCCGGGCGAGGAGCGGGGCGGGGATCGGGGTGCGACGGTCGAGTGCTCGATGAGCGGGGGCTCGACGTGCCTCCGGGAGGCGTCGCCCGGAGTCGGGGACCGGTCCGCTGAGACTACGGCGCGCCGCCCCCTCGATCTCCCCCCTCGACCGCGGCCCGACGGCGGCGTCGCAAACCGGACGCCCGGGAGCGCCGCGGAGACCGAGACCGGACAGTCGCGGCGTCCCCTGACCGTGCGGTCACCGGCCCCGCCTACAGTGAGGGCTCCCCCGCGAACCCCGGAAAGCGTGATGTCCTGACATCCACCGACACCCTCCTCGACCATCCCGAGACCGACGCGCACGCCGTCTGGCTCCGGGCGATGGAGGCGTTCAGCGGCACCGTGGACGACCCGCGCGACCGGGTCCTCTCCCTCTTCAGCTTCATCGCCTCCGACCACACGGCCGCCCCGCCGTGCCCGTGCCTCCACGCCGGCGGCGACGTCGAGACCGCCGAGCGGCACGTCCTCGAGCTCTCCCGGCTCGTCGACCGCCTCTGCCGCGAGGGCGGCTACCCGCCGCCCCTCGGCCACGCCATCGTGCTGATGATCGAGGGCGCGCTCGTCGAGGCCCCGGTCATGGGGCCGGACGGGCCGACGCGCGACGCCAGGACGGCCGCGGCGATGCTGCTCGCCGTCTACGAGACGGGCGTCGGCGCGACCGACTTCTGAGGCGACTCCCCGGGGTGCCGCCACGGCGAGGCCGGTGCCCGAGGGGTGCGGCCCAGTGCGCTATCCGGACAGCGCGCCAGCAGTGTCGGTGGCTCATGGCACGATCCATCGCGGATGACAGACGACTACGACGAGCGACGCTTCCGCGTCGACGCCCACGGTGACGACCTCGACGAAGCCCGCGACACCCTCGCTCACGCGTACGAGGGGATCGAGTGGCGCGCCGAGCGTTCCGACGCGCCCTTCTCGTACCGGTACTCGTCGGCCGGCGACCAGTTCATGAGCCTGAGGGCGGTGCGCTTCGAGGGCCGCATCGAGGGCGAGATGCCGCCCGGCGACGACTACGTCATGCAGTGGATCACCCGCGGCCAGGGCACGCTCGACGTCGGGCCCGACGAGATCCGGCTCGAGGCCGGGCAGCCCCGGCTCTGGCCGTCGGTGCCGTTCCGCTTCGCGTTCTCCGACTACGACCAGCGGCTCGTGCAGATCAACCGCCAGACCGTGCACGACCTCGCGGCCGAGCGTGGCTTCACGCCCGCGCAGCTCCGCTTCGACCACGCCGTCGAGCCGCGGCAGCAGGCGATGGCGCTCTGGCGCAACAGCGTCACGCTGATCTCGCGCAGCGTGCTCGACGGCGAGGCGAGCCCGCTGCTGCAGGCCGAGATGGGCCGCCTCGGCGCGATCGCCCTGATGGAGCTCTACCCGCAGCAGGGCTCGCCCCTGCCCGACGAGCTGCTCCTGCCGCGCAACGCCCACGTGCGCGCCGCCATCGAGCACGTGCACGCCCACGTGCAGCTGCCGCTGACCTCGGTCGACCTCGCCGAGGTGGCCCACGTCAGCGTGCGGGCGCTGCAGCAGGCGTTCCAGAAGCACGTCGGCACGACGCCGAACGGCTACATCCGCGCGCTCCGGCTCGACCGCATCCGCGAGGAGCTCCTCGTCAGCGACCCGCACCGCACGTCGGTCGCCGAGGTCGCGAAGCACTGGGGCTTCGCGCACGCGGGCCGGTTCGCGGCGGCCTACGCCGAGAAGTTCGGCGAGTACCCCAGCGAGACGCTCGAGCGAGCGCACTAGCGCGGCTGCCGCTGCGCCGTGGCGCCGAGGTGCCTCCACCTGGGCCTTCGACGGCCCGCACGGCCCAGGACGAGTCGTCTCGACGCCCGGCGTCGCCCACGCCGCGTCGTCTCGACGCCCCGGCAGCGACGCGCCCGGCGGCCCGCCCGTTTGAGCCCGGGCGCGCCCGGGCAGGGGGCAGCCACCAGAGAGAGGACCCTCGTGAGCCCCGACCGACGCCAGACGATCCCCGGACTCCCGCCCCTCGGCGAGCCCTTCCCCGACGTGCGGCGCATCGCCGTGCTGCGCGGCGGCGGGCTCGGCGACCTCGTCTTCGCGCTGCCGGCGATCGCCGCGCTGCGCGCCGCCTACCCGGGCGCCTCGGTGACCCTGCTCGGGTCGCCCGTGCACCGCGCGCTCCTGGCGGGGCGGCCCGACGTCGTCGACGAGGTCGACGTGCTGCCGGTCGTGCCGGGCGTGGGCGACGCGTCGGGAACCGAGGTCGACGAGGCCGCCACCGAGCGCTTCGTCGAGCGGCACCGCGCCCGGGGCTACGACCTCGCGGTGCAGGTGCACGGTGGCGGTCGCAACTCGAACCCCTTCCTGCTGCGGCTCGGGGCACGGCACACGATCGGCACCCGTACCTCCGACGCGGTGCCCCTCGAGCGCACGATCCCCTACGTCTACTACCAGCACGAGGTGCTGCGGGCCCTCGAGGTCGTCGCGCTCGCCGGGGCGGCCCCTGCGGGAGGCGCGGTGCTGACCCCGACCCCGGCCGAGCTCGAGCGCGGTGCCGAGCTGCTCGGCCGCTCGGGCGCCGGCGGTGACGGTCGCCCGGTGGTCGCGCTCCATCCCGGGGCGAGCGACCCGAGGAGGCGCTGGTCGCCTGACCGCTTCGGTCACCTCGCGGCCCGGCTCTCGCACCACGGCGTGCGGGCCGTCGTCGTCGGCGAGGGCGAGGACGTCGCCCTGGCCGACCGGATCGTGGCCGTGGCGCGCGCGCGGGAGCCTCGCCGTGCCTCCCTGGTGGGCTCGCTCGCCGGTCAACTGAGCCTCTCCGACCTCGTCGGGGTGCTCGCGTCGGTCGACGCCTTCGTGGGGAACGACAGCGGCCCGCGGCACGTGGCGGAGGCCGTCGGCACGGCGACGAGCTCGGTGTTCTGGTTCGGCAACGTGATCAACGCGGGCGCCCTGGGGCGGACGCGGCACCGCGTCGCCATGGCGTACACGACGGCCTGCCCGGTGTGCGGCGCCGACATCACGCAGGTGGGGTGGACGGCGGAGCGCTGCGAGCACGACGTCAGCGTCGTCGACTCCGTGACGGTCGACGAGGTGTGGGAGAACACGCGGGAGGTGCTCGACGGGGTGCTCGCCGACCGCGGCGAGCGGGTCGGGCGTGACCTCGACGAGCGCGACCACGACGTTGCCGGCCGGCGTCACGTCGACGAGCCTGACGGGGACGAGCGATCGCGGCACGGCACCGCCGCGCCGGACCCCGCCCGGGGCGAGCTGCTCGCCGGGACGGCGGCTCGCCCCGGTGGGGCCTCGGTCGACGCGAGCTGAACTCCGGCCCGCGTCGCCGTCGAAGTCGCGACCTAGCGGGCGTCGACCTCGAAGGCGAAGCGCTCGCCCGACTCGGCCAGGAGCACCTCGTACGACGTGACCTGGCCGAGCGGGGCGGGCACGGACACCGTGCCCGTGTAGCCGAGCGTCGTACCGGCGCGCACCTGGCGCCCGTGTGCGTCGTAGATGACGAACCGCTCGAAGAGGCCGCCGGTGACGGTGACGGACGCGGCCCCGGCCGAGACCTGGCCGACCTCGACGCCCGGGGCGGGTGCCGGGGCGACCGGCGGCTCGACGGTCTGGCCGTCGTTCACGACCGTGACGGTCTGGGTGCCGATCGTCTGGTACAGGTCGCGGACGGTCAGCGTGTAGCTGGTGCTGCCGACGGGGGCCTCGACGGAGGCGCGAGCGCTGCCGTCAGGGCCGAACAGGCCGCTGGCGGCCCAGAGGCCGTCCATGCCCGTCATCGTGAAGTAGTGGCCGGTGGGGCCGGTCAGGTCGAGGCTCGCGTAGCCCCCGCGGAGGCTCGAGACGTCGACCGAGACGAGGTCGTCGCCGGGCTCGGCGGGCACCTCGGGCTCGACGGGGGTCTCCGGCTCGACGGGCACCTCGGGCTCGATCGGGGTCTCGGGCTCGATGGGGGTCTCGGGCTCGACCGGGACCTCGGGCTCGACGGGCACCTCGGGCTCGACCGGTGTCACCGGGTCGCCGGCCGTGCGGTCGATGACGACGTCGACCGAGTCGACGATGTCGTAACCCTCCTTCAGGTTCAGCACGAACCGTGACGACACGCCCTCGGGGGCCCACAGGCTGACCCGGGCGGTGCCCTCCGGCGAGAAGGTGCCGCTGCCGGCCCAGTAGTCGTGCGCGTCGAAGACGCTGTAGGCCTGGCCGGCGGGGCCGGTCAGCACGACCTGCGCGTAGTCCTGGGTGATGGACTCGACGTCGTACGCGAGGAGGCCGGAGCCCGGGTCGGCCGGCGTGCCCGGGTCGACCGGCGGCGCGACCTCGCGGGGGTCGACGCTCCAGACGAAGTCGAGGCGGTCGACGAGCTGGCCCGCCTCGTCGGTCAGCGTCACCTGGATGCGGAAGTCGTAGGCACGGGCGTTGTCGATGCCGAGCTGGATCGTGTTGTGGCCGGAGTCGTCGAGCTGGACGCGCCGCACCTGGCCGTCGTCGTAGGTGAACTCGACCATCGAGCGCGGCGTGCCCTGCACGTCGACGACGAGGAGGCCGCTGCCGACCTCCGTGGCGGTGAGGACGGGGGTGACGAGATCCCCGGCCTCGGCCGTCGAGGCCGAGGAGGTCGTGCTGGCGGCGCCGGCGGTCGGCGCGGGCGCCGCGAACGCGGGGCCGGCGACGAGGGAGGCGAGGACGACGCCGGTGGCGCCGATCGTCGCGAGGCAGGCTTTCTTCGGGGGCATGGTGCTCCTTGGGTCAGGCGTGCCGAGGCGGCACGCTGACCGGAATGCTACACACCGCATATCTCCCGTGCTGAGCGCGCGCTCTGTCTCGTGCGCGACCGCCCGCACAGAGGAACGCCCTCCTCCGCCACGGGTGGGGCAGGGGAGGGCGTTCCGGCCGCGAGGGTCCAGGTCTCGCAGCGACGCGTCGACGGGCCGTCGTTCGGGCTCGGGTCTGCCGTGGCGACCGGGGTTCGGGCCTCCGATCGACTGCGTGACGTCAACGGTAGACGTGGCCCCCGTCCGGGGCGAGGGGTGGACCCGCGGCCCTCGATCGTGTAGACGCGAGCGTTGCTCAGGGCCAGCTGTCCTCCTCGGGGTGGGTCACGACGAGCTCGCGGATCTCGCTCCGGGCCGGCATGCCGAGCACGTAGAGCACCGCGTCGGCGACGTCGGCAGGGTCCTGCAGGCGCGAGTCGTCCTGCGGCTTGTACTGCTCGTCGCGGGCGTCGAAGAACCGCGTCGCCATGCCCGAGGGGATGAGCGTCGTCACCCCGACCACGCCCTTCAGCTCGGCCGCCAGCGACCGCGTGAAGCCGACCACGCCGAACTTCGACGCGCAGTACGCGGTCGCGTCGCCCACGGCCTTGATGCCGAGCGACGAGGCGACGGTCACGACCTTGCCGTGCGACGCCTTGAGGTGCGGCAGCGCGGCGCGCACGGTCGAGACGGTGCCGAACAGGTTGACGCCGACGATCTTCTCCCACGACGCCGTGCTGAGGCCGTCGAGGGGCGCCGGGGTGTCGACGCCGGCTGCGGTGACCACGGCGTCGAGGCCGTCGTGCGCCTCCGCGGCGGCCGTGACCGCCGCCTCCACCGCGGTCGAGTCCGAGACGTCGACGCGGTGCGACTCGATGCCCTCGGGCACGCGCGAGACGTCGAGGTCGAGCACGATCGGCGTGCCGCCGGCCTGTTGCACGGCGTGCGCGACGGCGGCGCCGAGGCCGCTCGCGCCGCCCGTGACGACCACGCGCCCGGGGCCGCGCCGGCCGCTCTGGGCGCCCGGGGCGCCGGTGCTGCTGCTGGTGTCGGTCATGGGGTTCCTTCCGTCGGGGTGGTGGTCAGCACCGTCTCAGCCCACGCGCTCCAGCGCCGAGGCGAGACGGGTGGTCGACCGCCCGGGGTGGAACGGCACCGTCACGGTGCGCCCTCCCCAGCCGGCCACGAGCGAGGCCTCGGGCAGGGTCTCGGCGGAGTAGTCGCCGCCCTTCACCCAGAGGTCGGGGCGCACGCGGTCGAGCACCGCGTGCGGGGTGTCCTCGTCGAAGACGACGACGGCGTCGACGCACTCGAGGGCGAGCAGCAGGTCGACGCGGTCGCCCTGCGACATGATCGGCCGCTCGGGGCCCTTGAGGCGCGTCACCGAGGCGTCGCTGTTGAGGCAGACGACGAGGCAGTCGCCGAGCGCACGGGCCGCCGCGAGGGTGCGGGCGTGCCCGGCGTGCAGCAGGTCGAAGCAGCCGCCGGTCGCCACGACCGTGCCGCCCTCGGCGCGCACGCGCTGGGCGACGGCGAGGGCGTCGGTGCCGGGCAGGGCCACGGGCGCCGGAGGCGCGGCATCGGCCCCGGTCCCGCTCCCGCCCCGCAGCGCCTCCAGGTCGAGCACCGCGACCCCGCCCCCGCCGAGGAACGCCGCCGCCGAGCGCACCGCGGTCGCGAGCGCCTCGTCGACGGGCGCCCCGCCGAGCAGGGCGACCGCGAGGGCGGAGGCGAGCCGGTCGCCGGCGCCGCACGGGTCGGCGGCGTCGACGGTCGGCGCCGGGACGTGGGCGGGGACGTCGCCGGCGCCCTCGGCGGCGAGCACGGCGCCGCGACCGCCGAGCGTGACGGCGACGGAGCGGACGCCCCAGCGGTCGCGCAGCTCGGCCGCCGCCCGGCCGGCGGAGGCGACGTCGGCCACGGCCGAGCCGTGCAGCGCCGACGCCTCGCCCTGGTTCGGCGTGACCACCGTGCAGCCGGCGACCGGCGCGGAGCCCGCGGGGTGCGGGTCCCAGACGACGGGCGTGCCGCGCCGGGCGACGGTGCGGAGCGCCTCGCGCAGCCGCTCGACGCCCGTGACGCCCCGGCCGTAGTCGGCGACGACGACCGCGTCGGCCGCGAGCACGGCGGCGAGCATCTCGTCGGTGACGAGCGGGGCGGGCGCCGGCCCGCAGGCGTCGTCGACGCGCGCGATCGCGTGGCCCGCGTCGGTGCGCACGCGGGTCTTGGTCGGCGTGCCGGCGCGCAGGTCGCCCGCGACGACGGGCAGGTCGCCGAGGGCGCGACGCACCTCGTCGGCGCCGGCGTCGTCCGAGAGGGCCGTGACGAGCTGCACGGGCACGCCGTCGAGCGCGAGCAGCGCGGCCACGAGCCCCGCGCCTCCGGCCCGGGTGCTGCGGGTCGCGACGTCGAGCACGGGCACCGGCCCGTCCGGGCTGAGCCGCGTCGCGGAGCCCACCACGTCGACGTCGAGCAGGGTGTCGCCGACGACGACGACGCCGCTCACGCGCGGCCGCCGCGGTCGGGGCCGGTCGAGCCGGTGCGCGCCACCTCGGCGTCGAACACGAGGCAGAGGGAGTGCACCGCGATCAGCTGCGCCTCCTGCACGTTCGACGACGGGCCGGGCAGCGTGATCGCGTCGTCGCAGACCGACGACAGCGGGTTCGGCCCGGGGCCGGTCAGCGCCCAGGTGGTGACGCCGATCTCGTGCGCGGCCTCGGCGGCCTCGATCAGGTTCGTGCTGGCGCCGCTCGTCGAGAGCAGCACGAGCACGTCGCCCGCACGGCCGTGGCCGCGCACCTGGCGGGCGAAGACCTGGTCGAAGCCGTAGTCGTTGCCGATCGCGGTGACGGCGCTCGACTCGGCGTGCAGCGAGATCGCCGAGAACGAGGGGCGGTCGGCGGCGAAGCGCCCGACGAACTCGCTCGTGAGGTGCTGGGCCTCGGCCGCCGAGCCGCCGTTGCCGGCCGCGAGCAGGCGGGCGCCGCCACCGAGCCGGGCCGCGAGCTCGACGCCCCAGTCACGGAGGTGCTCGGCCTCGTCGCCGAGGGCACGCAGCACCGGGTCGAGCGTCACGAGGTGCTCGCGCACGAGCGCGGCGTGGTCGACGGGCGCGCCGACGGCGGTCGGGGTCGACGTCGCCGGCGGTGCCGGCGGGGCGGGAGGCGCCGGAGGCGCGGGGGCGGGAGGCGCGTCGGTCGCCCGCGGCCCCGGGGCCGACGTGCCGGCGAGGTCGCGCTCGGCGCGCTCCGCCGGGCTCGTCGCCGTCCGGACGATCGTGAGCGGGCGGGTGCGGATGGTCGAGCTCACAGGGAGGCTCCCTTCGTCGTGGCGAGCTGGCGGCGGGCCTCCGCCGTCGAGCGGGCGATGGTCGAGCGGTAGCTCGCGGAGGTGCCGGCCGCGATGCGGTCCCACGAGTAGCGGCTGCGGGCCCGGCGGCGGCCCTCACGGCCGAGCTGGCGCGTGGCCTCGGGGGCGTCGAGCATCGTGGCCAGGGCGCTCGCGACGGCCTCGGGGTCGCGCGGCGGCACCAGCCGCCCGGTGACGCCGTCGACGACGGTGTCGATCAGGCCGCCGACCGAGGCCGCGACGACGGGCACGCCGCAGGCCATCGCCTCGAGCGGCACGATGCCGAACGGCTCGTACCAGGGCGCGCAGACCAGGGCGTCGAGCGAGCGCAGCACGGTCGGCAGCTCGGGCTGCGCGACCTGGCCGCGGAAGTCGACGCGGTCGCGCACGCCGAGCTCCTCGGCGAGGGCCGAGAGCGCCCGGTAGGTCTCGTCGCCCGCGAGCTGGTCGCGCGGCGGGCCGCCGACGACGAGCAGCTCGACGTCGCGGCCCTCGTCGACGAGGCGGGCCAGGGCGCTGATCGCGGTGCCGTGGCCCTTGCGGGCGACCAGGCGGCCGACGGTGGCGATCCTCGTCGGCCGGCCCCGCGACTCCCGGGGGCCCTCCGGGGTGAAGAGGCCGGAGTCGACGCCGCAGGGCGCCACGTCGATCCGGTCGGCGGCGACGCCGATCGACCGGAGCTCGAACACCTCGTCGGAGCAGGTGGCGATCACCGTGTCGGCGCTGCGGCCCACCTGCGGCTCGAGCTCCGCGCGCTCGGCGGGGCTCGTGTCGAGCGTGCCCTGGTGGCGGCGCTTGACGTGCCCGAGCGCGTGGAAGGTCTGCACGACCGGGATCGCCCGGCCGCCCCGGGCGTCGCGCACCGCGGGGCGGCGGGCGGCGTCGACGGCGGCGACGCCGCTCATCCAGAAGTGGCCGTGCACGACGTCGGGGCGCGCGGCGAGCCAGGCCCGCTCGAGCCCGTCGGCGAGCGCCGGCACGAACGGCAGCAGCTCGTCCTTCGGCACGTGCTCGGCCGGCCCCGCCGTGACGTGCACGACGTCGACGCCGGACGGCATCGTCACCCGGTCGGGCAGCTCGGCGTCGTCGCGGCGGGTGAACACCGTGACCTCGTGCCCGCGGCGGACGAGCGCGGCCGACAGCTCGGCGACGTGCACGTTCTGGCCGCCGGCGTCGACGCCGCCGAGCACGGCCAGCGGGCTGGCGTGCTCCGAGACCATCGCGATCCTCATGCGGGAGTCCTCTCTCTCGGGGGCGGGGCCGCCCCGGTCGGCGGGCCGGCGTGCAGCGAGCCCGACGGGAGCGCGGCCGCGGCCCGGGGGCCCTCCGTCACCACCGCCTCCAGCACGGCGTCCCACTCGTCGAGGAACCGCCGCAGCCCGTACCGCTCGAGCGCGTGCGCCCGGGCGACCTCGCCGGCCGCGCGGGCGGCGTCGGGGTCGGCCACGAGCCCGCGCGCGGTGCGGACGAGCAGGTCGAGGTCGGTCGAGACGGCGCCGGCGCCCGCGGGCACGGCCCGGTACGCCTCGGTCGTCGCGAGCGCGACCACGGGCATGCCGGCCTGCATCGCCTCGATCAGCGAGAGCCCGAGGCTCGTCCAGCGGATCGGGTGCAGGTAGACGCGGCAGCGGGCGAGCCGCCGGTGCAGCTGCCGGGTGGGCAGGTCGCCGACGACGGCCATCCGGTCGGGGCCGAGGCCGAGCGCGTCGGGCAGGCCGTCGGCGCCCATGCCGAAGACGTCGAGCGGGGCGGCCTCGGCGAACCGGGGCAGCAGGTCGCTGCCGGTGACGCGCCAGCGGCGCACGGGCTCGTTGACGACGACGCCCAGCCGGGCGAGCTCGCCGGTGTAGAGGGGGCCCGGGTCGACGACCCCGTGCTCGATCGTCACGGTCGGGGCGTCGCCGCAGTCCCAGAAGAGGGAGTTGAACGCCGTCACGTGGGCGACGAGCACGTCGTCGCGCCCGGCGAGCGGGTGCACCGAGTTCGGCACGGCCTCGCGCGGGGTGTTGTGCTCGACGAACACGGCGGGCACGCGGCCGGGGCCCGTGCCGAGCGGGCGGCCGAGCAGCCGCTCCGCCTCGGCGAGCTCCTCCGTGCGCTGCAGCACGACGAGGTCGACGTCGGCGTCGCGCAGGGAGCCGGGGTCGACCTCGCGCACGGCCTCCGGCCAGTCGCGACCGGCACGGCCGAGACCCCACGCGCCTCCCTCGGGCGTCGACGGCAGGAGGTACTCGTGGGCGCCGCGCACGAACGCGTCGGCCCAGCCGCCGTGCACGTGCCAGAGCAGGATCTTCATCGGGCGGCCTCCACGGTGCGGGTCGGAGAGGTGCGGGTCGGGGCGGTGCTCGTCGGGGCGGTCGTGCGGGAGTCGCGGGCCGGGTCGTCGTCCCCGCTCCCGACCCGGCCGGGCCGCCCCACGAGCCCGGCCAGCGCGGCCACGACGTCGTCGGCGGAGACCCCGGTGAGGCAGGGGTGCCCGGCGACGGGGCACTCGCGGGCCCGGGTGCCGCGGCAGGCGGCGCCCTGGTCGCCGAGCAGCGCGACCGGGACGCCGTACGGCGCCCAGCGGACGGCCGGCACGACGGGCGAGAAGAGGCTGACCACCGGGGTGCCGACCGCGGCGGAGAGGTGGGCGGGGCCGGTGTTGCCGGTCACCGTGGCCGCCGCGTCGGCCAGCAGGGCCGCCATCGTCGGCAGGTCGGTGCGGCCGCCGAGGTCGACCCCGTCGGCGCCGGCGACGCGGCGGGTCAGCTCGGCCTCGGCGGGCGAGCCCGTGACGAGCACCCGCCAGCCGGCGGCCGTGAGGGCCGTGACGGCCTCGGCGTTCCGCTCGGCCGACCACGCCCGCGCGGGGACGGCGGCCCCGGGGTGCACGACGACGTACGGGGCGTCGCCCGCGACGTCGCGGACGAGGGCGGCGGCCGCGCGGCGGGCGCCGTCGTCGAGGTCGACGGCGAGGCGCCCGTCGTCGCCGGCGGGCAGGGCGAACCCGGCCGCCGCCGCGATGCCGAGGGCCCGCTCGGGCTCGGGCTGGTCGTCGTCGAGCTGCTCGCCGGGCCGCAGGCGGACGTCGAGCAGGCTGCCCGCGTAGTCGGTGCTGACGCCGGTGATCCGGCCGACGCCGGCGAGCCGCAGCAGCAGCGCGAGCGGCAGCGGCGACTGGTGGAACGAGGTGAGCACGACCGCCTCGTCGGGTCGCGCCTGGGCGACGAGGGCCGCGAGGTCGGCGACGTGCTCGGGGGTCGCGGCGGGCGCGGGGTCGACGATCCAGGGCGCGGCCCAGGTGAGCACGCGGTCGACGCCGGGCAGGAGGCGGCCGGCGGCGGCGCCCTGCGGGCCGCAGAGCAGGGTGACCTCGACGTCGGGGGCGGCCGCGACGGCCCTGACGGCGGGCCCGGAGACGAGCACGTCGCCGGCGCTGTCGAGGCGCGCGACGAGCACGCGGCGGGTCACGGGCGGGCCTCCGTCGGGGCAGGGGCAGGGGCGGGGGCCGACGTCGGCTCGGCCGGCCCCAGGCGCTCCGCGAGGTGCTCCAGGGCCAGGGCCACCGCCTCCCGCAGGCTCCCGGCGACGGCGCTGCCGGGCCCGGCGGCCGCGTCGGCGACCTCCCCGGGCAGGGTGACGGGGGTCGGCACGAGCACGCCGAACGCCCCGGCCGCGCGGGCGGCCCCGACGTCGGTGCCGATGTCGCCGACCACGACGCAGTCGGCGGGGTCGGCGCCGACCGCGGCCGCCGCCTCCCGCACGAGCCCCGCCGCCGGCTTGCGGCAGGCGCAGCCGGCGTCGACGGCGTGCGGGCAGACCGCCCAGACGTCGAACGGGCCGGCGAGCTCGTCGACCCGTGCGTCGACCGCGTCGACCTGCGCGCGGGTCAGCACGCCCTCGCCGATCGCCGACTGGTTGGTGACCACCCCGACGGCGCGGCCGGCCGCGCGGACCGCGGCCACCGCCTCCCGCGCCCCGTCGACGAGGCGCACCAGGGCCGGGTCGCCGTTCTGCGGCACGTCGACGACGAGCGTGCCGTCGCGGTCGAGGAGCACCGCGCCGACCCGTCCGGAGGCGCGGCTCGAGCTGGTCATGCCAGCGCCCTTCCCCCTCGCGGCTCCCCCCAAACGTGCGTGGCCGCCTTTCCTGCATGCCCTTCTCCTGGTGCCCTCCTGCTCCGAGCGCAAGCCCTGGTCGTCGGGCCGCTCGCCGTGGCACGGTGGCCGCATGCGACGACTCCCCGAGCCCGACGGCACCCCCGAGTTCCTCGCGCTGCGCGCGCTCAAGCTCGGCGACCTGCTCGTGGCGGTGCCCGCCCTGCACGCGATCCGGCGCGAGCGCCCCGACCACCGCGTCGTGCTCGCCGTGCCCGGCTGGCTCGAGCCGATCGCCGACCTCGTCGGGGGCCTCGACGTGCTCTGGCCGACGCCGGGCCTCGACCACCCGCTCGGCGTCGAGCCGGGGAGGATCGACACGGTCATGAACCTGCACGGGAACGGCCCCGAGAGCCGCGGGGTGCTCGAGCAGCTGGAGGCGCGGGTGCGGCTCGGCCACGAGAGCCCCGGCTGGGCGGGCCCCGCCTGGGAGGACGGCGTGCTCGAGCGCCACCGCTGGGCCCGGCTCGCGACCGAGCACGGCATGCCCGCCGACCAGGACGACGTCCGGATCGACCGACCTGCCGCGCCGAGCCCGGCACCGGGGGCCGTCGTCGTGCACGTCGGCGCGTTCTACGCCTCGCGGCACTGGCCGGTGGACCGCTTCGCCGCGGTCGTGCGGGCGTTCCGCGACGACGGCCACCGGGTCGTGCTGACCGGCAGCGCCGCCGAGCGGCCGCGCGCCCTCGAGGTCGCCGCGGCCGCGCACCTCGGCGACGACGAGGTGCGCGAGCACGTGCTCGCGGGCCGGATCGACCTCGCCGAGATGGCCGCCCTCGTGGCCGAGGCTGCGCTCGTCGTCAGCGTCGACACGGGGGCCGCGCACCTCGCCTCCGCCTACGGCACGCCCTCCGTCGTGCTCTTCGGGCCGGCGCCCGTCGAGGAGTGGGGGCCGCCCGAGGCCGGCCCGCACGTGGTGCTCACCGACGCGCGCCTCCGGGTGGGCGACACCTTCGGCGCCGAGCCCGACCCGGCGCTGCTCGCCGTCACCGCGACGGACGTCGTCGCGGCGGGCCGCGGCGTGCTGCGGGTCGTGCCCGCGGCCGTCGCCGGGGCCGACCGGTGAGCACCGAGGAGGACTTCTTCGCCTCGCTCGCCGCCGACCTCCAGTCCGAGCCCGACCTGCGCGTCACCGTGCAGCGCGCCGTCGGCTACGTGCGGGCTCTGACCCGGTGCGACGAGGTGTCGGTGCGGCTCGACCACGTCACGGGCGACGGCACGCCCTTCGTCGCGGCCACCTCGGCGCGCGGCGAACGGCTCGACGCCCTGCGCGACCGGCACGCCTCGCCGCGGCCGACGCTCCGTGCCGGGGCCGGGGCCGGGGCCGGGCCTGCTGCGACGGGCTCGATCCCGGGCGCGGGCGTCGGCGCCGCTCCGGACGACGGAGGCGCGGTGCTCGTCGACGACACCGCCCGCGACCCCCGCTGGCCCGCCTGGTGCGCCGCGCTCGCCGCCGAGGGCGTCGGCACGACCCTCACCGTGGGCCTGGCGGCGCGGGGCGTCGACCTCGGCGTGCTGACGCTGAGCTCGGCGACGGCCGGGTCGCTCCGCCGCCACGTCGGCGACGAGCCGCTCGGCCTCCTGCTGCGCCAGGTCGCGGTGGCGCTCGCCGGCCTGAGGGCCGCGGCGGACCTCGAGTCCGTCCGTGAGGCCCGCACGGTCGTGGGCCAGGCGCAGGGCATCCTCATGGAGCGGTTCGACCTCGACGCCGACGCCGCCTTCTCGGTGCTGCGGCGCTGGTCGCAGCAGGGCAACGTCAAGCTGAGAGAGGTGGCCGCACGGCTGGTCGAGACGCGGCAGCTGCCGGAGCAGCCGCGTCGGGCTCGTCCTCGCCCAGCTCCCGGCGCAGCCGCGCGAGCAGCTTCGTCAGCAGGCGGGACACCTGCATCTGCGTGACCCCGAGCACCCGGCCGATCTCGGCCTGGCTCATCTCCTCGACGAAGCGCAGCTGCACCAGCTGACGGTCGCGGCGCCCGAGGCCGGCGAGCAGGCGGCCCAGCTCGCACCGCGCCTCCGCCCGGGGCAGGAGGTCGTCGGCGGCGAGGGCGTCGCCGAGGCTCGTGCCGCGGCCCCCGCCCTCGGCGTCGCCGACGGGCACGTCGAGCGAGGTCGCCCAGCGGTCGCGGCGGGCCAGCAGGGCCTCGCGCACCTCGGCGACCGGCTGGCCGAGGTGGTCGGCGAGCTCGTCGTCGGTGGGCTCGCGGCCGAGCTCCTGCTCGAGGGAGGCGCGGGCCACGACGGCCGCGGCGCACAGCTCCTGCAGGCGGCGGGGCGGCCGCACCGACCACCCCGTGTCGCGGAGGTGCCGCTTGATCTCGCCCGACACGGTCGGCGCGGCGAAGGCGACGAAGTCCTCGCCCTTGCCGTGGTCGAAGCGGAGGGCGGCCTTGACCAGCCCCACGCAGGCGACCTGGCGGATGTCGGCCCACTCGTCGCCCGACGACGAGTAGCGGCGGGCCACGGCGTCGGCGACGTCGAGGTGGCGCTCGACGACGTGGGCGACGAGCCGGCGGCGGTCGCGCTCGTCGTCGGCGGTGCCCGCGCGGGCGGCGGCGGCGTAGAGCTCGAGCGTCTCGAGGCGGCGGCGCTCCTCGCGGGGCGTGCGGGCCGAGGAGGCGCGGTGGCCGTGGTCGTGCCCGGCCCGCGCCTCGGCGAGGGGCGTGACGGTTGCGGTCGCCGAGCGCTCGGCGGTCGCCGGGCGGTCGGCGGTCGTGGTGGTGGGTCGGTCGGTGGTGGTCGTGTGCACGGCGTTCTGCCTCATCCCAGCTGAGGTGGGGCGGCTCTTTGCTCGGCCGCCGTCGTGGTGGGTCCGACCGAACCACGGCGTGCGACCACCCGTGCCCCCCTTGTCAGGGTCACGGGTCGTCGGTTACCTTCCCCGGCCCACCGAGCGTCGCTCAGGTCCTGGGGTACAACCGGGGCGCCTCCCCGGGGCCTCGGGCAGCCCGCCGGGCGCCCGCGTCAGCCGACCCCGTTGCCGCGCGCGCCTCGGCCGCTGGCGGGCTCCGCCTGCTCCTCCCAGAGGGCGAGCTGCGGGTGGGGGAAGAGCGCGATCACGAGGGCGGCCCCGCCGTTGGCGAAGAAGACCAGCTGGTCCATCAGGGTGAGGCCGGTGTGCGCCGCGCCGTAGAGGTGCTGGTCGGTCAGGCCGGCGAAGCCCAGCACGAGCTGCGAGGCGGCGACGACGCCGAGCAGGATCCTGAAGGTGACCGGCGACACGTCGACCACCGCCGCCACGATCAGCAGGGCGGCCGAGCCGAGGTAGATCAGGTCGAGCGTGATGTCGACGCTGAAGATGCCGAGCAGGTGCTCGCCCTCGATGAACAGGCCGAGCAGCCCGTGGCCGCCGATGACCATCGCGAGCAGCAGGGCGAGGGACTTCGCCATGGTGGTGCCTCCTCCTGGGGCGGCGCTCGCCGCCCGTCGTGCGCACCCCGTACCCACTCGGCCGCGGATCATGCCTGCCCCGGGCGACGGCGTCCTGCCCGACGCGTGTCGGGGTACAGCGCGCCTCCGAGGGTGCCGAGTGCGCGGTCTCGCGGCGGGATGCTGCTGCTTGGGTCGGGGCATGGGGAGAGCGGGGAGGCGACGGGGTGCGGGCGCGCCGGCGACCGCGGCGACGCGGTTCGGCGTCCGGCCGCTCGGCGGGGCGCCGCTCGGCATCGGGCCGACCGGCCGGGTGCCGCTGGGCGGGGTGCCGCTCGGCGTCGGGCCGACCGGCCGCGCGCCGCTCGGCGTCGCGACGGCCGCGTACCTCGCGACCTGCGGCGTGGGGCTCGGGGTGCGCACGGGGGTGCTGCGCACCGAGCGCGTCCGCTGGGTGCACCACGCGCTCTTCGTCGTGACCGCCGTCTCCGCCGGTGCCGCCGTCCTCGCGCTCGGCGTCGCGGGTCACCGGCCCGCCGCCGCGTCGCTGCTCGCCTCGGCCGTGCCGTTCGCCGCCCTGACCCGGAACTCGCCGCGCACCGGCCCGCACGCCCGCCTCGCGCTCGCCGCGGCGCCCGCCTACGTCGGCGCCTGGCTCCTGCGCGGCGCGCCCCGCGCCTCCGCCCGGCAGGCGGGCTGATGGACTTCGTCGAGGCCGTCCGTCGCCGCCGCACCACCAACGGCCACTTCACGAGCGAGCCGGTCAGCGCGGCCGACCAGCGCCTCCTCGTGGAGCTCGCCGGTCGCGCCCCCAGCCAGCTGAACAGCCAGCCGTGGCGGTTCGTCCTGGTGGAGTCGCGGGAGACCATCGAGGAGGTCGCGCGGATCAGCGGCGAGAGCATGACCGAGGCGATGTCGGACGGCACCTTCTTCGAGCGCTACAAGCCGTTCTTCCGGTTCAGCCGCGCCGAGATGGAGCGTCGCCGCGACGGCATGCTCTTCGACAAGCTGCCCGCGCCGCTGCGCCCGTTCACGGGGCAGGTGTTCACCAAGCGCGGCCAGGTGCTGATGAACGCGCTGCGGGTGCCGCAGACGCTCGGCGCCGAGAACCGCGCCCTCGTCGCCGGCTCGCCGCTGCTGCTCGGCGCGATGCTCGACCGGTCGACGTACCGGCCCGACTCGCTGACGTCGTTCTACTCGACCTTCAGCCTCGGGGCCGCGATGGAGAACCTCTGGCTGGCGACCGGCACGCTGGGGCTCGGCATCCAGTTCGTGTCGTTCCCGATGGAGCGGCCCGAGCGCTGGGCGCAGGTCGAGCGGCTGCTGGCGGTGCCCGACGACCTCGAGCTGATGGCGGTGTACCGGATCGGCCACGTGCCGCCCGAGCGGGTGCGCCCGGCGATCGACTGGGTCAGCGACGAGCGGCGGCGGATCTCGCAGTACGTGTTCCGCGAGGACTGCCGCACGCCGCAGACGGGGTGGGACGAGCCGCCCGAGGTGTGACCGTCGCGGTCACGAACCACGTCCTCCCCCCGAACCACGCCGCGGCGTGGTTCCGCTGCGAGGACGTGGTTCGTCACGGCGCGGCCGGCGGCGGGCGGCTGCCCCGCGCGCACGAGAGCGGCGCCGCCCTCGACGGGGCGACGCCGCTCCGGCGTGGTGGGGCGGTGCCGCCGACTACTTGTCGGTCGACTCCGAGTCCTTGTCGTCGTCGACGAGCCCGGCCTTCTTGCCGTCGGGGAGCTCCTCGGTGTACTTCGCCTGCTCCTCGGTGATCTCGGTGGATCCGTCGGGGGCGGTGGACGGGGTGGTGTCGTCGGTTGCGCTCATGCCCCCGACGATACGCCCGCGGCCGCGCGAGCGACCTGATCCGCGCCCGCGCCCGAGTCCGAGTCCGAGGCTGTGCGGTGGATCGGAGGAATGCGAGAGGGATCCGTCGTCGAGGAGCCGGGTGGCGCGGCTCCGGCCTCGTCATCCGGCGGATCACGCTCAAATTTGAGAAGAGAGCGCGAGAGCAGGGTCACGGCGGCGGACGCACGGAGGCGCGGTGCCGGTCAGACCGACACCGCGCCTCCCGCAGTCCCGCAGTCCCGCAGCCGCGGCTACGCCGCAGCCGCCCCCGCGGCTACGCCGCGCTCGCGACCTCCGCCGCGACGGGGCGGGCGACGAGCTCGCCGTCGTCGCCGACGCTGACCAGCACGCGCCCGCCGGCCGCGACCGCGCCGGAGACCATCAGGTCGGCGAGCCGGTCGTCGACCTCGCGCTGGATCGTGCGGCGCAGCGGCCGGGCGCCGAACTCGGGCTCGTAGCCGTGGTCGACGATCCAGTCGGTGGCCGCGTCGTCGACCTCGACCGCGATGCCCTGGGCCTCGAGGCGACGCGAGGTCGCCCCGAGCAGCAGGCGCACGATGTCGCGCAGCTGCGCCCGGTCGAGCTTGCGGAAGAGCACGATCTCGTCGATGCGGTTGAGGAACTCGGGCCGCATCGCCTCCCGCAGCTTGCCCATGACGCGGTCGCGCAGCGCCTTCTCCGACCCGAAGCCGTTCCCGGCCGCGGGGTCGGAGCCGACGGGCCCGGCCGGCGTGAAGCCGAGGGCTCCGCCGCGCGAGGCGAGGAACTCCGAGCCGAGGTTCGACGTCATCACGACGACCGTGTTGCGGAAGTCGACCGTGCGGCCCTGGCCGTCGGTCAGCCGCCCGTCGTCGAGCACCTGCAGCAGCAGGTTGAACACGTCGGGGTGCGCCTTCTCGATCTCGTCGAGCAGGATCACCGAGTACGGGTTCCGCCGCACGCGCTCGGTCAGCTGGCCGGCCTCGTCGTAGCCGACGTAGCCGGGAGGGGAGCCGACCAGGCGGCTCACCGTGTGGCGCTCGCCGTACTCGCTCATGTCGAGCCGGATCATCGCGCCCTCGTCGCCGAAGAGCGACTCGGCCAGGGCCTTCGCCAGCTCGGTCTTGCCGACGCCGGTCGGCCCGAGGAAGAGGAACGACCCGGTCGGGCGGGCGGGGTCGCCGAGGCCCGTCCGGCTGCGTCGCACCGACCTGGCGATCGCGGTGACCGCGTCGTCCTGGCCGACCACCCGGGCGTGCAGCTCCTGCTCGAGCAGGGCGAGCCGCGAGCGGTCGCCGTCGGTGAGGCGAGCGACCGGGATGCCCGTGGCGCGCGCGACCATCTCGGCGACGTCCGCCGCGGTGATCTCCGTGCCGACCGCCTCCGTGCTGACCGCCGCCGTGCTGTCGGCGTGACCGCTCCCGACCGCCGCGGCCAGCGACTCCTGCACGGCCTCGATCTCGTCACGCAGGTGCGAGGCCTCCTCGTAGCGCTCCGCGGCGACCGCGGCGTGCTTCGACGACTCGAGCTCGGCGAGCCGCGCCTGGAGCGCCGCGGTGTCGACCCGGCCGCCGAGGCGCAGGCGACGACGCGCGCCGGCCTGGTCGATCAGGTCGATCGCCTTGTCGGGCAGGAACCTGTCGCTGACGTAGCGCGCCGACAGCTCGACGGCCGCGCGCAGGGCCTCGGGCGTGTAGGCCACGCCGTGGTGCTCCTCGTAGCGCGGGGCGAGCCCGGTGAGGATGAGCACGGCGTCGTCGACGCTCGGCTCGGGCACCGTGACGGGCTGGAAGCGGCGCTCGAGGGCGGCGTCCTTCTCGATCGTGCGGTACTCCTTCAGCGTCGTCGCGCCGATGAGGTGCAGCTCGCCGCGGGCGAGGCGGGGCTTGAGGATGTTCCCGGCGTCCATGGTGCCGTCGCCGTTGCCGCCGGCCCCGACGACCGTGTGGATCTCGTCGAGGAAGACGATGAGCTCGCCCTGGTGGGCGGCGATCTCGTCGACGACCGTCGTGAGGCGCTCCTCGAAGTCGCCGCGGTAGCGCGTGCCGCTGACCATGCCGGCGAGGTCGAGCGTGACGACGCGCTTGCCCTGCAGCAGCTCGGGCACGTCGCCGTCGACGATGCGCTGGGCGAGGCCCTCGACGATCGCGGTCTTGCCGACGCCGGGCTCGCCGATCAGCACCGGGTTGTTCTTCGTGCGGCGCAGCAGGATCTCGACGGTCTGCTCGACCTCGTCGGCCCGGCCGATCACCGGGTCGATCTCGCCGCGGCGGGCGCGGGCCGTGAGGTCGCTGCCGTACTGGTCGAGGGTGGGCGTGCCGGAGTCGCGGGCCGGGTCGCCGGCACCGGTCGCGTCGGTGCCCGTGCCGGCTCCGCTCCCGGCCGCGCCTGCGGCGCCTACCGCGGTCGACCCGCCGGTCGGCGACCCGTCGCGCACGAACGCCTGGAGCGCCTGCGGGGTGACGCCCGCGGCGGCGAGCAGCTGCCCGCTGACCGACTGCTGGTCGACGACCAGCGAGAAGAAGACGTGCTCGGGGTCGACGTAGGTCGAGCCGAACGCGCGGGCGGCCTGGGCGGCCTGGAGCAGGACGCGCTGGGCGGCCGGGGTGAGGGCGACGGTGCTGGGGGTGTCGGACGAGGGGCCGGGGAGGCGGCTGTCGACGGCTCGGAGCAGGGCGTCGCGGTCGACGCCCGCGTGGCGGACGACGTCGGCGGCGGGCGACTCGTCGAGGAGCACCCGCAGGACGTGCAGGGAGTCGACCTCGGCGTGGCCACGGCTGGTGGCGAACTCGCCGGCCCGGGTGACGAGCCCGTGGGCGGCGCTGCTGAGCAGGCGCGAGATGTCGACGGGGCGTCCGGTCTGACCCGACCGGGCGCCGTTCATGAGGCGGGCGAGGAACTCGTCGAACGAGCCGCCGTCGCCGGAGCCGAACTGTGCAGGCATGGGACCTCCTGGGGAAACTTGAGTGGCTGCGACTCAAGTAAACGCAGGGAGGCCCGGGTCATTCCCGGTCGGCGGAGAAAGTTGAGCGGAGTTGACTCAACCCGCCACATCAGGTCGCCGGGTGGCTCACTTCGCCGCCCCCGCGCCTCCGGCCCCTCCGTCGTCTCGCCCACTCGGTGTCGCAGATGCCGACCATCAGCGCTGCTGTACAGGGTTTTCCCCCTGTTGCGACCCGACCGAGCCTGCGACGGTCGGCATTTGCGACAGAGAGCGGGTCAGGAGCCGGTGCGGGCGCCGGCGAGGTGCTCGTCCGTGGCGCCGTCGGGCCCGGCGGCGGCCTCGGCGCCGCTGGTGTGCGCGCTCGCCTTGCCCTGGTCGTCGCCCTCGTCGCCCTCGGCGTCGGCGCCCGGCGCGTTCGCGTACTCGGCGCCGTAGCTGTCGCTGTCGAGGTCGGGGATGTCGAGCATCTCCTGCGGCCAGGCCGGCCGGGAGGGCTGGAGGCGCAGCGTCGCCTCCTCGAGGTCGCGGATGACGTCCTCGTCGACGGGCTCGTCCTGGCTGTTCTCGACCGGGGTGGAGAACACCTGGCTCGCCGGGCCGATGAGCAGGTGCGCGTAGGCCTTGCTGCCGCCCTCGGTCACGACGGGCACCGACACGATGTCGGAGGTGTCGGCCTCGGCGAGCGCCCTCGCGTAGCGGAGCACGGCCTTGCAGGTGCGGTCACCGACCAGCATGTAGCTGCCGGAGTAGTGGAGTCGTCTCATGGGATCGACCGAACCACGAGGGGCCCGGCCGTGCTCGCCCTTGCTCGCGGGGCGTCCGTGCACTACGCGCACCGCGCCTCCGGCGGGCTCCCCACCGCCCCGGAGCGGGAGCGAGGGCCTGCCGGGGGCGCGGGTCGGCCGGGCGGTCAGCCCGCGTCGGGCAGCCGCACCTCCACCGTTCCGTCGACGACGCGGGTGTCGAACCGCGGCTGCGGCGACGTCGCCGGACCGTGCACGACCTCGCCGGTGCGCATCGAGAAGACGCTGTCGTGCCACGGGCACGAGACGCAGGCCTCGCCGGGCTTCCCCGCGTCGGTGACGAGCTCGCCCTCGGAGAGCGGGCCGGAGAGGTGGCTGCAGACGCTCGAGAGCACCTCCACCTCGTCGCCGCGACGCAGCGCGACGAGCGGCTGCCCGTCGAGGTCGAGGCCGGTCAGCTCGCCCTCGGGCAGGGCGTCGAGGCGGGTGACCTCGTGCCAGCCGGGCGAGACGAGGTGCGGCACGTCCTCCGCGTGGTTCGCGCCGACGGCCTGGCGGTAGGCGAGGTGCCCGCCGATGAAGCCGCCGAGGCCCACCGCGCCGAGGCCCGCGAACGAGAGCACCTTGGCGCTCGTCTGCCTGCCGCGTAGCCGCTGCAGGTACGAGGCGCCGTAGAGCGCGGTGCCGACCAGGTTGGCCGCGGAGTGCACGAGCCCGGTGCGCTTCTGCTGCTCGTGCGTGGCCGACCAGTCGGCGAAGCCGGCCAGGGCCGAGGGCGCGACCGCGAGCACGCCGGCGCCGACGAGCGTGCGGGCGGGGCGCTCCTGGCCGGGCATCAGGTCGAGGAGGGCCGCGCTGATCCACGCGCCGGTCGGCACGAGCACCATCACGGGGTGCAGCGGGTGGCCGGCGGGCACGCCGTGCAGCAGGTCGCGCAGCGCCCGGGGCTGCAGCACGGCGTCGACGACGCCGGCGACCTTCTCGACGAGCGGGTCGAGCCTCTTCTCGCGCTCGACCGCCTCGAGTGCCTTGACGATCCTGAGTTCGCGCATGGTGCCTCCTCCGCCCTCGCGGGCTGTCGTGCGCCGCGGCTGCTGTGCCGCGGGCGGTCGTGCGGTCGGTGGGTCGTGCCGTGCCCCGAGTCGACACCGGCGGGGCGCCGGGTGCCCGGCCCGGGCCGGAACTGTTCGCGTCGCGGACGACGCGAGGTCGGTGCGGTCCGGGCGCCTCAGGCCCGTTCGACGCCCGCGCCGCGGCGGCTGCCGAGCTTCGCGAGCAGGTAGAGCACGACGCCCGCGGCGAGCATGATCGCGCCGAACAGCCACACCTGGGCGCTCTGCTGGGTGAGCAGCAGGATGCAGGAGGCGACGCCCAGCACGGGCACGGCCGTCCAGACCCGGAAGTGCTCGTGCTCGACGCGGTCCTTCCGCAGCACGAGCACCGCGACGTTCGTGCTGATGAACACGAAGAGCAGCAGCAGCACGACCGTCTCGGCGAGCGTGCCGATGTCGCCGACGAGGGTGAGGCCCATCGCGACGGCCGTCGTGACGAGGATGGCGGCCCACGGCGTGCGGCGCTTCTCGAGCACGGCGCCGAGCGGGCGGGGCAGCAGCCCCTGCTCGGCCATGCCGTAGGTGACGCGGCTCGACATGATCATGGTCAGCAGGGCGCCGTTGGCGACCGCGATCAGCGCGATGAGGCTGAACAGCCACGACGGCACGGCGACGCCGCTGGCCGCGACGACGTCGAGCAGGGGGCCGGTCGAGCCGCTGAGCTCGTCGGCGGGCAGGGCGATCGCGCTGGCGAGGCCGACGAGCACGTAGACGACGCCGGCGGTGGCGAGGGCGCCGAACAGGGCGCGGGGGTAGACGCGGCGGGGCTCGCGCACCTCCTCGGCGATGTTGGCGCTCGTCTCGAAGCCGACGAACGAGTAGTAGGCGATGATCGCGGCGCCGAGGGTCGCGATCGCCGGGTTCGCGTCAGCCGGGAACTCGCCGACGCGGCCGACGTCACCGCCGCCGCTGCCGAGCATCACGGCGACGACGACGATCACGATGACGAGGCCGCTCACCTCGATCACGGTCATCACGACGTTGCCCTTGAGCGACTCGCTGATGCCGCGGGCGTTGAGGCACGCGACGAGGGCGAGGAAGGCGACGGCGGTCGGCACGGTCGGCAGGTCGACGAAGGTCGACAGGTAGTCGCCGGCGAACGCGAGCGAGAGGCCGGCGGCGCTGACGACGCCGGCGGCGAGCATGCTGAAGCCGACCAGGAACGAGATCACCGGCTGACGGAACGCCCTCTCGGCGAAGATCGCCGCGCCTCCGGCCTTCGGGTACTTGGTGACGAGCTCGGCGTACGAGCCGGCGGTCAGCAGCGCGAGCAGCAGGGCGAGCAGCAGCGGGGCCCAGAGCGCGCCGCCGACCTCGGCCGAGAGCGTGCCCATGAGGGCGTAGATGCCGGCGCCGAGCACGTCGCCGAGGATGAAGAGGTACAGCAGCGGGCCGGTGATCGCCTGCTTGAGCTTCGAGCTGCTGGCGGCGCCGTCGGCGCCCGGGGTGCCGGAGTCGCGGGTCGAGCCCTCGGGACGGGCCGGCTCCGAGGAGGCGGCGGCGGGTCGGGCGGGCGTGGTCATGTGTCCTCCTGGCAGCGGGCGCCGTCGGGACCGGCCGTCCTGTCGGCCGCGCCCCGGCGCCCACCGAGGCAACCACCGGCCCTGCACGCGGGGCCTCATCGCGTCAGGGGCTTGCGCCGCGCCGCTGCCGTGTGCTGAGCCTGCACGGGGGCTGACGCCGCCCGCCTCGCGTCGGACCGGGTGGTGTCGGCAGTGCGGCGGGTCCGTGTCCTCCTGGGCGGGTCAGCGCCGGCCCGCCCACGAGGACACGGACCCGCCCGCTCGCGAAGGGCTCGGCCCGAGTGCGGCAGGGCGGGCCGGGCGCCGCACCGCTCAGGCGGGCGGCAGCAGCGCCCCGGCGGCGCCGGCCCGGACGGCCGCCGAGACGCGGTCGAGCAGGGGGGAGGCCAGCGTCCAGCGCTGCCACCAGAGCTCGACGTCGACCACGTCGCCCGGCGACAGCTCGACGAGCCGCCCGGCGGCGAGGTCGTCGGCGCTCTGCTGGTCGGGCAGCAGCGCCCAGCCGAGGCCGAGCCCGACGGCCCGCACGAAGTCCGACGACGAGGGCACGTAGTGCCGCGGCGGGCGCGGGTCGTAGCCGAGCGCCCGGCGGAGGAACCCCCGCTGCAGGTCGTCGTTGCGGTCGAACGAGAGCATCGGCGTCGCGTCGACCCTGCCGATCGACGGCACCCCGCCGAGCCAGCGGTCGACGTAGCCGGGGCTGGCCACCGCGCGGTACCGCATCGTGCCGAGCGCCTCCGACGTGCAGCCCTGGATCGGCTCCCTCGTCGACGTCACCGCCGCGAGCACGTCGCCCTGGCGCAGCAGGGTCGTCGTCCGCTCCTCGTCCTCGCGCCGGATGTCGAACACCACGGGCGCCTCCGGCGGCAGCGACGCCAGCGCGTCGAGGAACCAGGTGGCGAGCGAGTCGGCGTTGACGGCCAGGGCCAGCGACGGGGGCGGCGCACCCGCGTCGGAGGCGCCTCCTCGTGCTCCGTGCCCCAGCTCGGCCGCCGTGTCGGCGGCGAGCAGCTGCACCTGGCGGGCGTAGCGCAGCACGACGTCGCCGGCCGCGGTCGGCACGACCGGGGTCGTGCGCTGCAGCAGCACCTGGCCCGCGGTGCGCTCGAGCGCCTTGATGCGCTGCGAGACGGCCGACTGCGTCATGTGCAGCCGCTGGGCCGCGGCCTCGAAGGTGCCCTCGTCGACGATGGCGCGCAGGGTCTCGAGGTGGTCGAGAGCGAACGGCGTCATCCGCGCGGCTCCGGTGTCATCATCAGCACAGCTTATGCGGCATGACGATCTGTAGCTGGAGAGATGCGCGGCGCGGACGTAGCGTCGCCGGGTGACCACTTCCACGCTGCTGCTGACCTCCCTCACGGGCATGGGCACCGGGCTCGCCCTCATCGTCGCGATCGGCGCCCAGAACGCCTACGTGCTGAAGCTCGGGCTGCAGGGCGTGAACCGCGTCATCGTGCCGGTCATCGTCATCTGCGCCCTCAGCGACGCCGTGCTCATCACGGCGGGCGTCGCCGGGGTCGGCGCGGTGGTCGCCGCTGCTCCGCAGGCGCTCGTCGTCGTGCGGGTCGTGGGGGCGGCGTTCCTCCTCGTCTACGCCGGGTTCGCCGCCCGTCGGGCGCTGCGACCGGTCGGAGGGCTGACGGTCGACGGACCCGACGAGGCCCCCGCGCCCGGCACGCCCGCCGCGCCCGGGGGCGGCCCCGGCTCCGGGCCCCTCGAGCCCGTCGGCGCCACCGGCCCGGTCGAGGGACCCCTCAGCGGCTCCGTCGCCAGCCCCGCCACAGGCTCGGTCGCGACGGTCGCCGCCCCGGCGCCGGCCCGCTCGTCGACCCCCGGCCGGGCGCCCGGCTCCGCCCCGGTCCGCCGCCGCACGGCCGTCCTCACCGTCCTCGCCCTCACCTGGCTCAACCCGCACACCTACCTCGACACGATCGTCTTCCTCGGCTCGGTGGCCAACCAGCAGGAGGGCGACCTGCGGTGGTGGTTCGCCGGGGGAGCGATCGCGGGCAGCCTCGCGTGGTTCGCGGCGCTGGGCCTCGGCTCGCGCCTCCTGCGCCCCTTCTTCGCGCGGCCGTCGTCGTGGCGGATCCTCGACGGGCTCATCGCCGTCGTCATGACCGCGCTCGGCCTGGAGCTGCTGCTCGGCGCCTGACGCTGCAGGTCGGGGTGCGCGGCCAGGGGCGCTGAGCCCGGGAGGCGCGGGCCCGGTCGGTAGGCTCACGGCGGGGGGCACATGGACTGGCTGGGCGTGGCGGTGCTGCTCGTCGTCGCCGTCGGCGCCGCGTGCCAGGTCGCCTCGGGGCTCGGCTTCGCGCTCGTCTGCTCGCCGTTGCTCGTGCTGGTGCTCGGTCACGGCCCCGGCGTGCGCGTGGTGCTGGTCATGTCGATCGTGCTGAACCTCGTGGTGCTCGCGCGCTCGTGGCGGCACGTCCGCCTCGGCGACGCGCTGCGGCTGCTCGTGCCCGCCGCTCTGTTCGTCGTGCCGACCGCCCTGCTGGCGCAGTCGGTGCGCACGCCGCTCCTCTCGCTGCTCGCGGGGTCGGTCGTGGTCGTCGCGACCGCGCTCGTCATCGCGCGCCGCGAGCTGAGCTGGCTCGACGGCACCCGCGGAGCGGTCGCGGCCGGTGCCGCCAGCGGCGTCTTCAACACGCTCGCCGCGGCGTCGGGCCCGCCGGTGGCGATCTTCGCCGCGCAGCGTCGGTGGGAGCCGCGCGTGATGAGCGCCACCCTCCAGGCCTTCTCGCTGCCGCTCAACCTCGTGACGCTCGCCGTCCTGGTGCTCGTCGGCGACGGCGCTGGCGATGGCGGTAGCGCCGCCACCGCCACCGCCTCCGCCACCGCCGTCGCCGCCAGCGCGGCAGTCCCGGCCGGCCTGCCCCTGGCCCCGCTCGCCTGGGCCGTGGTCGGCCTCCTTGCCGGAGCCGCCGCGGGAGTCGCGCTGGGCCACCGGGTCCCCGCCCCCGTCGTGCGGGCGGTCGCCCTGGGCGTCGCGCTGCTCGGCGGCGCGACGCTGGTGACCAGCGGGCTCACCGGCCTCCTCTGAGGGGCCCCCGCCCGCCCCTCTCGGCCCGCGCCTCCTCGGCGCCGCTACGGGCGGAACACCGCCCGCACGCAGCCGTCCTCCTTCTCCTTGAACATCTCGTAGCCCCGCGGCGCCTCGTCGAGCGGCATCACGTGGGTCGCGAGGTGCTCGGTGGTCAGCTCGCCCGCGGCCATGCGCTCGAGCAGCATCGGCGTGTACCGCTGCCCGTGCATCTGGGCCCCGCGCATGGTCAGCCCCTTGTTCATCAGCGCCCCGAGCGGGAACTTGTCGACCACCCCGCCGAAGACGCCGAGCACGAACACGCTGCCGCCCTTGCGGGCTGCCATCACGGCCTCCCGCACGGCCGTGGGCCGGTCGGTCTGCAGCCGCAGCTGCTGCTTGACCATGTCGTAGCCGAAGTCGGGCCGGTCGCGGTGGGCCTCCATGCCGACGGCCTCGATGCAGACGTCGGGGCCCCGGCCGCCGGTGAGCTCGCGCAGCTCGGGCAGCACCTCTACCTGCGTGTAGTCCATCGTCTCGGCGCCGATCACGTCACGCACCTGGGCGAGGCGCTCGGGCAGGCGGTCGATGACGACGACGCGCTCCGCCCCGAGCAGCAGGGAGGCGCGGGCCGCCATCTGCCCGACGCCGCCGGCGCCCCAGACGGCCACGGTCGACCCCGGCCCCACGCCGCCGAGGTCGGCGCCCATCCAGCCGGTCGGGGCCGCGTCGGAGGCGAACAGCGCTCGCTCGTCGCTGACCGACTCGGGCACGGTGAAGGCCCCGACGTCGGCGTACGGCACGCGGATGTACTCCGCGTGGCTGCCCGCCCAGCCGCCGACCGCGTGCGAGTAGCCGAAGCAGCCGCCGGGCGACTGGCCCCAGAGGCCCTCGGCGATGCCCGCGTTCGGGTTGCCGTTGTCGCAGAGCGAGTACTGCTCCTGCCGGCAGTACCAGCAGCGGCCGCAGGCGATGAACGAGTTGACGACGACCCGGTCGCCGACGGCGTGCCGGCGCACGGCCGAGCCGACCTCGACGACCTCGCCGACGAACTCGTGACCGAGCACGTCGCCGGAGCGCATCGTCGGCACGTAGCCGCCGAGCAGGTGCAGGTCGCTGCCGCACGAGGTCGTCAGCGACACTTTGACGATCGCGTCGTGGGCGTTGAGCAGCCGCGGCTCGTCGACCTGCTCGACACGGAGGTCGTTCACCCCGTTCCAGACGAGCGCCCTCACAGCGCACCCGCCCCGAACGCGCGACGCTCGGCGCCGTCGACGAGGGCACCCGCGACCGTGTGCTTCCGGCGCCCCTCGGGCCGCGGCAGCTGCTGCAGCACCTCGCCCGTCTCGACGCGCGTCTTGAGCTCGCGGAGGGCCCGGCGCAGCGTGTCGGCGGGGTCGCCGCCGAGCTGCTCGCGGACGACGGCCTCGGCCCGGCCGCCGGGCAGCACCCGCGCGTGCAGCTCGGTGCCGCGGTCGCCGGGGGCCGGCAGGAGGCGCGTCTCGACGACCTCCGCGAGCCGGTCGAACGGCGGCCCGACGACGCCGCCCGGGGCGATGTCGTCCGGCGTCGCCAGGACGGTCACGGACTTCCAGCCGTCGGCGACGGGCTGCTTCTCCGCGTGGCGCCGGGCCAGGGCCGCGGCGGCCGCCGCCGCGGAGGCGGCGACGCCCGCGCCGGCTCCGAGCAGGGCGAGGGTGCTCTTGTTCATGGTGATCTCCTTCGGGGGCGGGCGGGTGCGGACGAGCCGACCCGCGACTCCTTCGTCGTCAGGGTGGGGGATGCACGAGGACCCCGCCCCGGGCGGGCGTCCCGGGCGGGGAAGCTCGTCCGGGACGGGGTCCTGGTGAGGGAGGGCCGGGTCAGCCCTTGTGGAGGGCGTCCTTGACGGCGCCCTTCGTCTTCTCGAGCAGCGGCGACTTGCCGGTCGTGCCGTGGAAGCGCTCGTCGGGCGTCGTCGGCGCGGGCATCGGCGCCGTCGTCGTGGGGCCGTCGTGGTAGCTGAACTCGCCCTTGCCGTCGGGGGTGGGTCCGCTGGCCCACGAGCCCTCCTTCGCGTGCGCGCCGTCGGAGAAGTTGAGGTACTGGTAGTTCACCGTCTGGTCCTCCTTCGACTGCGGGAAGGTGCTCGGCACCGGGAACTGCTCGATGCCGTCGTCCTGCAGCTCCTGGATCGCGGCGAGCCACTGGTTCTGGTGCATGGTGTCGCGGGCGATGAGGAAGCTCAGGAGGTCCTTCACGCCCTTGTCGTCGGTCATGTGGTAGAGCCGGGCGGCCTGGAGGCGGCCCTGCATCTCGCCGTTCGCGTTGGCGGTGAAGTCGGCGAGGAGGTTGCCGCTCGACGTGATGAACGCGCCCTGCCAGGGGTTGCCCATGCTGTCGACGGGGCGGGCGCCGGCGCCGGCGACGATGGCCTGCTGCACGTCGGTGCCGCCGATCACGGCCGCCATGACGGGGTCGTTCTGCACGGCCTCGTCAGTGAGGCCCACGGGGGCCTTCTCGAGCAGCTGCGAGATCATGATCGCGAGCATCTCGACGTGGCCGAACTCCTCGGCGGCGATGCCGAAGAGCAGGTCGCGGTACTTGCCGGGGATGTGGGTGTTCCAGGCCTGGAAGCCGTACTGCATGGCGATGGTGATCTCGCCGTACTGGCCGCCGAGCACCTCCTGCAGCTTGCGGGCGTAGACGGCGTCGGGGGCGTCGGGGGTCGCGCTGTGCTGCAGCTCTTGCTTGTGGAAGAACATGGGGGTCCTCTCGTCGAGTGGATGGACCCCCACACCACGCCGGGAGGCGCGGGGCGACACCCAGGGGAGCGCTCGCCGGGGCACGCATCGCCAAACGGGCTTGACGGGAGGTGCGGGGTGCGGGACCCTGCGCGGGCTCAGCGGGGCCCAGCGGGGCTCAGCGGGGCTCAGCGGGGCTCAGCGGGGCTCAGCGGGGCTAGGCGCCCTCGGCCCCGGTCGCGACGGACGTCGTCGGGGTCGCCTCGCCGGCGGCGCCGACGGGCGGCTCGGGGAGGAGCTGGAGGCCCTGGCCGCTGTTGGCCGACTCGGTGAGCACGGCGATCCACCGCGGGTTGATGGTCGGCGGTCGGCTGCCGGCGAACGAGAAGCGCAGGCTGACGGTCGGGTGGATCCACACGCTGCTGCGGCCGTCGCCGGCCGAGGCGGGCTCCTTCCAGGAGAAGACGAAGCTCTCTTGGCGGCGGATCTTGGTGATGATCACGATCTGGAGGTGGGCCAGCACGCGGTCGTCCAGCTGCACCTCCGCGGTGCCGCCGTCGTAGGTCAGGTAGCCCACGGTGCCTCCCGTCTCCTCGGCACGAGGGGCGCAGGCCCCTTCCGTCCCATGGTGCCAGGAGGCCGAGCGCTGCGCACCGTGGTGACCGGAAGGCGCACTGGCGCCCCGGACGGCCGCCCCGGCCGCCGTCAGGTGCCCGTCGCGCTCGTCCTCCTGACGGTGCGGGGCTCAGCGGGCCGTGTCGTCGGCGTCCTCGATGCACGAGAGCGCCTGCTCGGCGGCGTCGGAGTCGTCGTCGGCGTCGGTCGCACGGGTGAACGACGAGTTCTCGGCGGCGTCGTCGTTGGCCGACTCGAAGGTCGCGTCGAAGTCGTCCGACTCGACGTCGCCCGTCGTGGTCCAGAGGCCGATGGTGTCGCTCAGCACGTTGTTCTCGCCGAGGGGCGCCGCGACGTACCAGGTGTCGCCTTCCTGGACGGCGTAGCCGAGCAGCACGTCGTCGGTGGCGCCGTCGGCGAGGGTCGAGAGGGCGGTCGCGCCGATGCGGGTGCACGCGGCGTCGTTGGCCTGGCCCGGGTCGGTGCGGGTGGCGGACGAGCCGGGCACGTCGCCGGCGGGGTCCGTGTTCTGCGCGCCTCCGGTGCAGCCCGCGAGCGGCAGCATCAGCAGGGCGGCGAGGGGCAGCAGGGTCTTCTTCGTGATCATGAGGCCGACGCTAGGAGGACGGCCCCCGCTCCGCCCGTATTCACAGGCCCCCTTGCCCTTGGGCCCGTCTCGTCCCCCGGTGGGCGGGCCCCGCCGGGCCCGGTCGTCGGCTCCCGCAGCGCCCGGCCGTCGTCCCCGGCGCGGCCTGAGGGTCTCTCCGCTCCTCCGTCCCTGCCGAATTCGCGAGTGATCCGTGCCGCGGGCCCGCGGCTCCCGCCTGACACGGCCGCGGCGGGCCGGATCCCTCTCGGATCCCCCGGGGAGTCGCGGTCCGGTCGCGAGGACCGGCCTGCCACCCGGGCCGGGCTGGGCCGGGCGGGCTGGGCCGCCCGGGCGGCCGCAGGTCGGTCGCCCGGATCGCTGCTCCACTCCGGAGTGGATCGGCGGCTCTCGACGTGGCGGGAGGGCGGAGGCTGCTCCACTCCGGAGTGGATCAGCGGATGTGGACCGTACTTCTCGGGGCGGATCTCGGTCCGGAGCTGGGACGTGCCGTGGAGAGCCGCCCGTGCCCGCGACCGCACCGAACCGCGCCGCCCGAGCAGGGCGCACGGCTCAGCCCAGCTCGACCCCGTGCTCGACGAACGTCAACGCCGCGCAGCGCAGGTCGGGGCACGGCACGTGGTCTCGCGGCCGCCCCATCAGCGTGACCTCGTAGAGGCCCCCGGTGCGCTCGACGAAGCCGAGCAGCGCGGCGACGTCGTCGGGGGGCAGGCGCCGGTCGAGCACCCGCCACTGGCCGTCGTCGATCCGGTGCAGGTGCACGTCGGCGACGTCGGTCAGCGGCACGCGCACCAGCTGCTGCGCGGTCGACGTCTGACCGGCGAGGGTCATCAGGCCACCCCGCTCGCGGCGGACTCGGCGACGAAGAAGTCGCCGTAGCGCACCTCGTCGCGGTGGGTGGAGCGCTGGCCCGGCGTGGTGCGGCGCCGCGGCCGCGGCGGGTAGGTGGTGATCTTGACCGGTCGGGCGTCAGGATCGCTGACGTAGTGGCTCATGAGGTTCTCCTCTGTCGCCCGGGTCCGCCCAGTCGGCCCCGGTGGTCCCCTCGACGCTAAGCGGGTGGACGGATCGGTGCAGGCCCTTGACAACCGGCCCCCGACCGGGGGACACCGGGTGGAACGGGGGACGCGACGTCGTGAGCGGGCCGTCGGGCGGGCCGTCGGGCGGGCGCACAGACCGAGGAGTCGCGGGTCGCTATAGTGGGGGAGTCCGCCTCTCCGCGGCGCGCGAGTGTAGTTCAATGGTAGAACTCCAGCTTCCCAAGCTGGTAGCGCGGGTTCGATTCCCGTCACTCGCTCTCCTCGCTCGTCCCTCGCTGTGCTCGCCTCACCGGCGCGAGCGGTCGCGAATTGCTCGTCACGAGCCGGGCAGCAGCACGTCGCGACCACTCGGCCCCGCCGTCACCGCCGCGCCGCCCCCGTCCCCGCACCCAGCCGCTGCACCAACGCGACCGCCGCCGCGCGGCCCGCCCGGTTGGCTCCGACGGTCGACTGCGACGGCCCGTAGCCGATCAGGTGCACGCGCTCGTCGGCCCGGGCCCGCGTGCCGACGAGCGGCACCCCGCCGAGCGGCCCGCGCAGCCGCAGCGGGTCGAGGTGGTCGAGGTCGGCCCGGAACCCCGTGGCCCAGATGACCGCGTCGACGCTCGTGCTCGACCCGTCGGCCTCGACCACGTGGTGCGGGCCGAGCGCCGTGAACATCGGGCGACGGGTGAGGACTCCCCGGCGCCGCGCCTGCACGGCGTAGCTCGTCCAGCCGAGCCCGGTGTACGAGACGATGCTCGCGGGCGGGCGGCCCTCCGCCGCGTCGGCCGCGACACGGCGCTCGACGTCGACGCCGTCGAGGCTCTGCGTGAAGTCGTGGTCGAGGAAGACGGGCTCGCGTCGCGTGTACCAGAGGGTCGTCGCGACCCGGCTGACCTCCTCGAGCAGCTGCACCGCCGAGATGCCGCCGCCGACGATCGCGACTCGCCGGCCCGTGAAGTCCGAGGCCCGTCGGTAGTCGCGGCTGTGCCGCTGCAGGCCGGCGAAGAGCTCGCGGCCCGGCAGGTCGGGCACGACGGGCGTGTTCCACGTGCCGGTGGCGTTGACGACCGCGCGCGTGAGCCAGGTGCCCGCCGTCGTCTCGACGAGCAGGTCACCGCCCGGGTCGTCGTCGACCGCCCGCACCGCCGTCACGCGCACGGGCCGCACGATCGGCAGCCGCGCGCGCTCCTCGTAGGCGGCGAAGTACCGCGGCACCGCGTCGCGGCTCGGCTCGTCGGGGTCGACGGGCGGAAGCGGCATGCCCGGCAGGTCGAAGATGCCGTTGACGGTGCCCATGTGCAGCGACTCCCAGCGGTGCTGCCACGCGCCTCCCGGTCGGTCGTCCGCGTCGAGCACGACGAGCGTGTGGGCCGCGTCTCCGTCGGGGTCGGGGTCGTCGAGCGCGGAGCCGAACCCGCGCCGCGCCAGGTGGTGCGCGGCCGAGAGCCCGGCCTGGCCGGCGCCGACCACGACGACGGTCGCGCGGCGGGGCGCCGACGACCGCCCGCGGGTCGGGACCGAGGTCGGGGCCGGCGTCGCGTCGCTCATCCGCGCCTCCTCGTCCCTCGGTGCGGGCATGCCCCTCGACACGTCGACGGTACCTGAGCCGCGGTAGTTGCCATCTCGAGGGGCAGATGAGCGCTCTCAGGCCCTGGAATCGGCAACTGACGAGCCGCGCCTCGTCGAGATGACCCGATCTGGGGCCTGCGAGCCGCGGAGGGCCCAGGACGGGTCACCTCGACGTCCGAGGGCTCGAGCGTCAGCGCGGGACGCGCTCCGCCTGCGACGCGATCACGGTGCTCAGCTCGTCGAGGAACGCGCTGATCACCTCGGCCTGCTCCGGGGGCACCTGCATGAGGAACTCCTGCACCGGCGGCACCGTCGTGGTTGTCTCGCAGGCGTCGCGCCCCTCCGGCGTGGTGTGCACGGTCTTGCGGCGACGGTCGCTCGGGTCGGCCTCGCAGAGCACGAGCCCGGCGTCCTGCAGCCGGTGCAGCAGGTTCGAGACAGCGGGGGTGGTGAAGCCCAGGGTCGCGGCGAGGGCGCCCGGCGTCATCGGCTGCTCGGTGGCCTCCGCGGCGAGGATTAGCGCGAGGGCGTCCCGCTCCGTCCGCGGCAGGGGCGACGACCCAGCCGTCCGGTCGAGACGCTGCTCGGTGATCCGGTAGCTCTCGAGGGAGGCGTGCAGGCGGGCTGCCTGGATTCGCTGGGGCATCGCGGGGTCCTCTGGGTGATCAGGCCGTCGGGGGTGACGGTGTTCGGTGTGACGCCCGTCGGGCGTCGCCCGCGCGCTGCCGGCCCTGGTGGAGGCGGTGGTCGAGCGGGGTCGTGCGGTCGTCGTCATGCTGTCGTGCGGTCGTCCTGTGCTGCTGTCGTGCGGGTGGTGCCGTGCGGGTGGTGCCGTGTGCCTCGGGGGAGGCGTCAGTCGAGGTCGTCGTCGTCGATCGACGTGTCGAAGTACGAGACGTGCTCGAGCTCGGGAGCGAGGGCGCGGGTGGAGAAGGGCATCAGGCGGCCTCCATCCTCGCGTGCTCGGGGCGGGCCGAGGGGGCCTCGACGGGGCTGGCGGAGAACGCCTGCACCTCGGCGGCCGAGAGCGACTGGGGGCCGACCAGGCGACCCGAGACGGCGGCGACGAGCGCCTCGTGGGTGAGCGACCGGAGGTCCATCAGGCGGCCTCCGCCCGGAAGAGGTCGGCGAGGTCGAGCGGCTCGGTCGCGGGGAGCGCGAGGTCCGACCAGGTGGCTGCGGCGCCGGGGGCGTTCACGCGGCGACCCCGAGGGCGACGAGCATGCCGGCGACGACGGTGCCGCACGCGGCGACCGCCGAGGTCGCGATGACGAAGAGGGTGGCCTGGCGCTCGGTGGCTCGGATCTCCGTGAACGGAGACTGGCTCGTGATGCTCATGTCGTTCTCGTTCCTGACGGCCCTGCGCCGTCGTCGTTGCGGGTGGCCCGCCGTGAAGTCGGGCCGTACCGCCGTGAACCGGTACGAGTGAGATGCTGACATGATTTAGCTAGTCCAGCTAGTTAGTCCTCCTAGACACTTCGCTTTCCGGACAACTGCGTCGCGGAGCGCGCCGAACGGACGGGAGGAGCGCCTGACGGCCCCCGCCCCGGAGGAGGACACTGGAGGAGGCGGCAGCCCCGTCCCTGACCCGACGAACGGACCGAGCACCATGGCCATCTCCAACCTGCCCTACGACGACGGCGTCATCGTGCGTGCGGTCGAGGGCGTCCCGGCGCGTGACCAGTCGGTCTCCGACGTCCGGGTCGACTTCCTCAGCGACGACATCGGGGCCGGCGGCAGCGCCACGGTCACGGCGACCATCACCTGGTCGATCTCGGCGGCGGACGCCGTCGCGATCCTCGACCAGGCGCGCCTGCCGCAGGGCGCCTCCGGCCCCGCCACCGAGAACGGCGCCCACGACCCGAACGCCGCGCCCGACCAGCTCCACGACCACGACCACGACCAGCACGCCGACCACGCCCCGCACGACACCGCCGTCGACGACGCGGCCGTGCCCGGCGCCTGAGCGGGGCACGACCGTGGGCCACCTGATCTACGACCGCGGCACCGCCGAGGTGCAGATGGACGACCGCGTGCTGGCGCACCTCCAGATCGTCATGGTCGCCAAGCTGCGCCGCCACGAGAGCTTCGCCTTCTCGTGGAAGGAGCCCGCGGCGTCCGGCGACGGGCGCAGCACCATCTGGGTCTTCCCGACCGTGAGCCTGCGCTTCCGCTTCGCCGGCAGCCGCCCTCCGGCGATCAACCCCGCCTGGCTGAGGGCGCTCGCCGCCTCCGCTGACAGCGGCCCCGGCCTGCACGTGCTGCCCGAGCCGGCCTCGGCCACCGGGGCCTCGGCGCCGGAGGTCAGAGGCTGAGCTCGCGACGCACCACGCCCTCGGCGACCTCGCGGAGGCGCACCCGGTGTCGCCGGGCGTGGTCACGGATCAGCGCGAAGGCCTGGTCCACCCCCGTCTCGTGCTGGTAGGCGAGGAACCCCTTCGCCTGCTCGATCGTGACGCGGGCGTCGAGCGCCCGCTGCAGCTGGTCGGCGAGCTCGTCGCGGGCGTCGGAGTCGCGCTGCTGGAGCACGCTGATCGTCGCCACGTGGGTCATCGCCTGCAGCAGCACCAGCTCGACGTCGCTCAGGCGCCCCGCCTCGCGCAGGAAGACGTTCATGCCGCCGATGGTCCGGTCGCGCACCGTGAGCGGGATGGCGACGGCGGCGCGCAGGCCCGACGCCTCGGCCGTCTCGACGAACTCCGGCCAGCGGTCGACGACCCCGTGCACGTCCGGCACCTCGAGCAGGTGGCCGTCCGCGTAGGCGGCGACGCAGGGGCCCGAGGCTGTGCCGATCTGCGCCTCCTCGACGTCGACGGAGCGCTCCGAGGTCGAGGCGACGACGTGGAGGGAGCCGCCGGCGTCCGCCAGGACGACCGCCGCCTCGGAGGCGCGGGTGTGCGTGACGGTCGCCTGCACGAGCACGTCCATCGTGTCGATGACGTCGTGCCCTCCCCGGAGCGAGTCCGCCAGGTCGACGAAAACGCGGGCCAGGTCGATCTCCCTCTGATCAGCGCTCATGCACCGACCCTACGAACGGAGACCGCGGCTCGCTCGCCGATGTCCGGTCACCGAACCGGGAGCTCCTGCAGCTTCGCCACCAGCGCGGTCTTCGTCAGGCGCGAGTACCCCGTGAGCCCCGCCGCGCGGGCGAGGCCGCGCAGGTGCACGAGGGTCTGGGCGTGCAGGTCCTCGCGGGCCTCGCTGCCGTCCTCGCGCGTCACCGTCGTGTCGTCGCTCGGGGGGAGCGGCAGGGCGTAGTCGACGGGCGCGGAGCCGGTGGCTGCGGTGGCTGCCGGAGTCGCGGTGCCGGCGGGCGCCCCGGTCGCGACGGCCGCCGGGCCGGACGTCGGCGTCGACGAAGCGCCGGGTGCCGTGGCCGCCGTGCTGCGCGACGCCTTCGCGGCGGCCTTCTCGGCGCGGCGGGCGGCCTTCGCGGCGGCCTTCTCGGCCGCGGCGACCTCCTCGCGGGCGGCGTCGGCCTTCGCGGCCTTCCTCTCGGCGCGGGCACGGGCCTTCCGGGCGGCGGCGCGGCGCTCTTCGAGCTCGGCGCGCTGGGCGTCCGCCTTCTCGGCGCGACGGGTCGCGGCCTTGATCTCGCCCTCGACGACGACGAGCTGCTGCGCGAGGTCGTCGAGGCCCGGCCGCGTGACGGTGGTCAGCGCCGCCGACCGGGCGCGCGCCTCGGCGACGGCGGCCTTCGCGGCGCGCAGGGCCTCGCGAGCGCGGGTCTCGGCCTCGGCGGCCTTCGAGCCGCCCTTCGCGGAGCCCTTCTTCGTGGCCCCCTTGGCGGAGCCCTTCCCCGCGTCGGAGTTCTTCGGGGTCTTGTCGTCCTTGGGCACGGCGGTCCTTCCTCGGGTGGACGGCGCCGCGGGCACGGGCGCCGGGAGATCGCTGCGGCGAGTCTGGCACCGCGACCTGCGACCGGCCTCAGGTCGCACCTACCGCATCCGTCCCCCTCCCGCGATGTGGACAAGTCGAGCGCGAGATCGAGAGTTATCCACAGGGCTAGCCCTCGCCGAAAGTGCTGGTCACAGAGCTATGAGTGAATTACACCGGTGTGATTTCCACACCTTTGTCCCCAGTTGTCCCCAGTTCTCCACGGGGCGGGCGGCGTGTCGGCACAGGTTCTCCACACGTCATCCACACCCTGTCGACAACTCGTGACTCAGGTGCCGACGCCGGGCGGGGGGTGGGCGACCCACGCGAGATGTCGCGTCCTGGATCGTCACGGACTCCCAGGGCCCAGATCGAGTCACCTCGGTCGAGGGGCGGCCTCGCCTCAGTCGTAGACGCGGCCCAGCACCCACCGGCCCGCGGCGTCGCGCAGCACCTCGAACATGTGGGTCGTGCCGACCCCGTCGGTGGCCTGGAACCGCCACCCGACGAACTGCCGTGGTGGGTGCGTGATGAGCGCGTGCACGAAGGTCGGCTCGTCGAAGAGCTTCGTCGGCATGTCGGAGACGCGGTACCGCACCCCGTCGTGCACGAGCCGGTCGGGCACCTCGTCGACGAACCAGAGCGCGACGTCGGATCTGGTCGTGGAGATGTTCATCAGGGCCGCCTCTCTCGAACACGTGTTCGAACAGGGGTCGAGTGTAGGCAGCCCCTCCGACGGTCCGCAAGCGCTCCGGCGCGTCGCCCGCGGACACCGGCGCGTCGCGCCGAGGCACTCGGGAGCACGCTGCGGCGCGCCCTCCGGCGGGCCCTCCCTCGCCTAGCCCAGCGGCAGCCCGAGCGCCGTCGCGACCCCGGCGTTCGTGACGCGCCCGCCCACGACGTTGAGCCCGAGCGCGAGGGCCGGGTCCGCCTCGGTCGCCGCACGCCAGCCGTGGTCGGCGAGCGCCGCCACGTAGGGCAGCGTCGCCGCCGTGAGCGCCCGCGTCGACGTCTCCGGCACGGCGCCGGGCATGTTGGCGACGCAGTAGTAGACGGCGTCGTGCACCGCGAAGGTGGGGTCGTCGTGCGTCGTCGGTCTCGACCCCTCGAAGCAGCCGCCCTGGTCGATCGCGATGTCGACGAGCACCGCGCCGGCCTTCATGCCGGCGACCATCTCGTCGGTCACGAGCTTCGGCGCCGCGGCCCCCGGCACGAGCACCGAGCCGATCACGAGGTCGGCGTCGCGCACCTGCGCCGCGATCTCCCACGGCGACGAGTGCCGCGTGGCGACGCGCCCGTCGAAGCGCGCCTCCAGGCTGCGGAGGCGCGGCAGCGACAGGTCGACCACGGTCACGTCGGCGCCCAGGCCGACGGCGGCGGCCGCCGCGTGCTCGCCGGCGACGCCCCCGCCGATCACGACGACCTTCGCGCGCGGGGTGCCCGGGACGCCGCCGAGCAGGGTCCCGCGACCGCCGGAGGCGCGCATCAGGTGGTACGCCCCAACCGTGATCGACAGCCGCCCGGCCACCTCGCTCATCGGCTGCAGCAGCGGCAGCGAGCGGTCGGCCAGCTGCACCGTCTCGTAGGCGATCGCGGTCGTGCCCGAGGCGACCAGCGCCTCCGTCAGGGCCCGGTCGGCCGCGAGGTGCAGGTACGTGAAGAGCACCTGGTCGGCGCGGAGGCGGGCGTGCTCCTCGGCGACCGGCTCCTTGACCTTGACGAGCAGGTCGGCGGCGTCCCACACGGCCGCGGGGCCGTCGACGACCGTCGCGCCCGCCGCGGCGAAGTCGGCGTCGGAGAGACGCGAGCCGAGGCCCGCCCCCGACTGCACGAGCACCTCGTGGCCCCGGCGCACCAGGGCGTCGACCCCGGCGGGCGTGATCGCCACGCGGGCCTCGTTGTTCTTGATCTCGGTGGGCACGCCGACGCGCATGGGGGCTCCGTCCGTCTCGCGGTCGTGTCGACGTCTCTGTCGGGTGACCGGGTGCCTCCATCGTGGCCCGTCGGCGACGCGGGGGCTACCAGGCGTACTCGTCGAAGTCGATGGCGGCGTCGATGCGCGCCCAGTCCGTGGCTTCCTCCGGCTCGTGGGCCGCGTCGACGGGCTCAGTCGGCACCGACTGGAGGCGCACGACGCTCGACGCCGTGACGAGCACCGAGACCAGGCCGTGCGCGACCGTCGAGAAGTCGACGAAGTCCGCTCCCTGTCGGGCGACGGCCGAGATGCGGGCCTTGAGGGCGCCCACGTCGACCGAGGGGTCGAGGTGGTAGAGCTGGCCGTCGATGCTCAGGCTGGTGACGTTCACGGTGACCTCGTCCGGTAGAGCGGCCGAGGCCGCGTGTCCGCCGCTCCCGGGGTCCGGGGGAACGATCTCTCGTGCTCCGATGGTCGCACGTCACGGGGCCCCGGCGACAGGGTCGGCGGTACGGTTGACTCCGAGACCGGAGTGTGCAGGGAGCAGCGACGTGGACGACGAGATGGTGACGGCCGTGGCCGAGCTGCGCCGCGCCTCCTCGACCGGGGGCGACCTGGCTCGTCCGTTGCTCGGCGCCCTGCCCGTGACGGGCCTCTCCATCGCGACGATGGGCGACCTGCTGCCCACCGGGACGGTCGCCGCCACCGACGACCAGGCCGCGCGGCTCGACGAGCTGCAGTTCGACCTCGGCGAGGGCCCCTGCTGGGACGCCGTCGCCGCCCGCCGACCGGTGCTCGAGCCCGACGTCGCGGGCTCGCCCGTGCGCGTCTGGCCCGCGTTCTCGCGGGCGCTCGCCGACGAGCCGATCGGTGCCCTCTTCGCCTTCCCCCTGCTGCTCGGCCCGCTCGCGCTCGGCGCCATGGACCTCTGGTGCGACCACGCGCACGACCTGAGCGACGAGCACGCCCTCCGCGCCTCCGCCCTGGCCCGCGAGGTCAGCCGCCACCTGCTGCGCGCCGCCGTCCGCGAGATCGCCGACGAGCAGCACGACGACGCCGTGACCGACCGCTTCTCGCGCCGGCACGTCCACCAGGCCACCGGCATGGTGCTCGCCCAGGTCGGCGTCTCGCCCGAGGACGCCGAGCTGCTGCTGCAGGGCCACGCCTTCGCCACCGGGACGTCGATGCGCGAGGTCGCCGACGACGTCCTGGCCGGTCGCCTCAGCTTCGCCACACGCCCCACGGGCATCGAGGAGTCATCATGACGGAATCCACACGGGAGGCCGCTCTCGTCGACGCCTTCACCACCCTGGCCGACTCGCTCGTCGCGGGCTTCGACGTCATCGAGCTGCTGCAGTCGCTCGTCGAGACCTGCCGCGACCTGCTCGACGTCTCGGAGGGGGGCATCCTGCTCGCCGACGACTCGGGCGAGCTCGAGGTCGTCGCCTCGACGAGCGAGGCGACCTCGCTCGTCGAGACCATGCAGCTCGACGCGGAGGAGGGGCCCTGCTGGGAGTGCTTCCGCACCGCCAAGGTCGTCTCGGTCACCTCGCTCGACGAGGGCGACGCCCGCTGGCCGCGCTTCGCCCGCGTCGCGCGCGAGCAGGGCTTCCGCTCGGTGCACGCCGTGCCCCTGCGCCTCCGCGAGACCGTGATCGGCACGCTCAACCTGCTGCGGCACGAGCCCGGAGAGCTCAACGAGCGCGACGTGCGCGTGGCGCAGGCGCTCGCCGACGTCGCGACCATCGGCATCGTGCAGGAGAGGACGCTGCGCGAGAGCACCGCCGTCCAGGCCCAGCTGCAGTCGGCGCTGACCACCCGCGTCGTCATCGAGCAGGCGAAGGGCGTGCTCGCCCACACGCACGACGTCAGCACCGACCAGGCCTTCGAGCTGATGCGGTCGCATGCGCGGCGCACCCGCACGCGCCTCGCCGACGTCGCCCGCGGGCTCGTGGAGCGGCGGCTGACGCTCTAGCCGTCGGCTCCTCCCTCCGGCCGACGACAGCGTCGGCGGCGCGCCCTACGCTGGCCGTCGTGGCTCCCTTCGACGACGACTTCGACATCCGTTCCTTCCCCGCCGCGCTCGAGCCGACCCCGGTCGCCGATGCGGGCGACGACGCTGACGGTGCCGCCGGCGACGCCGCGGGCGACGGCGCCGCGCCCGCCGACCCGCGCGCCGACGCCGACTCGACGGCCTGGACGCGGGCGGTCACCCTCGGCTTCCACAACGCTGAGCCCGACGCCGGCACGATCGGCCGCGAGACGCAGCGCGGCGTCGTCGACGGCCGGCTTTACACGGGCGTCTACGCGAAGGAGGCGCGGGAGGGCTCCCTCGCCGCGTCCGGAGTGCCCGTGGGCACCTTCGTCAGCCTCACCCGCTCGATCAACGTCGGCGGCGGGCGCCTCCTCGACGCGCACCTCGTCTCGGGCGTGACCGTGCAGCCGACCTACCGCCGTCGGGGCATCCTCCGCAGGTTGATGACCGACGACCTCGCCGCCGCGAAGGGCGCGGGCCTCGCGGTGGCCGCGCTGACCGCCAGCGAGGGCGTGATCTACCGCCGGTTCGGGTTCGGGCCGGCCACCCGCGAACGCAAGGTCGAGGTCGACCGGCGCCGCGCCTCCGGCCTGCTCTCCGAGCCCGCGGGCAGCGTCGACCTGGTCGCCCGCGACGAGGCGTTCGAGGCGACGGCCCGCGAGGTCTTCGCCCGGTTCCACCGCCGCAGCCCGGGGTCGATCGACCGGCACGAGGGCGTCTGGTCGCACCGGCTGCACGGCGGCCGGCCGGGCGGCGTCTCCGACCCCGCGATCCGCGCCGCGGTGCACCGTGACCCCGCGGGCGCGGTCGACGGCTACGTCACCTACAAGCTCGACGAGGGCGCCACGACCGTGCTGATCGTCACCGATCTCGTGGCGGCGAGCGACGACGCGTACCTCGGCCTCTGGCAGCTGCTGCTCGAGGTCGACCTCGTCGACACCGTCCGCTACGAGCAGGCTCCCCAGGCCGACCCGCTGCTGCACGCGCTGGTCGACCCCCGCGCGATGCGCATCACCCACGACGAGGACCACGTCTGGCTGCGCGTGCTCGACCCCGTGGCGGCGCTGCAGGCCAGGCCGTGGTCGGCCGACGGGGTCGTCACGCTCGCGGTCGCCGACGCCCTGGGGCACGCCGCCGGCACCTTCCGGGTCACGAGCGAGGGCGGCTCGGCGACCGTCAAGCGCGCGGGCGTCCGCCGGGCCGACCTCGACCTCGACGTCGCCACGCTGGGCTCGCTCTGGCTCGGCGGCGTCGACCCCGTGACGCTCGCCGGGGCCGGGCTCGTCCGCGAGCGCCGCGCGGGCGCGGTGCAGTCGCTCCGGGCGATGCTCGCGCCCGACCGGCCGCTGCACGGCATCACCTCGTTCTGACGGCGGGCCCGGCCGCTCGGGCGGCCGGGAGCGCACACGCCGCCGTGCCCTCTGTGGGGGACAACGCTGGGTGCAGGCCGTGCACGCCCCGTACGGTCGGAGCATGCACTTGTCGCGCGCCGTCCCGCCAGGGTCGACGACCTCCTTCGTCCGTGCTCACCTGCCGGCCTCCGTCGCCGAGGCCCTGGGCCTCGCCGCGAGCCTGACCGACCCCGCACGGCGGGGAGGCGCGGTGCCCGCCCCCGGCACCGGCCACACCGCCGACCTCTGGCGCGCGCTGGCCACGCTCGCCGCCCACGACCTCTCCGCGGCGCGGGCCGTCGAGCCGCACCTCGACGCGGCGGCCGTCCTCGAGCAGGCGCGGGAGGCCGGGCAGGTGGCGCCGGCCGCTACGGACGTCGCGGGCTCCGCAGACGCCGCTGGCTCGGGTGGCCGGGCCTCCGCGGCCGGGCCGGTCTGGGGCGTCTTCGCCGCCGAGGGCCCGGGGGTGCGGCTCGACGCCACACGTGCCCCGGCCGTCGCTGTCGACCCCGACTCCGCCGACCCCGCCGCCCCCGCTGCCAGCGGCGCCGCGACCGCCGCCCCCGAGCGCTGGACGCTCACCGGCGTCAAGCCGTGGTGCTCCCTCGCCGGCCAGCTCGACGCCGCTCTCGTCACCGCCTGGGCGGGCGACGAGCGCCGTCTCTTCGCGGTCGACCTGCACCAGCCCGGCGTCGAGGTCGTCCCGGGCACGTGGCACGCCCGCGGCCTGGTCGACATCCCCTCCGGCCCCGTCCGCTTCGACGACGTCGCGGCGAGCCCGGTCGGCGAGCCCGGCTGGTACCTGCGCCGCCCGGGCTTCGAGTGGGGCGGCATCGGCGTCGCCGCCTGCTGGTACGGCGGAGCGGTCGGCGTCGCCCGCACCCTCCACGTCGCGACGGTCGGCCGCGAGCCCGACCCCTGGCGGTTCCGCGCGCTCGGGGTGGTCGACGAGCGCCTCGGCGACGCGCGGCGTGCGCTCGCCGAGGCCGCCGACCTCGTCGACGCGGGCGAGGCCACCGGTCGCGAAGGGCGCCTCCTCGCCAAGCGGGTGCGGGGCACGGTGGCCCGCGCCGCCGACGACGTGCTCACCGCCGTCGGCCGGGCCCTCGGGCCCGCGCCCCTGGCGCTCGACGCGGCGCACGCCGCCCGCGTCGCCGACCTCGAGCTGTACCTGCGCCAGCACCACGCGGAGAAGGACGAGGCGTCGCTCGGCGGCGCCGTCCGCGAGCGCGCGCTCGACCTCGCGGTCGGGTCCGTGGGGCCCGCCGACGGGGTCGACGCCGCGGGGGAGGGGGTGGACCCGTGGTGAGCTTCGACGCCCGCGAGCCCGGCACCTCCGTCGCGACGTGGGAGGCCGACCCGCGCCTGGCGGCGCTGCCGGCGGCACCGCGCCTCCCCGGCTCCCTGCTCGTGCTCGCGGCCCACGCCGACGACGAGACGCTCGGCGCCGGCTCGCTGATCGCCGCCGCCGCCCGGCGGGGGCAGCCCGTGACGGTCGTCGTCGTCACGGACGGCACCGCCTCGCACCCGGCGTCGGAGACGACGACGAGCGCCGAGCTCGGCGAGGTCCGGCGCCGCGAGGCCAGGGCGGCCCTCGACGAGCTCGGCCCCGGGGTCCGGCTCGTGATGCTCGGCGTGCCCGACGGGGCCGTGCGTGAGCACCGCGAGGCCGTGCGCGACCGGCTCGTCGACCTCGTCGACGAGCTCGCTCCCTCCGCGGTCGTGTCGACCTGGCGCGGCGACGGGCACCGCGACCACCGCGTGCTCGGCGAGGTGGCGGCCGAGGTCGTCGCCGGAGCGCACCCGGCGCCCGAGCTGCTCGAGTACCCGGTCTGGATGTGGCACTGGGGCTCGCCCGACCACCCCGACGTGCCGTGGGCGCAGCTGGTCCAGCTGACGGTGGACGAGGAGGCGCGGGTCGCGCGCCAGCACGCCCTCGCCCGCTACGTCAGCCAGGTCAGGCCGCTCTCCGCGCGCCCCGGCGACGAGGCGGTGCTGCGGCCGGAGTTCCTCGCCCACTTCGCCGCGGGGCGCGACGTGTTCGTGCGCTCGGTGCCCGACGGCGTGCCCGCGGACGTGCCCGCCGCTGGTGATGACGCCCCCGCCGACGACGCCTCGCGCTTCGACGGGACGCACGCCGCCCGCGACGACCCGTGGGGCGTCACGACGCGGTGGTACGAGCGGCGCAAGCGCGCCCTGGTGCTCGGGGCCCTGCCCGACGAGCGGTACGGCGCGGTGCTCGAGGTCGGCTGCTCGATCGGCGTCGTGACGAGCGAGCTCGCCGCCCGGGCCGACCGGGTGCTCGCGCTCGACGTCTCGCCGGTGGCCGTGCTGCGTGCCCGCGAGCGGCTCGCCGACCAGCCGCACGTGCGGGTGGAGCGCGCCGACGCCTCCGAGGGGCTGCCCGAGGGGCGCTGGGACCTCGTCGTGCTCGGCGAGGTCGGCTACTACCTCGAGCCCGGTGCGCTGACCGCCCTGCTCGACGGCGTCGCCGCCGCGCTGACGGCGACCGGCACGCTCGTGGCCTGCCACTGGCGGCACGGTGCCGACGACTTCGCCCAGGGAGGCGACGAGGTGCACGCCGTGCTGGCCGACTGGGCCGAGCGCGCCGGGCTGCGCCGCGTGGTGCAGCACGTCGAGGCCGACTTCCTGCTCGACGTGTTCTCGCTCGACGGCCGGTCCGTCGCCGAGCGGACGGGCCTCCGGTGAGCGCGCCCGCGCCCTGCGCCGTGCCCGCCGACGACGCGCGCGACCGGGCCTCCGTCGCGGAGCCGGCCCGCGACTCCTCGCCGGCCCCGGTCGTCGGGGTCGCCGTCGTCGTGCCGGCCCGCGACGAGCAGGAGCTGATCGAGCGCTGCCTCGCCTCCGTCGCCGAGGCGCGGCGTCGTCTGGTCGAGGAGCGCCCGGAGGCGCGGGTCGTCGTCGTCGTCGTGGCCGACGGCTGCACGGACGACACCGTGCGGCTCGCCCGGGCCGTGCCGGGAGTCACCGTGCTCGAGACCAGCGTCCACAACGTCGGGCTCGCGCGCTCGGCCGGGGTCGAGTGGGCTCTCGCGGAGCTGGGCCGGGGCGAGGGCACGGGCGACGGGCCGGACGACGGGCCCGCGACCGCCGCGGACCGCGTGTGGATCGCCAACACCGACGCCGACTCGCAGGTGCCGCCGGCCTGGCTGACGTCACAGCTCGACGAGGCCGACGCCGGGGCGGACGTCGTGGTCGGCACCGTCCGGCCCGACTTCGCCGACCTGAGCCGGGAGCAGGTCGCCGCCTGGACGGCCCGCCACACGCCCGGGCGGCCGAACGGGCACGTGCACGGGGCGAACCTCGGGGTGCGGGCGTCGCGCTACGCGGAGGCGGGGGGCTTCGGCGACCTCGACCTGCACGAGGACGTGACGCTCGTCGGGCGGCTGCGCGCGGCGGGGGCGACCCTGCTGGCGTCGGAGGCGGGCGAGGTGCTGACCTCGGGGCGTCGTGTCGGCCGCACGCGCGGCGGCTACGCGGGCTACCTCGCGAACGACCTGCTCGCCTGAGCGCCGGCGTCGGCGCCGGCGCCGACGCCCGGCGCCGCGCCGCGCCGCGCATCGAGGTGACCCTTCCCGGGCCCTCCTCCGCACGGAGGCCCCAGGAAGGGTCGCCTCGACGTCGTCGACCGGCGCGGCGCGGCTGGCCCGCTGCTGCGATGGCCGGCCAGGACGTCGTGGTCGAGAAACGTCGATCCACTCCAGAGTGGAGCAGCGGGCACGCGGGGATCCTCCGTCGGCGTCGTCCTCCACTCCGGAGTGGATCGACATTTCTGGCCCGTCTCGTGCTGGCCGGCACGCGGCGCGGCCCGCACGCGGCGCGGCCGACCCGCGACGCGACTACTCGGCGGGCAGCGCCCCGTTGCGGTCCAGCGCCGCACCGAAGTCGAGGAAGGCGTCCGCCATGCCGCGGTACTGCGGCGCGCTGAAGACCTCGCTGAACGAGCGGCGGTAGACGCCGGCGATCTCGATCGCGGCCGCGCGGCCCTCCTCGGTGAGGCTGACGATCACGCTGCGACGGTCGCCCGGGTTCGGGCGACGGTCGAGGTGCCCGCTGTCGATCAGCCGGTCGACGAGGTTCGTCATGGCGCCGCTCGACAGCTCGAGGTACTCCGCGGCGCGCTTCGGCGTCACCGCGTCGCCCGCGGCCGACACGTAGAACAGGAACCGCAGGTCGGTGAGCCCGAGCCCGTGCTGACCGCCCTGGTGGCTCAGCACCCGCGAGTGGTGCAGCATCAGCAGCCGGAACGAGTTCAGCAGGCGGTCGAGGTCGAGCTCCGCGTCGACCTCGGAGAAGGGCGGCCGGTCGAGGGCCGCGAGCGGGTCCTCGTCGACCTCGGGGTCGAGCTCGGGGTCGTGCCCGAGCTCCGTCTCGTCGGCGGGCGAGGGCGCGTCGGGAGCCGGGAGGGTGGTCGAGGTCTGGCCGTCCGTGGCCGTGGTCATCGTCATGGTGCTCCGGTCTGGGGGCGGCCTGTCGGCGCCCGGTCGGGGTGGGGACGCCGTCCGTGGCCTCCCCGTGCCTCTCATGTTCCGTGAATCTCGACCGTCGAGATACCCCCACTACTGGGCGGCTCGGCAGCGCGAGCGCCGGCAGGGGGGACAACCCCCGTCCCGCTCCGGGTGGTGCCGTCATGTCGGCCGCCCCCGCCCCGCGGCGACGATGGATCCATGCAGAAGACCTCCGCCGCCGGCCCCGCCGCTCGCCCCGTCCGCCCCGTCCGCCCCGCCCGCCGCGCCGCGCGCCTCGCGCTCGTCGCCTCCGCCGCCCTCTCCGTCGTCGCCCTCACCGGCTGCTCCGCGATCACCGACGCCGCGCTCGCCGCCGTCGGCTCCGCCCCGGTCCAGGAGCGTCACTTCGACACCGCCGTGGAGGCGCCCCGCCCGTCGAACTCCGACGACGTGGCCTGGTTCCTGCCCGAGTGGGTGCCCTCCGACGCCCGCGACATCGACGTGCGCCTGCACACCTCGCAGCCGGGCTACGAGATCAGCTTCACCAGCGCCGACGGCGTCGACCTCGCCGCCTGCGAGCCCGTCGACGGCGACCTCGGCGGCCCCGCCCTCGAGCCCGAGGTGCTGCCCGACGGCCTGCCCGCCACGGGCCTCGTCAGCTGCGGTGACGGCCGCGTCACCGCGCAGGTCGGCGACCGCTGGCTCGGCTGGACCACCGCCGAGCCCGTCCCCGGCGACGACGGCTCGGGCACGCTCCGCGGCTGACCCCGCGACCGCGCCCGCACCCGCCCCGCCCGCACCGACCCCGACTCCCCTCCCACCTCCTCCCCGGAAGGCCCCCCGTGACGCACCCCACCGCCGCCCGCCCCGCACAGCCGGCCCGCGACTCCTCCGCTCCGTCCGCCCCCGCCGGAGGCGCGGGGCCGGTCGCCCGCCTCGCCGACGTCTCGAAGACCTACGGCCGGGGCGACGGCCGCGTCGAGGCGCTGCGAGGCGTGTCGCTCGAGCTCCTGGCCGGCGAGTTCACCGCCGTGATGGGGCCGAGCGGGTCGGGCAAGTCGACCCTCATGCACCTCGCCGCCGGCCTCGACACCGCCACCTCGGGGCAGGTGCTGCTCGGCGACACCGACATCACGCACCTCGACGACACGGCCCTCACCCTGCTGCGTCGTCGCCGCGTCGGCTTCGTCTTCCAGGCGTTCAACCTCGTGCCGACCCTCGACGTGACCGGCAACGTCGAGCTGCCGTTCCGCCTCGACGGGCGCCGCCCCGACGCCGACGAGCGCGCCTGGATCGACCGCCTCGTCGAGACCCTGGGCCTCGGCCAGCGCCTCGGCCACCGGCCCCACCAGCTCTCGGGCGGGCAGCAGCAGCGCGTCGCCATCGTGCGCGCCCTCGCCACGCGGCCCGACCTGGTCTTCGCCGACGAGCCGACCGGCAACCTCGACTCGCGCACCGGGCGCGCCGTGCTCGAGGTGCTCGCCGCGGCGTCGCGCGAGCACGGCCAGAGCATCGCGATGGTCACCCACGACCCGGTGGCCGCCAGCTACGCCGACCGCGTCGTCTTCCTCGCCGACGGCCGCGTCGTGCACGAGGTCGGCCGCAGCACGCCCGCCGAGGTCTCCGCCGTCATGCTCGAGCTCGAGGCCGCCGCGTGAGCGCCCGCGAGCTCCTGGCCGAGCACCGCCCGAGCATCCTCGTCACGACCCTCGCCACCACGTTCGGCGTCGCCCTCGTCGGCGCGACCCGGGTGCTCGACCAGGCCCTCCGCGCCGACCCCGTCGCCGGCGACAGCGCCACCGTCGGCCAGATGCTCGGGGTCGTCGCCGTCGTGGTGATCGGGATCGCCCTGTACGTCGGCGCCGTCGTCACCGCGAACACCTTCGCGACCATCGTCGCGGGCCGCACCTCCACGATCGCGCTGATGCGCCTCCTCGGCTCCTCCTCCCGCCAGCAGCGCCGGGCCGTCGCAGGCGAGGGGCTCGTCGTCGGCCTCGTCGGCGCCGCCCTCGGCGCCGTGCTCGGCAGCGTGCTCGTCGTCGTCGCGGTCGCCGTGCTGGTCGGCCGCGGCACGCTGCCCGACCTGCCGTACTCCGTGGTGTCGGCCACCGCCCTGGCCCCGGCCGTCGTGGTCGTCGCCACCACCCTCGCCGCCGCCTGGGTCGGCTCGCGGAAGGTCCTCGCGGTCACGCCGCTGCAGGCGATCGGCACCGCGCAGGAGTCGCCGGCCCACGAGGCCCCGCGCCGCGTGCTGCGGACCGTCGTCAGCGCCGCCCTCGTCGTCGGCGGCGGGGCGCTGCTCGCCGCCGGCGTCGTGACCGGCCTCGCCGACGCGACCGGCGTCGTCGTGGCCTTCCTCGGCGGCGTCGTGTCGTTCACCGGGGTCGTCGTCGGGGCGCACCTCGTGATGCCCCTCGCGCTGCGCAGCGTCGGCCGGCTCGCCGGCGGCGGCGCCGTGGCCCGGCTCGCGGCGGAGAACGCCGTGCGCCACCCCGAGCGCAGCACGCGGGCCACGGTCGGCATCGTGATCGGCGTCACGCTCGTCTCGACCCTCGCGGTCGCCCTCGGCACGCTGCGCGCCTTCATCGAGAGCATGACGGCCGCCGACCCGGAGTACTTCGCCGAGCTCGACGCGCTGTTCAGCACGACCCTGCTCGTCGTCACGGCGCTCGTCGGGTTCTCTGCCCTCATCGCCGCCGTCGGCCTCGTCAACGACGTGTCGCTCAGCGTGCTGCAGCGTCGCCGCGAGCTCGGCCTGCTGCGCACCCTCGGCGCCACGGCCCGGCAGGTGAGGCTGATGGTGCTGCTCGAGGCCGCTCAGATGACCGTCGCCGCGGTGCTGCTCGGGCTGCTGCTCGGCGTCGTCTACGGCTGGGCGGGCGCGCAGTCGCTGCTCGGCTCGGCGGCCGGCGAGCTCGTGGTGCCCCAGGTGCCCGTCGGGCTCGTCGTGGCCCTCGTGGTCGCCGCCGCGGCCCTGGCGCTCGTGTCGTCGGCCGTGCCCGCCCGCCGAGCGACGTCGGTGCCCCCGGTCGTGGCGACCGCGGTCGCCTGACCGGAGGCCGGGCCGGGCCCGGGCCCGAGCGCGGGCCCGAGCCGACCGGCCCCGAGCCGGCCGGGCCCGAGCCGGCCGGCCCCGGGCCTACGCCCCGGCGGGCGTCGGCAGCGCCGCCTCGATCACCGCGACGACCGCCGGGTCGTCGGGCTCGGTGGTCGGGCGGAAGCGGTGCACCGCGCCGTCGGGGGTGACGACGAACTTCTCGAAGTTCCACTTCACCTTGCCGGCCTTGCCCGCCGCGTCGGGCGTCTTCTTCAGCTCCGTGTAGAGCGGGTGCTCCGCCTTGCCGTTCACGCGCACCTTCTCCATCATCGGGAAGGTCACGCCCCAGGTCGCCGAGCAGTACTCGTCGATCGCCTCGGCCGAGCCGAGCTCCTGCAGGAACTGGTTGCTGGGGAAGCCCACGACCGTGAAGCCGCGCTCGCCGTAGGTCCGCTGCAGCTGCTCGAGCTTCTCGTACTGAGGCGCCAGGCCGCAGCGGGAGGCGACGTTCACGACCAGCACGACCTTGTCGGTGAAGGCCCCGAAGCGCGTGCGCTCGCCGCGGAGGGTGGTCAGGTCGATGTCGTCCAGAGTGGTCATGGGCTGACCGTACGCCCGGGGGCCGGGCGCCACCGGAGGGCTCGCTGCGACCGGGCTGTGCGGCATGCACGACGCGGCCCCCTCGGTCAAGCCCCCCTCCCCGAGTTGTCACCCGCGCCTCCCTCGCTGTTCACTCGTGTCTGATGGGTGACGAGGGCGACGATCGCGTCCGCATCGAAGCGGCCGGCACCGACCTCGACGAGGCCGTCGCCGTCTTCGAGCAGGGCTACAACGGCACAGGGCTCGTCGCGCGCGCGACGGAGCTCGATTTCTCGTACCGTCACTCCGCCACCGGCGACCCCGACCTGACGCTCCGCACCTCGAAGTTCTCCGGCGAGATCACCGGCACGATCGAGCCCCCCGGCGAGCACATCGTCCAGTGGCTGAGCCGCGGCCGTGCCGTGATGGACCTCGGGCGCGACGAGGTGCACATCGAGGTCGGCGTGCCCGTGGTGTTCCCGCACGGGCGGCCGTTCTCGTTCCGCTACGCCGACTTCGAGCAGAACCTCGTGCACGTCGACGACGTGCTGCTGCACGAGGTCGCCGCCGAGCGGGAGGGCGCGGCCCCCGGCTCGCTCCACTTCGACCACTCCGTGCCGCCCTCGCCCGCGGCGCTCCGCACCTGGAACAGCACGGTGCGGCTCATCGCCCAGACCTACCTCGGCGGCGAGATCGCGCCGATGATGCGCGCCGAGATGGCCCGGCTCGCCGCCGTCGCGATGCTCGACACCTTCAGCCACTCGTCGACGAGCCTGCCGGAGGCGCTGCTCGCGCCCCGGAACGCCTCGCTGCGGAGCGCGGTCGAGTACGTGCACGCCCACGCCCACCTGCCCATCACGGCCGCCGACGTCGCCCAGCACGCCGGCCTCACGGCGCGGGGGCTGCAGCAGTCGTTCAGCCGCCACCTCGAGACCACGCCCACGGAGTACCTGCGGGGGGTGCGCCTCGAGCGCGTCCACGAGGAGCTGCGGGCCGGGTCGCCCGACCGCGTCACGGTGGCCGAGGTGGCCCGCCGCTGGGCGTTCGCGCACCTCGGGCGGTTCAGCGCGGCGTACGTGAAGCGCTTCGGGGAGTACCCGCGCGACACGCTGCAGCGCGCGTAGGTCGGCGAGGCGGGCCGGTCGGGTGCCCGTCTCCAGGCGGGCGTCAGGAGTCAGTCGTCAGGCGCCGGCGTCGGCGGAGCCGCCCGAGGCCGCGGGGGAGGCCTCGGCGAAGAAGTCGCCGTACGAGGGCCCGGCCGCGACCGACCGGCGTCGGCCCAGGGGAGGCACCACCGCGAGGCGTGCGTCGCGCGCGGGGCGGCGCTTCGGGTAGCCCTGGATGCGCACGGGCCGGGTCTCGGGGTCGGAGACGTAGCTGCTCGCGGCCTCGTCGAGCCCGGCGGCGCCCGGGGCTGGGGCGGAGGCCGGGTCGCTCGTGGTCGTGGTCGTGGTCGTGCTGGTGCTCACGTCTCCTCGTTCCTCGAGGATCGGCCAGCCTCGCAGTGTCGTGCGCGACGTCGTGCGACGGCGCCTCCTCAACCTAGGGAGGCGGCACCGGACCAGGCAGGCTGGTCGTCCCCGATGCGAACAGGGTGTGCCGTCGTCGGACGGCCGGGGGCTCAGGGCCCTCCGCGCGTAGCGTGAGGGGCATGCAGACACCCCAGGCCGTGGCCCAGCCGTGAAGCGCCTCCACTACGTCGAGGGCCACGTGGTCACGGGCGACGACATCGCGGAGGCGGTGGTCGCCTACGCGCGCGCCCTCGCCCTCCGCGGGCGGTCCGACTCGGTCGACCTGCCCGGCATCGACGTCGACGGCGAGGAGCGACGCTTCCAGCTGCTGCTCGGCCCCTCGAGCCAGATGCTCGTCTCGCACGAGCCGTGGCACGGCGACGAGCTGACCGACGAGGCGCTGGTCGCCGACGTGGGCCGGCGCGGCCTGCAGATCTCGGGCCCCGACCCCGTGGCCACGCCGAGCGGCGGCAGCCCCGTCGCGGTCGTGCCCCTCGAGGCGGACGAGTTCACGCCGGTCGAGATCAGCTCGCCCGAGGGCTGAGCCGGCCCGGGCCCGGCCCGGCCCGGGGCCGGAGCCCGGTCGGCCCCGGCCGACCCCGGCGCCCGCGACCGGTCGCCCCGACGACGGAAGGCCCGCCCTGCGTGAGCAGGGCGGGCCTTCCGTCGTCGGGGCGCGAGCCCTCGGGTGCTACTTGGTGGCGACGGTGATCTTCGCGACTCCGACGAGCATCTCGTCCTGGACGGCGTCGGTCTTGAAGGTCTGGTTCAGCAGCGCGGCCG
>NZ_JAAOYV010000003.1 GCF_011759585.1 Frigoribacterium endophyticum
ACGACGAGCTCGACGAGCCGGCGTCGGACGAGGTGTCGTCCATCGAGCAGGCGGCGAGCGAGAAGACGAGTGCGCCGGAGGCGACGAGGCCGAGGCCGACCTTGGTGATGCGCTTGCGGGTGAAGGCGTTCATGATCAGGTCCTTTTCTGTGATTCCCGGTGGGGTGCAAGGGATTCGCCACCGGGACCGACACGGATTGGTCCCGCTCGTCGCTCTCAGGAGACGCTCAGGTGCGGCAGTCCGCACCGCACCCGGCACCGCCTCAGAGGCCGGGCCCGCCGTAGACCCGGAGCGCCCCGGGCGCGACCTCGACCGTGACGGGCAGCGCGCCGATCCGCTCGCCGTCGGCGTAGGCGACGACGTCGTCCGACTCGATCACCACCCGTCGGGCCCGGTGGACGTGCACCCGCGGGTCGTCGAGGTGCGTCCCGGCGGCGACCCGCGCGAACAGCCGCACGAACTGAAGCCGGGTGAGCCGCTCGACGACGAGCACGTCGAGCAGCCCGTCGTCGAGCCGCGCGTGCGGCAGCACCCGCACGCCGCCGCCGAACGACTGGCCGTTGCCGACGCTGACCAGGGTGCCCCGCACCTCCGACGCGACGCCGTCGATCTCCAGCCGGTACGAGAGGTGGCGAAGCGCGAGCAGCTCGAGCGCGAGCGCCAGGTCGTAGCGTCGACGGCCCCTCGGCCAGCGCAGGCGGTTCGCCCGCTCGTTGACGACGGCGTCGAAGCCGGCCGAGAGCATGCAGCCGAACCAGGTCGACTCGTCGCCGCAGGTCACCCGGCCGGCGTCGATCACGGTCGCGGGCTGCTCGAGGCGGTGGACGAGGAGGCGCGTGGCGGCCGCCACGTCGTCGTGGGGCAGCCCGAGGGCCCGGGCCATGTCGTTGCCGGTGCCGGTGGGCACGACCCCCAGCCCGACCGGCGTCCCGGCCACGAGGTCGACGCCGAGGGCGACCATGCCGTCCCCGCCGACGACGACCAGGGCGTCGGCGCCCCGGTCGAGCTCTCCACGCACGGCGTCGACGAGGGCCGCGTGCGACTCCTCCTGCAGGGGCGCCACCCTGTGGCCCGCGTCGCGGAGGGCGGCGACGACCCCGTCGCCGACCCCCCGGCGGCGCCCGGTCGAGGCGGAGGGGTTGACGGCGACCACGAGGCGGAGCGGGGGCATGCCCCTGATCATGGCACCGCGCCTCCCGGAGGCCCCCGCGCCGTGCGCGGCCCCCGGCCCACCTGGCATGATCGAGGGATGACGACCACGACGACGCCCGCCGCCTACGAGCCCACGATCCGCGAGTCGCCGAACCGCGCGCTGGCCCTGACGATCGGCACCGTCGTGCTGCTGCTCGGCGCCGTCGGCTTCTTCGCAGAAGACATGGGCTCGTTCGTCAGCACCGAGGGCGCGCCCCTCGGGCCGTGGAACGTCAACCCCGCCCTGATCGTCATCTGGGTGCTGACCGGTGCCGCGCTCATCATCGCCGGCGCCTCGGGCCGTGCCGCCGCCCGCTCGATCAACCTCGCGGTGGGCGCGCTCTTCGTCGTCTTCGGCGTCGCCGGGTTCCTGGTGCGCGACACCGAGGCGAACTACCTCGCGCTCAACCTCGGCGACGACATCACGCACCTCGTCGCCGGCGCGTTGCTCGTGCTGACCGCGGTCGGCGCCGAGCGTCGCCGCCGCCGCTGAGCCGCAGCTCCCGGCGGGGCCGCCGGTAGGGCGCACGTTCACGGCGGACTCCAGGGCGCGGCCCTGGCCGACCCGCGCCTCCCCGGCTATGGTTAGGCTCACCTAACCGGCCTCGTGCCGGGTCGCCGACCGGATCGGAGGTGGGAGCGATGTCCGTCGTCATCCCCTTCTCGCAGGCCCTCCGTGAGCGCACCTCGGCCAGCGCCTCCGGCGTCGACGCGGGCTGCTCGTTCATGACCGACCTGATGACCGGCCGCGGCACCCGCGACGACTACGTGCAGATGCTCGCGCAGCACCACTTCGTCTACGAGGCGCTGGAGCGCGTCGCCGAGCGGTGGGCGGGCGACCCCGTGGCCCGGCCGTTCCTGTCGCCGGCGCTGACGCGGCTGCCCGCCATCCGCGCCGACCTCGAGTTCCTGCTGGGCGAGGGGTGGAGGCGCCGCATCGAGCCCCTGCCCGTGACGGCCCGGTACGTGGCCCGCATCGAGAGCGCCTCCGCGTGGGTGGGCGGGTTCATCGCGCACCACTACACGCGCTACCTCGGCGACCTGTCGGGCTGCCAGATCATCCGCACCCTGATGCAGCGCCAGTTCGGCTTCGAGACGAACGGCGTCGGGTTCTTCCTCTTCGCCGAGATCGCCCGCCCGAAGGAGTTCAAGGGCACCTACCGTCAGCAGCTCGACGCGGTCGACTGGACCGCCGACGAGCGCGAGCGCGTGATCGACGAGGTCGTGGTCGCCTACCGCTTCAGCACGGAGCTCTTCGTCGAGCTCGCCGCCGCGAAGGCCGCCGCCGCCGCGTAGCGCGCCGGCGCCCTCTCCTCGCTCCCGAACCCCGTTCTCGCACGCGAACCCCGCCGCGGCGGGGTTCCCGTGCGAGAAGAGGGTGTCTGCGGGAGCGGGGCGCCGCGCGGGAGCGGGCGCGGCGCGCTACGCGGTCGCGGCGTCCTCGGCGGCGCGGATCGCGGGCACGCGCGTCGACTGGCTCATGAAGCGCCGCACGTCGAGGTCGACGATGATGTCCGCCGGCCGCAGCGGCCGCGTCAGGTAGAGGCCCTCGAGGGTCGTGATGCGGCTCAGCGCGACGTAGGTCTGCCCCGCGCTGAACACGCGCGACCCGAGGTCGACGACCGCGCTGTCGTACGTCTTGCCCTGCGACTTGTGGATCGTCACGGCCCACGCCAGCCGCAGCGGGAACTGCGTGAACTCCGCCACGACGTCCTTCTTCAGCTGCTTCGTCGTCGCCGACCACGAGTACGCGAACTTCTCCCACACCGCCGGCTGCACCTCGTGCTCCTCGCCGTCGACCTCGACGAAGACCGTGTCTCGCACCTTCGTCACCGTGCCGGTCGTGCCGTTCACCCAGCGCTGGTCGGGGTCGTTGCGCAGGAACATCACGCGGGCCCCCGGCTTCAGCTCGAGCGCGTCGTCGGCGGGGTAGGCCCGGCCGCCGAACTCGCCGCTCACCTCGGCGCGCGCCGTCAGCACGCGCCCGGGCAGCCGCTCGAGCTCGACCTTGTTGATGCGGGTCACGGTGTCGTTGCGCGTCGCGAGCGTGATCGCCGAGCCGTCGGTCGGAGCGGGCCGCGCCCCGGCCGCGTTCAGCGCCCCGGCGATCTCGGCCGTCACGCGCCCGTGCCGCACGGCGTTCAGCATCTCCTTGAAGTCGCCCGCCGTCTGCCGGTGGATGAACGCCAGCTCGTAGATGCGCAGCGAGGCCTCCTGCCAGACGTGCGCGTCGAAGAACCACATCGACCGGTAGTTGTCGCGGAAGTACGACTTCTCCTCCAGGTCGCCCGGCACCGGGGGCAGCTGGTACGGGTCGCCGAACAGCACGACCTGCACGCCGCCGAACGGCTCCGAGCGGCGCTGGCGCGCCTGGCGCAGCGAGCGGTCGATCGCGTCCATCAGGTCGGCGTTGACCATCGAGACCTCGTCGATGACGAGCGTGTCGATCGTGTTGAGCAGCTTGCGCAGCTCGCTCTTCTGCTCGATGTCGTGGTCGGCGATCAGGCCGATCGAGAGGCGGAAGAGCGAGTGGATCGTCTGCCCGCCGACGTTCAGCGCCGCGACCCCGGTGGGCGCGCAGATGACGATCTGCTTCGAGGTGTTCCACGACAGGTGGTTCAGCAGCGTCGACTTGCCGGTGCCCGCGCGGCCCGTCACGAAGACGTTCTCGCGCGAGTTCTCGATCGCGTCGAAGACGGCCTGCTGCTCGGCGGAGAGGGCGACTGGCACGGGCGGGACGACCTTCCGGGGCACGAGGCTGATCAGGGGCGAGGGGGAGGCGCGGCGAGGCCGGGGCGACCGGCCCCGGCGACCGCGGCCGGAGCACCCAATCTACCCGCGACTCCTCTCGGGCACGGCTCGCCGTGACCTGCTCCGACCTATGCTGTGGAGATGTCTTCTGCTGTGGGGGAGAGGAGACCCGCCCTGCGCCGGTGGCCGTTCGTCGCGATCTGGGGCGGGGCCGCCCTCCTCGTCGTGATCGGGTTCGTCGTGACCGTGTCGGCGCTCAACGCGACCCTCTACGGCGCCGCCGGCTTCGCGCGCGGCTACCTCGACGCCGTCGACCGCGGCGACACCTCGAGCGCCCTCACCCTCGCGGGCGTCGAGCAGACCGACGAGCTCGAGGACTCCCTGCTCGACGTGCCCTCGCTCGGCGGCCTGGACGACGTGCACGAGGTCTCGCAGCTCTCGCTCGGCGACGGCACGCGCACGGTCACCCTCGGCTACACGCTCGACGGCGTCGAGGGGCAGTCGCAGTTCGTGCTCACCCGGGCGGGCACGCGGTTCGGCGTCTTCCAGGCCTGGCGCTTCGCGCAGCCGCCGACGGCCATCCTCAGCGTGACGCCCGAGCACGACCCCCGCTTCACGGTCGACGGCCGCGTCGTCACGACCGCCGGCGGCGACGTCGCGACGCGCTTCACGGTGCTCGCCCCCTCGCGCTTCGAGCTGTCGCACGAGAGCACCTGGCTCGAGGCGCCGACGGTCGAGGCGAGCGTGCTCGGCGTGGGCTCGACCTCGTCGGCGACCGTGGCGACCGTGGCCCGCGCCTCCTTCGCGGAGGAGCTGCAGGGCCAGCTCGACGACCAGCTCGACGACACCTGCGTCACGCAGTCGGTGCTGCTGCCCGCGGGCTGCCCGTTCGGCCGCCAGGTCGACGACCGCGTCACCAGCGACCCCGTCTGGTCGATGGTCGAGCACCCGCAGCTCGCCGTCGTGCCGTCGGCGACGCCCAGCCAGTGGCTCGTGCAGGAGACCCCCGGCACCGCCCACCTCGTCGTCGAGGCCCAGTCGCTCTTCGACGGCCGCCGCTACACGATCGACGAGGACGTCCCGTTCACCGTCAGCTACCAGATGACCATCGGCACGGACGACCAGATCACCTTCCAGTAGCGCTCCGCGGCCGGGGGGAGTCGCGGGTCGGCCGCCCGGCAGGGCTCCCGCCCCGGTCCCGGCGAACGCCCCGGGTCCGCATCGGCCGCGCTGCCATACTGTGCCGATGATCCCGGGCGACGAGCAGGCTGGCGCGCTGACGGGGGCCTCCGCGGCCCCCCGAGCAGCCGTGACGCTCGTCGACGTCGCCGCCCGCGCCGGCGTCAGCCTCAAGACCGCGTCGCGCGCCGTGAACGGCGAGCCGCACGTCGCGGAGGAGACGAGGAGGCGCGTGGTCGAGGCCGCCGACGCCCTCGGCTTCCGCCTGAACAGCATGGCCAGCATGCTGCGCCGCGGCATCCGCTCCAGCGTGGTCGGCTTCGTCACCGGCGACCTCGCCAACCCGTTCTACGCGGCGATCGCGTCCGGGATCGAGCAGGAGCTGCGGGGCCACGGCATGCAGCTCGTCGTGGCCAGCACCGACGAGGACCCGGTGCGGGAGCGCGAGCTGGTCGACGAGCTCGTCTCGCGCCAGGTGCGGGCGCTCGTCGTGGTCTCGACCCGCGCCTCCCACGCGGAGCTCGCCTCGGTGCAGGAGCGCGGCGTCCGCGTCGTGCTCGTCGACCGGCCGCCGGTCGGGCTCGAGGCCGACACCGTGCTGCTCGACAGCGTCGTCGGAGCCCGCACGGCCGTCGAGCACCTGCTCGCCCACGGGCACCGGCGGATCGGCTTCGTCGGCGACTTCTCGCGGCTCTCGACGCACCACGAACGCCTCACCGGCTTCGGCGAGGCGATGACCGCGGCGGGCGTCGACGACTGGCGCCGGTGGGTGCGCGAGGACCGGCACGACGCGGCCTCGGCCCGCTCGGGCGTGAGCGACCTGCTCGCGCTGCCCGAGCCTCCCACCGCCCTCTTCGCGAGCAACAACCGCGTCACGACGGGCACGCTCTCGGCGCTGCGCGGCCTCGCGGTGCCGCCGGCGCTCGTCGGCTTCGACGACTTCGACCTCGCCGACGTGCTCGGCGTGACGGTCGTCGCGCACGACACCGTCGAGATGGGGCGCCAGGCGGCGCGGCTCGCCCTCGCGGCGGGGGAGCCCCCGCGGTGCGTCGTGGTGCCGACCCGGCTCGTGCCGCGCGGCTCGGGCGAGGTCGCGCCCGGCGTCAGCTGGCGCTGACGCGCCGCCGCTGCCCGCCGCCGCACGCCGCTGCCCTCTGCCGCACTGACGAACCACGTCCTCGCAGCCGCACCACGCCGCGGCCTGGTTCGGCGGCGAGGACGTGGTTCCTCGTCGCGGCCGCGACCGGCGCGGGCCCGGCGGAACGGCAGAGACCCCCGTGCGGGCACGGGGGTCTCTGCGGTCAGGGTGAGCGGGGCGGCGGGACTCGCCCGCCGCCCCGGCCGCTAGGCGTCGTCGCCGACGGCCAGCAGGTGGCGGCGCCGACGTCGCGCCGCCTCGATCGCCAGGGCGAGCGCCCCGGCGGCGAGCAGCACGCCGGCGACGAGCCCGCCGTCGACCGGCGACCCAGGCCGGCCGCCCGTGTAGGCGAGCGACCCGTCGTACGAGCCAGGACGCAGCGGGGCCACGCCGGTCGCGGACGGTGCCGTGTCGACCACCGAGAAGGCGACGCGGACGGCTGCCTGCGACGTGCCTCCCAGGGCCTCGACCTCGTGGGCGCCGGTCGCCGCGCCGGCCGGCACGGTGAACGAGCCGGTGACGAGGCCGTCGGCGCCCGCGGTGAGGGTGCCGAGCGCGATCGGGTCGCTGAACAGCGTCAGCGAGACGGTCTCGCCGGGCGCGAAGCCCGCGCCCTCGACCGGCACCACCGTGCCGCGGGTGGCGGAGTCGGCGAGCACCCGCAGCGAGGGCGTCCAGGCGCCGGGGCCGCCGGGGTTGCCGGGGTCGCCCGGGTTGCCCGGGTTGCCGGGGTTCCCGGGGTCGCCGGGGTTGCCGGGGTTCCCGGGGTTGCCGGGGTCGCCCGGGTTGCCGGGGTTACCCGGGTCGCCCGGCTCCTCCGGCTCGACCGGCGCCGCCGCGACCGTGACGGTGGTCGTCGCCGAGGCGCTCGACCGCCCGTCGTCGACCGTGACCGTCACCGTGTACGTGCCCGGCAGCGCGTAGGTGTGCGCTCCCGAGACGACCCCGCCCGCGACCGTGCCCGCGGTGACGGCCGTGCCGTCGCCCCAGTTCACGGTCGCCGTCACGGCGCCGTCGGCCGCGTCGCCGACGCCGCCCGTCACCGTCGCGAGCTCGCCCGCGACCTCGACGCCCGCCGTGCCCGTGAGGCCCGCGGCCGTCCCGGTCACCACGAGGTCGGCCGGGGGCGCGAGGCGCGTGCCGTCGGTCGCCAGCGCGAACACGTGGATCCGCCCGGCGGCCCGCGGGTCGCCCGTCTGCACCGGCAGGGTCAGCGAGACCGCCGTCTTGCCGGTCGGCAGCGTGACCGGGGCCGTGGCGTAGACGCCCGCCACCGCTCCGTCCGAGCCGTTCGCCCCGTTCGTGCGGCCGTCCGAGGTCGCGACGACGACGTTGCCGAACGCCGGGGCGGTGACCCCGGCCGTCCAGTCGCCGAACTCGATCGGGAACGGCTGCGTCGAGCCGTCGTCGAAGGTCAGCGTGCCGACCGTCTGCTGGGCACGCTCGTTCGCCGTGCCGATCACCGACAGCTGGGTGACGTCGTCGCCGAGCTCGAGCGGCAGCACCTGGCCGGCGCCGGTCGCGTTGTCGGGCTCGCCCGCCGGGATCGCCGGCAGGTCGAACGTCAGCGCGGTGCCGGGCACGGCCACGGTCGTGCCCTGCACGAAGCCCTTCTCCGCGAGCGACTGCCGCTTCAGCCCGTTCTGCAGGTAGTCGCAGTTCGCGGCCTGGCCCGGCTCGCCGAGGCAGACGCTGTCGAAGGCGCCGACCAGCGAGGGGGCGGTGCGGGTCACCACGACGTCGGCCGTGGTCGACGCCGACTCGGTGCCGTCGGTCGCCGTGACGATCGCCGTGTAGGTGCCCGGCGCGTCGAACACGTGCGCCGGGGCCGTGACGTCCCAGCCGCCGAGGGCGGTGGGCGTGAGGGCCGCGCCCTGCGGGCCCTCGCCGTCGAGCCAGTCGACCGTCGCGGTGAGGCCCTCGGGGGCGTCACCGCCGCCTCCTGCCCCGCCGGAGGCGCGGGTCACGGTCGCGACGGAGCCCGAGAACTCGGCCCCCGCCTCGCTCGTCAGGCCCGGCTTGCCGGTCAGCGTGAACTCCCCGGCGGGTGCCGTGGTGTCGGCCATCAGCTCGAGCTCGGAGAGCGTCATCGCGCGCCCGTCGGTCGTGCCGGTGGCCGTGAGGCGGTACCAGGTGAACGGCCGCGGGTCGGTGACCGTGAACGGCCTGGTCTGCAGCGCGGACGGGAACGTCTGCGCGGTGCGCTCGTCGAGCGGCAGCCAGGTGGTGCCGTCGGTCGAGCCCTCGAGGGCCCAGCCGGTCGGCGCCGCCGAGCCGTCGGGGCCGTTCGTCAGCGTGTAGCGCGAGACCGTGACCGGCCCCGACGCCGAGCGCCAGGTGACCGCCGCGTCGGGCGCGTCGAAGGCGACCGCGGTGCGGGCCGAGTCGTCGGCGAGGCGGTCGACGACCGTCCCGTCGCTCGAGCTCAGCACGCCCTGGCCGGCCGTCGTCGCGTCGACGAGGGGCACCGGCACCTCGACGGGCTCGGGGGCGTGCGCCGCCCACGTGCTCGGCCGGGTGCCCATCGTCAGGTCGAGCACGCCGCCGGCCGCGACGTCGTCCTGGCTGAGCGAGACGGTGTCGATCGCCGCGCCGTTCAGCCGGGCCGACTGCACGTACACGGCCTCGTTCGAGTTGCCCTCGGCGCGCACCGTGAACTCGTGGCCCGACCCGAGGTGGATGGTCGCCTCGTCGAACAGCGGCGAGCCGATCGTGTACGAGTCGGTGCCCATGGCGAGCGGGTAGAAGCCGAGCGCCGAGAACAGGTACCACGACGACATCTCGCCGTTGTCCTCGTCGCCGGGGTAGCCCTGGCCGATGTCGCTGCCGACGAAGAGCCGCTGCGTGATCTCGCGGACGACGCGCTGCGTGGTCGCGGGGTCACCGTTCGCCGCCGAGACGTAGGGGATGTGGTGCGAGACCTGGTTGCTCATGCCGAGCTGCCCGATCCGGACGTCGCGCGCCTCCAGCATCTCGTGGATGACGCCGCCGTACCCGCCGGGCTTGTCGGCGTCCTCCGGCGTGGAGTAGAACTCGGCCAGCTTGGCGTCGAGCCCGTCCGAGCCGCCGTAGAGCGCGGCCAGGCCGGCCACGTCGAACGGGGCGTGGAAGGCGAAGTTCCAGCCGTTCGTCTCGGTGTACGCGCCTCCCCACGACTCGGGGTCGAAGGTGTCGGGCGACTCGGCGAAGGTGCCGTCGGCGTTCCGGGCCTGGAAGAAGCCGACCGCGGGGTCGAACAGGTCCACGTAGTCGCGCGACCGGTCGAGCAGCCAGGCCGACTCCTCCCTCAGCTGCGCACGCCGCGCCTCCGGGGTGGCCGGGTCGTCGGCGAGCGCCGCCGCCATCCGGCCGAGCCCGAAGTCGTTGATGTTGCCCTCGAGGCCCCACGAGACGCTCTCGCCGGTGCTCGCCGGCGTGTAGCCGAGGAAGAGCGACTGGTCGAGGCCCTTCCGGCCGACGCCGCTCTCGGTGGGCTGCACCGACGCGTTCTTGAGCGCGGCGTCGTAGGCCTCGAGCGCGAGGTCGCCGCTGACGGCGCCCTTCAGGTAGGAGTCGGCGAACGCGACGTCCGAGCTGGTGCCGGTCATGAGGTCGGCGTAGCCGGGGCTCGACCAGCGCGCGATCCAGCCGGAGTCGCGGTACTGCTGCACGAAGCCGTCCATGAGCTCGCTCGCGACCTCCGGGTAGAGCATCGAGTAGGCGGGCCAGACGGTGCGGTAGGTGTCCCAGAAGCCGTTGTTGACGTAGATCTTGCCGGCCTTCACCTGCGCGTTCGTCGTCGTGTCGGTCGCCGCGCCCTCCTTCGGGGCGACGGGGCTGGCGTAGCGGTAGTCGGGCGCCGAGGCCGTGCCGGTGTTCTCGAACTGCGAGTTCGGGTACATGTTGAGGCGGTAGAGGCTGCCGTAGAGGGTGGCCAGCTGGTCGTCGCGGGCCCCCTCGACGGTGATGACGCCGAGGCGGTCGTTCCAGAGCTGCTCGGCGGCGCCGCGCACCTCGTCGAAGCTGCGGCCGGTCACCTCGAGGTCGAGGTTGCGCGTCGCCTGCGCGGCCGAGATGAACGACGTCGCGAGGCGCAGCTCGACGACGCCGGCGGGGCTGTCGCCGCTCGGCGCCGTGGCGTCGAAGGAGGCGTAGCGGGCGCCGTCGCGGTCGCCCGCCGCGGTGCCGACCGAGGTGGGCGTGCGGTCGAACGTGCCGGAGACGAACATGCGGCTGGCGCCGGTCGAGAGGCCGGAGCCGTTCTCGACCCAGCCGCTGACGCGGCCGTCGGCCGAGACCGTGAGGCCCGAGCTGCCGGCGACGCGGTCGACGATGACGCTGCCGGCCCGGGTGGTGCTGCCGGGGTCGGTGCCCGCGGTCTCGGGGAAGGCGAAGCGCAGCACGGCGCCGTGGTCGGTCGGCGTGACGGCGGCCTCGAGGCCGCTCGTGGTGGCGACGCTGTAGAGGTCCGGTCGCGCGACCTCGGCCCCGTGGTCGAACTGGAGGGCCCGGGTGGCGAGCGAGGCGTCGGGCGCCCCCGCGCCTCCCGCACCCGCGACGGTGGTCGAGGGGAGGATCGCGAGCTGGTTCCGGTCGCCCATCCACGGGCTCGGCTCGTGCGAGACGCCGAGGCCCTGCAGGCGGGGGAGGTTCTGCGCGTCGTTGCCGCGGGCGTAGTCGTACAGCCACGACTGGCTCGACGCGTTCGTCATCGGGGTCCAGAAGTTGAAGCCGTTCGGCACGGTGGCCGCCGGGACGTTGTTGCCCCGCGAGAAGCCGCCGGTCGCGTTGGTGCCGCGACGCGTGTCGACGTGCGCGACGAGGCTGCTGCCGTCGACGCGGGCGGGCGCCGGGTCGAGGTCGAGGTCGTCGACCCAGCCCTGGAAGCGCGTGTCGGCCGTGCCGCCGTCGTTGTCGTAGGTGAACAGCACGCGCTCGACGGTCTGGCCGGCCAGGTCGCCCAGGGGCACCTGCACCGAGTTCCACTGGTCGGCGTAGAGGATCTTCGCGGCGCCCTGGTCGGCGGCGGAGGTGCCGCCGCCCTGGCCGTCGACGACGCCGTCGGCCGCGCTGACGAGCGAGCCGTCGCTGAGCTGCAGGTCGACGGCGGCGTAGGTGGCCGGGTACTGCAGGTCGCCGCCGAGCTCGGGGAAGACCTTGTACGAGAAGACGGTGTCGTCGCCGATGAGCAGGTCGAGGTCGTCGTAGAGCACGTTCGTGGCACGGGCGGGGCCGTCGGTCGCGTGCTCGCCGGCGTATCGCAGCGAGCGGGTGCCGCTGAAGCCGGCGCCCGGCTTCATGTTCGGGCCGCTGACCGGGCCGGTGCCGACGACGGTCACCATCGGGCCGGCCGGAGGCGCGGTGTCGGTCCCGTCGCCCAGGCTCCAGTCCGCGAGCTGGGTCAGCCCCGCGCCGGCGTTGGCCGTGATGTCGAGGCGGTACGCGTCGTACGCCCCGGGCGTGGTGACGGCGTACTCGTTCGTGGCGCCGCGGCTCGCGAAGGTGATGCCGCTGAGGGTCGTGATCGGCGTCCAGGTGGCTCCGCCGTCGGCCGAGCCCTGGAGGGTCACGTCGCGGGGGTCGCGGGTGGGGGCGTCGCCGCCGCTGGTGAGCGAGAACTCGGCCGCGGTCTGCGGCGAGTCGAGCAGGTAGGTGATCGAGGCGGTGCGCTCGAAGGCGAGCCACTTGCTCGCCGCGTTGCCGTCGGTGAGGTTGATCGCGACCTCGCCGGGGGCGTTCTCGGCGGTGGCGGTGACCTCGGTCACGTGGCCGAGCAGGCTGCCGGCGGGCAGGCCGGTCGAGCCGGAGACGTTCTCGCTCGGGGCGACCGCGGCCGACCCGGGGTCGACGTCGGTGAGGGGCGTGCTGGCGAGCGGCTGCGCGTCGGCGGCCTCGAAGCTCGTCCGCCAGTCGCTGCCCGCGACCGCGGCGGCGCGGGCGTCTCCGCCGCGGGCGTCACCGGAGCTGCCGGAGCCGCCCGGTGCGGCGGCCGCGGGCCCGGCGCCGGTGAGGGCGCCCGTGACGGCCAGGGCGATCGCGGTGGTGATCACCCCCGCCCGTCGTGCCTGCTGCTTCGCGGAACTCCGTCTCCAGCTCGCGCCCCTGCGCTGCTGCTCGTCCGTGCGGACACGACCTGACGCCATCGTCACTCTCCTGCTGTCGACCCGTGATCGGGGGTGCGGCGGCCCGGGGGCCTGCCGCCGGCCGCTGGTACGGCCGAGCACGACGACGACGCCTGTCATCGATGACAGCGTTGTCATGCACGTGTTCTTTCTACCCCCGCCCGGGGGTGGTGGTCAAGGTCGGCGGCGCGTGCCGCGGCCCGGCGGCGGCCACCTGCCTCACCGAGGTGCCGCGTTCTGGGCCCACGCCACCGCCGAGGCCCCAGATCGCGTCGTCCCGCCGCGGCAGCGGGCTCGCGCGGCCCGCGTCGCCCCGCGAGGCACCACGTCCTCGCACCGGAACCACGCCGCGGCGTGGTTCGCAGGCGAGTACGTGGTTCGTCCCGCGCCGCACCCGCTACCGTCGCCCCATGGTCAGCGTCGCCGACAAGCCCGCCCTGCACCTCACCGAGCCGCAGTGGGTGCACTACCTCGAGACGGTCGCCCACCCCGACGGCGTCCGGCTCCTGCTGCGCAAGAAGTCGTCCGCCCGGGTCGGCATGACCTGGTCGGAGGCCCTCGACGTCGCGCTCTGCCACGGCTGGATCGACGGCCAGTCGCAGCGCGTCGACGACGACTTCCTGCTGACGGCCTTCCAGCCGCGGCGCCGTGCGAGCCCGTGGTCGCAGGTCAACCGCGACCACGTCGCGCGCCTCGTCGCGGAGGGCCGGATGCTCCCCGCGGGCCAGGCCGAGGTCGACCGCGCGGTGGCCGACGGCCGGTGGGAGGCGGCCTACCGTCAGAAGGACGCGGTCGCCCCGCCCGACCTCCAGGCCGCCCTCGACGCCGACCCCGCGGCCGCCGCGCACTGGGCGACGCTCACGAAGACCGTGCGGTTCCGCACGTACTTCCGCCTCGCGGCCCTCAAGCGCCCCGAGACCCGTGCCGCGCGCGTCGCCGACGTGGTCGCCGCCGCCGCCCGCGGCGAGCAGCACTACCGCTGACGCGGGCGCCCGGCGCCCCGCCGCGCACCCGGCGCCCCACGCCCGGCGCCCGGCGCCCCGCGCCCCGCGCCCCGCGCCCCCGCGCCCGCCCCGCACCGACGACGAACCCCGTCCTCGCACCGGAACCCCGCCGCGGCGGGGTTCGAGTGCGAGAACGGGGTTCGGGAGCTCGACGCAGGCGGCCGGGCCGGCCCCGGGGGGCCGACCCGCGCCTCCTACCGGCGGCGCCGCTTGCTGTACACGTCGAACGCGACGGCCAGCAGCAGCACGAGCCCCTTGATGACCTGCTGCCAGGCGGCGTCGACCGAGAGGATCGACAGCCCCTGGTTCAGCACACCCATCACGAGCCCGCCGATGACGGCCCCGACGACGGTGCCGATGCCGCCCTGCACGGCCGCGCCGCCGATGAACACCGCGGCGATCGCGTCGAGCTCGAAGCTCTGGCCGGCCGACGCGACGGCGCTGCCGGCGCGGGCGGTGCTGACGACGCCGGCGAGGCCGGCGAGCAGGCCCATGTTGACGAAGATGCCGAAGGTGACCCACTTCGTCTTGACGCCCGACATCATCGCGGCGAACAGGTTGCCGCCCATGGCGTAGACGTGACGACCGAACACGGTCCGCGTCAGCAGGAACGAGTACAGCAGCACCAGCGTCGCCAGGATGATGAGGATGATCGGCGTCCCGCGGTTGTACGCCAGCAGGTAGCAGAGGTACATGATCGCGGCGACGGCGATGGCGATCTTCAGCACGAACGACACGGCGCGCTCGCGGGGCAGCTCGAGGCGGCGGAGGTTCGCGCGGGCCCGCAGCTGCTGGGCGATCAGGCCCGCCGAGGCGAGCAGCCCGATGCCGAGCGTGAACAGGTCGGGCTGGCCCGTGGTCGGCAGGGTGCCCGAGCCGATCGAGTTGAAGGCGCGGGGCAGGCCGCTGATCGTGCCGCCGGTGAGCAGCACGAGGGCGACGCCGCGGAAGACGAGCATGCCGGCGAGCGTGACGATGAACGCCGGGATCCCGACGAACGCGACCCAGAAGCCCTGCCACGCGCCGATCAGCGCGCCGACGAGCAGCGAGAGCGCGACGGCGGCGCCCCAGGGCAGGCCCCAGTCGTTCATGGCGAGCGCGGCGACGGCGCCGACGGTCGCGACGACCGAGCCGACCGAGAGGTCGATGTGCCCGGCGATGATGACGATCACCATGCCGATCGCGAGGATCAGCACGTAGGCGTTCTGCTGGATGAGGTTGCTGACGTTGCCCGGGTAGAGCAGCCGGCCCTCGGTCAGCACCTGGAAGAGCAGCACGATCACCAGCAGCGCGGCGAGGATGCCGTACTGGCGCATGTCGATCCGGAGGCGGCGCTTGGCGCCCGGCACCGGCGCGGGTGCCGGCGGCGGAGCGGAGGGGCGAGGAGGTGCGGTGGTGGTCACGAGGCTTCTGCTCCTAGGGTCCTGGTCGCGGTCATGTGGCGCATCAGCTCTTCCTGGCTGGCGTCGGCGCGCGAGAGCTCGGCCGTGAGGCGGCCCTCGGCGATGGTGTAGATCCGGTCGGAGAGGCCGATCAGCTCGGGCAGCTCGCTCGAGATGACGATGACGGCCTTCCCCTGGGCCGCCATCTCGGCGATGATCCCGTAGATCTCGTACTTCGCCCCGACGTCGATGCCCCGGGTGGGCTCGTCGAGGATGAGCACGTCGGGGCCCGAGTAGATCCACTTGCTCAGGACGACCTTCTGCTGGTTGCCGCCCGACAGGTTGCCGACGATCGCCGAGACCGTGGGGGTCTTGATGTTCATCTGCTTCCGGTAGTCGTCGGCCACGGCGTACTCGCGGTTGCGGTCGATGACGCCGAGCTTCGCGAGCTTGCCGAGGGCGGCGGCCGAGACGTTCACCGTGATGCTGCCGATGAGGTTCAGGCCGTAGCGCTTGCGGTCCTCCGTGACGTAGGCGATGCCGTTCTTGATCGCCTCGCCGACGGTGCGGGTCTGGATCTCCTTGCCGTCCTTGTAGACGCGGCCCGAGATGTCGGCGCCGTACGAGCGGCCGAAGAGGCTCATCGCCAGCTCGGTGCGCCCGGCGCCCATCAGGCCGGCGAAGCCGACGACCTCGCCCGCCCGCACGTGGAACGACGCGTGGTCGACGACGAGCCGCTCGGAGTCGACCGGGTGGTGCACGGTCCAGTCCTCGACGCGCAGCTTCTCGGCGCCGATGTCGGGCACCCGCGGCGGGAACTGGCTGTCGAGCGGGCGCCCGACCATCGCGCGGATGATGCGGGTCTCGATCTCGGGGGTGTCGGCGACGGGGAACGACTCGATCGTCTTGCCGTCGCGGATGACCGTGACCGTGTCGGCGATCGCCCGGATCTCGCCGAGCTTGTGGCTGATGATGATCGACGTGATGCCCTGCTCGCGCAGCTGGTCGATCAGGCCGAGCAGGTGGGCCGAGTCGTCGTCGTTGAGGGCCGCGGTCGGTTCGTCGAGGATGAGGAGCGTGACCTCCTTCGAGAGCGCCTTCGCGATCTCGACGAGCTGCTGCTTGCCGACGCCGAGCTCGAGCACCTTGGTGACCGGGCTCTCGGCGAGGCCGACCCGGGCGAGCAGCTTCGAGGCCTCGAGGTTGGTGCGGTTCCAGTCGATGACGCCGGCGCGCTGCACCTCGTTGCCGAGGAAGATGTTCTCGGCGATGGAGAGGAACGGGCTGAGCGCGAGCTCCTGGTGGATGATCACCACGCCGTCGCGCTCGGAGTCGTTGATGGACGAGTAGCGGACGGGGCTGCCGTCGATCTCGATCGTGCCGTCGAAGCTGCCGTGCGGGTAGACGCCCGAGAGCACCTTCATCAGGGTCGACTTGCCGGCCCCGTTCTCGCCGCAGATCGCGTGCACCTCGCCGCGCTGCACGCTCACCGAGACGCCGTCGAGGGCGCGGACGGCGCCGAACTCCTTGACGATGTCGGTCATCTGCAGGATGACGTCGTTCATGTCTTCTCGCTTCGGGTCGAGGGAGCCGGCGGCGGCCCCGAGGGGCCGCCGCCGGCTGCCGGGGGTGGGGTCAGAGACCGACGTCGGAGGCGTCGACGAAGCCCGAGTCGACGAGCGTGCCCTGCACGTCGTCCTTGGTGACGACCACCGGGTCGAGCAGGTACGCCGGGACGACCTTCTCGCCGTTGTCGTACGTGTCGGTGTCGTTCGTCTCGACCTCGTCGCCCGCGACGATGGCCGCCACCATCGCCTGCACCTGGGTGCCGAGCTCGCGGGTGTCCTTCCAGACCGTCATCGACTGCTGGTCGGCGAGGATCGCCTTCACGTTCGCGACGTCGGCGTCCTGGCCGGTGATGATCGGCCAGTCCGAGCCCGGCTGGTAGCCGGCGGCGTCGAGGGAGGCCTCGATGCCGAGCGCGAGGCTGTCGTTCGGCGACAGGACCACGTCGACCTTCTCGCCGCCCGTGTAGAACGACTGCAGCCGGTTGTCCATCTCGGCCTGGGCGTCGTCCGAGCCCCAGCCGAGGATGCCGATGGCCTTCCAGCCGTCGTCGTCGGCGGGCGCCTTGCCGCTCGGCACGACGAGCACGCCGCTCTCGACGTAGGGCTGCAGGACGTCCCACGCGCCGGCGAAGAAGAAGCCGGCGTTGTTGTCGTCGGGGCTGCCGGCGAACGGCTCCATCGTGAAGGGGCCCTTCTCGCCGTCGGCGAGGCCGAGCTGCTCCTCGATGTACTGGCCCTGCAGCTGGCCGACCTTGTAGTTGTCGAAGGTGGCGTAGTAGTCGACGGCCTCGGTGCCGTTGATCAGGCGGTCGTAGGCGATGACGGTGGCGTCCTGCGACTTCGCGTCCTCGAGCGCCGGGCCGAGGGTCTGCCCGTCGATGGCGGCGACGACGAGGATCTTCGCGCCCCCGGCGACCTGGTTCTGGATCTGGCTGATCTGCTGGTCGGTCTTGTTGTCGGCGTACTGCAGGTCGACGGTGCAGCCGTCGCCCTCGAGCTTCTCCTTGAGGCCCTCGCCGTCGTTGATCCAGCGCTCGAGGCTGCGGGTGGGCATGCTGATGCCGACGTTGCACTCGGTGCCGGAGGCGTCGTCGCCCCCGCCGCCGCCGCCGGAGGAGCCGGCGGGTGCGCAGGCCGCGAGGCCGGCCACGAGGCCGACCGTGAGGGCCGCGACGGAGAGCTTCCTTGCTGTGGTCATGGTGCGGATCCTTTCGGTGGGATCTGCCCGGGCGACGCCGCTCCGGTCGCCTCGTCGAGGGCGTGCCGGGCGGTGGTTCGTCGTCGAACCGGACCAGATCGAGCGGGTACTTCGCTGTAGTGCTCGAACCGACGTGGGTGGCGTCGGGGTATTTGTTGGCTCTCGGAACATATACGCGCCCTGATCGTCGGCGCAAGGGCCTCGGAGACCGTTACCGGATCGAGATGAGCCGGGCTCACCGCGGCTATGCTCGCCGTCGTGCCCGCCGACGTGCCCCTCGCTGCCGACCCGACCACCGCCTCCGCCCGGCCCCGCGCGACGCCCGTGCTGCCGGGCTTCCACCCCGACCCGAGCGTCTGTCGGGCGCCCGGCGACGACGTGGTCTGGCTCGCGACGTCGACCTTCGAGTACTGGCCCTCCGTCGCGCTCTCCTCCTCGACCGACCTGCTGACCTGGGAGGCGCGGGGCTCGGTCGTCACCCGGCCCGGCGCCCTGGACCTGGCCGGCGTGCCCGACAGCGGCGGGGCCTACGCGCCCACGCTGCGGCACGGCCTCGGGCGCTGGTGGCTCGTCAGCACGGTGGTCGGCGGCGACCGGCCGGGGTCGTTCGCCTGCACCGCCGACGACCCGGCCGGCCCGTGGTCCGACCCGGTCGTCGTCGAGGGCGCGGAGGGCATCGACCCGGCGCTGTTCTTCGAGGCGCGGCCGGGCGGCCGGCGCGACCGCGTCTGGTGGCTCGGCACGCGCCTCCGCGACCCCGGCTCGTACGAGGGCGAGACCGAGATCTGGCTGCGCGAGCTCGACCCCGACACGCTGCGGCTGACGGGACCCGAGCACGTCGTCTGGACGGCCGCGCAGCGCGGCGCCGTCTGGAGCGAGGGGCCGCACCTGGTCGAGCGCGACGGCTGGTTCCACCTCGTCACCGCCGAGGGCGGCACCGAGCGGGCGCACGCCGTCGTCGCCGCCCGCTCGCGCGCCGTCACCGGGCCGTACGAGGTCGACCCGCGCGGCCCGCTGCTCACGCACCGGCACCTCGGGCAGGGGCACCCGGTCGTCGCCGTCGGCCACGCCGACCTCGTCGAGCTGCCCGACGGCGAGTGGCGCGCCACCGTGCTCGGCATGCGCCCGGTCGGCGGCCACACGGTGCTCGGCCGGGAGACCTTCCTCGCCCGGGTCACGTGGGAGGACGACCGCCCCGTCGTCAACGCCGGCGTCGGCCAGCTCGACGACGCGGTCGTCGGGCACGGGCCCCGCGTGCCGGAGGCGCGGGTCGACGACCTGAGGGGCTCCCGGCCCCTCGACGCGGCGTGGCTCTCGGTGCGCGGGGCGCCCTCCTTCGCGGTGCCGGGCTCCGACGGCCTGGCGCTCGACGGCGCCGGCGCCGCCCGCCTGCACGACCCGACCGGCGTGCCCGCGTTCGTCGGGGCGCGGCAGCGCGACCACCACGAGACGCTCGAGCTGGCCGTCACGGCGAAGCCGGGGGCGGGCGGAGCGGCGGGCCTCGTCGTGCGGCAGTCCGGCGCGGCCGACCTCCGCGTCGAGGTCGTGCGCGGGCTCGACGGCGACGGCCTCCGCGTGCGGATCGTGGCGCGCGAGGCCGGCGTCGACCGCGAGATCGCCGGTGCCACGGTGGAGGAGACCGGCTCGGGTGGTGTCGAGATGCTGCTCCGCGCCTCCTGCCGGGGCGACGCCTACGACCTCGTCGCGCTCGTCGTCGACCCCGAGGGCGGGCCGCCGGCCGAGCTGCTGCGGGCCCGGGCGGAGGCGCGGGTCGTCAGCACCGAGACGGCCGGCGGGTTCGTCGGCGTGGTCTGGGGCGCCGCGGTCGACGGGCGCGGTCAGCTCGTGCTGCACCGCGCCTCCCGCGCCGTCCGCTGACCTGGCCGTCCACTCCGGGCGCTCGCGGCCGCGGAAGTGGGCAGACCTCAGGTTGGACAAATCGTCAGCCGTTGCGCATGATGACCTCGCCGCCGATCGCACAGTCGTGCACCGGGGGAGCGCCTGCGTCGCCGCTCCTGTCCTGCGACGCACGACCGATCGAGGTGGATGCCATGGGTGCGACCCGTGACGACGTGGCGCGCCTCGCCGGCGTGTCGTCGAGCACCGTCTCGTACGCGATCAGCGGTCGGCGCACCATCTCGGAGGCGACCCGGCAGCGCGTCGAGCGCGCGATGGCCGAGCTCGACTACACCCCGAACGCCTTCGCCCGCGGCCTCGCCGGCTCGCGCGGCGGGATCCTCGCCCTGCACTACCCGTCCAGCCCCCGCGGCGTGACGTCGTCCGAGTTCGAGTACGTCGCCGCCGCCACCGAGCGCGCCCGGTCGTGCGGCTACCACCTGCTGCTCTGGTCGAACCCGATCGGCGACGTCGAGGGGCTCGGCAGCCTCGTCAGCGAGCGGCTCGTCGACGGCGTGATCCTCATGGAGCTGACCTCGACCGACGCCCGCGTCGAGGTGCTCGAGCGTGCCGGGGTGCCCTTCACCAACATCGGTCGGCCCGACGACGCGGGCCGCCTCTGGTTCGTCGACGCCGACTACGAGGCGATGGGCCGGCTCGCCGTCGACCACGTGGCCGACCTCGGGCACGAGCACCTGTTCTTCCTCAGCCAGGGCCTCGGCGCGCTCGAGCGGGGCTCGGGCCCGCTGACGCGGACGACGCGGGCGCTCGCGGGGCCGGTCCGCGACCGAGGCCTGCGGGTCGAGGTGGTCCACGCCGACACCTCCGTGCGCGGCGGGCGGGAGGCGTTCGCCGCGTTCGCCGCGCTGGTGCCGCGCCCGACGGCCGTGCTCGCCTTCAACGAGATGGCGCTCGCCGGCTTCGTCCAGGCCGCCGCGCTCGCCGGCTGTCGCGTGCCCGACGACGTCACCGTCGTCGCGCTGAGCATCGGCGACCTGGCCGCCGACATGACCTCCCCGCCCCTGACCACGGTGTCGCCGCCGGGCGACGAGATCGCCGCCGCGGCCGTCGACGACCTCGTCGCCGCCATCGAGGACCGCCGCGGCGAGGCGCCGCACCTGCTCGTCGCGCCGCGGCTCACGGTGCGCGGCAGCTCCGCTCCGCCGACGCGCTCCTAGGCGCGGTTGCGCGCCTCCGCACGGTGTGTGACACTCATCGTCGACGCGCGTCGATGACGACACGTCGACGGTCCGCTCGACAGCACGAGCGATCGCCCGCCGCACCACTCAATGAGGAGAACCCCATGCGAGCACCCCTGAACCGCCGCGTCACCGGCGGGATGGCCTTCCTGGCCGCCACGAGCCTCCTGTTGGTCGGCTGCTCCGGCAGCTCCGACCCCAACGACCCCAACGCCGGCGGCGGAGCCGGCGGGTCGGTCGGCACCGCCGACGGCGTCGTGAACGTCTACGGCACGATCAACGGCGACGAAGCGACCCTCCTCGAGCAGTCCTGGGCGGACTGGGAGAAGGAGAACGACATCGAGATCAAGTACACGGGCGACAAGGAGTTCGAGAAGCAGATCGGCATCAAGGTCCAGGGCGGCGACACCCCCGACCTCGCGATCTTCCCGCAGCCCGGCCTGCTGGCCGACACGGTCAAGTCCGGCAAGGTGCAGGAGCTCCCCGCCGACGCCCTCGCCAACGTCAAGGAGGGCTGGTCGGAGGACTGGCAGAAGTACGGCCAGGTCGACGGCACCCAGTACGGCGCGCCCCTCATGGCCAGCGTCAAGGGCTACGTCTGGTACTCGCCGGCGAAGTTCGCCGAGTGGGGCGTCGAGGTCCCGAAGACGTACGACGACCTCGTCGCGCTGTCGAAGACCATCCAGGAGAAGACCGGCGGCCCGTCGTGGTGCGCCGGCTTCAACTCGGGCGAGGCCTCGGGCTGGCCCGGCACCGACTGGGTCGAGGACCTCGTGCTGCGCGAGGCCGGCCCTGACGCCTACGACTCGTGGGTCGCCGGCGACACGAAGTTCACCGACCCCGAGATCAAGTCGGCCTTCGACGCGGTCGGCGAGATCCTCCTCGACCCGACGCTCGTCAACGCCGGCTACGGCGACGTGAAGTCGATCAACTCGACCGCGTTCGGCGACGTCGCGACCAACGTCGCGAACGGCAGCTGCGCCCTGACCCACCAGGCCTCGTTCTTCGAGGGCTTCCTGACCGCGGCGAACAACGCCGAGGGCCAGCCCGCCACCGTCGCCGAGGACGGCGACGTCTGGGCCTTCCTCACCCCGCCGATGGAGGAGGGCGACCCCGCCGCCGTCACCGGTGGCGGCGAGTTCGTCGCCGCGTTCTCGAACGACGACGACACCGCGAAGGTGCAGGCGTACCTCGCCAGCGCCGACTGGGCCAACAGCCGCGTCTCGCTCGGCGGCGTCATCTCCGCCAACCAGGGCCTCGACCCGGAGAACGCCGGCAGCGACCTGCTGAAGAGCGCCGTGGAGATCCTCCAGGGCACCGACACCACCTTCCGCTTCGACGGCTCCGACCTGATGCCCAAGTCGGTCGGCTCCGACAGCTTCTGGAAGGGCATGGTCGACTGGATCGACGGCAACGACACCGACTCGGTCCTCGAGGAGATCCAGGCCGGCTACACCTCCTAGTCGTCCTTCCGTCAGGGGCCGTCGTACGTCGGCGGCCCCTGACCCGTCCCCGAAAGGACAGCGATGTCCAGCTTCTTCCAGTGGTTGGCGGGTGTCCCGCCCCTGGCGCAGATCCCCCTGATCCTGCTCGCCTTCACCGCGCTCGTCGGCATCGTGCTCGTCTTCGTCGAGTTCGCCCCGCGTCGCGGCCTCCAGTACACGATCCTCCGGCTCGCCGTCTGCGTGCTCGTCCCGGTCGTGGTGCTCCTCGCGTTCGGCCTCTACAACTCGGTCATGTGGGTCGCGGTCGTCGCGGCCGTGCTCGGCGGCGGGCTGTTCCTGCTCGACTACCGCTCGAAGCGCGGCTCCGGCTACTCGCTCCAGCTGATCGCCTTCATGGCCCCCGCGGTCTTCTTCCTCATCATCGGCCTGATCTACCCGACGATCACCACGGCCGGCCAGGCCTTCATGAAGAACGACGGCTCCGGCTTCGCCGGCATCGACAACTTCATCTGGGTCTTCACGAGCCCCGACGGCCTCACCGCCTTCGGCAACACGCTGATCTGGGTGCTGCTCGCCCCGATCACGGCGACGGCCATCGGCCTCGCCTACGCCGTGTTCATCGACAAGAGCCGCGGCGAGAAGGTCCTCAAGCTGCTGGTCTTCATGCCGATGGCGATCTCGTTCGTCGGTGCGTCGATCATCTTCAAGTTCTTCTACGACATCCGTCAGGGCGAGCAGATCGGCCTCCTGAACGGCGTCCTGGTCGCGTTCGGCGGCCAGCCCGTCGACTGGCTGGGGCTCGAGCCCTGGAACACCCTGCTGCTCGTGATCGTGCTGATCTGGACCCAGGCCGGCTTCGCGATGACGGTGCTCTCCGCCGCCATCAAGGGCGTCCCCGCCGAGCAGCTCGAGGCGGCGTCGCTCGACGGCACCAACGGCTTCCAGGCCTTCCGCCACATCACCGTGCCGGGCATCCGCACGACGATCATCGTCGTGCTCACGACGATCTCGATCGCCTCGCTCAAGGTCTACGACATCGTCTCGGCGATGACCGGCGGCCGCAACGACACGACCATCCTCGCGTTCGAGATGGTGCGCCAGTTCCAGCTCGGCAGCCGCACCGGCTACAGCTCGGCGCTGGCCGTCATCCTGTTCGTCCTGGTGCTGCCGATCGTGATCTACAACGCCCGCCAGATCCAGAAGCAGAGGGAGATCCGATGACCGCCACGCCCACCCCGGTCGGGGTCGCCGTCCCCCCTCGCACCGAGAGCCAGCTGAAGCGCGGCGTCGCGAAGATCGAGAACTCCAGCGGCAAGCTGAAGAAGGGCACGACGAGCCGCGGGGCGACCATCGCCGCGCTGATCATCGCCGTGATCTGGACCCTGCCCACCGCCGGCCTCTTCATCTCGTCGTTCCGCCCCGCGACCGACATCAAGACGACGGGCTGGTGGACGGTCTTCGCCAACCCCGGCTTCACGCTCGACAACTACGTCAACGCGCTGAACTCGGGCGACAGCCTGACCCTCGGCAAGGCCTTCCTCAACTCGCTCGTCATCACGCTGCCCGCGGCGCTGATCCCGATCACGATCGCGAGCCTCGCGGCCTACGCGTTCGCCTGGATCGACTTCAAGGGCCGCAACACGATGTTCGTGCTGGTGTTCGCCCTGCAGATCGTGCCGATCCAGATGGCCCTCGTGCCGCTGCTGCGCCTGTTCTCGGACGGGCTCGTCATCGGCGGGCTGTACATCCTCCCCGGCCTCGGGGTGAACGGGCTCGACGGCTCGTTCGCCAAGGTGTGGATCGCGCACACGATCTTCGCCCTGCCACTGGCCATCTTCATGCTGCACAACTTCATCAGCGAGATCCCGGCCGAGGTCATCGAGGCCGCGCGCATGGACGGCGCGGGGCACGGACAGGTCTTCTTCCGGATCGTGCTGCCGCTGTCGATGCCGGCCATCGCCTCCTTCGGCATCTTCCAGTTCTTGTGGGTCTGGAACGACCTGCTCGTCGCGACGGTGTTCACGTCGGGCGAGGGGCTGCCGATCACGAAGGCCCTGCAAGACCTGTCGGGCTCGTACGGCCAGTCGTGGGAGCTGCTCACGGCGGGCGCGTTCATCTCGATCATCGTGCCGCTGATCGTGTTCTTCGCCCTGCAGCGCTTCTTCGTGCGCGGCCTGCTGGCCGGCGCGACGAAGGGCTGACCCCGAGGAGTCGCGGGTCGGCCCCCGCAGGCTGCCTCACCACGGACGCCGGTCCGGTGCACCCGCACCGGGCCGGCGTCCGTCGTCCGCCCGGGGCACGCGAGCGACGCCGAGGCGACGCGATCTGATGACGGCGAGACGACTCGACCTGGGCCCTCGACGGTGCCGTGGGCCCAGTTCGAGTCACCTCGTCCCGGCGAGGGCGCGAGGGCGCGAGGCGCCCGAGGTGCCCGAGGTGCCCGAGGCGCGGGAGTCGCGGGAGTCGCGGGTCACCTCGCGCGGGCCCGCGCACGCCGGAGGGGGCGGCGCCTCCACAGCACCGCCCCCTCCGTCCCCTCGCCCCCGCGCACCACGGCGGGGGCCCGGTGCCTCAGCGCACCGTCACCACCGAGGTCAGACGGCGGGTGTGGTCGACGACCCGCGCCTCCCCGGTCACCTCGACGTCGACCGCGGCGACGACGTCGCTGCTCGAGCGGGCGACCCGCAGCTGCAGGGCCCCCGTCTCGATGCGCCGCAGGCCGTCGCGACCGGTCGCCGAGGCGAGGTCGACCGGCACCACGATCTCGAGCACGGCCTGCTCGCCGGGCGCGAGCTGCGGGGTGCGCCCGTAGGCGACCAGCCGCTGCCCCGGCCGGACCGTCTCGGCCACCGGGTCGTGCAGGTAGACCTGCACGACATCGGCCCCGATCCGGTCGCCGGTGTTGTGCACGGTCACGTCGAGCGCGACCTCGCCGACGGTCGGCACGCGCAGCGGCCCGTCGTCGCCGCCGGGAACGACGACGTCCCAGTCGAAGGTCGTGTACGACAGCCCGTGCCCGAAGCCGAAGGCCGGCGTCGGGTCGACGTCCGACACGGCCGACCGCGCGGCGAGCGGGCTCTGCAGGTAGGTCGACGGCTGGGCTCCCGGGTGGGCCGGCACGCTCACGGGCAGCCGGCCCGAGGGCGTGACCGCGCCGGTGAGCACGTCGACGACGGCCGCCGCGCCCTCCTCGCCGGGGAAGAACGCCTGCACGACCGCGGCCGCCTCCGTGGCGGCGCGGCCGAGGGCGTAGGGGCGCCCGGTGAACAGCACGACGACCGTCGGCGTGCCGGTGTCGAGCACGGCGTCGAGCAGGTGCTGCTGCACGCCGGGCAGCGCGAGGTCGACGGCGTCGCAGCCCTCGCCGCTCGTGCCGCGGCCGAAGAGGCCGGCGCGGTCGCCGAGCACGACCAGCGCGACGTCGGCGTCGCGGGCGGCGTCGACGGCGGCGGGGATGCCGGAGGCGTCCGTCCCGTCCACGTCGCAGCCCGCGACGACCGCGCCCAGGCCGGGCGCCGCCTCCCGCAGGCGCTCCGCGAAGGTGGGCAGCTCGATGCCGACCGCGACGTCGGGGTGCTGCGACCCCACGTGCGCCGGGAACGAGTAGCAGCCGAGCAGCGCCGCGGAGGTGTCGGCGTTCGGGCCGACCACGGCGAGGCGCGGGGCGGTGCCCCGGTCGGCGCCGGTGCCCTGGTCGGCGCCGGAGGCCGAGCCGACCCCGGTCAGCGGGAGCGCCCCGGTGAGCGGCAGCACCCCGTCGTTGCGCAGCAGCACGACGGCCTCGTCGGCGAGCCGCCGGGCGAGGGCGCGGTTGCCGGCCGTGTCGAGGTCGATGTCGTCGGCGCGGGCGAGGGGCGCCTCCGGGTCCCACCCGGGGTCGAGCAGCCCGAGCTCGGCCTTCTGGGTCAGCACGCGGAGCGCGGCCCGGTCGATCAGGGCCTCGTCGACCTCGCCGGCGCGCACGGCGGCGACGAGGGCCGGCCCGAACGCGTCGACCGTGGGCAGCTCGACGTCGACGCCGGCGGCGAGGGCCAGCCCCGCCGCCTCGGCCCGCGAGCCCGCGACGCCGTGCAGCGTCTCGAGGAAGGCGACGCCGAAGTAGTCGGCGACGACGGTGCCGTCGAAGCCCCAGGTGTCGCGCAGCAGCCCGGTCAGCAGCGACTCGTCGGCGGCCGAGGGCACCCCGTCGATGTCGGTGTAGGCGTGCATGACGCTCCGCACGCCGCCGAGGGCCACGGCCATCTCGAACGGCGGCAGCACGACGTCGGCGAGCTCGCGCCGCCCCATCGAGACGGGGGCGAGGTTGCGGCCCGCGCGCGACGCCGAGTAGCCGGCGAAGTGCTTGAGCGTCGCGACGACGCCGGCGCTCTCGAGCCCCTGTACATAGGCGGTGGCGACGGTGCCCACGAGGTGCGGGTCTTCTCCGATGGTCTCCTCGACGCGGCCCCAGCGGGCGTCGCGGACGACGTCGAGCACGGGGGCGAGCCCCTGGTGCACGCCGACCGAGCGCACGTCGTCGCCGATGCGCGAGGCCATCTCGCGGACGAGCTCCGGGTCGAAGGAGGCGCCCCACGAGAGCGGCACCGGGTACGCGGTGGCGCCCCAGGCCGCGAAGCCCGCGAGGCACTCCTCGTGCGCGAGGGCCGGCACGCCGAAGCGGCCGCTCTCGACGATGGTGCGCTGGGTGCGGGCCAGCGAACGGGCGCCGGCCACGGCCTCGACCGGGGCCGTGCCGAACGGGCGCGTCAGCTGCCCGAGGCCCGTCGGCAGCAGCTCGTCGAGCGAGACGGGCTCGGCCATGTCGTGCTGGTGGGGCGCGACCTCGGCGCCGTCGGCTGAGGCGCCGACCCAGATGCCGAACAGCTGGGCGGTCTTCTCCTCGAGGGTCATCGCCGCGACGAGGGCCGCGGCGCGCTCCGCGGCAGGCAGGGCCGGGTCGCGCCAGGGGCCGTCGAGGGGGGCCGACGAGGAGGCGCGGGCCGGCTCCGCCGCCGCCCCTCCCGCCGCCGGGGCGCCGGCGCCGATGCCGGCGCTCGTGCTGGTGCTGGTGCTGGTGCCGGTGCTGGTGCTGGTGCTGCTGGTCATGTCACTTGCCGCCTACTCCGATGAGGCCCTGCACCAGCGCGCGACGCGCGAAGAGGTAGAGCACGAGGATCGGGATCATCGAGAGCACCACCGCGGCCAGGAGGCCGGGGATGTTCACGCCGTACTGGGTCTGGAAGTTGAAGAGTCCGAGGGTGACGACCCGGGTGTCGTCGGACTGCGTGAGGATCAGGGGGAAGAGGAAGCCGTTCCACGCCTGGAGCGCCGAGAAGACGACGATCGTCGCGAGGCCGCCCTTCGAGAGCGGCAGCACGAGCCGGAAGAACGCGCGGAACGGCGTCGCGCCGTCCATCGACATCGCCTCGTAGAGCTCGGGCGAGATGTCGCGCATGACGCCCGACAGGATGAGCGTGCAGACCGGCAGCGCGAACGCCGCGGTCGGCAGGATGACCCCGAGGAGGTTGTCGTACAGCCCGGCGACCGAGATCAGGTAGAAGATCGGCACGATCACGGCCTGCGCCGGCACCGCGAGCCCGAGCAGGAAGACGCGGAACACGCCCCGCACGAGCGGCGAGGTGCTGCGCACGATCGCGTAGGCGAGCGGCGGCACGAGCAGCAGCACGACGAGCACCACGGCGACCGTGACGAACAGCGTGTTGAGGAAGTACTGGGCGAAGCCGGTGTCGAAGGCGTCGACGTAGTTCGAGAGCGTGAAGTCGCCGAACGGCAGCGAGAGCGGGCCGTTCGCGGCGTAGCCGGTGCGGGTCTGCAGGGTGGCCGTGACCATCGCGTAGAGCGGCAGGGCCACGACGGCGAGCCAGATCGCGGCGAGGGTGCCGGCGATCCAGTTGGGTCGGGTGGTCATCAGACTCCTTCTGCCTGGGAGCGCATCTCGCCGTAGCCCGAGAACTTGACGACGATCAGCGAGATCGCCGTCGCGACGACCACGAGCGCGACCGCGATGACGCTGGCGCCGCCGAAGTCGAACGACGAGAAGGCCTTCTGGTACATGTACAGCGGCGAGACGAGCGTGTCGGTGCCGGGGCCGCCGTTGGTGAGGATCAGCACGGTCTCGAAGGTGGTGAGGCCGCCGACGAGCATGAGGATCAGCGACGTGACCACGGTGTTCTTGAGCTGCGGCAGCGTGATGCTGAAGAACTGGCGCACCGTGCCGGCGCCGTCGAGCGAGGCCGCCTGGTAGAGCACGGCGGGGATGCCGCGGGCGCCGCCCTGGTAGATCAGCGTGTGGAACGGCGTGTACTGCCAGGTGCTGACGAACACGAGCACCGCGATCGCCGTGCCCTGGTGGCCGAACAGGTTGCCGTCGCCGAAGAGCCAGGGCGCGCTGCCGGGGATGCCGAAGTTGGGGTCGAGCAGCGCTCGCCAGAGCACCGAGATGGCGGCCGACGAGAGCAGCAGGGGGATGAACCAGATCGCGACGACGGCGGCGCGGGCGCGCTGCTGGCCGGCGGCCCAGACCCCGAGGAGGAGCGAGACCGGGGTCTGGACCGCGATCGAGAGCAGCACGAGCACGACGGTCAGCCCGATGCTCTTCAGCAGCAGGGAGTCCTGGCCGATGCGGGTCCAGTTGTCGAGGCCGACGAACCGGGGGTCGCCGATGCCGCCCCAGGTGACGAACGACATCCAGACCGTGGCGACGAGCGGCACGAGGGCGAAGAGCCCGAAGAAGACGGTGGCGGGCAGCGCCCAGACGGAGCCGGGCCGGCCGACGGCGGCCTGCCCCGTCCGGGGCCGACCGGCACGGCGAACCGTGCCGGTCGACCCGAGCGCCCCGCGACGAGCGGTGGCGGACGACATCACGGAGCCTGCAGCGCCTGCATGGCGGCGATGAAGCCGTCCTCGTCGAGGGTGCCGCTGAAGTACTGCGCGACGGCGGTGTGGATCGGCGTCATCGCGGCGGGCGGGTAGGCCTGGTCCCACGAGAGCTGGAACGACGGGGCGTCGGCCACGAGGTCGAACTGGTACTGCGAGTAGGCCGGGTCGGCCGCCGTCGACAGGAAGTCGGGCGTGTTCGTCGTGGTCGGCAGGTTGCCGATCGCGAGCTGCTGCTGCACGAACTCGTCGCTGTACATGATCTTCAGGAAGTCCTCGACGGCGTCGGGGTACCGCGTGCCCTTGATGACCGAGTAGAAGTTGTTCGTGTTGCCCGCGAGGTTGGCCGGGTCGCCCTTGCCGCCCTCGACGGTCGGGAAGGTCGTGTAGCCGAGGTCGGTCGCGGCGAACTCCGGGTCCTCGTTCTGCTGCGTCGAGTACTCCCACGAGCCCATCAGCTCGAACGCGGCCTTGCCGGTGCGGAGCAGGGCGGGCGAGCCGCCGTCGGTGAACTTGACCGAGTCGAAGTTCGTGCCGAAGCCGCCGGCGTCGACGAGGTCGCGCAGCATGCCGAGCGCCTCCCTGCTGTCGTCGCTGGCCCAGGCGTCGGCGTCGCCGTCGAGGGCCGACTGGAACAGCTCGGGCCCGGCGACGCGGTCGTACGCGTACTGGAACCACATCTGGGTCGGCCACTGGTCGCCGCCGCCGAGCGCGATCGGGGTGACCCCGGCGCCCTTCAGCGTCTCGACGGCCGCCATCAGGTCGTCCCAGGTCTCGGGAACGGCGATGCCGGCGTCGGCGAGGACCTTCTTGTTGTAGAAGAGCATCACGGGCTGCGTGCCGCGCATCGGCACCCCGTAGGCCTTCTCGTCGAAGCGGGCCGTGTCGAAGACCGAGGGCAGGAAGGCCTCCTCCAGCTGCGGGTCGTCGGCGATCATGTCGTCGAGCGGCAGCAGCAGGTCGGCGTCGACGAACGGCTTGATGCTGCCGCCGCCCCAGTTGAAGAAGACGTCGGGCGCGCTGTCCGTGTCGATGATCGTCTGCAGCTTCTGCTGGTAGTTCGCGCCGGGGATGACGTCCAGGACGGCCTTGACGTCGCTGGTCTCGTTGAACTTCGCGACCACCGCCTCCTCGACCTTGTTGGTGGCGTCGCCGTACACGGCGACGTGGATCTCGTTCTCGGGGCGGCTCTCGGCGCCGGAGCCGCCGGAGCAGCCGGCGAGGAGCGCGCCGGTGGCGAGCGTCGCGACGACCGCGAGCGACCGCCGCAGTCGCCGGGAGCGGGGGGATGAACTGTTCATCGTTGAACACCTTCCGAAAGTTTCGGTGATTCGCCCGAAATGAGTGCCGGACGGTCGAAGCATAGGCAGGAGGCGCCCCCGAGGTCAATAGGTTGTCGCAGACCACAAATGGCGGGCGTCGTCGACCGCCAGCTACGATCACCGGATGGACGAGCTCGACGCCGCACCCCGGACGACGCTGGCCGAGGTGGCCGACGAGGCCGGGGTCTCGCTGTCGACGATCTCGAAAGTGTTGAACGCGCGGGCGGATGTATCGGCGAGCACCCGCGCCCGCGTCGAGGCCCTGCTCGAGGACCGCGGCTACCGCCGCCGGCCCTCGCCCTCCCGGTCGTCCACCCTCGTCGAGCTGGTCTTCCACGAGCTCGACTCGGCCTGGGCGCTCGAGATCATCCGCGGCGTGGAGGACGTCGCCCGCGCTCGCGGGCTCAGCGTCGTGCTCACCCAGAGCGGCGACCGGCACTCGCCCGACGCGGGCTGGGTCGACGGGGTGCTGCGCCGTCGACCGGCCGGCGTGGTGCTGGTCTTCTCCGACCTGGGGGAGTCGCAGACCGCCCAGCTGCGCTCGCGCGACATCCCCTTCGTGATCGTCGACCCCGCCGGCGACCCCGCGCCCGACGTGCCCTCGGTGGGCTCGGCCAACTGGTCGGGCGGCATGGCCGCCACCCGGCACCTGCTCGAGCTCGGCCACCGGCGGATCGCCGCGATCACCGGCCCCGACGACATGATGTGCTCGCTCGCCCGGCTCGACGGCTACCGCTCGGCGATGGGCGCCGCGGGCGTCGCCGTCGACGAGCGGCACGTCGCGTTCGGCGACTTCCAGGTCGGCGGCGGCCGCGAGGCGGCGATGCGGATGCTCCGGCTGCCCGAGCCCCCCACCGCGATCTTCGCGGGCAGCGACCTCCAGGCGCTGGGCGTCTTCGACGCGGCCCGCTCGCTCGGCCTCGCCGTGCCCGACGACCTCTCCGTCGTCGGCTACGACGACCTGCCGCTCGCCGAGTGGACGAGTCCCCGCCTCACCACCGTGCACCAGCCGCTGCGCGAGATGGCGCAGGAGGCGACGCGGCTCGTGCTCGGCGGCACCGCGGGGCGGCCGACCCGGCTCGACCTCGCGACGTACCTGGTGCGGCGCGAGAGCACGGCGGCGCCGGCGCCCGCCGCAGCCGCCTAGCCGGCCTGCCGCAGCGGCGCGCGCCCGGCGAACGTCGCCCGGTACGCCCGCGGCGTCGTGCCCAGCACGCGCCCGAAGTGGTGCCGCAGTACGGCCGACGACCCGAAGCCGACGCTCGCCGCGATCGCGTCGAGCCCGAGCGACGTCGTCTCGAGCAGCTGCTGGGCCCGCAGGAGGCGCTGCCTCGTCACCCAGGCCGCCGGCGTCGTGCCCCGCTCGGCCCGGAAGCGCCGGGCGAACGTCCGCGGCGACATGTGCACCCGCGCGGCCAGCGACTCCACCGGGAGCTCCTCGTCGAGGTGCTCGAGCACCCACGCCGTGAGGGGAGCGAGCGAGGTGTCGGGCTCGGCCGGCAGCGGGGACTCGATGAACTGGCTCTGGCCGCCGTCGCGGTGCGGGGGCACCACCATGCGCCGGGCGACGACGTTCGCGGCGGCGGCGCCGGCCACCCGGCGGACGAAGTGCAGGCAGGCGTCGATGCCGGCCGCGGTGCCGGCCCCGGTGATGACGCGGCGGTCCTCGACGAAGAGCACGTCGGGGTCGACCGTGACGGCGGGGTGCTCGGCGGCGAGGCGGTCGGCGTACATCCAGTGCGTGGTGGCGCGGCGGCCGTCGAGCACGCCCGCCGCCGCGAGCACGAAGGCGCCGCTGCAGACGCTGATCAGCCACGCGCCGCGGGCCTCGGCGCGGCGGATCAGGTCGAGGGCCGCGGGGGAGAGTGCGTCGGGGCCGGTGCCGAGGGCGGGCACGCAGATGACGTCGGCGCCCTCGGCGGCGTCGAGCCCCAGCTCGACCGTGATCGAGAAGCCCTGGTTCGTGCGCACGAGGCCGGGGCGCTCGGTGACGACCCGGTGCTCGAAGGCGGGGCCGCCGGCGGCGCGGCGGTCGAGGCCGAAGACCTCGCAGAGCACCCCGAACTCGAAGGGGGCGACGCCGTCGGCGACGAGGGTGGCGACGGTCAGGGGCTCCACGGGTCTCCTCGAGGTGGTCGTGCTTGGCAGGAACGGTGCGTCTCGTGGCGATGCTGCCACTCGTCGGCGCCCGTGTCCACTCGTAGGGTCGCTGCATGACCTCCGCCCCCGCCCCCGCCCCCGCCGACGCCGCCGCCCGCGTCGAGCAGCTGCTCGCGCCTCCCACCGTCGTGGCCGCGCGCTCGCGCGCCGTGGCGGCCGCCCACGCCTCCGCCGCCCTGGTCGGCCACAGCGAGCGGTCGTGGGTGCTCGCGGCCGAGCTCGGGCGCCGCGAGGGGGTGGCCTTCGACGCGGAGCTGCTCTACGCCGCGTCGCTGCTGCACGACCTCGGCCTCGTCGCGTCGTTCGACAGCCACGAGGTCGCCTTCGAGCGGGCGGGCGGCGACGTGGCGCGCGTCTTCGCCGCGGGCGCGGGCTGGGACGACGACCGCCAGCGGCGCCTCGGCGAGGTCGTCGTGCGCCACATGTGGCCGGCGGTGCCGGCCGAGCTCGACGCCGAGGGGCACCTGCTCGAGCGGGCCACGAGCCTCGACGTCAGCGGGGTGGGCGGCGACGACTGGGAGCCCGCGTTCGTCGCGGCCCTCGTCGAGCGGGTGCCGCGCACGGGCTTCGCGGCGGAGTTCGGCGTCGCGATCGCCGCCCAGGCGCACCGCAAGCCGGCGACCGAGGCGGGCCGCGCCGTCCGCTCGGGCATCACCCGCCGGCTCGCGGAGAACCCGCTCGACCGCCTCGGCGGGGTCCCGCTCGACCGCCTCGGCGGCTGAGTGCGATCCGTCGGAATGGGGAGGCGCCTCCCCGGGTTGCCCCGCTAGCATGATGCAAACGCATGGAAATGGAGCGCACCCCATGGCACACCCCCTCGAGTTCGGACTCGACACCTTCGGCGACGTCACCGAGCGCCCGGCCGGGGCCGCCGACGCCGGCCAGCTCGTCTCGCACGCGCAGTCGATCCGCGACCTGGTCGACCAGGCCGTGCTCGCCGACCAGGTCGGCCTCGACTTCATCGGCGTCGGCGAGCACCACCGCGTCGACTTCGCCGTCAGCGCCCCCGAGGTCGTGCTCGCGGCCATCGCGGCGCGCACCGAGACGATCCGCATGGGCTCGGCCGTGACCGTGCTCAGCAGCGACGACCCCGTCCGGGTCTACGAGCGCTTCGCCACCGTCGACGCCCTGTCGAACGGGCGGGCCGAGGTCATCCTCGGGCGCGGCTCGTTCACCGAGTCGTTCCCGCTCTTCGGCCTCGACCTGCAGGACTACGAGGTGCTCTTCGAGGAGAAGATCCAGCTCTTCGCCGAGCTGCTGAAGGACGAGCCCGTCACCTGGACGGGCACGAAGCGCGGCGCCCTCAGCGAGCAGTGGGTCTACCCGCGCCCCGAGAGCGGCACCCTGAAGACCTGGGTCGGCGTCGGCGGGTCGCCGCAGTCGGTGATCCGCGCCGCGCACTACGGCCTGCCGCTCTTCCTCGCCATCATCGGCGGCCAGCCCGCCCAGTTCGCGCCCTACGCCGACCTCTACCGTCGGGCCCTGACCGAGTTCGGCAAGGAGCCGCAGCCCATCGCGATGCACTCGCCCGGCTTCGTGCTCGAGACCGACGACGAGGCGAAGGAGCTGCTGTACCCGTACCAGGAGGCGCAGACGAACCAGCTCGGTCGCGAGCGCGGCTGGCCCCCCTACTCGCGCGCGCAGTACGAGCAGAGCGCCGGCCCCGACGGCGCCCTCTACGTCGGCTCGCCCGAGACGGTCGCGGCGAAGATCGCGGGGAACATGGCGCTGCTCGGCGCGACGCGCTTCGACATGCGCTACAGCATGGGGCGCCTGCCGCACGAGGCGATGATGCGCAGCATCGAGCTGTACGGCACGAAGGTGGTTCCCCTGGTGCGCGAGATGCTCGCCTAGCGAACGCCGCGCCTCCGGCGTGCCCCACTGCCGCGCCGGCGAGAGGGTTGGCGGGAGGCGCGGTGTCGGCCGTCGGGGAGCGCTCAGCCCCGGCGGTCGCTCCGCGCCAGCGCCCCGAGCTGCTCGTTGTACGCGTCGAGCTCGGCGTCGCCGTCGCGCTCGGCCTGGCGGTCCTTGCGCTTGGCCTCGCGGCTGTCGCTGCGGCTCCACATGATCGCGACGGCGATCGCCAGCGAGACGGTGGGGATCTCGCCGACGCTCCAGGCGATGCCGCCCGCCGCGTACTGGTCGGCCACCGGCGTCGCGCCCCAGGTGCGGCCCATGGCGCCGTACCAGTCGGCGAGGAAGAGCGACGTGCTCGTCATGATGCTCAAGCCGAAGAAGGCGTGGAACGCCATCGTCGCGAGCAGCACCAGCAGCCGCATCGGGTAGGGCAGGCGGCCCTTGACCGGGTCGATGCCGATCATCGACTGCACGAAGAGGTACCCGACGATCAGGAAGTGCACGATCATCCAGTAGTGCCCGAGGTGGGTCGTCGTGGCCCAGCTGAACAGCGACGTGTAGTAGAAGACGAAGAGCGAGCCGGCGAAGAGCACCGCCGAGACGATCGGGTTGCTGATGACGTGGGCGTACGTCGAGTGCACCAGGACCATGATCCACTCGCGGGGGCCCCGCGTGCCGTCCTGTCGCTTGCGGATCGCGCGCAGCGCCAGCGTGACGGGCGCTCCCGGCACGAGCAGCACCGGCACGACCATGCCGAGCGCCATGTGCGCCAGCATGTGCATGCTGAAGAGGTACTCCTCGTAGACGTTCGGGGCGCCGCAGGTGATGTAGAAGAGCACGACGAGGCCGGTGATCCACGACACGGTGCGGCCGAGCGACCACTGGTCGCCGCGGCGCCGCAGCCGGACGACGCCGGCCACGTAGAAGAAGATGCCGAAGGCGCAGAGCAGGGCCCAGAGCAGGTCCGGGTTCCACTCCGTGAGGTACCGCAGCGGGGTCAGCTCACGCGGCAGCACCTCCTCGGTGAGGATCTCGGCGGGCGTCGGGTCGGCGAGGTCGGTCGCGACGACCTGCTCGACCGGCGTGGCCGTGCGGCCGAGGGCCGCGGCCACGCCCGAGGCGAGGCCCATGAAGGCGAGCTCGGCCGAGACGAACCACCAGAAGAAGCGGTTGGTCGCCGCGGGGTGCGTCGACATGCGCGCGACGAGCCAGCGGCGCTGGACGACGCCGAAGAGGCCCAGGGCCACGAGGGCGAGGGTCTTGACGAGCACCAGCACGCCGTAGCCGGTGGTGAGGGCGGCCCAGTCGCCCAGGCGGAGGGCTGCGCTGCCGACGCCGGAGACCGCGACGACGACGAAGCAGATGATCGCGACGGTCGAGTAGCGGGCGAGGACGACGCCGATGCGGCCCTTCTCGAGCGTGGGGCGCAGCAGCACCAGGGCGACGAGCCCGCCGAGCCAGACCGAGGCGCCCTCGAGGTGGAGGGCGAGGTCGGTCACGGCGGCGTCGTGCCCGCTCGCGCCGGCGGCGTGGCCCTGCTGGGCGATGGGGATGAGCCCGCCCATGGCCAGCAGCGTCAGGGCGACGAGCGACCAGATGTTCCGCAGCGCGAAGGCGAGCACCGTGACGCCGGCGGCGATGAGGGTCGTGGTCAGCCAGGCGACGCCGAGCTCGGTGTTCGTGAGGAAGAAGGCGAGCGTGCGGCCGAACTGGTCGTCGAAGGTGACCGGCACGTTGGCGACGCTGAGGAAGGTGAAGAAGGCGGTGGCGGCGGAGGCGACGGTCCAGGCCCCGGCGGCGCCCGCGGCGATGTCCATGGCCCGTTCGAACTCGGCCTCCTTCCGCGACAGCGCGAAGCAGGTGAGGAAGAGCGTGCCGATGGTGACCGCGGCGGTGACGTTGTTCAGCATCTTCGCGATGGGCAGCCCCCACCGGACGGCCTCGCCGGGGTCGACGACGAGCGGCGCGTCTGCCGCGCCGCCGAACTGCAGGGCCGCCAGCAGCGAGAGGAACGCCACCAGCACGAGCAGTGCGGGACCGGAGGCGCGGGTGATCCTGGTCATCGAGGCCTAGCTTAGGTCGGGTCGACTGGGAGTCGGCGGCCGATCGCTCGGCGACGAGCGACCCGCCGCCGGACGCACGGAAGGGGCGGCGACCGAGGTCGCCGCCCCTTCCGGGGTGCTCCGTGAGGAGCGGAGGACTACTTGACCGCAGCCTTGAGCTTGCTGCCGGCGCTGACCTTGACCGAGTCGCTCGCGGCGATCTCGAGGGCCTCGCCCGTCTGCGGGTTGCGGCCCGTGCGGGCGGCGCGGTGGGTCTTCTCGAAGGCGATCCAGCCGGGGATGGTCACCTTGGTGCCGTCGGCGACCGACTTCGAGACGACGGAGAAGAACGCGTCGACGACGCCGCTGACGGCGGCCTGGCTCTGGCCGGACTCGGAAGCGACAGCTGCGACGAGCTCGGTGCGGTTCAGTGACTTGTCAGCCATGTGGTGTCCTCCTCGGACTTCGTTCGGTGAGACGAGGCACGGTGTCCACCGTGCCCGTGGAGTTCGGGCCCCCCGGGGCCGAGGCCCCGGGGAAACGGCTCGAACCTACCAGGAAGACTTCGTGATGCCCGGAAGCTCGCCTCGGTGTGCCATGTCGCGGAAGCGGACACGGCTGATGCCGTACTCCTTGAGGTGGCCACGGGGGCGACCGTCGATCGCGTCGCGGTTGCGGAGGCGGACCGGCGACGCGTCGCGGGGCAGCTTCTGCAGGCCGAGACGAGCGGCCTCGCGGCTCTCGTCGGTGCCGGCGGGGTCGACGAGGGCCTTCTTCAGCTCGAGACGCTTCTCGGCGTAGCGAGCGACGATGACGGCGCGCTGGTCGTTCTTGGCGATCTTGCTCTTCTTGGCCATGGTTAGCGCTCCTCGCGGAATTCGACGTGCTTGCGGATCACGGGGTCGTACTTCTTCAGCACGAGGCGATCGGGGTTGTTGCGACGGTTCTTCTTGGTCACGTACGTGAAGCCGGTGCCCGCCGTCGAGCGGAGCTTGATGATGGGACGAACGTCCTGCTGACGTGCCATCAGATCTTCTCCCCACGCGCGAGGAGGTCCTTGACGACCTTCTCGATGCCACGAGCGTCGATCACCTTGATGCCCTTGGCGCTGAGCTGCAGGGTGACGTTGCGACGAAGCGACGGCACGTAGTACGTCTTCTTCTGGATGTTGGGGTCGAAACGACGCTTGGTGCGTCGGTGCGAGTGCGAGATGTTGTGGCCGAAACCGGGGATGGCTCCGGTCACCTGGCAGGTTGCTGCCATGGTTTCCTCCGTAGGTACCGTAGGAGCCGGAGCCCCTACCCAAGGTCACTTGTCGGCGCGCCGGTCCCCCTGCCCGATCGTGAGACCGGGCGGTGCTCGGTCGTGAGACCGGGCGGATGGTGCTGGGGGGCGGTGCACATGGGCGCAGATAGCGCCCAACCAAAGGGAGAGCCTACGCGACACGCCCGGCCGGGGTCAACTGCGGAGACCGCCCCGCGTCACGACGGGGTCGCGCCCGGCGGCCTTCTCGGCCGAGCAGGCCGCGCACAGGCCGAAGACGTCGACGATGTGCTGCGCCTCGGTGAAGCCGTGCTGCGCGGCGACCTGACGGGCCCAGGTCTCGACCGCGTCGGCCTCGATCTCGACCGTGGTGCCACAGACGCGACAGATGAGGTGGTGGTGGTGCGTGCCCGGCGTGCAGGCGCGGTAGAGGCTCTCGCCCTCCTGCTGCAGCGAGTCGGCCGAGCCGTCGGCGGCCAGGTCGGAGAGCGCTCGGTAGACGGTCGCCAGCCCGATCGGGGAGCCGGAGTCGCGGAGCTGGGTGTGCAGGGACTGCGCGCTGACGAAGCCCTCGCTGCTGCCGAGCGCCTCGCGCACGGCCTCCCGCTGCCAGGTGTTGCGCTTCACGACCACGTCAGGCCTCCTTCGTCGGTGTCGAGGGTACCGGCGTGCCTCGGCGTCGGCTGGGCGTCGCCCCGCCGCGCGACCCCGCGCGCTCCCGGCCCCGGCCGACGACGCGGCAGACGAGCCAGATGGCGAACGAGATCGTCGTCACGTAGGGGCTGATCGGCAGCCCGCCGCCGAGGGCGAGCAGGATCCCGCCGACGACCGAGGTCACGGCGAAGGCCACGCTGAGCAGCGGCACGAGCCGAGGGTTCACGGTCACGCGCAGGGCGGCCGCGGCCGGGGTGACGAGCAGCGACAGCACGAGCAGCGCCCCGATCACCTGCACCGACACGGCGACGGCGAGCCCGAGCACGAGCATGAACAGCAGCCCGAGCGCGCGCACCGGCACGCCGGCGGCGGCGGCGACGTCGGGGTCGACGCTCGCGAAGGTCAGGGGCCGCCAGATGACGAGCAGCACGACGATCACCACGGCCGAGATGCCGACGAGCCAGCCGAGCTGAGGATTGTCGACCGACACGATCTGCCCGGTGAGCAGGCCGAACTTGTTGGCCGAGCGGCCCTTGTAGAGCGCGAGGAAGAGGATGCCGAGGCCCAGCCCGAACGGCATCAGCACCGCGATGATCGAGTTCCGCTCCCGGGCGCGGGCACCGAGCAGCCCGATCAGCATCGCCGCGACGACGCTGCCGACGAGGGAGCCCCCGACGACGTTCGCGCCGAGCAGGAGCGCCGCGGAGGCGCCGGCGAACGACAGCTCGCTGATGCCGTGCACCGCGAAGGGCAGGTTGCGCGTCACGACGAACGGGCCGATGAGCCCTCCGACGAGGCCGAGCACGGCCCCGGCGATGATCGAGTTGCGCACCAGCACGACGAGCTCGCCGAAGTCCTGGAACGAGAACAATTGCGACCAGAGGTCGGTCATCGATCTCCTCCCTCGTCGTCGGCGGGCTCGTCGACGTGGTGGTCGTCGTGGCCGTGGCCGCCGACGATCACGATGCGGCCCATGGTGCGGATCACGTCGACCGGGGTGCCGTACAGCTCCGACAGCACGTCGGCGCGCAGCACCTCGTCGGGCGTGCCGACGCGGAACGAGCCGCCGGCGAGGTAGAGCACCCGGTCGACCACGTCGAGGATGGGGTTGACGTCGTGCGTGACGAACACGACCGCGGCGTCGCGGGCCCGGCGCTGGCGGTCGATGAGCTCGGTGACGCCGCGCTGGTGGCGCAGGTCGAGCGAGATCAGCGGCTCGTCGCAGAGCAGCAGGGCGGGGTCGGCGGCGAGTGCCTGCCCGACGCGGGCGCGCTGCTGCTCGCCGCCCGACAGGGTCGCGACCGGCGCGGAGGCGAAGGAGGCGGCGCCCACCTCCTCGACGAGGCGGTCGACGGCAGCGCGTTCGGCCGCCGACTCCCGGCGGAGCCCCCAGCGGTGGCCCGTGACGCCGAGCGCGATCATGTCGCGGGTGCGGAGCGGCGTGCCCGACTCCATCAGGCGCTGCTGCGGCACGTAGCCGATGCGGCGGTGGCCGCGGCCGACGGCCTGGCCGAGGAACTCGATGCTGCCGCTGGTGAGCTGCTGCTGGCCGAGGATCGTCCGGAGCATGGTGGTCTTGCCCGCGCCGTTCGGCCCCAGCACGGCGACGAACTCGCCCGGCGCGACGTCGAGGTCGAGCCCCTGCCACAGCACGCGGTCGCCGAACCGCACGCCCGCGTCGCGGAGGCGCAGCACGGCGTCGCCGCCGCCCGTGCCCGAGGGGGCGGGGGCGGCGGCGACGGGGGAGTCGGTGGGGCCGGGTGTCACTGGTCGAGTGCCGCCTTGATCGCGTCGATGTTGCTCTGCTGCCACGAGACGTAATCATCCCCCGACGGGAGCAGCTCCGTGACCGGCACGATCGCGACGCCGGCGTCGGTGGCCGCCGTCTCGACCTGCTCGGTCTCGGGGCTCGAGGTCTGCTCGTTGTAGGCGAGGAGGTCGACGCTGCCGCCCGAGAAGAGCTGGAGGGTCTCGTTGAGGACGGCGGGGGAGACGTCGGTGCCCTCCTCGATCGCCTCGGAGAAGGCGTCCGGGGTCACGTTCTCGAGCCCCATGGCGTCGAAGAGGTAGCCGGGCACGGGCTCGGTGTAGGCGACCGACTCGCCACCGTGGGCGGTCTCGACCTCCGCCGCCTGCGCCTCCAGGTCGGCGATCTGCTCGCCGAACGACTCGGCGTTCGCGGTGTAGGCGTCGGCGTTCGAGGGGTCGAGGCTGCCCAGCTCGTCGGCGATCGCCGTCGCGAGCGCGGCCATGCTCGGCAGGCTGTAGAAGACGTGCTCGTTGAACTCGCCGTGGTCGTGACCGTGGTCGTCGCCCCCGGCGGTGGCCTCGTCGCTCGCCTCGTCGCCGTGCTCGTCACCGGCGTGCTCGTCGTCGGAGTGGCCGGCCGCGTCGTCGGGGTCGAGCCCGGAGATCTCGACCGCGTTCAGCACGGTCGCGCTCGTGCCGCTGGCGTCGACGAGCGTGTCGACGAAGTCGTCGTAGCCGCCGCCGTTCTCGATGACGACGTCGGCCTTCGAGACGGCGAGCTGCGTGCGGGCGTCGGCCTCGAACGAGTGCGGGTCCTGCGAGGCGTCGCTGATCACGCTGGTGACGTCGACATCATCGCCGCCCACGGTCTTGGCGATGTCGCCGTAGACGTTCGTCGAGGCGACGATCGAGATGCCGTCGTCGGCGGTCGGCGCGCCCGCGCCCTGGTCGCCGCCCGAGCAGCCGGCGAGCACGAGGGCCGCGGCGGCGGGCAGGGCGAGGAGGGGCAGGGCGCGTCGCGAGGTCATGACGGCCACGCTATTGCTACTGATAATGATTGTCAAAACGAGGAGGCGCGGGTCGCCTCCCCGGGCCCGCGCTCAGTCGAGCAGCAGCGCCGGCTCCTCGAGCACGCTCGCGACGTCGGCCACGAAGCGGCTGGCGACGTCGCCGTCGACCACGCGGTGGTCGAAGCTCGCGCCGATCGTCGTGACCATGCGCGAGCGCACCTCGCCGTCGACGACCCAGGCCTTGGGCTTGATCGTGCCGAGCGCGACGATGGCCACCTCGCCGGGGTTGAGGATGGGCGTGCCGGTGTCCATGCCGAAGACGCCGATGTTCGTGATGGTGATCGTGCCGTCGCGCATGTCAGCCGGGGTCGTCTTGCCGTCGCGGGCCGTCAGGGTCAGCTGCTCGAGGGCCTGGGCCAGCTCGAGCAGGCTCATCGACTGGGCCTCCTTGACGTTCGGCACGATCAGCCCGCGCGGCGTGGCCGCAGCGATGCCGAGGTTGACGAAGTGCCGCACGAGGATCTCGCGGTCGGTCCAGGCCGAGTTGACCATCGGGTTGCGGCGCACGGCCCAGATGATCGCCTTCGCCATGATCAGCAGCGGCGAGACCTTGACGCCGGCGAACTGCGGCGACGCCTTGAGGCGCTTGACGAACTCCATCGTGCGGGTGGCGTCGACGTCGACGAACAGGCTGACGTGCGGGGCCGTGTAGGCCGACGACGTCATCGCGGCGGCGATCGCCTTCCGGACGCCCTTGACCGGGATCCGCTCGACGCGCTCCTCGCCCCACTCGGGCGTCTCGATGTTGCGGAAGACGCTCGCCTGCTTGGCGTGGCGGATGACGTCGTCGCGGGTCACCTCGCCGGCGAGGCCGGTGGGCTGGACGAGCGTGAGGTCGACCTCGAGATCCTTCGCGAGCTTGCGGATCGGCGGCTTGGCGATGATCGGCAGCGCCTGCGCGGCGGGCACCGAGGTCGCGGGGCGGCGACGGCCCTGCTCGGCGATGCGCAGCTGGCGCGCGTCGACCTGCCCCTTGCTGGGCTGGCGACGACGCGTCTGGCCGTGGCCGCCGGCGGCGCCGTAGCCCACGAGCACGGCGCCGGAGCCGCTGTCGTCGGCCACGGGGGCGGAGGCGGCGGGGGCCGCCGGGGCGGCGACCGCGGCCGGGGCCTGCACCGCGACTCCTGCAGGCGCGGCGGGAGCGGGAGCGGCCGGAGGCGCGCTGACGGCGACCGGGTCGACCGCGTTCTCGAGGTGGCGGGCCCGCTGCTCGGAGAGGGCCTCCTCCTCCTGCGCGATGATCTGCGCGGTGCGGGCCATGCCGCCCGACTCGAGCGACTCGGCCTGGGCGGCGCGGTCGCCGGGGGTGGTCGGTGCGGTGCCGTCGCCGATGGTGATGATCGGGGTGCCGACGTCGACGGTGTCGCCCGAGCTGACGAGGATGCTCTCGACCACGCCGGCGAACGGCGAGGGCAGCTCGACGAGCGACTTGGCGGTCTCGATCTCGACGAGCACCTGGTTGATCGCCACGGTGTCGCCCGCGGCGACCTTCCACTCGACGATCTCAGCCTCGGTGAGGCCCTCGCCGACGTCGGGGAGGGCGAACTCTGAACTCATGCGGGGTGACTCCTCGTGACGCGGTGGGGCGGGGGCCCGGGGTGCGGAGCGGCGCGCGGCGGGCGCGCCGGGGGGCGGACGCTCAGTACGCGAGCGCCCGGTCGACGGCCTCGAGGACCCGGTCGGCGTCGGGCAGGTACAGGGTCTCGAGCTTGGCGGGCGGGAAGGGCGTGTCGAAGCCGCTGACGCGCAGCACCGGCGCCTCGAGCGAGTAGAACGCCTTCTCGGCGACGGTCGCGGCGATCTCGGAGCCGACGCTGACGAACCCGGGGGCCTCCTGCGCGACGACGAGGCGGCCGGTCTTGCGCACCGACTCGAGGATCGGGCCGTAGTCGACGGGCGACAGCGAGCGCAGGTCGACGACCTCGACCGAGATGCCCTCGGCGGCGGCGATCTCGGCGGCCTGCAGCAGCACGCTCACCATGGCGCCGTGGCCCAGCAGTGTCACCTCGGTGCCGGTCCGCACGACGCGGCTGGCGTGCAGCGGCGCCTGCGGGTCGCTGAGGTCGACCTCGCCCTTGGGCCAGTAGCGGCTCTTCGGCTCGAAGAACATCACCGGGTCGTTCGAGGCGACGGCCTCCTGGATCATCCAGTAGGCGTCGTGCGGCGTGCTCGGGCTGACGACCCGGAGGCCCGCGGTGTGCGCGAAGTACGCCTCGGGGCTCTCCTGGTGGTGCTCGACCGCGCCGATGTGCCCGCCGTAGGGCACGCGGATGACGACGGGCATCTGCAGGTCGCCCTCGTGCCGGTTGGTCATCTTGGCGAGCTGCGAGGTGATCTGGTCGAAGCCCGGGTAGATGAAGCCGTCGAACTGGATCTCGCAGACGGGTCGGAATCCGCCCATGGCGAGGCCGATCGCGGTGCCGACGATGCCCGACTCGGCGAGCGGGGTGTCGATAACCCGGCTCGCCCCGAACTCGGCCTGCAGGCCCTCGGTGACACGGAAGACGCCGCCGAGCGTGCCGATGTCCTCGCCCATGAGCAGCACGCGCGGGTCGTCGGCCATGGCCTTGCGGAGGCCGGCGGTGATCGCCTTGCCGAGCGGCATGGACACTCGGGAGTCGCGGGTCGGGTCGTCGACGCCGGCCGCGGTCGCGGTCTCGGTGCGGTCAGCGGTGTCGGTCATGAACGTGCTCCGTCGGTGGGTGCGTCGGCGGCCGGGCCGAACGACTGCTCGTAGCGGGCCAGCCACTCCTTCTGCTCGGCCATCAGCGGGTGCGGCTCGCTGTAGACGTGGTCGAACATGAGGCCGATCTCGGGCTTCGGCAGCGTGGTGGTGCGGCGGCGGATGTCGGCACCGAGGTCGTCGCACTCCACGGCGAGCTCGGCGAGGAAGGCGTCGGTCTCGCCGAGGCCCTTCAGGTAGGTCTCGAAGCGGGCGATCGGGTCTCGGGCGATCCAGCCCTGCAGCTCGTCGTCGGTGCGGTACTTCGTGGGGTCGTCGGAGGAGGTGTGCGCGCCGACGCGGTAGGTCATCGCCTCGATGAAGCGGGGGCCGCCGCCAGTGCGAGCGGCGTCGAGGTCGCGGCGGCTGACGGCGTACGAGGCGAGCACGTCGTTGCCGTCGATCTGGGTGCCGGGGATGCCGAAGCCGCCCGCGCGGTGGACGAGCGGCGTGCGGGACTGCCGCGAGACCGGCACGCTGATCGCCCACTGGTTGTTCTGCAGGAAGAACAGCTCGGGCGTCTGGAAGCTCGCGGCGAAGACCAGCGCCTCGCTGACGTCGCCCTGGCTGGTCGCGCCGTCGCCGAAGAACGTGACGACGGCCTGGTCGGTCTCGACGTCTCCGGTGCCGGCCTTGCCGTCGAGCGTGAGGCCCATCGCGTAGCCCGTGGCGTGCAGGGTCTGCGAGCCGATCACGAGCGTGTACACGTGGAAGTTGTGGTGCTCGGCCGGGTTCCAGCCGCCGTGCGTGTGGCCGCGCAGCAGGCGCAGGATGTCGACGGGGTCGACGCCGCGGCTGAGCGCGACGGCGTGCTCGCGGTACGACGGGAAGAGGTGGTCCTGCGGGCGGGTCGCGTGCGCGAGACCGATCTGGGCGCCTTCCTGGCCGTGGCTCGGCACCCAGAGGGCGAGCTGGCCCTGGCGGGCGAGGGCGGCGGCCTCGACGTCGAAGCGCCGGGTCAGCACCATGTCGCGGTGGAACGCGCGCAGCTGGTCGTCGGTGAGCGCGTCGACGTAGGGCTGGAACTCGGCCGAGGCGTCGGAGTCGACCCGCTCGCCCGTGGGGCTCAGCAGCTGGATCGTCGTCACGTCGCGGCCCGCTTCGGTGGAGGACATGGGGTCCAATCTACTCAGGCCCACATGCCGTCAGGAGGATGTGTCGCCGCGCAGCTCGCGCGCCGCGCGCAGCAGCCCGTCGACCGACGCGGGCTCGCCGATCGTGATGCGGAGGCCCTCCGGGGCGAAGGCGCGCACGACGATGCCGTGCCGGTCGAACACCTCGGCCGCGCGGGCGGTGTCGTCGCCGGTGGCGAGCCAGACGAAGTTGCCCTGGGCGTCGGGCACCGACCAGCCCTGGTCGAGCAGGGCCTGGCGCACCTGGTCGCGCAGGGTCGCGAGGCGGGCGACCCGCTCGAGCAGCTCGCCCTCGAGCTCGAGCGAGGCGAGCGCGGCGGCCTGGCCCTGCTCGGTGACCGAGAGGGGGATGGCGGTCGCGCGGGCGGCGTCGAGCACCGAGGAGGCGCCGATCGCGTACCCGACGCGGAGGGCCGCCAGCCCGTACGCCTTCGAGAAGGTGCGCAGCACGACGAGGTTGGGGTGGCGCTCGGTGAGCGACCCGCCGCGGACGGCGTCGTCGGCCGTCACGAACTCGGCGTAGGCCTCGTCGAGCACGACGAGGAGGTCGCTCGGCACCGCGGCCATGAACGTCTCGAAGTCGTGGGTGCTCACGGTCGTGCCGGTCGGGTTGTTGGGCGAGCAGACGATGACGAGGCGGGTGCGGTCGGTGACGGCGGCGGCCATGGCGTCGAGGTCGTGGCTGCCGTCGGCCCGCAGCGGCACCGGCACGCTCGTCGCGCCCGAGACGGTGACGATGCCCGGGTAGGCCTCGAACGAGCGCCAGGCGTAGACGACCTCGTCGCCGGGGGCGGCGGCGGCGAGCACGAACTGGTTGAGCAGCGACACCGAGCCGGCGCCGACGTGCACCTCGTCGGTGGTGACGCCCCACTTGTCGGCCAGGGCTGCGCGGAGGGCGGAGGCGCTGGCGTCGGGGTACCGGTTGACGGCGACCGCGCCGCGCAGGGCCTCGACGACGCCGGGCAGCGGCTCGAAGGGGTTCTCGTTCGACGACAGCTTGAACGCGTCGGCGGCGGCCTGCTTCCCCTGGCGGTAGGGCGGCAGCGCCGCGATCTCGGGGCGGAGGCGCACGGGACTGGTCACCCGGCCACCTTAGGGCGGGCGGAGGCGGTCGGCGACTACCGCGCGCGGGGCGGGGTCGGCATGATGGGGCCATGACCCGATTCGTCGTGCGGCTGCTGATCAACGCCCTCGCCCTCTGGGCGACCACGTCACTGGTCTCGGGGGTGAGCGTCGACGCGTACGGGTCGGAGGGCACGACCGAGACGGTGCTCACCTACCTCCTCGTCGCCCTGATCTTCGGCGTCGTCAACGGCGTCGTCGGCACCGTCATCCGCGTGGTCGCCTTCCCCCTCTACGTGCTCACGCTCGGCCTGCTCTCGCTGATCGTCAACGGGCTCCTGCTGGTGATCGTCGCCGCGGTCTCCGACGTCATCGGGTTCGGCCTGCAGGTCGACGGCTTCTGGTGGGGCGTGCTCGGGGCCCTCGTGCTCGCGATCGTCGCCTGGCTGATCGGCATCGTCGTGCGGCCCGTCGTCGAGCCGCGCGACCGTCGGCGGTGAACCGCTTCCGCGTCTGCTTCGTCTGCACCGGCAACATCTGCCGGTCGCCCATGGCGGAGATCGTGCTGCGCGAGGTCGCGCGCCGCGCCGGGCTGGGCGACGCCCTCGAGGTGACCTCGGCCGGCACGGGCGACTGGCACGTCGGCGAGGGGGCCGACCCGCGCACCGTCAGTGCCCTCGCGGCCCGCGGCTACGATGGTCAGCGGCACCGGGCGAGGCAGTTCGAGACCGCCGACTTCGCGCGCTACGACCTCGTGGTCGCGTTGGACAGGGGTCACGAGCGGGTGCTGCGGTCGTGGGCGACGAACGAGGCCGACCGGTCGAAGGTGCAGCTGCTGCTGTCGTTCGACCGGGCGAGCGGAGGCGAGCCCGTCGGCACCGACGTGCCCGACCCCTACTACTCCGACCCCGCGATGTTCGACAGCGTGCTCGCGATGGTCGAGCGTGCCTGCACCGCCCTCTTCCGCCAGATCGAACCCGCACTCCGCAAGGGACCCTCATGACGTTGCCCCCTCAGCCCCTCAGCCCCCTCGACGGCCGGTACCGCGCCTCCGTCGGCCTGCTCGGCGACCACCTCAGCGAGGCCGGCCTCAACCGGGCGCGGGTGCACGTCGAGGTCGAGTGGCTGATCGCCCAGACCGACCGCCGCGCCTTCGGCTCGTCTCCGCTCGACGAGGGGCAGAAGACCGCGCTGCGCGCCGTCGTCACCGACTTCGGGCAGGAGGCCATCGACGAGCTCGCCGGCCTCGAGGCCACCACCCGCCACGACGTCAAGGCCGTCGAGTACTACGTGCGCGCCCGTCTCGCCGACCTCGGCCTCGACGGCATCGCCGAGCTGACGCACTTCGCGTGCACCAGCGAGGACATCAACAACCTCTCGTACGCCCTCACCGTGAAGCAGGCCGTGACCGAGGTCTGGCTGCCCGCGTTCGACGCCGTGCAGGAGGCGCTCGCCGGCTGGGCGACGGAGGCCCGCGACGTGCCCATGCTGGCCCACACCCACGGCCAGCCCGCGACCCCGACGACCGTCGGCAAGGAGTTCGCGGTCTTCGTGCACCGCCTCCGGCGCCTCCGCGCGCAGATCGAGGGCACCGAGTACCTCGGCAAGTTCAGCGGCGCCACCGGCACCTTCTCTGCCCACGTCGTCGCCGACCCCTCGGCCGACTGGCCCGAGGTCTCGCGCGAGTTCGTCGAGGAGCGCCTCGGCCTCACCTGGAACCCGCTGACCACCCAGATCGAGTCGCACGACTGGCAGGCCGAGCTCTACTCGCGGGTGGCTCACGTCAACCGGGTGCTGCACAACCTCGCGACCGACATCTGGACCTACATCTCGATGGGGTACTTCACCCAGATCCCGATCGCGGGCTCGACCGGCTCGTCGACGATGCCGCACAAGATCAACCCGATCCGGTTCGAGAACGCCGAGGCCAACCTCGAGCTCTCGTGCGCCCTGCTCGACTCGCTCGCCGCGACGCTCGTCACCTCGCGCCAGCAGCGCGACCTCACCGACTCGTCGACGCAGCGCAACATCGGAGTCGCCTTCGGCCACTCGATGCTGGCCCTCGACAACCTGCGCCGCGGGCTCGGCGAGATCGCCGTCGGCACCGCCGCGCTCGAGGCCGACCTCGAGGGCAACTGGGAGGTGCTCGGCGAGGCGATCCAGACGGTCGTCCGCGCCGAGGTCGTCGCCGGTCGCTCGTCGATCGCCGACCCGTACGCGATGCTCAAGGAGCTCACCCGAGGCCGCCGGGTCGGCCAGGCCGAGCTCGTGGCCTTCGTCGAGGGGCTCGACATCGGCACCGAGGCGAAGGCGCGCCTCGTGGCGCTCACCCCCGCCGGCTACACCGGCATCGCGTCGCAGCTCGTCGACCGCCTGGCGTAGCCCGCAGCCCGCCCGCGAGGGCGGCGACCCGCCCACTCCCTCGAGCTCTGGGGGTGCGGCGGGTTCCTGTCCTCCTGGGCGGGTCCGCGAGGGCCCGCCGGTGAGGACGGCGACCCGCCGACTTCGGCTCAGGTCAGGGGAAGAGCTGGGCGCGTACGGGGGCTCAGTGGCCGCGGGGGCTCAGTGGCCGCGGGGCTTGTCGCTCTCGTCGATCTCGTGCTGCTCGTCGTCGTTCGGCTTGGCCGCGAGGGCGAGCATCGCGATGACGACGAGCGCGACGATGAAGCCGATGCAGAGGAAGATCAGCGCGAGGTCGAGCTCGCGGGTCGTCATGAGCACGACGACCCCGACGAACACCGCGAAGACGGCGCTGAGGCCGAGGAACTCGGCGGGGCGGACGCGGTCGCGCCAGCTGGGCTGTGTCATGGGTGCTGTACTCCGTCTGCACTGGTCTGGGGGGCGGCGTCGGTCGCCGCGTCGGCGCCCGTCTGCCACTTGAGCGAGAGGCCGGCGATGACGAGGTAGACCCCGACCACCGCTCCCCACGCGCCGAGCAGGCCCACGAGCACGGTCGACGACGTGAGCACGCCGTCGATCTGCTCCACGCCGCCGAGCTGCTCGGCGTAGTCGGGCGGGACGACGAGGAAGGCGAGGGCCAGCAGGAGCGTCATCGCGCCGACGGTGGTCCAGTCGCGGGCCAAGGGGGTGCGTCGACGGCGACGCAGCCCGGTGACGAGCTCGAGAGCGCCCGTGACGAGCGCGAAGGTGGTGACGAGGGCGACGAGCACCGGCAGGCCGCCGCCCGAGAACGCGAGGGCCAGGGCGCCCACGACGAGGCCGACGAGGCCCTGCACGAGGCCGAGGGTGCGGCTCGACGGGTCATCGAGCCGTCGGAGCGACCCGACGGCGAGCACGAGGCCGCCGACGACGCCCGCGACGCCGAGGGCGAGCAGGCCAACGCGCGGCGAGTGGTCGGGCGAGAACGTGATGGCGACGCCGAGGGCGATCGCCGGGACGGCCCGGAGGATCGGCACGGGCCAGTAGCGCGGCGCCGAGGCGGCGAGGTCGACGCGGCCGACGGGCCGGTCACGGCCGCGCGCACCGGCCTCGTGGACGGTGGTAGCGGGGTCGCTCGGCCGGGGCTCGGTCGGCCCGGGGGAGGGCGCGGCAGCAGCAGGCACGGGAGACCTTCTTCGACGGGGGCGGGCCCGGCGACGCCGAGCAGACGGCCCGAGTTTACCGCCCCTCGCTGACAGCCCACCTCCGGGCGGCGCCCACGGCCGGAGCCGGGGCGGAGCCGACGCGGCCCGCGGGGTGCCCGGCCGCGCCCCCGACCCGGCCGGGCCGCCGCACCTGGAGCATCCCGGTCGAGACGAGGCTGAGCGAGACGAGCCGCCCGGCGAGCAGGCGCAGGCAGTCGTCGGCGCCGTCCGGCCCCGGTTCGTCGATCGCGACGCCCTGCGGCAGGGCGCTGAGGCGCACGGCGGCGACGGAGGCGGCCCGCCAGCCCCGGGACGGGTCGCGGCGCAGGTCGCTGAGGAGCTCCAGCACGAGGGGCACGTCGGAGCGCCCGCGGACGAGGAGGCGGTGGTGGAGCTGGGGGGACCCCGCGCCTCCCGCAGTCCCCCGCCGGGCGTCGACGAGGGCGACGAGACCGTGCCGCACCGGCCCGTCGTGCTCGGCGGAGAGCCCGTCGACGCGGACGCCGGGCGGGACGGCCACGGGGCGCGTGCCGGGGAGGCCGGGCGCCCACCCGTCGAGGCCCCAGCCGCCGAGCCCCCGCACCTCGAGCGTCGTGGCCCCGTCGCACGGCCCGCCGCACGGCGCCGCGACGAGCTCGCGGATGCCCGCCCCGACCCCCGCCGCGCCCGCCTCGTCGAGCCTGGGCAGGGCCAGCGGCGCTGGCGGGCAGCCGTGCACGAGGCCGACGAGCGGGGCGGGGGAGTCGAGGTGCGAGGCCGTCATCCGTCCATGGTGACATGCCGGATGTCAGTATCACCAGGGGCCCGCGCCCCGGGAGGCGAGGATCACCTGGGCGGTCGAGGCCAGGACCACCCGGAGGGGACAGGGGGACACGCGGCGATCTCCCTACCGATGCCCAGCCCCGGCCCCTACGGTCGTCACATCCGAGGGCGCACGCTCACCACCACTGGCTGGGAAGTCCACCATCGCGGGAGCTGCATGACCTCCATCGCCCCCTCGGCTCCGGCCGGGTTCCGTCCGACCGTGCCCGGATCGGCCAGCAAACCGACCAGCACCTACTCGACGCTCCTGGCGTCTGTGCGCGAAGCAGGGCTGCTCCGCCGTCGGACCGGGTTCTACGTCACCGTCTTCGTCGTGCTCGTCGTCTGCCTGCTCGGCGCGGCCACCGGCTTCGTCCTGCTCGGCTCGAGCTGGTTCCAGCTGCTCATCGCGGCCGCGCTCGGCGTCATCCTCACCCAGTTCGCCTTCCTCACCCACGAGGCCGCGCACCGCCAGGTGTTCGACTCGGGAACGCGCAACGACAAGGTGGGCCGCGTGCTCGCCGCCGGCGTCGTCGGCATGAGCTACGCGTGGTGGATGTCGAAGCACACGCGCCACCACGCCAACCCGAACACCAAGGGCAAGGACCCGGACATCGCGTTCGACACGGTCTCCTTCCTCGAGGAGGACGCGGCGAAGCAGACCGGCCTGATGCGCCAGCTGACGCGTCGCCAGGGCTGGTTCTTCTTCCCCCTGCTGCTCGGCGAGGGCGTCAACCTCCACGTGCACTCGATCAAGGTGCTCCTCACGAAGGAGAAGGTCGAGGGCCGCGCCCTCGAGGTGTCGCTGATCGCCGGGCGCATGATCGCCTACTTCGCCGTCGTCTTCGCGTTCCTGCCCGTCGGCATGGCGTTCGCCTTCATCGGCGTGCAGATGGCCGTCTTCGGCCTCTACATGGGCTCGTCGTTCGCCCCGAACCACAAGGGCATGCCGATCATCCCCGAGGGCGCGAAGGTCGACTTCCTCAGCAAGCAGGTGCTCACCTCGCGCAACATCACCGGTCGCTTCTCGACCGCGTTCATGGGCGGCCTGAACTTCCAGATCGAGCACCACCTCTTCCCGAGCATGGCCAGGCCGCACCTGCGCGCCGCGAGCCTGCTCGTCAAGGAGCACTGCGCGAAGCACGACATCCCCTACGCCGAGACCACCGCGATCAAGTCGTACGGGATCGTCATCCGCTACCTCAACCGCGTCGGCCTCGCGGCCCGCGACCCCTTCGACTGCCCCGCCGCGGCGACGCTCCGCCCCCGCTGAGCCCGCCCGCACACGACGACGGCGCCGTCACCTCGGAGGAGGTGGCGGCGCCGTCGTCGTGCTGCCCGGGGCAGGCCCCGACAGGGCAGGAGGCGCGGGTCGGCCCGGTCAGGCCGCCGTCGCCGGCCAGGCGGCCAGCTGCCACCCCAGCCACGGGCTGAAGGCGAAGGGCGCCGCCTCGACGGCCCCGCGGAGCGCCTCGGGCTCGAGCCAGGCCCACTCGGCGACCTCGTCGGGCGAGGGGTCGGGCACGCCGACCGCGCGGGCGGTGAACACCGGGCAGATCTCGTTCTCGACGATGCCGGAGGCGTCGGTCGCGACGTACCGGAACTCCGGCAGGATCACGCTGACGTCGGCCACCTCGATGCCGAGCTCCTGCGACGCACGGCGGTAGACGGCCTCCTCCGGGGTCTCGCCCGGCGCGGGGTGGCCGCAGAACGAGTTGGTCCAGACGCCGGGCCAGGTCTTCTTCGACAGGGCCCGGCGGGTGACGAGCACGCGGCCCCGCTCGTCGACGACGTGGCAGCTGAAGGCGAGGTGCAGCGGCGTCGCCGTCGTGTGCACGGTGGCCTTCGGCGTGCTGCCGACGGGCTCGCCGGCCTCGTCGAGGAGGACCACCATCTCCTGATCAGACCCTGCAGGAGGGCTGTCGAGAGGCTGAGCATGAGCGCGTTCGCCGAGTTCCATGGGAGGTAGTCTGCCCTCTGTGGACGCTCAACAGCTGCGCGGCGGCGCGCGCGCCCGACACGAGCGTGTCGAGGTCGTCCTCGACGACTTCTTCCGGCTGGCCGAGCGCCGGGCCGCGCTCGTGGGCCGTCGCTACGTCGAGCTCTGGTCGGTGCTCGAGCGCAACACGGTCGGCGGCAAGCGCTTCCGGCCCCGCATGGTCTTCACCGCCTACGACGCCCTCGGCGGCACCGACGACGAGGCCGTCGCCGGCGTCGCGGCCTCGTTCGAGCTGCTGCACACGGCCCTGATCGTCCACGACGACGTCATCGACCGCGACTTCTCGCGCCGCGGCATCCCCAACGTCTCCGGCAGCTACCGCGACACGGCCACGACGGCGGGCATCCCGACCCCCGCCGCCGAGCACCGGGGCATGTCGGCCGCCGTCATCGCGGGCGACCTCGCGCTCGCCGGGGCCAGCCGGCTGCTGCTCGACGTCCGGTGCGAGGGCGGCGTCCGGGCGCGCCTCCTCGACATCCTCGACGAGGCGATCTTCGTCAGCGCGGGCGGTGAGATGGTCGACGTCGAGCTGTCGCTCTCGCCCGAGGTGCCGACGGTCGCCGAGATCCTCGACATGGAGCGCGCCAAGACCGCCGTCTACTCCTTCGAGGCCCCGCTGCAGGCCGGCGCTGTGCTCGCCGGCGCCCCCGACGCCGTCGTCGACGCGGTCGGCGAGTTCGGCCGCGAGGTCGGCGTCGCCTACCAGGTGGTCGACGACCTGCTCGGCGTCTTCGGCCTCGAGGCCGACACCGGCAAGACGACCCTCGGCGACCTCCGCGAGGGCAAGCGCACCGTCATCGTCGCCCACGCGGCCACGACCGACGAGTGGTTCGCGATCCGCCCGTTCATCGGCAAGGCCGACCTCACCGAGGCCGAGGCGGAGCACGTGCGCTCCCGGCTCGAGGCGTGCGGCGCCCGCGCGTTCGCCGAGTCCCTCGTCGAGCAGCACGCCCGCCGCGCGCTCGCCGTGCTCGACGGCCCTGCCGTGGGCGACGCGCTCCGCGAGGCCCTGACCCCCGTCGTCGCCACCGTCCTGGAGCGCGTGCGGTGACCGGCCTCTCGCTCTACGACGCGGTCGCCGACCAGACCGCGGCCGGCGTGATCCGCCGGTACTCGACCTCCTTCGGGCTGGCCTCGCGCCTCCTCGGGGCCGACGTGCGGCAGCACGTCGAGAACGTCTACGCGCTGGTGCGCGTCGCCGACGAGATCGTCGACGGCCCCGCCGCCGAGGCCGGGCTCGACGTCGCGGCCGCCGGCCGGTGCCTCGACGACTACGAGGCCACGACCGAGCGGGCGCTCGCGGAGGGCTTCAGCTCCGACCTCGTCGTGCACGCCTTCGCGCGCACCGCCCGGGCCACGGGCTTCGGCACCGAGCTCACGCGGCCCTTCTTCGCCTCGATGCGGGCCGACCTCAGCGCCCGCGAGCACGACGACGAGTCGTTCCGTCGGTACGTCTACGGCTCGGCCGAGGTCGTCGGCCTGATGTGCCTCCGCGCCTTCCTCGTCGGGCACGGCTACCCCGCCAGCACGCGGGCCGCCCTCGACGAGGGCGCCTGCCGCCTCGGTGCCGCCTTCCAGAAGGTCAACTTCCTCCGCGACCTCGCGGCGGACTTCGAGCACCTGGGCCGCAGCTACTTCCCCGGCGTCGACGTCGACACCTTCGACGAGGCGACCAAGCGGCGGCTCGTCGACGACATCGACGACGACCTGCGGGTCGCCGGCGAGATCATCCCCGTGCTGCCCGCGTCGTCGCGGCGCGCGGTGGCGCTGGCCCACGGCCTGTTCGCCGAGCTGAACCGACGGCTCGAGGCGACCCCCGCCTCCTCGCTGATCCGGGCGCGCGTCCGCGTGCCGAACCCGGTGAAGCTGCGCATCGCGGCCGGCGCCGCGGTCGGCCGCGTCGTGGCCGTGCCGCCCGCCCGCACCCCGAGCACCACCCCGACCGACGGAGCCCCTTCGTGAGCACACCCTGGCTGAAGTCCACCACCGGCGCGACGACGGTCGAGCGGCACGGCCGCCGGGTGGTCGTGATCGGCGGCGGCATCAGCGGCCTCGCCTCGGCGGCGCTGCTCGCCCGCGAGGGCCACGACGTCACGGTGCTCGAGAAGAACGACGCCGTCGGCGGCCGCGCGGGCAGCTGGGCGAGCGACGGCTTCCGCTTCGACCTCGGCCCGAGCTGGTACCTCATGCCCGAGGTCTTCGACCACTTCTTCAAGCTGATGGGCACGAGCGCCGACGAGCAGCTCGACCTCGTGGCGCTCGACCCCGGCTACCGCGTGTTCTTCGAGCCGGGCGCCGAGCCCGGCGACGACGACCCCGCCCCGATCGACGTGCCGCTCGGCCTCGAGCGCAACGTCGCCCTGTTCGAGAGCGTCGAGCCCGGCAGCGGCGAGCGGATGCGACGCTACCTCCGCTCGGCCCGCGACACGTACGAGATGGCGAAGCAGCGGTTCCTCTACACGAGCTTCGAGAGCGTGTCGCCGCTGCTCCGCGGCGACGTCGTCGTGCGGCTGCCCAAGCTCGCCCGGCTCCTCCTGCAAGACCTGGACACCTTCGCGTCGAAGACGGTCAGCGAGCCGCGCCTCAAGCAGATCCTGGACTACCCCGCGGTCTTCCTCGGCTCGTCGCCGTTCCGCACGCCGAGCATGTACCACCTGATGAGCACCCTCGACCTCGACGACGGGGTGCTGTACCCGCAGGGCGGGCTGACGACGGTCATCGAGCGCATCGCCGCGGTCGCCCGCGACGCCGGGGTCACGATCGTCACCGGCGCCTCGGTCACGCGCATCACGACGGCCGTCGAGGCCGACGCTGCGCCCCGACGGGGTCGCCCACGGGTATCGACGGCGCGGGCCACGGGCGTCGAGTACACCGACGCGGGAGGCGCGGAGCACGCCCTCGAGGCCGACACCGTCGTCAGCGCGGCCGACCTGCACCACACCGAGACGCGCCTCCTGCCCCGCTCGCTGCGCACCTACGACGAGAAGTACTGGCACGGCCGCGACCCCGGCCCGAGCGCCCTGCTCGTCTACCTCGGCGTCGAGGGCGAGCTGCCCGAGCTCGAGCACCACTCGCTGTTCTTCGCCCGCGACTGGCACGAGAACTTCGAGCGGATCTTCGGCGACGACAAGCGGATCCCCGAGCCGCCGTCGCTCTACGTCTGCAAGCCGAGCACGATCGACCCGTCGACGGCGCCCGAGGGCCAGACGAACCTCTTCGTGCTCGTGCCGCTGCCCGCCGACCCCGCGCTCGGCCGCGGCGACGTCGACGGCGACGGCGACCCGATGGTCGAGCGCCTCGCCGACCAGGTGATCGACCAGATCAGCCGCTGGGCGGGCGTGCCCGACCTCGCGTCGCGCGTCGTGCTGCGGCGCACCCGCGGGCCGCGCGACTTCGTCGACGACGTCAACGCCTGGCAGGGCAGCATGCTCGGCCCGGCGCACACGCTCGACCAGAGCGCGATGTTCCGCGCCGGCAACACCTCGGAGCACGTGCGCAACCTCTTCTACGTCGGCGGCTCGTCGCGCCCCGGCATCGGCCTGCCGATGTGCCTGATCAGCGCCGAGGTGCTGCTCAAGAACATGCGCGGCGACACGAGCACCGAGCCGCTGCCCGAGCCCGCCGCCGAGGCCGGGGCCCCCGCCGCGCCGGCCGCCGCCGGAACGGCCTGATGGGCGCCGCCTACCTCGTCGCGCTGCTGATCTCGCTGGCCGGCATGGCGGCGCTCGACCGGCGCTTCACGCTGTTCTTCTGGCGCGACGGCTGGCGTGCGGCGGTGACGCTTCTCGTCGGCGTCGCCTTCTTCCTGGTCTGGGACGTCGTCGGCATCGACCTCGGCATCTTCTTCCGCGGCGAGACGTCGTTCATGACGGGCGTGCAGCTGGCGCCCGAGCTGCCGCTCGAGGAGGTCTTCTTCCTCGTGCTGCTCTGCTGGCTGACGATGAACCTGCACTCCGGGGCGCGCCTCGCGCTCGGGGTGCTCGCCGCCCGCCGCGAGGGGGCGCGCGCGTGACGTACTGGGCGGTGAACGCCGTCTTCCTCGGGCTCGTGGCCGTGACCGCGGCCGCGGCGCTGCTGCTGCACCGGCTCCGGGCACGGGGGCGCGCCTCCTCGGGGGACCGCGACCGCGCCGAGGTCGTCCGCGCCGCCGGGCTCACCACCGTCGTGCTGCTCGTGATGACCGCCGTCTTCGACAACGTCATGATCGGCGTCGGCCTGGTCGGCTACGACGAGGCCCGCATCAGCGGCGCGAAGCTCGGCGTCGCCCCGCTCGAGGACTTCGCCTACTCCGTGGCGGCGCTCGTGCTGCTGCCGAGCGTCTGGACGCTGCTCGGCGGCCGCCGACCGGCCCGCGAGCCGTCGCTCGAGCGACCGGCCCGACGGGCTGGGCCGGCGCGGCCGGCCCGGCCCGCCGCAGGACCGGAGGAGTCGCGGTGATCGCCACCCTGCGCGCCCTGGCCTGGTCGTCGCGACCCCTCAGCTGGATCAACACCGCGTTCCCGTTCGCGGCCGCCTACCTGCTGAGCGCCGCGAGCGGCAGCACGCCCGACGGCGGCACGAGCTACGACGTCACCGCGGTGCCGTGGCTCGTCGCGATCGTCGGCACCCTCTACTTCCTCGTGCCGTACAACCTCGCGATGTACGGCATCAACGACGTCTTCGACTACGAGAGCGACCTGCGCAACCCCCGCAAGGGCGGCGTCGAGGGGGCGCTGCTCGACCCCAGCATGCACCGGCCCACGCTGGTCGCCGCGGTCGTCACGAACGTGCCCTTCCTGGTCTTCCTGGTCGCCGTCGGCAGTCCGCTGAGCTGGCTCGTGCTGGCGGTCAGCGTCTTCGCCGTCGTCGCCTACTCGGCCCCGCGCCTGCGCTTCAAGGAGCGCCCGGTCGTCGACTCGGTCACCTCGAGCACGCACTTCGTGAGCCCCGCCGTCTACGGCCTCGTGCTCGCCGGGGCCGACGTCACGCCCGCGCTGTGGGCCCTGCTCGCCGCGTTCTTCCTCTGGGGCACGGCCAGCCACGCCTTCGGGGCCGTGCAGGACGTCATCGCCGACCGCGAGGGCGGCATCGCCTCGATCGCGACGGTCTTCGGCGCCCGCACCACGGTGCGGCTCTCGGTCGTCGCGTACCTGCTCGCGGCGCTGCTGATGACCTTCACCGACACCCCGGGGCCGTTCGCCGCGCTCCTCCCGGTCGCCTACGCGATCAGCTGCGCGCCGTGGTGGAACGTCGCCGACGCCGACGCGGAGGGGGTCAACCGGGGGTGGAAGCGGTTCCTGACGCTCAACTTCGTGTCGGGGTTCGTGGTGACCATGCTGCTGATCTGGTGGGTCGCGCTCGGCTGACCCGCGACTCCCGGGGGCTCGGCCGGCCGGCCGCGTCGCCGACCCGCGGGGCCGGGCGGCCGATCGGCGGAGGGCCGCTCCGTCGCGCGGATGAGATCGGCCCGATGTGGCCCCGAGTTCACCCGGGCGAAAGGTCCTGGCCGTATCTTCGGCCCGTGAGCACGCAGACCTCCCGCACCCCCGAGCGCCCGCGGCCCGCGCGCGCCCTCCGCGACCTGGCCGGCCGGCTGGCGTCCCGGCGGCGGTGGGTGCGTCAGCACCCGCACGGGCTGTGGTGGACGTTCGCGGCCCTGCACGCCGCGCTCTTCCTGGCCCTCACGCCCCTCATGCTCTCCGGCGGCGTGAGCGGCGACCTGCCGCTGTACCGCACCTGGGCCACCGACGCCCTCAGCTCGGGGTCGTGGCCGGTGCTCGACTTCACCTGGGTCTACCCGGCGGGCGCCCTGCTGCCGATCGTGCTGCCGAACGTGCTCGGCGAGTCGATGTACCAGTTCGTCTGGCTGGTGATGCTGACGCTGTTGAACGGCGTCTCGCTCTGGGTGCTGACCGACCGGGGCCGCCGCACCGTCGAGACCCCGGCCGCCTGGTGGTGGCTGCTCGTGCTCTTCCTGCTCAGCCCGGTGGCCTTCCTCCGCCTCGAGGGGTTCAGCGCACCCATGGTGCTCACGGCCCTGGTGCTGCTCGCCCGGCGCCCCCGCGTCGCGGGCCTGCTGCTCGCCGGCGCCACCTGGATCAAGGTCTGGCCGGCGGCCGTCATCGCGGCGGTCATGGTCGCCTCGCGGCGCCGCTCGACGGTCGTGCGCTCCGCCCTCCTGGTGACGGCGGGCGTCGCCGCGGCCGTCGCCCTCGGCGGCGGCCTGAGCCGGATCGACACGTTCATCAGCACCCAGTCGAGCCGCGGCCTCCAGCTCGAGGCGCCGCTCTCGACCCCGTGGGTGTGGATGGCCATGCTTCGCGTGCCGGGGGCGTCGGTCTACCAGAACGTCGCCCTCGCGACCCGGGAGGTCATGGGCCCGGGCGACACCTGGGCGATCAACAGCAGCACCGAGCTCATGCTCGGCGTGGTGCTGGCGCTGCTCGCCCTGCTCGCCGTCGCCGCGTTCGGGCTGCCGGGGGCCCGCCGCTCGACCTCGGGCGACGAGGTCCAGCTCGTGCTGCTCGGCGCCCTGACCCTGACGACGACCTTCGTCGTGTTCAACAAGGTCGGCTCGCCGCAGTACATGCTCTGGATCGCCCCGGTGGTCGCGGTCGGCCTCGCGCAGCGCCCCGACCTGTTCCGCGTGCCGGCCCGCCTGACCGCGTGGGCGGCCGGCCTCACGACCCTCGTCTTCCCCGTCATGTACCGCGAGCTGATCGACCTGCAGCCCGCCGCCGTGCTGGCGCTCGCGGCGCGCAACGCCATCGTCGTCGCGCTGTTCGGCTGGTGCGTCGTCCGGCTGATGGAGGCGGCGCTCGCCGCGGCGGGGCTGCCGGGCTGGACCCTCCGGCGCGCCCTCGGCCTGCTCGCGCCCGACCGGGGCGTCGCCGCGGGCGTCGCGACCGAGGCCCGGGTGCTCGACCACGAGCGGTAGGAGTCGCGGATCTGGTCGGCCCGGGCGTGAACGTGCCAGCGTGGTCACCAGACATCTCGACACCCGCCGTGAGCGGGTCTGACCCAAGGAGCACTCATGAAGGGCAAGATCCTCTTCGTCGCCGGAGCGGCAGTCGGCTACGTCCTCGGCGCCCGCGCGGGCCGTGGCGCGTACGTCAAGATCAAGTCGCAGGCCGAGAGCCTGTGGGAGAACCCGAACGTGCAGAAGACCGTCCAGCAGGCGGAGGGCTTCGTCAAGGAGAACGCCCCCGTGGTCGGCAAGAAGATCCAGGAGGTCGCGGGCGACGCGGCCGCCAAGGCCAAGTCGGTCGCCTCGAAGTCGGGCGACTCCGACGTCGCGGACAAGGTCGGCGCGCTGGCCGACAAGGCCGAGTCCAAGGCCTCGGACGCTGCCGACGCGGTCAAGGACGCCGGTCGTGGCGCCAAGGGCAAGGGCGAGCCCGGCTCGGGCCCGCTCCCGGGCGTGAACGCCGGTGAGTGACCTCAAGGCACCTGACCAGAGCACCAAGCGGTCGCTCGGGTCGCTCCTCGGCAGCCTGCCCGACCTCATCTCGCGGTTGATCCGCGGCGAGATCGCGCTCGCCAAGAAGGAGCTCGCCACCAAGCTCAAGGAGGCCGGCGTCGGCGCGGGCCTGCTGGTCGGGGCCGCGCTGTTCGGCTTCTTCCTGCTGGCCGTGCTCATCACCGCGGGCGTCCTCGGCCTCGCGACGGTCGTCGCCCCGTGGCTCGCCGCGCTGATCGTGGCCGGCGTGCTGCTGGTCGTCACGGCCGTCCTCGCGCTGCTCGGCGTCAAGGCGCTGAAGAAGGGCGTGCCGCCCGTGCCGGAGAAGGCCGTCGAGAACGTCAAGGCGGACGTCGCCGCGCTGAAGGGCATCGGCTCGTGAGCCGGGACGACTCCGGCGACCGCCGTGACGGCCGCGCCGGTGACGGCGACGGTGCGGGCTCCGACGAGTCCGCCCCGAGCATCCCCGAGCTCGAGCTCGACGTGGCGCGCACCCGCGAGGAGTTCGCCCGCACCCTCGACGCGATCGAGGACAAGCTGAGCGTGCCGGCGCACGCCCGCCGCCTCCGCGACAGCGTCTCCCGACGCTGGCACGACGACCCGCGGCCCGTGGTGGCCGCGGGCGTCGCCGGGGTCGTCGGACTCGCCTCGGTCGTGGCCGGCGTCGTGCGGATCGCCCGACGCTAGGGCCCCGGGTGCGGGAGTCGCGGCGCTGACCGGCGCCGCGACTCCCGCACCTTCTCTCCCTCCCCACCCCACCTCCAGCCCCCCGCCTGACGGCTGCCCCGTCGCGCTGGCGGGCACGCACCCCTCACCCAGGGCGTCCCCCAGAACGAAGGACAACACCATGGCGCAGAGCAGCACCGAGCGCGAGCAGCAGGCTCCCGACCCCGACGACGCGCGCAAGCCCGACAGCCCGAACGACCTTCGCAAGCCCTCGTGGGGCTACGTGCTCAAGAAGACCCTCCGCGAGTTCACCTCCGACCAGTGCACCGACCTGGCGGCGGCCCTGACCTACTACGCCGTACTGGCCATCTTCCCGGCGCTGCTCGCGATCGTGTCGGTGCTCGGCCTCTTCGGCCAGGCCGAGGCCACGACGAAGACCATGCTCGAGCTGCTCACCCAGCTCGGCGGCGGCTCGGTCGCCGAGACGCTGCGCGACCCGATCCGCGAGGTGACCATGTCGCCCGCGGCGGGGATCACCTTCGTCGTCGGCGTCGTCGGCGCCCTGTGGTCGGCCTCCGGCTACGTCGGTGCCTTCGGCCGCGCGATGAACCGGGTCTACGAGATCGACGAGGGCCGCCCGATCTGGAAGCTGCGCCCGACGAACCTCGCGATCACGGCCTTCACCGTCGTGCTCATCGTCGTCGCCGGCCTCATCCTCGTGCTGAGCGGCGACGTGGCGCAGGCCGTGGGCGACGTGATCGGCCTCGGCTCGACGGCGGTCTTCGTCTGGGGCATCGTCAAGTGGCCGGTGCTGCTCGTCATCGTCGTGGTGGTCGTCGCGGTGCTCTTCTACTTCGCGCCCAACGTGAAGCAGCCGAAGTTCCGCTGGATGAGCATGGGCTCGCTGCTCGCCATCCTCATCTGGATGATCGCCAGCGTCGGCTTCGGGTTCTACGTCAGCAACTTCTCGAACTACAACAAGACGTACGGCTCGCTCGGTGCCGTCATCGTCTTCCTGCTCTGGCTCTGGATCACGAACAACGCCCTGCTCTTCGGCGCCGAGTTCGACGCCGAGATCGAGCGCGGCCGCGAGCTCCAGGCCGGCATGGAGGCGGAGAAGGACATCCTCCTGCCGCCGCGCGACACGAAGCAGAGCGACAAGAAGAGGGCCCAGGAGGCGCAGGACGAGCTCGACGGGATGCGCCTGCGGCAGGCCGCGGCCGCGTCCATCGCCGAACAGGAGGCGCGGGAGCGTCGCGAGGGCCGCGAGCGTCCCGCGGACGACGACCGGCCCGACGCCGACGCCGACGACCTGCCCGACGGCAAGGAGCGCCGCGAGCGGCGCGACCGGAGCTGAGGCGTCGGGGCCGGCATGGCCGGTGCCCGATCTCTCGTGACCGAGGGCCTCTGAGCGACAGTTGTCGTGCAGGGGCCCTCGGTCGTCGTCCGTCCCGGGCGCCTCCCGGGCGGGTCGACCTAGCATCGACGTGACCTGGACCGACCAGGCCCGACCTGACTTGACCTGACTTGACCTGACCTGACCGCGTCACCCGAGGGGGCACCGTGCTCGAGCGCCTGGCCGGCCTGCCGTTCGGCGGGCTCGTGGCGGCGCTGTTCGCGATCGTCGTCTGCCGGGCCCAGGCGACCTACTGGTTGGCGCGGGGCGCGCGACGGGGAGCCGCCTCGACGAGGTGGGGCCGCTGGGTCGACGGGCCGGGCGTCGCGCGGGCGTCGCGGGTGCTGGCCCGGTGGGGGCCTCCCGCGGTCACGCTGAGCTTCCTGACCGTGGGGCTGCAGACCGTGATGAACGCGGCCGCGGGGGCGTCGAGGATGCGGTGGCCCGTGTACCTCGTCGCGATGCTGCCCGGGTGCGCGGCGTGGGCGCTGATCTACGCCACCGTCGGGTTCGCGGTGCTCTGGGCGGTCGTCGGCTCGGTGGCGGGGTCGCCGGCCGGTGTGGTCGTGCTGGTGCTGCTCGGGGGCGTGGCAGCGGTCGCGGTCGCGGTCGCGGTGCTCGCGGTGCGACGGCGTCGGGCCCGGGAGGGCTGATCCACTCCGGAGTGGATCAGCCCTCCCGGGCGTCACCCGGTCTGGGCGCGGCTCAGAACGAGAAGCCGAGCTCCGCCGGGTACTCCTCGCGGGCGGTGAGGCGGGTCGCCGCGTCGCGGAGGTGCGACAGCGTCAGGCCCATCGACATCGGCCCGAAGCTCACGCGCGAGACGCCGAGCTCGGCGAGGCGGGCGAGCGGCACCGACGTCGGCCCCGAGATCACGCTGATCTTCCCGTGGATCTCGTCGAGGGCGCGCTTGACGAGGTCTTCCGTGCCGAGGCCGAGCACGAAGGCGCAGTCGGCCCCCGCGTCGAGGTAGGCGTTGGCGCGGGTGACCGCGTCGTCGAAGCTGTCAGGGTCGCCGGCCAGGGCGTCGACCCGGGCGTTGACGACGATCGGCACGCCCGCGCGGTCGCCGGCGCGGCGGGCCGCGGCGACCTTCGAGACCTGGGTGTCGATGTCGTAGAGCGGGGCCTTGGCCTGGCCGATGCTGTCTTCCAGGTTGAGGCCGGCGGCGCCCTCCTCGATGAGGCGGAACACGTTGTCGAAGGTGCCCGAGGCGTCGGTCGCGTAGGCCTTCTCGAAGTCGACCGAGACGGGCAGGTCGACCGAGCGGACGATGATGCGGGCGGCGGCGAGCATCTCGTCGACGTCGAGCCCCTCGCCGTCCTCGACGCCGTGCGCCTCGGAGATCGAGTGGGAGGCGGTGGCCAGGGCCTTCACGCCCGGTGCGCCGGCCACGACGCGGGCGGTGATGCTGTCCCAGACGTTCGTGACGATCAGCGGGTCGCCCGGCACGTGCAGCGAGCGGAGGAGGTCGGCCTTCTCGGCCGTGGTGGAGATGGACATGCCCCCAGCCAAGCAGCCCCGGCTGGGCGGCACCAGCCCCCGGCCGGGCGGTCTCGCCGCCCGGCCGTGCTCACGAACCACGTCGTCGCAGGCGAACCACGCCGCGGCGTGGTTCGCGTGCGACTTCGTGGTTCGCGGCGACGACGGCGCGGCGACGACGGTCGCGCACGGAGGCGACACCCGTCGTTCACCCGCCCGTCGATCGGCCTCCCTAGGGTCATGGCGCACTGCCAGTCGATCCAGGGGAACTCCACAGATGCGTCGTCGCCTCGCCACACTGTCCGCCGCCGCCCTCGCCGCGGCCCTCGTCGCCGGGGGCGCGGTGCCGGCCCAGGCCGCGCCTCCCGTCGGCGACGTGCTCGTCACCGAGATCGCCCCCGACGGCGTCGGGGCCGACGACTTCGAGTACGTCGAGGTCGTCAACACCACCGCGTCCGACGTGGTGCTCGGCGACGGCGGCGTCTCGCTCGCCTACACGTACGTCGACTCCGACGACCGTGCCCGCGACGTGCCCCTCGTCGCTCCGGCGGGGACGGTGCTGCCCCCCGGCGTGCCGGTCGTGCTGTGGCTGAGCTACGCCTCGGGCGCCGTCGACAGCACGGCGCGCACCGTCGACGAGTTCCGGGCCGCGTGGGCAGGCACGGGAGGCGCGCCCACGTCGTACCCCGTGGTGCGCGTCACCGGGCAGGCCGGCATGGCGAACGGCGGCGGCCGCGGCGTCCGGGTCGTCGACGCCGTCGGCACGGCCGTCTCGTGGTCGTTCTACCCGACCGGCTCCGTCTCGGCGGGGACCGTCGCGCAGTTCGCGCGCTCCGCCGACGCCGCCCAGCCCGGCGCTCAGCTCGTCGGCTCGAAGGCCGCCCCGACGCCCGGCGCGGTCGACCCCGCGCAGCTCGGCGGCCCGGCCACGCCGGCCCCCGAGCCCACGCCGGCGCCCACGCCCGCTCCCGAGCCCACGCCCGGACCGACCACCCCGGCTCCCGCCCCGACGCCGCTGCCCGACCCGAGCCTCCGCGCGGCCGCCCTGCAGGTGACCGAGCTGCTGCCCGACTCCACGAACGTCGGCAGCGCCGACGGCTACGAGTTCGTCGAGCTCTACAACGGCACCGACCGCCCGATCGACTGGTCCGACTACTCGCTGCGCTACCTGTACCCGATCGACGAGGCGCAGAACTCGTCGACCGTGCTCTGGCCCTCGACGCCCCGGGCCGCGACGATCGCCCCCGGCGACACCCTCGTGCTGTGGGTCCGCAACGGGCAGAACGCTGCCCTCACGCGCGCCGACTTCAACTCCCACTTTGGCTCGTCGCTGCGCGTCGGCCAGCTGCTCGACGTCGCCTCGGCCGGCATGGCCAACGGCTCGGCCCGCGGCATGGAGGTCGTCACGAACAGCGGCGTCGCCCTCAACCGCGGGTACTACGGGCTCGTGGCGGGGCGCGACGACGTCGACCCCGACCAGGGGATCCAGTACGGGCCCGACGCCGCCGACCCGACGAAGCAGGTGCTGCTGCGCAAGGCCCCCGCGAGCCCCGGCACGGTCACCGCCGACCAGGTGCCCGCCGGCCTCGTCGTGACGCCCGTCGACACGGTCGCGCCGGTCGTCGTCGACGGCACCGCCGCCTCCGTCGACGACCCGACGCAGCCGTTCGACGTGACCTTCACCGTCACCGACGACTCCGGCGTGCTCTCGGCCCGCCTCACCGCCGAGAACGACGTCGACGCCGAGCCCGTCGTCGTCGACCTGGTCGGCACCCGGGCCGACCCCGCCGCCACCGCGGGGCCCCGTGACACCTACACCTGGTCGGTGCCGGGCGTCGACCTGTACGGCAAGAGCTGGCTGCGGTACTCGCTCGAGGTCACCGACGGCTCGAACACCACCACGACGCCCGTCCGCACCGTGACGATCGGCGGTCGTGACGACGCACCGGTGCGGCTGAACGTCGCCGAGGGCCAGGGCCTCCGGGGCACCGTGCCGATCGCCGCCGCAGGCACGGCGACGCCGCCCGACGTGGCCCTCCAGATCGACGGCGCTCCGGTCGTCGACGTCGAGCGCGCGCTCGAGCGTGAGGCGTACTTCGCCTTCGAGGCGGGCGGGGTCAACACGTACTTCCGCAACGGGGTGCTGCTCGGCAGCGAGGTGCTGACGATCTTCGACGACGGCATCTTCGAGGGCACCGAGACCATCACCACGAAGGTGCCCCTCGACGCCGTGCGCCCCGGCGAGCCCCTGACACTGAGCGTCTGGGCCGGCACCAAGGCCGCGCCCGAGATCAGCCCGGAGAACAACGACGACTTCACGATCCAGGGCCTCCGGCTCGTGCTGCCCGACGGCAGGACGCTCCGCCCCGCCGGCTACGACGACCCCGCCCGCGTGCTGCAGATGGGCGACAGCGCCGGCAAGCTCGACTCGTTCGACGCGGTCTTCACCGTGCCCGACGACGCGTTCGGCGCCCTCTCGCACGACTGGGACACCACGGGCGTCGCCGACGGCGCCCACGTCGTCACTGCCACGACGGCGGGAGGCGGCGGCTCGCTCTCGAGGACGGTCCTCGTCGACAACACCGCGCCCGCGGTCGCGACCGACGTGCAGCAGGGCGTCGAGTACCGCGGCGAGTTCCTCCTCACCGGCACGGCGACCGACACCGGCTCGGGCGTGGCGACGTTCGTGACCACGCTGGACGGTGAGGCGGTGCAGCTGCCGTTCCGCGCCTCCTCGGTCGACCTCCCCGGCGGCGAGCACCTGCTCTCGCTGACGGCGACCGACGCCGTCGGCAACGTCACCCGCACCGACGTGCCGTTCACGACGCCGGTCGAGCAGCCGTCGGGCCAGCCTGTGCTGCCGGTCGACGGCGCGGAGGTGACCGAGGGCGAGGTGGAGCTGCGAGCCCGGGTCGACGACCCGAGCGGCGACGCCCTGCGCGTCGACTTCTCGCGCGGCTGGGAGCTCGACGCGGCGAACGGCGGCGTCACGAGCCGCGTCGGCACGACCGACGTCGCGACGCAGGTCGACGGCGAGACCCCGGCCGCCGCGGCGGGCGCCCGTGCCCTCAGCGCGGCCGAGGTCGAGGCCATCGGCGGGGTGGACGGCGTCGACACCGAGATCAGCTCCGACACGGCTCTGCCTTACCAGGTCTTCGACGTGGCGGTGCCGGCCGAGGCCGGCCCGGAGCACCAGACGAGGCTGACCTGGACGGGCTCGGCCGACACCGGCGCCAAGGTGCTGATGTACGTGCGCGACGTCACGACCGGCGCCTGGGAGGAGGTCGACCGTGTGGTCACCACCGACCCCGACGACGTCGAGTTCGCCCTCACCGCCACGGTCGCCTCGGCCGGCCACGTGGCGGCGGACGGCTCGATGACGGTGCTCGTGCAGCACTCGGAGGGCTTCGCCGGGGCTCCCCGCTCGACGCGCGACACCCCGGTCACGCCCCGCAACGCCGCCGACACCCCCCGCTCGGCCTACGACTTCACGCTCGCGTGGGAGTCGGACACGCAGTACTACAACACCGATCCGGCGAACTACAAGCACCAGGTGGCGATCCACGACTACCTGCTCGAGGAGCGCGACGACCTCAACCTGCAGTACCTCTTCCACACCGGCGACATCGTCGACGACGGCACCGTGCCCGAGCAGTGGCAGCGGGCCGACGCCCAGTACGACCGGCTCGACGACGCCGGCCTGCCCTACGGCGTGCTGGCCGGCAACCACGACGTCGACCAGAAGAACGACGACTACACGTACTACTCGCAGTGGTTCGGCGAGCAGCGGTACGCGGCGAACCCCTGGTACGGCGGCGGCCACCTCGACAACCGCGGGCACTACGACCTCGTCAGCACGGGCGGCGTCGACCTGCTGGTGCTGTCGATGGGCTGGGCGCCGGGCGACGCCCAGATCGACTGGATGAACGAGGTGCTCGCGCAGTACCCCGAGCGGAAGGCGATCATCAACCTGCACGAGTACATGCTCACGACCGGCGGCCTCGGCCCCGTGCCGCAGCGCATCTACGACGAGGTCGTCGCGACGAACCCCAACGTCATGATGGTGATGTCGGGGCACTACCACGACGCCTTCACACGCTACGACCAGTTCGACGACGACGGCGACGGCGTGGCCGAGCGCACCGTGACGCAGATGCTCTTCGACTACCAGGGCCTGCCCGAGGGCGGCCTCGGCTACCTGCGCCTGATGCACTTCGACAACGTCGGTGAGCAGATCACGGTGCGCACGTACTCGCCGTCGCTCGACGACTACGACAGCGACGACCCCTCGCTCGAGCCCGTGCACCAGGAGTTCGTGGTGCCCTACGCCACGGCCGGCATCGACCCGCGCACCAAGACGCTGCGCACGAACTCCTTCACGGCCGAGGTGCAGACGCCTCAGCTGATCGGGAGCGTCGCCGACGTCGCCAGCGGCACCGAGGCCTCCCTCGCCTGGCCCGACGCACCGCTCGGCAGCCTCGGCTGGTTCGTCACGGTCACCGACCCGTACGGTGCCCAGTCGCGGTCGGGCGTGAGCACCCTCACGGTCGTCGCCGCGGCGGTCGACCCGGGCACGCCCACCGACCCGGGCACGCCGGGGGCCCCGGGCGACCCCGGCACGCCGGGCGCTCCCGAGCTGCCCACGGATCCGGGTGCGGGAGGCGCGGTGCCGGTCGCTCCCGGCGCCGGCCCCACCTCGGGCACGGGACCGCGTCCCGGCTCGGCGGCGCCCGCCGCGACGACGCCCCGCGACCGTGCGGACGACCCGCTGGCGTTCACGGGAGCCGACCCGCGACTCCTCGCGGCCGGGGGCCTCGGCGTGCTGCTGCTCGCCGCGGGAGGGCTGCTGCTCACGCTGAGACGTCGTCGCTCGGCCTGAGGCCGTGCCCGCGAACCACGAAGTCGCACGCGAACCACGCCGCGGCCTGGTTCGCGTGCGACTTCGTGGTTCGCGGCGGCACCAGCCCCCGACGCGCGGTCAGGAGGCGCGCAGCACCTCCGCGCGGACGGCCGCGACGCGGTCGGGCACCGTCGAGTCCTGCAGGCTCGTCGTGTCGCCGAGCGGCCGGCCGTCGACGATGTCGCCGAGCAGCCGGCGCATGATCTTGCCCGAGCGGGTCTTCGGCAGGTCGGGCACGACGACGACGGTCGCGGGCTTCGCGATCGGGCCGATCTGTTCGGCGACGTGCGCCCGCAGCGCGGCGGAGAGCGACCCCGAGAGCGGGGCCCAGACCTGCGGTTCGTCGGCGGAGCCGGCGTCGCGCACCGCGCCTCCCTGGGGCCGTGCCGCGGGCACGACGAACGCGGCGATCGCCTGGCCGGTGCGCTCGTCGGCGACCCCGACGACGGCGGCCTCCGCGACGAGGGGGTGGGCGACGAGCGACGACTCGACCTCGATCGTCGACAGCCGGTGGCCCGACACGTTGATGACGTCGTCGACGCGGCCGAGCACCCAGATGTCGCCGTCGGCGTCGTACTTGGCCCCGTCGCCGCTCGCGAACCAGCCCTGCTCGCGGAACTGCGTCCAGTAGCTGTCGCGGTACCGCTCGGGGTCGCCCCAGACCGTGCGGGCCAGCGACGGCGGCGCCTGCTGCACGACGAGGTAGCCGCCCGAGCCGTTCGGCACGCGCTGTCCGTGCTCGTCGACCACGGCGGTCGCGACGCCCGGCAGGGCCCGCAGCGACGACCCCGGCTTGAGCGTGTCGACGCCCGGCAGCGGAGCCATCACGGCCGCGCCGGTCTCGGACTGCCACCAGGTGTCGACGATCGGGCACTCGCCCCGGCCGAGCTGCTCGTGGAACCAGACCCACGCCTCCGGGTTGATCGCCTCGCCGACGGTGCCGAGGAGGCGCAGGGTGCCGAGGTCCCACGTGTCGGGCAGGCCGTCGGGGAACCACGACGACAGCGTCCGCACGAGCGTCGGGGCCGTGTAGTAGGTGGTCACGCCGTAGCGCTCGATGATCTCGAGGTGCCGACCGGGGTGCGGGGTGTCGGGGGTGCCCTCGTAGATCACCTGCGTGAGCCCGTTCGACAGCGGGCCGTAGATCTCGTAGGTGTGGGCGGTGACCCAGGCGAGGTCGGCCGTGCACCAGTGCACGTCGTCGGGCTTCGCGTCGAACACGGCCCAGTGGGTCCAGCTCGCGGCGGTGAGGTAGCCGCCGCTCGTGTGCACGAGGCCCTTCGGCTTCCCCGTCGTGCCGCTGGTGTACATGATGAAGAGCGGGGTCTCGGCGTCGAACGCCTCCGGCTCGTCGGTGTCGGGCTGCGCGTCGACGAGGTCGTGCCACCACAGGTCGCGGCCCTCCGTCCACGGCACGTCGGGGGTCTGGTCGCCCGTGCGCCGCACGACGAGCACGTGCTCGACCTGGTTCTCGCCGCTCACCGCGTGGTCGGCGGCGGCCTTGACCGGCACCGCGCCTCCCCGACGGAACTGCCCGTCGGTGGTCACGAGCAGCTTCGCCCCCGTGTCCTCGACGCGGAACTTCAGCGCCTCGCCCGAGAACCCGCCGAAGACGAGCGAGTGGATCGCCCCGATCCGGGCGATCGCGAGCGTGACGACGATCGTCTCGGCGATCACGGGGAGGTAGACGACGACGCGGTCGCCCTTGCCGACGCCGAGGCTGCGGAGCCCGTTCGCGGCCTTCACGACCTCGCGCTGCAGCTGCGCGTAGGTGACGTCGCGGCGGTCGCCGGGCTCGCCCTCGACGTGCAGGGCGACCTTCTCGCCGCGGCCCGCCGCGACGTGCCGATCGACGCAGTTGACGGCGACGTTGAGGCGGCCGCCGGCGAACCAGGTCGCCTCGGGCACGGTGAGGCCGCCGTCGGGCAGCTCCTCGACCGGGCGCCAGGTGTGGGCGGTGTGCCACGGGGTCTCCCAGTCGAGGCGGTGCGCCTGCTCCTCCCAGAAGGCGACCGGGTCGGCCGCGGCGCGCGCGTGCTCGGCGCTCGTCACGTTCGCCGTCGCCGCGAGGGCCGCCGGGGCGGGGAAGGTGCGTCGCTCGTCGAGCAGGTTCGAGATCGTGTCGCCGGTGGCCATGCGACGAGAGTACGGAGGCGCGGTGACCGCCACCGGGGAGCCCGTCACGTCGCGTAACGGGCCGGGCCGGCGCCCTCGTCGGGGCGGACGCCCAGCGACCTCGGAGGGTCACGGGGCGATCCCCGGGGAGGCGCGGATCGCCCTGTGGAGAACCGCCCGCGCCCCCGGGGCAGACCGCCCCGTCGGAGTTGGACCCCGTCGCGGGCGTGGCTACCGTGGGCGACCGTCCCGCTCAGGGGCACGTGGTGCGTCGGCCCGATCGGGGCGGCGCAGGCCACACGGCGCCGCTCGTCACCCCCGCTGCCCTGCGAGCGGACGCCGCCGACGGACCTGATCTGACCAGAGGCGGGCAGCGGCGGTCGCGCTCCGGCGTGCCGTGCCGGGGTGACCTCGACCGGAGCAACGACATGACACGCACGACCCGCAGCACCCGCGCCTCCCGCACCACCTCGACCTCGCCCGGCGACCCCGCCGCCGTGGCGGGCCCCGCCGCCCGCGCGCCGCGTCGCGTCGGCCGGGCCCGCGCCCTGCTCGGCGGGGCGGCCCTCGTCGCCCTGACCGGGGGCGGCGTCGGCCTCGCCGCCGCGCCCGCGAGCGCCGCCGACGTCTCGACCTGGGACGCGATCGCCGCCTGCGAGAGCGGGGGCGACTGGTCCATCGACACCGGCAACGGCTACTCGGGCGGGCTGCAGTTCAGCCCGAGCACCTGGTCCGCCTACGGAGGCTCGGGCAGCGCCGCCTCCGCCAGCAAGGGCGAGCAGATCGCCGTCGCCGAGCGCGTGCTCGCCTCCCAGGGCTGGGGCGCCTGGCCCTCCTGCTCGGCGAAGCTCGGGCTCAGCGGCACGAGCGGCGCCGCCCCGCAGGCCGCGGCACCCGCGCCCGCACCGGCACCGAGGGCCGCGGCGGCTGCGCCGTCGTCGGGCTCGTCGTCGGGTAGCAGCTCGTCGCGCCCCGCCGCCCCCGCGGTGCCCGCGGCACCGCCCGCCCCGACGATCGCGGCCGTGCCGACGAGCGGTGAGACCTACACGGTGGCGGCGGGCCAGAGCCTCGACTCCATCGCGACCGAGCGGGCGATCCCCGGCGGCTGGGTGACCCTCGCCGGCGCCAACCTCGACACGGTGCCCGACCCCGACCGCATCGAGGTGGGGCAGGTGCTGCAGCTCCCCGCCGTCTGACGCCGCGCCTCCCGCCCGGGCCCGACGAGACGACTCGTCCCGGGGCCGGGCGGCGGGGCAGGCCCCGGGAGGCGTCGCCTCGCCGAGCGAGCGAGCAGGACGGGCGGAGGCGCGGGCCCGGCCCCAGAGCCGGCCCCCGACCTAGGATGGTCCGGTGCCCGCCACCGTCGGAAGGACTCCGTGACCAAGGCCCCGACCGTCTACGACGTGGCCGCCCACGCGGGCGTGTCGATCGCGACGGTCTCGCGGGTGCTGCGGCGGCCGGACGACGTCCGCCCCGAGACCCGCACCCGCGTGCTGGAGTCCGTCCGCAGCCTCGGCTACGTGCCGAGCGGCGCCGCCCGCGGCCTCGCCGGGCGTCGGCACGGCGTGCTGGGCCTCTTCCTGCCCGGGCACGACGGCATCGACGAGCCCGAGCCCGACTGGGCTCGCGTGGTCGACCCCGGCCGGATCCCGCTCGTCGACGACTCGGCGGGCCGGGGCGCCCTCCGCGTCGACGCCCCGACGTCGTCCACCCCCAGCCCGGCGACCCTCTACTTCGACGAGGTGCTGCGCGGGGCCGAGGTCGAGTCGTGGCGCCGCGGCTTCGCCCTCATGGTCGCGGCCGGCCGCGGCTCGAGCCGCGAGGTGATGCTGAACGACATCGCCGGCCGGGTCGACGGCCTCGCCGTCCTGGCACAGACCGTGCCCGACGACCTCCTCGCGCACGTCTCGCGGCGGATCCCCGTGGTCGTGCTCGCCGACTCCCGCCCCGGCGACCAGCTCGACCACGTCAGCGTCGACAACGTCGCGGGCATGCGGGCGCTCACCGCGTTCGTGCTCGAGGCGCACCGGGCGCGTGACGTCGCCTACGTCACCGGGCCCACCGACTCGCCCGACGAGGCCGACCGCCACCGCGGCTTCGACGAGGCCGTCGCGGCCGCGCCGGAGCCCGTGGCCGTCCGCGTCGAGCGGGGCGACTTCTCGCGCGACGGGGGGCGACGGGCGGGGGAGTCGCTGCTCGCGTCGGGCGCACCGCTCCCGCGCGCGGTGGTCTGCGCCAACGACCAGACGGCGCTCGGCCTGCTCGACGTGCTCGCCGAGCACGGGGTGGCGGTGCCGGGGCAGGTGCTCGTCACCGGCTTCGACGGCATCGAGGCCGGGCGCTTCTCGACGCCGCGGCTGACGACGGTGCGCCAGCCGATGGGCGACCTCGGGCGCGTGGCGGTGCGCAGCATCGTGACCCGGCTGACCGACCCCGGCGCACCTCCGCAGCGCGTCACGCTGCCCGTCGAGGTGCTGCTCCGCGAGAGCTGCCCCGCCGTCTGAGCACCCCGCGCCGCGCCGCGGCCGCGCCGCCCCCGCCTCTACCGCCCCTGCGCCGCGCCGCTGCAGCGCCGCGCCGCCCCGCTACCGCCCCCGCGCCCCGCGCTGCCCGGTGTCGACGCCGGTCACGCTCCCGTCGTCGGGCCCGAAGACGAAGTGGTGCACTCGCGACGCCGGCACCCCGTGCGCGATGAGGGCGTTCCGCGCGATCGCCATGAACGGCACCGGCCCGCAGAGGAAGACGCGGTGCTGCGGGGTCAGGTCGACGGTGTCGAGGTCGATCGGGTCGAGGTAGACGCCCGGTCCGTCGAGCGACGCCTCCGCGAGCGCCGTGACGGCGCTGAGGCTGCCCTGGGTGTAGCTGACGCGGAGGCGACCGGCCGGCATGGCCGCGACCAGCGCCTCCAGCTCGGCGCGGTGCGCGTGCCGCTCGGGCGTGCGCTCGAAGTGCAGCACCGTCACCTGGCGCCGGGGGTCGGTGCGCACGAGGTGGTCGAGCATGCCGAGCACGGGGGTGCAGCCGATGCCGGCCGAGACGAAGACCAGGGGGGAGTCGTCGAGCTCGTCGATCGTCAGCGACCCGATCGGCGGCGAGACCGAGACGACGTCGCCGACCGCGACGTGCCGGAGCAGGTGGTTCGAGACCTCGCCGGGCGGCAGGCCGAGCTCGGGCACCCCGCCGAGCACGCGGGCGCTGACCCGCCACTGCTCGTCGGAGCCGCCGCGCAGGCTGTACTGCCGGATCTGCCGTGCCCCGTCGGGCAGCGTCACCTGGATCGACGCGAACTGCCCGGCGCGGTAGGTCGGCAGCGCCTCGCTGTCGGCCGAGACGAGGGTGAGGGCGACGACGTCCTCCGCCTCGACGCGGCGCTCGGTCACGAGGGCCTCGCGCCAGTCCTCCCCGGGCTCGAGGTCGGCCGCGCGGTAGGTGCGCTCGACCGCGGCGACGAGCTCGTCGCGGGTCTGCCGCCAGAGCGCGAGCCAGGCGTCGACCACGACGCCCGACCAGTCGTCGCCGAGGGCGGCCGCGAAGGCGTCGCGGAGGTGCCGCTCGAAGACGTCGTGCTCGTCGCGGGTGACGCCGATGGCCGCGTGCCGCTGGGCGAGGCGCGACAGGGTCTCGCGGGCGGCGACCCGCACGCCCCAGGGGCTCGGCGTCGGCGAGGCCCACGGCGCGACGGGCACGGCCGGGCCCGTCGCCGAGCCCGCCGACCCGCTGCCCACCTGCGTCCCCACCACGTCGCGGGCGATGGTGACGATCGTCAGGGCGAGCTCGCGCTGCTGCCGCCCCTGGGCCTGGTCGCCGCGGTTGAACTGGTCGCGGAGCAGGTCGGGCCGGTCGGCGAAGAGCCGGGCGTAGAAGTCGTCGGCGATCGCGGCGGCGCGCGCCTCGACGAGCGGCAGCGTGGAGCGCAGGGCGGTCAGGTGCGACGACGTGATCACGGGGGCTCCCACGGGCGATCGGCACGCCCGGTGCCCCGGCGGCCAGGAGGCGACGACCGCGGGAGGCGCGGTGCGCGTCATCCGCGCACCCACCGATCATGGCGTGGCCGGCCTGCTGTGCGCCTCCCCCTCTCTCGACCTCGAACCACCTCCCCCCGTCCCGCCTCCCCCTTCCCGCCCCGCCGAGTGGTCACGATCTGCTGCCCCGCACGCCCGGGAGCAGCAGATCGCGACCTTCGGCACCGTGCGTCCGGTCCGGGACCGACCAGTCCCGTTGCATCCGCGTCATGTATGCGCTTACACTGGCGGAGCTCACCTCGACGACGAATGAGAGACCCGTGGCGATGAAGCTCACGTCAAGACCCCGCACGCTCGTGCGCACCGCGGTCGCCGCCCTCGCGGCCACCGCGCTGCTGGCCGGCTGCAGCATCCAGATCCGCAGCCAGCCCGACCCGACGATCGGCGCCGACACGATGCTGATCAACGCCGACAAGGGCAACCCGCAGTTCGAGCGGAACTTCAACCCGTTCCTCACGAACAAGCGCACCGCCTCCACCTGGATCTACGAGCCGCTGCTCGAGATCAACCCGCTCGACGGCGAGATCACGCCGTGGCTCGCGAGCGAGACCACGCTGCCCGACGCCCGCACGGTCGACATGACGATCCGCAGCGGCGTCGAGTGGTCCGACGGCACGCCGATGACGCCGGCCGACGTGGTCTACACGTTCGACCTCATCAAGGCGGCCCCGTCGCTCGACATCAAGGGCGCCTGGCAGCACATCGACACGATCGAGACCGTGGGCGACCACGTCGTCTTCCACCTGCAGACCGACGACGTGCCCGCGATGGAGATCATCGGCCAGACGACGATCGTGCCCGAGCACCTCTGGTCGCAGGTCGACGACCCGGCGACGTTCCGCAACCCCGACCCGGTCGGCACCGGCCCCTTCACGCTCGGCAACTACTCGCCGCAGCAGTACTCGATGGACAAGAACGAGACCTACTGGCAGGCGGAGAAGATCGAGATCGGCCACCTCATCCTGCCCGCGACGAACAACCAGCTCGACACCGTCACGCGCGGCTACGACTGGTCGTACTCGTTCATCAGCGACGTCGAGGGCACCTGGGGCGCGGCCAGCCCCGACAACACCTTCTGGTTCCCGCCGGGCGGCGTGATCGGGCTCGTCCCGAACCTCACCAAGGCCCCGTTCGACGACGTCAACGTGCGCCGCGGCATCGCCCTGGCGCTCGACCGGGCCCGCATCGCCGAGACCGCGACCGAGGGCTACCTCGAGCCGGCCGGCCAGACCGGGCTGATCCTGCCGAACCAGCAGGACGACCTCGACCCGAGCATCCCGAACGGCGGCGTGATCGAGCAGGACCGCGACGCGGCCCTCGCGGCCTTCGCCGCCTCCGGCTACGCGCTGCAGGGCGACCAGCTCGTCGGCCCCGACGGGCAGCAGCTGCGCATCACGATCACCACCGCCAACGGCTACACCGACTGGCTGAGGGCCGTGCAGGAGGTGCGGCGCCAGCTGGGACTGATCGGCATCGACGTGCAGGTGCAGGCTCCCCAGCCGGCCGGCTACCAATCGGCCATCGCGAACGGCGAGTTCGACCTGGCGATGGGCGGCATGGGCAACGGCAACGTCTACCAGGCGTTCAACAACCTGCTGAACAGCGACTTCGCGACGCCGGTCGGCGAGACCACGGCCAACAACTTCGAGCGGTTCAGCGACCCCGCGGTCGACGAGCTGCTCGCGGAGTGGCGCGCGTCGACCGACCCGGCCGACCAGCAGCGGCTCAGCCACCAGCTGCAGAACGTCGTCTACGACCAGATGCCCGTGATCGGCCTGTACTACGGCGGTCTCTGGGGCCTCTTCAACGACGCCAAGTTCACCGGCTGGCCGAGCGCCGACGACCCGTACATGGCTCCCCAGAACTACGACCAGGCACCGCTGCTGATCTTCACGAAGCTGAAGCGCGTCGACCAGGAAGGCAGCGACCAGTGAGGTACGTCGCCCAGAAGCTCGGACTCTTCGTGCTCACGCTGTGGGCCGCGGTCACGCTCAACTTCATCCTGCCGAGGCTCATGCCCGGCAGCCCCACCGACGCCGCGATCGCGAAGCTCTCGCAGAACGGCCCGGTCTCCGACGCGACCCGGGCGGCCATCGAGGCCCAGCTCGGCGTCCCGACCGGTAACGTGCTGCAGCAGTACGTCGCCTACCTCGGCCAGGTCGTGCGCCTCGACTTCGGGACGAGCTACACGTTCTTCCCCGAGACGGTCGGCCACCTCGTCGGCCAGGCGCTCCCGTTCACGCTGATCCTCGTCGGCGTGTGCACGATCATCGCGTTCGTGCTCGGCACCCTGATCGGCGTCGCGGCGGCGTGGAAGCGCGGCACCTGGCTCGACTCGCTGCCCACCCTGTCGGGCAGCTTCATGAGCACCTTCCCGTACTTCTGGACGGCCCTGCTGCTGCTCTTCTTCCTCGGCTACGTGCTGCACTGGTTCCCGACCACGGGCGCCTACGGTGCGACGACGACGCCCGGGTTCACGCCGGCCTTCGTCGGCGACGCGCTGCTGCACGCCGTGCTGCCGGCGATCACGATCCTGCTGACCAGCCTCGGCGGCTGGATCCTCGGCATGCGCAACGCGATGATCTCGACGCTCGGCGACGACTACGTCACCTTCGCCGAGGCGAACGGCCTCAAGGGCCGCACCGTGGCCGTGCGCTACGCCGCCCGCAACGCGATCCTGCCCAACCTGACCGGCTTCGGCCTCGCCCTCGGCGGCGTCGTCGGCGGGTCGATCCTGGTCGAGCAGGTCTTCGGCTACCCCGGCATCGGCTACCTGCTGTTCAACGCCGTCATCGGCCAGGACTACCCGCTGATGCAGGCCCTCTTCCTGATGATCACGGTCAGCGTGCTCGTCGCCAACTTCCTCGTCGACATCTTGTACGGCGTGCTCGACCCTAGGACCCGCCGATGACCTCCACCGTGTCCGTCCACCTGCCCGAGGGCGCGCCTCCCACCGGCCCCGCCGAGCAGAAGGCGCCCAGTCGCTGGCTCACCGTCGGCCGCATGGCCGCGACCATCTGGTCGAACCCCAAGGCGAAGATCGGCGTCGTCATCTTCGGAGCGTTCGTGCTCGTCGCGGTCTTCGCCCCGCTGCTCGCCCCCTACGGCGGCAGCGAGAACGGCTTCGAGCGCAACGCCGACGCCAGCTGGGCCCACTGGATGGGCACCACGGCGGCCGGCGAGGACGTCCTCAGCCAGCTGATCCACGGCGCCCGCATCAGCGTGTTCGTCGGGGTCGTCGCCGGAGTGCTGTCGACGCTGGTCGCCGTCGCGATCGGGCTGAGCTGGGGCTACATGAAGGGCTTCGGCGGCGACGTCGTCGGGTTCATCGTGAACCTGTTCCTCGTGATCCCGGGCCTGCCCCTCATGATCGTCATCGCGGCGTACCTGCAGAACGGCGGCATCGCGGTGATCCTCGCGGTGATCGTCATCACCGGCTGGGCCTGGGGAGCGCGCGTGCTGCGCAGCCAGACCCAGTCGCTGCGCTCGCGCGACTTCGTCACCGCGGCGCGGTTCTCGGGCGAGAGCTCGGGGCGCATCGTGTTCCGCGAGATCCTGCCCAACATGACGTCGCTGATCACGGGCTCGTTCTTCGGAGCCGCGACCAGCGCGATCCTCGCCGAGGCCGGCCTCGAGTTCCTGGGGCTCGGCGACTCGTCGATCGTCAGCTGGGGAACGATCCTCTACTGGGCGCAGAACTCGAACGCCCTGCTCACCGGGCAGTGGATCCTGCTGTTCGCCCCGGGCCTCTGCATCGCACTGCTGGCGATGAGCCTGACCCTGATCAACTTCGGCGTCGACGCCGTCGGCAACCCCCGGCTCCGCGAAGGCGCGAAGCGGGAGAAGAAGGAGGCGCGCGCATGACCGTCAGGGACCTCACGAACCAGCCCACCGCCTCCGGGCCGTCCTCGGGCTCGTCCACCTCGGGCGACGTGCTCCTCGACGTCCGCGACCTCAGCGTCGTCTACGAGAGCGCCGGTGCCGAGCCGGTGCAGGCGGTCGACCACGTGTCGTTCCAGCTGCGACGCGGCGAGTTCGTCGGCCTGGTCGGCGAGTCGGGCTCGGGCAAGTCGACGCTCGGCTACGCGCTGACGCGGCTGCAGAAGCCGCCGGCCCGCACGAACGGAGGCAGCATCTGGTTCGACGGCGCCGACGTGCGCGACCTCGGCACCGAGGCCCTGCGGCAGCAGCGGCAGGGCGGCTTCGCGATGGTGCTGCAGTCGGGCATGAACGCGCTGAACCCGGTGCGGACGATCCGCGCCCACTTCGTCGACGTCTTCAAGGCCCACGGCCACGTGCCGCGCGACCGGTGGCACAGCCGGGCCGCCGAGCTGATCGCCAAGGTCGAGCTCGACCCCGGCGTGCTGGCGCGCTTCCCCGGCGAGCTGTCGGGCGGCATGCGCCAGCGCGTCTCGATCGCCCTGGCCCTCTCGCTCGAGCCGCAGCTGATGGTGTTCGACGAGCCGACCACCGCCCTCGACGTGCTCGTGCAGCACGCGGTGATGGACACGATCATCTCGCTGCAGCAGAGCGAGGGCTTCACGGCCGTGCTGATCAGCCACGACCTCGGCATCGTGCTCGAGGCGACCGAGCGCGTGCTCGTCATGCACGAGGGCCGCATCGTCGAGGACGGCACGAGCGCCGACGTGCTCGCCGCCCCGCAGCACGAGTACACGCGGATGCTGCTCTCGCACTACGCCGACCCCCGCGCCGAGACCGTCTCGCTGCCCGGCTTCGAGGACCGCTCGCTGCGCCGGGCCCGGGGCGAGCGCCGCGTCGACACGACCACGAGCGTGCCCAGCGTCAGCACACGGAGCACGAAGGTCGCCCAGAGCGCGATCGTCGTGAGCGGCGTCAGCAAGACCTACGCGCCTCCCCGCCGTGGCGACGAGCCCGTGCGGGCCGTCCGCGACGTGTCGTTCACGCTCGAGCCGGGTCGGTCGCTGGCCCTGGTCGGGCAGAGCGGCTCGGGCAAGAGCACGATCGCGAAGCTCGTCACCGGCGTCGAGGCGCCCACCAGCGGCAGCGTCACGTTCGGCGACACCGACGTGACGTCGCTGCGGGGCAGGGCGCTGCGCAGCTTCCGCAGCGACGTGCAGATGGTCTTCCAGGACCCGTACGCCGCCCTCAACCCGCTGCACACCGTCGAGTACACGCTGACGCGCCCCGTCGTGAACTTCACCGGGCTGAGGGGGCAGGAGGCGCGGAGCCGGGTCCTCGAACTGCTCGAGACGGTCGGCCTGACGCCGGTCGAGCAGTTCGCGGCGAAGCTGCCGCACCAGCTCTCCGGCGGGCAGCGGCAGCGCGTCGTCATCGCCCGGGCGCTCGCGAGCGACCCGCAGGTGATCATCGCCGACGAGCCGGTCTCGATGCTCGACGTGTCGCTGCGGGCCGGCGTGCTCGCGCTGCTCGAGGACCTCCGCGAGCAGTGGGGCGTCTCGTTGCTCTACATCACCCACGACCTGCTCAGCGCGCGGCTGATCACCGACGACGTCATGGTGCTGCACGACGGCGCCGTGGTCGAGCGCGGGAACACCGCCGAGGTGCTGCAGCGGCCGACCGACCCGTACACGATCCAGCTGCTCGACGCGGTGCCGAACCCGCGGCGGACCCACGCGGCGGCCGCGGCGGCGCGCGCGTCCTCGGGTCACGCGTCCTCGGGCCGCGCGTCCTCGGGTCGCTGACCCGCGCCTCCTGACCTCCCCTCGAAAGGAACCACCCTGTGCTGACCTTCCCCGACGGCTTCCTCTGGGGCGCCGCGACCGCCGCCCACCAGATCGAGGGCGGCAACGTCGCCTCGAACTGGTGGCAGCACGAGCACACGCCCGGCACGACGATCGTCGAGCCGAGCGGCGACGCGGCCGACAGCTACCACCGGTTCCGCGACGACATCCGGCTGCTCGCCGAGCTGGGGCTGAACAGCTACCGGTTCAGCATCGAGTGGGCGCGCATCGAGCCCGAGCGCGGGTTCGTCAGCAAGGCCCAGATCGCGCACTACCGCCGCATGGTCGAGACGTGCCACGAGTTCGGCGTCGAGCCGATCGTCACGCTGATGCACTTCACGGTGCCGCGCTGGTTCGAGCGCGACGGCTTCTGGCGGGCTCCCGACGCGGCCGACCTCTTCGCCCGCTACACCGAGCTCGCGCTGCCCGTGGTGAGCGAGGGCGTGCGGTACGTCTGCACGATCAACGAGCCGAACATCGCGGCCATGCTGGCCGGCGGCGAGGACGCCTCGAACCTCGTCGCCTACGGGCTGCCGAACCCCGACCTGCAGGTGGCCGACGCGCTGCTGGCGTCGCACAAGCGCTCGCGGGAGGTGCTCTCGCAGGTCTCCGGCCTGAAGTCGGGCTGGACGGTCGCCACCCAGGCGTTCAAGGCGGTCGACGAGCCCGGCGCGGCCGAGGCGACCCGCGAGTACGGCTACGTGCGCGACGACTGGTACAGCGAGATGGCGGCGGGCGACGACTTCGTCGGCGTGCAGGCCTACACGCAGACCTTCGTCGGGCCCGAGGGGCCGCGCCCGGTCGCCGAGGGGCTCGAGACGACGCTCACCGGCTGGGAGTTCTGGCCGCCCGCCGCCGCCGAGGGCATCCGCAGCGCGTGGGAGCTCAGCGGCCACGTGCCCGTCATGGTGACGGAGAACGGCATCGCGACCGCCGACGACGCCCGGCGCATCGCGTACACGCAGGGTGCCCTCGAGGGCGTCCACGACACCATCGAGGAGGGCGTCGAGGTGCTGGGCTACCAGCACTGGAGCGCGCTCGACAACTACGAGTGGGCCAGCGGCTTCCGCCCCACCTTCGGCCTGATCGCGTGGGACCGCGACACGTTCGAGCGCACCCCCAAGCCCAGCGCCCGCTGGTACGGCGGCATCGCACGGGCCAACGGCCTCGAGCGGAGCTCGGCCGACTGAGACCGCGGCGGCGCCTCGTGCCGGGGCGTCGCCGTGCGGCACGGAGCGGCACGGAGCGCGGGAGGCGCGGGTCGGCTGGCCCGTGCCTCCCGCGTCGTCGTCGGGGCCCGCGGCGCTGCCGTGCCGCTGGTCGCCTGCGGGGTGCTGCCGTGCGGGGTGCTGCCGTGCGAGGTGCTGCCGTGGTGGTTGCTGACGTGAACCATGTGAAATACGATGTGAGGATCGATCCGCTCCTGGAAGGCCCTCATGCCCGGCGAGAACCCGCACCCCGACCCTCTTCCCGACGTCCGACCCGACCCTCGGAAGGGCCCGCAGCCCGACCGCGCTGCCGGCACCGCGACTCCCCGGGGCCCGAGCGCCCGACGAGGCAGCCACGCCGCCCGGCGCGAGGCGCTCCGGGCCAAGGCGCGCGAGGTGCGCCTCCGCGAGCAGCGTCGTGAGCGGGGCGGGACGCTGCTCGTGCGCACCGGCGTCCTCGCCGGCGGGGTCGCGCTCGTCACCGCCGCGGCCCTGGCCCTCGTGACCGCGGTCGGCCCGGCCCCCGCGACGGCCGTGCCGGCGAACGTCGCCGACGACGGGGTGCGCGTGGGCACGGGCATGCTCGTCGAGCGCAGCACCCCGCGCCCCGCGGGGGAGGCGCCCTCGGTCGAGCCGGCCCCGGCGGCCCGCGACGTCGCCGACGTCGTGGTCTGGGTCGACTACCACTGCCCCGCCTGCAAGGAGTTCGAGCTCGAGAACGCCGCCTACCTCGAGCAGCTCGTCACGACCGGGGCCGCGACCGTCCGCGTGCACCCCGTCGCGATCACCGACGGCTCGTCGCGCGGGGCCCGCTACGCGTCGCGCGCGGCGGGGGCGGCCCTGTGCGTGGCCGACCTGTCGCCCGACCAGTTCTGGCGCGCCTCCGACACGCTCTTCCTCGCCCAGCCGGCCCCCGGCGACCGCGGCCTGACCGACGAGCAGCTCGCCGCCCTCGTCACGGGCCTCGACGGGGTCGGCGACGCCGCCGCGCTCGCCGAGTGCGTCGACGAGCGGCGCTTCGTGCCCTGGGTCGGCGCCGCCACGGCCCGGGCCTTCGCGGGGCCGCTGCCGACCGACGACCTCGAGTCGCTCCGCGGCACGCCGACCGTGCTCGTCAACGGCGAGCTGTTCGACGCGTCGCAGCAGACCTTCCCCGAGTTCGTCACCACCGTGCTGGGCGACGCCTACGCGGCCGAGCAGGTGACCCGGTGAGCGGGTCGCGCCGGGCGGCGCGGGCTGCCCGCGCCGCCCGCGCCGCCGGCGCCGCCCGTGCACCCCGCGCGCCCCGCGTCGCCCGCGCACCCCGTGCACCCCGCGCCGCCCGTGCACCCCGCGCGCCCCGGGCAGCCCGCGCGCCCCGGGTGCCGCGCACCGGTCGGGCTCCGCGTCCGCCGCGCCGCCCCTGGGCCACCGCGCTCGCCGCGGCCGCGGCCGTGCTGGTCGGCGTGCCGACCGTCGTCGCCCTCGTGGTCGCGGGGTTCGCCGCGCACCTGGTATCGACCTTCGACGACCGGGCGACGACCATCGACCGGGCGTTCCCCTCCGAGCTCGGACGGCCGCCGGTCGACGAGAGCGGCGCCCTCACCGTCCTGCTGCTCGGCACCGACTCGGCCGGCACGTCGCCGACCGACGCCGCTCCGGGCGTCGCGACCCCCGCCTCCCGCACCGACACCGTGATGCTCGTGCGCGTCCCGGCCGACCGCAGCGAGGTGGTGGTGCTCTCCGTGCTGCGCGACTCGTGGGTCGACGTGCCCGGCCACGGCTCCGCCAAGATCAACGCCGCCCACGCCTGGGGCGGGGTGCCGCTGGTCGTCGAGACGGTCGAGGCCCTGCTCGGAGTGCGGGTCGACCACGTCGCGACGGTCGGCTTCGAGGGCTTCGCCGGCATGAGCGAGGCGCTCGGCGGGGTCGACGTCGTCTCCGAGCGCTCGTTCTCGGCCGGCGGCCACGACTTCGACGCGGGCGTGAACCACCTCGCCGGCGACCGGGCGCTCGACTTCGTGCGGGCCCGGGCGCCCTTCGCCGACGCCGACCACCAGCGGGCGCGCAACCAGCAGGCCTTCGTCCGCGGGCTCGTGAGCGGGCTGCTCGACCGGGGCACGCTCAGCGACCCGGTGGCGGTGAGCGGCTTCGTCGGCGTGGCCACCGAGCACCTCGCCGTCGACCCGGGCCTGACGCCGCGGCGGCTCGTCGAGATCGGCTGGGGGCTCCGCGACCTGTCGCCGTCCGGCATCCGCACCGCGACGGTGCCGACCGCGGGCGGAGGAGTCTCCGACGACGGCCAGTCCTACGTCTCGCTCGACCCGGAGGGGGTGCGGTCGCTCGGCGACGCCCTCCGGGCCGACGAGGTCGGTGCGTGGCTCGACGGGCGGGCTGTGTCGGCGCCCTGACGTCCGGGGCCCGACCGGTGCGGGAGGACGGGCGAGGCCCCCTGCAGCTGGTGCTGCGGGGGGCCTCGTGGTGGTGCGGGTGGTGCGGTGTCGGTGCTTTGTGTTGTGGTGCCGGTGGGTCAGCTTCGGGGTGCGAAGCCGGTGAGGCGGGTCTGCTGCTGGTCGTCGGTGTCGGCGTGGGTGGTGAAGAGGATGGTCCAGGTGTAGGAGCCCATGTTGCTGCGGGTCCAGGTCCAGTCGCCGTCGTCGTTGACCTCGACGGCGGTGCCGAGGCTGAGGCCCCTGGCGTTGGTGACGGTGAGGGTGCTGCCGGGCTCGGCGGTGCCGGTGAACGTGAAGGCCTCGTTCGGGGTGTAGCCGGTGGTGGTGTCGGCGGGGCCGGTGACGACGACGGGTGCGATGGTGGAGGCGCGGGGTGCGAACCCGGCGAGGGTCGCGGCCTGCTGTCGGTCGGTCCCGGCGTCGGCGGTGAAGATCATGGTCCAGGTGTAGGAGCCCATGTTGCTGCGGGTCCAGGTCCAGTCGCCGTCGGAGTTGGTCTCGACGGCGGTGCCGAGGCTGAGGCCCTTGGCGTTGGTGACGGTGATCTCGGCGCCGGGCTCGGCGGTGCCGCCGAAGGTGAACGCGGTGTCGGGGGTGTAGCCGGTGGCGACGTCGGCGGGGGTGTCGATCGTGACGGGCGCGGTCTGGGCCTGGCGGGGTGCGAACCCGGTCAGGCGGGTCGACTGGGCGCGGTCGGTCCCGGCGTCGGTGGTGAAGTCCATGGTCCAGGTGTAGGAGCCCATGTTGCTGCGGGTCCAGGTCCAGTCGCCGTCGGAGTTGACCTCGACGGCGGTGCCGAGGCTGAGGCCCTTGGCGTTGGTGACGGTGAGGGTGCTGCCGGGCTCGGCGGTGCCGGTGAAGGTGAAGGCCTCGTTCGCGGTGTAGCCGGTGGTGACGTCGGCCGGGGTGCTGATCGTCACGGGTGCGGCCGGTGCGGGGGTCTCCTCGCCGCCGTCCTCCGCGACCACGAACGATCGGGTCGACACGATCGGGTCGAGGTTCTCCCAGTACGGGGTCTCCGTCACGGTCACGGTCTGTTCTCCCGTGGCCAGCGGCGCCGCGATCTCGGCCGTCCACGTGCCATCGGCGAGGACGGAGGTGCTCCCCAGGGACGCGGACCTCGTCAGGTCGTCTCCCGCGAGGAGGATGCGCGAGCCGGGGATGCCCTCACCGCTGAACGTCCGGGTGTCGGCCCCGACGGTCTCGCCCTCCTTCGGTGACACGACGTCGAGCGGGAAGACCTCGGGGGCGGTGTTGCCCTCCGTCTCAACGAGCGTGACGGTCGTGACGGGGGACAGCAGGCCGTCTCCGCGGACCGTGTAGAGGTCGACCACCTCGCCCGCGTGCTCGGAGTCCAGGTGGATGAACATGGCACCGTTCAAGGAGTTCGCAGACGAGCTGACGAACGTGTCGTCCACCTTCGCGATGATGCCCGGGACGAGGAACTCGTCAGGGAAATAGCTCGTCGTGGCGTAGATCGTGAACGTGTCGTCGTCGCGCTCCGCCACCTCGTGCACGAGGGGGGCCTGGAGGGGTGCGCCTGCCGGTGCCTCGAGCAGCGTCAGCGGCGTCTCGAGCGGAGGGCTCTCCACGCCGCGGCGGAGGCCGGTGAAGACGGCGGTCTCCCCCAGCAGTGCGGGGTCGACGTGGAAGATGAAGCGGCCGTGGGTGTTTCGCTCCAGTGTCTCGACCTCCTCGCCGTCGATGGTCATGCTCAGTCGACTGGCGTTGTGGGCGATCACCCGGACGGCGAGTTCGCCCGTGTTGTCGAGCTGGACGGAGCTCAGCTGTGGAGTGGCGGCCATCTCGCCGGGCAGCAGGTCCGCGACGACGGAGAACGCCGCCCCGGCACGCTGCGTCGGAGCCGACTTCCAGGTGGGAGTCTCGGTGACGGTCGTCTCGTAGCTGCCGGCGGGCAGCGCGGCCGAGGTGCAGTTCCAGTCGCCGGTGACGGCGACGCGCGTCTCGCAGAGGGTCGCCGTGCTGCGGGCGGTCTCGCCGTCGCGGGTCACGACGATCTGCGAGTTGGGGATGCCCGTGCCGGTGAAGGTCGGCGCCGGGTCCGCGACGACCGCGCCCTGCGCGGGGGAGGCGAGCTCGAGCGGGTGGGCGTCAGACGCCGTGTTGCGCTCCGTGGGGACGAGCTCGACCGGCGTCGACTCGCTGGCGTGGCCTCGGTAGTAGGCCGTCACGTCGAGGGTCTCGCCAGCACGCGAGACGGGCACCAGGAGCGAGAAGGCGCCGTTCTCGGACGGGAAGTCCCACGACATACCCGATCTGCTGGCCCACACCTCGGTCTTGGAGAAGAGGCCGGCCCCGTGCGCCACGGTGCCCTCGATCACGAGGTGGTCGTCGTCGTACTGGCTCACCGCGTGGACGACGGGCGTGCCGGGGGCTCGGTCCTCGCCCTCCGCGTGCTGCAGGTCGAGGACGAACTCGACCTCGACCCGGCCCTGTGGCGTGGACGAGATCAGCGTGGCCGGCTTGCCCAGGTCGGCGAGTTCGACCGACGTGGCGAAGCGGTCGTCCCAGACGGCGGCGCTGTAGCGGCCACCTCCCTCGACGACGATCCCGGCGAGCCGGGCGCCCGGCGCCAGGCCGGCGACCGCGAGCTCACCGTCGTCGCCTGGTTCGACGAAGGCGATGCGAGGGGCGGTGGGGGAGGCGGAGGCCGCCGGCTGCGACACGGCCGAGGCCCGGTCGGGGTCGGTCGCGGCGGCGGGGGCCGCGAGTGCCCCGGCGGGGTTGAAGGCGCCGACCGCGAGGGCCGCGAGGCCCACCGTGGTGAGGCCGGTTCTGATCGTGCTCATGTCTTCTTCCGGATGGAGGGAAAGGGAAGACCGATCGGGGCGGCCGTCCGATATCTTACATCCGAGGTCGTGAGCGCGAGGCGCATGCGCAGCGTCAGTCGATCGAGCGCTGCACCGCCTTCACCGGCAGCATCAGCAGCAGCCCGGCGAGCAGCACGAGCGCGATGCCGATGATCCCGTACCGGGTGTCGCCCGTGGCCGACACGAACAGCGTGAAGAGCCCCGGCGCGAGGAAGCTCACGGCCCGCCCCGTCGTCGCGTACAGCCCGAAGATCTCGCCCTCGCGCCCGGGCGGCGTGACCCGCGCGAGGAAGGAGCGGCTCGACGACTGGATGGGCCCGACGAAGAGCGCGAGCGCCAGCCCGAGCACCCAGAAGAGGGGGGCGGTCGTCCCGATCGCGAGCACCCCGAACGCCGCGAGCACGAGGCCAGCGAGCGACCCGACGATGATCGCCTTGGCTCCCAGCCGGTCGTCGAGCCAGCCGCCGACGAAGGTGCCGATGCCCGCGACGAGGTTCGCCCCCACGGCGAAGTAGATGACCTCGCTCGGCGAGAAGCCGAACACCTGCGCCGCGATGATCGCACCGAAGGTGAACACCGCCGCGAGCCCGTCGCGGAACACGGCGCTGGCGACCAGGAACATCAGCACCTGCCGGTTCGTGCGCCAGAGCTTCGCGATCGTCGCGCCGAGCACCCGGTACGAGCCGATCAGCCCCACGCGCGGGCCGGAGTCGCGGGTCGAGACCGGGGGCTCGGGCACGGCCACCAGCACGGGCACCGCGAAGACCGCGAACCAGAAGGCGGCGACGACGATCGAGAGACGGACGTCCCACGCGCCTCCCTCGGTGCCGGTCGGGACGCCGAACAGCCCGCCGCGGCCGTCCACGCCGAAGCTCTGCAGGAAGGCGACGAGCAGGAGGACGAGCAGCACGATGCCGCCGACGTAGCCGAGCCCCCAGCCGAAGCCGGAGACCTTGCCGATCGTCTCGCGCGTGGAGACCTGCACGAGCATCGCGTTGTAGCTGACGCTCGCGAACTCGAAGAAGATGTTGCCCGCGGCCAGCAGGGCGGCGCCGGCGACGAGGTAGGCGGGGGCCGGGGCCACGAAGACCATCGCCGCCATGGCGACCACCACGAGCGCGGTGTTGACGCCGAGCCAGAGCTTCCGCTTGCCCGAGCCGTCGCTGCGCTGCCCGAGCACCGGCGCGAGCAGCGCGATCAGCACGCCCGCGATCGTCAGCGCCGTCGAGATCACCGTCGCGTTGTCGGCCTTCGCGAGCACGAGGCCGGGGTTCCGGGCGTCGTCGCCCGCGGCGGCCACGATCGACGGGTCGACGAAGGCGCCGCTCGCGAGGTAGGTGCTGAAGACGAACGAGGTGACGACCGCGTTGAACGCGGCCGAGCCCCAGTCCCAGAGGGCCCACGAGACGACCCGGCGACGGGGGATCGCGGGGGTGGCGGCGAGCGGCGGCGCGGCGGTCATGGGGGTCAACCTAGTGGGCACGGGTGTCCGGCGATCTCGTGACCGGCACCGCGCCTCCTCGTCCCCCGTCCCGGCGTCATCTTGAGTCATGCACGCTCAACTCTCAGCTGGCTGGCTTGACCTCGCGACGAGCGTGAGTAAAGTTGAGCCTGGCCGACTCAAGGGTCGGCCCCCTGACTTCCCCGCAAGACCCGCACCACGAAGGAGAACAGCACATGGCCCGTGCAGTAGGAATCGACCTCGGAACCACCAACTCGGTCGTCAGCGTCCTCGAGGGCGGCGAGCCCACCGTCATCGCGAACGCCGAGGGCCTCCGCACGACCCCCTCGGTCGTCGCCTTCACGAAAGACGGAGAAGTGCTCGTCGGCGAGACCGCGAAGCGCCAGAACGTCACCAACGTCGACCGCACCATCGCGTCGGTCAAGCGCCACGTCGGCACCGACTGGACGGTCGAGATCGACGACAAGAAGTACACCCCTCAAGAGATCTCGGCTCGCATCCTCGGCAAGCTGAAGCGCGACGCCGAGCAGTACCTCGGTGAGGACGTCACCGACGCGGTCATCACCGTGCCCGCGTACTTCAACGACTCCGAGCGCCAGGCGACGAAGGAGGCCGGCGAGATCGCGGGCCTCAACGTGCTCCGCATCATCAACGAGCCCACCGCCGCGGCCCTCGCCTACGGCCTCGACAAGGGCAAGGAGGACGAGCTCATCCTCGTCTTCGACCTCGGCGGCGGCACCTTCGACGTCTCCCTCCTCGAGGTGGGCAAGGACGACGACTTCTCCACCATCCAGGTGCGCAGCACCTCGGGCGACAACCGCCTAGGCGGCGACGACTGGGACAACCGGATCGTCGAGCACCTGATCGAGAAGTTCAAGAGCCAGAACGGCGTCGACCTCTCGACCGACAAGATCGCGAAGCAGCGCCTGAAGGAGGCGGCGGAGCAGGCCAAGAAGGAGCTCTCGTCGAGCACCTCGACCAGCATCCAGCTGCCCTACCTGACGCTCACCGCCGACGGCCCCCTCAACCTCGACGAGACCATCTCCCGCTCGCAGTTCGAGCAGTGGACGAGCGACCTCCTCGAGCGCACCAAGAAGCCCTTCAACGACGTCATCAAGGAGGCGGGGGTCGCGGTCTCCGACATCGCGCACGTCGTGCTCGTCGGCGGCTCCACCCGCATGCCCGCCGTCAGCGAGGTCGTCAAGCAGCTGACCGGCGGCCAGGAGCCCAACAAGGGCGTCAACCCGGACGAGGTCGTCGCCGTCGGCGCGGCCCTCCAGGCCGGCGTGCTGAAGGGCGAGCGCAAGGACGTCCTGCTGATCGACGTCACCCCGCTGAGCCTCGGCATCGAGACCAAGGGCGGCGCGATGACCAAGCTCATCGAGCGCAACACGGCCATCCCGACCAAGCGCAGCGAGACCTTCACCACGGCCGACGACAATCAGCCGTCCGTCGCGATCCAGGTCTTCCAGGGCGAGCGTGAGTTCACCCGCGACAACAAGAACCTCGGCACCTTCGAGCTGACCGGCATCGCGCCGGCCCCCCGCGGCGTCCCGCAGATCGAGGTCACCTTCGACATCGACGCCAACGGCATCGTCCACGTCTCCGCGAAGGACAAGGGGACGGGCAAGGAGCAGTCGATGGTCATCTCCGGCGGCTCGTCGCTGTCGAAGGACGACATCGAGCGCATGGTCCGCGAGGCGGAGGAGCACGCTGCAGAAGACAAGGCGCGTCGCGAGGCCAACGAGGTCCGCAACAACGCCGAGCAGCTCGTCTACTCGATCGAGAAGCTGATCAAGGAGAACGACGAGAAGCTGCCCGCCGACGTCAAGTCCGAGGTCCAGGCCGACGTCGACGCGCTGAAGACCGCCCTCGCCGGCGACGACGACTCGGCGATCAAGCCCGCGTTCGACAAGCTGAACGAGAGCCAGTCGAAGCTCGGCCAGGCGATCTACTCGCAGGGCCAGGCCGACGAGGCCGCCGCCGGCGCCGCCGGCGCCGAGGGCGCACCCGCCGACGGCCAGGCCTCCGGTGACGACGAGGACATCGTCGACGCCGAGGTCGTGGACGACGACGAGAACGACAAGAAGTAGGTCGACCGATGACTGACGAGCAGAACCGCGCTCCCGACGAGGAGCCCGTCCGCCCCGAGGCCAGCGCGGGGGTGCCGTCGGAGGACGGCGGCACCGCCGCGGTCGACGGCGCCGACGACCTGGTCGAGGCCGAGGCCCCCGACGTCGAGGTGCCCGCGGGCGCCGAGGCGCCGGAGGGCGCGGCCGCCGCGGCCGAGCAGATGGCCGCCGAGGGCGCCGCCGGGGCCGAGCCCCTCAGCGCCGACGACGAGGCCATCCTCGACCAGGCCAGCACCGACCTCGTCGCCGACATGCGGCAGGACATGCTGCGGGCCCAGGCCGAGCTGGTCAACTTCCGCAAGCGCGTCGAGCGCGACCGTGAGGCGAACCGCGAGGCCGTCGTCGCCGAGGTCATCCGCTCGCTGCTGCCCGCGCTCGACGACCTCGTCCGCGCCGAGAAGCACGGCGACCTCGCCGAGGGCCCGATGACGGTCATCGCGCAGAAGATCCGCGGGGGGCTCGACAAGTTCGGCCTCACGCAGGTCGGCGCGGCGGGCGAGGTCTTCGACCCGACGATGCACGACGCGCTCGTGCAGCTGCCGAACCCCGACGTGACGGTCAACACCGTCGCCGACGTGATCGAGCCGGGCTACAAGATCGGCGACCGGGTCATCCGGGCCGCCAAGGTGGCCGTCCACACCCCGCAGTAGCCCTGCACCTCCACGGCGCGAGCCGTGACCGCGACGCGAGTCGCGACGGGCGGTGGGCTCCTCGACGAGGGGCCCACCGCCTCCCCCGTTCTTTCCTCCGGTGGCCGTGCCACCGGACACACGCAAGAGAGGAGGTGCCCGATGGCGAGTCAGGACTGGTTCGACAAGGACTTCTACGCGATCCTCGGCGTCTCCAAGGACGTCACCCCGGCCGAGCTCAAGAAGGTCTACCGGAAGCTGGCGCGGAAGTACCACCCCGACAGCAACCCGGGCGACGCCGCGGCCGAGGCGAAGTTCAAGGAGATCAGCGAGGCGAACTCGGTGCTCTCCGACCCGGAGCAGCGCAAGGAGTACGACCAGGTCAGGGCCATGGGCTCGGGCGCGCGCTTCACCGCGGGCAGCGGCGGCCCCGGAGGCGGTGGCGGCGGCTTCGAGGACGTCTTCGGCGGCATGTCCGGAGGCGGTGGCCAGCGCCCGCAGTTCCGTCAGGGCGGCGGCGGTGGCGGCGGCTTCGAGGACATCTTCGGCGGCATGTTCGGCGGCAGCGGCGGCGGGTTCGGCCAGACGAGCGGCGGCTACCGCGGCTTCGGCGGCCCGCAGAAGGGCCGCGACATGACGGCCACGACGACGCTCGACTTCCAGACCGCCGTCGTCGGCGAGACCATCTCGCTGCAGGCGTCGAACGGCAAGCCGATGAAGGTGCGCATCCCCGCCGGCGTGCACGACGGCCAGAAGATCCGGCTCCGCGGTCGCGGGGAGTCCAGCCCCGACGGCGGCGAGCCCGGCGACATGGTGCTCACCATCGCCGTGCGCCCGCACCCGGTGTTCGAGCTCGACGGTGCGAACCTGCGCCTCGACGTGCCCGTCACCTTCACGGAGGCCGCGCTCGGCGCGACCATCGAGGTGCCGACGCTCGGCGGCGAGCCCGTGCGGCTGCGCGTCGCGCCCGGCACGCCGTCCGGTCGCGTGCTGCGCGTCAAGGGGCGCGGCGTCTCGACGAAGACCGGCACCGGCGACCTGCTAGCCACCGTGCAGGTGGCCGTGCCGAGCCACCTCAGCGACGCGGCCCGCGAGGCCGTCGAGGCGCTGGCGGCGGCGCTGCCGGCCGAGAACCCGCGCGACGACCTGATCGCGCGGGCCCGGGGCTAGCCTCGGCAGCACCAGGCCCGGCACCAGCAGGGCCAGCAGCACCGGCACCAGCAGCAGGCCCGGCACCAGCAGGCCCGGCACCAGCACCACGAGCAGGAGGGGACGACGATGGCGAGACAGGACGCGGGGCAGTGGCCCCTCGACGAGCACTCGCCCGTCTTCGCGATCGCGATGGCGGCCGAGCTCGCGGGCATGCACGCCCAGACGCTGCGGCAGTACGACCGTCTCGGGCTCGTGGTGCCGCAGCGCACGGCCGGCAAGTCGCGGCGCTACTCGATGCGCGACGTCGTGCAGCTGCGCGAGATCGCGAGGCTCGGCGGCGAGGGAGTCTCGCTCGAGGGCGTCAAGCGCATCCTCGAGCTCGAGAACCAGGTGACGGCGCTGCAATCGCGGGTCCGTGAGCTCGAGCGGGCGCTGGCCGACGAGCTGGTCACCCGGCCGGGGGCGCGCGTGTTCGCGGCGGGCGAGAGCGGCGTCGTGCCGCTCCGCCACGGCACGCGCCCCACGCGGCAGACCTCGGTCGTCGTCTGGCGGCCCCTGCAGTAGCCCCGTGCCCGTGCCCGTGAGGTGGGCGCGGTGCGGCGGGTCCCCGTCCCTCTGGGCGGGTCAGCGCTCACCCGCCCACGAGGACGGGAACCCGCCGCACCCGCTAGTCCCCCGTCGGCGTGGCGAGTGGTCACGAACTGCTCGTCCCGCATCGCTGAGCAGCCGTTCGTGACCACTCGGCGTGGCCGGTAGCCTCGTCCGGTGATCGACTTCGAGCAGCTCCGCCGGTGGCCCGACGTCGAGGCCCCCGAGCTGGTCGCGCACGACGCGACCGACCGCCTCCTCCTCGACACCGCGCAGGAGGCGCTGGTCGCCCACCCGGAGCACGTCACGATCATCGGCGACCGCTACGGAGCCCTCACCCTCGGAGCCGCCGCCCTGATCGGCCCGCACGAGCTCCGCGTGCACCAGGACGCCCTCTCGGGCGAGCTGGCCCTCGCCGCGAACGCCGCCGCGCTCGGCAGCGACGCCGCTTGGCGGTCGCTGCCCCTCGACGCCTCGCTCGTCGAGGGGGCGCGGGTCGTCGTGCTCCAGCTGCCCCGCGGCCTCGACGCGCTCGACGAGATCGCCGAGCTGGTCGCCGCGCACGCGCACCCCGAGGTGCAGGTCTTCGCGGGCGGTCGCGTCAAGCACATGACGACCGCGATGAACGACGTGCTGCGTCGCCACTTCGGCGAGGTCAGGGCGGGGCTCGCACGGCAGAAGTCGCGGGTGCTGACGGCCTCGGCCCCGCGGCCGGCCGCGTCGCCGAGCTGGCCGCGCTCCTCCCGCGAGGGCGACCTCGTCGTCGTCGCGCACGGCGCCGCCTTCGCGGGGGCGTCGATCGACGTCGGCACCCGAGGGCTGCTGGAGGCGCTGGCCGTCGGGGCGCCCGAGGCGTCGCACGTGGTCGATCTCGGGTGCGGAACGGGCGTGCTCGCCGCCTCCTGGGCGCTCGCGCACCCCGAGGCACACGTCGTCGCGACCGACCAGTCGGCGGCCGCCGTGGCGTCGGCGCGCGCGACGGCCGACGCGACCGGCGTCGGTGACCGGGTGGAGTCGCGGCGTGACGACGCAGGAGCCTCCCTGCCCGCAGGCTCCGCCGGCCTGGTGCTGCTCAACCCGCCGTTCCACGTCGGCGCCACCGTGCACGCCGGCCTCGCGCACAAGCTCTTCGCCGCGGCCGCGCGTCTGCTCGAGCCGGGCGGGGAGCTCTGGTGCGTCTGGAACTCGCACCTCGGCTACCGCAGCGCGCTCGAGCGCACCGTCGGGCCGACGCGTCAGGTCTCGCGCGGGCCGAAGTTCACCGTGACGGTGTCCACCCGCCGCTGAGCCTGCTTCTTCTCGTCCTGCTTCTCTCGTCAGTTGCCGTCTTGGGTGGCCTCTGAACGCCCGTGAGCCCCCCGAAGTGGCAACTGACGCGAGGCGGCAGTGATTGAAGTGACTCTTCCTGGGCCCTGCTCGGGGCGGAGGGCCCAGGAAGAGTCACCTCGATGGCACCGAGGTGATCCGTGCTGCGATCAGTTCGCCGCGTCGCCGTCGCCGTCGAGCTCGGCGTCGGGGCCGCGGAGGCCGTCGGTGCTGGGCTCATCGGCCTCCTCAGAGTCGTCGAGGCGGAGCGACGCGTCGACGTAGGCGAGGAGCGCGTGGGCGTAGGCCGTCTCGGGGTCGGCGGCGACGTGCACGGAGTCGGGCCCGGTGGCCGCAGCGCCGTCGAGGGCGACGGTGACGCGGTAGGCGAGGGGCTCGCCGTCGACGAGCACGCGCGTGAGCGAGACGAAGGTGCTGCCGAGCAGCTCGCGGAGCTGGTCTTCGCGGGGCAGCCAGAGGGCGTCGTCGGCGGCGACGGAGTCGAGGGCCCACTCGGTCGTGCCGTTGAACCCGAGCACGGTGCCGGTGGGGTGCTCGTGGGCCTCGATGGTCATGTCGCTGAGGGTGAAGACGTCACCGACTCCGTCACCCTCGTCGCTGTCGACGAGCCGCTCGACGACGAAGCGGTCGCCGGGGGAGGGGCGCCAGCGGAGCCCGGCGTCTCGGAGGCGGCGGGCGAGGTCGACGTCGATCATGCGCTCATCCTGCCCCGCCCGTCTGGCAGCGAGCGACGAACCGCCCCGCCCGCCGCACCCGCGCAGGCGGGGCGGTGACCAGGGCGGTCGCCTGGTGCTGGTGGATCGGTGGATCGGTGGTGCTGTGGTGCTGTGGTGCTGTGGTGCTGATGTCGCCGGTCGACTACTCGCGGATGGCGGAGGGGTCGATGGAGGCGACGCGGCCGATGGTGCTGCCGGTGGCGCGGAAGTCACCGATGGAGCTGGTGCCCTCGTAGGTGTAGTCGAGCTGGCGGTTGCCGGCCGACGCGGTGCGCGAGGTGAACACCTCGACGAGGTAGCGCAGCTGCTGCTCGGCCGGGATGGCTCGGGCGGGCAGCTGGTAGGTGATCTTCGTGCCGTTCTCGCTGATGACGCCGCCGGTCAGGTCGAGCGACGCGTCGCTCTCCCAGCCGCCGGCGGTGCCGGTGCGGCGCTCGCCGAGGACGGTGAGGCCGTCCTGGAAGATCGTGTCCTTCGGGGCGGTGAAGGTCACGGTGCCGGTCGCGGCCTCGCGGGCCTCGTTGTTCTGGACGACGATCGGGATGATCGAGGTCGTGTTGCGCGGCAGGTTGACGCGGGTCTGCTGCACGCCGACGAGCGTGCCGCCCTCGACCGAGGTGAACTCGACCGTGGCCTCGTCGTGGACGGTGCCGCCGATCTCCTGGCTGACGGTGACCTCGAGGTCGCCGGTGCCCGTGAAGGGCGCGGTGATCTCGTAGCTGCCGTCGGGCCGGATCGTCTCGGTGACGTCACCGATAGTGACCTGCTGGCCGGGCGTGCCGCTGCCGGTGACGACGACGGTCTGGGCGATGTCGTTGCGCTGCGCGACCGTGGCCGTCAGGGGCCGGGGCGCCTTGGCGACCGTCGACGCTTCGGGAGCCGACGAGGTGTAGCTGGTCGGCGGCGTGAACACCGTGGTGATCGTGCCGTCGGCGGCGGGCTTGCCCGTCGAGACGACCGGGAAGGTGATGTCGCCGGCGGCGGCGTACTCGCGGTTCTCGGTCGAGGCGTTGGTGACCTTGACCTCGACGGTCTGGCGACCCTCGGAGTCGGTGGCGACGACGTGCTCGGTGGTCCAGCCGTCGACGGTCTCGGTGGCGGGCAGGTCGCCCGCCTCGAAGCCCTCGGGCAGCGTGGTGGTCCAGGAGAGCGACTCGCCCGGGCGGACGGTGGCACCGGTGGGGCTGGTGCCCGTCTGGGTGGTGATCGTGACGGTGCCCTCGGTGCCCTCGGTGAACCAGCCGTCGGCCTCCGACGTCACGGTGACGTCGTTCGCGCCGAGGCTGGTGGTGAGGGCGGCGACGACCGCGTCGAGCGTGACGGGGCCGCCGTAGTCCTCACCGGCGATGCTCTGCTGCACGACGAGCTGGTTCGAGCCGACCTGCAGGCCCTCGACGGTCATGCTCCAGTTGCCGTCGTCCTGGACGACGGCTTCCTGGTCACCGATGGTGATGGTGGCGCCGGGGGTGGCGGTGCCCGAGACGACGGCGGTCTTGGCGATCGGGTCGACCGAGACGACGCTCGCGACCGTGGGCTGCTCGTTGACCTCGATGGTGGTGGGAGTGCTGCCGACGGCGCGGAAGGGGTTGCCCGGCGTAGAGCCGGCGAAGACGTAGCCCATCGACGACGAGCCGGCGGCCGCGACCAGGGGCGTCTCGACGTCGAACAGGTAACGCCACTGCTGACCGGAGGAGTGGCTCCCTGAAGTCGGCCCGAGGTCGAAGGTCATCTGGGTGCGGTCCGCGTTGAGGACGCCACCCGTGAGGTTGACGTTGGCTGCCGGGTTCCAGGCTCCGGTGCTGCCGGGGCGCCACGACGCGGCGATGGTGGTCTGACCGGGGGCGAAGGTGGTGCCCGCAGGAGCGGTCACGGTGGTCGTGCCCGTGACAGCGCTGCGCGCCTCGTTCAGCTGCACGACGAACGGCACGGAGGTGGTCTCACCGCGCACCAGCTCGACGCCGGGCTGAGGCACCGGCACGATCGTGCCGCCCTCGACGATGGTCACCGTTATCGGGAACGAGTCCCCGGCCTGGACGCCGCCGATCTTCTGGATGACGGTGAGGGGGTTGGTGCCGTTCGTCAGACCGATGACGGTCACCGCGAACGCCCCTGTCGTGGCGTCAGCGTCGACCCACGAGTCGCCGATCTCCACGCGAGCTCCCGGCGTGGCCGTGCCGGAGATCACGGCAGTCCGGTCGAGGTGGTCGACGGACGTGACGGTCGCGGCGATCTGCGTGACGGGAGTGACGGGGGTCAGGTCGCCGACGGCCTGCCAGCCGGGAGATCCGAGCCCGATGCCCGCTTGGTTGATGCCGTAGGAGGTGCCCCCGCCGATCCGACCCAGGGGGCCGTTCGCGCCGAAGCCAGAGGCGTGCAGGGTGCCGTCAGAGCGAAGCGTGAACTGGGCACAATTCGACGATCCGGTCGTGGGGGCGAGGAAGCGCGTTCCGTTGGGCGTGTCGCCCGCGGGGCCTTCTCCGTCCGGATCATCCGAGGAGATGGCGAAGAACAAGCACCCCGCGGCGGAACTGAGCCTGAACGTGCCGTTGCTGTTCTGTGACGCAGACAGGTCGGACGCCGCGGCCTGGGCTGCTGTCAGGGACGAGTACTGCCCGAAGTTCATCCGGAGGCTCCTGTCAAGGACGAAGGCGTAGAACCGCGTCGCAGAGCTGCGGAGGATGAGCTTGTAGGTCGTCGACGCCGGGGAGAGCCGCGTGGCGGTGGAAGGCTGTCCCGACGCCCTCCCGGACCCGAGCTCTTCATCGGTCACACGGGGATCGCTGACGTCCTCCGTGCTGGCGGACGGGCCCGACGCCTGGGTCGGGAACGAGGGGGTCGTCGCCGGTGACGCCGAGAACGCCGTCGCCCCGAAGCTCAGGCCGGTGACGACCGTGGCCACGGTGAGCCCGGCCGCCCCGGCGGCTATCAGTTTCTTCTTCATGTAGTGAGTTCTTCCTGGTCGGGCGGCACCGACAGAGCTGGCCGCGATCCTGATATGTTACGCACCTCACTCGACATGTCCAAAGTGGCGGGCGAAGCGGGAGACGCGACCAGGTGAGGGCCGAGGGTGAAGGCTAGGTGTCGCCGGAGGGCCTCACCCGCGCGGCGCGAACCCCCTCAGCGGAGCGACGAGTTCGTCGCTCGTGCCGCGCTCCTGCACGAAGTCGATCGACCAGGTGAACGCCTGCAGGGTGCCGATCCGCCACGACCAGCTGCCGTCCGGGGTCACCCGTGCTCGACCGAGCTGCAGGCCCTTCGTGTTGAGCACGTCGATGAGCGCGCCGGGCTTGCCGGTGCCGCCGAACGTGTACGCCGTGTACACGGGGTAGCCCGCGGCGACCTCCGACGCCGACGGCGTCGTCAGTCGCGGAGCGTCGACGGCGGGGGCGAAGCCGCGCATCACAGTCGACGACGGGCGGTAGGTGCCCTCGTCCTGCACGAACGCCATCGACCAGAGGTACGAGCCCATGTCGGGGCGCGTCCACGACCAGGTGCCCTCGGGGCCGACCCGCGCCTCCCCCAGGCGGAAGCCGCTGAGGTTCGTCACGCCGACGAGCGCCCCAGGGCGACCGGTGCCGCGGAAGGTGAACGGGGCGTGGGGCACGTAGCCCCGGGCCAGCTGCGTCGCGTCGGGCGTCGTCACGGCGATCTGTGGGCCCTGCGCCGGCACGAAGCCGAGCAGCCGCGTCTCGCGCTCGCGGGGCGTGCCCGCGTCCTGCACGAAGACGAGGCTCCACTCGTACGTGCCCATGTTCGGTCGCGTCCACGACCAGGTGCCGTCGGGCAGCACCGACGTGCTGCCCAGCGGCAGTCCCTTCGTGTTGAGGACGGTCAGGGGGGCCAGTGGCCGGCCGGTGCCCCGGAACGTGTACGGCGCGTCCGCGGTGTAGCCGTCGGCGACGCGGGCCGGGGCGGTCAGCACGGGAGCGGCCGAGGGAGCGGGTTCCGTCACGGTGTAGGTCGCTCCCTGCACCTCGAACACGCCTCCGGTGCCTCCCGCCCCGACGGCCGACCAGGTCAGCTCCGAGTCGTCGGGCTCGGCGTCGAGAGGGGTCGCCACCGCCAGGTCGAAGCGCAGCTCGTCGCCGTCGGCGTGGCCCGCCGCGAAGCCGCTCGTGTCGAGCGCGAAGGAGGCGCGGGTCGCGCCGTCGCCGACGCTCCCGCCCCGCAGGTCGAGGCTCGCGTCGCGCCGCCACGTCTCGTCGCCGCCCGGCCGCCACCACCCCGCCGCCGTGCCGGCGGCCACGAAGGTCGAGCCGGCCGGGGCCTCGAGGGTCACCGTCCCCACGAGGGAGGGTCGCGCCGCGTCGACGCGGAGGGCGATCGGGACGGCGGCGGTCGTGCCCGCGTCGAGCTGGACGGGGTCGAGCAGCACCGGCGACAGCCCGCCCTCGGCGATCGTCGCGTCGGGGACGACCGTCGGAGTGGGGGCGGTCGACGGGGCCGTCGTCGGCGCGACGGCCGACGGTGTCGGGGTCACGCTCGGCGTCGCCGACGGGTCGGGTGTCGGCGACGCGCCGGCGGACGTCAGCGGGGCCGCGACGAGGCCGAGGGCGAGGGCTCCGCCGAGGGCGGCGGAGCGGAGGGGGCGGGGGAGTCTGGTCATCGACGTCGTTCCTCGGAGTGGGGCTGTGGGGGACGAGACGACCCTGGCGCAGATGCCGACCCGAGTCAATGAGAGATGTGACATGTCGAGAGTCGCCTGGTGCCCTCGAGCTTGTGCAGGGAGCTTGCGCACCCACCGTCCGTGCGTAGACTTGAGTCGGTTCAACTCAAGTTCGGGCAGCGCGCCCGACCGAGACGTTCTGAGAGAGGCACCACCCATGGCGAACATGCAGGGCGCTCCGGCTTCCGACGAGAAGCAGAAGTCGGCGCTCGACCAGTACGGCGTCGACCTGACCGCGATCGCCCGGAGCGGCAAGCTGGACCCGGTCATCGGTCGCGACAGCGAGATCCGCCGCGTCAGCCAGGTGCTGACGCGGCGTACCAAGAACAACCCCGTCTTGATCGGCGAGCCCGGCGTCGGCAAGACCGCCGTCGTCGAGGGGCTCGCCCAGCGCATCGTCGCGGGCGACGTCTCCGACAGCCTGAAGGACAAGCGGCTGGTCAGCCTCGACCTCGCCGCCCTCGTCGCCGGCGCGAAGTACCGCGGCGAGTTCGAGGAGCGGCTCAAGGCCGTGCTGAAGGAGATCGCCGAGAGCGACGGCCAGGTGATCACCTTCATCGACGAGCTGCACACCCTGATGGGCGCGGGCGGCGGCGACGGCAGCGTCGCGGCGGCGAACATGCTCAAGCCGATGCTCGCCCGTGGTGAGCTGCGCATGATCGGCGCGACGACCCTGGACGAGTACCGCCAGTACATCGAGAAGGACGCCGCGCTCGAGCGCCGCTTCCAGCAGGTCTACGTCGGCGAGCCCAGCGTCGAGGACACGGTCGCCATCCTCCGCGGCCTCAAGGAGCGCTACGAGGCGCACCACGGCGTCACGATCACCGACGGTGCCCTCGTGGCGGCCGCCTCCCTCTCGGCTCGCTACATCCCCTCCCGTCAGCTGCCCGACAAGGCGATCGACCTGGTCGACGAGGCTGGCTCGCGCCTCAAGATGGAGATCGACTCGTCACCCGTCGAGCTCGACCAGCTCTACCGCGGCCTCGTGCGCCTCCAGGTCGAGGAGCTCGCGCTCGCGAAGGAGAAGGACGACGCCTCGCGCGCCCGCCTCGCCGCCCTGCGCGAGCAGATCACCGAGCAGAAGGCCCGCTACGACGCGCTGAACGCCCGCTGGCAGGCCGAGAAGGCCGCGCTGCAGGGCGTCGGCACGCTCCGCAGCGACCTCAACGAGGCCCGCATCGACCTCGACCGAGCCATGCGCGAGGGGCGCTACGCCGACGCGTCCAAGATCAACTACGAGACCATCCCCGACATCGAGAAGCGCCTCGCCGACGCCGAGTCGTTCGAGGAGTCGGGCGAGCGGCTCGTCAACGACAGCGTCACCGACGCCGACATCGCCGAGGTCGTCGCAGCGTGGACCGGCATCCCGGTGGGGCGCCTCCTCAGCGGCGAGACCGAGAAGCTGCTGCACCTCGAGAGCGAGCTCGGTCGCCGCATCATCGGCCAGCGCGCGGCTGTCCAGGCCGTCTCCGAGGCGGTGCGCCGCACGCGTGCCGGCATCAGCGACCCCGACCGGCCGACCGGCTCCTTCCTCTTCCTCGGCCCGACCGGCGTCGGCAAGACCGAGCTCGCGAAGGCGCTCGCCGACTTCCTCTTCGACGACGAGAAGGCCCTCGTGCGCATCGACATGAGCGAGTACGGCGAGAAGCACAGCGTCTCGCGGCTCGTCGGCGCCCCTCCCGGCTACGTCGGGTACGAGGCGGGCGGCCAGCTGACGGAGGCGGTGCGACGTCGGCCGTACAGCGTCGTGCTCATGGACGAGGTCGAGAAGGCCCACCCCGAGGTGTTCGACGTGCTGCTGCAGGTGCTCGACGACGGGCGCCTCACCGACGGCCAGGGCCGCACCGTGGACTTCCGCAACACGATCCTCGTGCTCACGTCGAACCTCGGCTCGCAGGTGATCACCGACCCTCGCCTCAGCGACCCCGAGAAGGAGGAGCTCGTGCAGGGCCTCGTGCGGCAGGCCTTCAAGCCCGAGTTCGTCAACCGGCTCGACGACATCGTCGTGTTCTCGACGCTGACCGCGGGCGACCTGGGGCAGATCGTGTCGCTGTACGTCGACCGCCTCGGTCGACGCCTGACCGATCGTCGGCTGCAGCTCGCCGTCACGCCCGACGCGCGGGCCTGGCTCGCCGAGCGCGGCTTCGATCCGATCTACGGCGCCCGGCCGCTCCGCCGCCTGATGCAGCGTCAGATCGACGACCAGCTCGCGATGGCCCTGATCGGCGGACGGATCGTCGACGGCGACACCGTGCTCGTCGACGTCGAGCCGGGCGCCGAGTCGCTCAGCGTGTCGCGCTCGGAGGTCGGCGAACCGACCGCCGAGTCGCTCGACGACCTGCCCTAGCGGGCAGCCGCCGCTGGTGGGCGGGCGAGTGCGACCTTCTCGGGCGGGCGTGGCCGCCCGGCCGCGGCGAACTCGCCCGTCGAGCCGCGCACGGGGCCGCTCGCGGTGTGCGCGGGCGGCCCGCTACGCAGTGTCAGCGGAGCGTGCCGCCGCCACGAACTGCCGGATCAGCGCGACGCTCTTCACCCCGCTCGACGACTCCACCCCCGAGCTGACGTCCACGCCCGCGGGCCGCAGCTCGGCCACCCGGGCTGCGACGTTCTCGGGATCGAGCCCTCCGGCGAGCAGCCACTCGCGGTGGGGCGGGGCGTCGAGCAGCGGCTGGCCGTCGAAGACGGCGCCGGCACCGGGGGTGACCGCGTCGATCAGCAGCAGGTCTTCTCGGAAGGCGACCCGCGCCTCCTCGGGCTCGGCCGCGTAGGTCGCGACGTCGACCGCCCGCACCACCCGGAGCCCGGCGGCGTGCGCGGCCGCGACGTCGGCCGGCGACTCGTCGCCGTGCAGCTGGACGGTGGAGAGGCCGGAGGCGCGGGCCAGCTCGATCACCCGCTCGACGCCCTGGCCCCGGAACACCCCGACCGCCTCGACGTGCTCCGGCACCCGGGCCGCCAGCTCGCGGACGGTCGCGGCGTCGACGGTGCGGGGGCTGCCCTCGGCCAGCACGAAGCCGACCGCGTCGGCCCTCGCCTCGACGGCGGCGTCGACCGTCTCGGGGGTGGAGAGACCGCAGATCTTGACCCAGGTGCGCATGCCCCCAGTCTGCCCTCCGCTCGGCGGAGACTCCGTGGTCACCTGTCAGCTGGTCCCGCCGCCGCCGCCGCCGCGCCGACGCCGCGCCGCCCTGCCGCTCGCCCGGTCAGGCGCGCGGAGCGAACGCGTCCACGGTCGCCGACTCCGACCCGGGGCGACCCTCGTCGCGGATGAACGTCAGGTACCAGACGGTGTAGCCCATGTTCGTCCTCGTCCACGACCAGGTGCCGGCCGAGGTGGCCTCCGCCTCGCCGAGCCGGAGGCCGTTGCGGTTGCGCACCGTGATCGTCGACAGCGGCGTCGCCGTGCCGCGGAACGTGAACGGCTGCGCCGGCACGTACCCCTGCAGGAGCTCGGCCTGCGTGGGGTTCGTCACGGTGACGGTGCCCGTCTGCGGCCCGAAGTCGCGCACCTCGGCCGACTGCTCGGCGGGCAGTCCCGCGTCGGCGACGAACCGGAGCGCCCAGACGGTCGTGCCCATGTTCGTGCGGGTCCAGCTCCAGGTGCCGCCCGCCGTCGCCTGCACGCTGCCGAGTCGCAGCCCCCGGAGGTTCCGCACCTCGACCGTCGCCCGTGGACGGCTCGTGCCCGTGAACGTGTAGGGCGCCCCGACGACGTACCCGACCCGGGGGTCGGCGGGCTGCGTCACGACGACGGGCACGACGGGCGCGGGGGGCGGCACCGCCGGACCGAAGCCCGTCAGCCGCCACTCCGACTGCCGGGGCTCGCCGAGGTCCTGGTAGAAGACCATGCTCCAGACGTAGCTGCCCATCAGGGTCCGCGTCCACTCCCAGGAGCCGCCCGGCCCGACCTCGGCGGTGCCCAGGCGCAGGCCCTTGCTGTTCTCGATGGTCACCGGGGCGCCGGGTCGCCCGGTGCCGCGGAAGGTGAAGGGGCGGCCGAGCTCGTAGCCGGCCGCGATGCCGACGGCGTCGGGCGTGGTGAGCGTGATCGGCGCCGAGGAGGCGTCGTCGACGATGCGCACCGGTGCCGTGCCCGTCGCCTGGAACGCCCCCTGGCCCGAGGTGCCCCGGTAGCGGTAGCCGAGCGCGAGGTCGGCGCCGTCGGCCGCGTCGGCCGGCGTCGCCACCGGCACGGTGTAGCGGTACTGCTCGCCGCCCCCGTGCGGGCCGGAGGCGCGGGTGCCGACGAGCGTGCGGCCCGCGTCGCTGATCGCCACGGCCTGCAGGCTCATCTGCGGGGCCGGCCGCCAGTCGCCCGAGCTGCCCGGCCGCCAGGTCGTCTCGACCGTCGCGTCGACGGGGAAGGTGGTGCCCGCGGGGGCCGTGAGGCGCACGCTCACCTCGTAGCTGGTGCGCGGCTCGGAGTTGGCGACGACGAACGACACGTCGGTGCTCCGGCCCCGGACGAGGTCGGTGCTCGCCACGGTGACGGGGGTGACGGTGCCGAAGTCGGGCCCGTCGTCGACGACGGTGATCGGGGCGGCGGCGTCGAGCGCGTACGCGTAGCTCACGCCCGTGCTGCGGAACGAGAAGCCGATCTCGCGGTCGCCCAGCGCCGAGCCCTCGGCCACGAGCACCGGCGCCCACTTGAGCGCGAGCCCGACGGGGATCGCGCCCGCGTCGCCCGGGAAGCGGTAGGCGTAGCTCCGGCCGTCGGCCGAGCGCGCCCCCTCGACGAGGTCCCACCCGGTGGGCACGGGCTCCCAGCCCGCCCGGCCCTCGAGGCGCTGCTGGGCGGGCAGCCGGGCCTGGCCGGGCGCGAAGGTCGTGCCCGCCGGCGCGGTGAAGGTCAGGGCGCCGGCCGCGTCGCCGCCGCCCGCGTGCCCGAAGCGGACGCCGACCTCGACCGGCGTCGGCTGCTGCACGGGGATGCGCGGCCGCCCGAGGTCGATGCGCGTCAGCTCCGCGATCGTGATGGACAGGGTCGGGTCGGCCGCCGCGGGCTCGGCCGCGGACGCCGGGGCGGCGGCCGGGACGGCGAGTGCGCCGGCCGCCAGCGTGAGGGCCGCGAGCATCGCCGTGGCGGCGCGTCGGAGGGTCGTGATCATGCCGTGGTGCCTCTCGTCTCGCGCCCCCGGGTCGGGAGCGACGACACGAAATGTAACATTGATACGGACCGTTCTGACAACGCCTGTGAGCAGAACGCTCGAGGTGCCGCTAGCGGGCGACGACCGAGTTGCCCGTGCCGTTCTCCGCCTCTTCGCCGAGGATCTCCGGCGCCTCGCCGCCGTGCTCGATCGTGTTGTCGTTCCCGGTCAGGTCGAGGCGCCCGACGCTCTCGACGCGGATCGTCGAGCCGTCGCCCATCACCCCCAGGTCACCGACGGGGCCGAGGTCGGCGGTGCCGCCGTCGCCGAGCACGAACACCGTGCCGCAGCCGTCGGGCAGGCTCAGCTCGGTGGTCTCCTCCGTGAACTGCATGTAGGCGATGCCGTCGACGCACTCGTTGTCGGGCTGGCCGACGGCGGTGGGCGGCGCCTCGGGGGTCGTGGCCGCGCCGCTGGGGTCGTCGGTCGACGCGTTGGTCGTGGTGCACGCCGTGACGGCCAGCAGGAGGGCGGCGGCGGTGGCGAGGGCGGCGGGAAGGGTCTTGACGGCCATGGGGGTCTCCGGTCTGGGGTCGTTCGTGGCGGGGCGGGCCGCCGTCACGGCGACCCGCCCCGCGAGGGTACACGTCACATGTGACATTCCCCTGACCCATCTGATCTGCCTGGCCTCAGGCGGCGGCGAGCGCCGACGTCGGCGGGATGCGCGCCGCGCGCGACGCGGGCCACCACCCGCTCACGCCCCCGATCGCGACGGTCGCGACGAGCCCGCCGGCCACGGCCCAGGCCGGCACGACGACCGGCCAGCCCTGCACGAGGCCGAACCCGGCCGTGACGGCGACCCCGAGGGCGACCCCGACCGCGCCTCCCAGGCCCGACAGCAGCAGCGACTCGACCAGGAACTGGTCGCGCACGTGCCGCCGCCGGGCCCCCAGGGCGCGGCGCACGCCGATCTCGGCGCGCCGCTCGAGCACGGTGATGACCATCGTGTTCGCGACCCCGATGCCGCCGACGAGCAGCGCGACGCCGCCGATGCCGAGCAGCAGGCCGGTGAACGACTCCTCCGTCGCCTGCTGCGCCGCGAGGGCGTCCGAGGGGCGGCCCACGTCGACGGACGCCGGGTCCTCGGGCGAGATCGACGCGGCGAGCAGGTCGCGGACGGCACCGACGCGGGCCGGGTCGGCCCGGGCGAACACCTGCGTCGGGTGCCCGTCGAAGCCGAACTCCGCCGCGGCCGAGCCGCTCGGCACGAAGGCCGACGCGTCGAGCTGGGGCGCGAGCGGCAGCGGGTCGAGCACGCCGACGACGGCGACCCAGCGGCCGCCGATCCAGACCCGGGTCTCGGGCGCGACGTCGGTCACCCCGAGGGTCGCGGCGGCGGTGGCGCCGAGCACGACCTGCGGCAGCTCGCTCGCCGCGTCGCCGAACCACCGGCCCGACGCGAGGTCGGCGTGCAGCACCCCGCGGAGGTCGCCGAGGGCGACGTCGAGCGAGATCCCGCCGGAGGCGGCGGCCGGCACCCGGTCGGTCCGGTACACCTTCTGGTCGTCGACGCGCCCGACGCCGGCGACGCCCTCGACGTCGCCCCGTCGGTCGAGCGCCGAGAGGGCCGTCTCGGGCAGCGGAGCCGTCTCGCCGCGGGCGTCCGTGCCCGGTGCGGCGACGAGCAGGTTCGTGCCGAGGCCGTCGAGCACCCGGTCGAGGGCCGCCTGGCTCGACGACGAGATGCCGACGACGGCGATCATCGCGGCGATGCCGATCGCGATGCCGAGGGCCGACAGCACGACTCGCGTGGGCCGGGTGCGCAGCCCGAAGACGCCGAGGCCCAGCAGGTCGCGGGCCGAGACGTGCCCGGGCCGGGCGCGGGCCGGGCGAGGGGCCCGGGCCGGGCGCGCGCTGCGGCCCGGTCGCGGACCGGGGGCCGTGCGGGAGTCGCGCTCCGGCCCCGCTCCCGGGGCCGCCGCCCCCCTCACGAGGCGACCTCGGCGTCGACGAGGCCGTCGCGCATCGCGACCCGGCGCGGCAGCGCCGCCGCCAGCTCGCGGTCGTGGGTGATGACGACCACGGTCGTCCCCGCCGCGTTGAGCTCGCGGAGCAGCGTGACGACCGCGGCGCCGGAGACGGAGTCGAGCGCGCCGGTCGGCTCGTCGGCCAGCAGCAGCGTCGGGTCGCCGACGACCGCGCGGGCGATGGCCACGCGCTGCTTCTCGCCGCCCGAGAGCTCGTGCGGCCGGTGGTCGAGGCGGTGCCCGAGCCCGACGCGGGCCAGGGCCTCCCGGGCGCGCTCGCGACGCTGCCGTCGCGGCACGCCCGCGTAGAGCAGGCCGTCCGCGACGTTCTCCGTCGCCGTGGCCCCGGCCGCGAGGTGGAAGTGCTGGAAGACGAAGCCCACGTGCTCGGCCCGGAGGCGCGACACGGCGTCGTCGGTCATCTCGGCCACCTCGTGGCCCGCGATCCGCACCGAGCCGGAGCTCGGCCGGTCGAGCGTGCCCATCACGTTGAGCATCGTCGACTTGCCCGAGCCGCTCGGGCCGACGACGGCGAGGAGCTCGCCGCGCCGCACGACGAGGTCGACCCCGCCGAGCGCGGTCGTGTCGCCGTAGGTGCGCGTCACGGCGCGCAGCTCGAGCACGGGCGCCCCGCTCTCGCTCGACGCGCTCTCGGGCGCCCCGCTCACGGTCGCCCCGCTCACGAGGGCACCACGACCTCGTCGCCCTCGGCGAGCCCCTCGCCCGAGACCTCGACGCGCCCCTGGGCGAAGGCGCCCACGGTCACGGCCACGCGATCGACCGAGCCGTCGGCCGACCGCACCTCGACGACGTAGCCGCCGTCGCCCGCCGCCAGCAGCGAGGTCACGGGCACCGAGAGGACGTCGACCCGCCGCTCGCCCTCGACCACGAGGTCGACCGAGCCGGCGGTCGCGGCCCCCTCGGGCAGCTCGGCGTCGAGCCCGACGACGACGGTCACGCGGTCGGCACCGGCGCCGGCGCCGGAGCCCGAGCCCGACCCGGAGCCGGCACCCGACCCGCCGGCCCCGGAGCCGCCGCCGGCCCCGCCGCCGGAGCCCGCGCCTCCCCCCGGCCCCTCCACCGAGCGCACGGTGCCGGGCACGCGCGCGCCGCCCGGCAGCCCCACCTCGACCGGTGCGCCGACGGCGAATCGGCCCTCGTCGACCGGCGAGACCTCGGCCGTGACGACGAGGGTCGTGGAGGTCCAGCTCCAGGCGACCTCGCCGGCCGGGTCGCCGACGCGGCCGACGACCTCGGCGACCCGGACGTCGCCCGGCACGAACGCGATGTCCGCCGGGCCGAGGGCGCCGGTGACCTCGCGGTCGCGGTCCTCCTGCCAGGCGCGGACGGCTCGGGCCGTGCGCCGCCCGAACACGTCGTCGTCGGCCACGTCGTAGCCGAGCGCGAGCAGGGCGTCGTTGAGCTGGGCGACGTCGGCGCCCTCCGTGCCCTGCTCGAGCGTGCGCCAGAGCGGCACGGTGCCGTGCATCGACTGCACGGGCGACTCGTCGACCGCCCAGAGCACGCCGTCGAGCCCGATCACCTCGCCGTAGGAGGGCAGCCGCGTGATCGTCCCCTCGCCCGGCGCCACGAGGGGTGTCGGCGAGCCGTGCCCCAGCGTGCCGGCGATCGTGCGGGAGTCCACGAGGTCGCCGCGCACGACGGGCGCGGTGGGCAGCCCGGCGGTCGGGGAGGCGCTGCTGCCCGCCGCGTCGTCGCCGGCTCCGTCGGCCGAGCCGGTGAGGCCGCACCCGCTGAGCAGGAGGGCCCCGGCGACCGCCCCGGCCACGAGGGCCGTCGCGGCGAGGGGAGGGCGTCGCGTGCCCGCGCCCGGGCCGCCGACCCGGCGTCGGCCGGCGCGCCCCGGGTGCCCTGCCCCGCGACTCCCCCCGGTCATCGGCCGGCCCCGGCGCTGTTGGGGCCGTGCTCCTCCGAGCAGGCGAGGAAGGCCTCGTCCTGGGCCCCGCGCGCCGAGGGGTCGGTGCTCATCGACGTGCCCGACGGGAAGACCCCGTCGACGGGGTCGGCGAAGTCGGTGAAGCCCTTCTCCCGCACGCAGCGGGCCACCTCGAGGTTGGCCTCCTGCAGCGCGGCGAGGTCGTCGGCCGAGGGGGCGGGCTGGCCGCCCTGGTCGGCCGGCAGCTCGGCGCGGCAGTCGGTGAAGGCGGTCACGTACGCGTCGATGTCGACCCCCGCCGGCGGGGCGATCACCATGCCGCGGCTGAGGTCGGGGTCGTCGACGTCGAAGCCCGCGTCGCGGAGGCACGACCCGAGCTGAGCGCTGGCGCTGCTCGTGCTGCCCTGCGCTCCGGACGAGGCGCCGGCCGTCGGGTCGTCGGCCGCCGTGCTGCACGCCGCGAGCACGGGAGCGACCAGCAGCAGGGCCGCTCCGAGGAGGGCCGCCGAGGAGGCGCGGCGTCGGCGGCCGCTCCGGTCGCGCCGGCTCGTCGGGGTCGCCGTCGACCGGCGGTCGGCCGTCGTCGTGGTCGAGGTGGTGGGGGAGGTGGTCATGGCGAGGTCCTCTCGTCGGGGGTGAACGAACGGTGACCACTCCACCTGCCGGGCCGTCTCCGGAGCGTGCCGTCCGGAGTTACGTCCGCGAAACACCACTATGTGTAGGATGCATGTGACATGTCGTCATGATCTGCCCGACCCGCGGGGAGGGCGGCTCGACCGAGAGAGAGGGCGATGCCGTGCGCGTGCTGGTCGTCGACGACGAGGTGGCCCTGGCCGACCTCGTGGCTGCGGGCCTCGCCCGCCAGATGATGGCGGTCGACGTGGCCTACCGGGGCGACGACGCCGACGAGCTGCTCGCCGTCAACGACTACGACGTCGTCGTGCTCGACCGCGACCTGCCCGGCATGCACGGCGACGCCGTCGCGCGGGGCGTCGCCGAGCGCGGCAGCCCCACGCGCATCCTCATGCTCACCGCCTCCGGCGGCCTCGACGACCGCGTGCGCGGGCTCGAGCTCGGCGCCGACGACTACCTCGCGAAGCCCTTCGAGTACCCCGAGCTCGTCGCCCGGGTCCGCGCGCTCGGCCGCCGATCCGCCCCGGCTGCGCCGCCCGTGCTCCGGTCGGGCGACATCGTGCTCGACACGTCGCGGCACCACGCCACCCGGGGCGGCCTCGACCTCGGCCTCTCGACGAAGGAGCTCATGGTGCTCGAGGTGCTGCTCCGCGCCGACGGCCGCGTCGTCAGCGCAGAAGAGCTGCTCGAGAAGGCGTGGGACGCCCACGTCGACCCCTTCACCAACGCCGTCCGCGTCACGATGAGCAAGCTGCGGAAGAAGCTCGGCGACCCCGACCCCGTCCGCACGCTGCCCGGCCGGGGCTACGTCCTGTGACGGGCCGGTCAGGAGTCGCGGGTCGGCTCGCCGCCCTCGCTCCCCGTCACTGGGGCATCGGCCTGCGCACCGCCGTCACGTTCGGCGTGGTGTCGGCGCTGCTCGCCGCCCTCGTCGTGGTGCTGGTGTCGGCGACGACCACGGCCGGCATCACGGTCGGCCTGACGGCGGTCGCGGAGTCGTTCGGGCCGCCGGCCACGCCGCTCGCCCTCGGCGACGCGGCCTGCGACGAAGGACGCTGCGCGGCGACGCAGCTCGTCCAGGGCGCCGATGGGCGACCGGTCGCGGCGACGATCCGTGACGTCGTCGTCACCCAGCAGTGGCCGGCCGCCGCCCTCGGCGTCGCGCTCGCCGCCGTGGTGGCCGGGGTCGTCGGCTGGTTCGTCAGCCGCCGCCTGCTCCGGCCGCTCGACGCGGTCGTCGAGACGACCCGGCGCATCACGGCGAGCACGCTCCACGAGCGGGTGGCGCTCGCCGGCCCGCGCGACGAGGTCGCCCGGGTCGCCGACACCATCGACGGCCTGCTCGACCGCCTCGAGGCGTCGTTCGAGGCCCAGCGGCGCTTCGTCGCCGACGCCTCGCACGAGCTGCGCACGCCCCTCGCCGTGCAGCGGGCCGCGATCCAGATCGGCCTCGACGACCCGACGCCCGCCGAGCTCGAGCGGACGAAGCGGCAGCTGCTCGACGCGAACCGCCGCAGCGAGGCGCTGCTCGAGAGCCTGCTCGCGCTCGCGACGGCCGATCGCGGGCTCGCCGACGCCGGGCGCGAGGTCGCGGTGGGCGACGTGGTCGACGAGGTGGTGACCGGCCTGCTCGACCGGGCCCGCGCCTCCTCGGTGGAGGTGATCGTGGCCCGCGGCACGTTCGGACGGGTGCGGGGCGACGAGGTGCTCGTCGGGCAGCTCGTGCGCAACCTGGTCACGAACGCGGTCGAGTACAACGAGCCCGGCGGCTGGGTGCGCGTGCACGGCGGGCCGGGGGCCGTGCTCGTCGTCGAGAACACGGGGCCGGTGGTGGGCGAGGCGGAGGCGGCGACGCTCACGCGCGCCTTCGTGCGCGGTGCGGGGCCGGCCCGGGTCGGCGGCCGGGTCGGCGGCGGCGGCCAGGGCGCAGGCGCGGGCGCGGGCGACGAGCGGCACAGCGGCCTCGGGCTCGCGATCGTGGCGTCGGTCGCGGCGGCGCACGGCTGGACGCTGGCCGTCGAGCCCCGGGCCGAGGGCGGCCTGCGGGTCACGGTGGGCTGACCCCGCCGACGGCCCCGAGTGGTCACGACCTGCTGCTCCCGCCGCGACGGGGGAGCAGATCATGACCGCTCGATGGCGACCTCGACCGGGCGGCTAGCTGCGGGCGATGACCAGCTCGCTGAGCGGCAGGCGCGTGCGGGGCGCGGTCTCGCGCTCGGCGAGGGCCTCGGCCAGCTTGTCGGCCGTGTCGACGACGCCGACGGCGGTGATGGTCATCGGCTTGAGGTTCTCGGCCAGGTCGAACGCGGCGACGATCTGTTCCCACTCGACGCCGGCCATCTGGTGGGTGTGCAGGCCCTCGGCCTGCGCCTGCACGACGAGGTGCGCGACGGCCGCGCCCAGGTCGTACTCGGCGTACGAGCGCAGGTCGCCCTCGACGGTGGACGTCTCGGCGATGCCGACGATCAGGGCCGACGCGTTGACGGCCCAGGCGGCGTTGAAGCCGACGAGCGCGTGCACGATCGTGTCGAAGTGGTGGCTGCCGCGGCGGGCGACGATGAAGCGGCGGGGCTGGAAGTTGTTCGCCGACGGCGACCAGCGGGCGGCCTCGAGCAGGGCGTCGAGCTGCGCGTCGGTGACGGTCGCCTCGGGGTCGAACGAGCGGGGGCTCCAGCGCGCGTCGAGCTCGGCGACGATCGGCACGCTCGTGTCGGCGGAGCGGGTGGTGGTGGGCAGGGCGGACTCGGTGATCGACATGGCGCCGGCTTTCTCGGAGGGGCTGAGGGGAGGAGGCGCGTCGTCGGGCCCCGCGCCCCACAACGTCGTGCGCCGCCCCAGTATTTCGTGCCGAGCGTGCACCGGCTCGCTAGGCCGTCAGGCGCCGGGCGTCGGCGAGGAACGCCTCGACGTGCTCCTCGGTCGTGTCGAACGAGCACATCAGCCGCACCTCGCCCGTCGTGCGGTCCCAGTCGTAGAAGTGGTGCGCCTCGCGCAGCGGCTCGACGACGGCCGCCGGCAGGACGGCGAAGACGGCGTTGGCGTCGACGCTCTGCGTCACGGTGACGCCCGGCACGTCGGCGAGGCCGGCCGCGAGCTGCGCTGCGCGCGCGTTGGCCCCGCTCGCCGACCGCAGCCAGAGGTCGTCCTCGAACATCGCGAGGAACTGCGCCGAGACGAAGCGCATCTTCGACAGCAGCTGCGCGTCCGTCTTGCGCAGGTAGGCCAGGCCGACCCGCGACTCCTCGGCGAAGGTGACGATCGACTCGCCCAGCACGAGGCCGTTCTTCGTGCCGCCGAGCGAGACGGAGTCGACGCCGACGTCACGGGTGACCGCCCGCAACGGCACGCCGAGCGAGGCGGCGGCGTTCGCGAGGCGCGCCCCGTCGAGGTGCACGCGCATGCCGAGGGAGTGCGCGTGGTCGGTGAGGGCCCGGAGCTCGTCAGGCGTGTAGACGGTGCCGAGCTCGGTGCTCTGCGTGATCGTGACGGCCAGGGGCTGCGAGCGCTGCTGGTCGCCCCAGCCGTGGGCCTGCCGGTCGACGAGCTCGGGCGTGAGCTTGCCGTCGGGCGTCGGCACGGTCAGCAGCTTGAGGCCGCCCAGGCGCTCGGGCGCGCCGCCCTCGTCGGTGTACACGTGCGCGGAGGCGGCGCAGACGACGGCGCCCCAGCGCGGCACGAGCGCCTGCAGCGCCGCGACGTTCGCCCCGGTGCCCGTGAGCACGGGGTCGATGGTCGCGCCCTCGCCGAACTGCTCGACGACGACCTCGCCGAGCCGGCGCGTGTACGGGTCGGCCCCGTACGAGCCGACGTGCCCGCCCGCGGCGTCGACGATCGCCTGCAGCACCTCGGGGTGCGCGCCGGCGTAGTTGTCGGAGGCGAACGTGTGGGCTGCGGGGTCGTGGAGTCGCGTCACCCGTCCATCCTGCCGCCTCGCGGGAGGCGCGGTGTCAGAGCACGGGCGCCGTGCCGGTCAGCAGGCGGTCGCCGAGCTCCTGCACGGGGCGGGCCGTGTCGCCCCCGCCGGCCAGCACGGCCAGCTGCTCGGCGCTCATCGTGACGGGTGAGCTGAGCACCGCCCAGCTCACGCCCTCCGTGCACGGCGGCGTCGTGAGGCTGCCGTCGTAGCGCACGTGGTCGAGCGTGCCGGGCAGCAGGGTCGCCAGGTCGACGCGGGGGGCGTCGAGGTCGTCCGTGCGGAGGTCGTCGTCCCGATCGTCGTCGAGGTCGTCGCCGGGGCGGGGCGCGCCGCCGCGGGGGTCGATGCGGGCCCCGGTCTCCGTGGTCGCCGAGGCGCGCGAGGCGAGGTCGTCGGAGGGTCCGGCCGCCCGTGGCCGCGGCGCCTCGGCGACCACCGCCGCGACGACCGGCTCCCAGGCGGGGGAGTGGTCGCCGACCTGCACGAGCAGCCCGACCACGGCGAGCGACCCGTCGGCCGCCCGGTGCACGAAGTGGACCTCGCCGGACGCCGGGCGGCCGTCGACGACGTGCTCCGACGGCGCGTGTGCGTGGAGCTGCACGAGCTCGTGGGCCCGGCCGTCGAGGGTCGCCGTGGCGACCCCCTCCGTCTCGAGGTGCGCCCCGTGGCCGTCGTCGTCGACGTCGAGCTCGACCGGGCCCCAGGCGAGCGAGAAGGAGGGGGCGGCCGCGTCGGTCGCCGGGCCCGCCCCCGGCACGGCCCCGGCGAGGTCGACCGGCGACTGGCGCAGGCCGGTCGAGCAGGTGCTCCAGGCGCTCGACAGCGAGCCCCACCGGTCGGGCCCGGTCTCGCCGCCGTAGCTCCAGGTCGCGCTCGCGGGCGGCACGCGCACGGGGTCGAACGGGGCCTCGGCCCCGCCGCCGGGCAGCGAACAGCCCGCCAGGGCCGCGACCGCCAGCCCGGCGCCCACGGCCAGGGGCAGCCGGCGTCGTCGTCGGCCGCCGGCTCGACGGTCGACCGTCGACCGGTCGTCGTTCCGGCCGCGCGCGGAGCGGGAGGCGGAGGGGGAGGAACGGGAGGTCGAGGAGGCGCGGGGCACGTCGGATCCGATCGTCGAGCAGGTGCGGCGCACCTTGTGGAATCGGAATATCATACGTAGAGTCAGTGATGAAGAAGTTCACAGGCCCGGCCGAGAGGTCGACACGGCCCGTCCCCGCCGGCACCCGCTCCGCGCCGGTCCCCCTGACCCGCATCCGCCCCACCAGCGGCCGCCCTCCCGAGAGGTCCCTCACCATGTACTTCGCCCACGCGCCCAAGCTCGTCCTCACCGGCTCCTCCGACCTGCTCCGCCCCCTGGGCGACCGGGCCGCCGTGCTCGGAGCCGAGGTCGTCGTCGTCGACGCCGACCCCGGCCTCCCCGTGGGCGACGTCGACGGGTTCGACGTCGCCGTCGTGGGCGTCGGCGGCGTGGCCGAGGCCGCCCGCGACCTCGGGCGTGCGACCGAGGTGCTCGCGCCCGGCCTGCGGCGCGGCGCCCTGCTGATCGTCAGCTCCCCGGCCGGCCTCCGCTCGCTCGAGAGCGAGGGCCGGGCCTTCGCGGCCTCCCTCGCCGAGCGGTCCGGCCTCGACCTCGGCGACGAGTTCTCCGTCGTCGCGAAGGAGGGCGACGCGATCACGTGGCACACGGGCGAGGAGGGCGCCGAGGTCGCCCGGTACCTCGTGTCGCGCATCGCGGCCGTCCCGACGGTCTGAGCCCCTCGGGCTGAGCCCCGCGGGCGCCGGTCGGCGTCGCAGGGCTGCCGCCTGCGCGAGGATGGACGCATGGGCGGAGTGCTGATCGGGTTCGCGATCATCGGCGCGGTCATCGCGACCGGTTGGGTGGTCGGGCGCATCGACCTGCTCGGCCCCTCCGGCCACCAGGTGCTCTCGCGCCTCGTCTTCTTCGTGCTGACGCCCTGCCTGCTCTTCTCGACCATCTCGCAGGCCGACGTCCACGTCCTCTTCTCGCGCCTCCTCGTGGTGTCGGCCAGCGCCTCCCTGCTGGCGGCCGTGATCTCGGTGCTCGTCCTTCGCCTCGTGCTGCACCGCTCGGCGGCGGAGACGACCATCGGCACGATGGGCGGGGCCTACGTCAACGCCAACAACATCGGCCTGCCGGTCGCCACCTACGTGCTGGGCAGCGCGACCTTCGTGGCCCCCGTGCTGCTGTACCAGCTGCTCGTGATCACGCCGGTCGTCCTCGCGGTCATGGACACCGTCACGAACCGGGGCAGCAGCCTCGGCCGGGCGATCGTGCGGCCCCTCACCAACCCGCTCCTGATCGGCTCCGCCCTCGGCGTGCTGGTGGCCGTCACGGGCCTCGAGATCCCGGCGCCGGTGCTCGAGCCGTTCCTGCTCGTCGGCGGGGCGGCGGTGCCCGTGGTGCTGCTCTCGTTCGGGATGTCGCTCTCGGGCACGCGCCCGCTGCAGGCTCGCGAGGGGCGGCCCGACGTCGTGCTCGCCACGGTGCTCAAGCTCGGGGTGATGCCGGTCGCCGCCTGGCTGCTCGGCGACTTCGTGTTCGACCTGAGCCGCGACGAGCTCTTCGTGGCCGTGGTGCTCGCCGGCCTGCCGAGCGCGCGGAACGTGTTCACGTACGCCCAGCGCTACCAGACCGGCGTGGTCGTGGCCCGCGACACGGTGCTCGTGACGACGGTGCTGTCGGTGCCCGTCCTCGTGCTCGTCGCGGGGCTGCTGGCCTAGGTGCCGGGGCTGCGGGCCTCCGCCACCGCCTCCGCCACCGCCTCCGCCTCACGGTCGTGGCGGCGGGCGGCCGTCACCACCAGCAGCAGCAGCGCGCCGTACGAGACCGTGCCGGCCGCGACGAGCGCCGCCACCGTCTGCACGGGGGTCGCTCCGAGCGCCGCCGCGGCGCCGACGCTGCCGAGCGTCGCCACGAGCCGCGCGGCGTCCCAGCAGAGCTGACGCCCCTGCCTCTCGAGCAGCGTCAGCACCCGTCCAACCGGCACGACCGCGAGCTGCGCCGCGCACGAGACGGCGAGCAGCTGGACGTAGGGCACGGCCGGGGCCCAGGCAGCCCCGAACACCGGCCCGACGACCAGGGGGGAGGCGGCGGCCACGACCCCGGCACCGGCGACCCCCGCCGCGCCCGTCCGGAGGACGCTCGACGCGACCAGCCGCGTGAGCCCCGGGCTCCGCCGCCGGACCAGCACCCCGACGCGCCCGTCCACGTGCTGGCCGAGCACCTCGGCCAGCAGCCCGACCGGCGTCGCGACGACCCTCGAGCCCAGCGCCACGAAGCCGAGCGCCACGGGCCCGGCCGCGGCCGCCAGCACCGCGGTGGGCAGCTGCAGGCCCGCGGAGTTCAGCAGGCCGGACCAGGTCGACACGAGGGGGAAGCGGCGGTACCGCCGGGCTGCGGTCGCGACGGCCCGGCGGGTGGGCAGCGCGCTGCGGGACGCCGGGTGCGGGGTCGACGGTCGGCGGGACCTCGTGCCCGCGGAGCCGAGCAGGCCCGCCGCCCGCCCGGCCGCGAGCCCGAGCACGAGCCCCAGCGCGCCTCCGGCCGGTGCCAGCAGCACGCTCGTGGCCACCTGGCCGAGGCCCTGCGCCGCGGACCGCGCGGCCGCCGACCGCCACGCGCGTCGACGGGTGAGCAGGGCGCCCACCGTGCGCTGCGCACCGATCAGCGCCACGACGAGGGGCAGCACCCACCAGAGCTCGACGAGGGCGGGCGAGCGGAGCCACTCGGCCGCCCGGTGCCGGAGGGCGCCGCTCAGCACGGCCACGACGACCGTCACGAGCAGCGTCGACAGCCCCGCGAGGCCGACCAGTGCCCGGGCGAGCGCGTCGGATCGCGCCGCCACCACGGCGCGGTCCCAGCCGGTCGTGGCCACGGCCCCGCCGATCGCCGCCAGGCTCGTCACGAGGGCGAGCACCCCGAGGTCGGCCGGCGAGTAGAGCCGGGTGAGCAGGGGGGAGGCGGCCAGCACGGCCCCCTGGCCCACCCCGGTGCCGAGGAGCAGCACGGCGACGGGACGCCGGGCGGGAGCGCGCAGGCGGGCGACGAGGCGACGATCACGCGCGCTCATCGTGGCCCCCCGGCCCGACGGGGCGACCAGCCCGTGGGGGGCGACCAGCCCGTGCGGGGCGCGACGGCCAGCAGCACGGCGGCCGCGAAGACGCCGTGCGTGAGCATCGACGTCAACAGGGCGGTCTGTGACAGGACGATGCTCGGCATCACGACCAGCACCGCCGTGACCGGCACCGGCAGGCCCGCCGAGCACCGGTCGAGGAACCTCAGGTAGACGGCGAGGACGGCGACGGCCCCGACCACCCCGGCCCAGCCGAAGTTCGAGAAGCCGTCGGCCACGAGGTTGGCGTTCGCGGCGAGGCCCGAGCCCGGGAGGAGCTGGTCGCCCACCTCGAGCGACGGGGGCAACCGCCCGTGCCCGCCCGTCCAGGGCCCGAGGACGGAGTGCGCCAGCAGGGCGGGAGGCGCGGTCGAGTAGTGCTCGACGAACGCGGCGGAGAGGGTGCCCGGCGTGACGAGGAACCTCCTCGACAGGACGCTCGTCCAGGTGTCGCCGCCCTGCGCGGCGTCGGCCGCCGTCGCGCCCACGAGCACGGCGACCGGGGCGACCGCGAACCCGGCGGCCCGGAGCCGGTCGAGGCGCAGCAGCACGAGGGCCCCGACCAGGATGAGGGGCGTGGAGAACAGGACCATCTTGAACCCGGTCGCCGAGAAGATCAGCACCTGCCCGAGCGCCCCCGCCGCCACGAGCCACGGGCTGCGCGTCGCCACCCCGCGCACGACGAGGTAGGGGTTGACGACGTACGACTGCGGGCTGAGGAGGTAACCGAGCGGCCCCGCGTCCGCCATGGCGTCGCGGAACTCGTCGCGCACGTCGTAGATGGAGTCGAGGCTCGGCACCCGGAGGCGCAGCCCCGTCGTCACGGCCATCAGCCCGTACGTCGCGGCGGAGAACGCTCCGAGGACGACGCCCAGGGCGCCCGGCGTCAGGGGAGGGACGAGGGGGGTGCTCGGCAGCGGGCGCCGCACCGTCCACCCCACGGCGGCCCACAGCGCCCCGACGACGAGCGTGAGGGTGAGCGCCGTCCGCGTGTCGAGGTAGCCGGAGTAGTGCGGCGTCAGCATGGTCGGCACGACGGCGACGCCGAAGACGATCCAGGTGACGGCGTGGGAGGGGCGCTCGACGCGACGGGGGAGGCTCGCCGCCACCGCGGCCGCGGCGACGACCGCGAGCACGGAGACCGCGGGAGGGCCCGGCACGTAGGAGTACCCGAGATAGCCGAAGGTCGGCACGATCAGGTGCTCGAAGACGTGGCGGAGGGTGAGCGCGTAGACGACGAGGCAGCAGCCGACCGTGACGGCGTGGGCGGTCAGGCTCCGAGCCGCCGCGACCTCAGCGACGACGGGCACGGAGGGCACGGCCGCCTCGGCCGCTCACCGGGCGGGGCCGGGGCGGGTGGCGCCGCGGCGCGCCCGCACCGAGCCCGGGGCGACGGGGCCGTCGCCGACGGCCGCCCGGTCGGGGGCGCCGAGCGCGGCCCAGACGCCGAGCAGGGCGGGTTCCTCCTTCGCCCAGTCGAAGACCTCGACCGCGGCTCGTCGGGCCGCGGCGCCCTGCCGGGCCAGCTCGTCGGGGTGCTCCGCGTACCACGCGAGGGCCCGGGCGACGGCGTCCGGGTCGGTCGGGTCGACGAAGCGCACGCAGCCGTAGGGCTCGACGACCTCCCGCCAGACGGGGAAGTCGGAGCACACCACCGGGAGGCCAGCGGCGAGGTACTCGAAGAGCTTGGTCGAGAAGACCTTCTCGTAGGCCGTGCCGGGCTGCAGCACCACCACGCCGACGCGGGCGTCGAGCAGGAGGTCGCGGGCGTCTTCCGGGGAGAGCAGGCCGTGGACGGTCGCCCGCCCGGCCGCCACGGCGTCGTCGAACACCGAGAGGGCGTCGTCGGGGTAGGGCCCGCCGGCCACGTCGAGGTGCCACCCCGCGGGGAAGTCCGGGCTCGTGGCGGCGTCGGCCATCACGCGGGAGCCGCGGGCCTCGCTCACGACGCCGATGAACGCGGCGCGCGGCGCGCGGTCGGCCAGGGGCCGGAGGGCCTCCTCCTGGGCCCGCAGCCGCGGGAAGTTGTGCACCACGGTGGTCTTGTGGGCCGGGTAGTCGCGGGCCGTGATGGCCGTCGCCACGACGACGTGGTCGGAGGCCCGGCCGGCGAACCAGACGAGGAGGCGCGACAGCAGGACGAAGGGCCGGCGGAGCACCTCGGGCACGTAGTCCTTGTCGGCGGTCGCCTCGCTGATCACCTCGTGGGCGTCGAAGACGACCCGGCGGCCCGCGAGCTTCAGCACGGGGACGACGAGGAGCAGCTCGGGGTCGTGCAGGTGGACCACGCCGGCGCCGGAGCGGAGGGCGAGGAGCGCGGCCTGCGACGTCGAGAGCACGACCCTCGCTGCTCGGCGACGGCGGGGCAGCAGGACGACGTGGACGCCGGTCTCGGGCACGGTCGTCGGGCTGTCGACGGCGACCAGGAGCGTCCGGTGGTGCTTCGCCGCGGTGGCGGCCTCGCGCATGTGCACCCTGTTGTCCGTCCAGCGGTGGACGCTGCTCAGGTGGGCGACGTCGAAGGCGGGCCCTCGGCGGCCGCCGAGCAGGCGTCGCAGTGCTCGCCCGATCCCGGGTCGACGGTGCTCGGGGGCGGCGAGGGCGGGGCGGGGCGAGGTCATGCGGGCTCCTGGAGGGCATCGGCGGGGGGCGTCGGGGGGAAGAACTCGGAGGAGGTCGCCTGGCCGTGCTGCGCGGTGCCGCGCCGCCCGAGGACGACGCCCACGGTGCGCGCGAGGATCACCAGGTCGAGCCGGGTGCTCCGGGCGTCGACGTACGCGACGTCGAGCGCGAGGCGCGCGGGCCAGTCGAGGGCGTTGCGCCCGCCGACCTGGGCCAGGCCGGTCACCCCGGGGCGCACGTCGTGGCGCCGCGCCTGCTCGGCCGAGTACCGGGCGCGGTAGCGGACGGGCAGGGGGCGCGGCCCGACGAGGCTCATGTCGCCCCGCAGGACGGCGAGCAGCCCGGGCAGCTCGTCGATGCTGGTCGACCGGAGGAGGGCCCCGAGACGGGTGAGGCGCTCCGCGTCGGTCTCGTGCCCGCGCGCGGGGTCGACCTCCCTCATCGTCCGCAGCTTGGCCAGCGTGAACGGGGAGCCGTGCAGCCCGGCGCGACGCTGTCGGAAGACGACGGGCCGGCCCAGGTCGACGGCGACCGCGGCGGCGGCGACGGCCAGCAGCGGAGCGGTCGCCGTCAGCACCAGGGTCGCCACCGTGACGTCGAGGGCGCGCTTGGCCCGGTCGCGGAGGGCCGCCCGGGCGCGCCCGCCTCCCGCGCGGGAGGCGTCACGCGCGGCCACGATCACCGGCTCCCGGTCGGGCGAGGGCGGTGGCGAGCGCGGTCAGCACGTGGTCGAGGTCGTCGTCGTCGAGCGACGACCCGCTGGGGAGCGTGAGGCCCGTGGCGAAGAGCTCGTCGGCGACGCCGGAGACGCGGCTCCCGGAGGCGTGGAAGGCGCCCTGCCGGTGCAGCGGCTTCCAGAGGCGTCGCGTCTCGATGCCCTGCTCCGCGAGCGACCGGGCGACCTCCGCCGGTGCGAGGCCCGACGCCGGGTCGAGCACGACCGACGTCAGCCAGCAGTTGTCGTCGGCGTCGTCGTCGGCCGCGAACAGGTCGACGCCGGGCACGGCCCGCACGAGCTCGCGGTACGCCCGCCGCACCGACCGGCGTCGGGCGGCCATCTCGGGCAGCCGAGCGAGCTGGGCCCGGCCCAGCGCGGCGAGCACGTTGCTCAGCCGGTGGTTCCAGCCCACCTCGGCGTGCTCGTAGTGGTCGACGGGCAGGCGGGCCTGCGCGGCGAGACTGCGGGCCCGCCCGGCGATCTCGTCGTCGTCGCAGGTGACGGCGCCCCCGCCCGAGGTGGTCACGATCTTGTTGCCGTTGAACGAGATCGCGGAGGCGAGGCCGTGGGCCGCGGCGGGGCGGCCGGCGTGGCGGGCCCCCAGCGACTCCGCGGCGTCGACGACCACCGGGAGGCCGTGGCGCGCGGCGACGGCGGCGATGGCGTCGTGGTCGGCGGCTCGGCCGTAGATGTCGACCGGGAGCACGGCCGAGACCGGCACTCCCCGACGGCGGAGGTCGTCGAGGGAGCCGGCCAGCAGGGCCGGCGAGAGGTTGCCCGTGTCGCGGTCGACGTCGACGAAGAAGGGGCGGGCGCCCGCGTGGTGGATCGCGTTGGCGGTCGCGGCGAAGGTGAACGTGGAGGTCGGCACGACGGTGCCGGGGCCGACCCCGGCGACGACGAGCGCCAGGTGGAGGGCCGCCGTGCCGGACGACGTCGCCACGACGTGCGCCCGGTCGACGGTCTCGGCGAGCTCGCGCTCGAAGGCGTCGACCTCGGGGCCGAGCGGGGCGAACCAGCTGCCCTCGCCGACGCGTCGGAGCGCCTCGCGTTCGAGGGGCCCGACGTCGGGCGGTGACAGCAGGACGGTTCGGCGCACGGGGCTCCTGACGCTCGGCGGCCCGTTCGTCAGGCCGTTCGTGATGCGTCAGTGTACTACGTGACATTTCACGCGTCGACCGATCCGTCTGCCCTGGCCCGCCGAGCGTGCGGTCAGCCCGGCGCGCGCGGGGTCAGAAGATCATCGGCCGGTCGTCGTCGAGCTCCGTCTCGAGCTCGAGGTCGACCACCACGGGCACGTGGTCGCTCGGTGCGTCGCCCTTGCGCTCCTCGCGGTGGATCGCCGCCGCGGTGACGAGGTCCGCGAACGCCGGCGAGCCCATCACGAAGTCGATCCGCATGCCCTCGTCGCGCGGGAACCGGAGCTGCTTGTAGTCCCAGTACGTGTAGCCCTCCGGCACGAGGGGCCGCACCACGTCGCGGAGGCCGACCCGCTCGAACTCCGCGAAGGCCGCCCGCTCGGGCTCGCTGACGTGGGTGTGCCCCTCGAAGACCGCGACGTCCCAGACGTCGGCGTCGAGCGGCGCCACGTTCCAGTCGCCCATCAGCGCGAGGGGCAGGTCGGGGCTCTCCTCGAGCCACCCGCGGGTGCGGTCGGCGAGCTCGGCGAGCCAGTCGAGCTTGTAGGCGTAGTGCGGATCGCCGAGCTCCCGCCCGTTGGGGACGTACAGCGACCACATCCGCACGCCCTCCACCGTGACGCCGATGGCCCGCGCCTCCTTCGGCTGGTCGGGCCCTTCCTGGCCCTTCAGGAACCCGGGCTGACCGGGGAAGGTCACCTCGACGTCGTCCATGGGCAGCCGGCTCGCGAAGGCGACGCCGTTCCACTGGCTGAGGCCGTGCAGCTCCACCTCGTAGCCCGCCTCGCGGAAGGCCTCGTAGGGGAACTGCTCCGGCTTGCACTTGATCTCCTGCAGGCCGACGACGTCGACGTCCTCGCGGACGAGCCAGTCGACCACCCGCCCGGCTCGGGCGCGGACGGAGTTGACGTTCCAGGTGGCGACACGCATGCGCCCACGCTAGCGCCGGGCGTGCCGATCGGCGCGGGAGGCCCCGGGGAGGCGCGGTGGCGGACCGCGGTCCAGACCGGTCCGGTCGCCGCTCTCAGCAGAACAAAAGATTTCACGTGACGGCGGGGCGGTCGCCCGCTACAACGGTGACATGACAGCACAGGAGCGACAGGTGTCGCCGGGGCCCGCCGGGACGGTCGACGAGAGGCTCGCCCGGGTCGCGCAGGGGGTGGTGCGGGTCCAGGACTTCTTCTGGCCGCCCCTCCCGCTGGAGGTGCTGGAGGCGTCCACCTCCCGGTGGCTGCGCTCGCGTGACGCCGGCGGCCGCCCCGGCTGCGGCGACGACGGCGCGGACGAGGGGGGTGCGCCGTGCCCGTCCCGCTGACGCCCCGGCGGATCCCGAAGCGCGACGACGCCGCCGGCCGGGCCTGCGGCGAGCTGCGAGACGCCCTGCTCTCCGGCGCCCTCCGTCCCGGCGAGCGGATCGACCTGGGCGCCGTCGCGCACTGGCTCGACATGTCGCGGACCCCGGTCGACCACGCCATCACGAGGCTGTGCACGGACGGTCTCGTGACCGTCGAGCCCTACCGGGGCACCTTCGTCCGGCCCGGCGACCCGGAGCGGTTCGAGGCCACGGCGCAGGTGCTCGACATCGTCCACGACGCCGTGCTCGCGACGGTGGGGGCCGCCCCGGCCCCCGCCGAGCGGGAGTGCCTCCTCGAGCTGACGGCGGCCGCCGCGTCCGCCGCGGCCGACGAGGCGCCCGAGCGCCACGACCGGTGGCTCCTCTTCATGGCCGACCTCGCCGGCCGGGTCGGCAACGACGTCCTCGCCTGCGAGGAGGCCCGGCTCCGGATGCTCGTGCAGCACGCCCGGGTGGGGGCCCCGCCCGAGGTGCTGACGGAGCACGCGAGGCGTCGCGTCGAGTCCCTGCGGGCCCGGGGCGCCGGGTGGCTCGGCGGAGCACGGCTCGACGAGGACGGAGCACCACTCCTATACTGACACATCACATCCAGGATCCCGGGCTATCATCGCCGGACCGATCCCGGAGGTCCGATGTCCCGCACGAGCCAGACGTCGGCGTCGTCGACCCCGCCCGGCGCGCCGTCGCCGAGGTCGTCCCTCCGCGACCACGTCGCGGCGGCGCTCTGCTCGGCGGTGCTGGTCGTCAGCGGCGTCAAGGGCAGCCCGGCGCTCGCGGCGGTGCCGGTCGACCTCACGGTCGTCGCCGCCGCCGCGGCGGGGGTCGGGGCGGCGCTCCACCTCGCGCCCCGCCTCGAGGTCGTCCGGGTGCCCCCGGGGGCCGTCCTCCTCGTCGTCGCGCTCCTGCCCGGGGCGCTCGTCGAGGTGCCGCAGGGCTACCAGGGCGCCAAGCTGGCCGGGATGGCCCTGACCCTCGTCGTCGTGGCCGCCAGCGTGGTGCTGCTCTCGACCCGTCGGCGGCGGAGGCTCTGGCTCGCCTGGACGGCGGGGTGGGGGCTCGTGACGGTGGCGGCCCTGCAGGTGCTCCCGCGCGACGCGTCGCAGTGGGGGCGGGCCGCGCTCGAGGGGTCGAACACCATCGCGGCGGGTCGGGCGACCGCCACCGCGGCGCTGATCCTCGGGGCCGTGCTCGTGCTGCCCGGCCGGCGACCCCGCCTGCGGCTCCTCGCCGGCGCGGTCGTGGCCGCGCTCGCCGGCGTGGAGACCGGCTCCCGGGGCCCCGTGCTCGCCGCGGCCCTCGCCCTGGTCGTCGTCGCGCTCGTCGTGCGGGAGGGGCGCCGGCGCCGGGTCGCGGGGCTCGCCGCCGCCCTGGTCGCGGCCGGCGTCGGCGTCGTCGTCAGCGACTCCCCGGGCGCCGACCGGCTGGGGCTCGTGCTGACGGGCGAGGTGACCGGAGCCGAGGGGCGGCTCCCTCTCTGGCGGGCAGCGTTCCGGGCGCTCCGGGACGGGGGCCCGGGCGGCACCGGGTGGGGCGGCTTCGTCACGGTGCTCGGGGAGTCCGAGGCGGTCCCCGGCTCCGGCGACCGTCAGTACGCCCACAACCTCGTGCTCGAGGCGTTCGTCGAGGGCGGCTGGCCGGCCGGCGCGGCGGTGCTCACGGTCGTCGTCGCCTCCCTCGTGCGGCTGCTGCACCGCGCACGGCGCGGCGCGGAGGGAGGCGGCGTCGACGGGGTGGCCGTCGTCCTGCTCGGGGTCGCGGTGGCGGCGGTGCTCAACGCGTCGGTCTCCGGAGACCTCGCGGGCAACCGTCTCGCCTGGGTCGCCCTGGCGCTCGCCTGGTCAGGGCCTCCGGGCGGGCGGCCGGATCCGCGCCGCCGAGGGTCGACGACCGCCGGGCGCGCTCGGAGCCGCCTGCTCTACGCTGGTCAACCGTGACCGACGCACGCACGCAGCTCATCCAGTTCATCGGCTCCGAGGCCGTCTTCCACGGCGACTTCACGCTCACGAGCGGCAAGAAGGCGTCGTACTACATCGACCTCCGGAAGGTGAGCCTCGACCACCGCGTCGCGCCCCTGATCGGCCGGGTCATGGTCGACCTGATCGACGAGGTCCCCGACGTCTTCGCCGTCGGCGGCCTCACGATGGGCGCCGACCCGATCGCCGCCGCCGTGCTGCACCAGGGCGTGGCCCTGGGCAAGGACTACGACGCCTTCGTCGTCCGCAAGGAGCCCAAGGACCACGGCCGTGGTCGGCAGGTCGAGGGCCCCGACCTGGCGGGCAAGCGCGTGGTCGTGCTCGAGGACACCTCGACGACCGGCGGCTCGCCCCTCACCGCGGCCCGGGCCCTCGAGGCGGTCGGGGCCGAGATCGCGGCCGTCGCCGTCGTCGTCGACCGGAGCACCGGAGCCCGTGAGGTGATCGAGGCGGCCGGCTACCCCTACTACGCGGCCATCGGCTTGGCCGACCTGGGGCTGGAGCCGTGACCGACGACCGGCCCGGGCGCGACGAGGCGCCCGAGCCCGACGACGCCAGCGACTGGCTCGCGGCCCAGTTCGACGGCGAGGGCGTGCCGACCGACGAGGAGCTCCCGCCGGAGGGCGGCACCTCGACCGAAGGGGGCGACGAGCCCGACCTGCCCGATCTGCCTGACGAGCCCGTCGTGAGCCCCGAGCCCGACGCGGCGACGACCGCGCTCTCGTTCTCCTCCCAGGCCGACGCCGCCCCGACCGAGGCGCCCCGCGCCCCGCTCGCCGTCCCGCCGCCGCCCGCGGCCGGCGACGACGTCCCGCGGAGCGGCGGCCACCCCCTGGCGCTCGACCTGGGCGCCCTGGCCGGCACCGTCCCCCCCGCGACGCCCTCCGGGCCCGTCTCCGGGAGCGAGCCCGGCGGGAAGCACGAGCCCCAGCCCGAGCCCCAGCCCGAGTCCACGCCGCAGCCCGAGCCCGGCCACGACGGAGCCGCCGAGGTCCCCGGCCCGTTCACCGCCCTGCTCGCGGCGGCCCCGGCTGCGGGCTCCGCGCCTCCCGCGTCCTTCGACTGGGAGGCCCTGCCGCCCGCCTCGGCGCCCGCCGGCGAGGCCCCCGAGGAGTCGCGGGTCGAGACCGACCTGCCGACGCGCGCCCTCGAGGTGCCCGCGGCCCCGGTCCCGGGGGCAGCGGATGAGGCGACGCCCGAGCCCGAGCCCGAGCCCGAGCCGGAGCCCGAGCCCCGGACCGAGCCGGACCCCTCTCCCGACGTCGCGCCGCCGGCGGAGTTCGTGGCGGTGTCGCCCGCCGAGCCTCAGCCGGTGCAGGACGCCGCGGGCTCGACCGCTCCCTGGTGGGTGGAGGAGCACCACGAGATGACCCGCCGCGAGCGTCGCCTCGCCGAGGCGGCGGGCGTGGCCGTGCCTCCGGCGCAGCCGCTCTCGTCACCGCCCGCGCCGCTGCTCGACGGCGACGGCGCCCCCGCCGTCGCTCCGGCTGTGCAGCCGTCCGCGTCGGCGTCGGCGCCGGTCGTCGAGCCCTCGTTCACCCAGATCCTCGGCATCGTGCCGCTGGCGGGCCGGGCCGCCGACCGTGACCCGTCCGGCGACCCGGACGCCCTCGACGACGTCCCCGGTGAGGTCGAGTCCGACGCGGGCCGTGACGATCCGGTCGTCGAGGACGTCCCCCTCGAGGTCGACCGTCTCGACGCCGAGACGCTCGGCACGCCCGGCGCCGACGACGCGGTGACGAGGTCGTGGTCGCTGGGCGGCGACGACGCCGAGCGCGACGAGGCGACGCCGACCGACCTCGGGGGCGCGGCCCCTGTCGCGCCTCCCGGCGCCGCCGCCTCCGGGTTCCCGGAGCCCTACCGCCCGCCCGCGGTGCCGTCCGCTCCCGCCGAGCCCGTCGAGCGCGCGCGCACCGCGCCTCCCGAGGCCGCGGGCGAGCTCCCCGGCCTCTCGTTCGGGGCAGGGGCAGGGGCAGGCGCTGACGGCCCGGCCCGCGCCTCCTCGGCCTGGGTGCCGCCCACGGCGGCCGGGGCTCCCGACGAGCGCCGCGGCGGGGCGCGGCCCGCCGGCCGGCTCGCCGCGCTCACCGGGTCGCCGCGCAGTCGGCTCGTGCTCTTCGTCGTCGGCGCCGCGGTCGTCGTCGTCCTCGCGCTCGTCGCCCTCTTCTTCCTCGGCCGCTCCCTGTTCTCCGGCGACTCGGCCTCCGCCGACCCCGCGGCGACCAGCGAGCCCGCCTCGGCGCCGACCACGGTGACGGCCGCCCCGGCCCCCGTCGAGGAGTCCGCCGCCGCCACCGGGCCGCTCGCGGCGGGCAGCCACCCCTGGAGCGACCTGCAGGGCGGAGAGTGCTTCTCGTCGTTCGAGAACGCGTGGCAGCAGGACTACGACGTGGTGGACTGCGCGGCACCGCACGTCGCCCAGCTGGCGTCGCAGGGCGCACTGCCCGGTGACGCCGGGGCGCCCTGGCCGGGCTCGGAGACCCTGCAGAACCAGATGTCGGTGCTGTGCACGTCGCCCGAGGCCCTCGACCTCACGGCCGCCGGGGCGTACCGCGACGTCCAGTTCGTCGCGAGCTGGCCGGTCACGGCCGCCGACTGGGACGCGGGCGACCGCACCTACTCGTGCTTCGTGACGCGCTCGAGCGGCGAGCCCTTCACCACGAGCCTCGCGCCGACGGCGGGCTGACGCCCGAGCCGGGGGCGTCGACGGCGCCTAGAGCTCGGAGGGCACGACGTCGCTCTCGAGCGGCTCGGCCCGGACGAGCTCGTGCACCCCGCTCAGCACCTCGTTGGGCCGGAACGGGTACCGGTCGATCTCGGCCTGGTCGCTGATCCCGGTCATGACGAGGATGGTGTGCAGGCCCGCCTCGATGCCGGCCATGATGTCGGTGTCCATCCGGTCGCCGATCATCGCGGTGTTCTCGCTGTGCGCCCCGATGCGGTTCATCGCCGACCGGAACATCATCGGGTTCGGCTTGCCCACCACGTAGGGCGTCTTGCCCGTGGCGGCCTGGATCATCGCGGCGATGGCGCCCGTGGCGGGCAGGACGCCCTCGGCGCTCGGCCCCGTCGCGTCCGGGTTCGTCACGATGAACCGCGCCCCGGCCCGGATCAGCCGGACAGCCTTCGTGATGGCGTCGAACGAGTAGTTGCGGGTCTCGCCGACCACGACGTAGTCGGGGGCCGTCTCGGTCATGATGAACCCGGCCTCGTGCATCGCGGTGGTCATGCCCGCCTCGCCGATCACGAAGGCGGAGCCGCCGGGCATCTGCGACCGGCAGAAGTCGGCCGTCGCGAGGGCCGAGGTCCAGATGCGCTCCTCGGGCACGTCGAGCCCGGAGGCGCGGAGGCGCGCGGCCAGGTCGCGCGGCGTGAAGATCGAGTTGTTGGTGAGGACGAGGTAGGGCGTGCCCTCGTCCTGCCACTGCTGGATGAGGTCGGCCGCCCCCGGCAGAGCGTGGTTCTCGTGCACGAGCACGCCGTCCATGTCGGTCAGCCAGCACTCCACGTCGCTTCGATCAGCCATGGCGACACTGTACCGGCGACCACTGTGGCGACGGAGCGGGTCGACGGGGGCATGTACGCACAGGGCATGCAGGCGCTATCCTGTGTTCCACATGTCACGAAGGAGACTCCATGGACACCTCATCGCTGCTCGACACCGTCGCCTCCGTGGCCCTGGTCGACCGCGGCCGCGTGCAGCCCGGCACGGCGCTCGCTGACCTCGGCTGGGACTCCCTCACCGACGTGAGCCTGATCGTCGAGCTCGAGGTCGGGCGCGGGCTCCTCGTCCAGCCCGCCGACCTGGCGTCCTGTCGGACGGTCGACGACGTCCTGGCGGTCGTCCGCGCCGCGGGCCCGACCGTCGACGCCGCGTCGTGACCGTGCCCGTGGCCGTGCCCGTGCACGCGCAGCTGGCCGCCCTCTCGTCGTACCTCCCCGAGGCGGTGCTGACGGACGACGACCTCGTCGCCCAGCACCCCGGCTGGGACGTCGCGCGCGCCGCGGCCAGCACGGGCGTGCACGCCCGGCACGTCGCGGCCCCGGGGGAGTGGACGTCGCACCTGGCGGCGGCCGCCGTCCGGCGGCTGCTCGCCGAGCACGACCTCGACCCCGCGAGCGTCGACGCCCTGATCGTCTGCACCCAGAGCCCCGACCTCGTGCTGCCCGCCACGGCCTGCCTCGTCCAGGAGCGTGCGGGCCTCGGGTCGCACGTCGCGGCGCTCGACGTCTCGCTCGGCTGCTCGGGGTGGGTCTACGGCCTCGCGCTCGCCCGGGGCCTCGTCGAGACGGGGCAGGCGGAGCGCGTGGTGCTCGTCACGGCCGACGCCCTGACGCGCCTCGTGAACCCCGGCGACCCGCAGCTCCGGGTGCTCTTCGGCGACGCGGCGACGGCGGCGCTCGTCACCGGGGGCGCCGACGGCCCGCGGTTCCTCGGCGCCACCTTCGGCACGGACGGGCGGGGGGTCCGCCACCTGCTCGCGGTCAACGGCGGCCTAGCCTCGGGCGAGGAGCGCGCGCCGGGGTCGTCGCCGGAGGCGCGGGGGCTGACCCCGTCGGGCCGTGACGTCCACATGGACGGCCCCGAGGTGTTCGCCTTCACCCTGCGCACGGTCCCGGGGGCCCTCGACACCTGCCTCCGACGGGCGGGGCTGACCGTCGACGACGTCGACCTCTTCGTCTTCCACCAGGCCAACGCGGTGATGCTGGAGAGCCTCCGGCGCCGCATCGGCCTCCCGCGGGAGAAGTTCATGGTCGACCTAGCCACGACGGGCAACACGGCCTCGTCGTCCGTGCCCCTCGCGCTGCAGGCCGCCGTCCGTGCCGGGCGTGCGGGGACGGGCGACCGGGTCGCCCTGGTGGGCTTCGGCATCGGCTACTCGTGGGCCGCCGTCGTCGTCCGGCTCTGAGGGGGCTGTCGGTGGATCAACCGGTCTGCTAATGTATCAATAGCACATCAGCCATGTCCCCGCGCGGGGGCTCGACCCGAAGGGCCCTCCCGTGGAGACCTCCGACCTGCTCGCCCTCGTCCACGACCTCGTCGAGGCCGACGTCAGCGTCACGGCGCTCTCGCTCGACGACCAGCTCGACGACCTCGGCTGGGACTCCCTGTCGAACGTCGAGTTCATCGCCCGGGTCGACGTCGCCCTCGGCGTCACCGTCGACGCGCAGCGCCTCGCCGACTGCACCACCGTCCGCGACCTGCACGACCTCACCCTCCCGTCCGTCGCGTGACCACCTCGACCGCCCCGCTCGTCCTCGTGACCGGCGCCTCGTCCGGCATCGGGCGTGCCACGGCGCTCGACCTGGCCGCGAGGGGCCACCGGATCGCCGCGGCCGGCCGCGACGTCGACCGGCTCGCCGCCGTCCTGGCGGAGCTCCCGGGCGAGGGTCACGCTTCCTGGGTCGCCGACCTCGCCGACCCCGACGCCTGCAGCACCCTCGTCGACCGCGTCGTCACCGACCAGGGGCCCCTGAGCGGGCTGGCGCACTGCGCCGGCGTCCAGGCCGTCCAGCCCGTCCGCGCGTCGTCGGCCGAGCTGGTCGACCAGATGCTGACGATCAACGTGCTGTCGGCGCTGCAGCTCACGCGGGCGTTCCGCCGGCGGTCCTGCCGGGTGGAGGGCGCCTCCGTCGTCCTGGTCTCGTCGGTGCTGGGCCTCGTCGGCCAGCCCGGCGCAGCCGCGTACTCCGCCTCGAAGGGGGCCGTCGTCACGATGACCAAGTCGTTGGCGCTCGAGCTGGCCCGGGAGTCCATCCGGGTCAACTGCGTCTGCCCGGGCACCGTGGTGACGCCGATGATCGACCAGCTGCGGCGCGCCATCGGGCCGGAGGGGCTCCAGCGGGTCGTCGACGCCCACCCTCTCGGCCTGGGCCGCGCGGAGGACGTCGCGGCCGCCGTGCGCTTCCTGCTCTCGGACGACGCGGGGTGGATCACCGGCAGTTCGCTCGTCGTCGACGGCGGGTACACGGCGCGATGACCTCGCCACCGTCCGCCGCGGATCGTGGCCGCCTCGTCCTCGTCGGGGCCGGAGGTGCCGGGCACGAGGTCGCTGCGATGATCTCGTCCGCGGTCGGCTGGCGCGACGCACGAGGCATCGGCGACGTGGTGTTCGTCGACGACGTCGCCCGCGGACCGGGCGTCGTCTCGACCGTCGAGGCGCACGGGCCCCGGCCCGGCGACCTCGTCCTCTGCACCATCGCCGACCCGTCCGCCCGGCGCCGGGTGACGGGGGCGCTCGCGGAGAAGGGCGCCGTCTTCACGACCTTCGTGCACGAGACCGTCATCCTCCTGGCCGGGGCGGAGCTCGGCCACGGATCGGTGCTCTTCCCCCACGTGGTCGTGTCGACCTCGACGCGCATCGGCCGTCACGCCCTGCTCAACACCGGGGCCCTCGTCGGCCACCACGTCGTCGTCGGCGACCACGTCTCCGTCCACGGGTACGCCCAGCTGCTGGGCGCCGTGACAGTCGGCGACGGCGCGGTCGTGGGCAGCTCGGCCACCGTCCTGCCGCGAGCGCGCGTCGGGGCCGGAGCGACGGTCGGGGCCGGGAGCGTCGTGCTCCGACGGGTCGCGCCCGGCGACACCGTCTTCGGCAACCCGGCGGTCGTGGTGACCTCCGCCGGCCGCGCGGCGGGGAGTCCGTGACCGCGCCGCGGCGGTTCGCCGCCCTCCGAGCGGTGGCAGGGCACGTGCCCGACACCGTCGTCGACAACGCCCGGCTCGACGCTGAGCTGGCCCCGGTCAGCGTGGCGAAGATCGCGGCGAAGACCGGGATCGACAGACGCCGCGTCGTCGCGCTCGGCGAGACGACCGCCGACCTCGCCGTGGCCGCCGCGGAGGCCCTCTTCCATGAGCAGGGGCTGAAGAGGGCGAGCATCGACTTCGTGCTGCTCTGCACCCAGACGCCCGACCACGCCATGCCGTCGACCTCGTGCCTCGTGCAGGACCGCCTGGGCCTGCGCACCGACGTCGGCGCGTTCGACCTCGGCATGGGCTGCTCGGGCTACGTCTACGGCCTCGGCGCCGCGTCCGCGCTCATCGACTCGGGGCAGGCCGACTCGGTCCTGCTGCTCACCGCCGACACCCTGAGCCGCTACGTGAACCCCTCCGACGCCCCGCTCCGCACGATCTTCGGCGACGGGGCCAGCGCGACCCTCGTCTCCGCGTCGGCCGGGTCGCCGACGTTCCGGGGCTTCAGCTACGGGACGGACGGCTCCGGCGCGCGACACCTCATCGTGCCCACCGGCGGCCTCGCCGACGGCGACCGTCTCGCTCCTGCGGCGTCGCCGGAGGCGCGGGGCCTCGAGAGCAACGGTCACGACCTCTTCATGGACGGCGCCGAGGTCTTCGGCTTCGCGCTGCGCGCGGTGCCGCGAGCGGTCGCGGAGACCCTCGCCCGCGCCGATCTCACCCTCGACGACATCGACGCCGTCGTGCTGCACCAGGCGAACGCCTTCATGCTCGAGACGCTGCGACGCAAGCTCGACCTCTCGCCGGAGAAGTTCGTGGTGGAGATGAGCGACGTGGGCAACACGACGTCGTCGTCGATCCCCCTGGCCCTGGCGGCGGCCCTGCAGACGGGCCAGGTCCGCCCGGGCATGCGGCTCCTCCTGGTCGGCTTCGGCGTCGGTCTCTCCTGGGGGGCCGTGGTCGTCGACCTCTGACGCCCGCCGGGCGACGAGGGGGATCGACGCCGCGGCCCGTTCGTCAGCGCGCATCCAGCACGGGTCGGGCTGGACCTTCAGGCGCGGCGCTCGTCGGCGGCCCGGCGCGGTGCCGCCCGGCGACCGCGGGCGCGACGCTCGGAGCCCGTCGAGGAGGGGCGGCTCACCGGGGTCTCGGACATCGCCGAGACCGACGGCGTGGGCGCCGCGGCCGCGGGGGCCGGTGCCGACGTCGCGGTGCGCTCGGCCGGTCCCTGCGTCACGACCGGTGCGTAGGGGGCGCTGTAGGCACCTCCTCGGCCGACCGGGTGCATGGTCAGGACGACGCCGACCACCCGCGTGCCGATGCGGTGCAGGTGGGCGAGGGCCTCCTCCAGGCGGGCCCTCGGGGTGTGGCCGAGCGCGGCGACGACGAGGGCTCCGTCGGCGACGTGGCTGAGGACGGCGGCGTCGGTGACCGGGAGCAGCGGGGGTGCGTCGAAGAGGACGTAGTCGTAGGTCGCCCTCAGCTCGACCAGGAGCTCGCGCATGCGCGTCGAGCCGAGCAGCTCGCTCGCGTTCGGCGGCACCTGGCCCGCGGCGACGACGTCGAGGCCGTCGCGGCCCCAGGGCTGGGCCACGTCGCGGAGCCCCGCCCGGCCGATGAGGACGTCCGTCAGGCCCGCGGCGCCCTCGAGCCCCATCATCTCCGCGAGGCGTGGCCGGCGGAGGTCGGCGTCGACCAACGCCACCCGGGCGCCGGTCTCCGCCAGCGTCACGGCGAGGTTCGCGGTGGTCGTGGTCTTGCCCTCGCCGGGCAGCGCCGAGGTCACCACGACCACCCGGGCGTCGCTGCCCGCGTCGGCGAACTGCAGGCTCGTCCGGAGCGAGCGGTACGCCTCCGCCCTCGTGCCGCGGGGGTCGTGCTGCACGGTCAGCGGGCGGAGCTGGGCGTCGGGGTCGTGGAGCGTCGCCCCGAGGACGGTCTCGCCCGCCGCCTCGACGTCGTCGCCGGAGCGCACCCGCGTGTCGAGCAGGTGCCGGGCGAGGGCGCCCAGGTAGCCGACGGCGGCGCCGAGGGCGAGGCCCAGGGGCAGGTCGCGGGAGGTGCGGGGCGAGACGGGCGCGCTGCTCGCGACCGCGGGCTCCAGCACCTCGAGGCCGACGAGGCTCGCCCCGCCGTCGGGCGAGGCCTCGAGGCTGCCCACCACGACGTCGCGGAAGCTCTCGCTGACCGCGTCGGTGATGAGGGCCGCGCGGGCGGGGTCGGTGTCGCGGACGCTGATGGTCAGGACGACGCTGTTCGCGGCCACCGTCGCGGTGACGGCCTCGGCGAGCTCGCTCGTGCTCATCGGCAGGGCGAGCCGCAGCACGACCGGCTCGAGCACGCGCGAGCTGGTGACGACGTCGGTGTAGCTGCGGACCTTCTGCTGCGCGGCGGCGTTGCCCTGCCCGACCTCGATCGCGGTGCTCGTGCTCGTGCCGCGCACCGAGACGAAGAGCTGCGTGCTCGACTCGTACACCCGCGGGGAGGCGCCCGAGACGACGGCCGTGACCGCCAGCCCCAGCAGGGTCACGAGGGCGACGAGCCACCAGGAGCGGCGCAGGACGTGGAGGTGGTCGGACAGGGACATCGGCTCTCGCTCCGATCGGGTGCGGACTCTCGACGGCGAGCCGAGCAGTCGGTATTGTACATGTGCAACATCACAGGCGGGGGAGTGCCCACGACCTGCCGTCTCCGTCGGAAGGCCGTCGTGCGCGTCGTCTACCTCCACCAGTACTTCCTCACCCCCGCGCAGGCCGGCGGGGTGCGGTCGTTCCACGTCGCGACGGCCCTCGCGCGCCGCGGGCACGACGTCCACGTCGTGACGGCCACGCCGCCCGTCGACGCGGTGCCCCTCGGCCGCCGGGGCGCGGGCGGCGACGAGGTCCACGACGGCGTCACGGTCCACCGGGTCCCCGTCGACTACGACGCCGCCATGGGCGACCGGCGCCGCATCGTGGCGTTCCTCGCCTTCGCCCTCCGCTCCTCCCGCCTCGCCCGCTCGCTCCGCGGCGACGTCGTCGTGGCGACCAGCACCCCGCTCACGATCGCCGTGCCGGGCATCGCGGCGACCCTCCTCCGCCGCGCCCCGCTCGTCTTCGAGGTGCGTGACAGCTGGCCCGAGGTGCCCATCGCGATGGGGGCGCTGCGGCACCCCGTCCTGCGAGCGTCCGCGCGCCTCCTCGAGCGCCTGGCCTACGCCTCGTCGTCGACCGTGGTGGCCCTCTCCCCCGACATGGCCGACTCGGTGGTCCGCACGGGGCACCCCCGTGGCCGCACCGTGGTGGTGCCGAACATGAGCGACCTCGGGCGGTTCGACCCGGCCCGCGCCCGGCCGGAGGCCTTCACGGGCCGCCACCCGCGCCTCCTCGGGCGTCGCCTGGCCGTCTACTGCGGCACCTTCGGGCGGGCCAACGGGCTCGACCACCTGGTCGACGTCGCCGTGGAGCTCGACCGGCGGGGCCACGACCTGGTCGTCGTGCTGCTCGGGGCGGGGGCCGAGAAGGAGGCGGTGCGCGAGCGGGCGCGTCGGCTCGGAGTCCTCGACCGGTCGCTCGTCGTCCTCGACGCCGTGGCCAAGGCCGACCTGCCCGACGTCCTCGCGGCGTCGACGATCGCGCTCAGCTCGTTCGCCGACGTGCCGGCCCTGCGGGCGAACAGCGCGAACAAGTACTTCGACGCGCTCGCCGCGGCGCGGCCCGTCGCGGTCACCATCGGGGGCTGGCAGGCGGAGGCGCTGGTCGAGACGGGCGCGGGCCTCCAGCTGGCTCGTGACCCCGGCCGGGCTGCCCGTGCGCTCGCCGACTTCGTCGACGACGACGCCGGGCTCCGGCGGGCGGGGCAGGCGGCCCGGCGCCTGGCGGAGGAGCGCTACGCCCAGCCCCTGCTGGTCGCCCGGCTCTGCGACGTCGTCGAGCGCGACGCCGCGAGTGCGGCGTCGCGCTCGGGTCGGCGTCGGCGTCGAGGCCGCGGGGCCGGCCGCGGCTAGGCCGTCGCGACGCGGCGCTCGCCCGCCGGGGGAGGGTCGCTCGTCATCGACCGCACGTCGAGGTCGCCGGCGGCGAGGGGCGGCACGACGGTGTGCGAGATGAGCGGATGGACAGGCCGCTCGTCGACCTCGCCCGCCCCCGTGAGCTCCTCGTGGAGCTTCTCGCCCGGCCGCAGGCCCGTGAACACGACCTCGACGTCACGCCCCGACAGGGCGATCATCCGCTCGGCGACGTCGAGCACCCGCACGGGTTCTCCCATGTCGAGCACGAGGACCTCGCCGGGCCCGCCGATGGCCCCGGCCTGCAGCACGAGCTGGCACGCCTCGGGGATGGTCATGAAGAAGCGCGTCGCCTCCGGGTGCGTGACCGTGAGGGGTCGACCCGCCGCGATCAGGTCGCGGAACAGCGGCACCATGCTGCCGCGGCTGCCCAGGACGTTGCCGAACCGCACCGAGAGGTAGCGACGGCCGGTGGCCTCGGCGGCGTGCGCCGTGAGCCGTTCGGCCACGCGCTTCGAGCGGCCGAGCACGCTGGTGGGGTTCGCCGCCTTGTCGGTGGAGATGGTCACGAACGTCTCGACGTCGACGGCCTGCGCGGCCTCCAGCACGTGGAGCGTGCCCATCACGTTGGTCTGCCAGGCCTCGCCGGGGTACTGCTCCAGCAGCGGCAGGTGCTTGAGGGCCGCGGCGTGGAACACCACCTCGGGGCGACGGGCCCGGAAGACGGCGCCGAGCGCGACGGGGTCGCGGATGTCGGCGAGGACGACCTCGCGGGTGTCGAGCAGGCCGTGGCCGGCGAGCGACACCTGGACGGACTGCAGGGCGGTCTCGTCGCGGTCGAGCAGCATGAGCTCCGCCGGGCCGAGCGCCGCCAGCTGGCGGCAGAGCTCGCTGCCGATGGAGCCGCCCGCCCCGGTGACGAGCACCCGTCGGCCCCGGACGCTCGCGGCCACCGCCGCGACGTCGGTCTCGACCGGGCGCCGCCCGACGAGGTCCTCGAGCGAGACGTCTCGGAGGTCGGCGACGCCCGACCTGCCCTCGAGGATCTCGTCGATGGTGGGGACGGTCAGCACGCGGAGGCCCGCCGACTCGCCGTGGTCGGTCAGCTCGCGGACCAGGGCGGCGTCGGCCCGGGCCATCGCGAGCACGAGGGTGCCGGCGCCCGTGCGGGCCGCGGCCTCGGCCAGCACCTCACGCCCGCCGAGCACCTTGAGCCCCGCGATCCGCATGCCGTGCGTGGCCGGGTCGTCGTCGAGCAGGGCGACGGGGCGGTGTCGGCAGGTCGGGTCGGTGAGCATCCGCCGCACGACGTGCTCGCCCACCGACCCCGCGCCCAGCACGAGAGCCGGCGTCGGAGCGCCGCGGGGGCGGAGGCGTGCCTCGAGGCGGCCGCGGAGGAGCGCCCGGGCGGCGCCCATCCCGAGGACGGCGACGCCGAGCGCGACGAGGGGCAGGGCCGGCGGCCAGTCGAGCCAGGGGCCGAGCCGCGAGGGCGAGACCAGGGGCACCAGCGAGACGGCGGCCGCGACGGCCGCGGCGCAGGCGACGAGGCCGCGGGCCTCGGCGGCGCTGCCGGCCACCCACCGGGGGCGGTAGAGGCCCCAGGCCGTGCCGACGGCGAACTGTGCGACGGCGGCCGTGACGGCGCAGGCGGCGACGTGCGACGCCGTGCCCGGCCCGACGAGGTCGACGAGCACGGCCACGGTCGCGACGGCCACGAGCCAGGCCGCCCCGTCGGCCGTCACGAGGGCGGCGCGGACGGCGGCGGCGCTGCCCGGCCAGCCGGGGCGCGCAGGGGGAGCGGGGTCGAGGTCGGTCTCGCTGATGGGGCACCTCTGCGGGTCGGGCCGGCGCTCGTCGATCGGCTCCGGCAGAGTAACATTCCACGTGTCACACGTGCAATGACCGATCGGTCTGCGGGCCCCCTCGCCGGCCGCCGTACCCTGGGGTCGTGCCCGTCGACGACCCCCGTCCCTCCCCGCTCCCGAGCGACCCCGACGAGCCCCTGCTCACGCACGGGGTCGGCCCCTGGCCCGGAGGCGAGGCCGCCTGGCCCGACGACACCCGGTACGACCCTGAGCTCCTCCGCGACGGCGACTCCCGGAACGTCGTCGACCGGTACCGCTGGTGGAGCATGGAGGCGATCGTCGCCGACCTCGACGAGCACCGGCACCCCTTCCACGTCGCCGTCGAGAACTGGCAGCACGACATGAACATCGGCTCCATCGTGCGCAGCGCCAACGCCTTCGCGGCCGACACCGTGCACATCGTCGGTCGCCGCCGCTGGAACAAGCGCGGCGCGATGGTGACCGACCGCTACCAGCACGTCGTCCACCACCCCGACGTCGAGACGTTCGTGGCCTGGGCGCGCGACCACCGCCTCCCCGTCCTCGGCGTCGACAACGTCGAGGGGTCGGTGCCCGTCGAGACCTTCGACCTGCCCGAGCGCTGCGTGCTGCTCTTCGGCCAGGAGGGGCCGGGCCTCAGCGAGGAGGCGGTGGCCGCCTCGGAGGCGCTGCTCGCGATCTCGCAGTTCGGCTCGACCCGCAGCCTCAACGCGAGCGCGGCGGCGGCCGTGGTCATGCACGCCTGGGTGCGGCAGCACCGCTTCTGACCCGCGCCGCGGCGGGCCGGGGGGAGTCGCGGGCCGGGTCGTCCGGGAGCACGGGCTACCGTGGGGGCATGCCCTCCCAGAACCTCCTCGGCGTGCCCGAGACGCTGCTGCCCGCCGAGCCCGACGTGCTCGCCGACCTCGACGCCCTCGAGCTGGCCGAGGCCGTCGTGGCCCACCCCACGTCGTCGCTCGCCTGGGCGCTGCTCAGCGACGAGGCCGCCGGCCGGGGCGCCGACCTCGAGGCCTACGCGTACGCGCGCGTCGGCTACCACCGCGGTCTCGACTCGCTGCGCCGGGCGGGCTGGCGGGGCCAGGGGCCCGTGCCGTGGTCGCACGAGCCCAACCGCGGCGTCCTGCGCTCGCTCTGGGCGCTCCGCCGCGGCGCCGCCGCCATCGGCGAGGCCGACGAGGTCGAGCGCCTGACGACCTTCCTCGACGACGCCGACCCGGCCGCCGCCCCGGCGCTCGAGGCCGAGCGCTCCTGAGGCCCGGCCGCTAGCCGATCAGCGACGGCCTCAGGTCGCGCAGCGTGCGGCGACGGGTCATCCGCCGCGTCGCGAGCAGCGAGAGCAGCAGCGCGCCGAGGCCCCAGAGAGCGAGCACGCCCGCGTCGCCCCAGGCCGTGGCCGTGCTGCCGCCGTACATCAGCTGGCGGAGGCCGTCGGTCGCGTAGCTCATCGGCAGCACGAAGTGCAGGGCGGCGAGCGGCGCCGGCAGCGTCTGCCACGGGAAGGTGCCGCCCGCGGTCACGAGCTGCACGACCATGAGCACGAGGCCGAGGAACTGCCCCACGCTGCCGAGCAGCACGTTGAGGGTCATGATGATCGCCGCGAAGGTGACCGAGGCGAGGGCCATCAGGCCGATCGTCGCCCAGGGGTGCACGACGTCGAAGCCGAGCGCGAACCGCACGATCGTGAAGAGCGCGAGCATCTGGACGACGCCGAGCAGCGCGGGGGCCGCCCAGCCCGCCACGACCACGCGCCCGGGGGCGCGCACCGCGGTGACGGCGCGCTTCGAGAACGGCCTGACGATCAGGAAGAGCGCGTAGATGCCGATCCAGGCCGCGAGGCTGATGAAGAACGGTGCGAGCCCGGCGCCGTAGGTGCCGGCGCTCGTGACGGCCTGGTCGGAGACGGACACCGGGTCGCTGATGGCCTCCGACTGCGCGTCGCGGGTCTGCTCGGTGCTCGCGGGGATCTCGCCGAGGCCGGTCTGCAGCCCGTCGCGGAGCTGCGTCGCGCCCGTGTCGAGCGCGCCGAGCCCCTCGCGGAGGCTCACCGTGCCGTCGCTCAGCGTGTGCAGCCCGCTCGAGAGCCCGGCGGCGCCGGTGTCGAGGGTGCCGAGCCCCGTGGCGAGCGAGTCGGCGCCCGTGGCGGCCGACGCGGCGCCCGCGTCGAGCTGTCGTGCCCCGGCGGCGGCGTCGGAGATCCCCGTCGCGAGGGCGGGGGCCTGCGCGTCGAGCGCGGCGGCGCCGTCCGAGACCTGCCGCGCGCCGGTGGCGAGCTGCCCGACCTGGGCGGCCAGCCCCTGCGCCTGGGTGTTCGCGTCGCTCAGCGACTGCGAGAGCGGGGCGAAGTAGCTCGCCACCTCGGCCGCTGACGCCGCCGCCTCCTCCGGGGTCTGGCCCTGCCCGACGAAGTACTCGACGAGCTGCTGCCCGATCGCCTGCTGCGTCGCCGGGGCGGCGTCGATGGCGGCCTGGCTCGCCGTCGCGGCCTGGGCGACTCCGGCGGCCAGGGCCTCGTTCCCGTCGGCGACCTGATCGGCGCCGGTCGCGAGCTGGTGCGCGCTGTCCGGCAGCGTCGACGTCGCGGTCTCGAGCTGGTCGAGCCCGCTCGACAGCGTCGTGGCCCCGGCGCTCAGCTCGTCCGTGCCGTCGGAGAGCGCCCGGGCGCCCGTCGCGGCCGACGACGCTCCGGCTGAGAGCTCGTCGGCTCCGGCGGAGGCGTCCGAGGCGCCGGTCATCAGCTGGTCGGTGCCCTGTTCCGCGGAGACGACGCCGCCGACGAGCTGGTCGGCACCGTCCGCCGCGTCGCCGATCGACGTCCGGATGTCGGCGAGACCGACGAGCAGCTGGGCCGCCGCCTCCTTGCCGACCTTCTCGGTGACCGAGGCCCGGATCGTCTTGCCGGCCTGACCGGCGATCGTCGTCGCCAGGTAGCTGTTGGTGTCGTTCGTCGCGAGGGTGATCTGCGCCCGCGTCGGGTCGTCGGTCGTGGCGCTGGTGAGGTCGGCGCTGAAGTCGCGCGGGATGGTGAAGGTGAAGTCGTACGTGCCGTCGCGGAGGCCGGCCGCGGCCTCCGCGGCGCTGACCGTGTGCCAGTCGAAGTCGCCGCCGTCGACGACCTCGTCGGTCACCTCGTCGCCGTAGTTCGTCACCGTGCCGTCGACGGTCGTGCCGGCGTCGTCGTTGACGAGCGCCGCGGGCACCTGGTCGAGCTTCGCGTACGGGTCCTGGTTCGCCCAGAGGTAGAGGCCGCCGTAGAGCAGCGGCACGGTCATCAGGGCGACGAGGGCGAGGCGGGCGAGCCCGGTCGACGTGAGCCGTTGCAGCTCGGAGCGGACGAGGGCGATGATCTTCACGAGCGGGGGCTTCCTGGTGTCGGGGCACCGGCGTCGTCGTCGGGACGGGCGGCGGGGTCGAGATCGGTGTCGGTGTCGAGGTCGAGGTCTGTGTCGGTCTCGGGCGTGGCCTCGTCGTCGACCTCGTCGTCCTCGCCCAGGTCGGGGGCGGGCAGGGCGCGCACGCTCGCCAGGGCGGCGACGCCGGTCACGGTCAGCACGACGACCCCGCGGCGGGCCAGGTCGTGCACCACGCCGAGCCAGGCGGCGACGTCGCCGCCGTGCCGCTCGGGGCTGGTGAGCACGAGGCCCTCCACGCCGGGGCGCAGCAGCGCCAGCTCGCAGAGCAGCCGGACGCGCAGCTCGGTCGGCAGCGACGCCAGTCGGGTGCGGCGGTGCTCCGTCAGCCCGACGACGTCGAGGAAGTCGGCGACGGAGGCGCGGCCGGCCCGGTGGCCGGCCAGCGCCAGCTCCTCCCGGGTCACCTGCGCCACGGTCAGCGTGCTGAAGGGCTCGGCCACCGTGGGGGTGTCGACGAGGGCGAAGGAGGCGCGGACCGCGTCGGCGTCCTCGCCCCCGTCGAGCGTCACCCGGCCGCGGTCGGGCGCCATCCGGCCGCCGGCGACGAGGGAGGCGAGCGTGGGAGCGCCCTCCGTCTCGACGGCGACGAAGCCGGGGGCGCGACGGTCGGCCACCGCCGAGACGGCGGGGAGCGGAGCGCCGGGGCCGTCGCCGAGGGCGACCTGGTCGAGTTCGAGTCTCATGCGGCGGGCTCCGGGGTCACGGTGGGGCGGGGGTCGGTGGGGAAGGGGTCGGCGGGCGGCGGCGCGACGGCCAGCTCGGGCGTCGCCCTCACCAGCTCGTCGGCCTCGCGCCAGCCGAGCCCGACCATGGCGAGCACGGCGAGCATCACGAGGCGGTGGCCGTCGGCGCGGTCGAGGTCGCGGGCGGTCGCCTCGTCGAGCACGGTGAGCGCGGCGCCCTCGACGAGCCGGGCCAGCGTGTCGACCGCGATGTCGTCGCGCATGCGCCCGTCGGCCACGCCTCGTCGCACGGTGTCGCGGAGGAACGCCCTCAGCGGCGCCAGCGCGCCGCCGACCTCGGCGGCCAGCGGCCCGCGCACCGTGAGCTGGGCCAGCACGCGTACGTGCTCGACCTCCGACCACAGTCGTGCCCCGAGGGCGGCGAGCTGGACGACCGGGTCGTCGACGGGGTCGGGCAGCGCCGCGACGCCGATGCGGGCGGCGCCGCGCAGCGTGACCTCGCGGACGAGGTCGTCGCGGGTCGCGAAGTGGCCGTAGACGCTGCGGCGCGACAGGCCCGCCTCGGCGGCGATCGCCTCGAGGGGGACGGCCGCGTCGACGTTGAGGAGCCGGACCGCGGCGGCCATCAGGGCCTCTCGGTTGGCGGCGGCGTCGCGGCGGGGCGCTCGCGGGGTCTGCTCGGTCGTGGCCACGAGGTCCATCGTACGATCTTGCACACCAGTGTGCAAGATCAGATGGGGAACGCGGCGACAGAGCAGGGACATGCCCCCAGTTGGTGGGGTGGGTGGATGGCTGCCGAGGCGCGTCCCGCGGGGCGCGCCCGCGCCTCCTCAGGTCTTCGTGGGGCTCTGACCTGGACTTTCCCTCGAGGCGTGTCCTCCTTTCGGCCGACCCAGGTCCATGCGTCTGCATTGTCCACGAAGCGCACCGGCCGCCCGCGGCGCCCCTCCGGCGGCGACACTCGAGACGGGCCCCAGGACGGGTCCGCCGAGGAGACTCGGTCACCGCACGGACGCAGGACACGATGGACCACCGCACCGCCCCCGACGACGCCCCGACCCCGCTCGTCGCCCCCCGCCGCTCCCGAGCCGTGCCCGCGCCCCTCGCGGCGCTGCTCGTCGCCGCGGCCCGACCGCTCTTCCGCGTGCACCTGGAGCTCTACCGCCGCGAGATGGCGTCGTCGATCTTCCCGCGCGACGAGCGCACCCCCCTCATCGCCGGGCCCCGGCCCGAGCGGCTCGCCTTCATCGGCAGCGTCGCGGTCTCCGGCCTCGGCGTGCTGAGCCACGGCATGACGACGTCGAGCCAGACCGCGGCCCGGGTCGCCGACCGGCGCGGCCGCGGCCTCAGCTGGAGCGAGCTCACCTCGCCCGTGCTCACGATGCACACGGCCGCGACGATGCCCTCCCTCACGACGGAGGGCGCCGACGTCGTCGTCGTGCTGCTCGGCATCGCCGACGTGCTCGCGGCGACCAGCGCGACCTCGTGGGAGGCCGACCTGCGCCTGCTCGTCGACCGCGTGCGCGAGGAGGCCGGCCCCGAGGTCGGGGTCGTGGTGGCCGAGCTGCCGCCCATGGCCGAGTTCCGTCCGATCCCGCCCGTCGCCCGCCGCCTCATCACCGCGCAGATCGCACGCCTCGACGCCGCGAGCCGCCGCGTCGCCGCCGGCGACGACGCGGTCACCGTCGTGCCCTTCCCCTCCTGGAGCCTCGACGGCCTCTACGTCCAGGAGCTCTTCTCCTGGGCCTCGATGCACCGCAAGTGGGCCGAGGCTCTGGCCCCCCGGGTGGTGGCAGCTCTCGAGTCGGTCGACGACCGTCGGTCGGCACCGCGACGGCGGCACCGCGCGGCGTCGGCGCTCGCCGGGGCCGTCGCCGCGGAGCTCGCGAGCGTGACGGGTGTCGTGGGCGAGGCGGGCACTGGTGCTCCGGCAGCTGGCCGAGGACGCGCACGGCGACGTGCAGCCCGTGCCGCCGCCGGGGCGCTCTCGGCGTCCTGACCGCCCGCGTGGCCGCTCCTCCCTGACCGCCCGCCCTGCTCCCGCGCCCGGAGCGTCCCCGCGCCCCGACGGCCGCTCGGCGGTGCCGGTGGGTACGGTCGATCGATGACCCTCGCCGACGCCGCCCAGCAGCTCTACGCCCTGGTGCCCGGCGAGTTCGTGGCGGCCCGGGACGCGCTCGCCGCCGAGGTGCGCCGCTCCGGCGACCGCGACCTGGCGGGCAGGATCCGCCGGCTGCCCCGTGCCGCCCCTGCGGCCTGGGCGGTGGACCTGCTCGCCCGCGACGACGCGGGGCGAGGCCTCGCCGGCGCGGCGGCCCTGGGCGACCGGTTCCGCGCGGCGCAGGCGGAGGGCGACCGGGCAGCGCTCGCGACGCTGGCCGACGAGCGGAAGGCCACGCTCGCGCAGCTCCTCGCCCGCGGCCGTGAGCTCGCCGAGCAGGCGGGCGCTCCTCTGGCCGGCCCGGCCGTGGTGGCCCTCGAGCAGACCCTGCGAGCCGTCGTGGCCGACGGCGACGCGGCGGAGGCCGCCCGGTCGGGCGTGCTCGTCCGCGCCCTCGCGGCGGACGGCCTCGAGCCCGCCGCCCTCGACGGGGCCGTGGCCGGCGAGGCCGTCGACCGGCCCCGGCCACGTCGCGCAGGCCCCGGGGCCCCTGGCGGGCCCGAGTCCGCTGCCGGCCCCGACCGAGGGAGCCGGCAGCGGGACGCGCGGCGCGTCGCGCGCGAGGAGCTGCGGCGCGCCGAGCAGGCCGCCGACCGGGCCGAAGCAGACCGGGACGAGGTGGAGTCGCGGGTCGCGGAGCTGGACGACGCCCGCGACCGCGTCGCCGACGACCTGCGTCGGCTGCGCGACGAGTTCGCGGCCGCCGAGGCTCGTCGGGCCGAGCTCGACGACCGCGAGCGGTTCCTGCGCCGGGAGCGTCGCCGAGCCGTCGAGGACGCGACCGCAGCCCGGCGTGAGGCGCAGCGGGCCCGCGAGGCGCTCGAGGGGCTCGACGCCGACTGATCGACGCGGCCCCGGGGGCGCCCGGACTCCGGCGGCGGGGCCGGGGGGAGAGGTCAGTGGGCGTGCAGCCACGCTCCGAGGCGGGCCCGCCAGCCCCGGGGAGGCGCGGTGACGGCCTCGGCCGCGTCCCGCTCGGCCCGCGGCGGGAACGAGATCGCCTGGCACCGCGTGCAGACCTGGATCTGCCGGTGCACCGAGAGCCCCGTGCCGAAGTAGGGGTTGTCGGCGAGGCGGGCCGGTGCCCGGCAGATGCGACAGCGGAGCTCCGCGGCGGCGCCCTCGACCATGTGACCTCCTCGTTCGAGGGACACCATCGGCCGCCCTGGTCGCTCGGTCAGCAGCGGCGGGGGATCGTACGCATCCCGGACAGGCGGTGCGCTTCGGTGCGTGACGGCGGGCGTGGCGACGCCCGGCCCCGAGTGTCGGGGCCGGGCGTCGTGGGTGGGGCTGGCGGCGGCGCGCCTGCTCCTAGCTCCGTCTGACGCGCTGGAGCGCGTCAGCGCGCGCCACGCAGTCGCTTCGCGCCTGCTCTCAGTGGCGCGCGCCCATCAGGTGCTCGAGGGCGAGCTGCTGCAGATGGACGAAGCCGTAGCCGTGGCCGCCGAAGTGGGCGGAGGCGTCGTACTCCTCGTAGGAGGCACGGTCGGCCAGGAGCTGCTCGTAGCCCTCGCCCTCGCCCAGGGTCGGCACCGAGAGCTCGGCGACCTGGCTGGCGGCCAGCGCCTCCTGCACCTCGGGGTCGGCGCGGAAGGCCTGCGCGCGCTCCTTGAGCAGCAGGTACATGCGCATGTTGGCGGCCGCGGACTCCCAGACGCCGTCGATCGACTCGGTGCGGGAGGGCTTGTAGTCGAAGTGGCGGGGGCCGTCGTAGGAGGGGCCGCCCTGGGGGGAGCCGTGCTCCAGCAGGTCGACGAGCGAGAACGCGTTCTGCAGGTCGCCGTGGCCGAAGACGAGGTCCTGGTCGTACTTGATGCCGCGCTGGCCGTTGAGGTCGATGTGGAAGAGCTTGCCCTGGTAGAGCGCCTGGGCGATGCCGGCGGTGAAGTTCAGGCCCGCCATCTGCTCGTGGCCGACCTCGGGGTTCACGCCCGCCATCTCGGGGTGCTCGAGCGTCTCGATGAACGCGATCGCGTGGCCGAGCGTCGGCAGCAGGATGTCGCCGCGGGGCTCGTTCGGCTTGGGCTCGATCGCGAAGCGCAGGTCGTAGCCCTTGTCGAGCACGTACTGCGAGAGCATGTCGACGCCCTCCTTGTAGCGGGAGAGCGCCGCCTGGACGTCCTTCGCGGCGTCGTACTCGGCGCCCTCGCGGCCGCCCCACATGACGAAGGTCTTCGCGCCCAGCTCGGCGGCGAGGTCGATGTTGCGGAGCACCTTGCGGAGCGCGAAGCGGCGCACGCCGCGGTCGTTCGAGGTGAACCCGCCGTCCTTGAAGACGGGGGCGCTGAAGAGGTTGGTGGTGACCATCGGCACCACGATGCCGGTCGCGTCGAGGGCGCCCTTGAGGCGGTCGATCTGCGTCTGGCGCTCCGCGTCGGTCGAGCCGAAGGCGAAGAGGTCGTCGTCGTGGAAGGTGAGGCCGTAGGCGCCGAGGCGGTCGAGGTTCTCGACGGCCTCGACGACGTCGAGGTCGGGGCGCGTGGGGCCGCCGAACGGGTCCGCGCCCGTGTAGCCGACCGTCCAGAGGCCGAACGAGAACTTGTCTTCGCGAGTGGGGGTGACGGACATCGATGTCCCTTTCCGAGAGTGCGTCTGCGACGAGGCCTGGTCGTCGCGACGGGGCCGCGACGAATGTTGTGCGCCTCAACATATCCGGTCCGTGGCCTGAACGGAAGCCCGGTCGGCATTTGTCGTCCGCGGCAACGAAACACTTGCGCTGGCCGTCGTGGCTGTCGTAGTGTCTCCAACCGCGAGCAGTCGAAGCGCTTCCGCACCGGGCGGGAGAGCGTCGGCGTCGCGTCTCTCCACCACCCAGACAGCGAGGTCCCGATGGCGACGATCCACGACGTGGCAGAGGCCGCCGGCGTGTCCATCTCCACGGTCTCGTACGCCCTCTCCGGCAAGCGCTCCATCGCGTCGACGACGCGGCAGCGCGTGACGGAGGCGGTCGACCGGCTCGGCTACCGCCCCCACGCCGGCGCGCGGATGCTGGCCGGCGCCCGGACGAACATCCTCGCGCTGAGCGCGCCGGTGCGGCCCGACAACCACCAGCCCACCCAGATGCGCTTCGTCACCGCCGTCGTCGAGGCCGCTCGCCGCCGCGACTACGACGTCCTGCTGCTGGCCACCGACGACGAGGTGTCGGGCATCCGGCGCGTCGCGTCGAGCTCGCTGGTCGACGGCGTCGTGGCGATCGGCGTCGCCACGGTCGACGAGCGCGTCGACCTCGTCCGCGAGCTCGCCCTGCCGGCCGGCTTCATCGGCATCCCGCAGGGGGCCGACGACCTCGCCTGCATCGACCTCGACTTCGAGACCGCCGCCGCGATGAGCGTCGACCGCCTCGCCGACGCCGGCCACCGCGTCGTCGGCGTGGTCGGCCACCCCGCCTCGTACCAGGAGCGCGACACGGGCTTCATCCGGCGCTTCGACGACGCGTTCGCGGCGCGGGCCCAGGTGCGCGGCCTCGAGACCGTCACCATCCCGACCGACCTCAGCCGCGCCTCCGGCGGGCGGGCCTTCGACGAGCTGCGGGCCCGCCTCCCCGGCATGACCGCGCTCGTGCTGCACTGCAGCGAGCCGACCGCCGAGGCCGTGCTGCAGCGCATCCGGCAGCTGGGCCTCGAGATCCCCCGCGACCTCTCCGTGCTCGCCGCCGCCGCGAGCTACGCGGCCGACGAGCTCGAGCCGGCGCTCGACATGATCCCGCTGCCGATCGACGAGATGTGCCGCCGCGCGGTCGAGGCCGCCTTCGAGCGCATCGACGGCCGGCTCGACCGCGGGGTCGAGCTGATCGCTCCCGTCTACCTCGCGCAGGGCTCGGTCACCGTGCCGACCCGCGCCTCCTAGCCTTCCCTGTCCCTCACCCACCAGCACCACCGCACCACGCACCACCGGCACCACGCACCACCGGCACCACGCACCACCACCGCACGACACCGCAGATCACCGCCCCGCGACGATCGTCGAAACGCTTCGACGACGCAAGGGGCCTCTACGAGGAGGTAGAACCATGAAGAAACGACGCGTGCTCGCAGTCGGCACGGCCCTCGCGGCCACCGCCGGGCTGCTCACCGGCTGCTCGGCCGGCGGCGGGTCCTCCGACCCCGACACCCTCAAGCTCTGGCACTTCGAGAGCGAGACCAGCGCGATGGGCATCGCGTGGGACCAGGCCATCGAGACCTTCGAGGAGGAGACCGGCGCGACCGTCGAGTTCGAGGCGAAGAGCTTCGAGCAGATCCGCTCGACGGCCAGCCAGGTGCTGAACTCCGACGAGGCGCCCGACATCCTCGAGTACAACAAGGGCAACGCGACGGCGGGCCTGCTCGCCAGCCAGGGCCTGCTGGCGAACCTCGACGACGCCGTCGCCGAGTACGGCTGGGACGACGACCTCGCCCCCTCGATCGCCACGACGTCGAAGTACGACGAGCGCGGCATCATGGGCTCGGGCAGCTGGTACGGCATCCCGAACTACGGCGAGTACGTCGAGGTCTACTACAACAAGGACGCCTTCGCGGCGCAGGGCATCGAGGTGCCCACGACCTACGACGAGTTCGAGGCGGCGCTGCAGACCTTCGCCGACGCGGGCATCACCCCGCTCGCCGAGGCGGGCGCCGAGTACCCGCTCGGGCAGCTCTTCTACCAGCTGGCCCTCTCGCAGGCCGACCGCTCCTTCGTCGACGACTACCAGCTGTACGAGGGCGACGTCGACTGGCAGGGCCCCGAGCTCAGCTACGCGGCCGACAAGCTGCAGGAGTACGTCGAGAACGGCTGGATCTCGAAGGACGTCACCGGCATCAAGGCCGAAGACATGGGCACGACCTTCATGAGCGGCGGCGCGCCGATCATGGTCTCCGGCAGCTGGTGGGCCGGCCGCGTCGCCGACGAGGCGACGTTCGACTGGGGCACGTTCCTCTTCCCCGGCAGCGAGATGGCTCCGGGCTCGGGCGGCAACCTCTGGGTGATCCCCGAGAACGCCGCCAACAAGGAGCTCGCCGAGAAGTTCATCGACATCACGATGCGCCCCGAGATCCAGAACCTCATCGGCAACAACGGCGGCGTGCCCGTCAAGGCCGACCCGGCCGACATCACCGACCCGAAGAGCCAGGAGCTGATCGCGAACTTCAACACGCTCCTCGAGCGCGACGGCCTCGCCTTCTACCCCGACTGGCCCACGCCGACCTTCTACGACCAGCTGGTCGCCGGCACCCAGGAGCTCGTCAACGGCTCGGCCTCGCCGGAGGAGATGCTCGAGACCCTGGGCGGGCAGTACCAGAGCGGCGTCGACGACATCACCGGGGAGTAGCCGGCCATGACCTCCCTCGACACGAAGGAGGCGCGGGAGACCCGGGAGGGCCGGCGCGCGACGTCGGCCCTCCCGGGCTCCGGCCCCCGCGCCGCCCGCGCCGCCCGCCCGGCCCGCCCGGCGGAGGAGAGCCTGCTGCCCGGCTCCGGCCGCCGCGGCTTCTGGCTCTATCTCATCCCCGGCTTCGCGCTGTTCGCGGTCGTCGTGCTGGTGCCCCTGGTCTGGAACGTCTACCTCAGCTTCACCGATTACCGCGGCATCCGTCCGCCGACCTGGGCCGGGCTCGACAACTGGCGCGAGCTGATGGCCGACGAGCGCTTCTGGACGTCGTTCCTCAACAGCGTCTTCCTGATCATCGCCATGGTGGTCGTGCCGACCCTGCTCGGGCTCCTCCTCGCCGCGATGCTCTTCGACCTGATCGGCCGCAAGTTCGGCGGCCGCCTGGCGTCGTTCCTCCGGGCCACCTACTACCTGCCGCAGATCCTGCCCGTGGCCATCGCCGCGATCGTGATCGGCTGGATCCTCCGGCCCGAGAACGGCGCGCTCAACAGCGTCCTCGACGCCGTCGGGCTCGGCGCCCTCCAGCACAACTGGCTCGGCAGCCCCGACACGGCGCTGCTCAGCATCATGGTGGTGATGGTCTGGGTCCAGCTCGGCTACCCGGTGGTCATCTTCATGGCGGCCCTCCAGCGGGTCGACCCCGAGCTCTACGAGGCCGCCGAGCTCGACGGCGCCGGCTGGTTCCAGCGCTTCCGCGCGATCACGGTGAGCATCATCCGCCCCGAGATCTTCGTGGTCGTGCTCACCTGCACCATCGCGGCGCTCAAGGTCTTCGGGCCGATCTACGCCCTCACCCGCGGCGGCCCCGGCGACTCCACGATCGTGCCGAGCTACTACGCCTACAGCGAGTTCTTCCAGAGCCAGCAGGTCGGCTACGGCGCGACCATCGCGACGGCGCTGACCCTCGTCATCGTCGTGATCACCATCTTCTTCATCCAGGCCCAGAACCGGGTCGAACGAGCAGAGAGAGGCCGCTGATGGCCACGACCGTCGTCCCGCCGGTGGAGGGCGACCGCATCCGCCCTGCAGTGCCCAGCCCGCGCCTCCCGAAGGCGAAGCAGCGGAAGAAGAAGAAGACGGTCACCGACTGGGTCATCCTGGCCGCGGCCCTGCTCTTCGGGCTGCTGATCGCGCTGCCCTTCCTGCTGATCCTGGTGAACTCGTTCAAGTCGCCCGCCGACTACACGAGCGGCGGGCCGCTGAGCCTGCCGACGTCGCTGTACTTCGACGGCCTGGTGAACTTCTGGAACCGCGTCGAGTTCCCGCAGAAGCTCTGGAACAGCTTCGTGATCGCGGGCCTCGTCGCCCTCTTCGCCGTCGTCATCTCGGTGTTCAACGCGTACGCCCTCGGCATCGGCCGGGTGCGCGGCCGCACCTGGATCATCGTGCTCTTCCTGCTCGCCAACATGCTCCCGCAGGAGGCGCTGCTCTACCCGCTGTACTTCCTGTTCAAGCAGGTGGGGCTCTACGACAACATCTGGGCCGTCATCATCATCTTCACGGTCATCCAGAGCGCCTTCGGCACGTACCTGCTGTCGAGCGTCTACGGCACCTTCCCGAAGGAGGTGCTCGAGGCCGCGTCGCTCGACGGGGCCAGCCGGTGGCAGATCCTCTGGCGCGTCATCGTGCCGATCAGCCGCCCGACGCTGTCGGTGCTCGCGATCTTCTTCTTCATCTGGACCTGGAACGAGTTCCTCATCCCGTTGACGTTCCTCGTCTCGAACGACAACCAGACCGTGCCCGTCGCCATCACGGCGCTGCAGGGCGACCGCCTGATGGACGTCACGACGACGAGCGCCTCGGCGCTGCTCGGGCTCATCCCGACGCTCGTCTTCTTCCTGCTGTTCCAGCGCACGCTCACCCGCGGCATCACCGCCGGGGCCGTCAAGTGACCGGGCTCCGCGCCCGCCGCGCTCCCCGGCCCCTCGCCCCGCGACTCCCCTCGAAAGGCACCGCATCGTGAAGTTCACCGACGGCTTCTGGCAGACGCGCCCCGGCGTCTCCTCCCTGTTCGCCCAGGAGGCCTACGACGTCGAGCAGGGCGCCGACGGCCGCTCGCTCGTCGTGACGGCCCCGACCAAGGTCATCGCGTCGCGGGGCGACACCCTCAACCGCCCGGTCATGACCGTCACGCTGCGCTCGCCGATGGAGGGCGTGATCGGCGTCACCGTCGAGCACTTCTCCGGCGGGCGTGACGAGATCGGCTTCGACCTCGTCGGGGCCGAGGGCGGCGAGGCCGGGGTCGGCACGGCCACGGCGACCGAGGGAGGCGCCACCCTGACCTCGGGCCGGCTCACGGCCACCGTGGGTCGCGGGGCCCCCTTCGACCTCTCGTTCAGCGACGGCGACACCGTCCTCACCCGCTCGGGCGCGAAGTCGGTCGGCTACCACTCGGTGGCCGCCGACGCGCAGCTCGACGGCGCGATGGTGGGCAACGCCCGGGCGGGCACCGCGCGCGCGTTCGCCCCGCACTACGTGTCGCAGCAGCTGTCGCTCGGCGTCGGCGAGTTCGTCTACGGGCTCGGCGAGCGCTTCGGCCCGCTGGTGAAGAACGGCCAGACGGTCGACGTCTGGAACGCCGACGGCGGCACGTCGAGCGAGCAGGCCTACAAGAACGTGCCCTTCTACCTGACGAGCCGCGGCTACGGCGTGCTCGTCGACCACCCCGGCCACGTCTCGTACGAGATCGGCTCGGAGGCGGTCGAGCGGGTGCAGTTCTCGGTCGCGGGCGAGGGGCTGACGTACTACGTGATCGCGGGGCCGACCCCGGCCGACGTGCTCGAGCGCTACACGCGGCTCACCGGCCGCCCGGCCCACGTGCCGGCCTGGTCGTACGGGCTCTGGCTCTCGACGTCGTTCACGACCGACTACGACGAGGCGACCGTGACCTCCTTCGTCGACGAGATGGCCCGGCGCGACATGCCGGTCAGCGTCTTCCACTTCGACTGCTTCTGGATGCGCGAGTTCCAGTGGTGCGACTTCGAGTGGGATCCTCGGGTCTTCCCCGACCCCGAGGGCATGCTCGCCCGCCTGCACGAGCGCGACCTGCGCGTCTGCGTCTGGATCAACCCCTACATCGGCCAGCGGTCGGCGCTCTTCCGCGAGGCGGCCGACGCCGGATACCTCGTGCGGAACCCCGACGGCAGCGTCTGGCAGTGGGACCTCTGGCAGGCCGGCATGGGCCTCGTCGACTTCACGAACCCCGAGGCGACCGCGTGGTTCCAGGGCAAGCTCCGGGCGCTGCAGGCGCAGGGGGTCGACGCGTTCAAGACCGACTTCGGCGAGCGGATCCCCACCGGGGTGGTCTGGCACGACGGCTCCGACCCCGAGCGCATGCACAACTGGTACACGCAGCTCTACAACGAGGCCGTCTTCGAGGTGCTCGAGGAGGTCCGCGGCGAGGGCGACGCCGTCGTCTTCGCCCGCTCGGCGACCACGGGCGGTCAGCGCCTGCCGGTGCACTGGGGCGGCGACTCGACGTCGACCTTCGAGTCCATGGCCGAGACCCTCCGCGGCGGCCTCTCGATCGCGATGAGCGGGTTCTCGTTCTGGAGCCACGACATCGGCGGCTTCGAGGGCACCCCCGACGCCGAGGTCTACAAGCGCTGGACGGCCTTCGGCCTGCTCTCGAGCCACAGCCGCTTCCACGGCAGCGGTTCGTACCGGGTGCCGTGGGCCTTCGACGAGGAGGCCGTGGAGGTGACCCGGCGCTTCACGAAGCTGAAGCTCTCGCTGATGCCGTACCTCTACGCCGCCGGGCTCGAGGCCTCCCGCACCGGCCTGCCGGTGATGCGGCCGATGGCCCTGGCCTTCCCCGCCGACCGCGCCGTCGCCCACGTCGACACGCAGTACATGCTGGGCGACGACCTGCTGGTGGCCCCGGTGTTCTCCGCCGACGGCACCGTCGAGGTCTACCTGCCCGCCGGCCGCTGGACGAGCTGGTTCACCGGCGAGGTCGTCGACGCGGGCGCCGGCACCTGGCGCACCGAGGTGCACGACGTCCTCTCGCTGCCGCTGTACGTGCGCGAGGGCGCCGTCGTCCCGGTCGGCGCTCGCGACGACCGCCCCGACCACGACTACCTCGACGGCCTCGTGCTGCGGGTCTTCCCCGGGGGCGACGGCGACCGCACGGTCACCGTGACCACGCCCGACGGCGTGCGGGCCGACTTCGTCGTCCGGCGTGCGGGAGGCGCGGTGACGGTCGAGACCACCGCCCCCGGCTGGAGCCTGGACGAGGTCGGGGGAGACCCCGCGTCGCAGTAGGGTCGGAACGACGAAGGGGGGCGGCATCGTGACGATCGACCAGGTCGCGCGGACGGAGGGCGCTCGCCAGTCGAACCTGGCGGCCGTGCTCGGCCTCGTGCACGCTCGCGGCCCGCTCTCCCGGTCGGAGCTGACGCGCCTGACCGGCCTCAACCGCTCCACCATCGCGACGCTCGTCGGCGACCTCGTCGACCGGCAGCTGGCCCACGAAGCGGACCCCGTGGGGGTCTCGCGCGTGGGCCGGCCGAGCCCGGTCGTCGAGGCGCGCTCCGACGTCGTGGCCTGGTCGGTCAACCCCGAGATCGACGCGGTGACCGTCGGGGCCGTGGGCCTCGGCGGGGCCGTCCGGGCGAGGGTCCGTCGCGAGACGGCGAGCGTGCCCACGGCCGCCGAGGCCGCCGCGCTCGCCGCGGAGACCATCGACGAGCTGCGCCAGGTGCTGCGGAGGAGCGGGGGAGTGGTGGCCGAGGTGGGCGTCGGCGCCGCGGTGCCGGGCCTCGTCCGGGCCGACGGCGGCCTGGTCCGCCTCGCGCCGCACCTCGGCTGGGTCGACGAGCCGTTCGCGGCCCTCGTCTCGGAGGCGACCGGCCTGCCGACCGAGGCGGCCAACGACGCGTCGCTCGCCGCGATGGCCGAGGGCCGCTTCGGGGCCGGGCGCGGGGTCGACGACCTGGTCTTCCTCAACGGCGGCGCGAGCGGCGTCGGCGGCGGCGTCATCGCGGCGGGCCGACCGCTCGCCGGGGTGGGCGGCTACGCCGGCGAGATCGGCCACACCCTGGTCAACTCGGTCGGCCGGCTCTGCCACTGCGGCGCCACCGGCTGCCTCGAGACCGAGGTGGGCCAGGCGTCGCTGCTCGCCGCGACCGGTCTCTCGCGGGCGCAGGCCGACGAGCTCGACGCGGCCCTGCAGGAGGCGCGCCCCGGCTCCGAGGCGCGGGCCGAGGTCGAGCGCCAGGTCGACCAGCTCGCGGTCGCCCTGCGCACGGTCGTCAACGCCTTCGACCCGTCGATGATCGTGCTCGGTGGCTTCCTGGGGTCGCTGCTCGCCGCCGCCCCCGACCGGCTGCTCGACCGCGTCACGCGGCAGGCGCTGCCCGGCCCGGCCGACGACGTCAGCATCGTGCGGGCACAGCTGGGCGCCGACCGCCTGGTGATCGGGGCGGCCGAGCTCGCCTTCGCGCCGCTGCTCTCCGACCCGGCGTCGGCCTCGCTGCCGCGCACGGCGCGCTAGGCCGACCCGACCCGACCCGACCCGACCTGATCCGGTGCGGCGTCGTCAGGCGTGCGTGTGCGGCTCGGAGTTGGCCCACACCGACGAGGCGGCCGCGCCGGCGAGCTCGACGGTGCCGAGCGGCCGGTCGTGCACGTCGGTCAGCACGACCTCCATCGACCCCGCGTAGTCGCGGCGCTCGCCGACGCGCACGTGGGCGCCGACGCGCAGGTCGAGCGAGGCGAGGTAGCGCAGCAGCTCGGGCTCGTCGTCGGAGACGCGGACGACGAAGCCGCACTCGCCGCTCGCGAACTGCTGCAGGGGGTGCGCGACGGGCCGGGTCACCGTGCCGTCGGCGGCGGGGATGGGGTCCCCGTGCGGGTCGGCGGCCGGGCGGCCGAGCTCGACGTCGAACGCCTCGAGGAGGCGGTCGCTGACCGCGTGCTCGAGCACCTCGGCCTCGTCGTGCACCTCGTCCCAGCCGTAGCCCAGCCGCTCGACGAGGTAGGTCTCGATCAGGCGGTGGCGGCGGACCATGCCGACCGCGACGCGCCGGCCGAGCTCGCTCAGCGCGATGCGCCGGTAGGGCTCGTAGTCGATGTAGCCGTCGCGCTCGAGCTTGCGCAGGTTGCCCGACACGGTCGAGGCGCCGACGCCGAGCGTCGCCGCGATCTCGTTCGTGGTGATGCCGCGGTCGCCCTCGCCGGCGGCCCACTCCTCGGCCTTCCAGATGACCTTGAGGTAGTCCTCGGTCATCGTGGAGGGGGTCGGCTGGGCGTCCGTCGGCATGCCACCGATCCTAGGTGTCGTCGCCCGGCCCACCCGGCCCGCGCCTCCTGGCCTGCCCGCTCGGCGGCCGACCCGGCCCGCGCCTCCAGCCCGCCTCAGCCGCGGGGCAGCGACCCGAGCTGCTGCGCCGCGCGGTACCGCGCGGCGATGGCGGGCACCGGCGAGGCCTCGGCCGACGACCGGATCGCGACATCCCACCGGGGTCGGCCCCCGGTGAGCGCCCACGCCGCCTGCCGTGCGGCCCCGTCGGCGACGTACTCGCCCGGCGAGGGCACCGAGACGGGCACGTCGAAGACCTGGGCGGCGACGGCCTGCACGGCCGGGTTGAGCGCGGCCCCGCCGATGAGCAGCACGCGGTGCACCTCGACGCCCTGGTCGCGGACGGCGGCGGCGCCGTCGGCCAGCGCCGAGAGCATGCCCTCGACCGCGGCGCGCGCGAGGTTCTCGCGGGTCGTCGAGGCCAGGGTCAGGCCGGCGAGGGTGGCCGTGGCGCGGGGCAGGTCGGGAGTCCGCTCGCCCTCGAAGTAGGGCACCAGCGAGACCCCGCCCGAGCCGGGCTCGGCGGCGAGGGCGAGGCGGGCGAGCTCGTCGTGGTCGACGCCGAGCAGCGCCCCGATCGACGAGAGCACCCGGGCGGCGTTGAGGGTCGCGACCAGGGGCAGGAACCCGCCGGCCGCGTCGGCGAAGCCCGCGACCGTGCCGCTGCGGTCCGCCACGGGGTGGTCGGTGACGGCGAAGGCGGTGCCGCTCGTGCCGATGCTGATCACGAGGTCGCCGACGCCGGCGTCGAGGCCGAGCGCGGCGCCCGCGTTGTCGCCGGCGCCGGCCGCGACCACCAGCCCGGCCGGCACGCTCGCGTGGGCCACCGTCGTGCCCGCCGCCTCCGACGGGCCCAGCACGCGGGGCAGCACGACGCCCGTGCCGTCGCCGCCGGCCACCCGGCCGGGGCGGCCGAGCGCGCGCTCGAACAGCTCGAGGTCGTAGCCGTCGTCGGCCGGGCTCCAGTACGAGGTGCCGCTCGCGTCGCTGCGGTCGGTCACGAGCTCGTCGAGGTCGGGGCCGAGGGGCGAGGAGTCGCGGGGCCCGTACCCGAGCAGCCGCCAGGTCAGCCAGTCGTGCGGCAGCGCCACCGCGGCCACGCGCTCGGCGGAGGCCGGCTCGGCGTCGCGCAGCCACCGCAGCTTCGTCGCGGTGAAGGAGGCGACCGGCACGGTGCCGGTGCGCCGCGCCCACTCGTCGGCGCCGAGCTCGTCGACGAGGTCGCGCGCGGCGTCGGCGCTGCGGGTGTCGTTCCAGAGGAGGGCGTCGCGGACGACCTCGCCCTCGGCGTCGAGCACGACCATGCCGTGCTGCTGGCCGGCGACCGAGATCGCGTCGACGTCGTCGAGGCCGCCCGCCGCGGCGATCGCCTCGAGCAGCGCGGCCCACCAGGCCGACGGGGCGACCTCGGTGCCCTCGGGGTGCCGCGCGCTCCCGGAGCGCACCAGCGCACCCGACGACGCGTCGCGGACGACGACCTTGCAACTCTGGGTCGAGGAGTCGACCCCGGCGACGAGACTCATGGTCGGTAGTTTGTCGTACCGCGCAACGAATGCGCCAGCCCCCGCCCCGACCGGCGTGGCGCACCTGTCGGTAGACTCAAGTGCACCTCACCCGGTGCAGTCCCCCGACGTGAGGAGCCCCCCATGCCCGCAGTAGTGATCATCGGTGCCCAGTGGGGCGACGAGGGCAAGGGCAAGGCCACCGACCTGCTCGGCAGCCGCATCGACTACGTCGTCAAGTTCAACGGCGGCAACAACGCCGGCCACACGGTCGTCATCGGCGACCAGAAGTACGCGCTGCACCTGCTGCCCTCCGGCATCCTCTCGCCCGGCGTCACCCCGATCATCGGCAACGGCGTCGTCGTCGACATCGAGGTCCTCTTCGACGAGCTCGACGCGCTGATCGCCCGCGGCGTCGACGTCTCGCGCCTCAAGGTCAGCGCCAACGCGCACGTCATCACGCACTACCACCGCACGCTCGACAAGGTGACCGAGCGCTTCCTCGGCAAGCGCCAGATCGGCACCACCGGTCGCGGCATCGGCCCGACCTACGCCGACAAGATCAACCGCGTGGGCATCCGCGTGCAGGACATCTTCGACGAGGGCATCCTGCGGCAGAAGGTCGAGGCGGCCCTCGACCAGAAGAACCACCTGCTCGTCAAGATCTACAACCGCCGCGCCATCGAGGCCGACGAGATCGTCGAGTCGCTGCTCTCGTACGCGCCCCGTCTGAAGCCGATGGTGGCCGACACGGCGCTCGAGATCCACCAGGCGCTCGAGGCCGACAAGACCGTCCTCTTCGAGGCCGGCCAGGCGACGATGCTCGACGTCGACCACGGCACCTACCCCTTCGTGACGTCGTCCTCGGCGACCGCGGGCGGCGCCTCCACCGGCTCCGGCATCGGCCCGGGCCGCATCGAGCGCGTCATCGGCATCGTGAAGGCGTACACGACCCGCGTCGGGGCCGGGCCCTTCCCGACCGAGCTGTTCGACGCCTCCGGCGAGTTCCTTCGCGCCAACGGCTTCGAGTTCGGCACGACGACCGGCCGCCCGCGTCGCTGCGGATGGTACGACGCCCCGATCGCCCGCTACTCGGCGCGCATCAACGGCGTCACCGACTTCGTGCTGACGAAGCTCGACGTCCTCACGGGCCTCGAGACGATCCCCGTCTGCGTCGCGTACGACGTCGACGGCGTCCGTCACGACGAGGTGCCCGTGTCGCAGAGCGACTTCCACCACGCCGTGCCGATCTACGAGGAGTTCCCCGGCTGGTCGGACGACATCACGGGCGCTCGGGAGTTCTCCGACCTGCCCCAGGCTGCCCAGGACTACGTCCTCGCCGTCGAGGCGATGAGCGGCGCCCGCATCTCCGCCATCGGCGTCGGCCCCGGCCGCGACGCCATCGTCACGCGCCACGACCTGCTCGGCTAGGCGACCGCCCGCCCCCGCGGCCGCGCCGTGCCCCCTCAGGTGGCGCGGCGCGGCTAGACGACGCTGAACCCGTCGGTGAGGCGGCCGCGCCCCGTCAGCGCGAGCAGCACCTCCTCGCCGTGCCCCTGCATCGTGGCGGCGCGCGCCGCCAGCGCGGCCGTGTCGGCGACGGCGGTCGCGGGCAGCGTGTGCGGCAGCCCGGTCGCCCGCGAGAGGTCGATCGTGTGCACGACGAGCTCGAAGACCCGGGTGCGCAGGTACTCGTCGAGGGGGATGCCCATGCCGCCGATCGAGACGATCCGGTTCGAGAGCGCCCGGGCCAGCGCCGCCCGCGAGTCGGCGAGGGCCGCCGCGACGACGGTGGAGGGGGAGTCGCCGAGCCAGGCGCCGGCCTCCACGCCGCGCTGGAACACGCCGTCGGCGTCGGTGAACTGCGAGGCGTAGGCCGAGTACCAGGCCTCCGCCGAGGGGATCGTGACGTCGCCCGGCTCGTCGAGCGCGAGGTACGTCGAGACCGTGAGCACCGCGCGGGAGGCGTGGCCCGCGAGGTCGCGGACGGTCCAGCGGCCGAGCCCGGGCTGGCTCCACTGCTCGGGGCCGACGCGCGACAGGAGGTCGACGAACGACTCGGCGGACTGGCTGAAGGCGGCGGCGGGGCTCATGGCCACGATCATGCCGGACGCACGCCGGTGCCGCGGCCCGCTCGACGTCGACGCCGGGTCCTGGCAGCATCGGGGGATGACCGCCACGCGTCCGCCCCTCGTCCCGCTCGTGGGCCGCCACGTCGTCGTCGAGCCGATCACCCCCGACGACCTCGCCGAGCTGCACCCGGCCCTCGCCCGCCCCGAGGTCTTCGCCGGCGGGTGGGGCGGCGGCTCGGCGGCGTTCCGCGCCGACCTCGAGGGCTGGTCGGCCTTCATGCGGGGCTACCTGCTGTGGGGCACGGGCAACGTCTACGGGGTCCGGCTCGTCACCGACGGGGCGCCGGGGGCCCTGGTCGGCACGACGACCCTCGCCGAGTTCCAGCTCGAGAACGAGAGCGTGCACCTGGGCTGGACGGCCTACGCGCCCGAGACCTGGGGCACGGCGGTCAACGTCGAGACGAAGCTGCTCGTGCTCGGCACGGCCTTCGAGCACGGCCTCGGCCGCGTGCAGATCCAGGCCGACGCCGCGAACGCGCGGTCGCGGGCCGCGATCGTGAAGCTCGGGGCGACCCCCGAGGGGGTCCTGCGCCGCACCCAGCCCCGGGCCGACGGCACGTGGCGCGACACCGCGGTGTACTCCGTGCTCGCCGACGAGTGGCCGCGCGTGCAGGAGGGTCTCACGGCGCGCCTCGCTGCCCATCAGCAACCGTCCAGACTGTAGGTCGACCCTGGAGCCATGACACTGGAGATCGCCTACACCGCCATCGCCCACGCCACCGGAGGCGGCCGCGACGGCCACGTCCGCAGCGAGGACGACCGTCTCGACTTCGAGACCCGCCCGCCGAAGGAACTCGGCGGCAACGGCGAGGGCACCAACCCCGAGCAGCTCTTCGCGGCCGGCTACGCGGCCTGCTTCCTCAGCGCGATGCACTCCGTCGCCCGTGGTCTCGGCGTCGACACGAAGGACAGCTCGGTCAGCGCGAGCGTCGGCATCGGCCCGAACGGCGAGGGCGGCTTCGGCCTCGCGGTCGAGCTCGACATCTACACGCCGAACGTCCCCGCCGAGCGTCGCCAGGAGCTCGCCGACGCCGCGCACCACGTCTGCCCCTACTCGAACGCCACCCGCGGCAACGTCGAGGTGACCCTGACGCTGGTCGACTGACCCGCCCGCTGCACCGCAGCACCGCAGTACTGGAGCACCGAGGAGGCGGGGCCCCCCCCCGCGGGGGGGGCCCCCCCCGGCCCGGCCCCCCCCGGGGGGGCCCCCCCCCCCCCGCCCCCCCCGGGGGCCGCCCCCCCCCCCCCCCCGGGGGGGGGGGGGGGCCCCCCCGG
>NZ_JAAOYV010000004.1 GCF_011759585.1 Frigoribacterium endophyticum
AGGGGGACCTTGTGGGAGAGTAGGACACCGCCGGACTTCCTTTAGTGCACAGCATGACTGGCACACCGAAAGGCCCCTCCACAGGAGGGGCCTTTCGTGTTTAACGCAGGTGGCCACGGGGGCCGGCCGGTAAGATCATCACCGATGTCTGCTCCCTTCTCCACCGCCACCGGCACTGATGTGCGCGTGCGGTTCTGCCCCTCGCCCACCGGTACGCCCCACGTCGGGCTCATCCGCACCGCCCTCTTCAACTGGGCCTACGCACGCCACACCGGCGGCAAGCTCGTGTTCCGCATCGAGGACACTGACGCGAGCCGCGACAGTGAGGAGAGCTACGAGCAGATCCTCGACGGTCTGCGCTGGTTGAACATCGACTGGGACGAGGGCGTCGACATCGGCGGGCCCCACGCTCCGTATCGTCAGTCGTTGCGTCACGACATCTACCGTGACGTCATCGACCAGCTCCTCGAGAAGGGGCTCCTCTACGAGAGCTTCGCCACGGGCGAGGAGATCGAGGCGCGCAACGTCGAGCAGGGCCGGGACCCGAAGCAGGGCTACGACAACTTCGAGCGGGAGCTCACGGCTGACCAGCGTGCGGCCTACCGCGCCGAGGGTCGCCAGCCGGCGCTGCGCCTCCGCGTGCCGGACCGCGACCTGAGCTTCGACGACCTGGTGCGGGGCGAGATCACCTTCCCCGCGGGGTCGTTCTCGGACTTCGTCGTGGTGCGCCCGAACGGTGTCCCGCTCTACACGTTCGTCAACCCGCTCGACGACGCCCTGATGGGCATCACGCACGTGCTCCGCGGCGAGGACCTCCTGTCGTCCACTCCTCGGCAGATCGCTCTCTACGAGGCGCTGGTCGAGCTCGGCGTGACCTCGTTCATCCCGCGCTTCGGCCACCTCCCCTACGTCATGGGCGACGGCAACAAGAAGCTGTCGAAGCGCGACCCGGAGTCGAACCTGTTCCACCACCGCGACCGGGGCTTCATCCCCGAGGGGCTGGTCAACTACCTGGCTCTGCTCGGCTGGTCGCTCACGCACGACCGTGACGTGTTCAGCATCGACGAGATGGTGGCGGCGTTCGACGTCGTCGACGTCAACCCGAACCCGGCGCGCTTCGACCTCAAGAAGGCGGAGTCGATCAACGGCGACCACGTGCGGCTGCTCGAGCCCGAGGACTTCCGCTCCCGCTTGCTGCCGTACCTCGACGGCGTGGTCAGCGATCCTCCCACGGAGGCTGAGACGGCGATCCTCGTGCAGGCGGCGCCCCTCGTGCAGGAGCGCATGACCCTGCTCAGCGAGGCGAGGGGGATGCTGTCGTTCCTCTTCGTCGGCGACGACGAGTTCGTGCACGAGGCCGACGCGATCGCCTCGCTGCCGGACTCCGCCGATGACGTCCTCCGCGCCTCCTCGGCGGCCCTGCAGGGGCTGGAGAGCTGGACGCACCCGGAGATCCAGGAGGCGCTCAAGGGCGCGCTCGTCGACGGGCTCGGGCTCAAGCCCCGGCTCGCGTACGGGCCGCTGCGCGTGGCGCTGTCGGGTCGCAAGGTCAGCCCCCCTCTCTTCGAGTCGATGGAGATCCTCGGGCGCGAGTCGACGCTCCGCCGCATCCAGCGTCTGCTCGACCGGTCGTGAGCCACGTGTACGACGTCGCCGTCGTCGGAGCCGGCCCCGCCGGGCTCAGTGCTGCCCTCAACCTCGTGCGGGCACGGCGTCGCGTGCTGCTGATCGACAGCAACCGACCGCGGAACTCCGCGACCCTGCTGTCGCACGGCTTCCTCACCCGCGACGGCATCTCGCCGCTCGAGCTGCGGAAGCTCGGCCGCGAGGAGTTCCTCGGCTACGAGGGCGCCGAGCACCGCCAAACCCTGGCCACGGCGATCCGCACCACCGAGGGCGGCTTCGAGATCGACTGCGAGTTCCGTGGAGCGGCCTCGTCGGCCACGGCGCGGGTGGTGCTGGTCTCGACGGGGCTGCACGAGACGCTGCCCGACATCGGGTCGCTCCGGGCGTTCTACGGCACCTACGTCCACAGCTGCATCGAGTGCGACGCCTGGGGCAAGCGCGACCAGCCCATCGCCGTCATCGGCGAGCACCCCGACCTCGCCGAGCGTGCCCTCCTGCTGTCGCAGTGGAGCGACGACGTCATCGCCTTCACGCACGGAGCCGACATCGTCACCGCCGACGAGGAGACCCGGCTCGCCAGCCGGGGCATCCGGGTCGAGCGCCGCCGCGTGGCCGCGATCCAGGGCGACCGCGAGGGGATGCACGGGGTCGAGCTCGCCGACGGCGAGGTCGTCGCCCGGACGGCCGGCTTCGTGCGCCCGACGTGGTCGGGGGCGCTCGAGTACGTCGCCCCCACCGGGGCCGAGCTCGACGCCGACGGCCTGCTGGTCGTCGACGACCACGGGCGCACGTCGGTGCAGGGCCTGTACGCGGCGGGGGAGTCCACCGCGCCCGGGCCGCAGCAGCTCATCGTCGCCGCCGGCTCGGGGGCCCGCGTCGCCGCCACCATCAACCGCGATCTCGTCGGTGGTGTCGAGCACCTCGGAGATGCTGTACAGTAGACAATCGGTTCAGGTTCTGGGCCGACGATGCCGACACCATCACAGGTGTTGTCATTGGGGTATGGTGTAATTGGCAACACGACTGATTCTGGTTCAGTTGTTCTTGGTTCGAGTCCAGGTACCCCAGCAATGCATGCCCCTTGACCTTTCGGTCCGGGGGCATTGCTGTTCGTGCTTGTTCGGCGGCCTGCCGGCCGCTGTCGGGCGAGCTTCGCCGCCCGACGCGCGGGGGCGAGCTTCGCCGCCCCCTGCTGGGGAGGGCGAGCTTCGCCGCCCGGGGGGAGGGCGAGCTTCGCCGCCTCGGGGGACGGGCTACGACGTCCGGGGACGGGGGAGGGCCCCTGCGGTGGCAGGGGCCCTCGGGTGGTGCGGGGAGCGCGTCAGGCGGGGATGGTCGCGCCGAAGCGCGCGGGGAGCGTGCCTCGGTGCGTGCGGCGGAGCTCGTCGATCGTCACCGTGAAGCGGTCCTGGATCTCGAGCGAGCCGGACGCACCGTCCGTCACGCCGATGCGGGCGACGGGGTAGCCGCGGCCCTCGCAGAGGCCCCGGAACTTCACGTCGTCCTCCCGCGGCACCGAGACGACGACACGGCCGGTCGACTCGCTGAAGAGCGCCGTCGCCACGTCGACGCCGTCACGCTCCATCACCTCGTCGAGCCACACGCGGGCACCGACCCCGAACCGCAGCACGGCCTCGGCCAGCGCCTGGCCCAGCCCGCCGTCGCTGAGGTCGTGCGCCGCCGCGAGCAGCGACTGGTCGGCACCGGCGGCCAGGAGGCCCGCCAGCTGCTTCTCCGCCTCGAGGTCGACCGCCGGCGGGCGACCGCCGAGGTGGTCGTGCACGACGCCGGCCCAGGCCGAGCCGTCGAGCTCGAGCTTCGTGGTGCCGAGCAGGTAGATGTTGTCGCCCTCGTCCTGCCAGCCCGACGGGACGCGCTTCGCGACGTCCTGGATGACGCCGAGCACGCCGACCACGGGCGTCGGGTGGATAGGCGCCGTTCCCGTCTGGTTGTAGAACGAGACGTTGCCGCCCGTGACCGGGATCTCGAGCTCGAGGCAGCCGTCGGCCAGGCCCTCGACGGCCTGCGAGAACTGCCACATGACCTCCGGGTCCTCCGGGCTGCCGAAGTTGAGGCAGTCGGTGACTGCGGCGGGCACCGCACCCGTGACGGCGACGTTGCGGTACGCCTCCGCGAGGGCCAGGCGCGCTCCCTGCTTGGGGTCGAGCTGGCAGTAGCGGCCGTTGGCGTCGGTGGCGATCGCGAAGCCGAGCCCCGACTCCTCATCCACCCGGACCATGCCGCCGTCGTCGGGGAAGCTCAGCGCCGTGTTGCCGAGCACGTACGTGTCGTACTGGTTGGTGACCCAGCTCTTGTCGGAGAGGTTCGGCGAGCCGAGCAGCTGGAGGAACTGCTCGCGCAGCACCGCGTTGCCCGTCGGGCGTGCGAGGGCCGACGCGCTGTCGGCCTGCAGGGCGTCGATCCAGGTCGGGTACGCCACCGGGCGCTCGTAGACCGGCCCGTCGACCGCGACCGTGCGCGGCTCGACGTTGACGATCTCCTCGCCGTGCCAGTTGATGACGAGGCGGCCCGTGTCGGTGACCTCGCCGAGCACGCTCGTCTCGACGTCCCACTTGGCCGTCACCGCGAGGAAGTCGTCGAGCTTGTCGGGGCGGACGACGGCCATCATGCGCTCCTGGCTCTCGCTCATGAGGATCTCCTCCGCCGTGAGCGACGGGTCGCGCAGCAGGACGGAGTCGAGCTCGATGAACATGCCGCCGTCGCCGTTCGAGGCGAGCTCGGAGGTGGCGCAGCTGATGCCGGCGGCCCCGAGGTCCTGGATGCCCTCGACCAGCTCGTCGCGGAACAGCTCGAGGCAGCACTCGATGAGCACCTTCTCGGCGAACGGGTCGCCCACCTGCACCGAGGGGCGCTTGGTCGGGCCGCCGGCCGAGAACGTGTCGGAGGCCAGGATGGAGGCGCCCCCGATGCCGTCGCCGCCGGTGCGGGCCCCGAAGAGCACCACCTTGTTGCCCACGCCCTTGGCGTTCGCGAGGTGCAGGTCTTCGTGGCGGAGCACGCCCACCGCGAGGGCGTTGACCAGCGGGTTGCCCTGGTACACGGCGTCGAAGTACGTCTCGCCGCCGATGTTGGGCAGGCCGAGGCAGTTCGCGTAGAAGCTGATGCCGCCCACGACGCCGTCGACGACGCGCGCCGTGTCGGGGGCGTCGATGTCGCCGAAGCGGAGCTGGTCCATCACGGCGACCGGGCGGGCGCCCATCGAGATGATGTCGCGGACGATGCCGCCGACGCCGGTGGCCGCGCCCTGGAAGGGCTCGATGTAGCTGGGGTGGTTGTGGGACTCGACCTTGAAGGTCACCGCCCAGCCGCCTCCGACGTCGACCACGCCCGCGTTCTCGCCCATGCCGACCATGAGGTCTTTCTTCATGGCGGGGGAGACCTTCTGGCCGAACTGGCGCAGGTAGATCTTGCTCGACTTGTAGGAGCAGTGCTCGCTCCACATGACCGAGTACATCGCCAGCTCGCCGCTCGTGGGGCGACGGCCGAGGATCTCGCGGATCTTCGCGTACTCGTCGGCCTTGAGGCCGAGCGCCGCGTAGGGCTGCTCCTTGTCGGGCGTCGCCGCCGCGTCGGCGACCGTGTCGGGCTTGGGGCCCTCGGGGCGGACGTCGATCAGCTCGGCGTGGTCGTCGTTGATGCTCACTTGGACAGGGCCCTCTCGATGACGGACGTGAAGAAGGTGAGGCCGTCGACGCCGCTCGACATGGCGTCGGGCATGTCGGGGCCGAAGCCGGGCTCGGTGGCGTGCTCGGGGTGCGGCATGAGCCCGACGACGTTGCCGCGGGCGTTCGAGACGCCGGCGATGTCGTCCATCGAGCCGTTGGGGTTGACCCCGACGTAGCGGAAGGCGACCTGGCCCTCGCCCTCGATGCGCGCGATGGTCTCGGCGTCGGCGATGAACCGGCCGTCGGCGTTCTTGAGGGGGATGGTGATCTCCTGCCCCTCCGTGAAGCCGTTCGTCCAGTCGGTGGAGGCGTTCTCGACCCGCAGCACCTGGTCGCGACGGATGAACTGCTGGTGCGCGTTCCGGGTGTGGGCACCGGGGATGAGCCGCGCCTCCGCCAGCATCTGGAAGCCGTTGCAGATGCCGAGCACGGGCATGCCCGACTTCGCGGCCGCGACGACCTCGGTCATGATCGGCGAGAGCGAGGCGATCGCGCCGGCGCGCAGGTAGTCGCCGTAGCTGAAGCCGCCGGGCAGGATGAGCGCCTCGACGCCCTGGAGGTCGTGCTGACCGTGCCAGAGGGCGACGGGCTCGCCGCCGGCGAGGCGCACCGCGCGCTGCGCGTCGCGGTCGTCGAGGGAGCCGGGGAAGGTGACGACGCCGACGCGCATCAGGCTGCGGGGGCCGCGTCGAGCACCGTGACGCCCACGACGTCCTCGATCACGGAGTTCGAGAGCACGTCGTCGGCGAGGCGGCGCACCTCGGCCAGGACGGCCTCGGTCACCTCGCCCTCGACGGTCAGCTCGAAGCGCTTGCCGATGCGGACGTCGGTGAACGTCGCTCCGGCCTGGTCGGGAGCGGCGGAGCCGAGACGGGCCAGGGCGCCGGCGACGGCCTTGCCCTGGGGGTCGAGCAGTTCAGCCTTGGGCATGACCTCGACGACGATGGTGGGCACGATCAACTCCTGCAGAAGCGGTAGCGGATGGACGCGTCGAGTCTAGGGCAGGGGGACGCGCGGGCCCGCGGGCCCGGGGAGGCGCCCGGGCCCGCGGCGAGAGCGGCCGGGCTGGGGAGGGACCGGCGGTTGTCGGCTGTTGCCGAGGCTCCTCCCAGCGTCGTCATCGGAACGCGCCGCACCATGGACCCAGCGACAGGAACAGGGCCTCGTGATCGGGCCTCCTGTCGACATCCGGTCGAGGGTTCCTGATCCGCCCGACACCGTAGGACGCCCGGCCGGCACCCCCCCCGACCGGCCGGGCGTCACCCTCACCTCGCGCGCGGCGCGAGCAGCAGGACGGCGAGCGGCAGGGCCACGGCCCCCGCGATCGCCAGCGGCAGGTCGAGCCCCCACAGCATCACCGCGAAGGTCGGCGCGACGACCAGCGCCGCGGCGACCACGACGACGCCGACGGGCGGGCTCACGGCGTCGGCCGACGAGCGCCGCGGCGGCTGCTCGAGACGCCCCGTCAGGAGCGACACCGCACAAGCCAGGCCCACCACGAGCAGTGCGACGGGCCCGCGGCTCCACCACCACGCGGCCGAGCCGGGCTCGGGCAGCGGGCCGCCGAGCGCGAGGCAGACCCCGAGCACGGCGATCAGCAGCGGCAGGTGCCACAGGTAGATGGTCATGCCGCGGCTGCCCACGGCGAGCACGACGGCTCGGGCCGGCGTCGTCGCCATGAGCCGCTCGAGGAGCGGGCGGAGGAGCGTGAGGACGCAGATCTGGCCGACGCCGAGCACCATCAGCGGCACGGTCGGCGGGTTCAGGCCGGCGAGCATGTCGGGGGACCACGGGCCGACCGTGGTCAGCACGGGCAGCGACAGCCAGCACGCCGCGGCGACGGCGACCAGCAGGAGGCGCGGAGCGCGCCCGAGCCAGCCGCTCGCGACCGCGAACCCCAGCTGCTGGACGAACAGCCAGACGAAGACCAGGTTGAGCAGGCCGACGTCGGTCACGCCGCTCGACCAGCGGGCGGCGTCGACGAGGACGGCCCCGGTCGCCAGGGCCACGAAGGTCGCCGCCGGGCGGGTCTCGTGCAGGCGCGCCATCGTCGGCACCGCCACCTGCGTGATCGCGTAGGCGGCGAGGAACCAGAGCGGCGAACCGACGCCGGTGGCCACCACGTCGAGCAGGGCGGGGTCGACGCCGAGCAGCGTCGCGACGAGCAGGGCCGCGGCGAGCACGACGAACACGGGCACGGCGGGACGGGCGAGCCGGACCAGGCGACCGGCCACGTGCTCGGAGGCCGTGACGCCGCGACGGCGGGCGCTCGCCCACGACGTCGCGCTCGCGAAGCCGCCGAGCACGAAGAAGAGGGGCATCACCTGACCGGCCCAGGTCGACACCGCGAACCACGGCTGCTCGGTGAGCGGCTGCGTCGCGGTGACGGCGCCGTCGGCGTCGACCGCGACGCCGACCATCAGGACGTGGATGACCACGACCAGCAGCACGCAGGCCACACGGGCCAGGTCGACGACGAGGTCGCGCCCCGAGAGGTCGAGGCCCCGGGCGGCGGCCGGGTCGCCCGGGCGGCCAGCTCGCGGCCCGGCGTGCGTGGAGGCTGTCATGGTCGAACCGTAGCGACCTGTCTGCCCCGACGGGGCGTTCCTCCACAGGCGGGCTCCGAAGTCAGCCCCAGGGCTGACCGCGGGGGAGGGCGTCGCCGAGCGCCTGGGGCGGTCCAGGATGGAGGCATGAGCACAACCGAGCCCACAGTCGCCGTCGTCGGATCCGTCAACCTCGACCTGGTCGCCCGCGTCCGGGAGTTCCCCCGCGCCGGCGAGACCGTGCTCGGGTCGGAGTACGAGGAGGCGCCGGGCGGCAAGGGCCTCAACCAGGCCGTCGGGGCGGTGCGGCGCGGCACCACGGCCCTCGTCTCCTCCGTCGGCGACGACCCCGTCGGCGACCGCGTGGTCGCGTGGGCGGCAGGCCACGGCATCGACGTGGCCGGGGTGCACCGTTCCCCGGGGCTGACCGGCCGGGCCCTCATCACGGTCGCTCCCGACGGGGAGAACATCATCGTGGTCGCGCCCCTCGCGAACGACGCGCTGACGCCCGAGCACGTCGCCGCCGAGCTCGACCGGACGCGGCCCGACGTCGTCCTCGCCCAGCACGAGATCAGCGAGGCCGCCCTGCGCGCCGCCGTCGAGTGGTGCCGGGCGTCGGGCGCCCGCTTCGTCTTCAACGCCAGCCCGGTGCGCAGCGTGCCGGGCGACGTGCTGGCAGCGAGCGACCCGGTGGTGGTGAACGCCGCCGAGGGGCTCGCGCTGCTGCGCGCGGCGGAGGCCGCCCGCCCGGTCGGCGAGCCGGGCTCGCGCTCGGCCGTCCGGGAGGGCGGGGCCTGGCGGCCCGCGGACGTCGCGCGTCGCCTCCTCGAGCTCAGCCCGTCCGCCGTCGTCACGGCCGGGGGCGCCGGGGCCTTCGTCGCCGACGCCGCGGGCGTCGAGCACGTCACGACCAGCACCCGCGTGGTCGCCCTCGACACGACCGGTGCGGGCGACGAGTTCGCCGGGGTGCTCGTCGCCGAGCTGGCCGGCGGGGCCTCGCTGCACGACGCCGCCCGGGCCGCGAACGACGCGGCCGGCGCACTCGTCCAGGTGCCGCGCGAGCGGCGCTAGGCCGAGACCCGTCGACCGGGGCCGGGGCAGCGGCCCCGGCCCCGGCATCCGGGGCTCAGGCGTGCAGGGCGGCGCGGGCCTCGGCCTCGCGGCGCTCGCGACGCGTGGCCGGCTGGGCCGGCCCCGCTCCGGGCAGGGCGCCCTGGCCGAGCGACGCGACCGGGCCGGCGACCGACTTCTCGTAGCTCTGCAGCTCGGCCTCGGCGCGGAGGGCGAACGCGCGGAGCTTCTCCGGCGACACCGACGACGACTTCCGCGGCCGGATGTCGTGGAGGCAGAAGGTGCCGATGGTCTCACCGGTCGACGAGTGGATCGGGTGGCCCGCGTAGAAGTACCCGTGGTTGAGGTCGAGGTAGGGGTTGTCGGCGAAGCGCTCGTCCTTGCGGGCGTCCTCGACGACCACCACGTCGTCCTCCGCGACGGTGACGTCGCAGAAGGTCAGCTCGCGGGGGATGGAGACCGGGAGCAGCTCGGTGTTGTTCGCGTACCAGAGCTTGCTGCCGTCGAGCATGCTGACGACCGCGACGTCCACGCCGAACTCGGCCTCCGCCTCCTTCGCCAGCTGCTGCAGCACCTCGGAGCCGCCCCGCGACGCGTTGTCGACGAGGGTGGCGCCGCCGCTCCACTCGAACGAGCGCTCGGGCAGGCTGCGCGGCAGCCGCTCGTCGAGCTCGACGCGTCGGACGCTGTCGAGGGTCGGCGCGATGCGGTGCGCGATCGTCTGGGCCCACTGGCGGTAGCCCTCGACGCAGCCGTGGGGCGAATCGGGGCGACGCAGGCCGGCCGGCAGGCGGAAGTAGCTCGCGCCCGTCTCGGCGGCGACCAGCTCGGTGATCGCGTTCATCCGCTCAGCGTGCGTCTCGGCGACGGCCCCGAGCAGCGACTCGAACGGCTTGACCGAGCGCACCGGAGGCACGCCGATCAGCACCGTGCGCGCCGTCGGGTGCGCCCGTCGGGCGAGGGTGGCGACGAGCTGGCGCAGCTCGTGCTCCCAGGTGTCGAGGGGCGTGAGCCTGACGGCGTCGTTGAGCCCGACCAGCACGACGAAGGTGTCGTACAGCCCGAGGTCGGTGTCGCGGATCCACGAGCGGGTCGACTCGATGCTCATCATCTCGTCGCCGACGTAGTCGACCGAGCACGCGCGGCCGGTGGCGGCCGACGACGCCCGCGACAGCTGGCCGACGAGGGCCTGGTCGTGCGAGCGCACGCCCCAGCCGTGGGCCGGGCCGTTGCCGACGATGAGCACGGTGTCGGCGTCGGTCGCGGTCGAGCGCGCGGACGGCTCGTCGCGGGGCGACGCGACGCGGCGCGACCGGGAGAGCCACCAGAGGTACCAGAGGCGCATGGCAGGGCGCAGCCGCTCGTACGACTGCGGGGTGGTGCTCGTGGTGTCGACCGTCCTGGTCACGTGGTGCTCCTCGGGTTGTGCGTCGGGTGCCGTCCCGCCGACCACGCTACGGACGCGTCGTCACGGTCGCATCCCCCACTACTGGGCTCCGACCGCCGTCCGCGGGGCGAAGCGGTGTCCGGGAGGCGCGGTGCGGGCCCGCGGGAGCGCCCGGGGCCCCGGGGGCGCGCCTGAGCAGCGGCTGCGGATGCGGGCGTGTTGTCTTGAACTGTTCAAGGGAAGTGCCATGATGGTCAGGTGCACCCCGAGACCAGCGCCACCCACGACCGGCTCCGCGGAGCCGGCCTCCGGGTGACGGCGCCGCGCCTCGCCGTGCTCGAGGCGCTCGAGGGCATGCCGCACGCGGCCGCCGACGTCGTCTTCGCGCAGGTCGCCCTGGCGCTGCCGGGCACCTCGCTCCAGGCGGTCTACGGCGTGCTCGCCGCGCTCGCGGGCGCCGGTCTCGTGCGCCGCATCGAGCCGGCCGGCTCGCCGGCGCTCTACGAGCTCCGCACCGGTGACAACCACCACCACGTCGTCTGCACGGTGTGCGGTGACGTCGCCGACGTCGACTGCGTCGTCGGGCACGCGCCGTGCCTGACCCCGTCGAACGACGCGGGCTTCACGGTGCAGACCGCCGAGGTCACCTTCTGGGGGCTGTGCGCGGCGTGTCGCGACTCCGACGACGACGTCGAGCTCGACGCGGAGGCCGGCGGAGTCGGCGACGCGACGGCCGTCGGCGACCTGACCCGCGCCTCCTGAGGGCCTGCCCCACCGTCTTCCCCGGCCACGTGCCGGGTGCCTGAACGACCCGTGACTGAACACCGAACGAAACGAGGAGTCATGACCGACGCCACCCCCGTGACCACGACCGACAACGGAGCGCCCGCCGCGAGCGACGCCCACTCGCAGACCGTCGGGGCCGACGGCCCCATCGTGCTGCACGACCACCGCCTCGTCGAGAAGCTCGCGAACTTCAACCGCGAGAAGGTGCCGGAGCGCATCGTCCACGCCAAGGGCGGCGGCGCGTTCGGCCGCTTCGTCACCACCGGCGACGTCTCGCAGTACACCCGCGCCGCGCTCTTCCAGCCCGGCGTCGAGACCGAGATGCTGGCCCGCTTCTCGACCGTCGCCGGCGAGCAGGGCAGCCCCGACACGTGGCGCGACCCCCGCGGCTTCGCTCTGAAGTTCTACACGAGCGAGGGCAACTACGACCTCGTCGGCAACAACACCCCCGTCTTCTTCATCCGCGACGGCATGAAGTTCCCCGACTTCATCCACTCGCAGAAGCGCCTGCCCGGCAGCCACCTGCGCGACCACGACATGCAGTGGGACTTCTGGACCCTCTCGCCCGAGTCGGCCCACCAGGTCACCTGGCTGATGGGCGACCGCGGCCTGCCCGCGTCGTGGCGCCAAATGGACGGCTTCGGCTCGCACACCTACCAGTGGATCAACGCCGAGGGCGAGCGCTCCTGGGTCAAGTACCACTTCAAGTCCGACCAGGGCAACGCCATCCTCACGCAGGACGACGCCGACCGCATCGCGGGCGAGGACGCCGACTTCCACATCCGCGACCTGTCGACCGCGATCGAGCGGGGCGAGTTCCCGACCTGGACCCTCTCGGTGCAGGTCATGCCGTACGCCGACGCCGCCGGCTACCGCTTCAACCCGTTCGACCTCACCAAGGTGTGGCCGCACAGCGACTACCCGCTGATCGAGGTCGGCACGATGACCCTCGACCGCAACCCGGAGAACTACTTCGCGCAGATCGAGCAGGCCGCCTTCGCCCCCTCGAACTTCGTGCCCGGCATCGCGACGAGCCCCGACAAGATGCTTCTCGCGCGCATCTTCAGCTACGCCGACGCGCACCGTTACCGCGTGGGCGTCAACCACCAGCAGCTGCCGGTGAACGCCCCGAAGACCGAGGTGCACTCGTACTCGAAGGACGGCGCGGCGCGCTACCACTTCAGCGAGGCGACGGCGCCGGTCTACGCGCCCAACTCGGTGGGCGGCCCCGCGGCCGACCCGCAGGCGGCCGGCGACACCGGCGGCTGGGAGAGCGACGGCGAGCTCGTCCGCTCGGCGGCGACCCTGCACGCCGAGGACGACGACTTCGGCCAGGCCGGCTCGCTCGTGCGCGACGTGATGGACGACGAGCAGCGTGACCGCCTCGTCGCCAACATCGTCGGCCACGTCTCGAAGGTGACGCGCCCCGACCTGCTCGAGCGCGTGTTCCAGTACTGGAACTCGGTCGACCCCATCCTCGGCGCCCGCGTGCGCGCCGGCGTCTCCCCCGAGGCGCCCGGCTCGAACGAGGACCCGGCGACGGTGGGCGTGCCCGCGTAGTCGGGAGCTCCGCACTGCGGGAGGCGCGGTGCCCGGTCGACGGGCACCGCGCCTCCCGCATGTGGGGGCGACGGTGCTACGAACCACGTCGTCGCAGTGGAACCACGCCGCGGCGTGGTTCCGTGGCGAGGACGTGGTTCGTCCTGCACCTGGTCGCCGCGGGTGCTCGGCTGCTCAGACCATCTGGCCGTTCCAGCGGAGGTCGCCGGCGGGCCACTCGGCGAGGTCGGCGCCGACCTCGCGGACGAGCCAGCCCTCGTCCTGGCTGACCAGCACCCCGGCGCCGTCGGCGCTGAACGCCGTGAAGTGGCCGGTGACGCCGTGCAGCGGGCGCCAGCCCGCACGCCGGTAGAAGCCCTGGACCCCCTCGCCCGTCTCGAGCAGGCCGAACCGGCTGCCCAGCCGGGCGAGCCCTTCGTCGACCCGGCGGAGCAGCTCTCCGCCCTGGCCCGTGCCCTGCAGGATCGGGCTCACCGCCACCATCCCCACCGCCGTGACGAGCAGGTCGGTCTCGCCGACCGTCACGAACTGCCGTCGCAGGCCGGCGTGCGCGACCACGACGTCGCCGACGCGGCCGAGCACCCGCAGCTCGGGCTGCATGCCGGCCCAGCTGCGGGCCCCGGCGTACCAGTGGTCGTACTCGGAGAAGGCGAGCCCCAGCATCGCGGCGATCGCCTCGTGGTCGTCGAGGCCCAGGTCGCCCTCGGCGACGAGATCGAAGACGGGGCGGTGGTCGTGCTCGGGGGCGCCGGGCGCGACGGAGGGGGCGGGCTGGTCAGGCATGCGGTCGACGCTACGCCCCGCGGTGCCGGTGCCGGTGCCGGTGCCGGTGGCGCGGCCGCTGCCGACGCCCGCGGCCGAGGGGCCGCTCGCTCGACTACGCCCGGACCCGCACCTCGATCGCGTTCAGCCACGGGTCGTCGAACCCCAGCACCCGCCCGTCGTCGCGCGTCGCCACCCCGTGGTGGCCGAGGCGCTCGCCGAGGGCGCCGAGGTCGTCGCCCGACGGCACCTCGATGCGCACGGTGCCGAGGCCGAGCGCGAGCTGTCGGCGCCCGGCGCCCGCGCTGTTCCAGGTGTTCATCGCCATGTGGTGGTGGTAGCCCCCGGCGCTGACGAAGAGTGCCTGCGACCCGAACCGCGTCGTGGTCTCGAAGCCGAGCTGCTCGACGTAAAACCGGTGTGCGGACGCCACGTCGCCCACGCTGAGGTGCACGTGGCCCACGGAGGCGGGGCGGGAGGCGGCGGCGACCAGCGCCTCCTCGCGGACGTTCTGCTGGAGGAAGGCGTTCGGGTCGAGCGCGAGCGTCGCCATGTCGACCTGGCCGTGGGTCCACGACCAGGCGGTGCGGTCGCGGTCCCAGTAGAGCTCGATGCCGTTGCCCTCTGGGTCGGTGAAGTAGAAGGCCTTGCTGACCAGGTGGTCGGCGCTGCCGGTGAAGCTGCCCGGGTGGCGGCTCGCGACGCCGTAGACCGCTGACGCCAGGTCGACCTCGGTCTCGAAGAGGATCGCGGTGTGGAACAGGCCGGCCTCGCGGGCGGCCGCGTGCCGCAGCTCGGGCGCGTGCTCGAGCACGACGATCGGCGTCGTGCCGCGGCCGAGGACGCTGCGGCCGGCGGTCGCGTCGTGCGAGAGCACGGCGAGCGTCACGGCGTCGCGGTAGAACGCGGTCATGCCGTCGAGGTCGGCGACGCGCAGGGTCACCGCGCCCATGGTCGTGTCGGGCGCGAGCAGGTCGAGCGACCTCGCGGCGGGGGCAGCCGGGGAGTCGCGGGTCGGCTCGGGCGCCGAGGTCTCGTCGGTCATGGGGTCGCTCCCTGTCTCGGGGCGCGGCACCAGGTCGATGACGCGTCACCGACCTGCAACCGCTCGGTGGGCGTGGGGATTCCCGTCGCCGCCTCCCGCTGCCGCGCGACGTGGCCCGCGGCGATCGAGGTGACGCTACCTGGGCGCTCGGCGGCGGTGAGGGCCCCGGGAGGGGCGCCTCGACGATGCCCGGGCGGCTAGCGGCCGGTGAGCCGCTCGATCAGCTCGCGGTAGCGCGCAGCCGTCCGCTCGACGATCTCGGCGGGCAGCTCGGGCGGCGTGCCCTCGCCGTCCCAGTTCGCCGACAGCCAGTCGCGCACGATCTGCTTGTCGAAGCTCGCGGTGCGGTCGCCCGACGAGTACGCCTCGGCGTCCCAGTAGCGGCTGCTGTCGCTCGTGAGCACCTCGTCGCCGAGGGTCAGCTCGCCCGTCGACCGGTCCGCCCCGAACTCGAACTTCGTGTCAGCGAGGACGACGCCGCGCGCTTCGGCGACGACTGCCGCGCGCCGGTAGATCTCGAGCGACGTGTCGCGCAGGGCGGCGGCGACCTCGGGCCCGACGAGCTCGACGGTGCGCACGAACGAGATGTTCTCGTCGTGCTCACCCAGCGGCGCCTTGTACGCCGGCGTGTAGATCGGCTCGGGGAGCCGGTCGCCGCTCTGCAGCCCCGCCGGCAGCGCGACGCCGCAGACGGTGCCGTGCTCGCGGTACTCGGCCCAGCCGCTGCCGACGAGGTAGCCCCGCACGACGCACTCGACCGGGTACATGTCGAGCGGTGCCACGAGCATCGCGCGGTCGCGCACCTGCTCGGGCAGCGTGACGGGCGCCGTCGTCGGGTCGACGAGGTGGTTCGGCACGCCGTCGAGCTGCGCGAACCACCAGAGGCTCAGCTGCGTGAGCAGGGCGCCCTTGCCGGGGATGCCGGGCTCGAGCACGTGGTCGTAGGCGCTGACGCGGTCGGAGGCGACGACCAGCAGGTGGCTGGTGTCGTCGAGCGTCGCGACGTCGCCGACCGAGTCGACCACCGGCGCGGGCACGTAGAGGTCGCGCACCTTGCCCGAGTAGGCGTGGCTCCAGCCGGGCAGGTCGAGCGTGCTCATCGGGCGCCGCCCGCGACCCGCGCGGCGATGTCGGTGCGGTGCTGCGAGCCCTCGAGCCGGATGCGCGAGACGGCCTCGTAGACCCGGCCCCGCGCCTCCTCGAAGTCCTTCCCCTCGGCGACGACGCTGAGCACGCGCCCGCCGGTGGCGATCAGCCGGTCGTCGAGCCGCGCGGTGGCGGCGTGCGTCACGTGCACCCCCGCGACGGCCAGGGCGTCGTCGAGCCCCGTGATCTCGCGCCCGCTGACGACGGCCTCGGGGTAGCCCTCGCTCGCCAGCACCACGGTGACGGCGGGCGTCGGCACGAAGCGCGGAGCCTCGTGGTTGCCGAGCGACCCGGTCGCCGCCGCGAGCAGCAGGCCGCTCAGCGGGGTGACGAGGCGGGGCAGCACGACCTGCGTCTCGGGGTCGCCGAAGCGCGCGTTGAACTCGATCACCCGCACGCCCTGCTCGGTGAGGATGAGCCCGGCGTAGAGCAGGCCGATGAACGGGGTGCCCTCGTGCTCGAGCTGGCGCACGGTCGGCGTCGCGACGGTGTCGAGCACCTCGTCGACGAAGTCCTTCTCGCTGCCGAAGCGGTCGGCGAGCCAGGGCAGCGGCGAGTACGCGCCCATGCCGCCCGTGTTCGGGCCCTCGTCGCCGTCGCGCAGGCGCTTCGAGTCCTGCGCGGGGCTGAGCGGCACGACGGTGTGGCCGTCGCTGAGGAAGAAGAGCGAGACCTCCGGGCCCTCGAGGTGCTCCTCGACGAGCACGGAGCCGTGCTGCAGCCAGTAGGTGACGTGCTCGACCGCGGCGTCGCGGTCGGAGGTGACGAGCACGCCCTTGCCCGCGGCGAGCCCGTCGGCCTTGACGACGTAGGGGGCGCCGAACTCGTCGAGCACCGTGACCGCCTCGTCGAGGGTGCCGACCCGGGTGGCCCGGCCGGTGGGGACGCCCGCGGCGTCCATGACGCGCTTGGCGAAGGTCTTGCTGCCCTCGAGGGCGGCGGCCGCCTTGCCGGGGCCGAAGACCGGGATGCCGCGTGACCGGAGCGGGTCGGCCACGCCCGCGACGAGCGGCGCCTCCGGGCCGACGACCACGAGCTCGACGTCGTTCTCGAGCGCGTACTCGGTGACGACCGCACCGTTCGACGGGTCGAGCTGCACCACCTCGACCTGCTCGGCGATGCCGGCGTTGCCGGGGGCGACGACGATCTCGTGCCCCGCGTCTTCACGGAGCAGGGCGGTGATGATGGCGTGCTCGCGAGCACCGGAGCCGAGGACGAGGATTCGCACGCGCCGATCCTACCCAGTGGGCCGTCCGGGCCCCTCGGCGCCCGCCCGTATAGGTTGAGCCGCATGGCCAAGGCGAGGATCGACGACGGCACCGGCGCGGCCGCCGTGCGCGAGGCCCAGACGGCGCTCGCCGAGGGCGCGCAGCCCTCCCGCGTGGTCACCGCGACCGCGGTCCGCTGGCTGCTGCAGGTGCTCGCCGACGGCGAGCCCGGCGCCACGGTGGAGGTGCGGGTGCCGCCCTGGGGAGCCGTGCAGTTCCGTGAGGGGCTCAGCCACACCCGCGGCACCCCGCCCAACGTCGTCGAGACCGACCCCGCCACCTTCATCCGCCTCGCCACCGGTGCGCTCACCTGGCAGGAGGCCGTCGACCAGGCCCTCGTCTCGGCCTCGGGCAGCCGCGCCGACCTCACCGGCTACGTGCCGGTCCGCCTGCCGCGGAGCTGACGACCGCTCGGCACCGAGACACCGGGCGTGCGCGCGACCTCGGCTCTGGGAGGATGGCCGACGTGACCACCGCACCCGACTCCCCGCAGCAGCCCGACGCCGACGCCCCGGGAGTCCACGCCGCTCCGGTCGACGCCCCGGTGGTCGACGACCGCTCGCACGACGAGGTCAGCGTGCGTCGAGCCCCGAAGATCTCGGTCTTCCTCATCGTCGGCGCGATGGCGGGCGTCGTCGTCTCGTTGATCGTCACGTCGCTCTTCCCGTTCGACGAGGGCGAGGGCATCGCCTCGACCTACGGCTACTTCGCGCTGTGGGGCCTGACCTTCGGCGGTGCGGTCGGCGCCACGGTCGCGATCGTCGCCGACCGCAGCTCGATCCGCCGCGCCAAGCGGGTGCGGGCCGAGCGCGAGAGCGTCGACGCTCCCGACGAGCCCGCCGTCGAGGGCGAGCTCGAGTAGAGCCCCCGGGTCTCGAGCAGAGCCCCCTGCGGGTCAGGAGCCGGAGGCGCGCCGCAGCCGGGCGAGCAGCTCCGGCCCGCGCTCGTCGAGCGAGCGTCCGCCGCGCACGACGCCGACCACCACGAGCACCCCGCCGAGCAGCAGGCCCACGACCAGCGCCGCGACCCCGAGCAGCAGGCTGCCCTGGGCCAGGGCGACGAGCCCCAGCGCGATCTCGGGCAGCGCGAACGCGAACGACAGTGCCCACGCCGCGTACATGCCGAGCGCCGACGTCAGGCTGGCGCCCTGAGGCGACTTGAACGGGCTCTCGCCCGCCGCGGGCACCGGCATCAGGAAGCGGGTCGACGCCACGCTCGAGACCCCGAAGCCGGTGAGCATGACGCCCAGGCCGATGCCGAGCAGCGCGGGTGCCTTCGTCAGCTCGCCGAGCACGGCGAGGGGCACGAGGGTCGCGACGACCACCACGGGCACCGCGAAGAGCGAGAGCGTGATGACGCGCCCCGCCCGGTCGGCACGGCCGGAGACCCCGGTGGAGAGGTGCGCGGCGAACGCGGTGCCGTCGTACGACACGTCGGCGCACAGGGTCACGGCGAGCAGGGCGGCGATGCCCGGGCCGAGCGCGTAGAGCAGCCAGTCGCTGCCCGTCGTCGCGGCGAGGAACACCGCGAGCACCGGCAGCAGCGGCACGATCACGAGCGAGCCGCCGTAGCGCGGGTCGCGCAGCCAGTAGACGGCCGTGCGGGCCGAGACGGCGCCGGTCGGCGTCGCCGGGAACCAGCGGAACGGCCCGAGGCCCTTCGAGCGACCCGAGGCGGCCGCGCCCGGCGACGAGACCAACGCGGCCCGCAGCCCGACGCGCCAGAGCAGCAGCAGCACGGCCAGGGTGGCGAGGGCGATCAGGGCCTTGACCCCCGCCTCCCCGGGGCGGCCCAGGGCGAGGTCGCCCGGCACCGACCAGACGGCCCCGAGGGGCGTGAACGAGAGGACCCCGGCGATCTTCGGCAGGTCGTCGCGCAGGCTCGAGAGGCCCGTGCCCGCCAGCACGATCAGGGGCCCGGCGAGGATGAGCGGCACGAAGACGAGCACGCCCATCACCTCGCGGTAGCGACGGTGGGCGCCGAGCGAGCTCGTCAGCGACTCGAGCGCGCGCGACGCGGCGATGCACGTGAGCACCCCGACGACGCCGCAGACGACGGCGGTGAGCAGCGACAGCGGGTGCTGCCACCAGCTCAGCCCGGTCGCGACACCGGCGACGAGGGTGACGAGCCCCGGCACGCCGAGCACCCCGCACGCCAGCAGGGCCACGAGGAGGCGGTCGGCCGGCAGCGGGAACGCCCGCAGCTTCGAGATCGCGAGCGTCTGGTCGACTCCGCGCAGCAGCAGCGGCACGACGACCCAGCCGAGCACGGCGACCGAGCCGCCCAGCACCCCGACCGTCCACGCCCAGGTCTCGGGCGCGAACGACAGCGCGAACAGCCCGCCGACGAGGAGGGCGAGGATGCCGAGGCCGTAGAGGAGCCCGATGATCGCGGCGATCAGCTGCCAGGTGCTGCGACGGAACCCGTTCAGCATCACCCGCCAGCGGAGGCTCAGGAGGTGCGCAACCACGAGGGCCCCTGTGCGTGCTGACGGCCGCCGACGAGCTCGACGAAGCGGTCTTCGAGGCTGGAGCCGGCGCGCACCTCGTCGGTCGTGCCCGCCGCGAGCACGCGGCCCGACGACACGACGGCGACGTGGTCGCACATGCGCTGCACGAGGTCCATCGAGTGGCTCGAGACGATGACGGTGCCGCCGCCCTCCACGTAGCCGTGCAGGATGTCGCGGATGTTCGCCGCCGAGACCGGGTCGACCGACTCGAACGGCTCGTCGAGCACGAGGAGGCGCGGGGCGTGGACGAGCGCGCAGGCCAGCGCCACCTTCTTGGTCATGCCCGCGGAGTAGTCGACGACGAGCGTGCCGCCCGCCTCGCGGAGGTCGAGCAGGTCGAGCAGGTCGCCCACCCGGAGGGCGGTCGTCGCGCGGTCCATCCCGTTGAGGAGGCCGTGGTACGTCACGAGCTGCTCGCCGGTCAGCCGGTCGAACAGGGCGACGCCGTCGCTCAGCACGCCGACGAGCGACTTGGCGCGGACGGGGTCGCTCCACACGTCGGTGCCGAGCACCTCGATGGTGCCGGCGTCCGGGCGCAGCAGGCCGGTCGCCATCGACAGGGTGGTCGTCTTGCCCGCGCCGTTCGGGCCGACCAGCCCGTAGAAGGAGCCGAGCGGCACCGTGAGGTCGAGGCCGTCGACGGCCACCTTGGGGCCGAACGCCTTGCGGAGGCCGGCGATGCGGAGGGCCGGTGCGGCGCCGGGGGCGGCGGTCGCGGCCGGGGCGGCGCCGGGGGCCGGGGCCTTCTCGGGCACCGCGGGCGGGCGCACGGTCGCGGTGTCGTCGGGGGGCACGGGGGAGCCGAGGTCGCTCATGGGCACGAGCCTATTGACGACGGCTCGGGTCGGCCACCGTCTCGTGGGGGAGGCACGGCCGCCCAGGCCGACCCGCGCCTCCCTCACGGTCAGCTGAGCTGGTTCGCCTCGACCCAGGCCAGGTACTCGGGGGTGACCGAGCCGGTGACGTAGTCGCCGGTGAAGCAGCTCATCTCGAGGTCGACGACGTCGCTGCCCTCGGTGATGGCGCTCCGCATGTCTTCGACCTCCTGGTAGATCAGGTGGTCGGCGCCGAGCTCGCGCGCGATCTCGGGGATCTTGCGGTCGTGGGCGATGAGCTCGTGCCGGGTCGGCATGTTGATGCCGTAGACGTGCGGGTAGCGCACCGGAGGCGCGGCGGAGGTGAAGGTGACCTCGTTCGCCCCGGCGGCGCGGGCCATCTCGACGATCTCGCGCGAGGTCGTGCCGCGCACGATGGAGTCGTCGACGATGAGGATGTTCTTGCCCTTGAACTCGCTCGACATCGCGTTGAGCTTCTGGCGCACGGAGCGCTTGCGCTCCGCCTGCCCCGGCATGATGAAGGTGCGGCCCACGTAGCGGTTCTTGTAGAAGCCCTCGCGGTACTCGATGCCGAGCTTGCGGGCGACCTGCATGGCGGCGGGCCGCGACGAGTCGGGGATGGGCATGACCACGTCGATGTCGCCGGTCGGCGCGTAGGTCGCGATCGTGTCGGCGAGGCGGTCGCCGAGGCGGAGGCGCGCGTCGTAGACCGAGATGCCGTTCATCACGGAGTCGGGCCGGGCCAGGTACACGTACTCGAACGAGCAGGGCACCAGGCGGGGCGCCGCGTGGCACTGCTTCGAGACCATCTCGCCGTCGAGCGAGACGAACACGGCCTCGCCGGGGGCGACGTCGCGGACGATCTCGTAGCCGCCCGACTCGAGCACGAGCGACTCGCTCGCGACGATCCACTCGTCGCGCTGCCCGTCGGCGGCCTTGCGGCGGCCGAGCACGAGCGGACGGATGCCGAACGGGTCGCGGAAGGCGAGCAGACCGTGGCCGGCGATCATCGCGATCGCGGCGTACGAGCCCTGCACGCGGTCGTGCACGCGGGTGACCGCCGCGAAGATCTGCTCGGGGTCGAGGTCGGTGCCGTTGACCTGCTCCTGCAGCTCGTGGGCGAGCACGTTCACGAGCAGCTCGGTGTCGCTGTTCGTGTTGAGGTGACGGCGGTCGACGTGGAAGAGCTCGCTGGTCAGCTCACGCGTGTTCGTGAGGTTGCCGTTGTGCACGAGGACGATGCCGTAGGGGGCGTTCACGTAGAACGGCTGCGCCTCCTGCTCGTTCGTCGCCGCGCCCTTCGTGGCGTAGCGGACGTGGCCGAGGCCCATCGTGCCGAGCAGCGCCCGCATGTCACGCGTGCGGAAGCCCTCGCGGACCTGCCCCTTGGTCTTGTGCACGTGGAAGATGCCGCGCTCGGCGGTCGCGATGCCGGTGCTGTCCTGCCCGCGGTGCTGCAGCAGGAGGAGGGAGTCGTAGACGAGTTGATTTGCTGGCTCGTGCGCGACGAGACCGACGATGCCGCACATGCGGATCTGGCTCCAGACCGTAGAGTTGGGGTTACTGCGTCAGTCTGCCACGACACCGAACGGATGAACGAATGGTGACCTCCCCTGCCCCCTCGAGCAGCGCCTCCTACGCGGCGGCGGGGGTCGACACCGCCGCGGGCGACCGTGCCGTCGAGCTGATGAAGGCGGCCGTCAGCGCCACACACGGGCCCGGCGTCGTCGGCGGGGTCGGCGGCTTCGCGGGGATGTTCGACGTGTCGTTCCTCAAGGACTACGACCGGCCGCTGCTCGCGACCTCGACCGACGGCGTCGGCACGAAGGTCGCGATCGCGCAGGCCCTCGACAAGCACGACACCATCGGGCAGGACCTCGTGGGCATGGTCGTCGACGACATCGTCGTCGTCGGCGCTCGCCCCCTCGTGATGACCGACTACATCGCCTGCGGCCGCGTCGTGCCCGCCCGCATCGCGTCGATCGTCGAGGGCATCGCCCGCGCCTGCTCGGAGACCGGCACCGCCCTGGTCGGCGGCGAGACCGCAGAGCACCCCGGCCTGCTCGGCCTCGACGACTACGACGTCGCCGGCGCCGCGGTGGGCGTCGTCGAGGCCGGCTCGCAGCTCGGCGAGCACCTCGTCGTCGACGGCGACGTCGTGCTGGCCCTCGCGTCGTCGGGGCTGCACTCGAACGGCTTCTCGCTCGTGCGGCACATCCTCGCCTCGCGCGACCTCGGCTACACCGACAGCGTCGACGAGCTCTCGGGCACCCTCGGCGAGGCCCTGCTCGAGCCCACCCGCCTCTACACCGCGCCCCTGCTGCGCGTGCTCGACGACCCGGCGCTCGCCGGGGCCGTGCACTCGCTCAGCCACGTCACCGGCGGCGGCATCGCCGCGAACCTCGCCCGCGTGCTGCCCCGCGGGTCGTGGACGGAGGTCGACCGCACCACCTGGTCGCCCGCACCCGTCTTCCGCGTGCTCAGCGAGCTCGCCGGCTCGACGCTCGAGTCGAGCGAGGGCACCTGGAACCTCGGCATCGGCATGATCGCCGTCGTCGCGGCCGACCGTGCCGCCGCCGTCACCGCGGCCCTCGCGGCCGACGGCGTCGAGACGTGGCAGGTCGGCACCGTCGCCACGTCGACCCGCGACCTCAGCGGCTTCGAGCAGGGCGCCAAGGGCGTCGACGGCGGGGCCGTGCGCCTCGTGGGGGCGTACGCGGGCTGAGGTGGTGCGGGCGGGGTCGCTGCTCGCTCACCCGCGACTCCCCCTTTTTCTGCAAATGCCGACCGACGAGCCTGCAATGCGGAGGAATCCGGGTACCAGAGGGGCTCTGGGGGCGGAACGGTCGGCATCTGCCCGAGGAGGCGCGGGTCGGGTCGGCGGGGGCGGTCAGCGGAGACGGGGCGGCCGGGGCGGCGAGGCGGTGGCCGATCGCCACGGGCGGCCGAGGATGCGGGTGCGGCTGCGGGCGTCGCGCCGTAGGATCAGCGCACGCCCTCCGGGGCGCGACCCGACGACGACGTCGGGACGGACGACGAAGGAGTCGACCAGATCATGACCACGCACCCGCACGCCCTGCCCTCCCGCTCGACCCGCGCCTCCCGGGTGCCGGCCGCCTCCGCTGCTCGTCGCCCCGGCTACACGCCGGTGCGGAGCAGCCGCCGCGTGGCCGTCGTCACCGCGACGGGCCTCGTCGCCGTCGTCGCCGTGGGGCTGCTGCCGGTGCTCGCGCAGTTCGTCGGCTAAGGAGCTGCTGATCGGCGGGGCGCTGCTCGCCCCGTCGGTCGAGCTCGCTGCCCAGGCGTGACTCAGCAGTCACGCAGGAGTCGTCGGCGAGGCGCCGCTCGTCGGCGTCGGGCTGCTCAGAGGACGCAGAACTCGTTGCCCTCGGGGTCGGCGAGCACGACCCACGACGCGTCGACCTGACCGACGTCGACGCGCGTCGCCCCGAGCCCGATGAGACGGTCGACCTCGGCGGCCTGCTCGTCGCGGCTGTCGGGTCGGAAGTCGAGGTGCAGCCGGTCTTTCACGGTCTTGGGCTCGTCGACGTGCACGAACAGGAGGCCGGGCAGCACGTCGGGCGCGGGCCGGATCTCGGGCTCGTCGTCGCCCGTCGAGACGACCACCCAGCCGAGGGCCTCGGCCCACCAGGCGGCGAGGGCGGCGGGGTCGCTCGAGTCGACCACCACTTGTTCCCAGGTGAGAGCCATGCCGGTCAGCCCCGTCGTCTCAGGTCGCGCTCGTGAGCCGTCGGCTCAGGCGCTCTTGTCGTGCTCGTGGCCAGCGTCGTACTCGTCGTCGACGAAGTCGTCGGCCCACTTGTCGACGTACTCGTCGCCCGAGTCGCTCTTCGTGGCGAGTTCTTTCTCGAGCGCACCGTAGTTGGTGTCAGGGCTGAAGTATTTCAGCTCTCTGGCGACCTTGGTGTGCTTGGCTTTCTGACGGCCGCGCCCCATGCGTGACCCCCTCTGCTCTCGGCCCGGAAACGGTGTCGGACGAACCGGGTACAGCCGACAGATGACAGTTGCAAAACTGGACACGATCTTATCACGGGGCCCCGCCGCCCCCGTCCCCCCGACCGAGTGCTGTGCCGGGGGCGCGGGGGCGGTCGTCAGCGGGGCGGCGCGACGTCGTGGGTGGCCGCCCAGACCGCGACGGCGGCGGCCGCGGACCACGCCTGTGGGCGGCACGACGCCGGGTACGGCACCGGCGACGGCACTTCGCCGCGGTCGTCGCCGGAGTGCAGCTCGGGCATGCGGTGGTCGAACGACGGCGCCGCCGCGAGCAGGCCCTCGGCGAGGGAGCGCGCCTCGTCGTCGAAGCCCGCGCGCGCGAGGCCCGAGACCGCGACGGCGGTGTCGTGCGTCCACACGCTGCCCCCGTGGTAGCTCAGGGGCCAGAACCCCGCGGCGTCGCTCGACAGGGTGCGGAGCCCGAAGCCGGCCGCCAGCTCGGGCGACACGAGCCGGGCGGCGACCAGCGCCTCCTCGTGCTCGTCGAGCAGGCCGGTGCCGAGCAGGTGGCCCAGGTTGCTCGTGACGGTGTCGACCGGCCGCTTGGCCGCGTCGAGCGCGATGGCCGGGTAGGCCCCGGCCGCGTCGGAGACCCAGAAGGAGGCGCGGAACCGGTCGCGCAGGCGCTCCGCCCACGTGCGCCAGGCGGCGCCCCCGTCGCGCCCGAAGTGGTCGAGCAGGTCGGCGCCGTGCACCGCCGCCTCGTAGGCGTACGCCTGGACCTCGCAGAGCGCGATTGGCCCCTCGGCCAGGCGGCCGTCGTGCCACTGGACGCTGTCGCCGCTGTCCTTCCAGCCCTGGTTGGCGAGGCCGTGCCCCGTCTCGTCGACGTACTCGAGCAGGCCGTCGCCGTCGCTGTCGCCGCTGTCGCGCATCCAGGCGAGGGCCGCCTCCGCCGCGGGCAGCAGCGCCTCGACCTCCGCGTCGGGCAGGCCCCAGCGCCACGCGTCGTGCAGCAGGCAGACCCAGAGCGGGGTCGCGTCGACCGTGCCGTAGTAGAGCGGAGGCAGGCTGACGCCCTCGCCGGGGATGGTGAGGGTCTGCTGCCGCAGCTCGTGCATCACCTTGCCCGGCTGCTCGGCGGTGTCGGGCACGGAGGCGGTTCCCTGCAGGCGCGCGAGGGCCCGGAGCGTGCCCGCCGCGACCGTGCGGTCGAGCGGCAGGGTGAAGCGGGCCGCCCAGATCGAGTCCCGCCCGAAGAGCGTGAAGAACCACGGTGCCCCGGCCGCGTAGAACACGTCGCCGGGCTCGTCGGCGGTCGTCAGCCGCAGCGCCGCGAGGTCGTCGTGCGCCCGGTCGAGCCACCGGGCCAGGCGGTCGTCGCGCGGCGCCGGGTCGGGCTCGGCCCAGGCGAGCGGGCCCGCGACGCCGGCGACGACGGGGGAGGGGCGCGACGCGGTGAGGGCGAGGGCGACCGAGGCCGAGGCCCGGGGCGGCACCACCAGCCGCCACGTGGTCACGAGACGGGTGCCGTCGTGCTGCACCGCGCCTCCGGCACCGCCGTCGACGCCGGCCGCGTCGAGGGAGACGGCGACGCCGTCGGAGGTCCAGGAGGCGCGGGCGCCGTCGCCCGCGACCGTCACGTCGTCGGGGCGCCCGCCCGGCAGCCCGGCCTTGACCAGCTCGAGGGGGGCCGCGTCGGGCCGCAGCGCGAGCGCGACGGTCAGCGTCAGCTCGCGGTCGAGCCGCGACGTCACGGTCAGTCGGTCACGCATGCCGCCCACGTCGACCGAGCGCAGCACCGACAGGCGGACTCCGGGGTCGGCCCCACGGTCGTCGACGCCGCGCAGCAGCGACTCGACCCGCAGCGTCGACGCGTCGACGGCGACCGTCGCGACGGTCTCGGGCACGCGCCCGTCGACCGTCAGCGTCAGCTCGTCGACGAGGCGCACGTCGCCGAGGTAGAAGCCGTGCACCGCGGCCCGGCCCATCGTGCCGTCGTCGGACGACCAGGCCTGCGCCGGGGCGCGGAGCACGACGGTCTCGGCGGCGAGGAAGGGCTGGAGGCCGGGGTGCTCGGTGCTGGCCTGGTCGTCAGTCCTGGTTCGGTGCTCGGTGCCGGCCGGGTCGGCGGCTCCGTCGCGCTGGTCGGCGGGGCGGGGGTGGGCGGCGGTCTCGGTCATGTCGGTGCTCCGGGGGTCGGGGCGGGCGTGGGGAGGGGGCCGGCGGGGCTCACTCCTTCACCGCGCCGTCGCTGGCGTTCATGATGCGGCGCTGGAAGACGAAGAACACGAGCGCGACGGGCACGGTCATGATCGCCGCGGCGGCCAGCTTGATCGGGTACTGCGACCCCTGGCTGAGCTGCCCGGAGGCGAGGCTCGCGACGCCCTTGGTGAGGGTGGTCAGCTGGGGGGACTGGGTCGAGACGATGAAGTGCGAGAGCTCGTTCCACGAGCCCTGGAACGACAGGATGACGATCGTCACGAGGGCGGGCCGCGCCATCGGCAGCACGATCGACCAGAAGACCCGGAAGGTGCCGGCTCCGTCGATGCGCGCCTGCTCCTCGACGCTGCGGGGGATCGACTCGAAGAAGTTCTTCATGATGAAGACGCCCGCCGCGTCGGTCAGCAGCGGCACGATCATGCCCGAGTACGAGTCGTACATGCCGAGCTGGTTGATGACGAGGAACTTCGGGATGAGCAGCACCACGGTCGGCACGGCCATCACGCCGACGAGCAGCACGAAGATGAGGCCGCGCCCCCGGAACTGCAGCCGGGCCAGGGCGTACCCCGCGAGCGAGTTGAAGAACACGCGCCCGGCCGTCACGAACACCGTGACGACGGCCGAGTTGGCGAACCAGGTCGGGAAGTCGCTGTTGAGGAACAGCTGCCGGTACGCCGCCGTGGTCGCCGTGGCCGGGATGAGCGAGAGCGGGTCGGACGCGGCCTCGGGGTCGGTCTTGAACGACGTCGCGACGTTGATGAGGAACGGTGCGATGTAGATCACCGCGATCACGATCAGCACCGCGTAGAGCACCGAGGTGCCGACCACCCGGGCGGAGCTGCGCCGGGGCCGGCCCGCGGGGCGGGGAGCGGCGGGAGGCGCGGCGAGGGGGGAGGGCGCGGGGGTCGCGCCCTCGCGGGGCAGCGTCGCGGTCATCGCCCGGCTCCTGTCGTGTAGAGCGCCGTGCGGCGCGTCGAGACGGCGCGCTCGCGGAGCACGATGCGCTGCAGGATCGTGAGCGCGACGATGATGACGAAGAGCACGAAGGCGATGGCGGCGCCGCGGCCCCACTCCTGGTCGCTGAAGGCCGAGGTGTACGAGAGGTACGCCGGCGTGAGGGTCGTCTTCTGCGGCCCGCCCTGCGTGCCCGTGTAGATCTGGTCGAAGACCTGCCAGGTGCCGATGAGGCCGAGGGTCAGCACGGTGAAGAGCGTGGGTCGGAGCTGCGGGAGGGTGATGCTCCAGAAGCGCTGCCAGCCGTTCGCGCCGTCCATCATCGCGGCCTCCTGCACGTCGCCGCCGAGGTTCTGCAGCGCCGCGAGGAAGAGCAGCATGAACGTGCCGCTGGTCGTGAAGACGGCCATGAGGATGAAGGCCGACATGGCGACGGAGGGGCCCGCGAGCCAGTCCCAGAGGGTCACGCCGAGCGCGGTGTGCTCGGCGAGGAAGGCCGGCGGGCGGGTCACGCCGACTAGCGCGAGCAGGTTGTGGAGCACCCCGCTCGCGTCGTTGAACCAGGCCGGGCCCGTGATGCCGAGGAACGAGAGCGCCTTGTTGACCGCCCCGCTCTGCGAGAAGAGGAAGAGCCAGAGCACGGTGATCGCGACCGAGCTGGTCACCGACGGGAAGTAGAAGGCGGTGCGGAAGAAGCCGCGCCCGCGCAGCACCTGGCGGTTCACCAGCACCGCCAGCAGCAGCGAGACCGCCGTCTGGATCGGCACCACGAGCAGCACGTACCAGGCGTTGTTGCGGAGGCTGATGCCGAAGTCGCGCTCGGCGAGGCCGCCGCCCGAGAGGAGCTCGCGGTAGTTGTCGAGCCCGACGAAGCCGACGCCGGCGGCGAAGGGCGACCCCCGGCCCGTCCAGTCGGAGACGCTGACCCAGAGGGCCATGAGCACCGGGACGGCGAGGAACAGGCCCAGGATCACCAGGATCGGGGCGACGAACAACCAGCCAGAGAGGCTCTCCCCCCGCGTCGCGGCGCTGCGGCGACGCGGGGGCTTCGTGACGACGGCGGTCATGGTCGGCACCTAGTCGAGGATCGCGGCGAAGTTCTGCTGCGCGGACTCGAGGATCGTCCTCGGGTCGCCGTCCTCGAGCCCCGCGAGCTGCGAGTTGAAGTCGGCGATCACCGCGGCGGAGCCGTCCTGCGTCGGGACGCCCTGGGCGAACTCGACGGAGTCGAGGAAGGCGGCCTCGTCGGGGTTCGCGGACTTCCACTCCTCGGCGGCGGACTCGATCGACGGCATCACGCCGAAGGCATCGGCGAAGGCCAGCTGCTGGTCGGTGCCCGTGAGCTGCTCGACCAGCGCGACCGCCGCCTCCTGGTTGGGGCTGTCGGCGGCGATGCCCCAGCAGTTCGTGAACTGGAGGGTGCCCTGGCCGCCGGGGCCGGCGGGCAGCTCGGCCACCCGGTACGGGACGTCGGGGTAGTCGGCGCTCATCGCGCCGGCGATCCAGTTGCCCTCGATGGTCATCGCCGCGGCGCCGGTGCCGAAGGCCTCGCCGCCCCAGCCCGCGCCGAGGTCGCTCGAGTAGGCGGCGTCGCCGCTCGCGAGGAGTTCCTGCACGTAGGTGAGCGCCTCGACGTTCTCGTCGGAGTCGAGGGTCGCCTCAGTGCCGTCCGCGGTCGTCACGGTGCCGCCGGCCTGCGCCATGAAGGCGCCGACGCGGGCGTACTCGGGGCTGAACGCGAGGCCGACGTGGTCGGCCGTGGTGAGCTGGGCGGCGACGTCGCGGAGGCCGTCCCAGTCGGTGGGCACGTCGGCGTCGGTGAGGCCGGCCGCGGCCCACATGTCGTCGTTGATGATGAGGCCGAGGGTCGAGAAGTCCTTCGGGGCGCAGTAGAACTGGTCGTCGACGGTGAAGCTGTCGACGAGGGCGGGGTAGAAGTCGTCGGCGTTGCTGAGGCGGTCGCCGTAGGCGAGCAGGCTGCCGTTGCCAGCGAAGCCCGCGAGGGCGTCGGTGGAGAGGTAGAAGACGTCGGCGGGCTCGCCGGAGGCGAAGCCCTGGCTCAGCTGCTGCGGCAGGTCGGAGGCGACGCTCACCTCGGCGCCCGTGCCCGAGTCGGAGGACCAGGCGGCCACCGCGTCGGTGACGGCGGTCGCCTCGGCGTCGCCGCTGGCGGCGATGAGCACGCTGAGCGCGTCGTCGCTCGAGGTCAGCGCGCCGGAGGCCCCGGCCCCGTCAGAGGTGTCGCTGAAGCCGGAGCCGCCGCAGGCGGTGAGTCCGAGCACGGAGATCGTGGTGAGGGCGGCGGCTGCTGCCAGCCGGGCGGTGCGTCGTTGCATGAGGGGCCTCTCGTCGCGTCGTTGCGAGGTGGTGCGGTCGGGGGTGCTGTCGGGGGTGCTGCCTTGATCGTTCATATTTGATCGATCAAATCGGTGTCGTCAGAGTAGGCAGCGGCCCTCGCGGCTGTCAAGCACGACCGCGCGGAGCGGACGACGCGCTGGGGTAGCGTGACGGCAGGCCGGTCAGCGGGGCGGGCCGGGAGCGGAGGTGGGCGTGCCCTCGGTGCCGACACCGCGACTCCCCACGGTCAGCGACGTGGCCGAGGCGGCCGGCGTCTCGCGACAGACCGTGTCGAACGTGCTGAACGCCCCCGCCGTCGTGCGCCCCGACACCCGCGGCCGGGTCGAGAAGGCCATCGCCGACCTCGGCTACCGCCCGCACGCCTCGGCCCGTCGGCTGCGCACGCGGAAGAGCTCCACCATCGGCATCCGCCTCGACCCGGTGCAGAACGGCATCTCGGGAGCCGTGCTCGACAGGTTCCTGCACGCGGTGACCGAGCAGGCCGATCGACGCGGCTACCGGATCCTGCTCTACACGGCCGCGAGCCCCGCCGACGAGATCGCCCAGTTCGGCCGGTTGCTCGACGGGGCCGACGTCGACGGCTTCGTGCTCACCTCGACCTCGTTCGACGACCCCCGCACCGAGTGGCTGATCGCGGCCGGCGCCGAGTTCGTCACCTTCGGCCGCCCCTGGGGGCTCGACGACGTCGACGACCCCCGGCACCGCTGGGTAGACGTCGACGGGCGCCACGGCATCGGGTCGGCGACCCGGTCGCTGCTCGACGACGGGGCGCGGCGCATCGCCTTCGTGGGCTGGCCCGCCGAGTCGGGGGCGGGCGACGACCGGAGGCGCGGCTGGCGCGAGGCGATGGCGGCGGGGTCGGGGCTGCCGTCGGCGGCCCTCGACGCGCTCGACCTGCACCTCGAGGACTCCGTGGCGGTCGCGGCGGCGGCGGTGCGCGAGCTGCTCGACGCCGGCGAGCTCGACGCCGTCGTGTGCGCCAGCGACACCCTCGCGCTCGGGGCCTCGACGGTCGTCGGCCCCCGCGTGCGCGTCGTCGGCTACGACGACACCCCGGTGGCGGCGGCGCTCGGCTTCTCGAGCGTGCAGCAGCCCCTCGAGGAGGTCGCGACGGCCGCCCTGGAGCTGCTGCTCGACGGCGAGGCCGGCGCTGACCGGCGCGGTGGCGCGGCCGACGCGGCCGGTGCGGCGGCGGGTCGTCACCGCTTGCTGCGGCCGCGGACGGTGTGGCGCTAGGGGCTGACGACGCGGGCGGGTGCCGGGTCGGGCCCCGCGCCTCCCGGGGGTGCCTGACCTGATCGGAGAGGGATCCGGGGCGGACGCCCGCTGATGTGTCGAACTCCGGTGCGTACAGCGCCGATCACTCTCGAATCAGGAGGGTCGGCGGGGCGGGGTGGGGCGGGGTGGGGCGGGGTAGGGAAATGCCGACCATCGGGCCCGTAGAGGAGCCCTTGTACCTGACTTTCGCGGTGTTGCAGGGCCCGCGGTCGGCATCTGCCACAGGTGAGCCGGGGTGGCGCGGAGCGGTGCCTCGGGGAGGGGCGAGCGGGGGAAGGGGCGCGGTGTCGCGCAGCCGCCACTAGCGCTTCCGGCGCGAGGCGGCGCCGCCGGGGCTGTTGCGCGCGGTGGAGCGCGCCTTGCGGGCGGCCTTGGCGGCGGCGCTCCGCGAGCCCTTGCCCTTGCCCGCGGGGGCACCGGCCGAGCCGGCCCCCGCCTCGCCGTGCGGCGACGCCGGGGTGCGGACCGAGCCGGTGTCGGTCGTCAGGGGCTCGGCCAGCCCGAGGCCGACCGCACCGCCCTCGGCGGCCGCGCCGGCCCGGCCGGCGGGACCCGCGCCTCCGGCGCCCTGGGTCGCGGCCGCCGCGGTGCCGGCCGGTCCGAGCAGCTTGCGCGGCAGGGGGCGGATGGGCTCGCCGCGACGGTCCTGCCCGGGCACCGGCCGCGACCGACGGCCGTAGAGCACCTCGGACGAGTCGAGCAGCCACGGCACCAGCGAGATGGTGACGCCGTGCACGAGCATGAGCTTCTGGCGGATGCGCCGGCTCTTGTGGTTGTGCAGCGCCGCCTCCCACCAGTGGCCGACGATGTAGATCGGCGTGTAGACGGTCACGACCTCGCTGCCGTGCTCCTCGCGGTGCGCCTTGATGTACTTGATCAGCGGCATGCTGATGTCGCGGTACGGCGACGGCACGATGCGCAGCGGCACCTCGATGTTCTGCTCCGCCCACTGCCGCTGCAGCCGCGCGGTCGAGTCGTCGTCGATGCCGACGTGGATCGCCTCGAGCGACTCGTGCCGCGCCGCGATGGCGTAGTCGAGGGCCTTGAGCACGGGCTTCTGCATCGTGCCGACCAGCACGATCGCGTGGTCGCCGTGCGAGCCGAACTGCGTCGTCGCGTCGGGCTCGATCTCGACCAGCACGTCGCGGTAGTAGCGGTTCACCCCGAGCATCAGCGTGAACAGGATCGGCATGATGACGAAGACCAGCCAGGCACCGTGCGTGAACTTCGTCACCGTGACGACGATCAGCACCGACGCCGTCAGCAGCGCCCCGAAGGCGTTGATGCCGCGGGCCCGGTACACGGCACCGCGGTCGGCGCAGCCCTCGCGCAGCATGCGGGTCCAGTGCACGACCATGCCGGTCTGCCCGAGCGTGAACGACACGAAGACGCCGATGATGTAGAGCTGGATCAGGCCGGTGACGCTGGCCTGGTACACGAGCAGGATGGCGCAGGCCACCAGGGCCAGCACGATGACGCCGTTCGAGTAGATCAGGCGGTCGCCGCGCGTGTTGAGCGCCTTCGGCGCGTACTGGTCGCGGGCGAGGATCGAGCCGAGCAGCGGGAACCCGTTGAACGCCGTGTTGGCCGCGAGCAGCAGCACCGCCGCGGTGCACGCCTGGATCAGGTAGAACGGGATGCCGAACAGCGAGCCGCCGAACACCGCGCTCGCGATCTGCGCGATGAGGCTGCGCTGCGGCGTGCCCTCGCAGTCGACGAAGCCCTGCAGGTCGCAGGCGTCCTCGGCGTAGTGCACCTTCGCGATCAGCGCGACGGCGACGAGGCCGGCGAACAGCACGATGGCGATGCCGCCCATCAGCACGAGCGTCTTCTGGGCGTTCTGCACCTTGGGGCGACGGAAGGCCGGCACGCCGTTGGCGATCGCCTCGACGCCGGTCAGCGCCGAGCAGCCGCTCGAGAACGCCCGGAGCAGCAGCAGGATGAACGCGGCCTGCGTCAGCTGGTCGGCCTGGACCGTGTACTCGGCGCTCTCGGCCACGGGCGGGTCGCCGACGGCCGTGCGCACCAGGGCGATCACGATCATCACGAAGACGCTCGACACGAAGAGGTAGGTCGGCACGGCGAACGCCTTGCTCGACTCGCGGACTCCCCGCAGGTTCACCGCGGCCAGCACGATGACGAAGAAGACCGCCAGCTCGACCCGGATCGGCGCCAGCTCGGGCACCGCAGAGATGATGTTGTCGACGCCGGAGGCCACCGACACGGCGACCGTCATGACGTAGTCGACCAGGAGCGCGGAGGCCACGACGAGGCCTGCCTTCTCGCCGAGGTTGCGGTGGGCGACCTCGTAGTCGCCGCCTCCCGACGGGTAGGCCTTGATCAGCTGGCGGTACGACGCGACGACCACGAGCAGCAGCACGACGACCGCGACCGCGACCCACGGCGCGAGGGTCAGGAACCCCAGGCCGCCGATCAGCAGGATCATCAGCAGCTCCTGCGGCGCGTACGCCACCGAGCTCAACGGGTCGCTGGCGAAGATCGGCAGCGCGAGGTGCTTCGGCAGCAGCTGCCCCTCGAGCTTCTCGGAGGGGAGGGGTTCGCCGATCAGCCACCGCTTCGGCGACCGGACGTCGTCAGTCACGAGCGGCGACTCTACTCCGCGGCGAGGGACTGTCAACTCGGCGGCGACGACGTTCATTCCCGATCCGTCGGGCGGACTCCGAACCGTCTCGTACCGGGGGCTCCGGGCTCAGGGGAGGCGCGCCTCCGGCAGGTCGGCGACGGGCGTCGAGGAGTCGCGGGTCGGCGCCCCGGGGGAGGGCTCGGCGGGCGTCGCGGCGGGCGGCGTGCCCGGGGTGCCGGCCGCGGGGCGACGACGGGCGAGCGCGGGGATGGTCACGGCGACCATCGGGCCGATCAGCAGCGCCTCGAGGGCCGTGCCGATGCCGACCTGACCGCCGAGGAGCCAGCCGATCGCGAGCACCGTCACCTCGATCGCCGTGCGCGCGACGCCGATCCGCCAGCCCAGCCGTCGGTTGAGGCCGAGCATGAGGCCGTCGCGCGGCCCGGGCCCGTGGTCGGCGCTGATGTAGAGGCCGCTCGCCACGGCGAGCAGGGCGAGGCCGAGCGCGAAGGTGAGGCCCTGGGCCCACCACGCCGTCTGCTCGGGCAGCACCCGGAGCACGACGTCGGCGACCGGGCCGATCGTGATCGTGTTCGCGACCGTGCCAAACCGGACCCGCTGGCGCAGGGGGATCCACGCGAGCAGCACGAGCACGCTGGTCGCGACGACCACCACCCCGTACGAGAGGCCGGTCTGCGCGACGATGCCGGTCGACAGGACGTCCCACGGGGCGAGCCCGATGCCGGCCCGGACCATCAGCGCGAGGGCGACCCCGTAGAGCACGAGGCCGACGGCGAGGCGGGCGAGGCGCCCGAGGTGGTCGCCGCGGCGGAGGGAGGTCAGGGGGAGGCGGAGGTGCGGCACGTCGACGATCCAATCGGTCAGGTGGACTGGTCGCAAGGTGCCAATCGCCCTAGTGTGGCCGCATGACCACGGTGACCACCAGCGGACCGGCCGTCTCGTCGCGGGCCCTCGGCTCCCTGCTCGACTCGTGGCGCGCCTCCTCGGCTCCCGGCTACGCCGCCCTGGCGGACCGCGTCCGGCTGCTGGTCGTGGACGGGCGGCTGCCCGTCGGCACGCGCCTGCCGAGCGAGCGCGACCTGTCGGCCCACCTCGGGGTCAGCCGCACCACCGTCGCCGCCGCGTACGCGTCGCTGCGCGAGACCGGGCACGTGCAGAGCGTGCGCGGCAGCGGCAGCACCGTCCGGCTGCCGGCCCGGACGAGCCTGCCGCGCGCCTCGTCGTCGGCCGGGCTGCTCGACCTCACCAAGGCCGCGCTGCCCGCCGTCGACGGCATCGCCGAGGCCGCCCAGCGCGCCGCCGCGAGCATCGGCGGCTACCTCGCCGACAGCGGCTACGACACCGTCGGCCGCCCGGTGCTGCGCGAGGCGATCGCCGAGCGCTACCGGGCCCGCGGCCTGCCGACCGACGCCGAGCAGATCGTCGTCACCCTCGGGGCGCAGCACGCCATCGCCCTGCTCGCGCGCGTGCTCGTCGGCCGGGGCGACCGCGCGGTCGTCGAGGCGCCCGGCTACCCGCACGCGTTCGAGGCGCTGCGCGGCGCGGGCGCGCGGCTCGCCCCCGTCAGCGTGACCGTGCGAGACGGGTGGGACGAGTCGGCCCTGCTCCAGACGCTCCGGCGCACCAGCCCGACGATCGCCTACCTCATGCCCGACTTCCACAACCCGACCGGGGCGACCATGCCGGCCGACCAGCGCGTGCGCGTGCTCGAGGCCGCGGCGGACGAGGGGACGGTCGTCGTCGCGGACGAGACGATGGCGGAGCTGCGGATCGGGGGCCCGCTCGGTGTGGGCCCGCTCGGCGGGGGCTCCCTCGGGGGCGGGCCCCGCGCCTCCTCGCCGTTGCCGATGGCGGCCTACGGGCCCGCCGTGCTGATCGGCTCGGCGGGCAAGTCGCTCTGGGGCGGACTGCGGATCGGCTGGATCCGCGCCGAGCGCCCCCTCGTCGACCGCCTGGTGCGCGCGCGGTCGGCGGGCGACCTCGGCACCCCGGTGCTCGAGCAGCTGATCGTCGCCGACCTGCTCGGCGACATGGAGGGGATCCTGGAGGCGCGGGCCGGCCAGCTGAGACGGGGTCGCGACCGCGTCGTGGCCGGGCTGCGCTCCGCGTTCCCCGGGTGGCAGGTGCCGTCGCCGGCCGGCGGGCTCACGACCTGGGTGGCCCTCGGGGCGCCCGTCAGCTCACAGCTCACCTTCGCGGCCCGGCAGCAGGGGCTGCTGCTCGCCGCGGGGCCGATGTTCGGCGTCGACGGCGCGTTCGAGCGGTTCCTCCGCGTGCCGTTCTCGTACCCCGACGACGAGACCGACCGGGCCCTCGCGGCGCTCGCCGCGGCGTGGGAGGGGATCGACGGCGTGCAGGTGCCCCGCGGTGCGGTGATGGCGGAGGTCGTGTAGCCGCGTTCCCAGAGAGACTGACGACAATGGAGGGGTGCACGACGTGCACGTCCTCCTCATCGGCCTTCACCAGCCACGTCTCCGGGAGCCCCGTGCACCTCCTCTCCGTCTTCAGCCTGCGCAACCGCGCCCTGATCGCCCTCGTCACCATCGTGGTCGCGGTCTTCGGCGGCATCGCCCTGACGAGCCTCAAGCAGGAGCTCGCGCCGAGCGTGCAGTTCCCCCAGATCGCGATCGTCAGCTCGTACCCCGGTGCGACCCCCGAGGTCGTCAACGACGACGTGTCGACGCCGATCGAGCAGGCGGTGCAGATCATCCCCGGGCTCGAGGGCACGACGGCCACGTCGAGCACCTCGCAGAGCACGGTGTCGGCCGAGTTCACCTACGGCACCGACCTGAACTCCGCCGAGCAGAAGATCCAGTCGGCGATCAACCGGCTCTCGCTGCCCGACTCGGTCGACACGCAGGTCGTCACGGGCAGCCTCGACGACCTCCCGGTGATCCAGATCGCCGTGACCGGCTACGACCAGGCCGACGCGCAGACCCTCGTCGACCGCCTCACGACCACGACCGTGCCCGACCTGCAGAAGCTCGACGGCGTGCGCGAGGCGTCGATCTACGGCGACGCGGGCCAGCGCGTCACGATCACGCCCGACCAGACGGCGCTCGCCGCGGCGGGCCTCACCGCCCAGGCCTTCCAGGACGCCCTCGACGCGAACGGCACGCTGATCCCCGGCGGCACGATCACCGAGAACGGCCAGACCCTGTCGATCCAGGCCGGCGAGCGCATCACGAGCACCGACCAGATCGCGGCCCTGCCGCTGCTCGGCGGGTCGGGCACCTCGCTCGTCACGATCGGCGACGTCGCCGACGTGCAGCTGACCAGCGCGCCCGTCACCTCGATCAGCCGGGTCAACGGGCAGGACGCCCTCACCGTGGCGGTCACGAAGACCCTCGACGCGAACACCGTCGACGTCTCCGAGATCGTCCGCGACGCCATCCCGGGCCTCGCCACCGACCTCGGCGACGGCGTCGAGCTGACCGTCGTCTTCGACCAGGCGCCCTTCATCCAGCAGTCGATCGACAGCCTCGCGACCGAGGGCCTGCTCGGCCTCGCGTTCGCGGTCGTCGTCATCCTCGTCTTCCTGCTCTCGGTGCGGTCGACCATCGTCACCGCGATCAGCATCCCGACCAGCGTGCTGATCACGTTCATCGGGCTGCAGGCGGCGGGCTACACGCTCAACATCCTCACGCTCGGGGCGCTGACGATCGCCATCGGCCGCGTCGTCGACGACTCGATCGTCGTGATCGAGAACATCAAGCGGCACCTGACGGCGGGCACGGACCGGCTGCAGGCCATCTCGGTGGGCGTCCGCGAGGTCGCCGGCGCCATCACGGCGTCGACCGTCACGACCGTCGTGGTGTTCCTGCCGCTGGCGTTCGTCGGCAACATCACGGGCGAGCTGTTCCGGCCGTTCGCGCTGACGGTGACGATCGCCCTGATCGCCTCGCTGTTCGTGGCGCTGACGATCGTGCCTGTGCTGGCGTACTGGTTCCTGCGGGCGCCGAAGGCGCACAAGCACGCCGGCGGGGCGGGTGCGGGTGCGGGTGCGGGTGCTGGTGACGGCGTCGGCGCGGAGGCGCGGGTCGGCTCGCGGGAGCCGCTCACCACGGCCGCCTCCGACCCCACCGACCCGACGCCGCTCGATCGTCTGCGTCGCGTCTACGTGCCGGTGCTGCGCGGGACGCTGCGCCGCCCCGCCGTGACCCTCGTCGCGGCGCTGCTCGTGCTCGCGGGGACGGGCGCCGTCATCCCCCTGATGAAGACGAACTTCCTCGGGTCGAGCGGGCAGAACACCTTCACGGTGACGCAGACCCTCGCCCCGGCGTCGAGCCTCGACACCCTCTCGACCGCGGCGACGCGGGTCGAGGACGTGCTCGAGGGCGTCGACGGCATCGACACCGTCCAGCTGACCATCGGCTCGAGCGGCACCTCGATCGCGAGCTTCTTCGGCGGCAGCGGCGACAGCACGGTGACGTACTCGATCACGACCGACGAGGACGCCGACCAGGAGGCCCTCCAGGCCGACGTCCGCTCGCAGCTCGACGGCGTCAGCGACGCGGGCACGATCGAGCTGGCGGCCTCGAGCGGCTTCGGCACGGACAACGACATCACCGTCGACGTCTCGGCGCCCGACCCCGACACCCTGCAGACCGCGACCGACGCCGTGCTGGCCGAGGTGCAGGACCTCCCCGGCACCGCGGAGGCGAGCTCGAACCTGCAGTCGGCCCAGCCGATCATCGGCGTCACCGTCGACCGCGACGCGGCGGCCCGGATCGGCCTCAGCGAGGTCGCCGTCGGCGGCATCGTCTCGCAGGCCGTGCAGGCGTTCCGCGTCGGCTCGGTCGAGATCGACGACAGCTCGGTCGACGTCTACACGCTCGACCCGACGCCGCCGGCGACGCTCGACGACCTCCGGGCGATCCAGCTGCCGAGCCCCACGGGCCCCGTCCGTCTCGACTCGGTCGCGACGGTCGACCAGAGCACCGGGCCGACCTCGGTGACGACGAAGGACGCCGTCCGCACCGCGACGGTCACCATCACCCCCTCGGGCGACGACCTGTCGAGCGCGGGCACCGAGGTCTCCGACGCGCTCGCCGACGTCTCGCTGCCGGCCGGCGCCGACGCGGTGGTCGGCGGGGCGACGGCCGACCAGGCCAACGCCTTCTCGCAGCTCGGCCTCGCGGTGCTCATCGCGATCCTGATCGTCTACATCGTCATGGTGGCGACCTTCCGCAGCCTGCTGCAGCCGCTCCTCCTGCTGGTGTCGATCCCGTTCGCGGCCACCGGGGCGATCCTGCTGCAGCTGGCCTCGGGCATCCCGCTCGGCGTCGCGTCGCTGATCGGCGTGCTGATGCTGGTGGGCATCGTGGTGACGAACGCGATCGTGCTGATCGACCTCGTCAACCAGTACCGCGAGAAGGGGCTCCGGGTGCGCGAGGCGCTGCTCGAGGGGGCGTCGCGACGTCTGCGGCCCATCCTCATGACGGCGACCGCGACGATCTTCGCCCTGACCCCGATGGCGCTCGGCATCACCGGGCACGGCGGGTTCATCTCGCAGCCGCTCGCGATCGTCGTCATCGGCGGGCTGGTGTCGTCGACGGTGCTGACGCTCGTCGTGCTGCCGGTCATGTACTACCTCTACGAGCGGGTCGGCGAGCGTCGGGCCGACCGGGCGGCGGAGGGCGCCGCGGGTGCTGGGGGTGCCGGGGGCGCCGGGGGCGCCGGGGGTGCCGGGGGCGCCGGGGGCGCCGGGGGTGCCTCGGGCGACCGCGAGGCTGCGGGGGCGTCGCCGGCGTAGCTGGTCGCTCGACGTGCCGAGGGCGCCGTGTCACCGCGAGGTGGGCGGCGCCCTTCGTCGCGCGGGGGCGTACGGGGGATGCGCGCCGCGCCCTGAGTCGCGCTCGGAATGCGAGAGGGATCTGGTCGGGGCGGGCGGTGTCGTGCGGCTGTGGCGGCCGTGCAGGTCGGATCACTCTCAGATTCGGAGGGGGCCGAGGTCGGGCTGCAGAACCCGACCGTCGGGGCTGTAGTAGTGGGAGATCCGGGTACCAGGGGCCGTGGTGGGTGCGGATGGTCGGCTTGTGCAGCGGTGTCGGTGCGCGGAGCGCTGGGGAGGGCCGCGCGGCTGGCCGCGCTCGGAATGCGAGGGAGATCTGGTCGGTGCGGGCGGCGGCGCGCGGCTGCGGAGGCCGTGCGGGGCGGATCACTCGCAAATTCGGAGGGGGTGCCACTGTCGTGCTGCAGAACCCGACCGTCGAGGCTGTAGTAGTGGAAGATCCGGGTACCAGGGGCCGTGGCGGGTGCGGATGGTCGGGTTGTGCAGCGGTGTCAGTGCGCGAAGCGCTGGGCAGGGCCGCGCGGCTGGCCGCGCTCGGAATGCGGGAGGGATCTGGTCGGGGCGGGCGGCGGCGTGCGGCTGTGGCGGCTGCTCGGGTCGTATCGCTCTCGAATTTGAGAGTGCGGCGGGGTGACGGGGGCCTGAGGTGACGGTGTCGGCGCGCGGAGCGCTGGGCAGGGCCGCGCGGCTGGCCGCGCTCGGAATGCGGGAGGGATCTGGTCGGGGCGGGCGGCGGCGTGCGGCTGCGACGGCCGTGCAGGTCGGATCACTCTCAAATTCGGAGGGGGTGCCGTGGTCGGGCTGCAGAACCCGACCGTGGGGGCTGTAGTAGTGGGATATCCGGGTACCAGGGGGCGCGGCGCGGGCGGATGGTCGGCATGTGCAACAGGGGGCTCGGGAGGCGGGGGTTCCGCGGGCGGGAGGCGTCGGGTACCGTAGGTGGGTCGGCTCAAGACACCGCGCCTGTGGCGCGAACCGATCGGGCGCTGAGCACAGCGACGATCACGCATAGAGGGTTTGTCAGTCTTGTGGGCCGGATTCTCGACGGATGTCGTCGAGATGAATTCACGAACGTGAACGGTCCTGGCCAAAGGCTGCCCGGGTATCACCTCGCGTCACCGCGCAAGCCCGGAGAGAACCACCATGCCCCCCTACGACAAGACGCCTTCGCGCGCCCGCAACGACGACGGCCCCCGCGGCGGCGGCTCCAAGAGCCCCAAGCACCGCGGCCACCGCCCCGACGAGGCCGGAGCCCCCGCCCGCAAGGACCGCTGGAACAGCGACGCCCGCGCCGAGCGCCGCGGCGAGGCCCCCCGCAGCGGCAGCGGCCGCCCCAACTGGGAGCCCCGCGAGAAGACCGGCAACAGCCGCTTCGCCCCCCGCGACCACGACGCCCGCAACGGCGAGCGTGGCCGTGACGGAGGCGCCCCCCGCTTCGGCCGGGACGGCGGCCGCGAGGCAGCGCGCGCCGGCCGCGACGGTCGTCCGAGCCGCCCCTGGGAGCGCTCGGAGCGCCCGGCCCGCAACGACCGTGGCGGCCGTGACGACCGCGGCGGCCGCGACGACCGCGCCCCGCGCGGCTACGACCGCGACGCCCGCCCGCAGCGCGACGACCGCGCCCCGCGCAGCTGGGACCGCGATGCGCGCCCCCAGCGCGACGACCGCGCCCCCCGCTCGTACGACCGCGACGAGCGCCCCGCCCGCCGCGACGACCGCGCGCCCAAGAACTACTCGCCCGCCGGGCGCCCGCCCCGCGACGACCGCGCACCCCGCAGCTTCGACCGCGACTCCCGCACCGATCGCCCCCAGCGCTCCTTCGACCGCGACTCCCGCAGCGACCGCCCCCAGCGCAGCTTCGACCGCAGCGACCGCCCCCAGCGCTCCGACCGCGGCAGCGACTTCTACCCCCAGCGCGACGCGGGCCACTACTCGCCCGAGGACGACGTCAAGCTCGAGAAGCTGCAGGCCGCCGTGGTCACCGCGGCCGACGTCGAGGGTGTGAGCTTCGGCGACCTGGGCCTCGGCGACAACATCGAGCGCCAGCTGGCGTCGATGGGCGCCGCCGCTCCGTTCGCCATCCAGGCGGCGACGATCCCCGACGTGCTGGCCGGCAAGGACGTCCTCGGCCGTGGCCGCACGGGCTCCGGCAAGACGATCGCCTTCGGCGCTCCGCTGGTCGAGAAGCTGATGGAGAACAACGGCGCCAAGGGCCGCAAGCCCGGCCGCAAGCCGCGCGCGCTCATCCTCGCCCCGACGCGCGAGCTCGCGATGCAGATCGACCGCACCGTGCAGCCCATCGCTCGCTCGGTCGGCCTCTTCACGACGCAGGTCTACGGCGGCGTGCCGCAGGCCCGCCAGGTCGGCGCCATCAACCGCGGCGTCGACATCGTCATCGGCACCCCCGGCCGCATCGAGGACCTCATCGACCAGGGCCGCCTCGACCTCAGCGAGGTCACCATCACGGTGCTCGACGAGGCCGACCACATGTGCGACCTGGGCTTCCTCGAGCCGGTGCAGCGCATCATCCGCGAGACCGCCGACGTGAAGCCGAACGGCGACCGCGCCCAGAAGCTGCTCTTCAGCGCGACCCTCGACAAGGGCGTCGCGAAGCTCGTCGACGAGTTCCTCGTCGACCCGGCCGTGCACGAGGTCGCCGGCGAGGACCAGGCCAGCGCCACGATCGACCACCGCGTGCTGCTGATCGAGCAGCGCGACAAGACGGCCGTCATCGAGCAGCTCGCCTCCGGCCCGGGCAAGACCCTCGTCTTCGCCCGCACGCGCGCCTTCGCCGAGCAGCTCGCCGACCAGCTGGAGGACGCGGGCATCCGCGCCACGAGCCTCCACGGCGACCTCAACCAGGCCCGTCGCACCCGCAACCTGCAGATGCTCACCAGCGGCCGCGTGAACGTGCTCGTCGCGACCGACGTCGCCGCCCGCGGCATCCACGTCGACGACATCGAGCTGGTCGTCCAGGCCGACATGCCCGACGAGTACAAGACCTACATGCACCGCTCGGGCCGCACGGGCCGCGCCGGTAAGGAGGGCACGGTCGTGACGCTGATCACGCGCCAGCGCCGCCGCCGCATGGAGGAGCTGCTCGACCGCGCCGAGATCGACGCCGAGATGATCGAGGCCCGCTCCGGCGACGCCCTGCTCGACCGCCTCGCCGGCGCGGGCGCGTAACGGCCCCGCAGCACCACGGCACCCGACGGGCGCTCACCTCACGAGGTGGGCGCCCGTCGTCGCGTGCGGGGGGCCCGAGGGAGGCGCGGGTCGGCCCGCCCGCACCGCCCGCGTCACGGAGGCAGGACCGCCCCTAGGCTCGCGAGGTGCCCCCGACCCGTGAACGCCCCGGCCTGGTGCCGGTGCTCGTCCACGACCGCCGGCGCTGGTACGTCGTCGACCCCGCGCTGACGCCCGACGCGGCCGCCGACGCCGTCGCCGAGCTGCGCCGGTCGGCGGCCCCGACGAACGTCGGGCGCGGGCGGCGCGTGCTGCGGTGGGCGCCGCTGGTGCTGTTCGTCGTCACCACGGCGACCGGGGGCGCGGGCGTCGCGGCAGGCGTGGAGGCGCTGCCCCTCACGGAGGGGTTCGGCGCGATGAGCATCGCCGTCGTCGGCGTCCTCGCCGTCCTCGTCGGCGCGATCGCCCTGGCGTTCAGCGTCAGCGACCGTCTCGCGCCCGATCTCGTCGGCCCCGCTCCCTCGGCACAGGTCGTCCCGGTGCCGCGTCACGTGCTCTCGTGGCTGCGCGACGACACCCCGGCCGAGGCGGTCTGGCGCGTCACCGCGGCCGTGGGGCTCGTCGAGGAGCTCCGTGGCGCGAGGTGGGCAGTCGCTGACGCCGACGGACAGGAGCGCGAGGACGGCCGGGGCGACGAGGGCCCGGGCGGCGAGGCAGTCGCCCGCCGGGCCGTGGCCGTGCTGGTCGCCGCCGAGGCGACCGCGGTGGACGAACTCAGGGCCGTCGCGGCCGCGACCGGCTACGTTCCGTCTCGCCGGCACTCCGAGGTGGACCGATGACGGCGTTCGTGAGCATCCCTGGTGACGACGAGGGGTCATGCTGGTTCGTCGCAGCCCCGGGGGTGCCCACGGCCGCGGTGGAACGGGAGCTCCGACGTCGGGGCTGGGCCGCCGAGCCCACCCGGTGGTCGACGCGGTGGCTGTACGCCGCAGCGACGATCGCCGGGGCCGTCATCGGCGTCGCGGTGACCCGCGAGGTGGGTCACCTGCACGAGTGGGCGTCGCTCGCGGCCGGTGCCGTCCTCGGAGCCGCGGTCGGAGGGGGGCTCGCCGCCGTCGCCCAGGACGTCGTCCCCGGGCCGCGTCGTGATCCGGCGGCCCTGCGCCGGACCGTCCGCGACGCCCTCGACGGTGACGGCGTCGTCACCGTCCCCGTCGAGTTCCGCACCTGGGCCGAGCAGCACGACCCGCCCGTGCCGCACGACGACCTCGCCGAGCTCGCCCGGCGGCTCTCCGACACGGAGGACGCCGCCGACGAGCTCGACCTGTGGCGGCTGGTCGTGCACGCCGACACCTCGCCCCGCGCCTTCGCCCTGGTCGACCCGCTCTACCTCGAGCACCACGCGACGGCCCGGGCGCAGCTCGACGAGGTGGCCGACCGCCTGGGCTTCACGGTGCCGGCGAGGTGCGTGCCGCACTCCCTGCGCTGATCGAGGGGCGGGCACTGCCGGCCGCAGGCTGTGCTGGCCGCCGACCCGCGCCTCCCCGGGTCGACGGGGTGGCCGGGCTAGCGGCGGTCGAGCAGCCCGCGCACGAACGACGCCTGGCCGAGGTGCTGCTGGCAGTCGCCGAGGATGCTCACGAGCCGCGCCCCCGCCGTGACCGGCGGGTCCCACTGCTCGTCGACAACGTCGTCCCAGGAGGCGGCGTCCAGGTCGTCGAGGTAGCCGCGGGTGCGCAGGGTGACCGCCTCGAGGTAGGCCACGAGCAGGTCGCCCTCGACCCGCACCGAGGCGACGTCGGCGGGCGACATGCCGTAGCCCATCTCGGCGGGGGAGAAGGGCAGGCCGAACGCCCCGACCCAGCCGTCGACCGACCACACCTCGTCGCTGCCCGCGAGGTCGGCGACCTGCACGTCTTGACCGCGCGCGGTGTGCCAGACGAGCCAGGCGATCGTGTTGGCCTCGGGGTCGGCCCGCCAGGCGAGGTCGTCGACCGAGAGGCCGTCGACGGCCGAGCGGGCGATGGCGGGCAGGCGCGAGAAGGCGTCGATGAGCACGTCGGAGGGAGTCATCGCGCCACCCTACGACCGGCTGCGCGGGAGGGTCTGGCCGCGAGGAGCGCCGACCGGGGGCGGAGCTAGTCCAACGATGCCGGAGCCTGCGCCGACCCCTCGGCCGCACCGGCAGCCAGGGCGGCCAGGTCGGCGTCCGCCTGCGCGGCCGACCGGACGAGGGAGTCGCCGATCGCGCGCATCGCCGCGGCCAGGAAGTCGAGGTGGTGCGGATCGACCGCGTCGCGGAACGCCCCGCGGTAGAACTCGTCGATCTCGTCGATGGCCTTGCGGCCCGCCGGGGCCAGCTCGAGCACGACGCTGCGCCGGTCGGTGGGGTGCGGGGCGCGGTGCACGAAGCCGGCGGCGCCGAGCCGGTCGATCAGGCTGGTGGTGGCGCCCGTCGACAGCTCGAGCGCCTCGGCGGTGGCCTTGGGCGTCGAGGCGGCGTTCTCGCCGACGAAGCGGAGGCAGCGCAGGTCGCTCGTGCCGATGCCGTAGTAGGTCGCGACGAGGCGCTCCACGCGCTCGTTCTCCTTCTGCAGGGCACGGAACGCGTCGAGGACGCCCGACACGTCGAGCAGCCCGTCGTCGTGGAGGGGAGGCGCGGCGCCGGCGGGCGGCTGGGGGGAGACGTCGGTCATGGGGTGGGCTCCGGGGCCTCGGGGGCGGGTCGTGCGCGAGCGTGCGGGGCGACACGGTGCGGGGGGTCACGACGAGGGGCGAGGTCGACCCGCCGAGGGCGGGGAGCGAACTGCCTCGACGACGAGCATAGCTCGGATGACGAGTAGTTCGCCCGTCGAGCCATGTCCCCTTGAGTGGGGGCATGCTTCGGCTTGCGTGCTACTCGGGTGACAAGTAACTTGATTGTCGTACCACTTGAGAGGCCAACCACTCGGATACCGAGCAAATTGTTCTCCGAGGCTCTCCCCCCAACTTCCCGTTCCACCCCAACCACCTGGAGCTCCCCATGTCGCGTCCCACCCCCCGCATCGCCCGCCTCGCCGCCTGGATCGCCATCCCCGCCGCCCTCGTCGCCTCCGGCCTCGTCGTCTCGCAGGCCTCCTACTCGGCGTTCTCGTCGACCACGGCCAACCCGACCAGCAACTGGACCGCGGGCAGCGTCGCCCTCACCGACGACGACGGCGGCACCACGGCCGACGGCTCGACCGGCGCCGCGATGTTCCAGGCCACGAACCTCAAGCCCGGCTCGACCGGCTCCAAGTGCATCGCGGTCACCTCGACCGGCTCGCTCGCCTCGGCCGTCAAGCTCTACAGCAGCAGCTACTCGACCACCAAGGCCCTCGGCGACAACATCACGCTGAACATCACGCAGGGCACCGGCGGCGGCTTCGGCTCCTGCACCGGCTACACGCCCGCCCAGGGCGCCGCGGGCGCCGTCTACTCCGGCACGGTCGCCGGCCTCAGCACCGCCGCCACCAACTACGGCAACGGCGTCGGCACCTGGGCGACCGTCGGCGGCACGACCCCCGAGGTCCGCACCTACCAGGTGACCTACACGGTCAACGCCGCGGCGACCAACGCCCAGCAGGGCGGCACCGCCGCGATCGCCCTCACCTGGGAGGCGCAGAACAGCTAGTCGCCCGGCCGCCGGCCCCGACAGCCGGCGGCCCCGACCGCTGAGAGCTCCACCGACTCCCGTCGCCGCTCCTCCCCCCCCTGCGTCGCGACGGGCCCCACCTCGCCGCCCGCCCCGACCCCCCGCGGGGCGGACGGCGAGGACCTCCTCCGGCCCCCTGAGCCGGCCGGAGGAGCAGCAGCACCGCAGGACGCCCGATCGCCCGCGACGCCGCACCGCACGACAGCACCACTGCACCACCCGGCCCCCCACCTCGCCGGTCGCACGCCCACCCCGAGCACCACCGCACCGCCCCCGACGCACCACCGCACCACCGCCCCGTCCGACCCGGAGCGCAGCACGACAGCAGCACCGCAGCACAGCACCGCAGCACGACAGCACTCACCACGCACGCACCACGAGACCACGAGGCACGCCATGACCACCTTCGACTTCCTCAGCCCGGCCACCGCCGCGGCGCAGGTCGCCGGGTCGCGGCGTGCCTCTCGGTCGTGGTCGCACTGGCTCCGCCTGCTGGTCGGGGTGCTCTCGCGAACCGTCCTCGCCACCGTGGTGGGCCTCCTCCTCTGGGCCGCCGTCCCCGCCGTGATCGGCTGGACCCCCACGACGGTCATGACCGGCTCGATGGAGCCGCGCATCCACCCCGGTGACATCGTGGTCGCGAAGCCCGTCGCCGAGTCGGCGATCCGCCAGGGCCAGGTGCTCCTCTTCCAGGACCCCGACCGCGCCGACCACCTCCGCCTGCACCGCTACCTCGACAACGGCGAGGGCACCACGATCGTCACCAAGGGCGACGCCAACCCGCAGGCCGACAGCACCCCGGTCGCCCGCGACGCGGTCGTCGGCGTCGGCTACCTGCGCGTGCCGTACCTCGGCACGCCCTTCGTCTGGGCCCAGGCCGGCCAGACCGGCCACCTGCTCGTCACGGGCAGCCTCCTGATGCTGCTCGTGCTCGGCGCCCGCGCCGACCGCTACCTGCTCACGGGCCTGGAGGGCCCCGAGGAGTCGCCCCGCACCTCCCGCCGTCCGGTCGCCCTCGCCGGCGGTCGCGTGGCCGCCCGCCGCAGCGTCCGTCGTGCGGCCCGGCTCCGGGTCGCCGGCAGCACGCTCGCCGTGGTCGGCCTCGTCTCGGGCCTCGCCGTGACCCTCGTCGTCTCGGGCGGCGCCGGCGCCGCCTTCTCGGCCCAGGTCGCGAACCCGTCGAGCGCCTTCGGCGCCGCGTCGACCTTCGACTGCCTCACCGACGCGTACAACGACCAGACCTCCTTCGGCTTCTCGTACAACGAGACGTCGGGCACGACCACCACCGACGGCAGCGCCTTCGCCCGCGTCGGCACCCTGAGCTCCGGCGCCTCGTTCGTCGGCGGGTCGTGCGCGGCGAACTCGAGCCCGTCGCTGCAGCTCGACGGCACCTCGGGCCAGGTCACCACGGCCGTCATGCTCGGCGGGCAGCCCTCGTTCACGGCCGAGACCTGGTTCCGCACCACCACGACCCGCGGCGGCGCGCTCGTCGGCTTCTCGTCGGCGCAGACCGGCACCACCACGACCACCGACCGCGCCCTCTACATGACGAACACCGGCACCCTCGCGCTCGGCGTCCGCCCCACGACCAGCACGGTGAAGACGACCGTCACCCCCCGCGCCTACAACGACGGCGCCTGGCACCACGTCGTCGCGACGCTCTCGAGCACCGCCGGCGTCGTCATCTACGTCGACGGCCAGGCCGTCGTCACCGACACCACCTCGAAGACCGCCCAGGCCGCCACGGGCTACTGGCGAGTCGGCTACGTGCCGCTGACCGGCCTCGGGTCGGCGCCGACCAGCAGCTGGTTCGCGGGCCAGGTCGACGGCAGCACGATCTACAACAACTCGGCGCAGACGGCCTCGCAGGTCCAGACGCGGTTCGCGGCCGGGCACTGACGCACCGCGCCTCCTCGGGGGCTCGACCCGCGCCTCCTCGGGGCGGCCCCCGCTCTGGGAGACTGGCCGGATGCCCCTCCAGATCAACGACGTCTACGTCGACGGCCGCCTGCACGCCTCGCACGACACGCTCGACGAGACGTACGCGGCCCTCGCCGAGACCGGCGGCACCGCGTGGGTCGTGCTCAGCGAGCCCGACGCCGCCGAGCTGGCCTCGCTGCAGCGGCGCTTCGACCTGCACGAGCTCGCCGTCGAGGACGCCGGCTCGGGCCACCAGCGCGCCAAGCTCGAGCGGTACGGCACCACGCTCTTCGTCGTCGTGCGGCCCGCGGTCTACCTCGACGACGAGGAGACCGTGGCGTTCGGCGAGATCCACGGCTTCGTCGGGCCCGACTTCTTCATCGGCATCAACCACGTCTCGCACATCGACGCCCGGCACGTCGCCCGCAGCGTCTCGCGGCTGCGCACCAAGCCCGACCTGCTCGGGGCCGGGCCGCAGGCGATGCTCTGGGCCCTGCTCGACGCGGTCGTCGACGCCTACAAGCCGGTCATCGACGGCCTCGAGAACGACATCGACGAGATCGAGCAGCAGCTGTTCTCCGGCGCGCCCGGCGTCGCGCGGCGCATCTACGAGCTGTTCGGCGAGGTCAGCGACTTCCAGAAGGCGTCGCGGCCGCTGATCGCGATGCTCGACGGGCTGCTGCGCGGCGGCGAGAAGTACGGGCTCGGCACCGAGCTCGAGCGGCGGCTGCGCGACGTGCAGGACCACGTCATCCGCGTCGTCGACCGGGCCGACACCTTCCGCGCCGTGCTGCAGAACGCGCTCGCGCTGAACGCCACGCTCGTCGCCCAGGACCAGAACGAGGTCACCAAGCGCATCTCGGCCTGGGCCGCCATCCTCTTCGCGCCGACCCTCGTCGGCGCGATCTACGGCATGAACTTCGACGTCATGCCCGAGCTGCACTGGGCGCTCGGCTACCCGTTCGCGCTCGGGCTGATGGCCGCGATCGGCGGCGGGCTCTGGGGGGCGTTCCGGCTCAAGCGCTGGTTGTAGGAGGCGCGGGGCCGGGCGCGCGGGGGCGCCCGCGGGCCTCGAGGTGCCCCGTTCTGGGTGCTCGGCGCGCGTGAGGGCCCGGAACGGGTCACCTCGATGAACGGGGGAGGCGCGGGGCCGCGCGTCAGCGCTGGTAGAGGCGCTTCGCGCCGAGCACGTGGGCGTCGGCGGTCTCGGGGCGGAGCGCGGTAGCGACGGCCTCGTCGCGGTCGAGGTGACCGGGGAAGTTGATGCGCGTGAAGCGGCCCTTGGGGTCGTCGGGCGAGACGGGCAGCACGATCGACGTGCGGCGGAGCGCCTCGGCGAGCACGAGGCGGTGCTCGTCGGTGAGGGTCGCTCCGCGACGGTCGCGCAGGAAGGCCTCGACGCGCGCCTTCCCGCCGGCCGACAGGCGCAGGGTGACGACCGGCTCGCGTCGTCGCTGGGGAAGGACGCCGATCTGGGCGGCGTCCACCGACGCGAGCTCGACCGAGCGTGACCCGGCGCGGAGCTCGCCCGTGCCCAGGGATACCGCGGCCAGCGGCCAGCGGCGGGTGCGCGCGACCCAGGCGACCGCCACGGTGACGACGACCAGGGCGAGGGCCGTGCCGATCGTGACGACGACCGGCACGCCGTCGGCGGCGAAGGTGGCCGCGACGTTGACCAGGTGCAGGCTGATCAGGGCGATGAAGAACGGCTGCGCTCCGACGCCCCAGACGCTGCGCCAGTCGCGCGTGCCGATCACGACCCAGCCCTGGGGCAGGGCGGCGGCGGCAGCGGTGTCGCCGGGGTCGGCCACGTCAGTCGGCTCGGATGACGCGGCGGGCCGTGCGGACGTCGGGGCCGAGCCGGGTCAGGTGCTGCTCCAGGTCGGCGACCGCCGCCTCCAGCTGGTCGTCGGTGAGCGGGTCGAGCGCGTCGAGGACGAACAGGGCCGACGTGGTGTCGTCGCGGAGCGCGGTGCGCGGGCCCTGTCGCCAGTTCCAGCGGCGGCAGGTGACGCCCTCGTCGTCGCACCAGACGACCTCGCCGGCGTCGGGGTGCTCGGTCACGGGCTCGCCGCCCGCGCTCGTCTCGAACGCCTCGTCGCCGACGGCGCGGACGAGGCGGGGCGCCCCGACGTAGCGCGAGAGGTCCTCGCCGCCGAGCGGGATCGCGTGCGAGACCGAGACGGCGTTGTAGAGGTCGGTGAGGCGGTTGACCCGCGGCAGGCCGGACTCCGCGCGGCGGATGAGCGCCTCGGCGCTGTTGCGCGTGCGCTGCGGCTTGGCGCCGAACGCCCGGTACGCGTCGCGCCAGGCAGCGACGTGCGGCAGCTCGTCGACGGGCGCCTCCGTCAGGGCCGCGGCGGCCGCCCGCTCGGCGGCCTGCAGCAGCGCCTCGCTCTCGTCGTCGCTCGGGCCGGGCACGATGCCGTCGACGGCCACGAGCGAGGCGCGGTAGTCGGGCCGGAGCGCGAAGACGGCGGGGTCGACGGAGGCGGCGGCGAGCAGGCCGGGGAGGTCGCGGTCGGTCATGGGCCCAGCTTGCCACGGGGCGCACGAGGTTCTCTCGGGTCGGTACCCTGGCGACGTCGCAGGGTGCGACGCGAGCAGGGGGGAACGACATGAGCGACGACGGACGGAACGGCCAGGGCGGGCAGGGTCAGGGTCAGGGCGGCGAGCAGGGGCAGCAGCCCGGGGAGGCGCCGCGCTGGCCGTACGGATCGCCGCCCGCGGAGGGCCAGCCGCGACTGAGCCCCCAGGCGCCGTCGGGGCAGCACCCGTACGGCGAGCAGTCGCCGTCCGGGCAGCAGCAGCCCTACGGCCAGCAGTCCTCCGGGCAGCAGCCGTACGGGCAGCAGCCGTACGGCCAGCAGCCGTACGGCCAGCAGCCCGCTGCCGCGGTCGCTCCGCCCCAGCCGCTCTACGGCACCCCCGTCCCGCTGGCCGCCGACGGCACGGTGCCGCTCTGGGCGCCCCTCTACGGCGCGGGGCCGGTCGAGTCGATCAAGCGCTTCTTCCAGAAGTACGCGACGTTCTCGGGGCGGGCGAGCCGCAGCGAGTACTGGTGGGCCGTGCTGGTCAACACCGTCGTCTTCATCGTCCTCGGCATCGGCGGCGGCATCGCCGGCGCAGCGGGCGCCACGACCGCGGTCGACGGCACCTCGCAGCCGGGCCCCGGCTTCTACCCGTTCGGCATCGTCCTGGCACTGGTCGCGTTCGGCACGATCATCCCGTGGCTCTCGATCGGCGTCCGTCGCCTGCACGACGTCGACCTCAGCGGCTGGCTGATCCTGCTGAACCTCGTGCCGTACCTCGGCGGCTTCGTGATCTTCATCCTGTCGGTGCTCGGGCCGAAGCCGGGCGGGGCGCGCTTCGACGTGCCCGCTCCCCAGGAGGCCGCACCGCGCCTCCCGCAGGCCTGACCCGTCGCCGAGGCGCCCGGGAGCGCGCTGACGACGGCGCGCTCCCGGGGGCCTCGGCGTGCCCCGGGGCCCGGGCGGTGCCCTAGAGCGCGACCGCCTCGATCAGCACGAGCTGCTCGGGGAAGAGGACGGGCGCCTGCACGCCGCTGAGCCGCAGGGCCCGGCCGCTCAGCACGACGCCGTCGAGGGCCCAGGCGAGCGGCGACTGGCCGGGCCCGGCGAGCGGGGCCGTCGGGGCCGCGAGGGCCACGCGGTAGTCGCGCTCGTCGTCGAGGCCGGGCAGCGTGACCGGTCCGGGCGGGTAGCTCGCGCTGGTGGCGACCTGGGTGAACGTGTAGAGCGCGCGGCCGAGGTCGGCCGCGACGACGCCGCGGAGGTCCATGCCCGCGTCGGGCAGGTCGGCGTGCACGACGGCCCCGGTGTGCAGCAGGTCGCGGTGGGCCTTGTGCACGGCGATCCACGCGGACAGCTCGTCGAGGGTCGCGTCGTCGACGTCGGGCGAGCTGATGTCCCACTCGACGCCGAAGTGGCCGGGCAGGGCGACGCCGGCGCGGAACGACAGGTCGTGGCGACGGCCGGTCGAGTGCGACCGGGGGCCGCTGACGTGCGCGCCCATCAGCTCGACCGGCACGAGCAGGCCGGTGTGCTTCTGGTTCACGAGGCGCTCGACGGGGTCGATGCAGTCGCTCGTCCAGATGCGGTCGGTGTGGTCGAGGACGCCGAGGTCGACGCGGGCCCCGCCGGAGGCGCAGCTCTCGATCTCGAGGCCGGGGTGCCGCGTGCGCAGCGCGTCGAGCAGGCGGTAGAGGGCCACGACGTTCTCGTGGACCGCCGGCCGCGCGGGCGAGCCGGCCCCCGCCTCCAGCAGGTCGCGGTTGTGGTCCCACTTCAGGTAGGCGACGTCGTGGTCGCTCACCAGCGCGTCGAGCTGGCCGAGGACGTGGTCGAACGCGTGGGGGTTCGACAGGTCGAGCACCTGCTGCTGGCGCGCGACGGCGGGCAGGCGGCCCTCGCCGGGCCCGAGGATCCAGTCGGGGTGCGCCCGGGCGAGCTCGCTGTCGGGGCTGACCATCTCGGGCTCGACCCAGATGCCGAACTGCATGCCGAGGCCGGTGACGTGCTCGATCAGCGGCGCCAGGCCGTCGGGCCACACCGTCTCGTCGACCCACCAGTCGCCGAGCGACGTCGTGTCGTCACGACGGCCGTGGAACCAGCCGTCGTCGAGCACGAAGCGCTCGATGCCGACGCGGGCCCCGGCGTCGGCCAGGGCGGTGAGCCGGGCGAGGTCGTGGTCGAAGTAGACGGCCTCCCACGTGTTGAGGGTCACCGGGCGCGGCGTCGACGGGTGGTCGGGGCGGGCACGGAGGAGGCGGTGGAAGCGCGACGAGAGCTGCGTCAGTCCGTCGCCCCACGAGCCGATCGACCACGGCGTCTCGTAGCTCTCGCCCGGCCCGAGGCGGACCTCGCCGGGAGCGAGCAGCTCGGCGAGACGGGTGTGCGTCGCGCCCGTGACGATGCGCTCGACGCTGACGCGGTGGTTGCCGCTCCAGGCGAGGTGGGCGGCGTGGACGAGCCCGCGCTCGAACGCGAAGCCGGGCGTGCCGGTCGCGACGAGCAGGGTCGCGTCGGCGCCGGGGCGGCCCCGGCGGCTCTCGCGGTCGTACCGGCCGACCGTGAGGGCGTGGCGCTGGGGCGTGCGCTCGCGGAGGTGGCGGCCCGTCGTGTCGAGCACCTCGCCCGCGGTGTGCGGCAGGGGGAAGCTGGCGGCGAGCTCGCCGAGCTCGTAGGTCGGGGCGGTGTCGAGGGCGGCGGCGGCCGAGGCGTCGAGGTCGAGGGCGTCGGTCGAGCCGGCCGCGGTGTTGGTGAGGCGGAGGCGCTGGTGCAGCAGGCCGTGCACGTCGAGCCGCAGGGTGACGACGAGGCGCAGCTCGGCGGCGGGGTCGTCGGCGGTGACGGTGACGGTGGTGCCGGGGGAGCCCGCGATGCCGGGGGCGGCGGCGGGGGTGCCGGCGAAGCCGTTGCTCGCGGTGGTGCCGGTTCCGCCGGTCGTGCCGGTCTCGGCCACGTGGAGGTCGGTCACCCTGAAGGCGGGCGAGAAGGAGGCGCCGGCACGGCTGCCGAGGAGCCCGGGCGTGCCCTGCCAACCGTCGGACTCGAGGGGCAGGAGGGTGAGGCGGGCGGGCTCGTCGATCGCGCCCGAGGTGCGCTGGGGGCGGGAGGCGAGCACGAGGCCGGCCAGGGCGGCGTCGCTCAGCTCGCCGAGGTCGGGGCCCCAGTGGACGATGCTCGGCAGGCCGGCGCCCGAGGTGTCGAGCACGAGGCTCGTGCCTCCCCGGCGGACGTGGAGCTCGGGCGGGAGGGCATCGGTGCGGCGCTGCATGGGTTAGTTCTATGACGGAAGGAATAGGGGTGTCAAGTCGACCTCGGGGCCCTCTCCGCGCCTCCTTTCGGTCCACAGCGGAAGATATGCTCGGCGGACCGCAGACCCGCGGCCTCCGTGGGCCTGCCCACGGCCGCGACGACGCAGGAGGGTGCCCATGCCGACGACGGAGCCTGCGCTGAGCGAGTCCGGCCGCGAGCTGGTGCGTGAGGTGCTCATCCACGGGCCGATCGCGCGGGCGGAGCTCGGGCGTCGGCTGGGGCTGTCGCCCGCGAGCCTGACGCGGCTGAGCAAGCCCTTCCTCGACAGCGGGCTGTTCGTCGAGGGGGCCGTCGAGTTCGCCGGAGCCGTCGGCAGGCCCGCGAAGCCGCTCGACGTGCAGGCCGACCTGCAGCGCTTCGTCGGCGTCAAGCTCACCGGCGACCAGGCGTTCGGCGTGCTGACCGACCTGCGCGCGAAGGCGCTCGGCGAGCACGTCGCCGACCTGGCGGGTCGGTCGCCGGAGGAGGTGGTGGAGGCGCTGGTCGCGGTGGTGCGGGAGCTCACGGCGAGCTCGCACGGCGGCGGCGTCGCCGGCCTCGAGGGCCTCGCGGGCGTCGGGGTGAGCATCGGCGGCAAGGTGACAGGGCAGCGGACGGTGCTGCGGGCGACGTTCCTCGCGTGGCGGGAGGTCGACCTGGGCGGGATGCTCGCGGAGCGGCTCGGGGTGCCGGTCGTCGTGGAGAACGACGTCGTGGCGCTGACCGAGGCGGAGCGCTGGTTCGGCCTCGGTCGCGGCGTGGACGACTTCGCGGTGGTGACGGTCGGGGCCGGCGTCGGCTACGGGCTGGTGGTCCACGGGCGGCAGGTCATCACGCCCGACACGGGCCTCGGCCTCGGCGGGCACGTCCCCCTCGACCCGACCGGGCCGATCTGCGTCGACGGCCACCGTGGCTGCTCGACGGCGATGCTGTCGACGACGAGCATGTGCGCCTCGGCCGCGGTGGGCCTCGGTCGCCGCGTCGCCTACGACGAGCTGCTGGCGCTCGCCGCCTCGGGCGACCCGGTCGCCGTGCAGGTCGTCGGCACGGCCGGCCGCTCGCTCGGCCGGATGGTCGCGGCGGTCGCGAACCTCACGATGGTCGGCACCGTGGTGCTGTCGGGCGAGGGCGTCGGCCTCGTCGACGTGCCCGTCGCCGCGACGGAGCTGCGCGCGGGCATCGCCGCCGACCGCGACCCCGACGCGTCGGAGGTGCGGGTGCTGACCGGCGCAGCGGACTTCGGGGCGTGGGCACGCGGGGCGGCGGCGGTGGCGGTGCAGGCGCGCATCGGGGCGCTCGGGGCGCTCGGGGCTTGAGTGGCGTGAAGCCCGTGGGCTGGGTCGGCCACGGTCGGTGCGGTCAGTTGCCGAATTGAGGGGTCCAGCGGGCTGCTGAGCCCCTCAAATCGGCAACTGAGGTGCGCGGGTGCAGCGTTGGTGCGGGGCGGGGGCGACGAGGTGCCTCGAGCTGGGGCTCGGCGGGTGCCGAGGGGCCAGATCGAGGCACCTGGACCAGGGGAGGCGCGTCAGCGGTCGAAGAGGTCGCCCAGGCCGGGGATCTGGAAGCCCTCGCCGAGGCCGCCGACCTGCTCGCCGAGGCCGGTGAGGCCCTCCTCGCCGGCCTGCGCGAGGCCGTCGACGCCCTCCGTGAGGCCGCCGAGGCCCTCGCCGATCCCGGCGATGCCCTCGAGCCCGAAGTTCTCGGCCAGGCCGCCGAAGTCGACGCCGTCCGCCAGCGCACCGGAGAGGAGCGGCGCGGCCACGCTGCTGACCGCGGCACCCGCCGCGACCGTCAGGGCGAGACCGCCGAGCGCGGCGACCCCGACCCCGGCCGCCGCACCCGCCGCGAACTTCCCGGCGCCCGAGCCCGTGCGGGAGCCCGAGCCCGAAGTGCCCGTGCCGGTGCCGGCCCCGGCGCCGCCGCCGAACACCCGCTGCATCAGCCCGGGGTGCGCCGTCTCGCCCCGCGTCGCCGCGCGGGCGAGGTCGTCGGTGCCGCCGCTGCGGGGCTGCTCGTGGGCGGGCAGCTCCTCGCCGAGGCGGGCCTGCACGAGCTCGCGCTGCTCGGGCGTGAGCCGCGCGAACGCGTCGCGGTGCACCTGCTCGAGCTGCTCCGGCTCGGCCGTGCGCAGGAGGTAGTCGTACTTGCCGAGCGCGACGCGGTCGGCCTCGGAGGCTCGGACCTGCGGGGCGGCCTGCCCCGCCGACGGGACGGACTGGTGGGGCTGCTGACCGGGGGCGCGCCCCGGGGCCTGGCCCGCGCCTCCCGCACCCTGCTGGCGCTCGTCACCCGTGAGCTTGTCGGCCGCGGTGCGGACGAGGTCGCGCCAGTCCGTGCCGGAGCCGGGGCGCGAGCCGCCGCGCCCGCCGGAGGACGACGCAGAAGAGGAGGACGAGGACGACGAGTCGCCGAGCGCTTTCGCGGCGGCGCCCAGGAGGCGCTTGAAGTCGGGCATGACCACAGCGTGGCGGCCCCCGATGTGCAGACCCCCCGGAGAAGCTGCGGGAGTCATCCGAACCGGACGGTCCGCTCGTGCCGGAGCCTCCTCCGCCTCCGCCACCGCGCATCCTGCCGCGTTCGGTGGACGATGACCGTCGGCGTCGTCGGTCGATCGGACCGGGGCGCAGACGGTACGGCGCGGCACGCCGCCCCGACGCACGATCACGCCTCGAACTGGGGGCACGACGGCCGTGACGCGGCGTTGGGGCTTCGTTTAGCGTCCAGGTCACTGCGCGCGGCGACCCGCCGCCGCGGCCCTGCTCCCGAGGCGGCCGCGACCCCGACACGCGCAGAACGACCCCGAAGGCACTCCACCATGTCCTCCCACGTCTCCCTGCGCCGTCGGCGCGTCCGCACCACCCCGCTCGCCCTCGCGGCCGGCGTCATCGGCTCGATCGTGCTCAGCCTCACGATGACGGGCACGCTCTCGTCGTTCACGGCCAGCATCGCGAACGACAAGAACACCGTCGGCACGGCCTCGCTGGCCATGAAGGAGGCGCTGGTGTCGTCGTCCGTGCCCGGCACGACGAGCGGCACCACCTGCAGCAGCACCGACGGCGGCGCCGGCTCGTCGGCGGCGACCTGCTCGACCATCAACAAGTTCGGCGGCGACACCGCCATGACCCCCGGCGGCCCCGCCGCGACCACGCAGGTCAGCATCCAGGCCACGGGCACGGCCGCCGTCCGCACCTTCACGCTCTCGCCCGGCACCTGCACGCAGACCGCGACGGCCGGCTCCGCCACGACGGGGTCGGCCACCGACCTGTGCAGCAAGATCCGCGTCTCCGTCACGACCGCGGGAGGCGCCTCGGTCTTCTCCGGGACGGCGGCGGGCCTCGCCAGCGGCGGCCCGATCACCCTCACCGCGCCGAGCGGCCAGACGGCCGTGCCCTTCACCTTCGTCGTCTCGCTCGACTCGACGGCCGACAACAGCTACCAGTCGCTGACTGCCTCGATGCCGCTGACGTGGACCTTCACGGCCTGACGTCGGCGCCCCTCGCGCGTCGGCTCGGCGCGCTCCTGCTCGCCGTGGCGGTCGTCGGCGCGGTCGCCCTGGCCGTCGCGGCGGGGGCGTTCCACCACGGGGGAGGGCGCTGGTTCGTCGTGACCTCCTCGTCGATGGGGGAGGCGGCGCCGGTGGGGACGCTGGTGCTCACCGAGCCGACCCGCGCCTCCGGCCCCTCCGCCGACCTGCGCGTCGGCGACGTCGTGACCTTCCGCCCGCCGACCGTGCCGGGCGAGGTGTACACCCACCGGGTCGCGTCGATCGGCGCCGACGGCGTCCGCACCAGCGGCGACACCACCGGGGCCGTCGACCCGTGGCTGCTCGGCGACGACGACCTCGTCGGCCGGGCCGTCGCCCTGCTGCCCGGCGTCGGGTGGCTCGTGCGCGGGCTGCCCTGGCTCGCCCTCGGGGCGCTGGCGGTCTGGGCGGTCGGCACGCGCCTCCGCTCGGACTCGGCGCGCTCGGCCTTCTTCCTCGTCGCGGGCTGCGCCGTGGTGCTCGGCGTCGTGTCGGTGCTGCGCCCGTTCGTCGGGGCCGTGCTGCTCTCGACCACGGTCGACGCCGCGGGCCGGGGCGTCGCCCACGTCGTCTCGACCGGGCTCGTGCCCGTGCGGGTCGCGGCCGAGGGCGGCGGCCACGCCGACCTCGTCAGCGGGGCCGTCGGCCAGGTGCCGGTGCCCGCGGGCGCCTCCGCCGTCGACCTCACGACGTCGCTGCACCTGCCCGTCGTGGGCTGGGTCGTCGTCGCGCTGATCTGCGCCTCGCCGCTGATCGCGGTGCTCACGCTGGGCCTGCCCGCGGGGGAGCCCCGGGCCGAGCGCGGCCGCCGCCGGGCGGAGCCGGCGTGAGCGGGCGGCACCTCGCGCACCGCTCGGCGGCGCCCCGGCTCCGTGCCCTCGCCGCCGTGCTGGCCGTGGCGCTCGTCGCGGGCCTCGGCCTCGTGACCGGCTCCACCGAGGGCACGAGCGCGGCCTTCACGGCGTCCGTCCGCAACACGGGGGACCGCCTGCAGACGGCCACCTACTTCCGGTGCCCCGACGCGTGGGCCCCGCAGCGCGACGGCGCCGTCTTCCAGTGGCCGCTCGACGAGCAGGCGATCGCCCAGCTCGTGCGCGACACCTTCTCGGACACGGCCGGGGCACCGCTCTCCGGCCACACCGGCGACACGGGCGGCACCTGGCTGCGCCACAACTCGAGCGGGAGCACGGAGGTCGTGTTCACCGGTGCGGGCCGCGTGCGGAAGTCGGGCAGCACCTCGTTCGTCCTGTACCGCTCGGAGCCCGCCTCGAGCAGCCCGAACTACACGGTGAGCGCCGACGTGTTCGTGCGCAGCACCGTCGCCGCCGACGCCGTGGGGCTGGTGGGCCGCCTCAACACGGGCTCCGCGACCAGCACGACCGGCACCTACTACACGGCCCGCTACGAGCAGGCCGACAAGCGCTGGGCGCTGTGGTCCGTCGTCGACGGCGGCCAGACCCTGCTCGGGACGTCGCCCGCGACGCTCGCCGACGGCAGCACGACGCGGTTCTCGCTCGACCTGGTGGGGTCGACGATCCGCGTGCTCGTCGGCGGCGCGCAGGTGATCGCCGTCACCGACACCAGCATCACCGAGACGGGCCGAGCCGGCCTCGCGGTGGGCACCCCCGGCGGCTCGGCCTACGCGACGAGCGACACCACCGGCCTGCAGCTCGACGCCTTCGTGGTGCAGCCGACGCAGCGAGCCACCGACGTCTCCGGGCACGGCGCGACCGGCGCCTACGTCGGCTCGCAGGGCACCCTCGCCCGCCCTCCCCTGCCGAGCTGCCCCCGCGACCCCGGGGCCGCCTACGACCCCGACGGCAGCACGAGCTACGTCACGTACCCGACGAAGCAGTCCGACCCGCAGACCTTCAGCATGGAGACCTGGTTCCGCACCACCAGGCCGCAAGGCGTCGTCATCGGGTTCGGCGACTCCGCCACGGGCACCTCGACGCAGGCCGACCGTCTGCTCTACGTGAGCGCCGAGGGGCGCCTGATCTACGGGCAGCGGCCGCGCAACGTGCAGACGATCCGCACCACGACGTCCGTCACCGACGGGGCCTGGCACCACGTCGCCGTGACGTACACGCCGAAGGGCGGCATGACGATGTACCTCGACGGGCGTCGCGTCGCCTACGACGCGACGGTGCAGTCGGCGATGAACTACGACGGGTACTGGCGCGTCGGGGCCGGCACGATCCCCTCGGGGTGGCCCGTGACCCCCGACTCGCCCTACTTCGTCGGAGGGCTGCGCTACGCGGCCGTCTACTCGGTGGTGCTGACCGAGGAGCAGGTGCGGCAGCACTGGGAGGCGGGGCGGTAGGAGGCGCGGGTCGGCCGGGGCGCGGGGCGCGGGGCGGCCGGGGGACGCGGGGCGGCCGGGCTCGAGTGGTCACGAACTGCTCCTCCCGGGCGCCCGGAGGAGCAGTTCGTGACCACTCGGCGGGCCCCGAGGGCAGGGGCGGGGCGGACCGGGGCGTGGACCGGTCGGTCGGGGCCTGCGAGACTGAGGCGATGTCACCCGTGCTCGCAGTCCTCCCCGGCTCCAGCCCCGGCGCCTTCGACACCGGCGTCACGCTCGCCGGCTTCGTCATCGGCGTCATCGTCGTCGCGATGGTGGTGCTCATCGTGGTCAAGGTCGTGTCGGCCCGGCGTCGGGGGATCAACCCGTTGACGTTCGACGCCGAGCTCGCGGCGAAGCTCCGCGACTCGACGGTGCTGCAGCCCGAGAAGTCGGTCGAGGTGCGCCTCGCCGAGATCGACGACCTGCACGGCCGCGGGGTCATCACCGACGCCGAGCGGGAGTCGGCGCGGGCGTCCGTCCTGCGCGGGTGAGCGGGCTGGGGGCGGGGCGTGCTCCGGGGGCGGGGCCCGCGACTCCCTCAGGCCCCGCGCCGGTGGACGACGTCGTCGCCGGGGTGCCGGTGCGGAAGTACGCGGCGGCGGTGCCCGGCGGGGACGGACCCGAGGAGGCGCGGTCGGCCCCCGTGCTCGTCTGGGCCCACGGCGGAGGGTTCTTCCGGGGCGGGCTCGACCAGCCGGAGGCGCACGAGGTCGCGTCCGCCCTGGCACGCCGCGGGGTCGGCGTGGTCACGGTCGACTACCGGCTGACGCCGTGGCCGCTCGTGGGGCGGGTCGGGTGGGCCGGGCGTGGGCGGACGCGGTTCCCGGGGCCGGTCGACGACGTGTCGGCGGTCTGGCGGAGCGTCGCGGAGGCCACGCCCGGCGGCGCCCTAATCGGCGGGGCGAGCGCGGGGGCGTGCCTCGCCGCGGCCGCCACCCTGCGGGCGATCGACGAGGGGGCGGCGCCGCGCGGGGTCGTGCTCGGCTACGGCTTCTTCCACCCCGTGCTGCCGGTCGACCGGGCGTTGCAGCGGTCGGTGCGCGGGCACCGGCGGCTGTCCCACTCCCGCTGGGGGCTCGACCTGATGAACCGTAACTACGCCGGCACCGCGGCGGCGCTCGCCGACCGGCACGCCTTCGCCGGCGGGCAGGACCTCGCCGGGTTCCCGCGCACGCTCATGGTCGACGCCGAGGCCGACTCGATGCGGGCCTCGGGCGACGCGTTCGCGCGCGAGCTGGCGGCGTCGGGCGCGGAGCTCGAGCGGCACGTGCTGCCGGGCACCCGGCACGCCTTCCTCGACCGGCCGCGGCTGACGGAGTTCGGGGCGGCGGTGGAGCTCGTCGCGGGGTGGTGCCTGCGGGGGTGAGGGGTGCGGGGGTCGGCTCGTGGGCTGGCCCGGGGGTCGGGGCCGTGGCCGGGGCCGGGGGCCGGGCTCGGATTCGGGCGCGGCATCAGGCGTCGGGGCGGTCAGTTCAGGGTCGGTCGGCGACGGCGCGCACGGCGGCGGCCGACGACCGGGCGTTCGCTCCGAGCAGGCCGAGCACGAGGGCGACGACGGCGGCCGCGACCAGCACGACGATCATCGGCCAGGGGGCGGCGACGGCGAGGCCGACGACGACGAGCAGCACGCCGAGCACCGCGGCGGCGATGGGCAGCGTCCACCCCGGCAGCCGGTTCGCCCGCCACGACCAGCTCGGCATCGTCGCCCACTCGTGCGCGGCGCGGCGCACGGCCGGGTCGGGGTGCGCCTCGCCGCGGCCCGCGAGCCGGACGACCTCGACGCGCGTGGCGGTCGGCAGGTCGGCCCAGGTCAGCGGGGCGGCGGGGGCGGTCACGGAGCGAGCGTAGCGGGCGCGGGGCGCGGGGCGGGGCGCGGGTGCCGCCGTCAGGCGCGGCGCCGGGGCGCCGGGGCCCGGGCCGGGCGCCGACGCCGGGCAGGGGCCGGCACCAGCGCGGGCACCGGAAGACGCGAGTGATCTCGCCCGTCGACCCGCGCCTCCCGCCTGTCTGCGTCGGTGGCGGGCCGATCGCTCTCGAATTCGAGAGAACGGCCGTGCAGCGTGAGGCAGGGGCGGGGTCGTCGGAGAAGGAGGTCGGGGGCGCGTGGGGCAGAACGCGAGTGATCCGGGTCGTCGGCCCGCGCCTCCCGCCTGTCTCCGTCGGTGTCGCGCCGATCGCTCTCAAATTTGCGAGGGGGGCAGGCGGACGGGCGTCGATGAGCGGGGAAGGGGCCGACCCGGGGAGGCGCGGGGCGGGCCGGTGCGACCGCGTAGGGATGCCGTGAGGAGGCTCCCGCCCCGACACCCCCGCGCACTATGCTGCGGGAGGCCCGCGAGGGCGCACCCCGCTCGGGAGGCACCCGCCCCGGGCCCGGCGCACGGGCACGACCCGCACGCACCACGCACCACCCCGCACGCCGCACCACCACGCACCACCCCGCACGCCGCACCACCCCGCACGACCGACCACGAACGCACGACCGAGAGGCAGGTGACTCGCGACATGACCGGTGATCATGATCGTCAGGGACGCCCTCGCCTCGTCGGCGGAGCGTTCCGGATCTGACCGGCTCGGCCCGCTCCGCGGGTCGGCACCCGGCTCGGCCCGCCCCGGCGGCCGAGGCTCCCCGGCCGCCCCGGCCGCTCGCGCCCGCGCAGTCCGCGCCCGACCAGTCCGCGCCCACGCAGCCCGCGCGCCCCCGCGCGCACGCACCGGCCCCCGTCGCTCGCTCCCCTGCCTCCTGCACCGACAGGAGACCCGCCCATGGCACTCATCGACAACGGCATCTACGTCGGCGGCACCCGCACGCGGACGCCCGCCGACCTCCGCGAGACCTACGCCGCCCTCGACGACACCGCGGGCGGCCTCGCCTGGATCGGCCTGTTCCGCCCCAGCCCCGCCGAGCTCGACTCGGTGGCGGCCGAGTTCGACCTGCACCCGCTCAGCGTCGAGGACGCCCGCAAGGGCCACCAGCGCCCCAAGCTCGAGCGCTACGGCGAGACGCTCTTCATCGTGCTGCGCTCCGCCTGGTACGACGACGAGCGCGAGGCGGTCGAGTTCGGCGAGGTGCACCTCTTCGCGGGGCCGCGCTTCGTGCTCACCGTGCGGCACGCCGAGCGCCCCGACCTCGGCCAGGTGCGCAAGCGCCTCGAGGCCGACCCGGAGTTCCTCGCCAAGGGGTCCGAGGCCGTGCTCAGCCGCGTGCTCGACGAGCTGGTCGACGGCTACGCCCCCGTGGTCGCGGGCCTGCAGGACGACATCGACGAGATCGAGGACGACCTCTTCGACGGCCAGGTCGCCCCCGAGTCGTCGAAGCGCATCTACCAGCTGCTCTCGGAGGTGATCGGCTTCCAGCGCGCCATCGGGCCCCTGCCCGAGATGGTCGACTCGCTGCTGCGCGGCGCCGCCAAGTACGGCACCGACGACGAGGTGCAGGCGCAGCTTCGCAACGTGCTCGACCACACCATCCGCATCACCGAGCGCGCCGACACCTTCCGCGTGCTGCTCGAGAACGCCCTGACCCTGCACTCGACGCTCGTCACCCAGGAGCAGAACGACGCGATGCGCCGCATGACCAGCGCCAGCCTCGCCCAGGGCGAGGAGAGCCGCCGCCTCGCCCGCGCCTCGATGGAGCAGGGCGAGGAGGTCAAGAAGATCTCGTCGTGGGCGGCGATCCTCTTCGCGCCGACCCTCGTCGCGTCGATCTACGGCATGAACTTCGACGTGATCCCCGAGCTGCACTGGCGCTTCGGCTACCCGTTCGCGCTCGGGCTCATGCTGCTGCTCGGCGTCGCCCTCTGGCTCGTCTTCAAGAAGAAGCACTGGCTGTAGGAGTCGCGGGCCGGCCCCCGCAGGGAGCCGCGCCGCCTGCACCCCGTGACCCGCGCCTCACACCGGGCGGTCGTCGTCGGGGGGCTCGGCGCCCGCTTCGTCGTAGGTCACCAGGTCGGCGTTCGCGTAGCCGAGCCGCTGCAGGTGGAACGACAACGACTGCAGGGCCGAGGCGGTGAGCCAGGCGAGGCCCGTGCCGGCCAGGAACCACCACTGGCCCGAGAGGACCGCCGCGAGGACGAACCCCACCCCGAGCGCCGTGCACGCCCCAGCGGCCGTGTAGGCCAGCTCGCGCGGCACCATCCCCCAGATCTTCTCGTCTTCGAGGACGGTGATCTGGACGGGCTCGTGCATGCCCTGAACCTACCCGCGACCGGGCGCGCCGCATCGAGATGCCTCGTTCTGGGGCGTCGAGGCCGGCAGGGGCGCAGGACGCGTCACCTCGACGAGGGCGCGGGCGCGCCGGGCGCCGCGGGCAGCACGCCGTTGAGGCGGTAGTCGCCGACGGCGCGCTCGCGGAGGATCGCCGGGTTGTGCGACGCGATCGTCCGCGCGTTCCGCCAGTGGCGGTCGAGCGCGAGCTCCGTGTCGACCGCGGAGGCGCCTCCCACCTCGAAGAGGGAGGTCGCCGCCTCGAGCACCAGCGGCAGCACCACCTGCTGCGCCTCGAAGACCCGCACGAGCACATCCTCCCAGCGGGCGCCGTGGCCGTCGTCGGCGGCGTCCGCGCGGTCGGCGACGTCGACTTGCCGCACCGCGGCGAGCGTGATCGCCTCGACCGACGACGCGATGCTCGACAGCCGCCCGACGACGCGCTGCACGAGCGGGTCCTCGCGGGGCGACGACGTGCCGCCGACGCCGAAGGTGCGCGTGCGGGGCCGCACGAACGCGACGGCGTCGCGGACGACCGCCCGCGCGGTGCCGCTCAGCGCCGCGAGCAGCACCAGCTGGTAGAGCGACTGCGCGTGCGCGAGCGGGCGGCGCTCGGCGTTCTCGCCCCACGGGATGACCTGGCGCGGGTCGACCACGACGTCGTCGAAGACCGTCGTGCCGCTGCCGGTGAGCCGCTGGCCGAAGCCGGCCCAGTCGTCGACGCGGGTGACCCCGGGAGCGTCGGCCCGCACGCTCAGCGCGACCCGCTCGCCGTCGCGGTCGCCCCCGACCCGCACCGCCCCGACCCAGATCCAGTCGGAGTAGATCGTGCCGGTGCTGTAGTACTTGCGACCGGTGAGCACGAGGTCGTCGCCGCGCTGCTCGAGCCGCGTCGTCACCTCGGTCGCCGCACCGCGCTCGGCCTGGGCGTTGCCGACGAGGACGTCGCCCGCGGCCAGCCGGTGCAGCCACTCGTCGCGCAGCGGCCCGTCGGGCTGCGCCCGCTGCGTCTCGACGAAGGCCACGTGCCCGCGGAGCAGCTGCGGCAGGTTCGAGTCGGCCTCCCCGAGCCGGACGAGGAGGCGGTACTCCTGTTCCAGCGACGCTCCCCACCCGCCGTGCGAGACCGGCACCCGCAGCGCGCCGAAGCCGGCCCGTCGCAGCTCGTCGACCTCGGCCACGGGGAGGCGGCGCTCGCGCTCCCGGGCGACGGCGCCGTCCGCGATGCGCTCCAGCACCGGGGCGAACGCGGCCTCGACGCGGGCGTCGACCCGCGCCTCGACGCGGGCGTCGACCCGCGCCTCCTCGGGGCTGCTGTGCTCGCCCGTCGTCCGGTCGGTGGTCTGCGTGTCGTGGCTCATGAGGTCCTCTCGGTCGAGCTCCATTCCTCGCAGACGGGCGGCCGCTCGACCACCCTCGGCGTCATGTGACGACACGTCCCGTCACGCACCGTCACTCTCCGTCACGCGTCGACACGGACGCTTCACCCACGGCCTCCCGGCTGGCACAGTCGCTCCCCACCAGCACCACCACGATCACCACGACGACACCCAGGGAAGACGCCATGAGCGAGCAGCACGACCACCACGACGACCAGACCGGCCGCGCCGACGGGGCCGAGGGGCACGACCCGGCACCCGGCCCCGAGAGGGCCGACCGGCCCGCGGGCGGCCTCCGCGCTGGCCTCGACGAGGCGCGCCGGAAGCGGCGCCGAGCGCTCTTCACCGTGCTCGGCGTCGCCGGCGTCGCGGCGCTCGTCGGCGGGGGAGTGCTCGTCGGCACCGCCGTCGGGGGCGGCACCGACCCGGCCGACGCGGCGGACGGCGACGTCGAGCGGCTCAGCGTCCGCATCGCGGGCAGCGGCGAGAGCGAGCTGCAGGACGCGGTGGCGACGGTCGCGGCGGAGGACGGCCTCGACGTGGAGTGGGTCAACTTCGACGACTGGACGCTGCCCAACTCGGCGCTCGTCGCCGGCGAGGTCGACGCGAACGCGTTCCAGCACACGGCCTTCCTCAGCGCGTACAACACGGCGAACGACACCGACCTGACGCCCGTGTTCTCGACGTCGATCAGCCAGTGGGGCGTCTTCTCGGCGACGAAGTCGTCGCTCGACGAGCTCGAGCAGGGCGACCACGTGGCGATCCCCGACGACGCGGCGAACAGCGGACGGGCCCTCGGGATCCTCGAGGCGGCCGGCCTGATCGAGGTCGACGACGGGGCCGGGATCTTCCCGACCGTCGACGACGTCACGGAGAACGACCTCGGCCTGCAGTTCGTGCCCATCGGCGCGACGACCATCCCGACCCAGTTCGACGACCCGAGCATCGACGCGGTCGTCGTCGGCACGTCGTACTTCGACCCCTCGCAGGAGATCGACGCCGACGACGCGCTCTACCTCGACGACGCGCTGAGCGACGGCTCGCGACCCTACGTCAACGCGGTCGTGACCCGGGCCGACGACGTCGACGACCCCGCGTGGGACGTGCTCGAGGACGCCTACGCCGACCCGCGCGTCGCCGAGGCGCTCGAGCGCGACTCGTTCGGGGCCGTGGTGCTGGTCGACGTGTCGGCCGACGACCTCCGGGCGACGCTCGCCGAGCTCGAGGCGGCGGCCCGCGAGCAGGCGTCGTGAGCGCGGCGGGGGGCACCGCGGCGGCCGTGGCCGTCGGCGGGGCGGGCGCGGACCTCGGGGAGGCGGGCCTCGCCCTCGGGGAGCCGGGCGCGGCGACCGAGCCGACCCGCGACTCCTCGGTGACCGGGGCGGGCGACGCGATCGTGGAGTTCCGCGGGGTGTCGAAGTCGTACGAGGTGCAGGGCCGCCGGGTCGACGCGCTGCGCGACGTGAGCCTGTCGGTCGAGCGCGGCGACGTCTTCGGCATCGTCGGCTGGTCGGGGGCCGGCAAGTCGACGCTGCTGCGGACGGTCAACGCCCTGGAGCGGCCCACGGCGGGCTCGGTGCACGTCGACGGACGCGAGATCTCGGCGCTGCGGGGGCGGCAGCTGCACCGGGCGCGGCAGCGCATCGGCATGGTCTTCCAGCAGTTCAACCTGCTCCAGTCGCGCACGGTCTACGGCAACGTGGCGTACCCGCTGCGGCTCGCCGGGCTCTCGCGCGACGCGACCGTCGACCGCGTCGAGGAGCTGCTCGACTTCGTCGGCCTCGGCCACAAGGCGCTCGACCACCCGTCGCAGCTCTCGGGCGGGCAGAAGCAGCGGGTCGGCATCGCCCGGGCGCTCGCGACGAAGCCCGACGTGCTGATCAGCGACGAGGCGACGAGCGCCCTCGACCCGCAGACGACCGGCGAGGTGCTCGACCTGCTCCGCCGCGCGAACGACGAGTACGGCGTGACCATCCTGCTCGTGACGCACGAGATGGACGTGATCCGCTCGATCGCCGACCGGGTCGCGGTGATGCAGGACGGCGAGGTCGTCGAGACCGGCTCGGTCTACGACGTCTTCGCGTCGCCGCGGCACCCGACGACGTCGCGGTTCGTCTCCTCGGTGCTGCACCACCGGGCGTCCGCGGCCACGCTCACGCGCATCCGCCAGGTGCACACGGGCCGGCTCGTGCACCTGCACGTCGTGGACCGCGACTCGAACGACCCCTTCCTCTCGCGGGTCGCCCGCGAGCACGGCGTCGACGTCAACGTGGTCTACGGCGGGGTGAGCGAGCTGCAGTCGCGGCTGTTCGGCGACCTGACCGTCGAGCTGCTCGGCGACGACGACCGGGTGGAGGCCGCGCTCCGCGACCTGCGCCGCACGACGACGGTGGAGGAGGTGGGGGCCCGTGCGTGACGTCGACCCCGCGGTGCTCTGGCCGAAGATCGGTGCGGCGCTGCTGCAGACGCTCCAGATGGTGACGGTGTCGTTCGTGCTCGCGACGCTCTTCGGGCTGCTGCTCGGCCTCGTGCTCTACTCGACGCGGCGCGGCGCGCTGCTCGAGAACGCGGCGGTGTCGACGGCGCTGAACGCGGTGATCAACGTGGTGCGGCCCATCCCGTTCATCATCCTGATCGTGGCGATCTCGCCGCTGACGAGGGCGGTGATCGGCACCAGCATCGGCACCGGCGCCGCGATCTTCGCGCTGACGATCGTGGCGACGTTCTCGATCGCGCGGATCGCCGAGACGAACCTCGTCGCCGTCGACCGCGGCGCCGTCGAGGCCGGCGCGGCGATGGGCGCGTCGCCGCTGCGGGTGCTCGGCACGATCGTGGTGCCGGAGGCGCTCGGCCCGTTGACCCTCGGGCTCACCTACATCTTCGTCGCCCTGGTCGACGCGACCGCGGTCGCGGGCCTCGTGGGCGGCGGCGGGCTGGGCAACCTCGCCATCACGTACGGCTACCAGCGCTTCGACACCGTGGTGATGGTCACGGTGATCGTGCTGATCATCGTGCTGGTGCAGGCGGCGCAGCTGCTCGGGAACCGGGTGGCGCGGCGGGTGCTGCGCGCGTGAGGGGTGCGGGCGGCGCCGCGGGCACGCCCTGCGCGCGTGCACGTCCCTCCGGTGAGTTGCCACTTTGAGGGGCTCTTGAGCTCTTGGAGGCCCCCAAAGTGGCAACTCAGGGGACGCGGTGATCGAGGTGACTCGTCCTGGGGTCTCGACGGCGTCGGGAGGCCAGGACGAGTCACCTCGATGACGGAGGGCGCCGCGACTAGGGCAGCAGGCCCGAGCGGTAGGCCCAGATCACGGTCTGCAGCCGGTCGCGGGCGTCGAGCTTCGTCATCACGCGGGTGAGGTGCGACTTGACGGTGCTCGTCTCGATCACCAGGCGCTCGCCGATCTCGTCGTTGGAGAGCCCCTCGCCGAGCAGCCGCACGATGCTCTGCTCGCGGGGCGTCAGCACGTCGACGGGCGGGCCCGCGAGGGTGGCGGCCCGGCGCCGCGTGAACTCCTCGATCACGCGACGGGTGGTCGCACCGTCGATCGCGGCCCGGCCCGAGGCGAGGGCGCGCACGGCGGCGACGAACTCCTCGGGCTCGGCGTCCTTGAGCACGAAGCCGCGTGCCCCCGCCTCGAGCGCCCCGAAGACGTACTCGTCGAGGTCGAAGGTCGTCGCCACGAGCACGGCGGGCCCGCCGCCGGCACCCGCGCTCGTCGCGTCGGCCCCGCCTCCGCCGACGGCGCCCGTCGCGCCGGCACCCGCACCGGCGACCGGCGCACCGGCGACCGCCACACCTGAGCCCGCCGCACCGGCGGTGATCGCCCGCGTCGCCTCGATACCGTCGCCGCCCGGCATGCGCACGTCCATCACGACGACGTCGGCCCGCGTGTGCTGCAGGAGCGTCACCGCCTCGCGGCCGCCCGCGGCCTCGCCCACGACCTCGATGCCCCCGGCGGTCTCGAGCACCACCCGGAACCCCGCCCGCACGATGGACTGGTCGTCGACCAGCACGACGCGGATCACGCGCCGCTCCCGTCGCCGGCCGTCGTGCCGCCGATCGCGGTGCCCGACGCGCCGACCCCCGCAGGCCCGGCAGGCGCCCCGGGCGCCCCAGCCGCCCCGGGCGCGGCAGCCGCCACGTCGGCCTCGACCGGCAGCTCCAGCCGCACCCGCCACGAGCCCGCCGCCGTCGGCCCCGCCTCGAGGCGTCCGCCGACGAGCGCGGCCCGCTCGCGCATCCCGACCAGCCCGTAGCCCGGGGCCGTGCGGCCGGCCGTCGCGGGCATCGTGTTCTCGACCACCACGACGAGGCGGCGCGGCTCGGCCAGGAGGTCGACGGCCACGGGTGCCCCGGGAGCGTGCCTACGGGCGTTGACCAGCGCCTCCTGCACCGTCCGGTAGGCGGTGACGTCGGCCAGCGGGGGCAGCGTCGGCAGTGACCCGTCGGCCCGCACCTCGACCACGGTGCCGGAGGCGCGGGCCGAGTCGACGAGGGAGCCCACGTCGCCGAGCCCCGGCACCGGCACGCTGCCGTCGGCGTCGTCGCCGGTCTCGCGGAGGATGCCCACGATCGAGCGCAGCGCGTCGAGCGTCTCGCGGCCCTGGGAGCGGACGCTGCGCAGCGACTCCTTCGCGCGCTCGGGGTCGCCGTTGACGAGCCGCTCGGCGGCGCCCGCCTGCACGACGAGCCCGGTGAGGTGGTGGGCCGCGACGTCGTGCAGCTCGCGGGCCATGCGGGTGCGCTCGGCGGCGACCGCGGCCCGGGTCAGGGTCGCCTGGTGCTCGACCGTCTCGGCGGCGCGGGCGCGGACGTCGTGCTCGTGCCGGCGGCGCAGGGCGACCCACGAGCCGACGGCGGCGCTGACCCCGACGATCAGCACGGCGCTCGTGATGAGGGCCAGCGCCTCGGCGGCCGGGTCGAGGAGGTCGAGCGAGGGCAGGGCGACCGCTCCGAGCGCCCGCTTCGCGACGCCCGTCGCACCGACGACCGCCCCGACCGCCGCGACGGCGACCGCGGCGACCCCGGCGCCGACGACGACCCGCGTGGGCCGCAGCGAGCCGACCGTGTAGGCGAGCACGACCGGCGCCGCCGTCCACAGCGCGATGCCGGAGGGCAGGACGGCGAGCAGCGCGGCCTGCAGCACCATGACGGCGAGCAGGGCCGGGACCGGCCACACGCGGCGGAGCGCCAGGGGCACGTGCTGGGCGAGGGCGAGCCCCACGACCAGCCCGACCTGGGCGGGCGGCACGACGCCGCCCCGGTCGGCGCCGAGCAGCTCGCCGGCCGCCTGCAGCCCGGCCAGGAAGGCGAGTGCGACCAGGGCCCAGGCGGCCGCGAGCACGACGTCGCGGCCCAGGTCGCTCCGCACGCCCACCCGGGCCAGGGCCCGGCGGAGCGCCGAGGGGCGGGGGGAGGCGGTGGCGGTGGTCACGGTAGGAGCTTGCCAGGTGCCGTCGGTCGCGGGGGCGGCCGGGGCCGCCGTGTGCGGGCGGTCGAGGGGCGCGTCGCCCTGTGAGGGGGTCATCAGTAGCTCACGCTCGGCGAGATGAGCCGGTACGCCAGCGCGAACCAGGCCAGGGCGACCAGGGCCAGCACGACGAGCACGCGGCCCGTCACCACGAGGGCGCCGCGACGGTCGCGGACGGCCTGCCAGGTCGCCAGCACCGCCGGCACGACGGCGAGCACGCCGACCACCTGCAGCACCTGGAGCACGCGCAGGGACACCGCGGGCACGTCGACGAACGACAGCGCCTGCACGGCGACCAGGGCCCAGCCGACGAGGGCGACCACGGTCGCGACCTGGCCGAGGCGCGAGAGCAGCAGGGTGCGACGACCCCGACGGGCTGCCGCGTCAGCAGGAGCCGCGGCCGGCAGCTCCCCGCGGCGGCGGCGCCCGGCGACGGCGACGGCGACCGCCGGCCAGGCGACCAGCGAGACGAGCAGCACGACGACCGACAGGGCCACCGTCGGCAGCACCAGCGAGGCGGTGCCCCAGACGGGTGCTCGCAGCAGGGTGAAGGAGGCGCCCCACGAGATCGCCGACACGGTCGCGTCGTCGCCCCCGTCGGTCCGCGTCGCGAGCACGGCGTCGCCGCCGACCTCGCGCCAGGCGTTCGCGCCCACCTGCTCGTACACGCCGGTGGTCGTCCCGAGCGGCTTCGGGGTGACCGCGACGGTGCCGTCGCTGCGCGGCACGACCGTGGTCTGGCCGCTGAGCGCGAGCAGGGCGCCGGGGTTGCTGAAGGGCGAGCGGGAGGAGACGTAGGTCCCCGCGAGGGCGGCGGCGGCGCTCGCGTCGCCGGACGACGCGGTGCCGGGGGAGGTGGCCGCGACCGTCTCGGCGGCCGCGCCCGCGCCTCCCGCGCTGGCTCCCTCGTCGTCGCGGAGGTAGCGGTCGGCGAAGCCCTCGAGCAGGGTGGTGCGCAGCTCGCTCGAGTCCATCGGGTCGCGTCCGTTGCCGTTGAGGGTGACGAAGATGCCGGCGTCCTGCTCGGGGAACATCCGCATCGCCGTGTGGAAGACCTGCGTGTCGCCGTCGTGCCCGAAGGCCGGCAGGCCGGGCGTGCTGTCGTCGAAGAAGGCGAGGTCCATGCGCTGGCCCTCGGCGAGGGTGCCGAGGTCGTCGGAGCCGAGCGCGGGGCGGTGCATCTCGGCGAGCGTGTCGGCCGCGAGCGGCGACTCGTCGGCGGGCAGGTCGCCGAGGTGGGCGAGCATGAAGCGGGCCATGTCGGTGGCGCTCGACGTCATCGCCCCCGCGGGCGCGGCGTTGACGACCTCGGTCGGCCACGACGGCTGCGAGTCGTCGGGGTAGCCCTTCGCGAGGCGGGCGTCGAGGGCGGCGGGCAGCGGCTGCTCGAACGACGACGACGTCATGCCGACGGGCCCGAACACCTCCTCCTGCACGAGCTGCGCGAACGGCTCGCCGCTGACGCGCTCGGCGACGTAGCCCGCGAGCGAGGCGCCGTAGTTCGAGTACGCGGGCGTCGTGCCCGGGGCGAAGACCTGCTCGGGCGGGGCGGCCGAGACGGCGTCGCGCAGCGACACCTCGCTGCCGGGCGCCCCGATCAGGCCGGCGATGACCTCCTCGAAGCCCGAGGTGTGGGTCAGCAGGTGGCGCAGCGTCACGGCGCCCTTCGGGGTGTCGAGGTCGAAGTCGAGGTACTGCTGCACGTCGGCGTCGAGGTCGAGCCGGCCCTCCTCGACGAGCCGCATCACGGCCGTCGCGGAGACGACCTTCGAGACGGAGCCGACGCGGAACAGCGTGTCGTCGGGGTCGACGGGCCGGGCCGGGTCGCCCTCGGTGCCCGTGTCGGCCAGCCCGTAGCCGCGGGCGGTCAGCAGCTGGCCGTCGGCGACGACGCTCACCGACGCGCCGGGGATGCCCGTCGTCTGCAGGGCGGAGCCGACGGCCCCGTCGAGCCAGGAGTCGACGTCGGAGGCGGTGAGGGCGTGCCCGCCGGGCTGGTGCTGCGGCGGGGCGGGGGGAGCGGGCTCGGCGGAGGCGGTGCCCGCGCAGGCCGCGAGCGGCAGGGCGAGGGCGACGACGGCCGCGGCGGCGGCGAGGCGGGGCAGGAGTCGGCGGTCGCGGCGGCCCCTCGGGGCCCCGCTCTCGGCGTGTGTCGATGTCATGACTCCACGCTCGCGCCCGGAGCCCGCCGCCACAGGGTGCGCAGGTCGTGACCTCGCCTACGACCTCCGACGCAGGCCCGGTGCCGACCCGGCGCGCCGTCGGTGCACCCCGGGCACGCGGAAGACCCCCTCCTGCTCACGAGCAAGAGGGGGTCCCACCGGGATGCCGGCCCTACGTCGAGGGATGCAGCACCGGCGCGGTCGTCACCGAGCAGCGGGAGAGTGCTACTTGGTGGCGACGGTGATCTTCGCGACTCCGACGAGCATCTCGTCCTGGACGGCGTCGGTCTTGAAGGTCTGGTTCAGCAGCGCGGCCG
>NZ_JAAOYV010000005.1 GCF_011759585.1 Frigoribacterium endophyticum
TCGCTCCGCCGCACCGTTGTGGTGACAAGAAAGAACATTACAGGCACCACCCGCCCAACGTCCAAACCCCCACACATCCCGGGCGTGTCGCAACCGCGAAGCCCGGAAAATCAAGGGTCCAGGGCCTGAACGTCCGGCAGAGAGCCGCACACGGCCGCCCAGGGGTGTTCCTGCCGAGCGGCAGGAGGGCCGATCAGGCTCCGAGGGGCAGCAGTCGGACGACCACGAGCGAGAGCACCGCGATGAAGAGCCATGACCCCAGGCCGACCAGCACCGCGCGGCCTCCGGTACGGGCGAGGCGCTCGAGCCGGACGCCGGTGCCGAGCCCGACGAGTGCGAGCGCGAGCAGTGCGGTCTGCACGGTGTCGGCTCCGGTGACCACCGACTCCGGCAGGTCCACCAGCGTGCGGACGGCGACCGCGGCCAGGAAGCCGAGCACGAACAGGGGCACCAGCGGCGGTCGGGTGCCGGAGCTGCCCCCGCGGTGACGGACCACCGCGGACGTGATGGCGACGACCGGGGCCAGCATCACCACGCGGGTGAGCTTGACGACGACCGCGATCGCGAGGGCGGTGGCGCCTGCGGTCTGCGCCGTGGCCACGACCTGACCGACGTCGTGGACGCTGGCCCCGGTCCACGCGCCGAACTCGACGTCGGTCAGGCCGACCGCGCGCCCGACCACCGGGAGGACGACGATCGCGGCCGTCCCGCAGAGGGTGACCAGGGCCACCGGTGTCGCGGCGTCCTTGCCGCGGTCACGGGTGACGGCGCTCATCGCGCCGATCGCCGACGCCCCGCAGATCGAGAAGCCGGCCGCCAGCAGCAACGGCTGGTCACCCGGGAGACGCGCCCATCGGCCCAGCGCCCACGTCACGGCGAAGGTCGAGACCAGGATGCCGACGACCGCGGCGATGGTGACGCCCCCGAGCGACGCGACGTCGACCAGGCTGAGCTTCAGCCCGAGCAGGACGACCCCGACGCGCAGCAGGCGACGGGCCGAGAGCGCGAGCCCCGGAGCGAGCACCCCGTCGAGCCACCGCCGAGCCGGTCGGACCTGGGCGACGACGATGCCGAGCAGGACGCTCGCGGTGAGCACCGGCACCGCCGGGATCGCGAGGTGCAGGAGGCAGGCGACGACCGCGGCCCCCGCGGCGGCGGCGACCCCGGGCAGCCACGCGGCGCGCGGGCGGTCGACGGCACTGCTCGGGGTCGTCACGGGGTGGGGCCTAGACCCGGTTCTTGGCCGGGTTGATCAGCGAGCCGATGCCCGAGATCGCGACCTCGACGGTCTCACCGGCCGTGAACGGACCGATGCCGGCGGGGGTGCCGGTCAGGATCACGTCGCCCGGCAGCAGAGTGAACACGTCGGTGACGTACTCGATCAGCTCAGGGATCTTGTGGATCATCTGCAGCGTGGACTCCCGCTGCTTGACCTCGCCGTCCACCCGCGTCTCGATCGTCACGTCGGTCCAGTCGAGCTCGTTCTCGATGTACGGCCCGAGCGGCAGGAACGTGTCGTAGCCCTTCGCTCGCGTCCACTGCCCGTCGGACTGCTGCACGTCGCGGGCGGTCACGTCGTTCGCGATCGTGTAGCCGAACACCACGCTCTGGTAGTCCTCGGCCTTCACCCGCTTCGCGATCGAGCCGATCACGATGGCGAGCTCGCCCTCGAAGTCGACCTGGCCGACGTCGGGCGGGAGCTGGATCGAGTCGCCGAACCCGATGACCGTCGTGTTCGGCTTCAGGAACAGCAGCGGCGCCTCCGGCGGGGTCTGCCCCAGCTCGTCGGCGTGGTCGTGGTAGTTCAGGCCGACGCCCACCACCTTCGAGCGCGGGATCACCGGGGCGAGGATCTTCGCCGAGCGCAGCGACACCCGCTCGCCGGTCGTCTCGTAGCCGCTGTACATCGGGTCGCCCGCGAGCACGATCAGCTCGCGCTCGTCGACGATGCCGTAGCGGGGGTCTTCTCCGGGGGTCGCGAACCGTGCGATCTTCATGCGTCGAGCCTCGTCATCCATCCGTGGACGTCGTCGCGACGCCCGTACTGGATGTCGGTGAGCTCCTCGCGCAGCGACATCGTGAGCGGACCTCCCTCGGCCGAGGGCGATCCGATGTGCAGGTCCTCGCCCTTGAGCTCGGCGATCGGCACGACGACCGCGGCCGTGCCGCAGGCGAACACCTCGACGATCGCGCCGCTCGCCACGCCGTCGCGCCACTCGTCGATCGTGACCCGTCGGCGCTCGACCCGGTGGCCCCGGGCCTCCGCCAGCTCCAGGACGGAGTCGCGGGTGATGCCCTCGAGGATCGAGTCGCTGTCGGGGGTGACCAGGGTGCCGTCGGCGTAGACCAGCACCACGTTCATGCCGCCGAGCTCCTCGATGTAGGAGCTCTCGGACGAGTCGAGGAACAGCACCTGCTGGCAGCCGTTCTCGTAGGCCTCCTGCTGCGGCAGCAGCGAGGACGCGTAGTTGCCGCCCGTCTTCGCGGCGCCGGTGCCGCCCTTGCCCGCCCGGGCGTAGTTCGTCGTGAGCCAGATCGACACCGGGGAGACGCCGCCGCTGAAGTACGCGCCGGCCGGGCTGGCGATGACGTGGTAGTCGACCTGCTGAGCCGCCCGCACTCCGAGGAAGCTCTCGCTGGCGATCATGAACGGCCGGAGGTAGAGGCTCGTCTCGGGCGCCGACGGCACCCACGACTCGTCGATGCGCACCAGCTGACGGACGCTCTCGACGAAGTCCTCCGTCGAGAGCTCGGGGAGGGCGAGGCGGCGGGCCGAGCGCTGGAGCCGACGGGCGTTGGCGTCGGGCCGGAACGACCACACCGAGCCGTCGGCGTGGCGGTAGGCCTTCATGCCCTCGAAGATCTCCTGCGCGTAGTGCAGGACGGAGGCCGCGGGGTCGAGCTGCAGGGGGCCGTACGGGTGGACGCGCGCCGTGTGCCAGCCCTCGTCGACCGTCCAGCGGATCGAGACCATGTGGTCGGTGAAGTGCTTGCCGAACCCGGGGTCGGAGAGGATCGCCTCGCGCTCGGCGTCGGCGCGGACGGTCTCGGACGGCGTGAGCTCGAAGCTCAGCCCGAACTCGGTGGACGAGGCGGTGTCGTCGGTCGTGGTCATGGTGCTCTTCTCGGACGGGGCGGCGTCAGGCGACGGAGGTGGTGAGGGCGGCGACGCGGTCGGCGACGGCCGTGCCGATCTCGGCAGTGCTGCGGACGGGGGCGCCGACGCCGCCGGCGGCACGGTCGGCCATGTCGGCCTCGACCGCGCGGTGCACGCGGTCGGCGGCCTCGGGGAGGTCGAGGTGCTCGAGCATCAGCGCCACCGAGAGGATCGCGGCGGTCGGGTCGGCCTTCTGCTGCCCCGCGATGTCGGGCGCCGAGCCGTGCACCGGCTCGAACATGCTCGGGAACTCGCCCGAGGGGTTGAGGTTGCCGGAGGCGGCGAGGCCGATGCCGCCGCTGATCGCGCCGGCGAGGTCGGTGAGGATGTCGCCGAACAGGTTGTCGGTGACGATGACGTCGAACCGTGCGGGGTCGACGACCAGGTGGATCGTGGCGGCGTCGACGTGCTGGTAGTCGACCGCGACGTCGGGGTACTCCGCGGCGACCGCGTCGACGACGCGCTGCCAGAGGCTGCCCGCGAAGACGAGCACGTTGGTCTTGTGCACCAGGGTGAGGCGACCGCGGCGCGACCGGGCCTTCTCGAAGGCGAACCGGACGACGCGTTCGACGCCGTGCGCCGTGTTGACGCTGACCTCGTTGGCGATCTCGTGCGGCGTGCCCGTGCGGAGGGAGCCGCCGTTGCCGACGTACGGCCCCTCGGTGCCCTCGCGGACGACGACGAAGTCGACGGTGCCGGGGTCGGCGAGCGGCGACGGGACCCCCGGCCACGTCGTCGTCGGGCGGAGGTTCACGTAGTGGTCGAGCGCGAAGCGCAGCCGGAGCAGCAGCCCCCGCTCGATGACGCCGCCCGCGAGGCGCGGGTCGCGGGGGTCGCCGCCGACAGCGCCGAGCAGCACGACGTCGTGCCCGGCGATCGCCGCGAGGTCTTCGTCGGTGAGGACGTCGCCCGTCTCGAGGTAGCGCGCCGCGCCGAGGTGGAAGGGCGTCACCTCGAAGCTCGCCTCGTCGCCCACGGCGACCTCGAGGACCTTCAGAGCCTCGGCCACGACCTCGGGACCGATGCCGTCGCCGGGGACGGCGGCGAGTCTGACGGTTCGCGACATGGGGCTCCTGCACGGCTCGGGGTGGACGGCTCTACTGTACCCACGACCGGCGACGCCGACGGACCTCCGCGGCCCGCCCGGGGAGCCCGCCGCGACGACGCCGCCGACCGCCCCGGAAGGCCCGCGGGAGGCGCGGGGTCAGTCGCTCGCGGACGCGCGCCGGAGCGACACCAGCGACACCGCCACGGCGAGCAGCATCACGCCGGCCCCGACGGCCGCGGTGGTGACCAGGCCGGCGTCGAAGGCGTGGGTCGCGGCGTCGAGGAGGCGCGTGGCCACGGAGCCGTCGAGGGCGTCGGCGGCCGCCACCGCGCCTCCCAGGGTCTCGCGGGCGGCGTCGCCGACCTCGGCGGGCACGTCGGCGGGCACGACGAGCGAGCCGCGGTAGATCGCCGTCAGCATGCTGCCCAGCACGGCCGTGCCGAGCACGGCGCCGACCTCGTACGCCGTCTCCGACACCGCGGACGCCGCACCGGCACGGTCGGCAGGGACGGCGGCGATGATCTGGTCGTTCGAGATCGTCTCGGCGGCGCCGACCCCGGCCCCGACGAGCGCGAACGCGAGGACGAAGACGCCGACCGGGGCGCCCGCCCCGGAGAGCCAGACGAGGGCGTACCCGACGGCGGCCGCGGCGAGGCCGGTCGCGACGATGGTGCGCGGGCTGACGTGCCGCACGATCGGCACGACCACGAGGCCGGCGACGATCATCGCGCCGAGCCCGGGCAGCAGGGTCAGCGCGGCCTGCAGCGGGCGGAGCCCGACGACGAGCTGCAGGTGCTGCGTGGTGAAGAAGAGGAAGCCGACGAGCGCCACGACCGCGAGCAGGTTCACGACGACCGAGCCCGCGAAGACCGGCGAGGTGAAGAGCCGCACGTCGAGGAGGGGGCGCTCGCGCCGCAGCTGGCGTCGGACGAAGAGCCAGCCCGAGGCGACGCCGAGCACCGCCAGGAGCAGGACGTCGAGGCCCGGCCCGTGCGTCGCGAGCTGCTTCACCGCGGCGACGACCGGCGCCATGGCCGTCAGCGACAGCAGCACCGACACCGGGTCGAACGGCCCGGGTGCGGGGTCGCGGCTCTCGACGAGGAGGAGCGGGGCGCCGACCAGCAGCGGCAGGAGCACCGGGACGGCGATGAGGAAGACCGAGCCCCAGGCGAAGTGCTCGAGCAGCACGCCGCCCACGACGGGGCCGAGGGCCGAGCCCGCCGCGAAGCCGCTGGCCCAGATCGCGATGGCGAGCCGACGCTGGTCACGGTCGGTGAACGTGCTGCGGAGCAGCGAGAGCGTGGCGGGCATGATCATCGCGCCGAAGAAGCCGAGCACGGCGCGGGCGGTGATCAGGGCCTCGGCGGTCGGGGCGAAGGCCGCCGCGAGCGAGACGAGGGCGAACCCGGAGGCCCCGATCAGCAGCAGCCGACGTCGGCCGAAGCGGTCGCCCAGCGAGCCCATCGCCACCAGGAGGCCGGCCAGCACCAGCGAGTAGACGTCGACGATCCAGAGCTGGGCCGCGGCCGAGGGCCGGAGCGCCGTCGAGATCTCGGGGAGGGCGAAGCTCAGCACGGTGTTGTCGACCGAGACGAGCAGCACGGGGAGCATCAGGACGACCAGCGCGGCCCACTGTCGCGTGCCGGCGCGCTCGGGGACGGCGGCGGGGCGGCGGGCGGTCGCGGTCATGGTCGGTCCTCGGTCTCGTGGTGCGTCGGGGTGCAGCGGGGCGTCGTGCTCCAGCTGTACCGTCCGGACGGTACAGCAGACCGTCCAGACGGTACAGTAACAGGATGAGTCCCCGTCCGTCAGCCCGAGAGCAGATGCTCGACGCCTTCGAGCACCTCGTCACGACCAGCGGCGAGCGCACCGCCACCTTCGACGCGGTGGCCGCCGAGGCCGGCGTCTCCAAGGGCGGCCTGCTCTACCACTTCCCCTCGCGCGAGGCGCTCGTCGACGGCCTGGTCGAACGACTCGAGGCCCTGATCGACGCCGACGTGACGGCGATGACGAACGCCGCCGACGGTGCCGTCGACTACTTCATCCGCACCTCCTCGCCCGACGCGGTGGCCGACGACGACCCCTTCGACCGGTGCATCACGGCCGTCACGAACCTCGCGTCGAGCGGCCGGTGGCCCCGGGCGGTGGAGGCGCTGAGCGCGATGCAGCGCCGGTGGTACGACGTCGTCCTCGACGAGGTGGGCGACCCGGTCGTCGCCCGGCTCGTCTGCCTCGTCGCCGACGGCCTCTGGTTCACCCCGGGCCCGTTCGACCAGGCGACGGTCGACCCCGCGGCCGCCCGCGCGCCGATCGGCGACGTCATCGGCCTGCTGCAGGGCCTGGCGCGCCGGAGCGTCTAGGCCCCCGCCCTCAGACGGCGACGATGCAGGCGGGGCTGCCCAGCGAGAACACGTCGACGGGCTCGCCCGGCACCCCGGTCTCGGGGTCGAGCGGCAGCACCGCCACCGTGTCGGAGCCCTGGTTCGCGACGTAGAGGACGCCCGGCGTGATCGCGAAGTGGCGCGGCCACCGGCCCCCGCACGACGACTCGCCGACGAGGCGCAGCCGCTCGTCGTCGCCCACCGTGAAGACGCTGATGGTGTCGCGCCCCCGGGTCGCGACGTACACGCGGCCGGCGTCGACCGCCAGGTGGGAGGGCAGCACGCCCGGCGTCGACGCCGCGCCCTCGAAGACCTCGATCGAGTGGTCGAGCACGAGCTTGCCCTCGACCCGGCGCAGCACGTGCAGCCGCGCGTCGAGCTCGCCGACGGCGACCAGCCGGCCGTCGTCGAGCCAGGCCAGGTGGCGCGGCCCGGCGCCGGACGGCAACGGGTGGACGGCCACGATCTCGGGGTCGAGCGAGATGGGGTCGACGACGATCTCGACGAGGCGGTCCGTTCCGAGGTCGCTCACGAGGGCGGTGCCCCACGGGGTCGACACGACCTGGTGGGCGTGCGGCCGCTCCTGGCGCTCGAGGACGGGGCCGTGGCCGTAGGGCAGCGCGAGGGTGCGCACGACGCGGCTCGGGTGCGAGGGGTCGCTCGACAGCACGCCCACGGTGCCGCCGACGTAGCTCGCGACGACGAGCGCGCCGGAGGCCGGGTCGTGGTGCAGGTGGCACGGAGCAGCCCCGCCCGCCGCGGCGCTCGAGGCGGCGACCAGCTGGCCGGCGGAGACGGTGTACGACAGCACCCGCCCCTCCGTCGTCTCGGAGACCGCGTGCAGGGCCCCCTCCGTCGCGACGAGGAAGGACGGGTCGTCGGCCTCGACGGTCTGCACCGCCTGCCAGGGCGAGCCTGGCGCGCTGCGCTCGAGCACGGTGATGCCCGTGCCCGAGCCCCCGCTCGAGGCGGTGTACGACCCGATGTAGAGGCGCTGGGGAGCGGCGGCCGAGGCCGGGCTCGCTGCGATCGGCTCGCGCGGGGCCGTCGGCTCCTGCTCGGGCGCCGTGCCGTCGCTCACCGCGGTCACTCGCCCGGCGTCGCCGCGGCGTCGGCCGCGATGCGCTCGTGGTGGTGGATGACCTCGCCGACGATGAAGTTCAGGAACTTCTCCGCGAACGCGGGGTCGAGGTGCGACTGCTCGGCGAGCTGGCGGAGGCGCTGGATCTGCACGCGCTCGCGCTCCGGGTCGCTCGCGGGCATGCCCGCCGCGGCCTTGAGGTGACCGACCGACTGCGTGAACTTGAAGCGCTCGGCGAGGAGGTGCACCAGAGCGGCGTCGATGTTGTCGATGCTCTGCCGGATGCCGGAGAGCTGCTCGATCGCGGTCTTGTCGTCGTCGCTGAGGGGGCTGTCCGCCCCGAGGGGACTGTCGAGTGCCATGGGCCGAGCCTAGCGGCGACGCCCCGCGCCCGACGGGCGGGACGAGGGGCTCGACACGGCGGGCCCGGTGGGGCAGGGGCCACCACGGGGCGGAACGGACGAGGAGGCGGGGGGGGGGGGGGGGGGGGGGGGGCCCGGCGGGGGGGGGGGGGGGGGGGGGGGGGGGGGGGGGGGGGGGGGGGGGGGCGGCCCGCCCCCCGCCGCCCCCCCCCCCCCCCGCCCCCCCCCCCCCCCCGCGGCCAGAGCCAGCGCA
>NZ_JAAOYV010000006.1 GCF_011759585.1 Frigoribacterium endophyticum
AAAGGCCCCTCCTGTGGAGGGGCCTTTCGGTGTGCCAGTCATGCTGTGCACTAAAGGAAGTCCGGCGGTGTCCTACTCTCCCACAAGGTCCCCCTTGCAGTACCATCGGCGCTGAGAGTCTTAGCTTCCGGGTTCGGAATGGGACCGGGCGTTTCCCTCTCGCTATGGCCGCCGAAACATTTACCACACACACACCCACAAGGGGTGGCGGTGAAGTCTGTTCCAGACCATGCCCACCACTAGTGATGGGACTTGTCTGTTCTGTTGTCCCGCACCAGGGAACGGTGCCTGGTGGCGGGGTGTTTCCGTCAAGAACGGGTCGTTACCGACCGTCTTCCGGGAACCACATAGTGGACGCGAAGCAATCTTTCTTCCCCTCTACAGGGGAAGAGTGTTGTCAAGTTATCGGCTTATTAGTACCGGTCAGCTCCATGGGTCGTTAGTCCCCACTTCCACATCCGGCCTATCAACCCAGTAGTCTAGCTGGGAGCCTCTCACCCCGAAGGGTATGGAAATCTCATCTCGAAGCCGGCTTCCCGCTTAGATGCTTTCAGCGGTTATCCGTTCCGAACGTAGCTAATCAGCGGTGCCCTTGGCAGGACAACTGACACACCAGAGGTTCGTCCATCCCGGTCCTCTCGTACTAGGGATAGATCTTCTCAAATTTCCTACGCGCGCAGCGGATAGGGACCGAACTGTCTCACGACGTTCTAAACCCAGCTCGCGTACCGCTTTAATGGGCGAACAGCCCAACCCTTGGGACCTACTCCAGCCCCAGGATGCGACGAGCCGACATCGAGGTGCCAAACCATGCCGTCGATATGGACTCTTGGGCAAGATCAGCCTGTTATCCCCGAGGTACCTTTTATCCGTTGAGCGACAGCGCTTCCACAAGCCACTGCCGGATCACTAGTCCCGACTTTCGTCCCTGCTCGACTTGTCAGTCTCACAGTCAAGCTCCCTTGTGCACTTACACTCGACACCTGATTGCCAACCAGGTTGAGGGAACCTTTGGGCGCCTCCGTTACTCTTTAGGAGGCAACCGCCCCAGTTAAACTACCCACCAGGCACTGTCCCAGAACCGGATCACGGTTCGTAGTTAGATATCCAAAGTGACCAGAGTGGTATTTCAACAATGACTCCACCTGAACTAGCGTCCAAGCTTCACAGTCTCCCACCTATCCTACACAAGCCACTCCGAACACCAATACCAAGCTGTAGTAAAGGTCACGGGGTCTTTCCGTCCTGCTGCGCGTAACGAGCATCTTTACTCGTAGTGCAATTTCGCCGAGTTCGCGGTTGAGACAGCTGGGAAGTCGTTACGCCATTCGTGCAGGTCGGAACTTACCCGACAAGGAATTTCGCTACCTTAGGATGGTTATAGTTACCACCGCCGTTTACTGGGGCTTAAATTCTGAGCTTCGCTTGCGCTAACCCTTCCTCTTAACCTTCCAGCACCGGGCAGGCGTCAGTCCGTATACATCGTCTTGCGACTTGGCACGGACCTGTGTTTTTAGTAAACAGTCGCTTCCCACTGGTCTCTGCGGCCTTTCCCGCTCCGGGAGTAAATCCCATCACGGTTCCGGCCCCCCTTCTCCCGAAGTTACGGGGGCATTTTGCCGAGTTCCTTAACCACGATTCTCTCGATCTCCTTGGTATTCTCTACCTGACCACCTGAGTCGGTTTGGGGTACGGGCGGCTTGAACCTCGCGTCGATGCTTTTCTCGGCAGCATAGGATCACTGATTTCCCCCAATCGGGGTACGCATCGGGTCTCAGGCACATTGACGACGGATTTGCCTATCGTCAGCCCTACATCCTTACACCAGGTTCACCTTACGGATACCATCGCCTGGCTCAGCTACCTTCCTGCGTCACACCTGTTAATACGCTAACCGCACCAGCATGGGGTCGAGCGTTAGACCGGCCGGCATCACCCCGAAGGGATCCGCTCAGCCGGGTTAGGACTCTTAGCACCACTGGATTAGCTTGGGCGGTTCTTCGCCGGTACGGGAATATCAACCCGTTGTCCATCGACTACGCCTGTCGGCCTCGCCTTAGGTCCCGACTTACCCAGGGCGGATTAACCTGGCCCTGGAACCCTTGGTCTTTCGGAGGACGGGTTTCTCACCCGTCTTTCGCTACTCATGCCTGCATTCTCACTCGTGTGGCCTCCACGGCTGGTTTACACCGCCGCTTCACTGGCCACACGACGCTCTCCTACCACTCCGTACGACTGAACCACGAAGGCTTGTCTATAATACGAAATCTACAACTTCGGTGGTGTGCTTGAGCCCCGTTACATTGTCGGCGCGGAATCACTTGACCAGTGAGCTATTACGCACTCTTTCAAGGGTGGCTGCTTCTAAGCCAACCTCCTGGTTGTCTATGCAACTCCACATCCTTTCCCACTTAGCACACGCTTAGGGACCTTAGTTGGTAGTCTGGGTTGTTTCCCTCTCGACGATGAAGCTTATCCCCCACCGTCTCACTGCTGCGCTCTCACTTACCGGCATTCGGAGTTTGGCTGACGTCAGTAAGCTTTTGGGCCCCATCGGCCATCCAGTAGCTCTACCTCCGGCAAGAAACACGCAACGCTGCACCTAAATGCATTTCGGAGAGAACCAGCTATCACGAAGTTTGATTGGCCTTTCACCCCTATCCACAGCTCATCCCCTCCATTTTCAACTGAAGTGGGTTCGGTCCTCCACGACGTCTTACCGTCGCTTCAACCTGGCCATGGATAGATCACTTCGCTTCGGGTCTAGGACATGCGACTGGATCGCCCTCTTAAGACTCGCTTTCGCTACGGCTACCCCACACGGGTTAACCTCGCCACATATCGCTAACTCGCAGGCTCATTCTTCAAAAGGCACGCTGTCACCCCTACAAGGAGGCTCCAACGGTTTGTAAGCAAACGGTTTCAGGTACTATTTCACTCCCCTCCCGGGGTACTTTTCACCTTTCCCTCACGGTACTTGTCCGCTATCGGTCATCTGGGAGTATTTAGGCTTATCAGGTGGTCCTGACAGATTCACACGGGATTTCTCGGGCCCCGAGCTACTTGGGATCCCCATTCAGCCAGCGCCAGCATTTCGGCTACGGGGTTCGCACCCTCTATGACCAGCCATTCAAAGCTGTTCGCCTATACTGCGCTGTAACTGTTCCTGTCCGGCAGAACAGGACAACGGGTCCCACAACCCCGACCATGCAACGACCGCCGTCTATCACACATGACCGGTTTAGCCTCTTCCGATTTCGCTCGCCACTACTCACGGAATCACTGTTGTTTTCTCTTCCTGTGGGTACTGAGATGTTTCACTTCCCCACGTTCCCTCTACCCGCCCTATATATTCAGGCGGGAGTCACCAGGTCAAAACGCCTGGCGGGGTTTCCCCATTCGGAAATCCTCGGATCAGGGCTCGATTATCAGCTCCCCGAGGCTTATCGCAGATTTCTACGTCCTTCTTCGGCTCCAGATGCCAAGGCATCCACCGTTTGCTCTTAGAAACTTGACCACAAAGTTGCCACCAGCCAAAGCTGGCAGCTCAGTGTTATCTCATTCGCCAACCCAACCCGAAGGCTGAGTTGGTCTAAGAAATTGCACTTAGTATCACAAACCCGGTCACCAACCCCCTAAAGGGCCGGCTCTTGATTTGCGACTAAGATGCTCGCGTCCACTGTGTAGTTCTCAAAATACGGGCGGCACCAGAATCACCCTGCGATACATGCAGGACTTTCCTGGCCCAGAGGTAAAACCCCACACCCCGAAGAGCGTGGAAGCTTGGTCCCTCAGGACCCAACAGCGTGCATACCGTTCCGCTTGTGCGCCACACCGTTCCACACCTCCGAAGAGATCGTACTAAGCACTGCGCCGTCACAAAACGACCATCGTCAATGTTCCACCCATGAGCGCCAGCCAGAGACATTCGCTCTAGTACTGACTTGACCAGATGATCCCTGTGTAAACAGCAGGGCTGGTACATGCTCCTTAGAAAGGAGGTGATCCAGCCGCACCTTCCGGTACGGCTACCTTGTTACGACTTAGTCCTAATCACCGATCCCACCTTCGACAGCTCCATCCCACAAGGGGTTAGGCCACTGGCTTCGGGTGTTACCGACTTTCATGACTTGACGGGCGGTGTGTACAAGGCCCGGGAACGTATTCACCGCAGCGTTGCTGATCTGCGATTACTAGCGACTCCGACTTCATGGGGTCGAGTTGCAGACCCCAATCCGAACTGAGACCGGCTTTTTGGGATTCGCTCCACCTTACGGTATCGCAGCCCTTTGTACCGGCCATTGTAGCATGCGTGAAGCCCAAGACATAAGGGGCATGATGATTTGACGTCATCCCCACCTTCCTCCGAGTTGACCCCGGCAGTCTCCTATGAGTTCCCACCATAACGTGCTGGCAACATAGAACGAGGGTTGCGCTCGTTGCGGGACTTAACCCAACATCTCACGACACGAGCTGACGACAACCATGCACCACCTGTATACCGACCTTGCGGGGCGACCATCTCTGGCCGTTTCCGGTATATGTCAAGCCTTGGTAAGGTTCTTCGCGTTGCATCGAATTAATCCGCATGCTCCGCCGCTTGTGCGGGCCCCCGTCAATTCCTTTGAGTTTTAGCCTTGCGGCCGTACTCCCCAGGCGGGGAACTTAATGCGTTAGCTGCGACACGGAGACCGTGGAATGGTCCCCACATCTAGTTCCCAACGTTTACGGCGTGGACTACCAGGGTATCTAATCCTGTTCGCTCCCCACGCTTTCGCTCCTCAGCGTCAGTTACGGCCCAGAGATCTGCCTTCGCCATCGGTGTTCCTCCTGATATCTGCGCATTCCACCGCTACACCAGGAATTCCAATCTCCCCTACCGCACTCTAGTCTGCCCGTACCCACTGCAGGCTGGGGGTTGAGCCCCCAGATTTCACAGCAGACGCGACAAACCGCCTACGAGCTCTTTACGCCCAATAATTCCGGACAACGCTTGCACCCTACGTATTACCGCGGCTGCTGGCACGTAGTTAGCCGGTGCTTTTTCTGCAGGTACCGTCACTTTCGCTTCTTCCCTACTAAAAGAGGTTTACAACCCGAAGGCCGTCATCCCTCACGCGGCGTTGCTGCATCAGGCTTTCGCCCATTGTGCAATATTCCCCACTGCTGCCTCCCGTAGGAGTCTGGGCCGTGTCTCAGTCCCAGTGTGGCCGGTCACCCTCTCAGGCCGGCTACCCGTCGTCGCCTTGGTGAGCCATTACCTCACCAACTAGCTGATAGGCCGCGAGTCCATCCTTGACCGAAATTCTTTCCAACTCCTAGCCATGCGGCTGAAGCTCGTATCCGGTATTAGACGCCGTTTCCAGCGCTTATCCCAGAGTCAAGGGCAGGTTACTCACGTGTTACTCACCCGTTCGCCACTAATCCCCCCAGCAAGCTGGAGTTCATCGTTCGACTTGCATGTGTTAAGCACGCCGCCAGCGTTCGTCCTGAGCCAGGATCAAACTCTCCGTAAAAGAAAAAACAGACCAACCGGAAAAAGGCCGGATCTGCTGAATTTGATGCTGACCAAAGAACAAAACAATCTGACGATTGTTGTTGTCCATCAATCTCAAAGAAACCTAAACACCACTCAGAACCGAAGTTCATCACGATGCCAGGGTATAATTTGGCATTTGACAATGTGCACGCTGTTGAGTTCTCAAGGACCAAACGCACCCGGAACCCGACCTATATAAAGGCCCTCGTCCGAGGCAGCTGTGAAACCTTAGCACCGATCTTCACCATGTAAGACCACCGCTCTTCGACCCCTGTAAGGAGCCGGTGTCGCTTTCGCAACGAGCCATGACGCTACACCATGTGGATCAGTGTT